>OZ220732.1:0-3000000 GCA_965116905.1 Longimicrobiales bacterium | reverse complement strand
CCGTTGGCGCCCAGGGGGTGGGACTGGGGCGGGCGATGACCGCGCTCCAGAGTGACGAAGGCGCGTTCTGGAACCCGGCCTCCCTGGCCGGGCAGCCCGAGCGGCGCGCCATGGTGTACAGGGGTGATCAGCTGTCCGGCGAGGCGACCGCCGTCAACGTTCTGTTTCCCTGGAACCGCGTGGGCACCTTCGGGATTTCCTATCTCTTGCTCGACAGCGGCACGCAGGATTTGCGGGACGAGTTCGGAGATGTGCTGGGATCGATTTCGGTGCGGAATCACCTGGGCATCGCGAGCTTCGCGACCACATTGCCGGGACGGATTCACGCGGGCGTCAACATGAAGGTGGTACAGTTCCGTGTGGGTTGCCGCGGCCAATGCCCCGACCTCGAGACCACGAGTTCGGCCTACGCGCTCGACGTGGGATTGCAGGCCCGGCCTTTCGCGGACATCCCGCTGCGCTTCGGCTGGATGCTGGCGCACGCCGGGACCGACTTCCAGATCGCCAACCAGGAGCAGTCCGATCCGCTGCCGACGCGCGTTCGCGTGGCCGCGGCCTACGAGATCCTGCACCGCTTCGTCGACGACGGATTGATGGACCTCTGGGTGACGGTGGAGGCGGAGGACCGCGCGCGGGAACCCGGCTCTCCCTCTCTGTACCTGGGGCTGAGCTACTCGGCCGCCGACCTTTTCTTCGTGCGCAGCGGCTACGTGGCCGGACAACTGGACCAGACCGACGGCGCGTCCGTCGGCGTGGGGTTTCGCCTCGACCGCTTCGACCTGAACCTGGCCAAGTCCCTGACGCGGTCGCTGATCACGGGTGAAAGCCAGCCGATCCACGTGACCTTCGGCGTGCAGTTCTGACCATCCGGGTGCCGCGCGGGTTTCTGCCGGGTCTCCACGCGGCGCCGTGGCTTTGCGTATCTTTCTGGGCCGAACCACCCTGACCGGCGGGACCAACCTCCAAGCCAGAATCGGTCAAGCCCATGGCGACGACAAACGACAGGCCCTCGCGACTGCGCGCCGCCCTTCGGCGCATCGAAGAACTTCGGGGGTATCTTTGACATCGGGGGTCGGCGCGAGAGACTGGTGGTCCTCGAAGAGAAGATGGCCAGCCAGGGGTTCTGGGATGATCCGGAAGCCGCCAGGCGCGTCATCGACGAGTCGAATCGCCTCAAGGAGTGGGTGGGTCCATGGGATTCCCTGCGCGCGGGGGCGGAGGAGCTCGAGGAGCTGAGCGCGCTTCTCGCGGAAGAGGACGATGCCGATCTGGCAGGGGAATGGCGCGACGAGATCCGTGCGCTCGAAGACGGTGTGGCGGCCCTGGAGCTGAAGACGATGCTGCAGGGCGAGGACGATCACCGCGAGGCGATGCTCACGATTCACCCGGGCGCGGGCGGTCTCGAATCCCAGGACTGGGCCGAGATGCTCTCCCGGATGTACATGCGCTGGGCCGAGCGGCGCGGATACGGCATACGGGTTCTCGACCTGCAGCCCGCGGAAGAGGCGGGCATCAAGAGCGTGACCATCGAAGTGAGCGGCGATCACGCGTACGGCTACCTGCGCGCGGAAAAGGGCGTCCATCGTCTGGTGAGGATTTCACCCTTCGACTCCCAGTCGAGGCGGCACACCTCGTTCGCCTCCGTTTTCGTGTACCCGGTTCTCGACGACGAGATCGAAATCGAGATCGACGAATCCGACCTGAGAATCGATACGTTCCGCGCCTCGGGCGCAGGCGGGCAGCACGTCAACAAGACGGATTCGGCGATACGCATCACCCACGAGCCCACGGGGATCGTCGTCTCGTGCCAGCAGGAACGATCGCAGCACAAGAACCGCTCCACGGCCATGAAGATGCTCAAGGCGGCGCTCTATCAGCGCGCCCGCGAGGAGAAGGAGCGTGAGAAGCAGGCCCTGGAGTCCTCCAAGACCGAAATCGCGTGGGGCAATCAGATCCGTTCCTACGTCTTCGCCCCCTATACAATGGTCAACGACCACCGCACCGAGGTGAAGAACGGCGACGTGAGCGCGGTGATGGACGGTGCGCTGGACCCCTTTATCGAAGCCTACCTGAAGAAGTTCGGGGCCACGGTGGCGGCGTAGATGGACACCGGACCCGAGGATCTGTCGCGGGTGATGCGCGCGCGCCGCGAGAAGCTCGAGGCGCTGCGGGCACGGGGCGTCGAGCCGTTCGCGTATTCGTACGACGTGACTCGCCAGGCCGCCCGCTCCGTCGCATCGTTCGAGGCACAGGAGGCTGCAGGGGCGCCTGAGGAGGACCGCGCCGAGGTCGGGCGCTGGGGCGGGCGCATCGTCGGCTTTCGTTCCCACGGACGGAGCGCTTTCGCCGACCTGGAGGATCACACCGGCCGGGTGCAGGTGTATTTCAGGCGCAACGTCCTGGGAGCGGATGCATACGAGCTCCTGGATCTTCTGGACCTGGGCGACTGGATCGGGGTCGAGGGCAGCCTGTTTCGCACACGCATGGGTCAGGTCACGGTAAGCGCCACCTCCTTTCAGCTGCTCTGCAAGGCCCTCCGTCCGCTGCCGCTGGGCAAGGTGGAGAAGGACGAGGAGACCGGCGAGTCGACGACCTGGTCCGGCTTCACGGACCGCGAGTCGCGCTACCGGCAGCGCTACGCCGACCTGGCGGTGAACCCCGGCGTCCGGGAGGTCTTTCGCGCGCGGACCCGGATCATCACGGCTGCGAGACGGTTTCTCGACGACCTGGGATTCCTGGAGGTCGAGACGCCTGTCCTGCAGCCGCTGTACGGCGGCGCATCGGCACGGCCCTTCGTCACCCGGCATCTCACGCTGGATCGGGTGCTCTACCTGCGCATCGCCGACGAACTCTATCTGAAACGGCTGATCGTGGGCGGCATGGATCGCGTGTACGAGATCTCGAAGGACTTCCGCAACGAGGGGATCGACCGCTTCCACAACCCCGAGTTCACGATGCTGGAGTTCTACCAGGCCTTTGCCGACTACGAGGACATGATGGACATGGTCGAGCGCCTGGTCGCGACGCTCGCGGAGAGCACGAACGGCGACGGCCGCTGTTCGTTCCAGGGGACCGAAATCGCATTCACGCCTCCGTTCGCGCGTATCTCGTTCGTCGACGCGCTCGCCGCCGCCCTCGGGAGCGATCCGCTGGAGGCGCCGGTGGAGGAGTTGCGCGACCGGGCCCGGGGCCTGGGTGCCTCGGACGTCGACGGGGCGGGCCGCGGCAAGCTGCTCGACAAGCTCTTCGGCGAACTGGTGCAGCCCGGGCTCCTGCAACCCACCTTCGTGCTGGATCATCCAAGGGAGTTGAGTCCGCTGGCCAAGCCCAGGCGCGGAGCTCCCCACCTGTCGGAGCGCTTCGAGCTGATGGTGGCGGGAGAAGAGGTGGCCAACGCGTTCAGTGAGTTGAACGATCCCATCGCACAGCGGGCTCGCTTCGAGGACCAGGCGGCGCTGAGGGCCGCAGGCGACGCGGAGGCGCAGATGGTGGACGAGGACTACATCCGGGCGCTGGAATACGGACTGCCCCCTACGGGAGGTGTGGGGATCGGGATCGACAGGCTGGTCATGCTGCTCACCGACCAGGCGTCGATCCGTGACGTGATCCTCTTTCCCACCCTCCGGGAAGAGGGATGAGCGCAGGTCCCGCGACGATGTCGCGAACGCGCCTGGCGTGGTTTCTGGCGCGCCGATACCTGGCTTCCCGAAGAGGCGGGCGGCTCCTGTCCTTCATCACCTGGATCTCGCTGGGCGGGGTGACCGTGGGTGTTACCGCCCTGGTGGTCGTGATTGGTGTGATGACGGGGATGCAGAACGAATTGCGGGACAAGATCCTGGGCTCGTATCCCCACTTCATGGTGCTGCAGTCCGGTGCGTCACTGCGCCTGGACGACTGGGAGCGCGTGGTCGAAAGGATCGAGGCGGTCGACGGCGTGGTGTCGGCGTCGCCCATGGGATACACGCGGGTGGGCATACTCCGGTCCGACTACGCCGAGGTCATGGATCTGTACGGCGTGGATCTGGACCGCCCGGGCATAGCGGTCACCATGATGGCCGACAGCCTGCGATCGGGGGCCATCTCGCTCGACCACGCTCCGGGGGACCTCACGCCCGTGGTCCTCGGCATGGGAATCGCGCAGCGCATGAGTCTCTTCAAGGGAGACACCATCCGCATCATCTCGCTGGAAAACGTGAAGGTGAGCCCGAACGGAGACTACCTGCCCCGGATGGACGACTGGGTGGTGTCGGGCATCTTCGCCACCGGACACTACGACTTCGACATGCGCAACGGCTACGCCGGGCTCGGGGACGTTCAGAACCTCCTGGAACTCGGGTCCGGGACCACCTCCTACATCGCCGGGCGCACGGACGACCTGTGGAACGCCCCGGCCGTGGCCGACGCGGTCCATGAGGCCCTGGGGGGGTGGCCATACGTGGTGGAGCCGTGGACACAGACCCACCGGCAGCTGTTTTCCGCCCTGAAGCTGGAAAAGCTGGCGATGGCCGTGATCGTGTCGCTGATCGTACTGGTCGCGGCCTTCAACATCGTGGGCACCCTGGTCATGGTCGTCGTCAACCGCACCAAGGAGATCGGCATTCTGAAGGCCATGGGGCTGACGCGCCGCGACACGCTGCGCACCTTTGTCTATCAGGGTCTCTGGATCGGAATCAGCGGTACACTGGCGGGCCTCTCCCTCGGTCTCGTGCTGTCGGTCCTGATCGAGCGCTACGGGCTGATCCCCATTCCGCCCGACATCTACTTCGTGGACAACCTCCCGGTGTCCCTGTCGCCCTGGGACATCGTATGGATCGCGGGAGGCAGCCTTCTGGTATCCCTGCTGGCCACGATCTATCCGGCGAGGCAGGCGTCGGGGCTGGTGCCGGTGGAAGCGATCAGGCATGAATGACGCCGTCCACAGCGGACCTTCCCCGGATGCCGGACTTTCCCTGGGCACGTCTCCCGGCGATACGCTGCCCCTGGTGGCCAGGGCCCTGGAACGGACCTACGCCGGTGCGGCCGGTCCGGATCTCCATATTCTCCGGGGGGTCGATATCGCGTTGGGATGGGGCGAAGCGGTGGCGATCGTGGGGGCCAGCGGCTCGGGCAAATCGACGCTGCTGCACCTGCTCGGAGCGCTGGACCGTCCTTCGGGCGGCTCGGTGCTCGTCGGCGGCGTCGAGGTCTCCTCGCTGCCGGACGAGGAGGCCGCCGAACTGCGCAACGGCAGAATCGGCTTCGTCTTCCAGTTCCACCACCTGCTGCGGGACTTCAGCGCGCTGGAGAACGTCATGATGCCGGCCCTGATCCGCGGCGACGGGCCGCGTGCGGCACGCGGAAAGGCGGAGGAGCTGCTGTCACAGGTCGGCCTCGGCGAGAGACTCGGCCACAAGCCGCGCGAACTGTCGGGTGGGGAGCAGCAGCGAGTCGCGGTGGCCCGCGCGCTGGTCAATGAGCCCCTGATCATTCTCGCGGACGAGCCGACCGGTGACCTGGACACGTTCACCAGCAGGGAAGTTCAGGACCTGATCTTCGACATGAAGGAGCGCCATGGTGTTGCGCTCGTGGTCGTAACGCACAACCGTGGATTGGCGGGCAGGGCCGACAGGGTCCTGAGGCTGAAGGAAGGGGTACTGGAAAATGTCTGATCCCGTCAGGATCTGCGACGGGCCAGGATGCGAGAGCCCTGCCTCCGTCCACCTGACGCAGGTCGTGGACAACAAGATCTCCGTGCAGTTTCTGTGCGAGTCCTGTGCCGAAGCCAAGGGAATCAGCGAAAAGCCCGACTGGGGGGTCTCGGACTTCCTGGCCAAGCTCAGCGAACCCGGTGAGCCGACGGGCGCCTCGGCAGGCAAGACCTGCAGCTCCTGCGACCTCACCTTCGATCGTTTCCGCGAGCGCGGCCGCCTGGGCTGCCCGCAGTGCTACACGGCGTTCGAGCCCAGCCTGCGGCGTCTCCTCAAGCGGATCCACGGGGCGAACCAGCACGTCGGCAAGGTATACCTGCCGCCCGATGCCGGCGCTGCCGAGGTCGGCAGGCGCCTTGACGGTCTCCGCCGGCGGCTGAAGCACGCCGTCGAGGTGGAGGACTTCGAACGCGCCGCGGTGCTCAGGGACCAGATACGCGACCTCGAGCCGGCAGGATCGTAGGGCGATGGACCACCTCGGCACCGCACCCGACTTCGGACTCGGCTGGCTCGACGCCGGCGGGCCGCACTCGGACATCGTGCTCTCGACCCGCGTCCGTCTTGCGAGAAACCTGCATGGGTACCCGTATGTGGCACGCGCGGACGACGACGATCGAGAGACGATTCTCGGCGTCGTTTCACGGGCCGCGGAGACGGGTGAGATGCCTGCGGGCACCGTCGTCATGCCCGTCGCCGAGATGGACGGCCGGACGCGCCGGATCTTCCTCGAACGGCGGTTGATCTCCAGCGATCTTGCGGGGAGCGGGGGGAACGGGCCAACCGGGGGCGCGGCCGTCATCGCCGCGCCGGGCGAGCCGGTCAGCATCATGGTCAACGAAGAGGATCACCTGCGGCTGCAGAGCCTCGTTTCGGGACTCCGCGTCATGGAGGCGTGGACTCTCGCGGACCAGATCGACGACGCGCTCGGAAGCGGTCTGCACGTGGCCTACCACCACGACTTCGGATACCTGACCTCCTGCCCCACCAACACCGGGACCGGACTTCGGGCCTCGGCGCTGGTGCATCTGCCGGGACTGGTCCTCACCAAGGAGATCGAGAAGGTCCTGAAGGGCATTGCGCAGGTCGGACTGACCGTGCGGGGCCTGTACGGCGAGGGCTCGGATGTGGTCGGAAACTTCTTCCAGATCTCCAACCAGACCACGCTGGGGAAGAGCGAGGAAGACCTCGTGGACCACCTGGGCCGCATCGTTTCAACCGTCATTCAGACGGAGATCCAGGCGCGGCAGGTGCTGATGCGCGACGCGGCGTCCGTGACCGAGGACAAGATCTGGCGCGCGTACGGGCTTCTGCGCTACGCCCGCCTGCTCAGCTACAAGGACCTGATGCAGCTCCTGTCCGGCGTGCGGCTGGGTGTTTCGTTGAAGCTCCTGCCCGGTCTGGAGGTCGTCACGCTGAACGGAATCATGATGTTTTCGCAGGCCGCGCACCTTGACCGCGCCGCCGGCCGCGAACTCCCCGGGCCCGAACGGCAGGCCCACCGGGCGGCTTATGTGCGGAAGGTCCTCGGTGCCGAGAGCACGCCACCCACTTCCGGTGCGGGAGAATGAGGGCGATTTTGTACTACGGCGGCGATTGCACGCGAAAAGCGACGAAGGCCCCGAAAAGCGCACGGCCATGAACTACAACTTCACGGAAAGAGTCCGCAAGGTCCTGTCGATGGCCCGCCAGGAGGCGATCCGCCTGCAGCATGACTACGTGGGGACGGAGCACATCCTCCTGGGGCTTATCCGGGAGGGTGAGGGCGTGGCCGCCCATGTTCTCGGCAATCTCAGCGTGGACCTGGACCGGATCCACGAGCGGGTCGAGGAGTCGGTTCGCAAGGGGAAGGCGACGATTGCCCTGGGTGAGCTCCCGTACACTTCGCCGGCCAAGAAGGTGCTCGAGTTCGCGATGGCCGAGGCGCGCGAACTCAATCACTCCTACGTCGGGACCGAGCACCTGCTGCTGGGCTTGTTGCGCGAGAGCAAGGGAATCGCCGCCCAGGTCCTCAATTCGCTCGGCATTACCATCGAGGAAGCACGTGCGGAGACGCTGAAGGTGCTGGGATCGGACGTGGCTTCGACGGGCACGTCCGGCGCTCCGGCCGGCGCCGCGGCCTCAACGCCGCCCGGACCGTCACCGTCGCGCGGCGAGAAGAAGTCGAAGACGCCCGCGCTGGACCACTTCTGTCGAGACCTCACTTCGCTTGCGCGCAAGGGAGAGCTGGACCCGACCATCGGACGCGAGAGCGAAATCGAGCGCGTCACCGAAATCCTCTGTCGGCGCAAGAAGAACAATCCCGTGCTGATCGGCGAGCCCGGGGTGGGGAAGACCGCGATCGTCGAGGGCCTTGCGCAGCTGATCTCTCGCGGCGAGGTCACCGAGAGCCTGCGGGAGCACCGGGTCCTCGCGCTGGACATGGCCGCGGTGATTGCCGGCACGAAGTATCGGGGGCAGTTCGAGGAGCGCCTCAAGGCGGTGATGAACGAGATCTCCAGCAGCCGCAACGTCGTCCTGTTCATCGACGAGCTGCATACCCTCGTGGGAGCCGGTGCGGCAGAGGGTGCGATCGACGCATCGAACATGCTCAAGCCGGCCCTGGCACGGGGTGAGCTCCAGTGCATCGGGGCCTCGACCCTGAACGAGTACCGCCGATACGTCGAGAAGGACGGCGCGCTCGAGCGCCGCTTCCAACCCGTGATCGTCGATCCGCCCACGGTCGAGGAGACCATCGCGATCCTGGCCGGCCTGCGGGGCCACTACGAGGACCATCACAAGATCACGATCCCCGACGACGCGCTGGCGCACGCGTCCCGGCTGTCGGACCGCTATATCACCGACCGGTTCCTTCCCGACAAGGCCATCGACGTGATCGACGAGGCCGGAGCCCGCGCGCGCATCGCCAGTCAGGTGCCGCCCCCCGAGGTCGAGGACCTGAAGGCCCAGCTTGCCGAAGTGGCCAACCGGAAGGAGGAGGCGATCCGCGATCAGGACTTCGAGCGGGCGGCCCAGCTCAGGGACGAGGAGCGGGCGATGCAGCAGCGCATCCTCGACGAAGAGGCCGCCTGGAAGGAAGAGCGCCGGCGTTTCCGGCCCGAGATCAGCGTCGAAGACGTGTCCTTCATCGTGAGCCGCTGGACGGGCGTTCCCGTCACGCGGATCCGCGAAGCCGAGACCGCGCGCCTGGTCAACATGGAGGACGAGCTCCACAAGCGGGTCGTCGGCCAGCATGACGCGATCACGGCCATCTCGCGGGCCATACGCAGGAGCCGGGCGGGCTTGAAGGATCCGGGCCGTCCGATCGGTTCCTTCATCTTCTCCGGACCGACGGGGGTCGGGAAGACCGAGCTGGCGCGCACGCTCGCCGAATTCCTGTTCGCGGACAGGGAGGCGCTCATTCGCGTCGACATGAGCGAGTACATGGAACGCTTCTCGATCTCGCGGCTCATTGGAGCACCCCCGGGGTATGTGGGGTATGACGATTCGGGAGCGCTCACGAAGGCGGTTCGCAGGCGTCCGTATTCCGTGATCCTCCTGGACGAGATCGAAAAGGCGCACCCCGACGTGTTCAACATCCTCCTGCAGGTGCTCGACGAGGGTCACCTCACGGACAACTACGGCCGCGTGATCGACTTCAAGAACACCGTCCTCATCATGACCTCGAACCTCGGGGCGCGGAACATCGCCAAGAGCGGCCTGGGCTTCCGGCAGGCCGACGTCAAGTCGCACTACGAATCGATGCGGGACAAGGTCAACGAAGAGATCCATCGGGCCTTCAATCCCGAGTTCCTCAACCGCGTCGACGACACGATCGTGTTCCACCCCCTGAGCCGTTCCGACCTGAGGAAGATCGTACACATCATGCTCGGAGACCTCGAGGAGAGGCTGGCCCAGGGGGAGATGTCGCTGCGGCTCACCGAGGAAGCGGTGGACTTCCTGGTCACCCACGGTCACGACGAGAAGTACGGGGCGCGGCCGCTCAAGCGCGCGATCCGCCGTCACCTGGAGGACCCGCTTTCCGAGATGATCCTCATGGCCGAGTTCGGGAGTGGAGACGAGATCGAAGTGGACGTGGGGGAGGACGGAGGGGCGCTCGCCATCGCGGTAGCCTCTCCGACAAAGACATGAGACACGGCCCTGGACTTCTGGCAGCCCTGTGGGTGATTGCGGCCCTGGCTCCGGTACCTGCGATGGCTCAGGCCCCGGGCGGACAGGAGGGGGTCGTACGCATCGATTCGCTCGCGGCCCGCGGCATGGTAAGGCTCGCGGAGGCCGACGTCGTGGGCGTCTCGGGGATCCGGCCGGGAACCCTCAACAGCTGGATCGACATTCAGCGGGGCATCAAGAACCTGTGGGCGACCGGCCAATACGAGGACATCGAGGTCTCGCTCGATTCGTCGACCGGCCGGAACGTGCTCATCTTTGATGTCGCCGAGAGGGCCATGACGCGGCTGCTTCGCATCACGGGCCTGGAGTCGGTTTCGGAGAGCGATGTCATCGAGGAGTCCGGCCTTCAGGAGAACGTTCCGCTGTCCCGGAACGCGATGGCGAAGGCACAGGGGTTCATTCGGGAGGAGCTGCGGCGCCAGGGGGTGCCCTTCGCGCGCATCGAGCAGCGTGTCGAGCCGGTGCCCGGCGACGACGGCAGTGTGGACATCGTCCTGGAGGTGGAGGAAGGCCAGCGCGTCACCATCGCCCAGGTCGAGTTCGTCGGCAACGACTTCTTTTCCGACGACGACCTGCGCGGCGCCATGGGCACCAAGCCGGAGGGGTTCTTCTGGTTCCGCACGGGGGACTACGACGACATCGAGTACGAGGTCGACTTGCTGGAGTCGCTGCCCAGGTACTACCAGGCGGCGGGCTTTCTCGACTTCGCCGTCCTGGGCGATACGCTGGTCGTCGACCCGGCCACGGGAAAGGCCCGCATCGAGCTGCAGGTCGACGAGGGCCCCCAGTACCGCGTGGCCGATTTTCGGGTCGAGGGCAACAGCGCCTTTGAGACGGACCAGCTCGAGGGCTACTTCGCCGGCGAGTCGGGAGGGATCCTCTCGATCCTGGGGTTCGGAGACGACGAGGACGAGGACGCTGGTCGCATCTTCGATGTCGTGGGCTTCGAGGAGGCCGCCCAGCGCGTGCGTGACCTGTACAGCAACGAGGGCTACCTCTACGCGCAACTGGATCCCTACTGGGAGCGCACCGGTGAGGAAGTCGACGGCTACCCCACCGTCCACGCGGGATGGCGCATACAGGAGCAGTCCCAGGCCTATGTGAACCGGGTCATCATCGCCGGCAACGACTTTACCCACGATCGCATCATCCGCGAGAAGATCTTCCTCCTCCCGGGTGACGTCTACAGTCAGTCACGCCTGCTGCAGTCCTACCAGAACATCCAGTCGCTCGGTTTCTTCGAAGCCCCGCTTCCCGCGCCGAACGTGCGGCCGAACCCCGAGACGGGCGATGTCGACATCATCTTCAATGTCGCCGAGAAGCAGACGGGTTCGGTGCAGTTCGGGACGGCCGTGGGGGGCGGTGTCGGGCTCTCCGGATTCCTCGGATACGACCAGCCGAACCTCTTCGGACAAGCCAAGGCGGGCAGCATCCGGTGGGACTTCGGGCGCTACATTAACAGCTTCACACTAAGTATTACCGATCCTGCCCTTTGGCAATCCACGGTGAGCGGCTCCCTATCGCTGTTCGACTCCACCGACCGCTTCTATCAGTTCGCGACCGGACGGCGGCAGAGGCGAGGGTTCTCCACCCGCTTCGGCGTGCCGTTCCCCGGCTCGCTGCGAACCAGGGTGTTCTTCGGCTATTCGCTGTCCCGCACGAGCTACGAGTCCTTCCGCAGCTCGGAGGACCAGTCGCTCTTCGGGTTGCCTCCCGGCACGCTGAGTTCCTTTTCGCTCGGAATCACCCGCCAGACCCTGAACCACCCGCTGTTTCCGACCGCCGGCTCCATGCAGACCTGGAACGTGGAGTTGAACGGCGGACCTCTCGGAGGCGCCGGCGACTTTGTCAAACACACCGGGCAGGCGCAGTGGATGATCCCGATCGGGGGGCTCGGCGGCGACGGCGTGAGTCCGGGCGGAGTGCAGTTCGCGCTTGGCCTCAGCATGCGCGGGGGCGCGCTCTTCGGAGATGCCTCCCGCTTCCCGTTCGAGTCGTTCTGGATGGGCGGCGTGCAGTTCGGGCAGCCGTTGCGCGGCTATGACGAGACTTCCATTACCCCACAGGGCTACTACGCGGAGCGCGGAGGAGGAATCGCCCAGATCGATCGCCTGGGGAACGCCTACTTCTCCGCCACGGCCGAGTACAAGGCCGTGATCAACTCCAACATCGGACTGTCCGCGTTCTTCGACGCCGGCAACCTGTGGGACGGTCCGGGGGACATCAATACCTCCCGGCTCTTCCGTGGGGCCGGGTTCGGGGTTCAGCTGGTGACGCCGTTCGGTCCGATCGGATTGGACTACGCCTACGGTTTCGACAAGCTCGAACCGGGGTGGCAGCTACATTTCAAGATGGGACCGAACTTCTAGCACGAACCGCCGAGGCGGAAGACCACCGTACCAACGAACTGCCGTTCCCGCGTGCCGGAAACGGCGTGATCCGAATCTCATCGGAGGAGTAGAGAATAATGAGCATTTCCCGGATGGGCATGGCCGCGGCCCTGGTGCTGCTGTCCGCGGGCACCGTCCAGGCCCAGGCGGCCAGGGTCGGGTACGTCAACTCCGACCAGGTACTCGCCGAGTATGAACCGGCGCAGGTAGCCCGGCAGGAACTCGAGGCCGACAGGCAGGAAGCCCAATCGGAGCTTCAACTCCTGGACCGCGGATTGACGGCCGCCGTGAACGAGTACCAGCAGCAGGCGATGACCATGACCCCGGAGGCCCGCCAGGCCCGCGAGCAGGAACTCCAGAACCAGCAGCGGGCCCTCCAGAGCAGAACCCAGGAACTGGACATCCAGTTCCAGGAGCTTCAGGCGGAACTGCTCCAGCCCATCATGGAGAGGGTCACGGCCGTGATCGAGGAGATCCGCGTGGAGGGCGGCTACGCCCTGATCCTCGATTCGGCATCGCAGGCGATACTCTCCGGAGACCCGGCGCTGGATCTGACGCAGGAAGTCCTCAACCGGCTGCAGACGGATCCCTCGCCCGGAGGGTGACGGACGGCCCGGCGAACCGCGAGTGCGAGCTCTGCTCGCGCAGGAGGTGTGGGTGAAGGCTGCGGGCGGCCTGACGCTGGAGCACGCGGCCGATGCCGTCGGTGGCCGCGTGTTGGGGGACGGCCGTGTCGCCTTCCGCCGGTTTGCGCCGGTGCACGACGCGGGTCCGGACGCCCTGGCGCTGCTGGCGGACCGACGCTACGCCGGCGATCTGGAGGCCTGCGGCGGGTGCGCCCTCCTGATCTCGGAGGAGCTGTGCGACCTGGAAGGCGGGCCTCCCGACCGGCTTGTGGTGCCCGATCCCCACGCTGCGCTTCTCGTCCTGGTGCCGCTGCTGCACCCCGATCCCGAGGCCGCTTCCGGCGTGCATCCGGCGGCGACCGTTCACGACTCCGCGACGGTCCCGGAGAGTGCCGCCATCGGTCCGCATGCGGTCGTCGGGGCGGGAGTGGCCGTCGGTGAGAACGTGCGCATCGGCGGCAACTGCGTGATCGAACGCGATGCGTCGATCGGTCCGGATTCGGTGATCTTCCCGAACGTCACCATCTACGCGGGCACCGAAGTGGGCCGCCGCGTGGTCGTGCACGCGGGCACCCGGATCGGGGTGGACGGATTCGGGTACGTGACCGAAGCGGGCCGGCATCGGAAGGTGCCGCAGGTCGGGGGCTGCGTGATCGAGGACGACGTCGAGATCGGCGCCAACTGCACCATCGACCGCGGGTCCATCGGCCGAACCGTGATCGGGGCGGGCTCGAAGCTCGACAACCTGGTCCACATCGGCCACAATGTGCAGATCGGTCCCCGCTCCATTCTGGTCGCCCAGGTCGGGGTCGCGGGGTCGACCCGGACCGGCGAGGGCGTCAGCATGGGCGGGCAGGCGGGCCTCGTCGGACACCTCAGGATCGGCGCGGGAGCGCGTATTGGGGCGCAGGCCGGAGTCATCGGCGATGTGGCCCCCGGCGAAACCGTGTCGGGATACCCCGCGCGGGACCACAGGAGCTACCTCAAGGCCATGGCCCTGCTGATGCGCTTCCCGGAGGTCATGCGCCGGGTCGACCGCCTGGAGCGCCGCGTGGCCGAAAGGGAAACCCGCTGATGGCACACGAAAGACAACATACCGTTGCCGGCGACGTCGAGCTGCAGGGCATCGGCGTGCACTCGGGAGAGGCGGCGACCCTGACCATCCGTCCGGCCCCCGAGGCCTCCGGGCTCGTGTTCGTGCGGACGGACATCGAGAACGCACCCGAAATCCCGGCGCGCCTGGACCACGTCACGCGGACCGAACTCGGGGTCGCTCTCGGTGCCGGCGGCGTCGAGGTGCTCACCGTGGAGCACGTGCTCGCGGCCCTGGCGGCGGCGGGGGTGGACAACGCGCGGCTCGAACTGCACGGCCCCGAGGCCCCGATCCTGGACGGCAGCTTCGCGCCCTATCTGGAAGCGCTCGGGCGCGCGGGGCGAACGGCGCAGTCGCTGCCGGCGGAGATCATCGACATCCCCGAAACGCTCACGGTCGGAGCGGACCCCGAGGCATCGTACGTGGTCCTGCCCCGTGACGGTCTTCTCATCTCGGCCACGATCGAGTTCGATCACACCGCCATCGGCACGCAGCACGGCGCCTTTCGGATCGATCGGGACAGTTTTGCCCGCGAGCTGGCGCCGGCCCGCACCTTCGGTTTTCAGGCGGACGTGGAGGCACTGCGCGCGCGGGGCCTGGCGCGTGGAGCCTCGCTCGAAAACACCGTTGTGCTCGGTGACGGCGGCGTGATGAATCCCGATTTGCGCTTCCCGGACGAGTTTCTGCGCCACAAGGTGGGGGACATCGTGGGCGACCTGGCCCTCATCGGCGGGAGGCTCAACGGACACGTCGTGGCCAGCCGTCCGAGTCATTCGGGCAACGTCGAGCTGGCACGCGCGATCCGGGACCGGCACGACCGCGGCCAGCGGGCGCGCACCATCGATGTGCGCGACATCATGAAGCACCTGCCGCACCGCTACCCGATGCTCCTCGTGGACCGTGTGGTCGAATTCGACCCGGGCAAGCGCATCGTCGGCCTGAAGAACGTGACGATCAACGAGCCCTTCTTTTCCGGTCACTTCCCGGACCATCCCATCATGCCGGGGGTACTGATCGTCGAGGCGATGGGTCAGGTCGGCGGCCTCCTCCTCATGGACGCGGTCGAAAACCCGGAGGACAAGGTCGTGTACTTCATGTCGCTCGACAAAGTGAAGTGGCGGCGCCCCGTGATCCCGGGCGACCAGGTCCGTTTCGAGCTGACCATGACCAGTCTCCGGCGGAGCGTCTGCAAGATGAAGGGGAAGGGCATCGTGGACGGCAAGGTGGTCGCCGAGGCCGAGATGATGGCCAGGATCGTGGATCGGTGAAGGGTTCTCCCACGAGCCCGGGAAGCCGCGTCGCGCTGCACCCGACGGCCATCGTCGACCGGTCGGCCGAACTGGGGGACGGCGTCGAGGTCGGGCCGTTTGCGATCGTCGGCCCCTCGGTCAGGATCGGCGCGGACACCAGGATCGGGCCACGCGCGCTGATCGAGCGGGACACCGTGGTGGGCGACGGCTGCAGCATCGGCAATGGAGCGGTGCTGGGGACCGATCCCCAGGATCTCAAGTACGAGGGCGAGCGGACTTCCCTCGTAGTCGGAGACCGCACGGTCATCCGCGAGTTCGCGACCCTCAACCGCGGCACGGCGGCCTCCGGCAGGACGATCGTGGGCTCGGACTGCCTGCTGATGGCCTACTCCCACATCGCCCACGATTGCGAGCTGGGGAACCATGTCATCGTCTCCAACGCGACCAACATGGCCGGCCACGTCTCGATCGAGGACTGGGCCGTGATCAGCGGACTCGTGGCGATTCACCAGTTCGTGCGGATCGGGGCGCACTCGTTTGTGGGTGGCGGGTCCCGGGTCCCGCAGGATGTGCCTCCCTTTTGCCGGGTCGTTGGGAACCCCTCGCCGAAGCTGTATGGACTCAACACGGTCGGCCTGGAGCGCAGAGGCCTGTCAGCCGATGTCCGGCGGCGTATCAAGAGCGCGTACCGCATCCTGTTTCAGTCGGATATCGCGCTGTCCCGGGCGATTCGGCGGGTGGAGAGCCGCGAGGACCTGATGTGTCCGGAGGTGGGTTACTTCCTTGACTTCATCCGCAGCAGCAAGCGCGGCATCATCACCTGACTCCCGGCGCCGGCCGGGTCCGCCGGCTGTTGGCGTCGTCGGGGTCGGATCGCTGGGGCGCCACCACGCCCGGGTGGTTCGAGACCTGGAGGGCGTGAGCCACGCGGGGATCTTCGATGTGGATCGGGCCCGCTGCCGCGCGGTTGCCGCCGAGCTGGGAATCGAGGAGCGGACCTCCCTGGCGGATCTCCTGGACCGGGCCGACGCGGTCGTGGTGGCCGTGCCGACGAGCGCGCACGAGGCCGTGGCGATGGACGCGATCCGCGCGGGTGTCGACGTCTTCGTGGAAAAGCCGATGGCGTCCGGTATCGAGGCGGCCGACCGGATGATCGAGGCCGCAGAGGATCGCGGAGTCCTGATCCAGGTGGGGCACGTCGAGCGGTTCAACCCGGTTCTGGTCGCCGCACGGCCGCATCTGGATCGCCCGCTGTTCGTGGAATCGCACCGGCTGTCCCCCTTCACCCGCCGCTCACTCGATGTGGCGGTCGTCCTCGACCTGATGATCCACGATGTGGACCTCCTGTGCAGCCTGATCGCCCGTCCGCTGGTCGGCATCGCGGCCACCGGGGTGCCGGTGCTCACGCGTCATGTGGACATCGCCAATGCCCGCCTTGAATTCGAGGGCGGGGCCGTGGCCAACCTGACCGCCAGCCGCGTCTCGGTCACGGGAGTCCGCAAGCTGCGCGTCTGGCAGCGCTCGGGCTACCTTTCGCTCGACCTCGCCGCGGGACGCGGGGAGTTCTTTCGGCTCAAGGAGGGCGTGTCGCTGCTCGAGGGGCCCGGGCCGGCCGCGGGGGGCGCCACGCTCGCGGGGGGGGTCCCCAGGCCGCCCGGGGCCGACTCCGCGCCTGCCGAGGCCGCCCCCACGCCGCCCGGATTGTCCTCGATCGTGGAGCGAATCCCCATCGTCGGGGACGGGACCGAACCCCTCGTGGCGGAACTGGCGTCGTTTCGGGATGCGGTGCAGGGACTGGCGCCGCCACCGGTTACGGGCGAGGATGGACGGACAGCTCTTCGACTCGCCCTGGCCATCGAACAACAGATTGAGGACCATGTCGCTAATACGCGTGCGGCGGCGTCGTAAACGCGAGTGGATCGACGTCCGCAAAGGCAAGTCACCCACGACCCTGGTCGTCCTGCTGGCGATCGTGATCGGGATCATCTGGTACCTCGGGCGACTCTTCTGACGCGAACGGACGTCGGGACGCTCCACCCTCCCATGACGCGCGCAAAACGGCCAGCCAGGGTGATGATCCTGGCGGGAGAGGCCTCCGGGGACGCTCACGGCGCACGTGTCGCCGCCGAGATCCGCCGCAGGTGGCCCGGCGTGGAGATCGTCGGCCTGGGCGGCGAGCGCATGCAGGATGCCGGGGTTCGCCTCTTCGCGGGGCTGGACCAGCTCGCCGTCATGGGATTCGCCGAGGTCCTGAAGCGGCTGCCGTTCTTTCGCGGCCTCGAGCGACGGCTGAAGGGCATGCTCGACGGCGGGGGATTCGATATCGTCGTCCCCATCGACTATCCCGGGCTGAATCTGAGGATCGCCGAACACGCCGCCGGACGGGGGATCCCCGTGGTCTACTACATCGGCCCGCAGGTTTGGGCCTGGAGGGCCTCCCGGGCAGGGAAACTCTCCCGCATCGCGAATCGCATCGCGGTGATCCTTCCGTTCGAGCCCGAACTGTACCGGACCCACGGTGGCAGAGCCGAATTCGTCGGCCATCCGCTGCTCGAGGACGAATCGCCGGGCGAGCCGAAGAGGCTGGCAGCCGATCTCGAACTAGACACGAACCGGCCCGTGCTGGCGGTCTTCCCGGGATCGAGACAGCAGGAACTGGTCCGCCACGCCGAGCCCTTTGCGAGGACGGCGCTTGAGCTGGAGAGACGCGTTCCAGGCCTTCAGACGGTGGTGAGCAAGGTCCCGTTTCTTCCCCGCAGCGCCTACCGGTTTTTCCCGTTCCCCTTGACCGAGGACGGGCATTCGCTGAGGGCGCTCGCGACGGCGGGGCTCGTGAAATCCGGTACGAGCACGCTCGAAGCAGCGCTTGCGGGGATGCCGTTCGTGGTGGCCTACCGCACCCATCCCGTAACCCACTTCCTGGCCCGGCGCCTTGTCCGCGTGCCGCATATCGCGCTTGCGAACCTGGTCGTGAACAAGCGGGTCGTGCCCGAATTCATTCAGCGCGAGGCCACACCGGGCGCGCTGGCCGACGCAATCGAGCCGCTCCTGGACCCGGAGTCCCCGGCCCGCCGCAGCACCGTAGCGGGACTCGAGCGCGTGCGAGCGGCCCTGGGGGTGAAGGGCGCGAGCTCCAGGGTCGTAGATCTAATGGAGGATGTCCTGCGCGAGGTGTGGCGTACCAAGGCGCGGCGTACCGAAGCGCGGCAGGCCGAGCCGCGGTCCGGCGAGGTGCGGGCGTGATCGCGGCGGCGGCGCGGGCCCGGCTGGCCAGTCTCTGGCGCGACCCGAACCCGACGGGGGCTGACCGGATGCTCGCGGGGTTGCTGGCGTCCGCCGAACCATCGTTTCGCGCGGTGGTGGCGGCCAGGAATCGCTGGTACGACCACAGGCCGCCACGGCAGGGGCCCATCCCGGTCGTATCCGTTGGCAACCTCACGGTCGGCGGCACCGGCAAGACGCCCGTGATCCGGTGGCTGTGGGACTGGCTCGCCGGGATCGGGAAGCGGGCGGCCGTGGTGACCCGCGGCTATGGAGGGGATGAGGTCGCCCTCTACAGGCGGTGGTGCGGACGCGGTGCGGTCTTTGCCGGACCCGACCGGGTCGCGGGTGTCCACTCCGCCTGGAACGCCGGCCACGATCTCGCGCTCCTGGACGACGGCTTTCAGCACCGTCGGGCGGCGCGTGCGCTGGACATCCTCCTCGTTGCGGCCGAGGACCCGTGGGACGTGCGTCTTCTGCCGCGCGGGCCGTACCGGGAGCCCCTGACTTCCGCCGGACGGGCCACGCATATCCTGGTGACCAGGAGAGGCCCGGAGCGCACCGCGGCGGATGCGTGGATCGCCAGGCTTGCGCGCCTCGCGCCCGAGGTGAGCAGTTCCACGCTCGAGATGCGGATGGGCGGATGGCACGACCTGGCCGGATCACCGGCCGAGCCGCCGGCGGGCAACGTGCTCGCGGTGTGCTCGATCGCGCGCCCGGAGGCGTTCGCCGCCGGCCTGAGAGAGCTGCTGCCGGGCTCCACCGTGGACCTGGCCGCCTTCCCGGATCATCACCGATTCGGGGTGCGCGACATCGCGCAGCTGTCGCGGCGATGCAACGGCAGGACGGTGGTCTGTACCGCGAAGGACGCGCAGAAGCTGGCGGCTTTTCCGGGTTTGGCGCGCCGCTGCGTCGCGGTTGGGTTCAGCGTGGTGGATGAGCCGCGGGAACCACTTCGCAGCATGCTGGCCTGCCTGGTCCGGGATCCATGAAGGTCTCGGTCGTCGCGGTCGGGAAGGCCGGGAGCCTCCGGGCCGTGCTCGCGGACTACGAGGGTCGCGCGGCCCGCTATTGGCGCCTGGAGGTCGTGGAAGTGCCCCAGGCGCGCGGCAAGCTCGCCGCGCACGTCCTGCGGAAGGAGGCGGAGGCGATCAGGTCTCGGATCCGGCCCGGATTCGTCCGGGTCGCGCTGACGCGTGATGGCCGGCCGTGGTCGTCGGTGGAGATGGCACGCCGGCTCGAGCGCTTTTCGCTAGGACCCGAAAGGGGGGTACACTTCCTTATCGGCGGGGCGTTCGGCCTCGCCGAGGATCTCCGACGCGACTGCGAGGCCACACTGTCCCTTTCGTCATTCACGCTGCCGCACGATTTTGCGCGGCTGGTGCTCATGGAACAGCTGTACCGGGCCGGGACCATCCTCAGGAACGAACCCTACCACAAGGGACCGAAGTGAAACGCACCCCGTGGTTTCGAGACTGGTTCGGTGGAGAATACCTGGCTCTCTATCCGCATCGGGACAGGGCGGAGGCGCGTCAGGCGGTCTCGCTGCTGCGGGATACCACCGGCCTGGGATCGGGTACGCGCGTACTCGACCTCGGGTGCGGAGCGGGCAGGCACCTCACGGAAATGGAGCGGATCGGGTATCGGGCGACAGGGCTCGACCTCTCTCGCCCGCTGATCGAAGCGGCCCGCAAGTCCGTTCCCGTGGCCGGTCTCGTGCTTGGTGACATGAGGCGGCCGCCATTCCGCACGGGTTCGTTCGACGTGGTTACGTCCTACTTTACTTCCTTCGGCTACTTCGACGACGAGGACGAGGACCTGGATGTCTTGCACGAGGTGCGGAGGGTGCTGAGGGCCGGCGGGCGGTTCCTTCTCGATTTCCTGAACGCGGACCATGTGGTCGCCAACCTCAGGACCGAGGATCGCCGCAGTGCTTCCGGGGTCGACGTGGTCCAGGAGAGAAGGCTCGTGAACGGCGGCCGGATCGTCGAGAAGCGGATCACGCTGAAGCCTGTGGACGGTACGTCGAGCAGGGAGTTCGTCGAGCGCGTGCGGCTCTACCGTCCGCGTGAACTGACTTCCATGTTGCGGTCCGCCGGCATGACCCCGGGTCCCACCTTCGGCGGCTACGACCGGACACCGTTCTCGCCGGCCTCGACACGGTACATCCTGGTCGCCAGGGCAGCCGGATGACGGCTCCGCGGCGGTTCCGTGGACGCGCCGGGCGGTTCCGTGGGTGCGCCGGGCGGTTTTGTGTCCGTGCGGGAAGGTCCGGTTAGTGGACCTGCGCCTGCTCTCCAGGCCCCTCGGGGGTTCGCGGCTGGTTCGGGACTACCTGGAAGGATCGGACACGGCATCGGCGTTCTATCGGGGCTCCCCCGGCGACGCCCGCAGCTACCGGATCAAGGCCGACGAGCTGACGCGGGAGGACGGTCCCGCCCGGCTTTCCTCGTCCGCCGAGCTTGTGCGCCCGGCGGGACCCAACGGGAGGGCCGCGCTTCGGGACGTTGTCGATCGGCAGGGCTTCTTCGTCACTACGGGACAGCAGCCCGGCCTGTTCGGCGGTCCGCTCTACAGCCTGTACAAGGCGCTGACGGCCGTTCGGCTGGCCGAGGAGCTGGAGCCGGTTGTCGGCAAGCCCGTCATGCCGCTCTTCTGGATCGCCTCCGACGATCACGACTGGGTCGAGGCGAACCACGCCCACGTCATCGATCCCGGGAATCGCCTGCGCCGTATCACGTTGGGGCCCGCCGAGGATCCGATGCCTCGCGCTGTTGGCGATATTCTCCTGGGTGACCGGGGTGCGCAGGCTCTCGGCGAGCTGTCCGCGTGCTTTCCGCGCAACGACTATCGCGACGGGTACCTGGATCTGCTGCGCGAGGCCTACCACCCCGGATCCACGCTGGCTTCCGCGTACGCGGACCTGATGGCGGCTCTGCTGCGGGACACGCCGATCGGCCTGGTCGACGGGGCCGACGCACGGCTAAAGGAACTGGCCCGGCCGGTCCTGCGCGCGGAGGCCGAGGATCCGTCGGCGAGCGAAGAGGCGTTGACGGAGACCGCCGGGCACCTTGCGTCCGCGGGCTACAGGCTGCAGGTCCCACTGGCGCCGGGGGCCACCAATCTGTTCTTCGACACTCGCCAGGGCCGCGACAGGCTTCTCGTGACGGACGGCGGGTTCAGGCTGCGGCGCTCCGGCCGCGATTTCTCCCGGGGGCGCATTCTTCGCGTCATCGACGAGTCGGTCGATCTGGTGTCGCCCAACGTGCTGCTGCGTCCGGTCGTGGAGGGCTTCGTGTTCCCGACTCTGGCCTATGTTGCGGGACCGGGCGAAGTGGCGTATTTCGGTCAATTGGGCGCGCTGTTCCGCCGCCACGGGGTCGGGATGCCCGTGGTTGCGCCACGCGCGTCCCTGCTTGTCGTCGAGAGGAAGGTCTCCAGGGTCATGGAGAAGCTGGGGGTCACGGTCGACGACCTTCGTGACGGGGACCTGCTCCAGGCGCGGTTCGCACGAGACGGAATGCCGGAAGACCTGAAGGATGGGCTGAGCCGCTGGCGACAGGGCCTCGAGTCGCGTGCCCGCGACGTCTCCAGCGCATCCGCCGCGGTCGATCCGGTGCTCCGGGGCGCGGTGATCAAGGCACGCAACGCCGGTCTGTCCGCGCTTGGCGCTCTCGAGAAGAAAGTCGTGCGGGCCATCAAGCGGCGGAGCGAGACGATCGCCAGCCAGATCGCCAAGGCCGGCGTCAATCTGTGGCCGGCGGGCAAGCCTCAGGACCGTGTACTGAGCCCGCTTCAGTACGCCGTGAGGTACGGACCGGATTTCGTCACCATGCTCCGTGAACGGATCCGCGTTCTGGCCGACGAGACCACCGTGGAGCGGGCGGGGTCTTTGCCACGTTCGGATGAAACGCCATAGCTTTACGTCATGCTTGTATTGATCGCCGTGCTTGTGCTGTTGATCCCGATCCTCGCGATCGTGCTCGATTCCGACGTGGGGAAGGCGATCGCGCGCCGGCTTGAGCGCCGGAATCTGAGGGAGGGGGATGGTGCCACGCACGATCGCCTGGTGTACCTCGAAAGCGAGCTGGAACGTCTCACGAGCGAAGTGGGACGGCTGGACGAAGAGAACCAGTTCTTCCAGAAGCTCCTCGCCGACCGTTCGGAGCGCAGGTCGTTGCCGGACGGTGCCGGCGATGAGACCCACGACCCGGAGCATTAGCGCCGTGCCCCGGAAGCACCGCGGCTATTCGGGCACGCGGATCTCCGGGATACGACGCTAGCGGCGACGGAGCCTTGGCTGCCTCCAGCGTAGCATCCGGCATCCTCGTCAGCCGGGTCCTCGGCCTGGTGCGCGGACGCGTTTTCGCCCACTACTTCGGCACCGGGGACCTGGCGGACGCGTGGACCGCGGCCCTGCGGATCCCGAACGTCATCCAGAACCTGCTGGGCGAGGGCAGCCTGAGCGCCTCTTTCATTCCCGCCTATGTCCGGCTCCTGGAAGAGGGCAGGGAGGTTGAGGCCGGACGGGCGGCGGGAGCCGTGCTCGGGCTGCTCGCGGTGGCGGCCGGCGCCATGGCGGCCCTGGGAAGCTGGGCTGCACCCCATCTGGTCTCCGTGCTGGCGTTCGGATTTACGGCCGACGGCAGAGCCGAGATCGTCACCGGATTGCTTCGGCTGCTCTTTCCGATGGCGGGTCTGCTCGTCGTGTCGGCGTGGGCGCTGGGCGTTCTGAACAGCCATCGCCGCTTCTTTGTTTCCTACGTGGCGCCATCGCTGTGGAACCTGGCCATGATCACGGCAATGGTGGCGGCGGCCAGCCGGGGCATGGCGGGAGCAGATCTACTGACCGCCCTGGCCTGGGGCGCCCTGGCGGGCGGGGCGTTGCAACTACTTTTCCAGGTGCCTTTCCTGGTGCGCCATCTGAGGCACGTGAGGCCCTCGCTCGACGCGCGGACCGGCCCTGTCCGGGAGGTCGTGCGCAACTTCCTGCCGGCCGTCGCGGCCCGCGGGGCCGTGAACATCGGCGCGCTCATCGACCAGAACCTGGCCACGCTGTTGGCGGTGGGGGCTGTCGGATTGATGGGGTACGCGCAACCGCTGTACATCCTGCCCATCTCACTGTTTGGAATGTCGATCGCGGCATCGGAGCTGCCGGAGCTGTCGAGGGATCGCGTCGCCGGCGCGCAGGCGGTTCGCGAACGGACCGAGCAGGCGGTCGGCCGGGTCCTCTTCTGGCTCGTGCCGGTGACCGCCGGATACATCCTTTTCCGGGAGCAGTGCATGGTGGTGTTCCGATCCGGGGCGTTCGGTCCGGACGACGCCGCTGCCGCGGGCCTGGTCCTGGCCGCCTATGCCCCGGGACTGCCGGCTTCGGGCGCCTCGCGCGTGCTCTCCTCGGCGCTCTACGCTTTTGGCGATACGCGGACCGCCGCCCGGATCTCCTACCTGCGGATCCTGGTCTCGGCGGCCATCGGCGCCTCGCTGATGTTCCCCTTCGACCGGTTCGTCGTGGGGGGGCTCGGAATGGGCGCCGCCGGTCTCGCCGCCGGAGCGACTGCGGGCGCGTGGCTCGAGTTCCTGCTCCTCCGCCGGGCGGTGGGGGGGCGCCTCTCGGGGATCTCGTTGGGTGGGCGTCACGTGCGCGTCTACCTTCTCGTGACGGCGGTTGCGGTCGGAGCGGGACTGGCCATCCGCGCGGCACTGCCACCCGTGGGTCCGATCATCGAGGCAGCGGCCACGATCGGACCCGTGGCCGCGATCTACCTGCTCGGAACCCACCGGCTCGGGTTCTCGGCCCTGAAACTCGGGAACCGGCGTCGGAGGTAGACCAGCGTGAAGCGCGGCATCCCCTTCGATTTGCACCACGTCGCGGGGCTCCCGGCCGGCCCGGGTGTCTATATGTTCCGCAGCGCCCGGGGAGAGATCCTCTACATCGGGAAGGCCAAGGCGCTGCGCCTGCGCGTGCGGTCGTATCTGGGCCAGGGGAGCGGGATGGAGATCAAGACCCGCGAACTGGTCCGCCAGACCGCCACCGTGGACACGCTGGTCGTGGGCTCCGAGGCGGAGGCCCTGATCCTCGAGGCCAATCTCATCAAGGAGCACCAGCCGCGCTTCAATATCCAGCTCCGCGACGACAAGAGATACCCGTACGTCAAGGTCACGGTCAACGAGCCCTTCCCGCGAGCGTACGTGACCCGGCGTGTGCGCCAGGATGGATCCCGCTATTTCGGACCCTTCGTCTCGGTGGGGCGGGTGCGCCGCGCGCTCGAGCTGGTGAAGCGCGTGCACGGTGTGCGGTCGTGCCGCTACGACCTGCCGGGAGAAGCGCCGGCGCGGCCGTGCCTGGATCATCACATCGGCCGGTGCGCCGCGCCGTGCGTCGGCCTCCAGACCGAGGAGGACTACCGCGGCATGATCGAACGGGTCGTCCGCATCCTTGCCGGCGATGTCGGTTCGGTTCAGGCAGAAGTTGAAACTCAGATGCACAAGGCATCTGCCGCAATGGACTTCGAGCGGGCGGCCCAGTTGCGTGACGTCCTCGCCGGGCTCGATGGCATCGCCCGCCAGCAACGCGTCGAGAAGGTGGGCGGGGGGGATCAGGACGTCCTGGGCATCGCCAGGGATGGGGGGATTGCCGCCGCCGTGACGCTGCGTTTCCGCCATGGCACCCTGATCGGCCGCGATACCCAGGTGATGACGGGCACCGAAGGAGAGGACGACGCGGACCTCGTCGCGCGGTCGGTGTCCCATGCCTACCTGTCCAGCGGCTCCCGTGCGCTCCAGGAGCTTCCGCGTGAAGTGCTCCTTCCCGTGGACTTTGCTGATCGAGGCCTCCTGGAGAGGATCCTGAGTGACCAGTCGGCCCGTCGCGTGGTGGTGCGCATGCCGAAGAGGGGTGCCAAGGCGCGCCTGATCGAACTTGCGACCGCCAACGCCCGCCATGCTATCGAAGATCGTATCAGGACGGGAGGGGTTGCCCCGATGCGCACCGACGACGTGCTCTACGAGCTTCAGGACAGGCTCGGGCTGAAGGTCGTGCCGCGCCTGATCGTGTGCTTCGACATTTCGCATATCCAGGGATCGGAGACTGTCGGCAGCGCGGTTCTGTTCGAGAACGGGGAGCCGAAGAAGTCGGGATACCGCCACATGAAAATCCAGGCGGGGAGGGGCAACGACGACTACGAATCGATGGCGGAAGCTGTCCGCCGGTACTTTGCCCGGCTGGCGGATGGAGAGGATCCGCTGCCCGACCTCGCCGTGATCGACGGCGGCCGCGGACAGCTCGGCGCCGCACGGGAAGCGCTCGCCGGGCTCGGGTTCCGGGATGTGGCGCTGGCGGCACTCGCGAAGAGAGAGGAGGTCGTCTTCCGCCCGGGCGACCGCGATGGGCTTCGGTTGCCGCGGACCGCGCGGTCGCTCCATCTGCTGCAGCGGGTCCGCGACGAGGCCCACCGGTTCGCCGTGCGTTACAACCGGAAGCTCCGCTCGCGCCGCACCGTGCGCTCCGCATTGGGCGACATTCCGGGGATCGGTCCCGCCCGGCAGCGAGCGCTGTTGTCGCGCTTTGGGTCCCTGCGGGGCGTCAAGGAGGCGACGCCCGCCGAGATCGGCCGCATCCCCGGGTTCAGCGAGGCCATGGGAGCGCGCATCCTGACGTATCTGACGCGGTCGAGCCGGTAGGCGTGCCTCGCCGCCCGAGGCCCCGAAGCCCTTTGACCCGGACCCCGCCGATCCATATACTTCCTGCTTGGCTGCATCCGCTTTCCGGAGTTGCTGCGGCGAGCGGGCGCTTGGTTCGGAAGATCTCAGGAGGTTCTCGTGGACAAGTCCAGGTTCGGACTATCTTTGGCGGTTGCCGCCGCGCTTGCGCTTTCCGGCTGTGCTTCGGGCGGCGGTGGTGGGGGCGGAGGAGGAGAGGAAGGGAATCCTCCCAGGGAAAACGACGACACCAGGAGTGCGGAGTTGTTCCTGACCCAGGCGGAGACGCTTGGGGACCCCTCCCGGTTCCAGCAAGCCCTGACCGCGGCCATGGCGGCGATCCTGGGGGATTCCACGAACCCGCTTGGCTACTACCAGGCGGGCCGGGCACAGATCGGCCTGGGCGATCACGTGGCCGCCGACACGCTCTTCGAAATGGCCACGGAGCTCTATCCCGACTACGAGCAGGATGTTCGCATCCAGCGGGAAACGGCGTGGATCGCACTCTTCAATTCGGCGATCGAGCCGCTCGACACCGGCGACAGTGACGAGGGCATACGGTTCCTGGAAGCCGCCGAGGCGATCTTCCCGGACCAGCGCCCCGAAGCGCTGATCAATCTGGCGGTGACGTACAACCAGGTCGGGCGGATCGACGACGCAATCGAGGCGTTCGGCGCGGCGCTGGCCATCATCCGCGGACCGCGGATGGAGGAGGCGGACAGTGTGACCGCGGCCAGCTGGGCGCAGAGTGAGATGAACGTCTCGTTCAACCGGGCGATGTTGTTGAGTCAGCAGGAACGCTACGACGAAGCGATCGGCGAATACGAGCGCTTCCTCGAGGGGAATCCGGGCGATGTTGGCGCGCTGTCCAGCCTGGCCTCGGTGCTGTCCGAGGCGGGGATGCCCGACTCCGCGCAGGCGATCTACGACAACCTGCTGGCCGGGGCCGCCGATCTGGGCATGCGGGAACTCTTCAATATCGGCGTCGGACTGTATGGCGCCGCATCCAGTGCTTCGGACACCGAAGAGGCCCCGGTACTGTACGGCCGCGCCGCAGAGGCCTTCCAGCAGGTGGCCGAAGTCGCGCCCGAAAACCGTGATGCGGTGTTCAACCTGGCGCAGTCGCTGTACGAGGCCGGCAACTGGGACGACTTGATTCCCGTTGCGCGAGACCTCCTGGAACTCGACGGCTACAACCCCGACAGCTATACGATTCTGGCCCAGGGTCTCGTTGAAACCGATCAGAGCCAGGAGGCGGTTCAAGTACTTCAGACCCGGGAGGGGCTCGCCTTCCGAATCGAGGAAAGTCAGCTTACGCCTCGCACGGCCGGCGGCGGCTCTGTTTCCGGGCAGCTCGTCAACAACACCCTTGATCCGGGAGCCGTTGTGACGATTCGCGTGCACTTCAACGGCGAAGACGGTGCCGAAATCGGGGCGATCGATATCCGGGTCACCGCGCCGGCACAGGGGAATGCCGAGCTGTTCCGCGCCGACCTTACCAGTGAGGAGAGCGTCCTGGGGTACTACTACGAGGTCGTGAGTCCACGCTAGGGTCTGCGGGCTGCCAGGGCGCCTGGACCGGGGGCCCGGGGGCGCGCGCGGGAGTAGCTCAGTTGGTAGAGCATCAGCTTCCCAAGCTGAGGGTCGCGGGTTCGAGTCCCGTCTCCCGCTTGCCGGCGGTCGGGGTCAGGTAGCCGACCGCCGGGGATCCTGGCCTGTGGCGCCGAGTCACGGTTCGGGCTTACTTTGGACGGGTCAGGCAGGCATCCGTCGAGGACGCCGAGCGGTTCAATCTCAGCCGGAGGTGAACAATGCGCCGTGGAATACTGGTAGCCAGCCTGTTGTTTCTAGCGGCGGCCACGCCGGTCGTTGCCCAGACTTCCGCGGAGGAACTTGCGCGCCGGATCGAGTCGGCCCGAGTGATGGGCGCCGAAGTGAACACGGTCCTTCGCGGCGCTTCGGCGGCCCGACTTCTGGGTGACTTCTCTACTGCAAGCGAATTGATGGAGAAGGCCACGGTCGCCCTCGAGCAGGCGGACAATGCGTGGGTGACCGAGATGATCTTCCAGGCTCTCGCCGCCGGGAGGGGCTCCAACGGCATGCAACGCGCGTTTCGCGAGGCCCGCCAGCGGATCCGGATGACGCCGCAGGAGATCGCGTCGGTGACGAACAACTTCCCGTCGCTTCTGCTCGGGGGCGAGTTCGACGACATGATCCTCCATTTCGCGCCGGACCACCCGGATCCCGAGTATCGATGCCCCTGCCTGGCGGAGAAGGCGTGGGTGCACAGGGTCGCCGGCCGCCTGCACGATTCGCGGATTCTGTGGGGCGAACTCGTCTCTGCCTGGGACCGCAACCCCCTCGAATTCGCCGACCCCGACGCACAGGCGAACTGGCAGGGGCAGTACGCGCGCAATCTGGCCCGTGCGGGCCGCACGTCAGACGCCCGCGAGGCGCTTGCGAAGGCGATGTCCATGCCGGTCAGCGACGACGAGCGCCCCGCCGTGCAACGCCGCTGGGCGCAGACGTACGCCGAGCTCGGCGACGTACAGGCGGCGGTCGAACTTCTCGAGCCCCTGATCGCGAGTTCCACTCTGGTCACCGTGAACAGCCTCTCCACCAGGTATACCTGGGAGCCTGTGCGGAGCCACATCCTCTTCCAGGAGATGCTCTCCAGGCACCGTTAGGCGGCAGTTGGTACGAATCGGGGAGATCGGTCCGGGATCGATCGCGGAGGCGCTTGAGCTTCGGATCGGGACACGGATCCTGACGGTGAACGGGGAACGGGTCCGGGACGGACTCGATTTCATGTTCCGAACCGCCGAGAGCGAGATCGAGCTCGAGGCCGTCGATCCGGACGGCAGTCCAATCGTCTACCAGATCTCTCGGGACCCCTCCGAGCGCCTCGGGATCGTGCCGGCGCGGGACAAGATCCGCGAATGCGCGAACGAGTGCGTCTTCTGCTTCATCGACGGCAACCCCCCGGATGCCCGCGAGCCGCTGTGGCTGCGCGACGACGACTTCCGTCTGTCCTTCACCTACGGAAGCTACGTCACCCTGACCAACCTCGGTCCCCGCGGTCTCCAGCGATTGGTGGACCAGCGCATCTCGCCGCTGTATGTCAGCGTGCACGCGACCAACCCGGCCGTCCGGATCCGGCTTCTCAAGAACGAGCGCGCGGGGCTGCTGATGGAACAGCTGGCGACGCTCCTGGATGCGGGACTCCAGGTGCACACGCAGGTGGTTCTCTGTCCGCAGTGGAACGACGGCCAGGAGCTGGACCGCACCATACGGGAGTTGTACGCGCTGGGCGATGGCGTCCTGAGCCTGTCGGTCGTGCCGGTGGGTCTGACGCGCTACAACCTCAACCGGCCGGTGCGCCTTCTGAGCGCCGCAGAGGCCGAGACCGCGATCCTTCAGACCGAAGCGATCCGGCAACGGGCGCTGGCGAGCCGCGGCCACCATTGGTGCTACGCGGCGGACGAACTCTTCCTCATCGCGGGCAGGGACGTCCCACCCGGCGACTACTACGACGACTGGCCACTGCTGGAAAACGGGGTCGGAGCGCTCAGGTCGCTCCTGGACGCGTTCGAGACGGGCAAGGGACGCCTGTCCCCCGCAGATGGGGTGGAACGCGTGCGAATCGTCACCGGCACGTCGATGGGCCCCTTCTTCGAGCGCATGTCGACTTCGATCGCGACGCGGATGGAATGCGCCGTGGAGGTGCTCGCCGTCGAGAACCGGTACTTCGGCTCCAGCGTGACCATAGCGGGGCTTCTGTCCGGCGCCGACGTCCTTCGGGCGGCTTCCGGATCCACCAGTGGAGACCTCGTTCTGCTGCCCGGCGAGGCCCTCAACGACGGCGGCCTGTTCATTGACGGCGTCGCGCTCTCCGAGGTGGCTGCGCAACTGTCTCCGGCGACCGTCCGGAGCGGCGCCGAGGTCGTCGAGACGCTGATTTCGTCATGAGCCTCCCCGTCGTCGCGGTTGTGGGGAGGCCCAACGTCGGCAAGTCCACCTTCTTCAACCGGGCCATCGGGCGCCGGGTCGCCATCGTGGACGACACGCCCGGCGTGACCCGGGATCGCAATTTCGGGCAGGCCGACTGGACCGGCCGGGACTTCTTCCTGGTCGACACCGGCGGCGTCGTGGAAGGCTCCCGGCGCACGATCGACCGGCTGATCCGTGAGCAGGCGATGACCGCCGTGACGGAGGCCGATGTCGTCGTGTTCCTGGTGGATTCGCGGGCGGGGGTTCACCCGTTGGACCAGAAGCTTGCCGAAGTGCTGCGCCGGGCCGACAAGCCCGTTCTCCTGGCCGTGAACAAGGTCGACAACCTGCCCACGGAGCAGACGCACCTGGACTTCTGGGAGCTTGGAATGGGCGAGCCCCATCCGGTCAGCTCGATCGCGGGCAGGGGCTTTGGCGACCTCTTCGATGCTTTGGTCCCCCTGCTCCCGGACGAGGAAGGCCGGCCCGAGAGCGACGATCTGCGCATCGCCGTGATCGGAAAGCCCAACGCGGGGAAGTCCTCGCTGGTGAACCGGCTGTTCGGCCAGGACCGCGTGCTGGTGAGCGACGTGCCCGGCACGACGCGCGATCCGGTCGACCTGCCCATGAAATACCACGGCCTCAACCTGACGTTCGTCGACACCGCGGGACTCCGTCGCCACGCACGCATGAAGGATTCGATCGAGTACTACTGCAGCCTGCGGACCGCCCGGGTGGTGCGCGAAGCGGATGTCTGCCTGGTGGTGGTGGACAGTGCCGAAGGGCTGCACGCGCAGGACGTCAAGGTGGCGGAGACGGCGTGGGAGGCCGGGTGCGGCGTGGTGCTGGTATGCAACAAGTGGGACCTTGTGGCGAAGGACACGGGCACGGCGGCCGAGTTCGAGCGCGATGCCGCAAGACGAGCCCCCTTTCTTGGTCACGTCCCGTTCCTGTTCGCCTCTGCCCTGACGGGTCTCCGCATCCGCAAGGCGCTCGACCTCGTGCTCGAGGTCGCGGACCGGCGCAGGCAGCACATCGGCACCGCCCAGGTCAACGAGGCGGTCCAGGCCGCGGCACGCCGCCAGCCGCCTCCGCACGCCCGCGGGCGCCCGGTCAGGCTGAAGTACGCCACGCAGGCCCGCACCGCGCCACCGACGTTCATCGTCTTCTCCAACCTCCCCGACGAGATCCCGGAACACTACAGGCGCTACGTCGTCAATTGGCTGCGCTCCACATGGGACTTCACGGGCGTCCCGATCCGCCTGCGGCTTCGCAGGAGCGGCGAATGACGCGCGACCGTGCCGGATGTGTCTGCGCGCGGCCGCGCCGCCCGTCCACGCGGTCTGGATTCGGACGCCACGTTGTGGTTAACGTCGTGGGGAGAGGCGGACGATTGGCCGCAGCGACCCGGTCCACCGCGCCGTTCGGCGCAAACGAGGTGCCGTGACAACCCCACTGCTCCTGACCCTGGCGGCCTATGCCGCAGGCGCCGTGCCATCGGCTTTCTGGGTCGGTCGGTTCCTCTACGGCAAGGACCTGCGGACGCTCGGCAGCTGCAACCTCGGGGCCACCAACGTCTTCCGTGTTCTGGGGTGGCGGCCGGCGGCCTTCGTGATGGTCGCCGATGTGTTCAAGGGGTTTGCGCCCGTCTGGTGGTTTCCGGGTCTCGACGGCCAGGAGGCGGCCGTGTGGCCGGTCATCTACGGAGCGGCGGCGATCGTGGGCCACGTGTATTCGCTCTGGGTCGGCTTCAAGGGGGGGAAGGGGGTCGCGACCAGCGGGGGCGTTCTGATCGCCATGGCGCCGATGGTCGCGCTTGCGGGACTCGGGGCCTGGCTCCTCGGCATGCTGGCGACCCGCACCGTGTCGGTTGCCTCGATGGCGGCCGCGCTCGTGGTCGGGATCCTGGGCATCGTGTTTCCGGACCTCGACCCGCCCGTCCGCGTCTTTCTCGGCTTCATCGCGGTGTTCGTGATCTGGGCCCACCGCTCCAATATCCGCCGCCTGCTGGCGGGGACTGAGCCCCGCGCGGGCAGCAGTGGCGGCCACGGCGGCGGTGGCGGCGACAACGACGGTCGTGACCACGACGCCGGCGGCGATGACGCCGGTGACGAGAGCACATGACGCCTCGGCACAGGGTTGCGGTGATCGGCGCGGGTGCCTGGGGGACGGCACTCGCGAACCTCCTGGCCGGCACGGGTGCGGCCGTCCGGCTGTGGGCGCGCGAGCCCGAGGTCGTGGCCTCGTTTGCCGACACCGGGCGCAACGCCCTGTACCTTGACGGGGCCGACCTCGACCCGCGCCTGTCCGTCACCAACTCGATGGCGCGGGCCCTGAGCCGGGCCGAGACGGTGGTATGGGTGTGCCCGGTACAGTACTCGGCCGCGGTCCTGGCCGAGGCCGCCCCCCTGATCCCGCCCGAGGCCACGGTGGTGAGCGCGTCGAAGGGGATCGAAGTGGCGACGCTGCGCCGCATGGACGAGATCTTTGCCGGAGAGCTGCCGGCGGAACAGTCGAGGCGGCTGTGCGTGCTGTCCGGGCCGAGCTTCGCGCGTGAGGTGGTTGCCGGGGCGCCCACCGTGGTCGTGATCGCGAGCCGGGACGAGGCTTCGTGTCTGCGCGCGCAGGCGCTGTTCCAGACCGACCGCTTCCGCGTCTACACCAATCCGGACGTCGTCGGTGTGGAGCTGGGCGGTGCGCTCAAGAACGTGATCGCGCTCGCCGCGGGTGTTGCGGCGGGGCTGGAGCTGGGACACAACGCCGTGGCCGCGCTGATGACCCGGGGGATCGCCGAGATGACGCGCCTGGGCGTTGCTCTCGGTGCGCAACCCGCTACGTTCGCGGGTCTCGCCGGGATGGGCGATCTTGTACTGACCTGCACCGGGGGCCTCAGCCGCAACCGGACGGTGGGCGTGCAGCTGGGACAGGGACGGTCCATGAGCGAAATCATGGGCAACGCGCGAACGGTGGCGGAAGGGGTCGCGACCGTACGGGCGGTCCATCGGTTGGCGCGGAAACTCGGCGTCGAGATGCCTGTCTCGGCCGAAGTCCACCGCATTGTCGCAGAGGGTGCGGATCCGATGGAGGCACTGCACCGTCTCATGACCAGGGAACCGAAATCCGAAAACCCGGATTTCCTCAACTTCGGGGAAGGGAGCTGAACGTGGAGCCGATCGCTCGCAAAACCTATTACTCGATCGGTGAAGTTAGTAGTTTGACAGGACTTAAGGCACACGTGCTCAGGTATTGGGAGACCCAATTCGACATCCTGTCTCCGACAAAGAATCGTGGCGGGAGCCGCGTCTACCGCATGCGGGAGATCGAGACGATCCTCCTGGTCAAGCACCTCCTCTACGAGAAGCGCTTCACAATCGAGGGCGCGAAGCGGGAGCTGCAGGAGATGCGCCGGTCGGGCAAGGTGGACGACGCCCGCGCGTTTCAGACGGAGCCCGCGGTCCTGGCCTCGATCAAGGAAGGGCTTACCGAACTGCGTGAAGTCCTGACCCTTCCGCCGGCCTGAGCCTGCGGACCGCCCACCGGTGCGCATTCTCTGCACGAACGACGACGGGTACCTGTCGCCGGGCATTCGGGTGCTCGCCCGTGCCGCGCGGGGGATCGGCACCGTGAACATCGTCGCTCCGGACCGCGAACAGAGTGCGTCCAGCAGCGCGCTCACGCTGCATCGGCCCCTGCGGCGGCGCAAGACGCCCGACGGAGCCATCATCGTCGACGGGACGCCCACGGACTGTGTGATCCTGGCCGTCAACGAGTTCCTCGATGAGCGTCCGGACCTCTGCGTGTCCGGGATCAATCACGGCCCCAATCTGGGCGAGGACGTTCTGTACTCGGGAACGGTCGCGGCCGCGATGGAAGCGACGATCCTGGGCATCCCGTCCGTGGCGTTTTCGTACGTGGGGCAGGGGATCGAAGAGGTCGAGGGCTGGCTGCCGGTGGTGACGCGCCTGCTGGAACAGATTGTGGGCAACGGAATCCCGAAGCACGAGCTCCTGAACGTCAACCTGCCGTCGCTGCCCCCCTCCGAGCTGCGCGGCGTGCGCGTGACCAACCTGGGCAGACGCAGGTACCGAGACGCAATCACCCGGGCGCCCGACCCCTCCGGACGGGGATACTACTGGATCGGCGGTGGGGATCCGCACTGGAACGGGGGCCCCGAGGCCGATTTTCGCGCGGTGCGCGACGGGTTCGTGTCGGTGACGCCCCTTCACCTGGATCTGACCAGCTACTCGCGCCTGGACGACGTCCGGGGGTGGAATCTCGAAACCACATGAAGCAGTGGCTCGGCAACACCGCACGCGGTTTCTGCATGGGTCTGGCGGATGTGATTCCGGGGGTTTCCGGGGGAACGGTGGCGCTGATCCTGGGGATCTATCCGCGGCTGGTCGACGCGGTCGGCAGCGTGAGCGCCGCCATGTTGGGACGCATCCGCACCCCGGCGTTCCGGACCGCCGTGCGGCTGGGACTGCGAGACCCCACGGGACTGGGCGAAGGGCCGGAGGAAGCTGACGCGCGCCGGGTTCTGCTGCTGCTGTTCGTGGCGGCGGGCATCCTGCCGGCGATCGCAGCGGGCTCGCTGGTGCTTCCGTCCCTGCTGAGCGCGTACCCGGCACAGATGAGCGGTCTGTTCCTGGGGCTGGTCGCGGCGTCGGTGATGATCCCGGCGCGGAGGATCGGGCATTGGCGTCCTGTACGGTGGGCGCTCGTAGCGGGAGCGGCCGTCGCCACGGCGTGGTTCACGGGACTGCCGACGTCGGCGAACCGGCTCGCGACCGGCGCCGTGACGCTGGCATTTGCGCCCGCGCCGTCCGACGTGCGCCTGACGCGAGGCAACCTGACGCTCGAAGCACCGGAGTCCGGGACGCGGCCCGGCATTTCGTACGGCCCGGCCCGATCGGTTGCGGTGCCGGCGGGCAGCACATCGGTGGAGCTGGAGGTCGTCGCGCGGATGGCGGGGGCTGCGGGGAACCTCCCGCCAGGCTCGATCCAGGTGGCCGAGGGTCCGCTGGAGATATCCGCCGTGTGGCAACCCGCCCCGACGGGTGGAGGACGCGATCCGGGTCTTCTGTTCATCTTTGTGGGCGGGGTGCTGGCGATATCCGCGATGACGCTTCCAGGCGTGTCCGGGGCGTTCGTACTACTCCTGCTTGGGCTCTATCACTTCGTCCTGTATTCGCTGCGTCTGGCGGTCAACCACTGGGACCCGGACGCGATAGCCGTGGTGCTGACCATGATTGCCGCCGTGACGATCGGTCTGCTCACGTTCGCCCGCGTCCTGAAGGCACTGTTCGCCAGGTGGCGCGACGGCACGCTCGCCGTGCTCGTGGGACTCATGTTGGGATCGCTGCGCAAGCTGTGGCCATTCACGGACTACACGGCCGAGGGCAGGGAAGTGCTGGCCTGGCCGATCACGGGAGATCCGTCCACGGTTGCGGTGGCACTGCTCTTCGCACTGGGCATGGGGGTTGTGCTGGTGCTTGACCGGGCGGGCCGGCGGCTGCGGATCCGGGACCGAGGGTAGGTCGCGGGATGTGACCCGAGCGCAGGTCGCGGGATGTCCGTTTCTGTCGCATCGCTTGACGCGGTCCGGGTGCGACATGTAGCGTAAGAAGCCATTCACCGGGCGTCCGCCGGCTGGCGACCAATCGACGACTGTGAGGTCCTTGCAATGACACGTTTGGCTTGTTTGGCGTTGCTGCTCGCCGCCACCGCCGCCTTCGCTCCCGGGCCGGTCCCGCCGTCCGGTTCGATCGGAACGGGTCCCGGACAAATCAGCCCGCGCAAGGCATATGCGCAGGGGAAGGCACTGACGTTCAAGGTGCTGGTCTGTGACGACTGCCCGCTGCAGAAGAACGAACTGGACCGTGATCGGGCGCTGAGCCTGACCGCCAGCCTCGCGGCGGTCTACGAGGACGAGGAGACGGGATCGTCGGACGACGAGGCGGTCCGGAAGCTCTGCGGTCCAGAGATCGAAGACTGCGGAATCCGCATGGAGGTCGTGCACTATTTCCTCACCCGCCGCTTCAAGCTGGAGTCCGCGGGATAAGCTGAGTCCGTGGGATAGACGTGCACCGGGCAGGTGCGCCGCGCCGACACATCCCGGAAGGAGACATCTGGATGTCTCACGCTGGCCGATTTTCCCTGGCGGTTCTGGCCTCATCGAGCCTTTTGGCGTGCCTGGCGGCCCAACCGGTCGCCGCGCAGGGTGCTGCCTGGATCGGAGAGCCCGGGACCGGCACCTTCAGCATCTCGTACGTGAATCAGAACGCGCACGAGTTCTACCGCGAGACGACCACGGTCAAGGGACCGCTGGAGGCGACCGGCGCCAACCTCGCGCAGAGCACGGTGTGGCTCGCCTTCAACTACGCGCTCCATGACGCCGTGGCACTGGACGTGCAAACCGCCTGGGCACGGAGCTTCGTGGCGGGAGCTGTCGGTCCGGCCGGAGGACAGGAGAGCTACAGCGGTCTGTTCGACACCAATGTCGCCGTGACCTGGCGGGTCGTCGACGAACTGATCAGCGATGCACCCAGTGTCGCGCTTCGGGTCGGTGCGATCATCGCGGGGGGCTACGACACCGGGTACATCAATTCGCTGGGAGACGGCGGCAACGGCCTTGAGACATCGCTCGTCGTCGGGAAGTTCTGGGAGGCCCTCGGTGTGTCGGCGGAAGTCGGCTACCGGAACCGCGGCGGCACCGAAGTCAACCCCGATGCCGTGGGCGGGGCCGGTGGGGCAGGCGAGACCGTGGACATTCCCGCCGACATGTTCTACAACATGTTCCTCTTCATCCCGGCCGGCAGCCGGGTGACGCTCGGCGCCGACTACCGGGTGGTCAACGCGCTGTCCGGTATTGACATCGGCGGCGACGGGTTTTCACCGAGCCGGTTTCCCGGGTTGCAGGAAGACGCCCAGATTCTCGGCGGCCGGGTGATCGCCGACCTGACCGGCACTGTCGGCCTCAACGCGTTCTTCGGGCAGGTGGTAGGCGGCCGAAACACGGCCAAGTCACGCATCTTCGGCTTCGGACTCAGCGCCGGCTTCGGGGGCAGCTTCGGCGAGGGCTTCTAGACGGCCCCAGACGTGGTCTAGGGACGCCGCCCTGCCGAATGCCCGGCTCACGGCGTGGACGGCGCGTTGAGGCTCCAGTCGTACTCGTGGTCGAGTGACCCGTCGAAGTCCCGGAGCTGTTCCGCCAGATCGCCTTCCGCGTACTTGCGCAGGTGCTCCAGCACGCCGGCTTCGGAGTTCCCGAAGTCCTCCTGGTACCAGTAGTAGATGCTGGAGACGACGCCGAACGCCTCGTCGAGCAGTTCCGCGCCCCGCATGTGGTTCACATAGTCTCGCGCGCCCTGATCCAGCAGCCGCTCCAGGTTGTCGGCCGTGTAGGCTCGGGGGCGAGGTTCGGGCAGCCCATGCTGGCGCAGTTCACGGCATAGTGAATCCGGTTGTCCTGCCAGATCGGACGCAGGATGTCGTGTTCGATGTTGTCCAGCGTCAGGGGCTCCCCGGCCACCATCGCATGAACGTCACCCCACGGCCCCGCGCCGGGAATCAACCCTTCGTGAATGTCCTTGATCGAGGCGACGGGATACGCGTCCAGAACCACCCGCACGGTCACGGCGTTGTAGAGATTGACCCAGTACGCCATCTGCACGTCCTTCGCATACCGTCGCGGGTCCAGTCCCTGCAGGTAGTCGATGTACCCTGCGAGACGCTCCCGGTCGGCGCCGTTCGCCTGCAGCCCGGCGTAGTCGACCAGGTTGACGCCGGAAGGGTCGTCGGTGACAAGGTAGGCGTCGAGCAGGGCCTGCCACTCGCTGTGGTCGAGCCGCTCGGCATTGGTCGGGTCGTGGTCGGCCCAGGACGGGTCGGCGGACGGCGTGCCGCACGACACCGCGCCCAGCGCGAAAAGGCCGAGCAGTCCCCACGGACGGAACCGTACCGTCCGGAAGCCGCCTGCGAGCCGAACCGAAGTTGAGCGTGTCATGGCGGAATTCTTCCTTTCTGCTTCCGGAGGTCGCCGAGGTGTTCCCACCTTAGACCGGCCGTAGCGTCGCCGCAAGCCGCCTGCAAGGCGCCCGCGGGCCACCCGCAGGTGCCTTAACGACCCGCCTGGTCCGCCCGATCCGGCGGGCGATCGTGCGCGCCCCGGCGCCCGCGCCGGCTCACGTCGTACGCCATGGCCAGCGCGATCAGCCCGTACTCCACGGGGCGCACCCAGAACGGATGTCCGAAGGGCTCCATCTGCAAATCGTCAAGATTCAATCCCGTCACGTACGAGAGCAGCACCGCCACCGACGCCGTCCAGGCCCACGCGCTGGGCCGGATCACCGCAAAGGGCAGCAGCCACAGCAGGTACCAGGCATTGACGACCGGCCACAGTGCGAGCAGTCCGCCGTAGATCCAGTCGCCGCGCGGAACGGAGGCGGAGGCCGAGCGCCGGTACACCGCAAGATACCAGGCCAGGCCGACCGCCAGCGCAAGCCCGCACGTTGTCCGCGCGGCGGCATTGGACATCCACGGCTTCAGGAAGGAGAACAGCGCAGCGTTGAACTCCCACTCCCGGGCGAATACGACCAGGGTCCCGAGATCGGTGCCGCCCTGCAGGACGAAGGGCAGGTAGAGCAGGGCCAGGGTGCCGGCGAACACCGCCCAATGCACCGGTCGGGCCCGCGCCAGCACGAACGGCACAAGCAGCAACGCCATGACCTTGGCGCCGACCGCCAGCGCGAGGCACACCGCGGCACCGCGCAGGCGTTCCCGCTGGCCCAGCACGATCGCCGCAAGCAGCAGGGAGACCGCAACGCCGTCGGGATGGGCGGTGAATGCGATCTCCTTGACCACGAGCGGACACCAGGCGTACAGCAGTACGGCGCGCGCCGGCGCCAGGCGAAGGAGCAGGCCGATGGCAAGGAGATCGACGAGCACAAGCGGCACCTGCAAGGCAACGATGCTGCCCGGGCTCAGGCCGTAACCCAGGAGAAAGACGAGCTGGGTCACCGGACCGTAGATCGTCGGCAATTCGGGGTAGTTGACCTGGTCGAGAATGCGCTGGAACCGAGCCGGGACGTCCGGGTCGGCAAAGAAGGCTTCCGGTGCCACGCCGTAGGGGGTGCCGTCCCGGGCAAATCGAAACGCGTCCCAGAGGTAGCGGTAGAAGTCGTCCTCGTAGATCGGGCCGCCGATCAGTCCGCAGACGCGGAAGAGGACGGCCCACCCGATGAGTCGGCCGAGGGGCAGCGGCTCGGCGGGGTTGCGGCGATGGTAGGCGTACAGACCGAAGACGAGCAGAGCAGTCCACACGGCGACAGCGAGGAAAAGGATCAGCGAGGGCTCGCCCGACTGTCGGGCGGACCAGGCCAGGACGCCGTACGCCAGCGCGCACCCTAGTCCCGCGACGTCGATCGGTTTGAGTGCGCGCAGCACTGGCTAGCTTGCGACCTCCGGTGGGCTTGCAACCTTCCCGACGAAGAGGATGGTGCCCGACAGGCGCTCCCTGATGACGAAGAGGAAGGGCCGGTCGGCCCGAAGGACGGGGCTGGCGCTCTCGACCACCGTGACCACGGTTGCGGCGGCGGCCTCGGTGCCTTCTTCGTTGACGTCCACCCAGGACTTCTGCTTCACGCTGGAGATCCACAAGCCTCCGACCGGCGAGAGTCTTGTAAGGTCCGCCCGCTGATCGAACGCGTCGACCATGCCAAGGGCGGTCAGGTCGTCGTTCAGCGTGCGTTCGTAGGACATCCGGAAGCGCGGGAGAAAGAGTGCAAGCTCGGTGTCGTGGAAGCCGTCCCTATCCGATGATCGGAATGCGGATGGTTCCGACGAGCGAGATGGTGCGGTTCCTGCCTTGCGGTGCGTTTTCGTCGGCGAAGATCTCGGTCAGCCCCTCGGTAAACAGCAGCGTCGCACCGATGAGCCCGGCGTTGTAGCCCAACCCGCCGGTGATCCCGAAATCGTCGTTCCTGTCGAGGTTCATCTCGTCGCAGGTCTGGTCGGTGGACAGGTCGACCCCTTCGACCGAAACGTCGATGGCCACATTGCATCCGAGGTCGCGCCCCACGCTCGCGCCGGCGAGGATGTGCAGATCGCCGCCGATCTCGAGCAGACCGCGCAGGACGCCATAGTCGACCTCGATGTCCGCCTGCCCGATCGCGCCATCTTCGCTGATTTCCGCGCCGGCACCCTTCTGGATAAAGCCGCCCTCCACGCGAAGGCCGACCATCTCGGTCACCCGCAGGGAGAATCCTGCCGCGGCATTCAGTCCGATGCGGCTCTCGGTGGCTTCCTCGTCCGTCGCGTAGCTCATGGTCCCGCCGGCTCCGAGGATCAGATCGGTGGTTCTCCCCTGCGCCTGGGTTTCGGTTGCCGGGATGGCCAGCAGGAATGCGCCGAGGACGGGTGCGAGCGAATATCTCATGGTGGGACTCCCATTTTCGGACAAAGCTAACGCCGGCGGGCCCGCCGACGGGTTTTCAGTGACCGGTACCCCCGCAAAGAGCCGAGGGTCCAGGCGGATGATGATCATTGGGCTTCCAGCTGCGCCACTCGTGCCAGTTGGCAGCTGCTCGACGCCTGCCAGTCCTCGATGCGCATCGACAAGGCGTCGAACAGGCGTCCGATTGCCGACCTGTCCCGGTACGGCTGAGCCTCCGGCATCGCTGCGATGAAGGCGTCGGGATCGTCGGCCTGAGCGAACACCCGTCGCATTGCGAGGGCCACCCGGCGTTCCTGTTTGGTCGATTCAAGGCCCGTGCGGATGCACAACAGAGCGGCCCGGAACGCGCTGATTCCGGCGGCCTTTGCAACCCACGCCACCAGCGCACGAAAGCCGAGGCGGTGCAGCACCAGCGCCGATCGTGCGTGCAGAGTGTCTTCCCGCAGAAGTCCAAGCCAGGTCAGGAAGCGCTTCTGCGCCGCACTGAACCTGTAGAACGCGACGAAGACATTGCCCGTTCCCGACACGATCCGGTTCGCTTCACGCAGGACCGTCTCGATCTCCTGCGCATCGGCCATGAAGTCGATGACGCCGGTCGCAACGATGACCGTCTCATAGGACCCATCGGCGAACGGCATCGCGGCCGCATTGGCGCGCACCAGGGTCAGGCCTCTTCGCAGCCTGGCGTACTCCATCATCCTGGCGCTCAGGTCGATGCCGTCGCATCGGAGCCCCTGACGCCGCAGCTCCTCGACGATCAGTCCCTGCCCGGCGCCGACGACCAGGACGGGCTCGTGAACGTCGCCGAGGATCAGACGCACGCTTGCCACGTCCAGGTAGTTGTTCTCGATGCGCCAATGATGCGGGGCCAGCGTGTCCCAGTAGTTGGCCCTGCCCAGGTCAGGCACCGGGTCGCCCTGCCAACTCATACACCTCTACGAACTCCACGCCCAGCTCGTCCCGCCTCAGCACGGCGATCCTTCCGTGCGCCACATCCAGTACCTCGTGTGGCTGGCCCGTCACGGCGACCGTATCCTCCAGCCAGATCGGTCGAAGCACCGGGAGGCTCAGCGTCCCGACCGGCGTCCCGTCCGCCTCGAGGATCGTCCAGCGGCGCATCTCGTCGGCCAGCTTCGGGTAGTCGCCGATCCAGATCCTGCCATCGGCATCGACGCCGACCGCCCCATAGGCCGGATAGGTGTCCCGCACCGTCGACTGCTCCAGCCTCCGGCGCCAGCTCGGGCGAGCTTCCTCGGGGAAGATACCCAGGAATGTCTCGGTCCACGCTTCCTTCTCGGCTGCCGTAACCATGCGCGGCGAATACCCGCCGCGAATCCGGGTGACCGGGGCGGCTCCCCTGTAGAGTGTGAGGTTCAGCGAATCGTTCGTGCCGACGAGCGCGTGTTCCCCGCGTCCGGCAAAGAGCGCGGTGAGGCCGAATCCGACGGGATTCCAGTCGTCGGCGACATGGCGCTCCTTGCCCGCCCACTGGCCGAGCGTATCGACGATCTCACCCGCGTCGTTCGCGAGCACGAGGAAGACCGGACCTCGCTGGATTCCCGGGGGCAGGGTCGGCCGCGTTTCCAGTGCCGCGACCACCTCTCCGCTCCCCAGGCGACTCAACGGGACGGCCGCCCCGAGACCCGCTCCCTGCTCCAGGCGGATGATGTCGGTCACCGCGCCCTGCGAGTCCAGAAAGGTGAGCCGGCGCTGACGCCAATCAAAAACGAACGGCGCGCCATCCGGACCAACCGCGATTCTCGTGATGTCCAGGTACTCCCCCGGCCCCTCGCCTGCCTGGCCCGAGCGCGCGCGGACCGTCCCGTCGGGTTCAAGGAAGGTGAGCTCGAACAGCCGGCTGTCGCCGATGACCAGCGACGAATCCGGCAGAAAAGCCGCCGCGATGACCGTCTCGAAGAAGAGATCGGGAATCGCGGCGGTGGAATGGAGGAGTCGCAGCTCCATTTCAGGCAGGTCGAGCGTGTGGACATCCGATACCCGGACGATCTCCACGCCCGCGGAATCGACGGTGGTGACGGGGGTGGGCGTTGTGGCGACCTCGGCACTGCCGCCGGCGGTGGGCGCGTCCGATGCAGTGTCACCGCAGGCGACGGCGGTTGCGGAAAGCGCTGCGGCAGTTAGAACGTGCGATGTGCGGAGCATTCTGGGCGGCCAGTCCGGACCCGCGTCTGCGGAAGGTTCACGAAGGTTGTATCCAGCAATACGGAGGCCACCGGGAGGGTTGTGTCAACTCCGTTGGAGCTCACCAAATGGTGTCCGCCAGGGCGGGGCAACTCCAATGCCCTCGGCAACCCCTCTGACGGTAGAGTGAGTCACAATGGACCGAAGGCCTGAGGGATTCCGGGCGGTGACGGGTCACGTGGGGAGTACCGTTCCGTAGGGCGAGTGCCGTGCAATGTTCCGGGTAGAGTGAGATCGCGTGGGCGTTGAAGCCCGGCGTAGGCAGAGCCACCGTCTTCTTGCGATCTGCATGGCCGCGTCGGTCGTGATCCATGCACTCATTGGCTTCGCGGTATCGTACCCCGGCCCAGTGACGGACCGTTTTGTGAAGACCCCCAGGTTGCCGGACAATCCTACCGGCATCCGGATCTCCGGAATCGTCGTACCCGAGCAGATGACGCAACTCGAATCGGCTGAAACGGCGACCGAAGAGACCGAGGGAGTCGTTGCGGAGGTGGCGGAGTTCGTTCCCGAAGAACCACCGGCCGCACCGACGATCGGGCCGGTGGATCCATCGCCCACTCGCGACTTCGAGCGGCCGCACAACACGGACACGGCACCCGCCGCCGCTCTCCAGGGCCGCTTTGCCAATCCCTTGCTCTGGCGTAACGTCCGTCGTGCACTTCCGGATTCGGCATTCACGAGAGTGGTACCGATGAGCGTGCGTGCCGGCCGTGGTGGGGAATCGAGAACCAAGCCGACCGACCCTTGGGCCTTCGCCACATGGACGACTCAGGACGCGGAAGGAAGGCTCTGGGGCGCCGGCCCGGGCCTGATCTACCTCGGCGGAATCGTCATACCAACCTGCAGTGAGCGCTTCGATGCTTCAAACTGCGGGTTCGGTCTGCCTGTTGAGCGGCGAGGGGAATACCAATTCTTCCTTCGTGCCTGGTTGGAAATCGAGCGACAGAAGCAACGCGAGACCATCGCGGAACGTGCCCAGGCAATGCGTGAACGGCGAGAAGCGTTGCGGGACACGGTCCCCCTGGTTGCGAACCCGTATCCGGTCAGAACTCGAACACAGCATCACGGCGCCGGAGTTGCAGCACCATCACATCCGGGTCGAGCACCACGCGCTCGGGCTCGAACCCGCCACGAACCACGAACCTGGCCGACTCGCCCGGGCCCAGCATCACCTCGGTACGCGCGTCCTGATAACCCTCGGCCACCACCGCCGGGCTGCCCGCATCCTCGCCCTCCTCCGACCAACGCACACCGGCCGTGGCCGCCACCTGCACTCGCATTCGTCCCGTACCCACGTTCTCGATCCTCCCCCGTACCACCCATTCATCCCCTCGCCGCGCTTTCGTCACGTCGGACAACCGGTATTCCGGCAACACCGAGCTGAAGAACCACTGCTCGGCGAAGGAATCGAACGCCACCGTGTCGGGCGCGAAGTCACGCAATACGGCGAGCATGTCCTGAATCACCGGATAGTCCGGGCCCGCCTTGTATTCCGCAATGAACGCGCGCAGTCCCGAAAGAAGGTTCTCCCGGCCCATCTCCTGCTGCAGCATCCACATCACCCAGGGCCCTCGGTCATAGTCGCCGCCACTGGTCTGGACCGGCGGGAGAGAGAAATCCGGGTGATGGAACCTGACATGGTCGCGCTCGCGCAGCCTGCTGAACGCCATCCGCTCGCGGTCCCCGTAGACCCGCTCCAACAGGAGCATGGTGGCGTAGTTGGCCATCCCCTCGGACAGGAAACCGTCGCCTCCCGGACCCTCTCCCGGTGTGAGCAGCGCACCCCACCAGTTGTGTGCCGCCTCGTGCGCGACAATTGAGAAAGGGCCCCGAGAACCCGGTTCGCTCTTGTCCAGGAAGCCTTGGGCTTCGCTGATGACGATGTTCGTTGGAAACCCCTGCGCGCCGCCCAGGTAGCCCGGGTACTCCGACAGCTTGAGCACGCTCCACGGGAAGGGATGGAACCACTCCGCGTAGTACTCCCGCGCGGCGTCGAGGGCAAGGGCCATCTCCTCGATATTGTAGTCGTGCTCCGGGTGATAGTAGATCACCGTGCCCTCACCCTCCCTCACGGCGTACCTTCCGGCGACCACGTTGAACATGGCCACGGGAGAGTCCGTCTCCCACACCACCGTGCGCCTGCCATTGGATCTCTCGTCGCTCACGAGCCCTCCGACGCCGTTGGCGGTGTACTCCTGCGGCATCGTGATCCTTGTCCGTACGGTGAAGCCAGGCCCGGCCCACAGGGTCACAGGCTCCGTCCGGCCCTCGTGGAAGCCGTCCCTGTACTCCGGCGGATCGTGGAGTTCCGAACCGATTTCGGGCCGGTATCCCGGAACCGGTGCGAAGACCGGCGCGAAGCCATCGATGTTGACCCCGGATTCCAGGATGAACTTGCCAACGGGCTCGGGTGTTCTGCTGATGCCCGCGAGGACTACGACCCGGTATTGGAAGCCGACAGTGACGGTATCGTCGGGCTCCAGGGGCTGGTCAGGCGTGAAGATGTAGAGGCCATCGCGGTTCTCCGGCTCGTACGGATCACCTCCCAGCGTCCACTCGATCGGTTCCCACGGGCCGGCCGTCAGCGGAAACCGTTCGTACCCGTAGTCGCGGTGGTTGCGGAAGGTATACGCGCCATTGACCGCCACGGAGCGCTCGGAGGGCTCGATGTCGAGATCCAGATCCACATGGGACACCGACGGCATCCTGAAACCCTCCCAGGTCGCGACGTTGCGGGTCCAGTAGTCCTTCTCCCACTCCTCGGTCGCCGGCCCCTGATAACCGGAGCGACCGCCGATCACTAGCATCGATGCCAGCACGATCGCCGGGAGGGCCAGGGGAAGCACCCGCACTGCGTCCCGGAGCAGCTGCGTGGGACTCAGGCGGCCCGCCAGTCCGGTGGCGTCGAGGTCCCGTCGCCGGAACCACCGGACCGAGAGAGCAATCAGCAACGGGACCAGACTGAGGTAGAGGAGGCGGTTCAACAGTAACGGGTAGCCGTGCGGCGCGAAGGCACCCATGTCGCTCCAGGTGAGAACGCCCTGGCCCATCCAGTTGATGCCCCAGGTCTTGAATTGTTCATCTATCGAGACCCGCAGCGTGAAGATGAACACCGCCATTCCGGCCCCGTAGACGATGTAGCGATTGCGGAACAGCGCGAAGAGCGCCGTCATCAGCGCCGTCCAGAAGATGAAGGTGGGGAGGAGCACCCCGCCCCAGACCGCGACGAAAGGCCAGAGTTCGAAGCCTGTCGGGCTACCGTGGACGATCTGCCGGTACACGATGATCCCCGCATTGACGAGCACCGCGACCGCGAGGATGAATGCCGCCATGACGCTGTTTCCCAGCGCCTTGCCGAAAAGAATGGCGCCGGTGCGTACGGGTGCGGACCCGAAGATCTCGTGCATGCGCCGGCTACGTTCCTTGTGCAGCGATTCCACTGTGTAGAAGAGCAGAAGCAGGCACACGAGCATGCTGAGTTCGGTGTACTGCCGTGACGCCGCGATCCCCGAAGTCAGCAGGGAGTCGATCACGCCCGCACTTGCCGTCGCAATCCACAGGATCAGGGGCACGCAGAGATACATCCCGGGCCGCACGAGCAGGTCCCGGACCTCGCTGCGCACAATGGCGTTGGCGGCCCGCCAGAACCCGAGCGGGCGGGTGGTCATATGCAGGTCCGCCAGGGTCGGCTCGGCTTGAGGTCGGTTCTCGGCGGCGGTTGCACGGGGACCGCGCAGGAACCCGGTCGCCCCGCGTGCGGACCTGAGCCCACGTCCAGAGACACCCGTCTGGACCTGTCGGGCGTAGATGATGGCGGCCCCGGCAACGCCCGTCAGTCCCAGGCCCGCCCACATCAGCCGACTGAGCAGGAAACCCACGTCGGGGATCAGAGCGGCCGTGTCTATTTGCTCAGTCGCCTGGCCGCGGATGAAGGCGTCGTTAACCCAGAAAACGCCGCTTGGCTCAAGGAGCGCCACCGTCTCCATGATCGATTGCGGCACCAAACCCCACCATCGCGTGAACCAGTACAGGAGCAACACCACCGGGAACAGAAAGACCAGTACAGGGCGCCGCGTCCATGTACCGATGAACAACGACAAGCCCGCATAGAAGAGGATCTGCGGCAGGCCGATCAGCAGCGTCGGCATCAGGTAGTTGCGGAGAGTGAACGGACCGATAAGATGGTGTCCTCCGCTGCCCAGAACGATATGGTCGAACCCCATCGACAACACCAGGTACAAACCCCAGACGAGCAGGAAGAACCCTGTCAAACCCGAGAACTTGCCCCACACATACTCTTTAGGCGTGAGGCGAGTCGAGTTGAAGACCTCCACGATCCTCAGTTCGATGTCCCGGATCACCACCAGCCCCAATGTCATCGCCAGGGACCATGGGGCGACCATCAGCAGGAGGGGCCCCTGGCGCAGGCCCTGGCTGACGGCCGAGGTGTTGTAGGGCCAGATCCCGGTACGTGCGATCTCGCTGGTGTATGCGTGAACCGGATCCCCCGATTCAGTCCACGCCACTATTCCCAGAAGGGCGAGCAGGAGCCAGAAGACGGGTTGGCGCACTCCAGCCTGGAACTCCCACCGGGTCACCTCCCACCACCTCGTGATGGGATTCACGAATCAGGCCTCGTCGCCCGGGCCGGCCAAACGGCGATGAGGCACCGCAATGTCTTGCCGGCGGTGTTGGCTTCGAGCATGGGTGCTATCCCGCCGGTCGCGAGGGCCGTCTGGAATGCTCATTGTACCCCATGGATACTGGCAGTGGTCCATGGAGTTGCCCGGACGGGTGCGTTTCGCAAAGCTCCCCAAATGGAACGGGATCGGTGTCCGGACGCAAGAACCGGTCGTGACGCATGAGTATATGAGTATATGAGTAGGTGACGCGCGAGCGCTGATCGTCAGTGAGAGGAGACATCGATCATGTCATCGTTACTGGAAACCGCCCTTGGGATACCGCGACTGCTGGCCGGGCAAGCGCTCCGGCCAATCCGAATGGCCATGCGAGGCCCCATGCCACACCCGAAGACTCAGCGCGAGTTAGCCGACCTGGTTGACAACTCCCTGAAGCACGAGATCAGGGCAGGGTATACCCACCGATTCATCACACTCATGTTCGTCACGGTAGGTGAGCGCGTCTTCTGCCGGCGTTATACCTACGGAGAGCCGTCCTGGCACTCGGTTTTTCAGACGGATCCGGCCGGTCAGGTCAAGCTCGACAAGACCATCGTGAACATTGAGGCACGGGTGCCCCAGGACCTGGACGGAATCGTCCTGGACGTCGACCAGGCCTATGCCGACGCCCTGAAGAAGCTGGGGGCCAGCTATATGTTGGCGGGGGCGACCGAACCGCGGGCGCGGGAGAGCACGATGGAAATCAGGCTCGCGGAGCCCCCGGCGAGCACGCCCTAGCAGCAGGAGCGAGGAAGCGCGGGGGTAGAGGATGACGAGGATGACGCTCAAGCACGCAATCGGGGGGCTCGCGGCCACCGCCCTACTGGCAGGAGCTTCCCCATTGGCCGTGCCGTCGCTCCGCGCCCAGTCGGACGCAGAGCGATCCGCAACCTCCCCTGCGAGCGAGACCGACTCGGCGGCTGTCGCGACTCTGGCGACGTGGGCGGATCAGGTGTGGCTGTCCCTACTCGACCGCGACGGTGCCTACTACGGCCGTCTGGCGGAGGAGGGCATCTTCCAGCGGTTCAACCCTGAAATGCACGCCGAGTACGAGCTGGAGATCCGCGGGAGCCTCTTCCATCCGGGCGAAGACGCACGCTGGTCCGAGCTGCCCAACGGCCTTCGGATTGCCGGGGCCTCGATCAGCCATCCGCACATCCTCAACATCGTGGACTGGCGCCAGGAGATGCACGTCTCCGGCCCGGTGGACCTGATGGCACGCTACCGTCGAGAGCGATCGCTCACGGCACGGCGCGACTACCCGTGGGTCGGCATGCGCTGGCGCGACGTGCTCGGAACGTCGTGGAACGCGCAGGTGGGGATCGGGGTCCACTACTTCAAGCCATCCGCAGACGTGGAGTTCGCGCTGGCACGCTCCTGGAGAGACAGGGAAGACCGGAGCTGGACGCTGGAGGTGCGCCTCGCAGCACTCGACGCCTTCAACGAAGCGATCTTCCAGGGTCTGGGAGTGAGGGCGGACGAGGTGGACGCCCACTACGACTACGCGGGGGCTCCCCTTGCCGCTCGCACGACCCTGAGGGCCGCGGCGTCACGCTGGCGAGCGGAGCTGCACGCGGGATCGAGTCGAAGAAGCGAGGTACGGGTGACCTTCCCGGCAACCGGTCTTGCTCCGTTCACCCAGTTCGAACGGGTCGCGTTCCTGGGAGCACTCCTCCAGGTCGCACCGCTCGAGCGCGTGACGTTGGCGCTGTACGGCACCTGGGCGCGGGCCGACACCGAGCGGCTGGCCCCCGCGAGCGGGCTCGGCTTCACACGGCGCGAGCAAACGGTGACCGTGGGCGCCCGTGCACGGACCCGCCTGAGCTGGCCGTGGGCGGTCGAGACGGAGCTGGAGCGGGTGCGGCGACCCGAATGGCGCTCGCCGGCAGGGGGCGCCCGCCGCGAGCACCGTGATCATGCGGTTTTCGCCCGGGCGGCTCTCGTCCGATACCCGGAGGCCGGATGGACGAGCCGCCTGGCCTACGCCCACCTGGACCGCGATGCGGGCTACCTGGCGCCCTGGCTCACCGGGCAGAATCAGCGACTGATCACGGAAGCGGGCCACCGGTTCCGGTCGGGCTTCGCGGTGACGGCCGGGGTCAGTTGGGACGTGGACAATTTCGGGCGGGCGCCGTTCGATGGTGGCCATCTGCGGCTGTCGGCGGGCTGGTGATGGGTGGCTTCCTCGGAGCCCAGAATCTCCGGGTGGAGGTTGACGCGTGACCGGCCTTTGGCCCACTTTGACCCATGAGCCGCCCTGTAGCCTTTGTCGCCTTTGTTGCCCTCTTGTGGTCCCACGTGGCCGGTTTGCACTGTGACATGGGGGGTAGCACGGTCGCGATGGCGGCTGGTCACGCCGACGTTGCGACCCATGCCGGCACGACTCCCGCCGACCACGGTGGCGGCCACGGCTGCCGGATGATCATGGCCTGCAGCATCGCCTCGCCCCGGCCCGCTCATCCGGCCACCATGATCCGCATCCCCACCGTCCTCGTCCGGGCGGCCTTCGCGACCCCGCCCACCCCCATCGCTGCCGACCTGGCAGTCGAGACACCCCCTCCCCGCCACGCGGTGTGATCTGCCGCGCCCCACCCGGGGCGCACCCCACACCTGAAGGTCACCCCGGCGGCCCCTCCTTGTTGGAGACGGTCGCACCGAGGGTGTCCCATCCATGGCGAGGACACCATGTCAATACAGCGAACCATGGCGGTCGCCTCCGCGATCGCCGTTTCGGCATACGTCGCCCCACCGCGAGCCGCGGCGCAGTCGCCGCCCTACGCCACCCACGGCGACGCGACGCTGGCCGCACTCATCGGCGAGGCACTCGAGGGCAATCCGCGCGTGCGCGCCGCGCTGCTGGAGACCCGGGCGGCCGAGTCGCGCGCTGCGCAGGCGGCGACCCTGCCGGATCCCGTGCTTTCGTTCACCCAGCACGTCATCGGGCCCCAGACCCGCGTCGGCCCGCAGCTGTCGAGTGTCGCAGTCACGCAGTCGCTCCCCTGGTTCGGCACGCTGGCGGACCGGCGGGCGATCGCGTCGGCCGCGTCGGCCATGCAGGGCGAGTCGTACCAGGAAAAGCGCGCCGAAGTTGTCCGCCAGGTGAAGCTGGCCTACTACGACCTCGCGTACCTCGATGAAGCACTCCGGATCACGGGTGAGGAAGAGGGACTCCTGCTTCACTACGAGACGCTGGCCCGGGCTCGCTACTCGCAGGGCTTCGGGCAGCAGCAGGAGGTCATCAAGCTTCAGGCCGAGGTCACCCGGGTCCTGAACCGGCGGCAGGATCTGCTTCGGCAGCGCACCGACTTCGAAGCCCTGCTGAATGTGCTGGCGGACCGGCCGGTGACTGCGCCGGTCCCGCCGGTGACGATCGGCGAGCGGCCGGAGGTCTCTCTCGACGACGAGAGGCTGCACGCGACGGGACTCGGTGAGCGGCCCGAAGTGAGGTCGGCGCGGCTGCGGATCGAGCGCGACGAGCACGGGGTGAGCCTGGCGCGCCGGCGGTACCGCCCCGGTCTGACGGTGGGTGTCGCCTGGGGCAATGTGCTCGGCCGCCGGGACGGTCCGGGGCGGGAGAATCCACCGCCGGACAACGGGCGCGACACCTGGAGCTTTACGCTCGGGGCCAGCATTCCCGTCTTCAAGGGCAGTTACGACGCGGGCGTGCGGGAGGCGGCCGCGCGATTCTCCGCCGCCGAAGAGGCCTACCGCGACGCGGCCAACGGTGTGGCGCTTGCCGTGCGGTCGACCGCGTTCCGGCTCACGACGATCGAGGGGCAGCTGACGCTCTTCGAACGCGCCCTGCTGCCTCAGGCCGAACAGGCGCTGCGCGCGACCGAGGAGGCGTATTCCGGCGGTGTGACCGGGGTGCTGGAGCTGCTGGACAGCGAAGAGGTGCTGCTGGACGTCCGCCTCGGCCTGGCGCGCCTGCGGGCCGACTACATGAAGGCACTGGCGGAGATGGAACGGGCCATCGGCTCGGCGTTTCCGGAGGAGGAAGGATCATGAACGGCACCAGGAATGTCCACAGGATCCTGTTTGCGGCGATCGGAGTTGCGGTCGGTGCGGGCGTGACGGCGCTGCTGCTGCAAGACGAGGCGGGCGGACCCCCGGGGATGGCCGCGGAACACGGCACCGAAGACCACGAAGGCATGACCATGCCCGGTGAAGCCGACCCGCCCACAGAGGCTGCCGCCGAGCGCGAGATTCTGTATTGGCGCGCCCCGATGGACCCCAACTACACCTCGGACCGCCCGGGCAGGTCACCCATGGGAATGGATCTCGTCCCGGTGTACGCGGACGAAGCCACCGCCGACGGCGGTATCCGCGTCAGCCCGAGCTTTCTGCAGAACTTCGCGGTCCGCACCGCCATGGTGCACCGCGGCACCCTTCCCGTCTCCATCCGCACCGTCGGCATCCTGGCGCACAACGAGGAACGGGTCGTCTCGGTGCAGACCAAGTACGAGGGCTGGATCGAGCGTGCGAGTGTCAACAACGTCGGCGAGACCGTCACCCGGGGCGATGTGCTCTTCGAGATCTACAGCCCGCAGCTGGTCACCACGCAGCGGGAGTTCCTGGGCGCGATGGAGTATGTGCAGCGGCTCGGCGAAGGCGGGGCCTACCCGGAGGCGATCGAGCGGGCCCGGTCGCTACTCGAGGCGTCGCGTGAGCGGCTGCTCTACTGGGACATGACCGGAGAGCAGATCGACGCGCTCGCGGAGTCGGGTGACGTTACGCGAACGGTCACGGTTTTCGCGCCGGCCAGCGGCTTCATCGTCGACAAGATCGGCGACTCGCTGGAGGGGACGAAGCTCAGTCCCGGGATGACGGTCCTCAAGATCGCCGACCACTCCACTCTCTGGGCCGAGACCGAGTTCTACGAGGACGATCTGCGGCATGTGCGCGAAGGGCAGGCGGTCGCCGTCGAGGCGGACGCCTTTCCCGGGCGCGAGTGGCGCGGTCGCATCCTCTTCTTCCGCCCGGCCGTGAACCCGCAGACGAGGACGCTGACCGCATTCGTCGAGGTTGCCAACCCCGATCTGGTGCTCAGGCCCATGATGTACGTGAACGTGGGCGTGCGGACGACCGGGGCGCCCGACGTGGTGATGACGCCCGCCGAGGCGGTGCTGCACAGCGGGACCCGCACGGTGGTGATCGTGGCGAAGGGGGGTGGGGTATTCGAGCCGCGCGAGGTGGTGCTCGGGACCGAGAGCGAGGGGATGGTGGAGATCGCATCGGGGCTCGCGGCGGGTGAGACAGTCGTGGTCTCGTCGCAATTCCTGATCGATTCCGATGCGAATCTGCGGGCGGCGATCTCCCAATTGCCGGGCAGTGCGGAAGAGGGGGAACCGGCCCAGGTCCATGAGTCGATGCCCGCCGGGGGCCCGGCGATGGGCGGGGACTCCGCGGCGGCCGGCGATTCCGCAGCGACTGGCGATTCCGCGGCGGCGGGGGCCCGCCGGCACCCCAACTGAAGGAGGCCCGTCCATGTTCGCGCACATCATCGACTGGTCGGTCCGCAACCGGCTCCTCGTCATCCTCGGCACCGTCTTCATCGTGGCCGCGGGCACCTTCTCGCTGACCCGCACGCCCATCGATGCGATCCCTGACCTCTCCGACGTCCAGGTCATCATCCAGACGGAGTATCCGGGCCAGGCCCCGCGCATCGTCGAAGACCAGGTCACCTATCCCCTCACCACCCAGATGCTCGCGGCGCCCTTCGCCCAGGTGGTGCGCGGCTATTCGTTCTTCGGCGTGTCGTTCGTATACGTCATCTTCGAGGACGGGACCGACCTCTACTGGGCACGCAGCCGCGTTCTCGAATACCTGAACTCGATCGCGGGCCAGCTGCCGCCCGGTGTGACCCCCGAACTGGGACCCGACGCGACGGGTGTGGGGTGGGCGTTCATGTACGCGCTCCGGTCCGACCGCCACGACCTGGGCGAACTGCGCTCGATCCAGGACTGGTTCCTCAAGTACGAGCTGACGGCGGTGCCCGGGGTGTCCGAGGTGGCGAGCGTCGGGGGGTTCGTGCGGCAGTACCAGGTGACGGTCGATCCGAACCGGCTGCGCGCCTTCGACCTGCCGATTTCGGCGATCCGGACCGCGATTCAGGAGAGCAACAGCGACGTGGGCGGAGGGCTGATCGAGGTGGCCGAAAAGGAGTTCATGATCCGGGGGCTGGGGTACATCCGGTCAGTGGACGACATCCGCCGGATCGGGCTTGGTGTGGGGCCGGACGGGACGCCGATTCTGCTGGAGGACGTGGCCCGCGTGAGCCTGGGGCCGGAGGGGCGGCGGGGGCTGGCGGAGTGGAACGGGGAAGGGGAGACGGTGGGAGGGATTGTCGTCGTGCGCCCGGGGGCGGATACCCGGCGCGTGATCCGCGACGTGCGGGCCCGGCTGGACGAGATCGCGCCGGGACTGCCGGAGGGCGTCGAGCTCGAGGTCGCGTACGACCGCACCTCGCTGATCGACCGCGCGGTGGGGAGCATCCGCATGAGCCTCGCGCAGCAACTGCTGATCGTGGGACTGGTGTGCCTGGTCTTCCTGTTCCACCTGCGGAGCGGGCTGGTGGCCGTGATCGCGCTGCCGGTGGGGATCCTGCTGGCGATGATCGTGGTGCACCTGCAGGGTCTGACGCTCAACATCATGTCGCTCGGCGGGATCGCGGTCGCGATCGGGACGATGGTCGACGCGGGGATCGTGATGGTCGAGAACGCGCACAAGCACCTGGCGCGGTACGGGGGGCGCAGGCCGCACTGGGAGATCATCGCGAACGCGGCGCGGGAGGTGGGCCCGTCACTGTTCTTTGCGCTGCTGGTGATCACGGTGTCGTTCATGCCCGTGTTCACGCTGGAGGCGCAGGAGGGGAGGCTCTTCAAACCGCTCGCGTTCACGAAGACGTATGCGATGGCGGCGGCGGCGCTGCTTTCGGTGACGCTGGTGCCGGTGCTGGTGGGGTACTGGGTGCGGGGGAGGATACGGCCCGCGACGGAGACGCCGGTGGGGAAGTTGTTGGGCGGGGCGTACTGGCCGGTCCTGGGATTCGTGCTGAAGCGGCGCCGGTGGGTGATGGTGGGTGCGGTGCTGGGGCTGGGAGCGACGGTGGTGCCGCTATCGCGCCTCGGGTCCGAGTTCATGCCGCCGCTCTGGGAGGGCGACCTGCTCTACATGCCCACGACGCTCCCGGGTGTGTCGATCACCGAGGCGCGCGAGATCCTGCAGCAGACGGACCGCATCATCTACACATTCCCCGAGGTGAGGCACGTGTTCGGGAAGGTGGGGCGGGCGGACTCGGCGACCGATCCCGCGCCGCTGTCGATGATCGAGACGACGATCGCGCTCAAGCCGCGCAGCGAGTGGCGGGACGGGATGACCCCCGAGAGGCTGATCGACGAGCTGGACGCGGCGCTCCGCATCCCGGGCCTGACGAACGCGTGGACGATGCCGATCCGGAGCCGGATCGACATGCTCTCGACCGGGATCCGCACGCCGGTGGGGATCAAGATCGCGGGGCCGGACCTGGTGGTGCTGGAGCGGCTGGGGCGCGAGGTGGAGGCCGTCGTGCGGGACGTTCCCGGAACCGCCAGCGTGTACGCGGACCGGGTGATGGGCGGCAACTACCTCGACTTCGCGATCGACCGGGACGCCATCGCGCGGCACGGCCTGACGGTGCGCGACGTGCAGGAGGTCATCCGGACGGCGATCGGGGGGATGAACGTGACGACCACTATCGAGGGGCTCGAGCGCTACCCCGTCAACCTGCGCTACAGCCGCGAGCTGCGCGACGATCTTCCCGCGCTGAGGTCGGTGCTGGTGGCCACGGCGGAGGGACACCAGGTGCCGCTGGGGCGGCTGGCGGGCATGGAGTACGTGGTCGGCCCCCCGAGCATCAAGAGCGAAGGGGCGAAGCCGAACGCGTGGGTGTACATCGACGTTCGCGACATCGACGTCGGAAGTTATGTGGAGGGTGCGAGGGAGGCGGTGGCGGAGGGTGTCGCGCTGCCGCCCGGCTACACGCTCTCGTGGAGCGGACAGTACGAGTACCTGGAGCGCGCGCAGCAGCGGCTGCTGTACGTCATCCCCCTCACCCTGCTCCTGATCTTCGTCCTCATCTACCTGACCACCCGCTCCGTAACGGAGACCTTCCTTGTCCTGCTGGGCGTCCCCTTCGCGGTCGCCGGCTCGTTCTGGTTCCTCCACATCCTGGGCTACGACCTGAGCATCGCGGTGTGGGTAGGGATCATCGCGCTGGCCGGACTCTACGCCGAGACCGCGATCGTCTTCCTCCTCTACCTGAACGGGTCCGTCAACGACTATCGTGAGCGTGGGCTGCTCACCGACCGGGCCGCGCTGATGCAGGCGATCCGGCGCGGGTCGGTCCAGCGCGTCCGCCCCATCATGATGACGATCGCGACCGATGTGGTCGGGCTGCTTCCGATCATGTGGAGCGCGGGCGCGGGGGCCGATGTGATGAAGCGGATCGCGGCGCCGCTGATGGGCGGGGTAGTGACGTCGGGGATGGTCGTACTGGTGTTGTTTCCCGTGGCGTTCTACCTGTGGAAGGGGAGGGGGTTGGGGGATCCGGCCGAAGCAACCCTGCCGTAACGGCGGAAATGTCCCCGCCAGGACTCGAACCTGGGGCCTACTGCTTAGGAGGCAGTCGCTCTATCCACCTGAGCTACGGGGACTGCCTGAACTTACACGAATCCGCCGCTCGATGTTGTTCTGGCTGTACGGCACCTCAGTGGCTGAGAATCTTGCCCACGAACGCCTGGCACCGTCGCGTCCGAGGGTTGTCGAAGATCCGGTCCGCAGTGCCTTCCTCGATCACACGGCCTCGGTCCATCATGACGACCCTTGTGGAGATCTCGCGGACCAGCGCCATCTCGTGAGAGACCATCAGCATGGTCATCCCGTCGGCGGCCAGGATGCGGATCGCGTCGAGCACCTCACTGACCAGTTCGGGGTCGAGCGCCGACGTCACCTCGTCCAGCAGCAGGATGTCCGGCTTGAGCGCCAGGGCCCGAGCGATCGCCACCCGTTGCTGCTGGCCGCCTGACAGCTCGTCAGGATACGCGTGCAGCTTGTCGCCGAGACCCACCTTCCGGAGCAGGGCGGTGGCTTCCTCCTCGACCTCTCGGGCGTTGCGCTTGCGGACCTTGACCGGTGCGACGGTCACATTGCGCAGCACATCCATGTTCTGAAACAGGTTGTACTGCTGAAACACGATCGCCAGCCGCTCCCGGAGCGCCTTCACGCTCTTCCTGCTCGCATAGTCGACCTTCTCCCCGTCCAGCATCACCTCGCCGGACTTGGGCACCAGGAGCCCCATGAGGCTCCTCAACAACGAACTCTTCCCCGAGCCCGAAGGGCCGATCAGGCTGATGATCTCTCCCTTCGCGACCTGAAGGCTGACGTCGACGAGGACATGTTCCTTCCCGTCGTAGCTCGCCGAGAGGCGATCGATTTCCAGGTGATGCATCAGACCGACTGGACCGGGCCGGCACGGATCCGGAACAGCTCTCCAGGATTGGTCGAGTTCATCGTGCGGATCTCCTCTTCGCTGAAACCGGCGCTCTCCAGGAGCAACATGAACTCCCGAAAGGCCTCGACCGGCGGCGGCAGCAGGAAGACGCCCGCATCGCTCGAGACAATGGCGCGCTGCGGGGTCGCGGCCCGGATCCTGGGCGCCATCTCGTCGATGGTCATGCCCCTCGAGCGGTGTTTCTCCTCGTCCACATGGGTCAGCCCCACCTGCGTCGCATGCGTCAGGACGAAAAACGAGAACTCGGCGTACGCACCGGCGGCGACGATGGCCTTGATCTCGTCTTCGGTATAGCGTGCCGCCTGGGTGCGCAGTCGTTCGAGACCTCGTCGCTTGCCTTCCTCGACCAGCGCGACCGCTTCGTGCCCGGCCACATGCCCGCAGTCGAAGACCGCATCGGCCTCGGCGACCAGATCCATGATCCTGAGCACCACGTCCGGCACCTTGCCCGACCGGGGCACCGAGAAGGCCGTCTCGATGTAGGCAGGACTTCGGCCCTCAAGTTCGGCAACATTGCGCGTGTGATGGGTGGGCAGCGAGACGAACCGAGCGCCGGTCCCCGGTCCGTACCCGTAGGCCAGCGCCGTACGTGCGGCCTCGACCGTGACGCCACCGGCGATCGGCTGCATGATGATCCCGCCGAACACTTCGACGCCCAGCGACCCGAGTTCGGCCATGGCCAGGGCGGCGAACCCCGAGCTGTTGCCGAAGTTGTCCATCAGGCCGATCGCCCGCATGCCGGCGGCGGCCGCCTGTCGTGTCGCCTCGAACACGTTGATCGACCGGCCGTTGATGTGCGGGCAGACATGCGTATGGCAGTCGATCGCACCTCGCAGATAATGCATCCCGGGACTCGTCGATGTCGTCATCTTTCGGGTCGGTTGGAGTGGTCGGTCGCGGTCATGCAGCCCCGGACTCGGCCAGCAGCGGGGCGCCCGGCTTCCAGCCACGAGGTCGCTCCAGCTGCCTCTCGAGCCTTCGTGCGTAGAGGTTGAGCGGGTAGCAGATGATGAAGTATAGGACGAGCAGGGATCCGAAGCTCAGGACGGGCGAGAACCCTCTCTCGTTGAGGACCTTCGCCGCGTAGGTCAACTCGAAGACGGAGATCTGCGAGGCGATCGACGTCGACTTGATGAGGCCGACCGTAAAGCTCAGCGACGGCGGCAGAATGACCTTCCACGACTGTGGCAACGCCCAGAGTCTGAGGCTCGTGACGCCCCCCATGTTCATGGATTCCGCCGCGTCCCACTGACTCTCGGGCAATGCCTCGAGCCCCGCGCGCATGATCTCCGCCGAGAAGGCGGCCGCGGCCAGCGCAACCGTGGTCGCAGTGACGGTGAACATCGAGACCCTCATCCCGACGACCTCGAAAGCGAAAAAGACCACCATCAGCTTGACCAGGAACGGAACCCGCCGGAAGGTCTCGCTGAACCCGACGGAAAGGAAGCGCGCGGGCAACACGTCGACCACATGGCGGTTGCGAATGAAGGCGAGCAGCGCGCCGACGGTGTACCCGACGACGGAGCCGACAATCGACAGGGCCACGGTCGTGCCAAAGGCCCGGGCCAGAAACGACACATTGGCATACGACAGGAAGAGGGGCAGCTGCTCCAGGAGGGACCCATCCATCAGACGAACCTCGCCTTGACGCGGAAGAGTTGGCGTCCGATGAGCCACAGCACGGCGCTGGCGACGAAGGTCAACACCACGTAGAAGACGGCCGACAATGAGAAGACCTCGAATGAGCGGAAGGTCTCGGCGCTGACGTTGTAGGCCCGGCCGGTGAGCTCCTCGAGACCGAAGATCGACGCGATGGACGTCGTCATCGTCAGCAGGATGTACTGGTTGGTCAACGGGGGATAGAGCACTCGGACGACGTGGGGCAGAATGACGTACCACGTCATTTGTGCAACGCCCATGCCGAGCGCTTCCGCCGCCTCGATCTCCGACCTGCGTACGGACTGGAAGCCGGCACGCAACGTTTCCGTCAGATACCCGCTGACGTTGAGCGTCAACCCCAGCAGCACGGCCTGGTAGGAAGACAGGAACACGCCCATTTCGGGCAGAGCAAAGAACAGGAAGAAGATCTGTACCAGGACAGGGGTGTTCATGAAGAAGGCGACGTAGCCGCGCACCGCGGCGCGCAACGGCCGGTTCCTGCTGTAGGACAGGACGGTCGCATTGACGGTGGCGATGGTGAGGCCCCCGACGAAGGCGAGAAACGCAATCTGGAGCGCGAGCCAGGCTCCCCCGATCAGGTAGCCCGTGAAGCCGACGACCTGCCCCCATTGGAGCGTATAGGCCACGTCAGTCCCTGCCGGTCGCCACTGGTCGGTCCCTCGGCGCTCTCCGTGCTCGCGGAGCTTTATCCACGGACTGCTAGAAGAAGGGAGTGAACGGTACGGGGGTGGCCATCGGGGCTCCGAACCACTCCTCCCAGCGAGTCGCGATGAAGCCGGACTCGTGCATCTCGTAGACAGCGACGTTCAGCCAGTCCCGGAGCGTGTCATTACCCTTGGCGACCCCGAACCCCGAGTAGTCGGGAGGTCGGAAGTCGGGCGTGGCGAACCAATACCAGTCGACATCGGAAAACGCACGCTTGAGCCGGAACCCGAGGGTGTCGATCCCGTCCACCGACGCGTCCGCGCGACCCTGGGCCAGCGCCCGGTCTCGGTCCGTGTAGTTGTCGAGCAGCAGGAGTTGGGCCCGCGGCAACAGCCGTCTGACGATCTCGACCGTGACGGTGCCCCGTACCTGAACGAGGGTGATGTTCTCGTGATTGAGCTGCTGCCACGTGGTGATCCCCGTGTCCTTCCGGGTCAGGACACCGTAGCTCGACGTGTGAATCGGAACGCTGAAGTCGATGACCTTGGCCCGTTTGGAGTCCCGCGTCATTGCTCCCATGACGGCATCCACCTTTCCCAGCGCGACGAACGGGATGCGGTCCGGTGAGCCGACGACCACGAGTTCGACATCGACCCCGAGCAAGCGGCCGATCTCGGACGCGACGTCAACCTCGAACCCGACGATCTCGTTCTGGTCGTCGTACAGGGCGCGCGGCGGAATCCTCGGATTCAAACCGATCCTGATCGTACCGGCCTTGAGGATGTCGTCGAGTGTGCGAGCCCCGGTCGTTTCCGTGGTGCCCTCCGACGCACATCCGACCGCCCCTACAAGCACGACAAGGCCCAGGACAGACCCTCGCAGAATGCCTCGCGACGTCCAACAGGGTGTCTTCATCCTGCGTCCCTCCCGGACTCGAGAAGCAAATGGGCTCCGACCACGGCCAAGATAGGGATTGTGGGGCGCCGGCGCAGCCGACCGACACACCCGAGGTGGCGCGGCGCGCTGTTTGGTAGCATTCTGCCACCAACCGGAGGGCATATGAAGACGTCGACCTCGATCAAATCCGCCTCGACGGCGCTCCTCCTCCTGCTCCTCTTGACGGCGTGCCAATGGCAGGCCGGAGACGCACGTGAGGCCGGAGACGCTCGTGAGGGGGGAGACGCGTGAGGCGGGTATGCCGGACGGGTCGGGCACCTACGACGACCTCGTTGCACTGTTCCAGGAATTCCTCGAGTGGACGGATCCGGCCAGGGCGTCGGGTAACGTTCCGAACCGGGACATCGCCGGCAGCGCGACCGACGTCTATCCCGACTACGCCGAGGCGACCGTCGAGCGGCGTCGCGCACGATGCGGGACTTCCAGGCGCGGCTCGAGGACATGGCGGTCGTGGACTGGGGGCTCGATCAACAGGTCGACTATCTGGCGGTTCGTTCCCGATTCGATCGTCACGACTTCACATTGAACGTGTCCCGCCCCTGGTCCAGGGACCCCGGCTTCTATGTGGATCAGATGCTGCGCATCACGTTCGCGGACTTGCCATTGGACGACGATGGGACCACCGCGCTCCGGACGCGCCTCGAGGCCATCTCACTCCTGGTGGAGCAGGCCAGGAACAACCTGACGGAAGTAGCCGCCGACTACGCGGACCTCGCAATCTTCAATCTGACCAACGCCGACGGCGTGGGGCACGGCTACCCGTACCGAGCAGCGCCGCCGGCCGGCGTCCTCGGCTGGTACGACGACTTCCACGAGCGGGCGGCCACGCAGCAACCCGATCTCCGCGCCGACATCGCCGCGGCCCGGGAGTCCGTCCGCGGCTTCCACGACTGGCTCGTCGCGAATCGAGGCGACATGACCGCAGAGGGCGGCGTGGGTCGAGAGATGTTCGACTGGTACCTGAAGCACGTGAAGCTCATGCCGTACGACGCGGATCAGATCATCACGCTCGGCCTCCGGGAGCTGGATCGCCTCTGGGGTGTGTATGCGCTGGAACAGCACCGGAACCGGCATCTGCCGCCGCTCGAGCTGTCGGCGTCGGAGGAGGAGTATGAGGCGCGGATCGGCAGCGTCGACACGCGGATCCGCGATTTCCTGGTGGAAGAGGACATCATCACGATCCCGGACTACATCGGGGAGCTCGACACGAACGTGCCGTGGATCGTCCGTCCCGGCGGCCCGAACTTCTGGGAGCAGGTGCAGTTCCGTGACCCGACGCCCGATCACCTGCACGCCGTCATCCCCGGGCATCGTTTCGACGGGCTGGTCGCACGGCACAACCCGCACCCCATCCGCGGCAAAATCAGCAGCGGGGCGCGCGCCGAGGGCTGGGCCACCTATCTGGAAGAAGCCGTCATGAACGCCGGCTTGCTCGATGACGCGCCGCGGGTCCGTGAGCTCATCTATATCTTCGGGATCTTCCGGGCCGCCAGGGTGCCGGCGGACGTGTGGCTCCAGCTCAACGAGATGACCGTCGACGAAGTCGTAGCGTGGTGGATGGAGCGCACCCCGTGGCTGGACGAGAACGTTGCGCGCGTGGACGCCGAGATCTACCTGCGCCGGCCGCCCGGCTACGGGCTGGGGTACGCGGTCGGCATGCTGCAGATGCAACAGCTCCTCGCGGATCGCAAGCGCCAGCTGGGCGACGATTTCGACCTCGCGGAGTTCCACGACACGTTCATGGCCGCCGGGCGGCTTCCGATCTCGCTGATCCGCTGGGAGATGACGGGCCTGGACGACGAGGTGCGGGATCTCTGGAAGCGGGAGCGGCTCAACTGGAAGGAGTGACAAACATGAGAACGCTGAACTCGGTCCTGGGCTTGTCGGTCCTGGGCTTGTCGGTACTGTTGGCGGGGTGCGCCGGCGTCGGTGATGGAGAGCTCACCGATGTCGAGCGCGCGGCGCTTGCCGACTCCATACGTCTGTTCGCCAACGAGATGGTCGAGACCATCGACGGTCACGATGTGGACGGCTTCATCGGATATCACCTGGACGGCCCCGACTTCGCCTGGGCGAGCCGCGGGGAGGTCACCCCGCTGGAGTCCCACCGTGCCTCGATGAAGGAGTACTTCCCCGGCGTCGGAAGGAACGTGCACTTCACGCTCGGAGAAAGCACCGTGCACGTGCTGAGCCGGGACGCCGCGGTGGCCACGTCGGTCATTCACTCGACGAACGTCGGCGAGGATGGAGAGCCGATCAGCGGTCACGAGGTCTGGAGCATCGTGGTGCAGCGCATCGAGGGCGAGTGGAAGGTGGTGCAGGTGCACGAGTCGTACCCGCCGCCCCCGGACCCCTAGCAGCTAGCCGGCCGGGCACGGCGCCAGCGGGCACGGCGCCCGCGCGCACGGCTGGTGACTGAAACCAGCCCACGGCCTATCTTGTGGCAGCGCACGTTTTTGCCACCGAAGAGGATGCCGACCGATGACGACGAGCACGATTCTGCTTCTCCTGGCGGGTGCCCAGATGGGACCCGACCGGATCGACCTCGATCCCGCCGGACTGACCCTGGACGTGGGTGAGACCGTGGCGGTGACGGCCACCGTCCGCGACGAGAACGGCTCGGTGCTGGCCGACGCGCCGCTGCGCTGGATCGCGATGACTCCCGAGGTGGCGGCCGTGGACCAGGCGGGGCAGGTGACCGCGGTCTCTCCGGGCGAGGCCCGTATCGCCGCCCGGTCGGGCAACGTGATGGCCTTCGCGTCCGTCGTCGTGCGGGTGCACCCCGTGGCGAGTCTGGAGGCCGGCATGCCCGTCGCCGAAATGGTCGCCGGAACGAGCGCACCGGTGCAGGTGATGGCAGAGGGCACGGACGGCGAGATGGTGCGTGCCCCGTCCGTCGCATTCTCCTCGAGCAACGACGCCGTGGCCGCCGTCGACGCGATGGGACGCGTGCATGCGCGCGGCGCGGGCCAGGCCGTGATCACCGTGTCGGCGGGAGAGGTGCGCGCCACCACGACCGTCACGGTCCGGGAAGGCGACCCCGGCCAGGTCGCCGTCGCACCCGCCGCAGTCGAGGCCCGCACGGGAGACGTGGTCCGCTTCCGCGCCGAGGGGTCCGCGCCCCTGTACCCGGAATGGAGCGTGAGCGGGGCCGGCGCGCAGATCGAGGCCGAGGGCGCCGAGGGGGTGTTCGTGGCCGAGCGTCCGGGCACCTACCGCATCACCGCGATGTACGGCGAGGGCCGCGCAGCCGTTGCGACCGCCGAGGTCACCAGCCGCATTTCAGAGGCCGAGCTGGTCAGGGTCGGACGGGGCGCCGCCGCGGACCACCACTCCGGCGACACATGGGTGTTCGAAGGCGTCGACGGCCGCGACTACGCGTACGTGGGCACCTTCATGTACGACTGGATGAAGGCCTGGGACGTGACCGATCCGTCTTCCCCCGTCCTCACCGACTCGGTCCAGCTGGACGCGAGACGCATCAACGACGTCAAGATCCATTCCAACAACCGCATCGGCATCCTGACCCGCGAGGGCGCTTCCGACCGCCGCAACGGTATCGTGATCCTCGATCTCGCGGACCCCGCGCACCCTTCCATCATCTCCGAATACAAGCGCACGGTGCCCGGAGGGGTGCACAACGTCTGGGTCGAGGGGGACCTCGTCTACGCCGTCCACAACGGCACGCGCGACATTCACATCATCGACATCTCGGATCCGGCCGCGCCGGACGAGATCGGCCGCTGGGGACTGCCGCCGTCGGACACGAAGTCGCTCCATGACGTGATCGTGCAGGACGGGTACGCCTACCTGTCGTACTGGGACGACGGCGCGGTCATGCTGGACGTGGGCGCCGGAACCCACGGGGGCACGCCCACCGAGCCCGCCTTCGTGTCGCGCTACAAGTACCCTGCCGGGAACACGCACACGGCGTGGCGCGCCGGGCGGTACCTCTTCGTGGGCGACGAGATCTTCCCGGACGACTGGGACGAGGACGCGCCGATCGAAGCGCGGGGCTACATCCACGTGCTGGACATGGAGGATCCGGAGAACCCGGTCGAGGTCGCCCGCTACGAGGTTCCCGAGGCCGGCGCGCACAACATCTGGGTGGAGGGCGACCGGCTCTACGTCGGGTACTACCAGGCCGGCCTCCGGGTGTTGGACATCTCGGGCGAGCTGCGCGGGGACCTCTATCGGCAGGGGAGGGAGATCGCCGTCCTCAAGACGACCGACTCGGAGACGACCGTGCCCAACTGGGGGATGACCTGGGGCGCCCAGATCCACAAGGGCCACATCTTCACCTCGGACCTGAACTCGGGGCTCTGGGTGGTCAAGCTCGTCGAGGGACAGCGGATCATTTCCTAGGCGAAGGAGAGGCCGTCGCAGGAGCCGCCGACCGAAGTCCATGTCAGCGAACCTGGATTTTGCCGGGGCGCTCGCGAGAGTGCGGCCGCACGCGTGGCGCACGCCGGTCGTCCCCCTGGACCTGCCGGACTCGCCGCCAGCCCTCATGAAGCTCGAGTCGCTCCAGCACACGGGGTCGTTCAAGGTCCGCGGCGCGGCGAACCGGTTGCACAAGCTGGGCGCGCACGAGCGCAGGAGCGGAGTGATCGCCGCCTCATCCGGCAACCACGGCCGGGCGGTGGCGGTGGTGGCCGCACGGACGGGCGTTCCCGCGACGATCTGCGTGCCCGACTGGGTGGATCCGTCCAAGCTCCGGGCGATCCGGGCGACCGGGGCTCGGGTCGTCATGGCAGGCCCGTCCTACGACGAAGCGGAGGAGCGCGCGGCGACCATGGCCGAGTCCGGCGGCATGGCGCTCGTCCATGCATTCGACGACCCGGACGTGATCGAAGGGCAGGGGACCCTGGGCGTGGAGCTCGCCCGCCAGGCACCCGACATGGGGGAGGTCATCGTGCCGCTGTCCGGCGGAGGACTGGTGGCCGGAGTCGGGCTCGCCCTGCGTGACCGGCGCATTCGAGTGGTCGCGGTCTCGGCCCGCCGCGCGAGTGTCATGTTCCACAGCCTCAGCCAGGGCCGTCCGATCGAGCTTCCGGACGAGGAGACGATCGCTTCGGCCCTTTCCGGGGGGATCGGACTCGACAACCGGCTCACCTTCGCGCTCTGCAGGAGCGTCATCTCGGAACACGTGGTTGTGGATGAGAGCGACATCAGGGCCGCCGTCGCGCATGCGTTCCGTGAGCACCGCCTGGTGGTGGAGGGCGGCGGCGCGGTCGGGCTCGCCGCCCTGTGGTCGGGGCGTTACCGGCCGACGGGCCCGGCGGCCGTGATCGTCTCCGGGGGGAACGTGGACCGATCGCTGTTGAAGAGACTGGTGACGGGTGGCTGAGCCGATGGCGCGCGACCACGATCATACGCACCAGCAGCATCAGCACCAGCTGCGCAGCGCCGGCAAGCGCAACCTGACGCTCGCGCTCGTCCTGATCGTCGGGTACATGTTCGCCGAGATCATCGGCGGCATCATCTCGGGAAGCCTGGCCCTGATCGCCGACGCGGGACACATGCTCGCCGATGCCGCGTCGATCGGCCTCGCGCTGGCCGCGATGCACTTCTCCACGCGGGCCGCGTCGCGTCGACACACCTTCGGCTACCATCGTCTGGAGATCCTGGCCGCGCTCATCAACGGATTGACGCTTGGGCGGTCTCGGTGTGGATCCTCGTCGAAGCGTACGGCCGTTTCACGAGCACGCCCGAGGTGCAGGGCGGAATCGTGCTCGGGATCGGGTCGATCGGGCTTGTCGTCAACATCGTGGCCGCATCGATCCTGCATCGCTCGGCGAAGCACAGCGTCAACGTCGAGGGGGCGTATCGGCATGTGATCGCCGATCTCCTCGGATCGGTCGCCGTGGTCGTGTCGGGCGTGCTCGTGTGGGCCTTCGGATGGCACATCGCGGATCCCATTCTCAGCGTGCTGATCGGCATCCTCATCCTGGTGAGCACCTGGCGGCTGCTGGCCAAGGTCGTGCACGTCCTGCTGGAAGGGGCCCCGGATCATGTGGATCTGGACCGCCTGTGCCGGCGGTTCGAGGAGGTCGAGGGCGTCGACCGGGTGCACGACATTCACGCGTGGACCCTCGCGCCCGGGTACGAGGTGCTCACCGCGCACGTCACGGTGAAGGCGGGCTATGAGCTGCAGGCCGGGGACGACACGATCCTGAATCGCCTGCGGGACATCGCATATGGCCGTTTCGACCTGCAACACGTCACCATCCAGCTCGAAACCGGTTCCGGCAACTGCAAGGAGGACGACGGGGAGGATTTCCTGGCCAGCAGTTAGCTTAGTCCACTTGACTTAGTCCACCTATCGCAGCCGGACGATCACCACCCTCGCGGTGCCTCCGCTGACCGAGACTTCCACGTCCAGGCCGTCTCCAACGCCGTCCGACACGAAGTCGTGGAAGCGGATGCCGGCGGGCGCCAGATCGCCCGAATAGGTGGCGGTCTCGTATCCTGCGGGCTCGGGCCCCGTGTGCGGCCACGGATAGAGTCCTTCGGGCTGGTAGTCGGGGCGGAACAGCTCGAAGGTGGCCGACCGAAAGTCGTAGGTCGTAAAGGAGTGCTCCGGCGGCGGGGCCCCGGTGCCGTTCAGCATCATGGCCGCCGCATAGTCCTCCAGGTGCTGCTCCACGCTCTTGCCGGTCACGAGCCGGATGCCTTCCGGCCCGGGCGGAGTGGTCGTGTCGTTGAGAGATCGAAAGAAGGGGCCGTCACCGCTCGCGGCGGCGTTCCCGTACGCGTCGCCCAGGAAACGGTGAAAGTGCCAGGAGGTCCCGTAGTAGGTGTGCTCGTCGACGGGGTCGCTCGTTAGCGAATTCACCGGCGCGGCGTACGACCGCGAGGTGCGGGCGAGCCGCAGCAGCATCCCGTAGTTCTCGGGCGTGATGATCGAGCCCTCCCGAGGCGGGTACGCGTCACGCGTGAGCAGGGCGCCCTGCGCCACGCCCCCCACGGCCTCCATCGCGCGCCTCGACGAGATCTCTGCAGCGATCTCTGCGGTTCCTTCCTCGATCCAGCCGGGGTGATACCTCCTGGCCCGGGAACGCAGGTACATCGAGCTCACGTGCTTCATCTCGTGAACCATCGTGGCCAACGCCTGGTAATGCCCGTCCTCCGGAGCGCTGCCGACCGCATGGAACATGCTCTCGTTGAAGTAGATGAGCTCCATCTGGTTCGACCACGAGCACTGCGCGGCGTCGAAGAAGTCCCCCACCCACACGAACGCCGCGAAGCGGTCCTCCACCGCGGGGGACACGAACACGTTGACCCTGCCGTCGCCGTTAATGTCGGCCACGCCACCGAAATACTCCTCGATCGTGTCGGCTCCGTAGGTGGTGTAGTAGTCGAGCACCTGGTCCGCGTCTTCAACCCTGACGGGGTCGGTGTCCCGCTGCGTGGAGTCCTGGTAGATGGCGAGGTGATCGTTGTAGGCGACGAGCAGCGCGGGCGTGAGGACCGGCGCGGGTTCCCGGCATGCTTCACTCGACCGGCCGCGGTCGTAGGGACGGACGTGCAACCGTTCAGGGGGCGGATCGAGCCGGCCGGCCGCGACCCTGTCGGCCGCGGATGTCCGCAGATCCGGAAGTATCGCGCCGGGGCCCAGTTGCCCTAGGAGCTGCTCCGCCTGCTCGTGCAGCGTGGCGTGCCAGCGCGCCGTCTCGTTCGCAAGCCTGACGCCCGCGTCCAGCCCCGCGGGCAATTCGGGGAACCGCCGGACCCCGGTTGCCGGCCCGTCGGCTGCCTGAGCGGCGGGCGGGGCACCGTGTTCGATCACCGAAACGACCGCCTGCGCCAGTGGTCCGGTCCGGGAAAGGTCCGTGCTGACGACCGCCACCCGGTAGGCGTCGCCCTCCACGCCCGCGGGGAGGAAGGGAGGACACGGCATCAGCCCCAGCGGGTCGTGGGCTGCCACGCCGCCCGGCTCGAGCGACAGCGGGGGCTCGCACACGCGCAGACCCAGTTCACCCGTGGCCCGGTTGCCCACCGCGTCCTGAACGTGAACGGCGAAGACGTGGAATCCCGGCACGGCCGCGGTTCCGGAGATGATCCCCAGACTGTCGAGCTGCAGTCCAGGGGGAAGGGCACCGTCCTCGGCGGACCACACCAGCGGTGGCGTCCCCCCGATGACTTCCAGCGTCGCCGAGTAGTCCAGCGATGCCCGAGCCCGCTTCAGCCGCGTGGTGCTGATCGCCAGCAGGGGCGGCGTCGCGGTCACCACAAAGTCGGCCTCCAGCAGCCCCGCGGCCGCCCGCAACGCTTGCCGGCCCACCGTATCGCCCAGGGTCCACCGCGTGGAGGCCTCACCGTCGACCCCCGTGACACCGGTCAGCGGGACGACCTGGCCACCACCCGCGATGACCTCGAAGGTCACCAGGACATCCGGAATCGGGGCCCCGCTGCCGTCTTCCACGCGCACCGTGGGTCTGTCCGGAAGAATCGAAAGCGCGGGGGCCGTCTGTCCGTCTCCGGCGACCTTCGCCAGACGTACGGGCTTCAGTTCGACCACCAGCAACGCCGATGCCGAAAGGGCCTGGTGCGTCGCCCGCAACGTCGCATCGCCCTGGCCGGTGATCGTGGCCAGCCCGGTCTCTGAAATCGTTGCGATCCCCGGATGGTCCGACGACCAGCCAACCGCCGCACCGACGATTTCGCGTTCTTCGTCGTCGAACACGCGGGCGGTGTACTGGATGGTAGCGCCCACCACGTCCGCAGTGGCCAGCGAGGGCGTAATCTCGATCCGGGAGGGGAGCGGCGGGTCGGCGCAGGCGGCCACCACGGCCCAGCACAGCAGGCCGCCGATCAACCGTTGACCCGCGTTCGGCCTTGGGATTAGTGTTGTTTCGTGCGAGTTTTCCACGCTACGCGACAGTGCGGCTAAACGACGACAGTCCGGCTAAACGACGTGATCCGATGACAAAATACCGCAAACCCGGGTCCCGACCCAGCAAACCCGTCAATCCGGTCGACCAGGAGGACGCCTTCGTCGCCAAGACACTGGAAGTCAGCAACTGGGCCCAGCGCAACAGGCCGACACTGACCGCCGGTGTCATCCTGGTGGCTTTGGGCGTCGTCGCCCTCGTGTACTACGCGCGCTACCGGGCCGACCTGGGAGAAACGGCGGCCGCACGGCTCGAGGATCTGCAGTTGCGCCTCGACGCTGGAGATCAGGCCGGCGTCCAGGCCGACCTGCAGGTGTACCTGGAGCGCTTCGGAAGCACCTCTTCGGCGGGTGAAGCGCGACTAACGCTGGGTCAGGTGACCGCTGATCTCGGCGACCTCGACGCGGCCATCGAGGTGCTGGAGCCGATTGCCGGCGATGTCGGGAACCCGTTGGGGGCCCAGGCTGCGGCACTCCTCGCCGCCATCTCCGAAGACGCCGGCAACCTCCAGATGGCCGAGGGGTTGTACGAACGGCTCGCCGAACGGGCCCGCCTGAGCTTTGTGACACGCGACGCCCTCGCGGACGAGGCTCGGCTGCAAGCGAGCCAGGGCGACTACGAGGCCGCGCTGGAGATCTACGACCGTCTGCTGGAGGAAATGGAGGAAGGGGATCCCGAGCGCGGGCTCGTGGAGATGCGGCGGGCGGAGATGGCGGCGGCGCTGAACTAGGCGGACCCGGAGGTTTTTCCACGCTTCGCCCTATTATGTCGCATAATATGTATTATGTAAAGTCGTGCATTTTCAGCATCACGACCTAACACAATGGGAATCCCGACCGGTCCCTGCCCTCGGCTATCGGAACAGTTCCTCGATCCCCCCTGCCAGTTCGCCCGTCATGGGCGCGCTGGACAGATTCGCAACGATGGCCACGATGAGCCCGTTGTCCCGATTCATGGTTAGCATCGTGCGCCCACCGACCGATCCGCCGCCGTGCGACACGATTCGTTCGCCATGCGAGTTGGTGCTGGAGCGCCAGCCCAAACCGTATCCCGTCTCGGTCCCGTCCCGCGTTCGCTGGGAGGCGAACAGCAGCTCCAGCGTCTCCGCCTGCAGGAAACCGGGCTCCAGGTGGCCGTTCGCAAAGCGCAACAGATCCTCCGGCGTCGAGAGGAATCCCCCGCCCGCCCATTTGTAGCTGTTGTCGACGTACGGGGCGTTCAGGACCTCGCCCGTGGGCGACAGAGTGTAGAAACGCGTCCGATTCGGGATGATGCTGTCCGTGTGGCCCGCCACCGTGTGCTCCATCGCCAGCGGATCGAACACCACCCTGTCCATGTAGTCCAGGAACGCCTCGCCACTGGCGCCCTCGATCACCGCGCTGATCAGATTCCATGCATATGACGAGTAGGAATACTCGGTGCCCGGCTCGTTGATCAGCGGGTCGTCCTGGAAGATGGCGAGGCCGGACAGGACGGTCGGATAGCGGACCGAAGAGAAGTTCTCGTCCCCCTCGTAGTGCCGGATTCCCCCCAGGTGCCCCGCCAGCAGCCTGGTGGTGACCGGCCACTGCTTCTCCGGAAAGGACGGCACGTACGTCTGCACCGGCGCGTCCAGGTCCAGCGCACCCTCTTCCAGGAGCACGCCGATCGCCGCCGCCGTTATCGGCTTGGACACGCTTCCGACGCGGAACTTCGTGGCGGGCGTCACTCTTACGTCGTGAGTCAAGTCCGAATACCCAAAACCTTCTGACCACATGACTTCTGAATCCCTTCCAACGGCCACGGACAGACCGGGGATCGCGTTTGCCTCCATCACCGAGTCCACCAGGGCGCGGGCGGCGACGACACTCGGATGCTCGGCCGCACTCGGGGCCTCAGCGGTTTCGCACGCAGCACTGCCGAGGCACGCCGACAGGACGCATACGCCGACCCATCGGCGGGCAGGCGGACGAATGCGAACAACGGGCGGACGAATGCGAGCGGGCGGACGATGACTTGTGTTCATTGGGACGTTCACCATGGAAGCATGCTGCGGACGACGAAGGCGACGTTGGCAGGGCGTTCGGCCAGCCGCCTCACGTACCACGGGAACCAGTGTTCGCCGTAGCTGATGAGAACGCGCACTCCCCGCCCCATCCGGGCGAGACGGACCTGTTCCCTCTGTGAGATGCCATACAGCATCTGGTATTCGTAGGCTTCGGATGCAACGCCGTTCGACTGCGCCCATTCGTCGATTCGGGCGATCAGCGCCGTATCGTGCGTGGCCAGACCGGCGCGCATTCCCGCCGCGAGCGCGTCGGGGGCGAGCATGCGCGTCGTCAGGTCGAAGAATGCCTGGTCGACGTCCCTCTTTTCGGGAAACGCGATTTCGGCGGGTTCGGCGTAGGCGCCCTTCACCATCCGTATGGCAGGGCCCATCGGGATGAGCGACTCGAGGTCGGCCGGGGTGCGATAGAGGTAGGACTGCAGACAGATGCCGAAATTGTCGTGGTCGGTGCGGATGGAGCGGTAGAGATCGAGGGTCGGATCCACATACCGGCTGTACTCCATGTCGATCCAGACCCAGTTCCCGTGGGCCTCCGCAGAGCGCGTGATCAGCCGCAGATTCTCCTCGGCGACGTCGATCCCCAGATCGAGGCCCAGGTGCGTGGGCTTTACGGACAACTCGGCGTCGAGGCCACGCGAAGCGACTTCGGCGGCGGCCTGTACGTAGTGGTCGGCAACCGCCCGCGCTTCGGCCCGGTCCGCGACGTTTTCGCCGAGGAAAGTGATCAGCGTCGGGATTCCCCGCGCCCGTTCCAGCCCTCTGGCGGCGTCGAGCGCGTCTCCCAGGGTTTCGCCGGGCATGAACCTGCGCACGGCCCTTCGTACAAACCCGTACCGGGGCAGCGTGTTGGAGCACCACCTGTTCTCCGAGACCCACAGAAGTGCCGAGCGCATGACCGGAATACTCGCTGCGTTCGGCGTCAGGCGCCAGTGGGCCACGGTCGGTCGGGACGCTCCCCGGCCAATCCGAGCAGGGCCTGGCGCAGGCGTCGGGTGGCGGGCTCCAGCGCCGATTCCCGTTCGGCCCGCGTTTCGTGCACGCCGAAGTGCAGCGGCTCGCCGTAGCGAATGTGAACGGGCGACCGCCACCTGGAACGGGTCCAGCGCGGCCACGCGTCGTAGGTGCCGGATATGTGGCACGGGACCACGGGCACGCCCGCTTTCAGGATCAGGCGGATGGACCCGCGCCGGAAGGGCCGCAGCGCGCCCTCCCAGCTGCGCTCTCCCTCCAGGTAGATGCCCACGCCGTCGCCGTGGTCCAGGGCCCTGAGCGCGGTGCGGACCGATTGCGGATCGACCCGGTAGCGGCGGGCCGGAATGGCCGCGACACGGGGCAGGAACCAGGCGAACAGGGCGTTCGCCCCGAACTGTGTGCTCTTCGCGAAGAAATGGACGGTGCGGCGGCAGTTCGTCTGTATGAGGAGCGGATCGAGGATGCTCTCGTGGTTCGCGACCAGGATGAAGGCCCCTTTGCGGGGGATGTGCGACGTGCCCGACACGCGGCACCGGGCCAGCACCTTCCCGATCCACCCGAACGCGAACCGGAAGAACGCATACCAGCCGCCTACCATTGGGCGCCTACCATCGTGTGACGATCCTGGGCTGGAATTCCACCACCGTGCCCCGCCCCGCGCGCTCGTACGCGTCGCTGATCAGCCGCCGCATCAGGGTTTCCCAGCGCCTGGGCGAATCGTCAACGAAACGGAGCTGGACGAGCTGGTCACCCGGCAGCGACAGCTGCAGCGAAGAGGACGACGCCTGGACCGCGCCAAGGTCGAGATGGCGCCAGCTTCCGGCGCGTCGGTCGCCGCACCCCACATGTACCCGTTCGCGGTCGACAGTGATGGTGCCCGGCGCCGCGGGGCCCATGCTCTCGGCGAAGCCCCGCAACACCCCGCGGTACCGAACGGCCCGCTCCGCGACCCGCCAGGAAATCCGCGCGCGGGCCGAGTATTCCAGCGTACCGTCGTCCCTGGTCGCACGGCTGACCGGGCCGCCGTGTTCGTCGATCCGCCGGCACAGGTCGGCCGCGCTGACGTCGAACCGCTTGTCGCCGTCCGGAAGCGACAGCAGGAGTCGGCCGCGGCTGCGCTCGAGCCGAATGCCGCAGGATGCGCACCAGGCCGCGTCCCCTTCCCCGCTCATCGGGTCGTGGCCGCACTGTGGACACCGGTAGCACAGATCGATGAGCGCCATGGCTCGGGCTGTCAGAGGCGTCCCAGCAGATCCAGAATGCGCAGCTTCCAGACCCGCCACACGGCTTCCCAGATGATGTTCTTCGACATCTTGGACTCGCCGCTGTCCCGTTCGGTGAAGACGAAGGGCACCTCGCGCAACTCGAAGCCCCCTCGCCACGCCCTCAGCTTCAGCTCGATCTGAAAGCTGTATCCGTTCGACTGGATCCGGTCCAGGCGGACGCGCTCGAGGACGCGGCGCCGGAAGGCGTTGAAGCCACCGGTGGCGTCGCGAACCGGAAGGCGGGTGATCACCCGCGCGTACCACGACCCGAAGAGGCTGATCATCAGACGCCGCATCGGCCAGTTCACCACCGTGATCCGGCCGCCCAGGTATCGGGAGCCCACCACGACGTCGATGTCCCGCCGGATCTCGTCCAGGATCACGGGCAGCATGGCCGGCGGGTGGGAGAGATCGGCGTCCATCTCCACGAACGCGTCGAAATCTCTCTTCAATCCCCACTTGAACCCGGCAACGTAAGCCGCGCCCAGGCCCTGCTTTCCCGGTCGGTGGAGCACGGCGACCCGTTCGTTGCCGGCCGCCAGCTGGTCAGCGATGTCACCGGTTCCGTCGGGCGAGTTGTCGTCGACTACGAGCACGTGCAACGCGTCTCCCTGCTCCAGCACCTGCGGGACGATGCGCGGCAGGTTGTCGCGCTCGTTGTACGTGGGAATCACGACCAGCACGCGTTCGGAATCTGTCATGCCCGCCCCCGCATCTTCAGTAGCGCTGTGCCGCCCACGGCTCCCAGGAGCTCGCCAACCGTGATCCACACGCGCTGCAGTCCGGCCAATACCAGGCTGCCCTGAGGTCCCAGCACCGAAACAAGGAGCACGTAAAGACCTCCTTCCCGGACCCCGATACCCCCGGGTACCAGAGAAATGTAGCCGACGAAATAGGCGCCGGAGAAGGCCGTGATGGCGGTGGCGAGCGGGATATCGAGGCCGGCACCGCGGGCCAGCCAGAAGAACGCGAGGCCATACGCGGCCCAGCCCGCGACGTATCCGGCCAGACAGAGTCCGAGGACCCTCCGCCCAGGCAACGCCACGTCCTGTTCGTGACCGCTGCGCCGCAGCATCCAGCGCAGCACCCTTCCGGCCCAGCCTGTGCCCACCAGAACGGCGACACCCAGCACGACCGCCAATCCCGCGGCGAGGCCGATCCCGGGCGGGATCGAACCGGCGGCGTAGGCCGCCCATCCACCCACCAGCGCGGCCGCCAGGAGATTCAGGACCTGTCCCGTGACCGCGGCCACGCCGGCCTGCACCCCGGATGCGCCTTCACGCCTGGCGAGCAGGGCCAGGCCCGCCAGTTGGAAGATCTTGCCAGGGATGTACCTCCCCATGTTGGCCACGAGGATGATCGCCGTGGCCACCACGAGCCGAACCGGCGGTCCTCCGAAATGGGTCAGGAGCCAGGCCCACAGCCGGGCCTGCAGGGCAAATGCGGCGAAGAGGGCCGCCATCGACAGGAGCAGGACGGGAATGTCCGGTCGCAGAAGCGACCAGTCGATATTGGAACCGGCCTCGGCGAGGCGAACACCCGCGGCCCGCAGGATCAGCCATGTCACGGCGACCGCAAGGGCAGCCTTGGCCGCCGCAGCGCCCCACCGCCGCGCGTGCTTCCGGCCCAACCCGGCGCGCGCTTCCCCGGAGAGCGTCAATCCCGCTTCCGTTGCCGCAGCCGCGCGGGAACCAGGGACACCGTCAGGAGCAGCAGGGTTGCCACCGCGCACGCGATGCTGACCCGCAGTGCATTGCGGACGGAGGGGGCCGTGAAGCGCAGCGTGACGCTATGGACGCCCGGCCCGGGGATCTCCACGGCCTGCAGCGTGAGGTTGACCCGGTGCACGGGCGTTTGCCGGCCATCGACCTCGGCCTCCCACCCGGGGAACCAGTTTTCGGAAACGACCAGCAGAGCCGGGCCATCGCTCCGGACCGTGAGCGTGCGGTGCCCCGGTGTATCCATCTCCCACTCGACCGAGCCCGAGGCGTCGGACACGGGGGCGATCGGCACGGCGTTGGAGAGGACGGCCTCGGCCGCGGGATCGAAGTCGGCGGACAGGATCCGCTCGATAGCGCGATCGTCGTCCAGCACCGTGGTCGCTCCCGCGAGCCAGGCCCGGTCCAGCCCCGGGTAGGCATAGACCGCCTCGAGCCCCCTCGCGGTTTGGGCCGAACTCATGCGCGGAGCGCCCTCGTAGGGAGGCCCGCCGAATGCCCCCTCGGGCCAGACCAGGTACTTGACGTTCATCAGGCGCAGGACGTTCTGATGCCGTGTATTCGCGCCCTCCCGGCGGCTCGCCTCCAGGCCGAGAAGCTGGCGGTACCGGGCCAGGTCGTTCGGGTGGTGCCCCGCGAACAGGTCCAGTCCGAACATGGCCAGATCGACGTTCTGGTCGTCGCCCCGCAGGTCCGCGACCCGGAACGGCGGGGCTGTCTCGCGGCGGTTCTGCAGGAAGCGCGTGTTGTCGTCGGCGGCCGCCCAGGCATGGAAGTCCCATGTGGTGATGAAGGCCCGGTCCACCCGGCCGAGGTCGAGCGCGACGAGCAGTCCCAGCGCAGCCAGCGCGGCGGTGAGGGGCACTTTGCGCTCAAGGCCGGCCCACAGCGAGCCGATCGTCAGGCCGGCCAGCAGGATCGCGATCACGAAGCCGCGGGTGATGAAGGGGGAAGCGGCTGCAAGCGTCGCCAGGCTGCGCGGGCCCGCATCCGGATACACCAGTGTCGTCCACATTCGCCCGAGCGCGCCCGAGGACTGGAGGAGGAGGCCGACGACCAGCAAGCCCAGGCATGCGAGCAGGGCCTGGCCACGCCGCGTGCGGAAGAACCCGGCGCGCGATGGGGGCTCGCGCACCATGTCGTCGACTCCGAGCGCGAACAGCGTGGTGGCACCGAAGCTGACCAGAAAAGCGCTTATCGACGGAACCCGGAACAGCGAGATGCCGGGCACGATTTCATAGAAGAGCCGCCACACGGGGGTGTGGGTGCCCAGCGCAAAGAGGAGCCAGAGCAGGCTCATCGCCGCCATGAACCACCTGAGGGCCCGCCGGCGCCGACCGAAAAGCGCGAACACGGCGAGCAGCAATACGGGGATTCCCAGGTACTCGTGGTTGCCCTTGAAGGCGTTCCGTCCCCAGTAGGTCCCCCGAGCCCAGTCGGCTTCGGCCCCGCTGTTCCCCACGAACTCCGGAACCATCAGGCCCGCCACTTCTTCCGGGTGCAATGACCAGGAGCTCGAATAGGCGATCGCCTCTTCGGGCGTGGCCTCGAGGGTGGTCGCAATGCGCCGGGAGGACTCGGTGACGTATTCCGCCGCGGGTATCAGCTGGACGCTCGCGATCCCTGCACCCAGGACCGCGCACAGCAGGAACAGACCAAGCGGCGCAAGGGCCGCCCTCGCCTCCCGCACGCCCCGCTCGCCCGGTCCCCTGCCCCGCCAGAGCCGTACGGTGCGAAATGCCGCGTAGGCGCCGACCGAACCGAAGAGAAAGTACGCGGTCTGGAACTGAGTGGTCAGGCTGGCCAGGGCGACGGCGCCCGCGAGCCCGGCGCCGGTCTTCCCCGAGGGACTGCGGAGGACCGAGTCGGCCGCCCAGAAGACGAGGGGCGCGAGGGACGCCACCATGAGCTTGCCGTCGTTGCCGGGCAGTACGAGGGTCACGATGACCGGGGCCAGCAGCCAGGCCAGCCCCCCGAGCGCGGCGGCCGGGCGTTGCAGGCCCAGGCCGCGGGCCCAGCCGTACATGAAGAACCCGCCCGCCAGTACATGGAGCACGAGCTTCCAGCCCAGAGCCCGGTACGGCTCCATGAAGTAGTACAGGAGACTCGTGGGGTAGATCGAGTCGCCGGCGGAGAGGGCTTCCACGAAGGGGATTCCGCCAAGAAGCCGCGGATTCCACAGCGGAAAGGCGCCCGCCGCAAGTTGTTCCGCGAAGTAGGCGCGCGCCATGTATCCCAGCGCGAGCGTGTCCCCGCCGTAGAGCATCCGGTCGGAGAAGATGAACTCGCCGAACAGGATCACCGTGGTCAGCACGAAGATCCCGGCGGTCAGCCACCACGGCATGTTCACCGCCGACGGTCGCGCTTTGGTCATGTGCGCCTCCCCAGCAGCTCACGGTAGACCTCCAGGTGGCGCTCCACCAGACGCGCGTTGCTCCAATGGGACACGACGCGCCGCCTGGCGGCCTTCGCACGCTCGGGCAGTCCGGCATCGCCCAGCAGGCGCAACACGGTGGCGGCCAGCGCTTCCGGGTCTGCCGGTGCAAAGAGCCCGCCCACCTCGTCGTCGATGATCTGTGGAAGGCCGCCGACGGCGGAGGCGGCGACCGGGACTCCGCATGCCATCGACTCCAGGGCCGCGACCGATGTCGCCTCCATCAGCGACGGGAATACGGAGATATCCGCCGAGCACAGCAGTCCCGGCATGTCCGCGTGGGGACGCGCGCCCAGGAACTCGATCCGTTCCGCCACCCCCAACTCCCCCGCGATCCCCTGCAGCCGCTCTCGTTCCGGCCCGTCCCCGACCACCATCGCTTCCACGTCCGCGCCCGCCAGAATTGCCGGCAGCGCCCGCACGAAGTACTCCACGCCGTTCTTCGGAAACAGACGCCGGGGGACGATGATGCGCTGGCGGCCGGATCGCCGCGCGATCCCGGGCGGCACTGGCCGAAAGATGTCGGTCTCCACTCCGTTGACCACGACCTCCACCGACACCGACTCGCTCAGGCTCTCGCCGACATCCGCGATCTCCTTGCTGGCAGCGAAGTTGTAATCGCTTAGTTCGAGGAGCCTGCCAAGCCCTGTCCGTGCCAGCGGCCGCCGGGCCAGGCGCAGGAAATGCGAGGTGTGAAGGGTGCAAAGGAGCGGCGCGCTTGCCCCCGCCAGTGCCAGTGCGCAAGGGAGGAGCGACGGAAACGCCTGTGCGTGCACGATGTCAGCATCGCGTACGGCTGCGCGCGTGCGAGGCGTCGACCCCACCGCGTGAAGGAACCAACCCACTGGTGTGCGGGACGGCAACGGCGTGCGGTGTATGCGGATACCGTCCCGGACTTCTTCCTTTGCGAGACCGGGCTGAGACAGCGACGTGATCACCGTCACGTCGTGACCCTGCCGGGCGAGTCCCCGGCACAGGTAGTGCACATGGCTCTCGAGTCCGCCCACCTCGGGGGGGAAGTACACGCAGTGGACGACGATCCTCACGGCCCGCCCCAATCGGCCGTCTGGCGCGGCAACCCCCTCAGTTCGGCCAGGAGTATGTCCGCGATGCGCTCGCCGGCCCGGCCGTCCCCGTAGGGATTCGCCGGCACGGGGTCGGTCTCCGTCCGGTCGAGGCGCCCTGTCGCTTCGGACAGGATCCGTTCCGCATCGGTGCCGACGAGTGTGGCGGCCCCCGCCTGCACCGCCTCGGGGCGCTCCGTCACCTCCCTGAGGACAAGGGTGTGCACGCCGAACGCGGGCGCTTCCTCCTGGATCCCCCCCGAATCGGTCAGCACCAGACTCGCCCTGCCGAGCGCGGCGACGAGATCGCCGTAGTCCAGCGGCTCCAACAGGTGGACCCGCGGGTGGCCTTCCAGGATTCGCCGGGCGGGCTCTCGAACCTTCGGATTGGGGTGCACGGGATAGAGCACGTCCACGTCGTCGACAAGGCGGACGAGCGACGCCACGGCCTCGAACACGCGTTCGAGCGGACGGCCGAACGACTCGCGCCGGTGGGCGGTCAGCAGGACGAGACGGCGGCCGGGCCCTGGCAATTCGGCCGCGCGGGGGTCGCACAGCGGAAGCGGACGGGAGCGGATCTCTTCGAGCGCATCCACCACCGTGTTGCCGGTGACCCAGACCCGTCCGGACTCGATGCCCTCCGCGCCCAGATTGGCCGCGGCGGCAGCCGTGGGAGCAAAGCAGAAGTCGGAGACGGTGTCGGTCATGCGGCGGAGCATTTCTTCCGGGAACGGGGCCCACTTCTCATGGCTTCGGAGGCCCGCCTCGACGTGCGCCAGCCTGCCCTGCTGGAAGAAGGTGACCACGGCGGCGAAGAAGACCGTCGCCGTATCGCCCTGCACGATCGTCACATCGGGCCTGAACTCCGCGGCGACCTTCCGAAGGCCATCGAGGCAGGCGTGGCCGATGTCATAGAGGCTCTGTCCCGGCGTCATCAGGTCGAGATCGTAGTCCGGTTCGATGCCGAAGGCGCTCAGCACCTGGTCGACCATGTCGGTGTGCTGGCCGGTCAGGGCCACCCGGTGCGTGGTCCCTCCGCGAGCCTCCAGGGCCCGGATCACGGGAGCCATCTTGATGGCCTCCGGACGGGTCCCGATCACGGAGAGAATCCTCGGCGACGACATGGTCACCCGAGCAGGACCGGATCGCGGTCCCGGCCGACGGGCTCAGCGGGCCCGGTCACGAGGCTTCGCTCCCGTGGAGCTGCGGTCGGAGCCGCGTCTCCGGTAGGCGTCGAGTTCGTCGTGCACCGACGCGATCATTTCAGCGAGGAATCCCGCGACGAAGAACAGCACGCCGACGGTCACCAGCAGCATGACCAGGTAGAGCAGCGGCCGGAATCCCACGCCCATGGCGTAGCGCGCAAACAGTGCGGCGAGTCCGGTCAGGATCCCGCCCGTCATCAGCAGAAGGCCCGGAATCCCGAATGCGAGCATCGGCCTGCGGGAGAGCCGAAGCTGGAACCAGACCGCGACCAGGTCCAGTACGGCTCCGACGACCCGTCCCTTTCCGGAGTACTTCGACTCTCCGGCTTCTCTCGGGTAGAGCGCGATGTCGATCTCGGTGGCCGTGAACCCCCTGCGGCAGGCCATGACCACGAAGAAACGGTGCCAGTCGTGGCGCAGCCTGACGGTGTCGAGGATGTCCGCGCGGAACGCCTTCATGGAGTTCAGGTCGCTAACGGGCACGTCGAAGATGCGGCGGCTCACCGCATTGTAGATCGACGAAACCAGCCGCTTGTCGTAGGCGCCGACCTTCCTTCCGGTCACGATGTCCCACCCTTCGGCGAGCTTGTCGAGGAAGCGGGGGATCTCGGCCGGAAGATGCTGGAGATCGGCGTCGAAGAGCACCAGGTACTTCCGGTCGGTTGCCGCGGCGGCCGTGAGCAGCGCCTCGGTCTTCCCGAGGTTGACCCTGTGCGCAAGGACCCGCAGCGCGGGCCATCCCGAACCCTCGGTCCGCGCCAGGTCCCCGGTGCCGTCGGTGGAGCCGTCATCGACGATCAGGACTTCGCCCGCGAGTCCGAACTCTTCGAAGGCGCCGCGGATCGAGCGGACCAGCCTGGGGACGTTCTCGGCCTCGTTGAAGGCCGGCACGACAAGTGCGAAGTCGCCATAGGCATCGGCCTCGGAGGGCGACGCCCGTCCGGCCGTGGCACCGGGGTTCGCCATCTAGATGCGCTTTCTCATCCTGGCGGGCAGTATCCCCAGCTGGTCCCGGTACTTCGCCACCGTGCGGCGGGCGATCTTGATCCCTTCGCTCTTCAGGAGGTTGACCAGCGCCTGATCCGTCAGGGGACGTTGCGAGTCCTCATCTCCGATCAGGTTCCGGATCTTCTCCTGGACCCCGCGAGTGGACACGTCCTCTCCGGTCACCGTGGGCAGTCCGCCGGAGAAGAAGAACTTGAGCGGATGCACGCCGCTGGGTGACTGGACAAACTTGTCGTTGGTCACGCGCGACACCGTCGATTCAGCCATTTCGATATGATCCGCCACCTCGCGCAGCGTAAGCGGCTTCAGGTGCTGTACCCCTTTTTCGAAGAAGCCGGACTGCCGCGCCACGATGAACCGCATCACCTTGAGCATGGTCTGCCGGCGCTGTTCGATCATCTGAATGAGCCACTGCGCGGCGTTGAGCTTGTTGGCGATGAACTCCTTGTTCGGTCCCACGAACTTCGACCTGTCCGCGGCCACGTCCCGGTACGACTGGGAAAGTCGCAGGCGCGGCAGTCCCGTGTCGTTGGCGAAGACCATGTACTCGCCACCGATCTTGTCCACGATGAGATCCGGTATGACGTAGTGGTCCGGGTCGGCCGCATACCGTCGCCCGGGCTTGGGATCCAGCTTTGCGATGTCGTCGGCGGCGTCCTGCACCTTGCCCGGGGCGATCTCCAGCGCGCGCCCGATGTCCACCCACCGGTGGCCCAGCAGGCCGTCGAAATGATCGGCCACGATCCGGTAGGCGAGCGTGTCCTCCCTGTCTTCCCTGCGCAGCTGAATCATCAGGCACTCCCTGAGGCCGCGCGCTCCGACCCCCGGAGGGTCGAGCGACTGGACGACCAGAAGTACCGATTCCACCTCCGACTGCCTGTGCGGAGCGAAGAGAGCCGCCAGTTCCGCCATTTCGCGGTCGCGCTCTTCGTCATCGTCGATCTTGCCGGCCTGTTCGAGAGCCTTGTCCCGGATCTCCTCGCGCGAGGCGTCGAGCCCGTCCACCACGTCCTGCAGGGTGCACGTCAGGAGGCCGTCATCGTCGATATTCCCGATGATCTCCTCGGCAATCCAGAGCTGCCGCTCGTCGAGATGCAGCAGGCCGACTTGCTCACGGAGGAAGTCGTGGAGATGGCGCGTCTCGACCACGGCCGGCTCGTAGGGCTCGCGGGGTTCATAGCGCATCCTCTGCCCACCCGCATCGAAGTCGTCGATCAGGACTTCCTGCCAGTCGACCTCTTCGTTGTCCGGTTCGGAGAGTTCCAGGAACGGGTTCTCCAGGAGCTCCTGTTCAAGCCGCGCCTGAAGGTCGAGAAGAGGCATGTACAGCAGATCCATCGCCTGGTACAGGCGGGGATTGGCCTTCAACTCCTGCCGCAGGTGAGCGCTCTGGTGCAGTCCCGTCCTGATCGCGGTCACCGGATGCTCAAGTTCCTGGGCGGGGGAACCTCGATCTCATGCGCACGGTCAGGGTCGGTCCGAGGTAGAGGTCGGCGACCTCGTCGTTCCACACGAGCTCGGGTACGGTTCCGGCCACGCGTATCCTGCCTTCGTGCATGATGTACGCGCGGTCGACGATCTCCAGCGTCTGTTCGACGTTATGGTCCGAGATGATCACGCCGATATCCCGGTGCTTGAGTTCGGACACGATCTCCTGGATATCGTGCAGGGCAATGGGATCGATACCCGCGAACGGCTCGTCCAGGAGCATGAACTTCGGCCGCTGTACGAGCGCTCGGGTAATCTCGAGCCGGCGGCGTTCGCCGCCTGAGAGCGAAAAGGCCTTGGCATTGCGCAGGTGGCCGATCGAAAGCTCGCCCAGGAGCTCTTCGAGCCGTTCGGCGCGCTCGTGGCGATCGATATCGAGCGTCTCTAGAATCGCCATGACGTTCTGCTCCACCGTCAGGCGCCGAAAGACCGACGGCTCCTGTGCCAGGTAGCCGACCCCCATCCGCGCCCGCTTGTACATCGGCACCCCGGTCAGTGACGTCTCGTCGAGGAAGACGCGTCCGCCGTCCGGAGCGATCAGGCCGACCAGCATGTAGAAGGTGGTGGTCTTCCCCGCCCCGTTCGGCCCGAGAAGCGCGACGATCTCGCGCTGCCGGACCTGGATGTCCACCTCGGACACGACACGGCGCTTCTTGTAGATCTTGGTCAGCCCGGTGCCCCTCAACATCGAGGCCGTCGCTACCGCCACTCCCCCGCTCATCGCCAGCCTCTGCGGCGCATGAGAAAGGGACGCGAGCGCGACGAAAGCGTATCGGGAGAAACCCCGGCCGTGTCGGGCGTGATCGTGGCGCTGTCCGGGACCACGGCGGCCGAATCGGGCACTGCATTGGCCGAATCGGGCACTGCGTTGGCCGAATCCAGCCCGGCGGCCGCGGAATCGCCAGCCGCGCCGGCCGAGTCCGGCGGCAGCGGTTCGAGGTGGTAGCCCAGGGTCTGGCCTTCGACCTCCATCTTCACGACTTCTCGTCCTCGCATATGGATCCTGATCTGGTTGCCCTCGACTAAGTGTAACGCCGGAGGGGCGTCGGGTTCGGTGACCGCCGTGTCCGACGGGGTCATTCGGTAGAGACTGCGAGCCTCGCCGACCGCGGTCAGCGTCTCCAGTCGCGACGGGTTCTGGCCGGTCAACCCGCCCGCCGTCCCCGAGTCGGCCACGGCAAAATGAGCCAGGATCGTACTGCCCTCCATCCAGTCACGACTCGCAATCTCGGGAAGTCCGTCCGAGCCGGCCGAAGCCGGTTGCGCGGCCTCGGCCCGCGCCGAGCCCACCGCGGTCACGAGCTCGAGCAACTGTGCCGGAGACAGCACGTCGATCGAGTCGGCGGTCAGCTTGAACTCGTCCGCAAAGGCCGACGGCTGGACGATCGAGTCCACCGGCTGGGCCTCAGCGGAGTCGGCCCTCGCCCCTGCGGCCGCGAGGGCGCGGGCGCGCTCGGCGTCGCCAGCCGACAGCCCGGTCGTGTCGAGCACCTCCTGCTCGATCGGAGGGAGCAATGAAATCGCCACCAGCCGGTTGACTGCGCCACCGTCCAGGAACATGCGGATGGCAGGAGCGTTCATGGTCATTTGCCTGCCCACGAGTTCCGCGTTCCCGCGGGCAAGAATCTCCTCGCTCAGCCCCGTCGTGGGCGTCACCTCTACCGCGTCGGACGACAGTTCGAATCCCTGCTGGTCCACGCGCGAGTCCCCGATGATGGACATGGTGCCGAGGTCCTGGTCGAAGTCCAGCGAATCTCCGACGGCCCTCAGGGAGTCGCGCAGCACGACCACCTCTTCGGCCGCGCGGAAATAGCGGCGGCCGTCGATCATGAACCGGCGCGCTTCGATGTGGTATGGGGGGGGACTGACCGAGTCCACCGGGGGTGGATCCGCGGGGGGAACGGTTGCAGCCTCCGGATCGGCCTCGGTGCTGTCGGCCGCGGGGGCCTCGGTGTCCTCGGGCGGGTCGGTCGCATCCGGCTCGGGCTGACCGGCTTCGGCGCTGTCGGCTTGCTCGGCTTCACCGGCCTCGGTACTGTCGGCCGCGAGGACCTCAGCGCCCTGGGGCGGGTCGGTTTCCTCGTCCTCGGGCGGGTCGGTTTCGCCGGCCTCGGGGGGATCGGCTTCCGCACTGTCGGGAGCCGCCGCATCGACCGTGTCGGCGGCCTCCGGCTCCGGGGGAGGCGGGGGCGGCATCGGCACCGGTGGTGGATAGAACGTGGCACGGGGGTCGCCCCCGTAGACGAGTACGCGGTCCACGGCGCGGAACTCGGAGGCCTGGAAGTACCTGAGACTGTCGCCTTCGATGATCGCGTCGCTGTGCAGATCCGTTACCGTAACGTCCGACCACGCCTCGAGCTGGCTGATATTGCCGAAGTAGCGGGCGCTGTCGGCGTCGAGCCGCGTGTCCAGGTCCTCGAAGCGAATCCGGCCGAACAGTTGCACCGTCCCGTTCATTTCGTAGACCACAGCCGAATCGGCGAGGATTTGGGTGCCGTCCGAGCAGCGGTAGTCGATCCCGCCGGAAGCCCGGTGTATGTAGTTCAGGGAATCGAAGCGGGTGCTGTGGGTGTAGCCCCCGACGCCGTCCAGCCAGCACTGCCGTTGCTGTCCGGCCAATGCGCCGGGGAGAACTGCCACGGCAAGCGCCACTGCGCCAAGCGCCGCCACGCAGGCCCGTCCGGCGAATCGCATCTTCAGGAGCACCCTCGCTCCCGGGTTCCCCAGATCCTGACGTCGTCGAAATCCATGTCCGACTGGAGCCGGTCGCCCTCGAACACGCACCCGCCCTCGTGCATCACGACGGGCACGTCGGTCCAGACGCGATCGACCTCGGGGGCGAAGTGGAGTTCTTCCGTGCGGATTTCGCGGCCCTGCCCGGGGATGCTCAGAACCGCGCTGCCCATCGCGGTCAACTCGTTGCCCATCCGGTTCAGACGTCCCTCCTCGGCCGAAATCGTGGCCCTCCGTCCCCCACTTTCGTTGAAGACGATCAGGGACAGGCCCATCACCCGTGCGTGCGTGGAGTCCTTCCAGCTGAACATGCTGTCGGCCGTGAGCATCGCCTCCCGGATGCCCTCGCGGGACATGTTGAGGGACACACCGTAGATGATCTCGTCGGCGTCCACCGTCTCCAATCCCGCCGGCGGCTGCTCTTCCGTCGTATTGACGCACGCCGCCGCCAGCAGCGTCAGGCCGACCGGCAGCCACATGCCGATGCGCAGGGTTCGGCGGGGTCTCGCCGCCGGCGTCGAACCGGTCGCCATCAGACCGCTCCCGCACGCAGCAGGTCGTGAAGGTGCACGATGCCGACCAGGGCCCCGTCGCTCACCACAGGCATTGCCATGATTCCGTGCTCCTCCATCCGCCGGACGACCGCCGACCCGAGCTCGTCCGGCGCGGCGAGCCTGGGCGATCGATTCATGAATCCCGACACCGGGACGTCGAGAAACGCGTCCGTCCCTTCCATCAGCCGCGTCAGGTCGCCTGCCGTGACGACTCCGGTCACCGAGCGATCCGCTTCAATGACCGGAACCGTTCCCCTCATTCGTGCCAGGGGAACGATGACGTCACGGGCGTGATGGTCGGGCAGCACCGCGGGATAGTCGTCGCTCACCATAACGTCCTCTACCGTCAGCGTCAGGCGCAGCCCCAGGGTCCCTCCCGGGTGGATACGCGCAAAGTCCCGGTGCCCGAAGCCCCGCCGCCTCAGCAGCGCCATCGCGAGTGCGTCGCCCATCGCCAGGCTGGCCGTGGTGGAACAGGTCGGAGTGAGGTCCATGGGACAGGCTTCGGAGGATACGCTGCAGTCGACCGCCACCGTGGCCCGTCCCGCCACGGGCGCAGCACGGTCGCCGGTGAGGGCGATCACCGCGATTTCGTGACGCCGGGCAAATGCCAGCAGGCCCTCCAGTTCGCCGGTCGCGCCGCTCTTCGACAGCAGGATCATCACGTCTTCCGGTCCGATCAGGCCCAGGTCGCCGTGGAGCCCGTCGACGGGATGGAGAAAGGTGGCGGGAGTTCCCGTCGACGTGAGCGTGGCCGCAATCTTGCGGGCGACCAGCCCGGATTTGCCGACGCCGGAAACCACGACTCTCCCCTTTGCGCGGTGGACCAGATCGACCGCGTCGAGGAAGCTCGGTCCCAGCCTGTCCGCCAGACTTCTCACTGCGTCCGCTTCGGCCTCGAGGACCCGCCGCCCCTCGGCAAGCACCCCGTCGTCACGCCCGACGGCGGGTCGCACGTCAGTCGCTACGCTCACGGCAGTACTCCTCGACCAGTCCGTCCCATTCTCCGCGCGCTCTCAACAGCGCCTCCGCGAACTCTCTCACCGCACCCTGTCCGCCTGACCGCGAACCCTTCCACGCGGCGACGCCCCGCACCTCGGCCGTGCCGTTGGCCACGGTGGCGGGCAGACCCACCTTGCGCAGAGCCGGCAGGTCGGCCAGGTCGTCACCCAGCAGCGCCACTTGCGCCCAGCTCACCTTCCTGGCCGCAAGCAGTCGCCGCAGGATCGCCACCTTGCGTGCGCCGTCGTCCTGGAACACATCCGCGACGCCGAGTTCGGCGGCACGGAGTTCCGTCGCCGCGGAAACCCTGCCCGATACGATCGCCACATGTATTCCGGCCTGTCTCAGCATCTTCACGCCGATTCCGTCCTGCACGTCAAAGCGTTTGAACTCCGCCGCCTCACCGTCCCGGGTGGCCCCGATGTACACGCCGCCGTCGGTCATCACCCCATCCACATCGAGTACGACCAGGCGAATGCCCTGGGCCGTTGCCCGCGGAATCCCGTTCGCGCCCACGGCTACGCGACAGCCCCTGCGGCAAGGGCGGAGCGGATGGCCGCCACGGCGTCCAGGAGCCGGGGGAGTTCCTCGAGCGGGAGCATGTTGCTGCCGTCCGAGGGTGCCGACGCCGGATGGGGGTGGACTTCGACAAAGAGTCCGTCGCAACCCGCCGCGACCGCGGCCCTGACGAGCGGTGCGATGTGTTCGGGCCTGCCGCCGGTCGACCCCCCTGCCGCACCTCCGGGCTGCTGGACCGAGTGCGTCCCGTCGAAGATCACGGGAACTCCCGCAGCCTCCCGGATAAGGGCAAAGCTGCGCATGTCCACGACGAGGTCGCCATAGCCGAACGACGTGCCCCTCTCCGTGACCATGACATGGCGGGCGCCGCCGGCTCGCACCTTCTCCACGGCGCCGGCCATCGCGGACGGGGACATCCACTGCCCCTTCTTCACGTTGACCGCCCTTCCCGTTTTCCCGGCCGCCAAAAGCAACTCCGTCTGCCGGCAGAGAAAGGCGGGAACCTGGAGCACGTCCGCCACTTCGGCTACCGCCTCGGCCTGAGTCGGCTCGTGAATATCGGTCACGACGGGCAGTCCCGTCTCGGCCCGCACCGTACGAAGGCGTGCTAGCCCCGCGCTGAGACCCGGACCGCGGTGAGAGCCGAGGCGCGATCTGTTGGCCTTGTCGAATGAAGCCTTGAAGACCGCCGGGAATCCGGCCCGGTCAGCCGCGGCCTGCACCCCCCTGGCCACGGCGACGTTCAGTTCGTCGTCTTCGAGAACGCAGGGGCCCGCGAAGAGTGTGAACGGTCCCGGAGTACCGCCAATCCGACGCCGGGAATCGCTGCGCCGAGCGACACGCGGCACCGACTCACGCTCCCAGCGCCGCCGCCCTCGGCGTGTCGGCGAGCTGCGCGCGGACGGCCCCGGCTTCGACGAACGAGGCAAACAGCGGATGCGCCCGCGTCGGGCGGCTCTTGAGTTCGGGATGAAACTGGCTGCCCACGAACCAGGGATGTCCGGGAAGCTCGATCATCTCCACCAGCTTGCCGTCCAGCGATGTGGCCGAAAACGCCAACCCCTTCTCGCCGAGCCGGCTGCGGTAGTCGTTGTTGACCTCGTACCGGTGCCTGTGCCGCTCGGTGATCTCCGTGGACCCGTAGACCTTCGCGGCCCGGGAATCGGATCCCAGCCTCGCCACGTACGACCCGAGGCGCATCGTGCCGCCCTTCGTGATCACGTTGCGCTGCTCGTCCATGAGGCAGATCACCGGGTGCGGCGAGGCCTGGTCGAATTCGAACGAGTGGGCGCCCTTCAGGCCCACCACGTTGCGCGCGAATTCGATGACGGCACACTGGAGGCCCAGGCAGATCCCGAGGAACGGCAGCCCGTTCTCACGCGCCCACCGAATCGCCGTCACCATGCCTTCGATGCCCCGGTCCCCGAATCCCCCCGGCACGAGCAGGCCGTGATACCCCGACAGGAAATCGGGATCCAGGTCGTCTTCGAGCCGCTCGCTCGCGATCCAGTCGATATCCACGTCGACGTCATGCTCGATCCCACCGTGTATCAGCGCCTGCTCCACCGACTTGTATGCGTCCACGAGCTCCGTGTACTTGCCCACGACGGCAATTCGCACGCCTCCCCGGGACGGCGCCTTGATGCGCTCGACGATGTGCTTCCAGGCCGTCAGATCGGGGGCCGGGGCCGTCATCCCGAAGCGGGACAGCACAAAGTCGTCGAGACGCTGACGCCGGAATTGGAGGGGCACCTCATAGATCGTCTCCACATCGAGCGCTTCGATCACGCCGGCCGGATCAACATTCGTGAATCCCGCGATCTTCGCCTTGATGTGTTCATCGAGCCGATGTTCCGTGCGACAGATCAGCACGGCGGGCTGGATCCCCGTCTGCATGAGTTCTCGCACGGAGTGCTGGGTGGGCTTGGTCTTGAGTTCGCCGGCGGCACTGATATAGGGCACGAGGGTCAGGTGGATGTGCAGCGCGCGCGAGCCGACCTCCTGCCGGAACTGGCGTATGCCCTCCAGAAACGGGAGGCTCTCGATGTCCCCGACGGTGCCGCCGACCTCCGAGATCACGACGTCGTGGCCCGCACCCAGCACGCTCACCGAACGCTTGATCTCGTCCGTGATATGGGGGATGACCTGGACGGTGCGCCCCAGGTAGTCCCCATGGCGCTCGGCGTCGATGACCGTGCGGTAGATTCGACCCGTGGTGGTGTTGTTGTCCTGGGACAGATTGGCGTCGATGAACCGCTCGTAGTGGCCGAGGTCGAGATCGGTCTCTGCGCCGTCCTCGGTGACGAACACCTCGCCGTGCTGGAGCGGAGAGAGCGTGCCCGGGTCCACGTTGATGTACGGGTCCAGCTTCTGCAGCGTGACGCGCAGCCCCCGCTCCTTGAGCAGAACCCCGAGCGATGCGGCGGCGATTCCCTTCCCCAGGGAGGACACCACGCCACCGGTTACGAAGATGTACCTGGTCTGGTCCGGTTCGGTCGGGCTCATTCCGTTGCCGTCACTCCGTGCGTCGTGTTTCGAGTCACATTGTCCATCCGCAGCCGCCGCTCGAGGCGAGCCAGGTCCTCTGGCGTGTCCACCCCGTGTGCCGCCTCCGCCAGGACGGCGACGCCGATCCGCATGCCATTCTCAAGCGCTCGCAATTGCTCCAGGTCCTCCTCCGTCTCCAGTGGAGACCGACGGAAATCCTTCACCCATTGTTCGAGCGCATCCGGCTCGTAGGCGTAGACACCCACGTGCCTGAGATGGCCGCCACGGAACACGCCCGCCTCCTCCGCGAGTGGCCGGTGCCGGTGTGGTATCGGTGCCCTTGAGAAGTATAACGCACTTCCCGCCAGGGTCCGCACCACCTTGACGACCGATGGATCCTCCAATTCTCCCTGCGAACGGATCGGTGTCGCGCAGGTCCCGGCCTCGAAGCCCGCTTCCACCATCGAAACCGCGGCCCGGAGCGCGCCTCCCTCCACCAGCGGCTCGTCTCCCTGGATGTTCAGGACGACCTCGTGTCCGCTGTTGAGCCTTGCCACCGTCTCGTGCACCCTGTGCGTCCCGGAGGGGTGGCGGCGAGAGGTCATCATCACCTCCGCACCGGCCTCGCGGCACACCTCGGCCACCTCGCTCGAGTCGGTTGCGACCACCAGGCGGTCCAGGAAATCCATCTCGCGCGCCCGCTCCCACACCCACACCACGAGGGGCTTGCCGAGCAGGGGCTGAAGGGGTTTCCGGGGGAGGCGGGAAGAGCCGATCCGCGCCGGGATAACGCCCAGAACGCGGGTCAAGGCGACACCGGGAAGGAGGGGCATGAACCCCGAAAATCCGTGTGTTTCACGGACCTCAAGCTACCCCGAACCGGGGGGCACGGCAAGGAAGTTCCGCAGGATGCGTCGCCCTCCCTCGGTGAACCACGACTCCGGATGGAACTGAATCCCCCAGACCGGATGCGTGCGATGCCTCATGGCCTGGATCTCGCCCTCGTCCGACGGTTCCGCGCTCCAGGCAATCGGAACGAGACCCCCGGGAAGGTCCGGCGAAGTCACCAGCGAGTGATAGCGGGCCACCCGGCTCCGTTCGGGCACGCCGGCGAAGAGCGGGTCACCGTTGTGGCGTATCCTCCCGATCTTGCCGTGTACCGTTCGCGCAGCCCGGATGGTGCGGCCGCCGTACGCCTCGCCGATGGCCTGATGGCCGAGGCACACGCCCAGGACCGGAGTTGTCGGCCCGAGTGTCCGGATGGCCTCGACACTGATCCCGGCCTCGGCCGGGGTGCACGGTCCCGGCGACACCACCAGGCGGGTGGTTCCCCCGATGCGCAGTTCGTCCGGCGTGACCTCGTCGTTCCGGAAGACGCGGGGGTTCCGGCCCAGTTCGCCAAGCATCTGGACCAGGTTCCACGTAAAGGAATCGTAGTTGTCGATTACGGCCAGCATGCACGTATAATAAGGCGGGTATCATGAGCATGTACCAGAAATGCCTCGTCTGCGGCCAGGGTTTCCGGCCGAACGAAGCGCTCGAGCACCTCGACCGGGGCAGGCGCGTGGCGTACGACCCGGCGCGCGGGCGCCTCTGGCAAATCTGCCGCTCCTGTTCGCGCTGGTCCCTGATCCCGATCGAGTCGCGGTGGGAGGCGCTCGAGGAGCTGGAACGACTGGTTACAGACCGGGGGCGGCTCCTGTCCAGCACGGACAACATCGCCCTGATGCGAGCCGGACCTCTGGAGATCGTCCGCGTCGGTCAAGCCAGGCTGGTGGAGGAAGCGTGGTGGCGCTACGGCAGGGAACTTCGCGCCCGCCGGGAGCGCTACCGCAAGCTCTCGACCGCCGGTACCGTGGGAGCCGCAGCGGCGATCGCGGGTTCCTGGGCGACCGGCGGAATGAGTTTTCTGGCGGCCTGGCTCATCTGGGACAATGCTCCGGGCCTGGTCACCGGAGGGGCGCGCTGGCTCCGTTTCGGCAACATCGCCTGGCGGGGCACCGGACAGTGCCGACGGTGCGGCAGGGCGATCCGGAGCTTCCGCTACCGCGACCGGGGCGGCCTGATCATCACCGCGGACGAAGAGGCCCAGGGCGTCGTCCTGTCGTGCAGCCGATGCACCGACCGCTCGAACGAATCCGGATTGGAACTTCGTGGCCAGGAGGCCAACCGCACGCTCCGCAGGGTGCTGGCATACCACCACTTCGCCGGCGCATCGGAAAAACGGGTGAGGGGGGCGGCCCGCCTGATCGAGGTTACCGGTGGCCCGCAGGCCCTTGCCGGCAGGATCCTTCGGCCGGGGAGGACGCTGGGCCAGGTCGGCAACCTTGGACGAGTCGCGCTCGAGATCGCCGTCCACGAGGAACGCGAGCAGCGGCTGCTGGCAATGCAGGTGGCGGAACTGGAGGCCCACTGGCGCCGGGAGGAGGAGCTGGCCGAGATCATGGACGGGTCGCTGACGCCGACGCCTCTCCTCGATTCCCTGCGCCGCCGAATCGCGGGTTCGCGCTAGCGGCCCGGACGGCCGGGGGCCCGGTGAACGCCCGACCGGTGAACGCCCGAAGCTAGTAGTCGACCGGACGCAGGTACCACTGCCCGATCGCGCTGTCCGAAAGCAGTGCAACCGTCGGGAGCTGCCGCTTCCAGTGCGTCGACGACAGGCGCCGCCAGACGGTCGACACCTCGTCACGCCTGAACCCCATGGCCACGAGGGCCTCGACATCGTACCCCTGCAGCAGCCAGTGCAGGACGGGGTCGGCCCGGTGGTACGAGATGCCCAGCTCGTCTTCGTCGTGAACGCCCCGGATCAGGTCCGCGCTCGCCGGCTTCTCGACGATTTCGGGCGGCACGCCAAGGTGCCGCGCCAGAGTCCACACCTGCGTCTTGAACAGGTCGCCGAGGGGGTTGATCGGCGGAGAATCGTCGGCGTGCCAGGTATAGTACCCGAGCAGGCGCTCGCTCTTGTTGCCCGTTCCGAGGGGGAGCGCGCCGAGCTTGGCCGACTGATCGAAGAGGATCAGGGAACGCTGCCGTGCGGCCAGGTTCCCTCGGCGCATCGGCGTCAGTTCCGGCTCGTGGGCATCCACGTACGCGTCCACGGCATCGGTGATCGACAGCGTGCGCTCGTGCGCGCCCACGGCGGAAATCACCAGGTGCGCGTGCTCGAGGCTGTCGGGACTGGAGGTGGCGTACGGGAGCCGAAAGGCGAACACGTTGTCCGGGCCCAGCGCCTTGCAGGCCAGGACGAGGGACACCGCCGAGTCCACTCCGCCGGAGACTCCGATCACCACCCGGGAAAAGCCGCGCCGCCGAACCACCTCCTCACGGATGAACTCGACAAGTGCGGCTTCCACCAGTTCCGGATCGATCGCGAGTGCCTGCAGGTCCTCGCCGTCCGGGCGCTGGCGCTGCCCGGCGGGCGCCGATTCCACGGCCTGCCCGGATGAATCGTCGGCACGTCGCGTGCGGCCACTGTCCCCAGGACCCTCCCCTTCGCCCTCCCCCTCCCCCTCCCCCTCTTCCCCCCTCCACGATCGCTCCAGCGACCGCAGGAGATGCGGCAGGGCCGTCGTCAGGTCGGACAGGTACGGAGACTCGGCGCGCACACGGGTCACCTTGTCCGGATCCAGTTCAACCGGGGTCACGCATGGCTCGAAGAGCGGCCCGCGCGCGAGCAGGCGCCCGTCGGGTCCCCAGGCCGAAGAGCCGCCAGCGAAGAGCTTGCCTCCCTCCGATCCAGCCAGCTGGGCAAGAAGCACGAAGACGCCGTGCTCCGAGGCCGCGCGCGCGGCGATCCGGTCCCACGTCACGAGATTGGCCGGACGTGACAGCTCCGGTCCGAATCCGCGCGCGGGCGAAGCGCATCCGCACAGAATCAGGCTCGCCCCGCCGAGCGCCAGGATCGACGCCGTCAGCGAGTGGGTCAAGTCCTCGCAGACCAGCATGCCGAGTCGTCCGAAGCGCGTGTCGAACGCATGCACGGATCGCCCCGGCTCCACGAACCGGCTCTCCTCGAAGAGCCCGTAGGTCGGCAGGAACACCTTGCGGTGCACATGTACCACTTCGTAATGACCCGGACCGGGGGTCAGGTAGGCGATGCTGTTATAGACGCCCCGGGTGTCCTTCTCGTAGAAGCCCAGAACCACATCGGAGCCGCCTCCTTCGGGCGGAGGCCCCAATCGGCGCACCAGCCCGTCCCGCGTGAGCGCCAGCTCGCTGGCCGCGCCCTCGACGAAGTAGCCGGTCAGCGCCGTCTCGGGGAAGACCAGGATGTCCGCGTCCCGATGCAGCATGCTCCGTACCAATGCCGCGTTGGCCTCCAGGTCTCCCTTGCGCGGCTTGACCTGGCAGAGCCCGACGTGAAGCCGGTCCCCGTGGATCATGTCGGACTCTCGACCGTTTGCGTCTGCGGATGCGGGGCCGGGGGTAGCCCCGGCGGCGGACAATGTTCCATAATCTATGAGGTTACGAAAAACAGAAAGAAAGGCACCATGCCAAGAACATTCCCGCTTGCATCCATCGCCACCGCGCTGGCGCTCCTCCCGGGAGCCGCGCACGGCCAGGACACGAGTGCTCGGATTGGAGCCCGTGCGGACTCCGTGTCCGCGCAGGCCCCCCTGGACACGGAAGAGGGCCGGCTCTTTCTCAAGGTGTTCGAGACGATCTCCCAGTACCACTCGACGGCGCTGGGCGACTCGGCTCTATGGGAACGCGCGATCGACGGTCTCCTCGAGCAGCTGGACGACCCGTACGCACGGGTGTTCACTCCCGACGAATACGGCCGGTTCACCGAAACGAACACGGGCAACTACGCCGGAATCGGCGTCCAGATCAGCCTCCTTGCGGGACGGGTGACCGTGACCGCCGTGTTCCGGGACACGCCCGCCGAGGGCGCGGGAATGATCGTGGGGGACAGAATCGTCTGGGTGGAGGGGCATGACGCGCGCGACTGGTCGCTCGATCAGGCGCGGGACTCCATACGCGGGACTCCCGGCACCGTCGTCCAGATCCGCGTGGCGCGTGACGGCTACGAGGAGCCCCTCCCCATGACGATCGTGCGCGACAATGTGCATGTCGAGGCCGTGCAGGCGACGCTGCTCGACGGGGGGATCGCGTTCCTCGCCATCGATCGCATCGCGCGGGGTGCGGCGGACGAACTCGACCAGGCCCTCCGGGAATTCGGCGATTTGAGCGCGCTGGTCATGGACCTCCGCCGCAATCCCGGCGGGTACCTCGACGAATCCTTGCGCATCGTAGACCTGTTCCTGGCACCGGGACAGCGGCTGGCGAGCGCGGAGGCCCGGGGTCCCACCGGCATCCTGGAGACGCAATCCTGGCCGGCCCGCAGCCCGGCGCGCCTCACCGACACCCCCATCATCGTGCTGGTTGACGAGTTCACCGCGTCCGCGGCCGAGATCATATCGGGTGCGTTGCAGGATCACGACCGGGCTGTCGTGCTGGGGCAGAGGACGTTCGGCAAGGGCGTGGTGCAGACCGTCTATCCGCTGATCGCAGGACGACGGATCAGCATCACCACGGGTGCGTGGCACACGCCGCTGGGCCGTTCCCTGCACCGGGCGCGGCACAGCGACGGCACGCCCGTACCGGAGGTCGAGTCGGAGAGCCAGACGGTTGCGACCCTGGCCGGACGGGAACTCCGGAGCGATGGCGGCGTCTTCCCGGACATGCAGGTTGCCGACGACTCGTTCAAGCCACAGGAGGAGGCGCTCCTCAATCACGCCAACCAGCTTGGTGTGCCCTTCGCGGTGCGCATCGAGGAGTACGCCTTCGAGCTGGCCAAGGACGCTCTCGAGGCGGGAAGCGCCGAGCCCCTGCCCTCTTCATCCTTCGACGGACTTGCCGAACAGCTCGTTGCGGAGGGGATGTCGTCCGAGATCGTCCAGGACCCCGTCGCACGCGATTACCTGGATTGGCGAACACAGATGCGCTACCTGTACCGCGCCGACGCCCACGGTCCCATGCTCGACGTGCTGGCGCAGCGTGACCGGGTGCTGGCCGAAGCACTGGCACTGGCCCGCTCCGTGGACACCCCGGCGGAGCTGTTTGCCCGCGTCGCTGCGATGGGCGACCGTCAGCCCTGACTCCGCGGGTGGTATCGGCGGTGGGTTGCCCGCAGGTACTCCCTGTCCAGGTGCGTGTAGATCTGGGTTGTGGAGATGTCGGCGTGGCCGAGCAGCTCCTGAACCGCGGCCAGGTCGGCGCCCCCCTCGAGGAGATGCGTCGCGCACGAGTGCCGCAGCGTGTGCGGTGAAATGGCGCGGTCGATGCCCGCTCTCGCGGCAGCCTGCTTCACGATGGTCCAGATCGACATGCGGCTCAGCCGGCCCCCGCGCTGGTTGAGGAAGAAGGCTCCCTGAGCCCGACCGCGGTCGAAGGCCGGACGAACGGAGGCGAGGTAGCGCTGCACGACGTCAAGCGCGACCGCGCCGACGGGCACGAGTCGCTCCTTTCCGCCCTTCCCGAAGACGATGCAGCTCCCCGTCTCCAGATCGACATCGCCGAGCGACAGCCCCGTGAGCTCGCTGACGCGCATCCCGGTGGCATAGAGAAGCTCCAGCACGGCGCGATCCCGCCAGTGGGCGGGAGAGTCCGGATCGACGGCCTCGACCACGCGGGCCGCCTCGTCCTGGGTCAGGAATTCGGGAAGCCTCCTGGCAGCGGCGGGACGATCCATCCGGTCGGTCGGGTCGTCCGGCACGATCCCCTCGGCGGCCAGGAAGCCGAAGTATGCGCGCAACGCCGACTGGGCCCTGCGAATCGTCGTCGGGGCGAGGCCGTCGCTTCTCAACCTCGACTGGTATTCGTGCAGGATCCGGTGATCGATCGTCCCGGGTTCGGAGACACCCCGATCCGCAAGGTACGACGCGAAGCGGCGGATATCGGTACGATACGCGGCCAGCGTTCCCGGTCTCAGTCCCCGTTCGAGCGCCAGGTAGTCCAGGAAAGGTTCGACGTAGTACCTGCGCTCAAGCGCGCCCGCCGTGGTCTCAGCCCCCATCGCCGTCCACGCCGCCCTGGTCCCGCCTCGCCCTGAGACGGGATCGCCACCACAGTCCGGCGATCAGGACCGCGAGCGCCGAGGACGCGATCAGGAGGCCGCGATTGGCCTGCTCGAGCGTCGCGGCGACCGCCTCGATGTTGTCTCCGCCAAGGTAGCCGATGCGCAGAAGCGCGCCGTACCAGATCGCGGAAGCCACGACCATCGGCGGAATCGCCCGGGCCGGCCTCAGCCGTGTCACGCCGGCGAACACCGGGACCACCGCGCGGAAGCCCGGCAGGAAGCGCGCGAGAAAGATGGCCACCACTCCCCAGCGCCTGTAGAAGGCCTGCAATCTCTCCATCCGGTGCTCGTCGGCGAGCCTGCGCCCGGGCCGCGTGCGTAGAAACGAGGGCCCGTACCGCCATCCGACGCCATAGACGGCGATCGCGCCGCCCACGTTGCCGCCCCACACCACACCGAACATGGCGACCGGGTGTACGGTCCCCAATCCCGCGATCAGGCCGCCCGCGACGATGAACGTGTCGGCCGGAACCACCGGCAGGATGTTCTCTATCGCCGCACCGGCCGCGAGCAGCGCGTACGCCAGCGCCGGCGGCAGCTCGGTCAGGAAGGAAAGGGCGCGCTCCACCCTGCGGCTAGCCCCCCGGATCGGGGGCGGGCGCCACGGCGGCCACGGCCTGGACCGCGATCCCTTCGCGTCTGCCGATCCAGCCCATGCCCTCGTTCGACTTCCCCTTGACCGACACCCCGGCGACCGGAATCCCCAGGCACGCCGCGAGGCTGGCGCGCATTTCATCGACACGCGGACCGATCCGCGGGCTCTCGCAGACGACCGTCACGTCCACGTTCCTGACCCTCCACGACTCCGCGCTCAGGATCGCCATCGCCCGCGCCAGCAGGTCCATGGAGTCCGCGTCCCGCCAGGCGTCGTCGCCCGGTGGAAAATGCGTGCCGACATCGCCGAGGGCGACCGCCCCCAGCACCGCATCGATCACCGCGTGGGCAACGGCATCGGCGTCCGAGAAGCCCGCGAGGCCTGGATGGTCCGGAAAGTGCACTCCGGCCAGGATCAGCGGACGGGCCGGATCGAAGCGGTGTGAGTCGTACCCGATCCCGACGCGGACTTCTGTCACGGACTTCCTACCCCTCGTATCTCCCGATCGCCAGGCAAACGTTGTGTCCGCCAAACCCGAAGGAGTTGTTCAGGGCAAACGTCACCGGCCGCTCGACCATGCCGTCATGCGCGTAATCGAGGTCGCAGGTGTCGTCACGCTCGGAGAAGTTGATGGTCGGCGGGATCCTTCCGGTCCGGCAGGCCATCACGCAGATGACGGTCTCCATGGCCCCGGCGGCTCCGAGAAGGTGCCCGGTCATGGACTTGGTCGACCCCACGACCACGTCGTACGCGTGCTCGCCCAGCACGGCCTTGACCGCGGCCGTCTCCGCCGTGTCGTTCTGCGGCGTCGAAGTGCCGTGCGCATTGATGTAGGTGACGTCCCCGGCGCTCAGTCCCGCGTCTTCCAGGGCCAGCCGCATTGCCGACTGCGCGCCGTGCGCGTCGGGTGGGGGCGCAGTGATGTGGTGGGCGTCTCCGGTGGCGCCGTAACCGACGACCTCGCCGAGGATCTCGGCGCCCCGGGCCCGGGCGTGCTCCATTTCCTCGAGCAGCACGCACGCCGCCCCCTCGCCGATTACGAAGCCGTCGCGTCCCGCATCGAACGGCCGGCTGGCCCCCTCGGGGTCGTCGTTCCGGCGCGACATCGCCTTCATCGATGAGAACCCCGCGATCGTGATCGGCGTTACCGCGGCCTCCGCCCCTCCGGCAAGCATGAGCTTCGCCTCGCCGCGCTGGATGTACCGCATCGCGTCGCCGATCGCGTGCGAGCCGGAGGCGCAGGCCGAGACGGTCGCGTAGTTGGGGCCCTGGAGCCCGTAGCGGATCGACATCAACCCCGCGGCGATGTCCGGGATGAACATCGGGATGAAGAACGGGCTGACGCGCCCGGGTCCCCGGTCATTCAGAATGCGGCAGTTGGCTTCGAGGGTGGCGATGCCGCCGACGCCGCTGGCCATGATCACGCCGAAATCCGTCGGATCGCAACCGGCCGGCGGGCCCTCGAGGCCTCCGGACGCCATCGCCTGCACGGCCGAGGCAAGCGCGAAATGGCAAAACCGGTCGTAGCGCCGGACTTCCTTCCGCGACAGATAGCGCCCCGGATCGAAGTCCTTCACCTCACAGGCAATCCGGGTGGCGAAGCCCTCGGGGTCGAACGCGGTGATCGTGCCGCCCCCGGGCGTGCCGTCGAGCAGCGCGTCCCAGGTGGACGCGACATCATGGCCGACCGCGCTCACCGCTCCCATCCCGGTGACGGCGACCCGGCGCTCGCTGCGGCGATCAGCCATGGTCCTGCGACTCGCTACCGGTCAGCCGGCGTTTCCCTGGATATAGGATACGGCGTCTCCGACCGTCCGCATCTGTTCCGCATCCTCGTCCGGGATGTCGATGCCGAATTCCTCTTCGAACGCCATCACCAATTCGACGGTGTCGAGGGAGTCCGCGCCAAGGTCATCCACAAACGACGCTTCCAACGTGACCTTGTCGGCCTCGACTCCGAGCTCGTCGACGATGATCTCCTTCACCCTGGCTTCGGTTGTGTCGGACATGCTTTTTCTCCGTACGTTGTTTCCGGTGGCGCACCTGGTTCGGCTCGAACGCGCCGGCGACTCGCCGGCAACTGCATCGATTCGCGAGCAACTACATCGCCATCCCGCCATCCACGGCGATGATCTGACCCGTAATGTAACCCGCCTCCGGTCCTGCAAGGAACCGGACGACGCCAGCCACATCCTGCGGCTCCCCGAGCCTTCCTGCGGGAATGCGGTTCTTCAGTTCCGCGACCTGTCCCTCGGCCAGACCGGCGGTCATGTCCGTCCGGATGAATCCGGGAGCGACTGCGTTGCAACGCACGTTGCGCGAAGCCAGTTCCTTCGCCACCGATTTGGTCAGTCCGTGCAGCCCCGCCTTGGACGCGGCGTAGTTGGCCTGCCCGGGGTTGCCCATCAGTCCGATGACGGAGCTGATGTTGACGATGGACCCGCTGCGCCGCTTCATCATCCCGCGGGTCGCGGCACGGATCATGTTGAAGGCGCCGCGGAGGTTCGTGTCGATCACCCGGGACCATTCCTCGTCGCGCATGCGGAGCAGGATGTTGTCGCGCGTGACCCCCGCGTTGTTGACCAGCACCGAGACGGGTCCCTGCGCCGACTCCACGCGGGCGATCACCTTCCTGCAGGCCTTCCCGTCGGCAACGTCGCAGGAGTAGGCCGCGTGGCCGTCACCCTCCAGCGCCGCGACCGCATCGCCGGCCCGGGCCTCGTCCCTGGCGACCACGGCCACGGCGGCCCCCGCGCTCGCGAGCGCCTGCGAGACCCCCAGGCCGATCCCCCTGGATCCCCCGGTTACGATCGCCACGGACCCGGCAAGTTCCCTGGACCCAGTCATTTCCACTCCTCCATGGAATCGATGGATGCCGGATCCCCGATCGCGTTCGCCGGCACCCCCCTTGCGTTCCTCTTGTTCAATCCCGTCAGCACCGTTCCCGGACCCAGTTCGAGAAACCGGGTCACGCCCTCCTCGCGCATCCGTGCGACGCATTCGATCCACCGGACCGGCGAGGTGAGTTGTCGCACGAGCAGCCGGCGGATCCCGTCCGCGTCCCCCTCGGCCTCGGCGGTGACGTTGGAGACGACCGGAAAGCACGGCGACCGGAGCGGCATGCCGTCGAGGCATACCCGGAACTCCTCGGCGGCCGGCCGCATGAGGGGCGAATGAAAGGCCGCCGACACCGTGAGGGGGACTGCCCGTCTGGCTCCCCGCTCCTTCGCCGCGGCACACAGCCATCCGACGCCTGCGAGATCACCGCTGACGACGATCTGGCTGGCGGTGTTGAGATTGGCCGGCACCACCGTCATGCCGCCGTCCGCCGCCTCCCGGCACAGCGCGGCAACCGTGTCCGCGGACAGCCCGATCACGGCCGCCATCGTTCCCGGCGCCTCCTCTCCGGCTCCGGCCATCAGCTCCCCCCGGAGCCTGACCAGACGCAGGCCGTCGGCGAAGGTGTAGGTGCCCGCCGCCGCGTGCGCGGTCAACTCGCCGAGGGAGTGTCCGGCAGCCGCGCCGACCGCACCGATCCGCTCGCGAACGACCCGGTATGTCGCCAGGCCGTGCACGTAGAGCGCCGGCTGCGCGTTTTCCGTCGAGGTGAGGACGTCGAGCGGGCCTTCCCACGCCACATGTGAGAGAGAAAGGCCCAGAATGTCGTCCGCCTCCTCGAAGGTCTCCCTTGCCTCCGGGTACTGCCGTGCGAGGGCCTGTCCCATCCCGACGTGCTGAGATCCCTGTCCCGGAAACAGCAGGCCTGCCCTCATGCCCGCATCTCCCCCACCTGGCCGCACCACCGATTCGTCGGACGCTACCAGCGCATGAGCATGGCGCCCCACGTGAGGCCAGCGCCGAACGCCGTCATGAGGATGTTCGATCCCGGCCCGATCCGGCCCTGCTCGGCAGCCTCGTCAAGCCCGACGGGGATCGTCGCCGAGGAGATGTTGCCGTATCGATCGAGGTTCACGAAGACCTTGTCCATGCTGATCCCGGCATGACGGGCGGTCGCCTCGATGATCCGGGAGTTGGCCTGATGCGGCACCATCAGATCGATGTCGGACGCCGTCAGGCCGGCTTCCTCCATGACCCGCCCACCCGCGTGGGCCATGGACCTCACCGCCGACTTGAAGACTTCGCGGCCGGACATGTGGAGCATGTGCTCCTTCTCACGCAGCGACTCCTCGTCGAGAGGCCTTACGGCGCCGCCCGCGCGACGCTGCAGGAGGGGCACGAGATCTCCGTCCGAGCGGTGGAAACTCGACAGGATCCCTTCGCCGTTCACCGATGGCTGCACCACGGCGGCGCCGGCGCCGTCGCCGAAGAGGATGCAGGTCGCCCGGTCCTCCCAGTCGACGATCGTCGACATCTTCTCCGTCGACACCACCAGGATGTTCTGGCCGCGTCCCGCCGCCACACAGCCCTCGGCCACCGACACGGCATACAGGAAGCCGGTACAGGCGGCCTGAAGGTCGAAGGCGACACAGCTGCGCGAGGCCCCGATGCGCGCCTGGATCTCGCAGGCCGTCGACGGAAGCAGGTGATCGGGGGTAGCCGTCGTGACCACGAGCATGTCGATGTCCGAGGCCGACAGCCCCGCCTTTTGCAGGGCGCCGCACGCGGCCCGCGCCCCCATGTCCGCCGTCGAGACGTCGTCCGCAGCGATCCGCCTCTCGCGAATGCCGGTGCGCTCCCGTATCCAGGTGTCGCTGGTGTCCACGAGCGCTTCAAGGTCGGCATTCGTCATGACCCGTTCAGGCAGATAGCGCGCCGTCGCCGATATCCGTGCCACCGGTGCTGGGCTGTTCATGAAACGCCGTCCTTATCTGAATGCCGGATCGCGAGCAATATGGGCAACCATGCCGCTGCGCACACTGCGCGCCGCAACCCCTATCCCCGCGCTGATCGCCTTGGGCGACGATCCGCCGTGACAGATCACGCTCACGCCGTTGACGCCGAGCAGGGGCGCGCCCCCGTACTCGGCGTAGTCGAAACCACGAAACGCGTCTTCAAGCTCCCGGTCAAGACCCACCGCGTTCAGGCGGGTGCCGATTTCGCGGGCCAGGAACTGGGCGAGCGATTCGTAGAACTTCAGCATGATGTTGCCGACGAGGCCGTCGCAGACCAGGACGTCGCACGCGTGATGCACGATGTCACGGCCCTCGATGTTCCCAACGAAGTTGAGATCGCTCGCGGTGAGGGATCGATAGGCCTCCTGCAGCACCTCGGTCCCCTTCGCGGCCTCGGACCCGACATTCAGGAGGCCTACCCTCGGTTCGCGCACGCCCTGGATATCCTGCATGTAGATCGTCCCCAGACGCGCGAACTGCACCAGGTGCTGGGACTTGCAGTCGAGGTTGGCACCCGCGTCGGCCACCAGGGTGGGTCCTCTGCTGGTCGGGAAGATCGTTCCGAGCGCCGGCCGGTCCACGCCCCCCAGGCGTCCGAGGGTGAGGAGGGACGCGGCCATCACCGCGCCCGTGGACCCCGCCGAGACGAACGCGTTCGCCTGGCCGGCCCGCTGCATGTCGAGGCCGACCCGGATGGAAGATCTCGGGCTGCGGCGGACCGCCGACACCGGTGGTTCGGAGCCGTCCACACGCTGGGGCGCGTGAACGACACGAATCCGGTCGCCCGCGGCCGATTTCTCCACCTGCGGGGCCAACAGCTCCCGGTCCCCGGTGAGGATCACATGGAGATCGGGATCTGCCTCAAGAGCCAACAGGGCTCCGCTTACCTCGGTTATGGGGGCGTTGTCGGTCCCCATCGCGTCGAGGACGATCCGCATCGGAGTTGACTCAGGGAAACACGAAGGACCGGAGGGCTACTCGGGGTCCACCTCGTAGACGAGCTTGTTCCGGTACATCCCCGACGTGGGGCAGACGCGGTGCCGCAACTGTGGATCACCCGTCCGGGAACAGGTGGCCAGCGTCGCTTCCTCGGCCTTGTAGTGTGTGCGGCGCTTCCGTTTCCGCTGCTTGGACACTCGCTTCTTCGGTACGGCCATTGGGCAATCTTCCTAGTCGGTTTGCAGGGCTTTCAAGGCGGACCACCTGGGATCCGGTTGGTCCTGCGATCGTTCCGGCACCCGTCCGAGCCCCTCCACCGCGTGGCCGCAACGATCACAGCGACCGTCGGTTTCCGCCGGAACAAAATACCGCGGGACTTCCAGCACCACTTCTTCCCGAATCGCCTCCTCCAGGTCCAGCGTCGTGTCGCTATGCCCGATCGTTCGCACATCCGGGTCCGTGGCCTCCCACCCGCCGCCGGGCACGTACAACAGGCTCAGCGGCCGCTCGAAGGTGACCGGCAGGGACGCCAGGCAACGGCCGCAGTCGTACTCGACCGGGGCCTTCCAGCTCCCTCGTACGACGACCTCGCCCCGCGCCGCCAGCCTGACGGCGCCAGAGACTTCAACAGCGCTCGAGAACCTCAGCTCCGAGCCCCTCCAAATCTCCGCATCGGGTGCGATGGCCGCCTGTACGGTGGTCTCGCGACTAAGCCGCAGGCGTGACAAATCGATCTGCAACATAGACTTAAAAGATATGACAAAAGCAGATGCGGTGTCAATGACAATGCGGGTCGAACCGGACCTGGCAAATCTCCTACGCGATCCGTTCCGATTCGGAGAAGAAGAACGCGATTTCCCGCCGGGCGTTTTCCGCCGAATCCGAGCCGTGCACCGCGTTTCTCTCCTTCGACTCGGCGTAGAGCCGGCGCACCGTGCCGGGGGCGGCTTCGGCCGGATCCGTGGCTCCGATCGCGTCCCGGTACCGTGAGATCGCCGATTCCGCCTCCAGCACCATGGGGATGCAGGGGCCGGAGGTCATGAAGCCGACCAGCGATTCATAGAACGGGCGTTCGCGGTGGACTTCGTAGAAGGCGCGGGCCTGGGCCCCGGTCAGGGTCACCATGCGCAGAGCCCTGATCTGGAAGCCCGCAGTTTCGAGATGGGCGATGATCTTGCCCGCGTTGCCGCTGGCGGTCGCATCGGGCTTGATAATGGCCAGAGTCTGATTCATTGAGTCTTCAACGTGCTGACAGGTCGATTCGAAAAGGACGGCAGTAAACGGAATCAGGAACGGCGCCGGGCGTCAACCCGGGCGTGAACGCCTCGGCGGAAGAATGGTGTTCGCAAATGCGCGCATCACCGTTTCCCGTTCCAGAAAGCCGACGAGTTCGGCGTCGCGCACAACCGGGAGCCTGGACACCCCCCGGGCGATCATGGAACGGCCCGCCTCCGCCAGGGGTTCGTCCTCGGAGACGCAGAGCACCGACCGCGTCATCACGTCCCGCGCGGCAACTGGCCGTCCCCCCTTCGTGCCCAGCGTCTCCGCGCCCGGCAGCATGTGGGGAAGAATGTCGCTCACCGTGATCAGCCCGAGGATCTCGAGATTCGCGCCGACCACGGGCACCGCGGCAAGGTCACGGCGCGCGAGAAGATGCTGAACCTCGCGTAGCGGCGTGTCCGGATAGATCCGGTAGGTGAGCGGCGTGACCACCTTCTCCACGCGGACGTCGATTTCCAATTCCCTGCCGGTAAACGAATTGGACATGAGTACATCATGTATATCTTCAACTTTTTCGGCCGCCGCGATGGCATCGGTGAGGCCGCGCAGGATGGGGAGCAGGAACAGGTTCAACGAAGGCCTCGGCAGGCCCCACAGCACCCAGGCGGCCCTCGCAAAGGGCGGCTTGTCCATTCCGCCGGTTCGTTCCGAAAGCCACAGCACGATGCCGGGCGCCTCCCCGCCCCGCCCCAGGTTGAGCACATCCACGTTGGAGGCAAGGGACATCGGTTCGGGATGGCTGCGCCCGCGCTCCACGCGCCGGCGAACTTCCCGCAAGGGATGTTCCGGGGACAGATCGTCCACACCGCGGCACAGCGAGCCCCACACGTCCTCGCCGGAGCCGCGCACGATCGGGGGCTCGCAGAGGAGTTCGCCGAACCGCAGTGAGCGGATGTCCACGACCGTTACCGCAGGGACTCCGCCACGAGCCCGGCGATCTCCACAGGACGTTCAGCGACCCGGATCCCGTTCTCCTCGAAGGCCCGCGTCTTCTCGGCCGCGGTCCCCGCCGACCCGCTGATGATCGCTCCGGCATGGCCCATGCGCTTGCCCGGAGGCGCGGTCCGGCCCGCGATGAAGCCGACGACCGGGACGTCCAGGTTGGCGCTGACCCATTCGGCGGCCTCCTGTTCGGCGGTCCCGCCGATCTCCCCGATCATCACGACGGCCTCGGTGTCCGGATCCTCGGCGAATGCCGCGAGGCAATCGACGAAACTCGTCCCGATCAGGGGATCCCCCCCGATGCCCACGCACGTCGTCTGCCCGAGCCCGCCGCGGGTCAGGTGGTACACCGCCTCGTAGGTGAGCGTTCCCGAGCGCGAGATGAGTCCCACGGGTCCGGGGATGACCATTTTCCCGGGAATGATCCCCAGGGTCGTCTTTCCGGGACTGATGATGCCGGGACAGTTGGGACCCAGCACGCGGCTTCCCCTATCCCGCGCCAGCGCGTGGGCCCGCGTCATGTCGAGGACGGGTATGCCCTCGGTGACGCACACGATGAATCCGACGCCCGCGTCGGCGGCCTCCATGATCGCGCTGGCCGCGAACGCGGGCGGCACGTAGACCACGGATGCGTCGGCCCCTGTCTCGGCCACGGCCTCTGCGACGGTGTCGTAGACCGGAACCGCGGTGCCGCCCGGTCCCTGGAAGTCGCGTCCCCCCTTGCCCGGGGTCACTCCGGCGACAACGCGCGTTCCGTACGCCATCATCTGGCGGGTGTGAAAGGAGCCGTCCCGGCCGGTGATCCCCTGCACCACGACCCGGTTGCTCTCGTCAACAAAGATCGACATGAATCTCCCTCGGCTGTGCCGCGGCGCCCGGGGACGCCGCCTCGTCGTTTTGAGTCATCCGGCCAGTCATCCGGCCAGGCGAACCGCCTGCTCCACGACCTCGTCCATCGTGGCCACGGCGGTCAGGCCCGCTTCGGCCAGAATCTCCCGGGCGAGTTCCTCGTTGGTACCGGTCAGCCGGATCACGAGCGGCACCGCGATCCCGATCCGGTGGACGGCCTCCACGATGCCGCGCGCCACGTCGTCGCAGCGGGTGATGCCGCCGAAGATGTTGAAGAGTATGACCTTCACTTCGGGGTCGGAGGTGATGATCTCCAGCGCCGAGACGACCTTGTCCGGATTCGACGAGCCGCCGATGTCGAGGAAGTTGGCCGGCTCGCCTCCGTAGTACTTGACCAGGTCCATCGTGGCCATCGCCAGGCCCGCCCCGTTCACGCAGCAGCCCACGCTGCCATCGAGCTTGACGAACGAAAGACCCGCCTCGCGCGCCCGGGTATCGGCGGAAGCTTCGGAGCCTGCGTCCCTCAGTGCCGCGACGGCGGGACGCCGGAAGAGTTCGTTGTCGTCGATGCTCACCTTGGCGTCGATCGCCATCACCCGGCCCTCGGCGGTCGAGATGAGCGGGTTGATCTCGGCCATGGATGCGCCGTTGCCCACGAACACGTCGTAGAGCTGCGTGATGATGCGCGCCGCCTGCCGAACCAGGCCGGGATCGTCGTAGAGCCGGGCCGCCAGCCCGTAGGCCTGGTGGGGAAGCAGCCCGTAGCGGGGGTCCACCCGCACTCTGTGGATCGCCTCCGGATGGGTGGCTGCCACCTCCTCGATGTCGACGCCGCCCTCTGCCGACACCATGAACACCGGGCACTGTCCCTCGCGATCCACAAGGACCCCCACGTACGCCTCGGTGGCGATGTCCTCGATCGGGCTCACCAGGACCTCGCCGACCGTGAGCCCGCTGATCTCCATGCCCAGGATGGAGGAGGCGTGGGCCGCGGCCTCGTCGGGGCTGTGAGCAAGCTTGACCCCTCCCGCCTTCCCCCTGCCGCCGGAGTGCACCTGCGCCTTGACGACGGCGGCGCCGCCGAATCGCTCGGCCAGTGCTCGAGCCTGCTCGGGGCTGTCCGCGACTTGCCCCGGGTTGACGGCCATTCCGGCTTCGCGGAACAGTTCCTTGGCCTGGTATTCGTGAAGATTCATCGTCTCGAAGGGAAACAGGTGTGCGTGGGGGCGATCGGACGAGGCTCCTGGCGGCGTGGATCCGCGGGAACCGGGCGCCGTCCGCCGTCGACCGCTAGCAAGTTATCGGGAAACACGTTCGCATCAAGCATTCACGCAAGTGCCGCTGCGTTGCCATATTTTACGGCAAGTCCCCGGCAGGAGCAGCCCGGTGCAGGGAATCGCAGAACCCATCTACCTCGACCACGCCGCAACCACGCCGGTCCGCGCGGAAGTGATCGCCGCGATGTCGGCGTGCCGCGAGGAGGCGTTCGGCAATCCGTCGAGCGGCCACTCCTGGGGACGCAAGGCCAGGCGCCGCCTGGAATCCGCACGAGCCTCCATGGCCACGGCGCTGGGCGTCCCGGCGGCCCAGGTGTTCTTCACGCGCGGGGGAACCGAATCGGACAACCTGGCCGTGCTGGGCCGGGCGCGGCACGCGACCTCCGAGGGCGGCGGCGTCCGCGCTCCGCTGGTGGTGACCTCCTCCATCGAGCACCCGGCCGTGCACGAGGCCGCCCGGCAGGCCGCCGCGGAGGGTGCCCGCCACACGGTGATCGGATTCAGCGGCGGGGTCCTGGATCTGGATGCGCTCGATGCGGCCGTGCGCGAGCGCCCTGTGGTGGTGTCGTGCATGTGGGTCAACAACGAGGTCGGTCTGGAGCTGCCGATGGCGGAGATTTCGCGGGCCTGCCGAGAGCACGGGGTGCCGCTTCACAGCGATGCGGTCCAGGCGGTGGGCAAGGTCCCCCTTTCGCTTCGGGACGTCGCGGTCGATCTGCTGACGGTGACCGGCCACAAGATCCATGGCCCCACGGGGACGGGGGCCCTGATCGCGACGAATCCCGGGCACCTGAAGCCGCTGCACTTCGGCGGCGGGCAGGAACGGGGCGTTCGGCCGGGCACGGAGGACGTCGCGGGAGCCGTTGGACTCGCCGAGGCGGTGCGCCTGGCCGTGGAGGAGGTCCGGGTCGAGTCCGCCCGGCTGGCGACCCTGAGGGACGCGGTGCAGTCCCGGCTGGCAGCCCGCGTCCCCGACCTGCGAATCCACGGGAAAGGTTGCCCGCGCGCGCCTCACATCCTTTCGATGGGGGTTCCCGGTGCGGATTCGGACACGCTGCTGGCCGCGCTGGACGCCGAGGGCATCGCGGCGTCGGGGGGGTCGGCGTGCGCCAGCGGCTCCGTCACGGGCAGCCGCACGCTCGCAGCCCTCCACCCCGGCGAGACCATGGCAGCCCTCAGACTGAGCTTCGGCCGGCTCAACCGGGCGCGGCAGGTCGATCGGATCGTGGACTCGGTTACCGTGGCCATCGAACGCACACGCGAGTTCGCCCGGCCATGACGACCAGGACGAAGCCGCTGCGGATTCTGGTGGCCATGTCCGGCGGGGTCGATTCGTCGGTCGCGGCGGCTTTGCTTGTCGAGGCGGGCCACGACGTGGTCGGAGCCACCATGAAAACCTTCTGCTACAGCGACACGGAGGCGGAGGAGAGCGGAGTGGAGGGGGACGGCGCGGAGGGCAGCGGCGCGGAGCGCAGCGGCAAGACCTGTTGTGGCCTGGACGGAATCCGGGACGCCCGCAGCGTGGCCGACGAACTGGGAATCCCCCATTACGTCTTCGATGTCGAGGAGGAGTTCACCCGGGACGTCATTGACGACTTCGTCGACGAGTACGCGGTGGGACGCACGCCCAATCCGTGCGTCCGCTGCAATTCCAACACGAAGTTCCGTGATCTCTTCCGGCGGGGACGCGTTCTGGGCTGTGACGGTGTGGCGTCGGGCCACTACGTGCGCCTCGACCGCTCCCGGGAGCGCCCGCGCATGCTGCGGGGACGGGACTCGGTCAAGGACCAGTCCTACTTCCTGTGGGGACTCCCGGCCGAACTGCTCGCGCGGCTCCACTTTCCGCTCGGTGACCTGACCAAGCCGGAGGTGAGGGAGCGGGCCCGGAAGCTCGGCCTTGTGACCGCCGCCAAGCCCGAATCGCAGGAGATCTGCTTCGTGCCAACCGGCAACTACCGGGATTTCCTCGCGCGCAAGCTGCTCCCCACGCACCCGGCCCTGTCGCCCGGAGCGATCGTCGACCACGGCGGCCGGGTTCTGGGGATGCACCAGGGCTATTCCGGGTTCACCGTGGGCCAGAGGAAGGGGATCGGTGGCGGGAGGACCGAGCCCTACTACGTCCTCGAGATTCGTGCGGCCACGCGCGAAGTGGTCGTGGGACCGCGACATCTGCTCGCGACCGGCAGCGTCCGCGTCGGCGAGCTCAACTGGCTGGCGCCGCCCCCGTCGCCCGGAAGCCGACTGGACATCCAGATCCGCTATCGGTCTCCGGCACTGCCCTGCCGCGTCGAGGCGCTGGACGCGGACAGGCTCTCCCTGGCCCTGGTGAAGCCGGCGGCCGCGGTGACCCCGGGCCAGTCCTGCGTGTTCTTCAGCGGCGAGGAGGTTCTGGGCGGTGGCCGGATCCGTGGCGCCTCCGTTGCCGGCGGCTGACCGACCTCACCACTTCATTCCCGCGGTGTCGGCGAACTCCCGAAACTGCTCCGCCTGCTCCTCGCTCAGGGATTCGGGCACGGCAACCTTCACTTCGACCAACTGATCGCCCGTCCGGCCCTTGCTCCTGATCCCCTGGCCCCGGATGCGGAAACGCGTGCCCGGCTGCGTGCCAGGCGGGATGCGGAGCACGACCTTCCGCCCCGAAATGGTCGAGACCCGGATGCGCGACCCGAGGGCCGCCTGCGCAAGGTTGATCGGAACGGTGACATGGATATCGTTGCCGTCGCGCCGGAAAAACGCGTGCGGCTCCACCTTGAAGGTGATGACCACATCCCCGGGCGCCCCACCCTTCTGCCCGCGTTCGCCCTGGCCGGTCAGGCGGACTTTGGAGCCGGTCCGCACGCCGGCGGGGACCGACACCTGGATCTTGCGGTCCTGGTGGACCTTCCCCGTACCATCGCACGCCTCGCACTCCTTGTCGGGCCGCTCGCCACGGCCCAGGCACGCAGGACAGGGGCGGTTGACCGCGAAACCGCCCTGACCGAACGAGACGCTTCCCTTCCCCTTGCACTCGGCGCACCTGTTCCAGGCTGTGCCCGGCGCCCCGCCGGAGCCTCGGCAGGTGGCGCATTCCTCGTTGATCGGCACCGAGATCGCGACCTTGCCCCCCTGCACGGCGGTCTTGAACGCAACCTCCACGCTGTAATCGATATCCTTGCCCTTGCTGGGACCGCCGGGTTTCGGGCTCTGCTTCTTGCCCCGGTCGAAGATGGAGGAAAAGATGTCCGAGAAGCCGCCGAGACCCCCGAGATCCTCGAAGGAGAAATTCGAGGTGCCCTGCGGGCTCGCGCGCGACCCCGGTCTTCGCGCACCCCCGAAGCCGAAGGCTCCCAGCTTGCGCATTTGATCGTACTGCTTCCGCTTCTTCGGATCGGAAAGCACGCCGTTGGCCTCGCCGACCTCCTTGAACCGCTCCGCCGCGCGGGGGTTGCCCTGGTTGGCGTCCGGGTGAAAGCGCTTTGCCAGTCGCCGATAGGCGCTCTTGATCGCTGCCTGATCGGCTTTCTCGTCGACGCCGAGTATCGCGTAGTAGTCCTTGGTCGGCTGCGTCATATGGCTCGCGCCCCCGCCGTTACGCCTTGTAGACGCTGACGCGCGCGGGACGCACCAGAAGGCCCTTCATGGCATACCCCCGCTGAAACACCTGTGCCACGGTCTCATCGTCGTCTTCCGACTCGGCCGGCACCTGCATCATCGCTTCCATCGTGTTGGGGTCGAAGGCGTCTCCCGCAGGGTCGACGATTTCCACCCCGATGTCCTCGAGCACGCGGAAGAACTTCCGTTCGACGAGGTCGACGCCCTCGACGATGGCCTCCACCGATGCAGTTTCGGGTTCCAGGGCCGTGACCCGCAGGAGGTCGTCGAGAGGGTCGAGAAGACGTGAGATCAAGTCGGCCTGGGCACTGTTCCATCGCTGGCGCAACCGGTCCTCGGTGCGCTTTCGGTAGTTGTCGAAGTCGGCCGCCAGTCTCAGATGCTGGTCCCTGGTCCTGTCGCGCTCGGCTCGAAGCCGCTCGGCGATGTCTTCCTCATCCGTGTGTTCCGGTTCTCCGGCCGGCTCGTGAGCCGCCGGCGCGTCGTCCGCTTCCTCCTCCGGACGATCCTCCGGTTCCGCCGGATTCACAGGGTTCGCCTCTTCGTTTGGTCGTTTGTCCGTCATTCCACCTTCAACCCGTCTGTGATCACACGGTGACCGGCACGGCTGCCGGCCGCCCTTGGCGCGTCAACCCTCTCACGCCTATCCATTATGGCCACTTGCGGCCTCCGTTCACAGATCGCGCGTCGCGATCGCCTCCGTCGCCATCCGCAGAACGGCGGCGACGCTCCTGTCCCGGATCGACGCGCGCCCGCCCTTGAACTGCATACGCCGCGCCGTGCCGGTTCCATCGCTCAGCGCCACCGCGATCCAGACGGTTCCCACCGGCTTCTCGGGGCTGCCTCCCCGCGGGCCCGCAATCCCCGTCACCGCCAGGGCCACATCGGCGGAGAAACGCCGGCGTGCCCCGAACGCCATCTGGAGGGCAACCAGCCGGGACACTGCGCCGTGGGAGCTGATGACCATCGGGTCGACATCCAGGCAGCGCACCTTGATGTCGTCGCAATAGGCGACCACGCCCCCGACGTAGTGTGCGGAGGCGCCGGGGTGATCCGTGATGGCCGCCCCCGCCATGCCGCCCGTACAGCTCTCCGCCGTCGCGATCTTCAGTCCGCGTTCACGCGAAAGGTCCGAAAGGCGCTGCGCCAGCTCCGGGATGGATCGATAGTCGGTCGCGGGCTCGGTCGTCACCCCCTCCTCCCCAACAGGACCCGATACCGCCACAGGTAGTCACCCATCGAAAGCAGCGTGAGCAGGACCGCAAGACCCAGGGTGACACCGATCCAACTCGTGTGGACCACCCGCCAGGCAGCCCACGAGGATCCGGACCATCCCAGGGCAGTGGCTGAAAGGAGCAGCGGATACCACAAAAGAAGTGCACCGATGAAGAAGTTTTGGAGCAGCGCCTTTCGCTTCCCCAGCGTTCCGGCGGCGATCACCACTCCGCGGCGGGCGGCGTAGGCCCGAAACAGCGTGACGAACAGCTCCCTTCCGAACACCACGACGACGACCCACACCGGCAGGGTGCCCCACCACGGGAGGTTGCTGAACTCGTCGGCACGGCGCGAAATGATGAAAATCGGCACGAAAGTGCTCACCAGGAGCAGTTTGTCGGCAATCGGATCGAGGAGCTTGCCCATGTCCGTGACCCACCCGTGCCTCCGGGCCAGATAACCGTCCCAGACATCCGAAAACGCGGCCAGCAGAAACAGTACAAAAGCCGCGTACCGGTTCACGACCGTGGTTGAGAGGGCGAGGTAGGCGATCAGGGGACTGACCGCGATCCGCGCCATCGTAATCGCGTTGGGTAGGTTCACCTGCCCTCGGCTTTCTGCCGCAGTTCCCTTTGCATGCGCACAAGCACGGAGGCGGCGCGGGTCCTCAGGAGGCGCCGCGGCTCCCACGCGGCGAAATCGCGGAGTACGGTGATCCCGTCGACGGTGGCGGGTTCGCCGGCCATGTGCCGGAGCGCCGCCAGTCGCCTGAACGGGTTGGAACTGAAGAGTTCGCGCCGGTGCCGTACCACCTGGTGCTTCAGCAGCAACGCCGTCAGCGCACCCACCGCACCCGCACCAAGCAGAAACAGACCGATCCGCCGCGTCCGTCGATTCACGATGCCTCCCCCCCTACATTTCCCGGCGGCCGGCCAGAGCCTCGCCGATGGTTGTGCCGTCAACGTACTCCAGGTCGCTCCCGACCGGAATTCCCCTGGCCAGGCGCGTCACTCGCGACACGTGGGGCCGCAGCAACCCCTGCAGGTACACGGCAGTGGCCTCTCCTTCGACACTCGCGTTGGTCGCGAGGATGACCTCCTCGGTCGGCTCGGGCGCATCGGTGATCCGGCTGACCAGGCCATCGATATTCAGATGCTCGGGCCCCACGCCGTCAAGAGGAGAGAGTCGGCCGCCGAGAACGTGGAAGAGTCCCCTGTACCGTCCGGCCCTCTCGATGGCCCCCACCTCGTAGGCTTCTTCGACCACGCAGATAATGCCGTGGTCGCGGGACGGGTCCCGGCACACCGGGCAGAGCGCCCCATCGCAATAGTTGCCGCACCGTGGGCAAGGGTGTATCCGCTCCGCGACCTCGAGCAGCACGTCCGCAAGCCGGCGGATATCGTCCCTGGATCCCTTGACGAGATGAAACGCCAGGCGCAAGGCGGTCTTCGTTCCGATTCCGGGAAGCTTCCGCAGCTCTCGGCAGAGCTCGTCGATCGGCGATTGTGCCGGGCGGCGGTTATCCAAGAGCCGGGGTCAGAAAAGCCCTGGCAACTGGACCGGCAGCCCCCCTGCCGCTCCGCGCATGCGTTCTTCCGAGAAATCACGCGCGCGGTTCTGGGCCTCCGCGACAGCCGCCACGACCAGATCCTCGAGCATCTCGGGATCTTCCGCGTCGATCACTTCCGGGTCGATCGAGATGCCCCGGAGGTCGCCCTTGCCGTTTACGCGCGCCGTCACCATGCCGCCCCCGGACGAAGCCGTCAGCTCCTCCGTGTGCAGACTGTCCTGCAACTCCTTGATCCTGGCCTGGATCTGCTGTCCCATCTTCATCAACTGCTGGATATTCGTCATTTCGCTTCTGCCGGTTGCTTGGGTTCGCCGCTCAGTCCACCAGCTCGAGATCCAGTTCCACGATGGCCTTCTCGAGTTGCGGAGCACGTTTGACGAGTTCGTTCAGACGCGACTCCTGAACCGAGTCCCGAGTGATTCTTCCGGTGGCGCCGCCCGGGGGACCGGCTTTCCCGCCCGGGACACTCTCGCCACCTGAACGATCACCCTCGTCGATCTCGATTGAAATCTCTGCAGATTCACGGCCCGAATGAAGGGCCAGCGCGTCGAGCAGCGCGCGCCGCTTCGCCGCGTCCCGCAGTTCGTCGGATGCCGGCCCCGCGCCAACCATCAGCGACAGCCCCTTGTCGTTCTCGGTCAGCGTGGCCGATCCGCGCAGGAGGCCCGAAAGCCCGAGTTCGACTCGCTTCCGGTCCCGCAGCACCGCGCTCCATATCGTGTCGGCGGTTCCTTCGGACGGCGCGGGAGACGCGTCCGGACCGCCAGCGGGGGCTCCCTGGGCGGGCACGTCGGGCACGGTGGCGCGCGCTACGGGCACACTGACGCGCGCTTCCGGAGATGCACCGCCGCCGGAGACCCGGGGCGCGGCGGCCTCCTGCGGGGACGGCGCCGACTGTGCAGACTCCCGGGGCGGTGTTCCACCGAGTGCCCGGATGATCTCCTCCAGTTCCACCGTCCGGTCCAGGTAGCTCATCCGGAGCAGGAGCATCTCGATCAGCACACGGGGCCTGCCCGTGCGGCGCAGGCTGCCGTCGGCCTCCAGGGCCGAAGCCATGGCCAGCATCCTGACCAGGTCCCCCGGAGCGAACGCCGACGCGCGCCGGGCGAAATCGTCGCGCAGGTCCTCGTTCAGGTCGCCCCCCGTGGATGGGGCGTCCAGCGACATGCGCAGCAACAGGCGCAGCTTCTCCGCCAGCCCGTAGTAGAACTCGACGAGGTCGTGCCCTTCGTCGATCAGCTCTTCGACGAACTCGAAGACGGCACCATGTCGGCGCTCGATGACGATGTCGAGGAGATCGAGGTAGCGCTGTTCATCCACCACACCGAGGACGCGCACGACCGAATCCATGCTCACGCTCTCGTCGGACAGGGCCAGCACCTGGTCCAGCAGCGACAGTCCGTCGCGCATGCCCCCGTTCGCCTTCCGGGCAATCGCCCGCAGCGCCTCGGGATCCGCCTTGATGCCCTCGGCTTCCAACACCTCCTGCAACCGCTGCATGATGTCGCTGGCGCCGATGCGGCGGAAGTCGAACCGCTGGCAGCGCGACAGGATCGGGGACGCACTCTGGCGGATCTTGCGGGGCTCCGTGGTGGCGAAGACGAAGATCACCCTCGGCGGAGGCTCCTCCAGGATCTTGAGGAGCGCGTTCCAGGCCTCGCGCGTAAGCATGTGGGCCTCGTCGAGGATGTAGACCTTGTACCGGTCCTCTTCGGAGGGCGCGTACATCGCGCGTTCACGCAGTTCGCGGGCGTCGTCGACGCCCCGGTTGGAGGCCGCGTCGATCTCCACCACATCGAGCGAGGTGTGGCCCGCCCAGATGTGGGAGCAGTCACTGCAGACACCACAGGGCTCCCCCTCGGGGGTGCGGTCGGGACAGTTGAGCGACATCGCGAGAACGCGTGCCAACGTCGTCTTGCCGACGCCGCGCGGACCGCAGAAGAGGTAGGCGTGACCGACACGGTTCCCGGCCACCGCGTGCCGAAGCGTCTGGGACACGTGCTCCTGTGTCGACACCTCCCCGAAGCGTCGGGGCCGATACTTCCGGGCTAGGGCGAGATAGGACAAGGTGGCGGCGTGGACTCACGGTTGGCCGGACGGGGCGCGAGGTGCCCCAGGCACTCCGCGGCGACGTTCACCGCACTTACCGCTGCTACCTGCGGGGTCCTGACGGGGTTCATGGGTTCCGGTCCCGCGGACCTGGGGCACGGCCAAAGCTACCCGGGTCCGGGAGGGGGCGTCAACGGAGCGCCACGGTCTCCGGTGCACCCTGGCGCCCGCCGGGGCTATGTGCCGGGGCGCCACGCGTCCGGAATGTGCTCGACCCGCGCCGTGCCTCCGGTCATGTCCACCGCGATCGCGTCGAAGCGGTACGCGACCCCCGGCCTGCCGTGTTCGTGGATCCATCGGCGGGCGGCCGCTTCGACCGCCCTCCGCTTGAGCGCCCGAATCGGCTCCAGAGGCGTGCCTCCCGTCGCCGTGGAGCGTGTCTTCACCTCTACGAAGGCTACGATCCCGCCGCGCGCCGCAACGAGATCCAACTCCTTGGGGCCGGCTCTGAAGTTGCGCGCCAGCAGCACCCATCCCCGTTCCCGCAGATAATCCGCAGCCACGGCTTCGCCACGCCGCCCCAGTCCCCACCGGTCGTTCTTCATCGCCATGCAAGCTGGGCCCGCGACGTGGGCGCCTACATGGCTGGATGGGACTTTCGGCTACACCGAGGCGCTCGCGGCCGAGACCGCTTCCCCGGCGCCGGCCACCGCAGGTCCCGGAAGCGTGGTCAGGCCCCGGCCGATGGCTCGCGCAATCGGACCGCAGTGGGCGACCAGCTCCGCGAACTGCTCCGGGTACAGGCTCTGGGCACCATCCGAGAGCGCCTCCGGCGGGTTGGGGTGCACCTCCACGATCAGGCCGTCCGCGCCGGCCGCCACTGCAGCGCGGGCCATCGGCGTGACCTTGGTGCGCACGCCGGTGCCGTGACTGGGGTCGGCGACGATCGGCAGGTGCGTCAACGACTTGACGAGCGGGATCGCGGTCAGGTCGAAGACGTTTCGCGTCTGCGGATCGAAGCTGCGAACACCTCGTTCACAGAGGATGACGTCCGGGTTTCCCTCGTTGAGCAGGTACTCCGCCGCGAGCAGCAGCTCCGTGATCGTCGCCGACATTCCGCGCTTGAGGAGCACCGGCTTCCCGACCCGGCCCGCGCGCTTGAGCAGTGGGTAGTTCTGCATGTTGCGCGCACCGATCTGGATCACGTCGGCGTACTCGGCGACGACGGCGACACCCTCGGGTTCGACGGCCTCCGTCACGATGGCCAGGCCCGTCCGCTCCCGGGCTTCCGCCAGCAGTTCCAGTCCGCGCACGCCCAGTCCCTGGAACGAATAGGGTGAGGTCCGGGGTTTGAACGCCCCGCCGCGCAGCACGCTGGCACCCAGATCACACACCTGCGCGGCGATGTCCAGAATCTGCTCGCGCCCTTCGACCGCGCAGGGCCCGGCCATCAGAACGACTCCCCTGCCCCCGAGGACCACGCCGTTTCCGAGCGTGACGACCGAGTCCTCCTCCCTCCATTCCCTGGAGACCTGCTTGTAGGGCTTGCTGACCTTGATCACCTCGCGGACGCCTTCGAGCCCTTCGAGCCTGGCCGACTCCACGCGTCCATCGTTTCCAACGAGTCCAATGGCGGTCCGCTGCCGTCCCGGCATCGGCTTGGCCCCGTACCCCATCTCTTCGATCACGTCCACGACTCGATCGATCTGTTCGGGCGTGGCCCGATGATCCATGACGATCAGCACGGCAGGTTTCTCTCCTTCAAGGAACGTGTCGAAGGCCCCGGGCGGCGGCGGGGGCAGCCGGTTGCGCCGCCGAAGATTGTGCGGGGTGGCCGGAAGGAATGCGAATCGTAAACAACACGGGAGAAAAGGTCCACCCGTGTAGGCCACCCGTGCGGGCTCCACCGCCTATTCGAGCCCAAAGCGTTGTCCGTCACTGGCGCAGACGACGTTGCCCCGGTAGCCGGCCTTGCGCACAAGGGACGGGGCCGACGAGGCGTCGAGGGGGGGATACATGTGCGTGAGCACCAGGACTCCCGGTTCGGCACGGCGGGCCATCGCGGCCACCGAAGCCGGTGACAGGTGGCACCCCGGGGGCGCGGGGTCGGGGTGTGCGCACTCGCTGATCAGCACGTCCACGCCTTGCAGAAACGGTCCCAGCGTCCGGTCCGGGCCCGTATCCCCGGTATACCCCACGGCCCGCCCGGCGATCTCGACGCGCACGGCGACCGAACTGTCGGTATGCGGCACCGGATGGAATCGGAGCGTCAGCGGCGCGTCCGTTTCGTGCCAGATCCCGGAGCGTGCGACCTCCTCGTAGTCCAGGTCGAATCCGGGGCGGACGATGTAATCGCCGTGCGCACGCTGCAACGCTTCGACGCGTTCGGCCAGCCCGGGCGGTCCGAGGATCCGCAGCGGACGGCTGCGGGGTGCCGGAGACGCCCATTTCATGGCAAAGAGGAGGTGGTGCAGATCGCCGAAGTGGTCGGTATGGTAGTGGGTGAAGACGACGTGCGTGATCTTCCACCAGGGCAGGCCGTGGCGTGCCAGCCCGTGAACAGTCCCGGGGCCCGCGTCGAGCAGAAGGCGCGTGGGGCCGGACTCCACCAGGTGGGCCGGCGAAGACCGTTCACCGGACGGAACGAGCGTTCCGGATCCGACGACCGTCACCGAGGGGGTCAAGCTGCCGTACCCGCGGCCTCCGTGCGTCCCTCGAGCCGCACTCCCACGATCGAAGACACCCCCGGCTCCTCCATCGTGACGCCGTAGATCCAGTCGGCCGCCTCGATGGTCCACGGGTTGTGGGTGATGACGACAAACTGGGTGTCCGCCTTGAAGCCCTGCAGAAGGCGAACGAAACGGCCGATGTTGGACTCGTCCAGAGGCGCGTCCACCTCGTCCAGGACGCAGAACGGACTCGGCTTGACCAGGTAGATGCCGAAGAGCAGAGAAAGGGCGGTGAGGGCCCTCTCCCCCCCGGAAAGCAGATCGATTCGCTGCGTCTTCTTGCCCCTCGGCGCCGCGTGAATCTCCACGCGTGACTCCAGCGGGTCGTCCGCGTCCGCAAGCCAGAGATTGGCTTCTCCTCCGCTGAACAGATGTTCGAACGTCCGCCGGAAGTTCTCGCGGATCGCGTCGAACGTCGTCATGAAGAGCTCGGTCGCCGTGGCGTTGATCCGCCGTATGGCCGCCCGCAGGTCGTCGCGTGCGGACATCAGGTCCTCCTGTTGCCCGATCAGGAAGTCCAGACGCGTGCTTTCTTCCTCGTGTTCCTCGACCGCCAGCATATTCACGGGTCCGATCCGCGCGAGACGTGCCGTGATGTCGGTCAGCTCGTCGCGCAGTTCTTCCGCGTCGCCTTCCGCCGGTTCGACCTCATCGAGGAGCGTCTCCAGCGGGCGTCCCCATTCGGTCTCGAGACGCTCGCCGATCCGGGCAGCCCGATTCCGCAAGTCCTGACGCTCAAGCTCGAGCCGGTGCTTCCGGTCCACCGAGGTGCGCTCGAGGTCCCGAATCTCGCCGACGCTGCGCTCCACCTTCAGCACCTCGGCCGACGCCGCCTGCAGCTGGCGGTCCTGGTGCGAGAGTACACCTTGCAGCTCGTCGCGCCGCCGGAAGACGTCCTCCAGCCCCGTCAGCGCGCGCTCCCGCTCGTCCCGGACCCGGGCAATCTCCTTTTCATGGGACTCCGCCTCCCGTTCAAGCCCGGTGATCCGGTCCCCCGTCCGGGCCACCGTCTTCTCTGCATCCGATATCCGGTCGCCGAGGCGCTCGAAATCGCCTTCGAGGCGGGCAAGACGGATCGCCGTCTCCGATTCCGCGTTGCGGGCCTGTTCCCATTCGGCGTCGACGGCCGCGTGCAGCGAGCGCAATTCCTCCAGCCGCGCGCTCAGCGCCTTCTCCTCTTCGAGCAGCCCTGCCCTCTCCGCATCGGCCTCGGCTGCTCGCTGTCCCGCCCGCTGCCGTGCGGCGCGCGTACCCTCCAGCTGCCTCGCAAGCTCGTCCTGATGTTGCGCGAGCTGCTGTCTGCGGCCGCTCTGAACCTCCGCCTCCGCCCTGGCGGCCCTCGCCGCATCACGGCTGGACAGCAGGGCCTCGGTCCGGGCATCGACGTCTCCCTCGCAGTTGCGGCTCTCCCGCTCGACGTGGCTCCGGACCCGGCTCGCCTCGTCCAGTTCGGCGCGGGCCTTCCGTACGTCGGCCTCCAGCCCGTCCAGGCGCTCCCTTCGCTCCAGCCGACCCTCCGCGCCGCCGTCCGGCACCAGGTGCACGGCTCCCCGGAGGTCGGTCCAGCCCGGTGCCTGAAACGCGACGCCGCCAAGCAGCGCGCGTACCCACGGCGCTCCCTCCCCCGCGGCGGTCACGCCCGGCGGCAGAGCGCCTTCCGGCTCCGGGACCGCCTCCATGGGCAGCAGTACAAGCCGGGCGGCCCGGCCCGCCTCCGACCGGTACCAGCGGCTGATGCGCTCGGCATCGTCGCCGCTCCCGACCAACAGGGCGAGACCGAAACGGGCGAGGGCGTCGTCAACGGTTCGCGCGGCGCCGCCCTGTACCTGAACGTAGTCCGACAGCGTTCCCACGACGCAGTCCGGGAAGGCTTCCGCCGCGTCCGCGGCGACCGCCTCTGCGCCCTCTTCCGCGAGCGTCATGCGCTGCACGGCCGCAAACTCGGTTTCGAGAGCCGCGACGCGGGTCCGGGCTTCCAATTCCGCTGCGCGGGCCCCCCGCAACCGGTCACGCAGCATCGTCTCACGGCGCCGGGACCGTTCAAGGTCGCGCCGTGCGCGGTCAACCTGCCGGGAGGCGTCCTTGCTGCGGTCGACGAACAGATCTCCCTGCGACCGAAGTTCCCTGAGCGCCCCGGCTCCGGCCCGGGAGTCGGCCGTGAGGCGCTCGAGCCTGCCGTCCAGTTCGGCCGCCTGGAGGCGTGCGCTGTCGAGGTCCCCCTCGACCCGGGCGACCGCCCTGGCGATCTCGCGGCTGCGCCGCTCCACCACCGCCAGTTCGTCGCGGGCCACCTCCATGCGGCCCCTCGCTTCGGCCGCCGCGCGTCGACGCGATGTCAACTCTGCCTTACATGATGTCAACGACGATTGACATTCGTCCCGCTCCTGGCACAGCGTCAGGATCTCGTCCGCAGACCGCGCCTTCAATGCGGCCAGGGACGACTCTTCACCGGTGATCTGCTCGAGACGGCGTTTGCCGTTCCCGATCCGCTCCCCCGCCACCGCGATTTCCTGTTCGACCCTGGCCAGTCTGGTCCGCACCGCGTCCAGCCGCCCCGCGGCGTCGACGCGAACCTTCTCGGCCTCGACATGCGCGAGCCGGGCGCGCTCCAGCTCCGCTTCGGCGGTCGCCAGGCGCGCCGCCATCCCGGCCGATTCGTCGTGGTCGCGTTCGAGTTCGCGTTCCACCCGGGTCAGGCGCGCCTGCATCTCCTCCAGGTCGGAGCCCACAACCGCGATCTCCACCGCCAGGCGCCTAGCGCGCAACTCGCGGTGACGCTGGGCCTTGCCCTTCTGCCGGGCCAGCGAGCGCACCTTGGTGCGGACTTCGCCGATCACGTCCTCCAGGCGCTGCAGATCCGCCTCGGAAGTCTCCAGTCGCCGTATCGCCGCGCGGCGGCGGTCCTTGTACTTGCCGATCCCCGCCGCCTCCTCGAAGAGCGCTCTCCGCTCGTCGGTGCGCTCCGAGAGGATGGCGTCGATCATCCGGATCTCGATGATCGAGTAGGCATTCGCCCCGAGGCCCGTGTCCCGGCAGAGGTCCACGATGTCACGCAGGCGGCACGGAGAGCGGTTCAGGCGATAGGAGCTGCCCCCGTCCCGGTAGATCGTCCTGCCTATCTCCACCTCCTGAAACGGGGTCGGAAGCGCACCGTCCTCGTTGGTGACCACCATGGACACCGCGCCCCTGTTGAGGGCCCGGCGCGAGACCGTCCCCTGGAAGATCGCCTCTTCCATCCTGGCGCCGCGAATCGCGGTGGGACGCTGTTCGCCGAGGACCCAGCGGATGGCGTCGCCGATGTTGGACTTCCCGCAGCCATTGGGGCCCACGATCGCCGTGATCCCGTCGTGGAATGTGACTTTGGTCGGATCGGGAAAGGACTTGAACCCACGCAGCTCCAACGACTTGAGCCTCATTGCGTCATGTCCTGCCCGAACACGGTTGCGACCGCGTCTCCCCACAGCGATTCCAGCCGGTAGAACTCCCTCACGGCCGGATGGAAGACATGCACGACGTAGTCGATGTAGTCCAGGAGCACCCAGCGCCCCTGGTCGAGGCCCTCGATGTGCTCGGGACGGGCCCCATCCCGCTTCGCGCTGTCGACAATGTGCTCGGCGATCGCCCGCACCTGTACATCGGAGCGGCCCGTGGCGATGACGAAATAGTCCGTTGCCGACGAGATGTCACGCAGGTCGAGGAGCGTGACTTCGGTCGCCTTCCTCTCCAGGGCGTAGCGGACGGCTCTGCGGACGTGCGGGTGCGTATCCGAGGCCGCCCGGGGAGCCGTCAACCTTCTTCGGCCTCCACGACGACCCGGATCTCCGTCTCCACCCCCGACTGCAGCCGCACCGGCACCATGTGCTCGCCGATGCTCTTGATCGGCTCGGCGAGGAGAATGGCCCGCTTGTCCAGTTCAAAGTCGATGTCCGCCTCCTGAACGAGACTCCAGACATCGCGGGCGTTGACCGACCCGAACAGCTGCCCCTCGGATCCGGCTCTCGCCGACACCGACACGGTGACTTCCTCCAGCTGCGAGGCCTGGCGGTTGGCTTCCAGGTAGTCGCGGCGCATCCGCTCCTGCCGGTGGACGGCTTCCTCCTCGATCCGCTGGATGTTGGCCGCCGAGGCCATGTACGCCAGTCCCTGCGGCAAAAGGTAGTTGCGGGCGTATCCGGGCTTCACGTTTACGACATCGCCGGCCTGTCCCAGGCTGGCGACGGTTTCGCGCAGAATCAGCTTCATGACCTCAGGCCTCGTGATCCCTGATGTACGGGAGAAGGGCGATGTGCCGCGCGCGCTTGACGGCGGTGCCGAGCCGCCTCTGGAAGCGGGCCGAGACCTTGGTGGTTCGCTTGGGCAGGATCTTGCCCTGTTCCGTCAGGAAGCGGGCCAGCGTCGTCACGTCCTTGTAGTTGAGCAGCACGATCGGCGGCCCCTCGTGGCGGCGGCGGCGCCCCCGGGCCCCGGAAAACTCCGGCGGACCGGTCGACTGCGGCGGTTCGGCGGGCTGGTCGGTTTCGGTGGCGTCGCCCGCCGAGGCCTCGGCAGCCTCACCGGTTCCGGTCGCGCCGTTCCCGCCCGCGCGCTCGCCGGCTTCACCGCCGCCGCTCTCGCCGCCGCTCTCACCGTCCCCGGCCTCGTCCCCATCGTCTTCCGGCTTCGGCGGAGGGGGGCGGTCCGCCAGCAGTGAAGCACCGGTCGTGGGCTGGCCTTCGTTGACGACGACCAGATACCGGGTGGTCTCCTCGTCCAGCTTGACCACCCTTTCGAACTCGGGAAGGGCAGTGGGATCGGCGTCCACATGGACGATCACGTAGTAGCCGGTCTTCGACTTCCGTATGGGGTAGGCCAGCTGCCGGACACCCCAATGGTCGATGGCGGTGACGTCACCGCCAAGCACCTGGTGGAAGGCGTCGAGCTTCGCGTCGACGGCCTCCCGTTCCAGTGCAGAATCCAGGATGTAGACGATTTCGTACGCTCTCATGCGATGGGAACTCCCTCGGACCGCGTGTGGTGACGGGCTCCGCTTCCCTGGCGGAGCGGGACATGGTGGGGTAAATGTAGCCAGAGACGCGTCACAAAGTGAAGTGTTCGAGGCCACGGCGTGAAGTGTCCGACGCCACGGCGCAGCGACGGCCGCTTTGCGAGGGGTTGCGTTCTCGCGCTTAGTGTGAACCTTTTGTACGGTTCGCGAACTCCATGCACCGAGGATATCCTTTCCATGACATTTGCTTTCGTCGGATCGCCCGACAGCGACACGTTCCGGTGGTTCTCCCGGGGGCTGCGGAGGGTCATGGAGGCGGAGGGGCACCGCTACACCGCCCGGTCCGAGGAAGCGAAGCTGATCTTCAACTTCTTTCCGAAAGGGCAGCCGAAGCCGTTTCGAAGGAAGGCACAGGCCGTTTTCGTCTGCGCGGTCACGGAGTTCCCGGTTCCGTTCACGGACCACATCGTGCAGGGCTATCCCACGCTGCTCCGTGCGCTGGCCAATCTGGCCGTGGGGCTGATTCCGTCGTCCAGCGGGGACCCGGACGCCCACTTCATTACGATGGAGCAAGGCCACTATGTGGTGCCGGGCAAGGCCGAGACCGGGGCCTATTTCGAGCGGGTCTACGCCCGGATCGAGCCCATGGCCTCCTCGACGCTGGTCATCGACAATGCCTTCCAGCCGGATCTTCCCAAGGAATTGTGGGACGGGGACGACATCACCCGGTCGATCTACCGTGCCGGCAGGAAACTGGACGAACTGGACCTGTTGCCGGCGCCCTTCCCCATGGACGAGGTTCTGACGCCACGCGACTTCCGGCACGTGAAGCGGATCTTCGGCATCGGCGGGCTTTCCTACGGCAACGTTTCGGCCCGCTTCGACGACAAGTGGTTCTGGATGAGCGCCAGCGGGGTCGACAAATCGAACCTGCGGGCAATCGGTCGCGACATTCTCATGGTCAAGGACTATGACGCCGAACGGAACGCCATGGTCGTGAGCCACCCGCCGGCCGTGGAGCCCAGGCGCGTCTCCGTCGATGCGATCGAGCACTGGATGATCTACCGGGAGCACCCGGGGATCGGCGCGATCCTGCACTTCCACGGCTGGATGGAAGGGATTCCGTCAACGGAGTTCAACTACCCCTGCGGCACGCGCGAACTCGGCAAGGCGGTAGCGGACATCGTGCGCGAGGCCGATGACCCCAACCGGTGCGTTGTGGGGTTGAAGAACCATGGCCTGACGGTGACCGGGACGAGTCTCGACGAGATCTTTGATCGCGTGGCCGGAAAGGTGCTGCGGACCGTCCCGATGGACTGAGGCGGCCGGTTACCGAGCGGACTGAGGCGGGCCGGTTACCGAGCGGCCGTCTGCACCGCGGGAACCAGATCCAGGTATTTCGCGTACCCCCACCGGGCTTCATCCAGATCGAGGCGCTCGGTATTGGTGTGGGCGTAGCGTTCCTCGCCGGGAGCGAAGCCGATCGTGGGGATGCCGCGCACGCCGCATGTCCAGCCTCCGTCTGTGGCAAACGTCCACGGGCGAACGGTGGCCGGGACGCCGGACCGGTCCGGAACTCGCTTCCCGACGGCCCGCGCAGCCGCCAGGACCACGGGATGATCGGGGTCCATGAGGAAGCCGGGGCTGAGGATGCTGCGCTCCTCCTCCACTCCCGTATACGCGCGCTGGCGTTCGGTCGCGACACGCACCTCCACCGATTCGCCGGCACCGGGCCAGCCGTCCGCCTCCATGCGCTTCAGGTGCGGCTTCAGGGCGTCGCGGACGCGGGTGAGCAGGCTCTCCTCGGTGTCTCCCGGAAGGATGCGCCAATCGAGGGTGACGGTGATGCGATCCGGAATCACGTTCAGGCTCGCCGGGACGGCGTCGATGCCCGTCGCCACCACGGAGGCCCGGCCGAGCACGTCGTCGGCCTCCTGGGCCGACGCCAGGTCCTTGACCCCGGCCAGGATCGCGGGCGCCAGGTCGAGCGCGTTGCGGGCGCGATCCGGAGCCGAGGCGTGGCCCGCCAGACCGTACCCGAGGATCTCGACCTCGCACCGGCCCCGATGGCCGATCGCGACGTCGCCGTGCGTGGACTCGCCGATGATCACCACGTCGGGACGCAGACCGCCGTCGACCCGGGTGAGGTGGTCCATTCCCCAGCCGCCGCGTTCCTCGTAGACGGGGTGGGCGACGATGATGTCTCCCGGCACCCTGCCGCGCAGGGCAGCAGCCACGTGGACCTGGAGCGCCAGGGGTCCCTTGATGTCCATGGCACCGCGCCCATGCAGGCAGCCGTCGGCTATGACGCCGCCGAAGGGCGGGTATTCCCATTCGTCGTGGTCGCCGGCCGCGACCATGTCCAGATGGGCGCTCAGCATGACCGTGGCGCCAGCTCCGCCCCGCACGACGCCGATCGCGTTGCCGAGCTCGTCCGTGTAGACGCCGTCGTAGCCCAGCGTCTCCATTTCGGCGACCACGCGGTGCGTGAGCTCGCCCTCCTCACCCGGGAGCGACGGGATGCGGATCAGGTCCTGCGCGAACGCGACGGCACCGTCGAACGAAGCGCTCTTTCGCCCGCTCATCGCTCACCCTCCGTTGGCGGGAACATTGCAGCCGGCCTCATCCGCCCACGAACCAGGGAGCGAGCACCAGCGACACCACGCTCATCAGCTTGATCAGGATGTTGAGCGACGGCCCCGAGGTGTCCTTGAAGGGATCGCCTACGGTGTCGCCCACCACGGCGGCCTTGTGCGGGTCGGAACCCTTGCCGCCGTGCGCACCTCCCTCGATGTACTTCTTGGCGTTGTCCCAGGCGCCGCCCGCGTTGGCCATGAAGAGCGCCATGAGCACGCCCGTGACCGTCGCGCCCGCGAGCAGTCCCCCGAGCGCCTCAATGCCGAGGAAGCGGCCCACCAGGACCGGGGCCAGGATCGCCGTGATACCGGGGAGCATCATCTCCCGGAGCGCCGCACGGGTCGAGATGTCCACGCAACGAGCCGAATCCGGCTTCGCGGTTCCCTCCATCAACCCCGGAATCTCGCGGAACTGGCGGCGGACCTCCTCAACCATCCCGGCGGCGGCGCGCCCCACGGCGGTCATCGTGAACGACCCCACCAGGAACGGCAGCATGCCTCCAATGAAGAGACCGACCACCACCAGCGGATCGGCGATGTTGATGCCGGTCTCGCGCAGGCCCACGCTCGAGGCGTACGCCGAGAACAGGGCGAGAGCGGTCAGTGCCGCCGAGCCGATGGCGAAGCCCTTGCCGATGGCCGCGGTCGTGTTGCCGATGGCGTCGAGCGAGTCGGTGACCTTGCGTGTCTCCTCCCCCAGGCCGGCCATTTCGCTGATTCCGCCGGCGTTGTCGGCCACCGGGCCGTAGGCGTCGACCGACATGGTGGCCCCAACGGTGGCGAGCATGCCCACCGCGGCGATGCCGATCCCGTACAGGCCGGCGGTCAGGAAGGATACGAGGATCGCCGTGCAGATCAGGAGCATCGGAATGGCCGTCGACTCCATCCCCACCGCGAGGCCCGTGATGATGTTGGTCGCGGAGCCGGTCTCCGACGCGCCGGCGATCTTCCTCACGGGGCGGGCACCCGTGTAGTACTCCGTCACCACGCCGATCAGGATCCCCACGAGCGTCCCCGCCAGGAGCGCCCAGAACGGCCCCATCGGCGACCGGGCAGACCCCGTGACCGGGTCGATGATGGTCATGTCCAGCCCCCGGACCACGAAGTACATGATCACCAGGAAGAGGCCCGCCGCGATGAAGGTCACGTTGCGCAGCGCCGCGCCCGGCTCGGTGCGCTCCAGGGCCTTCATCGTGCCGATCCCGATGACCGAGCACAGCAGTCCCACGAGCACCGTGATCACCGGCAGCGCGACCGCTTCGACAGTGCTCGCGGCCAACGCGACCGAAGTGGCCCCGATGGCGATGGTTGCGACGATCGATCCCACGTAGGACTCGAAGATGTCGGCCCCCATTCCCGCGACGTCGCCGACGTTGTCGCCCACGTTGTCGGCGATCGTGGCCGGATTGCGGGGATCGTCTTCCGGGATGCCGGCCTCGACCTTGCCCACGAGGTCCGCGCCCACGTCGGCCGCCTTCGTGAAGATCCCGCCTCCGACGCGCGCGAACAGGGCGATGGACGAAGCCCCCATGGCGAATCCGGAGATGGTCGCCGCGAAGCGCGGCAGCTCGCCCGTTCCGGGGATCGCGTCGGCGGCCAGGAGGCTGTAGAGGACTCCGATCCCCAACAGCCCGAGCGCGGCGACGGAGAGCCCCATGACCGCGCCTCCGAAGAAGGCGATGCGGAGCGCCTTCCCCTGCCCCTCTTCACTGGCAGCGGCCGAGGTGCGCACGTTCGCGCGGGTCGCGGCCTTCATGCCGAAGAAGCCGGCGAGCACGCTGCTCCCCGCTCCGGCTACGTAGGCGAGCGCGGTGGCCTGGCCGATGGCCAGATAGAGCAGGAGCGCGACCAGCGCGACGAAGACGGCCAGCACCGCGTATTCCCGCCGCAGGAAGGCCATCGCCCCATCGTGGATCTGGTCCGCGAGTTCCGTCATTACGCTCGTGCCGGCGGGCTGCCCGACGACATAGCGGTAGACGAGGAGAGCGGCCAGCAGCCCCATGGCGCCCGCCACCCACGACAAGTTCGTCAAACCGAGTAGATCGATCACGGCGTCATTTTCCCTGTGTTGTAGGGTTCATCGGTTGAAGCGGTTCATCGGTTGAAGCGGTCATCGGTTGAAGCGGTTCATCGCGGCCTCCACTCCCTCTTCGGCCCAGACGGCGACCGCCCGGCTCATCTCCGGCAGAAGGGCCACGACCACGTCTTCGTCCTCCTCCGGCATGGCCGAGAGGACCCAGGCCGCCAGATCGGTGCCCGGGGGTGCCAGGCCCACGCCGATCCGCAGCCTGGCGTACGTTCGAGTCCCCAATACGGCGGACACGGACCGGAGACCCTTGTGGCCTCCCGTACCGCCGCCCGGCCGCATTCTGATCCGTCCCACATCCAGATTGATGTCGTCGGCAACGACCAGAAGGTCCCGCGCCGTCTCGAATCCCGCGGTTTGCCGAATCGTCGCGAGGGCGAGTCCGCTCCGGTTCACGTAGGTCCGGGGCTTGACCAGCCGGATCTCCCGACCGCCGATCGTGCCGGAGGTTTCGAGCCGCTCCCGCCGGCGTTCGAAGGCCGCGAGGCCATGGTCGAAGGCGAACCGGTCCAGCACCCACCAGCCGACGTTGTGGCGTGTCGAGTCGTATTCCCGCCCGGGATTCCCCAGGCCCAGCACAAGCTTGGGTGCGGCGCCGGACACGTCTGGCGAGGGCGCCGTTGCATCGGACGAGTAGCGTGCAAAACCCGGACCCGTAGCGCCCGCCGGACTCAATCCTCGTCCTCTGCGGACTCACTCGTCGGGGCCTCCGTCCCGGGCTCAACCTCGAGTCCTTCTTCTTCCTCCTCCTCCTCCAGGTCTTCGTCGTCAAGCCTCGCGGCCCCGACGCCGCAGATCATGCGTTCGGGATCGACAAGGTTCTCGACACCCTCGGGCATCGCGAGGTCACCGGCCCGGAGGACATCCCCCACGCCGAGCTGCGTGACGTCCACCTCAATGGCCTCCGGAATCAGCGCCGGGACGCATTTCACGATGATGTCATGCGCAACCTGGTCGAGGATTCCTCCGTCGTTGCGCACCCCGTCCGGCAGGCCCATGAGATGCACCGGCACATGCACCTCGATGGGAACCCCGCGCCGGACGCGAATGAAGTCGACGTGGAGGAGTTCGGTACGGTACGGATGCACCTGCACTTCCCTGACGAGCGCCTGTTCGGGGTCTGCTTCGCCATCGAGCGAAAGATGGAGGATGGTGTTGTCCACCGGGATGGACTGGAAGAGCTGCAGCGTTTCGCGGGCTTCCATCGAGACCAGGACCGGTTCGTCGCCGCCGCCGTAGATGATGCCGGGGACGCGCCCGGCTCGGCGGAGCTTGCGGGCGACGCCCTTACCGGAGTCGCCGCGTCTCTGGAGGTTCAGTTTCGCTTCCATGTCGTGTTCCCTGCGCCGCCCGAAGCGCTCAAGCCAGAGCGATCTTCGGCGGGTCTTTTTGGTCTCTCAGTTCGAACAGCTGGCTGACCGATGCGTTCGAGTGAATGTAGGTGATCGCCCGGGCCAGGAGGTCCGCCACGGAAAGCACTCTGAGGCGGTCGAATCTCTTGGACTCGGGGATGTCGATGGTATTCGTGACGACCAGCTCCTCGAGCGGAGCGGCGGAGAGCCGGGCCACCGCCTCGCCGGAAAGCAGGGCGTGGGTAGCGGCCACGTAAACGCTGCGCGCGCCCCGGTCGATGAGCGCCTGCACGGCCTGCGCGATCGTACCGCCGGTATCGATCATGTCGTCGGTGATGAGGCAGGTGCGATTGTCCACGTCTCCAACCACGTTGAGCACTTCGGACACGTTGGCCGCGGGTCGCCGCTTGTCGATGATTGCGAGGGACGCGCCGAGGCGTTTTGCGAACCCGCGCGCCATCTTGGCCGAACCCACGTCCGGCGCCACCACGACCAGGTCCGGCAACTCCTTGCCGCGGAAGTAGGCGGTAAAGACCGGAGCCGCGTAGAGGTGGTCGACCGGAATGTCGAAGAAGCCCTGGATCTGGTGCTGGTGGAAGTCGATGCTCACCACCCTGTCCGCCCCGGCGGCCACCATGAGGTTAGCGACCAGCTTGGCCCCGATGGAGACGCGGGGCTGATCCTTCCGGTCCTGGCGGCCGTAGCCGAAATACGGGACCACGGCTGTCACGCGGGCCGCCGAAGCGCGCTTGGCCGCATCCACCAGGAGCAGCAGCTCCAGGATGTTGTCAGCCCCGGCCACGGTCGGCTGGACGATGAACACGTCGCGCCCGCGCGCGTTCCGGTCGATGCGAACGAAGATCTCGCCGTCCGCGAAGTTGAAGATCGTCACCCCTTCCGCCGACGTGCCCAGCATGTCGGCGATCTCACGCGCGAGGGGACGGTTTGCCCGTCCCGCGAGCAGGAGCAGAGGTCCGCGTCCGGTGGTTTCGTCCATGGCCGGGAGGGGGTATGGTGGTGGAGCCGACGTTTCGGTGACAGCCGTATATTATAGCAAATCACCTGCGGTGGTGTCAGTCTGAAGTCGCCGTCACCAGACCGCGAAAGCGCGGCGTGCCACCAGCGGCGCCCTTCCCGCCACCGACACTTCAAGCACCACCTGGTATTCACCGGGGTCGAGTCCCGGAAGCCTGAGCGTCAGCGTTCGGAAGAGTGGCTGCGGGCTCTCCGGACCACTCTCTTCCCAGCGAATCGACACCTCTTCGCGGGGGCCCCGCACCCGCAGCCAGCGGCCGAACCGCGAGAACACACCCTCGTTGCGCCGTTCGACCCAGGCACTGAAGCCGATGCCCTCGGCGCGAAACCCCAGGCCGTAGACCTCGAACGCCACGGTCAGATCCTCGTCCGCGCGAACATGAGTGGACGGCTTGACGAGTTCGAGCATCCCCTCGAAGCCGGCCGGTTCCGCTCCGGCTTCGAGCACCAGGAGATCCGAGATGGCCAGGAGGTCGGGCGGCAGCCGGCGCAGTCCGACACCCTTGCGAAGGCGATGTGCCCGGCGGTGGCCCGGCCTCCAGGTCTCAAGGCTCACAACGCCTCGATCCACCCAGGGTGCCGTTCCCGACAGGCGCACGACCTCGCCCGCCTCCGCAACCGCGCGTTCGAGCGGCCGCGCCACACCTCCCGTCTCCGCGAACAGCCCGGCCTCCACGGGCCCCGGGGGCGGCGTGCCGGGCGGCGGATCCGGCGGGGTCGCCACGCCGATCACGATCACGCCATCGTCGCGCCAGAACCTGCCCGTCTGCCCGTCGAGCGGGCCCAGGGTGTCGAGGTACGTGGGAAGGTAGACGCTGCGCGCGTGGCCGTCGGGGATTTCCCACACCACCGCGTCCATGCCGTCGGGACCGCCATCGAGCACCTGGCGGGGTGGCAGGGTGCGCACCGAGGCCGGGGGGTCGCGTCCGGTGACCTGGATGGTGCTCTGGCCTGCACGCGGCCACGAGCGCTCCCACGCGACGGGCCATCCGTAACGCACCACCGCCTCCGTCATGTCCTCGGCCCAGCGCAACTGGTGGGGGCTCATCGCCCCGTCGGAGCTCATCGCGTACACCAACCGGCTGAGGTGCGCGCTCCACCGTTCGTTGCCGTCGACCACGTGGAGCGGGTCCGCAAGCGTCCACAGCCGCCCCGCGGCGGCCGCGGAGTCCGGTTGGGCCTCCAGCCATTCCCGAAGGTCGCCGTCCAGCAGGGGGTACGGATCGGCCCAGATCGCCGCCGTGTCCGCCGGCATCTCCGCGAGTGCCCGCGCAAACGCGGATTCCGCGGGTACGAAGTCCTCCTGATGGTGATGCACGTAGCCCAGGAACGCGTCGCAGCGCCAGGGCGCCGGAAGCCCGCACTCGCGCGCCAGCGCCTCCGCCTCGGCGAGGAGTCCAGCCTCGACGCTGTAGCGGATCCGCTGGCCGAAGATCCAGTGGTCACCCGGTGCGGCCCGGGCCAGCGACGCCAGCTCGGAGAGCAGGTCGACGCGCCGGGTCCTGATCGACTCCGGCTCCTCCCTGGGTTCCCAGTCGTCGTCGCCGTCGTCCCAGATGCAAAGCCGTCCGATGATCGCGTCGCAGGGGTGACTGCCACCGCCGAGAGTGCGAGGGAGGTCCCGTACGCGCCGGCGCTCGAAGCGGGTCTGAAGGCTGCGCGCCCGGGAATGGGCGTCGGCCGAGTCGACTGCCTGTGCGGCCTGGCGCGGCGCGACCGGGGCAGCCGTCACCGCGAGACCGGAGCGAGCCCCGCCGCCGCCCGCACCCGTACCGGATGCCGGGGCAGGTTTGGCGCCAGCCAGGCAAAAGCCGGCCAGGAGCACGGCGGTCAACGGAACGGGAATCGACATGCATTGGCCCGGGTGGAGTCGAACCACCACCCCCGGTTCCAAAGACCGGTGTCCTGCCATTAGACCACGGGCCATGACGATTTCGCCGGGATCCCGCGCGGGCGATCACGGCAATTGCAATCTACATCCGGTAAACCGCGATTCACATTCCCGGCCCGGTCCGCTGCCGGGCCGCCTGCGGCATCGCCGTCAGCGTCGGCGCGGTCAGCGTGGCCGCCACTCCGGTGATCATCCCGGCCCGGTGCGCGGCAAGACGCGCCTGTGCGGGATCCTCGAACACCCCGAAGATCGCCGACCCGCTCCCGGTCATGCGTGCGACTGCCGCGCCCTCCCGCACCAGGATGTCCCGTGCTTCGGCGGCCACGGGCAGGCGAGCGAACGTGCCGCGCTCGAAGTCGTTGGCCTGCAGTGCGGCGATGCCCTCCCAGCCGGCTTCCGCAAGACCCGGCAGATGCCTCGGCGGGGCCGGCAGAGCAAGTTCGCGCGAGACCTCCCGGTAGGCCTCGGCAGTGGCGATCCGGTTCCGCGGTACGACGATGGCAAGCGTGGCTGCGGGGGGTGGCGGGCAGCTCAGCAGGCGGTCCCCCCTGCCCCAGGCCAGCGCGGTCGGCGAGCCGATGCAGAAAAAGGGTACGTCGGCTCCGATCGCGCCCCCGATTTCGACGAGTTGATCCGATGCCAGCGGCCGGTCGTGCAGCGCGTTGAGGGCCAGGAGAGTCCCGGCAGCATCGGTGGACGCGCCGCCGAGTCCCGTGCCGGCCGGGATCGATTTGCTCAGGACGAGTGACACCGCCGGTGCGATCCGCGTGGCGCCGAAGAAGGCGCGGGCCGCCCTCAGGACCGTGTTGTCATCCCCTTCCTGCAGTTCGGCCACGATCTTGCCCAGTCCGGCGTCCGTCTCTCCCGGCGTGACGTGCAGCGCGATCCCCGGGTCGCCCATGCGTGCCTCCACGAGGTCGTACAGGCCGACCGCCTGGAACAGCGTCTCGATCTGGTGGTACCCGGTGTCCTCCCTGGCCACGATGCGCAGGAAGAGGTTGACCTTGGCCGGACAGGGGATGGTGACTCGGGCCCGCACGCCGTCTCCGACCGATCTGTGCCGGCTCACCGGGGCGTGCCCCCCGCCGCGCCCACCTCCGGGGAGGTTCCGGCGCCGGACGTGCCCGCGGACCCCTCGCCTCGCTTAGCGAAGTCCCTGAAGGTGATCCCGATTCGCCGGGCGTACCACAGTCCGGCCAGGGTGATGGGGAAGAAGTTGACGAAATGCCATCCGACCGCGAAGCCGATCGCGGCCTCCTCCGCCACGGAGTAGACCTGGACAAGCGCGGCCAGCGCCCCGAGCTGAAAGGTCCCGAGGTACCCGGGCGGCGCGGGGACCGCCACCGCAACCGCAATGGCCGCGTTCGTAAACAGGGCGGCGGCGAAGGGCAGATCGATGCCGAATGCCGCGAACCCGATCCAGAACGAAAGCGACTGGAGGACCCACACCACGAAGCTCCACAGCAGGGCGGGCACGATATGGCGCCAGCCCCGCATCGAAGCCAGCCCGGCCACGATTCCCTGGAACAGCGCGTCGAAGCCGGCTGCCATGCGCTGGGGCAGCACGCGTCTGGCGACGGCGCCGAAGAGGCGCACACTTTTCGCCGGAGACGCGACGACGGCCAGGGTCCCCACCAGCACGAGTCCGAGGAGCAGCGTCACACCGCGAATTCCGGCGACCAGCACCTCGGGCAGCGACTCGGCGGGGAAGGTCGCGCTCAGGACCGCGAGCGTCGCCAGAGCGAATATGGCGACGCCGTCGAGCAGCCGCTCGACAATGAGGGTGGCAAACGCGGTGGCCGTGGACACCGGCTCCAGCCGGCTGTAGGCGTACGCCCGTCCGAGCTCGCCGACGCGCCCCGAGGGCAGCAGGTTGTTCGCCATGAAGCCCACGCAGACGGCCGCGAATCGCGACCGGTAGGGGCTCCGGGGCTGCGCGGGGGCAAGCAGAAAGCGCCAGCGTGCCGCGCGGGCCGCGAATGCGCCCATGGCCACCACGCAAGTGGCCACGAGGTAGACCGGATTGGCGGCGCGGATCGTGGCCCACACCTCCGCAAGGTCGGCGTCGCGGAACAGCCACCAGAGCAGGGCCGCGACGACGGCCAGCCCCAGCAGCATCTTCCAGTTCGAGCGCATGGATCGGGGCGCTGGCAGACGCTAGAAGCCCTTCGGCGGCACCCACGCCCCGGGATTCGAGACCCGTCCGGGTGCCCCCAGTACGATCGCCTTCATCTCCCCAACCGCGCGCTCGAGCCCCACCAGCACCGCCCGCGAAATCACGCTGTGGCCGATGTTCAGCTCTTCGATGTGCCGCAGGGCCGCAACCGGCACGACGTTCTCGTAGGTGAGGCCGTGCCCGGCGTGGATCGCCAGCCCGAGACTGTGCCCATGCTCCGCGGCGGAGGCCAGACGGGCGAGTTCGGCCGCCCTTTCGGTGTCGCTGCCGGCGTTGGCGTACTCGCCGGTATGGAGCTCGACCGCGTGCGCGCCCAGGTCCGCGGAATGGTCGAGCGCGGCGGGCTCCGGATCGATGAAGAGCGACGTGCGGGTCCCCGCGTCCTCCAGGCGCCGGAGTGCGGCCGCCACACCGTCACGAACCGAGGCGGACGCCAGGTTGAGACCGCCCTCGGTGGTCACCTCCTCGCGCTTTTCGGGCACCAGCGTGGCCTGCATCGGAGCCAGGGCGACCGCGATGTCGACCACCGGATCGGCGGCCGCGAGCTCGAAGTTGATGCCGGTGCGCACGGTTTCGGCCAGCAGTCGAACGTCACGGTCGTTGATGTGCCGCCGGTCCTCGCGCAGGTGGATCGTGATCCCGTCGGCACCGCCGAGTTCCGCGAGCACGGCGGCGCGCACGGGATCGGGCTCGTCGGTGCGGCGCGCCTGACGGACCGTCGCGACGTGGTCGATGTTGATATACAGCCTCATGGAGTGGACCCTCCGTTGGATTGATGTGCCTTGACCCGTACTCCGTCACGGGACCGGAGCCGGCCGATGAGGGCCGGCGGGGCGTTCGCGACCACCCGCACCACACTCCCGTGCTGACTGCGTGACAGGACTTCACCTTCGTGATACAACGCCGCCAGGGCCCTGCCCTCTCCGGCGGGCATCTCCACGTCCACCGTCTGCATGCGGGCGCGGACCCTCTCCCGCAACTCCCGGCGGAGTGGCTCCAGGGTGGCGGGCCTGACGGCGGACGCGAACAGCGGATGTCGGCCGGGCGCCGTGACGCGCTTGCGCAGCGCCAGCAGTTCATCCTTCCCGAGGAGATCGATCTTGTTGAACACGACGATGCGCGGACGCCGGCGCAGGTCGAGTTCCTCAAGGACGCCGCGCACCACCCGCCTCTGGCTGTCGACCTGGGGGTGCGACGCGTCGATGACGTGGAGCAGCACGTCCGCCTCGACCGCCTCCTCGAGGGTCGACCGGAACGATGCGATCAGATGATGGGGCAGCTTGCGTATGAACCCCACCGTATCGGTGACCAGAACCTCATGCCCACCCCCGACATCGACGACGCGCGTCGACGCGTCCAGTGTGGCGAACAGCCGGTCTTCCACCAGTTGCTTCGAACCCGACAGCGCCTGCAGCAAGGAGGACTTCCCGGCGTTCGTGTAGCCGACGAGCGCGGCTCGGAAGCTCCCCTCCCGCCGCTTGCGCCGCACGGCCTGCGCGCGTGCGACGCCGCGCAACTTGCGCCGTAGTTCGGCGATCCTGGTGCCGATCAGCCTGCGGTCGGTCTCCAGCTGCGTCTCACCGGGACCGCGCAGCCCGATCCCCCCACGGATGCGGGACAGGTGGATCCACATGCGCCGGAGCCGGGGCAGGAGGTATTGCAGCTGGGCCAGCTCGACCTGCATGCGCGCCTCGTGCGTCCTGGCGCGGGTCGCGAAGATGTCGAGGATGAGCTCGGCGCGGTCCATGACCCGCACCCCGCACAGTTCTTCCAGGTTCTTGCCCTGGGCGGGAGTCAGCTCATCGTCGAAGATGATCAGATTCGCGTCCTTCTCGCGCACCAGCTCCGAGAGCTCGGCGGCCTTGCCTCGCCCGAGGTAGTAGCGTGGCCCGGGCGCCCGGCGGCGCTGCACGAGTTCGCCCGCGATCAGTCCGCCGGCCGTATCGGTCAGTTTGCCCAGTTCCGCGAGATGGTCTCTCACGTGTTCCACCCGCTCGGAGTCGCCGGGAGTGCCCACCAGGATTGCGCGGTCGACGGGCGTCCGCATGTCCAGCAGTTGGGTCGGAATCGGTCGCTATCTCCTCTGTTGCCGCCATTCGGAAAGCCGCCTGTCCAGGTCGGCCTCCCAGCCCTTTGGGCCGGGGTTGTAGAACGTCTCGCCGATCAACCGCTCCGGCAGGTATTGCTGACGAGACACGCCCCCCGGTTGTTCCGGATCGTAAAGATACCCCTCTCCGTGGCCAAGTTCCTTCATCAGCCCGGTGGGGGCGTTGCGGAGGTGCATCGGCACGGCTTCGCCAGGCGTCTCTCTCGCACGCGCCAGCGCCTTGCTCCACCCCTTGTAGAGACGGTTGGACTTCGGGCTGCCGGCCAGGTACACCACGGCCTGCGCGAGGGCCAGCTCCCCTTCGGGCGAGCCCAGAAACCGATACGCGTCGCGGCAGGCCACCGTCACCGCGAGCGCGGACGGATTGGCGAGACCGATGTCCTCGGCGGCCATGCGTACCAGGCGTCGCGCGATGTACAGGGGATCCTCGCCGGCGTCGAGCATTCGGCCAAGCCAGTAGAGCGCAGCATCCGGATCCCCTCCGCGCACCGACTTGTGAAGGGCCGAGATGTGATCGTAGTGCTGGTCGCCGGATTTGTCGTATACGGCGAAGCGGTGTTGCATCGCGGTCTCGACCGCTTCGGTGGACAGCGTGCCGCCAGCCCCGCACACCGCCACCGCGCGCTCGAGGATGCCCAGCGCGCGCCTTGCATCGCCGTCCGCGAACTCGGCGATACGCCGCACGACCTCCGTGGGTGCGACTAGCCCGGCTTCACCGAATCCCCGCTCTCCGTCGTGGAGCGCGTCATGAAGAACCTGCACCAGCTCGCCCCGTGAGAGCGGCGCAAGCACCACGACCGGAGCACGGGAAAGGAGGGGCCGCACCACCTCGAAGCTGGGGTTCTCGGTCGTGGCGCCTATCAGGGTGATGACACCCGCTTCCACTACCGGCAGGAACGCGTCCTGCTGGGCCTTGTTGAACCGGTGGATCTCGTCGCAGAAGAGGATCGTCGCGCGGCCGCCGGCCTGGCGGCGGGCAGTTGCCTCGGCAATGATCTCGCGCACCCTCGCCACGCCCTCGGTCACCGCGCTGAAGGAGACGAAGGCAGCCTCGACGGACTCCGCGGCCAGTCTGGCCAGTGTCGTCTTTCCCGAGCCCGGCGGTCCCCAGAGAATGAAGCTGTCGATCTTTCCGTTGTCGATCATCGTGCGGACGGAACCACCCGGTCCGACGACCTGCTCCTGGCCACGGAACTCCGCCAGCGTTCGCGGCCGCATCCGCGCGGCCAGCGGTGCGGACCGTCCCGCCTGCCCCGGACCGGCCGGATCCCCACCCTGCGCCCGGCCGGAGGTGGCCGCATCCGGGAACAGATCGAACGTCTTGTCCATCAGGTGCCTCCGGCCGGATCCATGCGTGCCGCCAGAGCGAGCAGCTGCGCGTGGTCGTTCGGCACGGCCTCCTCCCACACCGCCTCCAGCAGTTGGCGCAGCGCGTTCCCGATGTCGGGGCCCGGCTGCCATCCGAGCGCCACGAGGTCGCGACCTGCAACATCCAGCTCCCGTATCGACAGCGGGACCCCCTGCCGAATGTCCCGCTCGATGGCCGCGATGGTGCGCTCGACCGTTGCGTCACGGACCGCACCGGTCCTTTCCACAGCGCGCCACACCCGGAAGACGTCGCCAATCGCCGCGGCCCCGAATGGCGACGTCCATCGCCTGCGAGCCGCTGCGTCGTGCTCCAGTCCCTCCGGTGGCCTCAGGCCGCCACTGAACGTCAGGCGGATCCGCTCCACCTCGCTGTTGGAAAAGCGGAGGCGTGCCACGAGGTTCGACACCTCCGGGAGGGGCGCGGCGACGCCCAGACCGTGCAGCAACAGGATGGTCAACCGCACGGCCGGATTCCCCCCCACGGCGTCCACCGCGGCCAGGGCATCAGCGCCAAAGGGGCGCGCAATCTCGGGGAAGACCTGCGCCATGGCGCCGCAGCGCCGATACAGGTCCAGCGCCCGGGAAGGGCTCGGTCCGGCCAGGACCTTCATCAGCTCCTCGCGTATGCGCTCGACCGAGAGCTTCGATATCCCCGGTGCCGCTTCCACCATTCCCGCCCAGGTGGCGGGCTCGACCTCGAATCCCGGTGCTCCGGCAAAGCGCAACCCCCGGAGCACACGGAGATAGTCCTCCCGGAAGCGCTCGGATGGCGTACCCACCGCCCGCAGGATCCCACGTTCCAGATCCTTGCGCCCACCGTGGGGGTCGCACAGCCTCTGCTGTCCAGGATGCCATGCCATGGCGTTGATGGTGAAGTCCCGCCGGGCAAGGTCATCAAGGAGGCTTTCGGCAAAGGCGACGACCGCCTTGCGTCCGTAGGTGATCACATCGTGTCGAAAGGTGGTGACCTCGTAGAGGATGCCGTCGCTCCCGAAGACGCCCACCGTCCCGTATTCCATGCCCAGCGGGACCGTGCGTGCAAAGAGACGCCGTACCTGCCGGGGGCGCGCCCGGGTCGCCAGGTCCCAGTCCTCGGGCTCTCCCGGGTTGCCACGCACCGCGTCCCGGATGGCGCCTCCCACCGTCCACGTCTCGAACCCGGCCGTCTCCAGGCGTTCGACCATTTCGCAAACGGCAGGCGGTACCTCGATTCGCATGCTCATTCGTCCAGCAGACTCGCGGGACCGAACGGGGAGCACCTTCCGCTCGGTCATGCCCGTCACCCGACGAGTACTGCTCCTCCGTTAACGTTGAGAATCTCGCCCGTGATGTGGCGTGCCAGCGGCGAGCACAACAGCACGATCGGTCCCGCGACATCCTCCGCCGTCGCGACCCTGCCGATGGGAATGTCCGCCTCGATCCTGGCGCGGTCCCCGCTGCCCAGCGCGTCCTGGGACATCTCGGTGTCGATCCAGCCGGGCGCTACCGAGTTGACCGTAATGCCTCTGGAGCCGACTTCCACGCAGAGACCCTTCACCATCGAGATCATCGCGCCCTTCGTGGCGGCGTAGTCGGAATGGTAGGCCTCGCCGCGCTGTCCGGCGGTGGAGCTCACCAGGATCACGCGCCCGTCGTCGTTCATGCGGCGCAATGCCTCGCGGGTCGTAAAGAAGACCGAATCCAGGTTGACCGCGATGGTACGCCGCCAGCGCGCATCGTCCATCTGTGAAAGCGGCACGTCCGCGACCGGCCAGATGCCGGCATTGCCGACAAAGATGTCGAGGCTGCCGAACTCCCGGTCCACGCGGCTGAAGAGACGGTCCACGGCATCCCGGTCGGCGATGTCGCCACCTTCGGCCCAGCTCCTGACACCCATGGCCCTGGCCTCCCGCACCACGCGGTCCGCCTCGTCGCTGCGGCTGTGGTATGAGATGCCCACGTCGGCACCGGCACCCGCGAGCAGCCGTACGGCCGCAGCCCCCACGCCGCGCGAGCCGCCGGTCACCAGCGCACGCTTGCCTTCCAGTCCGAACTCGGTTGCGTTCACGGGCCTAGCAGAGCCTGGGAGTCGAACGGATCTTCGGTATGGGTGGCCACGTCTCCGAAGAGGGACTCTTCCACGTAGCGGCAAACGATGTGTCCAATCGCAAGTTGTACCTCCTGTGCCCGGGAAACTCGCTCCGTGGGTACGCGGACGGCAACATCGACCAGGGCGGCGAGTTGGCCACCGCCGCTACCCAGAAGACCGACGGTTGCGACACCTCTGCGCCGAGCCTGAGCGGTCGCCATGACCAGGTTGACCGAATCTCCCGATACCGAGTGTATCACGAGAAGGTCACCGGGTCTGCCCAAGGCAGCGACCTGGCGCGCGAACACCTCGTCAAATCCGCGGTCGTTGGCGCATGCGGTCAGAACGGACGTATCCGCCGTCAGCGCCAGCGCGGGGAGGGCCGGCCGCGTCCAGGCCATCCGCACCACGTATTCGGCAGCGAGGTGCTGGGCGTCGGCCGCCGAACCCCCGTTCCCACAGAACATCAGCTTGTTTCCGTCCGCGACGGCTGTCAACGCACGGGTCGCGTACTCCGTGATCTCCTCCTGCAGTGTCTCTGCCGCCAGGCCGGCGACCGTCGCGAGTTCCGACAACCCGGAACGTATGCCCACTCTACCCATCGACCCCACCTCCCGTTTTTTGCTTGAACGCTTCCGGAACCCGGAGCGGCGGGACCGCGCGCGGGGACTCTCCCCGGAACAGCCGCGCCGGGTTATCCCGCGCAAGCAATTGCAGTTGCTCTTCCCCACCCCATTGCCGCAACACCTCCACGCCCTGGTCCATGTAGAAGGTGTACTCCGGGCGCCCGTGGAAGTCGGAGGACAGATAGTCGAGCATGCCCGCGCCGAGCAATCTCATGATCCGATCCCTCGGCTCGTGTCCGTACTGTCCGGAAAGGGAGCCGTAGTTCCCCTGAAGCCGGGCTCCCGCCTTCTTCCACGCGTGCGCCGCCCCCAACCCGCGACCGAGTCCGCGGTAGCGCTCCGGATGGGCGACCACCGGAACGCAATCCGATGCCACCAGCCTCTTCAGGACTTCGGACCCGTTGCGGGGCACTCGGAACGCGGGCCACTCCACCAGCACGAAGCGTGTACCGCCCAGCCGGGTTCTGCGATCGGACAGATCCGGCTCGGGAATGTCGAGGCGAATCTCGAATCCCCTGCGGAGGTCCAGCTCCGGGAAAGCGTCACACGCGGCATCCCGGACGCTCCGCCAGCGCTCGTCGTGGTGTGCCATCAGGTCGCCCAGCAGGGGCGACTCAAGCGAAGAAGCCCGAAAATGCGGGGTCGTGATGATCCGGACGACTCCTGCCTCGACCATGCGTTCAATCGAATGCAGGGCGTCGGCCAAACTGCGTGAGCCGTCGTCGACCCCGGGGACGAGATGGTTGTGAAAGTCCGAGTAACCCCCGGTCATCTCCGATCCCCGACATCCCAGCCACGCACCACCCGCTCCGCCACCTCACGCAAGACACCGCGATCATCCTCTTCCAGCACCGCCCAGAGACAAGCGTACGTGATGTACGCGTCTGCCGCCAGCAGTGCGTACGCGGCAGTGCGATCGCTGGCATCGCCGTACGCGGCCAGCTCCGCGTCCGCCGCGTGGACGAGGGTCGCCAGGGAAGCCGGGGCGTCGGCCTGCAGGCAGAACTGAAACGCGTCCGGCACCCGACGTTCGCGCTGCGCAATCCACTCCGGAATCGTCATGCCACCGGTCATTGCACCAGCTCGTCGATCACCTTCGCGCCATCACGGACCGCTGCCGCGATCCCCGCCGGATCAGGCACTCCGGCCTGGGCCATGTGCGGCCTTCCGCCACCGCTGCCCCCCACCGCGGCCGCCACCGCGCGCACCACCTTGTCGGCCCGCGCTCCGGCCGCGATCGCGCGGTCACTTGCGAACGCGAACAGGGACAGCTTGCCTCCCGGCATCTCGGCCACCACCAGCGCCACCCCGGCATCGTCCGACGCCCGAAACGCGTCGCCCCACTTTCGCACGTCGGCGGGCCCGCGCACGCTCAGGCGCACACCCCGGTATTTCAGGCGACCCCCGTCAACCTCGAACTCCGTCTCGGCCAGCGCATCGGCGCCACCCGCGCCATGGCTGCGAAGGTCGTCCACCAGGCGTTCCAGCGCCTGCTTGTCCCTCAGGAGCTCCCCGACGCGCCGCTCCACGTTGTCCGGCATGGACTTCACGGACGCCGCCAGCGCCACGATGCGATCGCGGTAGCCGTCCAGATGCGCGAACGCCCCGCGGCCCGTCAGTGCCTCGATCCGCCTGACTCCTCCGCCCACGCCCGTCTCCGATGTGATCTTGAAGAGCCCGATCTCCCCCGTGCGGGCGACGTGCGTCCCGCCACACAGCTCCATGCTCACCCCGGGCACCTCGACCACGCGCACTTCGTCGGCGTACTTCTCGCCGAAGAGCGCCATCGCCCCGTCCCGGACGGCGGCCTCGTACGGTCGAATGGAGGTGCGCACCGGGTGATTGAGCCAGACGCCTTCGTTGACCATCGCCTCGACGGCGTCGATCTCGGCCTCCGTCAGGGGCGCCGTGTGCGCGAAATCGAACCTGAGCCGGTCGGGTGCGACAAGCGAACCGCGCTGAACGACGTGCTGTCCCAGAACCGACCGCAGGGCAGCGTGAAGGAGGTGGGTTCCGGTGTGATTGCGCTCGGTGTCGCGGCGCGAAGCGGCATCGACCTGAGCGGAGACCCGGCGGCCGAGTGCTTCTTCACCGGGAAACCGACCCTCGGGCCGGCCGCGGATGAGTACGTGGTCGCCATCGCGGACGATCTCCTCCACGTCCATGCTCCATCCCGCAGCCGATACCCGGCCGCGGTCGGACACCTGGCCACCGGCTTCTAGATAGAAGGGACGGTCCTGCAGAATGAGACTCAACCGGCCATCCCCGGCACAGTAGTCGATCACGTCGGTATCGGCGACAAGCGCATCGTATCCCACGAACCTCGGGGCCGGACAGCCCTCCGGCATGTGCCACGGGGGCGGCGGGCAGCCGTCGGATTCCCTGTCGGCCGAATCGCCATGGTCAAGGGCCGAGGCCGCCGCGGTACCCGCTCCTGCTCCCATTCGCGACCTCTTCCGCTGCGCTTCGAGCGCCGCCCGGAATCCCTCCATGTCGAGATCGTAGCCCCGTTCGTCCGCCACGATGCGGGTCAGGTCGGCCGGGAAGCCGAACGTGTCATACAGCCGGAACACCTCGGCGCCGGGGATCACCGGGCGCGTCACAGGGGTGGCGGACAGCCTGGGCGCCACGTGACCCAGCCTGTCCATGCCCCCCTCGATGGTGCCCAGGAAGCGCTCTTCTTCGGCGCCCGCCATGGTCAGAATCCCGTCACGGCCCGCCACGAGCTCCGGGTAGGCCTCGCCCATTTCATCGATCACCACCCGGGCCACGGCCGCGAGCGTGGGCTCGCGCCGGCCCAGGAGCCACGCGTGGCGCACACCACGCCGCAGGATCCGCCTCAGCACGTATCCGCGACCATCGTTCGACGGAAAGACGCCATCGGCCAGGAGGAATGCGACCGCCCGCGCGTGATCGGCAATCACACGGAACGAGACCCCTTCTTCGGTATCCTTGCCGTACGGGCGCCCGACCACCCCCGCGACCTCGTCGAGCAGGGGCAGGAACAGGTCGGTGTGGTAGTTGCTCCCGACACCCTGCATGACCGCCGCCAGGCGCTCGAGCCCCAGCCCGGTATCGATGCTCGGGGCCGGAAGGGGATGCTGGACCCCGTTTTCGTCCCGGTCAAACTGCATGAAGACCAGGTTCCAAAGCTCCAGGAACTCGCCCGCCTCTCCGCGCGCCTCGAATTCGGCTGTCGGGAGCACTGACCCGAGCTCGTCGGGGGGGCGCATGTCGTAGTGCACCTCGGAGCAGGGCCCGCAGGGACCCGTGTCGGCCATCTGCCAGAAGTTGTCCTTGTCCCCCAGCCGGTAGATCCGTTCGGGCGGTACCCCGGCCACTTCGGCCCAGAGTTCGGCCGCCTCGTCGTCGGTGTGGTGGACCGTGACGAAGAGACGGTCCACGTCCAGTGCCATCTCGACCGTCAGGAAGTCCCAGGCGTACCCAATGGCCTCACGCTTGAAGTAGTCGCCGAACGAAAAGTTGCCCAGCATCTCGAAGAACGTGTGATGCCTGGCCGTGCGGCCCACCTCTTCGAGATCGTTGTGCTTCCCCCCCGCGCGCACACACTTCTGGGAGGTGACGGCCCTCACAAAGGAAGGGGTCTCGGTCCCCAGAAACGCATCCTTGAACTGCACCATTCCGGCGTTGGTGAAAAGCAGCGTCGGGTCGTTGGCGGGCACGAGCGACGAACTCGGACGGACCTGGTGGCCGTGACCCCGGAAGAACTCGAGGAATCTGCGTCGGATTTCGAGGGACGTCATCGGATGGGGGATGTCATCGGATGGGCAAGCGGCGAGGTCGTCGCCGATCGGTCGGTTGACTTGCAGCGTCGCCGATGTCAACCCGGCGATACTGACGGTAAAGTTAGCCCAACCCGCGATCGACTGCCCAACCGCAATCCGGATTGCGGACCCCGACCCGGATCGCGGCCCCGGCGAGTGCAGGCCGTGGCCGCGGCAATCCGCCCCCTACTCGTCCAACGCTCAGACAACCTTCACCGCGGGACCCTCCTGTTCGCCGGCACCGGAGGCCGTCTCGTCGGCCCCGGTGATCCCCAAGGCCACCAGCAGGCGCGACTGGATCTCCTCGGCAATGTCGGTGTTCTCTTCGAGGAAGGTCCGGACATTCTCCTTCCCCTGCCCCAGCCGCAGATCGCCGTAGGAGAACCACGACCCGGACTTGTCGACGATTCCCCGCTCGACGCCGATATCGATGAGAAGACCCGTGTGGCTGATTCCCTTGCCGTAGAGGATATCGAATTCCGCCTGCTTGAACGGTGGTGCGCATTTGTTCTTGACCACCTTCACACGGGTCCGGTTCCCGATGATCTCCGGCCCGTCCTTCAGGGCGCCTATGCGCCGGATATCCATGCGCAGGGAGGCATAGAACTTGAGAGCACGTCCCCCCGAGGTCGTTTCCGGGCTTCCGAACATGACGCCGATCTTCTCCCGAATCTGGTTGGTGAAGATGACGGCGGCGTTGGATCGGCTCACCGCGCCGGTCAGCTTCCTGAGAGCCTGGCTCATGAGGCGGGCCTGCAACCCCACATGAGAGTCTCCCATCTCTCCTTCGATCTCCGCCCTGGGCACCAGCGCGGCGACCGAATCCACCACGATGATGTCCACGGCGTTGCTGCGGATGAGAACCTCCGCAATCTCCAGCGCCTGCTCACCCGTGTCGGGCTGCGATACCAGCAGATTGTCGACGTCGATCCCGAGCCTGCGGGCGTACTGGATGTCGAGCGCATGCTCGGCGTCGATGAATGCGGCAATGCCTCCGTCGCGCTGTGCGTTGGCGATCACGTGGAGGCACAGTGTCGTCTTGCCCGACGACTCGGGTCCATAGATCTCGCTGATTCGTCCCCTGGGAACTCCCCCGACTCCGATGACGGCGTCCAGATTGATCGCTCCGGTCGAGATGCTCTCGATCTGGAGACTGGCGCTGTCCGAGCCCATGCGCATGATCGCCCCGCGGCCGTACGATCGCTCGATCTGCGTAAGGGCGGTGGTGAGCGCTTTCTCCCGTCGTTGCCGTTCCTTACCGTTCTTTGGTGTTGCGGGTGTTCCGGATGTCGGGTTCCTGGACATTTACGACCTTTCGCTTGCCCTCAGGGGGCGTGGGGTCGGTTACGCGACACCACCGGCTTCCGGAGGATTCGGCCGCCGCTGCTCGCAAACCGACGAATGCTAAACCGAAGATAAAACGAAATAGCTCCCGGTCAAGCTCTGCTGCACACGGGTGAAGGTATCCTTATTCATGGGCGATTACATGTCTGAACGAGCCAACTTTTCGCGCGACTGCGATCTGGTCGCCATTGGCGGCGGCACGGGGGGCCTGGTGACCGCGGCCGGAGCGGCCTACCTGGGCCTCAAGCCCGCCCTCGTGGAGAAGTCGGCGCTCGGCGGAGATTGCCTCTGGACCGGGTGCGTGCCCTCGAAGGCGCTGATCGCGTCCGCGCGGCTGGCCCACAACATCGAGCAGGCTTCCACGCTGGGACTGCGGGCCGACGGCGTCCGGAGCGATTTCGGCGCGGTCATGGAGCGAATGAGGGCCGCGCGCGCGACCGTCGCCCATCACGACGACCCGGAGAGGTTCCGCAAGATGGGGGTGTCGGTCGACTTCGGGGCCGCGAGGTTCCTGGACGCATCGACCGTGGAGGTGGAGGGCGTCGGAAGAATCCGGTCGAAGCGGTTCGTGATCGCCACCGGCGCGGTGCCGGCTACTCCCCCCATCCCCGGCCTGGAGGACGTGGACTACTGGACGTACGAGACCGTGTTCGATCAGAACGAACTGCCCGGTTCGGTGGCGATTCTGGGGGCAGGTCCGATCGGACTGGAGTTCGCCCAGGTCTTCGCGCGACTCGGGGCCCGCGTGACGGTCATCGAGATGGCTCCGTCGATTCTGATTCGGGAGGACCCCGATGTCGCCGCCTTCATGCACCGCCTCCTGACTGCCGAGGGCCTGGAGATTCGCGTCGGGACCATGGCGACCGGGGTTCGTGCCGAAGGAAACACCACGGTTGTGGATACGAGCGACGGGACCTCCGTGACTGCCGACCGCGTGTTCGTGGCCACCGGACGCCGGCCCATGACGGACGGCCTGAACCTGGAGGCCGCCGGGATCCGGACGGAGAAGGGTGCCGTGGTCGTCGACTCCCGGCTGCAGACCTCTTCCGGTGCCGCGTGGGCGGTGGGCGACGTCACAGGCGCGCTCCAGTTCACGCATGTCGCCGAACAGATGGCCAAGGTGGCGCTGCGCAACGCAGTCATCCCGGGCAGCACCAAAATCCGTTACGACAGCGTCCCGTGGGTGACCTACACCGATCCCGAGATCGCGCACGTGGGCATGTCGGAGGCCGAGGCCGAGGCCCGGGGCGGAACGACCTACCGCTATGAGCTCGACGACCTCGACCGCGCCATCGTGGACGCCTCGGCGGTGGGGTTCGCCAAGGTATCCGCCGACCGCAGGGGCAGGGTGCTCGGAGCCACCATCGTCGCGCACGGCGGCGGGGAACTGATCCTGCCGCTGGTCATGGCCAGGCAGCACGGGCTGACCCTCGGCCGGATCGCCAACACCATCTTCCCGTACCCGACAATGGTCGAAGGCGTAAAGCGGGCGGCGGGCGAATACATGCGCTCCCGACTCGACACGACATCGGGCCGGCTGCTCAAGAGAATCATCCAATGGCTCAAGTAGACGAAGACCGCCGGCCCGGCAACGGCTCCGACCGATCCGCAGGCCGATCCGCAGGCCGATCCGCAAGTACCGGGCAGACCGGATCCTCGACCGCGGCACCACAAGCCCCGGGACGCGGCGGCGCGCTCCTGAAGCTGGCGATCCTGGCCATCCTGCTCATCGGCGCGTACGTCGCGGCCGCCCGGACACCGCTCGGAGCCTACCTGACGCGGGAGGGCATCGGAGAGGCGATCGAGTTGCTGCGGGGCAATCCCTGGGCACCGCTGATCTTCGTGGCGACCTACGCGACGGCCACCGCGCTGGCAGTCCCGGGCACCATCCTTACGCTCGCCGGCGGCGCCGTGTTCGGGTTCTACTGGGGAACGCTCTTCAACTTCGTGGCCGCCAACATCGGCGCCAACGCCGCGTTCGTGCTCGCGCGCACGCTGGGCGGGGACGGCGTGCGACGCCTGATGGGCGATGACTCGGCGGCCCTCCGGAAGCTGGACACGGTCGTCGGAAAGCACGGTTTCCGGGGACTGCTGACGCTTCGCCTCATCCCCCTCGTCCCCTTCAACGCCCTCAACTTCGGGTCGGGCCTCGTGGCCCTCAAATGGCGCACGTACGCGGTCGCGACGCTGGTCGGCATCCTTCCCGGCACCGCCGTCTACACGTTCTTCGCCGACTCTCTTCTGCAGGGCTCCCTGGAAGCGTCGAGGGACGCGCTGTACAGCGTCCTCCTGGCCGGGGGCCTCCTGCTTCTCCTGAGTTTTCTGCCCGCCATACTGAAACGCCTGGGTGTCAGACTGCCCGGAATGTCCGCCATCGTCCTGCCCCTCGTTGGGCTCTCGCTTGCCGGACGCCCGGCAAGCCCCCTGCAGGAGGCCGGTGCGCGCCCACAGCTGCCCGATCACTCCGCCCTTACGCAGGTACTCGCCACCGTCGTCGAGGGGCCGGTGGTGAACTACTCGCGTCTGGCCGCCGACCCGGCAGGACTCGAGCGCTACATCGCCGCGCTGGCCTCCACCGAGCGGTCGGCCCTGGAGGCCGCGAACAGGGATGAGCGGCTCGCCTTCTGGATCAACGCCTACAACGCGTGCATGCTCAAGCGCGTGATCGAGCACTATCCGATTCGGAAGGCGGGCGGCTTGCTGCGGCTGAAGAACGCCGCCGCCGACCGGCCCGAGAACTCGGTGTGGCAGATCGACGACGTGTTCACCGGCGCACATTGCCCCGTGGCCGGGGCCGACCGTTCCCAGGACGAAATCGAACACGAAATCATCCGTCCCATGGGGGATCCCCGCATCCACCTCGCGATCAACTGCGCCGCGCTGAGCTGTCCGCCCCTCGTCCCCCAGGCCTATCGCGGGGCGACGCTGGACCGGCAGCTGGACGAGCGGGTGATGGCATTCGTCCGCGACTCCGCCCATTTCGAGGTATCGCTCACGGACGGGACCCCGACCGTGACCACCAACCGGGTGCTCGACTGGTTCAACGAGGACTTCGGGGGCCACGAGGGCGTCCTGGCCTTCTTCGCCGAGTACCTCGACGGGGCCGACCGGGACGCCGTCGCCGATCCCCGGGCCAGACTCGCCTTCTTCGACTACGACTGGACCCTGAACGACACCCGTCACTGATGGTTGCGCATGGGGCCGCGTGCGCCGCTGCCCGGACAGCGCCGGCGCGGAGCGTGAAATGACCCCCCTCGGCGTCGTCGTCCCCGCACTGGACGAGGAGGAGGCGCTGCCGTCCCTTCTCGAGGATCTTGGCGGCCTCGCAATCGATCATCGCGTGCTGGTCGTGGACGGGGGGTCAGGGGACGGGACCGCCGCGGCGGCGAGGACCGGCGGAGCCGAGGTCATGAGGAGCCGGTGTGGCCGGGCCCGGCAGATGAACGCGGGCGCGGCCTTCGCCGGAACCCGGTGGCTCCTGTTCCTGCACGCCGACTCGCGCCTGGATGATACCGCGCTGCGCTCCATCGCGCGCCACGTCGAGCACGACACTGCCGAGGCGGCGTACTTCCGTCTGGCCATCGCGGACGAACACTTCTTCTACCGTCTGATCGAAGGCGGGCAGAGGCTTCGGGAACGGCTGTGCGGTGTGGTGTGCGGAGACCAGGGCCTGCTGATCCGGCGCGACCGCTTCGCCGACGCAGGCGGCTACCCCGACGAGCCGATCATGGAGGACGTACTCCTGAACCGGCGATTGCTGGACACGGGACGGCTCGTGCCCCTTGCCGGCAGGCTGACGACCAGCTCGCGGCGCTACGAAGAGGAAGGACGGATCAGGGCATGGCTTCGCAACACGCGCACGATGGCGCGCTTTCTGGCGGGGGCGGACCCCTCCCGCCTTGTTTCCGAATACCCCCCTCGGAGGGCGAAGCGCCCGGGCGCGGCCGCACACACCCCGGACGCGGATCCGGACAGGATCACGCTTCTCGTCTTCGCCAAGGCGCCTCGACCCGGCACCGTCAAGACGCGGCTGGCACGCGCCGTCGGCGAAGAACGCGCCGCCGAGCTCTACCGCCGCATGGGCCGCCTGATCGTCGCCAACGTCCACCGCGCGCCGGCCCGGGTGGTCGTCTGCTACGACCCGCCGGACGGCGAAGCGGAGATCAGGCACTGGCTCGGCCCCCCGCCGCCCCGGTGCTGGCCCCAGGGGGACGGCGACCTGGGGGCCAGAATGTCGCGCATGGTGGAACGCGCCTTCACCGACGCGGATCGCGTCGTCGTGATCGGTACCGACACCCCCGCCGTCGACGCGGGCACGGTGGCGCGAGCCGTCGAAGCGCTCGACACAGCCGACGTGGTCATCGGCCCCGCGCGGGACGGAGGGTACTATCTCGTGGGCCTGGGAAGGCCCCATCGGGACCTGTTCGCCGGGATTCCCTGGAGCACCGACTCCGTCCTCGCGGCGACCCTGACGAGGGCTGCACGACTCGGATTGTCGGTCACCTGGCTGGAGGTGGAAGCAGACATCGACACCGCTGACGACCTGACCCCGGAAGTCGCCCGATGGCTGGACTCGGAAGCACCCGGTCCCGTGCCCCACATGACTTAGTCAAGTATTCCGCTGGATATCCGGCTGGATCGATCAGTTCTCGTAACGGGCCCACACACCTGGTCTTACGGGAACCAACACGAAGTCGAACGGTGGCTCTGCCCCACGATCCGCAAACAGCGGGACGCCATCGTGACGCCCGGCGCGCTCGATGTCATCGCAGTCCGCGGGCACCAGGGGTCCACGCCGCCGGTAGCTGCGGCCGGCGAACTCGATGGCATGGCCGCCGTCGAACCAGTCGCGGCCCTCCGCGTAGCCGCCCGCAAGCACCACCGCGGGTCCCAGCGCCTCCAGAGATACCCGGCCGGGGCCGACCAGCGTATCCCCTGCCGCCGTGACCCACACCTGGACGTGCTCTCCGGTGGACAGACACAGGGTCGCCGGGGTGCCGGTGGCGGCAGGCGGCTCGACTGCGCGCTCGATGATCACGGTGTCCGGGGGCGGAGCGGGCAGCGTGACCGTATCGGCTGGTGCGTCCGACGGGCGGCGGCACAGTCCGAGCGCACCCGTGCAGACGACCACGGAGCCCGAAACACCGAACTTCCTGGACCGGGATTCGGACGACCCATCGTGGTTCATGCCGAGCGAGAACGCGCCCACCTGAACGCCTCCGAAATCGATCCGCACGCCGGCGTTTGCGTCGAATCCGTTGAACTCCGCCATCACGCTCACACCGGCAGCCGTCCCGAGGTTCACGTGAAGCGCGGACCCGGCAAACATCCCGCCGGTGATGGTCTCGCGATGGAAGTCGGGGTCGCCGCCCGCCGAGAAGAGCCCCCCTCCCCATCCCGCACTCACCGTCATGTCGTAATCGAAGGGCATCGCTTCCACACCGGGAAGTTCCGCCGTCGCCACGATGTACGGGCCGCCGATGGAAGGCGACGTGACGTAGCGCGCCCCGACCGCAAGGTGGAGGCGCCGCAGCGAACGCGGCAGCAGGGACAGACGGCCGAACCCCCCGACCAGACTCCCGCCATCGCGCGCCTCCGCCAGTTGCTGTAGCGTCGCACCCGCCTCCAGACGGTCGAAGAGTCCAATGGCCACCGAGCCGTCCGACAGCCACCGGGTCCCCTTCCTCCTGCCGTCGCGCCCCCCGTCCGGCCACCCGGAACCATGAGACCCGTGCCGCGCAAGTCCGAACCCCGAATAGGTCGCGGTGATCGTCAGGTGCGGCAGCACGGTCGCGACGGGGACGTCGAGGATCCCGGACCCGTAGCGAAGCGTGGTCGAATAACGGTTGGACTGGGCCGCTGCGGGCTGGACGAACAGCAGCAGCGCAACGAGGACCGGAACCGCCCGGCACCCGGCGCCTCGCCGCTCTCGGTGCTCGGGCGGCTTTATCCACGGACTGCTACGAGCCGCCATCGTTCGCCGGGCGCCCGGATTCGCCAGCCGCCAGGCGCTTCATCTTCCGCGCGATCATCCACACCCAGAGGGCGATCAGCACCCACGTGATCCCGTAGGCGAGGAGGACGTGGACGTAGGGACGCAGCGCGCCACGCCCGGCCTCCGTGGCCTGCGCGAACAGGGCCGCCGGAGTTGCCGCCGAGCAGAGCAGCACCGTACAGATTCGAGATCTGATGCGATATATCATGCGATTCCTCCAGCGAGTGCGGCATCCTCAACCCGCGCCTGCCGCCTGGCGGCGAGCTCGATCGAGTATCGGAGCGCGAAGAGCCCGAGAAAGACCATCGTGAAACCGGCCAACGAAACCAGAAGGGTCGTCAGCATATCCGGGTGAAGGGTGGGGCCCTCGGGCTTGATGACGACCGGCCCGGGGTGCAGCGACCTGAACCAGGAGACGCTGACATGGATCAGCGGGATATTCAGGGAGCCCACGATCGCGATCACCGCCGCGAAGCGCTTCCCCCGCCGCGGGTCGGCCACAGATCCCCTGACGAGGAAGTATCCCAGGTAGGTGAACCAGAGCAGCAGCGTCAGCGTCAGCCGCGGCTCCCAGGTCCAGTAGGTGCCCCACGCGACCCGGCCCCACAACGGACCGGAGATGAGCATGATGGCCCCGTAGATCAGTCCGCCTTCGGCCGCGGCCACCGCGGCGGCGTCGGCGCGTTCGTCCTCCAGCCAGAGATACGCGGCGCTTGCGAGAGCCACGATCCCGAACGCCAGGAACGTCGTCCAGGCCGCTGGCACGTGCACGTAGAAGATTCGCTGCACCACGCCCTGGGCCGCTTCCGTCGGGACCCAGAAGGCAACCATCCAGTGCACCAGCAGGATGGCGGCGATGCCTGCCCACACGAGCAACACGCCTGCGGTTCGCACCCTGCCTGCGGTTCGCACCCTTGTAGACTCCATTCGGAAACCCCTATTCGTCGGTCAGCTGATGAAAGAGGACGGCACCGACCGCCACCGAGCCAATCGCAAACGCCCAGAGCAGGCGAACCAGACTCGAAATCTCATCCCACGGCAAGGCCATGAAAACCCGTGCCGAGGCCGTGGCCCCTAAGAACATCACGGGAGCGAGCAACGGGAACGTGAGTACCGGCAGCAGCGAATCGCCCAGGTTGCTGTGCCGCGACATGCGCCCGAAGAAGGTCGCGGTCGCCGACAGCCCGATCGTGCCCGGCAGGAAGATCGCCGCATGCGCGGCCAGCGACCCGGAGGTGCGGACTCCGAGAAAGCTGGTGAGCGCGATGAACGAGAGTGCGGTGATCAGCCAGGTCAGCACGAGATTCGCCGCAGTCTTCCCCAGGAACACGGCGCGCCTCGAGACCGGCGTGAGAAGGACGTGGCGGAAGGCGCCGTCCTCCTCCTCCATGTCGAATATCCGTCCGGCGCCGGCCGTCGAGGCGAAGAGGACGGTGAGCCAGGTGAGACTCGCGACCACCGCGCGTCCGGGCACCTGGCCCTTGTCGAGCGCAAAGCCGAAGAGGAATCCGGCAAGGACAACGAACGCGATCATGGAAAGCAACCGGCCCGCGGCCCGGAACTCGAGGCTCAGGTCCTTGCGCGCGATCAGCCACGTCCAGCGCAGCTCCTCCATCACGGCCCGCCCGCTCCCGCGGTGAAGCGATCCAGGATCTCGCCGGCCCCCTCCTCGGCCGCCTCGCCGTCGAAGACCTTCCGGCCCCGGCGCAGGACGACGACCCGGTCGGCCAGCCGGAGACCGCGGCGCAGGTCGTGCGTCACGAGGACGACCACCGCCCCGTCGCTGCGGCGGGCCGTCAGCGCCCTCTCCAGGCCTGCCGCGCCCTCGGGATCCAGCCCCGTGAACGGCTCGTCGAGGAACAGGACCTCGGGATCGTGCAGGAGCGATCTTGCCAGGGCGACCCTCTGGCGCTGACCGCGCGAGAGCGCCTCGATGCGGCGGGCGGCCAATCCGGCGGCCCCGACCGCATCCAGGGTCGCGCTCAGTGTGCGCCCGTTGCCCGCAAGGCCGTGAAGGGCCGCGAAAAACCTGAGGTTCTCGGTTACGGTGAGCTTCTCGTACAAACCCGTGCGGTGGGACACCAGCCCGATCCGTGCCCGCCAGGCGGCGTCCGCGCCCGACACCCGGTGTCCGTCGAGCACGACCTCGCCGTCGTCGGGTCTGCGCTCTCCGCTCAGCACCTTGAGGAGCGTCGTCTTCCCCGCCCCGTTGGGCCCCACGATGGCCAGGATCTCACGGCCGGCCGCGTGCACATCCACCCCGGCGAGCGCGCGCACCGCAGCGTAGTTGCAGACGATGCCCCGTCCTTCAAGGGTCAAGAGCCGGCTCCCTCGGAGGAGGTCCCGGAAGGACCGGCTCCGGTGGCCAGCCGTTTTCCGCAACGCCCGCAATACCTCGCCCCGATGCTGTTGACGTGCTCGCACGAAGCGCACTGCATGCCCCGGCGGATCGCCCGCCTGATCTGGGCGATCTCGTCCTCCAGCTGCCGTGAGATCCGAAGCGCCTCGGTCTCGGGCCCCTCCCCCGCTTCCTCGTCCCGTCCGAGGTGCATGAGCGCCTCCCGGGACAACTCCAGCTTCAGGGCGTCGTAGTCCTCCTCGTCGAGCTTGCCCGTCGCCCGGTCGTACTCGAGGTCCCGAAGCGCCGTCAGCGCCACCCGCCGCCGCGCGGCACCTTCGTCGAAGTCGTCGTCCCCACCATACAGCGTTGCTCTCCGGCCGGAGAAGACGGGTTCAAGGATGAACAGCGCCACGCCGGCGGCGAGGAGCACTCCGCCGACCAGGGCCGTCACGGCGCATTCGCCATCGGGGAACTCAGCCGGCTGCCGCTGCCGGCAGTGGTCCGGTGCGCGATCTGCGGCGGACGGCAGCCGGAGCGGCGACCCTGGCGGCCGGCCAGAGTCCGATCAGGGCGCCCACGGTCACGAGCAGCCCGCCATACCAGATCCAGGGGACCAGCGGCAGCGCCTTCGCCTCGAATGTGACGCGCTCCGAGCCGCTCTCGAGGTCCACCTCCTTGGGAATCACGTACAGGTCCTCGAATGCCGTGCTCGCGATGCCCACCTCGGTGGATTGCTGCTCCATGACGGGATAGAACCTCCGCTCCGGCCGCAGGATGCCGACGCGCTCCCCGTCCCTGTACACCGTGAGCAGCGCCGTCCACCGCCAGTCGTTCTCACGCTCGTTCGCAGCCACACGGGGGCGCGAATGCGAGAGGCTCTCGTAGACCAGGCTGTACTCCGTGCCCAGTGCCGAGCGTACGCTCATCGCCTCGCCCGGCGCCAACTCCTGCTCCACCCGGACATCGAAAGCGGCTCCGGCCAGACCGGTGAAGACGATCACGACCCCGGCGTGGACGACGTAGCCGCCCCACCTCCGCCGGTTCTTCCTCACCAGACTGCGGAGCGCGTTCAACATCCCCTCGCCGGCGATCCGCGCCCGTGCCCGCGTGCCCTTCCAGAACTCCGTGACCACGATCGTCATCACGAACACCGCGATCGTGAAGGTCGTCAGCGCCATGCCGTGCCGCACGCCCAGCAGGACAAGGGTGCCGAGCGTGACCGCCGCGGCGAGCAGCGGCACCGTGAAGTTCCTGCGCAGGTTGCGTCGCGACGCGCGCCGCCAGGCGATCACCGGCCCGATTCCCATCAGCGCCAGCAGGATCAGCCCGATCGGGATGTTCACGCTGTTGAAGTAGGGCGGCCCCACATTCCGCGTCTCGCCGAAGAACCCCTCGGTGATGAGCGGGAAGAGAGTTCCCCAGGCCACGGCGAAGGTGACGCCCACCAGCAGGAGGTTGTTAAACACGAAGGCGGACTCCCGCGACAGGAACGACTGGATCTGATTCTCGGACCTGAGCGACGGAAGCCGGTACACGATGAGCACGGCCGACAAGGCCGCCAAGCCACCCATGAACCCGAGGAAGATGTACGCGATCCGCAGGTTCTCGGCGAAGCTGTGGACCGACTCGATGAGCCCGGAGCGGGTGAGGAACGTCGCGAATATCGTGAGGAGAAACGTGGTCACCACGAGACCCATGTTCCACACCTTCAGCATCCCGCGGTTCTCCTGGATCTGGATCGAGTGGAGAAACGCCGTGGCCGTGAGCCACGGGAGCAGGGAGGCGTTCTCGACCGGATCCCAGAACCAGTAGCCGCCCCACCCCAGCTCCTCGTATGCCCAGCGCATGCCGAAGATGATCCCGTTGGTCAGGAAGAACCAGCTGAGCAGAATCCAGCGCCGGGTGATGGCGATCCACCGGGAGTCGAGACGGTTGTTCAAGAGCGCCGACACCGCGAATGCGAAGGGAACCGCGAACGCCGTGAAGCCGAGGTACAGCGTGGGTGGATGAATGGTCATCCAGTAGTTCTGCAGCTGTGGATTCAGACCGCGGCCGTTGACGGGCGTGAACCCCATGCGCTCGAACGGGTTGACGTCCGCGAACAGCAGCACGACCAGGAGAAACGACAGCAGGCCGAGGAGGGTGCCGCTCACATAGGGCATGAACTCCCGGTTGCGGCGCCGGTTGACAAAGACGGCGATGGAGGAAAAAACCGACAGCAGCAGCGTCCAGAACACGAGCGAGCCCCGCTGTCCCGCCCACAGTCCGGCCACCTTGAAGTAGGTGTCCAGCTCGCGGTTCGAGTAGTTCGCCACATAGCGGTACTCGTACTGGTTTCCCAGGAAGGCCGCGATGATCCCGGCCGAGACCACGAGGAGCAGGAGCGTGAGCATGTAGACGGTGCGCTCTCCGCTCAGGACCAGGTCGTTGCGGCGGAATCGCCCTCCGACGAAGGAGACGACGGTCCCCCACAGGGCAACCGGAAGAGCGATCCAGAGGGCGACTTCGCCCAGGACCGTCACGCCGCCAGCTCCTCCTCGGCAGCCTCGAACCGGCTCCCGCACTTCGTCAGGACGGTGTGCGCGCGGAAGACGCCGTCGGTTCCGAAGATGCCCTCGACGACCACTTCGGCCTGGTCGTTGAAGGTGTCCGGCAGAATGTCCCCGTACCGGACGGCGAAGGCCACGTCCGGATTCTCCAGGTCGGCGACCAGGAACTCATGGGTTCCGGCGCCACTCTGCCTGCGGGCCCACGACCCCTCGACCACCTGCCCGCCAACCTTGACCCCGAGCTCGTGGAAGGTGGGGTCGTCCTCCACCCGCTCGATGAGTTCACTGGGCGTGAGGTAGTAAACCATGCTGTCGCTGATCCCCGTCCACATCAGCCAGGCCACCATGGCCGCCACCCCGACCAGTCCGACGAAAAACCGTCCGTTCTTCATATCGCGTTCGCTCCAGCCCCTGACCAGGGCGACTCTTCTGCAGTGATTCCCGGCCCGACGACGACCGGTGCATTCAATCTACGCACGGTCACCGTTCAGCGTCCAGCGTCGCCAGTGTGGCTCGCACCGCCCGGTCCCAGCCGCCGATCAGGGCCTCGCGCTCGTCCCGCCCGAATCGGGGCGCGAAGGTGCGTCCGGTACCGAACGCGGCCGCAAAACTTTCCGGATCGTCCCACACGCCCGTGGCCAGCCCTGCCAGCCCCGCGGCACCGAGCGCCGTCGTCTCCACCATGTCCGGACGTCGGACGGGGATGCCCAGGATGCCGGCCATGAACTCCATCAGCCAGTCGTTCCGGGCCGCCCCACCATCCGCGCGGAGCCCGCGGGCCCGGATGCCGGCGTCGCGCTCCATGGCGACCACGATGTCGCGGGTGCCATAGGCCATCGCCTCCAATGCCGCCCGGACCAGGTGGGCGCGCGTGGTGCCCCGGGTCAGTCCCGTCACGGTTCCGCGCGCGTCGGGACGCCAGTGGGGCGCGCCCAGGCCTGCGAACGCGGGAACGAGGTAGACGCCGTCATTCGCTGCGAGCGATCGGGCCATTGCCTCGCTGGCGGCAGCGTCGTCCAGCAGCCCCAGGCCGTCCCGGAGCCACTGGATCGCCGCGCCCGCAATGAAGATCGAACCCTCCAGCGCGTAGGCGCGGCCACCCCGCGCATCGCAGGCGGCCGTCGTGAGAAGCCCATGCCTGGAGGACACGCGCTGCTCTCCCGTGTTCAGCAGCAGAAACGCCCCGGTGCCGTAGGTGCACTTGCCGAATCCGGCCTCCCAGCACCCCTGTCCGTAAAGCGCGGCCTGCTGGTCACCCGCAATTCCCCCGATCGGCGCCTCCAGGCCGAACGCGGCTCCGTCCGTGACCCCGAAGTCTCCCGAACTCGGCCGGACCTCCGGGAGAATGTGCCGGGGTACGCCCAGAAGTCCGAGGAGCTCTTGGCTCCAGTCGCCTTTGTCAAGGTCGAAGAGGAGGGTGCGCGACGCATTCGTGGGATCGGTGGCGTGCACGGCGCCGCCGGTCATCCGGGCCAGGAGCCAGGAGTCGATCGTGCCAGCGGCCAGCTCGCCCGCCCGGGCGCGCGCCGCCAGTTCCGGACTCCGGTCGAAGATCCACCGCAGCTTGGTGCCGGAGAAGTATGGGTCCAGGAGCAGCCCGGTCCTCCGCCGGATCGTCTCCTCGTGGCCGGCCTCCTTCAACTCGCGGCAGAACGAGGCCGTGCGGCGATCCTGCCACACGATCGCCCGGTGCAGCGGCTTCAGCGTTTCCGGGTCCCATACGACAACCGTCTCGCGCTGGTTGGTCACCCCCACGGCGGCGATCTCCGCACGTGCGGCGGCAACGGCCTCGCGGGCTACGCGCGCCGTCACGCGCCAGATCTCCTCCGCGTCGTGCTCGACCCGGCCCGGGCGCGGGAAGTGCTGCGTGAACTCGGAGTACGCCCTGCCCAACACGGCCCCGTCCGACCCGATCACCAGCGCGGCGGACCCGGTGGTCCCCTGGTCCAGCGCGAGCACCGCGGTGGCGCTCACGTCCCGCCGCCCTCCGGCCGGGACCGTGTCACCAGCCCGCCCGGCAGGTACTCGTAGCCGACCGCGGGGAACAGGCGGACCAGGGCCGCCACCGACAGCCCCACCACGGCGTAGTAGTCGCCCTCGATGCGCTCGACCAGCGTGGCGCCCCGGCCCTGGATGCCGTACGCCCCCGCCTTGTCGAGCGGCTCCCCGGTCGCCACGTAGGCCTCGATGACCTCGCGGGCAAGGGTGCCGCAGCGCACCCGCGCGGTGGCCACGTTCGACACGATCCGGCCCCCCGCCGCCACGGCCAGCCCACTGTACACCACGTGCTCCCTGCCCGACAGCGACGACAGCATGCGCACTGCCTCGGCCCCGCCCCGCGGCTTCTCCAGAACGCGCCCGTCCATCGCCACGACCGTGTCGCCCCCGATCACCAGCGCACCCGGTTGGGCGGCCATGACTCGGCGCGCCTTCGCACGGGCCAGACGCTCCACGTAGCGGCGAGGCGGCTCTCCCTGCTCGCGCCGCTCCTCCACGTCCGCGGGCACGACCGAGAAGGAGAGACCCAGCATTCCCAGCACGGCGGCGCGCCGCGGGGACGCCGAGGCAAGCACGATATCCGGTGCTCCCCCGGCTCGCGCCGCGGTCCCGGGCACCGGGGCGGCTGGCGCTTCTCCCATCATTGTTGTTTCATCGTTTCGTCACCGTTCCATCATCAACGTGACCGGCCCGTCGTTGACGAGCGACACGTTCATGGCCGCGCCGAAGCGGCCGGTCTGCACGGGCCGGGGCACCACGCGGTCCAGCGCCTCCACGAAAGCCTCGTAGAGCGGCACCGCGACTTCGGGCCGTGCCGCCTTCACGAACGAGGGCCGCCGGCCCTTCCGCGCGTCACCATACAGGGTAAACTGGCTCACGACGAGCACCTCGCCCCCGCTGTCGAGCACCGAGCGATTCATCCGTCCCTCGGCGTCGGCGAAGATGCGCAGGTTCGCGATCTTGTCGGCCATCCACGACACGGTGTCCGGACCATCTCCGTCGGTGAAGCCGGCGAGCACCACGAGACCGGGCCCGATCGAGCCCACGACCGCGCCGTCGATTTCCACCGCGGCCTCCGCCACGCGCTGCAGGACGACCCTCACTCGACCGTCACCGACTTGGCAAGGTTGCGTGGCTGGTCGACATCGCATCCGCGCATTACGGCGATATGGTAGGCGAGCAGCTGCAGCGGCACGGTGGTGAGCACGGGCATCAGGGCCGGGATCGTCGCCGGAATCACGATCCGCTCGTGCGCGAGATCGGTGACCTCATCGTCCTCGTCGTTCACGACCGCAATGATCCGTCCGTGGCGTGCGCGCACCTCCTGGATATTCGAAAGGGTCTTGGAATACACGGCGTCACGGGGCGCAAGCACCACGACGGGCATGTTCTCGTCGATCAGCGCGATCGGTCCGTGTTTCATCTCTGCCGCAGGGTAACCCTCTGCATGAATGTAGCTTACCTCCTTCAACTTCAAGGCGCCCTCGAGGGCCACCGGAAACTGATAGCCCCGGCCCAGGTACAGGAAATTCGGGGCGGTGTGGTATCTGTGCGCCAGCTCCTCGATCCGGTCGCCCACCTTCAGCACCTCTTCGACGAGCGCCGGCAGCCCGCCGAGCGCCCGAACGATCTCGCGGCCCTCCACGACCGACATGCCGCGCGCACGAGCCATGTGCAGGGTGAAGAGCGCCAGCGCCACGATCTGGCTGGAGAAGGACTTGGTGGAAGCCACCCCGATCTCGGGGCCCGCGTGCAGGTACACGCCGAAGTCCGTCTCGGCCGCGATGCTGGACCCCACGACGTTCACGATTCCCATGGTGCGGCAGCCCCGTCTGCGGGCCTCGCGCAACGCCGCCAGGGTGTCGGCCGTCTCTCCGGACTGGCTGATCCCCATGACCAGCGTGCCCCGGTCGAGCACGGTGTTCCGGTAGCGGAACTCCGAAGCGTACTCTACGGTGACGGGGATCCGGGCCATCTCCTCGAGCATGTAGCCGCCGATCAGCCCGGCGTGCCAGCTCGTGCCGCAAGCGGTGATCACGATTCGGGTCACGCCGCGCAGATCCCGGTTCGCCGCGGCCAGACCGCCCAGCCTGGATGTGCCGTCCCGTTCCAGGAGCCGGCCCCGCATCACGTCGCGCAGCGAGGACGCCTGCTCCCGGATCTCCTTGTCCATGTAATGGTCGTACCCGCCCTTGCCGATCGAATCCGCTCCCCAGGCGACGATGTGCGCGCCCCTCGTCACCGCCCGCCGCGCGGGATCGAAGGTCCGGTAGCCGTCGCGGGTGAGCACCGCGGAGTCGCCGTCGCGCAGCCGCACGACCTTCTGCGTGTGCGCCACGATCGCGGCCGCGTCGGAGGTGACGAAGTACTCGTCCGCCGCGCCGACGCCGAGAAGGACCGGGCTGCCGTTGCGCGCGACGACGATCTTCCCCGGGTCACGGGAGCTGACCACCGCGATCCCGTAGGTTCCCTCGACCTGCGACACGGCATTCGCGACCGCATCCTCCAGTCGGCCGGTGTCGCGAAAGGCCAGGTCGATCAGGTGGACGAGCACCTCCGTGTCGGTCTGACTGCGGAACTCGTACCCCAGGTCGCGCAATCTCGGACGCAGGCGGCCCGCGCTCTCGATAATCCCGTTGTGGACGAGCGCGATATCCAGCGCCGGCGACAGCTGGGGGTGCGCGTTGGCCTCGCTGGGGGGACCGTGGGTGGCCCACCGCGTGTGCGCGATGCCGCAGTCGCCGGGCGGAGGCCGGCCACCCAGCGCGTCCTCCAGTTCGCTGATCTTGCCGGGCCGCTTCGTCACCCGGAGCCCGTCGTCCGCGCCGAGCACGGCAATCCCCGCCGAGTCGTACCCGCGGTACTCGAGCCGCCTGAGGCCCTCCATGAGAATGGGGCCGGCCGGCCGGGGTCCCACGTATCCGATGATCCCGCACATGTCAGGCGCGCGCCGAGCTGCTCGCCGTGGCCGCCAGAGTGTGCCTCGCCCGGTCCACCAGTCCACGGGCGGACGCGGCCTCGGGCGCCTCCGCGATCAGGCGCACGACGGGCTCCGTGCCCGACGGACGGACGTGCAGCCAACTCGCCTCCTGCGTCCACGCCAGGCGAAGTCCGTCGCTCTCGTCCCGCTCGCCCGCCGGCAGCTCGCGCCCGAGAGCCGCGTAGGCGTCGTCGAGGAGGGCCCGCGGAAACGCGACCTTCTCCTTGACGATCCGGTACGAGGGCAGCCGGCCCACCTGGCCCGAAAGGGTCACTCCCTGCGCGTCGACCACGTACTGCAGGAGCAGAGCCGCGCCCGCCGCCGCATCGCGGGTGTGGTGCAGCGCGGGCAGGATCACGCCCCCGTTGCCCTCGCCGCCCACCACCGCCCCCTCGTCGATCATGCGCACGACAACGTTGATCTCGCCGACCGGCGCGCGCACCACGCGGCACCCGTGCATCCGCGCCACGTCGTCCAGAATCCGGCTGGTCGACAGGTTGGTCACCGCGCATCCGCCGCCGCGCCCCAGGACGACATCCGCCGCCAGCGCCAGCGTCAGGTCCTCGCCGAGCGGCACGCCCTCCTCGTCCACCAGCGAAAGGCGGTCCGCATCGGGATCCACGGCGAACCCGATCTCGGCTCCGCTCGCGCGCACCAGCTCGGCCAGGTCGCCCAGGTTGGCCGCCGTGGGCTCGGGATCGCGGGGGAAGCGGCCGTTCGGCTCGACTCCGATGGCGTGCACGCGGCATCCGAGACGGTCGAGCAGGGCGGGCATGATCACGCCCCCCGCCCCGTTGACGCAGTCGAGCGCCACGCGGATCCGCCGCGCCCGAATGGCGTCGACATCGAGGCACGCAAGCTCCAGGATGCGCTCGACGTGACGCTCCACCGCGCCACGGTCCCGTATCGCCCCGCCCAGCCGATCCCAGCCGGCGCGGACCGGATCGGACCGCCGGACCATGGCCTGGAAGCGCGCCATTCTCTCGGGCGGCAGGAAGGTCCCGCCCCGCACCGCGAATTTCAGCGCATTCCACTCCGCGGGATTGTGGCTGGCCGTGACGGCGATTCCCCCCGCGGCGTCCGCGTCGCGCACCGCGAGCATCAGCGTGGGCGTGGGAACAATGCCGAGCTCGACCACGTCGCACCCCGCCGAGAGAAGGCCTGCTACGACGGCCCGCTGCAGCATCGGCCCCGAAGTCCTGGAATCCCGGCCCACGACGACGTTCCCCAGGTCGCCCTCATCCCTCAGAAACGTCCCGTACGCCGCCCCGAGACCCGTCACCAGTTCGGGCGTGAGGGGCGCGCCCACCACTCCCCGGAAACCGGACACGCTGACCATGAGGTCGGAAGGAAGCTGGATCGGCATGAGGTACAGCTGGTCGATGGGGAAAGCCCGACGCTCGGCGGCCGGGAGCGAGGCCTGAAGCAAAGGTAGCAGTCCGTGGAAGGAATCCGGCGGCATTCGAGCGGCGATTCATCCGGGCGGCTTTGTCCACGGACTGCTAGATTGGGACGGGAATCACGCCGCGTGAGCCTCCTGCCACCCCCCATTCCGAGGAGTTCGATTTGTCCGATCCGACGGTCCGCTTCGGCACGCGCTGCGTTCACGCGGGGCAATCGCCGGAGTCCGTCACGGGTGCGATCACCACGCCGGTCTTCCAGACTTCCACGTACGTCCAGGACGGGGTCGGCCGACACCGGGGCTACGAGTACGCGCGCCTGCAGAATCCGACCCGGGAAGCCGCCGAGGCGAACATCGCCGACCTGGAGGGCGCCCGGCACGGGATATCCTTCTCGAGCGGACTCGCGGCGATCGAGTGCCTCGTCAAGACCGTGGCGGCCGGCGGTCACGTGGTGAGCGAGGAGAACACCTACGGCGGCACCACGCGAATGTTCACACAGGTCCTCGACCGGCTCGGGGTCGAGGTCACCCTGGTCGACACCCGCGACGTGGCGGCGGTACGCGCGGCAATGCGCCCCGACACGGGACTGATCCACCTGGAGACGCCGTCGAATCCCCTCATGCGGATCGCCGATATCGGGGCACTCGCCCGCACGGCCAGGACCGCCGGTGCGCTCCTGTGCGTGGACAACACGTTTTCGTCGCCCTGCAACCAGACCCCGCTGGCGCTGGGGGCGGACGCCGTCGTGCACTCGACGACGAAGTACCTGAACGGCCACTCCGACGTGCTCGGGGGCGTCATCGTGCTCGACGATGACGCGCTCGCCGAGGAACTCTTCTTCGTGCGGAAGTCCACCGGACCGGTCCCCGGACCCTTCGACTCCTGGCTGACCCTGCGCGGCACGAAGACGCTGCACCTCCGCATGGAGCGCCACAACGAGAACGGCATGCGCATCGCCGAATTCCTGGAGTCCCACCCGCTCGTCCGCCGGGTGCACTATCCGGGGCTGCCGTCACACCCCCAACACCCACTGGCACGCCGTCAGATGACGGGCTTTTCGGGGATGGTCTCGGCCGAACTCGCCGAGGCCGACGCCCGGAAAATGGCCGAGGGCACCAGAATCTTCCGTCTCGCGGAGAGTCTTGGCGGCGTCGAATCGATGATCTGCATCCCCTCCCTCATGACGCACGCGTCCGTTCCGGAGAACGAGAGGCTGCGGATGGGCATCACCGACGGGTTGGTCCGGCTCTCGGCCGGAATCGAAGACGCGGCCGACCTCGTAGAGGACATCGAACAGGCGCTATCACGCAAGGACGGGACATGACCGAAAACGACAACTACACGCACGGCGGCGCCTCGGACGGCGACGCCCGCTCGAGACGCATCCTGACCGACATCTCCTCGCGGGCCTGGGAACACAGCGCGGACCGCGCCGCGCTCGCTGCGCTGCGCAAGCTCCCCATGTTCGACCAGGTCCTGCGCGCGCTGTTCGGCATCTTCGGGGAAAAGCCGATCCGGCTTGCCTTCCAGGCGAACGCGGTACGCGTCGGTCCCAACCAGTTTCCGCGGATCTGGAATCTCTACTGCGACATGTGCGAGACCCTCGACGCTCCGGAGCGGTATCCGCTCTTCGTCTCGCAGAACCCGGTCGTGAACGCCGGCGCGTACGGGATGAAGGAGCCGTTCATCATTCTCAATTCGGGGACGCTGGAGCTTCTCACGGACCGGCAGGTCTCGTACGTGCTCGGCCACGAACTGGGCCACGTCATGAGCGACCACGTGCTCTACCGCACGATGACCCAGCTCCTCATCCAGCTGGCCGGGCTCGGCTTCCCCATCGTCGGGCTGGCCGCCCGCGCGATCCTCGTCGGGCTGCTGGAGTGGTCGCGCAAGAGCGAGCTGTCGGCCGACCGGGCGGGACTGCTCGCGATCCAGGATCCGGACGTGGTCATGGCCGGGATGCTGAAGATGGCCGGTGGCGGGGCGGACGAGGAGACCTCCCTGCCCGAGTTCGTTCACCAGGCCGAGGAATACCGTGAATCCGGCGATCTCGCCGACCAGGTCTTCAAGGTGCTGAACCTGCTCGGTCAGACGCATCCCTTCTGGGTCCTCCGTCTTTCGGAACTGCGCGGCTGGATCGAGGAGGGCGAATACGACAGGGTCCTGCGAGGCGAATACCAGCGCCGCGGTGAACCTGATCCCGCGTATCGCGAGGACGTCGCGGAGGCGGCCGACGCCTACAAGACGGGCGCAAAGGACCTGCTCGACCAGGTCGCGGGCGCCGCGAAACGCGTGGGAGGCAGCTTCATGGATTCCTTCAGGAAATGACCCCGTAGCGATATGCGTATCCTGATCGTGGGCAACGGTGGCCGCGAACACGCCCTGCTCTGGAAGCTGCGGCACGACGTGCCGGCCGCCTCCTTCTTCGCAACCCGCCCCAACGGAGGAATGACGGACGAATGCACGGCGGTCGACATCGCCCCGACCGATGTCGTGGCTCTGGCGGGCTGGGCCGCGTCGCGCCGCATCGACCTCGCGGTGATCGGCCCGGAGGGGCCACTCGCGGCCGGAATGGCCGACCGCATGCGCCAGTCCGGCGTCCCGGCATTCGGCCCGTCGGCGGCGGCGGCACGGATCGAGTCCAGCAAGGCGTACGCGAAGGACCTGATGGCGGAGGCCGACGTGCCCACGGCCGCATACGAGGTCCACACCGACCCGGAGGAGGCGGCGGCATACATCGAGGCCTGCGGCGCCCCGGTCGTCGTCAAGGCATCGGGACTCGCCGCGGGAAAGGGCGCGGTGGTGTGCGAGACGGTGGACGAGGCGGTGCGCACCGCACGAAGCATGCTGGCCGGCGCCTTCGGAAACGCGGGCAGCAAGGTGGTCGTCGAGGAATACATGGAGGGGGAGGAGTTGTCCGTATTCTGCCTGGCTCATGGCGAGGACTTCGTCCCCCTGCTCTCCTCCCAGGACCACAAGCGCATCGGCGAGGGCGACACGGGACCGAACACGGGCGGGATGGGCGCGTACGCTCCCGTGGGGTTCGTGACGGACGCCCTCATGACCGAGGTGGGCGAGCGCATCGTCGCACCGGTGCTTCGGGCGATGGCCGAATCCGGCTCTCCGTTCAGCGGACTCCTCTACGCGGGGCTGATGATCACCGCGAACGGACCCAGGGTGGTCGAATTCAACTGCCGCTTCGGCGATCCGGAGACGCAGGCGGTGCTGCCGCTTCTGGATTCGTCGCTCCTGGAACCCATGATGGCGATCGCGGAGGGCGGAGGGCTCGCCGGACACGCGCCCGTCTTCCGAGAGGGCGCGGCCGTAACGACGGTGCTCGCGGCCGAGGGCTATCCTGGCGCATACCCGAAGGGAGCCCCGATCTCGCTGCCCCCCATGCCCGCGGGCGTGGAGGTCTTCCACGCCGGCACGCGGATGGAGGGGGGCGGGCTCGTCACCTCGGGCGGGCGCGTATTGGCGGTCACCGCCACCGCCGGGGACTTCCGGCAAGCACGCCGACGCAGCCGCGAGGCCGCGGAGGCGATCTCCTTCGAAGGGCGGCAATTCCGCCGCGATATCGGGTGGAGGGAGGCCGAACGCCGCGGGTAGGGCGTTGGCCGGCCACTTCCCGGGAAACGACAACCCGGCAACCTGACAACCAGACAACGACAAAGGAACAGGCAAGGCAGCAATGATCATTACGACGACTCCCACCCTGGAAGGGCATCGCGTGCGGGGCTACCTCGGGATCGTAACGGGCGAGGCCATCATCGGGGCGAACATTTTCAAGGACATCCTGGCCAGCGTCCGGGATATCGTGGGCGGACGTTCGGCGTCCTATGAGAACGCCCTTCGCGAGTGCCGCGAGGAAGCCCTCCGGGAGATGGCGGAGGAGGCCCGGGCCCGCGGCGCCACCGCGGTCGTCGGGGTGGACCTGGACTACGAGGTGCTGGGGTCACAGAACGGCATGCTCATGGTGTCCTCGAGCGGGACTGCCGTCGTGCTGGAGTGACGCCTTGCCGGAGCTCCCCGAAGCCGAGACCATCGCCCGCGGGCTGGATGCGGTTCTGCCGGGGCGCGTCATCGCGGGCGTGACCGTCCTCCGGGACGACGTCGTGAAGGGTCCGTCCCACGCCTTTGCGGCAGCACTGCCGGGCCGCCAGTTTCGCGGTGTGGGCCGGAGGGGCAAGAACGTGGTCTTCACCTTCGAAGACGGAAGCCGTTTGGTGATCAACCTGGGAATGACCGGCCGGATCCTGTCCGGCGTGAATTCGGGGCCGGCGCGCCGCACGACCCACCCCGCGGTACATTTTCGCCTCGCCGACGGCGGTCGCGTGACCTATGACGACGTGCGGCGCTTCGGCCTCCTCACATTCATTCCGCGCACGGAGTGGCGGGGCTGGTCCCGCCGGCTCGGCCCCGAACCGCTGGCGCGCTCCTTCACCGCAAGGGTGTTGCGGAGGACGCTCTCGCGGTCACGCGCTCCGATCCGCTCACTTCTTCTCGACCAGAGAAAGGTCGCCGGCGTCGGCAACATCTATGCGGTCGAGGCGCTGTGGTTCGCGCGGGTCCACCCCGCCACTCCGGCGAACGCGATCGGCGAAGAAGCCGCCGCCCGACTCCACCGCGCCGTCCGGCGGGTGCTCCGACGCGCGATCCGAGCCGGAGGCACCACCCTGCGCAACTACCGCAACGCGGAAGGGGATGTCGGCAGGTTCGGCCGCGCGTTGCACGCGTATGGCCGCGCGGGCGACGCTTGCGTCCGCTGCCGCACGCCCATCGAGCGCATCGTCTTCGGCGGCCGCTCCGCATTTTTCTGCCCACGGTGCCAGGCTGCCCCGCCATGATGCGCAACCCCATCGTCCTCTCGCTGGCCGCTCTGTGCGGGCTCCAGCCGGCGCCGGTTTCGCCGGCCTCGGCGCAGGAGTCACCAGTCGGCGCGGCACCGGGTGAAGCGCTGCCCGTGGCGCAGCATACGCTGGAGAACGGGATGACGTTCCTCATCCTGCCGCGCCGCCAGTCTCCGACCGTGTCGCTGGTAGTTCACTACCCGGTCGGCTCGGTCAACGAACACCTGGGCAACACCGGCATCGCACACGTGGTCGAGCACATGCTCTTCAAGGGCAGCGAAGAGATCGGCACGCGGGACCGCGCGGGAGAGTCGCCTCTCATGGACGCGGCGGATGCGGTGCGGGACTCCCTGATCGCCGAGCTTGCCGGGCGCGCACCCGACTCCGCCGAGGTCCGGCGGCTGCGGAGCCTGGCGATCGCCATCGAGTCGCAGGCGCATGCGCTCGCGATCCCGAACGAGTTCGACCGGATCCTGACGGCCCACGGGGCCAGGGGACTCAACGCGACCACCATGCACGAGTCGACGAGGTATTTCGTCGAACTCCCGGCCAATCGGCTGGAGCTGTGGTTCCTGCTGGAAGCGGATCGGATGACGAACCCCGTCATGCGCGGCTTCTCCACCGAACTGGACGTCGTGCGCGAGGAAAGGCGATTGCGGCTGGAGACCAGCCCGGGCGGCATCCTGGAGACCTCGCTGCTCGCGACGGCCTTTCAGGTCCATCCGTACGGCGTCCCCGTGATCGGTCACACCGCGGACCTCGAATCCCTGACGCGCCGACAGGCGCTGGAGTACTTTCGCGCCTACTACGGTGCGCGCAACGCCGTCGCGTCCATCGTCGGCGATGTGGATCCCGGCCAGGTCATCGAGTGGGCCGAGGAGTACTTCAGCGACGTGCCTGCCGGAGTCCCCGCGGCACCGGTGACGGCCCGTGAACCTGAACAGGCCGGTGAACGCCGCATCACCGTCGAGTTCGACGCCGAACCCCGGGTCATGATCGGATGGCGGGGCGTGTCCGGTCTCCACGAGGACGCCCCGGCCCTGTCCATGCTCGCGTCCGTACTCACCGCAGGAAGGACCACGCGCCTCTACCAGCGCCTCATCGCCCGCGACCAGTCCGCCCTGCACGTCTCCGCCTACCAGGGACCCGGCTTCGACCACCCTCGCCTTTTCATCGTGAGCGCGGTGCCGAAATCGCCGCACACGCCAGCCGAGATCGAAGCGGCCGTCTACGAGGAGATCGAGGCGATCAAACGGGAGCCGCCGGATGCCTCGGCCCTGCTCCGCATCAGGAACCAGATCAGCGCGGGCGAGTTTCGCCGCCTCTCGTCGAACCTCGAGCTCGCCTTGCAGATCGCCGCCTCGCAGGCCTCGTTCGGGGACTGGCGAGAGACCTTCCGCCTGTCGCGGCGCATCGCCGACGTCACCCCCGAGGACGTGCAGCGGGCCGCGATCCGGTATCTGACGCCGCAAAGCCGGACGGTCGCGACGATGGTCCGAAAGGGACCCTCGTGAACATGCATGCCCGGGGCGCCCCGTTCCGCACCGCCCTGCTGGCCGCCGCGACATCGGCCGTTGCGGCAGCCCTTGCCGGCGGCGTGCGCCCGGCTTCGGCCCAGGAGTCGGTCCGGGAGCGGATCGACGCGCTGGAATTCCCGGAGTTGCGCTTCAGCCCCGTCAAGCCGCGCAAGGAAACGGTGAGGGGCGTGCCGGTGTACTTCGCCGAGGACCGGGAACTTCCGCTGGTGACCATCTACGCCACCTTCCGCGGCGGCGTGCGGAGGTTCGCACGCGACCACTTCGCCGCCGCCACCGCCGTCCCCGGGCTGATGCGCACCGGCGGCACCAGGGACCTGCCGCCCGATTCGGTGGACGCCCGGATCGAGTTGCTGGCGCTCGCAACCAGCTTCGGACAGGGAGGCGGCGGCTCCTCGTCGTGGATCAACACACTCACGGGGCAGCTCGACGAAGCCGTGTCGCTCTGGGCCGACATGCTCCGCTGGCCGCGCTTCGACTCGACCCAGGTGGAGGTCTGGCGCGGCGCGGAGCTCGAGCGCGTGCGGCGGCGCCGCGACGATCCGGCCTCGCTGGCCTTCAGCCGCTTCAACCGCATCATGTACGGAGACCACCCCGTCGGCTGGGAGATGGCGCCTTCGGACCTCGAACCCGACGACCTCAGCGAGGAAAAGCTGCGGTTCGTCCACGAGGCGGTCATCTGTCCCGGGAACATGGTGCTCGGTGTCGCCGGAGATATCACCTGGAGCCGTGCGCACCGGCTGCTGGAGGGGATCCTGGACGATTGGCCGCCGTGCTCGGAGAACCTCCTCGAGGATCCGCAGCCCGACATCCGTACCGAGCCGGGCGTCTTCGTGATCCAGAAGGAGATCGAGCAGAGCGTCGTGGTGCTCGCCCACTCGTCCTCGTTGCGCCAGGGTGACACCGGCGAGTACTTCGCCTCGCGGATCGCGAACTCGATTCTGGGGGCTTCGGGGCTCTCCAGCCGGCTCGCCACGGAGCTTCGGACCCGCCAGGGGTTGACCTATGGCGCGTCGTCGATCTGGACCACATCGCGGAGAGACGACGGGCTGGTGGGCGCGCTGACGCGGACCAGGCCCGGGCGCACGCTCGCCGCGGCGCGCCTGTTGCTGGCCGCTCTCGACTCCGTGCGCGCCAAGGCACCGGACACCGACGAAGTGGAGCACGCCGTGGGCGAGATCGTCAACGGGTTCGTCTTCAACTTTCGCACACCCCTGCAGGTCGTGGCGCGCGGCATGACCTACGAGAGCCTGGGACTTCCCGAAAACTGGCTCGAGCGGTACCTCGACGGCATTCGCGACGTGACCGCCGACGATGTCCTGGAGGTGTTCCAGGCGGAGGTGGACCCGGCCCGAATGACCATTCTCCTGGTCGGCGACACGACCCGCTTCGACGGTTCACCCTCGGAGCTCGGGCCGGTTACCGTGCTCTCCGAGGGACTGGAGGACTTTCCCGACCGGCCTTCGACGCCACGTGAATGGCCGCGATCCCCCGATTGACCAGACGCCACTCGACCGCCGCGAACCCCGCGCTCTGCAGAAGCCGGGCCAGCGCGCGGGGACCGGGAAAGTCACGCACCGACCGGGGCAGGTACTCGTACGCCCACGGATGACCCGACACCAGGCGTCCGATCACCGGCAGAATCCGATTGAAGTAGAGCAGGTACGCCGCACGCAGGATGCTCCCGGGCGGCACCGTGAACTCCAGCACCACCAGGCGTCCACCGGGCTTGAGCACGCGGTGCAGTTCGCGGAACCCGGCCGCCAGATCGGAAAGATTGCGCACTCCGAAGCCGACCGTCGCCCCCGCGAACGTGGCCGTCGCGAACGGAAGCTGCTGCGTGTCGCCGCACACGGCCGCCACCGAAGCCGCCTGGATCTTGGGCATCCCCCGGGCCAGCATGGGCAGGGCGAAATCGGCCCCTACCACACGGCCCGCAAAGCCTTGCCGCCCCGCCAGTTCGAGTGCGAGATCGAAGGTGCCGGAACACGCGTCCAGGTAGGTCCCGCGCGGGGCGAGTTCCCAGCCGAGGGCCCGTACCGCTTGCCGACGCCACTTCCGGTCGATGTTCAGGCTCAGAACATGATTCAGGAGATCGTAACGAGGCGCGATCTCGCTGAAGAGCGTCCGAACCTGTGCGGCGCGAGCGTCTCCGGCTGCCGGGTCCGCGTCCCGCGAAGCCGCCAAGCCGTACCTCCTGGAATCTGGTAACGTGGTAGAATGGAACTCGAAAACGTAGAATCCCCACCGGAGCCGAATCCACCCGCCACGCGTCCGACTGACGGGAATTCGCCCCTGAAACGTAGTCCGTTCTCGAATCCACCGGGGATCGTCACGGCGGTCCCGCGGAGCCACGCTTCCTTCAAGGGACGGCCCACGGCCCCACGCGCAGTCCTTGCAAGATCCCGCGCCCGACGACAGAACCCTGGCCGCCCTGGCCGCCAACGGACGCCAGAGTGCGTTCCGCGAGCTGCTCAAGCGCTACGAGCGGCCGGTCTTCTCGCTCGTCTATCGAATGGTCCGTGACCGGAGTCTCGCAGAGGATCTGTCCCAGGAAGCCTTCATCCGCGCCTTCAACGCGATCGGCAGCTACAATCCGAAGTACAAGTTCTCCAGCTGGATCTTCAAGATCGCCAACAACGTCACCATCGACCACCTGCGCAAGAAGCGGCTCGATACCATATCGCTGCAGGGGTCTCCCCACGCCCTCACGGAGGAAGCGCAGGCACAGACCACGCCGATCGTGGAGTCCCCGGACGAACGCCCGGATGCCTATGTGGAGAACATGGAACTGGGAAGCCAGATCGAAGCCGCGATCGGCAAGCTGCGGCCCGAGTACCGCGCCGTGACGCTGCTCAGGCACGTGGAGGGTTACTCCTACAAGGAAATTGCGGAGATCATGGGATTGCCGCTGGGCACGGTGAAGACCTACATCCACAGGGCCCGTCTCGAGTTGAAGGAGTCGCTGGCCCACGTCGTCGAGCCCGGCTAGCCGCAACCCGCCGCGGGTGGCGCACGTAGTGAAACCAGCGGATTTTACGGACCGTAGTGAAGGCGAATCCCGGAGGAGCACAACAGTGACGAGAATCGAGCGCAAAGCAGGGGTCCTGAACCCGGAGACGAGAAGGATATTCTCGTATCTGGACGGCGAACTGCGCTCCGCCGAGGCCGCCGAGTTCGAACGGGAGATCGCGGGCAATCCCGGGCTCGAGGCCGAGGTTCGCGCCTTTCGCTCGGTACTGGCGGCCCTCGATCAGCTCGCCGTGTTCGCGCCCTCGCCGGACTTCAGGGTCCGTGTGCTCGCGGCGCTGTACGCGGGAAGATCCTGGCGTGTTCGCCTGCGCGCGTGGATCGGCGGGGGTTCATTCGCCATCGTGCCGAATGCACTCGCCAGCCTCCTGGACGAAGGCCTCCCGGCGCGCCAGGCCAAGGCCCTGTCCGCATTCGTGGCACGCGACCCCGAAGCGGCCCGCGCCCTTGCCACATGGAGGCGATTGCACGACGAACTGGACCGGCTGCCCACCCATGCGCCGGCGGCGGGATTCGGTGACCGGGTCATGGCCCGGGTCGCCACGGCGCCCGCGGCGTCCGCGACATCTGCCCGGCGCAGCGGTTTCGCCCGGCGGATAAGGCGTGCCTGGTCTCGCCCGGCGGACCGTCTCGCGGCCGCATCCGGTATCGCATTCGGCCCGACCACCGCCGTGCTGGCGACCGCATACATGCTCTTTTCCAACAATCCCCTTGTCACGGCGTCCAACGTCGCGAGCTTCCTGTGGACCAAGACCGCCGAGGCCGTTTCGGGTCTCGTGAACAGCGGTTTCGGGAGCGCGCTGGGCGGCGTGTTCGGATTCCTCGACGGGGTGGCGCCACCGGGGCCGGCCATCGCCGCGACTGTTCTTCTTTTCGCCTGTCTCACGCTGGTTTCGGCTTGGGTTCTCTACAGGAACATCATCAAGATCCCGGTTTCGGAGCGTCGTTATGTACCGATTTGACCGAATGAACTGGTTGCTCGCCGCAGCCGCCGGTGGCGGAATGCTCGCCACCGCAGATGCCGCGGCTCAGGAGCGACAGGTCGTCTCCAATCAGCTGGGAGTCTCCAGCTCCGAGGCGTCGCTGGAACTCGAGTTTTCCGACGGCGCGACGTTCTCGATCACCTTCGAGAACGGTCGCGTCACGGCCAACGGCGAGGTCCTGGGCACCTACCAATCCGGTGGTGCAGCCGAACGGGAGTGGCGCAGCCTGCTCTCGGACGTCCTTTCCCTGTCGAACGGTCCATTGGCCGTCGCGCTCGAGCGCTGGGAGCCGGATCCGGATCTGGGCGGAGCCGAGGCGGACCTCCTTCAGGCGATTGACGGTGCCCTGGAAGGTGCCGTCGCCGGCGCCGGCGGAGGCGTGAGCCGCTCCGTGGCCGGGCAAAGGATGGGGGAACTCCTGGAGGCCGTCGCGCACAGTGAAAACGTGGAGGCCCTGGGCACGGCCCTCGAGGATGTCGACCTGGAGTCGCTGGGGATCTGGCTGCATCAGGACCACACGGTGCGCGAGGGAACGTCGCACTCGGGGTCCGTGCTGGTCGTGGGAGGGCACCTGGATGTCCGCGGGAGCGTCGACGGCGACGTGATCGTGCTCGATGGCACCATCACGCTGCGGGAGGACGGAGAGGTCGATGGCGACATCCACCTGATCCAGTCGGACCTGGAACGTCGCGGCGGCGAGGTGGACGGCGAGGTGGTGGACGTGACGCGGCAGCTGCGGCGGGCGGAGAGCCGGTTCCGCGAGGAGATCGCGGCCGAGGTCACGCGTGAGCTGAGCCGCACGCGGGGAGCCAGACGGACGAGCGGATTCGCGCGAGTCGGCCGCGCCATGGGCGATATCGTCGGGACCGGGGTCACCTTCGTCATCCTGGGTCTGTTGACGCTGCTCATGACGCGTTTCTCCGCGGATCGGCTGGACGTGGTCACCAGGGCGGTCGGACGCCAGCCGGCGCGCAGCGCTGTGGTCGGCTTTGCCGGCGGCTTCCTGATCCTCCCGGTCTATGTCCTCGGTATCGTGGTGCTCGCGATCTCGGTCGTGGGCCTGCCGGTGCTGCTGGCCTGGGTGCCGCTCTTCCCGCTGGCGGTGCTGGTCGCGGGATTCATGGGATACGTGGGCGTCGGACAGCAGGTGGGAAGATGGGTGCTCGAGCACGACTTCCCGTGGCTCGACCGGGTCGATCCCGCCAGCCCGACCCACCTCCGCCTCCTCGGCCTTGCCGCGCTGACCGTCCCCTTCGTTGTCGGCAACGCGCTTCAGGTGCTGCCCCTGGTGAGCTGGACAGGCTCACTCGTCATCGGTATGGGCACCATCGCAAGCGTCGCTGCAACGCTGACCGGCCTGGGCGCGGTCATCGTGACGCGCGGCGGCCGCCGTCCCATCGACTACGACTTCGAGGAGGGCCCCTACGATCCGGTCGACTGGCGGGAGGCGGAGGACGATGGTGTCCCCGACGAACCCGGGGATGGCGTGGACGACGGGGCGACCGCGACCGGGGACGACGAGTCATGAGCCGATCCATCCTGGTCCTGGCCGCCGGCGCGGCACTCGTCGCGCCCCTGCCGGCCGCAGCGCAGAGCTGGAAGACCTTCACGTCCTCCCGGCTCGTGACGAACGAGGAACGCCTCACCGTGTCGGTCGGCTACGGGGCGGGCGTTCTCAGGATCGGCAGGGGCGACGAGGGCTCCCTGTATACAGCGCTCTTCCGCTTCGACGAAGAAACGGCCGAGCCGATTGCCGAGTACGGGCATCAACACCTCGATGTGGGCATCTCCATACACAGCCATCGCGGCCGGAGCTTTCGCGGCAAGTCGGAGGGTCCCTCCCTGGACCTGCAACTCGGACCGGATGTCCCGGCCGACATTGAACTCGACTTCGGTGCGGGGCGGGCGGATGTGGACCTCACCGGCATCCCCGTATCGCGGCTCGAACTGAATACGGGTGCCTCCGAGTCGATCCTGAGAATTCGGGAACCGAACCCGGAGCCGATGGAGGAGGCGATCATCGCCGTGGGCGCGGCCGACCTTCGCGTCAGCGGGCTCGGGAACTTCAACACGAGCGAGATCGAGGTGAACGCCGGAGTCGGCTCGGTCGTGCTGGAACTGGACGGCGGCTGGGTGCAGAGCGCCATGCTGTCGGTCGATATGGGGCTGGGCGCACTTGAGATCCGCGTGCCGGAATCGCTGGGCATTCGCGTGCACCGCGAGAGCCGCTTCCTTTCCACGTTCGATGCGGAACGGCTCGTCAGGAGAGGAAACGTCTACCAGTCGGTGAATTGGGACGCTGCCGACCGCAGGGTGGAGATCGAGATATCGGCCGCGCTCGGCAGTGTCGACATCGTATGGATCGAATGACGCGGACCGCCCGAGGTGACAACGGCCGCAAAACGAATCAGTATTATTGAATCAGTATTATTGTTAGGTTGGCAACTTTTCCGTCCCGTGGGTGCGGCTGAACATTCGGCCGCCCCGGAGGGACCGGTTACGCAGGGGAAGGCATGATCGGAACGCTGTTGACATTCCTGGCCATGGGTATCGTCAGCATTGTGGTGGTGTGGATCGTCCTCTCGGTGATCGGCGCCCTTCTGGGCCTCACCGCGGGCATCGCCGGCTTCCTGCTCTGGAAGGTGGTCCCGGTCATGTTTGTGGGCTGGTTCGTGCTGAAGGTGCTGGCGCGTGTGCGGAGGGGCCCGGGGGCCCTGTCGGCGGCCGACCGCCAGTGGCTGGAGGGCGAGTAGCTCCTCCGAGCTAGCGGCGCGGCGGCAACGTCTCGAGCACCCGCAGCAGGCTTGCGCCGATCTTCGCGAGCGATACCGCCGCAGGGGAATCGGGCGCGGACAGCACCGTCGGGCGCCCTTCGTCGCCCGCCTTCCTGACGGCGATGTCGAGCGGCACGCTTCCCAGGAACGGGAGCGACAGTTCCCGGGCGAGCTCCTCGCCGCCGCCGCGTCCGAACAGATCCACCACCTCGTCGGATCCAGGGATCTGGAAGCCGCACATGTTTTCCACGACGCCGAGCACCCGGGTATTGACCCGCTCGAACATCTTGATCCCCCGGCGCACGTCTCCGGTGGCCACCTTCTGGGGCGTCGTGACCATCACCGCGCCATCGAGGTCGACCGTCTGCACCAGGGACAACTGGGCATCGCCCGTGCCCGGCGGCATGTCCACGACCATGAGGTCCAGATCACCCCATGCCACCTGCTCCATGAACTGCCTCAGAATGCCGGCGATCAGCGGCCCACGCATGATCGCGGGCTGCGCACGGTCGAGGAGGAAACCGAGGCTCATGAGCCGGACGCCGTGGCACTCGAGCGGCACGATCATCTCCGAGCCCTTCGCACCGGACACGGGGGGGCGCCGCTGTTCGCCGAACATGACCGGGATGTTGGGCCCGTAGATGTCCGCGTCGAGCAGACCCGTGGCCAACCCCCGGGCGGCCGCATGCGCCGCCAGGTTCGTTGCGACCATGGACTTGCCGACCCCGCCCTTTCCGGAACTGATCGCGATGATTCGCTTGACGCCGGCCAGGACGCCGGGCTTCGGAGTGGGGGCCGGGACCGAACCCGGCTGCAACCCACCGGATGGCCGCCCTGCATCGGACTGGCGGTCCGGGGACTGGCGGTCCGGCGGCTGACGGTCCGGCGGCTGACGGTCCGGATCGCCCTGCGCGTCCGTCGGCGTCTGGGGGAGCTGGACATCCACCTTCACGGACGTGACGCCCTCGACAGCCGCCGCCGCGGCCCTGGCCCGGCGGACCAGCGTCCCGGGATCACCCTTCTGCAACGAGAACACGAACCGGGCGCCGCCCTGCGCATCCACCTTCACGGCACTGACCTGGCCGCCATCGACCACGTCCTCGCCCGTCACCGGATTGACGATGCCCGTCAACGCCTTCGTCACAGCGGCGACAAGTCCGCCCTGGCTCATTGGAGGCTCAAATGGCATCTACCGTCAGCACCTCGGGCACGGATGCCCTGAGCCGCCGCTCGATCCCCTCCTTGAGGGTGAACATGGATATCGGACACGCTTCGCAGGCGCCCATCAGCCGGACCTCCACCCTGCCCCGCTCCGCGTCCCAGGCCACCAGTTCCACGTCGCCCCCGTCCAGGCGGACGGCGGGACGAATCGTCTCCAGAACCTCTTCGATCCGCTCTATGGTAGCCATTCTCCGTCCAGGTCACAGGCACGGGTCCGAACCGGCCCCGAGGATGATGGCTGTGACGCCCACGGAAACTACCGCAGGCGTTTCCGGGTCGTCAATGCCGGTTGCGCGGGCGGTTGCGCGCGGGGCCCGCATTCGTGAAATTGCCTGCGATTCCGGCGCTGTCCCCTGGCCGGAAGACCGCGTTTCGAAACTGCCCCCTGGGCGGTCCACCCGCAATCTCGACGAGCCCATGTCCGGAAGTTTCCGTGTGCCCGCCCCCGTCAACGAACCCATCCACTCCTATGCCCCCGGCACCCCGGAAAGGGCCGAACTGAAGGCCGCTCTGGAGAGGATCGGCGGGCAGCAGGTCGAGATCCCGGTCATCATCGGGGGCGAAACGGTCCATACGGGGAAGACCCATGAAATCCGCTCGCCGCACGACCATGAGCACCTCCTGGGCGTCTGGCACGAGGCCGGTGCGGCGGAGGCCCGCAACGCGATCGCCAACACCGTCGAGGCGCGCCGCGAGTGGGCGTCATGGCCCTGGGAGGACCGGGCCGCCGTATTCCTGAAGGCCGCGGACCTCCTCGCAGAGACGTGGCGGTCCACACTCAACGCGACCACGATGCTCGGGCAAAGCAAGAACGCCTTCCAGTCCGAGATCGACGCCGCCTGCGAGATCGTGGATTTCTTCCGGTTCGGTGCCCACTTCGCCGACCGCATCTTCGAGCAGCAGCCCATCTCCGACCGGGGCGTCTGGAACCGCATGGAGTACCGGCCGCTGGAAGGCTTCGTATACGCGGTCAGTCCTTTCAACTTCACCGCGATCGGCGCCAACCTGGCGGGAACCCCCGCCATGGTCGGGTGCGGCGTACTCTGGAAGCCCTCCAAGCACGCGGTGCTGTCCGGCTACTACACGTACAAGCTGCTGGAAGAGGCCGGACTGCCTCCCGGGGTGATCAACTTCGTGCCGGGCAATCCCGTCGACATCACCGAGGCCGCCATGCACCACGCGGACTTCGCCGGGCTGCACTTCACGGGTTCGACCGCGGTGTTTCAGTCCCTTTGGAACACCGTCGGCAGGAACATCGCGACGTACCGCTCCTACCCACGGCTCGTCGGCGAAACCGGCGGCAAGGACTTCATCGTCGCCCACCCGTCGGCGGACCGCGCCGCGCTGCGCACCGCGATCATCCGGGGCTCCTTCGAGTACCAGGGCCAGAAGTGCTCCGCGGCCTCCAGGGCGTACATCCCGCGCTCGGTCTGGCGGGCGATACGCGACGACCTGGTCGACGAGACCAACGAACTGAGGATGGGGGCCCCGACGGACTTCCGGAACTTCGTCAACGCGGTGATCGACCGGGGCGCCTTCGAGTCCATCACGGGCTACATCGACCGGGCGGCGGCCAGCTCCGACGCCGACGTGATCGCCGGCGGCGAGTATTCGGACGCGGAGGGCTTCTTCATACGGCCGACCCTCGTCCAGGCCAGGCGACCCGATCACGAAACGATGTGCGACGAGATCTTCGGTCCCGTCATGTCGATCTACGTGTACCCCGACAACGAGTGGTCGGAGACGCTGGACGCGGTCGACAGGACCTCGCCGTACGCGCTGACGGGCGCCGTGTTCTCGCAGGACCGGACGGGGGTGCGCGACGCGGTGGACCGCCTGCGGAACGCCGCCGGCAATTTCTACATCAACGACAAGCCCACCGGGGCCGTGGTGGGACAGCAGCCCTTCGGCGGCGGCCGGGCGTCCGGAACGAACGACAAGGCGGGCTCGGCGTTCAACATCAGCCGGTGGCTGACCCCGCGGACGATCAAGGAGACCATGGTCCCGCCCACGAGCGTCGGCTATCCGTTCATGGACGAGGCGTAGTCAGGCCGTTGCCGCCACGGCGGGACGGGCGGCAGCGGCGACCGCCCGGCTGAAGTCGGCCTTGAGGTCGGCGATGTCCTCGAGCCCCACCGAGATGCGCACAAATCCGTCGGGGATGCCAAGCTCGTCGCGTTCCGGGGGGCTCAGGTCCACGTGGGAGGTGTGCCGCGGCTGGGACACCAGCGTCTCCACGCCACCCAGCGAGGGAGCGGGCGCGGCGAGGCGCAGGGCCGCCGAGAATCGGTCGGCAGCCGGGCCGCCACCGTCGAGCACGATGGACACCATCCCCCCGTAACCGCTGAGCATGCGCGTCGCGAGCGCGTGGTCGGGATGGTCCGGCAAGCCGGGATGGATCACCTTGCGGATTCCGGGTACGCCCGCGAACCACTCGGCAAGCGCGAGCGCCGACCGATTGTGCCCCTCCATCCGGGCGGGGAGCGTGCGGATGCCGCGTTCCAGGAGCCACGCGGTCTGCGGATCGATCGAGCCGCCGTACAGCTTCATCATTTTGGCGACCCGCCGGATCCACTCGCTGCTCCCGGCGACGACCCCGGCAATCAGGTCCGAGTGGCCGCCGAGGTACTTGGTGGCGGAGTGGATCACGGCATCCACGCCGTGCTCGGCGGCGCGGATGTTCATCGGCGTCGCGAAGGTCATGTCGGCCGCCAGGATCGCGTCCACGCTGCGCGCGGCGCGCCGGGCCGGCTCGATGTCGAAGACGCGGAGCGTGGGGTTCGTGGGCAACTCGATCAGCACCACGCGGGTGGCCGGGGTAACCGCCCTCTCCCACGCGCCCGGATCGCCGGGGTCCACGAAGGTCGTCGCGATGCCGCGCCGGGGAAATTCTCTGGCGAGCAGCGCCCAGGTGGCGCCGTAGAGGTGGCGGCTCGCAACGATGTGATCGCCCTGCCCCGCGGCTGCCAGGAGGGTCATGGAGATGGCCGCCATCCCGCTGGCCAGCGCCAGCGCGTCTTCCGTCCCCTCCAGCGCCGCGACCCTGGCGGCGACGGACTTCTGGTTGGGGTTGTTGCCGTAGCGGCTGTACAGCAGGTCGATACCGTCTTCGGGGCCGGCCCAGTGAAAGGTCGAACTGCGCACGATCGGCGCCACGACGGGTTCGCCCGGCCGGGGTTCCGGCTGACCGGCGTGCACCGCCTTCGTGGCGGGACCAAGCGCTCCGTCCGACAGGCCATCGTTCTTCATTGGGGCACGCTCCATGAGTTGAGTGGACTCGTTGCAGTGTCGCGTCCCGACACTATGGTGTTCGCGCCAGGGCGCTCAGGGCCGCCGCTCCGCCGTGGCCGTTCCAGTAGGCCAGCCGGCGCCTGGCCAGCCCCCGGAGCAGGGGCTCTCCACGCTCGCCAAGCGCCCCCGCCAGGTCGCGCGGGCCGATCCTTTCGCACCGCTCCAGCGTGCTCCAGGCCCTGCGCTCTTCCGGGGTCGCCGGACCGAGGAGTTGAAAGCCGCCGCCGACATCGCAGACGGCCGCCAGGCCATGGCGCGCGAGGACCTCCTCGACCGCGTGCCGGTGCATCTCGCCCACCGCCCGGAAGAGGAAGAACATGTTCCCGGGCCGGTCGGGTCCCTGATAACGAAGAAGCAGCTTGGCCACCACCTCGTCGGCGCAGCTGAAGTCGAGAATCCTGACGCGCGTGAAGTCGAGCAGCGTGACATGGGGGGAGGGAGAGGCCGGGACCGGTGAGCGAGATGCCGGGACCGCCGGCGGAAGCGCTCGGGCCGGAGACGGGGGCGTTCCGGCCGCCGACGGGGGCGTTCCGGCCAGCCGCAGTTCGATCGCCTCCCGGACGGCCCGTCCGGTCGGGCGCGTCACCAGATTGTGCCCTCGCGAGGCCACGGTGTCCGTGACGATCGCGGCCACGTCGATGGTGACGGACCGGGTGGACCGTTCGCCCCGGCAATCGGGTTCCGGGCGTTCAGCCATCGATTCTCTCGGGGATAATGATGTTGATCTGGGCTCCCGGAAAGCCGGGCAGACCGTCCACAACCGGGGGGCTGGCATGCCAGGACGGGCTGTCCGCGATCCGGGCGGTGCCGCTGCGGATGGAGACGAGGCCCTGCCAGCGGGCGACCTGCTTTCGTATCTGCTGGATCCCCTGCCCGCGTCCGGTGTCGGGAAAGCGGGTCAGGCCCATGAGGAACGCGGCCTCCAGGGCCGTGACGTCTCCCCACCGATCCCCGAAACGCGCCGCGTGCTCTTCCGCCAGCGAATCCTGGAAGCCCCGTCCGACGTCCGACACACCGATCACCAGCACCTGCCGGCCCAGCCGGCGTGTCCAGTTGTAGCGCTGCGCCGCAACCCAGCCCGGGCCCTCGGCGTGCTCCACGATGTTCTGGCACACCTCGGACAGGATCACCGAGAACTGGACGACTGCAGCGGGCGGATAGTGGAGGGTGCGGGAGAGGATCGCGCCGGCCCGCGACTGGACCCTGTCGACCACCTCGTGCACGTCGGAGTTGGTCGCGATCGCAGTGATCTCGAGCAGCACGTCCGAGGACTTGGTGGAAGTGCGGCCGACGCGCCGGGGTGACGGGTGGAACACCCTTGCCGCGGCGGCGGGAAAGCCCATCCGGTCCAGGTAGCCCACGACATCGCCCCCGGAGGGCAACGATAGACGGGGCGCGCCGCCCTTTGTGGACGCGACCTGACCGGCGCACAGAAGCGCCAACATCCCGTTCGGGTCGATCCAGCGCAGCCGCCGCGCGTCGAAGAGGATCGGTTCCGCGCCCCCGGCGGCCGCTTCGGCAAAGACGGCGTCGACGTTCCGGTAGTCGAGCGAGGAGGGGATTTCGACGACGCGCATGTCAGTGCGATGCCCAGGGCGGGTCGGGGGCGTCGCTGGCCAGACGGTGCCGCGTCTCGTCGGCGCCCCGGCAGCTCAGCTTGCACCGGGCGAGGGATTGGGCGTGCGAGATGGCCGCACTCCGGTCGGCCCGCGCGAGGACGCCCGAGAAGAAGGCGGCGCCCCACACGTCGCCGCATCCCGTGGGGTCGCCCCACTCCGGGCCGGGCGAGGTCGGGACGTCGCACACGGCGGGCTCCCCGTCCGGGGTGGCCGCGATCACCCTCACTCCCTCGCTTCCGCGCGTCACCGCGATCATGCGGGTGCGGCGCTCGAACGCCAGCGCTGCCGCGCGCAACGGGGGAACCTCTCCCCCGGAAAACAAGGCGAATTCATCTTCGTTCATCTGCACGGTATCGAAGCACCCGGCCCATTCCTCGGAGAACCGAAGATAACGGGGCGTGCGCCGGCCGTCGCTCTCGACGCCCAGGAACAGGGAATGAAGATCGGCGTGCGAAGGCCCGGCGAGTTCGTCGCGGATCCGCATTGCGCCCTTCAGCGTCAGTTCCATCCCGGAGATGAAGTTCACGTACAGCGCGTCCAGGTCCGCCAGGAAGTCTCCCGCCTCGGCGGCAGTCCACCCCGGGACACCGCCGCTCAGCACCTCCCGCCGGTCCGAGCGGGTCGAGTAGATCAGCTCGACCCGGTTGTTCGGCTCCGGAACGATGCGCAGGAACCGCGTGTCGCCGACCCGGGTGAAGGACCGGATGAACGACGAGCCCCGTGCGTGAAGATCGGCGCCGATCTTGACGACCGGGACAACGGTCCAGCCCCGGGGGAGAGCGGCATCGAAGGCCGCGAGCGCGTATCCGATGCCGCCCCAGGCCCGCACCGGCTCCGGTCGCCCCGGGTGTACGATCGTGTCGCGGACCAGGGTGCCCAGCAGCCCGAGGCGCTTCACCGGGGGCCGCCGGGATGGGCGCGGCTGAACACCCCGGCGGCGCCGATGACGCCGGCGGCATCGCCCAGCTCGCCGCGCAGGATTCGGCAGGAGCGAAGGTGTGTGCCGAACACACGCCGTTCGACCTGGCGCCGCAGCGGCCGCAGCAGGCGTTCGCCCGCGTTCGCCACGCCGCCCCCGATGACGACCGCCCCGGGACTGAGGAGGTGGATCACGTTGGCGATCGCGGTGGCGAGGATGTCCGCCGTTTCCCGCAGGATTTCCCCGGCGTGGCGATCCCCGGCCGCGGCGGCCTCCGACACGGTCTCGGCCGTAACCGCGTCAAGGTCGCCGTCCACCAGCGACGCCAGGATGGAGCCGTCAGCGTCCGTGATCGCTTCGACCGCCCGCGACGCGATTGCAGGTCCCGACGCGTACGCCTCGACGCACCCCCGGGAGCCACACGCGCAGGGTCTGCCGCGGAAGTCCACCGACATGTGGCCCACCTCGCCGGCGCCACCGGCAGCGCCGTGATGGATCTCGCCGTCGATCACGACGCCGCCGCCGATTCCGGTGCCGAGCGTGATGCCCACAAGGTGTCTGCAGCCTCGTCCCGCGCCCTTCCACCACTCGCCATAGGCAAAGCAGTTGGCGTCGTTCTCCAGGGTCGCCGGCAGTCCGCAGGCTTCGGCGACGAGATCTCGCAGGGGAAAGTCCCGCCACCCGAGATTGGGGGTCTCCGCCACGACACCCGACTCGGTATCCAGCGGTCCCGGTGCGCCCAGACCGATGCCCGCCACGCGACCCCGTCCCACTTCGGCCACCGTTTCACGAATCATCGCGACGATACGGTCGAGCACATGGTCCGGGCCGAGCGCCGGCCTCGTGGCGCAGCGCCGGATCCGTGGTGGTGCCCCGCTATCGACGGGAACGCTGCCGACGGGGACGCTGCCGGCGGGAACGCTGCCGACGCGCAGGTTGGTGCCTCCGATGTCCACCCCTACGACCCAGCGCGGCCGCTCGCCCCTCACGACCGGTCGTCGTCCAGCTGCAGGACGGCCATGAAGGCCTCCTGCGGTATCTCCACCGCACCGACCTGCTTCATCCGCTTCTTGCCCTCGCGCTGGCGCTCCAGGAGTTTGCGCTTGCGCGTGATGTCGCCTCCGTAGCACTTGGCCGTCACGTTCTTGCGGACCGCCTTCACGGTTTGCCGGGCGATGACCTGGCCTCCGATCGCGGCCTGCAGGGCCACCTCGAACTGCTGCCGCGGGATCAGTTCCTTGAGTTTGCGGACCAGCAGATTGCCGTGGCGGTACGCGTTGTCGCGGTGGAGGATCACCGAAAAGGCGTCGACCGGTTCACGGTTGACCAGGATGTCGAGCTTGACCAGGTCCCCCGCCCGGTACTCCTGGAACTCGTAGTCCAGCGCCGCGTAGCCCTTGGTGCCGCCCTTCAGACGGCCATAGAAGTCGAGAACGATCTCGGCCAGCGGAAGCTCGAAGTCCATCTCCACCCGGCGGGGATCCAGGTAGCTCATCCCCTTGAACAGCCCCCTGCGCTCGTGGCACAGCTTCTGCACGTTGCCGATGAAGGCCGACGGGGTCACGATGTGCGCCCGGACCACGGGCTCCGCGACCGAGTCCACAAGCACGCGGTCCGGAAGATCCGTAGGGTTCTCGATCGACAGCACCGATCCGTCCGCCATGGACACCCGGTACTTCACATTCGGTACCGTGGTGACCAGCTTGACTCCGAATTCGCGGTCCAGCCGCTCCTGCACGATCTCCAGGTGCAGCAGCCCGAGAAAGCCGCAGCGGAAGCCGAAGCCCAACGCCCGGGAGGTCTCGGGTTCGAACTGCAGCGAGGCGTCGTTGAGCTGAAGGCGGCGAAGCGACTCCCTGAGCTCCTCGTAGTCGTCGGCATCCGAGGGATAGAGGCCCGCGAACACCATCGGCCTGGCTTCCTGGTAGCCGGGGAGCAGTTCCCCGGCGGGATTCGCCGCATCGAGCACGGTGTCTCCCACTCGGGTGTCCGCCACGGCCTTGATCGCCGCCACGAGGTATCCGACCTCTCCCGGTCCGATCGCCTGCGACGGGACACGACCCAGGCAAAGGTGGCCCACCTCCGTCACCTCGTAGGACGAGTCGACCGCGCCGAAGGCAATGGGCATCCCCGGCCGCAGCGTACCGTCGAAGACCCGGATTGTGGGAACGGCACCGAGGTACTGGTCGTAGTACGAATCGAAGATCAGCGCCCGAAGCGGGGCGTCGGGGTCACCGCCGGGCGCGGGCACTCTCTCGACGACGGCCTCCAGCACCTCCTCGATGCCCGTTCCCTCTTTCGCCGAAACAGCGAGCACCAGCTCGGGGTCGATTCCCATCAGCTCGGCGACTTCCCGGCGCCGGCGCTCCGGTTCCGCACCCGGAAGGTCGATCTTGTTGAGGACCGGCACGATCTCGAGGTCGGCGTCCAGGGCCAGGAAGAGATTGGACAGGGTTTGCGCCTGGACGCCCTGCGTGGCATCGACGACCAGGATCGCTCCCTCGCAGGCGGCCAGGGAGCGCGACACCTCGTAGGTGAAGTCCACGTGGCCGGGTGTGTCGATCAGGTTGAACTGCAGTTCCCGGCCGTCCTTCGCCCGATACGACATGCGCACGGCGTGGAGCTTTATGGTGATGCCGCGTTCCCGTTCGAGCTCGTTGGAGTCGAGCACCTGCTCGCGCATCTGACGGCTATCGAGCGTGGCGGTCGCTTCCAGGAGCCTGTCCGCCAGCGTGGATTTGCCGTGATCGATGTGAGCGATGATGCAGAAGTTGCGGATGAGGTCGGTTCTCACCGATCGCGACGCCCGGGTGTTGGGATGCGGTGCCGCTCGAGTGCCATGGGGCCGGTTGGCGGGGCTCCGAGCGCGGACATTCGAAGGTAACCGGGCCGATTTTGGACGGTCAATCGCGGGGACCGGCCGCCCGCATGGGTCCGCGCGAATTCGGTGTGGATCCGGCGTCGGTGCCGAGTGGATCCGGCGTTGGTGCCGAGTGGATCCGGCGCCCGCCTGCCCGCAAACATCGTCGTCAAGGCCCTGCGCTTCTGTTTCCCTGCGATAGCGACAAAAACGGTCAATTGCGCGACAAAAACGGAACAAATCCGGCCGGTTTCATGTTGCGTCCCGACGACCGCTTCGATCTATTAGAAGGGGTGATCCGACGGTTCCCAACCGCGTAATCGAACCGAGGTGCGTCATGGTGCAGTTCCCCGGCTGGTTCAGAGTTGCCGGTCAGCCCGTTGTTCTCTTCTTCCTTTGTCTCGCCCTGTCCGGGACGGCTGCGGCCACCGCGTCGGCTCAGGCGACCGGCTCCATCACCGGAATCGTTACCGATGCCGCGAGCGGGCAGCCGGTCGCGGGCGCCCAGGTTTCGGTTGCTGCGCTGGGCACGGGACAGTTGTCGGGCGGTGACGGACGATTCGCCCTTGTCGGCCTGTCGCCCGGCACCCACGAGGTGCGCGCCGAACTGATCGGCTACCTCGCCACTTCCGAGAGCGTCGTCGTGCCCGAAGGCGGAACCGTTTTCCTGGAACTGCGGATGCAGCCGACCGTCCTCCAGCTTCAGGGGGTGGTCGTCACCGGCACGGCCTTCGAGGAGTCGCCGGTCGACCTGCCGTATTCGGTCGCGGTTTCGGGTCGCCGATCCCTGGCCGAACAGGGATCGCCGCAGGCGGTCGATTTCTTCCGCAACCTGGGAGCCAGCGCGGGCGTCCTTGGCGACCGCCAGGGGTGGTATACGACCAGGCCGGCCGCGGCGGTGCCCGAAACCGTGGCCAGCGTGAATCTCCGTGGCATCGGGCCGTCGCGGACGCTTGTGCTGCTGAACGGCAGACGCCAGGTGTACGTCCCGATGCGCCTGCTGGGGGGCCGGTTCGTGGACGTCAACGCCTTCCCGTCGATCGCTCTCGACCGGATCGAGGTGGTGAAGGAGGGCGCCTCCGCGATCTACGGCTCGGACGCGGTTGCGGGCGTGGCCAACTTCCTTACCAGAAAGGAATTCGAAGGTTTTGAGGTGTCGGGTGCCCACGAGTACCTGGCGGGGGCGGGTGACACCAATGTGGGCGCCATCTGGGGCTCACGGCTCTCCGAGAGCGCACACGCCGTCGTATCGGCGGAGGTGGCCGTTACGCAGGAACTGGACCCCGAGGAGCGGGATTGGGCGCTGCGTCCGTTCACGTCCGGGGGCGGCGCCTGGTCGTACACGGGCAATCCGGGCGCGTTCCTCTTTCCCAGGCTGACCGGCGACGAGACGAAGGAAGAGTTCGTCGCGGCTCTGGCCGACGCGCAGTTCGGCGGCTGGGGGGGCGTCTTCATCGACCCGCAGTGCACCGCGTTCGGGGGCCACCGCGAGGGAGAGACCTGCCGGTTCCGCTACCAGCCGTGGGACAATCTGATCCAGCCGTCCCGCCATGTTCGCGTCTTCGGTGAACTGAACGGCGAACTGGGTGACCAGTCGCGCTACCACGTCGAGGCCCTGTGGGCCGAGGCCGCCACTCCGGACTGGGTGACCACGCCGTCGTTCCCGCCGATCTCGCCGTACAACGGGGCACAGGTCATCACTCCAGGAAATCCGGGACGGCAGGCCTTCTGCCAGAGCCACGGGCAAACGGCGGGCTTCACGGGACAGGAGGCGTGTCTCGCAGACGACTGGTACTTCTATGGCCGCCTCGTGGGCAACAGCGGCCCCGGCCGCACCCTGGACCGGGCATCCCGCACCGGGCGGATCTCCGCCTCGCTGGAGCGTGAGATCGAGTCTCTCGGCGGCAACGCCGCGTCGTTGGAGTTCTCCACGTCGTTCTCCCGCACCACCGGCAACGTCAACCTTCCGGCCGAGTACGCCTACCGGAAGTTCCTCGCCTTCCGCGGCTTCGGAGGTCCGAACTGCGGGGTCGACGTGGTGCTGGATCCGTCCAGCCCGTCGGGAATGGCCCTGGGCGCGCTGAACGGCGCCGTGGCGGGCCAGGGGAACTGCATGTACTACAACCCCTTCAGCAACGCGCACCGGTACTCTGCCCAGCCCGGGGCGCGCTACCTGGACCAGGCGAACCCGGACTACATGCCGGGGCTGGAAAACAGTCCGGCGCTGATCGACTGGATCAACCAGGAGGTCGATCTGGACAACGCCGCCAACCTGCTCGTCGCGGATGCCATCCTCAAGGGCACGCTGGTGGAAGAGGTGGCCCAGTATGCCGTCGGGTACCAGTTCCGCTGGTTCGATGTGGAGGCGGAGCCGAACGAGCCGGGCAACCTCGAGGTCAATCCCTGTCCCGTGCCCGGGGATCGGACCTGTCTGGAGAAAGCCGGCGCCTTCACCTTCACGACCGGTCACTACCCGTATCACGCGGCCCAGACCGTCCATCGCTTCTTCGTGGAATCCCAGCTGGAGCTCGGATCGAGGGTGGACGCCCAGGTGGCCGCGAACTACGAGTTTCACGGGTCCGTGACCAGCTTCGACCCGAAATTGGCCCTGCGGGTGGACCTGGCCGAGCCGCTGGCGCTGCGCGCGTCGCTGCAGACGACCTTCCGCACACCTTCCGTCGACGATCTCAACGAAGACCGCGCAACTTCACTGGAGTACGTGGCCGAAGCGGGGATCTACAAGGCGCTGGACGCCTTCGGAAACCCGGACCTGACACCTGAACGGGCGTTCACCTACAACGTGGGACTCACGCTGGAGCTCCCGCGCATGCGCGCCTCGCTCGACTACTGGAACTACGACTTCCGTGACGTCATCGACATCATTCCCGCGACCGGAGTCACGCGGCTATACGATCTGGGCGGCGCATCGCGTGCCGCCGTGCAGCAGTTCGTGACCTGTCCGGACGGTCCGGGCACGGGCACTTGCCCGACCAGCGCCCTCGAGCGGATCGCCGTGCGTACCATCAACTGGCCGGGCATCGAGCTGTCGGGACTCGACTGGCACGTCAGCACCCGTCTGCCCATGGGCCAGGGCATCGCCTCGCTCGGGATGGACGGCACCTTCACACGGAGGTTCTTCGTCCGGGCCCTGGATCTGAACAGCGTGGAGGTTTTTCCGGCTCAGGACGCGGCCGGGAAGCTCAACTGGAACAATCCGATCGCCCCCCCGCTGCCCCAGTGGAAGAGCCGGTTCTCTGCGGGCTACCACTTTGGCGACTACAGTGTGGTCAACTACGTCAACTCGGTCTCGGGGTACGCGAACGAGGTCTTTCCCGACACCGAATTCGCCGAGATCGACCGTTTCGTGACCTGGGACCTGAGCGTGCTGCGGCGGGCCTCCAGCAGAAGCGACGTGGCCCTGTCCGTTCTGAACCTTCTGGACGCGCCACCGCCGCTGGTCAACTGGGAGCAATCCTACGACGGATTCACCCACAGTCCCAAAGGACGGCGGATCAAGCTCTCGCTGACCTATCGCATGGGCGGCTGATCACGGCCACCGTTCCCCGGCCCGCGCTCTTCCCCATGCGGTGACGCCGGTCCACATTCAATGGACCATGGCTACCAACGAGACCACTCCGCACCGGGACCGGCGTACGGACCTCCTCGATCCGGCCACTCTGGCGCAGCTCGGCGGGATCGATATCATCGCGCGGCAGGTCGTGCAGGGCTTTCTGCTGGGTCTGCACCGCTCGCCCAACCGGGGTTTCTCCGCCGAGTTCGCCGAACTGAGGCAGTACCAGCCGGGTGACGATCTGCGTACCCTGGACTGGCGAATGTTCGCCCGCTCGGACCGCTTCTACGTCAAGCAGTACGAAGAAGAGACGAACCTGCGGGCCTACATGCTGGTCGACATCAGCGAGTCCATGGCCTGGTCGTCGCGGGCCCGCCTGCCCTCCAAGCTCTGGTACGCCAAGCACCTCGCCGCGGCGTTGTCGCTCATCCTGATCCGGCAGGGCGACATCGTCGGACTGATCGCCTTCCACGAGAAGATCGTACGGCAGACGCAGGCACGCGGCGGCAAGGTGCACTGGCGGCTTCTGCTCCAGCACCTGAACTCACTGCGCGGAGGGGGGCGCACGGATTCCGAGTCCGCGCTGAAGAGGGTGGCCATGCGGCTCAAGCGGAAGGGTCTCGTGATCCTGATCTCCGATCTGCTGGTGGACCCGGAGGGAACCGCCAAGGCCCTGGTCTACTTGCAGCACACGGGGCACGAGGTGCTGGTCTTCCACCTGATCGACCCGGGGGAACGCGACCTGCCCACGACCGGCGAGACGCGCTTCGTGGATCCGGAGACGGGCGATTCGCTCCAGGTCTCGGTCGCGGACATGCGGCGCCAATACCGGCAGGCGGTGGAAGAGGCCGTGGCCGAGTGGACCACCGCTCTGACAAGCCGCGGGATCGCGTATTCGACGATCGATACCGACGAGCCCCTGTCGCGAGCGCTCCGGTTCTACCTGTGGAAGCGCCAGCGGCTTCCCTGACGTGGGCTTCCTCAACCCCCTGTTCCTTCTGGCCGGCGCCGCGGTGCTGGTGCCCCTGATCCTGCACCTCTTCTACCGGCAGGAGAGCAAGACCTTCACCTTCCCCGCCATCCGCTACCTGCTCCGAACCGAGAAGGACCACGCCCGCCAGATCCGTACCCAGCAGCTGCTCCTGCTTCTGGTGCGGGTGGCAACCGTCCTGCTGCTGGTCATCCTGGGCGCGCGGATTCACCTTCCCGGTCCCGGCGGGAGCCACGACCCGACCGCCCTGGCCCTCGTGCTGGACAACTCCCTGAGCGCAACGATCATCGAGGACGGGCGCCGCCGGCTCGACACGTTGAAGGCGGTCGCGCGCATGAGCGTCGAGGCCGCGAGCTACGACGACGTCATCTGGGTGGTGCGGGCCGGAAGCCCCTGGGAGGTTGCGGTGCCGGCGGGTGCATCCGGCGCCGCGCTGGCCATCGAAGAGACGAACCCGAGCCACGCGCGCGGCGACCTGAGTCACGCGATCGCACGCGCCCGGGCGCTCGTCGCCCAGAGCGACCTGCCGCGACGGGAGGTGCACGTCTTCACGGATCTCCAGGCGACGGCGTTTTCCGAGCCTGCGGGCGGCAACGAGGACATTCCGGTCATCGTCTTCGCCGCGCCCTCCGACGAACTGCCCAACCGCGGCATAGGCGAGGTATCGATCGGCGGGGGGCTCCCCCCGCTTCAAGGGCGGCGCACTGAGGCGGCGGTCTCGATTTCGGGCGGCGCGGCGGGCGACACCGTTGGGGTGCGCCTGTACGTGGGCGACCAGGTGCGCGCTGCCGCTACGGCCCCCCCGGGCGCCACGGTTCGCCTGCCTTTGGGCCCCTTTCCTTCCGGGCGCGTCGACGGCTACGCCGAGATCGATCCGGACCCGCTCACCGGGGACGACCGCCACTTCTTCTCGTTCGTTGTCCGGGATCCCACGCCGGTCGCGGCCGTTGGTCCCCTGCCGTTCCTGCTAGCCGAAGCGCTGGCGGTCCTGGAAGAGAGCGAGCGCATCTCGCTCGGGGGCGTGGGGCGGGCCACCACTCTCGTAAGCCTCGGCGGAGAGGGTCTGGAACGGCGCGCCGCCTCCCAGAGCGTCCTGGTCATCCCGCTCGCCGACCCGGCCCGGCTTCCCGCGGTGAATCGCCGCCTCGCCGAGGCAGGCATCCCGTTCCGCTACCAGCCGGGGCCCGATGAGGGGGCCCGCGTTGCGCAGAGCGACCTCCCGCTGGACCTGGAGGGTCTCGACGTCCGCCGGTTCTACCGGATCGTGTCGACCGACGGCTCCGCCGGGACCGCCCCGGCTGGGAACGGCGGTGGACGGGCCGATCCCCGGGCTGGCGGCGCCGGGTCGATGGCCCTGCTGTCTACCGGGGACCCATGGCTCCTGGCCGGAACCGCCGCGACCGGCCCCTACATCCTGCTGGCATCGCCCATGGACGAGCAGGCGACCAGCCTCCCCGTCTCCGCGGCCATGATCCCGTTGCTCGAGTGGGCGATGGAGCGCCGGTTCGAGGATGCGGCAACGGGTTCCGCGGTCACTGCGGGGATGAGCTTCCGGCCTTCACCGACTGCCAGCGCCGTGCGCGGGCCCGATGGCACCGTGCTGCGGGTCGACGGGGATCAGCCCTTCCTTGAGACCGCGACGGCCGGGATCTACCAGGTCCTGGCCGGGGACAGCGTACTGGAGTCCGTTCCCGTCAATCCGCCAGCTGCCGAGGGGGTGCTCGCGCCCGCTTCGCGCGACGAGGTCAGGCGCATCGTGCGCGGCGTGGACGATATCGTCGACAACGCTTCCGCGTGGCCGCGGCACATCTTCAGGGCCGGACGCGGGCCCGAGCCGTGGCGTCCTCTGGCGGCCATCATCCTGGCATTGCTCGTCGTGGAGACCGTTCTGGCCGCTTCGCGCGCGCTCCGCACCCGGCAACCCGGTGCCTAGCCGCGGTTCCGTCGCGACCCCACACGCCGTCGCGGCCCCACACTCCGTCGCGGCCCGACACCCCGCCACGGCCTCGCATTCCGCCACGGCCTCACATTCCGCCACGGCCCCACACCCCGCGACGGCCGCGCTGGCGCGCACCCCCGCCTTCCGGGCGCTGCTCCCCGGCATTCCGCCGGCCGGCGATTCCATGAGGGTCGGAGGCGCGGCCGGGTCCCTTCCCGTCACGGCCATCGCCGCGCTCGCCGCTCACCTTCCCACGCGGCTTTGGCTCCTCTCCGCATCCTCCCCCGACGAGGCCGCCGAGCACCTCAGCGACCTGGAGACGCTGATGGGGCCCGGCTCGGCGGTGCCGTATCCGCAGGGCGAATACACCGCGCCGGACGATGACGGCGACGACGAGATCGAGGGCCAGCGCGTCGAGGCGGTCGAGGCACTGCTGACGGGCCAGGCGCGGGTGATCGTGGCGACCCACCGCGCACTCCAGGAACGGGTCCCGATACCGGACGATATCGCCGAACTGCGCTTCACGGTCGCGACCGGCGACCGTTTGCGAAGGGACGGGCTGATCGAGGAACTGGAGGCCCGGGGGTTCGAGCGGGCTCCCATGGTGGAGGAGGCGGGGAGCTACACGGTACGCGGCGGCCTGATCGATGTCTTCTCCTACGGCGCCGCCGGCCCGGTCCGAATCGAATTCATGGGCGACGAGATCGAGTCCATCCGCCACTTCGGGGTATTGGACCAGCGGTCGACCGGGACCGTGGCGCGGGTGGACATCCTGCCCGTGAGATTCGGGGCCTCGGTCGATACCCGGCGGCGGACGGCCTGTTCCCTTCTGGACCGGTTGCCGCGCGACACGATTCTGGTCCGGATCGGCGACCACCCGGTGCACAGGGAGGCCGAGGCGGTGTGGGCCCGCGCGGACAAGCGCTACCGCGATGCCCTGCGCTACGGCAACCCCGCCACCGATCCGGCGACCATCCTCCTGACCCCCGGGGCGCTGGCCGGGACCGTCGCCCAATACGGCCGTATCGTCTTCGTCGAGGAACATGTCGGAACCGTCGTCTTCGAGGCCGGCAGACCGCCGGTGATCGAACGGCGGGTCGGACGGTTGCGGTTGTTTCTGTCGCGCGCCGCCGCGGCGGGAGAAGAGACCTACATCCTCTGCGACAACGACGGCCAGGCCAGCCGCCTCGACGACCTGATCGCGGACAGCCGCGGGACGCCTCCGCGGGGCTGCCACCTGGTCGTCGGCTCGCTCGCACACGGCTTTCGCCTGGCGGACGCCGACCCGCCGATCAATATCCTCACCGACCACGAGATCTTCCGCCGGGGCCGGAAGCTGCGGCGGACCCGGCGCTTTCGCGGATCCGCCTCCCTGGAGAGCCTGGCGCAACTCAGCCCCGGCGACCACGTCGTCCACATGGAGCACGGCATCGGGCGTTTCCAGGGCCTGGAACGGATCGAGATCGGCGGTGAATCGATCGAGGCCCTCGTTGTCGGCTACGCGGACGGCGAGGTCCTGCGCGTCCCGGTCTACCGGCTGGACGAGGTGGAGCGCTGGGTCGGGACGCACCCGGACGACAAGCCGGCCGAACTGCACCGCATCGGCGGCAGGCGCTGGGGGCGGCTGAAGCGGAAGACCGAAGCCGCGATCCACCAGATGACCGCCGAGCTGCTCGAACTCTATGCCACGCGCCGGGCCCGCACGGGTCACGCCTTTTCCCCCGACACGCGCTGGCAGCGCGAGATGGAGGCGGCGTTCCTCTACGAGGACACGCGCGACCAGCGCGCCGCCGTCGAGGATATCAAGCGGGACATGGAGTCGTCGAGCGTGATGGACCGCCTCGTGTGCGGCGACGCGGGCTACGGCAAGACGGAGGTCGCCATCCGGGCCGCCTTCAAGGCCGTCCAGGACGGAAAGCAGGTCGCGGTGCTGGCTCCGACCACCGTGCTTGTCGCCCAGCACGCCAGGACCTTCGGCGACCGGCTCGCCGAGTACCCGGTGGTCGTCCGGTCCCTTTCCCGGCTCGACTCTCCGCGCCGCCAGCGCGAGGTCGTCGCCGGCCTCCAGGACGGAACCGTCGACATCGTGATTGGCACCCACCGTCTCCTGTCGGCCGACGTCGCGTTTCACGACCTGGGTCTCGTGGTCATCGACGAGGAGCAGCGGCTCGGCGTCCGCCAGAAGGAGCGGCTCAAGCGGCTGCGCACCACGGTGGACGTCCTGACGCTGACGGCCACCCCCATCCCCCGGACCCTCTACCTTTCGCTCGCGGGCATTCGCGATCTGTCCCTCATTCGGACTCCGCCCCGCGACCGCATGGCCATCCTCACCCATGTCATCTCCTGGAGCGACCATCTGATCGCCGAGGCCTGCCAGCGGGAGCTCGACCGCGGCGGCCAGGTCTTCTTTCTGCACAACCGGGTCGAGACGATCGAGACGGCCGCCGAGCGGGTACGCCGGCTCCTGGGCGACGCGACCGTCGACGTGGCCCACGGACAGATGGGGACGGGTCTCCTGGACCGTGCCATGACCCGTTTCGTGGAGGGGCGGACCCAGGTCCTCGTATGCTCCTCGATCATCGAGAACGGACTGGACGTGGCCAATGCCAACACCCTGATCGTCGCCGGCGCGCACCGCTTCGGGCTCTCCCAGCTCTACCAGATCCGCGGGCGGGTCGGGCGCTGGGACCGCCGCGCGTACTGCTACCTGGTCGTGCCGGACAGCATCACCGACGAAGCCGAGAAACGCCTGCGCGTGCTCGAACACTTCACGGAGCTCGGGAGCGGCTACCAGATCGCGCTGCGCGACCTCGAGGTGCGCGGCGCCGGCAACCTCCTCGGGGAGCATCAGTCCGGATTCGCGCACGCTGTCGGCCTGGACACGTACATGCGCCTCATGGAGGACGCCGTGCGCCGCGTGCGGGAAGGAGACCGGCACGTGCGTCATCCCCGCCCCGAGGTCACGATGTCGGCGAGCGCGTACCTCCCGGACGACTATATTCGGGACCGGCACCAGAAGCTCCACCTGTACCGGCGCCTCGCAAAGGTGTCCGGAGCGCGCGACGTGGAGGCGCTCTCGGACGAGATCACGGACCGGTTCGGGAGACCGCCCTCGGCAGTGAGGCGATTGCTGGACCAGTCGCTGCTGGGACTCGCGGGCCGGAGCGCGGGAGCCGATCGCATCCTGGTGCGAGGGGACAGGGCGCGTGTCAACTTCCGGCCCGAAGTCGTCCCCCGCATTTCGGCTCTGGAACGGACGCTCAAGGGGGAGGCGGTGACGCTCGAGGTTCGCAGAATCGCTCCGCTCTCGGTAACCTTCGCATGCGAGGATGCGGACAGGCTTGCCCCGGTACTGATACGCGCGCTGCAGGCGCTCGGAGGAGGCACGAATGGAGGCGTATAGCTCGAACAGCCGCGGTCTGTCGAGTTGCATGGCGTTGATCCTGATGCTTGCAGCCTGTGGACCCGGATCACTCGCCGAAGCAGACGGAAGTCGGCTTGGCCTCGAAGACGCCGCCATCCTGATCGCCGACCACAGCCGCGTTCCGGCGGATTCGCAGATCGTGCGGGTGGTGGCCGAACTCTGGGTGGACTATACCCTGCTGGCCTCGCGCCTCTCGGAGGACTCGACTCTTCAGTCACTGGACGTCGGCCTGGTCACGGAAGCGCCGCTCGACGAGCTGATGATCGCCCGCCTCAGGGACGAGGTCGTGGACATCGACACGATCGTCAGTGACGAGGAACTGACGTCCCGCTTCGCGGCGGACATGCCGGGCGCCCGGGCCACGGCCTCCCAGATCCTGCTCCTCTTCCCGCGGGGCGCGACGACCCTCCAGCGCGACAGCGTCCGCGCGGTCGCGGCGGGCCTGGCGTCCCGGCTCGATGCGGGGGCCGACTTTGCGGGGCTGGCCTCCAGCTACAGCGACGACCCCGGGAGCGGGGCCAGAGGCGGAAGCATGGGGACCTTCGGACGCGGCGAGATGCTCGCGCCGGTGGACTCGGCCGTCTTCGGCCTGCGCCCGGGCGAAACCAGCGGGCCCGTCGAGTCCGGAATCGGCTATCACCTTCTCCGGCTCGACGCCCTGGAGGTCCCCGAGCTGTCGGAGGTGGGAGCGGAGTTCCGCCGGCAGATCCAGCTCGAGCGCCTGGCCGTCGCCGAGGCCGCCTACGTCACGCGGCTCGACTCCACGTCCGGGCTCGGGCTCGCGGGGGGAGCGGTGGAACTGGCCCGTGCGCTGGCCGGGACGACCCCTTCGCGCCTTTCACGAAGCGCTGCCGAGCGGCCGCTCGTCACATGGAACGGAGGCTCCTTTTCGGCGGGTGACTTCCTGTCCCTCGCACGCCTTTCGGGGGAGGGATTCGGCGAAGGCGTCGCGTCCGCGTCCGATCAGGAGCTGGAAGCCGTGCTTCGACGCCTCGGGCAGGAGGAACTGCTCCTGGAGCACGCCCGGTCGCTCGGGCTCGCGCCGACCGCGGAGCAGATCGATTCGGTGTCGGCCGAGGCGCGGGCCGCGATCCGGGAGCGGGCGGCGCTGATCGGGCTCACGTCGCCATCGACCCGGCCCGACGCATCCTCCATTGCCGACGCCACCCCCGGCCCCGACTCCGCCTCCGGCCCCGATTCGACCCCGGTCCCCGGTACGGCCCGGGAGACGTCCTCGGCGAGCCGGGTCGAGGCGGCGCTGATCCGGATCGTGTCCGGCGAGACCGAGATCATTCCGCTGGGCGGCGTTACATTGCTACTCCGGGACCAGGGCAACTGGCGAATCAACGCTGCCGCCGTGGCGGCAACTTTGGAACGGATCGAAAGACTCAGATAGGTGTGACCCCGTTGGGCGTACTCGCGATGCGCAGGACCGTCATGAAACAGAAGATTCCCTTCCCCACCCGGATGGCGCCGCTCCTGGCCGCCACCGTGCTGTTCGCGGCCGTGCCGGAGACCTTCGCGCAGGTCGAGCGCGAGGAGCTGGTCGACGAGGTGGTGGCGATCGTGGGCGACTCGGTGATCCTGCTGTCGCAGGTCATCCAGGGTGAGAACCAGTGGCGGGCACAGGGCCGCCCCGTTCCGGAGGAAGGCACGCGCGAACGGGAGGAATTCCGGCAGGAAAGGCTGGAGGACATCGTGCAGCAGCTGCTGGTGCTGCAGGCGGCGGCCCAGGATACGCTGCTCGAGGTGGAGGACGAGCGCGTCGAAGACGCCCTCCAGGAACGCATGACCCTGATAGAGAACAACTTCGGCAGCCGAACCGCGATGGAGCAGCAACTCGAAATCGAGGGGCTCACGATCCAGAGCTACCGGGAGATGGTGCGGGAGCAGCTCGCCCAGGAGCAGCTCGTGCAGCTCTACATGGCCCGTCACGGCGATCAGGGAGCCGTCGAAGTCACCGACGCGGAGATGCGCGCGTTCTTCGAGGAAGGACGGGCGACCCTGGAGGAGCGCCCCGCCACGGTGACCTTCAAGCAGGTGATGCTCAGCGTCGCTCCATCCGATTCCTCCCGCCAGGCCGCCCGCAGCACACTCGAGGGGCTGCTGGAACGCGCCCGCGCGGGTGAGGACTTCGCCGAACTCGCAACCGAGTATTCGCAGGATCCCGGCTCGGCGACCGCGGGGGGCGATCTGGGGTGGTTCCGCCGGGGGGACATGGTGGACGAATTCGAGGAAGCGGCCTTTACGCTCCTGGAAGGCGGCATCAGCGAGGTGGTCGAGACGGTCCACGGCTTCCACATCATCCTGCTGGAACGAATGCGTGTCGCCGAGCGAAAGGCCCGGCACATCCTGATCCGGGCGGAGACGGGTCCGCAGGACAATACCCGGACGCGCCAGGTGGCCGAGGAGGTTGCGGCACGCGCCGCAACGGAGGACTTCCAGGCGCTGATCGACGAATACCACGACTCCAGCCTGCCCGATTCCGCCACCGTGCCGCAGAGGCAGATCACGCAGATCCTCCCGGCCGCCTACCTGGCCGCCCTGACCGACCGGGAGGAAGGCGAGGTCGTCGGTCCCATCCAGTTCGGCTACCTGGGACAGGAGCGGTTCGCCGTCCTGAAGATCGTCGAACAGAGAGAGGCGGGCGAGTTCACCTACGAGGACCTCGAGCCCCAGATCCGGGCCACGCTTATGCGGCAGAAGCGCATCGAGGCGCTCATGCAGAGCCTGCGCGCAAAGACCTACGTCGAGTTCATCAACTGAACGGCCTGGCCATCACTCTGGGGGACCCCCGGGGCATCGGACCGGAGGTGACCGCGAAGGCCCTGGCCGCCGCCGATCTGCACGATGTCGCGGTGCGCGTCACCGGACCGGTCGAGTGCGCGGCCGACTTCCGCGAGTTGTGCCGGTACGAGTCGCTGGCCGGTGGGCGGGAGGGTCTGGCGCCGGGCCAGGCCGCCGGGCTCGCGGTCGAGCGGGCGGTGCAATGGGCGCTCGCCGGCGAGGTGGACGCCGTCGTGACCGCGCCCGTGCACAAGCCGGCACTGGAGGACGCGGGGTATCACCCGGGGCACACCGAGATGCTGATGGCGCTTTCCGGTGCGCCGCGCGTGGGCATGCTGATGTGCGACGAGGGGCCGGGAGGCGAAGGCGCGCGGCCCGCGAAGCGCGTGCTGCTGGCGACCACGCACATTCCGCTGGCGCGGGTTCCGAACGCGGTCACGGCGGAGCTGCTCGTCACGCAGACTCGCCTGCTTGCGGCGGCGCTTCACTCCGACTGGCGCGTGCCGGCACCGCGCATCGCCCTTTGCGCTCTCAACCCGCACGCTTCCGACGACGGACTGTTCGGCTCCGAGGAACGCGACGTCTACGAGCCCGCCTTGGCGACCCTCGCCCACGGCCCCTGGTCCATCACCGGGCCGGTGCCGGCCGACACCGTCTTCGGCCGAGCGTTTTCGGGCGAATTCGACGCCGTGGTCGCCCCGTACCATGACGTGGGCATGGCCGCTTTCAAGACGGCGGCCTTCGGCCAGGGCGTCAACGTCACGATCGGCCTGCCGTTCGTGCGCACGTCCCCGGACCACGGCACCGCGTTCGACATCGCGGGAAACGGGGTGGCCGACGCGTCATCCATGGTGGAGGCTATCCGGCTCGCAATCCGGCTCGCCAGGGGCCGCCGCGGATGACCTGACCGGGGTCGGAGCAGCAGGCCCACGCGAGCCCCTTTTGCACGTTTTTGCTCTGAGAACTGTCATATAAGTGTAGAGGGGCAACTCCACGTCCACCATTTCGAAGACCAGACGTCCACCATTTCGAAGCCCGGGAGCAGTTCATTGAACCGATCCGGAAGTACCATCACCGCCGCGCTGACAGCCCTGGCGGCCCTCCAGTTCTCGCTGCTTGCCGGCCGCCTGGGAACGGGGAGTGCCGGGCATGTCGCGATGGGCGACGACCTCTCGGGTGTCCAGGTCCGCGACAGCGGCGGCCGGAGCCACCCGCTCGGCAAGTACCAGCTCGTACTCGCCTTCGATCCCGAGTGCGCGCATTCCCGGCAGGTTGCCCTGCAGTGGGGACGATTCCTGCGGGATCCGGGCAGACCGGCAGGAGTCCTCGCCGTTGCGCCCGGGCCACTCGAAGCGGCCGCCGGACACGCGGAGGCGCACGGTTGGCGGGTCCCGGTGGCGACAATGGACCGATTCGGCCTCGGGAGCCGGGAGCACGCGCTCGTCAGCCGCACGCCGTGGGTCTTTGCGCTGCGGGACGGCCGCGTCGTCGCGCTGGGCCACGGAGATGAACTGGCCGACGTCGTGGCCGCCCTGCCGCCCGCCGCCGTACCGCCCGCCACCGACGTCCTGCTCGCCGCCGATGCCCCGCCGGCCGCCGACACCCCGCCCGCCGCCCGGCCGCGCGTCACGACGGAGGACCGGCCATGAGGCCCCGGTTCCTGCTGCTTGGCGCCGTCTGCGCGGTCGCGAGCGCCTGCGCGAGTTCGGACGCGGCCATCGAGTTTCGCGAGATTCCGGCCGAGGCACTCACGACGCCCTTCCCCGGCGTGGAATTCACCGCCATACGGGACATCGCGACCGCACCCGACGCCGTATGGGTGCTGGACACGTCCCCTCCGTACCTCACGCGGATCGAGCGTGCCGGGGGCGATGTCCTTCGAGGCGGCGAGCGCGGTGAGGGTCCGGAGGATCTCGTCTTCCCCATCGCGCTGCAGGTCGATCCGGATGGCGGGATGGCGCACGTGTGGGACGTCGGCAGCAGGCAGCACAAGGTCTTCGACGCGACCATGTCGCTGGTCCGGTCGGAACGCCTGCAGGGCGCCTCCTGGGCGCGGCGACGGGATTTCAACGACGTCTCCTACGCGGATCCCTACCGCGTCCGTCTGGATGCACGGGGCGCGGTCGTGGTCCACACGCCCACCCGTCTCGATGTCACGGCCGATTTCCAGGAGGCCTCCCTTGTGCGGGCCGATCTTTCCCTCGAGACCCGGCGGGAGGTCGTCGCCTTCTCGGAGCACATGCGGCCGACCGGGGAGACTCCCGGGGAATTCGTGCCCGTGCCCCTATGGGATGCCTGCGGCAGCGACCTGGTGCTGTGGCGCCCCGCCTCGCACGATCTGGTCTGGCTGGACGACGGCGGAGTGTCCATCGCCCAGGTCCCGATTCCGGGAAGCCCGTCCCCGATTCAGGAGGCGGACATCGTCTTCTACCTGGAGAAGATGATCCGCCTCGAGCTGGGCCCCAACTACGCCGAGGCCGGGATCGACCTGGAGGCCATGGCGCGAGACGTGCGGGCGCACTTCTCGGATGAACTGCCGTTCGTGACCTCCGTGCTCTGCCAGTCGGGAGGCCCGGCGTGGCTCCGGCTCTTCGACAACCGGACCGACCCGCTCGGACACGGCCGCCGGTGGCTGCGCGTGACGACCTCGGGAGCGGTGGACGCGTTCGAATTCCCCCCTTCTTTCGAGCCCCTCGTGGCCACGCCGCGTGGAGTGCTCGGTTCCCATGGATCCCCCGACGGGGTACGGTGGCTGGCCGAATGGACAGGGTAGCCGCACCGCGTCGCATCACCTTCAGGAGGCATGGCCCATGCGCAAGCTGGTCCTCGCTGGTCTGATTCTTCTCAACCTTGTGCTGGCGGTTGCCCTGTTTGCGCCGCCGGCACAATCGCTGCTCACCCGTTTCACGCGGTCGGACTGCTGCTGGGGCGAGGGCGCCAAGGCGTACTGTTGCCGTGAGTGCTGCTGGCTCGTCAAGAACTGTGACCGTGACCGCGAATGCCGCCCGGAGCCATGAACATCCGGTACGAACGCCTCGGACTCGGCCGCATCATGTCGCTGCTGGCCCATGCGCTGAAGGTTGCGGTCGCCTGGACTCTGGGACTCGTGGCTGCGATCGTGGTGTTTCACACCGTCGCCGTAGCCCAGCCACAGCCGTGGTCGGGCCTGATGTGGCTCGCCTACGTGGCCGACCTGCTGGGCCTCCTGCTGCCCTTCGCCGCCTTTGCCGGTGGCGTGGCGATCTGGAGACGAAGCTCGGCGGCTGGACGCACCTGGGTGGCGGTGTTGGCGGGGCTTGTCATCGGGGTGGCGAGCTATGCGTCGTCCGAGATCATCAATCCGCTCGCGGACCACGCCGCCCTGGCCGGAGATCCCGACCTGGCCGAGATGAGACCCTTCGGACCGAGGACCCCCGCGGGGAGGCTCCGCGAACTCCGCTTCCTGGACGCGAATCCCCCGGGACAGGACAACCCGGGCGACACGGCCCGGGCCGCAGCACCCAACCGCGTCCGGCTCCTGCTGCACATGCCGCTGGCTCTCCTGGCATTCTCCGTCATCAACTGCGTGCTGGGGGTTCGCGCATCCCATGTGACGGGCGCGCTGCGCCCCCCGAGCCGCCGAAACGGTCGCCTCGCCATCGGACTGGCCGGAGGTCTGGCGTTCTTCGGCGCGGCCGTTTTCGCCAGTCATCCGGGCCGTGACTGGGTCGTGGTGTCCGGTGTCGCGGCCGCGTGGCTCCCTCTGGCGGTGCCCCTCCTCGAAGCCGTGGCGCTCGCAGCCGTGACCCGCCACCAGGATTACCTGCCGGTCTTCCCCTGGTTCAGCGGCAGACCGGCCTTCCCTTCGCGAGGAATCTGAAACATGTCCTGTCCCGACATCTTCAGCATCACCAGCCAGGAACCCGGCACCGAGATCGACCCGGGCACGTGGGAACACCTGCAGACCTGCCCGGTGTGCCGTTTCGATCTGCTCTTGATCGGGGCGACCAAAAGGGCCTTCAAGCCGCAACGGGGAAGCCGGGAGCACCTCGAGCACCTCAATGACCTGGTCATCAAGAGGATTGCAAAGCTGCGGATCCGGCGGGCGCTCGTTCGTCCCGTCGACGTGTGGGTGACCGCATTGCTGGGAACTCTGACGATCGCGGCCGCGATCCTTGCCACGGGCGGACACCTCCAGCCGGGGGCGACGATCCTGGAGCTGGCGCTGGTGGCCGCGGGTGGAGGTGCGGCGGCCGCGGGGGTGCAGATTCTGGTTGGCAGACGGGACCGGGCGCTGGCGGTCCAGCAGGCCGCGCGGACCTGACCCGGCCACCCTCGCGAAACCCGCGCACCCCATGACCCGTCCCCCCGGCGGAGACGCGAAGCGCCTGCCGTTCGTACCCGCGAGGTTCATCGCAGGCGGCACCTACGCCCGCCGGATCGTGGAGGAGAATGGTCCCCTGGTATGGGCCATATGCAAAGGCTACGCGCGCGACCCCGACCACCTCGACGACCTGTACCAGGACACCTGGCTGAAGGTGCACGCAGCCGCGGAGTCCTTTCGGGCGACGGGGACCTTTCGGGGGTGGCTTGGCCGACTGACTCGAAGCGTGTGCGTGAGCGACTACCGCTCCCGAACGGCCGCCGCCCGGCATCTTGACCGCTACGCCGGCGAGCTGGCCGTCTCCGACGCGTCCGGCTCGGGACCCGACCCGCTCGACCGCGCCGAGGACGAAGCCCTTCATCGCATCGTCCGCGAGGCGATCGACGACCTTCCCGACCGCGAGAGGCAGGCGTTGACGCTCAGACTGATCGACGAAAGGAGTCCGGCCGAGGCGGCACGCCTGATGCGCGTCAGGCCCGCGACCGTGCGCTCTCACATCCGCCATGCCCTGAACCGGCTCAGGAAGCGCATCGAGGATCCGCAGGACCCGCTGCACGTCCTCCTGCGCGCCCGGTCCGAAGGCTGACGGACGGCCCGTGGGCGCACCGCCACTTGTGAGGCGCAAGGCCGCAATCGATACTTCGGTTGCCATGCCGCCGCCAATTCAGCAACCCTCGGTTCCGCCCCCGTTCCGGGGACACGACGCGCTGCGGGCGTCGCTCAGGCGCGCCCTCGACCGGGATGCCCTCCCAGCCACCGTGCTGATCCACGGCACTCCGGGCTGCGGCAAGCAATCGCTCGCGCTGTGGCTGGCTCGCACCCGGCTGTGCACCGCGGACGCCTCGCGCCCCTGCGACAGCTGTGGAAGCTGTCGGCTGGCACTGCGCCTCGAGCACCCGGACATCCACTGGTACTTCCCCCTTCCCCGCCCGAAGCGCGTGCACGGGCCCGACAAGCTGGCCGAGGCCCTGGAAACCGCGCGCCACGAACGGCTGGCGGAGTTGCGAAGACAGCCGCTGCGGGCCGAGGGAAGCGCCGAGGTCAAGGGCATCTACCTGGCCGCGGTCGTCACGCTCCGCAGCCAGGCCCATCGGCGGCCCGCAATGAGCGACGAGCAGTTCTTCATCGTGGGGGACGCGGAGCACCTTGTCCCGCAGGAGGCCAGCCCCGAGGCCGCCAACGCGCTCCTCAAGCTCCTGGAGGAGCCCCCGGACGGCACCCGGTTCATCCTCACGTCGGGGAAGCCCGGAAGCCTGCTGGAAACCGTTCGCTCCCGCGCGCTTCCGATCCACCTCCCCCCGCTCGCGACAAGCGAGGTGGCCGGCTTCCTGGAGGAGGAATGCGGGGCCGACCTAACGGCGGCACAGCGCGCGGCCGTGCTGGCGCAGGGGTCGATCGGTGCCGCCCTCGGCTACCTGGACCGTGAAGGATTCCAGGCCGAGCAGCGCCGCGGGGCGTTGAAGCTGCTCCGGATCGTGACGGGTGGAAAGCGTGCGGAGGCCTTCAAGGCCGCACTGGAATTCGGGCCCGCGGGAGCCAGGGGACTCCTGGACCTCCTGGGCGCGCTGCAGCTGTGGCTCCGCGATCTGGGAGCAGCCGGTCTCGGTCAGGACGAGCGGGTGATCAACACCGACGAGTTGCCGTATCTGCGCGAAGCCGCCGGCCGCCTCAAGCTGACGCCCGCACGGGTCGCGCGGGCCGTCGAGCAGGTGGAGCGGGCCCGGATGCTTGCCCTTGGAAACGTGAACCCACAGCTCTTCGTCGGTACACTTCTTCTGGAACTGGAAGAAACACTAAACAAAATGGTTTAGTAATGTCGAACGCGAGCCCCGCAGACAGGAATCAGGTGGCCCGGGACGCCGCACCCGCCCAAGGGGACGGGGGCGCTTCCGCGGCGCGCGAGTCGCTGACCCACCTCGACCCGGACGGCGACGCGACGATGGTCGACGTGACGGAAAAGGCCTCTACAGCCCGCCAGGCGGTCGCGCGGGGCGTGCTCAGGTGCTCGCCCCGTGCGTTCCGGCTCCTCTCGGAAGGCGGAAACCCGAAGGGGGACGTGGAACAGGTCGCCCGCCTCGCGGGCATCATGGCGGGGAAGCGCGCGGGCGAACTCATACCGCTCTGCCACGTGCTGCCGGAGGCCAGCGTTTCCGTGGACATCGAACCGGACGCGGCCCTGCCCGGCCTCAAGGTCACCGCGCGCGCGAGTATCACGGGAAGGACCGGGGTGGAGATGGAAGCGCTGACCGCCGTCTCCGTCGCCCTGCTGACCGCATACGACATGCTCAAGTCCGTCGATCGCGGCATGACCATCGAGTCCATCGAGCTGTTGCGGAAATCCGGCGGACGTTCCGGATCCTGGCAGCGCGAACGGGACTGACGCACCGCAGCGGACTGGCGCGCCACAGCGACTGACGCACCACAGCGATTGACGCGCGCCCGGGACTGACGCACCGACTCAGGGAGACCACGGAATGACCAGGACGGCGCCGATCTGAAGCAGCCTGGGCTGCACTCCCGGATTGGCCGCCCGGAGGTCGCGCAGAGAGACGCGATAGTCGCGCGCGATGCCCGAGAGCGTCTCGCCCGGATTCACCCGGTGGTGCGTGAATGTCACCCGATCGGTTTCCGGAATCGCGGCAAGGCGGGCTTCGAAGCTCGATCCGGAACCCTGCGGGACACGGACCGCCGTCGTCCTTCCCGCCGGTGTGAGTCCGAGCACCAGGTGGGGGTTCAGGACCCTCACCTCCTCCTCGCCGGCCCCCGCGGCCCGGGCAATGACATCGATCGAAGCGGACCCCGCCACATCCACCGCATCGAAGGACTGAGGCGCGTCCCGGGTAAAGGCCGCAAGCCCGAACGCCTCCGGATCCCGGGCCACACGCGCGGCCGCGAGGTATTTGGGGATGAAATCCCGCGTCTCGGACGGGAGCCGGTGCCGGATCCGGTGAAACGCGTCATCGGTCCAGGGACGGTCAGGCCCGTGTTCCGCCAGGATCCGCGCCAGGCGCCCCGGTCCGCCGTTGTACGCCGCAAGGGCCAGAAACCACGACCCGAACTGCTCGTGCAGGTCCGCCAGATAGTCCAGCGCCCTGGGGGTTGCGACGTACGGATCGTAACGCTGATCCACCAGCGGGCCCACTTCGATCCCGAGCCAGCGCGCCGTGGCCGGCATGAACTGCCAAAGCCCTCCCGCCCCGGCCGGCGAGTCGGCCCTGGGGTAGTAGCTCGCTTCGATGATGGGCAGGTAGCGCAGCGACGGCGGCAAACCCCGCTCGGCGACCTGCGCGTCCACGTAGTCCTCGTACCTGCCCATCCGGACCAGTGCCCGCACGAACCGGTCGGGGGCGCGCGTCCGCCAGTAGTCCAGCCACCACGCGACGCGTTCGCTGATCGCATCGTCCTGCGCCGAGGGCGAGGTGAGGATCGGGTCGGTCGCAATGTCGCCGAGACCGAGCTCGCGGGGACGCCCGGACGGGGGGCGGCGCGTGGGGATATCGGGCGTCGGCGCCCTCACGACCACGGGTTGAGGAGCTGCCGGACCGGGGGCGGGGAGTGGCGGCGCTCCCGTACACGCCGCCCCCGACGCGAGCAGCAGGGCCGAGAGCGCGGATCGTCCCCAGGCCGGGAATCCGCGGGCCAGCTGCGCGAGGTCGGGGTCAGTGGCTGTAGTTCGGCGCCTCACGCGTAATCGTGACGTCGTGGGGGTGTGACTCCCGAAGACCGCCCGCCGTGACCCGGACGAAGCGGGCGTCGGCCCGCAGCTCCGCGAGCGAGGCGGCCCCGCAGTAGCCCATGCCGCTTCTGAGGCCTCCGGCGAGCTGGAAGACCGTGTCGGCTACCGGCCCCTTGTAGGCCACACGCGCTTCGATCCCCTCCGGTACGAGCTTGCGAACGTCCCGGCTGTCCTGGAAGTACCGGTCGCCCGACCCCTCTTCCATCGCGGACAGGGACCCCATGCCGCGCACCGTCTTGAAGCGGCGCCCTTCCAGCAGAAACGCTTCGCCGGGCGACTCTTCCGTGCCCGCGAGAATCGAGCCCATCATGACGCTGTGGGCACCGGCGGCCAGCGCCTTGACGACGTCGCCCGAGTAGCGCACACCCCCGTCGGCGATCACGGGCACCTGCCCCGCCGCCCCATCGACGGCATCCATCACCGCGGTCAGCTGCGGAAGGCCCACACCGGTCACCACCCGGGTCGTGCAGATGGAACCCGGCCCGACGCCGACCTTGACCGCATCCGCGCCGCGCTCGACAAGGGCCGCCGCGCCCTCGGCGGTTCCCACGTTGCCCGCTACCAGATCCTGGTCCGGGAAGGCCTGACGCACCCGGGCGACCGCCTCGAGGACGCCCTCCGAGTGCCCGTGCGCCGTGTCGATCACCAGAAAGTCCACCCCGGATTCCACCAGTGCCCGCGCGCGTTCCATGTCCGCCGCACCGGCCCCGACCGCAGCCCCTACCCGCAGGCGCCCGTGCTCGTCCTTGCACGCGTTCGGGAACTGACGGCGCTTGAAGATGTCCTTGACCGTGATCAGGCCCTTGAGCTGCCCTTCCCTGTTCACCACGGGCAGCTTCTCGATGCGGTGACGGTGCAGGATCTCCTGGGCCGCGTCGAGGTTGGTCCCGACGGGAGCCGTCACCAGCCCTTCCGACGTCATCAGCGCCGCGACCGGGCGGTCCAGGTCGCTCTCGAACTGGAGATCCCGGTTGGTGATGATTCCGACCAGGCGGCCGTCCGGCTCCACGATGGGGACCCCACTGATGGAGAAGCGCGCCATGAGCCGGTGCGCCTCGCGCAGCGACGCGTCGGGGCCCAGCGTGATCGGGTTGAGGATCATGCCGCTCTCGGAGCGCTTCACACGATCCACTTCGCGCGCCTGCCGCTCGATGGGCATGTTCTTGTGGATGACCCCGACGCCCCCTTCGCGCGCGACCGCGATCGCCATCCGGGCTTCGGTGACGGTATCCATGGCGGCCGACACCAGCGGGACCTGCAGGGTGATGCGGTTGGTCAGGCGGGTCGAGACGTCGGTGTCCTTCGGGTGGACCCGGGAGTGACCCGGCACCAGGAGGACATCGTCGAAGGTGAGGGCTTCCTTGATCACCGTGCCGCGCCACGGGACCGTGCGCTCGCTGCCACTGTCCATCAGCAAAGCTAGAGACCCGCCAAACGACTAGTCAACGGTCGTGCGGCTCGTCCGGCCCGGCTCCGGGATCCGAGTCGTCCGTCGACGGGGCCGCGCGCTCCGGGTCCTCGTCGTCGGCCGACCCGGCTGCCGACTCCGAGCCGTCGGCGTCGGTGGAAGCAGCCCCTCGCTCCGAGTCTTCGCCGTCGGCCGGCCCCCCCGCGAGTTCGTCCATGAGCTGCCGGCCCGCCCTGGCGACCCCGCTGAGCGCTCGGTCGGCGGCAGCGACCACCTGGAACGCTTCGCGCAGATTCGAGGGGTTGAAGGACGACTTGCGAAGGCGGTCCTCAATCCCCTCCGCGAGCCGCTGCAGACCGCTCGCGCCCCCGTCCACTTCTTCGGCGGCATACCGGGACTCGAGGAACTCGATGTAATCCAGCACCTGATAGACCTGCGCCTCGGGGAGGCTCTCGATCTTCCGTACCAACCGGGCTCTGAGGACGTCGTGCATCGTTCTAAGAAGCCGCTGACGGATCATTAACGCAAGCCGGGGTTATCTTCGGGGACACGCCGTGGCCCGCGGGCGTCAATCGGTCGCCCCGCGCCCCCAACGACCCCGGAACACGTTGGCATGTCAGACACGACCGACTACCGATTCCTTCCGCTGCGCAGCGTTCCCCTGGGCGAGGGATGCGAGGCCCGCTACGACCGCTGGCTGGCGGCGCTGGAGGAAGAACTCGCCGATCCCGGCACCGACCGGTACGACTTCTGCCGCAGGGTCCTGGAAGAGATCTACTTCCCCGGCGGACTCGAGACGGCCCACCCGATCCTCCGCGATCAGCTGGACCCCCGGAACGTGACGCTGGAGCCCGAGTACTACGTCGACACCGACCTCGACCGGTACCATCGCGTGAAGCCGCTGATCTGGCTCTGGGAGATGTTCGACAAGAGCCTGCTGGGAGAGAACGTGCACCTGGGCGTGAAGTTCCGCCGCATGCTCGCCAGGCGCATCTTCGCCCGGTGCGGGAAGAACTTCAAGGCCTTCCACTTCGTGAAGCTGTCCTTCGGCTACGGGATGGAGGTCGGGGACGACGTCGTGGTGCACCGGCACGTCCTCCTCGACGACCGGGGCGGCATCCGGATCGGGAGCCGGGTGTCGATCTCCGACTACGCGAACGTGTACTCCCACAGTCACCACATCTGCGAGCCCCGCGACGTGCGCACGCCGCGCACCGTGATCGGCGACGGTGTGCGCATCGCCTATCACGCCACCGTGCTGGCGGGCACGAACCTGGCGCCCAATTCGATGGTGGGCGCGGGGGCGCTCGTCACCAGGGATACGGAGCCCGACACGGTGCATGTCGGCGTACCCGCCAAGCCGGTGACGCGGAAGCCGAAGCGAAAGCGCCGGCCGCCCACGCCGGACCCGCTTGGCGAGGGGTAGCCGCCCGGCTGAGCCGCCCGGCCGGGTAGCCGCCCGGCCAAGCAGCCGCTCAGCCGGATAGCCGCCCGGGTGGCGGGGAGCGCCGCTCCTACCCTTCGTTCACCTCGTAGCGCTCCTTCAGGCCCTGCACCACCGCGGGATCCGCCAGGGTCGTGGTATCGCCCAGGGCACGGCCGGCCGCAATGTCGCCGAGGAGTCTGCGCATGATCTTGCCGGACCGCGTCTTGGGGAGATCGGCGGTGAACAGGATGTCCTCGGGCCGGGCAATCGGCCCGATGGCGGCCGCTACGTGGGCGCGCAGCTCCGCAGCGAGGGAATCGCTCGCCTCGAACTCCTGCATCAGGGTCACGAACGCGGAAATCGCCTGGCCCTTCACAGCGTGCTCCTTGCCCACGACCGCGGCCTCCGCCACCGCGGGGTGCTCGACGAGGGCGCTCTCCACCTCCATGGTGCCGATCCGGTGGCCCGCAACGTTCAGGACATCGTCGACCCGCCCGAGGATCCACAGGTAGCCGTCCTCGTCTACCTTGGCGCCGTCTCCCGGGAAGTAGATCCCGTCCCACTTGGACCAGTAGGTCTCGCGGTAGCGTTCGTCGTCGCCCCAGATCGTCCGGAGCATCGACGGCCATGGCCGCGTAACGGCCAGGTATCCGGCGTCGACAGGCTCGCCCGCGTCGTTCAGCAGGGCGGCCTGGATGCCCGGGAAGGGCCGGCATGCGCTCCCCGGACGGGTGTGGGTGACGCCGGGCAGCGGGGTGATCATGATCCCGCCGGTCTCCGTCTGCCACCAGGTGTCCACGATGGGACAGCGCTCTCCGCCGATCACCCGGTGGTACCACATCCAGGCCTCCGGGTTAATGGGCTCGCCCACCGTCCCCAGCAGGCGCAGGCGCCCGAGATCGTACCCCGCCGGCCACGCTTCTCCCCATTGCATGAAGGCCCGGATCGCCGTGGGGGCCGTGTAGAAGACGGTGACGCCGTACGACTCGCACATCTTCCAGAAACGGCCCTTGTCCGGCCAATCGGGGGCGCCCTCGTACATGACCACCGTCGCGCCGGCGGCCAGCGGCCCGTAGACGATGTAGCTGTGCCCGGTCACCCAGCCGACATCGGCCGTGCACCAGTACACGTCGTCCTCCTTCAGATCGAACACCATCCGTGTCGTCGCGTGCACCTGGGTGAGGTAGCCGCCGGTCGTGTGGACGACGCCCTTGGGCTTCCCCGTGGTCCCCGACGTGTAGAGGATGTAGAGGAGATCCTCCGAGTCCATGACCTCGGGTTCGCACGCGGCATCGACGCCGGCGGCGAGTTCGTGGTACCAGTGATCGCGGCCGGGGGTCATCGAGGTGTCGTCAAGGCGGGCGTCCGCGTGGCCGCGCGCGACGACCAGCACGTGCTCGATACCGGGGCAGCGTGCCACGGCCCGGTCCGCGTTGGCCTTGAGCGGCACGACGGATCCGCGCCGGTATCCCCCGTCCGCCGTGACGAGCACCCTGGCCTCGGCGTCGTTGATCCGATCCGCGAGGGAGTCCGGGCTGAATCCGCCGAAGACCACCGAGTGGGCCGCCCCGATCCTCGCGCAGGCGAGCATGGCGAAGGCGGCTTCCGGGATCATGGGGAGGTAGATCGCGACGCGGTCGCCCTTCTTCACTCCCAGTCCCTTGAGCACGTTGGCAAAAACTGCCACTTCCCCGGCGAGCTCCGCATAGGTGAACGTGCGTCTGTCCCCCGGCTCCCCTTCCCACACCAACGCCTGCTTGTCGCGTCTCGGGCCGTCGAGGTGGCGGTCGACACAGTTGTGGCAGACGTTCAGCCTTCCACCGACAAACCAGCGCGCGTGGGGCGGATTCCACTCCAGAACCGTGTCCCACTTGCGGAACCAGTCGAGTTCACCGGCCCAGCCCGCCCAGAAGTCCTCGTAGGCCTCGGCTTCGTCGTAGATGGAGTCGTCGGGCACGACCGCTGCCGCGGCGAACTGCGGGGGCGGAGCGAAGAGTCGCTTTTCGGTGAGCAGCGCGTCGAGAGCGGCACGGTCCTGTTTCATTCACGGAGTATGGAAGCCGGCCGGCGAACCGGCAACCGTTGACACTGCGCCGCGGGCCACGCATGCTAATGATGGTGCTCGAACCGGTCCCACCGAGGAGGCAGGGAAGGTGTCCCAGGTCAGTTCGTCCGTTTCCACGGATCGCCTCAGGGAGACTCTGGAGGCGCACGGGCATCGCTTCACGGAGCAGAGGGGCGCCGTTTACGGGTTCCTCTCCGGCACCGACACGCATCCGACCGCCGAGGAGGTTTTCACCGGCGTTCGGGAGCTGGTTCCCGCGATTTCGCTCGCGACCGTCTACAAGAACCTGGAGACCCTGGTCGGGTGCGGAATGGCGCTGAAGCTGACCTATTCGGACGGCTCAGCCAGGTACGACGGACGCACGGACCCCCACCACCACGCCCGATGCACGCACTGCGGCACGGTGCGCGACGTTCCCGGGAGCCTTCCGCGCGAACTGGTTGCCGGTCCGGAGGCCTGCGCCGACTTCCACGTCACGGGATACCGGCTGGAGTTGACGGGCTACTGCGCGGATTGCGCCTGAGTCCGCCGCGCCTGCGTCCGCTGCTCCCGCGTCCGGATTGCGCCTGAGTCCCGGTCAGGAAGCCGAGGCGGCCGTCCCCGCCCTCCCCAGCGCCGAACGCAGACGACGCCGCAATTCCACCCCAGACATCGTCGACAGCGTCCGCTCCGCGGTTCGGGTCGAGTTCCAGCGCACATCGGTCAACGCCACCGGCTCGCCGCTCCCGCCGGCCCGTTCCATCACGAGGTAGTAGGCTCCCTTGTAGTCTCCGCCCTCGGCCCGGGCCACAGACGCCACCCAGGCATCGCCGCTGTCGTCAACGAACTGTCGCACGCAAATCCTCACTGAACGGAGTCGGGATGACGGACCAATATAACGCGGGACCTAGTCGGCGTCGCCGGACGCCAGCTTCTTCCTGTGCCTAACCTCGGGGAATTCGTAGTACAGCACCCCGTCGTCGGTGATCTCCGAGCGCACGCGAAACCCGTCGTCCATGGCGATCAGGACCTTCTCGGCCGCGGGAATGGTGAGGTCGAGTTCCGCCGCCACGTCGGTGACCGTGAGGACCCCTTCACGCCGCGTCGCCAGCATCAGCACCTTGCGGTTGAGGGCGTTCAGCACCGATTCCCGCCGCTGCTGAAGGGCCTTCCAGCCCCACAGGAAAAGCCCGGAGCCCGCCATGCCGATCGCGGATCCGATGACGACGGGCTCGAAGACGCTTGTCGAGATGCCGGCCGTGATCATGATCGTCGCCAGCACTGCCAGGCTTCCCCCGAATACGCGCCTGCCGATGCCGCTGGGGGGAAGCGGTGCGTCCGGTGCGGGCGCGGCCGGCCTGGAGGGGGTTGCGACGGGCGCGAGCTCCTCCGTCGAGAGTCCTTCGCCCGGCTCACGGCTGTGTTCCCAGCCCAGCCCGCAATTGGGACAAACGCGGCGGCGGCGGCGGAGCGCGTAGTAGACCACGCCGCCCACGCCGTAGGTGAAGACGCTGAGGCCGACCAGCAATCCGATGTGGCTGGCCTTGCGGAAGTAGGAGATGCCGTCGCCCCGGTGGGAACACCGCGGACACTGCCGGATGTGGCGTTGCGACACCGGAACCCTGGAAGCGACAGCGGCCCCGCACGTGGGACACCGCGCCTCGCCGGCGCCCAGAGTCTCGCCACAGGTCGAACACCGCATCAGATCCAGGATCCCTTCGCCGTGCCGGGTACCGGCAACCATTCGACGCCCAAGGAACACCTCTTCCATACGAAACCCCACCCGGCAGGATTCATCCGGCGGGCAGCGGTCGGTACACATCCATGAATCAGATTACATTCACTGCAGTTTCGCGTAAACCAGGATAAAGACCCGAATCGATGACCGTATCCAGTATCTCCCGTACTGGCGCGCTATTGACCCTTTTGGCTCTCCTCGCCGGCGCTCCCGTGCGGGCCCAGTCGATCCCGTCTTCCTACCGCTTCATCGAGTACGGCCAGGAAGCGTCGGCGCTGTGGGGCACTCTGTACCTCTCCGAGGGATCGCTCGATCTGGGCCCCAAGTCGTCGTCGTTCCTGGGTGGCCGGTATGTGGTCGAGGCGACCGGTCCCCTGTTCATCGAGGGGATGATCACCTACCTGCCGACCACCCGGGACGTGATCGATCCACGGAGGGCCGAGGGTGACCGCTCCATCGGCGAGACGGACGTTCACCTGTTCATGCTGGACGCGCGCCTGGGTTTCAGTCTGACCGGACGGCGGACCTGGAACAGGATCAGTCCCCACCTGTTCGTGGGCGGTGGCATCGCGTACGACGCCGCCGGCCTGAGCGGCCTGGAGGAGGTCCTGCTCCCGGAGGACGTATTCGACTTCGGCACGGCGTTCACGGCAAACGCAGGCGCCGGAGTCAAGCTCGCCATCTCTTCCCGGCTCATGCTTCGGGCCGACGGCAGTCTCAAGCTGTGGCAGCTGACAACCCCTTCCGGCTTCGACGACGAGGCGAAGCAGCTGGACTCGATCGAGCAAAGCGAATGGGCCGGCGGCTACGGTGTCTCGGTCAGCCTGGCGCTGCGCTTCTGACGTATCGCCGCATGGGTGAGTTCGAGAGCCTCGCGGCGGACTGGCTGTCCTGGGAGGAGGCCCTCTCGCACGTCCTGGACGCTGCATCGCCGACGCCGACCGCACGCGTGCGGGCGTGGGACGCTCTCGGGCGCTCGCTGGGGGAGCCGGTCCGGGCCCGCGCGCACCTTCCCGCCTGGCCCAACAGCGCGATGGACGGCTTCGCCGCGCGAAGCGGGGAGCTGACCGCGGCCGCACGCACACCGATCACCATGCCCGTGGCGGGCGCGGTGTATCCCGGTTCGGTGCCGCTCGACAACGTCCCGCGCGGCGCCGTGGTGCGGATCATGACGGGCGGGGCGGTGCCCGTGGGCTTCGACACGGTGATTCGCGTCGAGCACACGGACGGCGAAGCGTCGCCGGGACGGGTGGTCATTCACCGCACCGACGACCTGCGCAAGCACGTGCGCTCGGCCGGGAACGACATGACCGTCGGCGAAGAGACCGTCCCGGTCGGGACGATCGTGAATTCGGGCTCCGTGCCGGTGATCCTGGCCAGTGGGCATGATCCGGTAGCCGTGTTCCGGAGGCCCCGGGTGGGGGTGCTGTCCAGCGGGGACGAGCTGGTGGGGCCCGACCGGTTCGACCGCGTCGTGGAAGGTCGTGGGGTGCCCGACACGAACCGTGCGATGATCGCCGCGGGTGTCCGGGAGGCCGGAGGCCTTCCGATCGATCTGGGGGTAGTCGACGACGATCCCGAGTCGCTGCGCGACTGTCTGGACTCCGTCGCGGACGTCGACGTGCTGGTGACGACGGGCGGCGCATCGATGGGCGAGAGGGACCTCCTGAAGCGCATTCTGCTGGACATGCCCTTCCGACTGGACTTCTGGCGGGTCCGCGTGCGGCCGGGCAGTCCCATGTCGTTCGGGCACCTGCAGCGGGGAAGCGGCGATCTGCCCGTCTTCGGGCTCCCCGGAAACCCGGCGTCGGCGTTCGTGACCTTTCATGTCTTCGTGGCTCCCTACCTGCGAGCCTGCCTGGGGTCTCCCCGCCCGGAGGGGACCGCGGTGACCGTGCGAACGGAGGCGCCGCTCGCCTCCCCGGAAGGGCTGACGCAGTTCTACCGGGTGAAGCTGCACGGACCGGCCTCCGGGCAGGAGTCCCCATGGGGCCGCTGCTCGCTCACGGGTCCACAGGGCAGTGGACTGGTGCGTTCGCTTCGGGATGCCGACGGCCTTGCGATCCTGCCCGAGGGCGTCGCGCGGATCGGCAGGAACGAACCCGTGTCGGTGATGCTGCTGCCCGGTCCGCGATGAGACGCAGTCTCCCCGCGCTCCTGGCCCTCGTCCTGATCTCATGCCAGACGCCCCAGTGGCCGGTCGAGGGCCCGCTGAGTTCCCCCTACGGCATGCGGATGGAAGGCGTGGTCGGGGATCTGCATCGCGGCGTGGACATCGCGGTCGCGCACGGGACCCCGGTCCGGCCCGTCCTGTCCGGGAGGGTCCGGTTTGCGGGCACGATGAGCGGCTACGGGCAGGTGATCTGGCTCGACCACCCCGATGATGTGATCACGGTATACGCCCACCTCTCCGAGATCTCCGTCGAGGTGGGCCAGGAGGTCTCCAAGGCCACGGTGATCGGGCTGACGGGGCAGTCCGGGAACTCGCGCGGCTCGCACCTGCACCTGGAGATCTGGCGGTGGGGCCGCGAGGTCGACCCCGTCGCGATGCTGGGCCGTCCCTCGGGCCGCTGAAGGGGGCGCACTCGCAGCAGGCTCACTCGCAGCAGGCGCCTCGCCTCGGCAGACACCTCGCCACTCTCGGTGCTCGGGTGGCTTGATCCGCGGACCCGCTCCCGTCCGAGGACGGCTAGCTTTCGCGCAGCTCGCGGATTGCTTCGGCCAGCTGCGGAACGACTTCGAAGGCGTCACCCACGATGCCGTAGTCGGCGACGCCGAATATCGGCGCGTCGGCGTCGCGGTTCACGGCCACGATCACGCCCGAGGTGCGCATCCCGGCGAGGTGCTGAATCGCCCCCGAGATCGCGACCGCGAAGTAGAGCTTGGGCGTCACGGTCTTCCCCGTCTGGCCCACCTGTTCGGAGTGCGGCCGCCAGCCGGCGTCGACCACCGCCCGCGAAGCGCCCAGCGCGGCGGATTCGCCGAGCGCGTCCCTGAGGTCCTCGACCAGATGCCAGTTCTCCGGACCCTTGAGACCGCGCCCGCCCGACACGACGATCGTGGCTTCGCTGACATCGATGGATGCCCCCTGGGACGCCTCGAAGCCGACGACCCGGTACCCGGAATCCCGATCCGAGATGTCCGTGACGACCGTCTCCAGGCTCGCGTCGCGCGGCGACTCGGCCGCGGAGAAGACGTTGGGCCGGATGGAAATCAGTGCGGGTGCCTCAAGCGCCCTTACCCGGGCCAGGGCCTTGCCGGCGAATACCGGCCGCGTGACCACGACGCCGCCCGCGTCCACCGCGACATCCGTGACGTCCGTCAGCAGCGGAGTTCCCAGCTTCGCGGCAACGCGGGGGGCGAGGTCCTTGCCCGTCGCCGTGGCCGCGATGACCACGGCCGCATGGCCTCCCGCGCGGATCCGGCCGGCCAGAGCCGCGGCCCAGGCGTCGGCGTAGCCGGGCGAAAGACCGTCACCGGCCAGTTGCACGATCCGGTCGGCACCGTAGCGCGCGAGCTCGTCGGCCGGCGCACCCGTGGCGGCGGCCTCGACCTCACAGCCCAGTTCGTCCGCAATCCTGCGTGCGACCGTGACCGCTTCCCGCGAAACCCCCGCAAGCACTCCCTGCTTCGACTCGGCTACCGCAAGCACGTCCGCCATCAGAGTACTCCGGCCTCCTCCCGCAGGAGCCGCACCAGCTCGGCGGCGGCCTGGGGGCCCTCACCCACGATTCGTCCTTCCGGCCTCTGGGGCGGATAGCTCAGCGCCTCGACCGAAAGTCCCGATTCCACGGCCGGAGCCGCCTTTTCCGTAAGCGGCTTGCGCTTCGCCATCATGATCCCGCGCAGGGACGCATACCGCGGCTCGTAGCGGCCCTTGGTGATCGTGGCCACGGCGGGGAGGTCCATCTCGACGACTTCCTGCCCCCCCTCTACCGCCCGGCGGCAGGTCGCCACTCCGTCGGCAACGTCGATCGCCGCAACCGAGGTCGCGCAAGGCCGCTTCAACAGCTCCGCCACCATGGGACCCACCTGCTGCTGATCGTCGTCCACCGCCTTGATCCCGAAGAGCACCAGCGCCGCATCGCCTTCCGTCAGTTCCGAGGCGAGCACGCGTGCGGTCGCCCACCCGTCCATCGAGGGAGCTCCCGTCAACAGCACCGCACGGTGGGCACCCAGCGCGAGGCCCGCCCGGAGCGACTCGGTCGTGGCCGCATCGCCGTAGCTGAGCAGCGTGACCTCGCCGGCACCGGCCTGCTCGACCAGCTGCAGCGCCGCCTCGACCGCGAATTCGTCGTATGGACTGAGCACGTACTTCACGCCGTCACGCGCGATGTCCTTCCCTTCGTCCGTGATCCGGATCCGGGTCTCCGTGTCGGGAACCCGCTTGACGCAGACGGTGATATTCACGCTGCCTCGCTACAGAAACGCCCCCGCGAGCGCAAAGCACACCGTGGCCACGGCACCGCCGGTGAGCGCATAGGGAAGCTGGGTACGCACATGGTCGACATGGTCCGTGGCCGCTGCCATCGACGAGATGATCGTGGTGTCGCTGATCGGCGAGCAGTGATCGCCGAAGATCCCTCCGGAGAGCGCCGCCGCGAGGAACGGGGCCAGGTCCAGCCCGAGGCCGCCCGCAGCCGGAACGATGATGGGAATCATGATGGCAAAGGTTCCCCAGCTCGATCCGATGGAAAACGCGATCGCGGACGCGACCACGAAGACCAGCGGGAGGAAGACGCCGGGCGACAGGGTCCCCTGCACCACCGCGGCAACGTAGTCGCCCGTGCCCAGCGTCCTCGTCACGCTGCCGAGCGCCAGCGCCAGGAGAAGGATCACCGCGAGCGGCACCAGGCCGCCGGCTCCGCGCAGTGCGATGCGCGTCAGTTCGTCGACCGAATACGCCTTCTGGAACAACAGCAGGATCCACGCGGCCGTCAGCGCGGCCAGCGAGGCCCACAGCACCGATGTCGAGCCGTTCCCTGCGGCGAGATCCCCGCCGCCGGTAATCCACAGCCCGACCGGCATCATCGCGACGAGCACCACGATCGGTACCACCATGTTGAGCGCGCGGGGCCGGATCGGAGGCTCGACGTTCTGCCCGAGCACCTCCTCATCCATCATCGGGGTGGCTCCGGGCCAGAGGACCTCGCCCTTGGCCGCCCGCGCCTCCGCCCGCTTCATCGGCCCCCAGTCCATCCGGAGGAGCACCACCCCCAGCGCGAGGGCCACGGCGGCGAACGAGTAGAAGTTGAACAGGATCGACCGCAGGAACACGGACAGCGTCTCGGTCTGGGGCACGCCCGCCTCGGCGAGCAGGCGCAGGTTGGTCGCCCCCCACGCGTTCAGCGGGATGAGGATGCAGATCGGCGCGCTGGTGGAATCGATCAGGTACGCCAGCTTTTCGCGGGAATTGCGGTAGCGGTCGAAGAGCGGCCGGGCCACGGATCCGGCCACCAGCACCGTAATGTTCGACTCGATGAAGATGATCACGCCGATCACCCAGGCCAGCAGTTGCGCCCGGCGGCCGCTGGTGACCCAGCGCTTGTGTTCGAGCCAGCCCACGAACCCGGCGACGCCGCCCGACGATCCCACCGTGGCGATGAGGGCGCCCATCACGAGCGTGAACATGATCACCTGCGCGTTGCCGGGATCTCCCAACACGCCGACGGTGGACGCCACCGCGTCCATCAGTCCCGTGCCGAAGTCCCAGCCGGCGAGGATCGACCAGGCCAGCCACAGCCCTCCCGCGAGCGACAGGTAGACCTGGCGGGTACCGATCGCCAGGCCGATCGCAAGGAGGGGCGGCAACAGGGTAATCCAGGTTGGTTCGCTCATGTCCCTAAACTACCACCTCGGCGCCTTGACCGCCGGGTGTCCGCGGACAAAGAACCTGAGCGGCCAGTCGGAGGCCCGGGATACCCCGATGCGGCCGGAGCTGCCGACATCGGCGGTTGGAACGGCCGGGCCCCGCACGAGCTGGATGGGCGGCCGGGCCAGGTCGTGGTAGTTGTGCCGCAGCGTAACCCCGAGCGCCTGGGCGAGCCGTCCCGGTCCATTGCACAGATCGGCGGCCCGTCCGCGCCGTTCGGCCATCGCGTCCAGGCCGCTGGCGGGCTCCAGGGCCCGCACGAGAACCGCGGCCGGATCGCCCGCCTCTCCGGTGACCACGTTCACGCAGTGGTGGATCCCGTAGGAGATGTACACGTACAGGGTGCCGAGGCCGGTGAACATGGCGTCGTTTCGCGGCGTGCGGCCCCGGGAGGCGTGGGCGTGCGAGGCCGGGTCATCCAGTCCGAGATAGGCCTCGGTCTCCACGATCAGGCCGCTGGCCTCCAGGCCGTCCACGGTCGAAACCAGGGTACAGCCGAGCAGCCGGCGGGCCGCCGCGACGGTGTCGCCGGCCAGGTATCCCCAGTCCGGCCGACAGTGGCTCGACGCGCGGGCGTCAGCGCTTCTGGCCGGCACCTTCACGGGGACGGCGACCGCGACGGAACAGTCCCATCAGACCCGACCGTGCCGGTTTCCCGTCGCCCGCGGCAGACTTCCCGCCCTCAGCGGCAGGCTTCGCGCCACCAGCGGCAGGCTTCGCGCCACCAGCGGCAGACTTCCCGCCATCTGCCGTCGAACTCCCCCGGCCCGCACCGCCGGACGGCTTGTCCTGCGGTCGCTTCGGCGCGCTCCCCGACGACCGGGGGGGCGAGGTGCCGGCCTGACTCGCCGACCGTCCGGATCCCGAGGCGGCCTTCGACCGCTCCAGAGCGGCGCTTCTCCGTTTGTAATCGCCCTCCCAGGCCTCCATGACGCTGTTGGCGCGAGCACGAACAGTCTTCCTTACACGGTCCGGCTGACGGTGCAGGACCGTGAAGACATCGCTGCCGAACGCCTCGACCAGCCGCTCGGCCGTCTTGACCCCCACGCCCTTGTACCGGTTGGCGAGATAGCTCTTGATGGATCCCTCCGTTACGGGCAGCCCGAGTGCCTTGGGGTCGAACGGGGCGGCGGCCGGCTCCTGCCGAGGCTTCACCAGCGCGATCGAGTAGCTTCCATCCCTGGCCCGGTCGAGCCTCACGGCACCCTGCTTCTCGGCGTAGCGAAGGAACTTGCTGAATTTGCCGAAGCCGTGCGCCGATTCCGAGAAGTTCCTGTCGATCGCCAGCATTCGACGCTTCACGTCGGAGTCGCGCACGCCCCCCTGCTGCTTGCCGCCGAGCTCCAGCACGGCCCGCCTGAGCAGGTCCAGCGAAGGAGCCGGATCCAACGTGGGGCGGCCGGGCTGCTTTGCCGCCGGCTCCCGCACCGCCTGGGCTACCTGACTCCCTCCGCGCGAATCCGTGCCCCGGGCTCCCCGGCCCGCGGGCCGTCGCGCCGGCGACGACCGCCTCGTGCGCTTGCGCTGATCCTCGCCGTTGCCCGCGGAGTCCCTGGAAGGGGCGACCGCGCCCTTCGACGCTGGCGCATCTTTGCGGGGCGCGATGTGGTACTGGCCGTTTTCTCCCCGCTCGATGTTCAGCAACCCCCGATTCGCCGCTTCGACGAGGAACTTGGAGAATTTCTTGAAGCCCAGGTTCCTCTCGTCGAATGTGGGCGACATCTCCATGATGACCTGCTTGAGGCGATCGGAGCGCATCACGTCGCCACGGGAGACCATCTGCGCGACCGCTTCCTCCACGCACTGCCAGGCGTCGGGCGCCCCGGTGGTGTGCTCGGATGTGCGGCTGAGGCCCGTGAGCGCGGTGTACGAGTAGTATTCGTCGCAGTTCTGGACGAGGATGTCGGAGCTCGATTCCTGGATCCCGATCCCGATCACGTACTTCCCGTACTCCTTCAGCTTCAGGACGAGGCTGGAGAAGTCGGAGTCCCCCGTGAGGAGGATGAATGTGCCGATCTCGGGCCGGATGAAAACCAGTTCTATGCCGTCGATCGCCATCCGGATGTCGGTCGCGTTCTTCTTCGAACTGCCGTAGGCGGGCGCAAAGATGAGATCGATCGAGGCTTCCGAAAGGGGGACGATGTACTGCGGATACCGGCGCCAGTCGGCATAGGCCCGCTGCACCGTCACCTTGCCCTTGATGATGTCCGAGTCGAGGAGGTTCTTCAGTTCCTTGGCCAGATCGCTGCGCATGCCCATCGTGACGTTGTCGAAGTCGATGAGCAGCGCTGCATTGAGAGCCTCCCGGGAAACGTGCCGGCCCGGGTCGGTATGAGGGGTCTTCATGTACGGATTTCGCATCCTCACTCTGTCGTCAAGCGTGGTTTCGCGCTGGCCCCCGGCCGGCCGGTTCGTGCGGAGGATACTCGCCGAGTCAACTCCTGCCGCCATACGCCGCCGGAAGCGGTACGCGGGAATTCGTCCATGAAGTTAACGAAGTCGGGGACCTTGTAGGCTGTGAGCGTCGCCGCACTCCACTCTCTGACTTCGTTTTCCGAGATCACACCGCCCTCGACGCGGATCACGCACGCACAGATCGCCTCCCCCAGGATGTCGTCCGATACCCCGACAACCACTGCGCCAGCAATGGCGGGATGGGCCATCAACCGGTCTTCAAGTTCCTTCGGGTACACCTTGAATCCGCTACGGATCATCACGTCCTCCCTGCGCCCGATCAGGTGCAGGCTCCCTTCCTCGTCGAGCATGCCGAGGTCACCCGTCTTCAGGAACCCCTCCCCGTCGAACGACGCCGCCGTTTGTCGCGGCTGGCGGTGGTACCCGCACATCACCCCGGGCCCCTTCACCCGGATCTCCCCGACGCTCTCGCCGGGAAGCACGGTGCCGTCGTCCTCGGTCACCCGGACGGTCGTGCCCTCCAACGGCCGGCCTACCGTGAACCACCGCCTCGCCGCCTCCTCCTGGTGTCGCCCGACAGCGAGCGTGGACCCCGCTTCGGTCAGCGAGTACGCGATGATCAGGGGTACCCCGAAGAACTCCTCCACGCGGCGCGCGAGCGGTTCACGCACGGGCGCGCCCGAGGCGATGCAAAGTCTGAGGGATTCGGGAGGCTGGTAGGAGTCCCCGGTCTCGCGAAGCGCAGTGGCGAAGAGCGTGGGGACTCCGCTGAGCACGGTCGCACGGTAGCGCTCGGCCAACGCGAGCGTCGTGCCCGGATCGGCGTTGTCCTGCAACACGAGGCTGGCTCCCTCGAGGGCGGTACCCAGGAGCCCGGGACCCAGACCGAAGGCATGGTGCAGCGCACTCACACCCGCCACGACGTCAGGGGCACTCAGCCCGGTGGCCGCGGCGGTGCCTGCCGCGCCGTAGAGCAGGTTTTGGTGCGACAGCTCGACACCCTTCGGCTTGCCCGTCGTTCCGAACGTGTACACAATGGCGAAGGGCGCCTCAGGGTCGGCTTCCCGATCCTCGAAGTCACGACCCCGCCCCGGCGACACCAGATCCTCCCACTGGAAGATCCGGTCGTCGTACCACAGATCTTCCTCGCCCACCGTGACCAGATGGCGGAGCCTCGGCAGATCGTTCAGCAAGTCCTCAAAGAGCTGCAGGTAGTCGATCCCGTACGCATCCTCGGCCGAAACCGCACACACCGCGCCGGAATGCCGCAGCATGTACCGGAGGTCGGGCAGCTTCAGCCTCGGGTCCAGCGGGACGATTCGCGCCCCGAGCTTCGCGGCGGCAAAGACCGCGACGGCGAACTCGGGCCACGCCGGCAGCAACAACGCCACGCGGTCGCCACCGCCGACGCCCAGGTTCTTCAACGAGGCGGCCAGAGACAGCGCCTGAGCCTCGACCTCGCGATACGACAACGTCGCTTGACCGGAATGCAGGAACGGCGATTCCGGGGCCTCGGCCGCGCGCCGGGACAGGACCGAGGAGACCGTGAGGTGCGGCGATCCCTCAGGCAGGGTCATGGATCCTCCACTCGCCAGTGCCGCGACAGTGCGGACCGTAAACGCTCGCCGCAGACGGCGGCCCGGTCAAATGCGCCCGCGCGGGCGCGGATCCGTGTCTCATCGCCATTGCTCCATGATCCGTACCAGCTCATCAACCGCGACCGGGAAGGTGACATCGCCCGCTTCTCCCGTCCGGCCGATTTCCTCGAGACGGACCAGGTGAACGACACCCGACCGGGTCTTCTTGTCCCTCGTCATCCGCTCGGCAAGCCTCCGTGGCCACGCGAGGCCCCCGTGCGTATCGGGCAGTCCGAACGCCCGCACCAGATGCCGTATCCGTTCCGCCGTGCCACCCGCCGTGATGGTCAACTCCTCTCCGATGCGTGCTTCCACCACCATCCCTACGGCCACCGCCTCGCCATGTGACAGCCGATAGCCCGACTCGGCCTCGAGGGCGTGCCCCACGGTATGGCCGAAGTTGAGGATCTGGCGTCGGCCGGCCTCAAATTCGTCGGCCGACACAACCCCGGCCTTGATCTCCACCGAGCGGACCACCGCGCGCTCCACGTCCTCGCCCTGGCCATCGAGCAGCGGCCCGGCCCGGCTCGCCAGCCACTGTCCGTAGCCGGCGTCCACGATGACGCCGTGCTTGACGGCCTCCGCAAACCCCTCCGCCTTCGCACGACGTCCGAGCGTACTCAGAAATCCGGGATCGGCAAGGACCGTCTCGGGCGCGTGGAACGCCCCCACCAGGTTTTTCCCCAGCGGGTGGTCCACACCGGTCTTGCCCCCGACGGAGGCATCGATCATGGCCAGCGTCGTGGTCGGGACCTGGATGAACGGGACTCCGCGCAGATACGTGGCGGCCACGAAGCCCGCGACGTCGCCGACCACACCGCCTCCGAGCGAAACGATACAGCTGTCCCGCCCCAGGCGAGCCTCGAGTAACGAGTCGGTGAGCGCCGCCCATGTCTCTCGGGTCTTGTGGGCTTCTCCGGCCGGGAAGGACAGCTCCACGACGTCGATGCCGGCCGAAGCCAGGTGCACGTGCACCTCCCGGCCCCAAAGCCCCCTGACGGTGTCGTCGGTGATCAGCGCGCAGCGACCCGATGGGGCCGCGTCGGCCACCGCCGCTTCGAGGAGCCGGCGCACTCCGTCGCCAACGCACACCCGGTAACCGCCGAATGCGGAACGAACGGACACTTCGCTGTGCTTTACCAGTGACCGCTCCAATTGCCTGATCACCGCGGATGGCTTCACCAAGAAGCATCATCGTCGGCCAGCGCCCGGTCAACCCGCCCACGGGCCCGGCGTGCGGTTCACGGATCGCTGCACGGCCAGGGGACAGCGATGCAACTCCAGGCGATCCGTCACGATCCAAATGGTGATAAATTGGAGCGGGCGAGGCGTGACCTCATGGTCGGGAGGAGCAGCAAGCGTGTTTCGGGGAATCTTGCGAAGGATTCGGCGCATACCTCGTATCGTTTGGTTCCTGGGCCTGTTTCTCTGCACCGGTGGTCTTGGTCTCGCCGCGGGCAGCTGGCGGAACCTGTGCGCCGACTGTCCCTCGATCGCTCAGATCTACACCTACGAACCGCAGCAGACGTCCAAGGTCTTCGCGCGCGATTCCACGCTGGTGAGCGAAATCGGCGTGCAGCGGCGCACTCCCGTCGCGCTGGCCAGTCTCCCGGCGCACGTGCCCCAGGCGTTCATCGCGATCGAGGATCGGCGGTTCTACTCGCACGGCGGACTGGACTGGCGGGGGATCGCCCGGGCGGGTCTGGAGGCGATAAGGACCCTGTCGCTGTCCGGCGCCGGCGGCAGCACGATCACGCAACAGCTGGCGCGGCACATGTTCACGGATCGCATCGGCTTCGAAAAGAGGGTGTTGCGCAAGCTCAAGGAGTGGCAGGTCGCGCTCGATTTGGAGGAGGCGTACACCAAGGACCAGATCATCGAGGCATACATGAACCAAATCGGGTATGCTCATGGCTGGTACGGACTTCAGACGGCATCGCGAAACTACTTTGGGAAGAACGCCATCGACATGAACCCGGCGGAAGCCGCCCTGCTGGCGGCGATTGCCAATCTGCCGGAGGTCTACAGTCCCTTCAACAACCCCGACGCCGGGCAGCGACGCCGCAACCTCGTGCTCGACCTGATGGAGCGCGAGGGCTATCTCACCGCCGAGGAAACCGAGCGCTGGAAGGCCGAGCCACTCCCCACCGAGAGGGCCCGCAGCGTGCAGGTGCAGGCTCCGTACTTCGTGGAGTGGGTCCGTGGCATCCTCGCCGACCGGTTCGGAGGCAAACTCTATACGGGTGGGCTGAGAATCTACACGACCCTCGATCTGGAAATGCAGGAGGCGGCCCGAGCCGCCATGGAGAACGGCTGGGAAAGGATCGAGCAGCGGCCGGGGTTCCGCCACATGACGTATCGGGGATTCGCCGACCAGACCGAGGGGGCGGATGTCCCCGAGATTCCCTACGTGCAGGGAATGTTCATCGCCGCCGACCCCGCCACGGGTCATGTCCGAGCGATGATCGGTGGGCGGGACTTCGTGCATTCCAAGTTCAACCGGGCGATCCAGGCGAGGCGGCAGGCAGGGTCGTCTTTCAAGCCGTTCGTCTATACCGCGGCGCTCGAGAGCGGCATCGCGGCCTCGGAGGTCTTCACCGACAGCCCGGTCATCATTGACCAGGTGGACGGCACGACGTGGGCGCCCAGCAACTACGAGCCGGAGTTCCTCGGGTCGATCACCATGCGCGAGGCCATGAGCAAGTCGATCAACATGGTCGCCATCAAGGTCGGCATGCAGGTGGGACTCGAGAGCGTCGGCCAGATGGCCCGCCGCCTGGGGATCCGAACGGAGGTTGAACGGTATCCGTCGAGTGCGATCGGTGCCGCCGAGGTGATCCCCATCCAGATGCTGGAGGCCTATTCGGCGTTCGCGACGCTGGGGGAGAGGGTTCGCGCGTTCCCGATCCTGAGGGTGGAAAGCGCCGATGGCGAGGTGCTATGGGAACCCCGGCCCGAACGTACCCGGGTTCTGGATCCGCTGGTGGCCCGCCTCGCCGTGTCCATGCTGGAAGAGGTCGTGGCGCAGGGAACCGGGAACCTCGGGATCCGCCAGGTGGCGGGACTGCCGACGGCCGTGCCCGCGGCCGGCAAGACCGGCACGACCAACGAAGGCAGGAACGTCTGGTTCCTGGGCTTCACCCCGACACTGGCCGCCGCGGTCTGGTTCGGGATGGACCAACCCGTCCCGATCGTTCCCCGTGCCACCGGCGGCGGGCTCGCCTCTCCCGTCTGGGGCGAGTTCATGAGGCGCGTGTACTACGCCGACGGGCCGGCGGCCGACGAGCAGGCCCTGGCCGGCGACGCCGTGCCGCTCCTGCCCGTTCCCGAGCCCTGGCCCATACCCACAGCGCTGATCACCCGCAGGGTCGACAGCCGGACGGGGCTGCTGGCGTCCCGGTGGTGTCCCTCGGACGACGCCTACGACGAGCTGTATCTCCCCGGGACGGAGCCGGTGCAGCCGTGCGATCGCCCCGATCAATCCATCATTCCTGGCCGCGAGCCCTGACGCCGCAAACGATCCGCATCATGACCGACGATTCCCCCGCACACGTCTTCATCTTCGAGACCACGCACCACGCGATGTGGGCCGAAGACGTCGCGCGCGAGCAAGCGATACCGGTGGACGTGGTCCCCGCACCACCGGAGGGCGGCGCCAAGTGCGGAATCGCCCTGCGCATTCCCGGACGCCACGCCGACGAGCTGACGAGCGCGCTCGACGAGGAACGGATTCTCTATCGGGTGCTGCAGGTCTGAACCGCCGATCCGGCTCCGTGCCGCCGGCACCCGTCAGCTACCGACCACTCGCTCGAGGATGAGCGGCAACGGGTCTCGATCCGACCGGTCGGCGACGCTGACCGCGTCCTCCACCACCCTGGCCCCCACGAACAGGTCGTCCGCCGACGCACCGTGGACGATGGCAAGGGGTTCACCGCGCGACACAGGATCGCCCACGCGTGCACACAGCTGGAAGCCGACCCGGGGATCGATGTCCTGACCCTGGCGTGTCCGGCCTCCGCCCAACGGAATCACGCCATACCCGAGCGCGCGGGGCTCGATTCCCGAGACGACGCCGTCCCTGTTCGCGGTGACGACCCTGGTCATGGGCGCCGTCGGCAGCCCGTAGTCGTCCCTCGAGAACCGCAGCGTGCCCCCCTGGGCCTTCACGAGTCGCCGGAACCTCTCCAGCGCGCCCCCATCCGCCAGAACGTCGGCCGCGCGCCTGCGACCCTTCTCGACGGTCGTGGCCAGACCCGCAGAGAGCGCCATCTCCCCGGCCAGTTCGCACGCCAGGCCGCGGAGGTCGTCCGGCCCTTCGTCCGCGAGACACGCCACCGCTTCACGAACCTCGAGCGCATTGCCGACCGACAGTCCGAGCGGACGATCCATCGCCGACAGAACCGCCGTCACGGCCAGGCCGCGGGCGCGCCCGACACCGACCATTGCCCGGGCAAGCTTCCTGGCGTCCTCGATTCGGGAAAGGAAGGCGCCGGAGCCCACCTTGACGTCAAGGGTGAGGCCGTCGAGGCTCTCGGCCAGCTTCTTGGACATGATCGACGCCGTGATCAGCGGAATCGAGGGCACGGTGGCCGTCACGTCACGCAGCGCATACAGGCGTCGGTCCAGCGGTGCGATCTCCTCGGTCTGGCCGATCATCGCGCACCCGACGGACTCGAGTATCCTGTCGAACCGTTCCAGTGAAATGTCCGTCCGAAAGCCGGGGATCGACTCGAGCTTGTCCAGGGTCCCGCCCGTGTGCCCCAGACTTCGCCCCGACATCATGGGCACGACCATGCCCATCTCCGCCGCCAGCGGGGCCAGCACGATCGACACCTTGTCCCCCACGCCCCCCGTGGAGTGCTTGTCCACCCGCGGACCCGCGCCCCGACCCCTGTCGAGGACATCGCCGGAGTGCAGCATGACCTCCACCAGCGTTTCCAGCTCCGCGTCGTCGAGCCCCCTGAAATACACGACCATGAGGAACGCAGCCATCTGGTCGTCCCCCACGTCGCCGCGGAGATAGCCCTTCAGCAGCCGTTCCAACTCGTGCCGCGACAGGACATGGCCGTCCCGCTTGCGGGCGATCAGCTGCTGGGGAATCACCCGGCCGGTCAGGAGATCGCCGCCACTTCCTTCTTCGCGTCCGCATCCGGACGTGCCGGCGGCTCCCAGTCCATGTCCCGGACGTACCGCTGCAGCCACCGCATCTCCTCTACGAGCAGGGTGCGGCGATGCCTCGGTTCCCGGATTCCGTGACCCTCGCGCGGGAACAGGATGAAGCGCGCCTCCACACCCAGGTGGCGAAGCCCAGCGAAGAAGTTCATGGATTGCTCCATCGTATCGGTGCGGTCCTCGGTTCCGTGGAACAGGATGGTCGGCGTGGTCACCTTGTCGAGGTGGCTGTAGGCCGAGCGCTCGGTCCAGTAGTCGCGGTTCGACCAGGGATCGCCGCCGAGGTACCAGCGCACGACGTCGAAGTTGAATCCGGCGCCGAACTCGCTCCGCCAGTCCGCCACCATCGCGCCCAGGCTGGCGGCCTTGAAGCGCTCCGTCCGGGTGATGGTCCACCCGCCCAGAATGCCTCCGTAGCTCCAACCCTTGACCGCCAGGGAGTCCGGGTGCGCCACACCCCGCTCGATGATCGCGTCGACACCCGTCATGAGGTCGTGGTAGTCCCCGCCGCCGATGTCGTTCATGTTGCCGCGCAGGAGATCGTCTCCGTAGCCGGACGAGCCGCGAACGTTGGGCTGCAGCACCGCGTACCCCTGCGCCACCAGGATCTGGGCGTCGGCGTCGAACCCCCGGGTGAACACGCCCGCCGGGCCCCCGTGGATCTCGAGGACCGCCGCGCCGGGTGCTGTTCTGCCCTCGGGCCGATAGAGAATCCCTTCGATCTCGAGGCCGTCGGTGCTCTCCCAGCGAACCACCTCCGGTTCAGCCAGATTCCGGGCCGCGAGGTCCGGGTTCGCCTCGGTGAGCCGTACCCTGGAATCGTCCGAGAGGTCTGTGAGCCACAGGTCGCCGGGTTCGCGAGGACTTGCGTGGACGAACGCCACCCTGCGGTGGAGCGCATCGAACGAAGCCCCCGATATGATGCCGTTCCCGTGCGTGACCTGCTCCACCTCGCCCGACCGTACGTCCACACGGAAGATGTTCGCGTCGGTCCGGTCGAGCGCCACGATCTCGATGGACCGTCCACCGGGATTCCAGCGATAGCTGCGGATGTCGACATCGGTATCCGCCGCGAGCTGCCGGACGTTGCCGGTGGGGATGTCGTAGTGGTAGAGATTGCCCTGGTCCAGCTCCCAGGTCTCCAGATCCGGCGCCCCGAAAGTGATCGCGCGACCATCCGGGGACCACGCCAACTGCGCTTCAGGTGCGTCGTTGTCGGTGATCTGCACCTCCTCGCCGGTGGAGATCGTGTGCAGCATCACCTCCGTGAGATGGCCCGCGTTGCGGCGGTTCTCCTGCCGATAGACATACACGAGGAAGTTGCCGTCCGGCGACGGGGCAAAGTCCCCGATGCGGCGGACCTCGGGGGTCACGCGCGTTGCGTCCAGAGGAGCGTCGGCCAGCGACACGGTCACGCGCCACACCCCGTTCCACGAGCCCCGCGTCTGGCCGTTCGGGCCCTCGTCGATGAACACGGCGTCGTCGCCCTTCTTGCGTTCTTCCTCCAGATCGTCGGGAAGCGAATCGTTGGCCAGGAAGAAGACCGAGGCTCCATCGTCGGACCAGCGGTAGCTGCCCACGGCGGTCGGATGCTGCGTCAACTGGACGGCCTCGCCCCCGTCGACCGGGAGCACGAAGAGTTGCCGCACCTTGTCGCTGTCCCCGACCGGCCGGGTGAACGAGACCCAGCGTCCGTCAGGGGACCATTCAGCGTTGCTGTCGTCGGCGGAACCCGTGAACGGGCGGGCGCCCTGGCCATCGGCCCCGACCACCCAGATCCGACTCTTGCGTTTGTTCTCGTCCCAGTCCAGTTCGTTCTTCACAAAGAGAATCCGCGTGCCGTCGGGGGCAAGCTTCGGTCCCGACACCCGCACCATGTCGATGGCGTCGTCGACGGTGAAGGCCGCTGCATCGGCCGCCTGGCCCGCCACCGCGGAGGGAACCACGCAGCCAAGGACGGCAAGAAAGGACCATTTGCAGGAGTGAATGCGCATATTGATGCTCCCGAAAAGCGTGTGCCTGCTGTCAGCCTCTGATAATAGGCAGGCTGGGCCCCGGGGGCATCCGGGCGCGTTCAGGACGACGCGCCGTTGGGGACCGCTATCTGGCCTGGATGATCAGTTCCAGGAGTTCTCCCGGCCCCACCGGCATCGTTTGGGTGAGGAAATCGGAGCCCGCCAGGAACTTCACGCGCAGCTGAATGTCGGGAAGCGGCCACCGGGTCCGGAAGGTCGCCTTGCCCTTCCCCGGCACGATCCCCAGGCGCATGGAGGCTCCGCCTCGCGCCGTATACACGGTGGCCTGGCTGAAGTGGTTGTTCCGGACCAGGATCTCGATTTCCTCCGAATCCCGCCCGTCGCCCTCCAAGGGGTTCGTCCTCGCGCCGTTCGCGGTCGCGCACGCGCCCAGAAGCGCAAGCGCCATCGCGGCAAGCACGTGACGATGAAAGCGATGTCCCGTCCGTGTTGAAAGCCCGTTCCACATTGTCGACTCCTCTGTCCGCGAACCGCGGGACCGGCGGGCTCGGGAATCCTCGCCTTTGCCGGCAACCGTGGATATTGTACTCTGCCCTGCTCCGTCCAACATACGGCTCCGTCCAACATACGCACACAGCTCCAGGAGGTAACCGTGCGGCTCTCCTTCGTATACCCCGCTGTCGCCCTGTTGGTTGCATCTCCGCTCGCGGGCCAGACCGCCCGCCTGACCGAAATCGACGTCTTCGACCTCGAATACGCCAGCGATCCCAGGATCTCGCCGGATGGGGACCAGGTCGTCTATGTGCGTCAGTTCGCCGACGTCATGACGGACATGAACTACTCGAACCTGTGGCTGATCTCGGCGGATGGCAGCGATCACCGTCCCCTGACGACCGGCAAGTTCATCGACCACAGCCCCCGCTGGTCCCCGGACGGGTCGCGAATCGCGTACATGTCCAACCGGGACGGCATGCCGCAGATCTACATGCATTGGGTGGAGTCCGGACAGACGGCCGCCATCACCAACCTCACGGATCCCGCGACCGGCCTCTCCTGGTCTCCGGACGGATCGCTTCTGGCGTTCCACAAGCTGGTGCCCGAGGCGCCGCTGGTCATCGGACAGCTGCCCGCCGCGCCTGCTGGCGCGCAGTGGGCCGAGCCGGCGAAGTACACGGACAAGCTGGTCTTCCGCTTTGACGGGCTGGGTGACCTGCCATCCGGCTACTGGCACCTGTTCGTGGTTCCGGCGGAAGGCGGCACGCCGAGACAGCTGACCTCGGGCGACCGGCATTACAACAGTGGTTTCTTCGGTGCCCAGGGCGGCGCGCCCGAGTGGGCCCCGACATCCGACGCCATTGTCCTCGCAGCCAACCTCCGCGAGGACTGGGAGATCGAGTGGGGGGACTCCGAGGTCTACGAGGTCTCGGTCGCGGACGCCAGCGTCCAGGCCCTGACCGATCGGCGGGGTCCCGACTCATCGCCAACGGTATCGCCGGACGGCCGGCAGGTGGCCTACCTCGGCTACGACGACCGATACCAGGGGTACCAGGTCACGCGGCTCCATGTCATGGACCGGGACGGCTCGAACTCGCGGGTCGTGAGCGGCGAGCTGGACCGCTCCGTCTACCAGGTCCGCTGGGCGCCCGAGGGCGAGGGCATCTACGGGCTCTACGACGACGAGGGGAACACCAGGCTCGCGCTCTTCCAGCTCGATGGAACCCACGAGGTCCTCGCCGAGGACGGCGGCAGCGGGTTCATGGCGTACGGCGGCTTCGGCGTGTCGTACACGGTGGCCCAGGACGGCACCTTCGCCTTCACTACCAGCCGCCCGGACCGGCCCGGCGACGTGATGGTGGGCGGCGACGGCCCCGGCAGGGTCATCACCGCCGTCAACGCCGATCTCTTTGCGGCGAAGACGCTGGGCGCCGTCGAGGAGATCTGGTGGGAGTCCTCGCGCGACGGCCGACCGGTCCAGGGCTGGATCATGAAGCCCCCGGATTTCGATCCGAACAACAAGTACCCCCTCATCCTCGAGATACACGGGGGGCCGTTCGCCAACTACGGCGACCGCTTCGACGTCGAGAAGCAGCTGATGGCCTCGCACGGATTCGTGGTCTTCTACGCCAACCCCCGGGGCAGCACCAGCTACGGCGAGGAATTCGGCAACCTCATCCACCACGCGTATCCCGGCGACGACTTCTACGACCTCGATTCCGGCGTCGACGCGGTCATCGCGCAGGGCTACATCGACGAGGACAACCTGTTCGTCACCGGAGGCAGCGGCGGCGGCGTGCTGACCGCCTGGATGATCGGCAACTCGGACCGGTTCAAGGCCGCCGTATCCTTCTACCCCGTGATCAACTGGTACAGCTTCGCACTGACCGCCGACATGGCGCCGATGGCCGTCAGCCACTGGTTCCCGGGCCTGCCCTGGGACAACGTCGAGCATTACGAGAGCCGGTCGCTGCTCTCGGTGGTGGAGAACGTGAAGACCCCCACGCTGATCATGACGGGCGAGGAAGACTGGCGCACGCCGATGTCGGAATCGGAACAGTACTACAAGGCGCTCAAGCTGCTGGGGGTCGACGCGGTCCTCGTCCGGGTGCCGGGCGAGGCCCACGGCATCTGGGGACGGCCTTCCCACGGAATGTCGAAGATCACGACCGTGAAGGGATGGTTCGACAAGTACGCTACGGAACGCAGACCGGTATCGTAGCCGTCCCGCTCAGCGCGACTCCATCGGTACGTAGTCGCGGCGGGCATGCCCCCGGAACACCTGGCGCGGCCGTGCGATCCGCTGCTCGCGGTCCACGACCATCTCCTCCCATTGCGCGAGCCAGCCAACGGTGCGCGGTATCGCGAAGAGCACCGGGAACAGCTCGACCGGGAAGCCCATGGCCTGGTAGATCAGGCCCGAATAGAAGTCCACGTTCGGATAGAGGTTGCGCTTGACGAAGTACTCCTCCTGCAGCGCGATCCTCTCCAGCTCCAGGGCGATATCCAGCAGCGGGTTGCGCCCGGTCACCTCGAAGACCTCGTCGGCGGCGCGCTTGATGATCGTCGCGCGCGGGTCATACGCCTTGTAGACGCGGTGCCCGAACCCCATCAGGCGCCGCTCTCCCCTGCGCACGCTGTCCATGAAGGCGGGGATGTTGTCGGTGGTGCCGATCTCGGTGAGCATCCGCAGCACCGCCTCGTTCGCCCCGCCGTGCAGCGGTCCGTACAGAGCCGCCATCGCTCCGGACATGGCGCAGTAGGGGTCGCCCCGTGAGCTTCCGATCACCCGCATGGCGGTCGTCGAACAGTTCTGTTCATGGTCCGCGTGCAGGATGAAGAGAATGTCCAGCGCGCGCACCAGCGCGGGGTGCGGCTGATACTCCCGCCCGCCGATCCGGAAGAGCATGTTCAGGAAATTGGCCGTATACGAGAGTCCGTTCTCGGGATAGACGTATGGCAGGCCCTTGTGATGCCGGTAGGCGAACGCCGCCAGGGTCGGCATCTTGGCGAGGAGCCGGATGATCTGGCTCCTGCGATTGGCCGGATCCTCGATGTTCTTGGCCTCGGGGTAGAAGGTCGACAGCGCGGCCACGGTGGAGATCATCATCCCCATGGCGTGGGCATCGTACCGGAAGCCCTGGAGGATCGTGAGCACGTTCTCGTGCACGTACGTGTGATAGGTCACGTCGTGCACGAAATCGTCGAGTTCACGCCTGTCGGGGAGCTCCCCGTTCAGAATCAGGTACGCGACCTCCAGGAAACTGGACTGCTCGGCAAGCTGCTCGATCGGGTACCCCCGGTACTCCAGGATACCCTTTCCCCCCTTGACCTCGGTGATGCGGCTGGTGGTGAAGGCCGTGTTGGTGAAGCCGGGATCGTAGGCCATCATCCCGAAGTCGCCTTCGTTGACCTTGATCTGGCGCAGGTCCATCGCGCGGATCACGTCGCCGTCGCGGACCTCCACCTCGTACTGTCGTCCGGTGCGGTTGTCGGTAATGGAAAGGGTGTTCTTCGCGTTGTGCTGAGACATCGGGTCTCCGGGCCGGGCCGGTGCCGGGTAGGGGGATGGGGTCGTGTGTGCGACCCTTATTCTACCACGGAACGCAAATCTGCGAAATCGTTGTGAATGCTACCACGGACACCTACGGCTCGACCCGCTCGAACACCCCCCGATTGCCGGCCCGGTCGAACGCGAGCACATCGTACGGGCGCGGATTCGGCCCTTCCATGCCCGGCGATCCGATGGGCATTCCCGGCACGGCGATCCCCAGAACCTCCGGAGCCTCATCGAGAAACGCCCGTACGACGCGGGCCGGAACGTGCCCCTCGATCACGTAGTCTCCCACCACGGCGGTATGGCACGACCCCAGATCCAGCGGCACGCCGGTCCGGCGCTTCACGGCGTTGATGTCCATCACATTCTCGACGCTCACCGTAAAGCCCGCGGCCCTCATGTGATCCACCCACTTGGCGCAGCATCCACACGTGGCGGTCTTGTACACGTGCATATCGGCGTCCGTGTCCGGCCCCGCCGGCCGGAATGACGCGACCAGCAGCGCGCCGCCGAGGAGCAGGACCCCGGCCGCCAGTTTCTTGATGTTCATGCGCTTCCCTTCCTTGCCATTGACAGGGCTGCGGCCATTGACAGGGCTACGGCACCGCCCCCCCGGGTTTTTCGCTTCCACTCAAAGATAGCCCGCAGCCGGCATGCGCAGAAAGCGCGGCGGCCGCCGACCTCGGCTTTTGTCCCATACGCGCATGGGCGCGGCCCGCCGCCAGGCAACCTGCCCCCGAACACCGGACGATCCCGGCAACCGACCACCCCCGCCGCCGCCCATGAGTGCCGAGGGAGGGACTCGAACCCTCACGCCCGCAAGGGCAAAGGTTTTTGAGACCTTCGCGTCTACCGGTTCCGCCACCTCGGCCCGGGTGCGACCCCGCCAACCCCGCAGGCGAGACCGCACCGGAACTATGTTAGTCCAGCGTCTCCCGTTGTTGAACCCTCCGGGAGTCGCCATGCTTCGTGTACACCCCCGATCAACCCGTCAAGAGGACGCGAATTCGAATGCCCCGCCCCACCGATCCCCTCGGCGCTCTCGCCACGGTCGACCTGAGCGAAGGCGCCACTTCCTTCTACCGCCTCGCGCGGCTGGAGGAAGAGGGCCTCGTCCGGCTCGACCGCCTTCCCTTCTCCATCCGCGTGCTCCTCGAAAACGTGCTGCGCAACGCCGGCGACGGCTACGTGTCCACGGATCATGTCGAGGCCGTTGCGGCGTGGAGTCCGAGCAACGCGGGCACGGACTTCCCCTTCATGCCCACCCGGGTGGTCCTGCAGGACTTCACCGGCGTTCCCGCGATCGTCGACCTTGCGTCCATGCGCGACGGGATCCGCGAGATGGGGGGCGACCCCGCGCGGATCAACCCGCTCGTTCCCGCCGACCTCGTCATCGACCACTCCGTACAGGTCGACTTCTTCGGCACCGGGTACGCCTTCGAAAAGAACGTGGCCCGCGAATACGAACGGAACCGGGAGCGCTACGCCCTGCTCCGGTGGGCCCAGGAGGCCTTCGAAAACTACAGCGTCGTGCCGCCCGGAACGGGCATCGTGCACCAGGTCAACCTGGAATACCTGGCGTCCGTGATTCATCGGCGCGAACACGCCGGGACCCATCTGGCCTATCCCGACACCGTGGTGGGGACCGATTCGCACACCACGATGATCAACGGGCTGGGCGTCGTCGGCTGGGGGGTCGGAGGGATCGAGGCCGAGGCGGTGCTGCTGGGGCAACCGTACTACATGCTGCTGCCCGAGGTGGTCGGCGTGAAGCTCACGGGGACGCTCCCCGAAGGGGCCACGGCGACCGACCTCGTGCTGCGCGTGACCGAACTCCTGCGCGCGCACGGGGTCGTGGGCAGATTCGTGGAGTACTACGGCGCCGGCCTGTCCGGCCTGAGCCTTCCCGACAAGGCGACGCTCGCCAACATGTCGCCGGAGTACGGCGCGACGGTCGGCTTCTTCCCCGTCGACGAAGAGACGCTGCGGTACCTCCGCGGCACCGGCAGAAGCCCGGAACTGGTGGAGCGCGTCGACCGGATCGCCCGCGAACAGGGGCTTTTCCGCACCGACGACACTCCCGATCCGGAGTACACGTCCACACTGGAACTGGACCTGTCCTCGATCGAGCCCAGCGTGGCCGGGCCGAAGCGGCCGCAGGACCGGATCGACCTGACCGATGTCCGCCGGGCTTTCGCGCGAGACCTCCCCGGCCTCGTGCCCAGCGGGTTCACGGCGGGTGGCAACGCGGGCGGAGCCGGTGGAGCGGGCGGCGGGACGGCCGTGGCCGCGAGTACGCGCAGAACGGTCGACATCGAGCTCGACGGCCGCACCGTCGAGATCGGCGACGGCACGATCGTGGTGGCCGCGATTACCAGCTGCACCAATACCTCCAACCCGTCGGTGATGGTGGGCGCGGGACTCATGGCCAGGAAGGCGCGCGCCCTGGGGCTGCAGGTGCAACCGTGGGTCAAGACGAGCATGGCGCCCGGATCCCAGGTCGTCACCGACTACCTGGAGGCCGCGGGGCTCATGGAATACCTGGAAGAGCTGCGCTTCAACCTCGTGGGATACGGCTGCACGACGTGCATCGGCAACAGCGGCCCCCTTCCCGAGGCCGTCGCCGAAGCCGTCTCCGAACACGGACTCGTGGTCGCGTCGATCCTTTCGGGCAACCGGAATTACGAGGCCCGCATCCACACGCTGGTCCGTGCCAACTACCTCGCCTCGCCGATGCTGGTGGTCGCCTTCGCGCTGGCCGGACGGATCGACATCGACCTGTACAACGAGCCGCTGGGCCGGGGGCGCGACGGCCGTCCCGTGTTCCTGGCGGATATCTGGCCCACCCCGGAGGAAGTGCGCGACACCATCGCCACTTCTCTCAGACCCGAGATGTACCGCGAGCGCTACGCCAGGGTCTTCGACGGCGACGAGCATTGGCGGGCACTTCCCCTGCCCGAGGAGGGGGACCTCTACGCCTGGGATCCGGAGTCCACCTATATCCGCAACCCGCCCTTCTTTCAGGGCATGAGCGACGAACCGCCGCCGCTCCAGGACGTCCGCGGCGCGCGCGTCCTCGCCCTCCTCGGACAGACCGTCACCACGGACCACATCTCTCCCGCCGGAGCGATTCCGCGCAACGAACCCGCCGGCCGCTACCTGCAGGATCACGGCGTCGACCCGATCCGCTTCAACACCTTCGGCTCCCGCCGCGGCAACCACGAGGTCATGATGCGCGGGACCTTCGGCAACGTCCGCCTCCGGAACCTCATGCTCGACGACAAGGAGGGCGGCTACACCGTGCACGTGCCGACCGGCGAAATGACCACGATTTTCGACGCGTCCGAGCGCTACCGGGATGCCGGCACCCCCCTGATCGTGATCGCCGGCCGCGAATACGGGACCGGCAGCTCGCGCGACTGGGCCGCGAAGGGCACGCAGCTGCTCGGCGTAAGGGCCGTGATCGCCGAGAGCTACGAACGCATTCACCGCTCGAACCTGGTGGGGATGGGCGTGCTGCCGCTCCAGTTCGCAGATGGGGACGGTGCCGAGCGTCTGGGGTTGACGGGGTTTGAAGAGTACGACCTGACCGGGATCGCCGAGGGCCTGACGCCGGGCGGGACGGTTCGGGTGCGCGTGACGAGGGAAGACGGCGTTGCCGCCGACTTCCGGGCCGTCGTACGCCTCGACTCGGACGTCGAGCTGGAGTACTACCGCAACGGCGGCATCCTCCACACCGTGCTCCGGAAGCTGGCCACGGGAGCCATGTAGCCGGCCCCGGTTCGCCAGCCTGGCCCCGGTTCGCTAGCCCGTTCGCGGTTCGCGGGCCGGCCACAGGTCAACCGGCCGAAGGGCGCCTACGTCCGCCGTTCGCTGTCCCGCAACGCGAGCGGCGGGCCCAGCACCTCCCGGGCCACGACGAGCCTGCGCAACCCTCTCCGCGATCCAAGGCCCAGCCGGTCGCCGGGCCCGGCCCCGGTCGCCGCCGCTCCCGCGCGTTCGGCCGATGGCGCGCGCTCCGATTCAGGTTCCCGCCGGCGCCTGAGCAACTGCTCCGTACCCGCCGCCGCACGCTCGGCGACGCGCGTTTCCGCTGCCGACGGCCTTCGCTCCCGGCGCCGCGACTCGATCGGACGGGCCTCGCGCGAGCGGACCACGACGGGCCGCGGAGCCCGGTCCCGGTAGCCGTCCGGCGGCACCGCGGGAGGCGTTGGCCGCGGTGGCGCGGAGCGTGGTTGCGGAGCCGGCTCCCGCACTCGCACCGGCTCGGGCACGCGCGTAGGCTCGGGCACGCGCGTAGGCACCGGCGGCCGCGTTGGCTCGGGCGCCGGCACGGGCTTCTCCGGCACCACGGGGTCCCGGCCTGTCCGCTGCCCGTCTTCCTCCTCGTGAACACCGGGCAACCAATCCAGATCCTCCAACCGCGGCATCGACGGATCGGCCGTATCCGCTCCCGGCACGCGGGGCGCCTCCGTGCCGGCGCCCCTGCGCGCCAACCTGCCCAGGATTTCCATGATCGCGGCCACGACCGCGAGGATCAGGAGGAATCTGATGTCCACGCCAGGGTCCTCAGCTCGGTGGTGCCTGCTGGTCGGGCTCGCCCTCGGAGATGGCGCGTCTCATGTGCGTGTCCGACTCGATGTTGCGGTACCTCGCGTAGTCCATGATCCCCATGTTCCCGGAGCGGAACGCATCGGCCATCGCCAGCGGGACCTGCGCCTCGGCCGCGATGACCTCCGCCCGCATCTCCTCCACGCGGGCCTTCATCTCCTGCTCCTGGGCCATGGCCATTGCCCGGCGCTCCTCGGCGCGTGCCTGGGCGACGCGCTTGTCGGCCTCGGCCTGATCCGTCTGCAACTCGGCCCCGATGTTCTTGCCGACGTCCACATCCGCGATGTCGATGGACAGGATTTCGAACGCGGTGCCCGAGTCCAGTCCCTTCTGCAGAACGCTCTTGGAGATCAGGTCGGGGTTCTCGAGCACGCTCTTGTGCGTGTCCGCGGACCCGATCGTCGACACGATCCCCTCGCCGACCCGTGCCAGGATCGTCTCCTCCCCCGCACCGCCGACCAGGCGGTTGATGTTCGCGCGCACGGTCACGCGGGCCACGGCGATGAGCTGGATCCCGTCCTTGGCCATCGCGGCCACGCGGGGCGTCTGCACCACCTTCGGGTTGACCGAAACCTGGACCGCCTCGAAGACGTCACGACCCGCCAGATCGATCGCCGCCGCCTGCTGGAACGGCAGGTCGATCGTGGCCTTGTCGGCGCTGATCAGCGCCCGCACCACGCGGTCCACGCTGCCGCCGGCCAGGTAGTGGGCCTCGAGATGGGAAACGTCGAGCGGAAGGCCAGCCTTCGTCGACGCGATGAGCGGCCTCACCACCGCCGGCGGGCTGACCTTGCGCAGGCGCATGCCGACCAGACTGCCGAGCCCGAGCCTCACACCGGAGAATATCGCCTCGATCCACAGGCGGACCGGTACCGCCCAGGTTAGCACGAGAATCCCGATGAAGACCAGGAAGACAATGAGTGCGGGCATGATCAATGGGTTCATTTGCTGTTCCGTTCCTTATGTTGATTTGACGGCACGTACGATGTGCCGGTATCCCTCTGCGCTGATGATCCGGATCTTCGTGCCCTCCTCGATCCACTCGCTCTCCGAGACGACATCCATGCGCTCGTCCGTGAAGAGCCCCACGCCGGCGGGCCGGAGGTCCGTGATCGCCACGCCCACGGCGCCCTCCAGATCCAGGCGCACGTCCGCGGACGTGTAGCCCTCGTCGCGGTCCGTGGATTCGGGGAGCAGGACCCCGCTGCGCTTCAACCGCCAGCTGCCCGGGATCGAGCGCAGGATGAGCCAGGCGGCGACCCCGACCAGGATGGTCGACACGGTGATGACGGTACCCGCCTGGGCGAAGTCCGCCCCGGTCGGGTAGGCGCCCACCTGGGCGAGGACAAGTCCTCCAACGAGCGCCAATCCCCCGAGAATCCCGAAGATCCCGAAACCGGGGATGACGAAGATCTCGACAAGGATGAGCACGATGCCCGCCATCACGAGGATGAGGTCCTCCGCGCCGGCCAGCCCCAGCAACAGGTGGGCGCCGAAGAACATCGCCAGGGACAGGAGTCCCGCGATCCCGGCCAGACCGAACCCCGCGGTCTTGACTTCGACGATCAGGCCCAGAAAGCCCAGCGAAAGAAGGAAGGGGGCGATCACCGGGTTGGTCAGAAACCGGACAAGGCGCTCGGCCCAGTTGACGGTGGCCTCGTTCACCGGAGCCTGCTCCAGCTCGAGCACCGCGATCAGATCGGCCCAATCGTCCACCGCGGTCGCATAGCCGAGCCCGACCGCTTCGGCGGTCGTCAGCGTGAGCAGCTTCCCCTCTTCGACCACCCCCGCGATCGCGATCTCCTCGTCCACCATGGCCTCGGCCACCGCGGGGTCGAGATCACGCGCCTCCGCAAGCGCGCGCATCCGGGCCCGCATCGCCGACACGATCTTCTCCGAACCCTTCGTGCCGCTCCCGTCGACGGGCGTCGCCGCGCCCATGACGGACCCTTCCCTCATGAACACCCGCTCGGTCGCCAGGGCGATCATCGCCCCCGCCGAGTATGCGTGCAGGTTCACGTAGGCGTAGACCGGCAATTCCGCGCGGCTGATGGCGCTGGTGATCCGTTCCGCCGCGTCCACGCGGCCGCCGGGGGTCTCGATTTCAAGGACGACCGCGGCCGCCCCGTCCGCCTCGGCCTCTTCGATCGTGCGCTCGATGAACGGGGCAAGTCCCATCTCGACGGTGCCCGACACCGGCACCCGGACCACGTGCTCCTGGCCGGCGGCGGCCGTGGAAAAGGCGGAAAGCCAAAGCAGGACGAAGGCGGACACGCCGGCGCGTCCCGATCTCTCCGTACAGGATCTGTCCATGGCACTCATTCCATAGCGGTCGGTGTGACCCTCCATCGGGGTCGGATCCGGGCGCGCCCCGGCTCCCGGCACTCCCGGCCCGGAGGTCGCGGCGCCCCTGCTCTCACTAACGGGCTACGTTCGACACACACGGAACAATCTACGTGCCGGGCTCTGCATGCGCTCCCCATGCCATCACCGGAGGTCGAGGCCAAGCAGCCTGCAAGCATAGTAGGCGCGCTGAATGGCTTTCTCGTAGTCCTCCATATCCACTGCGGATCGCGCCCATTCCGTGAGCCGGCGTGCCCGCGCGTGATCGGCGGGTGCCGACTCTTCCACTTCGTCACGCGCGGTCTCAAGCGCGCGCTCCGCCGTCTCCACAAGATCAAGCGCGACCACGGCCGGCGTCGTCCCGCGGAGCGCGTCCGCGGATCGCAGCGTCGCCAGCACGGATTCGGTCACATCCCCCTCCTCATGCGCGGCTTCGGCAGCGCGAAGGAGACGCTGCGCCTCCGTGAGCCGCAGGGAGATGTGCGGCGGCAGAGGATGCGCAACGCCCTCGATTTCGGCGAGCGTCGCGTGTAGTGCCTCGAGCGCGGTGCGGGCCGCGGCCGTATCGAACGCCAGGCCCCGTTCCCCGGCCGCACGATAGATATCCGCGCGCACGCGGCCGCCCGGGGCCATCGCCATGCTCCAGGAGTCCTCCCATCGGCCGAGGGTCGTCTCGGCGGCGCCCCCCTCCTGCTCCGTCACCAGGTCGGCAAGACGCGGCAGGCTGGCCGCGATATCGAGCGCGGGCCGCGTGGCCGGCGCCACCACCCGCGAATCGACCTGGGTCAGGGTCTCGTGGCACGCGCTCGACAGCCCCGCGAGCATCGCGGTCCCGACACCGAGCAGCGCAATGCCCGGGCCCCGGCGGACGCCCCGCCCCCAGGGCGGCCCGGCGTCACGTCCGGCGCGTACGAGAAGGTCGGTTTCATGCATGGGCCTAATCTAACGGCCACGCGGGAATTCCTTGAGCCCCGTGTTATCTTTGCTCCACTCTCCACACCCTCCAAAGGATCGATTTCCGATGTCCGAAAAGACCCTTGTTCGCTACGCTGCCGCCGGGGACGGCGTCGCCCTGATCACCCTGGACGACCCCCCCGCCAACACGTATACCCACGAGATGATGCGCCAGCTCGACGATGCGATTCTGCGTGCGCGCTTCGACGACGATGTCCACGTGATCGTCCTGACCGGCAAAGGCGAGAAGTTCTTCTCGGCGGGTGCCAATATCGGCATGCTCTCGACCGTGACCACGGGCTTCAAGTACTGCTTCTGCCTCCACGCCAACGAGACGCTCAACCGCCTCGAGCACACCCCGAAGCTGACGATCGCCGCGCTGAACGGCCACACAGTAGGCGGCGGGCTCGAAATCGCGATGGCCGCCGACATGCGGATCGCGCGCGCCGGCCGCAGCATGTGCGGACTGCCCGAGGTCAATCTCGGCGTTCTTCCCGGCACTGGCGGCACCCAGCGGCTCACGCGGCTCGTCGGCAAGGCCGCCGCGATCGAACTGATGACGACCGGCAGCACGTTCGGCTTCGACCGCGCCCTGGAGCTGGGCATCGTCAACCAGGTGTGGGAAACGGAAACGCTGGACGACTTCATGGCGAAGGTGGTCGACTACGCACGCACCTTCTGTCCCCCGAACCGCGCCTCCAAGGCGGTCGGGCTGATCAAGCGGTCGGTACAGACCGGAGCCGAGATCCCCTTCGAGACCGCGCTGGCGCTCGAGCGCGAGCTGCAGCAACAGCTGTTCGCCAGCGACGACGCCACCGAGGGACTGAACGCGTACGTCGAGAAGCGGAAGCCCGACTTCTCCGGCAGCTGACGTCCGGTGTCCGCAACGCACACGGCAGAGGGGATCCGCACACGGCTCTGGATCGGCAACGAGTGGGTCGACGCGCAGGGGGGCGGCACATTCGCCACGATCAACCCGGCCACCGAGCGGGTCATCGCGGACGTGGCGGAAGCCCGTGCGGAAGACATCGATCGTGCCGTCCAGGCGGCCCGCGCGGCATTCGCGGACGGCAGGTGGCGCCGCATGAACCCGCACAAGCGCTCACGGCTGCTGTGGAAGCTCGCCGATCTCGTGGACGCGAACGCGGACGAACTCGGGTTGCTGGAAACGCGGGACAACGGCAAGCCCTACTTCGAGGCTCGCCGGATCGATATCCCGAGCGTCGCCCAGACCCTGCGCTACTACGCGGGCCTCGCCGACAAGGTGCAGGGGGACACCGTGCCTGTGCCGGGACCGTTCCTCAACTACACGCTGCGGGAACCCATCGGCGTGGTGGGGGCGATCATCCCGTGGAACTTCCCCCTGTCGATGGCGGCCTGGAAGGTCGCTCCGGCGCTGGCGTGCGGAAACACCGTGGTTCTGAAACCCGCCGAGGAGACCCCGCTGACCGCGTTGCGTCTCGGGGAGCTGGCGGCCGAAGCCGGGTTGCCCGCGGGCGTGCTCAACGTCGTGCCAGGGTTCGGAGAGACCGCGGGCGCGGCCCTCGTGCGGCACCCGGGCGTGGACGCGATTTCGTTCACCGGATCGACCGAGGTCGGCAAGATCATCATGCGCGAGGCCGCGGACACGCTGAAGAAGGTCTCGCTCGAGCTGGGCGGGAAGTCTCCCAACATCGTCTTCGCGGACGCCGACCTCCGCGGCGCGCTCAAGGGCGCTTCGTCAGGGATCTTCTACGGCAAGGGCGAGGTTTGCGCCGCGGGCAGCCGCATCCTCGTCGAGTCGCGGATCCACGACGAATTCGTGGCCGGGCTTCAGGCGGGCGCCGCGCGGGCCACCGTGGGCGACCCGATGGACTCGTCAACGCGCCTCGGGGCCATTGTGAGCGAGGCGCAGCTGGACCGTGTCATGGGGTACATCGAGGCGGGCAAGCGGGACGGCGCCTGCCTGGTCGCGGGGGGTGAGCGGGCAACGGTCAACGGCCGCGGCCACTTCGTGAACGCCACCGTGTTCCGCGACGTGGACCCCGAGATGTCGATCGCGCGCGAGGAGATCTTCGGCCCGGTGGCCGCGGTCATCCCCTTCGACGACGTCGACGACGCCGTCCGGAAGGCCAACGACTCGCTGTACGGGCTCGCGGCGGGGGTGTGGACCCGTGACATCGGCAAGGCCCATCGGCTTGCCGGAGCCATCGATGCCGGCACGGTCTGGGTCAACACGTACAACCAGTACTCGCCCGCGTCGCCGTTCGGGGGATACAAGCAGAGCGGCTTCGGGCGCGACCTCGGCTTCCATTCCGCACTCGAGAAGTACACCCACCTCAAGAGCGTCTGGGTGGCGCTGGACGGATAGTCGACCGGCATGCGCGAGGCATGGATCATCGACGCGGTTCGCACGCCGATCGGCCGGCACGGGGGCACGCTCGCGCCCGTCCGTCCCGACGACCTGGCCGCGACGACCATCCAGGCCCTGCTCGACCGCACGGGCTTCCCTGCCTCGGAGCTCGCCGACGTGGTCTTCGGATGCACCAACCAGGCCGGCGAAGACAACCGCAACGTCGCCCGCATGGCCCTCCTGCGCGCCGGCCTGCCCGTCGAGGTCCCGGGCCAGACGGTGAATCGCCTCTGCGGGTCGGGACTGCAGGCGGTGGTCAGCGCCTTCCACGCGATTCGGGCGGGCGAAGGTGACGCGTTCATCGCCGGCGGCGTCGAGTCCATGAGCCGGGCCCCCTTTGTGATGCTGAAGCCGGAGCGCGGCTACACCCGAGGCGTGCCGGAGGTGGCCGATACGGTGCTGGGGTGGCGCTTCGCCAACCCCCGCCTGCCCGACGAATGGACGATCGGACTCGGACGGACGGCAGAGGTGGTCGCGCGCGAGTTCGGCGTGAGCCGCGCGGAGCAGGACGCGTTCGCCGCGAACAGCCAAGCCAGTGCTGCGGCCGCGATCGAGGCAGGCCGCCTCGAGCCCGAGATCGTGCCGGTCACGGTGCCACGGCGGAGGGGAGACCCCATCGTCCTGGACCGCGACGAGCACCCCCGGCCGGGGACCACCGCCGAGGCCCTGTCGCGGCTGCGTCCCGTATTCGAGCGGGACGGCACCGTCACCGCGGGGAACTCGTCCGGGATCAACGACGGGGCGGCCGCGATGCTGGTCGTCGAGGGCGAGGCCGCGCGCGCTCGGGGGCTGCGGCCCATGGCGGTCGTGCGCGGGGCCGCCGTGGCGGGCGTCGCACCTCACAGGATGGGCATCGGCCCGGTCCCCGCGACGCGCCGGTGCCTCGAGAGGGTGGGTGCCTCGGCGCGGGACCTCGACCTCGCGGAGCTGAACGAGGCGTTTGCGGCCCAGGCGATCCCGTGCATGCGGGAGCTCGACCTCGACCCCGGCATGGTCAACGTGAACGGCGGGGCCATCGCCCTGGGCCACCCGGTCGGGTGCTCGGGAGCCCGCATCCTGACCACGCTGGTTCACGAGATGGTCCGCCGCGACGCGCAGTTGGGGCTGGCCACGATGTGCATCGGCGTCGGCCAGGGGATCGCGGCCGTGGTGGAACGGAACTGATGTCCGATCACGGGATCGGGAGGGTGGCGGTCATCGGGGCCGGCGCCATGGGGCACGGCATCGCACAGGTCTGCGCGCTGGCGGGCCACGAGACCGTGCTCCAGGATGTCGACCCCGGGCAGCTCGAGCGCGCCCTGGCCCGGATCGCGAAAACCCTGGACAAGGGCGTGCGCCTGGGCAAGGTGGCGGGGGCCAGCCGCGACGCAGCCTGGAAGCGCCTGTCCGGAGCCGTGGAGCTGGGCGAGGCGGTCGAGGGCGCCGACCTGGTGATCGAAGCCGTGCCGGAGGTGATCGAGCTGAAGCGGACGATATTCCGCGAGGTGGCCGAGGCCGTGTCCGGCGAGGTGATCCTGGCCAGCAACACCTCCTCCCTGTCGGTGACCGGGATCGGTGCCGGGCTGCCTTCCCCGGGGCGCTTCCTCGGGCTCCATTTCTTCAACCCGGTGCACATCATGGCGCTCGTCGAAGTGGTGCGGGGCGACGACACCGAGGCCGCCGTCGTGGATCGCTGTGTTGCGTTCGCGAACGGACTGGGGAAGGAGCCGATTGTCGTGGCAGATTCGCCGGGGTTCGCATCGTCGCGGCTGGGCGTGGTCCTGGGACTCGAGGCCATGCGCATGGTCGAAGCCGGAGTCGCGTCCCCGGCCGACATCGACAAGGCGATGGTCCTCGGCTACCGCCATCCGATGGGTCCGCTGCGGCTGACCGACCTCGTGGGACTGGACGTGCGACTCGGGATCGCCCGCTACCTCCATGAGACCCTGCGCTCCGAGGCGTTCCGGCCGCCCGCCCTGCTCGAGCGGATGGTGGCCGAGGGCAGGCTGGGAAGGAAGACGGGAAAGGGATTCTACGACTGGGACACCGAACGATGAGGGACCGGAGCGCCGCATGAACCACGCACACGTCGTGCTCTCCGTCGACGGTGGGATCGCCGAGGTCACGATCAACCGGCCCCGGAAGCTGAATGCGCTGAACGAAGCCGTCCGGCGGGAGCTGACCGAAGTGTTCGATGCCATCGCCGACCGCGACGACGCCAAGGTCGCGATTCTGAGCGGAGCCGGGGACAAGGCGTTCGTCGCCGGCGCGGACGTGAGCGAGTTCGCCGCCCGCACGCCGGACGAGCAGCGTGAGGTCTACGGGAAGCGGCGGGTCTACGACGCACTCGCCGAGTTCCCGAAACCGGTGATCTGCGCCGTCCACGGCTTCTGCCTGGGGGGCGGCAACGAACTCGCCCTGGCATGCGACCTGAGGGTCGCCGACACGACGGCCCGCTTCGGGCAGTTCGAGGTTCGCCTCGGGCTGATCCCCGGCGCGGGCGGCACCCAGAGGCTGGCGCGGCTGGTGGGGCCCGGACAGGCCATGAGGATTGGCCTGTGCGGCGACTTTGTGGACGCAGAGGAGGCCCACCGGATCGGGCTGGTGGAGTTTCTCGTTGCCGAAGGGCAGCACCTTGCCGAAGCCCGCCGTATCGCCGCCCGGATGGCCCGCTGGAGCCCGGTAACGCTCCAGCTGGTCAAGAAGGCGGTGCGCGAAGCCGGTGAGCGTCACCTGTCGGATGGCCTCGCGGCCGAGAAGGAGCTGTTCCTCGAGGCTTTCGGGTCGGCGGACGGACGCGAGGGAGTCAAGGCCTTCGTGGAAAAGCGCCGGGCCAGATTCTCCGGATAGACCGCGTGGCCCCTCGCCCCGGCGTCACCGCCGCGATAGAATCGGTGGCTGGGCACGCGAGCCCGACCGCACCGGCTCGAGCCCGACCACATCAGCTCGCGAGCCCGACCGCATCGCTTCGCGAGCCCGATCGCATCGCTTTGCGAGCACGACCGCATCAGCCGGAGACGCTTCCTCAAATGACCCTGCGCCACTGGCAACGCATCGTCTGGATCTACCACATCGCCTTCGCTGGCGCCGTCACCTGGCCGGTGCAGGCACTCGTCAACACTCCCGATCCGTTCGTGCTGGGCCTGCCGCGCCAGATGGCCTGGGCCGCATTGTGGGTGCTCGGAAGCCTCTTCGTGCTCTGGCGGCTCGACGCGGCGCGAGCGCGGACGGATGACGCGTGATGGACAAGTCGAGCATCATCACCTTCATCATCTTTGCGTACCTGGCGGTGACGCTTGGTGTGGGGGTCGTCGCGGGCAGGCGGGCGTCCCGGAGCGTCCAGGGCTTTGTCGCCGGCGACCGGGACTTCGGCCTCCTCGTCATGTACTTCATCACGGGCGCCACCGTCTTCTCCGCCTTCGCCTTTCTGGGAGGCCCGGGGTGGGCCTACTCTCGTGGCGCGGCCGCGTTCTACATCCTGACCTACGGCGTGCTGGGCATGGCCCCCTGGTACGCGATGGGCCCCAAGGCCGCCGCGCTGGGACGGCGCTTCGGATTCGTCACCCAGGCGCAGCTGCTCGTGGGCCGCTTTCCGTCGCGCGCCCTGTCGGCGGTCATGGCGCTCCTCACCCTGGCGGCGTTCATTCCGTACGTCACCATCCAGATGCGCGGCGCCGGAATTGTGATCGAGGCGGTGACCGACGGCAGGGTGCCTCTCGCGGCGGGCGCCGCCGTAGCCTACGGAATCGTCCTCCTCTACGTGCTGACCAGCGGCGTGTCCGCGGTCGGGTGGACGAACACCTTCCAGGGCGTCTTCATGGTTGGCATCGCCTGGGCACTCGGCATCTATCTCCCGAACCGGCTCTACGGCGGCGTGGGTCCGATGTTCGAACAGATCCTCGCCAACCGCCCGGAGCTGCTGTCCCTGCCCGGGTTGGACGGCAGCGGCGAGCCATGGAGCTGGGGAGCGTACTCCACCGCGATCCTCGCGAGCGCGATCGGGCTGACCATGTGGCCGCACCTGTTCATGAAGGCCTTCACGGCCCGGAGCGATGCGACGATTCGGCGCACCGTGATCCTGTTTCCCACGTTTCAGCTGTTCCTCATTCCCGTCTTCCTGATCGGGTTCGCCGGCGTGATGTTCCCGGAGTCTCCCGAGCAGTCCGACTTCATCCTGCCCTTCCTGATCCTGCGCTCCGATCTGCCGGCATTGGTGGTCGGCCTGTTCTGCGCGGGGGCGCTGTCCGCCTCCATGTCCACCGGCGACGCCCTGCTTCACGGCGCCGCGTCGGTCGCCGTCCAGGACGGCGTACAGCCCTTCACACGGCTCACGGATCGGGCGCAGCGACTGCTGATGCGAGTGCTGGTCGTGGCGGTCGGAGCCCTGGCCTACCTCTTCGCGCTGGTGGAGAGGTTCTCGCTCGTGGACCTCCTGCTCGCTTCCTACGGGATCATCGGGCAGTTCATGCCCGCGCTGCTGTCAGCGATGTATTGGAGAAGAGCCACCACCGCCGGTGTCGTATGGGGGCTGGTGGCCGGCTCGGCCGTTTCGGTGTTCTTCTTCCGGTTCCCGGAACTCAAGCCGTTCGGGATGCACGAGGGCATCCTGGGGCTGGTGGTCCACGTACCCGTCCTCCTGGTCGTGAGTTTGCTCGGCAAGGCACAGGACGCGGATCACGTCGATCGGTATGTGAATGCCTAGCGAAGACGCCCGTTCGGAGCAGGGCGCTGCCCGCGGTGAGCGTGCCCGGGCCTGGAGCGACGACATGGCGCGGTTGCGCGATGCCGTACTCGAATGTGATCAACGGCTGGTCGAGATCCTGGCCCGGCGCCGTGATCTCGTGATCCGGATCGGAGAGTTCAAGAAGCGCCTGGGGCTACCCGTCACCGATCCGCAACGAGAGGCGGCGGTGGTGAGGAGGGCCGCCGTTCTGGCGCGTGACTCGGGCCTGGACGAGGAACTGGTGCGCGATCTGATCTGGAAGGTCATCGCATCGGCGCGAACCCGGCAGTTCACCTCGGAGGACGCTGCCCTGGACGACCCTGCTTCGGACGACCCTGCTTCGGACGACCCTGGCGAATAAACGGGACGACCCAGCCGAATAAAGGAAGCCCCCGGCGGGCAGCACACTACCCGCTCGGGGGCTTCGTTCGCTGGCGAGTCCAGAGAGTTCCGTTCCGGCGCCGTCATGTGCGACGGCCGGTTCTCCGTCTCTTCACCCTTCCGGCGTTCCCGCCGTCCAGGCCGTCCCCCGTTCCCAGGGACTTCGGCTGCTTCCAGCGACCCTGCAGCCGTCGCAATCTCCGCCGAACCAGAGACCGCGCTCGCCTCGAACCCCGTCACCGGCGTTCTCGGCGCCTAGGACCTCGCCCGGTTCCATCTGCCGGGGGTTTCCCCCCTGCGACGGCCTTTTCGAGGCCCTCCCCGGTGCTTCAGCTCCGTTCCTTGCGGTCCGTCTCTTCCGCCTCGGGGAAACCACTTTAATACATGAATTGGAAAAGCGCAAGCTTTTTCTTTTCGGGGTGGAGAATCGGCACTTCCGCGAGCGGAATACTCCTGCGCGCGACAGCCCGAAACGGGCCCGCCGATCGCCCCCTAGCCGGCCTGGTCGTAGACCGAAACGACCCGGCGCCGACGGAGATTCTCGAACTTCACGACACCGTCGGCCTTGGCGAACAGGGTATCGTCCCGACCTCTCCCCACGTTGTTGCCCGGGTGGAAACGCGTCCCGCGCTGGCGAACCAGGATGTTGCCGGCCAACACGCGCTCACCTGCATAACGCTTTACGCCCAAACGTTTTGGGTTGCTGTCGCGTCCGTTCCGGGACGACCCGACACCTTTCTTATGAGCCATTTGGATCCCTCCTAGACGGCGATATCGGCGACGCGTACCACGGTGAAGCCCTGCCGGTGTCCCTGCTTGCGCCGGTAGCCCTTGCGCCGCTTGCGCTTGAACACCGTGATCTTCTTCGTCCGGTCGTGCGCCACCACCTCTGCCGTTACCTTGGCGCCTTCCAGCACGGGCGCCCCCACCGAGACCTCTCCGCCCTCGCCCCCCTCGGACGCCAACAGCACCTCCTCGAAGGTGACGGTGGTCCCCGGCTCCGCGTCCAGCGTGGGGATCAGCAGGGTCGCACCCGGCTCGGCACGAAACTGCTTCCCGCCCGTCCTGAATACAGCGAACATTTGCGCGTCCATCGTTGGTGTCTACTGACGAGTCGCTGCCCGGCAGACGCTGGGCAGCCTGTAAAGGTCATCTACACGGAGCCCAAGGTCAACCTCCGGGAAACCGGCCTAGGCCGCCCGGTACTTGGCCGTCACATCCGATCGGGCACGCCCCGCCAGAAGCCGGAACTCGTCATGGCGCATGAGCGGATCGTCCCGCAGATCCAGGCGCAGCCGGGTCCGACGCTTGAGCTTGCGCAGGAACTGCGGTTCGGATTCCATGACCTGCAGCGCGACCTCCGGATGGACCCGCACCAGGATGTCCTGCGTCTCCCCGGCCGCAGCGGCCCTTCTCACGCAGCGCTCGATCTCCCTGACGATCGTTGTGGGTGTCCACACGTGCCCGCTACCGTCGCACGCGGCGCAGGGTTCGGTGAGCGACTGCAGCAGCGAAGGACGGACGCGCTGCCGGGTCATCTCGATCAACCCGAGGTCCGATACCTCCCATGTGCGCGTGCGCGCCCGATCCCGGCCCAGACAGGTTCGCAGTTCGTGCAGGACTCTGTCCCGGTTCTCCTGCGACTCCATGTCGATGAAGTCGATGACGATGATGCCGCCGATGTCGCGCAGCCGGAGCTGCGCCGCGATCTCGCGGGCGGCGTCCAGGTTGGTCTTCAGAATCGTCTGCTCGGGGTCCTTCTTCTTGCCGGTGAAACGCCCGGTATTGACGTCCACGGACACCAGCGCTTCGGTCTGTTCGATGATCACGTGCCCGCCGGACGGGAGATCGACCTTGCTCTCGAAGGCTCGTTGAATGTCCGTCTCTATCCCGGCGTGATCGAACAGGGGCTCTTCCTCGGCATAGTAGTGGACCCGATCGAGCAGATCGGGATCGAAGGTCCGGACGTATTGGACGATCTGCCGGTGGACGTCCCGGTCATCGACCGTGACGCCGTCGAAGCGGTTGGTGAAGAGGTCCCGGATCACTCCGGAGATCAGCTTCGCCTCGGCGTGGACCAGCGCGGGGGCCTCGGACCTGTCCGCCTTCTTGCGGATCGAGCGCCACTGCTTGCGCAGATGGCGATACTCGCTCTCCAGGCGCCCGGGCGTCAGTTCTTCGCCCGCGGTACGCACGATCACGCCGCCGGAACCGTCCTCCACAACCGCCTTGGCCATGCTGCGCAGTCGGGCGCGTTCACGTCGGTGTCCGATCTTCCGGCTCACTCCCACATGGTCGGTATCGGGCATGTATACAAGGAAACGGCCGGGGAGCGATATCTCGGTCGTGACCCTTGGCCCCTTCGTCGAGATCGCCTCCTTGGTCACCTTCACCAGGATCTTCTGGCCCCTCTTCAGGACCTCCTGGATCGGAGGTGCACTGCGGTCGCGCCCGCGTGGCCGGCGCCCCCCTCCGTCATCGGATTCGCCGTTTTCGGAGCGTCTTGCGAGGTCTGCCGCGTGCAGAAACCCCGCCTTTCCTTCGCCGATGTCTACAAACGCGGCCTGAATGCCGGGCAGTACCGACTCGACACGGCCGAGGAATATGTCACCGACAAGCCGGCCCTGATCCGGCCGGTCGAACATGAGTTCGGCAAGTGTGCCGTCTTCTGTGATCGCCACCCAGGACTCTTCGTCCGAGGTGCTGATCAGGATTTCTCTCTTCAATTCGTCTCTCCCACTGTGGATCCGTGATCGGTCGGCGCCTGTGCCGCCCGCCCCGGCCACGCAACCGCCACAGTCGGGCGTGGTACGCAAGCCGGCGACCGGGCTCGGCGACAACGCCTCCGAACCTTGGATCATGAATTCGTCTCGGCACCTCGGAGAGCGCCGCATGACCCGAACCGACTGGACGAATCATGAGGCGTATTCCCGTGCAAGGTGCCGGGCAATTACGGTTTTCTGGATTTCGCTGGTGCCCTCTCCGATCTCGCAGGCCTTCGCGTCCCGCATCATCCGCTCGACGGGGTGATCGGTGGTGTAGCCCGCGCCGCCAAGCGCCTGCACCGCCACGCGAGCCGACCTTGCCGCCAGCTCCGACGCGGTGAGTTTCGCCATGGCCGCTTCCTTCGCGAAGGGGAGGTCCCTGTCCTTGAGCCAGGCCGCGTGATAGGTCAGATGCCGAGCGCCCTGGATCGCCGCGGCAACTTCGGCCAGCGAAAACCGGATGTCCTGGAAATCCCAGACGGGTCGCTTGAACTGGCGCCTCCGACCTGTGTATCGGACCGCCTCGTCCAGAGCCCCCTGTGCGATTCCGAGCGAGAGCGCTGCAATGCCGATACGGCCGGCATCGAGCGTACGCATGAAGTTCGTGAACCCTTCGCCCTCGGGCCCCAGCCGCTGGTCCTGGCAGACCCAGGCGTCCTGCAGGTGGAGTTCGCGGGTGTCCGAAGCCCGCCAGCCGAGCTTGTCTTCGCGGGCTCCCGGAGTGACACCGGCCGAATACGGAAGCTCGGGACGGTGCCCCACGCCGACTCGCGCCGACTCTTCCAGGTCGCACGTCGGCTTGCACACGATGAAGCTGGTGATCCCGCGATGGCCCCGATCCGGTGTCGTCACGGCGGTGACCACGAAGATCTCGCCCACGCCCGAGTGCGTGATGAAGATCTTGCTGCCGGTGATGCTGTAGCCACCGTCCGCGGCCACGGCTCTCGTGCGCGTGCCGGAAGCGTCCGAGCCGGCACCGGGTTCGGTCAGCCCGAATCCGCCCAGCACCTGTCCGGAGGCCAGCAGCGGTATGAACCGCTCCTTCTGGGCATCCGATCCGAATGCGAGAATGGGCGCCGTGCCCAGGGTCGTGTGCGCGGAGACCGTGATCGCGTGACTGGCGTCGTGTCGGGCAAGCTCCTCGACGACAAGGACGTAGCTGAGATAGTCGAGTCCCATTCCGGACAGCTCGCAGGGCACGGGGACGCCGAGCCAGCCGCGTTCGGCCATTGCCTTGACATTGTCCCACGGAAAACGGCCGGTCTCGTCGAGCTCCCGCGCCACGGGAGCGACGGCCTCGAGCGCAAAACGGCGCACATCGGCCTGGAGATCTATGTGACCGCGGTCCAGGTATGGGAACATCGAGCAGCGAAAAAGGGATGATTCTCGGCCGGCCGGTGTTCAGCGCCTGAAGCCCCAGCGACGCTCGCACCTGTCGCACGAGCCGCATGACCGCCAGCCGGGCACTTCTCCAAGGTAACGCAAAAGCGCCAATCTCCGGCATCCCCGGCGGCCGCAGTAGTGTCTCATGGCCTTCAAACGGTCCACGGCCTGGCCGCGCGCGGCCACGAGCGGACCGAGATCGGGGGCCTCACCCGTGACGACGATGGCGCGTCCCCCGACGCGGGGCGGGCCCTCCGACTCACCATCGGGCCAGTTGGCCACCCACTCGGCCAGCGCCGGATCGAGCCGAAGGGCACCGGAGCGCATGAGCCACTTGAAATGAGGCGCGTTGCCGTCGTCCGGGACCGGGGCCCGTCGCCCCGAGGCGCCCGGCCACGCCCGCCCGGATGCCCGGAGTTTCCGCAGCAGGGCCAGCACGTCTCGTGGCCTGGGGTAGGCGCGCGCCAGAAAACCCTCCGGAACACGCCAGTCGTCCCGGTGCACGAAGCCCAGCGCCAGTGAGTCGGTACCGTCGCGTCCGGCTCGCCCGGCCTCCTGGTAATAGCTCTCCAGCGAACCGGGGAAGGCGTAGTGGAAGACGGCCCATACGTCGCCGCGGTCGATCCCCATGCCGAAAGCGCACGTCGCCACAACCACGTTCGAGGCTCCCGACATGAAACGCTCCTGGACCGCCTGACGTTCCTCGCCGGGGAGAGCCGCGTGATAGGCGTCGCCAACCACGCCCCGGCTGGCCAGAGCCCTGCGCACGCTCACGACGAGGCGCCGCGTAGGTGCATAGACGATCAGCGCCCGCGCGGCACACTCCGGAGGGGCTCGCCGGACCAGGCGGACCATGGCGCGGATGCGCTCGGGACCGGATCTCCGCCTCGCCACCATCCAGCGGATGTTGGGGCGGTCGAAGGAGGTGACGACCCTCGCCGGGTCGTTCATTCCCAGCACCCGTACGATGTCGTCCCGGACCGCCGGCGTGGCGGTGGCGGTCACAGCCAGCACCGGTGCGGCGACGATCTCGCGGAGCGGCAGCATGCGGCGGAACGCCGGGCGAAACTCGTGACCCCATTCAGAAATGCAGTGGGCTTCGTCGACGGTGATCAGCGAGACCCCCGTGCGGCGCAGGATATCCCGGAGCCGCGGCGCTTCCAGGCGCTCCGGCGAGCAGAAGAGGAGATCGAGCTGCCCCTGTCGGAGCAGGCGTTCGTACCGCAGTTGCGCGTCGCGCGGATCCTGGGACGTGAGCGAGGCCGCCCGCAGCCCGATGCGGCGCGCGCGGTCGACCTGATCCTTCATCAGCGAAATGAGCGGGCTGACCACCAGCACGACGCCCGTCAACATGAACGCGGGAAGCTGGTAGCACAGGGTCTTGCCTCCGCCCGTCGGGAGTACGCCCAGCGTGTCCCTGCCCGACAGAACGCTGACGATCAGGCGTTCCTGCCCCGGCCTGAAACCGTCGAATCCGAATTTCGCCCTCAGGATTGCGCGGGCGTCACGCGCCAGAGAGCGGTCGTCCCTCGTTGCCATGCCCGGCAACGAAGCGAGAATCACGGGACACGGGAATGGTCTGGTGGGACGGCGTCCAGGTGGCCCGGGTCAGGAGTCGTCTCGTGCGGGCAGGAAGCGAAGCAACAGCCCAAGGGCCAGAACCCCGATCCCGGACCACACGAGCCAGTCGACCGCGAACGCCATCCCCGCAAGGGCCAGCGCGGCCCCGATCACGAACGCGCGGACTTTCCACGTCAGGAATCGGTCCGGCTCCCCGGACTTGTAGCTGGACGGACGAAACATCTTGTGAGCCCTCAGCCGCCCTTCTTTCGCAGGAAACGGCGGACGCCTTCGCGGCACTCGTCGGTCAACCGAGCGGCGGCATTCACCTCGGCTCCCCGTGCGATGGCGTCGCCGAAGCCGGCGCCCTCGATGCCGTAGAAGAGACGCTTGGTCAGAGAAACCGCTCCGGGGGGGCGGCTCGCGAGATCACGCAAGTAGTCGTCCACCGCTGTCTGAAATCCCGCCTCGGGGAACACGCGGGTGACCAGGCCGATGGACGCCGCCTCCGCCGCATCGATCCGGTGGCCCCGCACGGCCAGCTCGAACGCAGCCGATTCCCCGACCTTCCTTCTCAGCATGGCCATCACGAGCGCCGGCACGAAACCAAGATGCACCTCTGGATACCCGAACGCCGCCGTCTCGCTTGCCAGGACCAGATCGCAGGCCGTCGCCAGGCCGCATCCGCCGCCCAGCGCCCGCCCCCGCACGACCGCAACCACCGGCCTGGAGGCCTGCCGCATCTCCCGGAACAGCGCTCCGAGGTGCTGGGCATCGGTCCGCGCCGCCTCGAGTCCCCCTGCCTGTGACGCGGCGATCTCCTCGAGGTCGGCACCGGCGCAGAAGTCCCTCCCGGCACCCCGGATCGCGATCACGCGGACCGACTCGTCTCCGTCGGCCGCCGCGAGCGCCTCGCGGAGCTCACCGACCAGCGCCGCGTTCAGGGCGTTCCTCTTGTGCTCACGTTGTAGCGTCAATATGGCTACGCCCGCGGCGAATTGCCGCGACACCGACGGGACATCCATGGCCCGGCTCACGGCGCGTCCGCCTTTCCCCGTACCGGATGGCGGCCACGGCCGCTCACGCGGATCGCCACCTCTTCGGGGACCTCGATCTCCATGCGAAGCAGGGCCGTGCTGAACACCTTTCCCTGCGCGTCGGTCATCAGGGAGACGGTGCCGCCCCCGTCCAGGGCGCCATGGAGGAGGAAGTTCACCGCGCAGAGATTGGCGAGCTCGAAACGCTCCACCGGCCCACGCACCAGAGACCCGAAGTGCTGCTTTACACGTTCTGCCGTAACTTGTTTCAAAATAAGTGGATAGTCTATCTGATCGTATGCGATCAGTCCGATATTGGCCGTATCGCCCTTGTCTCCAGACCGGGCGTGGGCCAGCTCCAGTAACGGTATCCTAGGCAAGGCCCGCACTCCTCTGGAAGTCGATCCCGAATGCTCTTCCGCCAGCGGTCACGTCATGCTCCCCTTCATACCTCGACGACGTCCACGGCGAGATGCGGCTCCACAGCGGTCCGCTCAATGAGCGCGGGCCAAAAGGCGACGATCTCCTGAACCCTGGGCCTCCCGCCCGCGAAGCCCGTAACCGAAGGAGGTCCCGTCAGGACCAGCGGGGCGATCTCGCGGCTGAAGCGCTCGACCGCACTGCGGTCCCGGCCTCTGACGCCGACACGCAGCTGGACCTCGGGCAGATCCGGCGGTGGTTCCCCCGCCAGGTGTCCGTGGGTGGCATCCCAGCCGACAAGTTCTACCAATACTCTAGCGAAAACGAGACCCAGCCGGTCCAGGCGCTCCCGCAGGATCCGGGCCGCGGCCCTTGCCTTGGCGGCTGCGTCGGGCCACGCGTAGACCAGGGTTCCGACCGCCTTGTACCCCGCGGAGTAGGCGACCGACACCTTGAGAGACGGGGTGGGCGGTCCGCCGCGAACCCCGTCCACGCGGACGCGGTCGGCACCTGCAGGCGCGAGGCGTATTGTGGTAAAATCCGCAATGACGTCAGGGGTAATGTAGCTCGCGGGGTCACCCATTTCGTAGAGAAGCTGCTCCTTGACGGTGCGCAGGCTCACGACACCCCCCGATTCGGGGTGCCTGGTGACCACGAAGCCGCCGTCGGCACCCGCCTCGATGATCGGGAAGCCGACGCGGGCGAGATCCGGGATTGTCCACCACTCGGCCGAGCAATTGCCGCCGCTGGCCTGGGCCCCGCATTCGTTGATGTGTCCCGCCACAACGCCGCTGGCGAGAAGGTCGTACGCGTCCCAGGGCCAGCCGAACTCCCAGGCCATGGGGGCGTAGGTGAGTGCCGTGTCGGTCGACCGGCCGGTGACGACGATGAGGGCTCCCCGCCCCAACGCCTCCACGATCGGCCGCGCGCCCAGATAGACGTTTGCGCTGCGGACCCGGTGGCGGACCGACTCCAGCGGCTCCCCGTTCTCCATGTGCGCCAGGGGGTGCCCGGCCGCGATGAGGTCGTCGAGCCGGTCCATGAGGTCGTCACCGGTCACGACGCCGATGCGGGCCCGCCCCTCGACACCTGCCCGGCGCCCCGCCTCCGCCACCGCCCTCGCGCATTCGGCCGGGTTGACGCCGCCGGCGTTGGTCACGACCCGGATGTCGCGTTCCACGCAGTCGTTGAAGATCCTCTCCATCAGGGGTACGAAGTCGCGGGCGTACCCCGCGGCAGGATCGCGCAACTGCTGCCTCCGCATGATCGACATCGTCACTTCGGCAAGGTAGTCCAGCATCAGGTAGTCGATCCGGCCACCCTGGACCTGACGGACCGGCGCCTCCAGGTCGTCTCCCCAGAAGCCCTGACCGCTGGCGATCCGCACGGTCCGGGGGGATGAGGCCGGTCGCCCGCCACGCGCAGTGCTCACGGGTATCTGCCGTCCAGTCCCGGCGGCAGCACGAACGGCCCGAGGTGCGGTCCCGGGTTGCCGCGCGCCGCCCGCAACAGCAGTGCAACGACCTCCCGGATCTCCTCGGGGAGCACGACCGCGTCCACAAAGCCCCTCGCGGCTGCGTACGTCGCGTCCAGCTGACGGTCGTACTCGGCCCGCACGGCGTCCATGCGCCCGGTCAGGTCCTCGTCGGGCGTCTTCCCCTCTGCCCTGAGGCGCTCCAGCTCCGCCCCGAAGAGCGCGACGACCGCGCTCTCTCCCTCCATGACCCCCATGCGTCCGGTCGGGAGCGTGAGGATGAAGTCGGGGTCGAACCCCTGCCCCGCCATCGCGTAGTAGCCGGCACCCGAGGCGTGATTGAGTGTCAGCACGATCTTGGGCACCAACGCGGTAGCCATGGCCTCCACGAAGCGGGCGCCGGCCCGGATGATCCCGCTGTGCTCGGCGTCGACGCCCACCATGAACCCGGAAACATCCTGGACAAAGATGATGGGCGTGCCGTGGCGGCTCATCGTGTCGATGAAGTAGGCGGCCTTCTCTGCCGACTCGGAATAGACGATCCCGCCGAAACGCGCCGGTCCTTTGCGGCCGTCCCGGATCATGCCGCGGCGATTGGCGATGACGCCGACCCGGCACCCCGACACGGAACCCGTGCCACAGATCAGTTCGGCCGCGTGTTCGGGCTGGAATTCCGACAGTCCCCCCTCGTCGAGCAACACCTCCAGGAAGGCGCCCATGTCATAGGGTTGCCGGTGGTCGTCGGGCAGCAGCTGGTAGAGGTCGTTGGCCGGACGAACCGGGGCCGGCAAGGTTGCCGCGGCACGCCGGTGCGTGTCGCCGTCCGGCAGTTCCGCCACGAGTTCCCTGAGCCGCGCGATGCACGCTTCGTCATCTTCCACGCGATAATGCGCCACGCCGCTGACACCGGTATGGACGGATGCGCCACCCAGCTCCTCCCTGCCGACGGACTGACCGGTCGCTCCCATGACCAGGTTCGGTCCCCCGAGCCCCATGAAGCTGGTACCTTCGACCATCAGCATGACATCGGACAGGGCCGGCAGATACGCACCCCCCGCAATGCAGGGGCCCATCACCGCCGCGAACTGCGGGATCTTCAGGTACCGGCGCATGATCGAGTTGTAGTAGAAGATCCTCGCCGCTCCGTATTGCCCGGGAAACACCCCTCCCTGGTACGGCAGATTGACGCCGGCGGAATCGACCAGGTAGATGATGGGGATGCGGCAGCGCATGGCGATTTCCTGCGCCCGCAGCATCTTCCGGATGGTCTCCGGCCACCACGAGCCCGCCTTCACCGTTGCGTCGTTGGCGACCACCACCACCTCTCTGCCCTCCACCACACCTACCCCCGTGACCACCCCGGCGCCGGGCGCGTTGCCGTCGTAACGGTCGTGCGCGACAAGCAGTCCCACCTCGAACCACGTCGTGTCGGGGTCCAGCAGGAGATGCAGTCGATCCCTCGCCGTCAGCTTCCCCTTCTCGCGTTGCCGGCGGATCTTGTCGGTGCCGCCTCCGAGCCGCAGATGGCGCCGGAGTTCCTCGAGCTCCGCGCCCAGGCGTGCAAGGCGGCCCGTGTCCACGGATTCAACCCCGGCAGGCTAGCATCGGGTCCCGGTGCACGACACTAATAGGGATCCACATTTTCGGCGAACCACTGACGGATATAGTCGATCGCCTCGACGGTGGCCGTCCCGGGCCCGAATACGCGCCCCACGCCCTTTTCTCCGAGTGAGACCGCGTCTTCGCGCGAGATGATACCACCACCCGTCAGAAGGACACGCTGCAGTCCCTCTCGGTCGAGCAGCTCACGAACCCTGGGGAAGAGCGTCATATGCGCCCCCGAGAGCACCGACATCGCCACTACGTCCACGTCTTCCTGGACCGCGGCCGCAACGACCATCTCGGGCGTCTGATGCAATCCCGTGTAGATGACCTCGAAGCCCGCATCGCGGAATGCGGCGGCGATGACCTTCGCCCCGCGGTCGTGTCCATCCAGGCCGGGTTTTGCTACCAGCACCCGGATCTTCCTCTCTGCAACAGGCATTCGCTACACAATTCTCTGGGCGGTCGGCAATGCAGCCGGGAATCGGCTGCCGTAACAAGTTAAGCCGGAGTGTCCCCTGTTTGCACCGACGGGGTGGGAGCGGAGCAGTTGCGAGCCTGTCGGGCGGCCACCCTTCCCGTTCAGATGTCGAAGCCGCTTTGCTCCAGCTGATGGGCGCTCCGGCTGTCCCCTTCGTCCACGACCTGACCGTCGAACAGATGGATCGTCCGGTCGGCCGAGTGGGCATAGCGCGGATCATGCGTGACCATGCAGATCGTCGCTCCTTCGTTGTGAAGTTCATGAAGGAGGGCCATGACCGCGTGTCCGTTCCTGGAGTCCAGGTTGCCGGTGGGCTCATCGGCAAGCAGGATCAGGGGCTTGCCCACAATGGCACGGGCAACCGCGACCCGCTGTTGCTGACCGCCCGAGAGCTGTGAGGGGTAGTGGTTGATTCTGTGCGCCATGCCCACTCGCTCCAGGGACCTCCGAATCCTGTGCCTCCGTTCCGGACCCGGCATTCCCCGATAGCTCAGGGGAAGTTCGACGTTCTCGAAAACGGTGAGGTCGCCGATCAGGTTGAACGCCTGGAAGATGAAGCCGATGGACTGGTTGCGGATTCTCGCCCTCTGCGCGGCCGACAGTCGCTCCACCGGTTTGCCGTCAAGCAGGTAGGTGCCCCCGGTGGGAGAGTCGAGCAGGCCGAGGATCGACAGGAGCGTGGTCTTGCCGCAACCGGAAGGCCCGGCGATCGATACGAACTCGGCGCGTTCGATACCCAGGGTGACGTTGGAGAGTGCGTGGGTCTCGACCTCATCCGTGTGGAAGACCTTGCTGAGCGACGCCAGGCTTATCAGGGGCGTCGTCGGCGACTTTCCTTCGCGACGCTCGTGGATCATGTGTATCGAATGAAGTCGGTTTCCCCGAACCGGTCTGCCATGCAGAAAACGACGGCAGGCTCCCTGTCTGTAGCATTCCCTGTCTGCAACATCATACGCTGTGGGCCGGTGCACGGTTTCTTTCGCCGGCCCTGTTCCCGGCATCGCCCGGGCGGGTCGGGCTCCGACCGGATGCCTTCACCCTACCACACCGCCTCACCACCCGGAAAGCCCGGCCGGAGCCACACCACCGATCCGAGCCTCCTTACTGGAAGAAGCGTGCCAGTCATCGGGCTGATTCCGTATGTATTTGTCAAAAAATCGCTTAGAGTGCCCATAGGTCCTCCGGGACTCGTTTCGCGGGCGATCGGAAACGGGACGATGGTGTGCGGAATCGAACACGCAGCCGACGTTGCCCCCCGGGCGCGTGGACGCGAGACTTATTCGTCGCCCAGTGATCACTTCGCAACCGGGCCATTGACTTGGCACTGCTCACGGATTCGCCGACTCTCGACCGGCTCAGGCTCGCTGTCGACCCCGATCGGGTTCGACGCAACGTGCCCCTGGGGCCCCTCACCACGTTCGGAATCGGGGGCCCCGCGGACCTCTTCTACCGGGCCCGTTCGGCCGACGAACTGTGCCTCGCGGTTTCAACGGCGCGCGAAATGGGGGTCCCATGTTTCGTTCTGGGGCGTGGCGCAAACATCCTGGTGGGTGACCACGGATTTCGCGGGCTGGTCGTCAGGTGCGACATCTCGACCGTGGAGTTCGACACCGATGGCAGGGTCACCGCCGGCGCCGGGCTCGATACCTTCCCCGACCTGATCAACGCGACCGTCGCGAGGGGGCTGGGCGGGATACACCATTTCGTGGGCATTCCCAGCACGGTCGGGGGCGCGGTATGGCAGAACCTGCATTTCCTCTCGCCCGCCCCGGAGCGCGAGCGCACGGTCTTCTGGGACGAGGTCATGGAGGGCGCGACCATTTTCACGCCCCGGAACGAGATACGCACCGTGGGAACCGAGTATTTCCGGTTCGGATACGACTACAGCATCATCCACGACACCGGGGACCTCGTGCTTGACGTATCGCTCAAGCTTGAGCCGACTCCCGCCAGCGAACTGCGGCGCGTGATGCGGGAGAACCTCGCGTGGCGGGACGAGCGGCACCCGGACCTGTGGCTGTATCCCTGCGTGGGATCCATTTTCAAGAAGATCGACGGGATCGGAGCGGGCCGCCTTATCGACGAGTGCGGGCTCAAGGGCCACGTTCACGGGGCGGCCGAGATCTTCCACAAGCACGCAAACATCATCGTGAATCTCGGGGGCGCCAAAGCGACCGAGGTGTTGACCCTGATTGAACTTGCCCGCTCGACAGTCCTCCGCGAGACCGGCTACGAACTCGAAACGGAGATCGGATTCGTGGGCGAATTCTAGATTGGATCGGACGGGGAAGACGCCCCGTGGGCAACGCGGAAGCGGACGAGCGGTCCGTGGAACCGGATCCACAGCCGCCATAGGAGCAGGACGGCCACCGCCCCGAGACCGGCGGCAAGACCCCACCACAGGCCCACCGGCCCCTGGTCGCGTCCGAACCCGAGCCACAGGCTCAACGGAATGCCGAAGAGCCAGAACCCCAGCACGTTGTAGACCATCGGGCGCAGCGTATCGGCGACTCCACGGAGGGCGCCGGTACACACGACCTGCAGGCCGTCAAACAGCTGGAACATGCCCGCGACGGGTATGAGAGCCGCGGCCACGGCGGCCACGGTCGCATCCGTGGTGAACTGTTCGGCCAGAAAACCCGGGATGGCAAGGAAAACCGCGGCGGTCACCGACATGGCCAGGCAGCACAGCAGGACCGCACCGCCAGCGGATCGCCGCGCCCTGTCCGGCCTCTCGTTGCCCACCGCCCTGCCGACGAGCACGGCCGCGGCCTGGGATATCCCCAGGGGAATCATGAACGCGAAGGCCGCGAGGTTGAGCGCAATCTGGTGGCCCGCGATCGCGTGCGTCCCCAGCCAGCCCATGGCGATGCCAATCGCCCCGAAGGCGCCGAACTCCATGAACAGCTGGAGCCCGATGGGCGAACCGAGCCGCAGGATCCGCCGTAGCGGCCCCAACTGAAACACGTCGCGCCGCACATGCCGCAAGTACGGCACCAGCAGGCGCCACCCGAGGCAGAGCGCGCACAGCCACATGAACCACCTCGAAATGGCGGTGGCCCACCCCGAGCCCACCGCACCCATGGCAGGCGCCCCGAGGTTGCCGTAGATCAGAACCCAGTTGGCGCCCGCGTTGAGCAGATTCGCCAGGACGATCGTCCAGACGACCGGCGCCACCCGGCCCACCGCCTGCAGCGTCTGGCGAAAGACGATGAACCCGTAGAAGGGCAGCATGCCGGGAATCAGAGCATGCGTGTACCCGGCCGCCACGGGAATCACCTCCGGCGGCTGCCTGAGAAGCACGAAGACCGGTTCCGCGAGAGCGAGCATGGCCGAGGTCACCGCGGCGAGCCCGACGCTCAGGAGGAGTCCTCGCTGTATGGATGCCGATATCTCGTCGTGGTCCTCCGCCCCGAATGCCTGTGCGACGAGGGGATCCAGCGCGAAGAGAAGCCCCATGCCGAACACCGCCACGGTAAAGAAATAGACGTTGCCAAGGGTCACGGCGCCCAGTTCGACTGCCGTTACCCTGCCGACCATCGCGGTGTCCACCAACCCCTGGGACAGAAGGCCCATCTGAACGACCGCAACGGGCGTCGCGAGCATGACGAGATCGCGAAACTCCCCCCTCCCGGGACGAAAGGCGGACAGACTGGCCCGCGCGGCGGCGGTCAAATGCGGACCGTCAGGAAGCAGTCACGGAAGCGTAGCTCCGCGGCAGCGTTATCCTGAACTCCGTGAAGTCCCCGGGCACGGTATCCACCTCGATCTTGCCGCCGTGCTCCTGGACGATTTCATGGGATATCGAGAGTCCCAGGCCGGTGCCCTGGGTCCCGGACTTCGTCGTGAAGAACGGGTCGAAGATCCTGTCGAGCACATGCTGCGGAATGCCGGTGCCGTTGTCGTGCACCGTGATGCATACGTCGTTCTTCCGCCCCTCCGTCCTGACCGTGACGACGGGGTGGTAGTCCTCCTCTTCGTCCCCGGTCCTGCGCGCGTGCGTCGCGTGGCAGGCGTTCGTGACGATGTTGAGGAACACCCGGCTGAGGTCGCGGGCGATCGCCTCCACCTCACCCGCATTGGCATCGAACTCGTACACCATGTCCACATTGAAGGAGGAGTCGGTCCCGCGAATGCCGTGGTACGCCAGCTTCGCGTACTCCTGAACCAGGACGTTGATCTCGACCGATTCCAGCTCACCCGCCTCGTCCCTGGAATGGGCCAGCATCCCCTCGACGATCCTGTTGGCACGGGTGCCGTGTTCGTTCACCTTGACGACGTTGGTATCCAGGTCGTCGAGAATCTCGGAGATGAACTCGCGGTCCAGCTCCCCGCCCCCGTTGTCTTCCACCTTCAACTCCTCCCGCAACTCCTCGATGAGTTCTGAGGACAGCGCCGCGAAGTTGTTCACGAAGTTCAACGGGTTTCGGATCTCGTGGGCGATGCCCGCGGTCAATGCCCCCAGCGAAGCGAGCTTTTCCTGCTTGACCACCTGCTGCTGGGTGCGCCGCAGGTTGGCGAGCGTATCCTCAAGCTCCGCGTTCTTGGCCTGAACCTCGTCGGCCAGCTTTTCGACCAGGTTGAGCCGTTGCACCTCGACCGCGTGCTGCCGGAACACCTCCAGGGCGCCCGCCATGTCCGTGAGTTCGTCGTTGCCCTCGATCTCCACCTGCACCTCCAGGTCGCCCTTGGACATCCGGCGGGTGGCGCTCGACAGCGCGCCCATGCGCACGAGCAGCCGCTCGCCGAAGAATTTCCATGCGACGAACGCCGCGGCAATCGTGAGGAAGGTGACGATCAGCAGGAACCAGACACCCAGCTGAACCAGCGTGCCCGACCGGTTCGCAGCGTCCCGTGCCGAGGATTCGGCGTCGCCCACGAGATTCTGAACTCGGTTGACGAGCTCGGCGGTGGTCTGCTGGTTGCGCGTTACCAGCTGGGCCGCCCGCGCATCTTCCGCGAGCTCGAGGCCGCGAGTCTCGAAGACGCCGTCGGAGGACTGGTAGAGGTCCTTCAACTCGTCCACCTGTTCCTGCAACTCGGCGCGCACACCGGGCCTGATTCTGGGGAGCGCGCCTTCGACGTCCCCGATCGCGGTCTCGACCCTTTCGCGGTTTGCCAGCAGCACCTCCGGATCGTCCTCGGTCATGGCCTGGGCGATCAGCGCGCCGGCCTCGTTCTGGTACGCCTTGAAGTTCAGAAGGCCACGGTAGTGGTCCAGTTCCGCCTCCGTCCTGCGCCGCGCCACCGGAGCCGGCGTCTCGTTGAGCTCTCGCAGACCGGTGTACATGAAGAACTCCTGGTCGTCGATCTCCTCCTCGAGCAGGAGTTGCAGCGCCTGCCCCGCGTCGGCCAACTGGGTTTCGAGCTCCTCCAGCCGCTCACGCGCCGTCAACCGGCGAAGCACCGACGTGTGGATCTGGTTGATGCTCTCCACGAGGCTGTCGACGACGGGCACGACCATGCCCTCCATCTCCCCCTGATTCCCCTCTCCCCCCTCAGCCGCGGCGATCTGTGTGACCCGGCTGAGCATCTGATCCTCCTGCCGGCGAACTTCGACCATCACATCGTCGAGGACTTCAGGACTCGTGGCCGCGAGAAGACGGGGGGACGCCCGCACCAGCTCGGTGCTCTGCTGCGCCACCTCGAATGCCGCCACGAGCGCGGGCATGTGCGCCTGCGTCACCTGGCTCTGCTGGGAATTCACGACGCTCATCAGGATCAGCGCGAGCACGATGGCGCCGATGGTCATCACAACCCCGCCTCCCAGCCCCACAACCACCTGGCTGCCGATGCCGAAGCGGCCCCCGCTCGCCTCGCGAACCCGGTCGCCGAGGCGGCTGGGCAATCGCTCCAGAATCCACTCGAATGCCGAATGCACTCGATGGTCGAGCGTCTTCATCCCGGAGGAACTCATCGCGCCAGTCGGTTCACGGAGACGAACCTGCCCTCCCGGATCACCGTCAGGAAGACCGCGTCGGACCCCTGATTGTCTCCCGGAGCGTATTGAACGGTGAAGCCGCCCAGATCGATCGCGCCGGCCTCTTCGAGCCGTCTCAGAAAGTCCTCGCGGGTCGGAGGACCCTCGCCGGACTCGCCGATTTCGCGCAGGACCTGCACCACGAGCCGTCCTGCCAGGTAGCCCTCGAGTGACACGAACCCCGGTTCGGCCGACGGATCGAGTTCGCGGAGGGCGGCCTGATACTGCGCCACGACCGGAATCGACGTGTCGCGCGGGAAGGGGACCACCTGGGTCACCACCACGCCGTCTCCGGACCGCCCGAGTTCGTTGAGGAGCGCGTTGCTGCCAACAAACGAGATGTTCACGAAGACGGCGCGCATCCCGATCTTGCGGGCCCACATGATGAACTGCGCCGCCGGGCGGTAGGCTCCGATGATGATGACGGCCTGCGGGTTGTCCTCGCGGATGTCCAGGAGCGCGCGCTTGACCGCCATCGTGTTGCGGACGTAGGTGCCCTCACCCACGAGGGCCATCTGACGCTTGTTCAGGGCCTGGCGGACACCGGTGTAGCCGGCCAGGCCGTAGCTGTCGTCCTGGTAGAGAATGGCAATCCGCTCGAATCCGAGGTCCCGGGTGAGACGCTCGACCATCTGATCCGTTTCCTGGTAGTACGACGCGCGCACGTTGACCACGTAGCGCTGGTCCGCACCCCTGAGCAGTTCCGCACCCGTAAAGGCGCCGATATACGGCACCCTGGCCTCTTCGGCGATGGGCGCGGCCCGGCTGGACGTCGGCGTGCCCACCGCGCCGATCAGCGCGAAGACCCCGTGAGCGATGAGCTCCCTGGTGTTCGCGATGGCCGCCTCGGGCTCATAGCGGTCGTCCCGGAGCATGAGCTTCAGCAACCGCCCGTGCACGCCGCCCTCGCGATTCGCCTCCTCGAACGCGACACGAACCCCCAGATTCATGTTCCTGCCGAGTTCTCCCGCGGGACCCCGCAGCGCAGCGGATTGGCCGAACACGATCGAATCGGCGAAGACTCCGTCGCCACCGGTGCCGGGCTGCTGCGCGGAAGCCCCCGCCACCACGCACAGCAACAGTGCGCACGCCCGCGCCAGTGCCCGGACCGGGGGTGGGACCGGGGCCGGGGCCGGTGGACCGCCCCTGGGGGCTATTGCGGATCCTTCAGGTAACGGAGAGTCAGGCATGTGATGTCATCGGATTGGGCGGCGCCTCCCGCATGTTCCTGAACCGCTTGAACGGTCTCCCGATTGATCGTCACCGCGTCCCGTCCCGTGACCGTGTGCAGCACCCTGGCGAGTTCGTCGTCACCGAACTCCACACCGTCCTTGTCCATCGCCTCGGTGATTCCGTCCGTGTAGAAGAAGACCGCATCACCCGGCTCCAGCTGAACGGATCCGCCGGGAAACTCGAAGCCGGGCATCACGGCAAGCACCAGCCCCGAATCACAGTCGATCGGCTGGACTTCCCCGCCGGCCTTCATGATGTACGGAAGATTGTGGCCCGCGTTGGCAAAGTCGAGACGGCCCGTCACGGGATCGAAGCTGGCGTAGAAGACGGTGACGAACATGGACTCTTCGTTCGACTCCACCAATAGCTGGTTCACTTCGGCAAGGCACTTGGCCGGATCATTCTCGCCGATGGCCGTCCCCTTCATCAGGGTGCGGCTAACCATCATGAAAAGGGCTGCGGGCACTCCCTTGCCCGATACGTCGGCCATGACCATCCCGATGCGCCCGTCCTCCAGCTTGAAGAAGTCGTAGAAATCTCCCCCGACCTCCTTGGCCGGCGTCATCCAGGCATGGATCTCGTAGCGGGGGTCTTCGGGGAATCGGGTCGGCAGAATCGACTCCTGCATCCGGGCCGCCACACCCAGTTCCTGCCGCAGAGCGACCAGTTCGTCCCTGGACCGCAACGCGTCCCGCATGACCTCGAGGTGCGCGAGCGTCTTGGAGATCGTCGTCTCCAGATCCTTGAAATCGAGGGGCTTCGTGACGAAGTCGAACGCCCCGCGGTTCATCGCGGTCCGGATGTTCTTCATGTCTCCGTAAGCGGTTACGATGACCGCCCGGAGGTCGTAGTTCAACTGGTTGAGTTGATGCAGGAGCGTGAGCCCGTCCATCTGGGGCATGTTGATGTCGGACAGGACCATGTCGACATCCCGGTGGGCCTCCAGCTTTTCGAGCGCTTCGACGCCGTTCTGGGCGAATACCAGAGTCAGCTCACCGCTGCGCACCTTGCGGCGAAATTTCTGACGGAGCAGCAATTCCAGATCGGGCTCGTCATCAACGACCAGGATCTTTGCCATCGGCTCGGGTCCGGGTGGGCTGGCGGGAGCAGCCGGTCCATAGTGTATGCGCGAGCCGTCCCGCACGGTCGCAATAACCTTTCCGATAGTCTAACCCCTGCGAACCGGTCTGCCTACCGCGTCCGCCGTGCGGATGGACCCCATACGGCAGGGCAGGTAGATTGGGCTGAACGTTTCGGCCGGGGGTTTTCCGCAGGGCAGTATTGTTCCCGGCCCATCACGCCCCGTCAAGCTTTCCGCACACGCTCGACACGCTCGGAGGGCCATCCTGGACCCGCAAGACGTCACCATCGTTGCCGAAGCAGCCCGAACCGCCGAGTTCGCGGCGATGCGGGAGTACCGGCCGAAAGCCGCCGCCTCCGGCCTCGCCGCATTGCGGGACCTGGCCATCCGGGACAACCGGAACCGATTGCTGGAGGTCCTTGAAGAGGAAACAGGCCGGTCCTTCTTTTCCCTGCTCTTCGGCAACAGTCCCTACCTGACGCGCGTGTTGCACCGGGACACGGAGTTCGCCGAGTCACTCACCGAGCAGGGCGCCCAGGCGCTCGCGGCCGAAGTCCTGGGCGAGCTCGCCGCCGCCGACCCGACGATGAATCGCGACCGGTTGATGCGGCTGCTGAGGCGACAGAGAAGCCGCATCGCGACCCTCGTCGCCGCCTGTGACTGCTACGGGATCTGGGACGTCACGCAGTGCGCCGCGACGCTGTCCGAGACGGCCGACCGGGCCGTGCACCTCGCCACGGAGCATCTGCTTCTCGATCGCGTCCGGCGTGGGGAACTCGCACAACCGGACGGAGCCCCGGGCAGATTCCGATGGGGATACTTCCTGCTGGCGGCCGGCCGCCACGGTGCCAGGGAGCTGGGCTACACGCCGGACCTTGCCCTGATCGCCCTGTACGACCCGGACGTCGTGGAATACACGGGAACGAAGTCTCCCGAGGACTGCTTCGCCCGCGTCACCCGCGACATGGCGCGCATCCTCCAGGCCCGGACCCGGGACGGATACGTCTTCAGGACCGACCTTCGCCTGCGGCCGGACGCCCCGGCGTCGCCGCTCGCGGTCAGTCGGCGATTCGCCCTCGAGTACTATCAGCGGTCCGGGCGCACTTGGGAGCGCGGGACGCTGATCAACGCGCGCCCGGTGGCCGGCGACGTCACCGCGGGAAGCGGTTTCCTGGGTGAACTCCGTCCTTTCATCTGGGAACAGGGACTCGATTTCGACTCCGTCGAGGACATTCACTCGATAAGCCGGCAGATTCACCGGTTCCGGCGCCGCGGTCCGCCCCGGGCCAGCGGACTCGATCTGGCGCTTAGCCCCGGGGGCATCCGCGAGATCGAGTTCTTCGTCCTGATGCACCAGTTGGCCTACGGCGGGAGGAGCAGCCACCTCAGGGGGTCCGGTGTGCTGTCCATGCTCGACACGATCGAACGGGAGCACCTCGTCCTCCCCCGCGAAGCGGCCGACCTGCGCGACGCGTACCTGACGCTGCGGCGCCTCGAGCACCGCGTTCAGATGGTGAACGACCAGCCAACCCGCGCGCTGCCCGCGTCCAGAAGCGGTCTCGAAAACGTGGCCTGCCTGGCCGGAATCGAATCGGCGGACGAACTGACCGTCATTGCCGAGCGAGCGATGGAGCGCGTCCATCAGCTGTTCCGAACCCGCTTCACGGCACCCGAAAAGAAGCGAGGCCTCGCGGAACTCGTCCTCGACGGGGCCGCCGGAGATTCCGGCCCGGAGCCTGTGTTGAGGGAAGAGGGATTCCGGAAGCCGCAGGAAGCCGTGGAAATCTTCAGAAGCTGGGCCGAGGGAGGGCACGCATCCACCTCGTCGACCCGCGCGCGCGCCACGGTTCGAGCGGTCCTTCCGGAGCTGATTGCCGCCCTGGGACGCACTCCCGAACCCGACCGCACGCTGGCGCGGATCGACCGGTTCTTTCACGCCCTGCCCGCCGACATGTCGTTTTTCGCAATGGTCAGGGCGAACACGTGGCTGCTCAATCTGGTCGCCGTGGTCATGGGAAGCGCACCGCGGCTGGCGGATTCGCTGCGCCGCAACCCTCGCATCCTTGAAGCCGTTCTGGATCCCGCCTTCTTTCTCCCGCTGCCCGGCAGGGAGGCGCTGGACAGGGCACTTGCCGAGAGGCTGGATGGCTTGGACGACTTTCGCGAGCGCGTGGGCGTATTGGAGACGTGGACGCGTGAACACCGGTTCCAGGCAGGCGTTCAGACGCTCCAGAATCTGGTCACCGCGGAGGACGCCCTGAGGTGCCGCTCCGATCTGGCGGACATCGCCGCGAGTACGGTCCTGCAGATGGCGATTGCGGAGACCGGACAACGCCTCGGCACGGTCGCCGGAGGACGTTGCGCGGTCCTGGCCCTGGGTGACCTGGGCGCCCGGGAACTCACACGGGATTCGGCACTCGATCTCGTCCTGGTCGTGGACTTTCCGTCCGCCGGAGATTCCGCGGACACCCGCGATCATGTGGACGGCGCGCGCTACTACGACAGAATCGCCGGCCGCCTCTTCTCCACCCTGGAACGCCACGCCGAGCATGGCTCGCTGTACCGTATCCGGGAGCGGAGCCGCCGGAGCGTCGTCGGTCCGTCCCGGATGATCACGCTCGCCGAGCTCCGGACGCGGCTCTCCGGCACCGGGAGGACGCGGATGGGGCGCGACCTGATGGCGCTCGTCAGGTCACGGGTGATCTGTGGAGACGAACCGCTCCGGCAGGCCATCGAACGGAGTATTCGTGAAGCCTTCTCCCGCCCGGTCGATCCCGGACAGCTCGCCGAAGACGTCGCCGAGATGCGCGAGCGCCGCTCGGCGGATCCTCAGCGCGATCCGTTCGGCCTCCTTCACGGGCCGGGGGGATTGCTGGACCTGCGGTTGCTTGCCCAGTATCTTGTCGTGCGGTATGCTCACGAGATTCCCCGAACCACCTCTGGAGAGACCCTCGACTGTTTCGAAACCCTGGCTGCCGCCGACGCGATCAGCACCGAAGAGGCGCGGGTACTGGCCGACGCCACGCGCATGCAGCGCGCCATCGGAGACATGTTGAGACTGGCTTCCGAAGGAGGCATCACGATTCATGAAGCACCGGGCGTGCTACGCGAAAAACTGGCGGTCGCACTCCAGTACGACAGCCCCGAGACCCTCGAAGAGGGGTATGGTAGTGCGCGCGAGCGGGTTTTCGGTATCTTTCAGGATCGTGTTGAATTGAAGTCCGGATGAAGCATCTCTCGCGAGGGGACCGCTAAGTGGACGTCAAGCTCGAGATGGAAGTGGGGCTCGGCCAGGATGAGCCGCGGCGTGCCGTGGAGCGTTTCGAGCGCTTCGCCAATGCCCACGAACTGCCGATGGGGCTGGTATTCAAGTTTCAGCTGGCCCTTGACGAGCTTCTGACCAATGTGGTTTCGTATGCGTTCGACGAAGATGAGTCCAATCCCATCATCACCGTGGGGCTGCGCCTTACGGACGCGCAGCTGGAAGCAGTACTTCAGGACAACGGACGGCCCTTCAACCCGTTGCTTGACGCACCGGAGCCCGATCTGGGACTTTCCGCCGAAGATCGCCGCGTGGGCGGCCTCGGCATCCACCTCACCAAGGCGTTCGTCCATGGACTCCGCTACGAGCGTGTGGACGGATGGAATCGCCTGAACCTCGTGCAGCCACTGTAGGCGCCGGGAGGAACCAAACATGAATGTGGAGACCAGCTATTCCGGAAGCACCGCCGTCGCCGTGGTGGACGGACGAGTCGATTCCGCGAATGCCAAGGACTTCGACGAGGAGTTGAGCGCGATTATCGACCGCGGGGTGAGCAGCCTGGTGGTCGATTGCGGCGGGCTCAACTACATCAGCAGTGCCGGGCTGCGCGTCTTGCTGATCGCGATCAGGAAGACCAACGAAGCCGGCGGCGGCCTGGCGCTATGCGCCGTGCCGGACCACATCCGCGAGGTACTGGAGGTCAGCGGCTTCGTGCGGCTCACCAAGGTCTTCGCTACGGCCGACGAGGCGCGCGCGAGCTTCTCCGGGTAGCGATTCTACCCGACATTCGGAGGCCACACGCATCCCCATGGATCCGCGGTTGTGGGGAGTTGATCGAGGGCCATCCGCGAGCCTCGATCCCGGTGGCCCTCATTTCTGTCCGTGTACCCGCACACCCCAGGACAGAACCGGAACGCAGGTACGTCAGAAAAGGACAGCGTACCCTGCGCTCAGGCCTCGTTTCAACCCCTTGCGCGACGGTTTTCCGGCGATACCTTGACCGCACTCCCATGATTGAGTCACTCCCATGATCGATCCGTGCTTTCGAGGACCCACCGCTCCCTCCCGACGAATGGACAGACCATGACCCTCCGTACGTTCGCGCCGAGCATGCTCGGCTGCTCCTCCAGAGTCCCCGGAATCGCCGTGACGTTTGGAATCCTCCTTCTCGCCGAGCTGTTGGGGCCCGCCGTCGCCTCGGCCCAGGAAGCGGCGGGCCAGGATACGGCCTTCGTCCTCAACACCTTCTCGTTCCTCGTCTGGGGTGCGCTGGTGATGTGGATGTGCGCGGGCTTCACCATGCTGGAGTCCGGCTCGGTTCGGTCGAAGAACGCCTCCGTGATCTGCCTGAAGAACATCGGGCTCTACGCGATCGCCGGGCTCGCGTACTACATCATCGGCTACGGCCTGATGTATACCGACGTGGGCAGATTCGTCGGTTCGCTGGACTGGTTCTACGGGCCTTCCGCCGATGAAATCGCCTTGCTGGGTGGCGACGAGAGCGTCGCAGCCGCGGTGATCGAGAACGGCTATGCCGTGACGTCGGACTGGTTCTTCCAGATGGTCTTCGTGGCGACCACCGCGTCGATTGTCTCGGGAGCCCTGGCCGAGCGGGTCAACCTGTGGGCGTTCTTCGCGTTCACCGCGGTGCTCACCGCCTTCATCTACCCGGTCATCGGGGCCTGGACCTGGGGCGGCGGCTGGCTCTATGCGGCTGGCTTCACGGACTTCGCCGGGTCGACCATCGTGCACTCCACGGGAGGCTGGGCCGCTCTGGCCGGCGCCATCGTCGTCGGTCCGCGCTGGGGCAAGTTCCGCAAGGACGGGTCGGTCAAGATCACCGCTCCATCGAACATCCCCGCGGTCACACTCGGCGTCTTCATCCTGTGGCTGGGATGGTTCGGGTTCAACGGCGGCTCCCAGCTGGCGCTCGGAAGCGCCGCCGACGCGGTTGCCATGAGCAATGTGCTCGTCAACACCAACCTCGCGGCAGCCGCGGGCGTGGTGACCGCAATCATCGTGTCGAAACCGATCCTGGGACGCCTGGATCTGTTCGCCGGGCTCAATGGGGCGATCGCCGGACTCGTGGCGATCACGGCCGGACCCAATCTCGTGGACGCTCGCTGGGCCATCTTCATCGGGGCGATCGGTGCCCTGGTGTGCACCGCCGGCCTGAAGCTGCTGGAACAGCGGAGAATCGACGACGTGGTCGGCGCGGTGCCGGCTCACCTGTTCGCGGGCATCTGGGGAACACTGGCCACCGCCATCGCCGCAGGCGGCGACATCGTGGTTCAGCTCACCGGCATCGTCGCGGTCGGAGCTTTCGTCTTCACGGTTTCGTACGTGTTGTGGACGGTCCTCGATAAGACGATCGGCGTCCGGGTCTCCCGCAGCGTCGAGGAGATCGGACAGGATGCTGCCGAGCTCGGGATCGATGCGTACCCCGAGTTCGTGCTGATGACGGATCCCGATGACGGCGGCGACTACAGGGACCCCGACTGATACGACAATGGGAGATCCGCGATCCCGGTCCGGCGACGGCGGTGCAGGCAGTAGCGGCACGGTCGTCGCCGGGTCGGGCGCGTTTGCCGAATACGCGCTCGACCCCCGCTTCCACGATGAGATGTTCGGCGGCGACGGCAGGCCCCGCGACGCCTGCCGACGGCTGAGCGAAGCCCTGGGCCGATTCCCCGCGGAAGAGCTGGTCAAGCTGCAGGAAGGCGTCTACCGCCGTTTCCTCCACGAGGGGATCACGTTCACCGTGCTGGGGGCGGACGAGGTCTCGGAGCACATCATCCCGATCGATTGCGTACCGCGCGTCATCACCGCCGCGGAGTGGGACCACATCGAATCCGGGCTGAAGCAGCGCCTGACCGCCATCAACCTCTTCCTCCGGGACATCTACCACGAGGGCCGGTCGCTCCGTGACGGCGTGGTTCCGCCCGACCTGGTGTTGGGGTGCCCCCAGTACCGCGTCGAGATGCGGGGCGTGGAAGTCCCCCACGATGTCTACGTCGCGGTCGGCGGCACGGACATCGTGCGCACCGACACCGGATTCGCGGTGTTGGAGGACAACGTACGCGTGCCCTCGGGCGTCTCCTACATGCTCGCTTGTCGCGCGGCCACCAAGCGTTCGGTACCCGGCCTGTATCGGGAACACGGGGTTCGCGAGGTGGCCGGATATCCGCAGCGACTGTATTCGGCGCTCGCCTCGCTGAGTTCGTCGACCACCCGGCCGCGCGTGGCCATTCTCACGCCCGGCCGATACAACTCGGCGTACTATGAGCACGCTTTCCTCGCGGGCGAAATGGGCATCGACCTGGTAGAAGGACGCGACCTCGTCGTCCACAACGCCACCTTGTACGCGCGGATGGCCTCGGGGTTGCGCCGGATCGACGTTCTGTATCGGCGCATCGACGACGATTTCGTCGATCCCGTCACCTTCCGAAGGGACTCGGTGCTCGGCGCACCCGGGCTGTTTCACGCATACCGCGCAGGGAATGTGGTGCTGGCGAACGCCCCCGGTACGGGGGTCGCGGACGACAAGGCCGTGTATGCCTTCCTGCCGCAGATCATCCGCTATTTCCTGGGCGAGGAGCCCATTCTGGCGAACGTGGACACGCACCTGTGCCGCGAACCCGAGGGCCTTGAATTCACGCTGGACAACCTCCGGGACCTCGTCGTCAAGGAGGTCGGCGGTTCCGGGGGCTATGGCATGCTGGTCGGACCCCACGCCAGCAGCCGCGAGCGCGAGGCGTTTGCGGCCAGGCTCCGGGAGAACCCCACGAACTACATATCGCAGCCGGTCCTCCCGCTCTCGAGGGCGGGCTGCTTCGTCGACGGCGCGCTGCAGCCTCGCCATGTGGACCTGAGGCCGTTCACGTTGCATGGTGCGGATGGTCAGAACGTGGTCCCCGGCGGCCTGTGCCGTGTGGCGTTGCGCGAGGGCAGCCTTGTGGTGAACTCGAGCCAGGGCGGCGGCTGCAAGGACCTCTGGGTGTTGCGGTCCTGACGACGATGCGAGAGGCGACGGTCGGCTGATGCTGGCGCGGGTAGCGGCGGATTTGTACTGGATGGGACGGTACATCGAACGCACCGAGCACACCGCACGTCTTCTGAAGTACCAGCTGACCGGCCTGGTCGATTCCCCCGCCGACGAACTGGCGCTGGGTTGGCAGGTGATCTATCGCGCGCTGGGACAGTCGCCTCCGATCGCGCCGGCCGATGTCGACGAGGCCGAGGCGTTCATGATGGCCGACGCCTACACGCTGGCCGGCAGTCTGGTCGAAGATCACACCAACCCCGACTCCATGGTCACGTGCTGGGGCATGGCGCGCGAGAACGCCACGCAGCTGCGCCCGCAACTTCCGCTCGAGGTCTGGACCACGCTCAACCGCGGGTTCCTCTGGATCCGGGATTGCGACTTTCCGGCCGCCTGGAAGAAACGCCCGGCCACCCTCGTTTCCGAGGGAATCGACCGGCTTCGGCTGCTTGCCGGGGTAGTGGAAGCGACGATGTCGAGGGACGACGTGTGGCGTTTTCTGCAGCTGGGCCGATTCGTCGAGCGTTTCCAGCACCAGACGAACCTGCTGTGCACGTGGGACCAGCTCGGTGCGCCGGCGGGGGCGGACCCTTCCCTTTCGTGGAGCGACCTCCTCCGCGTGTGCGTGGCGTTCGAGCTCTACTGCCGCCGGCACGGCATGGCGGCCGAACGCGACGCCGTACTCGAATTCCTGATCCGCGACCCGGAGGTGCCACGTTCCCTCTGTTTTGCCCTGCAGCGGATCGAGCAGATGCTCGTCGGCATCGACCCGCTCGGGAGCCGTCACCCCCTCATTCCACCGAGGAGGGTCGCGCTGAGGCTGGCGGCCACGGTCGAGGCCGCGACCGGAACCGTGACCGACGAAGAGCGGGCGGCGGACGGCAGCGGTATCACCGACCGGCTCTTCGAGCACCTCGCCGGCGATGGCAGGAGGCTCCACGATCTGCTGATCACCGAGTACGTCGACTACCCCGTCTCGGAAGGGCTGCCGTCGTGATTGCCAGGTACACCATAGAGCACTCGGTCGACTTCGCCTACGATGCTCCCGTGCACTCCTCGGTCATGACGCTGTACCTGCGGCCCATCCAGGACCGGTGCCAGGTGGTGCTGGACTTCGGCATCCGGACCGATCCGCCGGGTACGCTGTTCGATTTCGTCGGTCCGTTCGGAAACCTCGGGCACTTCCTCGATCGCCCCGGCGCACACGAGCGGCTTGCGATACGGAGCCGTTCGACCGTCGAAGTGGGTCCCATGTCACAACTTCCGACGCGTCTGGGGCCCGATGCGTGGCAGGAGCTCGGCGGGGCGATCCGAAGCCCGGAGCTGTGGCTGATGCTGCAGCCGAGTCACTACGTGGGCCCCTCCGAGGCCCTGGATCGGTTCCTCGACAAGCACGGGATCAAGCCGGGTGACGATCCGCTGCGCAGCGCGGTCGACCTCGGCACGAGACTCCACGACATTTTCGAGTACGCGCCCGGGAGTACCGCGGTGGACTCGCCCATCGACCGGATACTGGAGACCGGACGCGGCGTGTGTCAGGACTACGCGCACGTCATGGCGTCCATACTCCGGGGGTGGGGGGTGCCCTGCCGTTACGTGTCCGGCTACCTCGGTCCCGACGACGACTTCGCGACTCCCGGCGAGAGCCACGCCTGGGTGGAGTGCTGGTACCCCGGAGTGGGATGGATCGGACTGGATCCGGCCAACGACAGCCGGAGCGACCACCGACACGTGCGCGTGGCGGTCGGAAGAGACTATGCGGATGTACCCCCGACCCGCGGAGTCTACAGGGGTGCGGCCGACTCGAAGCTGACAACACAGGTCATGGTGACCCGCCACCGGGAAGCCGCCGGGACCGCCTGAAGTGCAAGGGGATTTTGCTCCATACTGGAAAGGAAGCTGTCACATGCATTGGCCAACCAACCGCCGTCGCGTTCTCATCGTCGCCGCACTGGGCACGCTTGCCGCCCTCGCGCCCGTTCCTTCTCCCGCCGCCGCACAATCCGTCTCCATCGGCGCCGACGTCGTCAGCCGCTACGTCTGGCGTGGACTCGATTTCGGGGAGTCGATGTCGGTGCAGCCCGCGCTGACCATTGGTGCCGGCGGCCTCGAATTCGGGGCCTGGGGCTCCTACTCGATCTCCGCCGACGGCGCGTCCGCAAACGAGAACGACCTCTGGTTCACGTACACGGTCACGACCTCCTCGGGAGCTTCCTTCGCGATCGGCGCCACCGACTACTACTTCCCCGGCCCGGGGGCCGACGGGTTCAGCTACGAGAGCGCCCACACATGGGAGTTCTCCCTGGCCTTCGCAGGACCCGAGTCGTTCCCGCTGTCGCTCTTTGCCGGCCTCATCAACGACGACGACAAGCCCATGTACGTGGAGGCGGGCCTGCCGCTGCCGGCGGGCGAAGGCGTGGAACTCGGCCTGCACGCGGGCATGGTCACCGCCGAGAGCGGCTTCTACGGGACCGAAGGGGCTGCCATCGTGAACCTTGGAATCACGGCCGGCAAGGACTTGCAGATCACCGATTCGTTCGCGCTTCCGATGAACGTCTCGTACATCTTCAATCCCGACCAGGACCGCGCGTTTCTGGTGTTCGGGATCAGTCTGGCGCCGTAGCTCACATCCGCCGCGCCAGTTCCTCAATGAGGTCGGCGTGCCCGCTCGCAGCGTAGACGATCGTCCCGTCCGCGCCTAGCAGGTAGACCAGCGCGGGGTGGACGATGTCGCCCGTGTCCACGACCCGCTCCCGCGCCACCTGGAGGGCATCGAGCGCGGCGTTGACCGCCTCGACCGGGCCGGACAGCAGGTATGATCGGCCGGGGCCACCTTCTGCCGCGCGCCCACCTCCCGCCGCGGGGCCCGCGCTCGCCCCATCGTTCGCGCTCGCCCCATCGTTCGCGCTCGCCCCATCGTTCGCGCTGGCACCGTCTCCGCCAAGGTGGAATTGCCGCGCCAGCGAGGGAAGCCGCGCAGGGGTGTCCCGCCAGGGGTCCAGCGTGATCACCACGAGGTCCATCTCGTGGCCCTCGGCCCGCAACCGGTCCCGGGCCTGCCGCGCGTTCATGACCGTCATGGGACATACGGTCGCGCAGTGTCCGAAGCCGAAGGTGAGGAGCGCGGGCCGGCCGGCGACGCGCTCCCAGCCGAACGCATCGCCATGCTGGTCCAGCAGCCCCGCGACCTCGGGCAAGGGCCGGTCCAGCCGGGGGTAGGAGGCGGGCACCCGGGCGCTGGCCGCTTCCAGCCAGGCCGCGTCGCGGGGCGCATCCACGACGCGGACCGCCGCCAGCACGACCCCCGTCACCACCACCCCGGCCGCGCCCGCGATCCCGAGCAGCCCCGCCGGCGAAGCGAAGGCCCGTCCGACCCCGGTCCGCACCGCATCGCCCGCGATCACCATCAGCACCGCCAGCATCCCGATCGGCTGCCCCACCAGCAACAGCCATCCGGACGCATCGGGAAGCCCCGACGGACCCGCGTTGAAGCACACCGCGCGGGCACGCTCCAGCCACGCCGGGGGAACCCCCTCGACCGGCCACAGGGCCAGGGCCCACCATGCGACGGTGATCCCCAGCAGCGCCACCAGCCCGATCATGGCTCCGCGCACGGCAGCCGGCGAGGGCGCGTGCGCGTCCTCGGGCGTCGGCGGCTTCACAATCGGCTCCAAACTCATCCCACCTCCCACAGGAACGACAGCAGCATCCAGTTCACGAAATAGTAGAGGATGAACGCCGCCAGGAAGATGAACACCAGGACCATCGTGCCCGGGACCGGTCCCAGGCGGCCCGAAGGCTTCAGCGCCTCCCTGTCCTCGGGTTTGAGTGCTCGCGGCGGATTCGTAATGCCCGGTGGAAGCCCGCGTCCGGTCGCGCCCAGCCCCGAGTCGTCCGCCGCCATCTTCCGGCCGAAGAAGACCGACACCACCGTCACCACGATGTAGATCGCGCCGCCCAGGATCGCGATCAGCCCGCCCACCGCCATCACCCCGATGATGAGGTTGACGGCCGGCGAGAACTCGGGCTGGAAGAGCGCCTGGTTGAAGCCGATGTCCCAGTGGCGGCGCGGCACGCCGAAGGTGCCGGCAAAAGTCATCGCCATCGAGAAGACGAGCATGCCGATCGCGAAGAGATACGGCTGGATCTTCGCGAGCCGGTAGAAGGCGATCTCCCGCCGGAAGATGAGCGGGATTACGTAGTAGGTGATCCCCATGAAGGCCATCGCGGTCCCCGAAACCACGGTGGCGTGGAAGTGCCCGGGGATCCGCAGCGTGTTGTGCGCGATTATGTTGATCTGCTCGGTCCCGAAGGTCACCCCCGTGATCCCGCCCACGAACCCGAACACCACGATCGAGAACGCCAGCGAGCTGAATCCGGGATCGCCCCAGGGAGCCCGCTTCAACCACCCGAAGAGCCCCTGCGTGGCCCCCCGCAGCCGCATGCCCAGCTCCGTTCCGGCGGGCACCGTGAAGCCGTGAATCATCGAGGCCAGCACGGCCATGTACATGAAGTAGCTGGTGTTCCAGACCTTCCAGGACGGTCCCATGCCGGGGTCCACCAGCAGATGATGCGCCGACGCCATCGAGATGAACAGGACGTAGAGGACGAAGGCCGTGCGGCTCACCTTTTCGTTGAGCACGACCGCGCCTACCGTAAGCGCGCCAAGCAGATACCATATCGAGACCATGGCCGCCACGTTGATCTGCTGCGACGAATGGCCGAGTCCCCACCAGATCAGCCGGTACACCTGGGGGTCCACATTCATCATGTCGAGCGACCAGAAGAAGGTGGGGATGTAGATGATCGCCCCGTGCAGCAGCGTGACCGCGGCGATCGCCGCCGCCGTCAGCGCTCCGTAGGTGACCAGCGGCACCGACCCCTCGTACGTCTTCTCGCGTCTGGCCACCACGAGGATGGCGAAGAAGTGTCCGACCACCGTCAGGGCACCGACCGCGAACAGGATGACGCCCAGGTAGAAGAGCGGATGCGCCCGGAGCGGCACGTACGACGTGAACAGCACGTCGGCGCGGCCCGTCCACATCGTCCACTCGACCATCAGCGTGCCCACCACCATGAGCAGGAAGGCGATCCACCCGGTCTTCGGCGCGGGCACCCTGCAGTTGAGGAGCACGGCGGACGCGAAGTACAGCACCGCCATCTCGAAGAAGATGATGAAGAAGATGAGCATGTTCATGCCGTGCACGGTCAGCATGCGGTAGAACATCTCGGCTTCGAGCAGAAGGACCGCCTCCCAGCGGGTCAGCAGGACCAGCACGGCAGCGATTCCCCCGAGGAGAAGAGCGACGGTGGCGGCCACCGCGTTGGCCTTGATCAGGTTGTCGGCCGTTCGGTGCACCTGCAGGCCGGTCGTGGGGCAGCTGCGGAAGGGGTTCATCGGTCACCTCCCGCCGTGGCGTCGGCCGGCTCCACGATGATCTTGCCGACCATGAGATGGTGTCCGATCCCGCAGAACTCGTTGCACATCACGTGGAACTCGCCGGGCTGGTTGGGCACGATGCGCAGGCCGTAGTCGTAGCCCGGTACGACCTGGAAGTTGATGTTGAGCGGATACAGGCTGAAGCCGTGGTTCACGTCCAGCGAGGAGAGATGGAGCGTGTACTCCGCCCCCTGGCGCAGCCGCACCACGGGGAGCCAGGCGTACTGGGACGCCTGCAGGTACACGTCGCTGCCAGGGGGCGGCTCCACGACGGGGAGTCCGTTATCGGTGCCGACCTGGTACTCCTGCACGAACTCCAGGACGCGGGCCTGGTAGTCGGCCGGGTCCACCCGGTGCCGGATTCCCGACGGGTTCTGGCCGCCGCGGAGGTGCCAGATCGGCATCATCGCGAAGAGGACCATGCACCAGGCGAAGGCGATCCAGACCCATATCTTCTCGTGCCGTCCCACCTTTTTCCACCAGACGCGCTCCGGCGCCTCGATTCCTGTTCGGTACATCGGACGTGTCCTTCCCTATGGCAGGGGTGCGGGTTCCAGGGACATGATCTCGAGCATGCCCCAGGCCGTGAAGAAGACGAACATCACCACGATGCACGCCACGAGCAGCAGGAACGGGCTGTCGTAGAGGCGCTGCATGAGCGGCACGGGGGTGTCCTGCGGCACGGGGGCGTCCGGCTCCACGGGTGGTGGCTGGGAGGAGGGGGATGACGTATCGGACATGGCGTCGCCTTCCTTCAATAGGGGGAGTGGGGATCGCCCCCGAACCATGGGGGCCGCCGGGGCGAGCAGGTCGCCGACGGTCGTTTCGGCAAAGAAGCGGTCGATGGCCTCGCGTACCTCGCACCAACGGCCGTGCATGGCGCAGGGATTGACCTCGGAGCACTGCGGGCGCCCCAGGAGGCAGCGCCTCTCGCCTCCGTCCGGGTCGATGGCTTCCACGATCCGACCCAGGGTCAACTCGGTCGCGGGCCCGGTCAGCAGATACCCGCCGCCGCGGCCACGCGTCGCGGCAAGGACGCCGTGCTGCACCAGCCGGTACAGCGTCTTCGACAGGTAGTTGTGCGGCAGATCGAGCTCCCGGGCCAGCGTTCGTGCGGAGACCGGTCCGGACGCCTCCCGTTCGGCGACCGAAAGGACCGCACGGAGGGCGTTACGGGCCGTCTTGGAGATCATCCCGACCTCTTCATGCTCGGCTTCCTCTATTCCGGACATCAACATGATGATATGATTTATTTCGTGATGCAAGCGGCCAGGGCCTCTCCGGTCCCGGTCGCCAACCCCGACCCTCTTCGAACCCTTCGGCAGGATCGCCAATGCTCAAACAGGCCCTCGGCCATGTCCTGAAGCGGCTGGATGGCTGGGCCGACCGGCTGTACGGGTGGAAGTGGAATCCCCTCTACCAGTCCGGCGCGCTGGCCCTTGTGTGCCTTGCGGTGCTGCTCGTCACGGGGCTCTACCTCATCTTCTTCTACCGCATCGGCACGCCCTACGAGTCGATGGTCCGCATCGACGCGCAGTTCTGGGGCGGACGCTGGATCCGCTCGCTTCACAGGTACGCCGCCGACGCCACCGTGGTGGCCGTCGTGGTCCACGCGCTCCGGATGTTCTGTCAGGGCCGGAGCTGGGGACCGCGGGCGCTGGCATGGATCTCGGGCGTTTTCCTGGTCTTCCTCCTGTATGTATGCGGCTGGACCGGCTACGTGATGGTGTGGGACGGTCACGCGCAGCTTCTCGCGACCGAGGGCGCCCGGCTGCTCGACGCCCTGCCCCTCTTCTCCGAGCCGATATCGCGGACCTTCGCCGGCACGGACCCGCTGCCGTCGGCGTTCTTCTTCATGAACCTGTTCCTCCACATCGCCATCCCGGTCGGCGTGGTGATGTTCCTTTGGCTGCACGTCTCGCGGGTTGCCCGTCCGGTCCTCCTTCCGCCGCGGCCGCTGCTCTGGACGGCCGTGGGACTGCTGACCGCAGCGGCCGTCCTCTTGCCCGTCCGGCTCGGGCCGGGCGCCGACCTCCTTCGCGTGCCGGGCGAGGTGGCCCTGAACATCTTCTATTCGTTCTGGCTCCCGGCAGTCGCCCCGGCACCTGCCGTACTGGTGTGGGCCGCCGGTGCCACCGCCGTGCTCGCGCTCCTGGCCGTTCCCGTTCTGACCCGCCCCCGAGAGGACCGGCGGCCAGAGCCTTCGTCGGTGTCGAGCCGGCTCTGCACCTCGTGCGAGCAGTGCTACGTGGACTGCCCGTACGACGCCATCCGGATGGTGGAGCGCACCGACGGACGCGACGGACTTGTCGCGCAGGTGAATCCCGCCTCGTGTGTCAGCTGCGGGATCTGCGCGGGCTCCTGCGCGCCCATGGGCGTGGGACCGCCCGGCCGCACCGGGCGCGACCAGCTGGCCCGGGTCAGAGAGTACGTGGCGCACGGCAGTTGCGGGCCGGGGGACATCGTGCTGGTCGCGTGCGGCCGGTCCGCCGCGAGCGCACCGGCAGACGACGACGCGCCGCGCTTTCCCGTGTCGTGCGCTGGGAACCTGCACAGTTCGGTCGTGGAGTACCTGGTGCGGGCCGGTGTCCGGGGCGTGCTGGTCGTCGCCTGCCCGCCGCGAGACTGCTGGGGCCGGGAGGGGCCCCGGTGGCTTGTCGAGCGGCTGTTCAATCAGCGGGAAGCGGAACTGAAGGAGCGCGTAGACCGGCGGCGTGTCCGAGTGGTGCATGCGTCCGCTTTCGACCGGCGTGCGTTGGCAGCCGCGCTGGATGACTTCTCGCGGGCGCTCGCGCGCCTCGACGCCCCGTCCGGGGAGAAGCGCATCGAAGTCGACACCGAGTGCGAGACCGTGGAAGGGGCGGCCCAATGACGACGAGAACCCTCGGCCGCCACGTCGTGGGCGCGTTGTGCGCCGTCGGCATCGTGTTGGGAACGGTCGTCCTGTCCCGCGTCGCCTGGCAGAGCGCGGATCCGGACATTGCCGAACTGCGACTGTCGTGGCGCTTCCCCGCCCCTGCGCGGCAGGAATGCCGACCGCCCACCGAAGCGGAGTTGAGGGGTGTGCTCCCGCACATGCGCCCCACCGAGGTTTGCACGGACGAGGCGATTCCCTTCCGGCTCACGATCGGGCTGGACGGAGATACGCTGCTCTCCGAACCGATTGTGAGGTCCGGCCCCCGGGCCCGCACGATCACGATTTTCAGCAGCTTCCGGATACCCTCCGGCAGCTACGCGCTGGAGGTTGCATTCCTCCCCGAACCGCCGCCGGATCCCGAACGCGCGGTCGCGGACGCGCCGGCGCGGGACTCGCCCCCCGATGCCGCGGATGCCCCGGATGCCCCGGATGCCCCGGATGCCCCGGATGCCCCGGATGCCCCGGATGCCGCGGATGCCCCCCGGGACCTCGCCACGACGCTGCGCACCCGGATATCCGCCGATCCCGGGGATGTGATTCTGGTATCCCCCCACGAGAACGGTCAGCTGGCCGTCAGCGATCCCGGTCCCGGGTGAGCACCGGCCACGCCGACGTGGTGCCCGTGGGTCAGTCCTCCACCGCCGCGTTGGCCAGGATCCGATAGCGACGGATCTCCTCGCGGTCGAGCGCGTCGCGCACGACGCCGATGACCCAGTCCGGTCCCCACCGCTTCACGTCGAAACCGGCCGGGAGTTCGATCGCGCTGACGGCCCCGTCGGAATCCACCGTGATCCACACCCGCGGCGACGTCGTGTCGAGCATGAACTCGCCGATGGCCACGCCACCCCCGGTCGTGCCTCGGATCACGCCGAAGCTCGGAGTCGTTGTGTGCCGGGCGATCTCCCGCTGGTCGCGCTTCAGGTCCTCCAGGGTGGGAACCTGGGCGGCATGCCGATACCGCGCGCTGATCCACGCCTCGAGGAGCTGGTCGGTCACCGCCATGGGATCGGCGGACGACCGGACAATCATTCGTAGCACGCCGTGGGCAGAGTACATGCGCAGCTGCCACCGATCGTCGTCGGCGATCCAGACGCCCTCCGGCGCGGACGCAATATGAAGGCGTCGGCCGAACGGGGGCTGAGTGACCTGCAGCAGCCCGTCCTGGCTGAAGAGGGAAAGTTCCTCACCGGGCCAGGTCCCCAACGCGTGCACCGTGTCGCCGGTGGCGGATGCTGCAACGATCTCGACCGCCGGGCGCGCGGTACCCTCCGCCGCAGGGGGCCGGTCGAAGAACGCGGCGATCACGGAGCCGTCCGCAAGCAACCCCAGAGGTCGCGGAGGAATGGGCCGGAAGGCCGGATCGAAGGCGCTCGCGGTCGCGAAGCTGCGCGCGAATTCACCCTCGGAGTCGAAGATGGTGACGCGCCGCAGGCCCGCGTCACCCGCCGCAAGGGAATCGGGGGGCAACAAGGCCAGCCATTCGAGGTACCGGAACTCTCCGGGCCCGTCCCCGGTCCCGCCCCACGTGGCGACGTGCTTCCCGGCTACGTCGAACACCAGGATATCGTTGCCGCTGCCGTTGATCACCGCAACGCGGCCGCCCGACAGCACTTCCACATCTCGTACGTCGGAGAACACGGAGCCGCCGTCGTCCTCGTCACTTTGTATGATCAGGTCGGGCTCGTTGGCCAGGGCGCGGCGCTCCGCCCATTCCAGCGGCTCGGGGCCGAGATCGGCGACCGTTACGCCGGCGCTGTCGAAGACGGTTGCGGTTGCAGCCGGCGCGGAGGATTCGCAGCCCAGGGCGCCCAGCGCGCCCCAGGCGGTGAGCGTGAAGAGGGTCAGCGTCCGGATGGCTTGGCGGTGCTCGGGCATCTTGTCCTGGATGTCTCAAGTTGCGGAGTGCGGGCGTGACCGCCCCTGACGGTCGAGCTCCTGTAGCAACATTAACGGGGACTGCACGATCCGCGCTTCTTCATCTTCGCGCTGACCGCCCTACGACATATGGCAGACCGCGACTGAAGAGAACCTCCAGATCCGGTCCCGTCACCCAGGAGCCGGGCGCGCCGTCGGCGACCGCGGCGGTATCGATGGCGGATTCACCCCGGAGAATCGCCTGTATACTGCCCGTGGTCGGGTCCCGAACGATCACCGCGGGGCGATTCGTCGTTTCGTCGATGGTGGCTGATCCCGCGGGACCGGTCAGCTCGATTTCCGCCAGCGTGCCGAGCCATTCGGGACTGGAAGGTATGGTGTAGGCGAACCCGGCTCGCCCTTGTGTGTCGGCCATCGGCCTCATGTCGAAGCTGAAGGAAAACAGCACCTCCCCATCGGCAGCGCGGCCCAGCACTTGATGTTCGCCGCCCCGCGCGGGCAGCGAGGGTGGGGCATCCACTGCGAACGCCGGATTCAGGTAGGGCGCGCCTTCGTCATCGACGCCGCCCCAGACCAGAAGGGCGGGACCGGACGCCACGGCGAGAGCCGCCGACGCCTCCCGTTTCAAGCGGTGGTTCATCGCGAGATGGAAATTGTATTCGCTCACCCACGCCGGCGTGCAGTAGGACATCAGGTCCGTCCACGTTGGGGGCACCAGGACACCGCTACCCGAACGAACGTCGAGGCCCCAACTTCCAGTCTGTCCGTCCGGATAAGGGTATGCCCTGTCCACCACCGCACTCACTCCGCACGGGGCGTGGTAGAGGCTCATGCTGTGGCCGAGTTCGTGCGCGATGGTGAGCGCCTCCTCCGCCTGGTCCACGATCCCGAGCCGCACGTAGCTGGTCCATCCGTCGATCCAGGCAACGCCCCACGCCCCTGCAGCCTCGCCCGAAAGGGCGGCCATGAAATAGCCTGTTCCGCCTTCGAGCGCGCGGATCACAGTGACCTCGTCGAGGAGAGCGTCCGAGTCGTTGGCCGACGTGCGAACCGGTGAGTGGGCAGTAACGGCGATGTCTCCGACAGGCAGCATGGTCCGGGTGTCCGACAGCAGCCGGTGCCCTCCCGGGTCCTGTGCCATTTCGGCGACGAGGTGCACGGCTGTGGAATCGGGCCGGCTGTCCCAGATGAAGGGAACCAGGGTCAGATCGAGTGTCGGCATCGCCTCGACAAGCACCGGCATGCGACCCGACTCGGGAATGCGGCGCGCCACGCCCAGACCTGGATCCAGCACCCCGGCCGGGTCGATGTCGACAACCATCTCGAGACCCGGACGCACCACGGACGCGGGGACGCGGACGTTGGCGGATCGATCAAGAGAGGCTTCCGCCTCGCCGAGTTCGGTCGGAATGGGCATGGACTTGCCGGGAATATCGACCGCGTGCACCTCCGCCCCCCCGACGAAGAAGGTTGCCCGTGCTGGCGGGATGTGAGCTTCCGTGCTGTGCGGGGAAATCGGGAACACCCGCAGCAGCGCATCCTCGCCGGCCACTAGCGAGACCGGGTACGACGCCGACTGAATGCTCTGCACAAGGTACGCACTGGAACGCGCCGCAGGCGGATCGCAGAGAGGCATTCGGAAACGCCGAGCCGCAGACGGATCGGCAAGGGGCGAATCGTTCGCCAGGCAGAGCTTGGTACCCTTTCCCTCGAAGCGTGTGAGTTCACGCAGGTTTGCGAAGGTCGAGGGCAGCGGGCCGGCCAGTGTCAGATTGTCCGACAGGTCCAGCCACTCGAGGCGGCGCATGCGCCCCAGTTCGGGAGGGACGGGCCCGGACAAGTGGTTGGAACCGAGCCTCAACTTCCGCAGGGCCACAAGGTTGCCCAATTCGTCCGGGATCTCTCCGGACAGGTTGTTCTCCCGCAGGTTGAGTTCTCCGGTCAAGCTTGCGATGTCGCCCAGTTCGCCGGGGATCGGCCCGCTCAGGTCGTTGCCGTCAAAAGCGAGGTCGGTGATGGACCTCAGGTTGCCAAGCTCGGGCGGGATCGCCCCGGACAGTTCGTTGAATCCTGCGTAGAGGAAGCGTACCGAGGAGAGGTTGGCCAGCTCCGGCGGTATTTCACCCTCAAGCTCATTCTCATCCATCCAGATGATTCGCACGGCGGACAGATTGCCCAGTTCCGGAGGAATCCGGCCCGTCAGCCTGTTCTGGCTGATGCGCAGATCCTGGAGAGTCGACAGGCGACCCAGTTCCGGGGGTATGGCTCCCTCCAGGCTGTTGTCGTGCAGATACAGGCTCGTCAGAGCCGAGAGGGCACCCAACTCGGCGGGGATCGGCCCGGTGAGCAGATTGCTCTCCAGGTAGATCTCTTCGAGGGTGTCCACATAACCCAGGTCGGGAGGAACCCGTCCGCTCAGCCAGTTGTTGGAGAGATCCAGCAAGCGCAGGGTAGTGAGGCCTGCGAGCTCGGGCGGCACCGGGCCCCGCAGGTTGTTCCCGTAGAGTGCCAGTTCGACGACAGTTCCGTCGCTGTCCGTCGTCACGCCGTACCAGTGTGCGAGCGGAGCGTCCGTCAGCCATTTGTCGCGTTGCCACCATTCCTCTCCACCCGTCGCGTGGTACAGAAGCTCGAGAATCTCACGGACGGAGAGCGGCGCACATTCCTCATCCGTACCCTCCCGGAAGGCAATCGCGGCCAGCCACCGCTGGAAGGTCACGGATTGGGGGACACACAGCTCCGTGTCACCGTAGCGGAACTCTTCCAGTGAGAGGTTGGCGAGGACCTGCGGGATGCGACCTGCAAGGGCGTTGTCGCCAACTCGAAGCACTGATAGCCGGCCCAGTTCCGCGACCTGCGGCGGCAGGGGGCCCTGCAACCCGTTGTTCGACAGATCAAGGACCGTGACATGCCCGAGCGAGTCGGTGTCGATCCCGTGCCACTGGTCAAGCGCCGCGGCCTCCAGCCAGCCCTTGGAGCGGGTCCAGTTCGCCCCGTTGGTGGCAAGGTAGAAGCGCTTGAGGGCGTCCGCGTCTCCTTCGTTGCAGCGCGGTCCCTGCATGTCTCGCGTGCTGCGCCATGTTTCGAAGTCCGTCGTTCCCGGAGCGCAAAGCCCCTCGTTGCTGCCCCAGTAGAAGGTCTCTACGTCTTCCAATTGCGTGAACGTCGAGGGGATGGACCCGGTGAGTCGATTCTCGTCGATGTAGACGGTTCGAAGGCTGCGGAGACCGGCGAGTGCCGCGGGCAGCTGACCGCTCAGCTGGTTCTGGTAGAGGTTCAGGAAACCAAGTTCGGTGAGCGCCCCCAGTTCGGGGGGAATCGGTCCGCTGAACTCCGCGTACTCGAAGTTCAGGCGGCGCAGATCCACAAGCCGACCCAGAGTGGCCGGAATCGTACCGTCGAGTTGGGTATGGCCCAGATCGATTTCTCGAAGACGGGTAGCGTTGCCGATCTCCGCCGGCAGAGTGCCTGTGAGCCGGTTCTCCCGGAGATTCAGTGTCTCCAGGTGGGTCAGGTATTCGAGTTCAGTGGGGAGAGTGCCCTGCAGAAGGTTCCCTGGAAGGACCAGTCGGGTGATGCGTCCGTCGTCATTTGTTTCCACTCCGTGCCATCGTCCCACTGGAGTGTCGGTCAGCCAGTTCTCGTTGTCGGCCCAGTCCGGACCGTTCGTCGCGTTGTAAAAAGCCGCAAGCCCAACCCAGTCCGGGCTCGCCACCAGGATTTCCGAGGTTCCGCGGGCATCTCCCGCCATGACGGTGATCGTCGTCCTGCCCTCGGAGACGCCCCGGACAAGTCCCGACGCGTCCACCGTCGCCACCGAGATGTCGCTCGACGACCAGCTGAACTCCGGCCCCGCCACCGGGTACCCGTTGGCGTCCGACACCTGTGCCGACAACCGAAGCGTGTCCCCGTGGACGATCGTGTCGGCCGCCGGCGACACGGCCACCGAGTGCGTCGACTGGGTCACCGACACGTGGGCTTCGCCTGAGACCCCGCCCGCGGCCACCGTCACCCTCGTTTCTCCCACCCCGGCCGCCGTGACCAACCCCGCCGAATCGACCGTCGCCACCATCGTGTCCGCGCTTGCCCAAGCAACGTCCGCACCCGGCAACACACGCCCGCTCCGGTCCCGCAACTCGACCGACAGCCGGACCGTGTCGCCCAGCGCCGTGAGCGACACCTGTTCCGGGGTTACGATCACAGACGCAACACGCGCCAGGACCGTCAGCTGCGCCTCCCCCGTCACCCGACCCGACGCAGCGGTCAGGGCCGCCCTGCCAGGCGCGATCCCCGTCACCAGGCCCGAGCCATCGACCCGCGCTACCGCAGTGTCGCCCGACGCCCACGCGAACGCTGCCCCTTCCACCGCATAGCCATTCGCATCAGTGGCCGAAGCCCCCAACCGTAGCGTGTCACCGGCGACAAGGGTGTCGGCGGCGGGCTGCAGGTCCACCTCCGCGACCTCCTGGGCCACCGTCACCGCTGCGTTCCCGGACGCCGCGCCGGATGTCGCCGTGACGATGGCCGAGCCGTTGCCCACCGCCGTCACGAGCCCTGCCCCGGCCACAGCCGCTATCGCAGCATCGCTACTCGCCCAGGTCACGGCGGCGCCGGCGATCGGCTGCATGTTCTGGTCGAAAACCACCGCCGTCAACTGAACTGTCGCCTCGAACGCAGTGAGTTCGGCAGTCGCCGGGGCAACGGTCACCGTTGTCGGCCTTGGCGGATCGATGGGTGGCTGTGGTTCGGTGGCAGCGTCGCCGCAGGATAGCGACGCCGCACATGCGAGGATCTGGAGATCGAGAAGTCTCGCCGCGGGTCTCGATCTTCTGGACCCCCGCATGATCAACACTCCCGCGTCATCAGGAGTTCAGTTCGATTCGGGCTCGCTCAGCGCCGAACAGGGTTGTGAAGGTCAATCTGGGTCGCCCGTCGCGCGCCAAGCAAGTGAGCTGCTTGAGAATCGCGGCTGCTGGCCGCACGTGCCCGAACGAACTCGGCCCAATCGGTCTTGCGGGGTTTTGACCCCGACACCGCTCCCGATCTTTCGAAGGACGGCTGGCCGGAGAAGTTCGCCAAGGCACCCGTCCGTCGGGGGCGTCCCCCCAAGGCACGGCCGAAGGCGCCTGCCCCGGCGTAACTCCAATCGGGGCGGCCGGATTCGAACCGGCGACCTCCTGCTCCCAAATCCTCCACGCGGGACGCGAAATCACGGCAAGAAATCACGCAAGTTCATACAGGACTGCACGATCTGCGCTTCTTGCTGTTGGGGCGTGTCTGGGTCTGCGGGGCTGAAAAAGCCGGAAAACCGGGTCAAATGGAGGGCATTTGGGTGTTGGGATCGGCGACGCCATGTCCTTCGCGTGGCTTTGGCACCTAGCACCTCAGTTGTTCTGGTACCCACGATCCACGCCAGCCGTGTGGACGGGTTAGAGGCGCGCTAGGATCTCGGCCTTTTTTGCCGAGAATTCCGCCTCAGTAAGGACACCGGCCGCATGCAGCTTTCCGAGCCTTTCCAGTTGGTCGACGGGATCCGCAGGTTGCTCGGACGCGGGCTCTGCGTTCGACTTAGCCGCCGCCATACTCCACGTCCGGTTCCATCGCCCGTGTTGCTAGCGCTTCACGCTTCCGCGCGTCAGCCATCTCTCGCTCCGCCGCTTCCCGCTCTGCGCGCGCGGCAATCACAGAGTCTGCCGCAGCGCGAATCTGCTCCTCCCGTGCTCGGTCTTCCGAGGATGTGCATCCGAACACTACCGACATCGCCAATGTCCATGCTGCGATCCTGCTGGCCATATTCGCTCCATTCCTTCGAGATACGGCTCTCCGCGAGTCGAGACGTTCCTGTCGGTCACCTCCTCAACTTCACCGCCCAGCCGGGAATATGTCCATTCCCGCCGTCCACACCAGACGCCCGCCGTCCTTGACAGCCCATTTTCTGTAGTAACATTAATCATGCGGGTCGAATTCAACGAGGCGAAGCGCGGGGAGACGATCAAGGCCCGAGGGCTGGACATGGCCCACGCGGAGGAGGTGTTCGCCGGCGCTACGCTGACCGTTGAAGACGACCGACAGGACTACGGCGAGGTTCGCTACATCACCATCGGCTTTCTGGACGAAGCGATGGTGGTACTCGTCTGGACACGCCGCGACGACGCACACAGGATCATCAGCATGAGGAGGGCCAATGAACGAGAACGACGCCTCTACGGCCCGAGGTTTTGACCCCGACACCGCTCCCGATCTCTCGAAGGACGGCTGGCCGGAGAAGTTCGCCAAGGCGCCTGTACGCCGGGGCCGTCCCCCAAAGGCGCGGCCGAAGGTATCGACCACCATCCGGTTGTCCCAAGGGGTCATCGACCATTTTCGCGCCGGAGGCCGGGGCTGGCAGACGCGGATCGACCACGCCCTGCGGGATTGGATCAAGCAGCACGACGGTGCCTGAGTGGTATGTTCAAGACCTGCATGTTCTGCAAGAAGCCGCTCGGCTCGAACGAGGTGCTGGAGAGCTTCGCGATCGGTCGTCGACTCGCCTTTGATGCCGCGAAGGGTCGGCTGTGGGTGGTTTGTCGCAGCTGCCAGCGCTGGAACCTCACGCCGCTGGAAGAGCGCTGGGAGGCGGTCGAGGACTGTGAGCGCCTCTTCCGGGAAACGCCGATGCGGTCTTCGACCGAGAATATCGGGATCGCACGCCACCGCGGGGGTCTCGACCTGGTCCGCATTGGCAAGCCGCCACGTGGAGAGTTCGCAGCCTGGCGCTATGGGGATCAGATCAAGAGAAGGTACCGCATGACAGCGCTCGGCAGCGTAGGTGCGTTCGGATTCAGTCTTGCGATGGTTACGTCGCCCATTGCCATCCCCACCGGTCTCCTCATCGGTGGCACCTGGGCGTGGATCGCCTGGAGCCGTTTGCGCCCTCTGGCCAAGGTTCGTCTTGGTGCCGGAGGCTCCGATGGTGGGCCGGTCACCCCCGAAGATGTTGCCGTCTTCAGGTACCGCGCACTGCGCTCCATGCGGCTGCTACCCGATGAGGATGAATCGGGATTCGTGGTCGAGGTCAAAAAGGGCAGGCGCAGGGCCGGGTTCCGGGGAGAGGACGCCCGTCGCGTGGCTGCCGCCCTGGTTCCGCGAATGAACGAACAGGGTGGATCGCGGCGCTCGATTCGGCTGGCTGTCCAGGAGATCGAGTCGGCCGGTCATCCCGATCGCTTCCTCACCGAAGTGGCGAGCCGGGAGCACCGGCACTGGACGGGCAGCATGGGCGTGGTCGGCAGCATGCCCGGACCGACCCGACTTGCCCTCGAAATGTCCCTCCACGAAGAGCAGGAACGGCGGGCCTTTGAAGGCGAACTCTGGATCCTGGAGCAGGCGTGGAAGGAAGCGGAAGAGATCGCTGCGATTTCGGACAACCTACTCCTGCCCGCCGGAACGGAAGCGTTCTTCGATCGTTACGGCCGAGGGGGCTGAGGTGCAATGGACTGCACCTGTGTGCTCCCCCCCGGGCCGCGAGTTGGCGGGGGGCGCCTGCGCTCCATCCCAGAAAACCGGGACCGGTATAGACACAACAAGACCGGATGCCTTGTTTTGGGCGACAGGTTGTCGTCACGTAGTGTCTAGTTCTCATCGCCTGGCTGTTGGCGAGGTATTCGACCGGCGGAGAAACCCACAATGCGAAGGCCATTCGATTCGGTCGGCAGCGCTGTCGCTTCTTTCGTGAGCCTGCCACCCCGCCCCCACCTCCCGCTTGCGCTCCTGGCATTGCTCATCGCCTGCGGCCCCGACTCCACCACCACCGACACCGCACCCCACATCGGCGACAGCCTCGGCATCCGCATCGTCAGCTACGACGACACCCCAACCCGGACCGCCCCCTTCCGGCTCGGCACCCGACCCCGCTACCGACACGGCGCCAACCCGGGCGACTACGCCTTCCAAGGGGCCAGCGTCGGTCGCCTGTTGCCGGATGGCAGCGCGGTCGTCTACGACATGTGGAACGGCGAACTGATCGCGTTCAGCCCCGACGGCCTAACGCACGAGGTGCTCGCCGCAGAGGGCGACGGACCAGGAGACGTGCGTTACGTCAGCGGAGTATTCGCACTGGGGCGAGACAGTATCATGGTGGCTGACACCAACCTGGGCCGGGTGACTCTTTTCGTCGGCGGTACGGTCGCTCGCACCATCAACCTCCCGCGCTCTGGCGGCCTCGCCGTGAGGGGCATCGGTTCATCCGGCGCGTTGCTGCTGGCCACTTCGTCGGGGCCGCCGCGATTCGAAGAGGAGTGGCGCCCCGGGCATATGGTCCGCTTCGAGATGGCAACCGGTGCCTTCGACACGGTCGCGACCTTCGATTTCATGCCGCGAATCCCGCCGGGGCTGCGGTGGAACCCAATCAGAGCTCTCGGCGAGGTAGCGGTCGCCGACGGGTCTTTCGTCCAGACCAGGTCCGACAGGGCAGAGGTCACCTGGCGTCTCCCCGACGCCACTGTAACACAGATCGTCAGGTGGCAGGCCGAGCCGGCTCTCCTGACCGACGAGGCCCTGGGACACATCGAGACCGAGGAGCGGATGGAGCTTCGCATGCACAACCCAAGCCTTTCCGATACCCAGATCTTAGAGAGAAACCGACGCAATATGGCCGCCTATTACGCCAGTGTCGGCCGGCCGATGCCGCTCTTCGGTGCCCTGCTCGCCGACGACGAGGGCAGGGTATGGCTGCCTTCCTACAATCCGGGCGGCGAGCTCCATAGCGTGCCGCCCTACATGGTTATTGCGCCCGACGGGAAATGGCTGGGCCTAGTACAGGCTCCGCCCGGGTTCCGTATTCTCGATGTGTCCGGTGGACTGGTCCTCGGTGCGGAGATGGATGAAATGGATGTGGTAACCGCGGTGGTGTACGAATTGATCGACGAGCAGCGGGTTACTGGACCGCGACGGTCGTCCACCGGTAGGTAGCGTGTTGGAGGGACGCGGAGTCCGTCGCGGGCGTCCCCCCAAGGCGCGGCCGAAGGTTTCGACCACCATTCGGTTGTCCCAAGAGGTCATCGACCATTTTCGCGCTGGAGGCCGGGGCTGGCAGACGCGGATCGACCACGCCCTGCGGGACTGGATCAAGCAGCACGACGGTGCTTGAGGGGATCTAACTGGGCGGCTGAACGCAGGTCGCCACGCAATGGGTATCGCCTGCAGCCTGGGTGGCCGCGCCGTCGGCGCCGACGGTTGCTTACTCCTTGACGGGAACCTGCTTTCGGTATCTCCCTTGAATCGAAGGGTACTCGACAACCCAATCGCCCGCGCAAAAGCGATGAAGATGACAGTTGCCAGCGCACGTGGATTCGCCTCCCTGGTTGGCAACCGCATCCACGTCATCGGCAACAGCTCATCGGGCAAGAGCACGCTCGCGGCGCTGCTGGCGGGTGCACTCGATGCGCCCCTCGTCGAACTCGACGCCATCAATTGGCAACCGGGATGGGTGGGCCTCAACGCGACGGATCCCGAGGAGTTCGAGCGCCGAATCCGCGAGGCGACACAAGGTGAGCGATGGGTAGTCGCTGGCTCCTACACGAAGTTCTCTCAGGAGATCTTCTGGCCGCGCCTCGATACCGTCGTCTGGCTCGATCTGCCGCTGCCGCTCGTCGTCTCGCGCTTCCTCCACCGCTCGTGGAAGCGCTGGCGATCGAGGGAACTCATCTGGGGGACCAACCGCGAGCGGTTCTGGCACCATTTCATGATCTGGCGAGGGCACGACTCACTGCTCGTCTGGATCATTAGCCAGCACGGGCGGAAGCGGCGCGACATGCTCGCGTACGTGTCCGATCCGCGCTGGGCCCACATTCGGTTCGTGCGGCTGCGGTCGGCCGGTGAGGTGGAGGAGTTCGCGGGATCGATCACAGCGGCGGGGGGGCCTGCGGCTGCTGACGCTAGTCTTTGATCTGCCGGGCGTACCCGTAGTCGGGGCGGCCGGATTCGAACCGGCGACCTCCTGCTCCCAAAGCAGGCGCGCTACCGAGCTGCGCCACGCCCCGCGTCCAGCGGTCGATTTCGGAAGATGGCGTAATGGGCGCGTCCGGGGTAGATGAAGCCCCGGCCCGGGCGGCCATTGACAGGCGGCTGCCCGCAGAATCCTCCACCCCGTGACCGCGTCGGCGCCCCGTCGCAAACCGCCGCTTGACCCCCTCGCCGCCTCTGAACGATTTTCCCTTGGGAACATTTCCCTTGGGAACATGGTCACCTTTTGTGCGACGAGCGGAGGAAGCGGGCTCAGGTGAAGAGGACGCACACGTGGGCAGGCTGGACGGTATCTCCTCGTTTCGCGGCGACTGTCGCCCCGGCGCTCGGCGCATCCGCCAAACTCGTTGCAACCGCCACACTCTTCGCGTCCGCCAAACTCGTTGCATCCGCCATATTCCTGGCGTCCGCCACACTCTTCGTCCCCCCCTCCCTGGCGGCAGGCCGGCAAGACCCGACCGAGGCCGACACCGCTGCGGCCGCCGCCATACCGGGATCCTCTCTGTCGGTGCACCTGCTCACCATGGAACCGGGAGACGCCATCTGGGAGCTGTTCGGGCACAATGCGCTGGTGGTCAGCGACCGGGCCACGGGGTACGCACAGGCGTTCCACTACGGACTCTTCGACCGGTACTCGGAGAGGTTCTACTTCCGATTCCTGCAGGGTCGAATGATGTACGGAACCGATGCGGTGCCTCCGGACCTGCTGATCGCGGCCTACCGGGCGCAGAATCGGCGGGTGTGGGCCCAGGAACTCGACCTGGAGCCCCGCCAGAAGGCGGAGATGCTCAGGCTGCTGCAGACCGCGGTGCTCCCGGAAAACATGCGGTACCGATATGAGTACTACCTCAACAACTGCTCGACGAAACTTCGGGATGTCCTCGATACCGTGCTGGACGGCCAGCTACGGCAGGCGACCGACGGATCGCCCACGGGCACGAACTGGCGGGAGCAGACTCGCCGGCTGACGGCGGCCGACCCCTTGGGGCATGTCGGCATCGACCTCCTCCTGGGCCCGAGGGGAGACGAACCGACGAACCGCTGGCAGGAGATGTGGATTCCGATGAAGCTCCGGGACACCGTCGGAGCTCTTTGGGTAAACCGGAGCGACGGGAGCCGGGTCAGGCTGGTGGGTGTCGAGGTGTTATTGGTGACGTCGGATCGGAGTCACGAGGCCGCCGCCGCGCCATCCGTCGTCCTTCTGTTCCTGCTATGCGGCCTGTTGGCAGGACTGCTTCTGCTGCTCGTCGGGCGCGCGGCTTCGCATGGGTCGTTTCCCGCCCGGGTGGGACTTGGCCTCTTCGGCGGACTGTGGGGGATCTTCTGTCTTGTCGCGGGCTCCATCCTGATCGCCGTCCACTGGACCGACCACGAGTTCATGTACTGGAACCAGAACGTCCTGCTCTTCAGTCCGCTGGGAGCCGGGGTCGCCTACGGCCTCGGCCGCGTGTCCGTGCGAGGACGCGCGAGCGCATGGGGACGCAGGTTTGCGCTTGCAGCGCTCGGGCTGGCCGGCGTTGCGCTGCTGCTGAACCTGATCCCGGCCCTGACGACGGGGAACCGTGAACTGGTCGTGTTGACCGTGCCGATCCACCTGGCCGTGTGCTGGATCATGCTGCGCGTGTACCCGATGGACCGCGCGCTCCTGTACGGTCACGGCGGGGGCCCGGGGAACACCCGGTACGGCGTGTAGGGGGGCGTGTAGGGCCCGATCTGGCCGTCCCCGCAGGGAGCGGGAGCGCGTCAGGACTGCAGATACGCCGCCAGCGCACGGAACGCTCGCCCCCGATGGCTGCGCCCGTGCTTTTCGTCCGACGTGAGTTGCGCGTACGTGCGACCGGTCTCCACGTCCAGGAAGAGGGGGTCGTACCCGAACCCACCCTTCCCGCGCGGCCGGGCGACGATGCGTCCGGGGGCCTCGCCCCGGAAGTGGGCCGTGACTCCGGATCGCGGATCGATGTAGCAGGCCACGCAAACGTACCGCGCCCCGCGCTCCGCCGGCGGCAGTCCGCGAAGGCATTCCAGCAGGTGGCTGTTGTTGGCGTCGTCGCGTTCAAGACCCGGGTAGCGTTCGAGCGGCGCGAAGCGCTTGGTTCTGACACCGGGGCGTCCGTCCAGCGCCGCGACTTCCAGGCCGGAGTCGTCCGCCACCGTTGGCAATCCCGTGAGGTCGGCAAAGTACCGCGCCTTGGATGCGGCGTTTTCCTCGAAGGTCTCGAAGGGTTCCAGGGACTCTTCCGCAGCCGCCCACGGAACGGACTCGTCCTCCAGCGTGACGAGGCGATGCGTACTGGCGGGTGCGGTCTCGAGGATGCGGGCCACCTCCACGGCCTTGTGAACGCTCCGCGTGGCGAGCAGGAGCTTCACGGCCGCTTCCGAAGGCGCCGGAGCCGCCCCACGAGGCCGCTGGTCGAGTAGCCCGCCACACGCGGCACGATCACCACCTGTCCTCCGCTACCCCTCACGGCCGCGGCTCCTGCCACCTCGTCCTCGGTGTAGTCGCCCCCCTTGACGAGCACATCGGGTTCGAGTTCGGCGACGAGCGCTTCGGGGGTGTCCTCGTGAAAGGAGGTGACCCAATCCACGCACTCCAGCGCCGCCAGCACCATGGCGCGATCCTCCTCGGCCACCAGGGGCCGGCCGGGACCCTTGCCCAGCCTCCTGACCGACTCGTCCGTGTTGATGGCCACCAGCAGCGCGTCACCCAGCGCCCGCGCCTGGACCAGGCACTCGACGTGGCCACGGTGCAGGAGGTCGAAGCAGCCGTTCGTGAACACGAGCCGGAATGATCGTCCGGGACCCGCCCGCCGCACAGCCTCGGCACGGCTGACGACCTTCGCCGCCGGCGACCTGCGGGGGCCAGGCACCGTCACGGCAACCTGCGAGGACCAGGCACCGTCACGGCGACCTTCGGGGACCGGGCACCCTCGGGCACCCTCGCGGCCGCCTCACCCCTGCGCCCAGCCCCGGTCAGAGGAACTCCAGGAGCAGGAACGCGGCCAGAATGATCGAGACCCACAGCACCATGCTCCCGGCGGGCCAGGTTCGCGCGAGAATCCCCCGCGGTCCGTGCGCTCGGAACGCGCCGCGCAGCACACCGTGCACCGTGCCGACCACCGCGGTCCGGACCGCCGCGTCGGCAGCGCCCACCGCACCGCCCGTGAACCGCACCACGCGGGCCGCGGCACGGCGATACAGCCAGTCCGCGTCGAGATTCACCGAGGGGATCTCCGCAGGGTAGATCTTCCAGAGGTGGAAGGCCGCGACCGCACCGATCGCGAAGGCCAGCAGCTGCAACTGGGTCAGGATGTGCGTCGCGGTATACGGCTCGTAGTCGACCGCGTGGGGCAGGATGCCGTACAGCAGCTCGGGCCGCCAGCCGATCAGGATGCACGCGGCCGCGCCGACCCCCATCGCCGCCAGCATGTTCCACGGCGGCTCGCGGGTGCGTATCCCCGAATCGTGGGCGAAGAAGGCGAAGAAGGGGATCTTGATGCCCGCGTGCTCCACCACCCCGGCGGACGCGAAGAGCATCACCGGCCAGATCCAGTTGAAGTGCTCCTCCAGCAGCGCCGACATGATCATGCTCTTGGACACGAAGGCGTTGAACAGGGGCACGGCCGAGATCGACAGCGCGCCGATGATGCAGAGCGTGGCCGTGAACGGCATCGTCTTGTAGAGCCCCCCGAGATCGGACGCCTTCGTCTTGCCGGTCATGTGCATGACCGCCCCCATCGACATGAAGAGGAGCCCCTTGAAGAGCACGTCGTTGAACGCGTGAGACACCGCGCCGTTGATCGCCAGGTGCGTCCCGACCCCGATCCCGCACACCATGAACCCGATCTGGTTGATCATCGAGTAGCCGAGCGTGCGGCGCAGGTCGTTCTCGATGACCGCGTAGAAGATGGGGAAGCACGCCATGACGGCGCCGATATAGATGAGGGCGTCCGTCCCCGCGTAGCCGCGCGCCAGCGCGTACACGGCCACCTTGGTGGTGAAGGCGCTGAGGAAGACGGTGCCCGTGGGGGTGCCCTCCGGATACGCGTCGATCAGCCAGCTGTGCAGCAGCGGGAACGCGGCCTTGATGCCGAAGCCGAGCAGCACGAGCCAGCCCGCGAGGCCCTCCAGTCCCATGGGTCCGAATTCGAGGCTCCCCGTGTTGTGGGCGTGCACCATCGCCCCGGCGAGCAGCGTGACCCCCGACACGATGTGGACCAGCAGGTAGCGCATGCCGGACGACACCGCGCGCGGCGACTTCCGGGTCCAGATCAGGAAGACGGAGCTGACGGCGAGCAGCTCCCAGAACACGAACAGCGTGATGAAGTCGCCCGCGAACACCGCGCCGAGCGCGCTCCCCGCGTACACCACCGCCGAGGTGTGCTGCACGGTCGCGTGATCGCCCTTCTTCAGGTGCAGCGAGTAGACGATCGCAATGAACGCACCCAGGTGGAACAGGTGGCCGAACATGATCGCGAGCCTGTCGGCCCGCACCAGCGTGAGCGTGTAGCCGAGCAGCTCGTACTGCAGCTGGTACCCCTCCTGGATCCCCATCGCGTTCAGCGCCCCCACGATGGGGATCAGCACGAGCCACAGCATGCGCACGCGGGGCACGCGGCTCAGCAGCGGGACCACCAGCGCCCCGATGAAGAAGATCAGGAACGGGGGGAGGCTACTCGGCATCGTAGTAGTCCTCCCTCCTCATCACGAGCCGGCGCAGCACCTTCGACAGCAGGATCAGAAAGGAAATCCCGACGAACCCGAACAGCGGATAGAAGACCGACCAGGCCTCCAGCGGGTGTTCCACGTAGCGGTCGACGACGAAGTCGAGCACCACGAGCACCGCGCACACGACCGCGAACGCGATGAGGATGATCCCCGCCCACGGCGAAGGCACACTGTTCGGCTTGTGGTCGCTCATGGTCCCGCCACCATCGTCATGAGCCGGTAGAAGGGCTCCGGGTACAGGAAGAGGGCCAGACACGCCACCGCCGTCGTCACAATCGCGACCAGCGACCATTTGGGCCCCTCGTGGATTCCCTCGTGGTGAGGCGGCTCGTCCGGCTTGTGGAAGAAGCCCTTGAGCGGAATCTCCATCAGGTACGCCAGCGAGAGCAGCGAGCTGACCATCAGCACCGCCATCAGGCCGACCTGGCCCGCCTCCAGCGAGCCCACGCCCAGGAACCACTTGCTCCAGGACCCTCCGGTGGGCGGCAGTCCCACGATCGAGAGCGTCCCGATGAAGAAGGCGCCGAAGGTCACGGGCATCGTGCGGCCCAGGCCTTTGAGCTGGCTGACTTCGGACTTGTGGGCGGCCACCATGATCGCGCCCGCGCAGAAGAACAGGGTGATCTTGCCGAACGCGTGCATGAGGATGTGCAGGCCGCTGCCGATGACGCCCCAGCTGTTGGCCAGCATGGCGCCCAGCACGACGTACGACAGCTGGCTCACCGTCGAGTAGGCGAGGCGCGCCTTCAGATTGTCCTTGGTGAACGCGACCAGGGATCCGAGGATGATCGTGGCCGCCGCCGCCCACATCAACCAGACCGACGCCCCCGCGCCCGCCAGGAAGTCGATCCCGAATACGTAGACCGAGATCTTCAGCACCGAGAAGACCCCCGCCTTGACCACCGCGACCGCGTGCAGCAGCGCGCTCACGGGCGTGGGCGCCACCATGGCGGCCGGGAGCCAGCGGTGGAAGGGCATCACCGCGGCCTTCCCGATCCCGAAGACGAACAGACCGAGAAGTACGGGCACCGCAAAGCCGGCCAGCCGCCCGTCCAGGATGCCCCCGACGCGGAAGTCGAGGGTGCCCGCGGCCGCGTACGTCCACACGATGGCCAGAAGCTGGAACGCGATGGACGTGCCGAAGAGGATGCCCAGGTAGACCCGTCCGGCGCGCCTCGCGGCATCGGTGCCCGCGTGCGTGACCAGGGGGAAGGTCGTGAGCGACAGGATCTCGTAGAAGACGAAGAGGGTGAACAGGTTGCCCGCGAAGGCCACCCCCATCACCGAGGCGATCGCGAACGCGAAGAACACGTAGAAGCGGGTCTGGTTCTTCTCGTGGTGCCCCCGCATGTACCCGATCGAGTACATCGTGGTCACGATCCACAGGAACGAGGCGATCAGCGCGAAGAGCACGCCGAGCGGCTCGGCTTCGAGCGCGATCGGGATGCCCCGGATCGGCTCGGCAATCACCAGCTCGGGACGCTCGCCGGCACTCACGGTGCCGTAAATGCGCAGCACGATCGCGAAGAGGGCGCCGGCCGTGACCAGGCTTGCCGCCTCGCGGGCGTTGGGGTTCCTGCGCAGGAGCAGGATCAGGAACGTGCCCGCCGCGGGAACGGCCAGCGACAGCGCCAACAGCAGTTCGATGCTCATCGCCGGTCCCGGTCCCCGCTCATGATCCGAACCCGGCCATCAGCGCCTCGGCGGCCTGTCGCGCCACCGCGGCGGTCCGCACGGCGTCGATCCCGAAGTACAGGTTGGCGGCCACCAGCACCCAGGTCGGCGCCAGAAGACTCAGCGGCGCCTCGCCCGTCGCCTCGTCACCCGAAAACTCCCGCAGATAGGCGGCCTCGACCACGCGCCACACGTACACCAGCGCCATGACCGAGGTCACCAGCACGAGGACGGCCACCGCGATCCATGGCCCGCCCTTCTCGAGAGCCCCCAGGATCAGGTACCACTTGCTGATGAAGCCCACCGTGAGCGGCACGCCCACCAGGCTCAGTCCTCCGACCACGAAGGCGGCCATGGTCCACGGCATTCGCTTCCCCAGCCCGGCCATGGCGTCGATGTGCACCGACCCGATCCGGTAGACGACGCATCCGAGCGCCATGAACAGCGCGCCCTTCATGAGCGCGTGGTTGAACAGGTGCAGAAGCGTCGCCGTGAGTCCAGTCACCGATGCGAAGGAGAGGCCGAGGATCATGTACCCGATCTGCGCGACCGACGAATAGGCGAGCAGCCGCTTGACGTCGACCTGGAAGATCGCCACGAGCGACATGCTGACCACCGCGACCAGCGCCAGGGGCAGCAGGATCCGGTCGAGCGCCATGATGTCGAACGAGAATGCCGCGCCGAAGATGGAGAGGAAGAACCGGAGCAGCATGTAGACCGCGACCTTGGTGGCGGTCGACGCCATGAAGGCCGTGACGGGCGACGGCGCGAAGGCGTAGGCGTTGGGCAGCCAGAGGTGGAGGGGGAAGAGCGCCAGCTTGAGACAGATCCCCACGCCCAGAAATCCGTACGCCACCTTGACGGTTCGCGAGTCCCACACGCCGGGCAGAAGCTCCGCCAGGTCCACCATGTTCAGGGACCCGGTCATGACATACAGCAGCCCGATGCCAATCACGATGAACGTGGCCCCCACCGACCCCATGATCAGGTACCGGAAGGCCGCCGTCAGCGCCCGGCGCGGTCTGCCGAGCGAGATCAGGGCGTAGGCCGAAAGCGACGAGATCTCGAGGAAGACGAAGACGTTGAAGACGTCGCCCGTGATCGCGATGCCCAGGAGTCCCGAGAGACAGAGGAGATAGGCGGCGTAGAAGAGCGGGATCCGCCTGGCCGCGATCTCGTGTTCGACACTGGTGACGGAATAGGGAGCCACGACCGCGCCGATCGAGGCGACGATCACCAGTACCCAGGCGTTGACGATGTCGACCCTGTACTCGATCCCGATGGGCGGCACCCAGTCGCCGATATGGTAGGAGATGACGCCGCCCGCCATCACCTGACCCAGCAGCGCAAGCGCGATGCCGAGCACCGACCAGCTCGCCAGCACGGCCAGCCACGCCGCCGCCCTGCCGTGACGCAATACCGCACAGATCGGAGCGGCCAACAGCGGCACGACGACCTGCAGGATGGGGAGGTGCGCGGTCATTCGGCCGCCTCCACCGTCCATGCCGGCCGCCTGCACGTGCGCCGATCGACCGTGCCCCCGAGTCTCATTCGGCCGCCTCCACCTGCGCCTCGATACGGTTGATCTCGTCCTCCTCCAGCGTTCCGTAAGCCTCCTTGATGCGGACCGCCAGGGCGAGCCCGACCGACGTGGTCGCGATGCCCACCACGATGGCGGTGAGAATCAGCACGTGCGGCAGCGGGTTGGAGTAGACCACGTGTTCCACCGCTTCGCCGCCGGCCGCACCACCATGCGCCTCGCCGTGTGCGTCGCCGATCAGGATGGGGGGAGTCCCGCCGGTGATCTTGCTCATGCTGATGTACAACATGAATACAGAGGTCTGAAACACATTGAGACCAACGATTTTCTTGATCAGGTTCCCACGCGAGATGAGGATGTAGAAACCCACCATCATCAGGAAAATCACGACCCAGTAGTTGTAGTGCGATACGAAGAAATCGAGGCTCACGGCTCCCTCCTTCCCCGTCCCGCGAAGAGGTAGAACACGGAAGCCATGACCCCGAAGACGGTGACGAGCACACCGAGCTCGACCAGAAGGATGCCGTAGTGCTGGCCGTATTTGGGGTCGGCGGCGAGCGCGTTGTAGCCCAGGTAGTTGTGGCCCAAAAGCATCGTCACCACCCCGACGCCGCCGTAGATCAGAACGCCGAGCGCGGCGCACAGGCGCGTAAACCACGGCGGCAGCACGCGTTGCACTGCGGCAAGGCCGTACACCAGTGCCAGCAACGCGAACGCGGCGGTCAGGATCACGCCCGCCTGGAACCCGCCGCCGGGGCTGTAGTCGCCGTGGAAATGCACATACAGCGCGAACATGACGATGAAGGGAGTCAGTATCTTGGCTCCCACGCGAATAATGATCTCTTCCCTCATCGGTCCTCCGCCCCCCCCGGCTGGCCGTCAGCAACCGCCCGGGCCCGTGGGCGCCTTCGTCCCATGAGCAACAGCATCACCCCCACGGCCGCCGCGAATACCACAGTCACTTCGCCCATGGTGTCGTACCCCCGGTACGAGGCGAGCACTGCCGTCACGACGTTGGGAATGTCGATCTCGTTCGGACTCTCCTCCAGGTAGTGATCAGCCACATGGTGGTGCACGGGGTTGTCCGCGCCGCCGAACCCCGGCATGTCGATCGTGCCGTACACCAGCGCCAGTCCCGTCACGCTGACGACGATCAGCGGCAGCATAGGCGTGTGGCCGGGCCTGTTTTCGTGGTGTCCGGCGAGCGCCAGCGCCCCCAGGAAGAGTACGGTCGAGATGCCCGCGCCCACCGCCGCCTCGGTAAAGGCCACGTCCACCGCGTCCATCACGGTGAACAGCCCCGCCGACAGCAGTGAGTAGATCCCGGCCAGCATGACCACCGCGAACAGGTTGCGGATCCTCAGTAGCGCGATGCCCGCCACCGCCAGCAGGGTGAGCAGGACGATGTCGACAACGGTGCTCATAACCGGCTCCCTCCCCCGCGCTCGCCGTCGTCCTGCGCGCTCCCGGCCTCCGCGCCCGCATCCGTGCGCGCGCCTCCTCCGGCCCCGGCCTCCGCGCCCCGCACCGTGTAGGGCGTCGTGCCGCCCGACAGCGCGGCTTTGGCCACGGCGTGGGTCGCGATCGGGCTCGTGAACCACAGGAACGCAAGCACGAGCACCAGGCGAACCGCCACGAGATTGGCACCGTCGTGGAGGCTGTAGACGCACAGGCCGGCCAGGGTCAGTCCCGCGCCCATCGTGTCCACCATTCCGGCCGCGTGCATGCGGGTGAAGACGTCCGGCAGCCGCACCATGCCCAGCGATCCGGTCACCATGAAGAAGGCGCCCGAGAGGATCAGCAGCCAGACGAGGACCGAGACGACGTCGCCCATCATTCGGCCCCCGTCTCCCGCGGCGCGCTCACGCCCAGATCTCCGTACTCGATGTACTTCAGCACGGCGATGGTCCCGATGAAGTTGATCAGCGCGTACGCCAGCGCGAGGTCCAGAAAGTCGGGGCGACCGTTGACGAATCCGAGCACCGCGATGAGCAGCACGGTCTTGGTGCCGAGGTTGTTGAGCGCGAGGACCCGGTCGTAGGCCGTCGGTCCCAGCACCGCACGCAGCATGGCGAGCACCATGCTCACGAGCACCGCGGCGGCGGCTACGGTGAACACGCTACCCGTCCTCTCCCTCGAGTTGCGCCACGCGCCGGTTCATGATGTTCTCCTCCGACCCGTCGATCTCCTCCTGCACGATGGCGTGCACCTCGAAGTCGTCTCCCACGATTCCCGTGGTGACGGTGCCGGGCGTCAGGGTGATCGAATTCGCGTAGATGAAGCGACCCAGATCGGTGCGCTGGGACGCCCGGAAGTGGACGATCGAAGGATCGACGCGGATCCGGGGGGACAGGATGATCCTCGCCACCCGCACGTTGGACTTGAAGATCTCCCACACCAGCCACGGCACGTAGGTTGCGGCGCGCCAGGCCAGGTGCACCGGCATGGATTCGCGATCCAAGATGCCCATGCGCACCGCCACCAGAACCGCTATCGAGCAGGTCACCACCCCGAAGAACAGGAAGAGCGGGGTGAAGTGCCACGACAGAACGAGCCAGAGGGCGAACAGGATCACCCAGAGCCACGGCGCGCGGTTCAAGTCATCGATCTCCCGGCTGTCGGCTGCTTCGTCGGAAACACCGCGGGCGAATCTACCAGTTGGACTGCGCTCCGTCCACTATTTCCTGCACGAGCAGTTCGATCGCTTCCGTCCTGCCGTTCTCTTCCGTCTCGCTGGCATCCAGATACTGCCCCACCACCCTGAGCCGCGTGTTGTCCCACAGAATCGTGTAGGCCTCGCGATCGAGCACCTCGACGTGCACGACCAGCACCACCTCGCGCTGCAGCACCTGAACGCTTTCCGTCTCCTGGCCGCGGCGATAGAGCGGAGCGGTGAGTTCGTAGCTGAGGATGCTCCCGCTCACGACCGCGTCCGCCGCACCCTCGCCCGCGGGATTGAGGCCCAGGGCCCGCGGCAGCTGACGCAACAGGGCTTCGTGGATCTCCTGCGTGAGCTCGAATCGCGCGGTTTCGTTCTCGAACGGCAGGACGGCGATGGTGCGAATGTGCTCCGGGAAACCGGCGCCCGCGATGAAGGAGTAGTTACAACCGGCCCCGGCCAGAAGCAGGACCGCGGCTGCCGTCGCGGAGGCCCGGATTCCAGATGTCGGGGGGAAACGAATCCACATGTTCGAAGGTCTCCAGTCGCAGCCTGAGTTCACGGTATTCCCGAAGGTTACGGTAGGTGGCTTCCGTCGGGTAGGCCGACCCCGGTTCGGGGCCGGAGGCGCGGACATGCTCCACGACCGCGTCCCCGGCAAGGACCATCGCATCCGCCACCGAGTGTCCGGTGAGACGGAAACGGACGCGCTCGCCCATGGGGAATCGATACTCCAGCTCCATCGTACCGTTGTCCGCGCGGCCGGCGGCCAGCGTGGCGTCACCGCCCGGCCGGAAGACGCCCAGCGCGGACCAGAACAGCGCCGGCGGCGGGACGAGTTCGCTGGGGAGTTCGGCCGGGATCCGCAGTTCGTCCCCGACAAGCGCCGCGATGGCCGCGACTTCCCCGTTGTCGAGAAACAGGTCCAGGCGCGCCTTGTCGGGTGGCTCGATGCGGGCCACGCCCGTTCCCTCGCCCCGGAAGTCGGGCTCCTGCGCCCTCCAGGCGAAGACCAGGTGGGCCGCCCGGGTGATCCGGGTCGACTCCTCGGCTCTGGCGGCTTCGTCGGCCACGGCCGCGGTGGGCTCCGGGGGTTGGATACCCAGGTCCGGAACTCGCCCCGAGGCACAGGCCGACGTCAGGACGAGGGCCAGCGCGGCCGCGGGCCACTGGATCGTCGGCGGCCGGCGGCACCATCGCCGCGAGGGCCGGTGGCGATCGGCGATCCCGCCCCCCGGCCAGCGACCGGGTGTCCGGCTCACTACCGCTCCATTCCGTCTCTTCGTACTTTCGGCGGTCATGCCCTCAAAGCCCGTCTTCCTCGTATCCGACATCCACCTCGGCGCCGTTCCGCAGGAGACCGAGGAAGCCTTCCGTCGGTGGCTCCTCCATGTAAAGGAAGCGGGGAGCTTCCTGATCATCAACGGGGACCTCTTCGATTTCTGGTTCGAGTACCGCAGGGTCATCCTGGCGGAGCATGTGCGCGTATTGGCTCTGCTGGCCGACCTCGTCGACTCCGGCGTGCGGGTGTTGGCGATGGGCGGCAACCACGACTGGTGGGGCGGAGACTTCCTGCGGCACCGCATCGGCATCGAATTCCGGCAGGACCCGGTTCGGCTCGAAATCGACAAGGCCCGCAACGTCGGCAAGGCCAGCGAGGCTGGCGAGGCTGGCGAGGCTGGCGAGGCCGGCAAGGTGTCGCTTCTGGTCGCCCACGGGGACGGATTGGGGTCGGGCGACCTTGGATACCGAGCCCTCCGCCTGCTTCTTCGCGGGCGCCTGACCCGCTGGCTCTTTCGCTGGCTGCACCCGGATCTGGGCATCCCGATCGCGGACCGGTTCTCGGGTACGCGGCAACAGCTCGGGTCCCCGGAGGCGCGGCCCGACGATGGCAGGGCGAGGTTCCTGGCGAACTGGGCCGCGGAGCAACTCGAGCGCGACGCCGGAATCGACATCGTGGCGCTGGGCCATGCGCACCAGCCCGTGGTACGCGAGGTCGCACCGGGCCGCTTCTACGTGAACACGGGGGACTGGGTGGTGCACCGCTCATATGTGACGATCGGATCCTCCGGAACACCCGAACTGCACGAATGGGAGCGCGAGTAGCACCGACCGGTCATCCAACCGGGATCCGAATCGCGACCTCGACACCCCCTCCGCCCGGGTCGCCCTCGATCGTCAGCGGCTCCGGGAAATCCTGGAGGTGGGCGGACACGAAAGCATCGACTCCTGACAGCAGGAGCGTGAATATGGCCACGGCAAACCAGTCCTCCCGCTGCTCCTCGCGGGCGTCGACCAGTCCCCGAAAGCGGGACACCTGCTCGTCTTCACCCAGCAGGGTCTCGATCTCCATGGGATCGGTTACGCCGTCCATCATCAGCCGGGCCGTGACCCGCTCCTCCCAGAGACGGGCCTGTTCGCGCGCCACGCCCAGCCGGCGCGCGGTCTTGTAGAGCATCCAGCCCGCGAGAGACTCGGCCCCGAAGTAGAAGGCGCCGCGGGTAAGCGAACCCGAGGCCGCGTGGCCCCACCCGGGGATGAGCGAGCCGCGCAGAAACGCCCCGGAGGGACTCACCCCGCCCGCCGCAGCGTCCGGCATCGCCAGGGGGTCGGCCACTTCGACGGTGTCTGCGGCCGCACCCGCCGTTTCCTGGCCGACAAGGCCGCCGGCTCCGATCGCAGATATGCACCACGAAAGCACACATGCGCAACATGGTTGCACAATTAAGCGCCGTGGCGCCCGGCAGGGGCTTCTGCGTCTCTTTTTATCGGTCATCGGACACCAGCACGGGGAATGCTCCCGGAATCACCTGCACCCGGAGTTCCGGCGCAGGCTCAGGGGCCAGCTCGCCATCGAGCTCGAACCACATCGACCGTCCGTCGCGGCCGCGGATGACCGCGCGCTCCAGACGCCGCATGGTCACCAGCGGAGACCCTTCGTGGCTGCCGCGCATCACCTTCGGCACAAGCCGCAGGATCGGCACAAGGCCGCCAGCGGCGACGTGACACAGGTCAAGCTGCCCATCCGAGGCTTGCGCGCCCGGGTTGATCATGAAGCCGCCCCCGATTGAAGGTCCCACCGTAATAACCGATAGAGTCGTTTTGCCGCCAATGTGTTGCCGCCCGGGCCGAGCCTCCGCCTCGGACCCCGCTGCCGGCCCGGGTCCCGCCACCTCGATGTGCACCGCCTGCGGCCGAAACCGCGCCAGCGCGTGCAGGAAGGACATCAGGTACTGCGGAAGGCCTGGCAGACGCGAGTAGCGGGCTCGGCACCGCAGCACCTCCACGTCCACGCCGACGCCGAGAAGGTTGACGAACACGCGCTCTCCGCCTTCCCAGCGCACCCTTCCGACATCGAAGCGCTTGACCGTGCCCTCCTGAAGGAGCCTGGGCAGTTCCTTCACGCCGCGCCGCGGCGAGACCATCCGGTAGAAGTCGTTGCCCGTTCCCACGGGGCATATGGCCACGGTCGGCACGTGATCGGTGCCGCTGTCCAGCAATCCGCCGGCGACCTCGTGGATGGTCCCGTCGCCGCCGACGACGGCCAGCTGGCCGACTCCGTCCCGGGCCGCCCGCGCCGCGAGCCGCGAGGCGTGTCCGGGCGCTTCGGTGAATCTCGTTTCGCACCGCAATCCTCGGCCGTTCAGCTCCTGGAGCAGCGCTTCCGCGGCCCTCCTGCCGCGGCCGCTCGAGGCGGCCGGGTTCACGATGACACGGAGCGGCGCGGTGGACATGTTGGAAGATAAGGCCACGGTGGCGGTGGCGGGGGTGGCCAGGTGGCGGGGGCGCTTCGGTGGCGGGGGCGCCCCGGTGGCGGGGGCGTGTGGGAATCGAACCCACCCACCCGGGTCTTAGCCGGGCGCACTGGTTTTGAAGACCAGACGGAACACCAGTCCCGATCCGCCCCCTACTCCTCCGGGCGCACAAGCGTCGTGTCCCGCGACACCGACGCCGGGGCCGACACGTTGTCAGTATCCGGCGGCGACGGCAACTCCCCGCTCACCCACCGTTCCTCGAGCCGCCGGAACGCCTCGGCCAGTTCGGCACGCATCCCGGCGAAGCGCTCGCGCACGTCGGGCCGGCCCTGCAACCGCAGGAATAGCGCGGCATCCTCCCGCACCTCCTGCGCCAGTTCCACCCATTGGAGCGCCAGGTAGCCGCAGAGGGGCGCCGCCGCCAGGACCGCCGCCGCCCACACGATCCCTCCTGCGAGGAACGCCATCGTCACCCACAGCGCCCAGGCCACGGCAACGCCTCCGATGAGTGCGAGGATCTTGTGCGTGGCCGTGACCTCGTAGTCGGGACGGGTCCGCTTGAGCACGAGCCCGGGAAGCCAGGTCACGGGAGCCCACATCACCGCTCCCGCGACGGCCACCGGAAGCCCCAGCAGCAGGAGCGTACCGCGGACGGCAATGTAGCGGGCCACCGGAACCAGGCCGAAGCGGGGTGGCACGTCCCCCTCCCCCGCACCGACCCGCTCAGTGAGCGCGGCGTAGCGCTCCACCTTGCTCCGCAGCGCACGGTGCTCCTCCGGCGCCTCCCGGCGAATCCACTCCAGGCCCGCCGCGAAACGCTGCAGACGCGGGAAGCGCACGCCCAGCTGCTCGCGAGCGCGCCACGGCACCCACCGGAATTCCCGCACATAGAGCTGCTCCGCCACCTCCACGAGTTCGCGGTCCCCGTGATGCACGAAGTTCAGCGTCTGTCTGCGAATGCCGGCCTCGATCCGCGCGGTGAGGATGCGCGCCGCCTCCAACGGGTCGCTGCGGTACACCTCCTCCAGGTCCGCACAAGCGAGCGCGCGGCCGTACCGTACGGTCACCGGGGTCCGGGCCCGCTCCTTGCGCGAATAGGTGATGCCGACCGGAACGATCGAGAGCCCCAGTCCCCAGTCGCCGGCCGCTTCCGCCTGCAGCGCGATGCGCGCGGCCCCCGTGCGGAGTTCGGCGATCTGCGCGCCGGAGTGGCTCTTGCCTTCCGGGAAGATCTGAATCGCGCCGCCCTCCTGGAGCGCCTGGACCGCCGCCCGGAACATGTGCTCGTTGAGGTGCATCGCGTCGGGATCGTCCTGTCGCCGGTAGACCGGGATGGCCCCGAGGGATCGAAGCACCGAACCCAGCAGCGGCTGATCGAAGAGCGGCGCCCGCCCCAGAGCCCGGACGTAGCGTCCGCTGCAGCGCATGATCAGCACGGGGTCGAGCAGGCTGTTCGGATGATTCGCGGCAACCAGCACCGGTCCCGCGGGAAGCTGTGGCCCGTGCGTGTCGACGCGGTAGAAGAGCCCCGCCGCCATCCCGACCAGCCGGGTGATCAGGGTGGCGATCCGGCTCGGCGATCCCTCCAACGCTCCACTCCTCAAGGCTTCGAATCCGTAACCCGAACAGGTTATCTTGGCTGACACGGCAACTGCTCGCCACCTTGACGGAACGGATGGTCGTGCGCGATCAAGCAACATCGGTCGGATACAGCCCGGGGGGTCACGAGGCCGCGCCTGCGGCCAGGGCAACCGCGCTTCCCCGCAATCCGGGCACGCCCCTCGACCTCAGGGCGGTGCGCGACGTGCGCGTCAACCGCTTCGCCGCGGACCACCGGGCCCGCACGCTGACCACGCGCCGTTCCGTCAAGCGCGACTGGCAGGCCGGATGGCTCCTTCGCGCCGTCACCATGATCGACCTGACGACGCTGGCGGGAGACGACACCGCCGGGAGGGTGCGACGCCTCTGCGGGAAGGCCAGACGCCCGGTACGGGCCGACATCCTGGCCGCTCTGGGCGTCCCGCCCACCGACGTCAGGGCCGCGGCCGTTTGCGTCTACCACGCGCTCGTTCCCACGGCCTGTGAAGCGCTCGCCGGGAGCGGCATCCCCGTGGCCGCGGTCTCGACCGGCTTCCCCGCCGGCCTGTCGCCCTTCGCGACCCGGGTCGCCGAGATTCGCGAGTCCGTCACCGCGGGGGCCGAGGAGGTCGACGTGGTGATCACCCGAGGTTCGGTGCTCGGCGGGGGCTGGGAACGGCTCTACGACGAGGTCGCGGGCTTCCGCGAGGCCTGCGGCGACGCGCACGTCAAGGTGATTCTGGCGACCGGGGAGCTCGGGACCCTGGCCAACGTGAAGCGGGCAGCGACCGTCGCCATGATGGCCGGTGCGGACTTCGTGAAGACCTCCACCGGCAAGGAACCGGTCAACGCGACCCTGCCCGTGGGCATCGTGCTGGCGCGCGCGATTCGGGACTACCAACGGGCAACCGGCGTCCGGGTCGGGCTGAAGGCGGCCGGCGGGCTGAAGACGGCGAAGGACGCGCTGGCGTGGCTGATTCTGGTCAAGGAGGAGCTGGGGGACGCCTGGATGGACCCGCGCCTCTTCCGGATCGGCGCCAGTTCGCTGCTTGCGGACATCGAGCGGCAGCTCGAGCACCACGTCACCGGCCGCTACTCGGCGTTTCACCGGCATCCCCTGGGGTAGAGGAGCACACTCGCCATGACCCGCCAGGGCGCCACGAGGCGCGGCCGCGCCGACGACCAGCCTCCGGCCGCAAGCGCGTCGGCGTCGCGTGTCCACGAGGCCTTTCAGAGCCCCCGCTACGGACCGGCGCCTGAAGGCGACGACATGGCCACGGAGTGGCTGGAAGGCGGCGAGCGGGTCTTCGGGCACTACGTCGGAGGGACCTGGACCCAGGGCTCGGGCGACATTCGACGCACACGCTGTCCGGCGGACGGACGGCTCCTCGCCGGCTTCCGCGACGGCACGGCCGACGATGTTGACCGGGCCGTCACGGCGGCGGAGGACGCCCTCGGGTCCTGGCAGGAAATTGGCGGCCACGCCCGCGCGCGCCACATGTACCGGCTGGCCAGACAGCTGCAGAAGCGGTCCCGGCTGTTCGCGGTGGTCGAGTCGCTGGACAACGGCAAGCCCGTGCGGGAATCACGCGACCTGGACATCCCCCTCGCGATCCGGCACTTCTACCACCACGCCGGCTGGGCCCAGCTCGCTCCTTCGGAGTTCCCGGGATACGAGCCCGTGGGCGTCGTGGGACAGATCATTCCGTGGAACTTCCCGTTGCTCATGCTGGCGTGGAAGGTCGCGCCGGCACTGGCCGCGGGGTGCACGGTCGTCCTCAAGCCCGCCGAATACACGCCGCTTTCGGCACTGCTCTTCGCCGAGGTCGCCGACGAAGCCGGGCTGCCTCGGGGTGTGCTCAACGTCGTCACCGGGGGCGGAGCGACAGGCGCCGCCGTCGTGCGTCACCCCGGGACGGGCAAGATCGCGTTTACGGGATCCACCGAGGTGGGGCGCGAGATCAGGCGGGTGACCGCCGGCACGGGCAAGCACCTTTCGCTTGAGCTGGGCGGCAAGTCTCCCTTCGTCGTCTTCGACAGCGCCGATCTGGACGCGGCCGTCGAGGGCGTGGTGGACGGGGTCTGGTTCAACCAGGGCCAGGTGTGCTGCGCCGGGTCGCGGCTGCTGGTGCAGGAGAGCGTCGAGGCCGAGATGCTGGACCGTCTCCGGGCGCGCATGGAGACTATCCGGGTGGGGCATCCGCTGGACAAGGCGATCGACATGGGCGCGATCGTGGACCGCGTGCAGATGGACCGCGTACAGGGGTACCTGGAGGCCGGCAGGGCCGACGGCGCGGAGATATGGCAGCCCGACCGGCCCCTGCCGAAGGACGGGCTGTTCCTCCCGCCGACCCTGTGCACCGGCGCCCCTCCGTCGAGCACCATCGTCACCGAGGAAGTCTTCGGACCCGTTCTGGTGAGCCTGACGTTCAGGACACCGGCCGAAGCCGTCGCGCTGGCGAACGACACGCGCTACGGGCTGGCGGCCAGCATCTGGACGGAGGACATGAGCCTGGCGCTCGACGTGGCTCCGGGAATCAAGGCCGGCACGGTGTGGGTCAACTGCACGAACATGTTCGACGCCGCTTCCGGGTTCGGGGGCTATCGCGAGTCGGGCTTCGGCCGCGAGGGCGGACGCGAGGGGATGTGGGAATACCTGAAACCGGAGGCGCGCGCGCAGGCCACGCGTTCAGCGGCTGCGGCGGACTCCACCGCGGCCGCGGAGCCCGCTTCGGCCGCGCAGGCCCCGTCGGAGCCCCCGCCTGCGTCAGCCGACCCCGCGCCGCAATCAGCCGGCACCGCATCCTCCCAGTCCGGCATCGACCGAACCCGCAAGCTCTGGATCGCGGGGAAGCAGGCGCGCCCGGACGGCGGCTACTCGCTGCCGGTCGCCGACTCCGCGGGCGCCGTGTACGCCGAGGCGCCGCGCGGTAACCGCAAAGACGTCCGCAACGCGGTCGAGGCGGCAGCGAAAGCGCGGGTGAAATGGTCGCGGCAGAGCGGCCACCTGCGCGCCCAGATCCTCTACTACCTCGCGGAGAACCTCGCGGTGCGGCGGGACGAATTCGCACAGACGCTCCAGCGCGCCACCGGCACGGACGCCGGCGCCGCAGGGGCCGAGGTCGACGCCGCGGTGCAGTCCCTCTTCACGTTCGCGGCGTGGGCCGACAAGTACGACGGCAGCGTGCACTCGACTCCGTTCCGCAACGTCACCTTCGCCATGAACGAACCGGTCGGCACGATCGGGATCCGATGCGGTGAACGCGCCCCTCTTGCCGGCGTGATCGGACCCGTCGGCGCCGCGCTGTCACAGGGCAACGTCGTGGTGATCGTGGTCCCGCAGCGCCTTCCCATCCCCGCGCTCGACCTGGTGCAGGTCATGGAGACTTCGGACGTGCCGCCCGGCACAGTGAACATGCTTTCGGGGATCCACGGCGAGGTCGTCCCGACCCTGGCCTCGCACGACGACGTCGATCAGCTGTGGGACTTCGTGGCGGATGACCTTTCCGCCGAAGCGGAGCGCCTGTCCGCCGGCAACCTCAAGAGGGTGTGGGTGGACCGCGAGGGCGCGGCGGACTGGCTGGAGCCGACCGGACGCGACACGGAGATGCTCCTCCGCAAAGGCGCGCGGGTCAAGAACATCTGGGTACCGTACGGCGTCTGACTTAGCTAGATATCTAGCTAACTCACGAGCCTCCGGCCGAGACCGGCGGACGCCGCCCCCGTAACGGACTCTAGCGCCGCAGCAGCGAGCGGTACAGAGGGTTCGTGATCGTCAGGTACACCGTGTCGCCCGGCCCAACCGAAACCCGGTTGGTGATGATATCGTCCCCGGCCAGCAGGTCGATCCGGATCCGGAGGTCGTCGACGGTCGGCCACGCAACCGTGAAGCTCTCCCTGCCGTTGCCCGGCACGATGCCCAGACGGCGCTCCGTCCGCGCTACGGCCCGCAGCGTCGCCTCGTTGAAGTTGTTGTTGACGACGTTGATCCGAATGCTGCGGGCCGCCGCGTTGCCGCCTTCAAAGGGGTTCGACCGCTCGACCGAACCGGCGCATCCCGCCAGGGCCACGGCCACTGCGGCCATTGCCAGGTACTTCACTCGCCGATTCATCCGAGCCTCCTCGCCTTTCGTTGGGGTCCCGTGGACCCCTGATTCTCCTGGCCGCTCGACGAGCCCCTAGCTCACGAGCCGCCTGTCTTCGATCGGTTCCAGTCCCTCGCGGATCAACAGTTCGTTCAGCCGGCCCAGATCCCGCCGAATCACGATTTCCATCTGCGACATCTGCTCGTCCAGGAGCGCCGAGAGGTGCTGGAACACCTCGTGCGACTGGTCGGTCGGCCGGTTTTCCGCGCTTTCGACCACCCCCAGCAACGCCGCCAGCTTGTTGTTGAGCTTGATCGGGAAGTTGAGCGGATCCTGGTTGCTCTGGTTGCGGACCTGGTAGATCTCGGCCTCGACCACGCTCAGGTTCTCGTCCACGACGACCGCCTGCTCCTCGACCTCCTCGTTTTCGGTCTCCTCGAGCCGCTCGTCGATCTGCCCCTTGATGTCGCGCACCTTGATCACGGCCTCGTTGGCCTCCGACACCCGGTCACGGATCTCGATCGCCAGTTCGAAGCGTTCCCGAAGGTCCGCCACGGTCACGCCCTCCAGGTTCGGATTGATCCGGATGTCGAAGTCGCGCGTCAGCGGGGCTCCGCCGTTCACGGTCATTCGCACCGTGTAGGTCCCGGGGACGGCGGTCGGGCCCATCGGCCGCGCCGCCCACATGATCCTTCCCTCGAAGTCCGTCCACGCGGGATAGCGCATGTCCCAGCGGAACGAGTGGGACCCCTGCCCCACCGCCGGCTGGCCGCCGCCCCCACCCCCGAAGAACGCGGCGAAGGGACTCACTTCCTCCTCCTCTTCGTCGTCGCCCGCCACCGCTTCATAGGTGCGGATGATGTCGCCCGCGGCGTCGAGGACCTCGAAGGTCACGCTCTCGGCGTCCTCGGCCAGGTAGTACTGGAACTCGGCCCCGAAGTCGATCCCGCGGATGGGGTCGATGGGATCGAAGAGCCACGCGTCGGCGGCCGCGATCTCATCCGTCAGCTGGCGCAGCGGCCCGATGTTCTCGAGCACCCAGAAGGAGCGGCCGTGGGTGGCGATCACCAGGTCGTTTTCCTCGACGACGAGGTCCGACACCTGCACGACCGGCAGATTCAGGGACAGCGGCTGCCACATCCCCCCGTCGTCGAACGAGACGTACACCGTGCGCTCGGACGCCGCGTACAGCAGGCCGGCACGCTGCGGATCCTCGCGCGTCGCACGGATGAAGTCGTCCTCGGGCAGCCCGCCGACAATCTTCGTCCATGTCTGTCCGTAGTCGTCGGTCTTCCAGATGTAGGGGCCGCGGTCGTCGTCCACGAGGTAGCGGATCCCCGAGACGTACGCCTTGCCCGGCGTGTTCGGCGACGCGTCGATCGTGTTGATGCGCACGAAGTCCGGCGCGTCGGGCGGGGTCACGTTCGACCAGTTGAGGCCGCCGTCGCGGGTGACGTGCACGAGCCCGTCGTCCGAGCCCGCCCAGATCACCTCGGCGTCGTGGTAGGACGGGGCGATCGCGAAGACCGTGGCGTACGTCTCCACGCCCGTCTGGTCCTTCGTGATGGGGCCGCCCGAGGGGCCCATCGTCATGGCGTCGGCGCGGGTCAGATCCGGGCTGATCTGCTCCCAGCTCTGTCCCTCGGTCGTCGTCTTCCAGACCTTCTGCGTCCCCGTGTAGAGGACGTCCGGGTCGTGGTTGGAGAAGACGATGGGGAAGGTCCATTGCACGCGTTCGATGAGGTCCTCGGAGGACTGGCCCATGGGGTTCTCGGGCCACACGTTGACCGCGCGCGTCGCGCCCGTGGCCATGTCGAAGCGCGACAGCGCACCCCCGTAGCAGCCCGCGTAGAAGACGTCGAGGTTGACCGGGTTGGGCGCCACGTACCCGCTCTCGCACCCGCCCACCGCGTAGTACCAGGCGCGATTGCCCGGCCCGCGGGCCGCCATCTGGTTCCAGCCGCGCACGGGGATGCACGCGGTCGAGTTGTCCTGCTGGCCACCGCAGATGTGGTACGGGGTGTGCTCGGTCGTGATCACCCGGTAGAACTGGGCCGTGGAATAGTCCTGGTCGGTCCAGCTCTCGCCCCCGTTGAACGTGACGTTGGCCCCGCCGTCGTTCGCGTTGATCATGCGGTCCGAGTCGCCGGGGGCGATCCACAGGTCGTGGTTGTCCCCGTGCGGCACCTGAATGCCGCGGGGGAATGTCTCGCCGCCATCCCGCGACCGGTACAGCCCCGTGTTCAGGGCGTACATGACGTCCTCGTCGTTGGGGTCGGCGTACACGCGCGTGTAGTAGAAGGCGCGCTGCCTCAGCTTGCGTTCGTCGTTCACGCGCTCCCAGGTGGCCCCGGCGTCGTCCGAGCGCCACACGCCCCCGTCGGGTTCGTGTTCGATCAGCGCCCAAACGCGGTCCGGGTTCGCGGGCGACACGGCAACCCCGATCTTCCCGACCGGTCCCTCCGCCAGACCGACGTTGGCGGTGATCTCGGTCCAGCTCTCGCCTCCGTCGGTGGACTTGTAGAGGCCGCTGTCCTCACCCCCAGACGACATCCCCCAGGAACGGCGCCATGCCTCCCAGATCGCGGCGTAGATGATGTCCGGATTCGTCACGTCCACGCTGATGTCCACCCCGCCGGCCCTGTCGCTCTTGTAGAGGACCCGCCGCCACGTCGCCCCGCCGTCGGTGGTCTTGAAGATGCCCCGCTCGGGGTTGTTGGCCGAGTGTTTGCCGAAGGCCGCGGCCCACGCCACGTCGCAGTTGTCCGGGTGGATGCGAATCCGCGCGATGTTCTGGGTCTCGGTCAGCCCGATGTGCTCCCAGGTCTCGCCGGCGTCGGTGGACTTGTAGGCCCCGTCGCCCTGCTGGATGTTCCCGCGGATCTGGGTCTCGCCCGTCCCCATGTAGACGATGTCGGGGTTGCTCTCGCAGACCTGTACCGCGCCGATCGACGCGCTGTTGATCTGCCCGTCGGTGATCGGCTCCCAGTTCTGCCCGGCGTCCGTGGTCTTCCAGAGACCGCCCCCGGTGGTGCCCATGTAGTACTCGAACGGGCGGGCGTCCGAGCCCGCGGCGGCGATGGAGCGCCCCCCCCGGGGCGGACCCACGTTGCGCCATTCGAGCGAACCCCACAGGGCCTCGTCGTAACTCTGCTGGGCGTGGACGGGGGTCTGGGGCCAGACGGCGGCAACGGCCGCGCCGGCGACGACGGCGGCGGCGAGGAATGGGAAGCGACGCTGGTAGGGCATGAGGAAAAAAGCTCCTTGGGAAGACTGAAAACGGCGATCCTGCTACCGGGGCAGGATAGGACCAAACAAGATGACGATCAAGAACGAGCGTTGCTCAATGAGGAACCACGCGGCGAGCAGAACGCACCGCGCGTCGCGGCCGAGCCGATGCTCACGGGGATCCAGGTCAGTTGGGGCGCGGTGCGGGACGCCTGGATGCGTACCGACCTCCTGACCCGCCACCATCGGTTTCTTTAGCCGCTTCGTCTGGGCCTGGCTCTACACCTCGAGGAGGAGCGCGCCGTGAAGGTCCAGACGATCCTGGGCGACAATCGCTGCGAGTACTGCGGCCGGCCGGACAAAGCGCCCCCTGCGAACTCTTTCCTGCAGCTCGAGCAGATCGAGCACCGCACCACCAAGGTCGGCAAGCCCCGGTCGAACGGCTTCCGCGAGCGGTTCCACCCGGACGCTCCTATCAAGAGCATCTCCAAATCAAGGGCCGGACCACCTGATCTTGGAACCTACAACACCCGCAGGCCCCACCGCTGCCGCGGCATGGAGAGCAGGACGCCCTACGAGGTCTAAGGCCGGGATCCCGCGGAAGCCGCGCGCCCGGAAGCCCTCAGCCAGAAAGGAGGTCAAGACCGCAGCGTAGAACTGACCTCGGCGAGGCCGGGCGTCAGGTGATTACCATACTTGTACAGCTGGGGCCCGCAGTAACAGGGCCAAGCAGTTTCCAAGCCGAGATCAATTGACTCGGCATCCGCTCCACACCCACTTACGTCTGCGAACCACAGCGCATCGGTGTCGCCGAGCACTTCATCTGAACGCTCAAGGAGGAATGCATCCTCCAGCAGCTGGTTACATGAACGCTGCCCGCGCTCGCGAGAACTTAAGCCGGACTGCACATTGATGAACTTAAGCCGGACCGCACATTGATGCTTAAAGCCCACCTGTACAGACAACCGGAACCTCGCATCCCCTCTTGAGGGAAGGGCCCAAACGGCCAACCTGAACGAGGAATGTCCCTATGCCCTTCCCCTCTCTTCAATCCCTTCGGAGGTTCGTGAACCCCCTCCGAAGGCGGGACCAGAGAACGACACGGGCGCGGAGGAGATCATCATATCACGTCCCGTCAAAGGCGTGTTGATGACTTCCCCCCGCGCCCATATCCCTACGTCGCTGGCTGCTCCACCCGTGTTTTCAGTCGCGCTTTAGAAGCAGAGCAAGTGACATCCTTGTGTACCTGCAACACAGGCAGTCTCGTTCGCGTCACACTGGTATTGCCCCTGACTATTGTAGTCATTGCACACACAATCGTTTCCTGCCTGGGGCGGCGACGCATTCACAGCAATCGGCGGCACGGCCATCGCGAACACTGCACCAAGCATCGTCCCAGCGATAACCAAGGTGAAGAATTTGCGAATTGACATGGCTCCCTCCTCAAGGGAAAGGTGATTGGCTAACCCGGACGATCCGGGACTTCACGTGATAGGCTTCGTTAAGGGGGTGAGACTCCGTCCACTTCCAGGAAGCTCGCCTTACCCATCGTCGTTTCCGTCGTCAAGTGGCAACCCATGTTGGAGCCACTGGATTATGTCTGAACTGCCCCTTGCATTCGCCACGATTCGGTCGTCGCCGATTCCAATCGTATAGTCCGATGGGTACAAACTCGTGTCAACGATACGTTCGAGTACAATCACTTGAGGCGTCGCGGCCTCAGCAACCCCTTCTCGCCACACGAATCGCACGATCTGCTCGTTGAGCCAACTCCCCCCGATCACGACTTGGTCGAAAGCTGTGCGAACAGACCCCCCCGCGATGTCGGAGAGAAACGCCACTCCAGTCTCGGGGTCATCGTCGATCGCTACGCCCACAACTCCGACACGCGCATACTTGTCGCCATACACGGAGCGCAACCTCTCCCGGATGCTGCCAAGGGCCCCCATGGTACGGGGCTGAGTAGACCAACCGCAACTCGACGTTGTGATGACAAAGGCAACCAAGTGCACGCCGTTGGCCGAAGCAAACGCGTCAGTAGTCCCATCGGAAGTTGCGGCGTCCGCGCGAGACGTGGCGACCTCAACGGGTCGGAACATCTCCATTAGACTTGAGGTCGCGACGTACGCCCCGAGCATCGATACGAACAGAACGCCGGGGGTAAGAGCCTTCCGCAAAAAGCGCCTAAGGCGCTTGCTGGAGTTTCGCATGTGCCGTTTGTTCGCTGTTTCCGAAGGTCGTGGTGAGTACTTTCCGTGAGAAACTCAACTCATGACGCCAGAACTACGAACCGCACGATGAAGTTACTACCGATTCGCGTCCCTGTCAAATACCCAGTCTTGTCGAATGAGAAGGGAGCCCGAGCAGTAGGCCGGTTCTTCAGCGGCAGGTGAGGCTGAAGCGCGGGGCGAAGAGGCACTGGAGGATGATCGTGACACTTCGTACCCAAAGGATCCGGACCCCTCGAGCGGATGTGGACCTTCGTGGCGGGCGACGAACCGGTCGACGTCGATCTCACCGACCGGCCCTCTACCTACGCCTTCGTTGGGCGGACGCTGGTCCGCTTCCGATACCGCAGCCTCGGGCGGTATGATAAACGTCTGGTGAAGCGGTTCCCGGAGAAGGTGACGGGCTACTCGCGGACGCAGGTCACTCGTCTCGTCAACCAACGTTGGGCCGGTATGGGAAGGGACCCGCAATCACCGCCTGAAGCCCCCTGCCAAGCACTTCGCGCGTCGCTACACACCCGTAGGCCCTGCGGTGTCGTGCACCAGCGACTCGGGGCCAACGGCGGGGCTCTACAGCCGCCAGCTCAATCTCTAGATCTAGAGGTTGCGGCGAACCGCCAACTTAAGTTGCTCCAACACCGCGTCGGCGGTTTCGTGCTCGGGAGCGAGTCCTGCGCCGGTGCGAGCGTGCCTGATCGGCTCGCGCACACGCCCAGCACGAGCCAGCGAGATCGCCAGGTTGACGGCGCCCGGGCGAGTTCCAGAGCGGCGGCGATTGCCCGTTCGTAGGCGCGGATCGCCAGCCGCGGCGTGCGCGATGCCCCGGTTCACGTGTGCCAGAGGCTGGTTCGGGTCCGCATCGAGACTTTCGGTGAAGCGCTGGATCGCGCTCCCATGATCCCCTGCCTGGCTCGCCACAAGTCCCAGCGACCTGAGGATCCCGGCATCGCTGGGCGTAACCGCAAGCGCCTTAACGAGCGGTTCCTCGGCTGCGCCCAGGTCCCCGCGCACGGCTTCGTCTGAGAAGAAGCTGAGGAGCTACAGAGGGCCGCCGAAGAAGACGAGAAGGCTGATCGGGCAGCTTGATCGGCGCGTTGTCGTCGATCCACGCCCTCGCGTCCTCGTCCGTGTCGAATTCGGGCGACGCCACTGGCGGTCGTCGGTCTCGCTCGCCAGCGGTGTCCGTTTGATGTCCCAGCACCCCAGGACGTGCTGGCTCGTGGCAGCCGACGCAGGTCATGCCGCCATCGACATAGCACGCCGACGACACAGGTGCGTCGCCTACTAGGCGAACGTCCTGACGCGACCGTCAGGCACGTAGGGATGGTCGTCCAGCACCGGGAGCTTCAGGGCATGGTAGTCCGTGAGCGGCGCCCCCGGCAGGTAGCCCTCCTCCTTCAGCGTGTGGCGCGCGAAGCAGACTTCGAGCGACTCCTAGACGACGCCGTTGGTTACCCGGCTGACCAGGGCGATGTCGCCGTCGGGGGAGTGCCTGCAGCCATCACCTCGCCGTGCCATGGCAGGATTCGCTGTTGACGTTCAGCGACGTCCAGTGCGTGGAACATGCCCTGGCCCGGCTTGAACTCCGCCGTGATTTGACTGCCGTGGCGGGACTGGCGGTTCGCGATCCGCGCGTGGGTTTCGAGAAACCGCACGGGCGGCCAGTCTCCACAGTCCGCGAGGGCCATGTCGGCCGTGAATCGGCGCCCACCCACGGTACTCGCGCGTAGCTGGTGTTGCAGAACCAATCGTCCAGTTGCCGGGAGTAGTCGAAGGGAAGGAAGCGAACCGTCCCGTCGGCCGTCCGCGTCACGAATCTCTGCGTGCCATCCCCCAGCATATGACCACCGCCGATGACTCCATTCACGGTGATCACACGGTCTGGGGCGCCGTCTTCACGAACGTTGAAGAAGTACTGGTCCGCGGAGTCGACCCGCGGGGTGAGCGTGCCATCGCGAAACGGGATCGGGGTGCCGTCGAAGGGGGCGATGACGGTTTCTCGGCGGAGGCATCCTCCCGGCTCCGCCGTGAGTGGAGGAGAACCCCAACTGGCGTATTGGTAGGGAGTAGCATCCGCGGCACGCGCCGGAGCTCACGAAGTCGCCCAAGGCTACAAAGCCTGTCTGCGCGGCCGTGGTTCCGCCGCCCTGTTCCGGTTGCGCACTGTCGATTGACGTGTCGGCCCAGCCCGCGAAGGCAAGCACCAATGCTAGGCACGCCGCGGGCCACTCAGGGCGCTGATGCGCGCCGCCCGGTTGTTCAGTCTCGCGCTCGGGCCGCGCCTAGGTACCTAGCTACCGCCCTATGGGAATCCTGATGATCGGTATCAGGGTGCCTATGGTCTGGCCGTCGTCGGTATCATCCTCGTTGGATCCCCCAACCACTACCTGCCGGACGACCACCGCGACCAGGCCACCGCCAAGGGCGGCCATGACACCGCTGCGAAGAACGGACAGCTCCCGTGTGGCCACTGCTTCCACGCCGGTTCGAGGGATGCCCACGGACTGCCGCAGCTGTCGGCTTCCCGAGATCTCGGAAGGCAGCCGCAAGGTCACGACCGACACGAAAACGGAATCGTCGCTGGCGCCGACCAGACGACCGTCGACGGTGCGCGAAAGCTGCCCCGTCTGCTGGGTCAGCTCGAGGGCCTGCGCGTCGGAGACCCTGACGCGCACATCGCTGCCAACCGGTGGTGTCGACGCCGTTGGCTGGAATGTGTAGCAGGCATTGGAACACAGTGCCGCCAGAACCACGGCGGCACCCGCAAGCCGCCGGCAGCCCGCCTTTCCCTGCCGATCAAGTCGTTTCATGCGTCACAGAAGTTCGAAGTCCTGAAGGACATGCTGATTAAACAGATACATGTAGAGAATCGGATTTGCCGGTCCGGCCTGAACCGTGTTGTCGACCGCCTGCTCGTCGTCGAGGAAGACCTGGACCCGCACCGTAACCGTCGTCGAGTCGGCCGGGACCGCAAACAGGTAGAACCGCTGCTCTTCCTTGATGTTCCAGTTGCGGTCGAACGGCAGAGGGCCTCTGATGGTATCCGACACGAAGACCTGTGCCGTCAGATCGCCCTGCTCGTCGCTGGTCGCAAAGAACTCGGTGGACGTGATGACCCGGAACTGCCGGGCATCCCCTTCCAGCGTGATTCGAATCACGTCCGGGGCCGGGTCTTCGAACCAGTCACAGGCTCCGAATGCGAGCACCACCAGGAAAGATGCGCCCAGCGCCTTGCGAACTCTACTCTTCAACGGGACTCCAATCGCTGCTGGAAAGAACCTTCGGACTAGCGACCGGAGGAGCTACGCTTCGCCAGCCACCCAACTCGGATAACGAGCATCGCACGGCGGGGCCCAGGAGGCAACTCCTGGACCCCGCCCGGTCGCGCGGCGGCGGACCGACCGCCGAGCCAACCACGCTCGGCGTTTGCGTCCTACCTACCCTTCACACGGATGATTCGCGTTGTCCGGGTGGTGACAGTTTGCGAGGATCTCGATCCGGGTGATCGGCAGCATGAGGCCCGGCGTGGAGGCCGCGGGCGAGCCCGCCAGCCAGTTCATGCTCTTCACGCCGAAGCGGTAGTGGTCCTGCAGCCTCTTGTACTGCACGAACAAATTTACCCGCCGCTCGTGCTGAAGCATGTCGATCGCCGGAATCTGCCCCGAGTAGGCCGTCAGGCCGTCGAGCCCTTCGCGGATCATGTTGATGTGGTTCGTGAACCCGTCCATGTCACCGCTCGCCAGCGCAGCCTCGGCCACAATCAGCCGCAGGCCCCGTTCGCCCACGACGGTGAGAGGCGAGTATCCGCCGTTACCGAGGAACTCGTCCACACGCGTCTTGTAGCGAGTATCCAGAGCACCCTCGATCGGGTCCATGAGGTCGTGCGACGTCAGCGTCGGCGGGTCGGCCGGGTCCTTCGTAGCGTACTCCGGCCCGATTTGCAGCTCGCCCCGCTCGTTGACCTGCCACGAGAGGTTGTTGTTCACTGTGGCGCCGCTGTAAGAGAACCGGTAGGCCCAGTCCGTGCCCGCGATCGAGCCGAGCACCGCCATCGCGTCGCTGTTGGCGTTCGAGTCGTTGATGAGCGGATTGCCCGGTGTAGAACCCGGCGGGTTGAGCAGGCCCCAGATGGCCTTTTGATGGTAGGCCTGTGCCCGGGCCGCCTGCGCCCGCATGGCAGTCTCCCCACCCCCCGCCATCGCCGCGCTGAAGTACGCGATCGCCTGATCGAAGACCGTGTGCATGTTGGCTTCGCCGATGAGGGGCCCGGGCTCGGTGCGGTCGCTGAACGCGAAGTCGTCGAACATCTGCGCGATGGCCGAGTAGGCCACGCCCGCGTACAGATTCGCCCGCGCCAGATCCGCCTGCAGGGCTGCGTTCCCCGCGCTCTCGGCGACATGCCCCTCCAGCAGGCCGACGGCGAATTGGGACATCCACCGCGCCTGGGCAATGCCGGGGAACGAGCCGTCGGCGAATTCGTTGCCGGGGTTGTTCGGCGTCCCCTGGTCGAGCTCGTTCCACGCATCGCGGGACCCGATCCAGGTGATCTCGTCCCCGACGGTGGAGAACGCCGCGTAGATCCCGGCGATGCCCCTGGCGACCAGCGCCTGCGAGCCGTTCACGGCCGCGGCGGCGGCCTCGACCTTCTCGATATCGGCCTGCACCAGAGCGTTGGGGTTGTCGACCTCTAGGAGGTCGCAGGCGCCGAGGAAGGCGACGGCGCCCAACGCGGTCAGAATTGATCCTGGTTTCCTGTTGATCATCATGTCATCTCCCTCCTAGAAGCCCGCACGCAGCGAGAAGGTGAACCGCCGCGGAATCGGCACGCCGAAGGCTTCCGTTCCGGTGAGGAAGTTGCAGTTGACGCCACTGCCCGTGCAGTTGGACTGCGGGTTGATCTCCGGGTCGATTCCGCGGTAGTCGCCGAACATCCAGAGATACACGTTGCGGCCGCCGAAGGTGACGGTGGCGTTGTCGAGCCCGAACCCTTCGACCATGTCGGAGGGCAGCCGGTAGGACAGCGAGATCTCGCGCAGCCGAATGAAGTCGGAGGTCCAGATCTGGTTCATCCCCGACATGGGCGCCAGTGCCCGATACTCTCTGGCCCACTCGAGCGCGGCCTCGAGCCGCTGCTCCGCGGTGGACGCCGGATTCTCCATGATCGACGCCACGCGGGCGGTGCCTGGCACGTTGCGTCCGATGACGGCGTTGGCCTGGCGGAAGGCGCCCGTGAGGTCCTGGGTGTGGTAGTTGCCCGCCCGGTACTCGAAGTTGGTGGACAGGTCGAAGCTGCCCAGGAAGTTCATGTTGAATCCCGTCGAGCCGGCGAAGTCCGGAGTCGGTTTCCCGATGTAGCTGTCCAGGTATTCCGCGGAACCTCCGGCGCAGCCGACCGGGATGACCTCGAACGACGACGGGTTGCGCGCTTCGCTGAAGAACTCGAGCGCCTCGGCCCGTGACGGTTCCGAGCAGTTCCGGTTGAGATCCAGCGGAATGGCCATGTTCGGGTCCAGGATCGCACCAAAGAACGCGCCCGGCGCATAACCTTCCTTCAGGAAGTTGCGGTATCTGGGATACGACCCACCGGTCTTGAGCGGAGGAGCACCTCCGAGGTCCGTCACGAGCTCATCGATGTAAGCCGTATTGGCGAAAACGTTGATGGAGAGGTTCTCGCTGTTGTAGACGGAACCGTTGACGGTCGCCTCGATGCCCGTCGCATCGATCTGCCCGATGTTGTCGAGCTGGGTCGCAGTGAAGCCCCCCGTCACCGGGAACTGGCGGTTGACCAGTGCGTCGCTGGTGACGCGATCCCAATACGTGACGTCAACGGCGATCCGGTCGTTCAGCAGCCCGAACTCCATGCCGAATTCGTATTCGTTGGAAATCTCGGGCCTCAGCGCCTGGTTCCCCAGGTTGCCGGGAGAGAGCCCGGGCCCCACCTCGGCCGGGCGGGGCACGAAGGTGGTGAACTTGTCGAAGGCGCCCGGCTGCAGTCCGGAACGTCCCCAGGCTGCGCGGACGCGGAACGTCGACAGCGTCTCGTTATCCCAGTCGAAGAGGTCGGTAGGGATGACGGAGGCCGCCAGCTTGGGATACGTGGCCGTCTCGAAGTCCGAGCCGAACGCGCTGTTGGCGTCGAAGCGCGCGCCCAGGGTCACGAACGCCCAGTCCTGCCAGCCCACCTGCTCCTGGAAGTACACACCGGCGTTGACCACACGGGTCCACCCCTCGGATGTCCACTGGTTGGCTCCGGCGCTCGCGACCTCCAGGCCGGGACCCGGGAAGCTCTGGCCGCCGCCGCCGTGATAGACGTTCTGGCTCAGGAAGCCCTGTGTGCCGACGAGCAGCGTGCTGGTGATGTCGTCGGTGAAGCTGTTGTCGTAGGACACCTTGAAGTCGCCCGTGACCTCACGATGGTTGCGGTCGCCGAAACTGCGCGTGCCCTCGGTGTTGTAGGTCGTGAAGCTGTCGACGTTCCAGCCGAAGGGGAAGAAGGAGACGTTCGTCCCGTTGGTGACGTCCACGCCGAAGGTGCCGTCGAAGACCATGCCATCCATGATGGTCCAGTTGGCGTTGACGCTTCCGGCGAAGTGCTCGACATCCTCGAAGATGTCGCGCTCGGCCGTTTCACGGAGCGTCGCGAAGGCGAGACTGCCATAACGGTTGTTGTCGTCGGCGAGACGGAGCTGGCCCATCAGACCCAGCGAGAAGACGCCGAAGATGTTGTTGCCCCCGGCGAGGCTGCTCTTGTTGAGCTCCGAATAGAGGCCGCTCACGCGGATGCGCACGTTGTCGAAGGGGAAGATGCTGAGGTTCAGCGTCCCCTGACGGCGCACGATCGTGTCCTCGTTCTTGAGCCTGCCGCCGTCGGCGAAGACGCCGTCGAGCGTGCTGAACGGGCCGTTCTCGTTGTGGTAGCGCCCCGAGGCGAAGTACTGGATGAGGTCGCTGCCGCCCGAGACGGAACCCGAATAGGTCTGCCCGTACCCGGTGTTGTAGAGTTCGCTCATGTAGTCGACCTCGTAGACCTCGTACGGCTGCAGGCTCACGCCCCAGCGGTGCTGCATGCGGGCGACCTGCTCCGCGTCGCGCGGGAAATCGGCATGGTTGATGAAGCGATCGAAGGGCGCCCTGACCGCGGTCTGGTCGGTCTGGATCGTCCACCGCGGCGCACCCTGCTGGCCACGCTTGGTGAAGATCTGGATCACGCCGTTCGACGCCTCGGTGCCGTATAGCGTCGCGGCCGCGGCCCCCTTGAGGATCTCGATCCGCTCGATCGAGTTGGGATCGATGTCGTCGATCCGTCGTGTGGCCGCCTGCCCCGCACCCCAGCCGCCGCCGCCGCCGCGGTCGATACGGACCCCATCAAGGTAGATAATGGGCTCGTTCGACTGCGAAAGCGACGCGGACCCGCGAATACGGATGCGGCCGCTGGAGCCGGTGTCACCGCCGCCGGGGAGACCTACGACCCCGGCCTCGCGGCCCTGGAGTACGTCGCTGAAGCTGGTGATCGGCGCATTTTCCAGCGCGCCGACGTCAACCGTGGCAATCGAGTTGCCGAGCTTCTTCTTCTCGGTCGCCACACCGGTTCCGGTGACCACGATCTGGTCGAGCTGGATCGCGGTGACGGAGAGACCGAAGTCCACCGTCGACGTCCCGCCCGCGGTGACCGTCACGGTCTCCGAGCCCGACCGATAACCGACCAGCTCGGCGATGACCGTGTGGGTCCCGGGCGGCGCGTTCACGAACAGGTACCGGCCCTGGCTGTTGGTCAGCGTACCGAGGGCCGTGCCCTCGATGTAGACCTGCGCCGACTCCAGAGGCCGGCCCGACGAACCGTCGGTAACCTGTCCCGTGACGGTGCCGGTCTGGGCGGCCGCCGCGGACGCGAAGGCCAGGCTGGCCAACAAGGCCAGGCAAAGCCCTCCTGCCCCATTCCTGAGGCTTGCGAACGAATTACGTGTCATGGTTTGTCCTCCCTTTTCGAGTGCTGGACATGTGACACACCCTATCTATTTCTTACCGGGTATCTCCCGGTCAGGGCCGTGGCCCAATGTTCGGGTCCTCCAACTCGTCCCGCAACCCCCCGCCCTGGACGGACGAGTCCCCCGGGGGCTCCAGGGCCTCCGGAAGGTCATGCCCGCCACGCGAACAATCACCAAGGTTGCCCCTCGGCGTTCCCGTGTCAAGCACGGTGTTGCAGGCAGGGTTTTGGGCGGTGGCGCCGCCCTGCGCCGGACCGGCAATCAGGCGACCCGCGCGACGACTTCGATCTCGACGTCCACTCCGTTGGGCAGCCCGCCGACGCCGACGGTGGCGCGAGCGGGACGATGGTCCCCGAAGTGGCGTGCGTAGACGGCGTTCATGTCGGCGAACAGCGCCATGTCGGAAAGGAATACGGTGGTCTTGACGACCGTCTGCAGACTGCCTCCCGCAGCCGCAAGCACCGCAGCCAGGTTTTTGAGCACCTGGTCCGCCTGCGCATCTACCGCACCCTCGACGAGTTCGCCGGTTTCGGGGTCGATCGCGATCTGACCGGAGGCGAAGATCCAGCCATCGGTGACGATGGCCTGGGCATAGGGGCCAAGGGCGCCGGGAGCGTCGTCGGTATGAATCGTGGTGAGCAGGGACATGTTCGCAGGGTCCTTTGGGTGAATTTCCCTTCGGGTGGGTTTCCGGGCGCGCCGCGTTCCAAGCGGGGCGCCAATGAGCAGTCACCATTTGGAGGCGGGTCAAGGCGGGGCGCAAGGGGGCGATGTCGGCAGGATCCGCCTCACTCCTCCAGCGCCGCCGCGATCTCGGCCGGCGTCACGGTGGCCACGCCCACCTTGCCCACGCCGACGGCTGCCGCGCGCGCGGCCAGCTCGACCGCCTCGACGAGGGGCGCGCCCGCCGCGAGCGCCACGGCCACGACCGCGGCGACGGTGTCTCCCGCGCCCGACACGTCGAAGACGGCGCGGGCGCGTGCATGGACGCTCTCCAGGACGCCATCCGGCGACGCCAGCGCCATGCCGTCCGCCCCCAGCGTCAAGAGCAGGTGTTCGCAGCCGATCCGATCCCGCGCCGCTTCCATCCAATGCGCGTCGCGCGGGCGCGCTGCCTCGCCGAACGCGGCTTCCATTTCCGCTCGATTCGGCTTGAACACGGTGGCCCCGGAGCAGGAAAAGAAGTTGCCCGCCTTCGGATCGACGACGACCGGCACCCCGAACTCGGATGCCAACTCCAGCGCGATGCGGACCAGAACCGGGGCCAGCACCCCCTTGTCGTAGTCGGCGAGGACGAGAGCGTGGGCTCCGCGGAGGGTGTCCTTGAGCCTCTTGGCGAGAGTGTTGAAGGCCCTGATGGAGACGGTCTCGGTCTCCTCGCGGTCCACGCGTGCGATCTGTCGCCCAAGCGCGAGCAAGCGCGTCTTGACCGTGGTGGCCCTGTCCATGTCCTCGACGAAGTAGCATTCCACGCCGGCACGGGCCAGGCCCTTGGCGACCGCGCGTCCGGCCTCGTCCGTGCCGAGGACGCCGAGCAACTCGCACCGGGCCCCGAGCTCGACGACATTGGCGGCCACGTTTCCGGCGCCTCCCACCGCTTCCCATTCGTCCCTGACGCGCACGACGGGCACCGGCGCCTCGGGCGACACGCGGTCGGACTCGCCGGACACGTAGCGGTCGAGCATCAAGTCGCCGAGGACGACGATCCGACAGCCCGGAAAGCGAGCCGCGATCTCGGCGAATCGGGCCCGGTTCACCTCAGGCAGTCCGTGCGGGGATGCGCAGGCGACCGCGGCCCTCGAGCCGCACCGGTCTGGCGGCCGATCCCTCGTCCTCGATGCCCCACAGGTGATCCTGGAGGTTGACCGACACGCACACGTGGTTGGGCACGAGCCGCAACTGGTCGCCGACGGCGGGCCGCCACGCCGTGCCGCTCAGGTCCAGGACGCCGTGCTCTTCGTTGATCGCCCTGACGGTCACCTCCGGCCGGTCGAACAGGACGCCGTATCCGGGAGCACCCGACCCCAGCGTCTCCTTGGAGAGCGCCTTGGAGCCCGAGTCCACCACCGCGGCGCCGGGCACCGAGACGCTGATGACGGTGGCGAGGACGGTGTAGGCCACGTGCTCCGGTGCGGCCACGCCCATCCCGACGATGTCGCGGTCGTTGTAGATGCAGGTGCCGGCGCGGACCTCGGTCACCCCCGAAAGCAGGTGCGAATCCCACATCGTGGGCGTCGATCCGCCGGAGATCACGCGGGGAGGGAGCCCGGCCCGGCGCAGCGCTGCCGCAAACGCCTCGACACGATCCGAGAGCCGTGCGAGCCGCCCGGCCTGCCGGTCGCGCGGGATGCGGATGTGTCCCGGGTAGAACATGAGGCCGTCGAAACGGACGCCGGGCAGCGACGCGGCCTCCTCGGCCACGCGCACGGCCTCGGCGGGCTCGACCACCCCGGTCCGGCCGAGTCCGGCATCGAACTCCACCAGGATGCCGAAGGTGCGTCCCGCTGCGGCCGCGCCCCGCGCCAGAGGCCGCAGGACCTCTGTCGAGTCGAGGCCCACCTTGAGATCGACACTGCGCGGCAGGGCGCACAACCGGTCCACCTTGGCCGCCGACGCCGGTGGATGCGCCAGCAGAAGGTCGCCGGTCGCTTCCGACATCACTTCCGCTTCGTGCGCGGTCGCGACCGTCAGACCCGTGGCGCCGAGCCTCAGCTGGAGCCGGGCCATCTCCAGCGACTTGTGCGTCTTGACGTGGGGACGCCACGCGAAGCCGTGTGTGCGGCAATAGGCGATGGCCCGCTCGACGTTCTCCCTGGCCCGGCCCAGGTCCACGACACCGACGGGCGTCTCCACGCCGCCAAGGTCCATCTACGGCGTCCCCCAGTCGTCCAGGTCAAAGACGGCAGCCCGCACCTGACCTCCTCCGCCCGGGTCCGTCCACGCCAGCATGAGCCGATCCGGGGCCAGACGGGCAATGCGCGGAAACCCCGACGCGCGCGCGGCATCGGAGTCGGCGAGGGGACGCGGATTGCCCGCCGCGCCGTCCGCCGCCACTCGCCGGCCGAGGATCACTGTCCCTTCCGCAGTCCGCTCAAGCCAGGCCACGATGGCCGAGCCGTCGTCGAGCATGACGACGTCCACCCGTCCGATCGGCTGCCCCAGGTCCACCCGCACCGGCGGGCCGAAGGAAGCTGCCGCGTCCTCCGAGAAGGCAACATTCACGCGGGCCTCGCCCTCCGGGGCCGTAAACCATGCGACGGCAACCCGCCTGGCCGCCGCGGCCATCGCCGGGCCGTTCACCGGGCAGCCGCCGATCACCCAGCCGTCCTCGTGCACCGGCATGCTCGGCGTCCATGCGGGCCGGCCGTCCGCCGTGGCCATCCAGCGGCTCACGTGGATGTCGCGCACTTCGCCCTCGGCCCGGTCGCGGAAAGCCAGCACCGGCACCCCGTCGGCCACGACCGCGTCCGTCTGACAGCACTCACAGCTGCGCGCATCCACGATCGTCTCCGCCCCCTCCACACCCTCGCCCGCCGGCCCCGGGAGCGGCAGCACGCGGGCCCTGACCGCCATCGGACCCCCGGGCTCGATCATCGCGCGTCCGTCGAGCCAGGCGGCCCACACACCGTCTCCCGTCTCGAAAACGGAAACGAAGCCGTGCTCTGTCGGGGTTCCGTCTTCGTGCGGCGTCCAAGGTGGGGACCAGGTCGATCCCCCGTCTTCCGACCACGAGAGCCTGACTCCGTAGTCGTAGGTTCCCTGTCCGCCGCGCCAGAGCCAGTGCGCCACGAGACGGTCTCCAACGGCCTGAACGGAGGGAAAGTCGGCCCAGTTCACGAAGAAGCCGTCGCCTTCGGCCACGGTCTGCGGCGCGCTCCACCGGTCGGCGAGGGCGTCGAAGTGCGAGACCGCCACCCGGTCACCCGCCGCCGCCGGCTCCGTCCAGCTCATCCACACGCCGTCTTCGTCGGGCGCCAGGAAGGGCTGCCCGCTGCCGGGCGCCGCAGGGGTATCGATGCGGCCGAGCGGAGCAGGATCCGCTTCCGTGCACCCCGAAAGCACCGTCAGCGCCAGGAGCGTGGCCAGCGCCGCCAGGGCCCGCGTCGGCACGCGCAGACCCCGCGTCCGCACGCGCAGACCCCGCAGAACCCGGGCGGCCGCGCAGGTCGCGCGGGGCCTCCCTTGTATATTGGTTGTGGTCATCGGGCTGCCGTCGACGTATTGTGTGGTTGTCGAGTATGTAAGGACCTCCAGCGCACACGTAGGGTAGTACGTGTGATGGACCGGTGGGAGGCCTGCGGTAACACTCCGTCTCCGCCGCCGGTCCTCGGACCGAACGAACACTCGCTTGCTCGCAAGCGTCAAAAGGGAAGAGGCCGGGCATGACACCGACGACACCACCACCTGGGCACTTGGCCCCCCTCGGGCACGCCGCGACCCGTTTTTCGACCGGACGTTCCGGTATCAGGACCGGCGCTGCCGGCATTCGGAAGTGGAGTCCCCGCTGCCTCTGGGCGCTGGCAATCGCACTCGTCGCGGCGCCCGTGCCCTTGTCGGCGCAGTACTTCGGGCGCAACAAGGTGCAGTACGAGCAGCGCGACTTCCGCAAGCTGACCACGCAGAACTGGGACATCTACTACTACGCGGAAGCGTCGGATCCGATCGAGGACATCGCCCGCATGGCCGAACGGTGGTACGAGCGCTTCTCCCGCGTCTTCCAGCATGAATTCGACACCCGCAAGCCGCTGATCATCTACGCCGATCACCCGGACTTCCAACAGACCAACACGCTCGGGGGCGCCATCGGACAGGGAACCGGCGGTGTGACCGAGTCGCTCAAGAACCGCGTGATCATGCCGCTGACGGCGTCCTACGGCGACACCGACCGCATCCTGGGTCATGAGCTGGTGCACGCATTCCAGTACAACATCGCCCAGAGCCGTACGGGCGGCGGCATCATGAGGCTGGCGCAGATGCCGCTGTGGGTCGTGGAGGGAATGGCCGAATACCTCTCGATGGGCCGCGAGCATCCGCACACGGCCATGTGGCTTCGCGACCACATACTGCGGGACGACAAGCCGACGCTCAGGGAGATCACGCGCAATCCGAAATACTTCGCGTACCGATTCGGCCAGGGCCTGATCTCGTACCTGGGCGGAACCTACGGCGACGATGCCGTCCAGGACCTCTTTCGCACCGCGCTCCGCAGCGGATGGGAGCCGGCGATCGAGCAGGTCTTCGCCATGTCCAGCGATACGCTAGCGATGCAGTGGTGGGATGCGATCGAAGCCGAGTACAGGCCGCTGATGGCGGGCAAGACCGATCCCTACGAGACCGGGGACGTTCTCCTGTGCGTGGAGTGCGGAGCCGGCCGGACCAACGTCGCCCCGTCGCTGAGTCCCGACGGCCGGTACATCGTCTTCCAGTCGGAGCGGGATCTCTTTTCGATGGACCTGTTCCTCGCCGACGTCTACACGGGGGAGATCCTCCGTCCGCTGCAGCGCAACGAGGCCCCGTACATCGACGGGATCCGCTACATCGACACGAGCGGATCATGGTCGCCGGACGGACGCAACCTGGCGTTCGTGATCCTCGCCAACGGCAACAACCAGTTGGCCATCCTCGATGTGCAGAGCGGGGACATCGAGGAGCGGATCGAGATCGAGGGACTGGGGGCGATCCAGAATCCGGCATGGTCCCCGGACGGCCGCAGGATCGCGTTCTCGGGGCTGAAGGGCGGGATCACCGACCTCTATCTCTACGACCTCGAGACCGGCAGCGTTCGCCAGCTCACGAATGACAAACACGCGGACCTTCACGCCGCGTGGTCGCCCGATGGCCGCACGCTCGCCTTCACCTCCGACCGCGGCCCGGAGACCGATTTCGGCACGCTGACCTTCGGCAACTACGTCCTGTCCTTCCTGGACGTGGAAACGCTCGCGGTCGGCACGCGCATCCCCTTCCCCGGGGCGAAGCACATCAATCCCATCTATGACCGGACCGGCGACGGCATCTTCTTCGTCTCGGACCCGGACGGCTTTTCCGACATCTATCACCTGAGCCTCGCGGACGGCGAAATGCGCCGCATCACGCATGCGGTCACCGGCGTGAGCGGAATCACGGCGCAATCGCCGGCGTTCACCTATTCGCCGGACACCGACCTGCTCGCCTTTTCGGTGTTCCACGAGCGCGGCTACATCGTCAACACGGGCCGGCCCGACGAGATGTCGACCTACGTGGACGTCGTCGCGGACGCCGCTCCTCACCCCGGACGCATGCTCCCGCCCGGCCTCCCGGCCATCGGGAGCCGGATCGCCAGGTACCTGGACGACCCCTACACCGGACTCGTTTCGGACGAGATCTACACCTCCGACCAGTCCGAACCCTACCGGCCCTCCCTGCAGCTCGACTACATCGGCCAGCCGAGCGTCGGTGTCGGAGCCGACACCTACGGCTCGTACATCGGCGGCGCGACGTCGGCCTACTTCAGCGACATGCTGGGAGACCAGAGGGTCTTCACGAGCCTGCTCGCCAACGGCACGATCAAGGACATCGGCGCGAACGTCTTCTACCTGAACGAGAAACGGCGCTGGAACTGGGGCGGCGGGATCCAGCACCAGCCGTACATGCGCCAGTTCTTCTCGTTCGGACGAGGCAACTTCCAGGTCATCAGGGAGCGCATCTTCATCGATTCGGCGGAGGGGCTGCTCCAGTACCCCCTGTCGGCCACGCGGCGGCTCGAGGGCGGGCTCGGCCTGACCCGCTACAGCTTCGACCTTGAGCGGGAGACGTTCCACACGGATATCTTCCAGCGCGTCATCGGCTACGAGCGCGAGGGCCTGCCGTCCCGCGACGCGCTCAACCTGGCCTCCGTGTCGCTGGCTTTCGTGGGCGACAACCACTATTCGGGATTCACGAGCCCGGTTCGAGGCGGGCGGTTCCGGGTCGGCGCGCAGGCGCTGTACGGTACCGTCGATTTCCAGAACATCACGCTGGACTACCGCCGCTATTTCAACAACGGCGGGCCGGTCACGCTGGCGCTCCGGGGCATGCACCTGGGCCGCTACGGCAACCTGCGCGCGCTCGACGAGCAGCAGCTGGGCACGTACTTCCTGGGCTACGAGCACATGATCCGCGGGTACTCCTACGAGTCCTTCAACCAGAACCAGGAGTGCACGATCAGCCTCAGCGGCTCGAGCTGTCCCGAACTCGACCGCCTGTTCGGTCACCGCCTGGGCGTGGTCAACATCGAACTGCGGCTCCCGTTCACGGGAATCGAGGAGTTCGGGCTGATCAACTTCCCGTACATTCCCCTCGAGTTCACGCTGTTCACCGATGTCGGGTTCGCGTGGGACTCGGAGCGGCCGGGGACGTTGACGTGGTCGCGGCACTCGGCGGACCGGATCCCGCTGGCCTCGAGCGGAGTATCGGCCCGCATGAACCTGCTCGGATTCCTGATCCTGGAAGCGTACTACGCGTACCCCTGGCAGCGGCCCGAGAAGGGCTGGCACGCGGGCTTCGTGGTCGCTCCGGGCTGGTGACGGCAGTGGCGGCAAACGGGAGCTGCCGGACGGCGCGTCAGAAGATCTCGATCCTCACGTAGCGGTCGGGGTTCTCCTTGATGTCGGCCAGGAGCGCCTCGAGGCTCACGGCCGCCTCGTTGAGCGACTCGTAGAGGGAGTCGTCGACCGAGAGCCTGCCCAGCGTCCCCTCGCCGCGCTCGATGCGCCCGAGGATGACGTTCAGCGAAGCCACGCCCGTGTCGATCGCGCCGGACGTACGCTCGACGGTCGCGAGCGTGGCCTCGGCCGATGCCAGCGCGCGCCTCCATTCCTCGGCCCCGGACAGCTCCTCGACGTTCTCCGCGGCCCGCCTCATGGTCTCCGTGAGCGACTGCACCTCGGTGGCCTGATCCTCGATGATCTCACCGAACTCGCCCAGCAGGTCCCGCAGCTGCACGATCACCTCGCCGGTGCCGGCAATCGTCGAGTCGGACAGGACGTCCTGGATCCTCGTCAGCACGTCCTCCGCTTCGACCGCAAGGTCGTCCACCGTTTCGAGCACCCCCGCCCCACCCGATCCGGGAATCCTGGTCCAGGGCTCGATGAAGCCATCTCCGTCGCCGGGAACCACGGACACGACCATGCCGCCCAGGAAGCCCAGCGAGAGCAGTTCCGTGCGCGACCCCGTGGGGATCGGCCATTCGCCCTCCACTTCGAGGGTGATGACCACTCCACCCTCGGACGTCAGTTCGAATGCGTGCACCCGGCCGATGTTGATCCCGCGCATCCTGACCGGGTCGCCCCTGCGGATTCCCTGTGCGTCCCCGACGTGCGTCGTGACCATGTACCGTCCCCGGAAGGTACCGGGACTGGTCATCAGGAAGAGCACCGTGAAGAACGCGACAATGCCCAGTATGACGAAGATTCCCACGCGAAACTGGCGTGCGCCCGCAGTGGGAGGAACGGCCCGCAGCACCTCGGCGTCGGAGAGACGCTCCCTGCGGCTGGTTTCCGTATTGCTCATGACATCTCCACGACATCCAGGGCGGCTTCGGCGGCCGCCCGGTCAACGAAAGCCTTGACTACGGGATCGGAACTGATCCGGAATTCCTCCGGGGTGCCGCAGAACCGGATGACTCCCCCCTCCAGCATCGCGACACGGTCACACATCCACAGCGCACCCTCCACGTCGTGGGTGACCAGCACCGAAGTCACCCTCAACTCTTCCGAAAGCCGCTTGATCAACCGCTCCACCGCCGCCGTGTTCACGGGATCGAGGCCCGTGGTGGGCTCGTCCCACAGAAGAATCGCGGGGCGCCCCACGATGGCGCGCGCGATACCCACGCGCTTCTTCATCCCTCCAGACAGCTCGGCGGGCAGGATGGGCAGAACGGCGGCCGGATCGAGGTTGACCAGTTCCAGCGCCCTCCAGATCGCTCTGGCGGCCTCCGCGCGGCTCATGCGCCTAAGCCGGTCCGCGGGCAGCCCCATCTCGACGTTGCCGTACACGTTCAGCGAGTCGAAGAGCGCTGCGTGCTGGAACACGTATCCGACCTGCTGGCGCACGGCTTCCTTGGCCCCGTCGCCTCCGAAGTAGACGGAGCGGCCACCCACCTCGACGTCGCCGCGGTCGGGGACCACCAGCCCGATCGTGGTCTTCAGCAGCACGCTCTTGCCCGTGCCCGACGGGCCGAACAGGGCGAACATCTCCCCCTCGTGGATGTCGAGATCGACACCCGACAACACCGGGTGGTTGAACGCCTTGTGCGTGTTGCGGTAGCGAATGACGGGGGCGGCGGTCATGGGTGCGTGCAGGGGATCACTGGAGGAACAGCGGCGGGAACAGTGCGTCCAGGATCAGCACGGTCAGCGTCTGGAACATCACCGAGGCGGTGGTGGTGCGGCCGACCCCCTCGGCCCCGCCGGAGGTGCGGAAGCCCATGTGGATCGCGATCACGGGAATCGCGAAGCCGAAGGCGACCGCCTTCATGAACGAGTAGAAGAGGTCCCAGGAGTGCCAGAACAGGCGGGCGCCGTACAGGAAGGTCTCGAAGCTGAGTCCGAGGGACAGCTGGGCGGCCACCATCCCCGAGAAGATCCCGATGATGTTGGACAGCCCCACCAGGAGCGGCATCACGATGAGTCCGGCCAGGATGCGCGGGGCCGCAAGCATGATCACCGGATCGCGGCCCAGGGAGCGGTACGCGTCGATCTGTTCCGACACGACCATCGTGCCCAGTTCGGCCGTGATCCGGGCCCCTACCCGCCCGACCAGGACGACGGCCGTAAGGACCGGGGCGAGTTCGAGCACCACGCTGGTCACGGTCACGCTGCCGAGCACGTACAGGGGGATCGTCGCCGTGAACTGGTACCCCCCCTGCTGCGAAGTCACGATGCCCGTGAGGATCGAGGTGACCGCCACGATGGGGATGCTCTGGACACCCATCACGTACAGCTGCCGCACGAACTCCCGGGACGAAACCCGCAGCCGGGCCGCGGCCACGACGGTGGACCAGACGAGCAGACCGAGCTGTCCGGCGTGTTCCGCCCAGTCCTCCCACCACCGCCCCAACGCCCTGACGGGCCGCTCGTAGAAAGCGGCTTGTCTCATCCGCGGCCCGGTGCCCGGGGTGCCGTGCGGGCGCGCGACGGGCTGAGCAGAAAGCCCACCGCGAAGATCTGCTTGTTCAGGTCCGACCCGACTTCCTGGCGGAGTTCGATATAGGGAACGATCACCGGCAGCACCGGAAGGCGCACGCCGGCCACCATGCTGAACACCCAGTCGTCGTCGAGGGGATCCGTCTCCCCGGAAGCTCGATCGGGTCTGCCCGCCGGGCGTCTGAACTGCTGATGCGAGGCCCCCACGCCGACGTAGATGGCGCTCTGTGAAGCCAGAAGCACCTGTCCGCCGAATCCCCGGTAGGAGCAACCGTCGCAGTCCGGGAGCAGGTGGTCGTAGATGCCGACGACCGTCAACCCGCTGCGAATGAATCCGAGTTCGACTTCCGCCCGGCCGCCGTAGCCGAACGTGCCGCCAAAGATCTGCGACTGGTACAGGGCGTGGCCGCCGGCCCTCACGCTCAGCTGCGCGGCAGCGGGGGCCGTGGCGGCGGCGGTCAGCGCGGCGGCGGCAGTCAGCGCGGCGACCGCGACCACAGCCGCCGTCCCTCCCCTCAGGTACGAGCGGGCCCGACCCGTTTTTCGTAGATTTGTCAGACGATCCCCCTGGTTGCTTTCTCGGCTCCTCATTTCCTGTGCCGGGAGTCACCACGGACCCCTAGGAATGTACCGAAATCGCCCAGCCTCCGTCTTGTCGACCGGCCTCCGGACGTGTCTTGCCGGTCTGCCGGCGCTGGCCGCGGCCGCCTGGACGATTCCGGGAGCATCCGATGCGCCCCATCCTTTCCGACTCTCGGTTGCGGACGTGCGCGTCACGGACGCGGTCCTCGAGGCCCGGGTCCGCTTCTTTTGGGACGACCTTCAGTTCGCGGTGATGGAACGCACGTCGGACATGGACTTCGAACTGGCCGAGACGCCCGAAGTCGATGCCACAATACAGGAGTACATCAACGACATGCTGGTGTTCCGCGCGGACGGCGCACCGGTGGCGGGCACGCTGATCGAGCGCGGCGTGGAGGAGGCGGCCAGGCTGGACGAGGTGATGTGGTGGTACCGGCTCGAGTACGCGCTTCCCGCCTCCGTGGAACGGGTGCACATCCGCAACAGGCTTCTGTTCAACATGTTCGAGGATCAGCGCAACCTCGTGAACCTCAAGACCCGAAGCGGCAGGGAGCGGACCTACTACTTCACCTGGGACGAGGACAACCTCTCGATTCCGATTACCTGAGGGACGGTGGCGACCGCGCTTCTTCCATCCTCCAGAAAACGATTCCGCCAGCTTGCTGCCCTACCTCCAGATCGGCCACCCGCACGAAGCGGGTGAGGTCGAAGACGTCGACCTTCCCCGGCTCCGCTCCCACGCCTTCGACCGAGACGAAGGCGTAGCGGCCGTCGGGACTCACGGTCACGCCGTGCGTCACGGTTGTGGAAGACGGCGCGCGGCCGAGCTCCCGCCCGTCGACGAGGTCGAAGAACTGGACGGCCGCGGCCTGCTTCAGCGTGGCGACGAGGATCCGGTCGTCCGGCGTGAGCGCCAGGTTGTAGGGTCCGGCGCCCGTCTCGAAGGTTCGCGTGAGCGACCACGACTCGCGGTCGATCTCGAGGATGCGGTCTCCACGATTGCACGCCGCGAGCAGCGATTCGCCATCCCGGGTGGGGACGACCCAGGTCGGAGAGCACGGCGCCTCGGCGTGAAAGCGCCGGCTGACCGCGAAGGTGCGGGTGTCGACCTCGACGATCTGGTTGTCCATCATGCACGCCGAATACAGAAACTCCCCGGCCGCGTCCAGACGGGCGCCGTGGGGCATGGTGCAGGTCTCGATCTGTTCCACTTCCATCATCTCGGGAGCGTATACCACCGAGATCGTCGAGGGCACCGGTTCGCCGTGCAGATTGAAGTTGGCGACGAAGGCGTAGAGGCCGTCGGGCGTAATGTCGAGTGTCGCGGGGAAATAGCCGAGAAGGATGGGGTCGGCGACCAGGGTGTCGGGACCCGCGTGGAACTTCCACAGTTTCCCGTCGGGAACTCCGTGCCCGGTGGTCATGTAGAGGAAGCGTCCGTCGGGGGAGAGATTGAGGCCGTGCGGGCCCTCGGTCTCGGTGGCCATTTCGCCCACGGCGATGGTGCGTTCCAGGGACGCGCCGTCCGGACCGAAGCGCACGCGGTGAAGGAGATCGGCGGATTCGGCGCCCACATAGACGTAGTAGTCGGCGGTCGGCGGATCCTGGGCGCCGGCGACAGGCGGGACGAGCAGGAATGGAACCAGCAGAGCGAGTGCGGCGTGCGGCCCACGAACCAACGTGGTCCTCCATCAAGGGGAACGGTCAGGAGTGTGTATCGATGCCGAACGGTAGAGACGCCCGGCGGATGAGGGCAAGGCCATCGGGTCCGGCGCACCCGAAAGCGACACGGTGCGGCACGCAGCGACCCCGCGGGCGGCTGTCATGATCAAGTTGCTCGCGGTGGTGGGTGTTTCGCTGTCGATCTCCTTCCTCTGTTCCGTGCTCGAGGCCGTGCTCCTGTCGGTCAACCGCTCGTACGTCGCACTCATGCAGCGGCGAGGCGAGGTCGCGGGCGATGTCCTGGGCGGGATGAAGGAACGGATCGACGAGCCCATCGCGGCGATCCTGACCCTCAACACCATTGCCCACACGGTGGGAGCGGGCTGGGCGGGCGCCATCTTCGGCCAGATCTTCGGCGAAGTATGGATCGGGGTGTTCCTGGGCGTCCTTACCTTCGCGGTTCTGGTGTACTCGGAGATCATCCCCAAGACGCTTGGCGCCACCTTCTGCAATCAGCTGGCCCGCCCCACCGCACACCTGCTGCGCGCGATGGTGTTCGTGATGAAGCCGGTCCTCGGACCGCTCAGCCTTCTGAGCCGTTGGATTGCGCCGAGGGGGCATCGGGGAGCCACGATCAGCCGGGCCGAGATCGAGGTCCTCGCGGAACTGGGTCACCGCGAGGGAGCACTCGACGAGGACGAGTTCCAGGTCATGTCCAACGTCATGCAGCTCGACGAGATCGACGTGAGCGAGGTCATGACGCCCCGGATCGACATCGTCGCCGTGCCGGTCGAGGCGTCGGTGAGCGAGGCGATGGACGTCATGCTGGACCACGGCAAGCTCCGGCTGCCGGTCTACGAGGGCAACATCGACCAGATCGTCGGAATCCTCCTGGCCAGGGACCTGTGGCGGGCCGCGCGCGACGGCGGAAAGGAGATCCGCGGGGTGGCGCGTCCCGCGCAGTTTGCTCCCGCGTCCAAGCCGGTCGAGGAACTGATCCACGAAATGCGGGCCAAGCGGACCAACATGATCATTGTCCTGGACGAATTCGGGGGTACGGCCGGCCTGGTCACCCTGGAGGATCTGATCGAGGAGATCGTCGGCGAAATCCAGGACGAGCACGAAACCCACGAGCCGATCGACTTCCAGGAGCTGGGCGACGGCAGAACGGTCATTCGCGGGGGCACACCGGCAAAGGACGTGGAAGAGCGTCTGGGGATCGACCTCGGCGAGGACTACGACACCGTCGGCGGTTACGTCTTCGGTGCCCTCGAGGGCATTGCCAAGGCCGGCGATGACATTCCCGTCGAGGGCGGCCGGCTCAGGGTGGCCAAGGTGCGGCGACGCCGGATCGAGTACATCGTCTTCGATCCGGAGGCGTAGCTGCCGGAAGCGTCGCGGTCGGAGGCAGTCGGGGGCGCAGCAGCCCCAGGCGTGGCTGCCCGGGCGTGGCAGCCGGGGACCAGCCTTGGATCTAGCCCTGGGTGGGCTCCGGGCCGGATTGCACGACTTCGGCAGATCCCTCTTCCGGTTCGGATCCCTCTCGCTTGAGCTGTCGCTCCTCGAGCCAGAAGGAGATCACGAGGAGAACCACCCCGCAGCTGATCGCCATGTCGGCGATGTTGAAGATCCACCAGTCCATGAACCCGAGCGAGATGGGACCGATGAAGTCCACCACGCCCCCATCCCAGCGGACGCGATCGTAGAGGTTGCCGAGCGCGCCGCAGATCACGAGCGTCAGGGCGACGATGCGCAGATTGTCGTTCGGCTTGGCCTGGACAACCAGTGCAACCATCAGGGCGAGGGCGAGGAGCGCGACGGGGATGAAGAACCAGCGCGGGTCGCTGCCGATCGATATTCCGAATGCCGCTCCCTTGTTGTACGCCAGGTTCAGCGGCACGTAGCCGCCCAGGAAATCCTGGCGGCCGCCATCGGAGAGCGCCGCCACGGCCCACCGCTTGGTCACGATGTCGGCGACGAGGATGGTCGGCAGCGTGACGCCCAATATCGTCAGTTTGCGCTTCAAGTCTCTTTAGGTCTCCAGCGAGAAACGTCGTGTTGCCGCGGGGCAAATGGAGGCGGCGGGAATCGAACCCGCGTCCGCGAATGGGTCCTTCCGAGCTTCTACGTGCGTAGATCGCCGTTCGGTTCACTTCCGGACGGGTCGGCGAACAACCCTGACCGGAGCTAGCCACATGGTGTCTCGTCCCGCGGTCCCGTGGCGTGGACCGAAGACCAGCCCGACTCGTCGACGCTCCCGCGACCCGCCTCGGGCGGGCAGATCGGGGAACGGGCTGCTATTGGTTAAGCGGCCAGTGCCAGATCGTTGTTGGCATTTGTTTGGTTTTCCGGGGGTTTTTACGAGGAATCCCCGGACCTCGGCACGCAACTCCGAAATCTCCAAACCCGTCGAAGCCGTGTCGCCCCCAAAGCTTTCAATCAACCGGTGGCTGTCCGGTCACTACCGGCCCCGCGGCCACCCTGTGAAGGTAACGATAAGGCCGCCGCGGTCAGACGAGAACCCCTCCGGTCGGACGAGAACCTCTCCGGACGGACGCGAACCCTCTTCCGGTCAGACGAGAACCTCTTCCGGGCGACGCACGCCGCGGCGGGTCAGATAATCATCGAGGACGGACCGCACCTCGTCGAGATCGCGAACCTGAAACAGGCGTTGACGCAGGACGCGGCCGTCGCGCAGACCCTTGGTGTACCAGCCGAGGTGCTTGCGGAACTCGCGCACGGCCTTGTCGGGGTCGCCCTCGAACGCGATCGCGTTGCGGGCATGTTCCACGCAGATGTCGAAACGCTCCCGCACGCCCGGCTGCCCCGGGACCGGCCGGCCGTCCAGAGCGGCGCGCGACTGCCGGAACAGCCACGGCGCGCCGTGCGACCCACGGGCGATCATGATTCCGTGGCATCCGGTCTGCTCCTTCATGCGCAGGGCGTCCTCGCCCGAGCGGACGTCGCCGTTGCCGATCACGGGCACCTCCAGCGCTTGGGCCAGGGCCGCGATCTCATCCCACCGGGCCCGGCCGGAGTACATGTCGGCGCGAGTGCGCGGGTGCAGGGTCACCATCCGGGCCCCCGCGTCCTGGCAGATCAAGCCGAACCGCACGGGGTCCCGGGTACTCTCGTCGAAGCCGGAGCGGATCTTGGCCGTGACGGGCAGCGGCGTCGCCTCCTCGACGGCACGAACGATCCTGCGCACCAGCTCCGGATCGCGCAGACATCCCGAGCCGCCGTTGCGCTTCACGACCTTCTTCACCGGACAGCCGAAGTTGATGTCGACGAAATCCGGCGCGTACACCTCGGTCACGAGCGCCGCGGCGTCTCCCATCGTGACGGGTTCGGCCCCGAAGATCTGGATTCCGATCGGCCGTTCCTCGTCGTCGAAGCGCAGGTACTCGGCGGTCCGCTCGTTCCCGCGCATGATCCCCTCGGCGCTGACGAACTCCGTCAGCACAACGTCGGCGCCGAAGCTGCGGCAAAGACGGCGAAACGGTGCTTCCGAAACGCCGGCCTGCGGGGCGAGAAAAAGGGGCGTGGCCGAATCCCCGGGTATCTCGAATGGCAGTCTGTTCATCGTCCAAAGCTAATCCGCTGGTTTTCGCTGGCCAGTGCGAATAACTTCCCCGCCGCATCCAGTTCACGTTCAGCGAAGGCTTCCTCGCGCGCCGGAAATGATTCTCAGCGACTTCTTCACCCGCGAACGGGTCAGCCTCGATCTGGCCGGGGAAACGCGGGACGGTGTTCTGGGCGCACTCGTCTCGCTGCTGGCGCTGGATGAGCGCTCGGAGAGGACCCTGTCGCGGACGCTGCGCCGGCGGGAGAGCCTGGGCTCGACGGGGATCGGCCGCGGCATCGCCATTCCTCACTGTCGCTCGCTGACGGTGCGTCGGCTGCGCCTCGCGTATGGACGGCACCGCGGCGGTGTCGAATTCGAGGCCATCGACAACCGGCCCGTGCACCATTTTTTTCTGATCGTCGCGCCGCCGGTGGAGGTGTCCGTGCAGTATCTGCCGGTCCTGGGGAGGCTGGCGCAGTTCGCGAAGCATCGGGACGTGCCCGAGAAGCTGTCCGCCCTGCGTTCCGCGGACGAGTTCTTCCGGCTGCTCGAATCGAAGGGGGTCTGAAGGGCGCCGCGGCTACCTGGAGACGAACACCTGCCTGGTGACGAACACTACTTGGTGACGAACATCCTCCGGATCACCGGTTCGCGGCCGTTTACGACCATCTGGACGAAGTAGACGCCCGACGCGACCTGCCGGCCGGTTCGGTCACGACCGTCCCAGTAGGCCTCGTACTCTCCGGGGGAGCTGTATTCGAGCTGGAGCATCGGCAGTCCCTCTCCGCCCGGAAATCCCACCGCGACGGGTGCCGCCACGAACTGCTGCAGGATGTTGTAGATGCGGATCGACACCGTAGCCGAACCCTCCTCGGCGAAGAGGGATTCGTACAACTCGAACGGGATCCGCGTCTCGGGGTTGAAGGGGTTCGGGTAGTTCTGCTCCAGCGTGAACCCGGGGTCCTGTTCACCGGCCGCTGGAGGACGTTCCTGTCCCGCAGCGCGGCCCAAGACACCGAAACAAAGAAAAACCCCGACGCAAACGATGCGTCTCAAAATCTGTCCTGCCTTCGTTCAGTAGCGTTCGTGCGATCGCCCCCCAGGGCATGGGGCCTGCACGGCCCCGTGGACTGGCAACTCGTGCGCCAATAGTACCCGGGCGGGGCATCCGAAGTCAAGCAGTTTCGCCCGGCTCCCTGCTCGAAACCCGTCTTCCGTCGTCGAGGCGTTGTGTCACGCCCTGCGCGTCCAGGTAGGCCAGGATTGGTATCAGGTGCTTGCGCGTTACCGGCAGCACTTCACGGAAGTCGGCCGGACCGAGTCCCTCGCGGCCCCCCAACGCCTCCGACACCCGCGATGCCGCGCGCTCCAGGGCCGCGGCGGTGACCCAGTAGAGATCCCCCAACACGCGCACACGATCCTGCATGGCCAGAAACCGGAGGACCGCCTCCGTTCCGGGATCGTCCAGGGCGGCCTGGAGTTCACCCAGGTCAGGGCCCTTCAAGCCCGCATCGTCGAGGATCGTGAGGATGCGCTCGGCGAGCCGTTCCTCGGCAGGCGAGAGGGCCGGCTCGAAGCCGGGCAATCGCGCGACCTTGCCCTCGATGACCAGACGACCCTCCGCGGCCAGGCGCGAGGCGAGGCCGTCGGCCAGCCGGGGGTGGGCTCTCCCGGGAAGAGCCGTGCGCAGCGCGCTCAGGGGAACCCCGGGCTCCAGCGGGTGCTCGCGGTGGTGGCGGCTGACGAGCCCCAGCAGCTTCTCCTCGCCGGCCGCCGCGATGTCGTGGTCGAAGAGCACCCCGTCGAGACGCCAGGCGAGATCGGCCAGGTCTTCGCTCGGGTCCCCGTGCCATCCGGCGGCCACGCCCAGGGCGCCGACCTCGAGCCCCGCCCAGCCAGCGAGGCCGACCGCACCCAGCACCGATTGCCGGCCGCCCTTCGACAATGCCGCAAGCGCATCACGGTCGGCCCGGGCAAGACGCTTGCGCTTCGGCGGGACGGGCTCCAGAACGGTGCCCCCGGCGATGGTGGTGATGGGTGAGTAGGAGCGCACGACCAGCCGGTCGCCGCAGCGCGCGACCACCGGGGCCTCAAGGCGGAGCTGCGCTGGAACGGGCTCGCCGGGCACGGCCTCGTCGACGCCGAACAGGACCAGCCTAGCCATCACCTCGACGGTTCCGAGATGCACGCGCACCCGCTGCCCGGTCTCGATGCGCCACCCGCTCCCCTCCAGCGCGCTGAGCTCCACCGTGAGCATCAGGGACGGCGACCAGCTGCTGCTCGACACGATCACGTCTCCGCGCGCGACATGTCCCCGCCTCACCACGGCTCCCGTGAGGGCGGCGGCCGTGCGCTGTCCGGCGACGGCGTGCTCGACCTGAGCGCCGTGCACCTGGAGCGCACGAATCCTGGCCTCGTCCCCCCGGGGCAGTACCCGCACCACGGAGCCGCGCGAAAGGCGTCCCGACCACAGGGTCCCGGTCACCACGGTGCCCGCACCCTCCATGGCAAAAACCCGGTCGACCGGAAGGCGCGCCAGATCGTCGGTTGCCCTGGCCCGCGCCCGGTCGGCACACCGCGAGATCGCGCCGGCCAGATCCGGCAGTCCCGTCCCGGTCCGAACCGACGTGGGGACGATCTCGGCGGATTCGTACGGCGTGGCGGCGAGCAGTTCACGCACCTCGTCGACGACGAGTTCGAGCCACTCGTCGTCCACCAGGTCCGTCTTCGTGATCGCGACGACCATTCCCCCGACGCCCAGCATGCGTACGATGGCGAGGTGTTCGCGCGTCTGCGGCATCACCCCCTCGTCGGCCGCAACCACCATGAGGACGAGATCCATGCCCGAGGCGCCGGCCACCATCGTGCGGACGAAGCCTTCGTGTCCCGGGACATCCACGATGCCGAAGCTCGGACCGCTCTCGGACGCGTAGCGCGCGAACCCCAGCTCGATCGTGATGCCGCGCTTCCGCTCCTCGGCCAGACGGTCCGTGTCGACGCCCGTGAGCGCGCGCACGAGCGCCGTCTTGCCGTGATCGATGTGGCCCGCGGTGCCGAGGATCAGCGCCGCCTGGCCGTGTCGCTCTTCCGGAGCGGCACCGGGCATCTCACCGTCCGTTGCCGGAGTCATCGTCTTTGCCCGGTGGAGAGGGATCGAGAAAGTCGAACGACGCGAGGCGGCGGCCGCCCAGCATATGGTAGGTGACGAAGTCGTCGAGCAGCGTGAGGTGGGCGCCGGGTCCAAGCAGTTCCCCGGGGACCGTCCCGCGGAGCAGGGCGAGCAGTTGCACGCGGGCCTTGGGTCCGATGCGCCGCGACCCGTCGGCTGCGGAGCATTCCGAGCCGCGCACCCCGCCGGCCGAGAGATCGAAGCGCGCCATCTCATCCGGTTCGAGCGCGCGGCCGCACCCCGTACAGACCGCGAGTTCCGGGGCGAAGCCGAGAGCATGGATGATACACCAGCCGAGCGCGAGCACCTCGCCGACGATGTCCCCGGCCACCGCGCTCCCAAGCCTGTCCAGACCGACGGAAAGCGCCTGGTAGAGCTGGGTGCTGGGCTCCTCGGCCGCGTGCCGGAGCACGATCTCGGCGGCGATCGACGCCCCGGCGAGGCGCCGGAAGTCCGCAGCGAGCGCGAAACGCACCTTCACGGGGCTGAACTCGCGCAGGGTTTGCAACTCCCGGCCATCCCGCACAAGGATCACGGCGGTGCCTTCCCCGAACGTGTCGACGCCGCCGTGCCCCCGGGACGCACCGCGGCGGATTCCGCGGGCCATTACGCCAACCAGGCCGAGATCGCGCGTGTAGAACCTGAGGACCCGGCTGCTCTCGGAGAACGGGTGGGCACGCAACAGGATCGCGTCGGTCGTTACGATGGCCATCCAGTGGCTCGCGTCGGCGGGTACCGTCTGCTCTTGACCGGACCGGCGCTCATCCTTCGAGGTCCCTGAGAAGTTGGCGGCGGCGCCGATCGTACTCCTCCGCTTCGATGGCTCCGGCTTGCCAGCGTTCATCGAGCCGGGCCACCTCGACGAGCGTGTGTCGCCGTCCCCCGGCCGTCCCGGCGACGGTTCGTGCGGGTGAACGGAAGGCAAGGACCGCGCCCACCAGCGCCAGTGCCAAGGCGAGCATCACGGCGACAAGCGCGATCCGGTTCCCCGGAAGCAGGCGCGACCCGGATCCGACGGTGACCACCGAGGGAGCCACCTCCCGTCCCGCAAAGCGCCGATACGTCACGCCCTCCAGCGTGACCGGCTCGGTGGACATGAGTCCGGTGACCGAGAGGTCGCCGGCCGGTTCGCGGATCAGCAGCTCCACGGACTCCGTGACGCCCTCGAGCGGGATAGTGAATTCGCCCGTGGGGATTCTGTAGCGCACCAGGTAGACGCTCTCGCCAGGCGGGATCGCGGCCGAGACGTGGAGCCGTCCCCCGCTGAAGCTCGCCGCGCCCGGCGAGAGGTCGCTCTGGCCGACCTCGAAGTCCACGGCACCGGGGGGCAGGGCGTACGACCACGCGGCACCGGCCTCGCTGGCGATCACCGTGGCCTGGAAGTCGTTGCGCAACTCGAACAGGTCACTCACGGACCAGCCGTTGCCCCCGTCCTCCCGGACCGCAAAGAAATTGCGGACGCGGATGGGCAGGGAGATACCGGGACCGGCGGCGACGGTCGGATACGCCCTGATGACATAGGGGTCCGCGAGATCACCCGTGTCGGTGATCGCGCCGCCGACGTAGAGCACGTTCCGGTACCGGATCGACGCAAAGAAGACGTCGTCGGTCGCGTCCTCCGACAGGTCGGCGAGTGGCATCGTGAAGACACCGCCCCGCTCCACCCGGACGCTGTCCAGCGCACCGGTGAACGTCGGCGAGACCCGGTGAAGCACCACGGTGCCGGAATCCGCGGGAGCGTCCCCGATGAGGACCTGTCCGGCCAGCACGATGCGATCCGGGGACTGTTGCGCGGTGGAAAGCAGCGCCAGGACGCAGCACGCCGCGTGACGGAGGGGTGCGGCGCGGCGCCCGCGTGCGGCCGGAGCCGGATCTGTGGGACGTGAGGAGATCAGTGGTCGAACCGTCCGAAATCTTCGGGGCGCAACCTGCGCAGGTGCTCCTCGAGGGCTTCGCCGCTTATGCGCGATTCGCCGTTCTCCTCGCCCTCTTCGTCGCCGTCGGTGACGGGCATGGCCTCCGACACGGCCGCCAGCAGGGCGTCGTCCGCGAATATGCGCGCCTCGGCGCGCAGGGCGATGGCGATCGAGTCCGAAGGTCTCGCGTCCACCGATATGAGATCACCGTCCCGGTCGATGATGAGCTCGGCGAAGTAGGTGCTGTCCTCGACACGCGTGATCAGAACCCGCTGCAGGGTCCCTCCGAGTCCGCCCAGAACCGAGACCAGAAGATCGTGGGTCAACGGCCTCTGGAAGGAAACGCCTCCCAACTGCATGGCGATCGCGCTCGCCTCACCGGGCCCGATCCATATCGGCAGCACCCGATCCGTGCCCACCTCGCGCAGAATGACGACCGGCGTATTCGAAGTGCGATCAAACGCGAGGCTCTGCACATTGACCTCAATCACATGACCTCCTCGCCTGGCGGCTTCTGCGGTGGCCGGCGACGCCGGGGGGGTAACAAGTTGTATCCCGTACCCGTCCCGCGCCACCCGTTCCGACCCCGCCCCCGTGTCGGGCAACCGCAGTCGGACCGGGATACGAAACTACAGCGCCAGCGCCGTCCGCAGTTCGTCCACGCGATCCGTGCGCTCCCACGTGAACAGACTGACATCGCGTCCACCCGCGCTGGCTTCCGCCGGAGTACGGCCGAAATGCCCGTACGCCGCGGTTGGCCCGAAGACCGGTTCCCTCAGACCGAGATCACGGATGATCCGTCTGGGCCGGAAATCGAAGACGTCCTGAACCGCGGCCGACAGAGCGGGGTCCGGCACGCACCCGGTTCCGAACGATTCCACCCACACCTGCACCGGTTCCGGCCTGCCGATCGCATACGCCAGGCGCACCTCGCACCGGGAGGCAGCACCGGCTGCGACCAGGTTCTTGGCGGCCCACCTGGCGGCGTAGGCCCCGGACCGATCCACCTTGGTCGGGTCCTTGCCCGAGAAGGCGCCGCCGCCGTGCCCGCCCATGCCTCCGTAGGTATCGACGATGATCTTGCGCCCGGTGAGTCCCGCGTCCGCTTCCGGTCCTCCGGATACGAAGCTGCCGCTCGGGTTCACATGGATCTTTGCGTCGTCGGCGGCAAAATGGCGCTCCGGGAGCACCGGGACGATGACCTTGCGAATGACCTCGGCGCGGATGTCCTCCTGGGTCAGCTTGCGGCCCCGGTGTGTGGCTGCGTGCTGCGTGCTGACGACGACCGTGGCGATCCGCACGGGGTCGATTCCATCGTACTCGAAGGTGACCTGCGACTTGCCGTCGGGCCCCAGCCACGGGATCTCGCCCGCCTTGCGAACCTGCGCCAGCCGCTTGACCAGCGCGTGAGCGGCCGAAATGGGCGCGGGCATGAGCTCCGGAGTTTCGGCGCAGGCGAACCCGAACATCATGCCCTGGTCACCTGCTCCCCCGAGGTCGACGCCCGCCGCGATCTCCGGCGACTGCGAATTCAGGGCCAGGTCGCAACGGGTGCCGTCCAGGCCGTACATGGGCCGGGTGTAGCCCGCGTCACGCATGACGCGCCGGACAAGGCCCGGGACGTCGGGACGCTCCCCGTCCACCGTGATCTCGCCCGCCACGAGCACCCTGTCCGCCGCGACCAGCGTTTCACACGCGACGCGGCCCTGCGGGTCTGTGGCCAGGATGGCGTCGACGACGGCGTCCGATACCTGGTCGGCGATCTTGTCGGGGTGCCCCTCCGTAACGGATTCGGATGTGAAAAGACTCAGACTCAAGAGTGTCGGCTTCTTCTGGCAGAAGTGAATGGTGTTGGAGATGCCGTGCCCGCTTCCTCGGCAGCCCCGCCCGGCGATCCGGGGAACGGCCAGGGCACAGCGCCGCCGGGACTGTCACGGAAGGAGATTATGGGGGACTCGTCAAGTCCCCCAGCGATTCGTCGAGCCGCAGTCTCACGTCGCAGCTGGTCGGCGCACTCAGGGCTTCGGCAGCCGCGGCGCGCACCGCGCTCATGCGACACCTGCGGACCAGTCTCTTGATCTCGAGCAGGGACGGCCACGCCACGGACAGGGCCTCCACGCCCAGGCCCAGCAACAGCAGGGCGCCCAGTGGCCTGGCGGCCATTTCTCCGCAGGCGCTCACCTCCACGCCCGCCTGCCTGCCGGCCTCCGCCACCATCGAGATCTGCCGCAACACCGCCGGATGCAGTTCGTCGAAGAGGTGGGCCAGGCGTGTACTCGTCCGGTCGACCGCCAGGGTATACTGGACCAGGTCGTTGGTGCCAATGGAAAGAAAATCGACATGCGCGGCCAGTTGTAGGGACTGCAGGGCCGCCGCCGGCGTCTCGATCATGGCGCCCAGCCTGACGTGCTCCGAGAACGGCACGCCCTCGCGGCGCAACTGCTCCTCGGCCGTTCGAAGGAGCCGCCGTACCGACACGATCTCTTCCGGGGTGTTGACGAGCGGCACCATGATCCGCACGTCCCCGTGTGCGGTGGCCCGCAGCATCGCACGCAATTGTGTGAGGAACAGCGCGGTCTCGTCCGGCAGAACGCGCACGCCCCGCCTGCCGAGGAGGGGGTTTTCCTCGGCCGGAGCACGCAGGAAGACCGGGAACTTGTCCCCGCCCAGGTCAAAGGTGCGGGTCAGGACGGGCCGGCCGGCAAAAGTCTTCGCCACCCTTCTGTACGCGTGGTACTGCTCCTCCTCTTCCGGGGCTCGGTTGCGGCCCACGACGAGAAACTCCGTGCGGAAAAGCCCGATCCCGTCGGCGCCGTGTTCCAGGGCCCGCTCCGCCTCTCCGGGCAGGTCGAGATTCGCCCGGAGCGCCACCCCGGTACCGTCGAGCGTAACCGCATCCTCACGCGCAATCGCCGCGATCTCACGCCTCCACCCCAAGATCGCCGACCGACGCAGCTCGAAGCGCTCGGCTTCCCGCGCGTCCGGATCGATGACGACCCTGCCGGAGCGCCCGTCCACGACCATTATCTGCCCGTCTCTCGCCTGCGAGGACACCCCATTCAGCCCCGCCACGGCCGGGATCTGCAACGACCGCGCCAGGATGGCCCAGTGGGATGTCCGCGTACCCTCGTCGGTCGCGAGGGCCACAACCGCATCGGTGTCCAGGGTCGCCACGAAGCTGGGTGTCAGGTCTCGCGCCACGGCCACCACCCCGGTCGCGGAACCCAGGTCCCACGGCGCGGGCAGCGCCAGCAGGCGGGTCAGAACACGAAGCTTGAGGTCCGCCAGGTCGTTGAGCCTGTCGAGCACCATGGGTTGGTCGGTCTGCGACCAGCGCTCCTTGAGCTCCAGCATTCTCCAATCGAAGGCGCGTGCCGCCGCGAGGCGGTTCTCCGCGATGTAGCGTTCGGTTCCCTCCACGACGTCGGGATCGTCGAGCATGAGGATCTGTGGATCGAAGATCCTCGCCTCGACCGGCCCGAGGCGGTCTTCGGTCTCGCGCTTCAGCGCTTCGAGTTGCCGGCGGGCATCGGTCAGCGCCGCCCGGAAACACTCGAGCTCGCCAGCAGTCGAGCGGGCCCGTACACTGGTGTGCGCAACCTCGGGGATGCTCCACTCGACCCGCCGCACCGTCCCCCTGGCAATTCCCTCGGCGGCGGGGAAGCCCTCGAGGACGGTGGGGGCCGACGGGTCACTCATCGAACCCGCCGCGCACGAGATTCGCCAACGCCTCGACCGCTTCTTCGGCATCGTCCCCGTCCGCCGTGATCGTGAGCGAACTGCCCTTTTCGGCCGCGAGCATCAGCACACCCATGATGCTCTTGCCGTTGACGCGCATGTCGTTCCTGGTCACGAGAATCGACGACGAAAAGCCCCCCGCGAGCTTTACGAACTCGGCGGACGGCCTTGCGTGCATGCCCAGCCGGTTCGGCACCTGGACCTCAAGAGAGCGGACCATGGCTCAGGGCAGCGGCGGCCGCGGCCGGTTGCCCCCGATCGCGATCCGTCCCTTTTCCGCGAGGCGCGGGACAAGCTCGTCGAAATCGAGCCTGCGGTTGAACACGAAATCCAGGAGCATGGGCAGGTTGACCCCGGTGATCACGGGAATGTCCGGCCGCTCCCGGGTCACGATGAGCGCCGCCAGATGGCACCCGCCGCTCGGCAGATCGGTGAACAGAAGGTTGCGTGGTCCCCGCAGTTCGCGTACCGCGCGGTCGCACAGCTCTTCCCTTCCCTCGCTGCCGTGCGACACGCCCACCAGCGCATCGTCGGTCACACCGGCGATCTGGCGAACCGCGGCGACCAGGCCTTCCGCGAGTCCTCCGTGGGCCAGCACTACGCCGCGCGCGGGCCCGGCGCTCCCACGATCACTCGCGGCGCTCCCACTCGCGGCGCCTCCACGATCACTCGCGGCGCTCCCACGATCACTCATAATCCTCGATCAGCGAATCACGGCGGTTCAGCGCCTGGCGAAGTCCGTCGTCGAATCGTGTCGGCACATCCACGCCCGAGTACGCGAGGAGCTGGTTCATCGCAATCACCTCGGCGATGGCGGCCAGGTTCTTGCCCGGATTGAGCGGGATGGTCACGCGCGGAATCTCGACTCCGAGGATGGTCGTCACCTCTCGCTCGAGCCCTGTGCGATCGTACTCGCGCGAATCGTCCCAGTCCTGCAGATCGACGATGATCTCGACGCGCTTCCTCTGGCGCGTGGCCCGCGTACCGAACATCGAGGCGATGTCGATGATGCCGACCCCGCGGATTTCCATGTGGAAACCCTGGCGTTCATGTCCCTTGCCCATCAGGACATCGTTCCCGCGCCTGGAAACGAAAACGAGGTCGTCGGCGACCAGGCGGTGTCCCCGGGCCACCAGCCCCAGCACGCACTCCGACTTGCCGATGCCGCTGGGGCCGGTGAAGAGCAAGCCGATCCCGTACACATCGGCCAGCGAGCCGTGCACGGTCGTGGTGGGGGCCAGCACATCCTCGAGGTACGGCTTCAAGACCCGGTAGAATTCCCTGGTGGCCAGGCCCGTGCGAAAGACTGGCACCGAGGCGCGGGTCGCGGCGGACAGGAAGTGCCCGGGCACGGCCAGGCCGCGGGTGACGAAAACGGCGGGCACCTCGCGCGCAAACACCTCCGCGAGACGCGTTTCCGCTTCCTGTGGGTCCAGCGTGCCCAGAAAGCTCATCTCGGTGTCGCCGAAGACCAGCGCACGGCCATCGGGAAAGCGCGCCGTGTACCCCGCCAGCGCCAGGCCCGGACTGGAGACGTCGGGGTTGCCGATGCGGCCGTCGAGCGACACCTCGGAGGTGAGCAGTTCAAGTTCCAGCACCACCTCCCTGGCCGTCAGGAGGTCGCGGACGGTAATCGACGACGTCACGGGCGGGCCACCCGCTTCCGGCCGGTCAGCGATGCATCCGGCTTCACTGCATGGTCTCAGTTCTGCACGCCTGACGGCATCTGGCGATAGTCCTTCCGTCTCGACCGGTCACGCTTGAGAATCCGCTTGACATGCTCATCCAATTGATCCAGGGCCACACGAAAGTCGGGCCCCTCACCGCGGGCCACGACCGGCTGCAGGCGACGCCGCGACACGATGGCCTCGACGTTGTGCGAACGACCTTCATGCCGGAAAACGAAGCTGACGTCCATCACGGCGGGGTCGAACCTGGGCCAACCGTCCGCGAGCTTCGAGGCGCGGTTCCGCCAGCGCAGATTGACCTCACATCCGTGTGCGGTGATGCGTGTCGCCATGAGACTGATCTCCAGAGGTTGAGGGAGCGGTTCAGCCGCCGCCACGCCGGGGCCGGGCCGGAGGGCGACGCCTTCCATAGGTCCAAGTTAGCAAAAAGCAGTGTGGAAACCCGCACGCTCAGCGGCGTGTCCGGGCGGTTGCGGCCAGACGGCCCAGCAGGTCCTCGAAGGCGGTTGCGACCCCGTCCCACGTGTATTGTCCGGCCATTCGCCGCGCCGCGACTCCCATGCGGTCCCTCGTCGACGGCTCCATGACTCGGGCAAGCGCCGCCGCCAATGCGTCCACGTCACCATGGGGCACGAGGACGCCCGTGTCGCCGTCGCGCACCGTTTCGCGCAAGCCCGGAGAGTTGGAGGCCACCGTGGGAGTCCCGCATGCGGAGGCCTCGATGCTTGCGATGCCCCAGCCTTCCTTCGGCGACGTCAGCGCGTGCACCCAGGACCTGGACAGCAGTTCGCGCTTCTCCTCCTCCGGCACAAAGCCCGCGAATCGCACGTGATCCCGGATGCCAAGGCTGCGGGCCATGCGCTCGAGCGCGTCGCGCGCGTCGCCCTTCCCCGCAACGACCATTCTGACGTCCATGCCCCGATCACGCAGCCGCGCGACGGCCTGCAGCACCAGGTCGACCCGCTTGTATCGCTTCAAGCGGCCCAGGAAGACCACCGTGGGGTCCGGGAAGCGCTCCCGCGCGGGACCCAGCCCGTCGAGATCCACGCCATTGCGGATGACGGTGATGTGATCCGGATCGATTCCGCGACCCACGAGATCTTCTCGCGTGCTCTCCGAGACGGCGACGCAATCGATGCCGCGGTAGACCGCAGGTATGACGCGCTCGAACAGCCACGTGGCGCTCGCCAGAGCGGGGTTGGCCTCGCGAAAGGCCGTGGCACCGAAGAGGTGATGAACCAGGAGCATCCGCGCCCGCGCGTCGACCCAGCGGGTGGCCAGCATGGGGACCTTGTTGAGGTCCTCTACGACGACATCGAAGTCCTCGTCGGCCAGATGGCGGGCGTGGCAGAGGGGTCCCGCGACATTGAAGGTGTAGCGCCCGCCCGCTCGCAGCACGCGGATCCCATCGACCTCCAGCTCGGGCCGGGCGCCCCGCCACCCGGAGCAGAGCAGCGTGATCCGATGACCCCTGGCGGCCAGCCGGCCGAAGACCTGATGGAGGTGTTCCTCGGCGCCCCCGGCGTTCGGGTTGTGCCGGTCCTGCCAGTTCACGACCAGAATCCGCAGGGAACTCACGGCCGCTCGCGCGGGGGGGAGTCGTCGGATCCTGCCGCCCGAAACACGGCATCCAGGACGCCGTTGACGAAACGGGGAGATTCCGACCCCCCGTAGCGCTCCGCCAGCCTCACGGACTCCTGTATGGACACCTTACCGGGCAGGTCCGGCAGACACAGGATCTCGGTGGCGCCCAGACGCAGGATGCCCCTGTCCATGACCGAAAGCCGCTCCAGGCGCCAGTTGTCCAGACACTGCGAGATGGTCGCCTCGATCTCCTCGCGATTGTCCTCGAACGCGGTCACCAGGCGTTCCAGGTACCGGATCCGGGAGGGCGCGATCCTGCGGGCCCGCACGGTGGCGGCGAGCGCCTCACCGGGGGTGAACACGCCTCCCTCGGACTCCCAGCGATAGTGCACCTGCAGGAACCACGCCCGCGAACGCGTGCGGTCGCGACGCGCCCGGGGGTCGAGGATGCGGTTCAAGCCTGGCAATCCGTGGCCGAAGGGGCTCGGGCACCGAAAGTGGCGCCGTCCGTCGGATGGGCGTCGTACAGATCGAGCAGCATGAGCGCAGCCTCTGCGAATTCGCCCCCCTTGTTGGCACCGCCGGCATCCGCCCGGGCCATCGCCTGTTGCCCGTTGTCGGTGGTCAGGACGCCGAATACGACCGGTATCCCGGCCGACAGGGCCACCGTCCCCAGTCCGTCGCTCGCGTGCCCGGCCACATAGTCGAAATGGGCCGTCTCTCCACGGATCACGCACCCGATCGCGATGATCGCATCGTACTCGCCGGAATCCGCCATCCGTCGCGCGCCCTGTGGGAGGTCCCACGCTCCGGGCACGTGCAGGACACGGATCAGCTCCGCCGGAATCCCCTCGGCGAGCAGGCGCGTCCGGGCTCCCTCCAGCAGCTGCTCGGTCACCAGGTTGTTGAACCGCGCCACGAGCAGACCGATCGTGGCATCCCGCCCATCACTCATCGCCGGGACTCCAGACCCCGGCCCGCCGGGACCCTGACGCTCCATGCTCCGCCGTCCATCGTCACCCCTGAAAACTCCTCGCGGCCTGTGACCTGCAATGCGTATCCGTCCAGTCCCACGATGTGTTTCCGGCTGTTGGTGAGCAAGCGAATCGTCGTCAATCCGAGGTCGAGGAGGATCTGCGCCCCAATGCCGTAGTCCCTGAGCACCTGTCCGGATCCCCGGGATGGCTCGGGGATCGGCGGCTGGTCGGAGCTGCGCAGGAGCCGGTCGATCAGGCGATCACCGCCGCGTGCCCTGTGAAGGTACACGACCACACCGTGTTCCTCCTCCTGAATCCGCTTCATGGCGCCGGCCAGAAGATTGCCCCCGGGCTCGTCAACCGAAGCGAAGGTATCGGCCAGCGGATTCTCCGCGTGCATCCGCACCAGGACTTCCTTCATGTCGGCCACTTCTCCCCGCACCAGGGCCAGATGCACCCGATCGTCGATGTCGCTCCGGTAGCCGATGCAGAGGAATTCACCCCATGGAGTCCTCAGCGGTGCCTCCACGACGCGCCTTACCAGGCGTTCGCGGGCAAGCCGGTATGCGACGACCTGTTCGACGGTGATCAGCTTCAGGTCGTGCTCCCGGGCCATGACCTCGAGTTGATCCCGGCGGGCCATGGTCCCGTCCTCGTTCAGGATCTCGCAAATCACCCCGGCTGGAGAAAGGCCCGCCAGGCGAGCGAGATCGACGGCAGCCTCCGTCTGTCCAACCCGACGCAGCACGCCCCCCCGGCGCGCCCGCAATGGGAAGATGTGTCCCGGCCGACGGAGGTCCTCGGGAGTCGACTTCGGGTCCACCAGCACCTCAACGGTCTTCGCCCGGTCGTGCGCCGAGATGCCCGTGGTCACGCCAAAACGCCGGTGAGCGTCCACCGACACGGTGAACGCGGTCTCCTGGGGGTCGGTGTTGCGATTCGTCATGAGCGGCAGCTCCAGGGCGTCCGCGCGCTCGGCGGTCAGCGACACGCAAATCAGCCCGCGTCCGAACTTGGTCATGAAATTGACCAGGTCGGGCGTGATCATCTCGGCGGCACACACCAGGTCGCCCTCGTTTTCGCGGTCCTCGTCGTCGGCGACGATCACGAGTCCCCCCCCGGCAATCTGCTCCAGGGCTTCGACGACGGTGTCAAACGGCATGGATACCGACGTCCCCCGGAAACGCGCCGGACCGGGATTCCACGACCCGGCGGACGTATCGGCCGATGAGATCGGCCTCGACGTTGACCGCGTCACCGGGTCTGAGGGCGGGAAAGTTCGTGTGGCTCCACGAATGCGGGATGATGGCCACCTCGCAGACGGACCCATCGCGGAGGCCGTTGACGGTCAGGCTGACGCCGTTCAGCGCGATCGAGCCATGCGGGATGGTCGTGGCGAACACGTCCTCGGGCAGGGAAAAGGCCAGAAAGCGTGTATCGCCCGCACGCACCTGCTCGAGCAGTACGGCGCGTCCGTCCACATGGCCCTGCACGAGGTGTCCGTCGAGTCGGTCGCCGACCCGGACCGCGCGTTCCAGGTTCACGAGCGACCCGACGCCGTATTGGCCGGCAACGGTTCGCTCCAGGGTCGAGGCGCCGACATCCACCTCGAAGGTGCCGCCCCCACAGGCGCGCGCCGTCAGGCACGCACCGTCGACCGCCACCGATTGCCCCGCGGTCAGGCGGTCGGCGAACGGCGCCGCGATCACGAGGGCGCAGCCGTTCGGTCGCGGGCCCGTCTCCACGACCTCGCCGACCGCTTCGATGATTCCGGTGAACACGGGTCAGTCTCCTCGGTCGAGAACGATGAGGGTGTCGTTTCCGAATCTCGAAGGGTCGATGACGGACTTCCACCCCTCGAACCGCAACGCCCCCCGAGCGCCTTCGCCGGTTTGGCCCGTGGGGAACGCGGGCACACCCCGGTCACCGATGACGACCGGCGCGACGAAAAGGTACAGCCTGTCGACCAGGCCTTCACGGAGCAGGGAAGCCGCAAGCACTCCTCCGCCCTCGCACAGCACGCTGGTCACTCCCCGTTCAGCCAGAGTGTCCATGAGAATGGCCAGATCGAGCCCCGTCTCGCCCACGGGTACGGCAACCACATCCGCGCACCCGGCCAGGCGACGACCCAGATCCGCGGCCCTGTCCGGCGCGGTGGCGACGACGGCGCACGGCCCGGGCCCGCCCTGCAGCGCGCGTAAACCCGGCGACGCCCGGCCGCAGCGATCCAGCAGCACGGCGGCCGGAGGCACGCGCGGCACCACGGCGCCCCGAGCGGTAAGCATCGGGTCATCCGCCTCCCAGGTACGCGTACCGACCAGTATGGCATCGAATCCCGCGCGCAGGCGGTGCACTTCACGCCTTGACGCTGCGCCGGTCAGCCAGACGCGCTGCCCTTCGGCCGGGGCAATGCGCCCGTCCACGCTGACGGCGAGCTTCAGCGCGAGGTAGGGTCGCTTGCCCGCCGCGTTGCGGAAGAACGCGGGATTCTCGGCGGCCCACTCGCACGGCTCTCCGAATGGCCCATCCACCGCCACGCCCTGGCTGCGCAACCGCTCCGCGCCCCCCCTCTGCTCCGTCCCGGGTTCGGCCGCCCAGAACACGACCCGAGCGATTCCGGCCTCGAGGATTGCCCCCGTGCAGGGCGGCGTCTTCCCGCGGTGGTTGCACGGCTCAAGGCTGCAGTACAGCGTTGCGCCGCGCGCATCTTCAAGGGCAGCGAGGGCGGAGACCTCGGCATGGGGACCGCCGTACCGGGCGTGGAAGCCCTCGGCGAGGACTTCGTCACCACGCACGACGACCGCGCCCACCATCGGATTCGGGTGCACGCGGCCCCAGCCGCCACGGCCGCACTCGATCGCGCGTGAGAGAAAGCGCCGGTCCGCCTCACTCAGGCGATGGTTTTCGGATCCTGTGCGTGGGCGCGCGATCAAAGCGTAACCCGCACGGCGCCGGACACGAACCAGTCCCGCTCGGCCGGGTCGTATCCCCCGCCCCGACCGGCAAACGGGTCGCTGACGCCCTCCGCAACGCCAACCTCCAGCGAAATCTGGGAAATGAGGAAGTTGAACCATCCGCCCGCGAAATACAGCGAGCGTTCACTCCTGACCTGCCCGGCCGCGGACGCCGTGGCTCCGCCCGGCTGCAGCACCGTGACGTCCGCATCCGCGTCGTAGCGGTCCCATCCCACGCCGGCCATCAGCCCCAGCACGAACCAGTTCTTGCCCAATGTGGCACGCAGGGACGACACCGTGAGGTCCATGCGCACCTCGCCCGGATTCCCCCCGGCAACGTCGCCCGCCTGCACGTCATTGTGCCAACGGCGGACGGCGGACACCGAGAGGCCCGGCAATGTGAACGACTCGCGCAGCAGCCCGATCCGGGTGCCCAGGCCGATGCCGGAGGACGCCCCGGAGAATCCGGAACCGCCAGGAAGCCTGAGCAGCGAATAGGAAGCGATCAGGTCCGCCGAGAGGACGCCTCCCAGCGCGGGTGCGGGCTGAAACCCGTCGAGAACGCCCGCGACCATGGTCCCGCGCAGTCCCACGACCGCAAAGCTCTCCTCTTCGGACAGCTCCCGGACCGACTGTACGGCCACCCTGGGCATTTCCATCGGGAGGCCGATGGCCGAGAACGCCACGCTGACCCGGGGAGCCGCGCCCAGCCGTTTCCCCAGTGTGCTGGCGGTCCCGGGGTTGTCGCTGCCCAGGGCGGTGGCGAGACCCACGCCCTGCTGTATCGCCAGGGTGGTCAGCGCGAGTTCCCGGCAGCTCGACACCAGGCCGGGCCCGGCTTCCGCGCAGCTGTCCGCCAGCGCCGCGACTCCCTCGACCGATGCCGGCAGGCCCGGCAGGTTCTGCGCGAGCAGGGGCGCCGTCCCGGGCCCGCACGCGATCAGGGCCGCGAGATACAGGGATCGCAGTCCGCGGATAAGGCCGCCCGAGCATCGAAAGCGGCGCGACGCCGGGCCGGAACTCGTCAGGCGAGCAACGTCGGGCGGTCGGCTCGTCATCACACTCCCGCCAGTTCGACCCCGTCGCCCACCAGGACTTTCCCGGCCGTCCACGCGTCGTGTCCGAGCATCTCCAGCACCTCGGCCTCCCGCTCGGGCGCCACAACGGCAAGCATTCCGACACCCATGTTGAATACGCGATACATCTCGGTCCGGGATACACCGCCCGCCTGCTCCAGCTGCTGGAAGACGTTCGGCACCGTCCACGATCCACAGTCGATGCGGGCACCCATTCCCTCCGGCAATACCCTTGGGAGGTTGCCCTGGATCCCTCCGCCCGTCACATGCGCCAGCGCGCGAATCATGCCCGCTTCCAGCAACGGCCACATCGTCCCCAGATACGAACGGTGCACGGTCAGGAGCACGTCGGCAACCGATCCCGGTTCCCCGGGGAAAGCGTCGTCGACACCGAGCGCCATGCGCTGGAAGACGATGTTGCGCGCCAGCGTGTACCCGTTCGTGTGCAAGCCGGACGAGGCGACCGCAATGATCCGGTCGCCGGCGCGCACGGCGGAGCCATCCAGGATCCTGTCCCGCTCCACGACGCCCACGATGAACCCGGCAAGGTCGTATTCGCCCGGCGCGTAGAAGTCCGGCATCTGAGCGGTCTCGCCACCCAGCAGCGTGCACGCGTTGTCCCCGCACGCCCGCGCCACTCCCCCGACGACGGCCGGAACCACGTCCCCGCCAAGGTCACCCGTGGCCAGGTAGTCAAGGAAGAAGAGCGGCCGGGCACCCTGCACCAGGATGTCGTTCACGCAGTGGTTGACCAGGTCCTGCCCGACCGTATCGTGCCGGCGTGCGGCGAACGCCACCTTGAGCTTGGTGCCCACGCCGTCCGCGCTGGAAACGAGAACCGGCTGCGACAGCCCTGCCGGCACGGCGTACAGACCGCCGAACGCGCCCAGTCCGGACAGGGTGTTCTCGTCGCCCGAGGCGTCGATAAGCGGGCCCAGCGAACGCTTGGCACGATCGGCCGCCTCCAGGTCGACCCCGGTGTCCTTGTACGTCAGAGATTCGTCCATGACTATCCGTGCTCCTGGAGGTTGCGTACGCGGCGGACCACGGCGCTCGTCTCAAGCGCTCTGAAGCGATCCACCGAGAATGCTTCGACTGCGTAGGAGCCCATCGCGGACCCGTACGCGGCCGCCCGGCACAGTCCTTCGCGGTCGAACGAGCCCGTGTCTTCGAGATACCCGAGAAACCCGCCGGCAAAGGCGTCGCCCGCCCCGGTGGGATCGATCACGTCGGCGACGGGCCACGCAGGGCACTCGAAGACCCAGTCATCACCGAAGACGACGGATCCGTCGTCGGCCATCTTGACCACCACGACGGCGGGACCCATGTCCCGGATCCGCGCGACGGCACTCTTCAGGTCGTCGTCGCCCGCCAGCTGAACCGCCTCCTCGTCGTTGACGAGCAGGACGTCCAGACGCGCAAGCACGCGCTCGAGCGCTCCGCGCGCTCGCTCGATCCAGAAGTTCATGGTGTCGGCCGCCACCAGCCGGGGCCGTCCGACCTGGTCCAACACCCTGATCTGCAGAGCCGGATCGATGTTGCCGAGGAACACCACGCGCGAGTCGCGGTACGCGGAAGGAACCGTCGGATTGAAGTCGGCAAAGACACCCAGGCGCGTTTCCGTGGTTGTCCGGGCGCGGAAGTCGTCGCTATAGCGTCCACCCCAGAAGAAGCTCTCGCCGGGCATCCGGGCAAGGCCGTCGAAATCCACTCCCCGGTCGCGCATGAAGCCGAGCTGCTCAAGGGGGTAGTCGTCGCCGACGACGCCAACCACGCGCACCTTCGTCAACAGGGAGGCCGCCGCCGAGAAGAAGACCGCCGAGCCGCCGATCACGCCATCGACGCTGCCCGCCCGCGTTTCCACCGCATCGAGAGCGACCGAGCCCACCACGAGAATGGCCACCGCTCTCACCCGTTCCGAATGGTCGTGCAGGGAACCTGACAACCAGCTCCCGCGGGCTCTCGAGCCGCGATGCCAAGGTGGCGGATCACGACCTCACCATTCGCTCCGGGGCCTCCAGCCCCAGTACCTCCAGCCCGTTGCGCAACACGATCCGCGCGGCATCCGCCAGGGTCAGGCGGGCGTCGCGCAGTTCCCTGTCCTCGACCAGCACGGCCCGCTCGGGGCCCCGCGTGGGATGCCCCGTCTGATACCAGGAATTGACCAGTCCGGCAGTCTTTTCCAGGTAGTCACAGACGACGTGCGGAGCGCGGGCCGTGGCCGCCCGGTGCAGGTAATCGGGGAACTCGCGCAAGCGGTTGATCAACTCGCGTTCCATGCGAAAGGCGAGCGGCCGCGTGTCGGCACCCTTGGGCCTCGCCCATCCCCTCTTCCGTGCAAGCTCGAAGATCCGGCACACGCGGGCATGGGCATACTTGATCTTGTACACCGGGTTCTTGTCGGACTGGTCCAGCGCCAGGTCCAGATCGAAAGTCAGATGCGCCTCGGGGCGTCGCATGAGGAAGAAGTACCGCGCTACGTCCGCCCCCACCTCTTCCACCAGCTCCGCGAGCGTGGTGTACGAACCGGCCCGCTTCGAAAACCGGACCTCTTCCCCGCCCCGTTCGACGGTCACCATCTGATGCAGCACGTACTCGGGGTATCCCGCCGGCCGGCCCAGGGCCTGGAGCCCCGCCTGCACACGGTCGACCGTGCTGTGGTGGTCCGAGCCCTGCACGTTGACCACCTCGCGGAAGCCCCTGTCCCACTTGGACATGTGGTACGCGACATCCGGCAGGAAATAGGTCGGCGTTCCGTCGCTCTTGACCATGACGCGGTCCTTCTGGTCGCCGAACGCGGTGGTGCGGAGCCACGCGGCGCCGTCCTTTGCGTAGGTAAGCCCGGTGTCGTCGAGCGCCCGGATCGTCGCAGCGACCCGTCCGTCGGCGTAGAGGCGTGTTTCCGGGTAGTATTCGTCGAACCGGACGCCGAACGCCGCCAGGTCCCTTTCCTGCTCCGCACGCAATACGCGAACCGCGTGCCGGCGCATCGCCTCCAGGGCCGCATCGCTCTCGTCACTCTCGTAGCGGTCGCCGACCTCGTCCCGGAACGACTGCGCAATGTCCACGACGTACGTGCCCTGGTATCCCCCTTTCGGCACCCTCGCCTCGTGGCCGAGCAGCTGCAGGTACCGCGCGCGCACGCTCTCCGCCAGCCTCTCGATCTGCGCGCCGGCATCGTTGAAATAGAACTCGCGGTGGACGCTCCACGCCGACCACTCGAGGAGACTTGCGATGGCGTCGCCCAATGCCGCCTGGCGGCCATGCCCCAGGTGCAGCGGGCCGGTGGGATTGGCCGACACGAATTCCACCATGATCTCGTGTCCGCCGCCGCTGTCATTGCGGCCGAACGCCCTGCCGGCCTCCTGGATCTCGTGGAGGATCCGCCCCACCGCCGTCTCTTCGAGGAAGAAATTGAGAAACCCCGGGCCGGCGATCTCGATCCGGTCCACTCCCGTGATTCCCTCCAGGCGCGTCCTCAGCTCCAGCGCGATGTCGCGGGGCGCACGCCGAAGCCGCGACGAAAGCGCCAACGCCACGTTCGAGGCCAGGTCGCCGTGTTTCGCGTCCCTGGGGCGGTCGAGCCGAAAGCGTACGTCCGCGGCTCCGAACTCGCCGGCCGCCTCGCGCAGGGCGTCCGAGATTCGCTCGATGAGCATGGACCTACTCGCCTCGCGTCGAACTTGCCGCCTTGTCCGCCCTGCGCGTCTGCCCCGAGTCGTCCCGCCTGCCGGCGGCTGCGCCCCGCTTCGCACCGTCCCCGATGCCCTTGTTCGCCGCCTTCGATTCCGTTTTCCCGCCGTCGGCACCCGCTCCATTCCCGGACCCGGACCCGGCATCCGCTCCGTTCCCGGATCCGGCGTCCGCTCCGGCCCCGGACTCCTGCCGGGCCCGCTCCCGGTACGCCTCCGAGCGGTAGTCGGTGATATAGAATCCGTCGCCCTTGAACAGCAGTCCCGCGCCCCCGGAGATGAGACGCTCGGCCCGGCTGCCGCAATCGGGACAGGGAGCACGGGGTTCGTCGCTCATCCTCTGGAAGAGTTCGAAATCACGGCCACAGGCGCGGCATCGGTATTCGTACGTAGGCATGTCGGCGTCGGTTCGGGGGCCTGGCGAGAAGACCGTCGTTGCGGCTTCAATGATAACACGACACGCGCGAATCACTGCGGGGCCATTCGCCGTCCCCGGCGCGGCGGCCTTGCAGTCGCACGCGGGAATCACGCGCCCGCGCCGTAGGTGCCCCACACGCTCCTGAGCGCATCGCTGATCTCGCCGAGCGTAGCCTCGGCCTTCACCGCCTCGACCATCACCGGCAGCAGATTGCCGTCACCGCGAGCGACCTCCCTGAGACGGCTCAGTTGCCGCTCCACCGAGCCCGCGTCCCTGTTGGCCCGGAGCCTCCCGAGCGCCTCGAGCTGACGCGCCTCGAGCTCCCCGAAACCGGGACCGGGCGGAGGTTCCGCCGGCTCCCCGGTCTCGTACCGGTTCACGCCCACGACCACCCTCTCGCCCGATTCGATATCGAGCTGGTGTCGGTACGCCGCACGGTGGATTTCCTCCTGCATGAATTCGATGGCCCGCGAGGCGCCGCCGAGGTCGTCGATCCGCGCCATCTGCGCCAGCGCCTCCGCCTCGAGCCGGTCCGTGAGGTGTTCGACCAGAAAGCTGCCGCCCAGCGGATCGACCCGGTCCGCCGCCCCCGACTCCTCGGCCAGGATCTGCTGGGTCCGCAGGGCCAGGGCGGCGGCGTCCGCGGTGGGCAGCGCCAGGGCTTCGTCGTACCCGTTCGTGTGCAGCGACTGCGTGCCGCCCAGCACGGCGGCCAGGGCCTGCACGGTCACGCGGATCACGTTGTTCATCGGTTGCTGGGCCGTCAGCGTCGATCCCCCGGTCTGCGTGTGGAATCGCAGTTTGCACGAGCGGTCCGAAGCGCCGAAGCGCTCCCTCATGGTCCGGGCCCAGATCCGGCGGGCTGCGCGAAACTTGGCCACTTCCTCGAACAGGTCGTTGTGGGCGGCGAAGAAGAAGGACATCCGGGGTGCGAAGTCCTCCAGCGCGATGCCCCGGGCCCGTGCGCGCCGCACGTACTCAAGACCGTTCGCAAGCGTGAAGGCGATCTCCTGGGCCGCGGTCGAGCCGGCCTCGCGAATGTGGTAGCCCGAGACCGAGATCGTGTTCCAGCCAGGCAGTTCGCGCGCGCAGAAGGACATCAGATCGCCGACCAGGCGCAACGACGGCTCGACCGGATAGATGTACGTGCCGCGAGCGATGTATTCCTTGAGGACATCGTTCTGGACGGTGCCGCGCAACCGCGTCCGCGGCACGCCGGCCTCGTCCGCCACGGCGGTGTACAGGGCGAGCAGGATGGGAGCGGTGGCGTTGATCGTCATCGAGCACGAGACGGCCCCCACATCGATACCGCGCAGGAGCGTGCGCATGTCGGCGATGGAATCGATCGCGACGCCGACGCGGCCCACCTCGCCCGCCGCCACGGGGGCGTCCGAGTCGTAGCCCATCTGGGTGGGGAGGTCGAAGGCCACCGACAGCCCCGTCGTCCCCTGGCCGAGCAGAAAGTGGTAGCGCGCGTTGGTCTCCTCGGCAGTGCCGAAGCCGGCATACTGCCGCATCGTCCAGCGCCGTCCGAGGTACATCGTGCGGTGGATGCCGCGCGTGTAGGGGAACGCGCCCGGCTCGCCCAGGTCCTCGCCCGTCCGGAATCCCGAGGGCAGGCAGTCGAATACGGGGACGTCGTCCCGCGTGCTCACGCGTCCTCCTCCTCGGAAAACTCCACCAGAACCTGACCCTTCTCCACGGCCTGGCCCGGAGCGACGAGGATGCGCTCCACCCGCGCCGCAGCCGCTGCCCTGAGCTCGTTCTCCATCTTCATCGCCTCCACGATCACCACCGCGGCGCCCGCCTCCACGATCTCGCCCGTCTCCACGGCGACCTGCACGACCAGGCCCGGCATGGGCGCCTTCAGGGCGGCCGCTCCGCGCTCGCTCCCGGAGTCCGTCGACAGGGCCCGCACGCGCGCCGCGCGTGCATCCAGGACCTCCACGCCGGCGCGGCCGCCGCCCAGGTCGATATCCCACAGCCCCCCACCCCGGGCCTCCGCGTACACCGCCACCGGCTTCCCGTCCAGGATCAGGGTCCGCATCCGCGCCTGGGCGCCACCGGACAGCGAGGCCTCATGCGTGCGGCCGTCGATCACGACCTCTCCGTCCACGCCGACGACCACGTCGTGCGTCTCCCCGGCCACGGAAACGACGTACCGCGACCCGGGGCGATCCTTGGCCCGTGGGGACCTCATCCGTGCCCGTCCGCAACCGGGGCGATCCAGGGGGCGGTCCCGGCGCGCCAGTCCGAAAACCGCAGGCCTTCCCGCCGAATCCGCGGGGCCGGAACGGTCGCGCGGCGCTCGTGCTCCAGGAGTACCGCCGCCACCACCGCGGCCCTGCGCGACGCATCGCCGAGTCCGGTCTCGAACAATTCGGGGTGCTCGGCCAGGTACGCGGTCGACAGCAGCCCGGCGCGAAAGTCGGGCTCGTCCAGGATCCGTCGCAGGAGCGGAGTGCAGGTCGAGACGCCGGCGATTCTCAACTCCTCCAGCGCCCGTTGCATGCGCCTGATGGCCGACTCGCGGTCGGGGGCCGCCGCGATCAGCTTGCCAAGCAGCGGATCGTAGTGCAGGCCGATTTCGTTGCCCACGGCGATGCCTCCGTCCCAGCGCACACCGGGGCCCCCGGGGATCTCCAGGTGACTCACCGTTCCCGTCGCCGGGAGGAACCCATCGAAGGGCGACTCGCTGGTAATGCGGCACTCGATGGCGTGCCCGCGCAACGGGATCTCCGACTGCCGCATCGGCAGGGCCTCGCCGGAGGCCACCCGGAACTGCCACTCGACCAGGTCGACGCCTGTGACGAGCTCCGTAACCGGGTGCTCGACCTGGAGGCGCGTGTTCATCTCCAGGAAGAAGAACTCACCGTCCTGATAGAGGAATTCGACCGTTCCCGCACCGACGTAGTCCACCGCACGCGCGGCGCGTACCGCGGACTCGCCCATTGCCCGGCGCTCCTCGGGACTCAAGAGCGACGACGGGGCCTCCTCGATCAGCTTCTGGTGCCGCCGCTGGATCGAGCATTCCCGTTCATGGAGGTGGACCACGTTGCCGGAGCCGTCGCCGAAGAGTTGCACCTCGATGTGCCGCGGGCGCTCCAGAAAACGCTCCACGTAGACGCTGCCGTCCCCGAACGCCGCCCGCGCCTCGCGGGCCGCGGCGTCAAACGCGGCCGCCACCTCATTGAGGCGGCGCACCACGCGCATCCCCTTTCCGCCGCCACCCGCCGCGGCCTTGAGCACGACCGGCAGTCCCACCTCCCCCGCCGCCTCGCGCGCCTCGGAGCCGGAGGCCAGCGGAGACGTGGTGCCCGGCACCACGGGCACACCAGCGGCCGCCATGCGGCGGCGCGCTTCGGTCTTGTCCCCCATCGCCCCGATGGTCTCGGCCGACGGCCCGACGAAAACCAGTCCCGCCTCCGTAACGGCTCTGGCAAAGTCCGCGCGCTCCGCCAGAAAGCCATAGCCCGGATGAACCGCAGCTGCCCGGCGAGCGAGCGCCGCCTTGAGGATGCGGCCGATATCGAGGTAGCTCTCCGACGCGGCCGCGGGGCCGATCAGGACCGCCTCGTCGGCGTGAACCACGTGGGGCGACTGCCGATCGGCCTCCGAAAAGACCGCGATGGTGCGGATGCCCAGCTCCCGCGCCCCCCGAATCACGCGCAGCGCGATCTCACCCCGGTTGGCGACAAGTACCGATTCGATCATTGTGTGGCCTCTCCGGGGCCGGAACGGGGTGATCCTGGACGAAAACTACCCGATGGTACCCCGGACCGTCGTCTCCGCGCCATCCCGCCAGATTCGGAACGCCAACTCCTCGCCTTCCTCGTAGGAGCGCAGTATCCGCCTGAACTGGGCCGCGCTCCGGACCCTCCGCCCATCCACGTCGACCACGACGTCGCCGGGGTGGAGCCCAAGCTCGGAGCCGTCGTCGGCGTCCGCAACGAGAACTCCCTCGCCCGTGCCGAAGTATGCACCCAGACCCGGGTTGAGTTCGACCAGGTCGAGCCCGTGGGCCCGGTCCTGCATCCAGCCACGCGTCAATTCCCCGTAGTCCTGGAAGAATTCGGGCCTGTCGAGGGGTTCGATCTCCGGAGCGTCCCAGTGGACGTTCCAGTCGATATCCCGCGTCTGGTCGCGCAGGCGGTCGGCCATGTCGCGCACCCGGACGCTGAGCCTCTCCGGCCAACCCCATCCCTCAAGCTCCTCGGGGACCATCGTAAAGACGAGCGACTCTCCGTCACGGTCCACCTCGATCTCGATCTCTTCGCCCTCCTCCAGGTCCCTGATCAGGGCGATCAGGCGCTGACCCGGAAGCGAGGAACGCCGGTTGAAGTCCATCTCGTCCTCTCCGTCGAGCGGCTGCGTGAGGTCCATTCCCGCCGCTCCCACGATCACGTCGCCTTCACGGACGCCAGCCCTGTCGGCCGGTCCGTCCTCGTGCACGCCGGTAACGCGGACGCCCACTTCACCGGGGTCCGCGTCCATGTTCAGCGACACCCCGAGCATCGGGCGCCCCCCGAAACTCAGCACCGAAACCTGGCCGGGTTCGCCGTCCCAGACGAATGTCCTCACGCCCGGCGGGCAATCGCACTCCTCCTTCTCCTGTGCCGTGACCGGGCCGGCCAGGCCGGCCAAACCGACCGCCGCCACCGCGGCGAATCCCGCCGACATCCAAAAGTCCCTCAAGAATCTTGCCTTTCGCATCGTGCCTTCCCCCCGTTGTCTGTCTACAGCCCCCCAGCGAGCCCGTCGGGCTGTCCACACTGTGACGCCCCGGCGCCCCGGCCGGGTTGCCCACCGCGGACGGCACGTGCCTACAACGGAATGTTGCCGTGCTTCTTCGGCGGATTCGAATCCCGCTTGTCCCGCAACATGTCCAGGGCGTTGATCAGCCTCGGGCGCGTGTCACGGGGGTCGATCACGTCGTCGACGAACCCGCGTGCCGCCGCGACGTACGGGTTCGCGAACTTCTCCCGGTATTCCGCCATTCTCGCCTCTGTCGCCGCCTCCGGATCCTCGGCCGCGGCGATCTCCTTGCGGAACAGGATCTCCACCGCGCCCTTCGGACCCATCACCGCGATCTCGGCGGACGGCCAGGCCAGGTTGATGTCGCCGCGGACGTGCTTCGAGTTCATGACGTCGTAGGCACCGCCATACGCCTTGCGGGTGATGACGGTGACCTTGGGCACGGTCGCCTCGCAGAACGCGTACAGCAGCTTGGCGCCGTGCCGGATGATGCCGCCGTGTTCCTGACCGACCCCGGGCAGAAAGCCGGGGACATCCTCCAGCACGACCAGGGGAATGTTGAAGGCATCGCAGAAACGGACGAAACGGGCGCCCTTGTCCGAAGCGTCGATGTCCAGAACACCCGCAAGCACCGCGGGCTGGTTGGCCACGATCCCCACCGAGTGACCCCCGAGATGGGCGAATCCGGTGACCAGGTTGCGGGCGAAGCCGGCGTGAACCTCGTAAAACGCACCGCCGTCGGCGATTTCCGCGATGACATCAGTTATATCGTAGGGACGATTCGGGTTATCTGGAATGATCTCCAGTATTTTCTCGCTGCGCCGAGCATGGGAATCCCCATCTTTGCCGCCCGGTGGCGATTCCGCGTTGTTGCGTGGCACGTACCGGAACAGGTCACGCACGGCCGTCAGACTCTCCGCCTCGCTATCGTGCGCGAAGTGGGCCACGCCGGAGGTCTCGGCGTGAACATCCGCACCGCCCAGCCCTTCCATGTCGATCTCCTCGTGCGTCACCGTCTTCACCACCCCCGGTCCGGTCACGAACATGAAGCTCGTTCCCCGCACCATGTACACGAAGTCGGTGATGGCCGGCGAATACACCGCTCCGCCCGCGCACGGACCCAGGACCACGCTGATCTGGGGGATCACACCCGATGCGAGGGTGTTGCGAAGGAAGATGTCGGCGTAGCCCCCCAGCGAGACGACGCCCTCCTGGATCCGGGCCCCTCCGGAATCGTTGAGACCGATTACCGGCGCGCCGTTACGCAGTGCCATGTCCTGGATCTTGACGATCTTCTCCGCATGAGCTTCGCTGAGCGACCCGCCGAAGACCGTGAAGTCCTGCGAGAACACGTAGACGAGGCGGCCGTGAATCATCCCGTAGCCGGTGACCACTCCATCGCCCAGGTACTTTCGTGAATCAAGCCCGAACTCGGTCGACCGATGCGTAACGAAGCGGTCCAGTTCGACGAAGGAATCCTCGTCCAGCAGCAGTTCCAGCCTCTCTCTCGCGGACAGCTTGCCGCGTTCGTGCTGGGCTCGAATGCGCGCCTCACCCCCGCCGAGTTCCGCCTTGCGCTTGAGGGCCTCGAGGCGCTCAAGAGATTCACGCATCGTCATCGCGGCGAGCGGCCGCCCCTGCCAACGCGCTGCGGGGTTGCCGACGAGCCCACGGGTCCCGGTCGCCTCGCTTCCGGAAACACCGTGTCGACGGCGTGCAGCGAGCCTTCGTAGATCCGGACCGGATAGTACTCACGCGTAAGCCGGCCGTCGGCGAAGGAGTAGCTTCCGGTCACACCTGTAAACCGGTGGAGCCGTTCCAGGGCCGCAACGAGGTCTCCGGAAGTGCGCCGGCCTGCGCCGTAGGCTGCCAGGGCCATGCGGAACAGGTCGTAGCCCGTGGCCGGCACCAGGCTGTGCAACGAGCGCCGAAAACGGCGTTCGTAGGCCGCGATGAAGTCCGCGGGCAGGTCCTCGACCGCATCAGGCGCCAGGGGACTGACCGAGATGACCCGGTCGGTGTGGCGGCGTGCCACACCCTCCAGGACAGAGGGATCGGTCCATCCAGCGGTGCCCGCCACCTGCACCCCGATGGTGTCGAGACCGAAAAATGCGATTTGGGGCGCGAGCAGCTCGATATCGGCCGGGGGCGCCGCGACCATCAGCAGCCCGGGGAAGAGCGATTTCGCCTCGAGCAGCGACTGCTCGAAGGTCGTGGTGCCGGGCACATACTCGATGCGCCGCCGGATCAGGCCGCCGGCCGCATCGAGTGCTTCCGCGAACGCCGTCGCTTCCAGTCTCTCGCCGGGGCTGCGCGGGTGGATGACAACCGCGTCACGGTATCCGAGGTCGGCCACGGCGTCGGCGAGCACCAGCCCCGCGCCCGGATCCCCGGCACCCATGCTGTAGACGCCCCGGTGTCCGTCCGGCAGGTCTCTGGCTGTCGGCGAGAAGAACACCAGTCGTCGCGGTGCGACCTCGGCGGCAGCGCGGACGTTCTCGGTGGCCAACGGGCCGAGAATGGCGACGGCGCCGCGAGCTGCGAGTTCCGAGACTCCGCGCGCGCTGCCGGAAGCCGTGCCGCCGTTGTCTTCGACGAGCAACTGCACGTTCACCCCGGCCCGGCGGGCCAGATCGACCGCGACCTCGACCCCGTCCAGGAACAGTTGCGCGTATTCCCGGCTGGACGGCGATCCCGACATCGGCAGCAGCGCACCGATGACCGGCCCCTCCTGCAGCCCGGCCGCGAAGTCCGGTACCGTCGAATCCGGCGACCCCGCGTCCGGCCCGTTCATCAGCCGCTCCGAGCCGCCCGGGGGCTGGACGGCGGGTTCCGCCACGGGCCCGCGTACCGAGGCCGGTGCCGAGGCGGCGCACGCGAACGCGAAGCTTGCGAGCAGGGCCGCCCTGGCCACGCGCTCAGCCGGTCTCGTCTCCATCGCCGTCACGAAAAGCCCGCAGATCCGGCCTCCTGATCAATCGGACGTCTCGGATTGCTCCCCTGTCGCGTCCGCACCTTCCTCCTCCGGAACGTCCGCCGCTTCATCGGCGCCGCCCGCCGCTTCCTCGTCGGCACCGTCCGCTGCTTCATCATCGGCGGCCCCCGCGTCTTCCGCATTAGCGCTGCCCACCGCTTCATCGTCGGCGCCGCCCCCATCTTCCTCATTGGCGCCGTCCCCCGCTTCCTCGTCTTCCCCGGCCTCGGGCCCACGCTTTCTCTCGGGCGCCTCGAGCACTTCGAGCACGATGCGGCGCTCGGCCGCGTCCGAGGCAATCACCCGGATCGGAACCACGTCTCCGGCGGCATAGCGATGCTCGACTTCGTCCGCCGGCACCGCGGTATGGGAGCCCGGCACGAAACCCTCCACGCCGTCTCCCAGGTCCACGACCAATCCCCTGTCCTGGATCCGCGCCACGCGGCCGTCCTGCTCGTGGTCCTTGTGGAAGCGAGAGACCAGCTGCGGCCACGGATCGTCGTACAACTGCTTGATCCCCAGCGAAATGCGCTTGTTGTCGGAATCCACGTCGAGCACCATGACGTCGACGGTCTCACCCTTCTGCACGACCTCCGACGGATGCTCGACCCGCCGCGTCCAGCTCATGTCCGAAACGTGGACGAGTCCGTCGATCCCGGGCTCGATTTCGACGAACGCCCCGAAGGAGGTGAGGTTGCGCACCGTGCCGGTCAGCCGGGTTCCCGTCGGATACTTGAGCGGCAGCGCCAGCCAGGGATCCTCTTCGATCTGCTTCATCCCGAGGGAGATCTTCTGGTCCTTCGGGTCCACCTTCAGCACCACGGCCTCGATCTCGTCCCCGATCGACACGAGCTTGGACGGGTGCCGCACGTTGCGGGTCCAGGACATCTCGGAGATGTGGACCAGTCCCTCGACGCCCTTCTGAAGCTCGACGAACGCCCCGTAGTTCGTGATCGACACGACCTTGCCGCGGACGCGGGCCCCCACGGGGTAGCGCTCCTCGATGTCCGTCCACGGATACGGGAGCAACTGCTTGAGTCCCAGCGAGATGCGTTCGCGGTCCCAGTCGATGTCCAGCACCTTGATGTCGAGGCTCGCACCGATGTTCACCACCTCGGACGGGTGCCCGACCCTGCCCCACGACATGTCGGTGATGTGCAGCAGGCCGTCGAGACCGCCGAGGTCGATAAACGCCCCGAAGTCGGTGATGTTCTTGACGACCCCCTCCCGCACCTGGCCGGTGAGCAGCTCCTTGACCAGCGTCGAACGCTTTTTCTTGCGCTCCCGCTCGAGGATGACACGCCGGGACACGACGATATTGCGCCGCCGCTTGTTCAGCTTGATGATCTTGAAGTCGTAGGTTTCGCCGATCAGGTCCTCGATGTTCGGAACCCTGCGAAGGGCAATCTGGGAACCGGGGAGGAAGGCGTCGACGCCCATGATGTCGACCGTGACACCTCCCTTGATCTTCCGCGTCAGGAGCCCCTTGACCGGCTGGTCGCTCTCGAACGCGTCCTTGATCAGCTCCCAGACCCTGAGGAAGTCCGCCTTCTTCTTGGACAGGACGACGACGCCGTCTTCGTCCTCGAGGCTCTCGAGCAGTACTTCAACGTCCTGCCCCGGCTCGATGGAGTCGGGGTCCTTGAACTCGTCGAGCGGTACCGCTCCCTCGCTCTTGAATCCGAATTCGAGGATGACGGTAGACTCGGTCGTCCGCAGAACCCTGGCCTGTACGACCTGACCCTCGCGGATGTCGCCGCGGGCGGTCTGGTGTTCGGAGAGCATCGCCTCGAAGTCGTCGCGAGAGACATCGAGGACTTCTTCGCCATATGGATCGCTGAACAGCTCCGGCGAGATTTCGTCGGGAAGGCCGGTGCCGTCGGTCGGGGTTTCGGTCGTGGTTTCGGTCGTGGGGTCGAGGCCTTCGGGGGCCGGGGGAGATTCCTGGGGTTCGGTCATGGCATGCACCGCCGGCTTCGATGCCGGCGCTCCGATACTATTGCCGGCCCGTTGGGACGCGCGGGAGGCCGGATTGAATGAAACGAGGGCTGGACGGACCTCCCCGTGCGGTAGCCCGCCGCCGGTGTATTCTCCATGCTCCTTCATAGGGGCGACCGGACCCGCCTGGCCGGAACCATGGGGTCGCGTCCCGCCGAAGGTATAGTCTTAAAGCATAGTGCAATCCGGCATTCAGCGGGAGGCCTCGACCGACCTCACGAGGCGTACGACCGCCTCTGTCTGGGCCCTCGGGTCCATGTCGGTCGTATCAAGGAGTACGGCATCGCCTGCGCGGGCAAGGGGCGCGAGCACCCGCGTGGAGTCGCGTTTGTCCCGCATTTCCAGCCTTTGCGCCTCCTTCCCGACCTCCGCCGCGTTCGGGGTTCCGCCCCGTTGCAGGATGCGGCGCCGGGCGCGTTCACGCGGGTGCGCGTCCAGGTAGATCTTGGCCACCGCGTCCGGGAAGACCACGGTGCCCATGTCGCGGCCCTCCGCCACCAGCCCGGGCCCCACGGCGGCCGCGCGCTGCAACTCCAACAGGTGTTCGCGTACCACCGCGAGCGCCGAGACCGCGGAGACCGCGCGGGTGACGCGTGCTGCCCTCAACGCTTCCTCGGGAACCCGTGCCCCGCGCATCCGCACCGCCATCGCGCAGCCATCCCACTCGATGGCGATGTCCAGAGCTTCCAGATCCTCGGGGGTGACGGCCGGCGCGGGGGTCGCGGCCGGCGCGGACGAGCCGGCCCGCCCGGGCATTTCGGGGTCCCGATCGAGAAGGCCCAGCGTGACGGCCCGGTAGATCGCGCCCGAATCCAGATGCCGGTAGCCGAGCTCGCTGGCCACGGCCGCCGCGGTCGTGGACTTCCCCGATCCGGCCGAGCCGTCGATCGCAACGACCGGGCACCCCGCAACCCTCGCCTCGGCGGATCCGGGGGCATCCGGCGCGTCGTGTGGGGGGCGCCGCGTATCGGTGCCCAGGGTTGCCTGCCATGCGCGTATCCGGCCGAGAAGATCCCAGAAGCCGGGGAAGCTGACGCCCGCCGTCGCCGGATCGTCGATGCGGATATCGCAGCCGGGCGTGGCCCCGAGGACACCGAACGCCATCGCGATCCGATGGTCGTCAAAACTTCGGACCCTGCCGGCCAGAGGCGCATCGGTGCCTTCGATCTCGAGGCCGTCGGCGAGTTCCTCGGCGCGGACCCCGATCCGGCGCAGGTTCGTCGCGAGGGCCGCGAGCCGGTCCGACTCCTTCACCCTGAGTTCCCCGGCTCCGGTAATGCGTGAAACGCCCTCGGCGCGCGCCGCCAGGACGGCCAGGATCGGCACCTCGTCGATCATTCCGGGAATCTCGTCCTCCCCCACCGCCACCCCCCGGAGCACGGTCGCTTCGGCCGCCACGGCCAGGTCGCCTACGGCCTCGCCACCCGTGCTGCGGCGGCCCACGACCCGAATGTCGGCCCCCATCCGGCCAAGAACCGGCAGCAGGCCCGTCCGTGTCCCATTCAAGCCCACGGCCTCCACCGCAAGGCGATCTCCGCACCCCACCAGCGCCGCCCACGCCAGGAGGAACGCGGCCGACGAGAAGTCGCCCGGGACGCGCATCTCCAACGGTGACAGTCGAGGCGGAGGATCCGTCACGCGCACCCTCCAGCCCCCCGCGGCCTCCCCTTCCACCACCTCCACCCCCATCCCCTCGAGCATTCGCTCGCTGTGGTCGCGCGAGCGTCGCGGCTCCCGGACCTCCACGCCCACGCCGGCCCCCACACCGGCCAGAAGGATGGCGCTCTTGACCTGCGCGCTGGCTACCCGCCCGTCGTGGCTGATCCCCTCCAGGCGCCCACCCTCGATCTGAAGCGGGAGAACGCCGGGACTCTCGAGGTATCGGATCGATGCGCCCATGCGCCGCAGCGGATCCGTGATCCTGTTCATCGGTCGGCGCGAAAGCGATTCATCGCCCGCGAGGACCGCCGTGAGCGGCTGGGCCGCCAGCGCGCCGGCAAGGAGGCGAACGCCCGTGCCGCTGTTGCACAGGTCGAGCGTGGTCCCGGGGCTCCTCCACGACCGGAGGCCGCGGCCCGCGATTCGCACCACTCGGTCCTCGCCGGCGTCCAGGCCGTCGATCTCCACGCCGAGCCTGGCCAGAGCGCGCCCGGTCGCCAGCGGATCCGCCCCCCTGAGCGCACCCTCGATTCGGCTCTCGCCGTCCGCCATGGCACCCAGAATGAGGGCGCGCTGGGTGATGGACTTGTCGCCTGGAACCCGAATGCTCAGGGCTGCGGATCGCACCAGTGCCTCCCGTACTCCAGCAACTGCGCCACTCCGTCGATGTCGCCCTGTTCCAACATCCTGCGCACGGTGCCGATGCGCTCCTCCAGCGCGGCCAGGGCCCGGGCGTCAGCCGCGGCGGCGGCCCGGAGCAAGGGGATCCACATCCCGGGACTGGATCCCGCGATACGCGTGGCATCCCGTCCCCCCGGACCGAGGGCCGCCCGCGGGATCCCGGCATCGGCCAGGGTGGCGGCAAGCGCGCTGGCCACGAGTTGCGGAAGGTGGCTCGCCCAGGACATCGCGCGATCGTGCTCCTCCGCGCCGACGACTCGCGGGCGGGCGCCGAGGGCCTGCCAGAATGCGGACGCTCGTCGCACGGCATCGGCGTGGGCGTCGGCTTCCGCTTTCGCCACTCCGGGGCCGCCGTCCACACCCACGGAAGCGCAGGGGCTGATCCAGACATCGGCGTCCTCGAAGAGATCCGCCCGCGCGGCCGCGTAGCCCGAACGCTCGGACCCGGTCATCGGGTGCGCACCGACAAACGTGCGGGCTGCCGACGCTCCATGGGCCGCGGCGGCCTCGAGCACCGGAGCCTTGAGGCTGGCCACATCGGTCGCCAGCCCGGCCTTGCTCCACACCGCGGCGGTCTCGCCGACCAGGGATGCGGTCGTGTCGAGCGGCGTTGCGAAGAGCACGACACCGCTGGCGAGCGGACACCGGTCCAGCGAGTCGGCGAGCCGCACGCCGTCGCCCGCGGCAAGCTCGGCGCTACAGGGATCGGGCTCGATGCCGTGGACGGGCACTTCGGGGTGCCGGCGGCGAAGCGATTTCACAACCGATCCCCCCATGACCCCCAGGCCGACCACGGTCACGGCGCGCGCCAGTTCCGGGGGCATCGAGGACACCCCGGCTTCACTCATGGTATCCGAGCTCCACCTCCAGGCCATCGTGCGCGACCGAAGCCTCCGGGAACACGTCGCGCGCCTGGTTTCGCAACCGCTCCGGCGACTCCGAGTAGCGGGCCGAAATGTGGGTCAGCACCAGTCGCCGCACGTGCGCCCGCGCCGCCACGTCGGCGGCCTCCGCCGCGGTCGAGTGCCGGGTCTCGCGTGCGCGCCCCACCTCGTCCGACCCGAACGTGGCCTCGTGGATCAGGAGGTCGGCCCCCCTGGCGACCCGCACCGTGGTGCGACTCGGCCTCGTGTCGCCCGTGTACACCACGGTGCGCCCGGGTCGCGATGGGCCAACCACATCGTCCGGCGAGATGGTCCGGTCCCCGACATAGATGGTCTCCCCCCGATGCAACCGGCCGAACAGGGGCCCCTCCGGTACCCCCAGGCGACGCGCAGCCTCCACGTCGAAGCGGCCCAGCCGCGCGTCCTCGATCAATGCATATCCGAGCGCGGCGACCCCGTGTTCGGCGCGAAACGCGTGCATGGCCCAGTCACCGAAGTCCACCCGATCACCCGGTCTGAGGCTTCCGACCTCGACCGGAAAGGGCAGCCTTTCGACACCCAGCCGCACCGCCGCGTCCAGGGTGGCGACGGCTCCGGCCGGGCCGTAGATGTTCATGCGCTCTTCCCTCCCCTGCAGCCCCATGGTCCTGAGCAGTCCCGGAAGGCCCAGGAAGTGGTCGGCATGGGCGTGGGTGATGAAGATGTGCGAGAACGTAAAGCCGGTGCCGAAGCGCATGATCTGACGCTGGGTGCCCTCGCCGCAGTCCCAGAGGACGGAACGGCCCTCCCGCTGGATCGCGATGGCCGAAACATTCCGGCGAACGGTCGGCCGCGCGGCGGCGGTCCCCAGAAAACGGACTCGAATCATCTCGCGGTAAAGATAACGGCCCGCCGCAGCGAACCGCCCGCCGCAGCGAACCGCCCGCCGCGGCAAACCGCCCGCCGCTGCCCTCGTTTGCCCGCCCTCCCCACCGCGCTTATCGTAGTTTGTTCGACCCGCCCTGGAGGATCGCGGGCTGCCAAGCCGAGACGCGGAGGATCCTGATGAAGGCAAGCACAAAAAAGAGTCCGAAACACCGGCCCGCCCCGAGCAGAAGGGACTTCCTTGGTTCGGCCGCGGCAGCGCTGGGAGTCTCGCAGCTGCCGTCGTTCAATTCCCGCGCCACGCTCATCGCGGGGGACCTCGCCCGCCATCCGGGAACCGCGGCCGAAACTGCCGACGACGAGAGCTTCTGGTCGGAGGTCGCCCGGGCCTTCACGGTGGACAGGACCCTGGTGAACCTCAACAACGGTGGCGTCAGCCCGTCCCCTACCTTCGTCCAGGACGCGATGAAGCGGCACCTCGACTACTCGAACGAGGCGCCCACCTATACGATGTGGCAGATCCTCGAGCCGCAGCGGGAAGGGGTGCGGGCCCGGATGGCGCGCGCATGGGGGGTCGACGCGGACGAGATCGCGTTCACCCGCAACGCGTCCGAGGGACTGCAGACCTGTCAGTTCGGCTACGACCTGGAACCGGGCGACGAAGTCCTCACCACAACGCAGGACTACGGCCGCATGCTCACCACGTTCCGGCAGCGGGAACGCCGTGAGGGAATCGTGATGCGGCAGATCAAGGTACCCGTTCCGGCCGAGGATCCGGCCGAGGTCGTGCGCCGTTTCGAGGAGGGCATCACCCCGCGCACGCGGCTGATCCTCATGTGTCACATGATCAACCTGACGGGCCAGATCCTGCCCGTGCGCGAGATCGTGACGATGGCGCGCAAACACGGCATTCCCGTGATCGTGGACGGCGCCCACGCCATGGCGCACTTCCCGTTCAAGCTGCGCGACCTGGACTGCGACAACTATTCGACCAGCCTCCACAAGTGGCTCTTCGCTCCGCACGGAACCGGCCTGCTGTACGTGCGCCGCGACGAGATCGCCAACATTTGGCCCCTCATGGCGGCACCCGACCGCATGGACGGCGACATCCGCAAGTACGAGGAGATCGGGACGCATCCCGCCGCCAACTACCTCGCCATCGGGGAGGCCCTCACCTTCCACCAGGGGATCGGGGCCGAGCGGAAGGCGGAGCGCCTCATCTATCTTCGCGACTACTGGGCAAACCGCCTTCTCGAGAACGACCGCGTGAGCCTCAACACGAGCCAGAGGCCCGGATTCGCGTGCGGAATCGGAAACGTGCACGTGGAGGGCCTGGACACGGGGGCCCTGAGCAGGTGGCTCTGGAGCGAGCACCGCATCATCAACGTCGCCATCGGTCACGAGGAGTGCACCGGGTTGCGGATCTCGCCGAGCGTGTACACGACCCTGGAGGAACTCGACCGGTTCAGCGAGGCCATGGAGTCGGCGATCAAGCACGGGTTGCCGGAGGTGTGATGTGCGTGCGCCCGCCCTGGTCACGGGCGCTCTGCTGACCCTGCCCGCAGTCCTGGCCGCCTCCCGGCTACACACCGAACTCAAGGAGTCGAGCCCGGCGGAGGATGCCGTGCTGACGGAGTCCCCGATGGCGGTGACGCTCACCTACACCACCGCCGTCCAGCTCTCCCAGAGCAGCATTTCCGTACGGTCCGCAGGCGCGGACGCATCCCCCGTCGCCGCCGGTAACCTGAGCTATCTGCACGAGGACCGGCAGGACGTGCTCGTGCTCGCGCTCCTCGAACCGCTGGGCCGGGGCTCCTATGTCGTGGCATGGACCACGGCGGGACCGGACGGACACGCGCTCTCCGGCGAATTCGGGTTTCAGGTCGGCACTCCCGCGGAGGACGAGCCGGCGGGCGCGGACGCGATCCCGACGCGGGGGGCCGGGCCAGCATCTCAGCGCGCAGAGACCGCGGGCGACGCCGGCGCGGGATCCCTGGCGAATCCGGTGGCGCTGCTGACGCGTTTTGCGTTCTACGTGGGCATCGTGGGACTCCTGGGGTCGGTCGCCTTCAAGGTGATCGTGCTCGGCGCCGCAACGAACGCCGGCCTTCCGGAGGACGTCGCGAAACGCGTTTCCACGGGTGCGTGGCGGATCGCGGCGGCCGCTGCCGCGCTGCTCCTGGTGGCCCTTCCCCTGCGGCTCTGGCTCCACGTGCGGACGGGGTTCCCGGACGCCCCCGGCGCCAGCCTCGCCACCCTGACGGCGGGAACGCCCTGGAGCAGCGGATGGTGGCTGCACGCCGCCGCCGGGTTCGTCGCGGCCGCGGGGGCTGCGCTGGGCCGTCCCGGAACTCGCGGCGGGGCCGGCTGGCACGTCCTGCTGGCCGCGGCCCTTCTCGTCCCCCTGGCACCGATCCTCTCCGGGCATGCCTGGGCCGACGCGCCACGAGGCCTGTCCGTGGTCGCGACCTACCTGCACGTGGTGGCGGCGGGCGCGTGGGTCGGGGGGCTGTTCTGCCTGCTCTCGGCCGGACTCCCGGCGTCGCGCGCCGCCGCCGACAACGGGACCCCGTGGTCCGGCCTGCCCACGCTTGTGGGTGCCTTCTCCCGGCTGGCGCTCGTCGCCGTCGGAACCCTGGTCGTATCCGGCGGTGTGAAGGCGTGGCTCCACATGGGTGCCCCGTCGGACCTCTGGACCACGCCCTGGGGACGATCACTCCTCATCAAGGACCTCGTTGTCGCATGTGTGATGGCCATCGGCTTCTACAACTGGCGCGTCGTGCGGCCGGCCCTGGCGGCCGACCCGGATCCGGCAGCCCTTCGCAGATCCGCCACCGCCGAACTGGCGTTCGGTGCCGCGGCGGTTGCGGTGACCTCGTTCCTCGTGGTGCAGCCCCTCTGATGCGCACCATGCGAGCGTGCACCAGTACCATGCGAGGGCGCACCACGGCCACCGCCTCAGTGGCCCTGACCGCGCTGGTCCTGGCGGCAGCCGCCGCGCCCGCGGCCGCCCAGGACGGCACCACAGATCTGGACGCGCTGGTGGGGTGGCCTTTCCCCACCGCGTTGACCGCAGCCCCCGCGGCCCCGGTCGTCGCGTGGGTGCGCAACGAGCGAGGGGCGCGGAACGTCTGGACGGCCGCCGCGCCCGGCTGGACCGGACGCCGCCTGACCTCGTTCACGAGTGACGACGGCCAGGAGATCGCTGAACTGGCGGTGGCGGCCAACGGCTCGCTGGTCGCGTTCGTGCGGGGAGGGGCCCCGAACCGTGCCGGCGAGATTCCCAACCCCGAGAGCGATCCCGCCGGAACGGACCGCGAGGTCTGGGTGGTGGGAACCGACGGCAGCGGCACGCACAGGCTGGGACCGGGCCACTCACCGCTCCTCTCGCCGGACGGCGCATGGGTGATCTACATCGACCGCGGCGTGATCCAGCGCAGGCCGGCTCGCGACCCCTCCGCCCCTCCCGAGCCCCTGGTCCGGGGCCGCGGAAGTCCGTCGGAACTGCGCCTCTCGCCCGACGGGACCCGCCTGGCCTGGACGAGCCGGCGGGGAGATCACGCCTTCATCGGGGTGCTCGCACTTGAGAGCGGGACGCTACGGTACCTCGACCCGTCGCTCGACGCGGACGGGAGCCCTGCGTGGTCGCCGGATGGGCGCGAGATCGCCTTTCTGCGCATCCCCAACCAGCGCGACCGCCTGCCCTTCTTCGCCGTGCGGGAGTCGATCCCGTGGAGCATCCGGGTCGTCAACCTGGACAGCGGAGCCCCGCGCACGGTGTTCACCGCCCCCGAGGGACCCGGAAGCGCATTCCGCGCCATCTCGGGGTCGAACAATATCTTCTGGGGCGCCGACGACCGCATCGCGTTCCCGTGGGAGGGAAACGGCTTCACGAATCTCTATTCGGTCGATGCCCGGGACGGCGACGAGCCCAGGCCCATTGCCAGCGGGGACTTCGAGGTGCAGTACGTGGCCCTCGCGCCGGGCGGGGAGGCTCTCGTCTTCTCTTCCAACGAGGGAGATGTCGATCGCCAGCACCTGTGGCAGGGACCGCTGGACGGCAGCGGCGCCCGCCTCCTGACGCCAGGGGCCGGGATCGAATGGCAACCGGCCCCCACGACCGACGGATCGGTGGTCTTTCTGGCTTCCGCGGGGACCGTGCCCGCCCATGCCGAGGTGCTGGCCGGAGGCGAGCGGCGCTGGCTGGCGCCCCGGGCCATGGACGGCATCCCCAGCGGCCTCGCCGACCCCGTTCAGGTCGTCTTCCGCTCCACCGACGGCATGCCCATACACGGCCAGCTCTTCCTCCCCACCGGAGAACCCCCACCCGGCGGCTGGCCCGGCGTCCTGTTCCTCCACGGCGGCTCCCGCCGACAGATGCTGCTCGGCTTCCACCACCGCGGCTACTACCACAACACCTATTCCTTCAACCAGCACCTCGCCGCCAACGGCTACGCGGTCCTCTCGGTCAACTACCGCAGCGGCATCGGGTACGGCATGGAGTTCCGCGAGGCGCTCCACTACGGGGCGGACGGCGCATCCGAGGTCAACGATGTCCTCGGCGCGGGCGTGTACATGGCGTCGCGGGACGATGTGGACGGCAACCGGATCGGACTCTGGGGCGGCTCCTACGGCGGCTACCTGACCGCCCACGGGCTCGCACGCGCATCGGACCTGTTCAAGGCCGGCGTGGACATCCACGGCGTCCACGACTGGAACAAGGCAATCCGGAACTTCGTGCCTTCCTACGAACCCGCGGCCAGGCCCGAGGTGGCACGCCGCGCCTTCGAGTCCTCGCCCATGGCCTTTGTAGAGGGATGGACCTCTCCTGTGCTGCTCATCCACGGCGACGACGACCGCAATGTTCCCTTCGCGGAATCGGTCGAACTTGCGGAAGTGCTGCGAGGCAACGGCGTGCACGTGGAACACCTCGTCTTCCCCGACGAAGTGCACGGGTTCCTGCTGCAACGGAACTGGATGGCCGCCTTCGGTGCCGCCGAGGATTTCTTCGACCGCTTCCTCAAGGCCCGCTGAGCACATGCAGACCTGGGCCGTGACCGCCCCGGACGCCCCACCCGTTCGGCGCCTGCTCATCGCAGCGTCGCTCGCGGCGGCCGCGGCGGCGCTTCCGGTCCCCGGGATCGCGGGATCGGCACGTGCCCAGGACACGGTGCCCGACCCGTCACGCACCTTCACGTTTCAGGGCGAAGTCCGCGACTACAGGACAGAACTCCCGATCCCCGAAGCAACCGTCCAGATCGCGGAGCTCAAGCTCCTGGTCGTGACCGACCGCGTCGGCCGCTTCGTGTTCCCCGAGCTCGTCCCCGGCCGCTATACGTTCATCACCTCCAGCTTCGGGTATGAGACCAACCGCGAGCAGTCCGCAGTCGGCCTGAACGCCTTCATGGTGGTGCGTCTCAATCCCATGGCGATCGAGCTCGAGGGGATCGAGGTCGTCGTCGAGCGTCTCGTGCGCCAGCTGGAGGTCCGCCGCCTCGGCACCCCGAGGGCTTCGGAGGCATTCGAGACCGAGGCCATGGAGCGGACGATCGAGATGGACGTCGCCGCTTTCGTGGATGCGCGGACCGCCCTCACCCTGTACCGGGACCAGCTGGACCGGTTGCAGGTCCGCCTGCGTGGACGGCAACTGCCCTTGAGGGTGTGCCTTGACGAGGTGGCGGTCGCCAGCGGCTTCCTCGGCAACATCCACCCCGGCGAACTCGGACTCCTCGAGGTCTACGAGGGTATGGGCATGGTCCGCATGTACACGAAGGATTTCCTGTCCCGCGCGGCAAGGGAGGGATTCTCGCCAGCGCCCATACCCCTGGTTGGACGAGGTTGTTAGCCATGCAAGACCACAGTTCGAAATACACCGCACCGGGCTTCGCCGCCGTGTGCGGACGGTACCGGCCGGCCGCGCCGCGTCGGTGGTCGGCCGCTGCTGCCCTGCTGGCCTGCCTGGCGGGCACGGCCGCGTGTGCGTCGGCACCGTCGGCCGCCGAATCGGAAGCCCGTCTCGCAGCGCTCGCGCCGTTCGCCGGCACGTGGAGCCATGACGAGGCGGCTACGGCCGAATCAGCCCGGACGACGGCCGGCGGCTCCCAGGAAGACCTTGCGCAGCGCGCCTCGGACATGTGGATGACCGAGATGCGCGACCGCGGCGAAGCGGGAAACGCTATCGACGGCACCCCCGCGGGCCTGCGCCAGACCATGGTCATGCTGGGCGTGACTCCGCGGACGCTCACATTCGGGGTCCTGGACGACGCACTGTCGGTCGCGTACGAGGAAGGCGCGCCCCTGGTTCTGTCCGTGGGCGGCGGCTGGACGGACGCGACGGCTCCTCAGGGATCGATCGAAGCCCGCCTTCGCTGGGACGGTGAACGATTCGCTGTGGAGCGGCGAGTCTCCGGCGGCGGAACCATCCGCGACAACCTCTCCATTCTCGAAAGCGGACACCTGCTGCTGTCGCGCGAAATCGTGTGGCGCCGGCCGCAACCCGTGGGGCTGATCGTCTTCAGAAAGCCTTCGCGAAGTCCTTCCCGGTCGGCGCCTGAAACGCCCTGAGCCCGAACTCCGGCAGAATCGAGATGAGGTGGTCGAAGACGTCGGCCTGGAATCCCTCGTAGTTGGCCCACGCCGTGTCGTTGGAAAAACAGTAGATCTCGATCGGGACCCCCTGCGGGCCGGGTTCAAGCTGGCGGGCGAGCAGCGTCATGTTCTTGTGGGTCTGCGGATGCGCCTCCAGGTAGCGCTGCACGTAGGCCCGGAAGGTCCCGAGATTGGTCAGACGCCGGGTCTCCGGGACGACCGTGGGATCGCCATTCGCCGTCTTGGCCGCGTTGTAGCGATCGATCTCCGCCCGCCGCTCCCGCATGTAGTCGCTCAGCACCTCCCGCCGCGAAAGCGCCTCGATCTCCTCGTCGGACAGGAAGCGCACGGAGCCCATGTCGATGCGCAGGCCCCTCTTGATCCGCCGCCCCCCCGACTCGGACATGCCGCGCCAGTTCTTGAACGACTCGGTGATGAACTTGTGGGTCGGAATCGTCGAGATCGTCTTGTCCCAGTTCTGAACCTTGACGGTGTGCAGGGCGATGTCGATCACCTCCCCGTCGCAGTTCGCCTGCGGAACGGACACCCAGTCGCCGATCCGGATCATGTCGTTGGAGGCCATCTGGACGCTCGCCACCAGAGACAGGATCGTGTCCCGGAAGACGAGCATGAGCACCGCCGCCAGGGCCCCGAGCCCGGACAGGAAGAACAGGGGGGACAGACCGGCCAGGACGGCCGCGATGACCACGCCGGCCGCGAGGTGGGCCACGAGGCTCGCAACCTGCAGGTAGCCCTTGATGGGCCTCGACTTCGCCTCGGCGTAGGTCTCGTTGTAGATGTCGTTCGTGGCGTCCAGGAACCCCTTGAAGGCCCTGACGATGGCCAGCGCGAGGTACGCGGCCGCCAGCCGTCGCACGGAGGTCCACAGGATCGCGGAGACTGCACCCGGATCAGCCTCCGCCGCGGCCGGAGTCACGCCCAGCGCGGGGCCGATCCCGAGGAAAAAGACCAGCGCGGGAACGACGTGGGCAAGCCGGCGGAAGACCTTGCGTTCGACGATGCGGTCGTCCCACGTCGAGCGCGTCCGCGAGGTCGCACCGCGGATCACCCGGTGGAGAAGGCGCGAGGCAAGCCAGTACGAAAGCCAGGCCGCGACGACCAGCGCGCCCGGCCAAAGGAGCAGCGCGGGCCAGTTGGGTGGGAGGGAGGGGATCATGTTCGTCCTATCTCGATTCGCCCAGCTCCGCGGCCAGCAGGTCCAGCGCCAGCCGCGTCAGGCGCACCAGGTGCGGGTGGGCGCGGTTTCCGTTGGTGAGCAGTGCGACACCGAACCCCCGGGTCCGGTTCCCCGACGCGAACGCCGTGTACCCCGGAACACTGCCGGAGTGGGCGAAGAAGCGTTCACCGTCGCGCGTCGAGGTCCACCAGGTCAGGCCGTAGCCGGGGCTCTCGTAACCCCAGCCGCCTCCCATGGGCGTCCCGGCAAACTGCTCGTACTGGAGCGAGTGCATCTCGTCCATCGTGGCCGCGCGAAGCACCCGCTGCCCGTCCCACGTGCCGTCGCCGAGGTTGAAGCGGATCCAGGCCGCCTGGTCGTGCACCGTCCCGTATACGATTCCCGCCGGCCACACGTTCGCCGTAAGACGTTCCGTGGGAGCGTTGCGCCCCGAGTCCTCGTCGGGCACGTAGGGCACCGCGAGACGCTCGGCCATCTCCGGGGACGGGTTGAAGGCCGTCGAGGACATGCCCAGCACACCCCAGACGCGATCGCGGACATACTGTTTGTAGGGAACGCCCGAGAACTTCTCCACCAGATGTCCCACCAGCGAATAGGCCATGTTCGAGTAGACGACGCCCTCGAGCGGCGGCGTGTCCACGCGCAGGGAGTCGCCCAGATAGGCGTCCAGGGAGAGCGGCGCGGTGTCGCCCCATAGCGCGTGCGGTCCGAAGTCGACGGGCATCCCCGAGGTGTGGGTGAGGAGATGGCGGAAGGTGACGGGCCGCTCGATGTCCTCGCCGCGGATGACCAGATCGTCCAGATGATCGCTCACCGGGTCGTCGAGCGCGAACGCCCCCCGCTCCATCTGCTGCAGCAGCGCGACCGTGGACTGGGCCTTGAAGGTCGAGCCGATCAGGTAGACGGTCCGGGTGGTGGCCGGAGTGCGCGCCCAGAGGTTCGACTCGCCGTAGGCCCCGCTCCAGAGTTCGTCCTCGCGGTCGGTAAGGGAGATGGCCAGCGAGGGGATCCTGCCCTCCACCATCGCTCTGCGGATCTCGGGCTCGAGCTGCGCGACCACGCGGGCCACGGTTGCACGGGATTGGGCGGCAACGGTCGGGGAGGACTCCTGCGACGACGCGGGGGCCGGAAGGACCGCGAGAGCGGCGACGACCGCTGCGGAGACGACCGATGTGGCCACGACCGCCGTGGCCACGACCGTTGCGGCGACGACCGCTACGGGGACAACCGTTGCGGCGACCGCAGCCGTGACCGTCCGGATTGCCGTTGTGAGGAAGCGAAGGCGCGCCATGGGCGGATCTCCGTTGCTGAGCGTTTCTCGTCGGGGACGCGGGCTGGAAGTTACCCGGAAGAGCCGCATCCGGGGACTCCGAGCCGACGTGGTATCTTAATTCATGATCAAATTGGCCCGCGACTCAAGCCGCCAGCCGCCGATTCTGCCCGACGAGATGCGGATCACGGTCCGGCCGGTCTACTCACGGGGACATTCGCAGCCGCCGCATCGCCATGTCTTCGTGTACTTCATCCGCATCGAGAACATCGGTGAGGAGGCGGCCCAGCTCTTCTGGCGCCACTGGCGGATTCACGACGCGGCCGCGGGCGATCAGGAGGTCGCGGGCGAGGGGGTCGTGGGAGAGTGCCCGACGCTGGCCCCCGGCGACGTGCACGAATACAACAGCTTTTGCGTGCTCGAGGGCCGGAGCGGGTTCATGGAGGGGTACTACCACTTCCGCCGCAACGACGGCTCGGTCTTTCGCGCCCGGATCCCGCGGTTCCAGCTTCGTGCGCCACCCGCGGCGCCCCCCACCCACCACGCCTGATCGCTACTCGATCCGGCGGTATACGGCGTAAGACACGCTCTCGGTCCCATCCTCCGCCGTGCGCCGGTACTCGTTGTTGATGGTGTTCCCATCCTCGGTGAGTACGTTGATGATCACCTGGTAGACCTCGCCGCCGCGCGCGTTGAGAATCCGGTTGGTGTGCTCGTCCACGACCTCAACGGCGGTCGTAGCGTCCTCCTGGCCCTCCACCGGCCGGAATTCGCCGTCGAACAGGGTGGCGTAGCTCCATTCGGAGGTCTCCCCGTCGTCGTTGGTCGTTGCAACCGTGATCATCATGCCGCCTTCGCCCCAGGGCTCGTAGGTCATGACGTTGCGGTAGGGCGGCGGGCGATCCGACTCGAGTTGCCACACGCCGAAGCGGGGATTGGACATCTCCTCGGCGGCCTCGTCCGCGGCGGCGGCGTCTGCCGATGCGCCGCCTTCATCGGCGGGTCCGCACGCCAGGGCGGCGACGCACGCAATCACGAAGGAAGCGGGGAGCAGCTTGCGATCAGTCATCCGGAAGCTCCTGTTGGAAGGGTTGGCCGGCCTGTCACCCGGTCCCGGCAAGGTAGGCCGCCGACCCCGGTTTCCGAAACCCGCATCGTCGCGCTTCCGTATTCGAAACCAGGGCGGGAACCCATCACTCCAGCAAGCAGCCCATGCCTCGGACCCATCGTCGCCGTTCTCGGTTGTGGCTCCCGCCGTTACTCCCGGCGTCCGTGCTCCTGCTTGCCGCGCTCCTCCTCCCGGCTTCCCACTTGCAGGCCCAGGCCCCGGAGCGCATCTGGGGGCGCATCGTCACGGAGGACGGCGAGACGCACACGGGATTCGTCCGTTTCCGGGGCGTCGCGAGCTGGGAGGACTTCTTCATCGCCGGAAAGAACATCCCGGAGGAGCACTACCAGGACTGGCTGGACGCGACCCGCGACGGCAAGCCGCATCTCCGGATTGTGGAGTTCAAGGGCCACCGGATCTCGTGGGAGGAAAAGCACCCGGATTTCGTGGAGTCCCCCGACGCCGGGATCCGCATCGGACACCTCGCGTCCCTCATCCCCGACACCGTAGGCGACGTCGAAGTCCTGACCCGCGCCGGGGTCCGGCTGGAATTGACCGAGCCGCGCTGGCGGTGGCGGGACATCGTGGTCGAGGCGGACGACCGCAGCGACCTCGTGCACCTGCATGGACGGGAGGTGACCCGCATCGAGTTCTCCGCCGCGCCCGCCGGGGTCGGCCCTCGTTCACGTCGCCTCCATGGCACCGTGCAGGACCGCTCGGGCCGCACATTCACCGGATTCGTGGATCCCCGTGCCCTGAACCGGGGAGGGAACGCGCTTCTCGAATCGCATATGCTGGACGACTTCGAGAATGAGGACTACAGGTCCATCCGCCTGGACCGCATTCGCTCCCTGGAGAGGAACTCGACCGGGGTTGCCGCGACCCTGGTTTCCGGCGAGGTCCTCAACCTTTTTGACGATGCCAGCGGGCCGTTCCACCCCCGACCGTTCCGGATCTCGGATCCTGCGCTGGGCTCGGTCAGTGTTCACTGGAGAGCGTTCCACTCGATCCGCTTCCATGAACCTTCGCGGCCGACCGACTATGACGCCTTCGACGGCGGCCACCACCTGCACGGAACCATCGTCACCCGGGAGGGCGAGGAGCTTGCCGGCCAGATTCGCTGGAACGCCCACGAGGAGTGGTCCTGGGAACGCCTCAACGGCACCTCCGAGGATGTGGATTTCGCCATCGAGTTCGCGAACATCCGGCGGATCGAACGGACCGGGGAGGACGGCGTACGCGTGACGGTCCTCGACGGCCGCACCTTCGAGTTGGCGGGATCCGCCGATGTCGGGCTGGACAACAAGGGCATCTTCGTGTTCCCGCTCCGGGGTGGCGAGGCGGAGGCAGGCGGTGCGGAGGCGGGCGATGCGGGCGCGGAGCCGGAGTGGTGGTACGTCGCCTGGGACGACTTCCAGGAAGCCCGCTTCCGTCACGGCGCGCCGGAGCCTTCCGGGTCATGAATCGGGTCGCACAGGGGATTGTCCGGCCACCGGCGCTCCGGGCCGCACTGTCGTGGGCCGCGGTGTCCGGCGCCGCCGCACTCGGAGCCGCCGCGCTTGGAGCCGGCGTCCCCGCCCCGGCCGCCGCCCAGCGCACCATTGCGCCGGACACCTTCGAGGATCCGGTGGCCCGCCAGCTGTACATTGCGGCACTCGCCAACTGGACGCGCCTGGACGAGTCCATCGTGCGCTACACGTCCCGGATCGAACAGCGGATCGCGGCCGCCATCCGCACCCCGCTCAAGGACCGCGTCATCTACCACAACGAAACCGCCGTGCGCGCCTTCTGGGACCAGGAGCACGACGCCCTGATCCAGGTCCTGGGCAGCCGTTCCCAGTATCCGGGACGGGAGATCGCCATGCGCGAGGGCGAAATGGACTGGCTGCAGGACCTGCCGTTCGACAAGCCGTTCGAACCGGGCGGCGACCGCCTGTTCTTCGGGCTCACCGACGGCGACGAAGAGGTTTTCCAGCCGAGCAGCGAAGACTTCTGGCTGGCCCACCCACTCGGGGAGGGCGCCGACTCCCTCTACCGCTTCCAGAGCGGGGACACCCTGACGCTGTCCTTTCCCGACGGGCGCCGCCTCGAGGCCATCCAGCTGGAGGTGCTGCCCCGCGAGGCGGACTCCCATCGTATCAGCGGAGCGCTGTGGATCGAGCCGAGCACCGGGGCCCTGGTTCGAGCCGTCTACCGGTTCAGCCGGCGTTTCGACGCGATGAGGGACATCCCCGAACTGCAGCGGGAGGAGGAGCGCGGGACCTTCAGGTACGTGCCGGGACTGTTCAAGCCGTGGACCTTCGACCTCACCCTCATGGCCGTGGACTATGGGCTGTGGGACTTCGAGGTGTGGCTGCCGCGCAGCATGCGGATGGAGGGGGAGGCGGGGGCGGGCATCATCAAGGTCCCGGTCACGATGGACCTCTCGTACCGGATCGAATCGGTGACGATGGCCGACGACGAGGTGGACGCGGGGCCGGATCCGGCGAACGAGCAGGAGGGTGCCGCGGCCGCGTCCCGAACCGCGGCGGCGGATCGCGCGCCCCCGGAGCCCGCCGACCGCACCCCAGCGGCCGACGGTTCGCTCCGGGAGGTGCATTTCGAGACCCGGGCCGAAGCCATGGCCTTCATCGCCCGGCTCCTGTCGGACGACGACGGCATCGACTACGAGCTCATGTCCGATGCCGAGATGCCCGCGCGCGACCGCGAGTCCTTCCTGATCGTCCCCAGGGAACGCAGCCTGGTGGCCACGAGCCCCCACCTGCCGCCGCCCATCTGGGAGAATGCGATCGGCTTCCCCTCGGACGACGAGATCGAGGGGTTCATGGCGAGCCTGGCCAACCTGCCGGCCCCGCCCATGCAGACGATCCCGTGGTCGTTCAACTGGGGCTGGGCGCGCCACGACCTGCTCCGGTACAACCGGGTCGAGGGACCGGCCGTAGGGGGGCAATTCGAAACGGAACTGTCCGGCAGGCACGCGCTGGGCGGGTCGGCGTTCTTCGGACTCGCCGATCTTCGCCCGAAGGTCAGGCTCGAAATGCGGCGATCCACCGTGTACCGCCGCCTGACGCTGGGCGGATTCCACGAGTTGCGCCCGACCGACCCGGCCGGCGGCTACCTGGGCTTCGGGAACTCGATGAACGCCCTTCTCTTCGGCCGTGACGACGGCGAGTACTACCGTGCCTCCGGCGCGGACCTGACGTGGCGTCCGCCCGACGGGTCGCGCGATTCGTTCCTTTTCCGCGTGTACGGCGAGCGCCAGTCCGCGGTCACGGCCGAGACCGACTTCGCGCTCTTCCGGGTCTTCGACGGCGAGTGGGGCTTCCGGCCCAACCTGGTGGCCGAAAACGTGGAAGAGACGGGGGCGACGCTGCGAGTCTCGCCGTGGTGGGGCAACAATCCGGTGAAGGCGCAGCTGGGGCTGGAGCTGGAGGGACGCGGAGCGACCTGGCGGCGCACGGGCGAGGAGGCGTGGTCGCGATACGGCCAGGCCACGGGCACGCTGCGGGCCATCGTTCCCGTGCGGGGCGACGGCTGGCGGAGCTGGCGCGTGGGCGCCGAGGCGGCCGCGGGGACGATCTGGGGCGACGCTCCGGTGCAGCGCCACTGGTTCCTTGGCGCGGCCGCCACTCTGCGCGGCTACCCGGCTTCCACGCTGTCCGGCAGCTCCTTTGTCCGGGCGCGACTGGAGCTTTCCCGCGCCTTTGAAGGCGTCGGCGTGATCCTCTTCGGCGATGCCGGCTGGGCCGGATCCCGCGATCTGTTCAGCCGGGACGACTTCCTCTACGGGGTCGGCATGGGCGGCAGCATCCTCGACGGTCTGATCCGCATGGACCTGTCGCAGGGCCTGAAGGGGCCCTACAAGGACTTCCGCATCGACCTGTACCTCGACGCGATTCTGTAGCTGGCGCGGTATCCTGTCGCTCCGCTTGACGGAGGGCCCCCAACCCGCGTAGTCAATCAAGGGACCCGCTCCGATCAAGCGACCAGGTCCGCGCGCCGGAATCCTCTCCGCCGCGCCGCCTACAAGCAGGGGGACACCATGCGATTCGCGAAGGCCTTTCGTGCATTCACGGCCCAGGCCGGCACCGCCACGGCGCTGGCCCTGGCCACTCTCGGCGCAGCGCTCGCGGACGCCGGCGCCGCGTCGGCCCAGACGGCTCCGGGGATGGACGTCGCCGAGCCGTTCAAGGTGGGCACCTTCGAGATCGAGGGCGAGCCACGGGTGGGCCTTGTGCTCCGGGACGCGCTCGTCGTGGACATCGGTGCGGCCAACCGGCAGCTCGAGCGCAACCCCGCGTATCCGCGCCTGCCGATGCCCGAGGACATGCTGGACCTGATCGGCCGCTACGAGTACGGCGTCAAGCTGCGTCTCTACGAGATCGTGAACCACCTCTCGGCGAACGGGATGATCGACGGCGCCGCCCGTCCCGCCTTCGTTCACGACGTCGGCAGCGTGCGCACGCTCGCGCCGATCCTGTATCCGGGCAAGATCCTCAACGCGGCCGTCAACTTCTACAGTCACGTGAACGAGACGGGCACGCCCGAGGAGCGCGCCGAGGCGCGCCGCCAGCGGCGCGAGAACCGGGGCGTCCCGTACCTCTTTCTGAAGCCGAGCCGGGGCGCGGTGATCGGGAACGGCGACGCGGTCGTGATCCCGCATGGCCGCGACCGCACGGACTGGGAGGTCGAACTGGGCGCCGTGATCGGAAGAGCGGCGAAGTACGTTTCGGCGACGGAGGCCGAGGACTACGTCTTCGGCTATACCGTCACGCTCGACATCTCGGACCGGGGCGGCCGTCCCCCGGGCGGAAACCCTCTCACCTCGGACTGGTTCGTGGGCAAGGGGCACGACACCTTCGCGCCCATGGGGCCATGGATCGTGCCCAGGGAGTTCTACGGAGATCCGATGGAGAACCTGCGCCAGACGCTGAGCGTCGGAGGCGAGCAGATGCAGGAGGCCCGCGCGGGGGACATGATCCACACGCTTTGGGAGCTCATCGAATACGGATCGTCGATCATCACCCTCTTCCCGGGCGACGTGATCAACAACGGGACGTCGGGCGGCGTCGGGATGGGCACGGCGGTGCGCGGAGAGCAGCGCTTTCTGCAGGCCGGCGACCAGATCGAGGCCAGCATCGACGGGATCGGCACCCTGACCATCCCCGTGGTCGGCGAGGATGAGCCCGCTGGCGGGACGGGTGCGAGGCTGCCGCCGGTGAGGTCGTATCGGCGGCGCTGAGTGCCGGGGGCGGGACTCGAACCCGCATGGGACTGCTCCCGGGGGATTTTAAGTCCCCTGTGTATACCCGTTTCACCACCCCGGCCGGGCTCTGAACGTAGCACGGCAGGCGCCGGCCGGTGAGACGGCACGCGGTCGACGCACTCTGTCTTGCCGCCGCTACAGAATCGTCTTTCCCAGCGCGGACGCGACCAGCTCCACCGCGAGATCGGCCGTGTGGTTGCGGTCGTCCAGCACCGGGTTGAGCTCGACGACCTCCATGCTGAGCAGCCGGCCCGAGCGGAACGCCTTTTCGCAGACCAGGTGGCCCTCGCGGTACGTGAGTCCCCCCTGCACCGGCGTGCCTACGCCTGGCGCCACCCTCGGGTCGAGCGCGTCGAGGTCGAGCGAGAGGTGGAATCCGCCCGTCCCGTCGTTGGCGCGCTCCAGTGCCTCGTCCATGCACGCGGCCGCGCCCCTTTCGTCGATCTCCGACATCGTGAACACCCGGACGTCCAGTTCACCGATCAGATCCTTCTCGCCGACATCCAGCTCGCGCGCTCCCAGGATGCTGACGTTCCCGGGGACCACGCTGGCGCTCGCCCCCACCAGACGCGGGTCGCCGTGCCCGAGGAGGACGGCCAGCGGCATACCGTGCACATTGCCGCTAGGGGAGGTCGACGGGCGGTTCATGTCGGCGTGCGCATCGACCCAGATGACCCCGATGCGCTCGTTCTGCTGCCCGTAGTGATCCGCCACCGCCGCCACTGAACCCATCGACAGCGAGTGGTCGCCGCCCAGCACCAGGGGCAGACAGCCGCGGTCGAGCCCGGTCCGCACCAGCTCGCGCGTTCGGTCCACCACCTTCACGATCTCCGCGAGGAAGCGCATGCGGGTTTCCCCCGCGTCCGTCGTTTCCAGCCCTCCGGCGGTGATGGTGCCCAGCTCGCAGACCCGGTGTCCGGCGGCCTCGATCGCCGCCGTGATCCCGGCGATGCGCAACGCGGAGGGGCCCATGTCGACGCCCCGGCGCCCCGCGCCCAGGTCTATGGAAACCGAGATCAGCGCAACGTCGCGACCTTCGGTCCCCCTGGTCACCAGAGCATGACGCCCGTCGACAGCAGGAACTGGCTTGCTCCCGAAAGTCCCAGCTTGCCCTCGACGAAGGCCGGCGTCGCCTCGACCTCGAACTTCAGGCCGCCGATCAGGTTCAGACCGACGCTGGTATCCGTATGGCGGCGTTGCCACGTGCCCCGTGTGGGCGAAGGCCGGAAGTCGACGAAGGACTCCTCCCGGAAAGCACTCACGATGTGGAATCCGGCTCCCACGTAGCCGACCAGATCGGCCGCTCGGGCGGTCACCGGCACATTCAGGTTCCCGCCCAGTTCGAGCCAGCCGCATCCGGAACCGCCGCGACAGTCCTGGAAAGAGTACGTCGCCGTGGCGCTTCCAAAGATGTCGCGGAAGAACTCGTGGTCGATGTCGAGGTGATCCGAAAGATCCATTTCGGCACGCGCACCCAGCCCGAAGTGGGAGTCGTCACCCAGCGTCACAAGGGGGCCCAGCGCCACGTGCGACTGCCCCGCCGCCGGGGCCGCGATGATCACGGCGCATAGCGCCAACGGTAAGAGCCCGTGGATAAAGCCGCCCGAGCACCGAGAGCGGCGAGGCGCCGGGCCGGCAAGGCGCGACGAAGGGCCAGTAGCAGCGCTACGGGCCCGAGGAGCAACGCAGAGCGAAGCGGTCCGGCCCGGATGCATCGCCGCTCGAATGCCGGGGGGATTTTGTCCACGGGCTCTTAAGCCACGAAACACTGGATTCCTCCTTGTCGATGGGTCTGTCGCCGGGCCCAACGCGGTTGCCAGGGTCCTCGGGCACCGTGGACGTCCGGGCTTCCGGCGAACGGCTCTCCAGATTCCTACGAAGAATCCGCTCCCAGGTTCCTCCCGGCAAGTCGCCGGCTCGGCCTCGGGGTCCCCGGTTGGCGGCGAGGTCCCCGGCCAGCCTCGGGGTCCCCGGCCAGCCTCGGGGTCCCCGGTTGGCCTCGCATTACCCTTGACACTACTATGCGTCTCCGTCGTAAGGGGGAATTGGCCCGGCCCGGCCGATCCTCCGGCTCGCGGCACGACACGACCTGCTCATTCACATGGAGTCGGCACATGCGCTTGTACCCCCGCGGCCCATGGGCGGCCGCACTGCTGTTGCTCACGCCTCTGGCCGCGCAGGCCCAGGAGGCGGATCCGGACCCCGACCGGGGTCTCCCCCTCGAGCCCGCCCGCTGGGCCCGGTTCACCACCAACGAGGGAACCTGGATCTCGCTCGACGTGAGTCCCGACGGCCAGTCGATCGTCTTCGACATGCTCGGCGACCTCTACACGATGCCGATCACCGGGGGTGACGCCACGCGCCTCACCAGCGGGATGGGATACGACATGCAGCCGCGCTTCAGCCCCGACGGCGAGCGCATCGTCTTCGTCTCCGACAGGAGCGGCGATCAGAACGTCTGGCTGATGCCCGCGGACGGGGGCGATCCGACACAGCTCAGCAAGGGAGTCGGGAGCGCGTTCCTGTCCCCCGAGTGGATGCCCGACGGCAAGTACGTCGTGGTGTCGCGGGCCCGCCCTTTCCAGGGACTCGAGAAGCTCTGGCTGTACCATGTGGACGGAGGCACCGGGATCGAGATGGTGGGAGGTCCCGGGGGACAGCGGATGATGGGCGCGGCCGTGGACGCCGAGGGGCGCTACGTCTGGTACGCCCAGCGCAACGGCACCTGGCAGTACAACGCCATCTTCCCGCAGTTCCAGCTGTGGGTCTACGACCGGCAGTCGGGAACGCGCACGCCGATGACGAACCGCTACGGGTCGGCGTTCCGGCCCGCCGTGTCGCCCGACGGCACGATGCTGGCCTATGGAAGCCGCGACGACGCGGACACGGGGATACGGCTGCGCGACCTCGCCTCGGGCATGGAGCGCTGGCTCGCCTACCCCGTCCAGCGCGACGACAAGGAATCGACCGCCACGATGGACGTGCTGCCCGGGTATTCCTTCACGCCCGAGTCCGACGCGCTGGTGATGTCCTACGGCGGCCGGATCTGGCGCGTGCCGGTGGACGGAAGCGACCCGGTCGAGATCCCCTTCACCGTCGAGGCCGAGATCGCGATCGGGCCCGAGGTCGAGTTCGAGTACCCGATCGAGGACACGCCCACCTTCACGGTCAAGCAGATTCGCTTTGCGCGCACCTCGCCCGACGGCAGCCGGCTCGCCTTTACCGCGCTCGACCGGGTGTACGTCGCCGACCTCCCGGACGGGACGCCGATGCGGCTGACCAGCGACGAGGTGGGCGAGCACCGCCCCGTGTGGTCGCCCGACGGCCGTCATGTGGCGTACGTGACCTGGGACGACGATACCGCCGAGGGCCACATCCGGCGCGTGTCGGCGGAAGGCGGCGATGCGGTCACGCTCACCACCGCGCCCGCGTACTACCGGGACCTCGTGTATTCGCCCGATGGCGCGCGCATCGTCGGCGTGCGGTCTGCGCGGCGCGACGTGCAGGAAGCCGTCGATCCCTTCTTCAGCACCCCGGGTTCCGAGTTCATCTGGATCCCGGCCGCCGGTGGCGAGGCGACGGTCATCGGCCCCACCGCCGGACGCAGATCGCCGCACTTCACCGCCGATCCCGACCGCATCTACTACTACGGGGCCGCCCGCGCGGACGCGGTGCCGGGCTCCCCCACCCCTCCGCCCGTGACCACGGCCCTGTCTTCGGCTCGCTGGGACGACACGGACAAAAGGCGGCACCTTCAGGTGACCGCGCGGGCCGACCTGTCGGCGGGCGGCGTGCCCATCGGCTACAAGCGCTCGGAGACCTCCGACCTCGTGATGCCGGCCGACTTCGACGACGACGAGCCGCGCGAGCTGGTCCTGCGGATGACCTCGGGCTCGGTCGAGATGGCACCGCAGGGAGACCTCGCGCTGGCCCAGATCGGCGACGACCTCTACGCCGTGACCGTCCCGGACCTGGGTGCGGCCCTCCCGGTGGTAGACGTCACCAAGCCCGACTCGGCCGCGGTGCCGGCGTGGAAGCTGAACCAACTGGGCGTCGAGTTCCCGGCCTGGGGTGCGGACGGCCGCACCGTGCACTGGTCGCTCGGCAACGCGCTGTTCACGTACGACCTGGACGCCGCCGCCGCCGACACCGCCTACGAGGCCGCCGAACTTCAGATCGCGGTGAGCGCCGACCGGGACATCCCGCGCGGCACGGTCGTCTTGCGCGGTGCTCGCGCGATCACCATGAACGGCGACGAGATCGTCGAGAATGCGGATGTCGTCGTGACCGACAACCGCATCGTGTCCGTGTCGGCGGGACCGGGCGACGTGCCCGAGGGTGCGACCGTCATCGACATGGCGGGCAAGACCATCGTCCCCGGCTTCGTGGACACGCACGCGCACATGTGGAACCTGTGGGGCCTGCACTGGGCGCGCCCGTGGATCTACCAGGCGAACCTGGCCTACGGGGTGACCACGACGCGCGATCCCCAGACGGCCACCACGGACGTGCTCTCCTACGAGGACATGGTGCGCGCCGGCAAGATGGTCGGTCCCCGTGTCTATTCGACCGGGCCGGGCGTCTTCCAGTTCGACTTCATCAAGAGCTACGAGCACGCGGTCGAGGTGCTGACCAAGTACAGCCGCTACTACGACACCAAGACCTTCAAGATGTACATGTCCGGCAACCGCCGGCAGCGGCAGTGGCTGATCATGGCCGCGCGCGACCTGGAGCTCATGCCCACCACCGAGGGCGGGCTGGACTACCGGCTCAACATGACCCACGCAATCGACGGCTACCCCGGGATCGAACACTCGATGCCGATCATCCCGGCCTACGGCGATGTCGTCGAGCTCTTCGCCACGTCCGGCACCGTCAACTCGCCGACGCTGCTCGTCTCGTACGGGGGACCGTGGGCCGAGAACTACTTCTACACGCGCGAGGACGTCTTCGGCGACGAGAAGCTCACGCACTTCACGCCCAAGCTGGAGCTGGACACCAAGGCGCGGAGGCTGCAGACGACCGGCCCCGGACCGGGCGGCTGGTTCATGGAGGACGAATATGCGTTCCCGAAGCACGCCGCCTGGCTGACGCGACTCGTGGAGAACGGTGGGAAGACCGGCGTCGGCAGCCACGGACAGCTGCAGGGACTGGGCTTCCACTGGGAGCTGTGGGCGATGCAGAGCGGCGGCATGGACGAGCACGACGCGCTGCTGGCCGCCACGATCATGGGCGCCGAGGCGATCGGTCTCGGTGGCGACCTGGGGTCCATCGAGCCCGGCAAGCTGGCCGACCTGGTCATCCTCGACGCGGATCCGCTCGCCGATATCCGCAATACCAACACGGTCCACCGGGTGATGATGAACGGACGCCTCTACGACGGCGACACGCTCGACGAGGTGTGGCCCAGACAACGGCCGGCGCCCGACGAACCATGGCGCAACACCGCGCCCAATGTCCGCGCCGGGATCCGGGGAGGTGACAAATGAGCGCCGCCTACGGCAGGACCTTCCGCTTCGCCGCGCCCGCGCTGGCCCTCGCCGCCATCGCCTTCACGGTCGCCCCGCTCGTGGCGCAACCGCCCAGACCCGGCGGACCCCGCCAGAACCCGCTGCCGCTGCGCAACGCGCGCACGGCCGAATTCACCGCCACCGAAGGCACGTGGATCTCGCTCGACGTGAGTCCCGACGGCCAGACGATCGTATTCGACCTCCTCGGCGACCTCTACACCATGCCGATCACCGGAGGCAAGGCGTCTCCGCTCCTCACCGGGATGGCCTTCGAGGTGCAGCCGCGCTTCAGCCCCGACGGCGAGTCGGTCGCCTTCATCTCCGACCGCAGCGGCGGCGACAACCTGTGGACGATGCGCCTGGACAAGACCGACACGACGCAGGTGTCGCGCGGCAACAACAACCTCTTCCTTTCGCCCGAGTGGGTGCCGGACGGCGAGTACATCGTGGTCAGCCGCTCGGGCGGGCTGGGCGGTTCGGCCAACCTGTACATGTACCACGCGGAGCGCTCGTCCCCCATCACGATCCCCGGGGCGCCCACGTCGCCGATCTTCGCGGCGTTGTTCGGGGGAATCAAGCGCATCGGCGCCGCATTCAGCCCCGACGGACGGCACATCTGGTACGCGCAGGCCTTCGGGGACTGGCAGTACAACGCCCGCCTCCCCCGCTACCAGGTCTACCGCTACGACCGCGAAACGGGCACAAGCGCCGCGATGACCAGCCGGTACGGTTCGGGGATGCGTCCGGCGATCTCTCCCGACGGCGAGTGGCTGGTCTACGCGACCCGCTACAACGCCGACACGGGACTCAGGAAGCGCAACCTGGCGACCGGCGACGAGGAGTGGCTGGCGTACCCCGTCCAGCGCGACGAGCAGGAGTCGCGCGCGCCCATCGACGTACACCCCGGCTACGCGTTCCTTCCCGACGGCTCCGCGATCGTCGTCTCGTACGGCGGCAGGATCTGGAACGTCCCGATGGACGGAAGCGAGCCCACCGAGATCCCGTTCGAAGTCGACGTGGAGCTGGGCATCGGGCCTTCGGTGAAGTTCGACTACCAGATCGACACCACCGCGATGGTCACCGCCAGCCAGATCCGCAGCCCCGCGGTGTCGCCCGATGGCGACCGGGTCGTGTTCACGGCGTTCGATCGTCTCTGGGTGCGTGACCTGCCCGAGGGCGACGCGACGCGCCTCACCGAAGCGGATGTCGGCGAGTTCCACCCGCAGTGGTCGCCGGACGGCAGCGCGATCACCTACGTGACCTGGGACGACACCGACGGCGGCCACATCATGCGGGTACCGGCGGCCGGAGGCACGCCCACCCGGCTCACCAGCACCGCCGCCATGTACTACAACGTGGCCTGGTCGCCCGACGGCGAGCGCATCGTGGCCTCGCGGGGCGCCGCGCGCGACCTCATGGAGGCGTCCGGCATCTTCTTCGGGCCGATGGGCGCCGAATTCGTATGGGTCCCCGCAAACGCCGCAGCGCCCGCAGAGGCGACCGTCATCTCACCGACCGGTGCACGCGACGTCGCCCACTTCGCGGCCGACGACTCCGACCGCATCTACGCCTACAGCCCGGTCGAGGGGCTGGTCTCGTTCCGCTGGGACGGCACCGACATCAAGCGCCACCTGATGGTGCGCGGACGCCAGGGAATCGCGGGGATGGCGAATCCGCACCCCGACGAGTGGGAATACCTGCCGAGGCGGGTCTACCCCTGGCGCAAGGCCCCCGACCCGACCGACCCCCGTCCGCCGACCGAGCCGGGCTTTGCGCAGCCCGCCGGACTCATCGTGCTCTCGCCCGAAGGCGACCGCGCGTTCGTGCAGTTCGGCAACGACATCTACATCGTGGAACTGGCGGAGGTGGGGGCGGCGCCGCCCAACATCCTGCTCACCAACCTGGGGGCCTCGCCGGTTCCCGTGCGCAAGCTGACCGACGTCGGAGGCGAGTTCCCCTCGTGGGCTCCCGACGGCTCGGCGCTGCACTGGGCGATGGGCAACGTGCTCTTCACCTACGATGTCGACCACGTCGAGGCCGAGGAGGCGGAGGAAGAGGCGACCGCGCACGAGAGAGCGCTGATCCGCGCACGCGCCATGGCCATTTCGGACACGCTGAGTGAGAAGCGCGCCGAAGCCGACAGCCTCAGGAACGCGGACGAGGAGGTGCCCGAGGAGCTGGAGGACGAGATCACGCGCCTGCAGGCCGATTCGGTGCAGGTCGTGGCCGATTCGCTCATGGCGCGCGCCGACTCGATCCGCGAGGCCGCGGAGGAGGTGGCCGCCCGGGCCAGCGCGGTCCGGGACGGCGACAAGGAGATCCTCGCCGACACGACCGACACCTACGAGGCGCACGAGCGCAAGATCGAGGTCCAGCTGCCGCGCGACATCCCGCGCGGGGTGGTGGCGCTTCGCGGCGGCCGCGTCATCACGATGGCGGACAATCCGTCCGACACCACCGGGGTGCCCCACGTCATCGAGAACGGGGTGGTGCTCATCACCGACAACAGGATCGTCGAGGTCGGCGTCGCCGATTCGGTCGAGATCCCCGACAGCGCCCGGGTGATCGACGTGGCGGGCAAGACGCTCGTCCCCGGCTATATCGACATCCACTACCATTCCATGTGGCTGGTGCCGGAGATCCACCCGCAGGAAGTTTGGCAATATTTGGCAACGCTGTCCTACGGGGTCACTACCACGCGCGACCCGCAGACGGCCTTCACCGACATTCTGAGCTACACGGACCGCGTCCTGACGGGCGGAATGACGGGCCCGCGGATCTACTCGACCGGTCCCGGCGTCTTCAACGGAGAGAACATCCGCGACGCCGACCACGCCAAGACGATCCTGCGCCGCTATTCCGAGTACTACGACACCAAGACGCTCAAGATGTACATGAGCGGGAACCGCCAGCAGCGTCAGTGGATCATCCAGGCGGCGCGCGAGCTCGAGCTGATGCCCACCACGGAGGGCGGGCTCGACTACAAGATCGACATGACGCACGCGATCGACGGATATCCGGGGATCGAGCACAACATCCCCATCGCGCCCATGTACTCCGACGTCGTGGAGCTATTCAAGGAGTCGGAGACCACGAACACCCCGACGCTGCTGGTCTCCTACGGGGGCCCTTTCGGGGAGAACTACTTCTACGCCACCGAGAACGCCCACGACGACCCGAAGCTGAACATGTTCATCCCCAAGGAGAACATCGACGCGCGGACGCGGCGGCGCGGGTCGGGCTCCGGCGGCAGTCCCGGTCCGGTGGGCTGGTTCCTGGAAGAGGAGCACGTCTTCCCGCGTCACGCCGAGTTCGTAAAGAAGATGCTTGAGGACGATGGCCGCGTGGCGGTTGGAGGCCACGGGCAGATCCAGGGCGTCGGCTTCCACTGGGAGCTGTGGGCCATGGCGGCCGGCGGCGCCTCGAATCACGACATGCTGCGGGCGGCGACGATCCTGGGCGCCGAGGCGATCGGGTTCGGCGAGCAGCTCGGCAGCATCGAGAAGGACAAGTTCGCCGACATCGTGGTCCTGAACTCGAACCCGCTCGACGACCTCCGCAACACGGTCGACATTCAGTATGTGATGAAGGACGGCCGCCTCTACGACGGCATGACCCTCGACGAGGTGTATCCCGAGGAGCGCACCCTGGAACGCAGAAGGCCCGCCGAGGCCGACCCGGGGAGCACGGCGGCCGGGATCCGGCGCAACTAGGCCAGGGCGACAGAAGACCGGCCGGCCGGCGGTCCGCGTGCGAGGCTACGCGGGCTGCCGGCCGGGGAGCGCGCCTGCGCCGCGAGTCCCCTCGGGCAGCCGCGCCACCGCCAGCGCCAGCTCTGCCGCGAACTCCTGCGCGACCAGGCGGTCCCCGCGCTTGATGCGCAACACCAGCTTGGCCGGATGCTTGAGCTTGAGTCCTTCCTCGCCCGCGATCCTCTCAAAGGCGAGCAGGTCCGAGGCCGTGATGACTAGCTTCGGCCCGGTCAGCCGCCACCATCTCCGCTCCGGAACGAACGCGCCCGCCACCTTGGCCAGCGGCATCACAATCTCCTTGACGGGTTCGATCTCCTCCCGCGTCTCGTAGCCGGCACCCTCCATCGACTCGGTCACCACCGCGACCCGCCACTGAATGACCAGCCGGTCGGCCTCCAGGCGCACGAGACCGTGGGCCGTCTCGGTGGTGGACTCGTACCCTCCGCCGGACGTATACAGGTCGGAGCTGCGCTTGAGCGTGAAGGGAACGGCGGCCAGGCCCATCAGCGCCCCCGCTCCTGCCGCACGTCGGGCGGCTCCACGCGCCACCACCACTGCGTCGGCAGCGGCCGCTGGCGGGGCCACACCTCGGTGAGAGTCGCCGCCTCGTAGAGCCGCCCGTTCTTCATGACGTAGTCGATGTCGATCGAGTTCTCGAGGTCGTCCAGCGGGTTGGACGCGAGGACCTGCAGGTCGGCGATCTTGCCCGGCTCGATCGACCCGATGTCGCCCGCCAGACCGATCGCGTCCGCGCTCATGAGGGTGGCCATGCGCAGCGCGTCGTGGTTGTCCATGCCGCCAGACGCCATCATCCACAGCTCCCAGTGGGTCCCCAGGCCCTGCACCTCGCCGTGAGAGCCAAGGCCGGCCTGGCCCCCGGCCTCCATCCACTTCACGATCTGCTCGGCCTGCTGGAAGTGCGGATACTGATCGTCGCGGTACCAGGTCGTGGTCTTCCACTTGTCGAGCTCGTCCCGGGGAGTGAAGAACCGGAGACGCTCGACCTCGTCGAGGTTGGTGCGCGTCAGGTAGTACTGCCGCCCGGACGGCCCGCCATAGGCCACCACCAGCGTGGGCGTATAGACCATGCCGCTGAAGGCGCCCAGCTGCACGACGTCGCGGTAGAACGGGCTGATCGGGAGCGAATGCTCCAGGCCCGCGTAGCCGTCCTGCGCCAGCGTCAGGTTCATGGTGAAGTTGGAGCCGCCCTCGGTGGTCGGGGTCAGGCCCTGTTCGCGCGCCGCCATGATCACCCACTGCCGGATCTTCCGGTCGCCGGCCAGGTACTGCTTGATCGTCTTCGTGTTGTAGTGGTCGCTGTAGCGCCGCAGCACGTCGCGCGCCTCGTCCAGGCTGGAGATCTGGTCGGCGCTGAAGACGCCGGGGCCGGTCGAGTAGAGGCGCGGCCCGATGAACGCGCCGGTCTCCATGAGGTCGAAGTAGGCGACCGCGTCCTCGGACGAGGTCTGGGGATCGCGCTGCGTGGTCACCCCGTACGCCAGCTGCGCGAGGAACTGCGACACCTGCCCGCGGTGCACCCCCCACGCGACCCAAGTATGCGCGTGGATGTCGACGAGCCCGGGATAGATCGTCTTGCCGGACATGTCGCGCACGTCGGCGCCGTCCGGGATCTCCACGCTGCCGCTCGCGCCCACCGCCACGATGCGGTTGTCTCGCACGACGATGTCCCCGCGCGGAATCACCTCGTCGCCCCGCATGGTGATGAGGCGTGCGTTTGTGAGAGCGACCACCCCACGCGGCAGGTCCTTCGGCACGGTGATCTCGACGTCGAACCGCGCGGCCTCGTAGACAGGACCGCCATTCTCGCCCTGCGCCGCGGCCGAATCGGTGGCTTCCCCGGCGGGCGCATCCGCGGCGTCGGCGGCGTCCTCCCCGGACGCATCGGCCTCCTCCCGCGCCTCGGCGCGCGCGGCCGCGACCGAATCGGCCACGAGCGAGTCGCTCACCGCGATGTCGTGCAGGAAGAAGCTGCGCCCGATCGAGTAGTACGCGGCCGTTCCATCCGGGGTCCAGCCCACGAAATCGCCGCCGACCTTCGTGAGGCGCCGCGTCGGCACGGACGACCGGGCCGCCACCGAGACGGTCGGTGCCTCGCCCCCGGTCGGCGGCACCGTGATCGTGAAGACGTTGCGGTTGGCGCGCACCACCGCGCGCCTGCCGTCCGGCGACAGGACGACCTCGTCGGGCGCGGGGCGGCTGCCGGGCCCGGGGCGGGCGGGCGCGGTGACCTTGACGATCGTGCGGATGTCGGTGCCGTCGTAGCGGACCGAGAGCAGGCCGTCCTGGCCCGCCCACACGTATATGCGGTCGGGGTCCGGGCCGGGGTGGGGCGCGTTGCGGCCCTCCTGCGTCGCCCCCGAACCCACCCACATGATCCGGCTGGGCTCGCCGCCGTCCGCGGGCAGCCATACGTATTCGAGCTCGGCCGCGGGGTGGTGCCGGCCGAAGTCCTCCAGCGTGCGCATGCGGTGCATCTTCGAGCCGCGCACGGCCAGGATGCGCGAGCCGTCGCCGTTGTACGCGATCCGGTCGAAGAAGGCGGAGGTGGGCGTGAGCCGCTCGGGTTCGCCGCCGCCGTCCGCGCGGATGCGCCAGATATCGCCGCCGGCCGAGTCGTTCCAGGTCACGTATGCGATGTGGCGGCCGTCCGGCGACCAGGCCGCGCCGTGCTCCACATCGGTCGAGGTGGTGAGGCGGCGCGCGTCCCGGATGACCGGGTAGCCCTCGGTCTGGGTGCCCGCCGGGTCCGGCAGGGACGCGGTCCAGAGACGGTCGAGCGCCGAGAAGACGAGCCGGGCCCCGTCCGGCGAAGGGCGCGCGCCGCGGATCTGGGAGATCGTCAGCACCGAGTCGTTGATGGGATAGTCGAACTTGACGAGCGGACCCATGTCCTGCTGGATGTGGGCCGTGAAGGGGACTTCCGAGGCCTCGCCCGACGGCACCTCGACGCGCATGATCTTGCCGCCGTAGAAGGTGATCAGCGCGCCCGAGTCCGGCGTCCACGCCCCGCCGGGATAGACGTCCCGGTCGCGCATGCCCCCGCCCTGCGACTCGTCCCGCTGCACGTCCATCACCAGCCAGCTCTCTTCGCCGGTCGTCAGGTCGAGCAGCTTCAGCGCCTCGCGCGCGTCGTAACGGGTCGCGTACGCGAGCCAGCGTCCGTCCGGGCTCGGCATGGGCCGGAAGGCGCCCTCGTGCTCGTGGGTGCGGACCATGACACGCCCCGTCTCCCGGTCCAGCATCCCGATCTGGAAGGCGCCGACCTGGCGCGCCGAGCTCTGTTCGGCCGCGCCGAAGTGCCCGGGAGGGTCCGGGTCGAGGTTGTAGGGGTCGGGGGCGCCGGCGCCTGGACCGCGGTCGTCGGCCTCGCCCACCGGAAAGCCGCCGCCGAGGTTGCCCCGCACATTCACCCACACGTACCGCGGATCCGGCCCGAAGGCCGCGCCGGTGTGCGAGGGAGTGCCGCCGCCGAAGCCCGGCCCGCCGCCCGGCCCGCCTTCCCCACCCTGCCCCGTGATCTGCACCCCGGTGCCTCCGTCCTCGTGCCAGAGCCAGAGCTGCGTGCCCTTGTTCGCCATCACGTATTCGCCGTCCGGCGTCCAGACCGGCGACATGTAGTTGTCGCGTTCGGTGTCCGTCAGCTGGCGCGGGTCGCTTCCGTCGGCGTTCGCCACCCAGATGTTCTCGGAACCGTCGCGGTCGCTCACGAACACGATTTCAGAGCCGTCGGTCGAGTAGCGCGGCTGCATGTCGTAGCCCTGCCCGCTCGTGATCCTGGTCGCGGTGCCGCCCGTGATGGGCAGCGTGTACAGGTCGCCCAGCAGTTCGAAGACGATGGTCTCGCCGTCCGGGCTCAGGTCGACGTCGATCCAGGTGCCCTCGTCGGTCGTGAAGTCGAGGGTCCTCGAGGTGATGAGCGGTAGCGAATTCGCACGCCGCGCGGCCTGCGCGGAGCTGTCGTTCTGCTCGACCGTCTGGGCGTCCGCGTGCACTGCGGGTACGGCGAACACCGTGGCCCCCAACACCGAAAGCAGCAGCATACTCGGCTGAATCTTCATCTTCGTCCCCTCCTTCGTTGTGTGGGTGCGGCCGGCCGTCGTCCCGGAGGGCCGCTGCGGCCCTCCCGCAGCGTCCATCGCTATCGCCGCGCCCATCGCTATCGCCGCGCCTATCGCTATCGCCGCACCTATCGCTATCGCCGCGTCCAGATCACGATCAGCCCGCACGATGCCCCGGTCCCCGCGTACTGTACCGGCACGCCGGTCGACGACGGATAGACCTCTACGCCCGCCACCGACTGCGGATCGAGCATCTGGTCGAGCGCCGCCGGTACGTCGCCTCCGCCGGCCACGACCACGCCGTCCAGCACGATGCGCGGGAAGCACCCCTCCGCCCGGCCTCCGCGCAGGATCACGTACTTCTCCAGCGGGTTCCAGGCGTCGCCGCGCAAGTCCGCGCCGGGGATCCTCGTGAAGAGGTCGGTCATTTCAGCCGGCGCGCGCATTTCGATCTCTTCGCGATCGATGAACGCGCCGAAGCCCTCGGCCTCGCGGGTGTAGAAGCCCACATCCTGCAAGACGATCTCGCGCCTCTCGACCGTGACCTCGATCGGGTCCAGCTCCACCGGATCGGGCGACAGGGAGACCCGCAGGTTGGTCACGCGATCCACCTCGACGTCGATCATTTCGGTGCGGGTCACGTATCCGAGCGCACTGAACCTGACCGACTTCAACCCGGGCAGGAGGTCGTCGAGCAGAAAGCGGCCCCGCGTGTCCGTCGACGCGCCCCGGCGCCCCTGCTCGACGGAGACGCTCACCCTGTCGATGGGACTGCCTCCGCGGATGTCGCTTACCACGCCGACGATTCCGGTGATGAGTTCGTCCCGGCCCAGGAATACCGGCTCCATGAAGGTCTCGAACTCGCCCGAACGCATGATGGTGAAGTCGCCCACGGCGGGCTGGTAGTCGGGGTGCCACAGCTCCAGGCGGTAGTCGCCCGTCTGGATGTTGGACAGGGTGAATCGGCCCGCGGCATCGGTCTCGACGATGTATCCCATTCCGCTGAATTCGGCGCTGACCCCCTCGATGGGCTGCCTGGTCACCGCGTCCAGGACGGTGCCGGTAATGGTGACTCGGTCGCCCTCCGGGGGGCGTTCCTGGGCCTCGGCCAACGACAGCGCGAGAAGCACGGTGAGCTCAGCCGGCAGGAGCGTGGCGGCAAGCCGCCCCATGCGGCCCAGGCGCCCCGGCCCGCAGAGGCCGCCGACCGCGCCACCACCCGCCGCCGCGTTCCCCATCTCCGGCCTCATGTCACAGGCCCCTGTCCCCGCGAGTGCTTCCGGAACCAGTCCATGCGGTACATCCACGTGCGGATCGTGTTCGTGGGCCGGTAGAAGTACGCATGCCACTCGTCCTGCAGGCGGACCATCGCGGTCGGCACCTTCAGCATCTGGAGCGCCTGATAGTACTCTTCGGTCTGCCCCATCGGGGTCCGCAGATCGCCCTCGCCGGTGATCAGCAGCGTCGGGGTTGTGACGTTGCCCACGTACATCAGCGGGGAACGGCGCAGGTGCTCGCTCGGGTCCTCCCACGGGAGGTGCTCGAAGTTGTTGTACCAGCCGAGGCCGTCGGTCGTGCCCACGAAGGAGAACCAGTTGGTGACCGGACACTCCGACGAGGCGGCCGCGAACCGGTCGGTGTGCCCGACGACCCACGCCGTGAGCACCCCGCCCCCGCTGCACCCGTAGACGAACATGTTCTGGTCGTCGATGTAGCCGCGCTCCAGCACCACGTCGACGCCGGCCATCAGGTCGTCGTAGTCCATGCCGGGATACGCGTTCTCGATCTCGTTGCCGAACGCGCTCCCGTACCCCGAACTGCCGCGCGGATTCGTGTACAGCACCACGTACCCGCTCGCCGCCTCGAGCTGCCATTCGTACCACATGTACGGCGTCCCGAAGCCGTAGCGGCCGTGCGGTCCCCCGTGGATCGCAAGCATCAGCGGGTACTTCTTCGACGGATCGAAGTCCGGCGGCTTCACGATCCAGCCCTGGATCTCCAGGCCGTCGGAAGACTCGTACCAGACGTCCTCGACTTCGCCCAGCTCGACCCCGGCAAGGATGTCGCCGTTCACGTCGGTGATCTTGCTGATCTCGCCGCCCGCGGCCACGTCGAAGACGACGACGTCGCCGGGCTCGTGCGCGCTGGAGAGCACACCCGCCGCCATGCCGTTGGCCGCCATCGAGTAGACAGTCAGGTAGTGCTCGCCCTCGGTAATCTGGAGCACCGGCCCGTCGAGCGGCGCGAAGTACAGGTTCTCGGCACCGCCGTCGGGCGCATTGTAGTACACACCGCTGCCGTCCGCCGCCCAGCGCAGCCCGGAGGGATCACGGTCGCGGTCCGTCGCGATTTCCCGCACGCCGCTCCCGTCCACGCTCATCACGTAGATGTTGTCGGCGTAGTACGCGTCGTCGGTCTCGTCGTGGCCCAGGTACGCAATCAGGCGGCCGTCCGGCGACGGCACCGGCGAGTGGTCGGACCCGGCGCGGGTGGTCAGCTGGCGGATCGCACCCGACGACACCGACACCGCGTAGATTTCGGATTCGCGGAAACGGTAGTCGGCGTCATCCTCGCGCAGCGCCGAAAAGAAGAGCTCCGAGCCGTCCGCAGACCACACCGGCGCCCCGTGGTTCCAGTCGCCGTCGGTCAGCTGGCGCGGCGTGCCGCCCGTGGCCGGAAGCACGAAGACGTGCCGGTACCCGCCGTCGGTATACCCCACGTAGTCGCGCCGGTAGTTGGGCCGCGTCACCACCTTCGGCTCCACCGTCCACTCCGCCCCCTCCGGACGCCCGGGAATCGTGACCGTCCACTCGGGCTCCGAGGGCACCATCATCGAGAAGGCCAGCGTCTCCCCGTCGGGCGACCAGGTCAGACCGCCCGGCCCTTGCGTGAGGTGGCTCACCTGCGTCTCGGCCCCCTCCGCGTCCATCCAGCGCACGAAGATCTGCGGGGTGCCGTCGCCGTCCGCGCGCACGAATGCGATCCGCTCGCCGTCCGGAGACCACACCGCGCCGCCGCCGCCGGTCAGCCGCCGGGGCCGCTCGCCATCCGCACCCACGATGTGCAGTTCCGACACCCAGCGGTCCTTCATCTTGTCGATGTGCCGCCGCTCGTAGAGCACCTGGCTCCCGTCGGGCGAAATCTGCGGCCCCATCCCGCCCGCGAGCAGGAACGGACGCACCTCCTCCCACTCGAAATACAACTCCGGCGTCAGTCGGCCGGTCTGCTCCTGCGCGGCGGTGGGTTGGGGGGATGAGAGGGCGAAGATGGCCGCAACGGCGACGATCGCGGCGATGGGCCGGCCGAGGTGTGGTGTGCAGGGGAGCCTGCGGTGAGGGTCGGGGCGTGGGCGCGGGTCCATCGGGTGTCACTCCTGCGTGGGGGATCGCTGCAGGATGAGGTTGGGGCGCAGGGGGGTGGGATGGCAACCGTGCCACTACCTGGTCTCGACTCGCAACAGGAGGGTTCGGTACGGTGCCTCCCGGGCGATGGTGATCGACTGAACTCTGCCGGGGAAGAGATCGGCCAGCGCGGCGCCATCCTCGAAAGCGTCGCGGTCGAACCTCTCGCCACGGTTCAGCGCCACCAACTCCAGAGGCAGGTCCACCGGCACCCAACACATCCGATAGAGTCCCGACGCACTGGTCCTGCCGATGATCCGGTAGCCGTCTTCGCCGAGGTCCTCCGCCCCGGGAGCGGCCGTCACGGTCAGAACATTCGCGTCCGCGACCGGATTCCCGTCCGAGTCGGTCACGGCCATGGTCAGGACGCCCTCGTACCAGACAATACGGCCTTCCGCGGTTTGCGTTGGTCCCGGCTGCCTGATACCGCCACAGACATCGTCGAGCACCTCATTCATCGGGGGTGACTCGAAGTCCACCCGGACCGGACTGGACGCGTCCGATCCGACCTCCACATCGACCGGCTCGGGCTGGTACCCAAGTCGCTCCATGTAGGGGTGCGTGAAATAGACGGAGTATATCCAGGGACCGAGGTGGGTCATTTCGAATCGGCCGTCGGCATCCGTGACCACTTCCGTCCCGTCACCGTTGAGGAACACGCGAGCCCCGGGCAGCCCGGCACCCAGACTGTCGAAGACGGTGCCCACAATGCGGCCGCCCCTGTCGCCCTCGAAGACCACGCCCCGCTCATCACGAACCCGGAGCACCTCACCATGCTCCATGATGATGGCCGCCAGGGAAGCTGCGGGATCCGGCCGGAACATGCGAAGGTGCCAGGAGGGGATGATCCACGTGCCATTGGGCAGCGTCATGAATTCCACGCTGCCGCCGGGAGAAGCCCGCATGAGCCGTGCGGGAACGCCGAGGTTGACGTACTGAAAATCCAGACGCTTCAGGTGCGCGGAGACAGGGTCGAGCCACATGGTCCCGGCAACTTCCGCCACGTCCCGATCCGGCACCGGCTCGAACTCCAGGCCGAGCAGTTCTCCCTGCTGACGCTCGCCCGGCCCGAGTCGAAAGCAGTGTGTGTCCACGAAGTAGTCGGAAAGCAGCACATCGGCGTCCGGTCCCCAGAACACGACACCCTGGTCCGAGAGCCGCACGAATCCCTCGGCCAACAGCGAGTCGGCGGGACGGGACTCGTAGGGCGTAGCGGCCGATACCTCCAGATAGTCCCGGTCCTCCCGCTCCACCCTGCGGCCCCCGGCATCCAGCCGACGTCTGATCGTGAGCATCTCATAGCGGTAGAGTCCACGCTCCCGGGTCCATGCCGCTGCCGCGAGAGCCTTCCGCGCCTCCTCCCACACCCGGGCGACGGCCAGACCCTCTTCGGGCCGCACGCGGCACCTGCGGTCGGCCTCCGCTTCTATCCCCGTCAGGCCGATCGGCTCGATCCGGGCTGCCAACTCGATTGTCACCGTGTCCGTGGAAGCCACGTTGAAGTAGTCGGAGAGCGTCGAGGCGTAGCCAATACGCTCGGCCCTGATGCGGTACTCGCCAGGTGCGGGTATCCGCAGCTGGAACAGTCCGCTCCCGGTGCGCGTAAGTACCCGATCGAGCGATCGGCCTGCCCGGTCTTCCAGGCTCACCATCGCGCCTCCAATCCCGCTTCCGCCAGCGGCGTCGACGAGCCTGCCGCGGACCTCCTGACCATTGGCGGCACCCGGAACCGCGGCAATGAGCCACAGCACGGTCAGCCCCGGAAGCACTGCGGTCTTTCTGGCCATGGACAGTTTCATCCAGTCGGTCGGGTCGGTCGGGCACGGGTCTCGATTGCGAAAGTCCTGACTGTGGACCGCGCGGGATGGGATGGCAACCCGGATGCGGCAATCGCAGGCGCCGCCCTGTGTTCGACGGTTGCCACTTCCGGGCATCGGATCCAGATTGCCGACGTGAACACACGAGCCATACGCGCGTGAACACCCGCGCCATTCTCATCGGGCTGGGGCTCGGGCTGGCGCTCGGGATCGCCGCCTCCGCGACCGGTTCTCCGGCGCTGCTGTGGATGGCCGAGGCCGCCGAACCCCTCGGCCAGGTCTTCCTGCGCGCGATTCAGATGGTCGTCATCCCGCTGGTGGCGGCGGTCGTCTTCGTGGGCGTGGGGCGGATCGCCAACCTGCGCGAACTGGGACGGCTGGGCGGCCTGGCGGTCGGGTTCTTCTGGGTGACCACGCTGCCCGCGATCCTGATCGGGATGGGCATCATGAGCCTCGCGCTCAACTTCACGGCTCCGGTGCCGCCGCCCACGACCGGGGCGGAACTGGACACCGCGGCGCCCGGCGTGGTCGACTTCCTGGTCAACCTCGTGCCGCGGAACCCGGTCGAGGTCGCCGCCGACGGCGCGCTCCTTCCCCTCCTCATCTTCGTCGTCCTCCTCGGGGCGGCCACCACCACCCTGCCCGACGAGAAGCAGCAGACGCTCACGTCCTTCGTGGAAACGCTCGGCGACGCCCTCATCAAGCTCATGACGTGGATTCTCTGGACGGCGCCCGTCGGCGTGTTCGGTCTCGCGGCGCCGGTGATCGCGCAGACCGGGCTGGCGATGCTGCAGAACCTCGCCGTGTTCATCGTCGCCGTGGTGGTGGGCCTCTTCATCATGAAGGCTTTCGTGCTGCTGCCGCTGGTCCGGATCCTGGGCGGTGTGGGACCGGCGCGGTTCATCCGGGGGACGGTGGGCTCGTACACCGTGGGGTTCACCACGACGACATCGGTGGGGACGCTGCCGATGATGCTGCAGGAGGCGGAGAAGCTCGGCCTGTCGAAGCGCACCTTCACGCTGGTCCTGCCGCTGGCGGCGTCGATCAACCGCCCGGGGAGCGCGCTGTTTCAGGCCTGCTCGCTGGTCTTCCTCACCGCCATGTACGGCGTGCCCCTCGACGCCGGGATGATCGCGGCGGCGGTATTGGCGATCTTCCTGGCCTCGATGACGGTCGCGCCCGTGCCCAGCGCCAGCATCGTGTCGCTCGTGCCCGCGCTCAACGTGGTGGGCGTGCCCATAGCCGGGCTCGGGATCCTGCTCGGGATCGACCGAGTGCCGGACGTGTTCCGCTCAGCGGCCAACGTGATCGGCCACATGGCGGCGTCGACGACGGTGGAGGGGATGTCGCAACGGGGAGATCCGTGATACCGGCACCCTAGTCGTCCACCCCCAGGGAGCGCGTATCACCTTTCCGACGCGCGGCCGAGGGCACGCGCACGCGCTGAGGCAGGCGCTCTTCCAGCAGATCGAGCCCGATCCCGTCCCGGCTGCGGTCGGCCAGCTCCGCAATGCCGTCGTGCATGCCCAGCACGAACAGGACCGTGGCGTACATGCCCATGGACACTCCCGCATCGCCCCGTTCGATCTTGTGGAGCGTCGTGCGACTGATGAGCGCTCGCTCCGCCAACGTCGACGCGCGGATGCGGCGGCGCAGCCGGGCATCCCGAATGTCGCTTCCGAGCTTGCTGAGGGTGCGCCGGACCGGTAGCGGCAGGGTCTTGCGGATGTGAGAAGGCATCTGTTTTCCATTACCGTTCAATAATACGTACTTTAATCCTTGTAGTGTTTATAATAACAAACGTTACAGCAAGCTGCACCTCGACGGATGACCTGAGAATCTCCTTGCCGGATCTGCGGCAATCACGATAATCTCATGAATCAGATGTAACAATCGCGATATGATCACTCTGTTACAAAACTTCATGAACATCTTGTCGCCTTCTGTCGACGCTCCGCTCGGACGCTAGCCACAACTTTGCACCAACCACATGCTGAGATTCGCAGAAGAGATCCTCGTTCTCGTTCTCGACGAAGCGCGCGGCGAACTGGCCCCCGGCCTGCCCGAGCACTCGTTCGATCTGGCGCTGGCCGGAGCCGTCCTGATGGATCTCGCACTCGAGGATCGCATCGACACGGATCTCGAGCGGTTGATGCTCGTCGACTCAACGCCCCTCGGCGACGACATCCTCGACGCGACGCTGGCCGAGATCGCTGGCGCCGGCGAAACGCATGACGCCGGCTACTGGCTCGAACGGACGGCGCGGCGGGGACGCCGGATCCGCAAGGCCGCGCTGGCGCGCCTGACGGAAAGAGGCGTCCTCAGATCGGAAGCACACGGCGTCCTGTCGCTGACCCCCTCGGTGTCCCGCTCCCGGCGCTATCCCGTCTCCGACGGGCAGCCGGTCGAGGAAGCCAGGCTGAGGATCATGCGGGTCCTGTTCAGCGACGATGTTCCCGACCCGCGCGACATCGCGATCATCGCGCTCGCGAACTCCTGCGGCGTGTTCCGCACCATCCTGTCGGCGGAGGAGCGGGAGCAGGTCCGGGACCGCATCGATCTGCTGAAGAATCTCGACCTGATCGGCCGGACGATGAGTCTGGCGATAGAAGGAATCGAGGCGCGCGATGAACTGCAGCCGAAGCCCCGGCGGCCGAAGGAGATCCCGGTGGTGCCGGGCCTGCCGCTGCTGGGCAACGGTCTGGCCATGCGGAGGGGACTGGTGGCGTTCCTTGCCCGGCAGTACCGCGAGCTGGGCCCGATCTTCAGGATACGCGCACCCGGGCGCCGATTCGTGTGCATCGCGGGGCCGGAAGCGGCCAATTTTCTCACGTCGCACGGGAAGACCGTGTTCCGGTCGCTCGAACCCATGGCGGAATTCCACAACCAGATGGACTCGTCGCGTTCGATTCTGACCATGGACGGGATCGATCACGTCACGACCCGGAAGGCCCAGGCCAGGGGATATGCGGTCCGGATCATGAGGGACCGCGCGCAGGAGGTTGCCGACATCACCCGTGACGATATCGGCGGGTGGCCGGTGGGCGAGCCGTTCGAGGCCTTGCCGGCGTTCCAGAACATGATCGCCGAGCAGATGGGCCACATGATGGCGGGCTATTCTCCGGAGGGGTACACGCGGGACCTGTCCACGCTCCTCGGCGGACTGCTCCTCAGCGCCGCGACGGTACCCCACGTCATGAAACTCCGGCGATTCCGCCGCGCGCGTGAGCGGGGCCGCGAGCTGGCCCGCGCGGTCCTCGCACACAAGCGCAGGGTGGGTCCGCGCAGAACGACGCCCGACTTCATCGATCAGATGCTCGAGCTGCGTGAAGCCGACCCCCAGCTTCTTCCCGAAACCAACCTGCCCCTGACGGTGCTCGCTCCCTACATGGTCGGACTGGACACCACGGCGAGCACCTGTGCGTTCATGATCTACAACGTGGTGAAGCGCCCGCAGATCATGGAGAGCATGACCGCGGAGGCCGACGCCCTCTTCGATCAGGGCCCGGTCACAGCCGAGGGCCTGAAGGGGCTCGATGTCTCGCGGCGCGTGGCGATGGAGACCCTGCGGCTCCATCCGGTTTCGCCCGCCGTGCTTCGGACGACCGCCAACTCGTTCGAGTTCGCGGGTCACCGGGTTCCCGCGGGCACGCAGGTCATGATCGGAACAGCGGTCGGTCACACGCTCGAAGAGTACTTCCCCAATCCGGAGCGCTTCGACATCGACCGCTACACGCCGGCTCGCGGCGAACACCGGCAGCGCGGCGCCTACGCTCCCTTCGGGGCCGGCAACCACCGGTGTCTCGGCAGCGGTCTCGTCCCGGTTCAGCTCGCGCTTACCATGGCCACGATACTGAGGGAGCTCGAGCTTGAGCCGCTCGCGCCCGACTTTGAGTTGCAGGTGAGGTCGTTCCCGACCATGCAACCCGTGGGCTTCAGGATCCGCGTCCTCGGGCGGCGGACCGACGACGTCGCGACCACGGTCCGCTAGGTCAGATCGCTTGACGGGCGCTCGACCGGAGGTCAGCCTCCCCCGGTACCACGCCCTCGACCGGCTGCGCGCGTCCATGATGTTGCTCGGGGTGGTTCGCCACGCGGCGGTCAGCTACGTCCCCATCGTCTTCTTCGAGTGGCCGTACCGCGACCCCCAGGCCGACATGCTCGCCTACTGGGTGGTCGTCTTCATCCGCGTGTTCCACCTGCCCGTCTTCTTTGCGATCGCCGGGTTCTTTGCCGCGTACCTGCTCGACACGCGCGGCTCTCGAGGATTCCTGCGGCACCGATGGAGCCGGATCGGGGTGCCGTTCCTGGTGGCATGGCCGCTGCTTGCGGTCACGATGTTCTTCATCGTGCCGTTCGCCGCCCAGTTCAGCGCCACCCCGCCGAACGCCGCCTACAGCCTCTCGGAGCTGACCTCGTCCAGGGCCCTGGACCACCTGTTCATGCATCTGTGGTTCCTGTACCACCTGATGATCCTGTGCGTGGCCGCAACCGTTCTTCGCCCGCTCGTCGCCCGGATCCCCGCAGCCGCGCGCACACGGGCGATGGACCTGTTCGAGCACTGGCTGCACCGCGGAGGCATCGCGGTGCTGATCCTGGCCGCGGGCCTCATCCTTTACCGGATGGAGTCGTGGGCGATCGACTACTACGCCGGCCCCTTCCCCGCCCCGCGCCAGCTGGCGCTTTACGGCCTGTTCTTCGGGTTCGGGTGGATGCTGTTTCGCAGACGCCGGACGCTGGAGGGCTTCAAGCGCCCGGCCTGGGCCCTCCTCGCCGCCGGAATCCTGTGCTTCCTCGTGTATCGGCACTTCTTCGAGATGGGCTGCCCCCCCAAGCCGGACAGGACTTGCCCGGAGGCCGGTGAGGGGCACCTGCCGGCCGTCGTCTTCCTCGCGCTGTCCATGTGGTTCATGACCTACGGCCTGATCGGACTGTTCCTGCGCTACATGGGCAAGCCGAGCCCGCGCTGGCGCTACATGGCGGACGCCTCGTACTGGATCTACATCGTCCACGTGCCGTTCGTCATGCTGCTGCCCATTCCGCTGGCGGGCGTGCCGCTGCCGGGGATGGTCAAGTTCGCGCTCGTCGCGGTCACGGCGATCGGCCTGATCCTGTTGACGTACCACTACTTCGTGCGGCCGACGTTCATCGGGAAGCAGCTGAACGGGCGCCGCTATCCGAGGGGGGCGACTTGACGGCCGCGGGCCCGATCGCGTGGATGGCCCGCAACGGCGTCGCGTCCAACCTGCTGATGGTCGGGATCCTCGCGGCGGGACTCCTCTCCCTCGGGAGCCTGGACCAGGAGGTGCTTCCGGAACACTCGCTGGACCGGATTCAGGTGTCCGTCCAGTACCCGGGCGCATCGCCGGCGGAGGTGGACGAATCCATCGTCCGCCGGATCGAGGAGCGGATTCGGTCGCTCGAGGGCGTCAGGAGCGTTGCGTCGGTGGCTTCGGAGGGACTCGGGTCGGTGGTCGCCGAACTCGCCAGAGGCGCCGACGCCGACCGGTTGCTGGACGAGATCAAGGCGGCCGTCGACGGCATCCCGACGCTCCCGGCGGGTGCCGAGCGACCCGCGGTGACAGAAATGACGTCCCGGCGCAGCGTCATGCGGATCGCCCTCTACGGGGAGGTCCAGGAGCGGACTCTCAAGGAGCTGGCCCACCGCGTGGAGGACGAACTCTCGTCGCTGCCGGCGGTCTCGGATGTGCGGACGAGCAGCGTGCGCGACTACGAGATCTCGATCGAGGTGCCGACCGGCCGTCTGAACGCGCTGGGCCTCACGCTGTCGGATGTGGCCGCAGCGGTCCGGAGCGGCACGCTGGAGCTGTCGGCGGGCAGCATCGACACGCCGGGCGAGCAGGTCCGGATCCGGACCGCCGGCCGCAGCTACACCCAGCACGACTTCGAGAACATCATCGTGCTGGCCGGCAGCGACGGCACGACGGTTCGGCTGGGGGACATCTCCGAAGTGCGCGACGGGTTCGCCGAAGGTGGACTGGTCAGCCGCTACAATGGGCAGCCGGCCGCCTTCATCGAGGTCTACAGGACCGCGGACGAGCGCGTTCTGGACATCTCGGAAGCCGTCGAGCGGCAGCTGCGCGAGAGTGTGGCCCCGGGACTGCCGCCAGGGGTGCGCGTGGACGTGTGGAGCAACGACGCGGACCCCCTCGCCGCCCGCCTTGGCCTGATGCTCAAGAACGGGTTACTGGGCCTTCTGCTGGTGCTGGGCGTGCTCACGCTGTTTCTGGACCTCAGGCTGGCGTTCTGGGTCGCGGCAGGCATCGCGGTCTCGTTCGTCGGAACGCTGGCCGTCATGTCGGTGCTCGACGTCTCGATCAACCTGACCTCGCTCTTCGCGTTCATTCTGGCGGTCGGTATCGTCGTGGACGATGCAGTCGTGGTGGGCGAGAACATCGCCGCGGAGCGCGACCGGGGACACGGCGGGCTGGCGGCGGCAATCCGCGGTGCGCGGCGCGTGCGGGCACCGGTGACATTCGGCGTTCTGACCACCGTGGTGGCCTTCCTTCCCCTGTTTTTCGTCCCCAGCTCGGTCGGAGCGATGGCCGAGGCGATTCCCGTTGTCGTGATTTCGGTGCTGCTGTTCTCACTGCTGGAATCGCTGCTGGTGCTGCCCAACCATCTCTCCGGACTCCCGGCCGGCGGGTTCCAGGAGCGAGGCCTCCACAATCGCGCGCGGGTCCGCCTCCACAAGCGCGTGCAGGCCCGCGTGAACCGAGGGCTGGAGCGGTTCGTCAACGGTCCGCTGGATCGCATTCTGCGCTTTGCGACGTCCAGGCCCGGGATCGTCATTGCGGGGGGAGCGGGCGTCCTCATCGTCTGCATCGCGATGATTCCGGCCGGTATCGTCGGAGTGGCGTTCACGCCCACCGTCGAGGGCGACCTCGTGACCGCAAGCCTGGAAATGCCCGAGGGCACGCCACGGGCACGCACCGCGAGCGTGGCGCAGGAGCTGGAGGACGCCGGACGGCGGGCCGTCGACCGGCTGTCGACCGGACGGTCGGAGGGGGCGGACGCGGGGGCGGACGCGGCGGCAGGCGCGGGGGCGGACGCGGGAGCAGACGCGGGAGCAGGCGCGGGAGCGGAACCGCTGCTGACCGGAGTCGCAGTCACGCTGGGCGGGGCGCCGACAACCCTCGGGGCCGCCGTGACGGGTCCCGGCGGGGCTCCCGACTCGGGACCCCGCGCGCACATCGCGACGGTGGAGTTCAGGCTCCTGGACGCCGAGCGCCGCACCATTACCGCTTCAGCCGTTGAGCAGGCCTGGCGCGACGAGGCCGGGGACATCGCGGGCTACCGCAGCCTGTCCTTCAGCGCCAATCTCGTCGACCTGGGCCGCCCCGTGCATGTGGAACTCGCGCATCCGGATCCGGTTCGGCTGACCGCGGTCACGGATACCGTTGCCGGCCTCCTGCGCGGGTGGCCGGGGATCTTCGATGTGCGATCGGATCAGGACCAGGGGGTCCGCGAGATTCAACTGGAGCTGAAGCCCGCAGCCAGGACGCTGGGCCTCGCTCTCGACGACCTGGCCCGCCAGGTCCGCGCCGCGTTCTTCGGCGAGGAGGTGGTGCGGCTGCAGCGGGACCGCGAGGAGGTCCGCGTCTATGCCCGTCTTCCCGAGCACGAACGCAACGCGATCGCCGACCTGGAGACCTACCAGGTTCGCACCCCGACGGGAGGCGCGGTCCACCTCGGCCAGGTCGCGGCGGCGCGGTTCGGGAATTCGCCCATCGTGATCCGGCGCCAGGACGGCAGCCGCGTCACGGCCGTCACGGCCGACGCGCAAACCTCTGCGACACAGCCCGCGACACAGCGGCTCGACGCGGTCCTGCAGGAGATGTCGGCCAGGGATCCCGGCCTCGAGCACTCGTTCGCCGGCGAGCGCCGCGAGGTCGCCGAGTCGATGGGAGCTCTGGGCCGTGGCTTCGCCCTCGCGATGTTCGCGGTCTACGCGTTGCTGGCGATCCCGTTCCGTTCGTACATCCGCCCCCTGATCGTCATGGCCGCGATCCCGTTCGGCCTGGTGGGCGCGGTGCTGGGCCACCTGCTTCTGGGCTTCGAGATTGCCGCCACCTCCATCTTCGGCTTCGTGGGCCTCAGCGGCGTGGTCGTCAACGACTCCATCGTGATGATCGACTTCATTACCGAGCGGCGACGCGCGGGCATGCCCGTCCGAGAGGCGATCATCGGCGGCGCCAAGGCGCGCTTCCGCCCGATCTTCCTGACCTCGCTGACCACCTTTCTGGGTGTCGCCCCCCTCATCCTGGAGCAGGACCTGCAGGCGCGCTTCCTGATTCCCATGGCGGCCTCACTGGGCTTCGGGATCATCGCCGCAACCGGCGTGCTGATGGTGATCGTTCCGGCGCTCGCAACGTTGCAGATGGGGCCGGAGAAGCGGGGGGGACCCTAGCCGGCGGGCGGAACCCTAGCCGGCGGGCGGCTCCTAGCCGCCGAGCGCATCCCTCCCGAAGCGTTCGGCGGCCTCCAGCGTCTCCCGGACATCGTCCCAGGTGGTGTTGTGGTTGACGATGCAGAGCCGCAGCGAAAACAGTCCGCGGGGCATGGCCGAGGACATGAACGCCGGGTCCTCCCAGAAAAGGCGGGCCAGCACGGTGCGATTGACCTCGTCCAGATCGTCGTCTGCAACGTCCCGGCCGGCCGGATCGACACGGAAGCACACGATGCTCAGCGACGCGGGGCTCGTGCACGCCAGCACGGGGCTTGCGTCGATGTACTCCTGGGCACGGGCGGCCAAATCCATCCCGTTGGAAATGGCGCGCCTGAAGGCCGCCATCCCGAAGGTCTGCACCGACATCCAGATCTTGAGCGCCCGCGCGGAGCGGCTCATCTGCAGGCCGCGGTCCCAGAAGTTGGGATGACCCGAGCCCCACAACGCATCCTGCAGGAAGTCGGGCCGGATCGCGAACGGCTTCTCGAGCGTCGAGATGTCACGGACCATGAGGCAGCCCACTTCGTAGGGCTGGAAGAACCACTTGTGGGCGTCGAGCACGACCGAGTCGGCGCGCTCGATCCCGCGCAGGATCCGCTTGCCTCGTTCGGTCACGACGGCGAACCCGCCGTATGCGGCGTCGGCATGCAGCCACATGCCCTCCGATGCGCACAGGTCGGCCAGCTCCTCCAGCGGGTCGACGGCCCCGGTCGCGGTAGCGCCGGCGTTCGCGCACACCGCAATGGGCTTCAGTCCGGCGGCGCGATCTGCCGCCACCATCGACGCCAGTTCGCCCATGTCGATCCGAAAACGGTCGTCGCTGGGCACGATTCGGGCGTGTTCCGGGCGGATGCCCACGATCTTCACGGCCCTCTGGTGTGCACTGTGACTTTGATCGCTCATGTAGACGCTGGCGCGCTCCGGGTATCCGGCGGCCTCCCTCGCGGCCACGAGCGCGTCCAGGCTCGCGGCCGAACCACCGCTCGTCAGCAGCCCACCGGCCGTGTCCGGGTAGCCCAGCCATTCGCGAAACCAGTCGATGACCACGCATTCGAGCTGGCTGGCGCCACTGGAGATGAGCCAGTTGCAGGCGTTGACGTTGTGGCCGGCGGCAAGGAAGTCCGCGACAACGCCCGGCCAGGTGGGACACGACGGCACGAAGCCGAAGGAGCGGGGATGGTCGAGGCGAAGCGCCGGAGGAAAGATGTCGGCCAGAGCCTGCTCCAGGACCTCGTCGGGAGCCCTGCCATGCTCGGGTGGATCCTCCATGAGCTTCTCGACAAGCTCGTCACGGAACTCTCCGTCCCATGCGTCCGTCCGGTCCAACTCCTCGCTGCGCCTGACGAGAGCCTCGGCCGCCCTGGCGGCCAGGTCGAGCATGGCCGGGGCGGACATCCGGAGACCGTTCGGGGGCGGATCGCCAGACGTGTCCGGTACCTGGTTGTCCGTGGGAGTGTCCTTTGCCTGTCGACGCATTCTCCGCTCTGCTCCGGTCACGATATGGTCCCACCGCCCGTCGGCTGCCGACTCCACAACAACACCAATACTAACCGGGATCGTGGCACGGCGCGCTAAATGCCGGCGCCGCACGCGGTCAGCCCTGGGAGCGGCTCAGCCACACGCGCCCGCGATCAGTCCTCAAACGCGAGCGAACCGTGCTCGGTGTACGCCGTCGTGCTGCTCATAGTTCAGGTTATTATCTAAGCTAAACTATGAGCACGACGGGTTGTGAGCGGGGGGCGGCCCACACCGGTGCGACCGGTTGGTTCCCCGGCTGGAATCCCCCCGCCGATTCCGCTATCGTTGCAACTTCAACGGCCTGTGCCGTTTACCGGCGATGGGCCGAAGCGTAAGGCGATTTGTGGCGTATTGCGGCCAGCGAACAGCTAAAAAGCCACGCCCGCCGGGAGGACCACAGACCCGCTGGACAGGGGTCGGCCCTTCCGCACGGGCGGACTGGCGGGAAGTGCGGGACACAAGGTGACCAGACCCCCGATCGAGCAGCTCCTCGCCGACCGCATCCTTGTTCTCGACGGCGCGATGGGCACCATGATCCAGCGTCACGAACTCGGCGAGGACGACTTCCGCGGCGACCTTTTCCGCGCCCACCCCCAGCCGCTGCTCGGCAACAACGACCTCCTCAGCCTGACCCGGCCCGACATCATCGGCGGGATCCACCGCGCCTACCTCGAGGCGGGCGCCGACATCATCGAGACCAACACGTTCTCCTCGACGCGGGTCCCGATGTCGGACTACGGGGTCGAGGACGCGGTCGGCGAGATCAATCGCGCGGCAGCCCGGATCGCGCGCTCGGCCGCCGACGAATTCACGGCGCGCACCCCCGGCCGCCCCCGCTACGTGGCCGGGATCCTCGGGCCGATGAACCGCACGGCGTCGATCTCGTCCGACGTGAACGATCCCGGCGCCCGCCAGGTCACCTTCGAGGAACTGCGCACGGCGTACGCGGAACAGGCCCGCGCCCTGATCGAAGGCGGCGTCGACATCCTCATGGTCGAGACCATCTTCGACACCCTGAACGCCAAGGCGGCCGTCTTCGCGACCCTGGAAACATTTGACGCACTGGACACCCGCCTCCCCCTGATGATCTCGGGCACCATAACCGACCAGAGCGGCCGAACGCTCACCGGGCAGACCCCCGAGGCCTTCTACAACTCGCTCCGCCACGCGGCCCCGCTCGCCTTCGGCCTCAACTGCGCCCTCGGCCCCGACCAGTTGCGGCCCTACCTCCAGGAGCTGTCTACCGTCAGCGAGTACCCGGTCAGCTGCCACCCCAATGCGGGCCTGCCCAACGAGTTCGGCGGCTACGACCTGAGCCCTGAGGACATGGCCGCCACCATGGGCGACTTCGCGCGCTCCGGCTTCGTGAACCTGGTGGGCGGATGTTGCGGGACCACGCAGGACCACATCGCGGCCATCGCCGACGCCGTCGAAGGTGTCGCGCCGCGCCGCGTGCCCCAGCCCCCCGTCCGCACCCGCCTCTCCGGCCTGGAGCCCCTCACGATCGGACCCGAGTCGCTCTTCGTGAACGTGGGCGAGCGCACGAACGTGACGGGATCGCAGCGCTTCGCCCGCCTCATCCTGGACGACGACTACGAGGCCGCGCTCGAGGTCGCGCTGCAGCAGGTCCGCAACGGCGCGCAGATCATCGACGTCAACATGGACGAGGGGATGCTGGACTCGGAGGCGGCGATGGTGCGCTTCCTGAACCTGCTCGCGGCCGAGCCCGAGATCGCGCGCGTCCCGTTCATGATCGACTCGTCGCGCTGGGAGGTGATCGAGGCCGGGCTGAGGTGCGTGCAGGGCAAGGCGGTGGTCAACTCGATCAGCCTGAAGGACGGCGAGGAGACCTTCCGCGAGCAGGCGCGCCTGATTCGCCGCTACGGCGCGGCCGTGATCATCATGGCCTTCGACGAGGAGGGCCAGGCCGACACCGCCGACCGCAAGGTGGAGATCTCGCGGCGCGCGTACGACATCCTGGTGCGGGAGGAGGGGTTCCCGCCCGAAGACGTCATCTTCGACCCCAACATCTTCGCCGTGGCCACCGGGATCGCCGAGCACGACCAGTACGCGGTCGCGTACTTCGATGCGGTCGCGCGGATCAAGAAGGCCCTGCCGCACGCGCTGGTGAGCGGCGGGGTGAGCAACGTGTCGTTCTCGTTCCGGGGCAGCCACGGGGTGCGCGAGGCGATGCACTCCGCGTTCCTCTACCACGCCGGCCGGGCCGGGATGGACATGGGGATCGTCAACGCCGGCGCGATTACGGTCTACGACGAGATCCCGGACGAGCTCCTCACCGCGGTCGAGGACGTGCTCTTCAACCGCGACCCGGAGGCCACCGAGCGCCTCACCGAGCTCGCCGGGAGATACCGGGGGAGCGCGGCGGGCGACACCAAGGACCTCTCGTGGCGCGAGGCACCGCCCGGGCAGCGGCTGCAGCACGCGCTCGTGCACGGGATCACGGACTACATCGAGGAGGACACGGAGGAGGCGCGCGCCAGCGCCAGGCGGGCGCTGCACGTGATCGAGGGGCCGCTGATGGCCGGGATGAACACCGTCGGCGACCTCTTCGGCGACGGCAGGATGTTCCTGCCGCAGGTGGTCAAGAGCGCGCGCGTGATGAAGCGGGCCGTGGCCTACCTGGTGCCGTTCCTGGAGCGCGAGAAGGGGCTGGCGGAGGGCGACGGCCGCACGTCCGGCCACCCGCCCGGCGCCCGCTCCGCCGGCCGCATCGTGATGGCGACGGTCAAGGGCGACGTGCACGACATCGGCAAGAACATCGTCGGCGTCGTGCTCCAGTGTAACAACTACGAAGTGTTCGATCTGGGGGTGATGGCGCCTGCCGAAAACATCCTGGAGAAGGCCCGCGAGGTGGACGCCGACATGATCGGCCTCTCCGGGCTCATCACGCCGAGCCTCGACCAGATGGTCCACGTCGCCTCCGAAATGGAGCGCACCGGGATGACCCAGCCGCTCCTGATCGGCGGCGCCACGACCTCGCGCGTCCACACCGCGGTGAAGATCGAGCCGCGCTTTTCGGGCGCCACGGTCCACGTGCTGGACGCGTCGCGCTGCGTGACGGTGGCGGGCAAGCTGCTCGACAGGGGGAGCCGGGCGGCATACACGGCCGCCATCCGCGAAGAGTACGAGGGGATTCGCAGACGGCGTGCCGGGCCGGGGAAGCGGGCGCCGCTGCTGACGATCGAGGCCGCGCGTGCCAACCGCCTGCAGCTCGACTGGAGTCGCCATGCGCCGGTTCGGCCGACGTTCACCGGAACGCGAATCTTCCCATCCTACGACCTCGACGAACTGGTCCCGCGGATCGACTGGACGCCCTTCTTCCGGGCCTGGGAACTCAAGGGCAAGTTTCCGGCCATCCTTTCGGACCCCGAGATGGGCGAGCAGGCGACAAGCCTGTACCAGGACGCGCGCGCGCTCCTCCGGCGGATCCGGCGTGAGCGGCTGCTGGCGGCGAGGGCGGTCGTCGGCCTCTATCCGGCCAATGCGGTGGGCGATGACATAGCTGTTTGGGACAGCGAGGCGCGCGACAACCCGCTCGCGACCTTCCACTGCCTTCGCCAGCAGTTCACCAAGCGCGACGGCCGCGCCAGCCTCTGTCTGGCCGATTTCGTGGCCCCCGAGTGCTCGGGCGTGGCCGACCATGTGGGCGCGTTCGTGGTGACCGCCGGGGAGGGCGTCGCCGAGCTGTGCGCCGAGTTCGAGGCCGCGGGCGACGACTACCAGAGCATCCTCACCAAGGCTCTGGCCGACCGGCTCGCGGAATCCTTCGCCGAGCGCATGCACGAACGGGTCCGCCGCGAGTTCTGGGGCTACGCGCCGGACGAGTCGCTCACCAACAGCCAGCTCATCGCCGAGGAATACGCCGGCATCCGGCCCGCCCCCGGCTATCCCGCCTCGCCCGATCACTCCGAGAAGGAGACGCTCTTCCGCCTCCTGGACGCGCGCGCGATCGGCGTGTCCCTGACCGAGACCTGCGCGATGATGCCCGCCGCGTCGGTCTCCGGCCTCTACATCGGACACCCCGGGAGCTTCTACTTCGGGGTTGGCCGAATCGGAGGCGACCAGTTGAACGACTACGCGAAGCGTAAGGGAATAAGTGTCGACCGGGCCACACAATGGCTCAGTCCGAACCTGGCGGCGGAGACCCCAAATGGCTGACCTGCGGGAGATGCTCGGCGGCGAGCGCGTCCACGTGATGGATGGCGCAATGGGCACCATGATCTACGCGCGCGGCGTCTTCCTGAACGTCTGCTACGACGAGCTGAACGCCACGCACCCGGAGCTGGTCGAGGGCGTGCACGAGCAGTACATCCGGGCTGGGGCCGAAATCATCGAGACCAACACGTTCGGCGCGAACCCGGTCAAGCTGTCATCGCACGGGCTGGACGAACGGACCGAGGAACTCAACGCGCAGGCCGCGTCGATTGCCGTGCGGACCGCGTCCGGGCGCGCGGCGGTGGTTGGCGCCATCGGGCCGCTGGGGATCCGGCTCGAGCCGCTCGGCCCGACATCGCTGGAAGAGGCCCGCAACTACTTCGGGCGGCAGGTGGACGGGCTGCTGGCGGGCGGCGTCGACGGCTTCGTGCTCGAGACGTTTGCGGACCTGACCGAGCTGCGGCAGGCGTTCCGCGCGGTGGGGTCGCGGTGCAATCTGCCGGTGATCGCGCTGGTGACGGTGGGCGAGGACGGCGTCACCCAGTACGGGACGACGGCCGAACAGGCGGCCCGCGCGGCCGACGAATGGGGCGCCGATGCGGTGGGGCTCAACTGCTCGGTGGGGCCCGCGGTCATTCTGGAGGGCCTGGAACGGATGGCCGAAGTCACCCGGATGCCGCTCGCGGCGGTGCCCAACGCGGGGCTGCCGCGCGCCGTCGGCGACCGCAAGATTTACGTCAGCGAGCCCGGGTACATGGCTCAATACGCCCGGCGCGCCATCGACGCGGGCGCGCGGATCGTGGGAGGCTGCTGCGGCACGACCCCCGAACACATCCGCAGCATCGCCGACGCTGTGGGAGCGATCCAGCCGCAGCGCACCTCGGTCCGGGTGGTCCGCTCGGCGGGTGAGCCTGCCGCACGCAAGTCCCCTCCCCCGCTCGCGTCACGCTCGGAGCTCGGCCGCCGTCTCGCGCGCGGCGAGTTCGTGACCATGGCCAGGGTCCTGCCCCCCCGCGGCTGGGACACGACGCAGATGCTGGACGACTGCCGGGCGCTGGCCCAGGCCGGAGCCGGCGTGATCGGCATCCACGAGGACCGCCGCACGGCCCGGCTGAGCGTCCTGGCGCTGGCCGGCCTGATCGCGGAATCGTGTCCGGCTGAGCCGCTCGCCCACTACACCTGCCGCGACCGCTCCCTCTTCGGCATGATCAGCGACCTCCTGGGCGCGGCGGCATCCGGGGTGCGCAACGTGCTCCTGCTGACCGGCGACCCGCCCGGCGCGGCCCCCTACCCCGACTACAGGTCCGTGGTCGACGTGGACTCGATCGGCCTCACCAACGTGGTCACCGCGATGAACCGCGGGGTCGATCCATCCGGCAACGATATCGGCCCACCCCCCGGGTTCGTGGCGGGCGTGGCGCTCCGCCAGGGAACCCGCGACCCCGCGCGCGAAGTGGGCCGCTTCCACTGGAAGGTCGACGCGGGCGCGCGCTTCGCGGTGACGCAGCCCGTGTTCGACGCCGACCACCTGCTCGAGTTCCTGGCGGGCATCGGGGACGGCGACCGGGGCGGCGGCGGGGATGGCGATGGCGGCCCCGGACCCGGGATCCCCGTGGTGGCCGCGATCCAGCCGCTCGGGTCGCTCCGCCACGCGCACTTTCTCAAGAACGAGGTGCCGGGCGTGGTGTTGCCGGACCGGGTGGTGGAGCGGATGCGGCGGGCGGAGGCCCGCGGTGCGGATCACGCCGCCGCGGAAGGGATCGCGATCGCGCGGGAGACGGTGGCGGCGCTGGCGGGCGAAGTGGCGGGCGTGGAGGTCGCCGCGCACCGAGGACCAGGGGTGGAGGCGGCGGTGGGGGTGTTGGAGGGATGAGGGGCGTTTGACACTCCGCCGGATACTACTAATAATATAGTAATCCGGCTTCTCTGTCCCTCGCCAGCCCAGGGCCAATACCCCTGCCAGGAACCAGAATCCGTACGAGACTCGCCCCCGCTCTCGCTTGTCTAGCCACTTCCACAGTCGGATGCTGGCAGCAGTCGAGTGATGCGCCGTCCAGCGAAGAGTCCGTCACTGCGCTGGAGCCTGTCGCGTCGTCCCCGGCACCGCTGAGCTACAACGACGACATTGCGCTTGTCACCGAAGATCTCGCCTGTGTCATCAACTCCTTCGAGTTTCAGGTCCACTGCGGCGAGCGCTCGGGCGCAATCGTCGGCGTGTTTGGCAGTGAGGGAGACGGACCGGGGGAGTTCCGGACGCTGGCGCGCGTGGAGCGTGGCCCGAACGGGACTATCGCAGTCGTCGACCTGAGGCTCGCGCGGCTCACTTTCTTCTCCACCGACGGAACCTACGAGTCCACCGTATCGATGCCGGGCGCCTTCATGCCCGGCGGGCTGTTGGGGACACGGGTTTTCGGAACCGACCACTTCAAGAACGTGGATTTTTCCGCACTCTCGACCAGGTCCTCCGAGGACATGTTGAGGCCCGCCCACATGGAGATCGACCTCGCATCCGGGGAAGTCGTGTGGGAACGGTCCGGGATCACGGAAGCAGCCGACATCGAGTGCGGTCCGGTAATGCTGGGAATGCCGGATCCCCGTGGCGGCTACGTATTTCGTGCATGCCAGGAACTCCTCGTGTTCTTCGACCACAGGGATGACACAACGGCCACGGTCGTCGCATCGCCTACCTACGTCGAGGAACTGCCCAACCAGCGAGATGTGGACGAATACCTGGAGGGCTTGGCGCGGCTGGCGGGAACGATGGCGCAAGCGGCCGGCGGCGTTTCGGTGGCGCGGTCGGCCATGGAGCCGTACGCGGCAGGATACCGCGAAGACCCCAAGATGTGGTTCCTCAGAGGTCTCCCCTTCAACTTCGACAGCGAGGGCCGCCTGTGGGTCGGCACCACGCGCGATCGCGACCTCTACTCGTACCTTGACGTCTGGGTCGGCACCGAATACGCCGGGACAGTCAGGATTCGGGATCGTCTCCTGGGCTACGACCTCTTCGGTGCGACTTTCGCCGCTCTGGTTGAACGCGCGCCCGGACCTGACGGGATCGCCGAGCGGGCCATCGACTGGTACGACATCTCGGAACTCGGGATCGGCTCTTGAAAAGTCCCATCAAGCCATTCGGACGCCCGGCGCCTACCGCCATCATTCCCTGTCGACGGACGAAAGGCAGGCCAGCGGCTCGGAGGACCGTTTGGCTCATCCTTCCTGACCAGGGGACCCAAGGCGATGGCGAAGGTCAGAGATGCGATGCGCCTCCTGATCGCGAACGGCTGGTACCTGGCCCGAACGCGCGGAAGCCATCGGCAGTATCGGCATCCGGAAAAACCTGGAACCGTGACCATCGCGGGCCGGATGAGCAAAGACTTGGCCCCTGGGACCTGGAAGAGTATCCTCAGACAGGCGGGACTCGAAAAAGGGAGCAGGTCCATGAAATACGCGATCGTCATCGAGCGGACTCCTACCGGCTACTCAGCTCATGTCCCAGACCTGCCAGGATGTGTCGCCGCGGCAGGCTCCTACGAGACCGCGGAGAAGCTGATCCACGAGGCGGTCGTCTTCCACCTCGAGGCGCTGCGCGAGGACGGTGGTCCGATTCCCGAACCGAGGACGTCCGTCGGATCAGTGGAGGCTTCGGTTCCGCAATAGGCAGCTCGCTGTCCACTACATGATCGCGTCCACGTGCACATGAAACCGGTACCGGGGATCCGGTCCGTTCAGCGCCCGTGCCAGGTCGACCCGTAGCAGCCCATCCAGGATGGTGACGCCGAGTCCCACCCCGGACAGCACATCGCCTGAATCGAAAGACCCCCGGTCGCCCGCCCATCCAGCGTCGCCGAAGAGGCTGGCGCCCAACGTGTTGCCGGTCCGGGCCAGCTCCACCCGGCCTCGCACGAATGTCGGCCCTGACGCGGCTCCGGGAACGAAGCCGCGCAGTGTGTGGGGGCCGCCCAGCGGCCATTCCCGCTGCACGGGCGCAGCGCCCCACGTGGTTCCGCCGCCGGCCTCCGCGCCCAAGCGCCACGTTGTCCCGGTGCCGCCGAACACGGGGATGACCGTTCGCGCGACCGCGCTGGCTCGCACGTAGTTGTCGCGAGCGTCGCCCGTCAGCGCCTCGCCGCCTGCAGGAACGTCCGCAGACGCATCGTTGCGCAACGGACGCCAGGTTGCGCCCTGAGCGTACAGGCCCAGCCCGAACTGGCAACCCGCCGGATCGCTTCCCCACCACGGCGACAGCCGCAGCTCAGCACCCGCCTCCTCGATCTCGTCCACAATGGGGTTGGACCGGAAGCTCCAGTCGTCGTTGAATGCCCTGAAGACGGCGAACGCCGCCTCCGTCTCCACGGTCATCTGACGCTCCCCGTAGAGCCGGAAGTGAAGCGACTCCGGGGCGGTAGCCGGGGGACGCCATGCGAATTCGGCACCCGTGGCCTGGTAGTAGTCCCCGTAGTCGCGGCCCAGGAACAGGGCGCGGGCCGAGTTGCCGGGACCGAGGTAGTCTCCGGCCTCATCGGTCGCCCGCAAGCCGCGGTACGCCGCCACCGACAGACGGCGCAACACCGTCGCGCGCTCAACCTCGAGCCGCGCCCTGGGCCGGATGTCCGCCAGACCGATGCGCCCCGTGGCGGCCAACAGGATCCCGTGGGCGAAAGCCGTCTGTCCATGGACACCGGCGGACAGTCCCTCGATCCGATTGTAGCGCAAAAGCCCTTCACGAGCCCACGGCAGGTCCAGCCTCCACCGGCCTGAGACCGCGGTGGGCGGGGCCGCGGGGAGCGCGGCCAGCGCCGACAGGAACGATTCCACCTCGCCGACCGTGTGGAATCCCGGGGCTTCTTCCCAGATCGGGGGTGGCAGATGGGGGCTCGTCTCGGCGTCCGCCGGGTCGTCGGGCACGAGCAGCGTTCCCGCGGGCCCCCTTCGGGAGTCCGTCCGATCGACGACCGCGTAGGATGCGGCGTCCGCGCTCGCCAGCGACCCCTCGATAAAGGCCTCGGCTACGCCCGCAGGATCACCGGGACCCACCCCGACCTCTTCGATTCGATACGACATCTCGTAGGAGACGGGGACCCTCACAACCCCCATCCTGATCTCCGCCTCCAATCGCATGGCCGACGGCATCCAGACCTCGTCTTCCCACAGCCCATAGCTGACAGAAACGTAGCTCACGTTCATGATCAGCGGTCTAAGCATGGGCGGGATGGGAGGCGGACCGGCCTGATTGGGCTGCGGCTCCCTTTCCCTCATCATGTCGAGGGGCCTGGCAAGCCGGTACACCGCACGGACCAGGGCACCGGACCCGGGTTCGATCCAGAGCGTGCCGGAAACCAGGTGCGGGTCCGACTCCCGGGGCAGCACATCGAGCTGCACGGCCCTCAGGCGACTTCCGTCGGGGAGCGAGAGGGTCAGGGTGTCACCGCTGCGAAAGCGGTACACGGCCTCCGCGTCGTCCGCCAATGGATGTGCGAACCAGAACTCGTCCGCAGGACCTACGGCACCCAGGTTGCGGATTTCGGTCCGGGCAGCGGCCCCGGCTTCACCCGAATCGGGAGCCTCCCTGGCCAGGCCGAAGAGGAGACGGTCGCCCGCTGGATCGAACGGCTTGTCAAACGGTATGTCCCGCAACCAGCGGAAGTTCCTCGCTTCGCTGCCTGAGGGAGTCGGGTAGCGCGTACGAGTCCCCAGTACCTGGGTGACCGGATCCGCATCGCGTCGCCACAGCACACGAAACGCGGACTCGCTCTGGTAGACCACCCGGTCCTTCAGGGGGGTGCGGACAGCCGCCGCCATTCGCTGTTCGATGCGGGCGGCGTAGTGCGCGAGCGACTCGTCCAGCCGCTGCCAGTTCGCCACGGCCGCAGCGTGCAGGTTGCGGGCGACGGAATCGGCGTACGCGGCGCCCGAGCCCACGGCCTGTTGTGGGAGGAAGCTGGCGTGGAGCGGTGCGGGGAGTGCTAGGGCGGCGGCTGCGATGGCAGTCGAGAGCAGTGCGTGGGAGCGGATCAACCTTACCCTCAGCCCCCCACCGTCCCCCTCACCCGCCCCATCGCCTCGAGGTCCATCCGGACCTGAAGCGGCACCGCATCTTCGGACATCAGGTCGCCCCGGAATGCGCCGACGTGCACGTGGGGGTGAAACGAAGACCCGTTGTTGCCGATTCGGGCGACCGGCTGGCCGGCCTGCACCGTGTCACCCTCCGAGACGATCACCTCCCGGACGTGAACGTACGCGACGTGCACATCCGTCGGAGAGCCGTCCACCAACTGTCGGGACCCGATGGCGCTCGAGCGGCCCTCGCCACGCACGCCCGGGACCGTCGATTCGGAATTGATCTGGATGCCGATCACGATTCCGGCGAAGGGGGCAAGCAGCGGCTCGCGCCAGCTGTGCCAGTCCTCGTTGCGCGTTCCGTCCCCGGTGTACAGCGACAGCAGATTGCCCTCCGGTCCACCGTTCCGCCGGACGACGACGCAGTCCGCGGCGAGCGCGTCGGGCACATGGTCCTCGGCACCGAGCGCGTGTTCGGAGCACTGGAACCGGGCAGCCACGGGCGGGTGGACCGCAATGGCCTCGATCGTCGTGTTGCCGGACTGCGCTGCGGCTGGCGGTGGCGCCGGGAAGTGGGCGAGAGCCGCGAGGATTGCGGTTGCGGTGATGATCGGGATCGGTGGCCGGGTCATGGCGGCTCGTGCTCCTTCGGGGGGCGGGAGGTTCAGTCTAGAGGAATCCGCCGCCAAGCACGAATCATTTGACACTGTTTCCGTGTTTCACGATAATCGTGTCACCATCGCTACGGGAGAGGGAACACGGACCCGTGAAGAACATTACCATCACATTGCCCGAGGATGTCGCCCGTTGGCTGAGGGTGAGGGCCGCCGAAGACGATCGGAGCGTCTCCAGGTGGATCCGCGAACTGTTGGAACGGAAGCGGGACCACGAGGACGACTACGAGGTCGCCATGAAACGGTATTTGGCCAGGAAGCCGCGCAAGATCGACTGGCCTGGCGGGCGTCGGCCATCCCGGGATGAACTGTATGTCCGCACTCGTCTTCGTTGACACGAACGTCTTCGTCTACCGTCACGATCGTGGCGATCCCGCCAAGCAGGCTCGTGCCGACGAGTGGATCGCCCACCTTGTACGCTCCCGCACCGGACGCCTGAGCTTCCAGGTCCTGCAGGAACTCTACGTGACCCTGACCGCCAAGGCACGGATCGGCGTCGACCCGTCGGAAGCGCGCGAAATCGTTCAGGATCTTGCCGTTTGGCAACCCTTGGCGGTCGACCTCAGGATCCTGCAACGGGCCTGGCAGATCCAGGACGGCCATTCCGTGTCCTGGTGGGATGCCGTCATTGTCGCGGCGGCCCAATCCCTGGGCTGCTCGATCCTGTTGACCGAGGATCTGCAGCATGGGCATGCGTTCGGAGAGGTCCGCGTGGTCGACCCGTTCAGGTCGAAAGAGCTGGCGCCCGCCGAGATTGTTGGCGCCGGTGGGTTATGAGCCGACTTTAGTCCCTCCCGCTCGCCACCTCAGAACCGGAACGAGGCATCGGGCGCGACGCGACCGGCCGCCTCTCCTGCCGCGGTGAACACCGTCAGGTCCACCTGAGCGACGCCGGGCAGGAGGTCCGCGAACCTCAGGCTCGCCGGTCCGACGGGCTCACGGGAACAGGTGAGGGAGGCGAGGAGGTGCACGTCCTCGTGCTGTTGGCCCTCGTCCTCGTGCTGGTGGCCCTCGTCCTGGTGGGGTGCCTCCACCTCAGCCGAGTCCAGCGCACAGGTCACCCCGTCCGGAAAGGCGATGAGACGAGCGCCACCGGTTCGAAGTCTGTCGAGCGCCTCCGCGGCGGTGGCCCGCTCCTCCGCCGAGCGGGGCGCGCGCTCGAAGCCGAACACGGACTCTGCGGGGAGCGCCAGGTCGACCGTGAGGCGGGTGCCGTCCACGGCGAGGCCCAGGCGAGCGATACCGTGTTCGTGGGCCCCGGCCGTCCCCAACCGTTCGCCCTCGACCAGGGGAGGAGCCGGACCCTCAGAGGATGAATCGCCGCACGCGACGCACAGCAGAAGACACGGGATCGTCCACCGAATCAACGGGGAGCGGACTTGTGGTCGATTGAGTGTGGCGTAGGTCATGGTAGTCAATGATAGTATGTTCTCATTACGTTCCCTTCATTATGTTCCCCTGGTTCCCCGAAGGGCAAGGACCCCGTCAAGGGCAAGGACCCCGTCAAGGGCAAGGACCCTGCCAAATGCCAAAGCCGCGCCGCCGGTTCCCGTTTCCCTGGACTCACCTCCAGCTCGCCCTGGTCATCATGGCCAGCTGGCTTGTGCTCACGTCGGGCCCCCGCTCCCTGTTGGCCGATCCGAGCGATGGAGCGGGGATCCGCGCGGCCGGTGTCCCGCCGGACTCCGTCGAGGTGGATTGGCAGATGCTGGCCTCGCTGGATTACCGCACGGGCGAGATGTCCGAGGAACTCGAGTCGGTCGCGGGGCGCCGAGTGAAGGTGCCCGGATACATGATCCCCCTGGAGGATTGGGCCGGCGAGGTCTCGGAGTTCCTCCTGGTCCCGTACGTTGGGGCCTGCGTGCACACCCCGCCCCCGCCCCCCAACCAGTTGGTCTACGTCAGTATGGAGAACGGTCAACGCGTGCCCGTCTCCTTCTGGGATCCCGTCTGGATCCACGGCACCCTGACCGTGGAGGAGACGACGAACCTGTACGGGTCGGTGTCCTTCAAGATGGCTGGCACGTCGATTACGCCGTACGAGTGGTGACGAAACGAGACACTCGTCAACGCCGGGCGATCCGCCGCGTGTTCCTGAACGCCGGGCGCCCTCTCACGCGTGACCAGGTCCTCGAGTACGGCCAGGAGATCGTGCCGTCACTCGGGTTGGCAACCGTCTACCGGAACCTGAAGATCCTGACACGCGAAGGGTGGCTGTCGGAAGTCGAGCTCCCGGGCGGCGGGATTCGGTACGAGTTGGCCGACCGTCCGCATCACCACCACTTCCTCTGCCTCTCCTGCGATCAGGCGTTTGATGTCCATCGGTGCCCGGACGAAGTCGAGGCGCTGGCGCCCGACGGCTTCGAGGTCGACAGCCACGAGCTGATCCTCTTCGGTCGCTGTGCGGCTTGTACGTGACCCTCTTGTCGGTTATCGATAAACCATTATCATTACCGATGATTCACTGCGTTGATCCAGTGCGGATCCGGGGACGCATGCGCTCGCTCACCGGCATCGCCGCCGCCCTCTCGCTTCTGGTCGTCTCCACCGCCGAGGCCTCCCACTCGCATGAGGACGAAGCCGGGTCGGCTGCGGAGTGTTCCGTATGCCTGGTGGGAAAGACGCCCAGCTACACGACCGGGTCACACGCGCCGGGTCTCACCGGCCCGAATCTGTTTCGGGCTCCGGCGATCGCGGGACACGCGCCGGCCCCCGCGGCGCTCCACTTCTCTCCCCACCAGAGCCGCGCTCCCCCCCTCTCCGTCTCTCTGTAACGAGAAGTCCCCCAGGCCGATCCCCCGGTCGGCCAAAGACTTGTCCGCGGTTGCGCCCCTGACGGCGCACCCAACGGGAGACCATCATGTCGCCACCCTTTCCTGTCCCCTTTTTCCTTCTCGGGCTGATCCTCGCGGGCGTTCCGACACCGTCGGCGGGCTCCACACCCGTCGGACAGCAGGCAGCAGACTCCATCGACCACGTAACGGGCACCGTCCGGTCGGCAGACAGCGGGATGCCTCTCGCGGGCGCGATGGTGCAGGTCGTCAGCACGGGCGGCACCGCAACGACGCACGGTGACGGGTCGTTCCGGATCGCCGTGCCGGACGCCGAATCGTATCGGCTCCGGATCGATCGCCTGGGGTACGCGGCGGGTTCCGTCGAGGTCCGGCCGGGAGAGACGGCCACTGTCGATCTCGAGGTGGCCGCCATCCCCCTGCCCGACGTGGTCGTCACGGCGGTCCTGAGTCCCAGGGCCGCGAACGAGACGGTTCGGCCGTCCGCCGTCTTCGCGCGGGAGAAACTGCAGCGGCATCTGGCAGGAACCCTTGCCCAGACAGTCGAATCGGTTCCGGGGGTCGCTGTGACCAGCATGGGGCCGGGCACTTCCCAGCCGGTCATCCGCGGCCTGGGCGGAGACAGGATCCTCATGCTCGAAGACGGCCAGCGCGTGGGTGACGTCGTCAACAGCGGCGCGGACCACGCCACGGCGGTCACCCCTTCATCGGCTCGGCGGATCGACGTGATTCGCGGGCCGAGCGCAATTCTCTACGGCAGCAACGCACTCGGCGGCGTGATCAACGTGGTTCGGGACGAGGTGCCCCGCGCGGTGCCCGATCGCGCGACCGGCTTCACCTCGCTCCAAACGCAGACGGTGACTCGGGCCATCGGGGGGAGCGGCCAGATGACGGTCGGAGTCACCGGGCACATCCCTCTGCGCGTCGAGGTATCGAGACACCAGGGAGGGGATTTGCGGACGCCCATCGGGACGCTTGCGGGGACCCAGACCGACACGTGGAGCGTGGGGGCCGGGACATCGTGGGTGGCCGACTGGGGCTACGCGGGCGGTGCCTTTCGCTTCTACCGGAACGACTACGGGATTCCCGGAGGATTCCTCGGCGGCCACGTGAACCCGGTACGCACCGAGCAGGAGAGAGCCGCAAGTCGACTTCGCAGCGTCATCCGGCCCGGGCGAGGCTTTGAGGCGATTGAACTCGATGCCGGCTACACGTGGTACCGGCACAACGAGTGGGAACCCCCGAACATCCTGGGAACGCTTTTCGAGCGACAGATCGCGAGCGGCGAGGCGCGGGCGCGGCACGCCGGGTGGGGGCCGTTCGCATCGGGTGCCGTCGGAGCGAGAGTCTCGTGGGAGCACTTCGGATTCGGGGGCGCGCTGTACTCCCCGAATACCGGGCGCAGGACGCAGGCCGCGTATGTCGTTGAGGAGATCCAGCTCGATCCGGTCCTGATCGAGGCCGGGCTCCGCTACGATCGGGTCGACCTGGAACCGGACAGGGAAGAGCTGTCCGACATCGGGCACATCCGCGCACGTGCCTTCAGCGCGGCCTCCGGATCGCTGGGCGCACTTCTGCGGTTGACGGATCAGTTCACCCTGGGAGGGAGCCTGGCCCGGGCCTTTCGCACCCCGGATGTACACGAACTCTACTCGGAGGGGCCGCACCTGGCGGCCAATTCATTCGACGTCGGCAATCCCTCGCTCGAGACGGAGACGGGACTCGGGATCGACGTGTTCGGACGTCTGACGCGGCAACGCCTCAGCGCCGAGGTGACGTGGTTTCGAAACACGATCGCGGGCTACATCTTTCCGCAGGCGACGGGGAGACTCAGCCGCACCCTGCTCCCGATCTATCAGTACGTGGGCGAGGACGCGCTTCTGACCGGCTTCGAGAGCCTGCTCGGGTGGTCGATGCCGGCCGGATTCAAACTCGAGGCCGTCGCCTCGTACGTGCACGGCACGATCCGCGCCACAGACGAACCCCTCCCCTTCATGCCCCCGCTCCAGGGTCGCCTCGCGATCGGCTATTCGCCGGTGGACTGGTTCGTGGAGGCCGAGGCGCGGATGGCCGGAAGCCAGGAGCGGACCGGACGGTTCGAGCAGTCAACCGACGGATACACGGTACTGGGTCTCTCGGGCGGCTTGCGTCTAACCCTCGCAGGGCGACTGCACGTCGTGACGCTCCACCTCGAAAACCTCGGTGATACCGAGTACAGGCGTCATCTGTCGCGGGTGAAGGAAATCATGCCCGAGGCGGGCAGGGGCCTGCGTGCCAACTACCGGGTCGTGTTCTAGCAAGCCTGCGCACGACTCACTACCTGCAAGACCACAAGGAGAAACGAAATGAAGACACGGAGCTACAGAAACCGGCCGTTCGCGGTCGTTGCCGCCCTCGCCCTGGTCCTCGCTGCCTGCGAGTCGGCGACCGAGCCGGAGGAAGAGCACTACGAACCCGAGGGTCTGGAACTCGTCATGAGTGGCCGGGTCATCGCATCGTACGATGGCCACACACAGAACTGGACCGGGGAGCTGGAAGTGGATGAGGGCGAAGAGACTCCCCACATCACGGTCCGCTTCGTGGATCACGACGGCGATCCGATCCAGTTGGGAGGCGACACATACCTGGAAGTCGACATCGAAGACGAGTCGATCGCCGAGTGGGAACAGGACAGCCCCGGTGAGTTCGGCGGCCATCTGCACGGCCACATGGAGGGCGAGACCGACGTGACGTTCATGCTCATGCACGGTGCCGTCGGGTCGGGACACGCCGACTTCGTAACGACGCCCGTGCACGCGCACGTTCACGAGCACGGGTAGGGGGGCAGGGTCACGCTCGCAAGGGGCGTGTTATCGGGAGTCGCGGCGGTCCGCACCGAGTACGTTGCGCGGCGGGGTGGACCAGTGGCCAAGGTTGTGCTGAACGTCGGTGCCGTGTGAGTAGACCACCGCCGAATCGCAGAGTCTGGTCCGGTGACCATTCGGACCCGTCGCGTCTTCCCCGCCACTGGTAAGGGCGTGAACGGAGACGGGCGCGACACCGTCCGCCAGCACATCCAGGACCGCCAGCGACGAGGACTCGAAGTCCCCGCACTCATAGGCTGCATTCCCCACCAGCGTCTGCCACCAGTGCATATCCTCACCCCATGAGACGGGAGGGTCTTCAATGCGTCGCCGCCACGATCGGGTCTCGCCGACGAAGGTGGTGGAGTCGGTCACCAGGTTCGTCACCCATAGGCCCCACCACCGATACTCGTCCGTTTCGCCGGACGGACCCGTGTCCGCAACAAATCGATAGGGCGTCCCTTCCTTCCACTCATAAGGAAGCATGATCTGATGACAGCGGCACTCGGGGTTTTCCGTATCCACCATCCCGCTGTCGGTGTTCGAGGCATCCGAGTCCCATATGGCGAAGTTCACAACGCGACGGTGAAGCGGCTCATTCCTGAACACGCCTTGCGACTGGAAACCGGCATAACCTGCCAGATGACCATGTTCGTCATGGAGGAACTGCATCGCCCAGTAGTGCAGCAGCGCCTTCTCATGCAGACTCTCGTCCGGAGCCTGTACTGGAAGCATGGTCCACTCGATGCGCGCCAGCGGATAGACCGAATCGGGAAACGTATAGAATCCAAATGTGTTCGCCGGTCCCCACTCGCCGATGGGTGTCACCGTGATCCCGGACGTGCCCGAGGCTTCACCGGCCATCGCCGTGATGTTCGCCGTGCCTTGCCCGAGGCCCGTCACCAGCCCCGACGCGTCCACCGTTACCACGTACCCGTCGCTTGACGACCAGCCCAACTCCGCGCCTTCGACCATGTGACCGTTCGCGTCGGACGCCTCCGCGACCAGCCGAAGCGTGTCGCCCAGCGCCACCGTGTCCACCGCGGGCGACACGGTGACCGCGCTCGCTTCCTGGGCCACCGTCACCTCCGCGCTCCCGCTCGCCGAACCCGATGTCGCCATGATCGTGACGGTTCCGTTCTGCACCGCCGCCACCAGCCCGGAAGCATCCACCGTCGCGATGGCGGCGCTGCCGCTCGACCACGCCACCGCCGCACCCGCCATCGGCCGCCCGTTCTGATCCAGCACCCGTGCCGAGAGCTGCACGGTCGCGCCCAGGGCCGACAGCCGGGCGGTGGGCGGAGTGACGACGACCGTTGCTGCACGGGGCGGATCGGGGGGCAACGGCAGCACGGCCCCGTCGCCGCAGGCGGGAATCGAGGGAACGCCAGCCAGTGCCACCGCTGCGAGACAGGCGATTCTGAGACGGTCGCCGGTCGCCATACGGAAAGATGACGCATGCTATGTGGCTAAAATGTGGCGACTTACGATCAATTCGTGGTGTTAACGTGGCGGAGTGTCGACGAGTGCCACGTTGGGGCCGCAGGTACAGGAATCCACGACCGAACCTGGAACCCGCGATGTTACGTTCGAAGGGTTTTTCCACATGACAATTGGAGGAGGCGACGACGATGGGCGCCGTGGTGACCGAGTCCCAACAGCCCGACCCGCGAGTGCCCGCGAGCCCCCGCATTCACCCTGCCATCGCCCCCGCCGGCGCCGTCCTCTTCGACTTCGACTACACCCTAGCGGATTCCTCCGAGGGCATCGTGGTCTGCATGAATCACGCGCTGGGCCGCCTCGGGCTGGCTCGGGCCCCGGAGGACGCCATCCGCAGGACCATCGGGCTCGATCCGCGTGAGGCGCTCGGGATTCTGGCCGGCGAGGAGTGGCGGCCGCGGGAGGACGAGTTCCTCGAGCACTTCGTCAGGAAGGCGGACGAGGTGATGGTGGCCAGCACGACCTTCCTGCCGGGCGCGGCTCGGGTGCTCCGGACGCTCCGCAATGACGGCTACAAGGTCGGGATCGTGACCACCAAGTACCGGCGCCGCGTCGTGGACGCCCTTCAGCGGGACGGCCTCCACGCACTTGTCGACGTCGTCGTCGGAGCGGACGATGTGCCCCGGCCCAAACCTGCCCCCGATGGACTGATGCGCGCGGCCGACTTGCTGGGCATCCCCATCAGCAACTGCATCTACGTCGGCGATTCGGCGGTGGATGCCATGGCGGCCCAGGCCCTGGGCGTGGCTTTCGTGGCGGTGTTGTCGGGGACGACGGAGGAGGAGGTGTTCACCAGGTACCCGGTGAGGGCGGTGTTGGGAGGCGTGGGGGAGTTGGTGGGCGGGAGGGGTTAGACGGATCGGAGCGATTCCGAATTGCAGGGAACGACGAGACTACATTGACAGAATTAGGGATAGTTAGATAGGGTTATGCCCTAAAGTGGGTATAAATACCCCTAACTTCCTCTAAATCGAAAGGAATCGATGGATCCTGTTGCCAATCCGTTCGCACCAGGCGCGGGATCGCGGCCTCCGGCCCTGGCGGGTCGTGACGGTCTGCTCGAAACGGTAAGCATTGCCCTGCAGCGCATTCGGGCCGGACGTCACGCGAAGAGCATGATGCTTCTCGGCCTACGGGGCGTGGGGAAGACCGTCCTTTTGACCCGGATCGGTGAACTCGCTGAATCACTGGGATACCTGACCGCGGTCATTGAGGCGCCCGAGGAACGCCGCCTCGCTGGACTGCTCGTTCCCAAGCTCCGCAGAATCCTGTATCGAATCAGCGGGAGAGAGAAAGCCCGGGTCGTCGGGAACCATGCACTCGGTGCTCTTCGCAACTTCGCCAGCGCCTTCAAGGTGTCCTACGCGGATCTCGAAGTGGGGGTGACGCCAGAGCCTGGCCTGGCTGCTTCCGGAGACCTGGAAACCGATCTCACGGACCTCCTGGTCGCCATCGGAGAAGCCGCCCAAGCCGCAGGCCAGCCCGCAACCCTCCTGATCGATGAGGTACAATACCTGAACGATGAAGACCTGCGCGCGCTCATTGTCGCACTGCACCGAATAAGCCAGAAGGCGCTGCCCTTGCTCATGTTCGGAGCGGGATTGCCCCAGCTCGCCGCGTTGTCGGGAGAGGCCAAGAGCTATTCAGAACGGCTCTTCGGTTTCCCCGGTGTCGGCCCGCTGGACAAGAACGCGATACAGGATGCCGTTCGAGTTCCGATCGAGGATGCCGGGGCGGGAATCACCGATGACGCTCTCGCGGAGATCGCCGAGCAAACCGAGGGTTATCCGTATTTCCTCCAGGAATGGGGGGCGCACTCCTGGGATGTCGCAGCGAGCTCACCCGTGACCCTGCAGGACGTGCTCTCGGCCAGCAGCCGAGCCATCAAAGCCCTCGACGCGAGCTTCTTCCGCGTCCGTTTCGATCGCCTCACACCGAGAGAGCAGGACTACCTGAGGGCGATGGCGGAACTCGGCCCTGGCCCACACCGCTCAGGGGCAGTGGCTGGCAAGCTGGGGGTCGCGGTCACCTCGGCCGGACCCCTTCGGACCGGTTTAATCCGAAAGGGCATGATCTGGAGCCCTTCTCATGGCGACACGGCCTTCACAGTCCCCATGTTCGATCAGTATTTGTTCCGCGCGATGCCTGATTGGCACCCTGCGGCAGAGTGATCGAGTGTTGAGCCACGACTCGGTTCGGGAGTGACAGCGCTGGCCACTCCGGCGCCCACCACGGCGGAAAGCCCTACCCGTCATCCGCCCCGGCCAGCCGGTAGCCCACCCCGCGCTCGTTGAAGATGTACGCGGGATCGGACCCGCTGCCGCCGAGTTTCCGGCGGAGCTTCTTCACGCAGGTGCGCACGGCCTCCGATTTGCGACCTCCGCGCCCGCCGCGCACGCCCCAGACCCGGCGCAGCAGGACTTCGTGCGTCACCACACGCCCCGCGTTGACCGCAAGCACGCGCAGGAGTTCGTACTCGGTGGCGGTCAGCGCGACCGGACGCCCGGCCACGGTCACCTCGCGCCGGTCGTAGCGGATACGGAGGTCGCCCGCCGCGAAGGGCTCGGTCTCGACCCGCCGGCTCAGCGCCGCCCGCACCCTCGCCACGAGCTCGGTGGGCGAAAACGGCTTGACGATGTAGTCGGCGGCGCCCAGTTCGAGAGCCCGGGCGATGGTTTCGTCCCGGCGGTAGGCGGAGATGAAGATGACCGGCAGATCGGTCAGTTCGGGAACCTGCTGCATCAGTTCGATCCCGTCTGTGCCCGGGAGCACCAGGTCGAGCAGCACGAGCGCGGGCTTCTCGGTGCGGATCAGAGCCGCCAGTTCCTGTGAGTCGCCGGTCACGAGCGGGGCGTAGCCCGCAGTCCGCAGGGCGTCGCGCACGAACCGGAGCGTGTGGGGATCGTCGTCGACCACGAGGACCCGCGTGCGATTTCGATCGTCTTCCGTTGGCGAGCGCGGGCTGGCTGCGGAGACCGGCGCGGCCCCCCGGGCTACCGGTACGGTGAACGTGACGCGTGCGCCCTGCCCCGGCCCGCCGCTCTCGGCCCGGATGCGCCCCCCGTGGGCCTCCACCAGTCCCTTGCAGATGGCGAGCCCGAGGCCGTAGCGCACGCCTCCGGGCGTTCCGTCGGCGCCGGCGTGCTTGCTGAACAGGTGAGGCAGCCGCTCGGGCGGTATGCCGCGGCCCTGATCGGTGACCGAGACCGCGACGTGGACGCCGTCGCGAACCGCCTCGACCAGGATGGGGGACGACTCCGGCGAGTACCGGGCGGCGTTCGCAAACAGGTTGTTTAGGACCTGCACGATGCGTCGTTGATCCGCCATGACCGGGGGCAGGTCGGGCGGCAGGTCGATGTGGATGGTGTGTCGCCCGCCCCCGCTCAGAAAGGTGTTCCTCGCCCGGTCCACCAGCGCGGCCACCGCTGAGGGCTCGGGTGCGACCGACAGGGTGCCCGAGTCGATGCGCCCCGCATCGAGGAGGTCGCTGATGAGGCGCTGCATGTGGTCGGCCTGCTCGTCGATGATGCGGTAGAACTCGCGCTCCTCCGCGGGATCCAGCTCCCTCGCCGGCGAGAGCAGGGTCGCGGTCGAGCCCTTGATCGAGGTCAGCGGAGCCCGCAGCTCGTGGCTCACCATGCTCAGGAACTCGGTCCGCTGCCGTTCGAGTTCTTCCAGCGGCTCCAGGTCCTGAAAGGTGACCACCAGGGAAACGACCGCGCCGTCCCGGGCACGGATGGGCGTGGCGTTCACCAGGGTCCTTATGCTCCGGCCGCCCGGCACCGAGAGCACGTACTCTTCGGCGCGCACGGTCGTCGCGGCACCCAGAGCCCGGGTAAGCGGCAGCTCCGCGAACGACAACTCCTCGCCGTCGGGGAGCCGGACCGTCATCGTCTGCACCACCTCCTGAGGCGAGCGGCCCGACGGGTCCAGGCCCGCCACCATCCGCCGCCCCTCGCGATTGAACCGCACGAGATCGCCGGTCTTCGCGTCGAACACGGCAACGCCGACGGGCGAGGTGTCGACCAGGGCCTCCAGGTCGGCGCGGGCCCTCCGCTCGTCGCGATACGCCTGGGCGTTGGCGATGGCCGTCGCCGCCTGCGATGCGAACAGCACGAGGGTTTCTTCGTCCTCTTCGGTGAATCCCTGGTCGCCCTCCTTGTTGGTCAGATAGAAGTGGCCGACGTTCACGCCCCGGTGACGAATGGGCGCTCCCAGAAAGCTCCGGCGCAGAATCGGCGCGGTGGCGATGCCGAGCCCGTCGAGATGGGACGCCAGGTCGTCGACCCGCAACGGCCGCGTACTCTGGAGCAGGTACCCCCAGAGGCGCTCTCCCTGGGGCAGGTTCCGGAGTTGCCGGCGCTCCTCCGCCGTCAGGCCGGACGAGATGAAATCGCTGACCCGTTCGACCCGATCCACGGTCGTGATTGCCGCGTTCGCGGCGCCGGTCAGCACGCGGGCGCTGTCGACCACCTCGCGCAGGACCGATTCCAGGTCCAGGCTCTCGCTGATGCGCAGACTCGCCGAACTCAGCCGGGCCATGCGCTCCCGCAGCCTGGCGATCTTCTGCGCTGCGTCGTCGGTGGCGGTCAAGAGGTTCTCCGGTGTGTGTCGGTGGGCCGGCGGGTCAGCGGGCCGGCGGGTCAGCCATCCCCGAGCCGCTCCAAACTGATCCGCAGCCACATGAACCGGCCGTTGAACCCGGCAGGCGCGTACTGGCTGTACTTGTTGCCGAGGCCCGTAAAGCGGTTCGGATTCAGCTCCGGGTGGGCATCGAGGACGTTGTCCGCGCCGAGGGTCAACCGGATGCCGCCGCGAAGCCGGTAGCTCACCGACAGGTCGGCCATCCCGTAGCCGCCGAAGTCGAAATCCTCCTCGGAATCGTACCAGCCGCCAAAGTAGTTGAAGCGCACCACCGCTTGCAGAGGGCCCGCGCTGTGACGGACCGAGACAATGGCGCGGTCGCGGGGCAAACCGAATTCGTAGTCCTTGATCTCCTTCGTGTCCGCCAGGGGTCCGCCGGGCGTGAATTCCTCCACGGTCGTCACGGTGCGGCTGAGAGCGGCGTCGAGGACGGCGACACCGCGCCCGACCTCGAAGACGTAGCTGCCCACCAGCTCGCAGCCCCGTGTCGAAGTGGTGAAGTCGTTGTTGAAGTAGTTGATGTAGTTCCAGCTGCGGGCCGAAGTCAGGCCCTCGGACTGAAGCGTCTCGATCAGATCGTCGCGGACCCGGTCGGGGCCGAGGTCGGGCCGGTTGAATTCGATGTCCCTCGACAGGGCCAGCCGGTCCTCGACGCGGATGGTGAAGCAGTCGAGGGTGGCCGCCGCCGGTGCCCGATTCCAGACGAATCCGAGCGAGGCGTTGCGCGACCGCTCCGGCTTGAGGGAACTGCCCCCGAGCGCCATGCCGACGGGGCTGGAGGGCGCGATCGTCGCGACGATCGACACCTGCCGCTCTTCGCCCGAGCCGGCGTTCTTCGACGTTGCGTTGATCGCGTTGGCCTGCCCGGGGGTCGGCGCGCGGAAGCCGGTGCTCAAGGTTCCGCGGAGCGCCAGATCCGGGGTGAGTTCCGCACGGCTGGAGAGTTTCCCGTTCGTAGTGGCTCCGAAGTCGTCGTAGTGCTCGAAGCGCACGGCCGCCCCCACGGTCCAGCGGTCCCGGATTGCCGTTTCGGCCTCCAGGTACGCGGCGGCACTGCTTCGCGCCCACCGTCCCCCGGTGTCCTCGCTGAAGCCGGGGAACCCGTTCGTGCCTGCCGTGAAGCCCTGGCTCTGCAGATCCACCGTCCTTCCGTTCCACTCGAAGGTGCGCGCCCACGAGTCGGGCTCTCCGCTACGAATCCGGAACACCTCCCGCCGCCACTCGGCGCCGAAGCCAACGTCGAGGTCGGCCGCGAGCACGGAAACCGCCACCGGATAGGAGAGATCGGCGCTGAGGTTGACCTCGTCCTGGCGGTAGGCGCCGGGATCGAATTCGAAGTCGGCGGGGTTGGCCGGCCCCAGCGCCGCGTTGACGGTGTTGCGGATGAAGAAGTCGATATCGCTCGTCCCCGTCGAGCCGCTCAAGTCCCACGTGAGTCCGGAGTCGGATTCGCCGCGGACCCCCGCCACGGCGGAATGGTCCCGGGTGTGTCCGCCGAAGCGCGGCGTGAAGCCGCCGGGAAAGAACCGGTTCATGACGAAGCAGTTGGGGTGGTCCTGGTTGAAGGCGCTGGCCAGAAAGGTGCCGTTCCGATAGTAGTCGCCGTGGGGGTCGAGCATCGTGGGACAGCCGCCGCTGCCGTCGCCGGTCAGGTCACCCACCAATCGATGAGCGCCCCGGGTGTACACGCCCTCGCGGCTGTCGGGATTGCGGTAGTAGAAGCCGCCGTCGGTCTCCTTCCTGGCATAGTTCCCGAAGGCGTAGAGACGGACGTCGTCCCCAAGCGGAATGCCGAGGTTGACGAAGGTCTTGAGGTCGCCGCTGATGTTGGGGCTGCCCCAGATCTGGGCCGGGTTGGGGACGTGCGTGTTGCCCGCGGCTTCCAGCGCCGCCGCGTCGTCCCTCTGGACGCTGCGCACGGTCTCGCCCGCTTCGCCGAACTCGGCGCTCAGGTTGAGGAATCCGTCGTCCAGGAGCGGCAGGCCGGCGTTGACCGCAACATGGGCCTGTCCGCCGTCGCCCTCCGTGGTCAGTCCGTATCCGGCCTCCGCATGATACCCGTCGCGGTCGTCCTTCAGAACGAAGTTCATGACCCCGGCGATCGCGTCCGACCCGTATTGGGCCGCCGCCCCATCCCGCAGAACCTCTACCCGCTGCAGCGCGATCGACGGAATCGTGGACAGGTCGGGTCCTTGCGCACCTTCGGAAGCCTTGGGCACCAGCCAGGCGATGACCGCCCCGCGGTGGCGGCGCTTGCCGTTGACGAGCACGAGCGTGTGGTCCGCCGCCAGATTGCGCACGTTGGGAGGCCGCACGATGGTCGCTCCGTCCGCGATGGGCTGGGCGTTGACGTTGAAGGTCGGGACGACCGTGCGCAGCAGGTCGAGGAGGTCGGCCCCTCCCTGGGCCCGCACGTTGGCCCCGCTGACGACGTGCACCGGCGAGTAGGACTCGATCGCGGTCCTGCCGCCGCGCCGCGTGCCGACGACAACGATCTCGGCCAGCTCCATCGCCACGGGGATCGTGTCGGCGGTGGAGAGGGTGTCCGCGGTGGAGACCGTGTCGGCGGTGGCGAGAGTGTCGGGGGGCTCCTGGGCCTGCAGCGCCGGGGCCGCGGCCGAAAGGGCGGTTCCGAGCAACAGGATCGCGGCGGGACCCACAGGGATCGTATTCATCGGGGCATTCATCGAGGCCTTCATCGGGGCGTTCATCGAGGCCGGCGTGCCTTTCAAAACGCAGCGGTCACGGTCATCGATACCGTCCGGGACGCGCCCAGCCAGGCGGCGTTGTCGGTGATCGCGGACAGAAAGGATCTGTCAAGCACGTTGTTCGCCACTATCGAGAACTCCATCGATCGGAAAAGATCGCTCAGCGCCTCGCCCCTGAATGTGACATAGGCGTCCGCCGTCCAATAGGGATCGGTGTACCAGTCCGCGGTCAGACTGACCCGGCGGGCTGCCGTGTACTTGGCCGACACCCCCCCACCCAAGGGTCCGGTACGGTCGACGGAGATGACCCACAGCCGCGGCGGCACACCGGTCACGTCGGTGCCGGGCACGATGCCCTGGCTGGCATCGAGGAGCGGATCGCCGGTCCCGACGTACTTCGAGTCGTTCAGCGTGAGGGCAGTGTAGAGCGATGTTCGGTCGGATATCGCAGCCGTGGCGGCCAACTCGGCGCCCCGGGTCTCGATGCCGCCCGCGTTGAAGTAGGCGCCGCCGCCCGGGATCAGGTAGTTGGGGCCGGCGGGCGTCAGCGGGCCCAGGTAGAAGATCCGGTTGTCGAAGTCGATGGAATACAGGGTCGCGCTCAGGGCGAGCCGGTCGCCCGCGTACTGCACCCCGACATCGATGTTCGACGCGGTCTCGGGCTCCAGCCGGTCCAGGCTGCGGCCCGGCACCTCGAGCAACGTGCTGCCGATCGCGCGGAAGTTCTCGGCGTAACCCACGAACAGGTCGAGGCCGTCCACTGGCGTCTCCCAGGTGACGCCGCCGGAGATCAGCAGGTCCGAGTCGGAATCGACGTCGAGGGGCCCGTCGATGCCGAACTCGTCTTCGCGCGACACGGAGACCAGGAATTGCTTGACGCCGGCGGTCAGCTTGAACGACCCGAAGTGCAGCGTCTCCTCCACGAACCACCTGAAGACGTCCTGCGGAAAGTCCCACTCGTACTGGTGCCAGTAGGGCTGCTCATCCTCCCTGAGGCTGACCACCGGGTCCAGAATGCGGTGCCAGTCCCGGCCCAGATGGCGCCGCGAGTCCTCGTACCAGATGCCGGCGCGCAGCGCACTGCCGCCTCCGGGGCCAAACACCGTGGACCACTCCCCGTCCATGCTCGCGCCCGTCCGGTCCTTCCCGTAGTGGCTGTGGCGGTACGACTGAACCGCGGTTGCCCCCGGGTGGCACGCCGGGTCGACCTCCGGGCCGCCCGAACCGTAGTAGTTGAAGATGAAGGACGACGTGCATCCCGCCACCGGACCGACGGCCGCGCCATTGCCGTCCACGAAGCGAATGACCCCGAGCTGGCTCCCGCCGCGCACCGGCGCCAGGCCCGCCAGCTCCGACTCGGGTCCGCCGCGGTCGTCCACCACGTCGACGATGTAGGGGGGCAGCCAGTCCCCCTGCCCCCGGTTGCGGTGGTGGTATGCGCCGGCGGTCAGGGAGATCAGCTCGCTGACGGACCAGTCGGCGCGCGCGTAGGCGAATGTGTTCGTCCGCAGCGTTCCCCAGCCACGCCGGTACGACTGGTTCAGGTAGGGCACCCCGGGCCATCGACCGATCAGCCGGTCCCAGCGCGGATTGGTCCGGAAGTCGGCCTCGCTGTAGAGCCGCTGGTAGTTGTTCTCCACGATGTCGTCGTAGGAGAAGTAGGCGGTGAGGTCGACGGCGCCGAGCGAGGACACGACCTTGGCGGCGAGGTGCTCCCGCTCGTTCCGGGCCGAGCCCTCCATCCAGTCGGTCGCCTCCTGCCGGATCGCGGCGGCCCAGGCCCGCGTCGTGCCGCCGAACAGCGATCCCGTCTCGACTCGCGCGGCGAACCGCTGGCCGTCGTTCTCGCCGATCGTGACCGAGGCCGTCCAGCTTGCCTCCTCCGCAGGATCAGCTGTCAGGAACTTGAGCGTCCCGCCCAGCGCCTCCACCGACCGCGAGGCGATGTCGGCGGTCCCCTGCGACACCTCGACGCCGCCGAGGTTGATCGGGTCCACGAACCGGTTGGCCTTCGCGCCGCTCCAGTAGTCGGACGTGCCGTTCGGGAATCCGTCGATGGTGGTGCCGATCTGCGCGTCGTTGATGGTCGACTGGAACCCGCGCATGACCACGTTGCTCGACCAGTCGTCGAAGGCGTACGCGTCTCCCTCCTGGACCGAGACGCCGGGAAGGTTGTCGATCACCGACGTGACGGCCGTGATGCTCGCCTGCTGCCTCATCATCGGCTCCGCGACGAAGTTCCGCGCGAAGACCGCGGGCTCCTCCGCAACCACGCTGATCGGGTCGAGCTGGAAGGCGAGCTGCAGAACGATCGGGACCACCTCGATGGCGCCCGCGCGGACCGTGACCCGAAGCTCCCGCGACGCATAGCCGAACAGGGTGGCGGTCACGATGTGGTCGCCGGGCGTCACGCCGGTGAACTCGTAGGCTCCGGCCTCGTCCGTGACGGTTTCCGCGTCCACGCCGGGACCGATCGCCGTCACCACGACACCGGGCAAGGAGGCGCCGCCCGCATCGGTGACCGCACCGCGGATCGTCCCGGTCGTCTGGGCGGCAGCGGGTGCCGCGGCCAGAGCCACGGCGGACGCGGTTGCGATCGAAAGTCGGACAACCCGGCGGGCTAGAGAAACCGCGACCTTCGGAGACATGGCGGGCTCCCAGCGGTTCGGGCGTCACCGAACTGGACGCGGCGTCCATGGCCCATTCCGAGTCCGGTTGGCAAGGGCGGGACTCTGAGCGCGGCCCTGCCATCGGGGTCAGGGGGGTGCAACCTGTAAAGATAGTGGCGTTTTTGTGGCTATTGTGTGGCGGTTTGAGGGTAGGGAGGTGGCGGTGTTGTGGTTGGCGGTAGGGGGCTGCGCCGCAAAGTGCGGAAATGGACCCTACTACTGGCACCTAGTGCCCGCTCCGCAAGAACTCCTCACCCGTATCCGGGCCCGTCCGCAAGATGATGCTCGATGCCGGTCCTCCGTCGGGCGGGAACTCGAAATCCAGGACGTTCCCGCCCGCGAGTTCTGCTCGCAGCATGTCTTCGCTCGCGTCGAACACCTCCGCCCGGCTCTGCGCGATCCCCATCCGCACCTCGAGTCCGTTTGCGACCACCCGCCACTCCATCCGGCCAAATCGAGGGCTTTCGTAGACGCCGGCATAGTGTTCGAGGGGATGTGAGAGGGGAGCGAGACGCGCTTTCCGCTCCGCCAGATGGGCGGCCAGCCCGCCACGGGCCTCCTCCAAGCGTGCACTGAAGCCATCCATGCGTGCGGCATGTGTGGCCTCGACACCTGCCTTTCCGAGCAGGCGATCGTAGACGTACGTCGCCATCAGGTCGGCCGCCAAGGCAGTAGGGCCTCCCCCGTTCACAAGCACCACAACTCCGATGCCGTGCTGTGGCATGAACGACAGGTGGGAGTGGTACCCCGAGAACCCGCCGAAGCGATGCACCACCGTGTCGCCTTCGTACGTGCCGAGGTCCCACCCGTAACCCCACCCGAAGCGATGCAACGACAGGAATTGGCGATCCTGCTCCACGTGCTGCCGCTGCATCGACTGGAGCGCGCTCCGGCTCGGCACAGTGCCCCTGGCGCCTTCCGCTCCGCCACTCAGGTGAACAGCGACAAAGCGTCCCAGATCCCGCGCGGTGGCAAAGTGTCCACCCGCAGCGTGCATGTTCGCGTCGGCCTTGGCCAGGGGGATCCGCTCGAAACCGTCAGGCACGAAGCCATGTGGCTGAGCGATGCGCTCCGAGGGGATCCGCGACACGTACCCGGTCGTCTCATCCATGCCGAACGGGTCGAGCACCTCCTGCCGTACGACTTCCTTCCAACTCCCGGAACTCGTGCTCTCGAGAACCATCCCGAGCAGGTTGTATCCGAGGTTCCCGTAGGCGAAGCGACGACCGGTCGACGACGGGCCATAGTCATGCATGGCGTCAATGAGTTGTGCATGGGTGAAATCGCCGGTAAAGGCCGTTCGGAACACCACCGGTCCCAATCCCTGCTGGATGCCGTGCGCCATCGTCAGGAGGTCGTGGACCGTCACTGCATCGGCGTCGAGCGGTGGCTGGAAGCGAAGCTCCGGCACGTACGCCGTGATCGGTGCGTCAAGGTCGATGAGGCCGCGATCGGCAAGTGCGATCACCGCCGTCGCCGTGATCGCCTTGGTGGTCGAGGCGATGTAGAACGCCGTTTCCGTGTCGACCCCCCTGCCGGAATCCATATCGGCCAGGCCAAAGCCGCGCGCGTGCAGAACCCAGTCGTCCTGGACGATGGCGAGACCGATACCAGGGGCAGCGCCCATCTCGACGAGCCTGCCCGCGAACGCGTCGACATCCGCGCGCCAGTCGCCCCCGATGACAGCTTGGGCGTAAACGGGCTGGTCAGCCACGAAAGCGGTCGCCAGGACCGCCAGGCACATGCTACGTGTTTTGCCGGGCATCGCGATGTCTCCTCTTGAAGTCCCCTCGAACGCAGGGATTTGGCTATCCGTGATGTATCTACAAGACGACCGCGTGGACTGGCCTGTTTCGCGCCGGCAAGTGAAGACGGGCGGGTACCGGGGCCTGTTTTGAAGGGTGCGCGCCCCGGACCGTGGGACACGTCGAAGTGGGAGCGGACGGAACGCGTTGACAACGCCAACGACCCTGATGAGACTATAGAGTCTCAATTCATAACGATGGAGTATCATCATGGCGTTGGCGACAAGGGAACGGATTCTTGAGGCGGCGAGCACGGCGCTATTGCGGAATCCGAACGCTACGGTTGACCAGATCGCGACCGAGGCGCGGGTTGGGCGAGCGACCGTCTTCCGTCACTTCGACGGCCGCGCGGGGCTGCTCAGGGCGCTGGCCGGTCGAGCCGTCGCCGAGACGGACAGCGTGACCCGGCAGGCCGTGGCACGTGCCCGCACCGCTACCGATGCGCTGAGGTTGGTGACGCGGGCCGTTGTCGGCGCCGGCGAGTTCTTTCGTTTCCTGGACTCGGCCGCCGAGCTATACGACGAGCCGGAGATCGTCGAAGCCTACCAACGGCAGATGTCCGAGTTGGCTGACCTGGTCGCAGCCGCCAAGCGGGAGGGCTGCATTCGACCCGATGTCCCCACCGCCTGGGTGGTGGCAAGTATCGATGGCTTGATATGGGCCGCGTGCCGAGCCGTCGGCGATGGGCAACTTGGTGTGGTTCAGGCACAGGATCTTGTCTGGGAGACCATCGCCAACGGGCTTTCAACTGAAAGGAAGAGGGTATGACCATGCCGAAAGAACGGAATCGACTGCCGTTTCCGGCGCAGGTGCTTACGACCGCCATCATGGTGGCTGCTCTGGTCGGGGCCGCCCGCCTGGCGAGTTCCGAAGAAGACGCCAAGGCGTTCGACGAGGCGGCGGAGCAGACTCGGTTTCAGCTGGAAGGGGCAGCTCGAGGAATCGGCCCAGTTGACGATACCGCTGACGAGGCCGGGGAACGGAAGGAGGCCCGAGACCCATGATCGACGCGATCACGAGAGCGCTGAACTGGGACGCGGTCATGGGGTGGTTCCAAGTATTGAACGACCTGAGCATCGTGTATGTGATCGTCCCCTTCTTCTTCGTCGAAATGATCCGCTACGCGTTCGTCAAGCGCCTGAGCTTCGACGTCATAGGCGACTCGGTGGCGAACGTCATCGCCTTCGCGTCGTTCGTGGCCATCGAGTACGCGCTCGGCATTCTCTTCGTCACCAAGCTCTACTTCTGGATCTACGAGAACTTCAGCCTGGCTCACCTGTCGCTGAACTGGGTCACGATCGTCACCTGCGTCCTGCTGGCCGATCTCACGTACTACTGGGATCACCGCTTAATGCACAGGATCGGGGTCGGGTGGGCCACTCACACCGTTCATCACAGCTCACCCCATTTCAACATGTCGGTGGCCTACCGTTTCGGTCCTCTCGACGCGGTGTTCCCGCTCCTGTTCTCGTTTCCGATCGTCATGCTGGGATACCACCCGATCCTGGTGCTCCTCTCCGAGGTCCTCGTGCAGCAGTTCCAGGCGATACTGCACACCGAGGTCATCCGGAAGCTTCCGCGGCCCGTCGAGTTCCTCTTCAACACGCCCTCTCACCACAGGGTGCACCATGGCTCGAACCGGCAGTATTGGGACAGGAACTACGCGGGCATGCTCATCATTTGGGATCGCATGTTCGGCACCTTCGAGCCGGAGGTCGAACCGGTGGTGTACGGCATCGACCAACCGATTAACTCGAACAACCCCATCAAGGTGTTCCTGCACGGGATCCAGCGACTGATCCTGAAGATCCTCCATACGAGAGGAGTCAGGAACAAGCTGCGGGTGCTGGTGAAGCCCCCCGATTGGAGTGCATCGGAGCAGGCCACGTTGAGGGGGCGGTCACACCACCCGTCCCGGTGAAGCTCGAGGACTCGCAAACAGCAGTCCCTACTGCACGCCTCTTTCGGGCTCGGGCGTCACCGAGACCGGCCCACCAAGGCAAGTCGAGCACGTGGTATGGATGGGCACGTTGGTGAACGAGTTCCTGCGCGGCTGGGACGAGGTCAAGCAACTGGGGCGGATGGAGATGCTGGTTCAGCTGGTCGCGCTGAAGTTCGGAGCGGGGACCGCGGAGGAAGCGCAGCAGCTTCTCGGCGAAGACCCTGACGGGGATCGGATCGCCTGGGCCACTTACGCGATCCTCGACCGCGACAAGGCCGAGGACTTTCTGGAGGGTCTGCGTCTGCGGGGGGATTGACGCCTCGCGACTTCAACCGCCGGCCAGACGGCCCATCGTGAATCTGGCAATCTCCACCGCCACCTCCAGGTAGCATCGGCGATGTTCGCCATTGCTTCCTCTTCCGTTGCCCCCTGGGACACACAACCGGGAAGGCCTGGAACCCAGACGGAGAACCCCTCTTCGGACTCTTGTAGCGCTACCCGGTACTTCATCGTCCACCTCCAGGGTCACCCGGATCCAGGGCCGTCAACGAACGATTCAATCCTAGCGTTTTCGGGAACGGACCGCCGCTGTTCCCCCCTACCCCACCCCCTCCCCCGCACTCGCCTCCCGCAGCGCATCCGCCATGATCCCGCACGCCGCCCCGATCACCCCGATCCCGGCGAACATCGCCACGGTGGCCAGGATCCTCCCGCCGGCCGTCACGGGCTGGATGTCGCCGTACCCCACTGTCGTCAGGGTGACCACCGCCCACCACAGGCCGTCGTACACGGTGGCGAAGACCTCCGGCTGTACGCCGTGCTCAAGGTGGTACATCCCGAACCCGGCCGTGATCACGACGATGCACGTGCCCGCGAACAGCGCACCGGCCTCGTCCATGGCGAACCGGAACGCCCGCGCGAGCTTGACCACGGCGCTGGTGCGGGTGGCAAGCTTCGCCGTCGAGACAAAGAGGCGAAACAGGCGAAAGGCCCGAAGTGCCTTCAGATCGAATCCCGTGAACGCCCACAGAGGCAGGACCGCCAGGAAGTCCACGACGCCCATGAAGCTGAACGCGTACTTCTTCCAGTCCTCGGCCCGGCGGATCCGGACGCACCATTCGATGGTGTAGAGGAGCCAGACGGCGACGCCGGCGAAGAAGAAGAATGTCGCCGCGCCGGCCAGGGCGTCGATGGTCTCGGCGGTCTGGAGGACGAGGTCCAGGCAGATGACGGCGATGACGGTGCGTTCGGCTCGCTCGGGGAGTTGGGAGGTGGGGGGCATGGGAAACTCCTGCAGTGGGGGGACGGGGTCGGGGTGGAGGTTGCCGAGCGGGTGGTGGCGGGGACAAGGGGGCACACGCCGGCCTACGCCCGCGATGTGCTCGGCCGATTAAGCAGATCGCGCTAAAGTTCGGACAGCGGACCGCGGAGGAGGCGCAGCAGTCGATCGTGGGAAGCCCTGGCCGGATCGGGTCGCCTGGGTGACCGCGGCGATCCTCGATTGCGACACACCTCAGGACTTCCTGGCGCGTCTGCAGGGGAGCTGACGACTCGCGACCTCAACCCTCGGCAGAATACTCACGGACGACGCGCTCTCTGTCCGGCGCAATGCGCAGGACCTCGGGCACGTCAAGCGGGTCGTTCTCCGGAAGTGGCACTTCACCCTTCTCCACCCCGGTCTCAGCCACACTCTTCAGCCCCGCAAGCGACTCCGAGCCCGATATCGCCTTCCGGTCCCCATCGTAATAGTCGAACCAGGGTAGTCCGGCGTCGGTGTAGTGGCGCGCCGTCGGCGGGATTGTGGGCGGGTGCTCGCCGGTGATCGCCAGCCACTGCCTGGAGTTGGCGATGGTCACGAAGCAACGGCTCGTGTGCTCCTCGTCCCACGCGTCCAAGCCGTATTCGTCGTCGTAGATTTCCTGCCGCATCCGGCCACCGGGGGCCAAGCCCATTTCGTGAGGGGCTGGGGCCGGGCTGTAGCAGACCATGTGCTCCATCGCCCGAAACCGGTCCCCGAACAGCTTCTCGTACACCTCGCGCTTCATGGGGCAGACGGATATCTGCAGGCCGCCGTGCTCCGCGGCGCCGGTCAGCTGCTCCTCCGCGGTGTATCCTTCGCCGAGCGGCATGGCGACGAACTGGCGGATGATGCCCTCTCCCACGCAGTACCCATCCAGCCACGGCTGGTCGGGGACCACCAGGTAGTTCTGCGGATTGGCGTTGAGGTCGTCGGACCAGGGCTCGCCGCTGACCGCGCACACCTTCCCGGCAGCCACCTTGACCGCACAGGGGTATTCGGAAAACCCGGGATCGAGGTTCAGCCACATGGCTTCGGCCTGATGCATGGGCATCACCACGCCACCCCGGTGCAAGGTCTTCCCGGCGAGGCGGTCCGCGAAGTCGTCGACATGGCGGAGTGGAAAGCAGCCGAGTCCCGGAGGAAGCGGGTAGGACCGGTCGTCGTCCGGAATCCGCAGGGTGCGCTGGAACTCGACGCTGCACCGGGCCTGGGGGTGGACTTCGGGGAACCGGAAGCTCATCCGGTCTCTCTCAAGCGTGATCATGGGCTGCGATTCTCCTCTGTTCAGTGACTTACCAATCTCCCTCCCGCACGACCCGCACGACCCGGAACACGGCTTCGTCGGGCGCCTCCTTCAGCTCCCGGATGAGCTGCGCGAAGAGCTGCGGTCTCTTCCGAATGATCTCCTGCAGGTCGCTCGAGACCTTTCCGGCAAGGGCCAGAAACACGTCCGGATCCTCGTCCAGCTCCTTCGCCAGGCGCACGGTCGTGGCCTCCGAGGGCGGAGCAGCGACGCCGCGTTCGATCTTGCTCAGGTACGCGGGCTCCACTCCAACGCGGTGGGCGACCTGCCGCAGGGAGAAGCGGCGGTCGGATGCGCGAAGGGTCTCGCGGATCTGGCGGACGGTGGGGCCGAAGTGGGTCATGGGTTGGGATGGGTGGATTGTGTGGGTAGTGTGTTGTACATAGTACACATATGTCACGAGCGAGTCAATAGCTGGATGGGAGGTCGGCGGCTGTCTGTGTCAACTTCGATTGACATAATGACAACTAAAGTTTACAATGCTGGCTTGATTGGTGTCCGCGTTAGACTATACCGTGGCCCCTTGAGCCGATGCCCTGCCACGAAGACAAGTGACTCCCGAACAATTCCTTGCGCGGTTGGCTGGCGTCAGGATCGATCGAAGCCATGGCGGTCGGGCACCTCACAAGCCGCTGATGCTGCTGTTGGCGCTCGGCCGTGTCGGCTTGGGGCCGGAGGGTCGGCTGATCCCATATGAGACCGCGGACGAGCGGTTCAAGGCCCTGTGGGAGGAGTTCGGGCGACCGGATACGCCGCCCCGCGTCCACTACCCGTTTGGCAGATTGCGAAACGACGATCGCCTGTGGGAGATACCAGAGGAATCACAACTGTCCACGGGACGGGCGGCAGACATCCGCGTCAGCGAAGCAAGGCGCCTCGGGATCACGGGCGGATTCCGGCAGGATGTCCACGACCTGCTGTGGCACCACCCGGAACTCGTGTCGCGCGCTGCGCACCAGATCCTGTCCGAACACTTTCCGCTATCGATCCATCAGGACATCCTGGACGCCGTGCGACTGGCGGCGGGGCCTTCCTCCGACGGACTCGACGAACCCATGCCCAGAAGGGGCAGGAAGGTCAGGGAGTACACGCCGCGGGATCCCCGTTTCCGCAGGGCGGTCCTTGAGGCGTACGACGAACGATGCGCCGTGTGCGAGTACGACATCCGCTTTGGCGACCGCTTGCTAGGGCTGGAGGCCGCGCACATCCGGTGGCATTCTCACGATGGGCGGGACGTGGTTCCCAACGGCTTGGCGCTGTGCTCCGTGCATCACAAGGCGCTGGACCTTGGGGCGATGGGGCTGGAGGGGAAGGGGGGTGGGTTTCGGATTCTGGTGTCTGGCGGGGTGCGAGGGAGGAGTCGGGCTGCTAGGCGGTTGGTGGGGTTGAGGGGGAGGGCGATTCGGGCGCCGGTGAGGGCGAAGGACGCGCCGGATCGGGGGATGGTGGCGTGGCACAGGGTGGAGGTGTTTCGGGGGTGAGGAGCAACCACGGGTCACCGGACCTGTCCGTTGCCGAATGTGACCATTTCCCATACCCTCAGTCTCTCAGTGACGGATTCCCTCCACCTTGTCAACCGCCAGTGTCAACTCCCGATCCCCTGCGAGACGTGGCCCGGTCAGTCCATGCAGGGAAGCCCCGCCGGGCCAAGGTAAGAACTCTGCTGTCCTGGTTTGGACATAAGCGTCGCCGATCTTCGGTGGTCTGGACCGTCCGCAGCGCCCTTCAAGAACTCCGTCTCGCGACCGATCCTGATTTCTCCACTATCGACATCGACGCGTTCGTACGATTCTTGCCCATGTCTGCTACACGCACAGATGATGACGACCCTTCTCGCAAGACTGACCATCAACCAACCGGCAATGGTACCACCAAGTCGGAAGCCAGAGATCCAGCGTTGTATGTGGGCATGCTTCCTGCGGCAACCAGCGGGGTCGTTACCGTGACACGGGATAGCACCCTGTCAGCCGCAGTTACCGAGATGATGATCCACAACTACTCTCAGCTGCCGGTCACCCAAGACAAGCGTCGAATTGACGGCATGATCAGTTGGCGTTCGATCGGCATCGCCAGAACCACGAAGGGAGACGACAACTGTCGGTTTGTACGGGATTGCATTGAGAGAGACTACTCGACGGTTGGCCTCAATACTCCTCTTCTCGACGCCGTCGAGAAGATCGTCCGCGACGAGGTGGTGCTCGTGGTCGGCAGGGACGAGCGACTGACGGGTATCGTGACAACCAGCGATCTCAGTCTCAAGTACCATGAGTTGGCCGCTCCCTTTCTGCTACTTCAAGAGATTGAGGACCGACTGCGCCTACTCATCGATGAGGCGTTCTCCACGGAGGAGATTGCGGCAGCAAGGGATCCGCGCGATCAAGAACGGACGATCAACGAGGCATCAGATTTGACTTTTGGTGAAATCGTCCGCTTGGTGGAGGTGGATGTGAATTGGCAGCGACTCGAGCTGACCATTGATCGGCGGGTGTTTGTGAGGTTGCTGCACGACGTCAAGGACTTGCGGAACGAGATCATGCATTTCAGCCCCGACGACTTATCTCCGGAGAACAGAAACAAGATTGGTAGACTGCGGAAGCTCCTCGAAAAACTGGCCTAGACGTTCATCCACATTGACGAACCCGCCCTGCAATTGCATATGGACTCGCTAATCCCACGACCCATCTTCGAAACGGACGATCGCGTTCAGCTACGGAGCGACCGCTCCAAGGTGGGAGAGGTCATACGCGCGCCTAAGCTGCGCAACGGTGCCTACTGGTATCGCATCCGGCTCCACGCCGGCGGATTGATCGTCGTGCACGAAGCGGATCTCACTCGGTTCAAGGCCGACGTATCACCAGACCAACTCCTCCTCAGGGGCGCTTTTGGTGACAAGGACGACTTCCTACGCCTTGTCACCTTCCACAAGCTTGACACACCACTCGACAACACCTTGTACTCCTTGCAGGGGTCGCGCACTGCCTTCTATCCGCACCAGTACAAGCCTCTCCTCAAGTTCCTTGACTCTCCCGACCAGCGCCTTCTCATTGCCGACGAAGTGGGCTTGGGTAAGACGATCGAAGCAGGCTTGGTGCTGATCGAGCAACGGGCTCGTCGAGCCCTGCGGCGCGTGCTCATCGTATGCCCTGCGGCGCTGTGCTTGAAGTGGCGCGAGGAGATGTGGCATAGGTTCGACGAGGAATTCAGCATCATCGGGGCACCGGAGTTCAGGGAACAGCTTCAGCGACTAGCCCAACAGGGGGACCTCAGCGAGGCGCGGGACATCATCTCGCTCCAGGCCGTACGCAATGAGGCCCACCTTGACCTCATGAATGTGACCCCTCCTCCACTCGACCTTCTGATCGTCGACGAGGCCCACCATCTTCGCAATCGGCAGACCCTGAGCCACCGGACCATTCGGGCTCTGGCCCAGAACGCTCACGCTGTGCTCCTTCTAACAGCCACACCCATCCAGCTCGGCGAGGAGAACCTGTTCAACCTCTTCCGGCTACTCGATGACTCCGAGTTCGATGACTTCGAGATCTTCGAGGACCGTCTTCGCGCGAATGAACCGGTCGTGGAGGCACAGCGCCTGGCCCGCGCCATCCCACCACCCATCGATGAGATTCGGAACCGCATCGAGAGGCTCGGGATGGGGGGGCGACTGAGCTTCTTCGGTGGTAATCCGATCTACGAGCGAGTCCAGCGGGAACTGGACAAGCCTCCCGAGTTCGTCAACGACAGCGGACACGCATGGGCTGCGGACCTGCAGCACGATCTGGAGGAGTTGAGTCTTCTCAGCCATGTCTTTTCCCGCACAAAGAAACGCGACGTCTTCGCCGACGCAACCATGCGAACCCCGAGCGTTGTCTCTGTTGCGCTGACTCCAGCGGAGGGTGAATTCTACGATGCTGTAACAGAATTCGTCCGCGACAACGCACCCAACGACACAGGAGCGATCAAATATTTCGCAATAATGGCAGCGCAGCGGCAAGCGGCATCCTGCATGCCGGCAGCCCGGGACCGGTTCATAGGACGGGCGACATGGAAGCTCGAAGACGAGGTTGACGCCGAGGTCCACGACCTTGAAGAGATTCCCAAATCCGTTGCAATCAAGATTAGTCAAAGGGTGGTAGACGCCGCGCGTGGCCTAGGAGATACAGACACGAAATACGATCAGCTTCTCCGCATACTCGTGCGCCTCGATGACGAGGAACCTGGCAGGAAGATTATTCTTTTTGCCTACTACAAGGCCACCCTGCACTACCTGAAGGATCGCCTAGACCGGGACGGAATACCGTGTGAGTTGATTCACGGCGGCATCAAGAGTGATCCTCGCCGCCCAGACCGCGACGACCGTGGAAAGCGGATGAGACGATTCCGTGAGGATCCGGATGTCCGGCTCCTGCTCTCCTCCGAAGTGGGCAGTGAGGGCCTCGATTTTCAGTTCTGCCACATCATTATCAACTATGACCTGCCCTGGAACCCGATGCGAGTCGAACAGAGGATCGGACGTGTCGACCGCCTAGGCCAGGAGTCTGATCGAATCCTGATCTTTAACTTTACTCTCGAAGACACGATCGAGGATCGGGTCCTCAATCGCCTCTACCGCCGGATCGGCATCTTTGAGCGAACACTTGGCGATCTTGAGGCTATTGTCGGCGAAGAGATCGGACGCCTCACACGGCAGCTGCTTTCAAGCCGTCTTACGCCCGAGGAAGAGAGCAAACGAATCGAACAAAGCGCTCGCGCAATCGAAAACCGGCGCCGCGAACTCGAGAAGCTGGAGGCTGAAGCCGACAGACTTGTCAGCGGAGACGGCTACTTCGAGGACCAGTTGAACCGGATCATGCGTGGCGGTGAACTTCTCGGTGCGTCCGATCGCGAGGCCTTCGTATTGGGCTTCCTGGAACGGGCACACCCTCAAGTAGAACTGGGCTCCGCTCGGCGCAAGGGTGTACGTACCCTTCGTGTTAGCCACGAGTTCGACATGGCCACGCGGCAGTTGCCGCCCAGCGCTGCACGGCAGCGATTCCTTCAGAAATCGCTGTCCAGACGTGTTCCGGTTACGTTCGATTCCCAAGTCGCCTTCGACCATCCCGATACTGAGTTTCTCGCCGCCCACCATCCCGTGGTACAGTTGGCGGTTCAGTATTATCGCGACAACCGTGACCAACTCCACTCGGTATCGCGGCTCCGACTCCACCAATCACAGATCGCCGCTGCCGGTGCATATCTCTTTCTATTGTTCGCCGTACGCATCGAGGCGGGAGCCGAGCGCAAGCGACTGGACGCCATCTTCGTTGGGCTGTCGTCCCGCTCTGACGGATTCTCGGTGCCGGACGAAAGGGCCTGCTCACTGCTTCTTGGGGAGCTTATTCGAGACGGACGAACGACCGGCCGCCGGGAGCCTTCGGATTCACGGAGTCTCGACGATGCGCTGGAACATGGCTACGACGCGTTTGAGGATCGCGTTGCGGGTATTCGGCAGCGCGCCGAAGACCGTAACCACGCGATCGTACAGACGCGCCTCGCCAGTCTTGAGAAACGGTACCGTACCCACCGGCGGAGGGTTCAGGAGCGGCTTGCGAAAGCGGAATCGACGGGGCGGGATCGGAGGATTATTCGCCTCTACCGCGGTCAGATTCGAAACATGAAGCAGGAGTATGAGGCTCGTCGAAGTGAACTCGAGGGAGACAGGAGAATCAGCATGGAACCTCAACTCGTAGGTGCTGGGGTGGTTCAGATTGGAGGGTCAGGATGAGCTGGCTGCGCTCCTTACTCCGCCTCTTCCGCATCGGGCGTCCGCGTGGCACTGCCCACGCTTCGATCGAGGGGGAAGCGACTCCTCCTGCGACCGTAGCGCCGGTGGCGTTCGTCTTCATCGGTCTCGACTTCGGGACCTCGGGGACGAAAGTGGTCGTCCGCTCGCTGGATAAGGGCCGTCCGGCGTGGGCCGTTGATTTCGGCACCGATCGGCCCGGCTTCTCACGGTTCAGCTTCCCGTCTACCATCGCCCTCACCGACTCTCGTTTTCTCTTCGGTGTGGAGGCAGAGAAGCATGACACGGACACCGTGTTTCGCTCGCTCAAGCGAACACTGATTACCACCAACGGGAACCCGCGCCACCTGGCCGCATCCGAAGTGCCTCCGGTTCCCCAGGCGCTCGGCACACATCCTCACTTTCTTGTCGCTGTGTATCTCAGTGCGGTCCTCGGTCAAGTCCGCGAGTTGGCGATGGAAGAGTACGGCGCGAATTCCGAGTTCCGATACAATCTCGATATCCCGGTGTCGCAGCTGGACGGTGGTCCAATCCAGCGCGGATACCAGACGGCTCTCGACGCCGCCGTGGACTTCGCAGAGACGGACGACCTGCAACTAGACGACTATCCTGCTCTCTGGCACCGCTGGATTGAAATCCTCAACAGGGAAAGCACCGGCTCGCCAGACCGGGAGCACAAGCGGTGGGAGCTCGTCCCCGAATCGTCGGCAGTCGTTAAGGGGGGCGAGGCGGCTTTAGCGTCCACTGTACCCAACAGTCGAAGATACACCGCGATCGTGGACATCGGCGCGGGAACGACGGACCTGGGGTGGTTCAAATTGCGCCGTTCCGAGGAAGAAGACTGCGTCTTCTTCTTTTCAGCCAAGACTGCTCTTGTCGGGTGCGACGATATCGACGATAGACTACTCGACATCTTGGCGGTGTCGGACACCGACAGGGCTCTTCTGTTTCCGGTGGTTCGGGAGGCAAAGCCCGAGCTACATGCTGACCGACAAGTGCGCATGGGCGAGGGGTGCCGGCCCCTCGATCCAAGTGACTTGGACCAGGCCGCGGACGAGGTGGCTGCACGCAGTTTCGACGCATACAGCGCGAGCTTCGGTGACGCCTACAAGAAGGAGAAGAACACCGACCGCTGGAAAGATGTTCGTGTGATTCTGGTCGGGGGTGGATCGCAACTTGACGGTTTCCGCCGCCGATTCGGGCAGCACCCGCGGCCGCACTTCGGGCGCTATGTCGACTTGCTTGTTCCGGGGACTTCCACATCGATTGGATCCACCGCGAAGCAACTCGGAGCGAGGGGATCATCGTCGGTGCCGCCGACTGACACCGACATTGTCTTCCTGCTGCCTGCCCTTGGATTGTCGAATCCCGCCATAGAGATACCGGATCCCATCCTCCCGGAGGACATAGCGCCGTTGCCACGCGGGTCGCGAGGGCCGACGGGGCTCTATGATTATGAGGCGCCGGACGACGATTAGATCGGTCGTATGGTCTAATCCGTACCGGACCGAGTCGGATTGTGACACTCCAGCTACGCACGCTGCACTACGGCTGGAAGGTTCGTACTCTCACGCTCCTCCCAACCGACGCTTCTTGCCTACGGTCAGCCCTCGACCAAAGAGCCAATGCTACGAGGCCCTCGCCTTCTCCCGAAACCGCTCATAGCGCTTCGACAGCGCCTCGGGATCCGGGTAGTTGACCTTCCGCCTGGGCAGGACGATGCGGCGCCCATTCAGTCCTTGGATCGCGTGTCGCAGAGTCGGACCATCACGCTCAGCCATCACGTCCTGGCGAACCTCGATGACATAGTTTGGTCGTACGCCTACGAAGAACCGGTCAAAGGCAGCGTGGTGCAACCGGCATAGTGCCAGACCGTTGTTCACGCTAGCCACTCCCTCCGGCTCGGAATCCGGGACGATATGGGCCGCGTCGAGCAATTCGTCACGCCGGAGCTGGCAAAGCGTGCATTGGTGCTGATAAGCTCTCAAAACCCGCTCACGGAAGGCCTGTTGGTGAAGCCGGCGACGCGTCTGCACCGTCACGTACTCGCGCCGTACCCGAGCCCCCTCTCCGACCCCGCCGGAGAGGCCCAAATGAGCCGGGTCGTCCACCGCGATGGAGAAAGCTCGTCCGCTCCGCGAATCTGCAACCACAAACACTGGCCAGACCGCCACATATCTCCCGGGGAGAATGCCATGGAAGTACACCAGCGGCAAGGCATTCAGCATCGCCTCTCGCAAGCCAACGTTGTCACGATGGTCAGGGCCCGTCTCTCGGTATCGGTATCGGAGGAAACCATCCGGGCCGAATTCATCCCGGTAGGGCCCCTTGGGGCTTGTCGTAATTGACAAGGGGATTCGTAGCGCAGCAGGCTTGAAGATCCCCTGCGGGCCTATGACATAGATTCTCTTCCCCCGGAACTCGAAGCCCCGCGCGAGCACGGTACGGGGCAAGACATCTCCCAGCTCAGACCGCCGGCTATTCAGCCATTCGAAGGTCGCGGTCCGAACCTGCGCGTCGTACCGCCGGTCGAAGATGGTCCCACTGGCGGCCGTTCCAGGATCATCATATCTCATGCGTAATCCTGGGCTGGCGTCACGGTTAGGTCAAATGGCAGTTCCACCAAGCACCAACAATCGTCCCACGGGTGGCCGCTCCCACATCTCGGCTGCCGAACGACAGTTGGATACCCGGACACTGTTGCGCTCCCGTCGACCGACACCAGGTTAACGCAGAGCCGACCCGGGAGGCCTCGCAATGGAAACAACACCCCACCAATACAGCCCGATCGAAACCGACCGACTCAGGGACTGGATCGCGCGTTGGATCGGGGCCAGCTGGATCTGGCACGCCAAGTTCCTCTCCGGCACCGAGACCTCGGCCACCCAAACGCGGCAGCCTGGCCCCTGCGTTCCGAGAGACCTCCTCAAACCCGCGTTCTCGTCGCTAGATGAGGATGGCGGAACGTCCACCGTCGAATTCGACATCGAGATCGACTCTCACGGAGTCCAGGAGCACCGCGTCCGGGGCGTTCCGCACATCGGCGACGGCCTCTTGGGCAGACCACAGGCCCAGATACGCATCACCAATCTCGGCACCTCATCCCCGCTGCGCGATCCCGAAAACACCGGCGCACTCGCGATCTTCGTCTTTCAACCGGGCAACGGCACCGACTCTCCCAAGTGCCGGATCTGGATCTGCCGGAACCTGGTCGAGACCGACATCGCAGACGACCTGGTCGGCCCGGTGGAGCCGGGCATTCCGGTCCCGTGGGGGTATTGAACCACCCATGCCCAAAGCCGTCCTGACCACCAAAGTTGACCCGTCCTACGACGACCTTCCCGAGGAGCGATACCACTTCCCGCGCACCTACCTGAACGCGGCGCGGGCCGCGGTCGGCAACTGGATCGTCTACTACGAGCCTCGCCGCTCCAGCTCCCACCTTTCCAGTAGCGGAGGGCGTCAGTCTTATTTCGCGACGGCCCGGATCGTGAGCATCGATGCCGATCCGCTGAGAACCGATCACTACTACGCCTATGTCGCGGACTATCTGGAATTCGACCGTCCAGTGCCCTTCCGCGAGGACGGCTTCTTTTACGAGAGCGGACTCCAGAAGGAAGACGGTTCGGTGAACAAGGGCGCTTTCGGGCGTTCGGTCCGGCTCCTGCCAGATGCCGAGTACAGTCTGATCCTGGCGGCCGGGTTCGAGACCGCGACCGCCCGGCGCGAACGATTCGGTATCCGCGAAGGGATTCACACCGATCCCGGTGGGCTGGAGCTGACGGACCGGCCCATCATCGAGCGACTCTCACGACGACCTTTTCGCGACCGGGTGTTCGCCACGGGGATCAAGCGGGCCTACGACAACACCTGCGCGATCAGCGGTCTTCGGATCATCAACGGCGGCGGGCGCGCCGAGGCCCAAGCCGCGCACATCCGGCCCGTGCACGCCAACGGACCGGACAGCCTCCGGAATGGCGTCGCGCTGAGCTCCACCTTTCACTGGATGTTCGACCGCGGCCTGATCTCAGTCGACGACGACTACACCCTGCTCTTCAAGAGGAACGCGATCCCCGGCAACGTACTGTCGCTGGTGAACCCGAACGGGCAGTTGCGGCTACCGGAGCAAGAAACCTACCGGCCACATCGGCGGTTTCTAGAGTATCATCGGGAGCATGTATTCAAGGGGTGACGAGGGACCAGTGGGGGCACGCCCTCCTGCTCACCCCCCGGGTGCGGAACGCCTACGTCGCTCGCAGTAGCGACGGCCCACACACAGAAAACGCTAACGCGACTCGCTACACCTGATGAAGCGGCATCGGCGCCGCGCTTCCCACCAACTCCCTCAAGTCCCGCTCAATCCCCCTCCACTTCTGCCCCAGATCCACCGAGCACACCCGCACCGGCCGCTCCATCAACTCGAACCGGTAGTCGAATCCGCCGTCCACCGCCGCATACAGCAACCACCCTTCCGGTTCGGGCTCGCCCGCCTCTGCCCTCGCTGTCCAGTTCGTCACATAGGAGAAGACCTGGTACAGGTTCCCCGCGTTCACCCGCTCGCCCTCCCACCGCGTGTCCAGCGGGTTCTTGTAGAACTTGGTGTCCACGATGATCGTGCGCGTCGGCGACCGCAGCACGATGTCCGTCTGCATGCGGGGCAGGTGGCGCAGATCGGTCTCGCTCGCCTCCGCACCGAACCAGTCGATCTTCGGGGCGCTCACCTTGTAGTCTGTCTCGCGCTCACAGAAGGTCCTCACGAACTCCTGGAAGAGGAGCCCCATCTGGTGTTCGTCCTCGCGGAAGTCGTTGAACTCCGCCGTCCCCTGCTCCTGATTCACCAGGAGATTCTCGTGGATGATGCGGCAGAGGTGCAGGAGGAAGCTGTAGAACCGGTTGTTCCGGTGGACGCGGACGGTGCGGAACAGACTCGTGGTCAGAGGGACATCGGAGACGGCGTCCAGCTTCCGGTAGAGGCGCTCGGTATGCCGTCTCAGGGCCGGGTCGAGGGCGGGCACCAAGGCCAGCCCGCGCAGCGTCGCTCTGAGGATCTGGTTCTGCGGCACGTCATGGCTAAGTTCGTCGAAGGCGCAGTGCGTCTTGCCGTTCAGGAGCAGGTTCCTCTTGATCGTGGTCGCGAAATCGAGCTTTCCCTTGAGGCCCCGGACATCCTCGTGGACGACGAGGTAGTCACGATCGAGGCCGCGCGAAACGAGCCGCGACGCGCCCTCGTTCAACACCTTGGCGAACAGGTCGACCAGCCCCCCAAACTGCTCGGACTCGACATCGACCGTCTCCCCTTCCCTCACGTGGTCCCAAGCGTAGCAGAGGAGATAGTAGATGTTCCTGACCGGAATCTTCACGCCAGTAGTACTCGGATTTGCTCCTCCACGTGCTCGGGACGGTCGAACCAGTATTCCCGCAGCAGAGGCTCGATCTCACGCCGGACGATCGCCTCGTACCAGGAATCATCGAGTCCCTCGTCGTCGTCGCCCGGGCAGAAGAAGCTGTGTCCGATCTCGAAGCCCGGCCCGAGGTTCTTACGATCCGCACGGATTCGTTCGTTCAGAGCCGACAGCCGGTCGACGATTTTGTTGACGAGATTCTCCTCCACTTCTGCCGCGTTGAGGAAATCGCTGAATTGGTCGGTCGCGAAAGCAGGCTGAAGGCGGATGAACGCGAACCGCCGACGTAGCGCGTAGTCCACCATCGCCAATGACCGGTCGGCCGTGTTCATCATCCCGATTAGGTAGAGGTTCGGGGGAACGTGGAACGGCTCCGAACCGGGCGAATACGTCAGCGGAACGGCGTATTCGGCACCCCGTTTGTCGGCCTCGATGAGCATCATCAGCTCACCGAAGATCTTGCTGAGATTCCCGCGGTTGACCTCGTCGATGATGAAGACGTACCGGTCTTTGGGATTCGCCGCCGCCTCCCGGCAGAACGTATGGAACACTCCGTCGCGCAGCTCGAATCCCCCATCGTCAGTCGGCCGGTACCCCTGGATGAAATCCTCGTACGCGTAGCTCTGGTGGAACTGGATCATCCGCACCCTCTCGGGAGCCTTGTATCCGATGACCCGGTAGGCCAGCCGCTTGGCTATGAAGGTCTTGCCGACACCGGGAGGGCCTTCGAGGACGACGTTCTTCTTCCTTTCCAGGGCGTCGATGATACGGTCGAACTCTGCTCCAGGGAGGAAGAGATCGTTCAGAGCGGCTTCACGAGTGTAGGGCTCGTCGCCCGGTGGGGGGGGCGGGGGTGGGTCCGCTCCCTCCTCCATGAGTTGGAAGGCGAAATGAAGCCACTGCTTGTAGCGACTGAAGTCGGTGAGGGTCTTGGTGGTGATGGCACGCTCCTTCGAGAACCGCCAACGACCCGCCTTCTCCCACTTCACGGCCCGCGTGTGTCGGAATTCGGGACGGCTCTCGTCAAACTCATAGCCGGATTCGATGACCCCATAGCCCAACAGCAACGTGCGCCCTTGCTTGACGAGCACATAATCACCGCGCCGCATCTCGTGAGCAAACTGATAGCATGCGAGCGAGTCGTTGTGCGGATTCGGCTTGTCGAGGATGTCACGGAGTTCTTCGTGGATGTCCTCCCTGCTTTCAAACTCTCGAAGATCCCCCAGTTGGTCCCATCCAATGGCGATGAGCCCCTTCTCCTGGAATTCATCCCAGTACCGCGCACCCGCACCCGGCGCGAACGCCCACACCCGAGCCTCCCCGAACTTCTCCTGGTACCATCGACCGGACTTTTCGGGAGTCGGAAGATCGTCGTCGCTGCCATCTTTTCCGGTATCAGGCTGCCAAACCTTCAGATACGGCTCGTCGTGGAAACCGAAATCCTCTGCTGCACCTTCCGCTCGGAGCCTCTCGCGGACGACAAGAAGCTGTCGGTCAATGGCGATTCTGTCTTTGTAGTCTACTTGGTCCGGATCTTCCCCGAACTTCTTCGTGAACGCACGCACGATGGTCCTTTTGTGCAACGCCGTAGCGTACGGCTCGAAGTGATCTGGGAAGAGCAGGTACAACAGCATGTGTCGCAGCTGACGGGTGCGTGTCTCGTCCTGGTCCTTCAGCCACTCCGCGAGACTCCACGGGTCTGCAAGCCGAGCCTCGCGTTGCGGCCTTGACGACACCGTCCATGCCTTCATCGCGACGATGAAAAAGAGAAACTCCTTCCATCGAAGCTGATTGAAGGCCATGCCGGGGTTGGCGACGCCGTCTTGAAGTGCCTCCCCAAGTTCAAACGGGGCGTCCGGAAGTGGCTCGCCCGACCATTCCCAGACCTGGCGAATCTGGCGGCGCTTCGTACCGGGCTGCATTGATCCCGGTGAACAGAACAGGTACATCACCCAGAACATCTCCGCCGCCAGTTGCTTCGCGCTTGCGGGAGCCCTAGACAATTGGCTCTCCAGCTTCTGGAAGAACCCGCCCTCGCCATCGTCCAGGTTCTGTACGTAGTAGCGCACTAGGTATCCGACATTGTCCGAGGTCCAGAGCGACTTTTCGGTGAAAACGGATCCTTCGTTCAAGAGGCAGCTATCGCGCCAAAGGCGGGCCGCGCGAAGTGCGGGGTGGTCGGCGGATGGTTTGGGCATTGATTGCTTTCTGTGACCTTGTTGCTACGGTGCCGTGCCCATGAGTGGACACACGGTTCTGACCACGTCATGTCGTCCCCAATCCACCCCCACCACACTGACTGTGGTCTCACAAGGTAGAGCAGGAATCCGGCCGCGACCAGCAGAATCAGCGTGTCGGTGTCGGCCTGCCACGCGTGCCTCGCATCGCTCAACTTGCGGTGCCAGTCACGCGCCCGGGCCGCGTGCGACTTCGAGGAGCTGTCGGTGGACATCCTGCCCAATCGCATCCTTCGCACATCGCTGGGCAGCCTGCTAGCCCACGGATCCCACTCGACCGATCCATCCGCGGCGAGGTGCGCTCCGCCTACCGCAGGCTCGACGGCGTGTCGCGCGTCCGGCTGAAGCGGAACACCTTCACCCGGGTCCAGCTCGGAGGCCAGCGCCGGGTCTATCACCACCTGCTCTCGGTGTGCCGGCTCCTCCACCGGAACTCGATGGTCGACGAGAAGACCGGCCACACCGCCTTCCGCGACTTCCGACGCGACGAGGCCACCATGTGGAGGCTCTTCGAGGACTTCGTCACGGGATTCTACGAGCGCGAGCAGCGCCTCTACCGGGTGAATCCGGGAGGCCGCCGCCGGATCGACTGGGCGGGCACCGACGCCACGGACGCCGCCAATCGCGCACGGATCCCCGTCATGGAAGCGGACGTCATCCTCGAGTCACCCGAACGCCGCCAACTGCTCGCGTACCTGCGGAACCGCCAGGCCACCCAGCCGGACGGGGCACGGCACGAGGGCATCCTGCTGTATCCGCAGGTGGGCGACGAGCCGCTGAGGGCCGAGGTGTGGCTCGAGGGGTTCCGTATTCAGGCGCGGACGGTGGACCTGGGTCGGGACTGGCGGCGGATTCGGGGGGAGATGCTGGGGGTGATTGGGGGTTGAGCGGTCGGATGGCCGTGGGTCACCTCTGAGCCATTCATGGGCTGACACCGACCGACCCACTACTCCTCGTCCCCGTCAACGAGATATCGTGCCTGACCTGGTCGTAGGGCACCCGCGGCGCCAGCTTTCCTTGCGGACTTCGTATGGTGCATGGGGAACCGGGTCAACAGTCGGGAAATAGGGCGGGAGGCGATGAGGATCATGCGAGCACTGGCCGCGGTGGCCGCGTTCGGCGCCTGCGGCCTGTTCCAGGACACGCAGCTTGAAGTCGTGGCGGGCGATCCGGGGACGCCGCCCGTCCACGACGCGGAGTGGCCGATCGGGTCCGGTCGGCAGGTGACGGTCAACAATGCCCTCACGGACTCCGCCGGCCTGGCCGGACTCGAGGTCGAGGTGTTTCTGCCGGGAGGGCCCGATCTGGTCATCCACGCCTCCGATTTCGACGGCATGACCTACGGACCTGTCTCTTTCGAGAACAGCGGCGAGGTGCGGATCTTCGCGCGGCTTCACCAGCACGGCGCACCCGTAGCAGAGGGCAGCATCTCGTGGACGCTGGCCGACCGCAGAAACTGGCAGGTCATGATCGTGCGACATGCCCACCCTGGATACGCAGACGAGCAACTGAACTGCGGTGCGCTGTGCGTCGACATCGCACGGTTCCCCATCGACGACGCTGCCCGTAACTACCCTGACGAGCATCTCTGGCTGGTCATCCGACACGGAGACGGATGGGAAGGCTGACTAGCGGATGGTCAGCGGGCCACCGGGGTTCCGATCCCGGTGGCCCGCTTGCTGATCGGCCATAGCGACGAATGTCTGGACGCTGAATGCCGATAGGGTCGTCGGTATGGAGTTCTCTCGGTCACCTCTGAGCCGTTCACGGGCTGACACCGACCGACCCACTACTGCTCGTCCCCGTCAACGAGACATCGAGCCTCACCTGGTCGTAGGGCACCCGCGGCACCAGCCTGCCGCGCACGCCTCGCCGCAATTCGACGAGTCCGTATTGCGACATCGTCTTCAGGGTTCGCGAGAGATTGGACTTGCTGCGCCCGGCCAGTTCCGCAAGCTCCGTCAGCGACCGCGGCCGCTCGCGGGCAATCAGTTCCAGGAGATGCCTGTTATGCTCAGAAAGCAGCCTTGCGAAGCTCTCGATGGACGTGAACCAGACCTTGGGCTCACCACTCGCAGGCGTGTGCTCGCCACGGGCAATGGCCATGGTGCGCGCCTTCATCTGGTCGTAGTCGGCGATACCGATCTTCAGTGTCTTCATGGAATCGATCCTCTCTCTCGAAGCACGTGGTCGACTTCCTCCCAGAAGTCCGCGAGCAGCTTGGCCGCGTTTTCGTATTCGTAGGGCCGGATTGTCCGCAAGCGATGCCGGTGGTCGCGCTTCACTCGTTGCCCGCCGCCTGGGCCTCGACGCTCCCTCACCGGGTGCGCGTTGTCGAATCCGACCAGCCTGGCGCCATCCGGCGCGTGCAGCGTCAGCGAGTAGCGAAGGCCGTGTGGCCGTTCCGGCGTCACCTCGGTCTGCACCACGACGAACTTCACCCAGTGGCCCGCATCGTCCACGAAAAGCGTCTCGCCGTGAAGGTGGAGCAGCGTGTCCAGCCCCGGATCGCGGTCAGGTGTCGTCATTACGGAAGTTATCAGTTAATGATAACTCAGGTAAGGTCCGAGGGGCCTGCCGACGTTGCCGGCCCCGTGCCCCTTTCGGCCAGCCAGATTGACTAATCCCTTAGTCATATCACCATCATTCACCTTCTCCCGTCCCCCATCGCCTCGAGGGTCGACTATGCTGCAGGATCGACTTCTACCGGGAGCACCAGGCGGGTAGCTTCGACCAACGGGGTTCGACAATCGAGGAGATCATGGACTCCGCAACCGAGATCGGCAGACGAGGTGTGCGCACGGTTCAGGCAGGAATGGACGCGGTCAGCAGAGTTGCCGGGAAAGTCCCCGGCGTGGTTCGCAAGGCCGCAGGTGGGAACAGGACCGGGACAACGCCGGAGTACGTCATCGTTGAAGACCTGCCGGACGATCTCAGGCTCACGAAGGACGAGGAGGCAAGGATGACGACGTTGATCGAGCGGGCACGGGAATGGGGGAAGGAGCGGGACCAGCGGTGGCTGGAGCGGGGCCGCCTCGAGGGGGAACGCGATCTGGTCATGCGAATGGTCACGCGGAGATTCGGTCCCGGGGCCGCGGACGACCTCGCCCCGGTGCTCGCTCGGGTGTCCAACCCGGATCGAATCGCCGCGATCGCCGCCAGGGTCTCCGAATGCGAGACGGCTGAAGAGTTGGTTGTTTGGGCGCAGGGAGCGTGATCGGAATCTGGCGGGTGTGACCCTCTGCCCAATGAACCGGACGCGGACTCCGCATGATTCACCCACCCCCCGCACACCCCTCCAGCGCGTCCAGCAACTCCACCAGCGGCGCCTTGTCGTCCTCGGCCACATCGCGTAGCGACGCTCGCAACTCCCGGACCGTCTCCGCGTCGTTCTCATCCCACCCCGCGAATTCCCACCGCCGGGCTTCCCGGGAACCGGGGTCGGCATCGCGGGCAGCATTGCACCACTCCAGGGACCACCGTAGTCGGTCGCGCGCCCGTGTCACCGCCTCGGCAACGTGTGGACCACCGGGGTAGGCGACCCAGTACCGGCCCACCCTGTTAAGAACCCAACCGCGCGCGTGACAGGCGAAGCTGCCTTCGCAGTCTTCGTGGACTGCCGACGTCGCAAGCTTCCACAGGATATCGTGCGCTTCCGGGCGGCCTCGGTGTCGTTCGTACAGGGCCAGCCAGGCATCGTCGCGCAGGATCCACACGCCCGCGGGGTCGAAGTGCAGCACCTCATCGTCGAGGGACCGGACCACGGCGCGGGTCAGGGGATCCGCATCGCGGGATTTGAAGGTGGCCAGCCAGCGCTCGATCAATTCGAGCCGCCGCAGGCCCAGGATGCCCGAAGCCTCCACCGCGTCCCGGTGGCCACTGTTCCAGCCGGACAGCACGTTGTAGACCTGCAGCAGGTTGTCCGTCGACCTCCCCTCGCCAGCTGACAGGAACCGGTCGGCGATCGCCAGGACGTGCTCGCCGGAGTCCGCCGACGCGGTCAGGGAGGCGGGCACCCAGCAGCCGTCGAAGACGAAGGTCCAGTCGTTGCCGGAGACCGTCGTGTCGGCCCGCTCCGCCGTGAAGTGATGGTCCAGACGAAGCGTGGCCGCGCGCGGCGTCGGGTCGGCGGCGGGAGCGCTGCGGCATGCGACATCGGGCGCGATGATGGCAAGTGCCCGGGCCCCCGGCGCGGTAGCTTCCGGAGCTTCCCTGGCCGGCAACGCACCCCCGGCCTCCTCACCGAGCGTTTCGAGCCAGGCGACCACCAGCGGATCGCGTGCGGCCAGCCTCTCGGTCTCCACCACCCGAAGCGCCCTGGCGAGTAGATCCTGCCGCCGGGCAACGAGAACCGGCGACCGTTCGACCATCTCCCGGTAGCGCGGATGCCTGAACACGTTGTGGTAGGCCACCAGGTCGGCCAGCGTTCGTCCCTCGGGGGCGGACAGCAGGCCGTCGGCCATCAGCAGCAGGTGAGCCTCCGTCAGGGCGTACCCGTCGATCGGAGCCAGCACCGAATCATGAACCCAGCAACCCGTGCCAAGTCCCGCCCACCTGGTGTAGTCCGGGCCCACGTAGACCCAGACCTCTCCGGCATCGTCCGTCTCGGTGCGTCCCGTCTCTTCGACGATGGCCTCTCTGAACTCCCCCGGCTGCCGGAGGAACCCCGCCACTTCCGCCGAAGAGGACGGCGCTACCCGGCAAGCGACGTTCGGAGAGATGAACGCCGCCATCCGGCGAACTTCTTGGGCGGCCGCGGGTTCGGGAATCGCGCCGACCAGGGCGAACAGCAACGCGGTTGATTGCAGGTGTTTGTTCATCGCCCTTACGATACGGACTGAACTGGGCCCTGTGCCCGAATGGTACTCCCCACCGGCCCCCCGGGGTCCTCCCCTGCCTCGTTGCGTCAACCTCCAAAGACCATGACCGACCGATTGCCCGATGGACTCGTACCAGGCGGAACATCTCCAATCTTCACACAGGACACGCTGCCGGACGCCCTGCAAGCCGAGCACACCCTGGCGCCGGGACACTGGGGCGTGCTGAACGTGCTCGAGGGCAGCCTGCGATTCGTGAACCTCGAGACCGGCGACGAGCGGCTGATCCCGGCACCCGACCGCGTCACGATCCGGCCCGGCCTGCCTCACAGGGTCGCCCTCGCGGGCCCGTTGCGCTGCAGGATTGACTTCTTTCGGGAGCCGTAGGCCGGGGTCCCCGCATCGCGCCTCAACCGATTCTGGGCAGCCCGCCGAGCACACCCGCCCGGTACTTCGGATACAGACGCACGTCACGGCGCAGACCCTTGACGTCTTGTGCGCCGTACACCCGGGTGGCACCGCTATCGTCCTTCTCGACGATGAAGACCTCTTCCTTTTCCAGATCGTCGAGCAAGCCGACGTGGTGCGAGGACAAGATGAGCTGGGCATTGCGCGGATTGGTTTCGCGGGACCGAAACTGGTTGAGGATCTCCGCCAACGTGTCGACGTGAAGGGCACCGTCGACTTCATCCAAAACCGCCAATCCGGTTACATCCAGCGCCAACCTGATCAATGGCAGCAGGTGAATCAGGTTCCGAGTACCCCTGGACTCCAGACCGAGGACGATCGGCCCATCCAATCCCCTGTGATTGAAACGGATGTGCTTGCCACCGAATCCGTCGACGACCTCGATGTCCTCGATTCCGAGATCGCTTTGTCGGACTTGTCCGCGCACCCACTCCCTTGCTTCACCACTACCCTCCAACCACCCGATGACGGTCGAAGTATCCGGCGTGAGAGTGTCATTGCCCGAGATGTTGCTCGCGACGCGCAGCGAGTTGCTGAGGTATTCCGCGAACCGGTTTGCGGCGGGCACGTTGACCAAGGCCAGCGTGGCGACCGCCGACCGGTTGGGCTCGACCCCCTTCAGGCGATCGTCCCGGGCTGTGAGACCGAATTCCCGGGCAACGTAGATCGGCTCCCTGGGGGATCGCCGCTCCAGGAGTCTGCGGCGGCGTCCCTTGGGAAAATGGACCAAGGCTTCGTGATTCACGAACATAGGGCCGTCCCCCCCGTCGTCCGTCGACTGCCGTCCAATCTCCAGTTCGTACCGGAACCTTCGCGGACACTCGCCCGGTGCCAGGAAATCTGTTTCGCCCTCGAGGGCGAAGCGCGTCGGCGCCCACCTTGTCTCGCGCGAAGAGAATGGCAACAGAGTGACGGGTTCGGTCGGCGAAGAACCCATCCGCCCCAAGTCCACCAACGCCCGCAGCAATGTCGTCTTGCCCGACCCGTTTGGCCCAATCAGAACGGCGACCGCGGGCAGCCGAACATCCGGCCTGGCTGCGCTCCGGCGGAAGCAAGCCAAGTCCGGCGCCGTACCCGGGATTCGCAGATCGAGGGTCACTTCCTCACGTATGGACCCGTAATTGGATACCGAAAATGTATGTATCATAAGTCGATTATAACAGAAAATCGTCAATAATCAACAATAATCTCAGAAACTTGCCGTGGCTCGGCGACGTCTGACGGATATCTCCTGCGATTGGAGCAGATCAGACGAACACGCCCTCCAGGTGATCCAGGCATCCCGTCCAGCCGCCGCGAGGGCCTTCGGTATCCTTGGCCGTGGGGAATCCCTCGTGGGTGATGACGACCCGAGTCGACTTGCCTTCGCGCAGGAATTCCACTGTCACCAGGGTCTCGCCCACCCAGTCGTCCGCGCCTTCCACGTCCCAGGTGTAGACCAGCCGTCGCGGGGCTGTGACCTCCTCGTATACTCCGAATACATGGTAGAGTCTTCCGTCTGCCCCCTCCATGCGCAGGCTGAACGCTCCGCCCTCCGCGAGATCGAGTTGCACGTCGAGTATTTTCCCGCCGGGCGGGCCGTGCCATCGCGGGATCAGATCCGGGTGGGTCCAGGCGCGGAACACCGCCTCCGGGTCAGCCGGAATCACTCTCGAGACTCGGAGGGTTCCTTCGGGATCGTTCGTCATTCCGTCTCTCCATTCGGGGTGGTGCGCCTGACGTTCCGGGCGGTGCCTGGGGCCGCTTCCGACTCGAAAAGGCACGCAAGGGCAGCGAGCTGGACCTCCCAGAACGTCCGGTAGGTCTCCACCCAGTCCGCGGCCTCGCTCATCGGGCGGGCGTCGAGCGCACAACGGGTCGTGCGCCCCTCCCGAGTCCGATCCACGAGGCCCGCGCGCTCCAGCACACGCAGGTGTTTGGAAATCGCCGGACGCGAGATTTCGAACGGCGCCGCCAGTTCACCGACCGTGGCCTCTCCATCGGCAAGTCGCGCAAGGATCGCCCGGCGCGTGGGGTCGGCCAGCGCGTGAAAGGTCGCGTCGAGTGGAGAATGAAGCGTAACCATATGGTTACCAATATAACGACGGAACCGGTGGCGTCAATAAGTCCGACCTTCCGACTTGACTCCGCCTTCATACCACAGTATGACTACAGTATGAAAACGACGATTTCACTTCCCGACACGGTGTTCGCCTCGGCCGATTCTCTTGCGAATCGGCTAGGGGTTTCCCGAAGCGCACTCTACGCGACCGCCGTCGCGGAGTACGTGGCGAAGCACCGTGACGCCGACGTTACCGCAAGGCTGAACTCCGTCTACGCCGATTCGCCCAGCGGAATCGATCCTGACATGCGCCGGGCACAGGCTCGGTCGGTAGCCGAAGATTGGTAGTCGCACGCCGGGAAGTATGGTGGGCGGACCTGGACGAGCCGCGCAAATCCGAACCCGGGTTTCGGCGCCCCGTCCTCATCGTCCAGGCGGACGCATTCAACCGAAGCAGGCTCCGAACCGTCATCGGCGTGGCCCTTTCCTCGAATACGCGGCTCCTCGACGCTCCGGGCAATGTGCTCCTTCAGGCGGCGAGCACCGGCCTACCCAGGGACTCGGTCGCGAATGTCACGCAGCTGCTGACGATTGATGAGGACTACCTCACCGACCGAGCCGGACAGGTTTCCCGAAGACTCATGGGCCACGTCGAGAGCGGGCTGAGGCTGGTGTTGGCCCTTTAGCCGACTGACCAGGCGGAGATCCGTCCCATCGTGAACCTGGCATTCCGGTTCTAGCGGACGAGGACCACGTCTAGCGGACCGACGTTCGAAAGGCCTCCAGTGACAGCACCCTCTGCACGAGTTCCGTCTGCTTGTGGATCCCCAGCTTGCGGTAGACTCGCTTGACGTGAGTCTTCACGGTGCTTTCGGCGCAGCTCAGCGTGAGTGCGATGCGGGCAACCGTGTCCCCCGACGCTATGGCCACGGCCACTCGGCTCTCCGCGGGCGTCAGGCCTAACGCCGCGGCTGCCAGGTCCGGATCTACACGCGGTCGGAGCGCCGGGTCGACAACCAGCACCAGTGCCCTGACCTGATGCATGCAATGATTCGTCTTCATTGCCTGCACAGGGTGGATTTCGAGGACCAGCGGCGCTCGGGTCTCTGTCCGCGTGACCTTCATCGAACCGCCGGTGCCCTGATCGCCAAAAGGGGGAGACACCTGCGCCAACAGGCGCTGCAACTCGTCGTTTTCCCCATTGTGCACAGCAACAAGAACGCCCCTGTCGTCGCGCAGCCCGTCTCGTTTCAGCAGGACATCGCGGGCGCGGTCGTTCGCCTCCACAATGCGTCCGCGGCCATCCAGCTGGATCAACCCCAGCCCCTTGTTCTCCAGCAACCCGGCAAATGACGCGCCCAACGCGTCGGCCTTGGCCAACGCACGCCGCACGCGCGAGAACTGCCGGATGTGAGGCGCCAGGCGCTGGATGGTCCTGATCTGATCGTGCCCCCAACCGCAGCGTTCGGTGGTGTTGCCGCAGGACCAGACGATCGCCGTGCCGTCCAGCCCGTCGATCGCCATGAAGAGGCCGTCTTCCGTGTACTGCTGCGTGCGAAACGCGTATACGGGGGATCTTTTCTTCTCGAGATCGGTGTAGAGATCCGCCTTGTGTACCAGTTCGCCGTCGCGAAGTCCGGCGAGCCGGGGAATCGCTTCGTCTCGCTTGAAGTAGTCCCCGAAATAGAGTTGCCGCAGGTCCTCCCGACGCTCGCTGTCGACAAAGAACTGAGAAAGCCAGATATCGGACTGCCCCTCCGGACCCACCTCCACGTACGTCAGGCTATGGCCGATCGTGGAGATCGCGTCGTCGATCAGGCCGGCCACCGAGACCCATCTTCCCTCCGCCAGCGCCGCCTTGTACATGTTCTCGACGAGGTGACTGAACCTGTCTTCCCGGGTCATCTCGGCTCCTTCCCAGCGAGACCGCGCGGGCACGCGTGACCGGTTCACGACCGATTGCAAAGGTGTCCATCACCTGGCCGGAGCGCCAGCCCGGATGTCACATGCCTGTCGCGCTCCGACCGGCGCGGCCGCGTGGAATCGCGCGAATGTCGAAGTGCTCGAGCCCCCGCAGGACAATACTGGGCCGAAACCGTGGTGCACGCGTGCCGAAGCCGATCCTTTCGAAACGCTCCAGCAGCACCTCCAGCGCGATCCGTCCCTCGAGACGGGCAAGCGGGGCGCCCAGACAGTGATGGATACCGCGGCCGAACGAGATGTTCCCGGGATCGGAACGCGTGATGTCCAGTGCATCGGGCCGCTGGAAGCGCTCCGGGTCGCGATTGGCGGCCCCGATTGCGGGGGTGATCATGGTCCCCGCGCGCACCGATCGGCCACCCATGTCCAGGTCGCGGGTCGCAAAGCGCATGTCCAGCTGCACCGGCGAATCGTAGCGCAACAGCTCTTCGACCGCCGAAGGCATCAGCTCCGGGCGTTCCCGCAGCAAGGCGAGCTGGTCGGGACTGCGCAGCAGCGCCCTCAGACCGTTGCCGATCAGGTTGGTGGTCGTCTCGTTGCCGGCGATCAGAAGCAGGCGAAGCATCACCGTCATCTCGTCCGGCGTGAGCCTGTCGCCCTGCTCCTCGGCTTCCACCAGCCGTGAAATGAGATCGTCGCGCGGGTTACGCCGGCGCTGCTCGATGATCCCCCTGTGGTAGTCGGCCAACTGCCGTTCAGTCCGGTGCACCAGCTCCTCTTCTTCCGGTGTGAGGAGGGGTTCCAGCGCACGGGCCAGGTGCCCGGACCACACCTTGAAGCGGTCGAGATCGCGCTCGCGCACACCGATCATGCCGGCGATCACAAGCGTTGGCAGCGGCCCGGCGTAGGCCGACATCAGGTCGAATTCGCCGCTGCCCTCGACTTCGTCCAGAAGAGCATGCGCGGTCGCCCGGATATGGTCCTCCATCTTCGCAACCGAACGGGGCGTGAACGCCCTGTTCACGAGCCGTCGCAGACGCGTGTGGTCCGGTGGGTCGAGCACGAGCATGCTGGGCTTCAGTTTCTTGCGTGTGGCCAGCGAGCCGCGTGATGAACGTGCCTGGCGCAGGTCGTTGGAGAAGCTCCGGTGATCCCGAAGGATGCGGTCCACATCCGCGTAGCGGGTTACCACGACCTGTTCGAGGAGAATGCTGTAGTGGACCGGGTCCCGCTCGCGAAGCCTGCGATAGACCGGATAGGGATTCGCGACGAAGCCGTTGGCGAGAGGCCACCACGCCGCGCCGCTTCGCAGTCGCTCTTCGGCCAGCCGCACGCGGATGTACACCGACCGGGCCGTCGCCGCGACCACCTTCTTCAGCGCGATCACGTGGAAAGCCCCGCGGGGCATGGCTCGGTTGCAGATGTCGTCATCTGGCCCCCTGGCTTGGTGCACACGAACCGGACATGCCGGGCTGAGGCCCCCGCCGGGCGGTCCTTGACCTGCACAACCGGGCGGGCCAACCTCTACCAAGAGCGAACATGGTGTCGCGGATTGCAACCCCGGAGTTGGACGACTCGCATGTCAAGCCGCGCATGTCAACCGGAGTTTCCATAATGTGAACTCGGCTTTCCATTTTCCCCGCGGGGGCGGCATTCGCACGCTCGGCAGACCGGCCCTCGTCCTGTGTCTTGCGGTGGCTCCCGTGCTCGGCGTTCCCGAGGTCTTCGCGCAGCAGCCGGAGCAGGTGCATGTGTTCGAGGGCAATGTGCGCGACGCGGTGACCGGTGAACCCCTGGCGGGAGCGCAGGTATCGGTGGTCGGGAGGGACACCAGGGCGGTCACCGGCGGCGACGGGAGCTTCCACCTGACGGGATTGGCCGCGGGCGGATACATCCTTCGAGCCGACCGGCTGGGATACCGGGGCGCCACCGCAGTCGTGACCGTGGGCACCGTGCGCGCGCGCCGAGCCGTGGCGGAGTCGGCCGAGGTCGTGATCGAGTTGACGCCGTCTCCCATTGCGCTGGACGACCTGGTGGTGACGGCCACGATCAGCGAGCGCGCCGCGGCCGAGGCGCTCCGGCCGGTCAGCGTCATGGCGGGCGATGACCTGCAGCGCCAGTTGACGGCGACCGTCGCGGGCACCCTCGCGTCGATGCCGGGGCTGGCCGCCACCAGGATGGGTCCATCGGTCGCGCAGCCGGTGATCCGGGGACTGAGCGGCGACCGGGTACTGATGCTGGAGGACGGAACCGCGGTCGGGGACGCCTCCAACTCGGGCGCGGATCACACCACCGCGCTCGATCCATCGTCGGCGCGGCGGATCGAGGTCGTGCGCGGGCCGGGTGCCCTGCTCTACGGAGGCAACGCACTGGGCGGGGTCATCAACGTCATCCGCGACGAGATTCCGACCTCCGTGCCGCACGACCTGACGGGCGCCGCGACCCTGCAGACGCACACCGCGACCGGTTCGCTGGCCGGCAGCGCGACGACCGTGTTCGCCATCGCCGAGCGCGTGCCGCTGCGCGTGGAGTTGGCCGCACGGACGGCGGGAGACCTGAAGACCCCCATCGGCACGCTCCTCAACACCGACGGCAGGCTGTGGAGCGGGGGTGCGGGTACGGCGTACGCGGCCGATTGGGGCCGCCTGGGAGCATCCTTCCGCGGGTACCGCAACGACTACGGCATCCCGGGTGGTTTCGTGGGTGGGCACGAGGAGGGGGTGCGCATCGAAATGGAGCGGTTCACGTCGAAGTTCCGGACCGTGGTCGATGAGCCGGTCGGCCCCTTCCGCAACCTCCGTTTCGACGCGAATCACTCATGGTACACGCACCGCGAGATCGAGGCGCCGGACATTCTGGGGACCCTCTTCGAGCAACAGGGCGTGAGCGCGGACGTCCTGGGTCGGCATGGGAGGTGGGGACCCTTTGCGGCGGGTGCGATGGGCGGCCGCGCGTCCTGGGAGGACTTCGGATACGGGGGATCCCTCTACACGCCGGACACGCGTCGGCTCCGGGCGGCCCTGTACCTGCTCGAGGAAGTCGACCTGGGCTCCATCCAGATCGAGTCGGGGCTGCGCTACGACTGGACGCTGGCCGATCCGGCGGTAGATCGGATCTCGGACATCGGCGAGATCCGCGACCGCAGGTTCCACTCGTTGTCGGGGTCGCTGGGTGTCCTCTACAGGTCGGCCTCCGGGCTGGTCCTCGGTGCAAGCGTGGTCCGGGCGTTTCGGACACCCGACATCACCGAACTCTATTCAGAAGGACCGCATCTGGCGGCCTACGTCTTCGAGGTCGGGAACCCGTCTCTGGAGGGCGAGGTCGGGAGGGGGCTCGATGTCTTCCTCCGCTTCGAGTCCGACCGGCTGCGGGCCGAGGTGACCGGCTTCCACAACGACATCAGGAACCACATCTACGGCGAGGACACGGGCCGTCTCAGCCGCGTTCTGCTCCCCATCTACCAGTTCCGGGGCAGCGACGCCGTCTTCAGCGGCTTCGAGTTCGGCGTGGACGTGGATGCCGGCCGGGGGCTGGCGCTGGAGGGAGTGGCCTCATCGGTGAGAGGCCGTCTCAAGGGGACCGGCGAGCCACTCCCTCTCATGCCTCCACTCAAGGGACACGTGGCCCTGAAGTACGAGCGGCCGTCGTGGTATCTCCGGACGGAGGCCGAGATGGCGAGCCGGCAGGACAGGGTTGGCGAATTCGAGACGCCGACCGCCGGCTACACCGTCTTCAACGTCGCGGCCGGGATGCGGCTGACGTTCGGCGGGCGCCTGAACGTCCTGACCGTGAGCCTCGTCAACGCCGCGAATGCCGAGTACCGCAACCACCTCTCCCGGGTGAAGGAGATCATGCCGGAGGCCGGGCGGAGTCTGAACGTCGTCTACCGGGTGGTGTTCTGACCGGACATTGCTTCCCAATGGCTGTCAGTCCAGCCCGTCGGAGCCTCAGCAGCGAGTGCAGCAGGCCGGTATCGGTCAGGATCGGGAAAATCAAAAATGTAACTTTTGTTTTTCCCGCTCACATACCTGGTCATTCCGCCCGACCGTCTTTTCTACCCTATCCCCTACCCCACCCCCTCCCCCATCTCCTCCAGCCGCCTCGCCACATCCCGGCTCCGCAGGTTGCTCACGTACACCCTGTCGGCGCCGACCGCCCGCAGCCCCCGGATCGTCCGCAGGCAGATCTCCTCGGCGGTGGCTCCGCCCTCGAACTCCCGCGTGATCTCGGCGGCCGGCACGGGAAAGTAGCGCCCCAGGTAGTTCAGCGTGCGGGGATTTGCGCTGTGGTAGTGGAAGACCCCGTAGACGACCGGCAGATCGACGCCGAGCCGCCCCAGCTCCGCCTTGAAGCCCTCGACACAACCAAGGGAGTGGTGTGACACGATCTGGGTGAGGACGAAGTCCGCGGTGAAGTCGGCGTCGGCGACGTAGCGCGCCTGCTGAACAGGATCCCGATGCGGGTTCGCCCACCCGCCAAGAGGCAGGCCGGGCTGATCGGCGCGCAGGATGCGGCGTAGATCCTTCCCGTGCGGGACACAGCGCTCGGGGCCGACGGAGTGATCCCCCCCCACCACCGCGACCGCCGCCACGCCCAGCCCCGACGCCCGCCGCGCGAACATCCGGCAGTACTCGAGCGGATGCTTGCACGTCAGAAATGGCACCACCGCGCCCAGGTCGGCGGTCCCGCCCAGGTTCGCGGCCAGGTGCGCGAGACTCTCCTCCTCATGGTCCCCGGCGGCATCGTCGGTCAGCAGGATGAAGGTGTCCTGCCGCGCGAGCCGCTGGACCGCGTGGTGCATGTCGATCCAGACGCTCATGCTCCGCGCGGTACCCATGCCGAGCCGGGGCGGCCGCAGTTCGACCGCGAGCAGGGGTTCCGGCTCCACGAGCCGCCGGAGCAGCGGGCTGGCGTCGCGGCCATCCGGCGGCGGTGAGCCCGGCGGCGGCGAAGCTGGTGGCGGCGAAGCCGGTGGCGGTGTGTCCGGCGGGACAGGCGACTTCACGACGCCTTCCCCACCAGCGGCCCAAGCGCTTCGAGGTCGACGGGGAGCTCGCCCGTCAGCACCTCCGCGCCGTCCTCGCCGATCAGCACGTCGTCCTCGATCCGGATCCCGGTCCCCTCCAGCTCCGGCACCCGGTCGCAACTGCCGGGCGGGAAATACAGCCCGGGCTCGACGGTGAAGACCATGCCGGGCTGTAGCAGGACCGGTCCGTCGGCGCCCGCTCCGTCGGCGCCCGCACCGCCCCAATACGGCCCCGCATCGTGCGTGTCCAGCCCGAGCCAGTGCGACGTCTTGTGCGGGAAGAACGCCCGGTGCGCCCCGCTCTCCACCACCTCCTCCACCGTGCCCTCCACCACCCCCATCCCCACCAGCCCCCCCGCGATCGCGCGGCTGGCCGCCTCGTGCACATCCTCCAGCGTCCCACCCGGCCGACACGCCGCCAGGGCCGCGCGGTGCGCTCCCCGCACGACCTCGTACGCCTCGCGCCGTGCCCCCGCCAGCCGCCCCGACGCGGGCACGGTGCGCGTGATGTCCGCCGCGTAGTAGTCGAACTCGGCGCCCGCGTCCATCAGCACCAGGTCGCTGCCCCGGATCCGGGCGCGGTTGGCGGAATAGTGCAGCGTGCACGCGTTCGCCCCCGCGGCGACGATCGTCGCGAAGGCCGGACCGCCCGCGCCCCGGCTCCGGAACCCCGCCTCCAGCGCGGCCTCCACCTCCCACTCCCCCACCCCGCCCCGCACGCGCCCCAGCGCCTCGCGGAACGCGGCCACCGAGATCCGCGCGGCCTCGCGCAGCCGGGCGATCTCGGCCGCGTCCTTCCGCACCCGCATCGGGTCCAGGATCGCCCCCGGGTCGACCACCATGTGCGCGCCCGCACCCTGCCGGGCCCGCCGCGCCCGCCCGGCGCCGAGCGCGTCGCGCACCACGTCGTCGCACACCGCGGACGCGCCCAGGCGGTAGTGGATCCGGTCGCCGTCGGCCAGCAGCGCCGGTCCCCGGTCCCGGAACTCCCTCATGGGGAAGACCGCGTCCGCGCCGAAGCGGGCGCTCACCTCTCCCGGGTCGAGTCGGGGGCCCGTCCAGCGCTCCCGTTCCGCGTCCCGCTCGGGCACGAAGAGCACGAAGCGGTGCTTTGCGCCGTGGCCCCTCAGCACGGCGACGCTCCCCCCTTCCCCCCACCCCGTGAGGTAGAGCATCTCCGAGTCGGGGCGGTAGCGGTATTCCGAATCACCGCTCTTGTACCTCACATCCAAAGCGGGCAGGACCATGGATCCATCGGCCATGCGCGAGAGCGCGGTCTTGCGGCGCTCGGTGTATGGAAGTGGCGGGAGGTCGGTCAACGGCGTCCGGACTCCGCTCCGGCTCGCCTGGCGGGCGGGTTCTGGATCAGGAAGTGCGCGAACCAGCTCCGGATGCGCTCCAGGCGGTCCACGAGCAGCCAGGGTTCGCCGGTTCGCGAGAGGCCATGCGACGACCGCGGGTAGCGGACCAGTTCGACCGGCACCCCCAGCTTCCTGAGCGACATGAACCACTGCTCGCCGTCGCCGATCGGGGTGCGGTAGTCCTGCTCGCTGTGGATGATGAGCGTCGGCGCGGTCACGTTCTCGACGTAGGAGATGGGCGAGAGGCGGCGGTAGAGGTCGCGCTGCTCCCACGGCGGGCCGTAGAACTCGTACTCGGTCAGCCCCTGCGCGTCGGAGGTGCCCCACCAGCTTTCCCAGTTGGTGATCGAGCGCGAGGTGACCGCGGCGTGGAAGCGTTCGGTCGTGGCGGTAAGCCAGTTGGTCATGAAGCCGCCGTAGCTGCCGCCCGAGACGCCGAGACGGTTGGCGTCGATCTCGGGGTAGGCCGCCAGCGCCGCCTCGACGCCGGCCAGGTAGTCCTCGCGGTCCACGATGCCCCACTCGCCGCGCGTCGCGTACTGGAAGTCGTGGCCATAGCCGGATGAGCCGCGCGGATTGGTGTAGAGGACGAAGAACCCGGCTGCCGACAGCACGTGGAAGGTCGGGAAGAAGGTGTTCCCGTAGGCCGAATGCGGTCCGCCGTGGATCTTCAGCACCATGGGGTACGAGCCGCCGCTGCGGAAGTTGACGGGCCTGACCACCCAGCCCTGGATCTCGGTGCCGTCCTCGGCGGTCCACGTCAGTTCCTCGGCGGGCATCAGCGACACCTCCGAAAGCCAGCCGTCGTTGAAGCGCGTGACCTTCTGCTCGCTCGAGCCGTCTCCGGGGCCGACGTAGAGTTCGCCGGGCGTGACCGCGTCGGTCGCGGTGAAGGCCATGACGCCGCCGGAGTCGGAAAACGAGAAGGAGGACAGCCGCCGGGCGCCGCGCGTGACCTGCTGGACCCGGTCCGCGGTGGACGGCGCCGTCGCCGCGATTGCCGACGTCGACACCGACGCCGACGCCCGGAAGAGGTGGCTGTCCCCGGCGACGCCGGCGGAGAAGAGGACGCTGGCGCCGTCGGCCGACCACGTGGGGGCGCCGGGGCGGAGGTCCCAGTCGGCGGTCAGGTTGGCGGGCTCGCCGCGGAAGTGCCCGTCGGGGCCGATTTCGGCGACCAGCAGGTCCGTCTGGCTCCCGCGCTCGGGGGTCGACAGAAACGCCATGCTGCGGCCGTCGAGCGAGATCGCCGGGGCGCTCTCGGTTCCCGGGTTGGAGGTGAGTCGCCGGACGGTGCCCACGTTCACGTCCACGGCCCAGATGTCGCCCGTGTTCTCGCTGTCGAGTTCGTCGTCCTGGCGCTCGTCGCCGGTGAAGAAGATGACCCGGCCGTCCTCGGACCACACCGGGCCGCCAACATCGAAGGAGACTCGCGTCAGCTGGGTGGGCGTGCCCCCGCGCGCGTCGACGACCATGAGCTGCTGCTTCTCGCGGGACAGGTAGTGCGGCTGGAAGGCGAGGCGGCCGTCGCGCTTGTAGCGGATCGAGGTGATGACCCGGCCGTCGAAGCGGGTGGCGTCCAGGGTGCTGGAGACCGCATCGGGCGCAATCCAGCCCTCGCGGCCGGCTGCCTCGTCCTGATCGCCGCCGTCGGAGCCGTCCGCCCCGCGCTCGGGAGCCTTCACGTAGGCGATGGAGGCACCGTCCGGAGACCACACGGGCGGCCCCTCGACGCCCTCGATGTGGAAGGCCTCGCCCCCGGGGCCGCGGAGGCGGACAAACCAGATCGGGTTGGGGTCGTCCCCGCGCGAAGACGAAAACGAGAGGAGCGACCCGTCCGGGGACCAGCGCGGGCCGCTCGACTCCTCGTTGGAGCTGGTGACCGGGAAGGCGTCGCCGTCGGCGCGCCCGCCCGACAGGGGCTGCACCCAGATCTCACGGTGTCGCCGATTCTCGTCCTCCACAACCGTGGTGACGGTGAACGCCACGTTCGCGCCATCGGGCGAGACCGCGACGTCGCCCACCACGACCAGACCGTAGTAGTCCTCGGGCACGTACCCGCGGCTCTGTCCAGGGCTTTGGCCCGCCAGCACGCCAACCCCACAGACCGCGCCCGCGACCACGGCGGCGACCGCGCCTGCGACCACGGCGGCGGCCGCGCTGAGACCGAAACGACAGCTGTGAGGTGCCATTTGCCGACTCCCATCCGGACGAAACGTTGGCAGGCCAAGGTAAGCCGCGACCGGGATTCGGCTCAAGGGTGGCCCGGTGTCATGCCGGCGGCGGTCCGGCGTATTACCTTGTAGCGAGCATCAACGCTGGAGAACGCCCGTGCCGCGTCCGCTGTTTCCGAAGGTTTGCCGCTTCGTCTTCCCCATGCTGCTGTCGGGGGTCGTCGTCGCCGGCATTGTCGCCCCCGCCACCGCACAGGTGGTCCGGGGCCGGCTTGTGGACTCCGCCGACGACGCGGGCGTGGGCGGCGCGATGATCAGCCTGCTCGACCGCGGCGACAACCAGCTCTCCCGGGCCCTGACCCGCGACTCCGGGCTGTTCGAGGTGAGTACCACGTCTCCGGGCAGATACCGCCTGAGGGCCGACCGGATCGGGTACGCGACCACCTACTCGGACTACTTCGACCTTGCGGCCGGCGATACGGTCACGATCCGGATGACGTCGGCGGTGGCAGCGGTCTCCCTCGCGGGCATCGAGGCGGAAGCCGACCGCCGCTGCCGGGTTCGCCCCGAGGAGGGACTCGCGGTCACGCGGGTGTGGGACGAGGCGCGCAAGGCACTCGACGCCGCGGCGTTTACGCAGGAGCGGGGGTACTACCGCTACGAGATGATGGGGATCCTCCGGCAGCTGGGACCTGAGGGCCGGCAGGTGGTCTCGGAAGACCGCGATTTCGAGCGCGCGTACCGCCAATACCCGTTCGTCTCCCTCCCGGCGGACTCCCTGGTTGCGGAGGGGTTTGCGAAGATCACCCCAAACGAGTCCGTGTACTGGGCCCCCGATGCGGGCGTGCTCCTCTCCGATCCGTTCCTCGACACCCACTGCTTCCGCCTCAAGACCGACGGGGGCGAACCGGGGTTGGTCGGCCTGGAATTCGAACCCGTTCCCGGCCGGAGAATCGCGGAGATACGGGGAACGCTGTGGCTCGAGGCCGAGAATTCGGTGTTGAGGCGGCTCGACTACTACTACCAGAACCTCGACCTCCCGGCCGGGCTCCAGCGCGCCAACCCGGGGGGAACGGTCGAGTTCGAGGCGCTGCCCAACGGCACCTGGATCGTGAGCTCGTGGAGGATTCGCATGCCGCGCGGCAGGGTCGAGGTCAGCCCCTTCGACAGCAGGGTCGTGACCGTGCTCGACGGGATCACCGAGCAGGGCGGCGATGTGCTGAAGGTGCACGGCAGCGAAGGGACGGTCATGGAGGCGGACCTGGGCGGCCGCATCGCGGGCGTGGTGTTCGACAGCCTGCGCGCCGGACTCCCGGGGGCCGTCGTCTTCATCGAGGGCACGACAATCGAAGCCACGACCGATCGCGAGGGCCGCTTCGAATTCACCCGCCTGGAGCCCGGCGTCTACGCGGTCAACTTCACCCACCGCTACTTCTCGCGGTTCTCCTACCGGCCCGAACCCTGGGACGTGGAGGTGGTGGACGGCGCGGAGACCCCGGCGCAGGTGAACTTCGCGGCTCCGCGGATCGGCCGGGTGCTGGATCGCCTCTGTGACGACGTGGAACCGCCGGACGAAATGGCCACCATGCCCGGCGGACGGGTGCTGCGCAGCCACGCCATCCTGGTCGGACGTGTGACGAACGACGCCGGCGATCCCGTTTCCGGCGCCACGGTGCGCGTCCTGTTCCGCGAATACGACATCTCCGTGTTCGAGGGGGCGTCCTCCGTCGTCGACCGGCGGCTGCGGGCGGGCCGGGCCGGAACGGCGGTCACCACCGACGCCCGGGGCTACTACCGCGCGTGCTGGGTACCCGTGGATACGAGCCTGCGCGTGGCGGTGCTCGACCCCGGCGAGCAACTCAATCCCGACGTGCTGGAAGTCTCCTACTCGCCGTCCGATTTCGTGGCCTCGAGGGAAGAAGAGGTCATGATTCCCTCCCAACAACGCTTCGCCACCCTGAACTTGCGGGTTGACTCGAAGCAGCCCTGACCCACAGCGACCACGTGCCCATGCGAACCCCACAACTCTCCCTCTGCGTCCTCCGTGCGCGCGTGGCCCTTTGTGTGCGCGTCCTCGCCCTGGCGCGCGCCGGGGCGATCACGACCCTCGGCGCGGCGATCCTCCTCACCGCCCTGCCCGCCACGGCCCAGACCGAGGCGGCGGACACCGTCGAGCTCTCGCCCATCGTCGTTTCCGTGCTGCGCTCGCCCGTGCGTCTCGACAGGCTTCCCTTCTCGGCTTCGATCATCGCCGGCCCCGACCTGGCGCTGGGCAACTCCGGCCTGTCGATCGAGGAGGCGCTGCACACGCTCCCCGGCGTGCGCGTGCAGAACCGCTACAACCCGGCGGTCGGCGAGCGCATCTCGATCCGCGGGTTCGGCGCACGCTCCCAGTTCGGCGTGCGCGGGATCAAGATCCTCGTGGACGGGATACCCGCGACGCTTCCCGACGGCCAGAGCACGCTCGACCACCTGGACATCGGATCGCTCGGCCGCGTGGAGGCGCTGCGCGGCCCGGCGGCGGCGGTGTTCGGCAACGGCGCGGGCGGAGTCCTCCTGTTTCGCAGCGCGGAGCCGTACGCGGGAAGCTACAGCCAGGAAGCCACCTTCGTGACGGGGTCGGACGGGCTGCTGAGGATGCAGGCCACCGGATCGGGCACGGCCGGGGCGGTCGGCTTCCGCGCCAGCGTGGCCCGCACAAACTTCGACGGCTTCCGGAACAACGCCTCGGAGTCCGGCGAGGACCCGTACAGCCAGGCGGACCGCACCACCCTCAATGCGGGGTTCACGACGGCGGTCGGCGGCGGCACCCTGGCCGTGCAACTGAACGGCCTCGACCTCGACGCGCTCAACGCGGGTTCCCTCCCGGCCACCCTCTTCGACGAGGGGAGCAACCAGGCGTGGGGGTTCAACGTGGCCCGCCGCACCCGGAAGTACGTCCGCCAGGGTCAGGCCGGCGTCAGCTGGACCGGTGGCGTCGGGGGACTGGAGGGCGCGTTTTCGGCCTACGGCGTGAGGCGCGAGCTGGACAACCCCATCCCCACGCGCGTGATCGACCTCGCCCGCAACGGTGGGGGCGTGCGCCTCGCCCTCGGGCGGGAATGGGACACGCAGGCGGGTGCGGGCCGGTTCGACTTCGGACTGGAGAGCGAGCTCCAGAGCGACGACCGGCAGAACTTCGTCAACGAGGGCGGCGAGCGCGGCAGCCTGGTTCTCGATCAGGACGAGCGAGTTCGCGCGGCGGCCGTATTCGGTCAGCTTCGCGTCCCCGTGGCCGGGCGGCTGAGCGTCATGGGGGCACTGCGGTTCGACCACTTCGACTTCACCGCCTACGATCGCTTTGTCCGGGCAGACAATCCCGACGACTCCGGCTCCCGCACCATGACCGGGCTGAATCCGTCGCTGGGCTTCCACATCGATCTGGGGGACCACGGCCTGTTCGCGTCGCTGGCGCGGTCCTTCGAGACGCCGACCACCACCGAACTCGCCAATCAGCCCACGCGCGCGGGCGGCTTCAACCCCGGCCTGGAGCCTCAGAGCGGGTGGACGACCGAAGGCGGACTCCGCGGCGTGCTGGGCAGTCGCTCCACCTACGACCTCACCGCCTTCGCGTCGAGCCTGTCCAACCAGCTGGTGCCGTTCGAGGTCCCGACCGCGCCCGGACGGCGCTTCTACCGCAACGCGGGACGGTCCACCGTGCGCGGTTTCGAGGCGTCGGCGCGGGCCGTGCTGTCGCCGGTCCTGACCGCCCGCGTGGCCTACGGGTACGTCAGCGCCCGGTTCACCGAGTTCTCGGTGGGGGACAACACCTTCGACGGCAACCGCGTTCCCGGGATCGCCCCTCACCGGCTCGAGGCCAGCCTGCGGGCGGGAGGCGGGCCGTGGTTCGGCGAACTGCGCGTCGAGCGCCGCGGCGAGGTGCCCGCAAACGATGCCAACGACGCCAGCGCCGAGGGCTACACGCTGGTCGAACTGCGCGCCGGAGCGTCCGGCATCCGGGCGGGGAACGTGCGTGTGTCGCCCTTCGCGGCCATCACGAACCTCACCAACGTCCGCTACGCGTCGTCGGTGGTGGTCAACGCCTTCGGAGGACGGTTCTTCGAGCCCGGACCCGACCGCGGCGGCTACCTGGGGCTTTCGCTTGCCTGGGACAAGGGCCGCTGACACCCGGCCTCGTCGAGCACGAGCCACAGGCTGTTCGCTACCGCGCGCTCTCCGTCCGTATCCGATGGCCGGTTGACGATGCGTCCGCCCGCGGACATCGCGGACGAGCCGCCACCGTCGAGGTTCAGCGCTTCATCCACTCCGAGGGACAGGAAGAGCTCGGTCAGTTCCGGAAGGGACATCCCGTCGGAATACGGCATCTGCCGCCCGTCGACGACGACGATCCACAGCACCCCGCTCTGAACGTCCAGGCCGGCCGCGGTGCGCGGGTGCCGCGCGGCGGCGAAAGAGGGACGTTCGGCAATCCCCAGATCCCCCACCGGGGTTCCACCGTCCAGGAGCTCGGGAAAGCCCCCGATGACCTGTGCGGTCACGCCGGCAGTGTCCACCTCCGTGTCGCCCGGCCCGATCCGAAGCACCCGGTCCCGTCCCCACGCAAGCGCAGGCCGTTCCGAGACACGCCGGGTCGAGCGGGTGACCTCAGGTCCCACCGGAGTCCCGTCCGCGGCGAAGAAGTCCCCGTTGACCCCGGCGAGCACCTGTACATCCGCATCGGCCGATGGCCGCATATCCGAGACGGCCTTCCGAGTCCGGGTGGCTCCGTCCGCGGCCAGCGCCGGAACCACCCTCAGGTCCAGCTGACAGCGGTCGAGGTCGGCCGAGACCAGGTGGATCGCCCACGGCCCGGCCGGCGACCAGAGGTAGCGATAGTGGACGCCCTGGCTCAGAGGGACGACGCGCAACGAGTCGGGCGCATAGCGGGTCAGCGCAGTCTCCGGGAGCGGAGGTGCCGGCACGGCGCCATCGTCCGCACCGGCACACGCCGCCGACAGGCCCAACAGCAACGCCAACAGGCCCACCAGCGGTGCCGACAGGGTCTGCCACCCCTGGCGGGGCAATGACCCACGCGTGCGAGACGTCATCGATGCATCAACCTGGAAGCCCGGAATCGGCCACGTTATACTCGCCCATCATGATCCCATCGCCCCCCCGCCCTCGCAACCGGCCGGTCCGACCCGGTGCCGAGGGTGCGCGGCGGCGAATCCTCCCCGCGCTGTCGCTGTCCTGCCTCCTGGCCGTCGCCGGCGCCGCCCCGCTTTCCGCCCAGTACCGATTCGGCGTGTCCGTGTTCGGCGCCAGCATGGCCGCGCTCGTCGGCGAATACCGCTGGGATCACCAGGGTGTGGAGGTCCAGGTGGGCACCTGGCGGCTCCGGGACCTCAGCGTGTCGGTGACGGCCAAGCAGTACCTGGGGTCCCGTTCGGTGGAGCCGTTCGTGGGCTTCGGCCTGTGGGGAATTGTCGCGCGGGAGGAGGGCGGCACCGGAGCCGGACTGGTCGCGCGGCTTCCCGTGGGGGTGGGCTGGGACTTCGGATCCCGGCACAACGCCGCCTTCACGCTTCACCTCAACCGCGCGCTGGCCGTCAAACGCCCGACCGCGGAACTGGTCCCCCCGCTTCGCACGGGTCTGGTCCCGCTGCCGGAATTCAGCTACCGCAGGCGGCAGTCGAACTGACCGGAGCCCGGTCAGTCCACCGGCTCCATCCCGACGTACTTCAGCCCGCTGCCCGTGTTGAAGAGCACGACTTCGTCGCTGTCGCGGATCAGTCCCATCTCCAGCAGTCGGGGCACCGCCGCCGCGGTCGCCCCGCCCTCCGGCGCCCCGAAGATCCCCGTTGCGGCGCCCATGGTCTCGACCCATTGAGCCATTGCGTGGTCGGTGACCGCGACCGCCCCGCCCCCCGATTCCCGCAGCGCACGCAGGATGAGGAAGTCGCCCACGGCCCCCGGAACCCTCAGGCCCGCCGCGAACGTGGCCGCGTCCTCCCACAGCCCCGCGTCCTCCAGGCCCTGTTCCCACGCCCGCACCATCGGAGCGCAGCCGGTCGCCTGCACGGTGAACATCCGCGGCCTCTCGGCCCCGATCCAGCCAAGCGCCTCCATCTCGGCGAAGGCCTTCCACATGCCGATCAGGCCGGTGCCGCCGCCCGTCGGATAGACGATCGCGTCGGGCAGCCGTCCGCCCAGCTGCTCGAAGAGCTCGTAGCCCATTGTCTTCTTTCCCTCTACGCGGTACGGCTCCTTCAGGGTGGACAGGTCCCACCACCCGTCCTCGTCGCACCGCTCGCGCACGACCCTGCCGCAGTCGCTGATCAGGCCGTCCAGGAGGTCCAGCTCGGCACCGAGCGCGCGGATCTCGGCCAGGATCGCGACCGGCGTGTCCAGGGGCACGACCACGTGAACCGGCAAGCCCGCGGCCGCGCCATACGCCGCCGCCGACCCCGCCGCGTTGCCCGCCGACGGAATCGCTAGCTCCCGCGCGCCCAGCTCGAGTGCGCGCGAGACCGCCATGCACAGGCCCCGATCCTTGAACGAGCCGGTCGGGTTCTGTCCCTCGTCCTTGACCCACAGGCGGCGCACGCCCACGCGGTCCGCCAGGCGCGGCGACTCCAGCAGCGGCGTGAAGCCCTCGCCGAGGCTGATCTGGCAGGCACGGTCCCGCACCGGCAGGACCTCTTCATACCGCCAGAGCGTCGGGGCTCTGCGCGCGACCGCCTCGGGGGTGAAGCGGGTGCGGATCGCATCGAGATCGTAGCGGGCGAAGAGGGGCTTGCCGGCGGGCGAAAGGCCACGAAGAGTCTCGGAGTCGAAGATGGCGCCGGTGGCGGTGCACTCGAGATGGCTGGCTCCGGGAAGCGCAGGACTGGACTCGGTCATGGGATCGTCGGAGAGGTCGAGGAATCGGGGTCCGCGGAGACGTGCCGCGGCGGGACAGGGGTAAAGCTGGCATGCAGGGCACACATGTGGAACCTTTCGAGGGGTGCAACCCCTGGCCGGAGTGATTGCATCTCAATCCTCGAAAGACAGCAAACCCGGCCCACAACTGGATCCGACACATCGAAGCCCAGCTGATACGCCGAGCGTGTGATGGAGACGGACAGGCCGTCCGGGCGCTCTATGACCGGTATTCCCCGCGGGTGTACGCCGTCGTGCGTCGCATCGCGGGTGACGACGACCTGGCGCACGACTATGCCCAGGAGACGTGGATACGGGCCCTGCGCGCCCTGCCGTCCTTCCGGGGTGAAGCCCGCTTTTCGACCTGGCTGCACCGGATCGCGGTAAACACCGCACTGCAGGCGGTCAGGAAGGCGAAGACGCGGAGGATGCGTGAAGTGCCGCTGCCCGAGGTCGTGGCCGTAGCTCCGCAGGTCGGCGACGCCCTGCTGGCGCGGAAGCTGGAACAGGCTTTGGACGAGCTTCCGGAGGGAATGAGGAAGGTGTTGATCCTGCACGACGTGGAAGGCTATACACACGAGGAAATCGGCACCGCCCTGGGGGTGACCTCGGGCACGTCGAAGTCGCAGTTGTTCAAGGCGCGGGCAAAGATGAGGCGCATGCTGAGAGGTTTCGAAACACAGCCCAAGGAAGTGGAAGCATGGAGCGTTTGAGTCTCGAACAGTTGGCTCGGCTGGTCGACGAACGGCCGACACCGGAAGAAAAGGCAATCCTCGACGCGGATCCCGACCTGCAGCGCGAGCTGGAGGCGCTGCGGGCCCAGAAGGGAGCGTTGAGGGACCTGCCCGCCGTGCTGCCGCCTCCCGACGGCTGGCCGGATTTGGAGGACAGGCTGGTTGCGGAGGGTCTTATCCGCGGCAGGCGCAGGGATCCCGCGTTCTGGCGCAAGTGGACGCGGATTGCCGCCGGACTCGTGCTGTTCACCGGGGGAACCGCGTTCGGCTGGGCCGCGGGCGGTGCTCCCGCCGGGCCCTCGGACGGACTCGCCGCCGGTTCGGAGGCGGTGGAGACGGGAACGGTGTCCTTCGCGTCGCTGGAAGAGGCCATGCTGGCGGTGCAGGAGGCCGAGCAGGATTGGTCGGTCGCGTTTGCCGAGTTCCGCCGCCTGCTGGGCGCCCAGAGCGAACGCGAATTGCCGGGAGATCCGGCCGTGAGGCTCGCCGCCATCGACGCCCTGCTCGCCGCGAGCCGGGCCGCGGTGGAGGAATCGCCGGCGGACCAGTTCTTCAACGGGCTGGTGGTGAGCACGCTCGCAGAGAGGCAGCAGACCCTTCGGCAGATAAGCCAGGCGAACTGGCATTGAGTACGATGAGATTCCGCTCCCTCCTCGTTCTCGGCACGCTGTGGGCCGGACTGCCCGCGGCCGCGGCACCGCAGGACCCGAGCCGGGTGTCGGCAGGGAGCGAAGGGGGCGGCTGGCTGGGCATTCGCCTGGACGTCGACATGACCGTGATCCCGAGCGCGGACAGCACCGTTTTCGACTTCGTGATCGCGGACGTGTACCAGTCCGGTCCGGCCGACCTGGGCGGCGTCATGTCCGGAGACCGGGTCGTGGCCGTAAACGGCAGCCGTCTCCCGAGCTGGGAGGCGTGGCTCGCCGCGGTGGGCACGGTCGGGGCCGGCCAGACCCTGCATCTTACGGTGCAGCGCGGCGCCGATGAACACGACCTGCCGGTTGTCGCCGGGACTCGTCCCGCGACGCTGCAGCCGGTCGTCGTCATGGAGCGCTTCTTCGACACCCAGGCTCGCATGAGCCGGCACATCGATTCGCTGTTCCAGGTGGTGGTGGACTGGGGTGACGTCGCCGAGGGCATGCTCTCCGCCGAGCGGCGGCTATGGGAGTCAACGCGCGCGATGATCGCCGAGGCCCGGGTGAGAGTGGAGGTAGGCGAAGCTGAACAGCGTCTCCGGGATCCCGCGGCGCCCGAGGACGGCGGAGGCGGCGGGGGGCCCGGGCCCATCCGTATCGGTTTTGTCGAGTCCGGCCGGCCCAACCTGCTTGCCCCGTTCATCCTCAGCACCCCGGTGGTCCTCGGCGGCGCGTTCGTCCGCGACCTGACCAGCGAGCTGGAACAGTATTTCGGAGTCGGCTCGGGCGTCCTCGTCACCGAAGTCATCGGCTACAGTCCTGCGGCAGGGGCCGGAATTCGGGCGGGAGACGTCATTGTTACCGTGGGCGGCGACACGGCGGGCACGGTGATGGAGCTGCGCGCCCTGCTCACGCAAGCTGCCTATCCGGTGCAGCTTACGATCGTGCGTGAGGGAGACCGCCTGAGTATCGCCTACCCGCGCTAGCAACCACCCGCACCAGCAACCAGCCGCACCAGCAACCGCCCGCGCTAGCAAAGTGATAGCAGACTGCTATCACCCCGGCTACTCGTAGCGCAGCGCGTCGATCGGATCGAGCGTGGAAGCCCTCCGGGCCGGCCAGATCCCGAAAAAGAGACCGATCGCGGCGGAGAATCCCAGGGCTACCGCGACGGCTTCCGCAGCCACGGCCGTCTCGGCCTCGAACATCTGCGAGATCAGGTTGGCTCCGCCCATTCCAGCCGCAACACCGAGCATGCCGCCGAACACGCACAGCACCAGTGCCTCGATCAGGAACTGAAAGAGAATCGTCTTGCGTGTGGCGCCGAGCGCCTTGCGCACGCCGATCTCCCGGGTCCGTTCGGTCACGCTCACGAGCATGATGTTCATGATCCCGATCCCGCCCACCAACAGACTGACGCCGGCGATTCCCGCCAGCAGCATGGTGAACGTGCGGGTGGTCTCGTTGAAGGTCTCAAGGAACTCGGACGACTGCTGGATGCTGAAATCCGCTTCCTCGGTCGGGAGGATGCGGTGCTCGCGCCGGATCACCCGGTCGATGTCCGCCCACGCGGGGTCCAGCTCTTCGGGAGACGGGGCCGCCACGTAGATCGAACGCAGCCGGTCCCTGCCGCCCATGACCCGGTACATGGCGGTGGACAGGGGGATGTAGATCTGGTCGTCGGGCTGCATCCACATCGCGCCGCCCTTCTCCTTGAGAACCCCGACCACCTCGAAGCGGATGCCCCTGATCTGGATCGTGCGGCCCACCAGGAGCCCGGGGGGAGTTCCCAGGTCGTCGGGGACATTCGACCCCAGGACCGCAACGCGCCGGCGGCCCTGCACCTCGCCCTCGTCGAAGAAGCGGCCGTACGCGACTTCATGACTGTGCAGCGAGAAGAACGAGGGCCAGGTTCCCACGACCGAGTTCGACGAATTCCAGCGCAGGTAGGAGACCTGCAGGCGGGACTCGATCTCGGGCGCGATCTGGTACTGATCGCCCACCTGTTCGCGCAGCGCGACCGCGTCGTCCTCCTCGAGGCGGCGGTTCCCGCTCGCCACGCCCCGGAAGTATCCCTGGCCGGGCCGCACGGTGAGGATGTTCGTCCCCATGTTCTCGATCTGCTCCTGGACCTGGCGCTGCGCACCCTCGCCCAGCGCGACCATGGTGATCACGGCGGCGGTACCGATCACGATCCCCAGCGTGGTGAGTCCCGAGCGCAGCGCGTTGGCGCGGATCGACGCGAACGCGACGACGATCGTTTCCTTGATGACGAACATCGGTGGCTCCTTATCCGCCGAAGGGGCGCATGCGGCCGCGCATCCGCTCCATGCGCTCCTGCTGTTGCGCCTGGAGCTGGGCGGCGCCGATCATCGCGGTTTCCTCGCCTTCCTCCAGTCCGGCCAGGATCTCCGCGTAGTCGTAGTCACCGATTCCCATCACCACGGGCCGCGGCGTGATGTTGCCGAGTGCGTCCACCACGAACACGACGGCTGGACTGAAGGAGGGATCTCCCATGCTGCCGCCCATGCCGCGCATGGCACCCATGGCGCCCGTCATTCCCCTGGCGAATCCCCGGTTGCCCGCCATGGCGCCCCCACCCGGACCGCGTGGTCTGCCGGGTCCCGCGGCCTCGCCGGCCTCGCCGGGTCCCGCGGCCTCGCCGGCCTCGCCGGCCTGCGCCGTCTCCGCCCCGTCGGCCTCGGCGGCTTCCCCCTGCCCCTCCGTGCGGCCTCCCGAACCCTCGCGCATGGCGGTCATAAGCGCGCGTGCCGAATCCGCCGTGATCTCGCCTGACTGGATTCTCTGGCGAATGCCCGCCATTTCGGCCGCCCCCGGACCACCACCGGCGCCGGGGCGCCCGAAGCCGCCACGCGCTGCCGTGTTCACCTCGACACCGGCCCGCGCCGCAGCCTGAGCCATCAGCTCGCCCCAGACGGTGTTGTCGATGGTGGCGGCCTGCGGATCGAGGCCCAGCACCTCGGCCGCGGGCGCGACCTCGTAGGGCTGCACCACGGCGCTGTTCGGCACCGTGAGGGTCTGCAGGCGCTCATCGACCAGGATCTCCACCTCGGCATTCATGCCCGGCTTGAGGAGGCCTGCGCGATTGTCGAGCAACACGATGACGGGAAACATGGTCACGTTCTGATTGACCACGGCCTGGGGCTCGATCTTCTCGATTTCACCCCGAAAGGTCCGGTCCGGAAAGGCCTCGACCTGCACCGTGGCGATCATCCCCGAGGTGAGCTGTCCCATGTCGGTCTCGTCGACCAGGGTGCGGACCCTCATGTCGTCCAGGTTGGCCATCATGAAGAGCGTGGTCCCGCCCGACACGTTCTGGGTCGCCGACTGGATCACCTGGCCGGCTTCGACCAGCTTCTCAAGGATCGTTCCCGCCATCGGCGCCCGAATGGTCACGTCGGTCCGGCGCAGCGTGGCCAGCTCCAGATTCGTGCTTGCCCGCACCAGCGCCGACTGGGCGTTGGCGTATTCCAGCTGCTTGCTCTCGTATTCCTGCGCGGTGATGACCTCCACGTCCAGGAGATTCCTGCTGCGGTCGCGCTGGGCCTCGGCGATGTTCATGCGCTCGCGCGCCACCGCCAGGTCCGCTTCGGCCTGCTCGTACGCATTGTTGACGTCGCGCGGGTCGACCTCGGCCAGGAGGGTTCCCGGCTCTACCTCGTCGCCCGAGTCGACGTGAAGCTGGAGAATCTCTCCGGACGCCTTGGACTTCACTTCGACCTTCAGCACCGGCTCCAGTTCGCCGGTCGCTTCGGCGGTGATCCGCAGGTCGCGCACCTCGGCGGCGACGGTCTGTACGCTGACGGCCTCGGCCTCGGGTTCGGCTTCGCACGCGGCAACGGCCAACCCGGTCAGCAGGGTGGCGCCCATCACGCCTGATCCTTGCAGTCGCATCAATTCATCATCCCTTCGTTGAAAAAATCGCGATCCACCAGCCCATCGGTCAGGTGAATCTGGCGTGACGCCGCCTCGGCAATGTCGGGTTCGTGCGTCACCAGCAGAATCGTCTGGCCCGTCAAGTTCAACTCCACGAGGATCTCGACGATCTCGCGGGATGTCGCGGAGTCCAGGTTCCCGGTCGGCTCGTCGGCCAGCAGCAGCGCGGGGTCGTTCACGAGCGCCCGGGCGATGGCCACGCGCTGGCGCTGCCCACCGGAAAGCTCGGGCGGCTTGTGGTGCATCCGGTCGCCCAGGCCGACGCGCTCGAGCTTCTCCTCGGCGAGCCTGCGGCGCACCTTGGCGGGCACCCCCGCGTAGATGAGCGGCAGTTCCACGTTGTGCAGCGACGAGGCCCGCGGCAGAAGGTTGAAGGTCTGAAAGACGAAGCCGATGTCGCGATTCCGGACGCGCGCCAGCTGGTCGTCCGACAGCTCCGACACCTCTCGCCCATTCAGCCAGTAGCGGCCGTCGGTCGGCGTGTCCAGGCAGCCGATCAGGTTCATGAACGTGGACTTGCCGCTTCCCGAGGGCCCCATGATCGCCACGAATTCGCCCCGGCTGACCCTTAGATCCACCCCCCGCACCGCCCGTACGGTCTCCGCTCCAAGCACGTAGTACTTGCGCAGCCCCTCCGTGCGGATGATCACTCCGTTCGCCCCGCCACCGTTCCCACCACTTCTCCCATGCCCGTTCACCATCACAAATCCCTCCCCACAATCGATTCGAGTTCCGCTTTTGCAAGCGCGTAGTCATACCTTGCGGTCACCAGATTGGCCTCGGCCTGATCCAGCGCCACCTGGCTGGTGATCACATCGAGGATCGCGGCCTCCTGTACGCCGTAGCGCGCACGAATGAGCCTCAGGTCCTCTTCGGCCACGACGACCGCGTCCTGCGCGATCAGGATGGCCTGTTCCTGCGTTTCCAGCGTCCGCAAAGCGCCGTCGACGCTCTGGCGCACGCTCCTGCGGGCATCGTCCTCCGAAAGCCGCGCCACCCGCCTGCTCTCGGACGCCTGGCTGACGTTCTGCTCGCGCTGGAAGCCGTCGAAGAGCTGGTAGCTGCCCGAAAGGCGGAAGTTCCAGCTCGTGTTGCCGCCGTTGAACGTCGGATCCTGGTTGGCCCACGTGTACCCGGACGAGACCGAAAGCGAGGGCAGGTACGAGCTCCGGGCGTTGCCGACCGCGGATCGTGCTACCGCCGATGCCGCCTCGGCCGCGCGCACGGCCGGCGAAACGGACTCGGCCAACGCGATGATCTCCCGTTCGCTGATCAGCAGCGGCGCCGGATCCAGATCCTCGGGAAGGACCGGCACCACCGGACCGCTGGCACCCACCTGGCGACCCAGGGAGAAGCGAGCGACCCGCAGCTGATTGCGTGCCTGCAACGCCGCCTGGAGCGCGTTGGCGAGTTCCAGCCTCGTACGCAGCGTGTCGGACCGCGTCGCCGTCCCGGCCAGCATCCGCGCCCGGCTGATCGCAAGGCTCTCTTCGGCCCGCGCGACGCTCGCCTCCGCAACGGCGACCAGTTCGAACTCACGCAACGCGTTCATGAACAGCGTGCGCGTCTGCAGCACCACCGCAAAACGCTGGTCCTGAAGACGCGCTTCGGCCTCGATGATGCTCGACTCGGTGCGCCCCAGTTCATGGAACTTGCGCCCACCCTGGAAGACCTGGTAGTTCGCGTTCAGCGAAGCGTTGTAGGAGTCGTTGCTCCCGGTCACGACGCGCTGGGTGTTGGGATCGAAGCGGTCGAGGCTCTGCACGGACGCGCCCGAGCCGACGCTGAGGTTGGGCAGGAAGGACCCCCATGCACGCCGGCGCGAACTCCCCGCGTTGCTCAGGTTGGCCTGACTCTGGGCCAGTTGCGGACTGTGGACCAGCGCCATTTCCAGCGCCTCGTCCAGCGTCATCTCCTGTCCGGCGTCCTGGGCAAGAGCGCGGTCCGAAGCGGTCGCGGTCAGCGCTATGGCCAGACCGGCGAACGATATTCCAAACGTATGTCTCACAATATCAACAGTCTCCGTTTCTCTCCGGCCGTTCACCCCGCCGCTCCTCGTCGGACGAATCGCGGTCGCGGTCGCGGTCACGGTCACGGTCGCGCTCACGGTCACGGTCGCCGAACCTGATTGCCAGGAGCGAGTCGTACAGCGCCCGCTCCTCGGGCAGCAGAATGGCCCTGATCGAGTCCCTGGTGTCGCGGAAGAGATTCCTGCGCTGCGGTTCATACGCCTCTCGAAGCGGTTGGTACGCCGCCCGAAACTCCTCGTCCAGGGCCCGCATGCGGACCGTGAAGTGCTGGATGATCTCTTCCACCTCCGCACGTTTTTCGGATGTGAGGCCGACCTGGTCGATGACCAGGCGCCTGTCTTCCCGGCCGCGATCGTCCCTCGATTCCCGCGACTCCGAGGGCGCCGAGTCCGTGCGGCTCGCCTGCCACGCCAGGCCCCCGAGGAACCCGGCCGCCGCGACCAGGACCAGGAGGGCGCCCGAAACCACCCGCGCTCGCTTCAACCGGGCCATCACGGACGGTTCCCTTCCACGAAGGCCATGAAGGCCACCGCACTCTCGTGTGCTTCACCGGTGATGGCGGTCTCCAGCACCTCATCGCTGAATTCGCTTGCCAGCACGTCCTCGAGAACGAGCGCCGCATCCGGACCGGTGTCGCGCGCCACCTCGCCGCTTACCATGATCGCGGCGATGACCGCGGCGGCCAGCGCCACGGGAATGAGGCTGCGCGACCACCCCGAAAGAACGAGCTCAACGGATTCCCTTGCCAGATCACGGCGACGGGCGAGCTCGAACGCGGCCCTCTCCATGATCTCCGCGCGGAAGCGCTCCCAGTAGCCCGGGCGCTCGTGCGCCGGGTCCAGGGCCCGCAGCAGAGTGACACGTCTTTCCTTTTCCATAGCGACCCTCAACTCGCAGTTAGGTAGTCCCGCCAATCGGACAATTCCACCCGCAATGCCTTTCTCGCGAAGTGCAGGTGCGATCGCACCGTCCCGGAAGGCATTCCAAGCCGTTCGGCGATCTCGGAGTGCTTCCAGCCTTCCAGATCATGCAGCAGAACGATCTCCCGCTGGACTTCGCTCAATCTGTTCAACGCCTCCCGAAGGTTTTCCCGCAGTTCGGCCAGGCTTGCAGCCTTTTCGGGGCTCGGGCCCCTGATGCTCGCGCTGGCCGGTATCGGATCTCCACTGCGCAGACTCTCCCGCCGGATAAGGTTGCGCGAGCGGTTGCGGACGATCGTCAAAAACCAGCCCGCGAACCGATCCGGGTTCCGACAGTCATCCAGCCGTTGCAGCGCCACCATGAACGACTCCTGAACCGCGTCCTCCGCGTCCTGTTGCCTGCCGATCACGCTGAGCGCGACGGAGTACGCCGGCCTCTGATAACGCCGGACCAACTCCCCAAACGATTCAGCGTGTCCGCTGCGCGCCCGGATAACCAACTCCGCGTCGGACCGTTCCCTCATTCCTTGGGATTAGACACCTGTATCGGCCTCCCCGTTGAAGCAGTTCCGCCTGGTGGTCGATGGATGGACAGCCCTGCCGGGGCAGTTGTTAGCCTGGCCGGGCCGTCACGGCCGCTTCGACTTCCTGCCGGGCCGGCCGCGACGAGCCGAACGCGTCCTCGAACTATTGTGTCTCCGTCCCTTTTCCGGCCCCGACTTCCTGTCAGGGCTTCGCTGCACGTCGGCAACCACACTTGCCAGCTCCTCTTCGGGTATCTCGTCGATCCCTCTGGCCAATACGTATGCCGTGCGTTCCGGATTCGGCCGGTCGCCAGGCGCCTGGAAGGCAAGGTGCAGCAACCGCGGCCCCGCGTCGGTCCCCGTACCTACGCTGGCTGTACCCGTCACGCGCACCGTCCACTGCTCCTGGTCGACCTCGATCTCCCGGGACAAGCTCGCTGAGGGCACGCCCTGGGCGGCCTCGCGCGCCGCCTGCAGCGGGGCCTGGGCGTTCGCCGGAGACGGCCTGCCGGAGCCGCCCGAACGCTTCCGCCCGGGGGGTCCCGGCCGTACACCACGCGCGGGCTGGTATCTGCGCGGCTGACTCATGACTTCGCGCACCGAGGCGGGCGCCGCCGGCTGCGCGGGTGGTGGCTCCCGCTGCGCGGGTGGCGCCGGCTGCACGGGTGGTGCCGGCTGACCGGGTGGCTCCCGCCTGGTGTCGTCCGATCGATCCATTGCGTCAGCGGCCCGGGGCCGTGGAGTCCCGCACGAAGGGCACGGCGTCGTCACCGAAGAACATGCGGATGTACTTCGCCTGAATGGGCGTCACCCGCCGCACGGCCCACACGAGCTGCACATGGTTGGGCTCGATGGGACGCCGGGGAAGCGTCAACCCGACTTCATGCGGCAAGCGGTTGCCCTTGCGGTGATTGCAGGTGGAGCACGACGTGACGACGTTGTCCCAGGAGTTGCCCCCGCCCCGCGAGACCGGAAGCACATGGTCGCGGGTGAGGAACTCGCGAACGCGCAATTCCCGTTTGTGGCGCTGGCAGTACTGGCAGGTGTACTCGTCGCGCGCGAACAGGAACGTGTTGGTGACCTGGCGGCGGAATCGCTTGGGCACGTGCACGTAGCGCACCAGCCGAATCACGAGCGGGAAGGGGTGCCGCGACCGGACGGAGCGAAACGCCCGTTGGGCATCCGCCTCGAGCACTTCGGCCTTCTCGTCGAGCACCAGCCGGATCGCCCGTCGGGCCGGGACGATCATCAATGGCTCATACGATGCGTTGAGAGCCAGGCAACTCACCCCGCAACCTCCTGCTTGGTCGTGCATGCCGCCGGACACCGGAGTCATCTGCCCCGGCCACAACACGATAACGCATCGCCCGGCCGGGGTCACATCAGTTGTTGCGGGTCGCGGTCGAGCGAAACCCTCACGTCCTTGCCCACCGGGCGAAAATCGTCGGCGATACGGCGAAACGCCCGTCCCACGTCGGAAACGCTCCCCCGCAGCAGCACGTGCCACCTGAAACGCCCATGCAGCTTCTCGATCGGAGCCGGGGCCGGGCCCAGCACATCCGGCCACGGTCCGCGGCGGCCGCGCAGCCAGCTCCCGAGGCGCTCCGCCGACGCAAGCGCGTCCTTCTGGACCGGGCTGCTCAGCAGGACCCTGCCCATTCGAACGCGGGGCGGATACGGGGGGTCGCGGCGCGCCTCCAGTTCGCGATCCGCAAACCCCCGGTAGTCGTGGGCGACCGCGGCGCGGATGACGTAGTGGTCGGGCACGTAGGTCTGCACGATCACCTCGCCGGGCAGACGTGCCCGGCCCGCCCGGCCGGCGACCTGCGCGAGGAGCTGAAACGTCCGCTCGCAGCTGCGGAAGTCGGGCAGGTGCAACCCGATGTCGGCGTTGATCACGCCCACGAGCGTCACGCGTGGAAAATCCAGTCCCTTGGCGATCATCTGCGTGCCCAGCAGGATGTCCACCTTCCCGGCACGAACCCGGTCCAGGATGTCCCGGTGGGACCACTTGCCCCGTGTCGTGTCCACGTCCATCCGCGCCACGCGTGCGCCGGGAAAGCACTCCAGCAGGATCCGTTCCACCTGTTCGGTGCCGAGCCCGCCGAACGACAGATCCCTGGAGCCGCAATGGGCGCAGCTCCGCGCCGGGACCTCGGTGTGGCCGCAGTGGTGGCAGATCATGAGGCCGCGGCCGCGATGGAGGGTCATCGAGACCGAGCACTGAAAGCACTCGCCGACCGCTCCACAGGTCTCGCAGAGGGCGAACGAGGCGTAGCCGCGCCGGTTGAGCAGGAGAATCGTCTGCTCACCCCGTTCGAGCCGCTCGCGCAGTGCATCCGCAAGCCCTGGGGACAGTGTCCGCGGGGGAGGATCGGCGGGGTGTGCGCGCGAGTCCGGGGGGGCCGTCGGGACAGCGCCCCGTCCCCCGACGCCGGGCTCCGGCGGGCCGACCGGACCCTCGGCTCCCGGGGCCGGCCGCGACCTGAGGTCCACGACGCGCACGTCGGGAAGAACGCCTCCGCCCACGCGATCCGGAAGCTCCAGCAGCGCGTACTTTCCCGAACGCGCGTTCTGCCAGCTCTCCAGCGAAGGCGTGGCCGATCCCAGCACGCACAGGGCCCCGCTTTTCGCGGCGCGTACGACCGCCACGTCGCGGGCATGATAGCGCGGAGATTCCGACTGCTTGTAGCTGCCGTCGTGCTCCTCGTCGACCACGATCGCGCCGATGTCCGCGACCGGCGCGAACACCGCCGACCTGGGCCCGATGGCGATGCGCCGCTCACCCGACCGGAGCTGGGTCCACGCGTCGTAGCGCTCCCCGTCCGAGAGGCCGGAGTGCAACACGGCGACGAGATCGCCGAACGCTCCCCGGAAGCGTGAGACGGTCTGCGGTGTCAGCGCGATTTCGGGCACGAGCACGACCGCGCCACCACCGCGCTCGAGAACGCGGCGGATGAGCTCGATGTAGACCAGCGTCTTCCCCGAGCTCGTGACCCCGTGCAGAAGAAACGTGCCCCCGCCCTCGCCCATTGCGGCGCACATGGGTTCCAGCACGCCGCGCTGCCCCGCAGTCGGGACCAGCGTCTTCGCGTTCCCGGCCGGCTGGTCGCCGAACGGGTCGCGAAGGACCGGCTCCCGGGTCACGCGCACCAGTCCCCTGGCCTCCAGTCCCCTGATCACGCTGCGACTGAAGCCGCTCTCGCCCAGGGCGGCCAGCGTCTTCCTTCCTCCGGCCTCCTGAAGCCGCTCGTACGCCTCCCTCTGGCGCACCGCCCGGCCGAAGGTGCTTTCGAGCTCATCGAGGGTGCCGATCGGCCGGGCAACGGTGACCACTGCGCGCATCCGGGGACGCGGGCGTCTTGCGGACGCGCTTGCCATGCGGGCCGGCAGCATGGCCCTGAGGACGATCCCCAACGGCGCCACGTAGTAGTCGGCCATCCAGCGGGCCAGCTTCAGCAGCTCGTCGCCAATCACGGGGTCGGTGTCGAGAACCGAACGCACGGCCCGCACGCGCGGCACCTCGTGCCCCGGTCCCAGCACCCACCCGACCATGGTTCGTCCACTGAACGGAACCACAACGCGGACCCCGACCGGGGGCGCCTCGCCCTCGACGCTATACGTGAACGCCCGGCGCACCGGGACCGGCAGCGCGACCTTTACCAGCGACCGCCGTCCCGCCGGCCTGACGTCAGGCACGCGGCCCCTCCCCGGCAGGGCCGGCGATCAGCCGTCCAGGAGCAGGAAGATGTCCTGCTGGGGCTTCTCGACCGTGACCTCCGGGCCGTTCGGACCCATGTGGACGTTGATCTCGGTCCGCAGACCCACGTCTCCGGCGATGTAGATGCCGGGCTCCACCGAAAACCCCACACCGGGCACCAGCACGCGGTCGTCTCGCGTCTCGAGATTGTCGAGATTGGGGCCACGCCCGTGGATGTCGCGGTCGATCGAGTGGCCGGTGCGGTGGATGAAGTACTCCCCGTATCCCGCATCGCCGATGATCTTGCGGGCCACGTCGTCGGCCTCGAAGCCGCGGATCGTCTCGCCCCGCGCGTGGCGTTCCCGCAACGAGCGTACGACGCCGTCGCGCGCGGCCTTGACCGCGGTCCACAGCTCACCGATGCGCGGCGGCAGTTCGGCGCCGAGGAACCCCATCCAGGTCTGGTCGGCGGGCACGGAGCCCTCGTGGAATGCGCCCCACAGGTCGATGAGCAGGAGGTCGCCGGCGCTGATGTTCTCGCCCACCTCGCCCGGATCGTAGTGGGGATCGGCGGCTCTGGGACCGATCGCGACGATGCAGTCGGTCTGGTCGGGCAGGCCCCGCCGCCTCAGCTCGTGCCGGATCCAGGTGGCGAGCGCGCCCTCCGTGATGCGTCGGCCCTGCACCACATGGCTGGCCGCGCGCGCGAACGCGTCCCGCGCCACCGTCTTGACGATCTCCGACGCGCGGCCGTGCTCCTCGCGCTGCTCCGGGGTCCACACGGCGTAGAAGGTCGAAACCAGGTCGCCGGAACTGTGGAGTTCGACGCCCGTGTCCAGGATCACGTCGCGGATGCCGGCCGGGAGCAGGTCGAGGTACGGGACGTTGCTGCGCGGCGACGTCTCGGTGGCCACCCGGGAATGCCCGCTGAGCAGTTCGCGCAGCTCGCTCTCCATGCCCTGGCGGCTCGCATAGCTTCGCCTGGGCCAGTCGAGGTGGCGCCATGAGGAGTGCTCGATCGCGTGGATCAGGAGGCGCGGCGATCCCTCCGCCGGGATGAGGGCGAAGCCGCGACGGGTGGTCCACTCCAGGCCGAGCAGGGAGCGCCCGATCGGGTTGCGGTCCTTGAAGTCGTAGATCAGCCAGGCGTCGAAGCCGCGCTCCCTGAGCGCGTCCTGGACCTCGGCAACACCCGCGGCAGACGCCAGCCGCGCGCCGGAGACGTCCGTTGGGGCCCTGCTCATTCAGCATCCTCCATGGCTTCAAGTTCGGCGAGGGCGGTGTCGAGCTGCTCCCTCTCCTGCTCCGTAAGGCCGCTCTGCTCGACCGCCGGCCTCGCGGGACCCCTCAGACGGCGCAACGCCAGCACGACCAGCCCCAACCCCAGGACCAGCGCGGCCGGAGGCATGACCCACGCCAGAAGTCCGGTGCCGCTCCGCTGGGGGAAGCCGCGGTACTCCTCGCCGTGAGTAGCGACCACAAGTTCGATGAGGCTGTCGGCGGTCAGGCCGCTCGACGCCCACTCGTCGATGCTGTCGCGCAGGACCTCGGCCTGCCACGATGGGCAGATCTCCAGGGTCTGTCCGGGACAGAAGGGCGAGCGGATCTTCGAGATCGCCTCCTCGGCGGCCGGGTGGTACTGGTGGGCCTCGCTTTCCTGGGCGAAGGCAGCGGAGGGGCCGAGCAAAGCCGCCGCGACGGGGAGAGCCGCCGCCAGCCACGCCGCCACGAGGGCGACCCTGTGCCCGGCAACCCTGTGCCCGGCCCCCATCCGCCGAACTTCCCTTTCCGAGCGCGCGTTCATGCGTCACTGCCTCCGTCCATCGCGACCCCGTCCATCGCAGCCCCGTCCATCCCGACCCCGGCGAGGGCACGGAGCACCGCCACACACCCCTCCCCCGTGCGCTCCGGGTCGTATCCACCCTCCAAGAATACCACGACACGGCCGCCGCAACAGCGGTCCGCGGCATCCATGACCTGCCTCGTCATCCCGTGGAGGTCCCCGGGTTCGAGAAGCTGGCCCCCCAGCGGGTCGCCCGCGAGCACGTCGAAACCGGACGAAACCAGGATGAAGTCCGGTGTGCTTCGGTCCACCGCCGTCTCAAGAGCCAGCCGGAAGACCTCGTGGTAGTCCCGCCGCGGCGTGGCCAGCGCCAGGGGCACGTTCAGCGTGAAGCCCTCCCCGGCGCCGCTGCCGGTCTCGTCCGCCGCACCCGTACCCGGGTAATGCGGATACTGGTGCAGGGACAGGAAGAAAACGTTGGGATCATCGTAGAAGGCGTCCTGCGTGCCGTTTCCATGGTGCACGTCCCAGTCCACGATCAGCACCCGGCGTGCGAGCCCCCGCGCCCGCAGTGCCGCCGCCGCGATTGCAATGTTGTTGAACAGGCAGAACCCCATCGCGCGCTCCGGCGTGGCGTGGTGTCCCGGGGGCCGCGCCGCCACAAACGCGTTTCGGAAGCGCCCCTCGGCGACGCCGCTCGCAGCTTCGAGACCCGCGCCAACGGTGCCCAGGGCCGCCTCCCAGGAAGCACCCGAAAGCCGGGTGTCCGGGTCGAGCGAACCCACGCGCCCGCGTTCCCGCGCCGTCCGCACCGCACCGCTCACCTGGTCGATCAGCGCGTCGCTGTGCACGAGCCTCAGGTCCTCTTCACGGGCCGCATCCGGCGCGACCTGCTCGACGCGCCCGTGCAGCGCGACCAGGTCGTTCTTCACGGCGGACGCCACCGCGCGCAGGCGTCCCTGGTGTTCCGGGTGCCCCCATCCGGTGTCGTGCAGCACGGCCGCGGCATGCATGAGGAAGGCCGTCGACACTGCGCTATGTCGCCGAGGCGCCCGCAAGGGCCGCCTTGCCCGCAATGCGCTCCTGGATGCTCAGGATCTCGGGCCGCCGGGTGCGCTGCGCGGTCACCGCGTCGACCGCCGCGCTCGTCGCCGACATGGTTGTCAGATACGGCACGCCGTACGCGATCGCCGCGCGCCGCATGGCATAGTCGTCGTACTGGGACTTCTTGCCCAGCGGCGTGTTGATCAGCAGGGCCACCCGTCCGCTCACGATGCGGTCCACGATGTGGGGCCGGCCCTCGCCGACCTTGTAGATGCGCTCGCACGGGATGCCGAGCTGATTGAGATGGTTGCGCGTTCCGCTCGTCGCGTAGACCGCGAAGCCCAGGTCGGCCAGGCGGCGCACAAGCGGCGTGACCGTGGGCTTGTCGCCATCGTTCACGGTCACGATGACCGAGAGTTCGTCGACCCCCTCGGGCAGACGGTTCCCCGCCGACACCTGCGCCTTGGCGAAGGCCATCCCGAAGGAGTCGTCCACGCCCATGGCCTCGCCCGTCGAGCGCATTTCGGGTCCGAGGAGCGTGTCCACGTCGAAACGGTTGAACGGGAACACCGCCTCCTTGACGGCGACTCCGTTCACCTCCGGCTCCGAAGGCACGTTCAGATCCGCAAGCCTCTCGCCGGCCATCAGGCGGGCGGCCAGCCGCGCCAGCGGCACGCCGGTGGCCTTGCCCACGAACGGAACGGTACGCGACGCCCGCGGGTTGACCTCCAGCACATACACCTGCCCGTCCCTGACCGCGTACTGGACGTTGAGGAGCCCCACCACGCCCAGCTCCAGCGCAAAACGCCTCGTCAGGCGCCGCATCTCGTCCAGCTCGGCGCGCCCGAGGAGGTAGGGCGGCAGCACGCATGCCGAGTCGCCGGAGTGGACCCCCGCGTCCTCGATGTGCTGCATGATCCCGCCGATCACGACGTCGGTCCCGTCGGAGAGTGCGTCCACGTCGGCCTCGAAGGCGTCCTCGAGGAAGCGGTCGATGAGCACCGGGTGGTCCGGCGACGCCTTGACGGCCCGCGCGAAGTAGTCCTTGAGCGACGCTTCGTCGTACACGATCTCCATCGCGCGCCCGCCCAGCACGTACGACGGCCGCACCAGCACGGGAAAACCGATCTCCCGCGCGATCGCAAGGGCCTCGTCTACGCTCATCGCGGTGCCGTTGGCGGGCACGCGGGCCTCGATCCGCCGGCACACCTCCTCGAATCGCCGGCGGTCCTCGGCGCGGTCGATCGCGTCGACCGAAGTCCCCAGGATGGGCACCCCCAGCTCCTCCAGCGGACGCGCCAGATTCAGCGGCGTCTGGCCGCCGAGCTGCACGATCACTCCCACGGGCCGTTCCCGCTCCACGATCTCGACCACGTCCTCCAGCGTCAGCGGCTCGAAGTAGAGCTTGTCGCTCACGTCGAAGTCGGTCGACACGGTCTCCGGGTTGGAGTTCACCATGATCGTCTCGAAGCCGGCTTCCTTGAGCGCCAGCACCGCCTGCACGCAGCAGTAGTCGAACTCGATCCCCTGCCCGATCCGGTTCGGCCCGCTGCCCAGGATGACGATCTTGCGCGCATCGGTGGGGTCGGATTCATCCTCGGATTCATAGGAGGAGTAGTAGTAGGGCGTCGCCGCGGGGAACTCTCCCGCGCAGGTGTCGACGACGTTGTACGTGGGACGGATCCCCCACTCCCAGCGCTGCGAGCGTATGGCGGCCTCGTCCACCCCACGCAGCGCCGCCAGCTGCGCGTCCGCGAACCCCTCGCGCTTCATGCGCCGGAGCGAGGCCGCATCGAGGGACGGCAGGGCCGCGAACCAGCGTTCCACCTCGAGGATCTCGGTCAGCTGGTCCAGGAACCACGGGTCGATCCCGGTCGCGCGGTGCAGGCGCTCGACCGAAATGCCGGCCTCGAGTGCGCGCTTCAGCTGGTACTTCCGGAACGTGGTGGGTCTGCGGACGGCGGCAAGCAGTGCCTCCGGATCGTCCGAATCGAGTCCGTCGTCGCCCGGGGTCCCGCCCGTGACCCAGCCGACGCGCCCCACCTCCATCCCCCTCAGCCCCTTCTGCCACGCGCTGCGGAACGTGCGCCCGATCGCCATCGTCTCGCCGACGGCCTTCATCTGCACGCCCAGCGTGTCGTCCACGTCCGGGAACTTCTCGAACGCGAAGCGCGGGAACTTCACGACCACGTAGTCGAGCGCGGGCTCGAAGGACGCCGGCGTCGTCTTCGTGATGTCGTTGGGGAGCTCGTAGAGATGATACCCCACCGCCAGCTTCGCGCCCACGCGCGCGATGGGAAAACCTGTGGCCTTGGACGCCAGCGCCGAGGAGCGCGACACGCGGGGGTTCATCTCGACCACCAGCATCTCGCCGTCCTCGGGGTTCACCGCGAACTGGATGTTGCAGCCGCCCGCCTCGACGCCGATCTCCCGGATGATCGCGATCGCGGCGTCGCGCATGCGCTGGTACTCCACGTCGGAGAGCGTTTGCGCGGGCGCCACCGTGATCGAGTCGCCCGTGTGCACCCCCATCGCGTCGAAGTTCTCGATCGAGCACACGATGATCACGTTGTCGACGCCGTCCCGCACGACCTCCAGCTCGTACTCCTTCCACCCGATCACCGAGCGGTCGATCAGCACCTCGGTGATGGGGCTCGCGTCGAGCCCCCTGCGCACCTGGGCCTCGAACTCGCCGAGGTTGTAGGCGGTACCGCCGCCCGTGCCCCCGAGGGTGAAGGACGGCCGGATGATCGCGGGATAGCCGGTGTCCTCGATGATCCGGAGCGCGTCGTCGATGCTGCGCGCGAAGCCGCCGTGCGGCACGGCCAGCCCTATCCTGTTCATGGCGGCCGTGAACTCCTCCCGGTCTTCGGCCATCACGATCGAGCGCTCGTCAGCCCCGATCAGCTCGACACCGTGCGCCGCCAGCACGCCCTTCCGGTGCAGGTCCATCGCGATGTTGAGGGCGGTCTGTCCCCCCATCGTGGGCAGCAGCGCGTCCGGCTTCTCGCGTTCGATCACCCGTTCGACCCACTCGGGCGTCAGCGGCTCGATATAGGTCCGGTCGGCGAGGTCCGGGTCCGTCATGATCGTCGCCGGATTGGAGTTGACCAGGACGACCCGGTAGCCCTCCTCCTTGAGCGCGCGCACAGCCTGCGTGCCGGAATAGTCGAATTCGCAGGCCTGCCCGATCACGATGGGACCCGACCCCAGGATCAGGATCGAGTCGATGTCTGTCCGTTTAGGCAATGATTCCGTGCACCGTCGGCTAGTCGGCGCTCTTGGCGGATTCCTTCCGGACCGCGGTACGGAGGGCCACGGTGAGGCCTCCCCACACGAACGCCATGATCACGATCATGGTGATCCAGGTGGCGGTGGTCATCTGTGACCGGCTCCCTTCGAAATCGCGGTGGGCGTATTCGGCAGCCGCGGAAGAGGCCGACGACGCGCGCCGGGCGGGGAGCGCCTTTTCCGGGGCCGGACTAAGGTGCGGAAACGGGGGTGCCGGGGCAAGACGTGATTCGGAAAAACGACTCGCGCCGGGCGAGCGCGGCGCGCAGCACGCCGGGTTCGGCCCGGGCAAAGCCGACAGACGTCCCGGGCCGGGCCTGGGCGAGCGCGTCGAGAGCGATCGGGTCGACGGAACCGAGCTTGGCGTAGCCGCCGATCGTCGGGCGGTCCCGCATGAACACCAGCGGCAGGCCGTCGCCGGTGACCTGAACCGTGCCGTCCACGAGGGGCGTCGAGTCGAGGACGCGCGGACCCGTGGTGAGCGCGGGACCGGCCAGGCGGGTCGCCGTGCGGTCGCTCGCGGGGTCGATGGTCCAGGTCGCGTCGAGCATGCGGTCCCGGTCTGCACGCGAGAACTCCGCCCACTCGTAGCCGGCGACCAGCGGCAAGTTCAGCGAATCCGGGGGCGGCGGGATCAGTGCGTCGGGTACGCGCCGCACGGGGCACTGAAAGTCGGGTGCGTGCCAGCGCAGCGGCTCGCCGGGCCGGAGGCTTCGGCCGAGCAGACCGGGCAGCCCGTCACGCCCCACGGCCGACGCCGAGCCGAACGCGGTGGCGGAATCCAGGCCGCCGGGGAAGGCCACATAGGCGCGCATGCCCACCGGTCCGTAGCCGAGGCGGAGCACCTGCCCGGCCCGCGCCCGCACGGTGCGCCACGCGCCCGTCTCGACGCCGTCCAGCGTGGCCGCATGACACACCCCGGTGATCGCGACAACGGTATCGGCGGCAAAGCGCAGGGCGAGCCCCCCCAGCGTGATCTCGAGCGCGGCCGCCGCCGGGTCGTTCCCCAGGAGCCGGTTGGCCCACAGGTATGCCCGCTGGTCCATGGCGCCCCCGGGGGCAAGCCCGGCGCGGCGGCCGGCCCGTCTCCCCAGATCCTGAATCGTGCAAAACGGTCCGGGGCGCTCCACTACGCCGTGCGCACTCATCCGCAGTGCGCACTCATCCGCAGTGCGCCTCGTAGGCGTCACGACTGATCGCGCGAAACTCGACCGTGCCGCCCGGCCGGAAGCGGGAGATCCGCTCCGTGGGGTCCGAGAAAAACGGCTCCGGCACCCGGCCGACGATGCGCCAGCCGCCCGGGCCCGCCGCGGGGTAGATGCCCGTGCGCCGATCCGCGATCCCGACCGAGCCCGCTTCGACCCGCCGGCGGGGCGTGGCAAGACGAGGCATGGCAATCCCGGCATCCAGGTCCCCCAGGTATGCGAACCCCGGGGCGAACCCGGTCGCCAGCACGGTATACGCGGTCCCGCCATGGAGGCTGGCGAGCTCCTCCGCGCTCATGCCCGCGCTCGCCGCCACATCCTCGAGGTCCGGAGCCAGCTCCGGGTCGTAGCACACCGGCAGCGAAACGAGATCCGTCGCCTCCATCTCGGGCACCCGCAGCATGCATTCCTTCGCCGCCGCCGACAGCCGGGCCTCGACCTCTGCCGGATCCCACGTGTCCGGCGAGCCCTCGACCAGCAACCGGTTGAACGCCGGGATGGTTGCGCGCACATCCGGCAGCGCGTCGCGGGCCAGCCGCTCCAGGCCAACCACGCGCGCGATCCCCTCCCGGTCGGCGGGCACCGGCAGAGTGACCAGGGCGCTGATTGGGCCCGGAAAGGTGATCACGCGCGGCGTGGCACCAGCTCACGGATGCGGCGCAAGGCCTCCGGTGCCGACGGGTTGTCGCCATGGACGCACAACGTCTCGGCTACGACCGGCAGCCTTCCCGCCGGCGTCTCCGCAAAGCCGTCGACCAGGTTCGCGACGTGCCTCGCGACCGCGCCGTGGTCGGTGAGGACCGCTCCCGGCAGCGATCGCGACTGAAGCCGCCCGTCGGCCGCGTAGGCTCGGTCGGCAAACGCCTCGAACGCCAGCGGCAGTCCCGTGTGCTCGAGCATCGCCGCGTGCCGTCCGCGATCCGGCGTCGCCTGCAGGACGAACGTCAGCGACGGATCCACGGCGGCCACGCCTTCGGCCAGGCGCGTGAGCAGCCGGTCGTCGTTCATCATCGCCAGGTACAGGGCCCCGTGCGGCTTGACGTGACGCAGTCCCGTCCCCACCGCGGCCGCAACCGCCTGCAGCGCCCCGATCTGCGCCTGGATCTCGAGCACGAGCGAATCGAGCGGCCAGTCCAGCCGCAGGCGCCCGAAGTTGCGGCGGTCGGGATAGCCCGGATGCGCACCCGCCTGCACGCCGTGCTCGGCCGCCAGCGTCAGCGTGCGCGCCATCGTGTCCGGGTCCCCCGCATGGCCGCCACACGCGATGTTGGCCCAGTCGATGAGCGGCATCACGGCAGCGTCGGCCCCCTTCTCCCAGGGGCCGTAGCTCTCGCCCATGTCGCAGTTGATCAGCATGCGGAAAGATACCGCCTTGGCCGGGCGACTCGCACGGTGCATGTTGAAGCCGATCCGATCCGTACCGCCCACCGCGAAGGAAAGTCATGAACCGCCTCACCGCCGCCGCCATCGCGCTCGTCCTCCTCCCGCCAACGGCCGCGCACGGCCAGCAGGAGCGCTCCTACGACTACTTCGCGCCCCAGCGGGAGATGATCCAGCGCGGTGTGCAGGCCATCCTGCAGTGCAACGGCCTCTTCACGAGCGACCGGACGCCGGAGCAGGTGTTCGACCAGGAACTGGCCTACCTCGCGAATCCCGTCGGGACCGCCGAGGGCGGGGACTACGTCGTCGACTGGGAGAGGAAGGCGGTCGCGATCGGGGCAGCCGGCGCAATCCCGACCATGAGGGCCGCGTTCCGCGAGGGGATCGGGTGCGTGATCATGTCGCCGGATCAGACGTTCGATGACATCGACGACCTGCCCGTCCTGGAGACCCCGCCGCCAGCAGGCGATCCCTCCAGCATGCCCTGGCCGGATGGCGACCTCATCGACGATCGGCCACTCTCGGCCGGCATCGATCCGGCCGCCCTCCAGGACGCCTCCGACTGGGCCTTCGACCGCGAGTCGCCGGAGCAGGTGACCCTCAGCCTGATCGTGGTGCACGACGGCCGGATCATTCACGAGCGCTACGCCCCCGGCGTCAACGTGTCCACAAAGACCCGCACCTGGTCGACCGCGAAGAGCATCGCCGTGACCCTGATCGGCATGCTCGTCGACGAGGGCAAGCTGGCGCTCGACGATCCCCTCCCCTTCGACTGGCTGCCGGGCAACGCCGGCTCCGCCGAGACGGATCCCCGGCGCCAGATCACCCTCCGCCACGTCCTCAACATGTCCAGCGGCCTCTACCCCGTGGACAGCTGGGGCATGGAATACGCGACCGGCTCGGGCTTCTCCTACTGGGCCGGCGCGAGTTCGGTCGACGGGGCGCGCAACCGCTCGCTCATGCGCCAGCCCGGCACCTTCTGGGACTACGAGAACTACGACACCCTGCTCGGGGTCTACGCGATGAAGCTGATGATCGGGGACGCGCAGGACTATCTCGAATTCCCGCGAAAACGCCTCCTCGACAAGCTCGGCATGCGGAGCACGCTCCTCAGCACCGACCGCTTCGGCGACTTCATCCTCAGCAGCCAGGTCTACACGACGGCCCGCGACCTCGCCCGCTTCGGGATGCTCTATGCCCAGAACGGGGTGTGGAAGGGCGAGCGGCTCGTGTCGGAGGCGTGGATCGACTTCGTGCGGACCCCGGCGCCCGCCACATCCGAGACGGGCAACTTCTACGGCGGCCAGTTCTGGCTGGTCCCGGACGACCGCACCGATGTCCCGTCCGACGCCTATTCCACGGCCGGCAACCGCGGTCAGTTCGTGGTCGTGGTGCCCTCGCACGACGTGGTCATCGTCCGCCGCGGCCTGGACTACGGCCGCCAGGGATTCGACCGCTGGGACATGACGCGCGAGGTGCTCAAGGCCTTCGAGCCGGTGGCGACGAGCCCGCGCTAGACGAGGAAGTCCGGACCGCCCCGGAGCGGTCGCGTCCAGTCCATTCCCGATCATGACTTGACTTCCACGACATTGTGTCTTAATACTACGACATATTGTCGTGTCAAGCTTGTGGACGGAGTAAAAGAGCGACCGTGACGACGCCATCGCTACCCAACGCCGAACTCGCGGTCATGGAACTGCTGTGGAGGGAGGGCCGCCTCACCGCCCGGCAGATCCTCGACCAGCTCTACCCCGACGTCGCCAAGCCGCAACACGGCACCGTCCAGCGCCTCCTGCAGCGGCTTCGCGCCAAGGGCGTTGTGGTCCGCACACGCGACCTGGGCGTGAACGTGTTCTCGCCCACGATCAGCCGCGAGGAATACGCGAGCGAGCAACTGGAGTCCCTCGCGAACCGGCTCACCCACGGCTCGCTGGTCCCGATGATCACGCGGCTTGTGGCGGATAATCGGCTTTCGCCGGCCGAGATCGACAAGCTGCGGCGTATTCTGGAGGAGTAACATGATTGATGTTGTGCTTCAGGTCGGTATTACCAAACTGTTGGTATCGGCTGTGCTGGCTTGCTTGGTAATGATCGTGCAGCGGCGTGTGGGTCACCCCATCCTCATTCACCGATTCTGGTTGCTGGTGTTGGTCGCGCTGCTGCTTCCGGCAGTGGTCGCGATTCCGGTGCTTCCGGGGGCAGACGGTGCGGCTGCTGCGGGCTTTGGCGGGTCTCCGTTCTCTCCGGACCCGACTGCCCCGGTTCAGGCCAGTACCGCCAACGGTCTGCGCCCCGAGTTCGGCACACCCTCCCCCACCCGAATCGCGCAGGACGCAAAGGCCGGGCTTGTGCTCATGTGGCTCCTTGGTACGGTCCTTTTGCTCGGGTGGACCCTACTGCGGGTCCTCCGCTTCCGGCACTGGCTTGTCCGAACCTGGCAACCCGCGCCACCGGAACTGCGAGACGAGGTCGCCGGCATTGGCCTCAGGCTGGGCTTGACCCGCATTCCGGCGGTTCACACCACGGCCGCCCGCGTGTCCCCGATGGTTTGCTGGACCGGTGGAAGGGTCCGCGTCGTGGTTCCGTCGTTTCTTCTGGCGGCCCTGGATCGGCATGAACTCCGAGCCATGCTGGCCCACGAACTCGCACACGTCCGCAGACGCGACCACCTGGTGCGCTGGCTCGAGTGGCTCGCGTGCTCGGCCTTCTGGTGGAACCCCGTGGCCTGGTGGGCACGGCGTGAATTGAGGACCACGGAGGAGGCATCGTGTGACGCGTTGGGTGCGGCGACGCTCGGGTGTGCACCGCGCGACTATGCGAAGTCCCTGCTCCGCGTCGTGGAGCTCCTGTCCAGGCCGCCGACGCCACCGGTCCCGGCATTCGCCAGTGGCGTTGCGAGCGGCCGAAGTCACCAGGCCCTTGAGAGGAGAATCAGGATGCTTGTCTCCGAAAGATCGCTTGCTCAATCGCCCCGGTGGCTTCGCAGGCGAGGCGCCGCAGCGGCCGTCTGCATGCTGCCTCTGGGGATGGTGTATTGCGGGTTCGCAGACCAGCCGATGCCGACGGCGCCAGTGGATGCGGCCGAGTTGGTCACCCTGTCGGAGGAACCCGCTGGCAAACCACCAACCGAGTGGGTCTTTACCTACGACATGACCAGCAACAGCGACCCAGACGTAAGGCGGCTCGTCTACGATGGCTCGCCAGGATGTCGTTGGATCGTCGAGCCAAACGGGGTCTGTGACGATTACTGGCAAAAGTGGTATGAACGACTAAAGAAGGCGCGTGCTGAGCCAGGCGGAATGCGGGTGCTACACATCCCGTCGGAGGCAACCGCCGGCTGGGTGTGGCGGCTACAGGAGACAATCCTCGCCAACCCTTGACTCACCCCGCCCGCCGCCTCGCCTGATCCACCCCCCTCACCTCCAGCACATCCCCGACCGTCCTTAGTCCGTCAATCACGTTCTGGATGTGCTCGGCGCGCGGGAGTCCGATCAGCTCGATGCCGCGGTGGACCGCGTCGCGGTGCACGCCCGCCGCGAACGACTTGTCCTTCATCTTCTTGGCCACGGACTTCGACTTGAGGTCGTCGATCCCGTTCGGCCGCACGAGGCAGCACGCGTAGATGAGGCCGCTGAGTTCGTCGCAGCCGTAGAGCACCCGATCGAGTTGCGACGTGGGGACGACATCCGTGCGGTCGGGGTAGGCGTGGGCCTCGATCGCGTGCACGACCTCTTCCGGATAGCCGAGTTCGCGGAGCCGAGCCACGCCGATCCGCGGGTGGGCGTCGGGATGCTTCTCCCAGTCCAGGTCGTGCAGGAGCCCGGCCAGGCCCCACAGGTCCTCATCCTCGCCCATGAGGCGGGCGTAGTGCCGGACCGCGGCCTCGACGGCATACATGTGCCTCCTGAGCGCTTCGCTCGCGACCCATTCCTCGAGGAGCGCGACGGCGTCGGATCGGGTGTGCATCTTCAGGTCCTTGTGTTGGGGTGGCCTCACACCGCGCTAGACGGGCACAGGTGCGAGATCGCGCACTGGTTGCAGCGCGGCTTGCGAGCGTTGCAGACCTGGCGCCCATGATAGATGAGCAGATGCGCCAGCATCGTCCAGACGCCGCGCGGAAAGATCGCCATCAGGTCCTTTTCGATCTTGACCGGGTTGGTGTGCGTGGTGAAGCGCATGCGGCCCGAGAGGCGCTTCACGTGCGTGTCGACGACCACGCCCTCATCGATCCCGAAGGCGTTTCCCAGGATGACGTTGGCCGTTTTGCGCCCGATGCCGGGGAGCGCCGAGAGCTCCTTCATGTTGCGGGGGAGCTCGCCGCCGTGCTCGTCGATCAGGGCGTTGGCCATGCCGATCAGGTTGCGGGTCTTGTTCCGGAAGAAGCCGGTCGAGCGGATGACCTCCTCGAGCTCGTGCGGGAGCGCGGCCGCCAGCTCGTACGGGTCCGGGTAGCGGCGGAACAGTTCGGGCGTGACCATGTTCACGCGGGCATCGGTGCACTGGGCCGAGAGGATCGTCGCAACGGCGAGTTCGTAGGGCGACGCGTGGCGCAAGGCGCATTCGGCGTCAGGGTACTCGGCCTCGAGGATGTCGTAGATCTCGGCGGCGCGGGCCGTCCTGGCCTTCTTCGATTCGCGGGGGCTCATGGGTCAGTCACAGGGAGGGGCTCAGAGGGTAGCGTAGGGCAGAGCCGACGGGCGAGGTCCGGCGGCCGTGGGGCGGTCCTCGCGGGTGCCCGGAGGCTGAGGGACGACTTCCGGCGGCGGGGACGCCTCGGGCCGCTCCTCGGCCATTCGACCGAGTAGCAGCGCCGCCAGCTTGAACACTTCGGCCGGCGTACGGATGCCCAGGAGGCCATCGAGTTCGGCGCCAGGCAGTGAGGTGGCAAAGTCACCGCCGCCTTCGCGCGCGGGGCCCGCGGCCCAATCCGGCAGGCTATCGAGCGGCAGCGGCGGGACGGGCACGACGGCAAAACCGGGACGATCACTGCGCATGCCGGCGACCAGGGACAGGTGGAGCGCTCCGTGGGAGTCGCCGAACCAGAAGAAGCCGTCGACCGATTCGGGGGGATCCCGCGTTTCCTGTGAAACGTCGCGTGACTCCTGCGGATCGTTGCGCGCCTCTTCGAGCCACACGAAATGCTGCGGCAGTTGAACGTACCCTGCTTTTTCGGTTATTTCCTTTTCCCACATGGTTTTATGATCCGTGGACCACGGTTCGCCTTCGCCCGACAAAAGCGCGCGCAACGTTTTTTGTTGCGCGAGCACGACCGTTCCTTCGGTCCGCCACAGGTGGTAGGCGAAGAAGAGCACGCTGCCGTGGTCGTTGGCGGACTCGGGCGCGGCGTCTTCGGCGCGGAGGTCGGCGAGCGCCCCCTGCACCGAGCCCAGCATCACGAAAGCGGCGGGGTTGGCGGGGTCGGCGCCCCGCTGGTCCGCTTCGTCCGCAATCCCCGGAAAGTGACGGTCCGGAAACCCTGCGTCCGGCTGCAGCAGCTCGTAGGGAGTCAGCCGGGCGTATGCATCGTGCGTGGCCACGCTCTTCGCCGCAGGCGCCTACCCGCCTCCGCCATCGCCGGCGGAGCTTGCGGGAGCTGGTCCGCCGCTCGCCGCCGCAACCCGGGCCACGAGCCAGCGATTCAATGCCAGCAGAACCAGGATCACCACCCCGAACTGGATCAGCACCGAGCCCACGTTGTACGGCGAGAAGAGCGTCCATGTCGCGGCGGAGCCGAAGTCGTCCCCGGCGGCCTGTACGAGCCACCAGCCCATCAGCACCACGGCCTGGACCATCACCAGGCGGATCGCCCAGTCCCACCATTTCCCGATCCGCACGTCGGAGTCGCCGGTGTTGATGAACTTCTCGCGCCACTTCGTCACGCCGTACCTGATCACGGCGAAAGCGAAGAAGAAACCCGACAGCATGAGGCCGACGCCCCACACCCAGTCCTGATTCTGGAAAATGCCGATCCGGAGCGCGGACGGGATGCCGAAGAGGAAGCCGGCCGAGCCAACCGCGATGATCGCGTGACGTCGGGTCAGCCCCAGGTCGATCAGGATGCGCGACGCCAGTTCGATCATGGCCACCAGGCTCGACCACGCGGCGAAGATCAGCGCCAGGAAGAAGAGCGCCATGAAGAACTGGCCGCCCGCCATCTGGGCGAAGAGCTGCGGCACCCAGATGAAGGTCAGCCCCTCGTTGCCCGCACCCACGATCTCGCCGGCCGCCTCGGGCATGATCGAGAAGATCGTGCAGAGCACCATGATGCCGGCCAGCAGCGACATCGAGTTGTTGCCGAAGCCGATCACGAAGGCGTTGAGCGCGGTGTCCTCGCGGGCCCGCATGTAGACCGCGTACGACAGCACCAGTCCCCATCCCGCGCCCGTGTCCCACGCGTTCTGGGTGAGCGCTTCCAGCCAGATCCTGACATCGCCAAGCTGACTGAAGTCCGGAGTGAAGAGGAACGCCAGCCCGGCCGACGCCCCGGGCAGCGTCAGCGCCTTGATCGCGAGCACCACCACGAGGATGATCAGCGAGGGGATCAGGAACCGCGCCGCCTTTTCGATCCCGCGCACGCCGCGCGACACGACGAAGACGCCGAGCCCCACCGCGATCGCGTGGAAGATGAGGGCCTGCGGCGTGGAGTTGAACGCGTCCCAGAAGCTGCCCGGGACCGCCGTGGGAATTTCGCCCGAGAGCGTTGCGACGAAGAAGCGGATCGTCCAGCCCATCACCACCGAGTAGTAGAACATGATCGCGACGGCGACCCAGGCGATCCACGCCCCCATCCACGCGAACTTCGGTCCGATCGTCTTGATGAACGAACCGATGGTACCGCGGCGCGTCGCCTTCCCCATCCCGAACTCGAGGATCAGCAGGGGAACCGACCACAAGAGCAGGAAGACCGCCCACGCAACCAGGAACGATCCGCCCCCGTTCGACGCCGCGATGCGTGGGAAACGCCAGATGTTGCCGGTGCCGACGGCCATGCCGAGCATGGCGAGGAGCATTCCCCAGCGGGTGGTGAAGACCTGGGATCGGGTGGACACGACGTTCAGACTCCTTGTTTGCGGGGCGTACGGATGGAACAGCCACGGCGCTGATACGCTACCGCCTTGGGTGTCCGATGGCCATAGGGGTGCGGCACGGTCGCGCGACCGCGATGCCCGGATCGCAGGGGGATAATTCTGTTGTGCTCGAACCCCCGAACATTGCTATTCCGGTACGATGGGTCCGTGCTGCCAGACCATTGCGTGATTCAGGAGTCCACCCATAGGTTTTCGACAGGCTTGGGGCACGCTTTGGTCGCGTCGGCGGGAGTGGCGCGGAGGTGGCGGGAGTTCCTGATAGGGAGCCGACGAAGGGTGGAAGTGAAGAAGCCGCAGGGAGGCGAACGGATGTGGACCCGAGCGAAGCCAGTCGAGATGATGATGCAGGTCAAGTTGTCGGCGAGAATCTCCGAACTCCGACGTTCCCAACGAAGGTTCCGCGGGGTCGCGCTCGCAGCGCTGGCGATGCTGTCGGGCCTCTCGGCCTGCGAAGCCCCCGGACCCCCGGTCGTCTGCGGCGCGCTGCCGCAACAGACCCTTGTGGTGGGTGAGTCCGCGACGGTCACCGCGTGTTTCGATGATCCTGCCGGGAACCCCCTGGCCTACAAGGTGTGGACATCGGATGCGGGTGTGGTGGCGGTCAGCGGTGCGGGCGCGACCGTCACCGTCACGGCCGTGAGTCCCGGCGATGCGCTGGTGACCATTCTGGCCGACAACAACGGTCTGAAGGCCCAACAGAGCATGAGCGTGCTGGTCCCCAATCGGCCGCCTTTGGCGATCGGCCAGATCGAGGATCGGGAAATCGCCGTGGGCGACTCTTCGACGGTGAACGTCTCGGCCTTTTTCAGTGAACCCGACGGCCAGGGACTCACCTACGAAGTGGCGGCAGACAGCAGCCTGGTGAACGCTTCCGTTGCAGAGGCCATGCTGACGGTCGTTGCGATTGCGAAGGGAACGGCCACGGTCACGCTGACCGCGATCGATCCCGGCGGCCTCAATGCCGTCCAGAGCTTTTTGGTAATGGTTCCCAACCGGCCGCCGTTCGCGGAGGGTTCGGTGCCCGAACACACCGTCGAAGTGGCCGACAGCGCCATGGTGGACGTCTCGCCCTTTTTCAGTGATCCGGACGGGGACGCGCTGTCCTACAAGGCCGTGGCCAGCGACACGCTGATCGCGTCGACTTCGGTCGTGGAAAGCATGATCACGGTCACGGCGCACGCGAAGGGCAAGGCAAGCGTGAGCGTGACCGCGACGGACACCGAAGGGCTCACGGCGACGCAGAGCTTTGCCGTGATGGTCCCCAACCGGCCACCTCTCGTCATGCAGTCGATTCCCGCCCAGGTGGTGGGCGTGGGCCAATCCGAAGACCTCGACATGGCACCGTTGTTCAGCGATCCGGACGGCGACTCGCTGACCTATACGGCCGTTTCGGCTGACAGCAGCGTGGCCCTGGTGTCGGTCGTGGCGAGTTCCGTCAGTGTCGTGGCGGTCGCGAAGGGTGAGACCACGATCACCGTGACGGCGACCGACACGGAGGACCTGGCGGTCACCCAGGATTTCGTGGTCACGGTGCCCAACCAGCCGCCGCTGGCGGTGGGATCCATCCCGGCACAGACCGTGCGCGTCGGCTCGGTGTTCACGGTCGAAGCGGCGGACTACTTCAGCGATCCGGACGGGGACGCGCTGACCTATGCGGTAACAACCTCGGACCTGACGGTTGCTGCGGCTTCCGCGACCGGCTCCACCGTCACCGTTACCGCGTTGTCGGGGGGCGAGGCGAGCGTGACCGTATCGGCGACCGATACCGAGGGTCTGGTCGCCACGCTGACCTTCCCGGTGACGGTACCCAACCGGCCGCCGCTCGCGACACGCGACATCGCTACGCGAAGTTTCGATGAGGGCGAGACCGAAACATTTGATCTCGACCGCTACTTCAGTGATCCCGACAAGGACGACCTGACCTTTAATGCGAAGAGTTCCGACAGGACGGTGACAAAGGTCGAAGTTGACGACGACGAAATGACGGTGACCGCGGTCGGAGAAGGCACCGCCAGCGTTACCGTAACCGCAGCGGATCCCCATGGGGCCTCGGTCTCGACCCGTTTCCGGGTTATCGTCGAACAGACCAATCCCGGCAACCGCCCACCTGCCCCTGCGGCCCCGATTGTGGATCAGCACGTGGGCCTCGACGGCAGTGTTTCGAGAAACCTGCGAAACCACTTCACCGATCCCGACGACGACAATCTCACCTTTGCCGCGTCGAGTTCCAACGAGGCGGTGGCAACCACTTCACTGTCCGGCAGCGACCTGACGGTAAACGCCGTCGCCGAAGGAATCGCGTCGATATCGGTCGCGGGCGAGGATCCCGCGGGACTGTCCTCCAGGATCAGCTTCGATGTTACCGTCAGCAAGACACCACCAACGTCCAACCGGGCGCCGATCGTGACAGCGCAGCCTCCGGATCGGGCCCTCGTGAAGGGCAAGCAGCTGCCGGTGCAGGGATGGCATTACTTCGAAGATCCCGATGGCGATGAACTGACCTACAGCGGGAGCAGTTCGAACACCGCGGTGGCAGGCATCAACCAGAGCGACGAGTTCCTGTTCGGGGTTGTTGGCAAGTCCGACGGGACCGCAACGATTACGATTACGGCGCGGGATCCCGATGGCTTGTCGGAATCGGTCGATTTCACGGTCAAGGTCGGCAACGCCGGCAACAACGCACCCACGGTAAAGGCCGAGGCAGGCTCGCTGACGTCCTCACCGGGGCAGGTCGACATATTCACCCTCAACGGGCACTTCGACGACGATGATGCCGGTGACGAACTCAGGCTATCGGTATCGTCGTCGAACACGGCCGTTGTCTCCGTTTCTGTCCAGAACGACGGCTATTACGGGATCTATGCGGAGGTCCGAGGCGTTGCCGTGGGGAGTGCCACGGTGACGATGACCGCGACGGACCTGGGTGGGCTGTCGGCCTCGCAATCGTTCCCGGTAACGGTCGAGAGCAACCGGCCGCCCCGAGCGACGGGCAGCTTCGATGGCATTCTGGAAGTCAACGTCGGCGACACCCTGACCTATCTGCTTTCCAACTACTTCAGCGACCCGGACGGCGATGAACTGACCTATTCAGCCACGGTGGGTGCGGCTGCTACGGTCGTGGTCTCGGGCGACACGCTCCACATTATCGGCAAGGTCGCCGACGGAGCCTCCTTCGGCCAGGTCACCGCCACGGATCCAGGGGGCAGGAGCGCCCAGCTCCGGTTTGCCGTCTACGTTCCCGCGTCTTCGTCGCAGGACGCGAGCCAAGGGGCACAGTACGCGCTCGTCCCGGGTGCCGGGAAGCGGGCCCGGGGTGCGCGGTCATGGCGACAATAGTGCCGTAGTCGTCGCCTATCCGGCGCCGAGCGTCATGAGTGCGCGCGATACCCAAGTGTCAACACACGTCCGCCGGGCCCCATTTCGGCCCGCATGGTGGCTCCGAAACCGGCATGCCCAGACCCTGGCCGGCAAGTACTTGCGCTCCAGCCGGGGGCTGCCGCTGGAACGGCGCAGAGTCGACACCCCGGACGGGGACTTCCTCGACCTCGATTTCGCCCCCCGACCCAAGCCGGGGGCGCCGCTGGTCGTTGTGCTGCACGGCCTCGAAGGTTCGACCCGGCGCGAGTACATGTCCCTGATCTTCCGCGAACTCTTCGACCGAGGGCTTCGAGGGGTGGGCATGAACTTTCGCGGTTGCGGCGGCGAGCCCAACCGGCTGCCCCGGGCCTACCATTCCGGCGATACGGGCGATCTGGCGCATGTGGTCGCGCGGCTCCGTCACGGCCATCCCGGGCGTCCCGTCGGTGCGGCCGGGTTCAGCCTCGGGGGCAACGTCCTGCTCAAGTATCTGGGCGAGCGCCGGGGCTCGGCCGGAATCGACGCCGCCGCAGCCGTATCGGTGCCCTTCGATCTCCCCGGCTGCGCGGAGCGTCTGTCGACCGGTATCATGGGACGCACGTACGGCGCGTACTTCCTGCGTTCGCTGCGCCGCAAGGTGCGTGCAAAGCGGCAGCTGCTCGACGGTGCGGTTGACGTGGACCGCACGCTGGCGGCCCGAACGCTCCGGGACTTCGACGATGCCTGTACGGCACCGCTGCACGGCTTCGCCGGAGCCGACGACTACTATGCTCGCGCCGACGTGCGACGCCACCTTGCACACGTCCGGGTGCCGGCGCTCCTCATCCAGTCCCGGGACGACCCGTTTCTGCCTCGGGGCGCGGCGCCCGATGCCATTGTCGCGGACAACCCCCACCTGGCGGCCGCCTTCGCCGACCGGGGAGGGCACCTCGGGTTCATCGAGGGCGCGCTCCCGTGGCGCCCGCGCTTCTGGGCGGAGCGGGAGGCCGCAAGGTTCCTCGGGCGGGAACTGCTTTCCGGCTGACGGGGGGTTGGCGATCCGCGGATTTGGCCGGCGGCCGGCGGCCGGCGACCGGCGGCCGGCGGGTCGCGGGCTACAGCCGCTCCGTGATCCAGCCGACTACGTGGTCGAGGCCAACGCGCTCCTGGGCCAGGGTGTCGCGGTCTCGGATCGTGACGCTGTCGTCGTCACGGGTCTGGCCGTCGATGGTGACGCACCAGGGCGTCCCCGCCTCGTCCTGACGGCGGTAGCGGCGGCCGATCGAGCCCGCCTGGTCGTAGGCCGCGGGGATGCGCGCGCGGCGAAGCGCCTTGAGCAGCGACTGCGCCACTTCGGGTTGCCCGTGCTTCTTCATCAACGGGAAGACCGCCGCCTTGATGGGCGCCAGGCGCGGACTGAGTCCCAGTACAACGCGCTGCTGACCTCCGACTTCCTCCTCGCGGTATCCGTCCACCAGCGCGACCAGGGCCGCCCGTCCGACCCCCATCGCCGTCTCCACAACGAAAGGCAGGTAACGCTCGCCACCCGCGGGATCGATGTAGATGAGGCGCTTGCCGGAGAACTCCTGGTGGCGTGACAGGTCGAAGTCGGTGCGGTTGTGGACGCCCTCCAGCTCCTGCCATCCGAATGGGAACTCGTACTCGATGTCGACGGCGGTCTTGGCGTAGTGGGCCAACTCGTTCGGGCCGTGGGCGTGCTGCCGCAGCTTCTCCGGCCGGATGCCGATCTCGTGGTGCCAGGCGATGCGCTGCTCGAGCCAGTAGTCGAACCACTCGTCGTCGCTGCCGGGCTTGACGAAGAACTGCATCTCGGCCTGCTCGAATTCGCGGGTGCGGAAGATGAAGTTGCCCGGTGTAATCTCGTTGCGGAACGCCTTGCCGAGCTGCGCGATTCCGAACGGAACACGCTGTCGTGAGGTCTGCTGGACGTTGAGGAAGTTGACGTACGACCCCTGCGCGGTTTCGGGTCTCAGGTAGACGACCGAGGCATCCTCCTCCACCGGCCCCATGAACGTCTTGAACATGAGATTGAAGAGGCGGGGCTCGCCCAGGTCGCAGTCGGCGTGGGCACCCGGGACGACCGAGGGCTTCCGCGCGCAGCCGGCCTGCTCGATGTGGTCCGCCCGCCAGCGCTTCTTGCAGGTCTTGCACTCCAGCAGCGGATCGGTGAAGCCGGAGACGTGACCCGACGCCTCCCACACCCGGGGGTGCATGAGGATCCCGGCATCCAGCCCCTCGATATCGTCGCGCGCGTGGACCATCGCGGACCACCAGACGTCCGCCACGTTCTTCCGCAGCTCGACGCCGAGGGGTCCGTAGTCCCACACCGACGCCGCACCGCCGTAGATCTCCGACGACTGAAAGACGAATCCCCGCCGCTTGCACAGCGAGACGATTGTTTCCATCCGGTCCGCCACGTCACGTCCCCCGGGATGTTGTGTGAGTGCACCGCGCGCTGCCCCGCCGGGCCGCGCAAAACGAGTCCGAAAGGTACCGAAGTCCGCAGTGCGGGCTAAAGTCCCACGGCCTCGGCGCTCCACGCCCACAGCCTCGACTGCGCCTGCGCGTCACGCGCCGCCGACGAAGGCGACGAGCGCCTGGTCTTGCTGAAGTATGCGCCGTTCAGGTCCTCATCCCGGCGTCCCACGGCGAGCTCGGCCAGGACGGGACCGCCCCGACCGGCGCGGCGGCCCATCACGCGCGCCACAGCACCGCCCCCGGGACCGCCTCCCACGTAGTCGCGAAGCAATCCCGTATCGTACACGCCCGGGTGAAGCGCTACCGCTTCGACGCTCGTCCCGTCGGACCGGCGCGCGAGCTCGAGAGAAAAGAGGACATTGGCAAGCTTGCTCTGCTGGTAGGCCCGTCCCTTGCGGTAGGGACGCCGCTCCCAGTTGGGGTCGCTGAAGTCGAAGGCAGGACCCTCGTGGGCCGCCGAGGACACGGTCACGACGCGGCAGGGGCGCGGGGACCGGCTCAGCAGCGGCAACAGGAGGTTCGTGAGGAGGAAGTGCCCAAGATGGGTGACCGCGAGCTGCATTTCGAAGCCGTCCCGACTGACCGCGCGGCGCTTGGGGAGCACGGCCGCGTTGTTGATCAGCGCAGCGATCGACGGCTCGATTTCGCTGATACGGGCAGCAGCTTCGCGCACGGACGCCAGCGAGGCGAGGTCGGCGACGACGAGGCGATGGCGATGCGGTGCGGCCGGTTGGGCTAGCCGGGCGCGGGCTTCCTCGCCACGCTCCCGGTCCCTGCACACGAGGATGACCGGGTGGCCCGCATGGGCGACTTGGCGCGCCGCCGCCAATCCAATGCCGCGGTTGCCGCCGGTGATGATGACCGTGTTCACGTCGTTGCTTCTCCCGGTTCAAGAGGACACCTTTCAAACTACTCCCTCCCGGTTTACCCGACCCAGAGGCATACGGATGAAGCTGACGTTTACAGATAAGGCGCGGGACATGGTCGTGTCCTTCATGGACATGGAGGAGGACGGACTTCAGGCGCTGCGGATCGCGGTCGACGGAAGTCCCTTCGCCCCGAATTACGAACTCACCCTGGTGGACGCCGAACAACGCGCCGACACGGATATCGAAGTCGACGCGGGATCGTTTACGGTGCTCGTCGACGAGGCGAGCGTGGACCGGCTGAACGGCGCCAGGGTGGACTTTGTCGAGAAGATCCAGGAGAGCGGATTTCAGATCACGCCGGATCCCAACGTCACGAAGGCCGCGATCGAGGATTCGGGCCCTTCGGGCGAACTCGCCGACCGCGTGAGCCATGTGCTGGACACCGAGATCAACCCGGCGATCGCCGCGCATGGTGGCGTGATCAACCTGGTGGACGTGCAGGGCACCGAGATCTTCATTGAGATGGCGGGGGGGTGTCAGGGGTGCGCCATGTCACGCATGACGTTACGTCAGGGTGTGGAGCGCATGGTGTCGCAGTCGGTGCCCGAGGTGACCGCGATCCACGACGTGACCGACCACGCGAGCGGGGAGAATCCCTACTTCTCGTGAGGTGGCGCCCGTGGCGCACCGCACGCTGATCCGGAACGCGCAGGTCGTGCTGCCGGGTAAGGTGGCGCGCACCTCGGTGCTGATCGAGGACGGCGTGATCGCGGGTGTGGATGCGGCTCGACACACGCGTGCGGACGAGGTGGTGGACGGGGCCGGCCTCCACCTGCTCCCCGGCGTGATCGACGACCAGGTCCATTTCCGCGACCCGGGGCTGACGCACAAGGAGGATCTGCGCACGGGAAGCCGGGCGTGCGCGGCGGGCGGCGTCACCTCGTTCCTGGAAATGCCGAACACCGTGCCGCAGACGATCACGGTCGAGGCGCTGGCGGCCAAGCTGGAACTGGCCGCGCGTCGTTCGGTCGTCAACTACGGCTTCTACATGGGCGCCACGACCGGCAACCTGGACGAACTCTGCCGCGCCGGACGGACACCCGGCGTCGCCACGCCCGGGATCAAGATCTTCATCGGGTCGAGCACGGGGAACATGCTGGTCGACGATCAGGAGTGCCTCGAGGCGATCTTCGCCGAGACCACGCTGCCGATCACGGCCCACTGTGAGGACGAGGGCACGGTGCGCGCGAACCGGGCACGCCTGGGCGGGCCGCTCACCGTGCACGACCACTCCCGCATTCGCGATCACAGGGCGGCGGTCACCGCCACGCTCCGCGCCATCGACCTCGCGCACCGCCATCGCCACCGCTTCCACGTCCTGCACGTCTCCACTGCCGAGGAGGTGCGGATCATCGCCGAGCATAATCGGCTCACCGCAGCTCGCGACCGTGTCGTCACGGCGGAAGCGTGCCCCCATCATCTCTTCTTCGACACCTCCGACTACGATCGCCTCGGCACGCTGGCCCAGATGAACCCCTCGCTCAAGACGGCTGCGGACCGGGAGGCACTCTGGCGGGGGCTCAAGGAAGGCGCGATCCAGATCGTGGCCACCGATCACGCACCCCACACCCTCGAGGAGAAGGCGGTCCCCTACCCCGGATCACCGTCCGGAGTGCCGGCCGTCGAGGTCTTCCTGCCCCTCATGCTCCACGAGGTCAACGAGGGCCGCTGCACGCTTGAGGAGGTGGCCGCCTGGATGTGCGACCGTCCCGCGCGGATCTGGGACATCGTGGGCAAGGGCCGGATCGAGCCGGGCTACGACGCCGACCTGGTGCTGGTGGACATGGAGAAGGAGCAGGTAGTGAGAAACGAGGATCAGCGGTGCAAGTCCGGCTGGAGTCCATGGCACGGGACCAGACTCCAGGGCTGGCCCGTGAGGACGTGGGTGGGCGGGCGGACGGTGTTCGCGGATGGGCGCGTGGAGACGGAGGCCGTGGGCCGCGAGATCGTGTTCGACCGCGCGCAAGGGGGGTATTGGGCGACGGGCGGGGGCCGGTAGGGGGCCGGGCCGAAGACGAGGTGTAGGGGCGCCAGGACGACCCTGACGTAACGTCAGGTTGGGGCAACAATCGCGTTTGGCGACCCTCGCCGGATGACCGCGCCAACGTGTGCCTCAACTGAACTCATAGACGGCAAGCGTCTGGACTCCAAGGCTATCCCGGACCACCACCAGAACCCAGCCTTCGCCGGCATCCAGAAGGCGCATGTTCGTCGGGATGATCACCTGACGAACCCGTTCGCCGGCGGGGCCGAAGACATCCCAGCGCTTCCCGGGGTGCCCAGGCAGCCGCGGCAGCCACACGTAGCCATCCCACTGTCCGACCCACACAGTGCCGTCATCCAGGACAAGCAGACGTGAGTAAGCCGGCACAGTGGTGGGCAGCACGCTCTCATAGTCGGGCCAGCTTTCCCTGAGGAATCTGGCCTTTTCCTCCTCGTCATCGTCCTCGGTAAACTCATCACGCAGTTGGTCAATGTCCGCCTGGGTCACCGTGCGGTCTCTTCCCGACCATGCAAGCGTTTTCAGGCCCACCCCGTCCCAACCGACGAACTCCAGCATGTAGTCGTCGCTGGTCCCGATCCACACGCCTTCATTGGTCGCTCCGAACACCAGTCTTCGTGACCACGGGCGTTCCCAGTACCCGCCGCCACCTGGGTCCAGAACGCGCTCCAACCCCGGCACTTCGTCTCTGATGAGTTCCGGACCTCCCGTGCCACGGGAACTCCACAAGATGGGCACCTGCCATCGTACGATCCCGGGTTCCGACGGGAATTCACCCCATGGGAAGTAGACGATCCTTCCATCGGGCGCGCACGTCACCCCGAACGGAGCACCCGCACCGGAGGGCACCTGCCACGTGGCCAACCGCTCGCCGTCCTGATCGAACTCGGTAACCCTGAAGGCGCTTCGGTCATAGGCGACAACCTTGTCTCCGGAGCACCCTCGCAGGAGTTGCAGCCGTTCGAACTCGCCTGGTCCGACACCCCTGCGGCCAGCCGTCCAGCGGAGGGTGCCGTCCGGCCCGAACTTCCGGATTTCGTGGAATCCTTCGATGCCTGCAACAACACTGCCGTCCGCCAACCGCCTCGCGCCCGATATCCGCCAAAAGACCTCTGCGTCGGGACCATCGGCGCTGCCCACTGCCCAGATCGGATCAGGCGATAGAGATGCAAGTGGCGGGACCTCCCTATGCCCGGTTGAGTCGCCACACGACCAAAGTGCGACCACCAGCGCGATCACGGTCGCGCCAGGAGTCGCCGATGCGCCGACCTGACGCGACTTTTCTGCGGTTTTCCTGGAATCCCGATTCATATGCTGCCCCTTGCCGCGCCGTGCACCTCCGGGCGCACCGTCCCCACCAGCGGATAGTGATCGGACCCGAAGGTGTCGTCCAGGCGACGGTATTCGCCGCGCCATTTGGAAGGCAGCCGGAACATGAGGTGGTCGGAATGCCGCAACCAGCCGCCGATCTCGAAATGATGCGTGGGTCTGGAGTCGGGGCGGTCGGGCAGTGGAAAACACTGCCTGGCAAGGCGATAGGCGCTCTCGCGGCGACCACCGACCCAGGTATTCAGGTCACCGCCGAGGACATGCGCCTGGGCGCGGTCGTCCGCCGGGAACACATCGAGAAGCCCGGCCATCTGGCGGCGGCGGGCGGCTCCCAGGGTGCGCCAGGCCCGGCTCCACGGCGCCCGGTTGTCCAGGTGCACCGAGCAGAGATCGATCGTGTGATCCTCCAGGGTCACGCTGGCGGCGACCGCGACCCGGCGCTGGCGCTCGAAGGGCAGCTCGATCGCTCGCGGCCGGGCCAGCGGCACGTTGGCCAGGATCGCACACCCCCTGTCTTCGGGAGCATCGCCATCGGGGGTGCCGTCCGGACCACCGTTCCGCATGGAAGGCACGTACAGCAACGAGAGGCCCGCCTCAAGCGCGAACGTAACGATGTCGGTGCGATCCTCCTCCTCGGGGCGGTCGGCGATCCGAGCGGCCCAACGCGCATCGCCAGAGGGCAGGCTGACCCCAGCGGCCCCCGCACCAGCCCCCGCAGCGGCCCCCGCAGTGACCCCCGTAGTGGCCCCGGTCGCGAAAACCTCCTGCAGCAGCAGCACCATCGGCGAGCCCGTCAGAAGGTGGTCCCGGAAGGCCCGCATCGCTCCGCCACCCACGCGTGCGTTCCAGACCACCACGGCCAGAGGCCAATGCACGGGAGCGCCGGGGGCAGCGGGCGCTGCGTTGCCAACCCTCGCCGGACCCACGGCCGCACGCCACGGCTGGTGCGCCGCATTGTCGGCGGTCGGAGCCGCGGGCAGCCAGGCCACCCGCGCCGCGGGACGACCGTCCAGGTCAAAGCTGGTTCTCCAGGCGTCGCTCAAGTGTCCGCCGCTCTCCTGTTAGATTGGTCACCGCACGGAACGGCGTACCGTCGCTTCGCCGACCTCCATCGAATCCCCGACCGCACATCCGCACTGTGCACTGTGCCCTGATGAACGATAGCAGGAAGCCCGTCGTCCTCATCGTCTGTGACGGGTGGGGCGTGGGGGCGACCGATCCGCACGAAGTCGAACGCTGGGGCAACGCGGTTGCCATGGCTCGCACACCGGTGCGGGACAGGCTGCTGGCCGAGTGTCCCTGGAGCATGCTCGCCACCTCGGGCGAAGCAGTCGGCCTGCCCGCGGGACAGATGGGCAATTCCGAGGTGGGACACCTGAACCTCGGTGCGGGCCGGATCGTGCATCAGGACGTCACGCGGATCTCGGCGGCGATCCGGGACGGGTCGTTCTTCGCCCTCCCCGAACTGGCGGTGCTGGCGGACGGACTGCGGGCCACCGGCGGCACTCTGCACCTGATCGGACTCTGCTCCGACGGGGGTGTCCATAGCGAAATCGGCCATCTCCATGCGCTCCTGGATTGGGCCGAGCGCGAACGCTTGCCGGTGCGGATCCATGGCATCACGGACGGGCGCGACACGTCCCCCACGTCGGGCATCCTCTGGATCCGGGAACTGGAGTCGCGGGCGAAGAGCAGCAGCGGGGACCTCCGGATCGCCACGGTATCCGGGCGGTACTTCGCGATGGACCGGGACCGCCGCTGGCCGCGCACCGAGCGGGCCTACCGGGCGATCGCCGAGGGGTCCGGCCCCCGAGCGGAGGGCGCGTCCGAGTACGTGGTCCGCTGCTACGAGGCCGGCACCACCGACGAATTCCTGCCTCCGGTCGTGATCGACGGGGATGGCATCCGGCCCGAGGATGGCATCCGGCCGGAGGATGGCATCCGGCCCGAGGATGGCATCCGGCCGGAGGATGGCATCCGGCCCGAAGACGGCATCCTCTTCTTCAACTTCCGCGCCGACCGGGCCCGCCAACTCACGACCGCCCTCACCGAAGACACGTTCCCCCACTTCGACCGCCCGCGCGGCACCTTCGCCAGCCTCGTGGCCATGACCCGTTATGAGGACGGATTCCCCCACCCTGTCCTCTTCCCGCCCCAAACTCTCGACAACGTGCTGGGGGCGGTGCTCGCCGAGGCGGGGCGCACCCAGCTCCGCATGGCCGAGACGGAGAAGTACCCGCACGTCACCTATTTCTTCAATGGCGGTGTCGAAGAATCCTTCTCTGGTGAAGACCGTCATCTCATTCCTTCACCTAACGTTGCGACGTATGACTTAAAGCCCGACATGAGTGCCTGTGAGCTCACGGACGCGCTGCTCGGCCACATTGACGAGGCTCGGCACGATTTCATCCTCGTCAACTACGCCAACGCGGACATGGTGGGCCACACGGGGAGCATCCCGGCGACGGTCGAGGCGGTGGAGACGGTGGACGCGTGCGTGGGGCGGGTCCTGGACGCCGTCGCCGAAGCGGGCGGAATCGCGCTGGTCACCGCCGACCACGGCAACGCCGAGAAGATGCTGGACGACGACGGGAGTGCATTCACGGCACACACGACCTTCCCTGTCCGGCTGTTCCTGGTGGCGGCCGACGGCTGGCGGCCCGCCGACGGAGGACGTGCAAGGCCGGCGGCCTCCTCGCTTGACGACGGCGTGCTGGCGGACGTGGCGCCGACGATCCTCCGATTGCTCGGAATACCGCGACCACGCGAAATGACGGGCCGAAGCTTGCTGACCCCTGCCGCCGCGTGGTAGTCTGATCGCGACATGAACGACAACCCCTACACCCGCGTCGTCGACCGGGTCACCACCGGCCTCGGAAGGTTCATCTCCTGGCTGGCGCTGGCGATGGTGCTGATCGGCGCCTACAACGCGATCGTCCGCTATCTCGGGCGTTTCATCGGGATCAACCTGAGTTCCAATCTCTACCTGGAACTGCAGTGGTACCTTTTCTCGCTGATCTTCCTGCTCGGCGCCGGGTTCGCGCTCAAGGAGAACGCGCACGTTCGCGTCGACGTGCTCTACGGTCGACTGCAGACCCGGGCACGCGCATGGATCAACGTCGTGGGGTCGGTCCTCATGCTGCTGCCCTTCTCCGTTTTCGTGCTGTGGGTGTCCTGGCCCTCGATTCAGGCCTCGTGGGCGGTGCGCGAAGCGTCCCCGGATCCGGGCGGACTGCCGCGCTATCCGCTCAAGGCGGTGATCATCGTCGCCTTCGTGCTACTGGTCGTCCAGGGGGTCTCGGAACTGATCAAGGACATCGCGATCCTGCGGCGCGGCGAGGAGGCCGGGGACGAGGGCGAGGAGGGCGCTGAAGCACCCGCCGGAGGGATCGGTTTGTAGTGGAAACGAACATCCTCGCTCCGTTGATGTTCGTGGTGATCTTCCTGATCATCTTCAGCGGGTATCCGGTCGCGTTCGCACTGGGCGGAGCTTCGCTGATCTTCGCTTTCATCGGCGTGCAGCTCGGCTTCTTCGACTGGCAACTTCTGTTCGCCATGCCCGAGCGGATCTTCGGGGTGATGTCGAACTATGTCCTTCTCGCCGTCCCGTTCTTCATCTTCATGGGACTTGTCCTCGAGAAGGCGAAGCTGGCAGAAGACCTGCTGACCACGATCGGCACCCTCTTCGGCCGGCACAACGGCGGCCTGGCGCTGGCAGTGGTCGTCGTGGGCGCAATGCTGGCGGCGGCCACCGGCGTGGTGGGCGCGTCGGTCGTGGCCATGGGCAGCATCTCGCTCCCCGTCATGCTGCGCTACAAGTACTCGGCGCGGCTGTCTTCGGGCGTCATCCTCGCCTCGGGGACGCTCGGACAGATCATTCCGCCGAGCATCGTGCTGGTCGTCCTCGCGGATCAGCTGGGCATTTCGGTGGGCGACCTGTTCATCGGGGGACTCATCCCGGGGCTCATGCTGGCCGCCATGTACGCGATGTACGTGGGTGGCGTCGCCATCGTGAAGCCGGAAGCCGCGCCCGCCCTGCCCCGCGAGATGACGGACATCGATTTCGGCACGCTGATGAAGAAGGTGGCCGTGGTGATGCTGCCGCCGCTGGCGCTCATCCTGATCGTGCTCGGGTCGATCTTCGCGGGGGTCGCAACGCCCACGGAGGCGGGAGCGATCGGGTCGGTTGGCGCGATTCTGCTCGCTTCCGCGCGCCGCCGCATGTCGCTGAAGGTGCTGCGGGAAGCGTGTATCGGCGCGACCAAGCTGACCACGATGGTGATGTTCCTGCTGATCGGGTCGACCGCCTTCGCGCTGGTCTTCCGCGGCCTCTACGGCGACATCTGGATCGAGGACCTGCTGACGAACCTGCCCGGTGGCCACATCGGCCTGTTGCTCGTGGCCAACCTGGTGATCTTCATCCTCGGATTCTTCCTGGACTTCTTCGAGATCGCCTTCATCATCATCCCGCTGCTGGCCCCGGCGGCAGCGCTTCTCGGCATCGATCTCGTCTGGTTCGGCGTCATGATCGGGATGAACCTGCAGACATCGTTCCTGACGCCGCCCTTCGGCTTCGCTCTATTCTATCTGAGGGGTGTGGCTCCCCCGGAGGTGAAGACGACAGACCTCTACCGTGCGGTGATTCCGTTCATCATCATCCAGATCATCGGCCTGCTGCTGATCATCCAGTGGCCGGGCCTGGTGACCGGGCTGGTGAACTGAACTACGCCGACGTCCCCTCCGGGAACGCGAAGCTCGCGAACCGCAGTTCCGCGGTGCCGAACCAGCGGTAGGACGCCTCCTTGAAGTTGCGCCAGTGGTCGTAGACCTCGCGATACTGCTGGTCGGCCCCGGCGTAGTCCTCGAGGATCTCGCCGATCGTGCGCCGCGCCTCCACCATGATGTCGTCCGAGAACGACCGCATCTGCGTGCCGCCGTCGATGAGGCGCTGTAGCGCCCCCGGATTCCTGGCGTCGTAGTAGTAGAGCATCCGGCGCGCGGTGGCCTGGGCGGCCACCTCGAAGACCGACTTGTATTCGCTGGAAAGGCTGTCCCACGCCTGCTGGTTCACCTCGTAGGAAACGGAAGCCGACGGCTCCCACCAGCCGGGGTAGTAGTAGTAGGGCGCGGCCTGGTGCAGGCCGAGCTTCTCGTCGTCGTAGGGCCCGACCCACTCGGTGGCGTCGATGGCGCCGCGCTCGAGCGCCGGGTAGATGTCACCGCCGGCGAGCACCTGGACCGTGACGCCCATCCGGTCCATGACGTCTCCGCCCAGTCCGGGAATGCGCATCTTGAGGCCGCGCAGGTCCTCGACCGAATTCACCTCCCTGCGGAACCAGCCGCCCATCTGCCCGCCCGTGTTCCCGCCCGGGAACGAGATGATGTTGAAGTCGGCGAAGACGCTGCGGACCACCTCCAGTCCCCCGCCCTCGTTCAGCCACGCGTCCTGCTGGCGCGCGGTCATGCCGAAGGGCACGCCGGCGTCGAAGGCCAGCGCCTGGTTCTTGCCCGTGTAGTAGTAGCTGGTGCTCTGGCCGACCTGCACGGTGCCCTGCTGGACCGCGTCCATGACCTGCAGGCCCGGCACCAGTTCGCCCGCGGGGTACGCGCGGATCTGGAAACGGCCGCCGGTCAGAGACGCTGTGATCTCGCCCAGCATCTCGGCCGAGCCGTAGATGGCGTCCAGGCCACGGGGGAAGCTCGAAGCCAGCCGCCACATCACGCGCTGCTGCGTCTGCACGGCGGGAGCCCCCTCGATCGCGTCGCCGGCCTCGGCGCCACAGGCCGTGACGAGGCCCGCGCCTGCCACGCCGGCGGCCCCCACGGCGGCCTTGCCGAGGAATCCGCGGCGGTCGACGGCCGCCGGAGGCACGATCAGCCCGGAAGCCTCAGCCGCCGATTCCGGCGCAGCTGTCGGGCCGGGGTCGTCGTCGATCGCGGAACAATCGTGATTGCGGGTGTCCGTCTTCGTGTCGCTCATGGAGTTCGTCCGGGGCAGGATGGGGAACGTTGCATGGTGGGGAACGCGGCAGTCACCGCCGCGATTCCGGCGCCCAGCTTTCAAGAGTAGCACGGAAGCGCGGTTCGGGTACAGTCATTCAGGTATCCGGTTTCGTATACTTATTTGTCGTCAATACTGGCCAAGCCCCTCGCACGGCGCTATTGTGGCGGACGTAGTGCGCTGTCCTGGGAGGTCCTTGATGGCTGTGCGGGACGCCATCACCACCGCGCCTTTCGTGGGTGCGATTGACTGTAGGAACGCCGTTTTCACGTCGGAAACGGGGCTCTGGGGGCGAGTGCGGTCCGGCAACTGCCGCTCGCCGATCCATCTCTCGCAATTCCCTGCCCGATCGCACCGTGCACCACGTGCGCCTTCGCCCCGGGTTGTATCCCGAGGCCCGACACTTCAGCGGGAAGGAGATCGACATGAAATGGCTTGCAAGAATGATGGCGGGGGGGTGTCTGACACTCCTCATCGCTTTGCCGGCCAGCTCCCTTAACGGCCCTGGCGGCTGGGCGGTCGAGGCGGTACCGCTGCTCTTGAGCCAGGAACCGGTGACGGGGCTCGTCGTCTCCGCCCGCACCGGCCAGCCCCTCGCGGGCGCTCAGGTTGTGATCGAAGGCACCGCGCAGGGGACCGTCACCAATGCCAGCGGCAGGTTCCTGTTTACGGATGTCGAAGGAGAGACGGTGACACTGCGGGTCGTCCTGATTGGATATCGTGACCACACCGAAACCGTGGCCGCCGGGAGCTCGATTCGAATCGACCTGGAAGAGACGGCGATCGATCTGGACGCCATTGTCGTCACGGGAACCGCGGGAGGGTCGCAGACACGCGCGATCGGGACCACGATCGCCCAGGTCAACATGGCCGAGGCGATGCAGGTGGGTCAGTCAGGCACGATTCAGGAGTTGCTCAGTTCCAACGTGTCGGGACTCAACATGGCGTCCGGGCCAGGCAATGTCGGGACGGGCGGGGCCATCAAGATCCGCGGCATCGGCAGCGTGAGCCTGGGCAGCGGGCCGCTTGTCTACGTCGACGGCGTGCGCATCGACAACAACTCGAACGCGCGCATCGGAAGCGATCAGGGGAACAGCACCATGCGCGGCGGTGCCGTCAGCCGGCTCAACGACCTGAATCCGGAGGAGATCGAGAGCGTCGAGGTCATCAAGGGTCCCGCCGCCGCAACGCTCTACGGCACCGAAGCTTCGGCCGGCGTCATCCAGATCACCACGAAACGAGGCTCCGCGGGCGCACCGCAGTGGGAGGTTACGGTGCGTCAGGGAGTCTCCTACCTGTCCAATGCCGTCGACCGCTGGCCCGCGGTATACGACAAGGGGACCGCCCCATGCCCCAACTGTGAACTGCTGCCGAGCGGCGTCCGAAAATTCGAGGTCCTCAAGTCCGAGCAGGCGCTCGGACACGGGATCCCGTTCAACTACGGCCACGATCAGACGTACGGGATCTCCTCGCGGGGCGGAACGGACCTCGTCCGGTACTATGTGTCGGCACAGATGGACCGGGACGAGGGGTTCGTCGACTGGAACCACCGGAACCGGTATTCCGCGCGGGCCAACCTGGAACTGACGCCCAACGAGCAGCTGAGCATCGCGACCAACATGGGATTCGTGCGCTCCAAATCACGCTTCAATGGCGGTGGCCCCTTCCCCGTCGAGTTCGTATCGTCGATCTACTGGGGTACGCCGGCCGCCGCCGAGGACGAGCGCCGGCGCGGATGGAACTGGACGCCCCCGTGGGCACTGGAAACAGTCGATGTCACGGAGGGGATCGACCGGCTCATCGCGAGCGCGACGATTCGCCACAACCCATTCCCCTGGCTCGTCCACCGGGTGACCGGGGGTGCCGACTTCGGGAGCGCGATCTCCGGCCGCATGGTGCCGAGGTCACCGATCGGATCCTCGGATTTCTTCGGTTCGATGAGCCTCGGGCACGTCGAGACCACGGACCGCGCCGTGACCCAGGCAAACTTTGACTACGGGGCGACGGCCACCGTGGACCTCCCGTTCCTGGGAACCACGTCCGAAACCTCGGCGGGAGCCCAGTACTACGTGAAGAGGACCCACGAGTTCGGCGCGGTGGGCGACCAGTTCCCCGCCCCAGGGCCCGGGACGGTGTCATCGGCTGCCGTCAAGACCGGCTGGGAAGACTTCATCGAGAACAAGACGCTGGGCGTCTACATCCAGGAACGGCTGAGCTGGGGCAATCGCCTGTTCCTGACCGGCGCCATGCGGGGCGACGACAACAGCGCCTTCGGCACGAACTACGACTTCGTCCTGTACCCGAAGATCAGCGGTTCGTGGGTCGTGAGCGAAGAGGCATTCTTCAACGCGTCGTTCGTCGACAACCTGAAACTCCGGGCGGCCTGGGGACGGGCCGGCCGACAGCCGGATGTCTTCGCGGCTCGCCGGCTGTATGCGCCGATCACGGCCGGCGGTGACCAGCCCGGCCTGACCACCGACGCGGTGGGCAATCCGGACCTCCAGCCGGAAGTGGGCGAGGAACTCGAGGTCGGATTCGACGCCAGCCTGATGAACGACCGCATCGGGCTGGGATTCACCTTCTACAACAAAAACACCAAGGACGCGATCGTCGCGCGGCCGGTGTCGCCGTCCAGCGGATTCGCGGGCACCCAGTTCGTGAATGTCGGACAGCTCAACAACCGCGGAATCGAGATCGAGGGGACCGCGACGCTGGTACGGAGCGGCCTCCTGGACTGGGACATCGGCTTCAACTATGCAACCAACAACAGCGAAGTCGTCGATCTGGGCGGGCTGCCCACGATCTTCCTCTTCGGCCAGAGGCACCAGGAGGGATTGCCGATCGGCGGCATCTTCGTCGAGAACGTGATCTCGGCGGACTTCGACGCCAACGGCAACATCGTCAACGACCAGTGCGAGGCCACTCCCGAGCAGGGCGGCGGCACCGTGCCGTGTTCGATGGCCCAGCCGGTGTACCGCGGGCCATCGGTGCCCACCTGGTACGGCGGCGTCAACACATCGCTGCGCTTCATGCAGAACTTCCGCCTCTTCGCGCTCGTCGACTTCTCCGGCGGTTACACAAAGATCAGCGGCGACCTGGCCGCATCCCACCTGCTCTTCCAGAACTCGCGGCAGATCCTGGAGCGCGAGGACGCGAGGCTCGCAGCGATGAGCGAAATCGTGGGCAACTGGGTCCAGGCAGGGGTGCTGAAGGGCGGACTCGCCAAGCTGCGCGAACTGTCGCTCTCGTACACGCTTTCCGAGGACATCGCCTCGCTGGCAGGGAGCTCCGGCGGGTCGCTGACCATCGCGGCGCGCAACCTCTTCAACCTCTGGGAAGCGCAATCCGGCACGTTCGGACGCAGGGAGATCGATGTCGAGCTCACGCGGCAGTGGTTCGCCGCCCGGGAAGGCGGAGCCTACCACCAGACGTCGATGCCGCCCGCAACCACCGTGGGGGTGACCCTGCGGCTCAACTACTGACCGACCCCCGCACGGAAACGGAGAGATATCAAGATGTTGACCCATATGAACAACGGGGCTCGCCGGCGGCGCGGATCGGTACGGTCCCGGATGCCGGCGGGCAGATCGCGCCTCATGCCAATCGTGACGGCGCTCATGCTCGCCACCCTCAACTCGGCGTGCGAGGACCTCCTGCAGGTGGATCTGCCCACCAAGGTCGCCGCTGAAAACCTGGAGAATCCATCGGTCGCCGATGTGCTGGTGAACAGCGCGATCGGCGAATTCGAGTGCGCGTTCAGCCAGTTCGTGGCGGCCAGCGGACAGTTGACCGACGAACTGAGGCACAGTTCCGGCTGGCTCGTGATGACGGAGTGGGATCACCGCAAGATCGGACAGGACCGGGATGTCAGGCTGTGCAACACCGCGTTCGGCTACGGGGTGTTTACACCCGTGCAGAAAGCACGCGTGTCGGCCGAGTCGTCACGGGCCCGTTTCGAGGAGTGGGGCGACGGCGACGTGCCCGGCCGGGCCGAGAAGATCGCCACCGTGGCCACCTATGGTGCGTTCTCGCGCGCCATTCTCGGCGAGGCGTTCTGCGAGATGACCATCGATGTCGGACCCCTCATGTCGAAGACCGAGATGCTGCAGAGCGCCGAGTCGGCGCTGGGCGAGGCCATGTCGCTCGCCCAGGCGGCGGGACGGACCGATCTGGCGATGGCGGCCCAGATCCGGCGCGCCGGGGTGCGGCTGTTCCTCGGCGACAATTCGGGAGCCATGTCCGACGCCTCGGCGGTGCCGGAGGGTTTCCGCTTCGACGCCAACTACTCGGCGGCGGACCTCTACCGCTACAACCGGATCTACCACCACAACCACGTGGATGGGTTCATCTCGCCGGAATTCAACGACGAGAACGGCCAGCCCACCGCCGACGGCGAGAATCTGATGTTCGGCGGCGTGGTCGACCCGCGCGTGGAAAGCACGCTTTCGGGCATCGGGCAGGACGGCTCGCCGCTGCGCCTGATTCACAAGTACCCGGCGTGGACGAGCCCCATCGCGATCGCGAACTCTGCCGAGGCGCAACTCATCATCGCGGAGCTCGAACTCGGCCAGACGGCCGTGGACATCATCAACGGCTTCCATGCGGCCGCGGGGCTGCCGCCGTACGAGCCCGCCGACGTGAACGATCGTGCCGAAGTGATGGCGCAGGTCATGGAGGAGCGCTACCGCGAACTGTACCTGGAGGGCCGCAGGCTGTTCGACTTCCTGCGCCACGACCTGCCCTTCGCGACGGGGACCCACCCGTACGACGGCAACACGTACGGCACGACCACCTGCATGCAGATCCCGCGCGGGGAAAAGGACTCGAACCCGAACCTGTAGGAACACCAATACGATGATGATACGGAAGAATATCCACCTCCCGACGATAGCAGTTCTTCTTGCCGCGGCCGCCTGCGAAAACGCGACGCAGGCGCCAGCCAGCCCTGCGGGCTCCCAGGCTCCGGACGCCGGCGACTACTCTGCGGCCAGCTACGACGTCGAGGTCACCCGGGGCGTGCTCGTGCCCATGCGGGACGGCGTGCGCCTGTCCGTCGACATCTACGCTCCGGCGGGGGCGGATGGACCGGTGCCCGGGATCCTGACTTCGACCCCCTACGACAACAACGGATCGCGTTCCGGTGCCGAGTGGTTCGCCGCGCGGGGCTACACGGTCGTCGCGGCGGACGTGCGTGGACGCTACGACTCGGAGGGCGAGTGGAGGCCCTTCAACGCGCTCCACAAGACGGACGGCTACGACCTGGTGGAGTGGATCGCCGCGCAGCCGTGGTGCACCGGCAGGGTGGGCATGATCGGCGGGTCGTACCTGGGGTGGACGCAGTGGTGGACAGCCAGCACTGCGCCGCCCCACCTGGCCGCCATCGCACCCAAGGTGGCACCGCCCGATCACTTCGAGAACCTGCCGTACCAGAACGGCGTCCTCGTGGGCGGCTGGATGCTCGACTGGGCAGCCATGCTGTCCGGCCGCACCCAGCAGATCGCCGGCGCGGGCGGATACCTGGGCTGGTCGGAGAACCGCCAGGATCCGCCGCACACGCCGTACATCGAGATCAACGAGTCGCGGGGACTTCGGACGGGACCCTGGTTCGAGGACTGGTACCGCAGCAACCTCTCGACCGCGCCGCTTTGGCAGGGCATCGCCTACCAGACTCCGGAATCGTACTCCCGCGTCACCGTGCCATCGCTGTCGTTCACGGGGTGGTTCGACGCCAACTACCCGGGGTCGCCGATGAACTACCTGGGGATGAAGGAGCACGGCGCAACACCCGAGGCCCGGCGGCCCAGCATGATCATCGGGCCCTGGGTACACGGCATCAACACGCAGTCCTCCGGCGGCATCGACTACGGCCCCGACGCGGTCATCGACGTGGACGGCTACGTCGTCCGCTGGTTCGACCACTTCCTCAAGGGCGAGGACAACGGCGTCGAGAACGACCCGCCTGTCCACGTCTTCGTCATGGGCGAGAACAGGTGGTACGCCGAGGAAGACTGGCCCCTGCCCCAGACCGAGTGGACCAACTACTACCTGACCAGTGCCACCGGCGCCAACTCGTCCGACGGCGACGGCCTCCTCAGCACCTCACCGCCGGCCGACGAGGGCCACGACACCTACGTCTACGACCCCCTCAGCCCCACCCGCGACCCCTTCGACACCTGGCCCAACAAGAACGGTCACATCGACGGCGCGCTCGACACCCGCGCCTCGGCGGCGGGCGAGGAAGTGCTCGTCTTCCGCACGCCGCCGCTCGAAGAGGCCGTCGAGGTCACCGGCCCGATCGAGATCAAGTTCCATGCGTCGACTTCCGCCCGCGACACGGACTGGTTCGTGCGTCTCGTCGACATCGGTCCCGACGGGTACTCGGCGCTCCTTACCGAGGCCGTCATGCGGGCACGCAATCGCGATCCCGACAACGAGGGACGCTTCAACAGCGCGCAACTCAGCACCATCGAGCCGGACGAGGTCTACGAATACACGCTGCGCTTCTGGCGAGGCACCGGGAACCTCTTCCTCGAGGGCCACCGTATCGGAATCGAAATCTCGTCGAGTTGGTACCCGTACTACCTGCCCAACCTGAACACGGGCGCCGACAATGTAGCGACGGTGAGCGCCGACGAGGCGGTGGTGGCGACCCAGCGCGTGTACCACGGGGGGGAGAGGGCGTCGCACGTCGTGCTGCCCGTCATCCGAAGGGAACGGTAGGCCCCTACGGTAGGCCACGGTAGGCCCACGGGTAGGCCACGGCAGGCCGGGGCGCAAGCGAGGGTCGCGGGAGCCGTCGCGGACCACTTTGCCAATTTTTGCCATCGCCTGCCGGAGCCTATCGTCGTGGGCACTCGGCGCGGCGCCAAACTGCGGTGGCCGTCGCAAGCAACTATTGTCCATGGCCCGCCGCACACAGAGAGTGCGGGACACCACCCGAAGCGAAACGCCAGCCCAACGGAGAACCTGAAGTGACTTTCCTACTCGCCATCGCCACGGCCGCCGCCCTCGCCGCGCCCCCCGCCACCGCCCAGGAGTCCACTCGGCTCCTGCGCCAGCCCACGGTCAGCGCCACGCACATCGCGTTCGCGTACGCCAACGACCTGTGGATCGTGGACCGGGCCGGCGGGGAGGCCATGCGCCTCACCACCTTCCAGGGCCAGGAAACCGACCCTCACTTCTCCCCTGACGGGCGGCACATCGCCTTCAGCGCCCAGTACGACGGCAATACCGATGTCTACGTCCTGCCCTCCAAAGGAGGGACCCCAAAACGCCTTACCTGGCATCCCGGCTCGGATCAGGTCGTCGGCTGGACGCACGACGGCGGCCGCGTCGTCTTCAACTCCGGGCGCACCAGCGCGCCGATCGCGTACCCCCGGTTCTTCACGGTCGGCCTCGACGGCAGCCTGCCCGAGGAAATGCCGATTCCGCGCGGGCTGACGGGCGATTTCTCCGCCGACGGCTCGCGCTTCGCGTACCAGCAGCGGCAGCTCAACGACGCCGAGTGGCGGGGCTACCGCGGCGGCCAGGTCAACCCGGTGTGGATCGTCGACACGGATGACTGGGCGCTCGAGGAGGTCCCGTGGGAGGACAGCAACGACCTTGATCCGGTCTGGCTCGGCAGCGAGGTGTATTTCCTCTCCGACCGCGACTGGGCGACCAACATCTGGGCCTACGACACCGGCTCGCAGACCGTGCGGCAGGTCACCCGGCACGCCGATTTCGACGTCAAGGGCCTCGACGCGGGCGGCGGCGCGGTCGTCTACGAGCAGGGCGGCTACATCCATCTTCTCGACCCGGCCAGCGGCACGGCCGAGCAGGTCGACATCACCGTGCGGGGCGATTTCCCCTGGCTGCGCGCCCACTGGGAGGACGTCGGCGGCGCCCTGCAGAACGCGTCGCTCTCGCCCACCGGCGTGCGCGCGCTCTTCGAGGCCCGCGGCGACATCTTCACCGTGCCCACCGAGGACGGCGACTGGCGCAACCTGACGCGCACCTCCGGGGTCGCCGACCGCAGCCCCGCGTGGTCCCCCGACGGCCGCCACGTCTCCTGGTTCTCGGATGCGTCGGGCGAGTACCGGCTCATGATCGGCTCGCAGGACGGCCAGGGCGAGCCCCGCGAAATCGTCATTCCGAACCCCACCTTCTTCTTCACCCCCACCTGGTCCCCCGACTCCGAACACCTCGCCTTCACCGACACCGACCTCAACCTCTGGCGCGTCGAGGTCGCGAGCGGCGACGTCACCCTCGTCGACACCGACCGGTACGCGCATCCGCTGCGCACCATCGATCCCGTATGGTCCCCCGACTCCCGCTGGCTGGCCTACGCCAAGCGCCTCGACAGCCAGTTCCACGTCGTCATGGTCCACTCGCTCGCCGACGGCAACACCCGCCAGCTCACCGACGGCCTCTCCGACGCGCTCGCCCCCGCCTGGGACGCGGGCGGCAAGTACCTCTACTTCCTGGCCAGCACCGACTACGCGCTGAGCAGCGGCTGGCTCGACATGACCTCCTACGAGCGTCCGGTGCGCCGCGCGCTCTACCTGGCCGTGCTCCAGGCCGATGAGCCCTCTCCGTTCCTGCCCGTGAGCGACGAGGAGGCGGCAAACGACACGGCGGACGAGGATGAGGGGGATGAGAGCGGCGACATGGGCGGCGGCGACGCGGACGACACCGGCGGGGACGACATCCGCATCGACTTCGAAGGGATGGGGCAGCGCATCCTCGCGGCCGGGATCCCGGCGCGCAACTACTCGGCTCTCGCGGCGGGGCCCGAAGGGGTCGTCTTCTTCACCGGACCGGGCGCGGGCGGCGCGGGGGCCATGGCGGCCCTGACGGGTCCCGGCGCCGGCACGCTCTACCGCTATTCGCTCGATGACGACGAGGCCACCCCCTTCCTGACGCCGGTCCAGCAGTTCAGCGTCTCGGCGGACGGGCAGAAGCTGCTCTACCAGAGCGGCCCGTCGTGGGGCGTGGTCGGGACCTCCGGGAGCCCCAGCGTCGGCGAGGGCACGATCGACACGGCGGTGCGCATGCGCGTGGACCCGCGCGAGGAGTGGCGGCAGCTCTTCCGCGAAGCGTGGCGCTACCAGCGCGACTTCCTCTACGTCGAGAACGTCCACGGTGCCGACTGGCCTGCCGTCCGTGGCATGTACGAGCCCTGGATCGACCACGTCGCGCACCGCTCCGACATGAACTACCTCCTCGACATGCTCGCCGGCGAGGTCGCGATCGGGCACTCGTACGTCTTCGGCGGCGACAACCCCGATGTCGAGACCGTGCCCGTCGGGCTCCTGGGCGCGGACCTGGAGGAGGACGCGGGGCGCTACCGCATCGCCCACATCTACACCGGCGAGAACTGGAACCCGGGGCTGGAATCGCCGTTGAGCGCGCCCGGGACCGATGTCGCCGAGGGCGACTACATCATCGCGGTGGACGGGGTCGAACTGCGCGCGCCCACCAACCCGTACAGCCTGTTCGAGGGCACGGTCGGGCGGCAGGTGGCGCTGCGGGTGGGCGCGACGCCGGACGGCGAGAGCTCACGGGTCGTGCAGGTCGTCCCGGTGGGCAACGAGGGCGCGCTGCGGTCGCGCGAGTGGGTCGAGGACAACCGCCGCAAGGTCGACGAGATGTCAGGCGGCCGGCTCGCCTACGTCTGGCTCCCCAACACGGCGCAGGGCGGCTACACCTACTTCAACCGCTACTACTTCGCGCAGCAGGACCGCGACGGCGCGGTCGTGGACGAGCGCTACAACGGCGGCGGCTCGGCGGCCGACTACATCGTCGACCTGATGGCCCGGCCGCTGATGGGCTACTTCAACAACCCCGCCGGCGACCGAACCCCGTTCCGGCTGCCCGGGGCCGGGATCTGGGGCCCCAAGGTCATGATCATCAACGACGCGGCGGGATCGGGCGGCGACCTTCTGCCGTACATGTTCCGCTTCCGGGGGATCGGCCCGCTGGTGGGAACAAGGACGTGGGGCGGTCTGGTCGGGATCTGGGACGTGCCCCCGCTGATCGACGGCGGCCTGGTGACCGCGCCGCGCGGCGGCTTCTTCGACCTGAACGGCGAGTGGAAGGTGGAGAACGAGGGGGTCGCGCCCGACATCGAGGTGCGGCAGATCCCGGCCGACGTGATCGCGGGGCGCGATCCGCAGCTGGAGGCCGCGGTGGCCGAGGCGATGCGGCTGCTGGAGACGGAGGCCGTGGAGATCCTGGCGGAGCCGGATCCGCCGGTGCGGGCCAGACGGCCGGGGGGGATGTAGGATGCGCGCGGTCGCTGGAGTGGTCGTGGGCGTGTTGCTGGCACTGACCGTGACCGCGTCGCAAGGCGCCGGTCAGGTCATTGCCGGACCCGACGGACCCGTCGAGTTCATCGGGTTGCAGGACTGGAGCGCCCAGGAGCTGTTCGACGCCATTCAGGAGCTCGATCCCGACCGTCCCTTCAGCGCCTGCGCCGCCGTCATGAGGTTCGAACTGGGATTTGCGGAGGCGACCGCGACCAGCTACCACAACCTGCTGGCACGCGACTCATACACGGTTGTGATCGGCGTGGAGGACAGCACCCGAGTCCGGCATCGCGCGCCAGGCAGTGAGTCGGTTACTCTTCCGGAGACCTGGCGAGACCTGAGCACGGTTGCTCGCGAGGACATTCGGTTGCTCAGAGCGGCTGCGGAGACGCGCCACCTGCGCGCTGGCCTCTTCAATACCGTCTTCGACCGCGCCGGGCGCCGTGCCGCACGAATGGGTGCCGATCCCGAGACCGTTGATGAACTGTGGGACCTCATCGACAGTGCGGACGGCGAGGAAGACCGCCTCCTCGCCCATGAAGTTCTGGCCAGCGACCCATCCTGGGCGGCACGGTCGATCGCGACCCTTGTGCTCGGCAACTTCATGGACGACGACACGTCGTGGCACGCGCTGATCGGTTCGCTGGTCGATCCCGCCTACCAGGTCAGCTCGGTGGCCCTGATCATGTTCGAGAGCCTGGTTGCGCCAGTGATGGACCCCGTCGAATGGACCGGGGCCCGCGCTCATTTGTCGGCGCTACTCGACGGCACCAATCCGTGGGCGTTTCGCGAGATCCTGCAAGTCCTGGTTGCTACGGACGTTGACCCCGAGCTCGCGCGGCAGCTGGTACGCGAGAGCCCGGACCTGCTGCTTGCGCACGTCGGGGCCGAGCATGAACGGACCCGAGAGCCCGCCGTGAACTTCCTGAGGGCCGTCAGTGGCGAGGACTTCGGAACGGATGTCGAGGCTTGGAGGGCGTGGATTAACGGTTAGCCGGGCGGGCGTCAGGCGACCAGCATCGCTCGACCTTGATCCGGTCCTCGTTTTTCCGAGCCTGGGCGAGGTCGTACGCTGCCTGCCGACGCATCCAGAAGTCGGCGTTGGACCAGCCGGCCTTCTCCAGGCGGATCGCCATCTCCGGCGAAATCGCCGCGTGACCATGGAGAACCCGGGAAAGCGTATGACGGGCCACACCGAGGATTTCAGATGCCCTGGTTACGGTCAGGCCCAAGGGCTCCAAGCAGTCTATCAGGATGCTCAGTCCGGGGTGGGGGGGATCCTTCATGGGCATGTTGGCAGTTCTCCGTCTCCGCGCTCATGGAACCGCTTCAGACCCCTGTGCCGAAGCGATCGGATCACGGCGAAACGTACCGCCATGCGGTACACGTGGGCAAGGACGGGGTTGGATTCCTGACGTTTCGCAAGGGGCTGGTCTCCGGGGTTCTGTGAACGGGGCCTTGGGGCGTGGACCAGAGACCAAGTTGGGTGGAACGCAGGGGCGCTCGAATGGCTGAATGGGCCGGATTTCAGCCGCCCCCACTGGCCCGACGCAGCACCGCGCCGCATTCTGCATGGCAGCACCGTTCGTCACCAGGGATTCGGAGGGCCGCAGTTATGAGGATCCTGCTCTTCATCCTTTCCGTGGGCATGATCGCTGCCCTCGCGTGGCCAACGGCGCCTGATTCGGAGGCGGGGCCGTCCGCGGGCCCGCCGGACGCCGCTCTCATTCCCCAATCCCCTTCCCCATCGCTCCAGGTCCAGGAGCATGTGCTCGACAACGGCTTCACGATCGTGCTCGTGGAGGATCACCGGGCGCCTCGCGTGGCCGCCAACCTGTGGTTTCGGGTCGGGTCGATGCTGGAGCCCGAGGGGCTGCACGGCATCGTTCACTTTCTGGAGCACGTGATCCACCAGGGGACGACGACGATCGGCACCCGCGACCTGGCCGCCGAGCTGCCGATCCTGCGCGAGATCCATGACACGGAGCAGGAGCTGATCGCGGTGCGGAACCGGGACCGCAATCTGCTTCGGGAGCGGGGTGTCTTCTTCGATGAGCTGGGGTGGCCGGAGACCCCCGAGATGCAGGCCTTGAGGGCGCGGCTGTACGAGCTCGAGGACCAGGACAACGAGTACCGGGACTTCTGGACCACCTACAAGTGGTACATGGAGCACGGCGGGTACGTGCGCCACACGGACCCGGTTCCGGCCAGCACCGAGCAGGACTACATGGAGATGAACATGGCGCTCCCGCCGGAGCACATGGAACTCTTCTTCCGGTTCGAGGCGGACCGGATGGTCAACGCGGTCCTGCGAGGGTGGGAGGCGCAGCGGTTCACGGTGCTGGAACAGGTGCTCGGGGGACTGAGTCGGCCGCAGACGCGCTTCAACGAGGCGATCGACGGTGTCACGGCGCAGTCGCACCCGGTCTACACGCCGGACGGCGGGCATCTGCCGGACTTTGCGAACTTCACGCGGGCCGCGATGTGGCGGATCTACGACGACTACTTCGTGCCCAACAACGCGACGCTGGTTCTGGTGGGCGACATGACGATGGACGAGGTGGTGCCGCTCGCGGAACGGTATTTCGGCGCGCTGCCGAGGGGGCCCGAGCCGCCCGCCGATCTGGACGTCGAGGCCGAGCAGGTGCCGGGCGGATCGGTTCGGCTCGACTGGACGGAGCCGCTGTCGCCGCAGGTGCACGTGCGGTATCGGATTCCGGGGATGGGGCATCCGGATCGGCCGGTGCTGGACCTGGTTGCCGCCCTGCTGGGCGGGCCGCACGGCATGGCCGGCCAGGCGGTTTCGGCGAGTGGCTTGTCGGCTGCGGTGTCGGCGGACTTTCGCGTGATCCATACGCACCGCTTCGGGTCGCCCGGCGCATTCAACCTGGTGGCGCAGGCGGCGGGTGACGGTGATCTGGCGGCGGTCGAGCGGGCGCTGCTGGAGGTTGTGGACGACCTGCGCGAGGGGCGTATCGACGCCGGTGCGCTGGAGCGGGCACGCAAACGGCTGCGCGTGGAGTGGGCGGAGTTCCTCGACAATCCCCAGGAACTCGCGTTCCTGATCGGGCATCACTTTGCGATGAACAACTGGAGGGTCCTGCCCAACCTCATCGCGGCGAGGGACGCGGCGACAGTGGCGGACGTGCAGCGGGTCGCGGCGACGTACTTCGTGCCCTCCAACCGGGTCATCGCCACCGCGCGCGCCGAACCTCCCGAGGGAAGCGGGCCCAGCTGGCTGGACTTCCTGTGGGCGGACCTGCCGGGAGACGGACGATGAGTGCGCGGAGGCGCGTCAGAGGCTCGCGACGGAGGCCGGTCACCCGATTTGGGGTGGCAGCAATGGTGCTCGTGGTGGGCGCGCCTGGCGGATGTGACAGGGCCGGCGACACGCTCCCTGGCCACTCGCGGCCGATCTTCGAGCACGGCTGGGCGGACCCGAGCGAGCTCGCCCTGGGACCCGCCGCGTTCACACCGCCCGACCCGGAAGCAGCCCTTTTCGAGACGTCGGGCGGCGTGAGGGCCTATATCGTGCCCGGGGGGACCGCCGATCCGCTGGTGCGTATCACAGCCGCGCTTCCGCTCGGCCGACTCCACGAGGCCGAGGGCGAGGCGGGTGCGTCGGCGCTTGTGACGCAACTGTTGACCACCCGAGGTCCGGCTGGCGCCAGCGGCCCGCTCTCGCTCCGCCTCGCCGAGTTGGGCACCTCGCTGAGCACTGTCGAGACCCTCGACGTCACGCACATCTCCATCCACGTGCTTCCGGAAGACTGGCGGGCGGGACTGGAGCTTCTCGTGGAGCTCGTGCGGAATCCCGACCTGGATGCCGCGGCGATCCGGGCGCACCGCGCGGGTCCCGGCTACACCATGCCAATGGCCGGGATCGGGGGAAACGGCTTTCGTCCCAAGGTGGAACTCGAGCGGCGGCTGGGCGGGCATCCCCTGGCGCCCCCGCAGCCGGGGACAATGGTCTCGCCCGCGGCGGTGCGAGCGCTGGCCGCCAGGAGTCTGACGGCGGACCGCGTGGTGTTCGGAATCGGCGGGGCGGTCTCGCGCGACGAGGTCGAGGAGGTCCTGGAGTCGGCGACCCGCGGGTGGGCCGCCAGCGGTGGGCCGGCAGCGGAGGCCAACGTGGTCGAGCCGACACCGGACGCTGCCTCGACCGCATCGGGCGGGGCCTCCAGCCGATTCCACGGCGTCGACGTTCCGAGTCTGGAGGGGTGGATCGCCCTCGGCCGGGCCGTGGGTGCCGTCCCGGAATCGGATCGGGCCGCGCTGTCCGCGCTCCGCTTCATTCTCGCCGAGCGCCTGAACATCGCCGCGCGGGAGATACGCGGCCTGGCCAACCGCGACGACTTCGAGATTCCGGTCACCGGGTCCGGCAGCGGCCTGCTGGTCGTGCGCACGGGTGGACGCCCGGAGGCCGTCGCGCCCCTCGTCCGCTACAGCCTCGACGAGATCGCGCGGATGTACGATCCGGACGAACCGGTGAGTGAAGCCGAAGTCACGCGCGCGAAGGGCTGGCTGGTGGACGCGGTCTGGCGGCGGTCGCTGGAGCTGGCGACCACGGCCAGCGAAACGTTGGCGGTGGAACACGTGCGGCGCGGGGGCACGGCGCACCTGATGGCGTGGCCCGCGGCTGTCGGCGCCGTCACCGCCGAGGACGTCAAGGTGGTCGCGCAGGAATACCTGGATCTGTCGGCCTTCGTCACCGTCGTGGCGGGGCCGCTGGAGCGGATCAGGGCCGCGCGGCACCCGCGCTGGCCGGTGGCCCTGGATGATCTGGAGGCGGAGCTTTCCGGCAGGTAGGCGCAACGCCGCCGCCGCCAGCCTTCACGATCCTGGCTCGCAAGCTGAACCGGTGAAGTGACCATGTCCCTTGCATTGCTATAGCAACTCTTATATAGTTACTATATAGACATTGATATAGTCACGGAAATGCCATAGCGAGATGAGCCTCGATCACATCCTCCTCGGCCTGCTCCGCGAGCCGGCTACCGGGTACGACCTCAAGAACGTGTTCGGCGAGACGGTGCAGCACTTCTGGTCCGCCCGGCTCAGCCAGATCTACCCGACCCTCAAGCGTCTCGAGCAGCGGCAAATGCTCGACAGCCGCTGGGAGCCGTCCCCGAAGGGACCCGACCGCAAGGTCTACACGCTGACGGACGCGGGCCGCGCCGAGCTGCTGCGCTGGCTGCGCGACGACCCGGCGGTCGGCACGGAGCGTTTCGCGTACCTGGCCCAGCTGTACTTCATGGACACAATCGGGGACATCCACGAGACCCGGGCCTTCATGTCACAGCTTCGCGACCACTTCTCGCGCTGGCTGGCCGAGCTCCGAGGGGTCGAGCGGGACATTCTCGCCACCTACGGAGACGCGCCCGAGCGCTACGGCGACGCGGGATTCCACCAGTTCGCGGCCCTCCGGATGGGCATCCATTCCATCGGGTCCAAGGTGGCGTGGTGCGACGAGACCCTGGCGGCGATCGACCGGAGGCTTGCGTCCACCTCGCCACTCGGCGAGGCCGCGGTGGGCGGCGAGCCCGGTCGCAAGGAGGGTCCGCCGTCATGACCATCATGCCCCAGCTCTTCGACATCCTGATCCTGGTGCACGTCGCGACCGGCTTCGTCGGCCTGGCGGCGTTCTGGGTGCCGGTGTTCGCGCGCAAGGGCGGCCGGGCGCACATGCGGGCCGGGCGCGTCTTCGTCTACTGCGCCTACGTGGTGACCCTGTCGGCGGTCACCGCGGCGGCGGGGCGGATTGTCTACTACCAGGTTCAGGGGATCGGTCTTGCCGACGACCCGGTCCTGTACGGCATCTCCCTGTTTCTGGGCTACCTGGGGTTGGTCACGTTCGCGACGGTCCGCCAGGCGATACGGGTCCTGGCAACGCGCAGGGACCCGGAGACGCTGCGGACCCCCGTCCACGAGGCGCTCGCGTGGGCGTCCATCGGCAGCAGCGCCGCCCTCATCGCGTTCGCGGTCGCGGTGTGGTCCGACGTCTCGCCGGTCCTGCTCGGGCTGAGCCCCATCGGCCTCTTCACAGGCCGCAACATGCTGCGGCTGATGCGAAACCCGCAGGCGGAGCGCATGGGCTGGTTCTACAGCCACCTGGGATCGATGCTGGGCGGCGGCATCGCCTTCCACACCGCGTTCGCCGTGTTCGGGGTTCAGCGCCTGTGGGCCTATGACCTGGCCGGGCCGCTCGCTGTCCTGCCATGGATCCTGCCGACGGTCGTCGGTCTGCCGGCGATCGCCATCTGGACCCGGTACTATCGGCGAAAGTTCAACCGCCGGGCGCCGGCCAGGGCCTGACTCAGTCGATGCGCCGGTGCGTCGTCTCGATGACGGTGCCGTCGGCGCGGGGCGGTGACAGGTAGACGTAGGCGTCGCGGTCGAGCCGTGTGATCGGTTCCTCTCCCTCGACGCCAATCCAGTGCGGCTCGATCGAGAGGACCCGCGGTCCCACGACGAACATCGAGTCGACGATGCTGTAGGTGCCCCCGCTCGCCCAGAAGACCGGCTCGTTGCGATCGTCCCAGATCTGAGCGTAACGGGTCGAGACGCGTGCCTCCGGAGCCATGCGCCCGAGTTCGCCGGGGGTGACGACCGGCCGACCCTTCTTCATCCAAACGTATGTCCAGTGGGTGTCCGTGACGTGGAACCAGGCCGTGCGGTGCTCCCAAACCTGATCCACCTCCCCAGTCGCAAGGTTGCGCGTCGAGGTGATCTGCCAATTGCCCCGCAAGTCCGCAGGATCGATGTCGCCCTGACGGGTCACGGCCAACTCGCCCATCGTATCGAGGCGGCGGTGCGTGTACTCCTGGACCGCCTCGCCGTCGGCGGCCACCGTGTGGTATGCGTATGCGGTGTCGTTGACGTACACAACCTTCTCCAAGCCACCCATCTGGACCTGGTAGGGTTCGATGGAGACGACGTTCGTGTAGCCCATCATGTCCCCGTCGAGCCACCACTCGCCGCCGCTGCCCCAGAAGCGCCACTCGCCCTCGTCGTCGAGCATCTTGGCGCGGTTCTCGGCGTGCTGGGCCTCGGGCGTAAGTGCGGCGAATTCGGCGGGGGTGGTGCCTTCGCGGCCGGCATCCATCCACACGTAGGTCCAGTGCGAGTCGGTGTAGTGGGTCCAGATCGTGCGGTCGTTGGCAATCGAGTCGACCTCGCCGGTCTCGAGGTTCCTGACCGTCATGATCTGCCAGACGCCGTGGAGCTTGGCCTTGTCGATTTGGGCGGGCTGGGCGGATTGGTCGGCGCCCGAGCCGGCCTGGTCGGGGGCGGGTGTGCAGGCGGCGGCCAGGACGAGCAGCGTAGCGGTTGCGTGGCGCGGAGTCATTGAGGTCCTCCTTCTCGAATACGTGATGCGTGCAGCCCTATTCCCCGCCCGTGAACCGGCGACGACCCGGACGCGGGGAGCCAGCCTGATACGAAGACCTTGATGCGGGCTTATCAGTCAGGAGTACGGGAAGATCGCTCTCCGCCCGGCGCCGGATGTAGCTCAGCGCCGCCTGGGCCAGCAGTCCCGAGCGCGACTGTCCTTCGCGCACTGCAGCTTGATCCACAATGGCCAGCACCCGCTCCGGCAGCGTGATGTTGATCCGCGTGGTCTTGCTGGAGAGCTTCGACATATCCACCGCGACAATCGCCCAGACGCCTTCGCGAAAGTCGTCATTGACCTGATGGGCCTCAAGCGAGGCCCTCGCCGGAATCGGCTCACCGTCCATCAGCAACCCTTCGATATGGCATGCGATCGCCTCGCGGGCGGACTCGATCGCCTCGTCAAGCGTATCACCGGCCGAAAAACAACCAGGTAGATCCGGTACGGTGACTCCATACCCACTGTCGGCGTCCTTGTGGATCACGATTGGAAAGCGCATCGATGACATGGTGTGTATTATACACACTCATGACGGGTCATTCAACCTCCTCAGAAGTCCCGAACCAGCTCCCGCATGCGCCGCTTCGTCGCGTCGTCCGGGAAGCGACCGAACCCCGCCCCGACGTTGTCCGCCATGTGCTCGGGATTGGTCGTCTCGGTGAGCACGCACGTCACGGCGGGATGCGCGAGGATGTACTTGAGCGAGTACTGCGCCCACGTCGCGCAGTCGAACTCGGCCGCCCACGCCGGCAGCGCACGCCCGCTCACGCGCCCGAAGTAGCTGCCGTTCATGAACGGACGGTTGATCAGGACGGCCATCCCGAGGTCCTGCGCGAGCGGCAGCAACCGATCCTCCGCCCCCGGCTCCATGACCGAGTAGTTGATCTGCACGAAGTCGAGGGGCTCTGCTCGCATGACCGCCTCGAAGGCGTCGTGCTGGCCGTTGCTCGACACCGTGACGCCGATGTAGCGCGCTTCCCCCGAGTCCTTCCACCGGAGCACGTTGGGCCAGTGCACATCCAGATCGCGCATGCTCTCGACCTGGAGCAGATCCAGCGTGGGGCGTCCGACGAGCCGCTGGTTCTGCCGCATCTGCGCGATGCCCGCCGATTCGCCGTTCGTGTTGATCTTGGTCGCCACGAAAAGGCGGTCGCTGAACTCCGGGGCGGTCAGAACCTGGCCGAACTCCTCGTCGATCTCGGGCGTACGCGGGGAAGTGTCGACGACCCGGCCGCCGTGCTCCAGGAGCATCCGGATTACCGCGGCGACGGGGTCGGTGCCCTCAGTGGGGATCTCGAGCACGGGCTTGGAGGAGCCGAAGCCTACGATGGGGAGCGCTTCGGAGGTGCCGGGGATGGGGCGGGTGGGGAGCGCGGTCTGGGTGGGTGCCGTTCGTCCGACGGCCGTGAGTCCCTGCGCAGCCCGCGGGGTGGCCAAGACCGCGCCAAGGCCCGCCATACGCGCGAGGAAGTCGCGGCGTGTCGTATCACGCGGGACCGTCATGATACCTTCCTTCGATCAGCCCGCCTCGCCAACGGGAGCGGGCGCCTGCCTGGTCAGCCAGCGAGACCGCTGGCGGGGATTGAGGATGTTGTTCAACAAGCCCGGCGGCAAGTTGTCCGGCGACGGTGTCACGAAGGAAACGGCGACATGCTGACCCGGCCCGCCTGCCGAAGTGTCGAGTTTGCCGAAACGTTCAAGGATCCGAGCGTGGTGGCCGCCTATCGCCACCGACCACCGCATCCGCCCGGCACGTTTGATCTCCTCAGGCAACTGATCGTGGACCATCCGAGGTCGCTGTTGGACGCCGGCACCGGCCTCGGGGACATCGCCCGCGGGCTCGCGCCGGATTGTGAACGGGTGGACGCGGTCGACTTCTCCGAGGGCATGATCGACACGGCCCGTGCACTGCCTGGGGGCGACGACCCAAGTATTCGCTGGGTTTGCGCGCCGATCGAGGAAGCCGACCTCGTCGGCCCCTATTCGCTGATCACAGCGGCAGCAAGTCTGCACTGGTTCGACCTGGATGTCGTCATTCCCAGGTTCGCCGAACTGCTCACCGAGAACGGCGTCCTCGCCGTGGTCGATCGCAGCGCGCAGGTGGGAATGCGAGAGGACGACATTATCCCCCGCTACTCGCTGAACCGGGACTATGTGCGCTGGGACCCGGTGACGGCGCTGGAAAACGCAGGCTTGTTCGAGCGCCTCGGCCAGCAGGAGACGGATCCGGTCCCGTGGAGACCGACAGTCGAGGAGTACATCGAGCGACGACACTCGCAGAACGGTCTTTCCAGGGATCGAATGTCCCGTCAACAGGCTGCTGCATTCGACGACGCCTTGAGGACAAGGATTGCTGAGCAGGTCAAGGAGGGGACGGTGGGGATGGAAGAGGGACGGTTGCAGGGAGAGGTCGCGGGGTCGGTTGTCTGGGGGAGGCCGATGGCCTCTGCGCGTCCCTCATAGATTCAAGGCCCTCTTACGCATTGCGTGGCACCTTCGGGTGACGGATCTTGGCGACGACAGACCCGACATCGAAGGAGGAGGACAGCCATGAAGTGCCATGCCAATGGAATCGTCGCAAGCGTGGTGCTGGTGTGCGGACTGGCGTTACCCGCGCCGCTCAGCGCCCAGTCCCGCTCCCCCGGCCTCGAATCCGTCTGGGCCGCCGCCGGCTTCGGAGCCGCGATCGCGATCGGCGACGGCGAGATCTTCGTGGGACGCACGGGGGGCGGGCTCGCGGGTGCGATCTACCCCTCGCCCGGCACCATCCATGTCTTCGAACGTGCCGACGACGGGTGGGATTTCGCCTACATCATCACCGACGACGATGTCGAGATCGGCGACGAGTTCGGGGCCGCGTTGGCGGTTGACGGGGACCGGTTGCTTGTAGGATCACCGGGGCGGGCCGATGGCGTCGGCGGAGCCTATTTCTTCGAGCGGGGCAACGATGGGGCGTGGGCGCAGACGACCGCGTTCGTGCCTCCAGCCGATCGGGACATCCGGGGCGCGGGTTCCTCCGTCGCGCTGTCCGGCGACGCAGTCTACCTCGGGGCGCCATCGGAGGTGGGGCCCGGCGCGGTCCTGCGGTTTGACGCGGCCGGCGGGTCCGCCACGATTCTGGCCTCCCCCGTCCTCTCCACCATCGACCGCTTTGGCGCGTCCCTCTCCCTGACTGGCGACCTCCTCTTCGTCGGCGCGCCCGGAACCCGTGGCGATCGTGGCGCGGCCTACGCCTTCAACGCCGGCTTTCCGGCCACCGGCCCTTCTCCCACCGCAATCCTGGCGCGCCCCGAAGGCCGCGGCGGCGACGCCTTCGGCACAAGCCTCGCCGCCTCGGGCACCTCCGTGCTCATTGGGGCGCCCGGCGCGGACGAAGGAGCGGGCGCAGCGGTTCTTTTCACCCGGAACGGCGACGACGAGTGGACCGCGGCCGCGCGCCTCTCCTTCCCCGAGTCAGGACCGGCGGGCTACGGCTCGGCGGTAGCCTTCGACGGCCGCAGCGCGTGGGTCGGCGCGAGCGGTGTGGGCCAGGGCGCGGGCGGCGCGCAGGTCTTCCAGGTCATCGACGCTCCTTCCCCCGACGCCCCCACCGCCACCATCGCCCTCGTTCCCCAGTCCACCATCCCGGCGCCCGGATTCTCTCGCGGCGCTCTCTTCGGCTCCTTCGTCGCCCTGCGGGACGATGTGGCCGTCGTCGCCGCCTCCAACGCCGACATGCGGCTGGGCGCGGCTGTCGTGTTCGAGCGCCGGGACGGCGGGTGGACCGAGAGCTCAACGCTCCGTGAATCCACCCGAACACTCACTGCAGTGACCGGCGAGGAGACCCCCTGCACCGACGGCGCCACCGGGCCCTTCGACTGCTCGCAGGTCGACCTGGTCGCGTTCGTGCCGCTGGCGTCGCTGGGAGCCGATCCGGGCACGATCCTCAACGACATCTGGGGCTGGACCGACCCCGTGACCGGCAGGGACTGGGCGCTGATCGGGCGCTCGGACGCTACGGCCTTCGTCGACGTGAGCGATCCCGCCAACCCGCGGTACGCCGGCGAACTGCCGATGACCGAGGGCGCCACCGAGAACCTCTGGCGCGACATCAAGGTGTACGCGGACCATGCGTTCATCGTCGCCGACGGCGCCGGAGCGCACGGCGTGCAGATCTTCGACCTCATCCAGCTTAGGGACGCTGCGGGCCCGCCCGTCACCTTCACCGAGACCGCACGCTACGACGGCATCGCCAGCGCCCACAACATTGTCATCAACGAGGAGACCGGGATGGCGTACGCGGTCGGCAGCAGCATGGGCGGCCAGACCTGCGGCGGCGGCCTGCACATGATAGACGTGCGCACCCCCGCCGAGCCCGTCTTCCTGGGCTGCTTCTCCGATGCCACCACCGGACGCCAGCGCACCGGCTACTCCCACGACGCCCAGTGCGTCATCTACCGGGGCCCCGACGAGGACTACCAGGGCCGCGAGATCTGCTTCGGCGCCAACGAGACCGCGCTCAGCATCGCCGACGTGACCGACCGCGAAAACCCCGTCGCCATCGCCCGCGGCGAGTACCCCAACGTCGCCTACGCGCACCAGGGCTGGCTGACCGAGGACCACCGCCATTTCTTCATGGGCGACGAGGCGGACGAGTCCCAGGGCGGCGTCGACCGCACCCGCACCCTCATTTGGGACGTGGCCGACCTGGACGACCCCCTGCTGCTCAAGGAGCACTTCGCCGAGACCGGAACCATCGACCACAACCAGTACGTGCGTGGGAACCGTCTCTACCAGGCGAATCTGATGAGTGGACTCAGGGTGCTCGACATCAGCGACGTGGAGAATCCAATCGAGATCGGATTCTTCGATACAGTGCCGGATGACGCGGGACTCCCCGCGTTCGGCGGGGCGTGGAGCAACTACCCGTTCTTCGAGAGCGGCGTGGTCGTGGTGTCGAGCTGGAGCGAGGGGCTGTTCGTGTTGCGGCCGCGGGGGAGGCCGGTGAGTTGAGGAGGGGGGGATGTAGTACAGCAGTCACCTGACAAATGTGGTAGCCGGCAGGTGCCTTCTACCCCGCCCGCGGCTCCATCTCCGCAAACGCTTCATCCCGGAAGATCGTGTCCGTCAACAGCGGCGACTCCCTGTCCCAGACCTCGCGCTCGGTCCGTGATCTCAGGGCCGGGGCGTTGTAGACGAAGCGGCGGTCGTAGATGGCGTACAGCCTCTGAAACATCCGATTGTAATTGAGGACCGATCCGGCGGCAGGATGGTCGGGATTCACCCCGCACTCTGCCGGCCCACCCCTGGATTTCACCAGAGTCAACCCACAAGCCTCGTACCGCGACGGGTGATCCCGAAGGTCGTCTCGGTCCGATAACCGCTCCAAGGCGTGTTGATACCGCTGGATCGGTTCTGTCAGTTCGCCACCGCTCAGAAACGCCAGATCGTGCGCGTCGTAGCGACCATCGGTGAGCCGGAAATGAGCGATCGGAGCCGGATCGTCGGCCTCGTTTGCCCGAAGCACATGCCAGAAGGCGTAGACCAGCGCCGGATACGCCATGTGTAGATTGGTACAGTCTCCGGCTGCCTCCTCCATCCTGTTCGTGAGGTTGCGGAACGCATTGTGGGTGCCCTTCAGGGACACGGCGAGTACAGGCCCAATCGTCGGAACCGTGACCGTGACATCCAGCCGCTTGGTCTTCAGTCCACCGAGTATGGTCCGCTCGCCAGGCTTTGCCGCACTGGGGTCATGGTGAAGAAAGACCCCGTCTCGCCTACGTCTCACGGTGATCGGCGGGCGGGGGCGAATCCGATCTGGATGGAACCCTCCCTCGATCACGAGCCGACACGCCACGTACCAGTGCAGGGGGCGGATATGCCGACTGGACTGAACATTGCCATCGGGAAACGCGAACCGGGCGAGTGCCTCCTTCAGACTGGTGAGGACAGGCGGATCAGGCGGCACGAAAATGCCTCCATCTCCTTAGTTCGCGGGTACCGCTACGAAGCAGCTCCTTTTGTTCTTCCGACAGGTCCAGATCAGGAGCCATGAGCACACGACGTGCCTCCGCGGGCTCAATCTTCAGCACGCCGCCCCCCAGGGCGTGCCCCTCGAGCTCGCAGGAGAGGGTAGTCAACTCGTTGGTCCAGTTGCTGACATACCGCATTGCGTCCACCTGATCCAGGAAGTGGACCGCATGAACAGAGTTGGTACACGTTGCCGCGGCTGCGTTTCCAACGAGCCTGGGTCCTCGGCCGGACATGATCGACAGAAACGCATGAGGGGTCCTCACGTCTGGCACCGCGAACCATGGTTGACGGTTGCGGCACTTGTAGGATTGCTTGGCTGCCTGTCCCGCGTCCGATGCCAGGTAATCCTTGACCGAGGGAGGCAGGTCGGTTTGCCCGGCCAGATTCAGCAGGAGAACGGGGCGGTCGTCAGCGAGCCACGATCTCACCACATCCTCGTCGACTTTGTCTACTGCCAAGTCACGGGTGGAACGGACCGAGACCCTGAGCAACTCCTGCGGGATTCTCAGTGCGTCGGCCGTACTTGGGCGCAGATGGAAGAAGTCGTTGGCACCGGTCACATAGCCAATCCCGATCCGCGCCAAGTTCCCTAACCTGCTGGCTGCCGTGTGAACCGCGATATCCAGGTACGCGGCCCGTATCGACGAGGGAACCAGAAGTGCGCGTAGCCGAAAGCCCCAGCGATCGAGCTCTTCCAGTGACACCGATTCGAAGGCCCAGACACCTTCGTCGGACTCAAGGGCATCGAGTCGAACAAAGTGAATCGAATCGGCGCACCCGCCGAATCCGGATGCCCGCAGGAGCCAACAGTCTTCCGAGAGGTCGGGGAAGAGCTTCTCCCGGACGGCGATCACCTCGACGCGCTCGAAAGAACGGAGGAGATACCGGACGACATCTCGCGCGTAGACTGCGTGTCCGATTTCGGCAGGAACTACGAATGCCAAGCATCCCCCTGGCTTCAGCAGGCGCGAAGCCCCGACGACAAAGGGTGCCCACGACGAACATAGGCCCGACAGCTGTACGCCCTGACCGGCGCAGTAGTCCAGTGCCCGCCGGCGGGCCTGGCCACTGAACCGCTGGTACCGAATGAAGGGCGGGTTGCCGACAACAGCAGCGAATCGGCGATTCGCTTTCGGGGCCCACTCGAAGAAGTCCGCCTGGACGATCTCGGCATCCACACGTCGGGAAGCCTCGGCGGCGGCTACACGGTCGACATCCACACCCACCGCGTCTTCGAGGTCGTCGAGGAAGCGCCCATCGCCGCATGAAGGGTCGAGAACCGAGCCGTCGAGACCTCTCTTTGTCGCCCACGAAACCAGCGTGCGGACGACGGCAGCTGGGGTGTAGTAGGAGCCAAGATCCTTGCGAGTCGGTGTTTCGCGCATCGAGAGGATCCGTGGGCGAGAGGGCAGCGCGTTCCGGTGCTTCAAGCTAACACGGGCGGGTCAGCAGGGCGTCAGCACGCGGGTCAATCCGCAGTACGAACGTGTCGATTCCGAATCCTCTGTGTCCTTCCAGGCCCCGGGCCACGTCTCGCAACGTGGCACCGATCGGAGTATCCGAGTAGGAGGCGAGGCCAGCTGGCCATCCGAAACTGTGATTCCGCACGCAGCCCCCGTAGATGCGTTCCAACAGCTGGCCGACACGGTCCTTGCAGGCTTGACAGTGCTGGGAGTGACGGCTCAATGGGTTGGTACGGGGCCGACGCCCAGAGCCGGAAGAACCTGCAGGATCGGTACGAATTGGCCGGGGCCGAGTAAACCAACCCGTTGGCCCCACCGTATGGACCACGAACGGGACGAAGTCACAATGTCGAGTGGGCGTTCCCGGTCCTACGCGGCCACCGACGCCAACCGGAGCCAACACCCATGCCACACGCCCCAGCGTTTTCCAATCCGGCCCGACTCGCGCCCGCATTGGCGCTTGCTCACCTGGCAACCACCGCCTGCGCCGACGCAGGCAGCGACGCGGAAGCCGGCGCGCTCGACGCCGTACCCACCTTCGACGGCACAGTCGACCTCGAGTTCGGCGAAATCGACGGCGACGATCCCTACCTCTTCACCCGAATAGGGTCCATCGCCGAGGACACGCTGGGACGGCTGCTCGTGGCCGACATGCAGTCGTACGAGATCCGCGTCTTCGATCCCGAGGGTCGCTTCCTGTTCCGTTTCGGCGGTCCCGGAGAGGGCCCCGGCGAGCTGACTTCCCCCTGTTGCCTGGCGTTCGGCCCCGATGGCGCGCTGTGGGTGCGCGAGAGCACACGCTACAGTGCATTCGAGTTGGGCGAGGCAGGCGCGGAATACGTCGGCGGACAGCAGATCGCCCATTTCAGTCAGGGAATGACCGCTCCGGTCACCTTCGACGCCGCGGGCCAGCTCGTCGACATCGGTTCATCGAATACGCCCGAGGGCGAAAGCGTCATGATGCGCTTCCACGTCGGTGCGGACGGTGTCACCAACGAGGTGCCGATGGCCGATCCCGCACGGCAGGCCACCGGATCGACCACGGTGGACCGCACGTTCGGAGAGATGGCGGTCACGATGTACGTCTATCAGCCCCTGGGCCCGACGTGGATTCACGCACACGGCCGCGGCGGCGCCTGGGCCGAGGCCGTCACCTCCGAATACGTGGTCAACCTCCACCATGCCGACGGCACGGCGTCCCGGATCGAGGGTCCCGCCCTTCCCGGGGCCCAGCTCAGCCCCGCCGAGCAGGACTGGGCGCAGGACCGGATCGACCGCGACCTGCAGCGGCTCGATCTCGGCCAGCATCCCTTCCCGATCCCCGATCGCAAACCGCCGCTCGGTGCCATCTACTTCGACCAGTCCGGCCGGCTATGGGTCGAAAAGACCGGGGCCGCAGGCAACCAGCTGCGAGAAGCCGATGTCTATGAGGGAAACACGTTGGTCGCGCGCTACCAATGGCCGCGCCGAGTCCGGCCCGGCGATGTCCCCTGGGCGAGCGAGTCGCTGCTCTACGGCACCACCACCGACTCGCTGGATGTCCAGCGGGTGGCCCGAGTTCGGTTCCGGCCGGTTGGGTAGACGGTCGGGCGTGAGGCGCTGACGGCCCAACCACATCAGCCGGAGGCAAGCATGATCCGCCGCGTCTTCCCGCTCACGGCCGCATCGGCCGTCTTCTTCGGCTGCGCACCCGCGGGCGACTCCTCGCAAACCGCGGTCGTTCGCGACAGCGCCGGTGTCATGGTCGCCGAAAACCCCGCCGATGCTGCTGGCGACGAATGGACTGTTCCGTCTCCCCCCGTCCTCGAGATCGGACGAAGCGAAGGAGACGGCGCCGATTCGGACCTATTCGGCGCCATCGCGCACGCCGTCCGACTGTCGAACGGGCATATCGCCGTGGCGGACAGGCACGCACAGGAGGTCCGCGTCTTTGACGACGCCGGCGACCACGTGCTCACCTTCGGGCGACTCGGTGAAGGCCCTGGGGAATTCACGACGCTCTGGTCGATTGCGGAACTGGCCAGCGACACGATCGCGGCGGTCGACCCCTCCGGTGGGCGGGTTTCCCTGTTCAGTCCGGCCGGCGTGTTCGGCCGATCATTCCCGATTCCCCGCCTTCCCGGCGCGTCCGCCCCCAACGTGATCGGCTGGCTGACGGACGGCACGCTCCTCATTGCCGCCCTCACCCGGTCGCCGTCCCGGGACACACGGGATCAATCCACGCACGTCCTGTATGCTGTCGACCGCAGGGGCGAGATCCTGGGGACGCTCGGCGAATTCCCCGGCAGCCCGCTGGGCCGCAACGGCCTTGCCCTGGGCTTCGCGTCCCGCGCGGAGTTTGCGGCGGGCGGCAATGTGGCCTGGGTGGGACAATCCGGGCGCTTCGAGCTGGTGGCACATGACCGAACCGGATCGGTGCGGCGGATCGTGCGCCTGGATCGAGAGCCCCGGGCCGTGACGCAGCCGGAGATCGATGAGGCCCAGGCCGCGGTCGAGCGGAGCCTTCAGGGCGCGTCGGGTCCGGCGGTGGAGCGGATCCTCGCGACCGAGCCTGCGAGCCACCATCCGGTCCACGGCGCCCTCATCGCCGACAAGGCCGGCAACCTGTGGGTGGAACGCTACCGCAGCCATCTGCTCGAAGATCCAGGGCCGCAGGAATGGGACATCTTCGACAATGAGGGCCGGCTGGTGGGCTATCTGGAGACGCCGAGCGACTTCGAGATCACCGACATCGGCGCGGACTTCATCCTCGGGTTCCATACCGACGAGCTGGGCGTGCAGACGGTGCGGATGTATCGACTGGTCCGCGGATAGCCGCGGAGCGCGGGACGCCTCGTCGTGGGCGGGCCAGGGCCGCCGATGTCAACCTGAGTTGACAGATTGTAAACCACAGTTGACATACAACCTGACAAATCTTACACGGCGCGTTGCATTTGCATGGTTCCGGTGTTTTCAGCCGAACGCCCGTCAGCGCCGACACGAGTTCATTTGCGCGGTGGGACCCGCCCCACCGCCACATTCGCAAAGATCCCGTTGGGCGCACCCGAATTCGCGGTGACGATCTCCGGGAACCCGTCCCCGTTCAGGTCCCCGACCGCCAATCCGTAGGTTGCACAGTCCCCGCACCCGAAGCGGAACTCGACGAATCCCTGGACCTCGCTGGACCTCGACGCCTCGCTGGCCCCAGGCGCCTCGACGCCCCGATTGAAGTACACCGCGTTCCGGACACCCACATTCGCCACGACGATATCCAGCCTGCCGTCGAGATCCAGGTCCGCGAGCCGGACCGCGTAACTCTGGTCGTCGTCGGATCCGAACGGCAGGCTGCGCCCGAACCCTCCAGCCCCGTCACCGAAGTACACCGCGTTCGCCTCGCCGATGTTCGCGGTCACGATGTCCAGCCGACCGTCGCCGTCCACGTCGCCTACCGCCACACCGCGTGTTTCGTCGCTGCCGGTGCCGTACCTGCTCACCCGCTCCAGGCTGCCCGCGTCGTTCCAGTGGATCGTGTTCGCTCCGCCGTCGCGGTTGGCGAGCACAAGATCGAGATCCCCGTCTCCGTCGAGGTCCGCGGCGACGACATCGATCGTCGAGTCGTCCCCTGCTCCGAACGGCACCCACTCGCCAAACCCGCCCGACCCGTCGCCGTGGAAGATGAAGTTCTGACGGCCGCGGTTGACGACCAGTATGTCGGCGTGCCCGTCGCCGTTGAGATCGGCCAGCGTCAGGCTTCGCGTCGAACTGGGTGTGCCGAAGGTGGTGCCGACCGCAAACCGGCCCGTCCCGTCGTTCAGGAAGACGAGGTTGCGTGTACGGTCGTTGCCAACCGCGACATCCAGGTCGCCGTCGCCATCGAAATCGGCGAGCGGGACCGCGTAGCTGCCGGCCTCTTCGTCACCGAGGCGCCTCGCCAGCGTGAAGCCGGCACGCCCGTCGTTGAGGTACACGCGGTTCTGGCCGGGCCAGTGGCGACCGTTGGCGACCACCACATCGAGGGCGCCATCGCCGTTCACGTCGCCCAGGCTCACCGAAGCCGTCAGCTCGCTGCCCGCCCCCAACGACCTGAGTGGCCGGAAAGTCCGCTCCTCCTGTCCCGCCACCGGACCCACCGCGACCGGAAGCGCCAGGAAAACGGCGGCTACGAGGCCCCAGCCGCGCACCGCCACAAGCTTTCCATCCATACGGCTCTCCCGCCGTCGTCGTTGCGTTTGACCCCGGCCGTCCGCGGGCACAGGATTACTCCATCATGGTTGAATGGCTTGGTATCGGCCACCTGCTGGAGCTGTCCGGCACGGAAGCGATCGCGGGCTATCTGACGCCGCTCGCGATCTTCGCCGTGTTCTTCGTCCTGCAGGTCGTGCTGCCCGCACGTCGGGTTCCCGGCTACGTCATCGATCCGGAGACCGGCAAGCCCCGCAACTACCGGCTGAACGGTCTCCTGGTGTTTGCAATTGTGGTGATCGTGTGGGCATTCGAACTCACCGGGATGCCGCGCGACTGGTTCTACCGGTCCTCGATATACGCGGTGGTCGGAGGAACCGACCTGTGCATCATCCTTGCCCTCGTGGCGGTGTTCAGTCAGCCGCGAGGCGAGAGAAGGCACTGGTTCCTCGCCCTGTGGCATGGCCGCGCTCAGGAGCTCTCGTTCTTCAACGAGCGCTTCGACGTGAAGATGTACCTGTACGTCGTCGGCGGCGCGATGTTGTCGCTGAACGCCCTGTCCGGGGCAGCGTACCACTACCAGCTTTTCGGCGCAGACTCCAATCCGGGCGTCTTCCTGTACGCCGCGTTCTTCACCTTCTACGTGCTGGATTACTTCATCTTCGAGCGCGTCCAGCTCTACACCTACGATCTGATCCACGAAAACGTCGGCTTCAAGATGATCTGGGGTGGCCTCGTGGTCTACGGATGGCTGTTCATCCTGCCGCTGTGGGGCATGGCGGTGCACCCGAATCCCGGATTCACGCCGGCGTGGACGTCGGTCTGGCTGATCGGCGCGGCCGCGCTGTTCCTTTTCGGGTGGGGCATCTCGCGCGGCGCCAACCTTCAGAAGTACACGTTCAAGCGATGGCCCGACCGCAAGTTCCTGGGGCTCATCGAGCCGGAGTACATCGAGGCCGGCGACCGCAAGATCCTCTGCAGCGGCCTGTGGGGTGCCGCCCGTCATTTGAACTACATGGGCGAGTTGTTCCTCGGCCTCTCGATCGGCATGGTCTTCGGCTACTTCACCAACCCCTGGGCGTGGACCTACACGGTGTTCGTGGTCACGTTCTTCGCCTTCCGCCAGCGTTTCGACGAGAGGTACTGTGCCGAGAAGTACGGCGCGGAGAAGTGGGCAGAGTATCGGGCACGGGTGAGGTGGCGGATCATTCCGGGGATCTATTGAGATGACATCGGTGCCCGCCTGGTCGCGGAGACGGTTTCTGGAGCGGGGCTCGGTTGCGGCCGCGGTCACGGCGGTCTGGGGATGCGCGCCGGACGAACGGACGCCGGAGGACGGACCCGTGTCGTCTCCGCCCGAGAGCCGGGCCAACTCGCCGACACCGCTCACCGGCCCCCGCCGCCCGCTTGCGGCACCCGGCCCGATGCTCCCGCCCGTCCCCGCGATTCTGCTCACCGTGAACGGCCGTCCCGGCGACCCTGACGAGATCTCGGTGCTATGGACGTTCGTCGTGAACGGCGACCCGCCCCAGATCGGGGTAAGCGCGGGCTTCGAGCATCAGGCGAGGGAACTCCTGGAGATACACGACGAGTTCGTGCTGAACGTCCCGCTCGCATCGATGGTCGGCGCGTTCGACACCGTCGACATGAACTCCGGAAGAGTCGCCGACAAGTTCGAGCTCTCCGGTCTGACAAGAGGCGTGGCGACGGCAGTCGATGCACCCACGGTGGCGGAGTCCCCCATCCACTGTGAATGTCGGACCGTCGACTCGCTCGAGGTGCCGCCCGAGCGGAAGCTGTTCATCGCGGAGGTCGTGGCAACCACGGTCATCGAGGGCGCGGTCGACGAAAACGATCGCCTGATCGTGCCCGCTGTGGACCTTTTCGGGATGACCGCCGGGAGCGGCGAGCACTACACGATGGGCCGCCGGGTCGGCAATATCGGGATGACGGCCGGGCGGAGCGACATCCGGTACTGACGGGCCCTGCCCACGGCGACCGGCCGACTCGCCGCCTCAGTATCCGAGCAGCGTGGGCAGCCACAGGACCACCCCCGGGACCAGCGCGATCACCACCGTGAGCCCCAGCATCAGCGCCAGGTAGGGCCACAGCGGCCGCGCGACCTCGGCCGGCTCGACCCCGCCTACGGAGCACGCCACCAGCAGACTCACACCCACCGGCGGCAGGAACACCGAGATCCCCTGGGTCGCCACGATGACAGCGCCGTAGTGCACGGGGTCGATCCCGAGTTGCGTGGCCAGGGGCAGCAGAATCGGGGTGAGCAGGACCACCGCGGGAACGCCCTCCAGAATCGCGCCGAGCAGAAGGAAGATGAGGATGGTGAGGACCATGAAGCCGACCGGGCCGCCACCCATCGCCACCACCGAAGATGCCAGCGACTGTGGCGCCTGCATGATGGCCAGCACCCAACCCAGCAGGCGCGCGGCGCCCACCACGAACAGGACCATCCCCGAAACCATGGCGGTCTGGACGATCTTCTTCCACAGCTCACGGGCTGTGAGCGATCGGTATACCGGCCCGGCCAGCAGCAGCGCGTAGGCCACCGCCACCGCCGCGGCCTCGGTGGGCGTGAAGAGTCCGAAGCGGATGCCGCCCAGGATCACCACGATCATGAAGAGGGGGAGCAGTGCGTCGGCCGCCGCGCGACGGAGTTCCGCAACCGAGGCGCGCTCGCCCCGCGGCCACCCTGCCCTGCGCGCCTGCCATCCGATCTGCGTCATCAGGCCCACGGCAAGGAGGAGCGCGGGGACGATCGAGGCGACGAACAGCGCGCCGATCGAGACGTTGCCGATGACGCCGTACACCACCATCACGATCGCCGGCGGAATCAGGATCCCCATCCCACACGCCGCCGAGACGATCGCGGTTGCGCGCGCCCGGCTGTACCCGTTCGCGGTCAGCTGCGGCACCATGATGCCGCCGATCGCGGCCGCGTCGGCGGAGGTGGAGCCCGACACCCCCGAGAAGAACATCTCGGCCATGATGACCACCTGCCCGAGCCCACCGGGGAGGTGCCCCACGAGCGCCCGCGCCAGCGTGACCAGACGGCGGCTGATCCCCCCGACGTCCATGAGAAAGCCGGCCAGGATGAAGAGCGGCACGGCCAGCATCGGGAAGGAGTCCATCCCGGCGACGATCTGCTGCGGGATGACCACCAGCGGGAGGTCGGCCACCACGATGGCGAGCACGGCCGCGATCGCGAGCGCGAAGCCGATGGGGACGGCGGCCAGCACCAGAAGGCCGAAGATGCCGAGCAGGAACGCGCCCATCAGCCGGTGTCCTCCCCGATCCACCCCGCCACCATGTGCACCACCATCAGCACACCGGACACCGGCGCAGCGGCGTAAACGACGGCGACGGGCAGGTTCAGCGCCGGCGAGCGCTCTCCCATGGTCAGGTCCATGAGCGCGATGCCGGTGCCGATGAGGAGCAGCGAAAACAGCAGCACGACCGCCCCGGAGAACCCTTCCACGACCTTTTTCGCGCGCGGCGCGAGCGCCTTCATGACCTGGTCGAACCCGAAGTGCGCCCGGTGCTCCACCGCCAGCGACGCCCCCAGCAGCGAAAGCCAGATGAAGCAGAAGCGCGAAACCTCCTCGCTCCATGGATTCGGGTACGCGAAGAGGTACCGCATCAGCACCTGGAGGAGGACCACGACGCAGACGGCAACCAAGAGCGCTCCCACGGCGCAGGTCTCGAACGAGACGAGGGCCCGGTTGGCCGCGTGAAGCCGTTTACGTATTTTACGCATTTTATGTATTTTATGTATTCTGGTGCGTGGCGGGATCCGCGGCCGCGTCCGGTCGCCCGCGCAGGTCCGCCATCACACCGGCGGCTCCCGGATCGACGCTCATCTCATCGCGGCCGGATCGGACCGGTCCACGGCGCCGGAAAGGAAGGCCTCACGCTCCGCCTCCCGCACCAGCCTTGCGATCAGCGCCTCGCCGTCCGGCAGGCGATCCGCCAGCTCGTCCCGGATACGCGGCCGCACGGCCGGGGTGAACGGCGCCAGGTCCGGCCGCGAGATCTCCACCCCGCTGGCGCGCATCTGCTCCAGCGCCTCCGCCTCCATCCGGCGCGCGACCTCGCTCTGATAGGCCAGCGCATCCGCCGCCGCGCGGTCGACGGTCTCACGGATGTCCTCCGGAAGCCCCTGATAGAACGGCTCGTTCACCAGAAGCGTGATCGGGTTGTAGGTGATGGACGTGAAGCTGTAGAACTTCGCCACCTCGTGGAGCCGGCTGCTGACGAATCCGATGGCGTTCGCCTCGCCGCCGTCGATCACGCCCTGCTGGAGCGCGGAGTAGACCTCGCCGTAGTTCATCGGAGTCGCCTGCACGCCCAGCGCGGAATACGCGGCCAGATAGGTCGCGTTCTGGAGGACCCGGAGCTTGAGGCCGGCGAGATCTTCAGGTGCCTGGACGGGCCGGCGCTTGTTGTAGACGTGGCGGAACCCGTAGTCGAGGAATCCGAGCGAGCGGACTCCCGTGCGCTCAAGCAGGAGTTCCCGCCACCAGTCCCCAACCCGGCCGTTCATCACGGCCAGCCCGTGGTCCCTCGTCTCGAAGAGGAAGGGGAGGTCGAACATCTGCCCCTCGGGCACCCAGCCCGACAGCACCGGCGTGCCGGTGATGGCCATGTGCACCGCGCCGACCTGGATCTGCTCGAAGGCCACGCGCTCGCCCCCGAGCTGTCCCGACGGATAGATGACGACCCGGAAGCGGCCGTCGGTGCGCTCGAGCATGAGGTCCCGGAAGCGCTCCGCCATGAGGTGGAGCTCTGAGCTGGTCGACAGCACATGGGAGAAGCGGACCTCCCAGGCGGGCGGGCCGGCGTCGGGTGCGGGAGCTCGGCAGGACACCAGCAGGAGTGCCGCAACGATCCATCCCGCCCTCACCAGATCGTCTGGCCGCCATCGACGAACACCGAGGCGCCCGTCATCAGTCGCGCCTCCTTGTTCGACGCGAGGAACACCACCGCACCCACCACGTCGTCGGGGGCTCCGATCAGCCCAAGCGGGATACGGGCCAGCCGGCCCTCCCGGAACGCGGCCTGCGCGATGTCGGCCCGGTTGATGTCGGTTTCGATCAGACCCGGAGCCACAGCGTTCACCCTGATATTGTGGGGTGCGAGCTCGAGCGCCATCTCCTTGGTCAGCATCTCGACCCCGGCCTTCGACACGCAGTAGTGGGCAAGGTTCGGGCCGGCCACCGCCTGTCCGGCCGACGAGACGTTGACGATCGCACCCCGCGTCCCGGCCCCGGCCATTCGGCGCGCCGCCTCCTGCCCCACCAGGAAGTAGCCCTTCAGGTTCACGTCGAGAATGGCGTCCCACTCCTCCTCGCCGATCTCCAGGAAGGGTGTGCGCTTCAGGATCCCGGCGTTGTTCACGAGGATGTCGAGACCGCCCAGGAAATCGTGCGCCTCGGCGACAAACCGCTGTACATCCGATCGGATACTCGTGGAGCCCGGCACGGCGGCCGCCCGACGTCCCGACTGCTCGATCTCGCGGACGGCGCTGTCGGCAGCGTCGCGGCTGGTCCGGTAGTTGACCGCCACGTCGGCACCCTCCCGAGCGAGTCCCACGGCGATGGCCCGGCCGATGCCGCGGGACCCTCCGGTGACGAGGGCGCGCTTGCCTTCAAGACGCATGGGGAACCCGCGTCAGGCGAGGTCGAAGCGATCCAGATTCATCACCTTGTCCCACGCCGCCACGAAGTCGCGCAAAAAGGCCTCCTGTCCGTCTTCACACGCGTAGATCTCGGCAAGAGCCCGCAGCTCGGAGTTGGAACCGAAGACGAGGTCGACGCTGGTGCCGGTCCACTTGAGCTCGCCGGTCCCGCGGTCGCGACCCTCGAACCGGTCATCGCCCGCGGCGGCCGACCATTCGATGTCCATGTCGAGCAGGTTGACGAAGAAGTCGTTGGTCAACGTCCCGGGCCGGTCGGTGAAGACGCCGAGTGCGGATTGCCCGGTGTTCGCGTTCAGGACACGCAAGCCGCCAACCAGAGCCGTCATCTCGGGCGCAGTGAGGGTCAGCAGGTCCGCCCGGTCCACCAGCGACTCCGCCGCAGGTCTCCCGTGCCCGTTGCCGCCGAAGTTGCGGAACCCGTCCACTCTGGGCTCCAACACGGCAAACGACTCCGCATCGGTCTGCTCCTCCGACGCGTCCGTGCGTCCGGGCGAGAACGGCACCTGCACCTCGTGTCCCGCGTTGCCGGCCGCCTGCTCGACGCCCGCGCACCCCCCAAGGACAATCAGGTCGGCCAGCGAGACCCGCTTCCCGCCGCCATGCGCACGGTTGAAGTCCTCCCGGATCCCCTCCAGAACGCCAAGCACCGTCGCCAATTCAGCCGGATCGTTCACTCGCCAGTCCTTCTGCGGAGCCAGCCTGATGCGGCCTCCGTTGGCGCCGCCGCGCTTGTCGGTACCCCGGAAGGTCGACGCTGACGCCCAGGCGGTCGAGACCAGCTGGGCGACGGACAGGCCGGACGCGAGGAGCTTGCCCTTGAGGTCTGCAACGTCGTTCGCGTCGATCAGATCATGGTCGACCTCGGGCACGGGATCCTGCCACAGTTGCGGCTCGGCCGGCACTTCGGGACCGAGATAGCGCGCGACGGGCCCCATGTCGCGGTGCGTCAGCTTGTACCATGCCCGCGCGAACGCGTCCGCCAACTCCTCGGGATTCTCCAGGAAGCGCTTCGCGATCGGTGCGTAGACCGGGTCCATTCTCAGGGAAAGGTCCGTCGTCAGCATCATGGGGGCGTGCTTCTTCGACGGGTCGTGGGCGTCCGGCACGGTGTCCACGGCCGAGGGGTCCGTGGGGGTCCACTGCGCGGCGCCGGCGGGACTCTGCACCTGCTTCCACTCGTAGCCGTGCAGGTTCTCCAGGAAGTTGTTGTCCCACTTCACCGGATTGGTCGTCCACGCGCCCTCGATCCCGCTGGTGACGGAATCGGCGCCCTTGCCGGTCCCGTAGCGGGTCTTCCAGCCGAGGCCCTGCTCCTCCAGGTCGGCGCCCTCCGGTTCGGGGCCGACGTAGCGGCCCACGTCGGCGGCGCCGTGCGCCTTGCCGAAGGTGTGCCCGCCGACGATGAGCGCCACCGTCTCCTCGTCGTTCATCGCCATGCGGCGAAACGTCTCCCGGATGTCCCGGGCTGCCGCGAGAGGATCCGGCTTGCCGTTCGGCCCTTCCGGGTTCACGTAGATCAGCCCCATCTGCACGGCCCCGAGCGGCTCGTCGAGCTCGCGGTCGCCGCTGTAGCGCTCGTCTCCGAGCCAGGTGTCCTCGGATCCCCAGTCGATGTCCTCGGGCTCCCACACGTCCGCGCGGCCGCCGCCGAAACCGAACGTCCTGAATCCCATCGACTCCAGGGCGCAGTTGCCGGCGAGGATCATCAGGTCGGCCCACGAGATCTTCCGCCCGTACTTCTGCTTGATCGGCCAGAGCAGCCGGCGGGCCTTGTCGAGGTTGGCGTTGTCGGGCCAGCTGTTGAGGGGCGCATAGCGCTGGGTGCCCGCGCCACCGCCCCCGCGGCCGTCGCTGATGCGGTACGTGCCCGCGCTGTGCCACGCCATCCGGATGAAGAGCGGCCCGTAGTGGCCGTAGTCCGCCGGCCACCAGTCCTGCGACGTGGTCATGAGTTCGTACAAATCCTGCTTCAGGGCGTCCAGGTCGAGCGATTTGAACTCCTCGGCGTAGTCGAAGTCCTCGCCCATGGGGTCCGCCGAGCGGGCATGACGGTGAAGGGCCTTCAGGCTCAGCTGGTTCGGCCACCAGTCCTTGTTCTTCGTGGGCATCCGGTGTTTCCTCAGGGTTGGGAGAAGTGTGTTGCACCGCGTGTCGTACCACGTGTTGCACCGCGTGGACTCTCGCGTGGAATCTCGCGTGGAATCTATAGTATCGCGATAGTATCGCGTGTGGCAGGTCGAATCCTCATCCCGGAGCGATCCATGAAGCTATCGGCACGAACCCGGCTCCTGTTCCCGCTGGCCATTCCGACGGTCATGGCGGCCCTGCCGATGCCGGGAATGACAACGGCCCGAGCCCAGTCCTTCCCCTCCGACGACCCGGTGATCCGGGCTATCTGGGAGGAGGGTATCGAGCGCTCGCACGTCTACGAACTGGGTCAGGTCATGATGGACTCGATCGGGCCGCGCCTGACCGGCTCGCCCGCCATGGCCGGCGCCAACGACTGGGCGCTGGCGAAGTTCGCGGAGTGGGGCATCGAGGCCTACAAGGAGCAGTACGGCACATGGCGGGGCTGGGAACGGGGGATTACCCACATTGATCTGATCGCGCCGCGCGTGCGTACGCTCGAGGGAATGGCCGCAGCCTGGAGTCCGGCCACGGACGGGCCGGTCGAGGCGGAGGTGGTGATCCTGCCGCACGCGGGTGGCCCGGGAGCCTTCCAGGCATCGCTGTCGGAGGTGCGCGGCAAGTTCGTGCTCATTTCGCGCCCGGAGCCGAGTTGCCGCGCGCCAGACAACCTGGTGCAGTTCGCGCGGCCGGAGACGACAGCCCGCATGGCAGCCGAGCGCGAGCGTGCAATCGCGGAGTGGAGCGACCGAGTCGGGAATACGGGGTTTGATCAGCGCTCGCTACCGGAGGTGCTGAGCGTAGCCGAACCCGCCGCGGTCATCCGCTCGCAATGGTCCGAAGGATGGGGCGTCACAAAGATCTTCGGCACCCGCGCGCAGCGGGCACCGGTCCTGGACCTGAGCTGCGAGGCGTACGGGCTCCTGTACCGGCTGGCCGAGAACGATCAGGGGCCCGTGCTGCGCGTCGATGTCCAGGCCCGCTTCCTCGGCGAGGTGCCGGTCTCCAACGCCTTCGCCGTGATCCCCGGCAGCGCCGAGCCGGAGGAGTACGTGATCCTCGGAGGCCACTACGACTCCTGGGACGGAGCCGACGGCGCGCTGGACAACGGCACGGGCGCGGTGGCCATCATGGAAGCGATGCGGATCCTGAAGAACGCGGTCCCGAACCCGCACCGCACCATCATCGGCGCGCTGTGGAACGGCGAGGAGCAGGGCCTGAACGGTTCACGCGCCTTCGTCGAGGACAACCCCGACATCCTCGAGCGCACGCACACGGTGTTCAACGTCGATCACGGGAACGGACCCGTCACCTTTATCCCCATGCAGGGATTCGCCGCGGCCGCGGGACGCTTCGGCGAGTGGCTGGCGAGGGTTCCGAGCGAACTGGCGGACCTGGTCACGCTCGAGATTCCGGGAATGCCCGAGTCCGGTGGGACCGATCACGCGTCTTTCCTGTGCGCGGGCGTGCCCGCCTTCAGCTTCCACGTGGGTTTCGGCCGCAACGACATGTCCATTGCCGACAACCGCTGGGACACAAGCATCTATACCTGGCACACCAACCGGGACACCTTCGACAAGATCGTCTTCGAGGACTTGCGCGACGACGCCGTGATGACTGCGATGCTCGTCTACCTGGCGTCCGAGGACCCGGAGATGATGCCGCGGATGCGGCGGGCGATGCCGGAGGGGATGGAGTGGCCGGATTGCCGTCCGCCGTCGCGAAGTTCCGGGCCGAGCGGCCGGTAGCGAAGGTGTTCGTTCGGGATCAGGACAACCCCGCGGCGCCACCCCCCTTGATGTAGAGCTCCCGCTTCGGATAGGGGATCTCGATGCCCGCGTCGGCAAACTTCAGCATGGCCTTCTCGGTGATCTCGTCGGCGATCCGGCGCCGATTCCGCGCCTCCTGAATCCACACGCGCAGCTGCAGGTTCACCTCCGAGGGCCCGAAGCCCCGCACGATCACGATCGGCGCCGGATCCAGCTTCACGCCCCGCACTTCGCCCGCGGTCGCCTTCAGCAGCACCTTGGCCCGTTCGATATCCGCCTCGTAGGCGCACGAAAAGGGGATCCGCAGCCGAATGTCGTCGCCCGACATGGTGTAGTTGATGATGTCGCGCCGCATGATCTCGTTGTTCGGCACCACGACCACGAGGTTGTCCGGATTGCGGATCTTCGTGGCCCGCAGCCCGATCTCCACCACGTCGCCCCAGGTGCCGGTCTCCCGGGGCGCGTTCCACAGCTCGATCCTGTCCCCCACCTGGAAGGGGCGGTCCATGATCAGGAGCACCCCGGCGATCAGATTCGACAGCGTGTCCTTGGCCGCGAACGACAGCGCCAGTCCCATTACGCCGGCGCCACCGAGAAGCGGTGCAATGCTCACGCCGAGTTGCGGCAGCGCGAGCAGCACGCCGACCGCCACCACGAGGAAGCGCGCGAACTTGTTGACCATCGGCAACGCCGTCTCGTCGAGGGCGGTGTCCGACCGCGCCATGACCCTCGTCTCGAAGCTGGTCATCACGTGGCCAACGAACCGGCTGATCGGGAAGAAGACCAGGATCGTCCAGATGCCCCACACCCAGTCCTGGGGCTGCGTATCGCTCGCGACCCAATCGCCCTCGGGGGTCCGCGCGCCGAGCGGCGGGATCCACTCGCCGATGATCCGCCACACGACCCAGGCGACGACGGTCAGCCGGACCGCCCGGCGCAGCAGACGGACGAACTCGTCGTCGAGTTGGGTCTCGGTCCGCGCGGCAAGCCGCCTTTCGACCCTGCGAAGCACCCATCCTGCGATGAGGTAGAGAGCGCCGGCCGTCACCGTGGCCACGAGGCTCGGCAGCCATCGGGGCTCGGCGTACGCCACCACAATGTCCCACCACGCCCTCACGGTATCCAGCAGGTCCACGGTCTATCGCCTCCGAATCACGGGCAGCACGACTTTGGACGGATGGGTCGGCCCATGGTAGATGGTCTGCGTGGCCACCACCGCTTCGTCCGGTCCCGCCAGCCCCGCGTTGTCGCGCCCCGAGTTGAGATTGCGCAGATAGAAAGGATAATAGCTGCTCGACACCTCGATGCGGATGCGGTGGCCGGGACCGAACACGTTGCCGGTCACGCGCCAGAACTCCATGTGGTAACGGTATGCCCGCCCCGGCTCAATCTCGCTCAGGCGGTCTGGGTTGAAGCGGCCGTCGCTGCCGGGGTCGCGGTGGCGCGCGCGCATCACGGCCTCGGCCAGGAGCATCGCCGATCCGTCGGGGCCGACATCCACGAGCCGCACCATCCAGTCGGTGTCGCGCGCCGTGGTCGCAGCGTAGAGGACCGCCTCGATCGGCCCCGTGACCTCCATCGCCTCCTGGAATACGGGGGTCTCGTAGACGAGGACGTCGTCGCGCAGGGCGGGCCCGCCGGCCTCCACGGCGCCGGGTATGTGTCCGTGGTCGCCGTACGGGGACGGGGTGGGATCGCCGGGGTCATAGACGTAGGTGTCGGACCCGTCCCGCTCCGGCATCTCCCACCGGAGGCCGCCATCCCCCCTGCTGGAGTTCGCGGCTCCGCCCGACGTCAGGTACAGGTCGGTCCATTCGGTGCCCGGCAGCGGCCAGTCGTCGGCCGTGTACCACCGATTCGGCCCCATGACGAAGACATGGACGGGCGGGTCGTTCTCGACGCCGTTATCGATGCCCTTTAGGAAGTGGTCGTACCAGCGCGTGATGTAGCCGTCCAGGTCGATCCGGGCCTCGGGGCCGTAATCGATGCCGCCCACGATCCTGTCGTTCAGGCCGTGGAACCAGGGGCCGATGATCAGCCTGGGGCGCCGGGACTCGGGCGTGGCCCCGTGGGCCTGCATCCCGAGGTAGTTGATGGGAGAGCCCGGAAAATCCGCGTCGAACCACCCGGTCATGTTCAGGGCGGGCACCGTGATGCGCGACCAGGTCTCCGGCGACTGGTACTCCATCCCGTCCCAGTACGGGTCGGTGGCCACGTATCCGTTGATCCAGGACTTCCACCAGCCGCCGTCCTGCATCCCCCGGGCCTCGTCGAGGGTCAGATAGGGGGCGTGCAGGAGGTCTTCCCAGCGCGAGTTCGTGAATCCTCCATACGGCCCCTCCTCCTTGACCTGCGCCGTCCGTCCGGACATCCACGCGGCCCAGTCCACGAAGGGCCCGAGCATGATGCCTTGCTGGTAGGGGATGTTGTGGAAGGGATCTGGAGGCGCGACTTCGGGCGCAATCGCCTTGAGCGACGGCGGCGCCTGACTGGCGGTCCACCACTGGGTCCAGCCGAGGTACGAGCCGCCGATCATGCCGACGTTCCCGTTCGACCATGGCTGCGCCCCGATCCACTCCACTAGGTCGTACCCGTCCGTCTTGTGCTCGACGATGAAGGGGTCCCACTCGCCGCCGGAGTCGTAGCGTCCGCGCGAATCCGCCAGCACGACCGCGTACCCGCGCCGCGCGAACCAGCGAGCCCGGTCCCGGGGGCCGTTGTTGTCGTACGGGGTGATGGTCAGGATCGCCGGGAACGGGCCGTCGCCGTCCGGGAAGTAGATGTCGGTCGAGAGGCGCACCCCGTCGCGCATGGGGACCATATGGCCGCGCTCCTCGATGACCTCGTGGACGGCGGGGGAATAGCTCCCCGGGCCGGGGGCCTGGGCGCCCGCGGACGCAACCTGGAACGACGATGAGATAACCGCAGCCGCCAGAACGCGGGCCGCGAGGACGGGATTGAGCGGGTGGCGCAACGACATGGACGGTACTCCGGGTCTCGCAGGGTCACGGGATGATGCTCCGGTCCGGCGACCTTCGTGTCAACCGGGCCCGCCCACCGCACCGGTCCGGACCAGCCCCACGATCTCATCCGCCGAGAAGCCGTAGTCGCGCAGCACCTCCTCCGTATGCTCGCCCATCCGCGGCGCACCCCGCTCGACGGGCGGCGGCGGATCCGAGAACTTGACGGGCATGCCGAGCGCCTCGGCGTCGCCTTCGCCCTCCGGCACGCGGACCACCATCTCCCGCGCCGCCGTCTGCGGATGCCGGAGCATGTCCATGATCGTGGAGACGGGACCGGCCGGCACGTTGGCGGCCGCCAGGCGCTCCAGCCAGGTCGCAGTGGACTCCGCCTCGAGCCGCCGCGACAGCAGCGCACGCAGTTCCTCCAGGTTCGCCATGCGGTCCGCGTTGGTCGTGAACCGCGGATCCTCCGCAAGCTCATCCAGCCCAATCGTCCTGACGAGCCTCAGCCAGTTGACCTGGTTCCATCCCCCCACCGTGATCCAGCCGTCCGCGGTCGGCAACGCCTCGTACGGGGCGGCAAGCGGATGCGCGGACCCCAGCGGAGCCGGCGATTCCCTGGTCGCGAGCCCCACCGCCGACTGCCAGAAGGTCTGGGTGATCCCGGCCTCGTACAGCGACGTGTCGACGCGTTGCCCGACGCCCGTCCGTTCGCGCGCGTAGAGCGCCGACACCACGCCCATCGCCCCCAGGATCCCCGCGGTGATGTCGGTCAGCGGCGGCCCGCACTTGACCGGCGGCCGTCCCGGGCCCTCTCCGGTGACGCTGAGCAGACCGGTCATCCCCTGGGCGATGAGGTCAAATCCCCGGTGCGAAGCCAGCGGCCCAGTCCTTCCGAACCCCGTGATCTGACAGTAGATGAGGGCCGCGTTGGCAGCCCGGAGGGTTTCGTACCCGAGGCCGAGCCCCTCCATCACGCCTTCGCGGAAGTTTTCGATCACCACGTCGCAGCGCGCCAGCATGCGCCTGGCCACCTCACGGCCCGGCTCCGTCTTGAGGTCGATCACGATGCCGCGCTTGTTGCGATTCATCATGATGAACGCGGCGGCGGTCCCCCCCATGTCCGGCGGCGCGAACGCGCGCGTCGGGTCGCCGGCACCGGGCGGCTCTACCTTGACCACGTCGGCCCCCATGTCCGCGAGCATGCGCCCACACGTCGGCCCCGCCATGACGTGCGCGAGTTCGACCACGCGGATTCCGGACAGCGGACCCGCCCCCGCCCGCGGACCTGCCCCCGTCCGAGGCCCGGCGCGCGGCCCGGCGCCAGGCCCGGCGCCCACCCTACTCTCCCTCGAACCGGGGCGCACGCTTCTCCATGAACGCGGCCGTCCCCTCGCGGTAGTCCCGCGTCTGGAACGCCTCGTACGCTTCGTCCCGCTCCTCTTCCCGGAGCGGGCGAGGGTCGGCCGCACGGCGGATGAACTTCTTGTGCCACCGGTTCACGAGCGGCGCTCCCCTCGCGATGTTGCGCGCGACTGCGGCGCCCGCCTCCTCCACCTCCCCATCCGGCACGATCCGGTTGACAATGCCCATCTCGCGGGCGCGGCGGGCATCGACCAGGTCGCCCGTCAGGAGAATCTCCATCACGGCCCCCGCCCCCGCCGCGGCCAGCAGCGGCGCCATCTCCTCGTAGGCCATCGTGGCGCCGAGGCGGTTGACCGGGGCCCCGAAGCGGCTGGACTCCCCGCACACCCGCACATCGCAGCACGCGGCGATGATGAGCCCGCCCCCCACACAGAGCCCCCGCACCACCGCGACGGTGGGGTGAGGACACTCGTACAGGCCTCCGATCCCACGCCGCAGCGCGGCCGCGTACCGCGTCACCTGGGCCGGCGTGTTCCGCTGCGCCCCGAACGCGCCGATGTCTGAGCCGGTCGAGAACGCTCGCCCTCCCTGCCCCGTCACCAGCACGCACCGCACCGAATCGTCGGCCGACAGCTCCTCGAAGATCTCGCCCAGGCGCTCCCATGCGGCCATGTCGAGCACATTGAGCTTCGCCGGATGGCTCAGGGTGACGGTCACGACATCCCCGTCGCGGGCCGCAACGACGCGCTCCGATCCGCTCATCGGTAAAACACCTCGACCAGCGCCATCGAGAACGACGGCACATACGTGACAACCAGCAGCACGGCCAGGAGGACCGCAATGAACCAGAGGTTCGCCCTGGTGACGGCCCAGATGTCCGCCTTGGCGACCGAACACGCGGTCACCAGAACGGAGGCGACGGGGGGCGTCTGCTGTCCGATTCCGAGATTCAGCGTCACGATGAGTCCAAAGTGCACCGGGTCGATGCCCAGCGCCTGCACCAGCGGCATGACGATGGGGATCACGAGAATGATAGCCGCGGCCGAGTGGAGAAAGAGCCCCACGGCGAGCAGGAAGACGTTGAGCAGGGCCAGGATCGCAAGCTTCGACTCGGTCAGCCCCGTGATCGCCAGCGCGACCTGCTGCGGCACGCGCGCCTCGGTGAGGAAGTCGCCCAGGAGCGCGGACGCCGCGACGAGCAGCATGACGACCGCGGTCTGGTGCCCGCACTCGAGCACCGCGCGGCGCAGCCCCGCCAGCGTGAGTTCGCGGTAGACGGCGCCGCCGATCACGAGCGCCGCGACGACCGCGAGCCCGGCGCCTTCGGTCGCGGTCACCCAGCCCGAGAAGATCCCGCCCAGGATGATGACCGGCAGGAGAAGCGACCAGCCCGCGGCCTTGAAGGTCTCGAACACGTGACCGAGCCGGAACGCTTCCTCCACGGGAAGGTTGTTGCGCCGCGCCCACACGTACGACACGAACATCATGAGCACGCCGCCCGCGACGCCCGGGATGATTCCCGCGACGAACAGCTCGACCACCGAGGCACCCGACATGACCCCATAGAGGATCATGGGGATCGAGGGAGGGATGATCACGGCCAGCGTCGCGGACGAGGAGGTAACCGCGGCCGCGAAGTTGCGCGTGTAGCCGCGTTTCTTCATGGCCGGAATAAGGATCGACCCGAGGGCCGCGACGTCGGCGACCGCGCTCCCCGAGATCTCGGCGAAGAACATGGAGGCCGAGATGCTCACCATCGAGAGCCCGCCGCGGATGAACCCGAACACCGCCGACGCGAATGCGATGAGCCGCTGCGAAATCCCCGTCGCGTTCATGATCGTGCCCGCGAGGATGAACAGGGGGATGGCAATCAGCGGGAACTTGGTCGCCCCCGAGAACATGACCAGGCCGACGTTGGGGATCGCCGCCCACCCACCCAGGGCGATGATCGCCACCACCGACATGACGCCCAGCGCGACCGCGATCGGGACGTTGATCACGATCAGGACCAGGAACAGGAGGATCAGGGCGACGGTCAAGGAAGCGTCCCCTCTTCCGCTCGGTGTTCGCCGCGCAACACACCGGGGAGGCTCAGCAGCTGGGCGCAGATGAACAGCACCGCGCCGATCGGAATCACGGACTGGGCGAGGCCGGTGGGCACAGCCGGAAGGCTCACCAGGGTCGTGCCAGCAAGCGCCGACTGGACCGCCAGCCCGGCCCAGGCCAGGACGGCGAAGAAACCGATCACCGCGACCTCGCCGGCGATCACGACGCACGTGCGCAGACGCCCGTGCAACCGTTCCACCATGGCCGGCACCCCGATGTGACCACGGTGCAGCGCCGCAAGCGCGGCACCGTAGTAGGTCAGCCACGCGAGCAGGATCGCCGCCACCTCGTCATACCAGACCAGGGCGGCTCCGGCCTTGCGATAGATCACGCCCATGACCACGACTGTGGCCAGGGCCACGACCACGGCCACCACGATGACTTCGAGCGCCCGCTGGAAGACGTGCCTCACCCGGTCCGCACCGGTTCGGTTCCGGGATTCAGCTGGTGTGTCGGACACGGCTGCCGGTCGGCTTATTCGGACCCGGCCACCCTCATGGCACGATCGACCAGCTCCTGCCCGAGCTCCACGGCCGTGGTGAACTCGTCGTAGATCGGCTGACTCGCCCTCTGGAACGCGTCTCCGTTGGCCCAGTTCACCGAGATCTGCGTGTCCGCAAGCGTGACCAGCAATTCGCGGTCCAGCCTCTTGGCCGTATCGTAGACGAAGTCACGCAACCCGCGGGCCTCTTCCTCGACGACCACGCGCACATTCTCGGGCACGTCTTCCCAATGATCGGGGGAAACGGTCACATACGCGGGCGTGTAGACGTGCTCGGTGAGCGACAGGTACTGCTGCACCTCGTTCAGCTTGGACGCATGAATCTGCGCCAGAGGGTTTTCCTGCCCGTCCACGACCCCGGTGCGCAACGCGATCAGCACCTCCGAGAGCGCCATCGGGACCGGGTTCGCCCCGAAATTCTGGAACAGCTTGACCCGCCAGGTGCCGCGCGGCGTCCGCAGCTTGAGCCCGGCCAGATCGTCCGGCGCGCGCACGGGGCGCGTGTTGTTGGTGACGTGTCTGTAGCCGTTCTCCCAGACCCCCAGGATGCGGTATCCGTGATCTTCCGCCAGCGGCGCAAGCACCGGCCAGACGACCTCTTCCTCGATCCGGGCCATGTGCTGCCGGTTCCGGACCAGATAGGGCATCTCGAAGATCCCGAACTCCGGAATCCGCGACGACATGATCGAGGAGGGCAGCGCAAAGTCCACGGTGCCCAGCTTGAGCTTGTTGAGGAGGACTTCATCGCCGCCCAGCTGGCTTGATCCGTACACGACGACCTGCGCCTCGCCCTCGAGCCGGGCGTTGACACGCGCCGCGAACTCATCCGCCGACAGCGCGAACAGGGAGCCCGGAGCGCCCACGTGCCCGAAGCTGAGTTCCAGCACTTCCTCTTCCGGGGCACCTTCGGTGCATCCTGCGGCTCCGACTGTGAGCAGAACGGCCAGCAACTGCCAGGCCCGCTCCCGCATGGGTTAGCCTCCTCGCCGGATCTCTGTGGCTGCGGCCGCGCAAGCGGCTGTGGCCGCGCAAGTGTCCATCTTGTCCCTTGGAAGATGCCAAAGCCTCGCCGCCAGCGCCACATGTAGTTGACCGACAGGCTGAATGGGGGGTCAGGCCGTCGCTGCACAGGTCTTGGAGAGCACCCTTTACGCCCCCACCTCCCCCGTGGCGGCTGATCTCCGGTTGCCGCGGTCTCGGGCTGGGATCTACGTTGGTCGCGGAGTAGACAAAACATCCCCCCCAACAGTTTACGTCCGGCCACGGAAGGCCATTGGCCGTGCGAGAGGGAATACGGTGCGCGGCACGGGTGTGCGCGGACCTCTCCCTTACGAACCAGGAGGGGACGATGCAGGAATCGAGGAATCCGCGCGGGCGGATTCGCAGGTGCGCAGCAGCGGCGTTGGTGCTGGCGGCAAGCGCACTCGGGAGCGGCCCCATCGCCGCTCAGGAGGCGACCGTTTCGGGAACGGTCGTTAACGAACAGGGCGCTCCGGTCGCCAATGCACAGGTCTTTGTCGAAGGCACCACGTCCGGAACGCTCACCAACTCCCAGGGTGCCTTCCGACTGGCTGTACAGGCCGGGGAACTCACCATCCGCGTGGTCAGTCTCGGATACCGCGCGGAACAGCAGACGGTCACGGCGCCGGCCGATGGCATCCGCTTCGAACTTGTAGCGACCGCCATCAACCTGGACGCGATCGTGGTCACGGGTACTGCGGGTGCGGTCGAACGGCGCGCCGTGGGCACGGCAATCGCGACCATCAACGCCGGCGACCAGGTGGCGCTGGCGCCCACGCCCGACGTCAGCCAGCTCATTAACGGGCGCGCACCCGGCGTCGTCGTTACACCCGGTACGGGCATGGTGGGAAGCGGGCCGACGATCCGGATCCGCGGCGCTTCCAGCTTCTCGCTGAACACGCAGCCGCTGATCTATGTCGACGGCGTCCGCCTCGACAATGGGGTGGGCACGGGGATTTCGATCCAGGGATTCGGATCGGGCGTCGTGAATCGTCTGAACGACGTCAACCCCGAGGATATCGAGAGCATCGAGATCATCAAGGGACCGGCGGCCGCGACCCTCTACGGTACGGAAGCGGCGAACGGCGTGATCCAGATCCTCACCAAGAAGGGGCGGTCGGGGGCACCGGAATGGGGGATCACCATTCGCCAGGGCGCCAACTGGTTCCACAACGCTGAGACCCGGATCGAGCCCAACTGGGGATTCGATCCGGTGACCGGCGAACCGTATCAACACAACCTTTTCGAGTCGGAACGCGCGCTCGGCAACACCATCTTCGACACCGGACACCTCCAGAGCTACGGCGCCAATGTGCGCGGTGGGACCGATGATGTCCGCTACTACCTCGGGGCCGATCTGGAGTTCAATGAGGGGATCGAGCCCACCAACAGCCTGTGGCGGCTGAGTACCCGCAGCAACATCACGTTGTCCACCGATCCGAGCTACGACCTGACTGCATCGATCGGGTACAATCAGGGGCGGACGAACCTCGCCTGCGAGGCGGGCTGCGGAGGGCGCATGTGGGCCACGATGTTCGCCCTGCCGGGCAACCGGGATACTCGCTTCCGCGGCTTCATCAGCTATCCGCCGGAAGTCATTTCAGAAGCGTTCAAGTTCTGGCAGGACACGGAGCGCTTCACCCTGAGCCTCTCGGCCAACCACCGGCCCACGTCGTGGCTCAGTCAGCGGCTGAACGTCGGCCAGGACCGCGTCTTCGAAGACAACATGCAGCTATGGGAGCGAATGCCCCCGGAAATCTCTCAGTTCTTCGGGGCCAACACCGCGCGCGGCGGCAAGTTCGTGCAGTCGCGGGATGTCGAGAACACGACCTTCGACTACAGTGCCACCGCTTCGTTTGACATCACGAGTTCGATCCGCTCCGCTACGACCGGGGGCGCGCAATACTATCGCCGCTTCACCGAGTTCCTGGTAACCGAGGGGAACAACTTTCCGGCCCCGGGACTCACGGTCGTAGATGCGCTGGCACAGACGTTCGGCGGTGAGGACTTCGTCGAGAACAGCACGGTGGGTCTCTTTGTGCAGGAGCGCATCGAGGTCGGTGACCGCCTGTTCCTGACGGCGGCCATCCGGGGAGACGACAATAGCGCCTTCGGCAAGGACTACGACTTTGTCGTCTATCCCAAGGCGAGCATTTCCTGGGTGCTTGGCGAGGAGGACTTCTTCAGCCTCCCCGGGGTCAGCGAATTCAGACTGCGGTCCGCCTTCGGCATGTCCGGACAGCAGCCGGCCGACTACGCCGCGCTTCGTACTTTCGCCCCGGTGACGGGCGGCGGCGGCATCGCGGCGGTTACGCCGCAGTTCATCGGCAACGACGCCCTCGAGCCGGAAAAGGGCTCGGAGGTGGAGATCGGCTTCGAAGCCGGACTGTTCGACAGCCGCCTTGGCATCGACTTCACCTACTACAACACCCGCACCCAGGACGCGATCCTGTCACGCAATCTCCCGCCGTCCCTCGGGTTCCCGGGAAGCCAGTTCGTCAACGCCGGCGAGATCCGGAACCAGGGCTTCGAGGTGCAGGTGAGCGCGCTCGCGTACCAGTCCAGCGCGATCGGCCTCGACCTGGCCCTGAACCTCGCGACAAACAACAACGAGATCATCGACCTCGGGGGCATCGACCAGGGCACGGGCTTCATCGGGGCCGGCAGCCAGCGGCGCGTGCCCGGCTTTCCGGTGGCGTCCTGGTTCCGCCGCAAGGTGGTCGGCGCGACGCTGATGGGAACCGGGCCGACCGCGCGCGCCGTCGATCCCATGTGCGATGGCGGGGACCCCAACGGGAAGACGCTGCCCGACGGAACGCCGCTGGAACTCGGGGGGCCGCCGGTCCCCTGCGCGATTGCTCCGCGCCTCTATCTCGGGCATGTGACGCCGGACCTGGAAGGCTCGCTGGGGACCACGCTCACCCTGTTCGACAGGGTGCGCATCTACGCGCTCGTCGACTGGAAGACCGGCTTCACGAAGTTCGACAACAACCTCAGGGCGCGCTGTCAGGTCTTCAACCAGTGCCACGAGAACTTCTTCCCCGAGCAGTACGATCCGGCGCGCATCGCCGAGATCCAATCCGGCAGTCCGCTCAGATCCTTCATCTTCACGGACGGCAGCTTCGCCAAGCTGCGCGAGGTCTCGGCGAGCGTGAACCTGCCCGGGCGGCTGGTCGACCCCTTCGGTGCGTCACGGGGCACCCTGACCCTTACCGCTCGCAATCTGATGACATGGACCAACTACACCGGCCTCGATCCCGAGGCGTCGTTCGTCGAGTTCGGCTACACGCTCCTGGAGCAGGACAACACGCCGCAGCTCAATCAGGTCACCGCGACGCTGAACCTGTCGTTCTGAGACCGGGAGGATGAGAACAATGAAATACACGATCAAATACCGGTTACTTGCAGGCGTAGCGCTCCTGCTGGCGGTTCCGCTGGCGGCTTGCGACACCCTGCTGGAGATCGACGCTCCGAGCCGGGTCAGAGCCGACGATCTGGCCAACCCCGACAATGCGCCGCTGCTGGTCGCCAGCGCGGTCGCGGACTTCGAGTGCGCCTTCAGCGAATGGGTCGCGGCCGGGGGCCTGATGGGCAACGAATTGGTGGACGGCCAGCTCGCGGCACGCATGTGGCCCTACGACCGGCGCAGCTTCGAGGAAGCGGGCGGCGTCTACGCGAGCTTCACGTGTGCGGACGCCGACCCCGGCGTGTACACGACGCTGTCCACCGCGCGCTGGGCGGCGGACAACGCGCTCGGCGTTTCACAGGAAGTCGGGGACGCGGAGCTCACGGCCACCTCGGCGGCCTATTCCGGGTACGCCCACCTGCTCCTCGGAGAGGCCATGTGCTCGGCGGCCGTGGACGGTGGGCCGGAACTCACCTCGCAACAGATGTTCGCCATGGCCGAGGAGAAGTTCACCATGGCCGCCAGCGGCGGCGGACCCGCGGACATCACGAACATGGCCATGGTGGGCCGCGCCCGGGCCCGCCTGAACCAGGGGAACACTTCGGGCGCAGCCTCGGACGCGGCACAGGTGCCCGCGGGATTCGTCCGGAACGCGCGCTTCAGCGCCGCGTCCTTCCGGTCTTCCAACCGCATCTGGACACTGAACAATCGCGACGAGCGCATGAGTGTGGAGCGCGTCTTCTGGAACCTCGAGTACATGGGAACGCCCGATCCCCGGGTTACGTTGGTCGACCAGGGCCGCACAGCCGCCTCGGACGACCTGACCCCACTTTGGACGCAGCAGAAATACCCGGCCCAGGACAGCCCGATGCCGATCGCCCGCTACGCCGAAGCGCAACTGATCATGGCCGAGGCCGCGGGGGGCCAGACGGCGGTGGACATCATCAACGAACTGCACGCCGCGGCCGGGTTGCCGGCGTTCCCCGGGGGAAGTGATGCCGAGATACGGGAGCAGCTGATCCAGGAGCGCAACCGGGAACTGTTTCTCGAGGGCCATCATTTCTATGACAAGATCCGCCTGAATCTGCCCTTCACGCCCGCTGCGGGCGTGGTCTTCCAGGAGGGTTCGGGGCCGAAGGGCGGATTCTACGGGAACACGACCTGCCTGCCGCTGCCGCTGCTGGAGAAGAACAACAACCCGAACATTCCCTGACAATTGCGCCGCCAGTCCGTGCCGGGGGGTTTTGTCCGCGGGCTGGCAGGGCCGGGGCCCCGTCCGCACGCGGGCGCGGGCTCCGGCCCGGTCACCGGGAAGCCACCCGCCATCGTGAACCGGCCGGAAGCCGCGTAGATTTAGCGCTCCCATCGTCCACCCGACGAGCGGAGTACCCCCCTTGCGCACTCGGCAGTCTGTTGCAGGTTCCCTCGCCGACCGCCTCCGTCGGCACATCGAGGGCGACGTACGCTTTGATGCGCTGACCCGGGCCCTCTACGCCACCGACGCCTCCATCTACCAGATCAGACCGCTCGGCGTCGTCTTTCCGCGCTCCCTGGACGACGTGGACGCGGCGATGACCATCGCGCGTGAGGAAGGCGTCCCGGTGCTCCCCCGCGGCGCGGGCACCTCCCAGTGCGGACAGACGGTCGGCCGCGCCCTGGTGATCGACACCTCACGGCACCTCGACCGCATCCTCGCCGTCGACCACCAGGCGCGCACGGCCCGAGTCGAACCCGGCGTGGTGCTCGACCAGCTCAACCGCGACCTCGCCCCGACGGGCCTCTTCTTCCCGGTCGACGTGGCAACCGCGAGCCGGGCAACGCTGGGCGGCATGGCGGGCAACAACAGCGGCGGCGCGCGCTCGATCCGGTACGGGATCATGGCCGACAACGTGATCGCGATCGAGGCGGCGCTGGCGGACGGGAGAATCGTGGACTTCGGGCCCGGCGCGCGGACCGCCGCCCCCACCAGCGGCGCCCCCGCCGACACCCGGCTGGCCGCCGCCCCCACCGCTACCCGGCAGGCCGACGCCCGTCGCCTGGCCGAGCGAATCCGCGCGATTGCCGCCCGCGAGGCCGACGAGCTGCGGGCTCGCGTTCCGAGGGTGCTCCGGCACGTGGCCGGATACAATCTCCACAGGCTCCTCAACCCGGATGCGTCGATGGCCGAGGTGCTCGTCGGGTCCGAGGGCACTCTTGCCTTCTTCCGGCAGCTCACGGTCAAGCTGGCGCGGAGGCCGCGGCGCCGAGTCCTGGGGGTGTGCGGGTTCCCGTCGCTGCTCGAGGCGCTGGACGCCGTCCAGCACATCGTCGAACTGGACCCGCACGCGGTCGAACTGGTGGACGACACGCTGACCCGCCTTGCGCGCGACAACGCGGCCTTCCGCTCGACGGTGGAGGCCCTGATCCCCGCCAGCGCGCACAGCGTGCTGCTGGTCGAGTTCGCGGGGGACGACGAAGCGGGGCTGTCGCACAAGCTCGGCCGCCTGGAGGAGGTGGTGCACGGCACGGGGCCGGGCCGCGAGGTCGCGCGCGCCGAGGACCGCGCCGAACAGGCGGCGATCTGGGCCGTGCGCCGCGCGGGGCTGAACATCGTGATGTCCATGAAGGGCGATCGGAAGCCGGTCTCGATCGTCGAGGACTGCGCGATACCGCTCCCCGCGCTGGCCGACTTCGGAGCCGCCGTCGAGGACATCTTTGCGCGCCACGGAACCGGCAGCACCTGGTACGCGCATGCCTCGGTGGGCCTGCTCCACGTGCGTCCGTCGCTGAACATGAAGGATCCGTCCGACGTCGAGGCGTTTCGCTCCATCGGCGACGAGGTGTTGCGCCTTGCCGTGCGCCTGGGAGGATCCCACTCGGGCGAACACGGCGACGGCATCCTGCGCTCCGAGTTCATCGAGCCGATGCTGGGCGGCCGGCTGGCGCGGGCGTTCGCCGAGGTGAAGGACACGCTCGATCCCGCCGGCATGATGAATCCGGGGAAGATCGTCGGCGCCCCCCGCATGGACGACCGCGAGCTGTTCCGCTACGGGCCGAACTACGGGGCAAAGCCACTTCCGCTCGCGATGGACTGGTCCGCCAACGGCGGCTTCGCGCGCGCCGTCGAGGCCTGCAACAACAACGGCGCCTGCCGAAAGATGAACCCCGACGTCATGTGCCCCTCGTACCGCGTCACCCGCGAGGAGGTGGACACGACCCGCGGCCGCGCCAACGTGCTCCGTCTGGCACTGACGGGTCAGCTGGGGCCGGAGGGCCTGGAGGGGGATGAGGTCGCCGAGGTTCTCGAACTCTGCGTGAGCTGCAAGGCCTGCAAGCGCGAGTGCCCGGCGGGGGTCGACATGGCCAGGATGAAGGCCGAGGTCCTCCACCTCAGGAACGCGCGACGCGGTATTCCCCTGCGAGACCGTCTCTTCGCTTCCCTGCCCCGGCTCGCACCGGTCGGGACCCGCCTCGCCCCGCTGCTCAACCTGCGGAACCGGAGTGGGGTGTTGCGGTGGCTCGGTGAGCGGGCGCTGGGCATCGCGGCGGCGAGCGAACTGCCGGAATGGCACAGGCGACCGTTTCGGGAGGCCGAACTGGATGTGACAGAATCTAATGATAATCTGTCCACATCCCTGGATCCATTGCCACCTGACGCAGGTGTCGGATCCGCTGTCCTGCTCTTTGTGGACACATTCTCCAGGTATTTTGACCCGAACGTGGCACGGGCCGCCCTTTCGGTGTTGCGGCGACTGGGATACGAGCCGTTCTCGGCGACTCCGCCGATCCCTGCACGAAGGCCCGGACACCCACGGCACCCGCGGCACCCGCGGCGCCACCGCCGACCTCTGTGCTGCGGCCGGACCTATATCAGTGCGGGTATGCTCGATCATGCGCGTGCCGAGCTGAAGCGCACGGTCCGCGCTTTGGCCCCGCTGGCCCGGCGCGGTGTTCCCATCGTGGGCCTGGAGCCCTCATGTCTGCTGACGCTGCGCGACGAGGCGCTGCACTTGCTGGCCGACGACGACGCTCGCGCGGTCGCGGAACATGCGTTCCTGGTGGACGAGTTCCTTGCCGGGCGCGCGGGCAACCCTACCACACAATCCGTGCAAGACGCCACTATTCATGTCCATGGACACTGCCACCAGAAGGCCGCGGGCACCGCGTCGGCCACGGGCGAGGCACTCGTGGCGCTCGCGGGCATGCCAGGCGCGCCCGTTGAGTCCAGCTGCTGCGGGATGGCCGGCTCCTTCGGGTACACGGCGAAACACCTGCCTACCTCCCGCGCAATGGGCGAATTGGGCCTGTTCCCCGCCCTGCGCGCCGCCGCCCCGGAGGATACCGTGATCGCCAACGGTTTCAGTTGCCGCGCCCAGATCCGCGCGGGGACCGGTCGGCGGGCAAGGCACCTTGTGGAGGTGCTGGATGAATGCGTGGAGGGGCGGTTGTAACCAGACAGGAGGAAGGCAAAACTCATGATCAAGGCCACCACAACGGGTGCGCTGCTCGCGCTTCTTGCCTGTAGCGGCGAGCCGCGCAATGGCTCATCGGGCACGGCCGAAGCCGGCAGGTCAGCGGCCGGGGACACCGAAGCCCCAATCGTGCTCCGCCCCGACCGCATCCTGGACGGCCGGGGCGGATCCGTCAGCGGCCACGAAGTCGTCGTACGCGGGAGCCGCATCGAAGCCGTAACAACGGCCGGATCCACCGCTGGCGCTCTCGTCTACGACCTCTCCGGCACGACCCTGCTCCCCGGGCTGATCGACACGCACGTTCACCTCGGATGGCACTTCGACCGCGAGACCGACCGGCTTCACTCCAGCGCCTCGACCGACACACCGGAGGAACAGGTCCTCTACGCGGCCGAAAACGCCTGGAACATGCTCCGGAGCGGCGTCACGACCGTGCAAAGCCTGGGCGGGACAGAGGACGTGCCGATCCGCGACGCCATCGCCGGCGGCTCACTGCCCGGCCCGCGCGTGCTGACCTCGATCCGCCCGGTCACGGCGGGCACCGGCGGCCCGGACGACATCCGCCAACACGTCGACGAGGTCGCGGCCGCCGGCGCGGACGTGATCAAGATCTTCGCCTCGGAGAGCATTCGGGTCGGCGGCGGCCCGACGCTGAGCCAGGAGCAGCTCGACGCGGCCTGCGGCCGGGCACGCGAGCATGGCCTGAGGGCCGTCGCCCACGCACACGGTCCCGAGAGCGCCCGCCGCGCGGCCCTTGCCGGCTGCGCCCAGATCGAGCACGGGGCGCTGCTCGACCGTCCCACCCTCGAAATCCTCGCAGAGCGCGGCCTCTACTATGACCCGCACATTCATCTCATCTTCGACAACTACTTCACCAACGCGGAGCGATACCTGGGAATCGGCAACTACACGGCGGAAGGCTTCGCGCAGATGGACGCCGCGGTTCCGGTGGCGCTTGCAACGTTCCGCGAGGCGCTGACGGTGCCGGGTCTGCAAACGGTTTTCGGAACGGACGCGGTCGCCGGCGCACACGGTCACAACTGGAAGGAACTCGTCTACCGGGTCGAGCACGGCGGGCAGGACGCGATGGCCGCCATCGTCTCCGCGACAAGCCTGGCGGCCGAGTCGCTGGAACTCGACGACACGATCGGCACCGTTGCCGAAGGATTCGAGGCCGATTTAATTGGGGTCGAGGGCGACCCGTCCAGCGACATCGGGGCTCTCGCGAGGGTCGTCTTCGTGATGCGCGCGGGCAGAGTGTATCGTAACGAACCCGTGACGGCGCGATGATCCTCCGGATGCAGCACATCGGAATGGTGGTGCACGACCTGGGCTCCGCCTGCAACTCCTTCGAGCGCGCCCTGGGCCTCCCTGCGCGCGACTTCCGCGACGATCAGGGCCAGGGCATGCAACTCGACGCGCGCATCCTGCTCGGCAACGAGTGCTGGCTGCACCTGGTGCAGAACTGGAATCCCGAATCGCGGGTTAACCGGTTCCTGCGCGAGCGCGGCGAGGGGCTGGAGCACATCTGCATCGAGACCGACGACATCGAGGCCGACGTCGCGCATCTCCGTGAGATCGGGGTCGGCGTATGGGAGAACCGGATCCTCGACGCCAACGACGGGTACGAAGCATTCGTATTCCCGGACAAGCTTCCCGGGTTGACCGTGGAGCTCATCCAGTCACACGAACGCAGCTGGTACTATCCGCCCGAAGCCGTCGGCGAGCCCGTGAGCAACTCCTTGAAGGTGTCGAGTCTGCACCACATCGGCCTTTGCGTGCACGACCTGGACGACGCCTGCCGGCGCTTCGAGCAGTACTTCGGCCTCGTGGCGGAGGACTTTACGGCGGACGAGAGGCTGGCGATGCGCAGGGCGCACATCCACTTCGACAACCGATGCTCGCTGCAGCTTGTGGAAAGCCGGAACCCCGGGTCGAGGGCGGGGCGATTTCTGCGGGAGCGGGGAGAGGGTCTGGACCACCTCGCGCTCCGGACGGGCGATGTCGGGAGCGACGCTGCACGCCTGCGCGAGCGGCACATCCCCTTCCGTGAGCTCACCGATGGGCTCAGGGCGCTCGTCGGCCCGGACCAGCTCCCGGGGATGGCCGCGGAGCTGATTCATGAGCGCGGCCGGTCGTAGCGTGGCGTTGCCGGCGCTGGCGGTACTGCTGGTTTGTCGTTCGTCCGCACCCGGTTTGTCGTTCGTCCGCACTGCGTGCATCTCGTGAACCACCGGCGAGTCGAGTAGATTCCGCATTCGTCTCCAAACCCCAAAAGCGGAGGATTCCCGTGAGGATTCGGCAATCGCACGTCAACCCGCTCCTTGTCCTGACAGCATGCTGTCTGATCGTTCCCGCGCCGGTGGCGGCCCAGGCCTTCGGTGGCGCCGTACTGGTGGCCGACGGACGCGTCTACGTCGGCGAAGCCGCCCACGAGCGTGATCCGGGAACGGTTCGGGTATACGCCGACGACGGCGAATGGACGGTCGTCGCCACGCTGCGGGCTCCGGAACCGCAGGTACGGGACGGGTTCGGCACGGCACTCGCGCGAGCGGGCGACATGCTGCTCGTGGGGGCAGAGGGTATCGACGGAGGCAAGGTGTTCGCGTACCGCCTCGACGATGTGGAACGCGGGGACGCGCGCCCGGTCCAGGTCCTCGACGGCCCCGGGCTGAGCGGGTTCGGGACGTCCCTGGCCGCATCGGGCAGCGATCTTGCCGTGGCCGCTGCAGGTGACGACGGCAACGTTCTGGCCACGTTCCGCCGCGGGTCCGACGGCCGGTGGACAGCCAGCGGAACGGTCGGCGTTCCCGCGCAGACCGGCGGGCCGGGCACACCAGGGTTCGATCTTCGGGAAGGCCTGCTCATCGTCGGAGATCCCGGAGCCGACGCTCTCAGGGTCTTCGAACGCGGGACCGGGGGCCAGGGATGGGAGGCCGCCGGTGTGGTGAACGCGCCCGACTCCGATGGCCCGCGCGCGATGCCCTTCGGAACGACCGTGGCGCTGTTCCAGGACGAGATCTTCGTCGGACAGATGACCGTGGAACGGGGTGACGACGGCAACGTGTCCGTTGAGGGAGCCGTGCACCGCTTTGCGCGCGCCGACGGTCAGTGGACGGCGGTGGGCACGCTGCGGCCGGAGGACGCGGCTGAGCGAGCGGGCTTCGGGATGTCGATCGCCTCGGACGGCGCAGCGCTGGTGGTGGGTAGTGGTCCGCGGCTGTTCGTCTACGAACGCGCAGGCACGGCGTTCAACCTGCAGGGCACCGTGGATCTGTTCGGCCCCGACGACGAGGGGGGCGTCATCACGCCGAGCCAGACGCTGGCGCTGGCGGGCGATGTCGCGGTGCTCGGCAACCCCTCGGTCGATTTCGGACTGGGTGCCGCCACCGTGTTCTCCGGCGACTCCGGCGAGTGGACGCGCAGCGCGGTGCTCAAGGTAGACTACGCGGGCCTCCCCGCTATCAACGGCGGCGAAATCGCCTGCGCCGACGGTGGTGCCGCCGGCTATGACTGCGATCACGTGGACCTGCTCTCGTTCGTCCCGTGGGCGGAGCTGGGCGCCGGCCGGGGCGCGAGGCTGAACGACGTGTGGGGATGGACCGACCCGCTCGACGGCCGCGAGTACGCGCTGGTCGGCCGCATGGACGGAACCGCCTTCGTCGATGTCACCGACCCCTACAACCCGCGCTACCTGGGCAACCTGGCCAAGACCGAGGGCAGCCGGGCCAACAGCTGGCGCGACATGAAGGTGTTCAGGGATCATGCCTTCGTGGTCGCCGACGGGGCGGGCCAGCACGGCATGCAGATCTTCGATCTCACTCAGCTGCGCGACGTCACCGAGCCGCGCGAGTTCGAGGCCAACGCGATGTACACCGGCATCGCGTCCTCGCACAACATCGCCATCAACGAGGAGACGGGCTTCGCCTACCTGGTCGGGTCTTCGGACGGCGGCGAGACGTGCGGCGGGGGCTCACACATGGTGGACATCAACGACCCGTTGAACCCCGTTTTCGCGGGCTGTTTCGCCCACCCCAACACCGGACGCCGCAACACGGGCAACTCGCACGACACGCAATGCGTCATCTACCACGGACCGGACGAGGACTACGCCGGCCGCGAAATCTGCGTGAACTCCAACGAGACCGCGCTGTCCATCGCCGACGTGACCGACAAGGACAATCCCGTCGCTGTGGCCGCGGCGGACTATCCGAACGTGGCGTATGCGCATCAGGGCTGGCTGACGGAGGATCATCGCTACTTCTACTCGAACGACGAGCTCGACGAAGTGGGCGGCCTGGTGGAGGCCACGCGCACGCTGATCTGGGACCTCGCGGACCTCGACGACCCGCTTCTGCTCAGCGAGTACATGAACCCCACGCGGGCCACGGATCACAACATGTACGTCAAGGGCGACCGGCTCTACATGTCGAACAACCGCGCCGGGCTGCGCGTGCTGGACATCAGCGATCCGGAGAACCCCGTCGAGCTGGGCTACTTCGACACTACGCCATGGAGCGCGGACGAGGCGGGATTCGACGGCACCTGGAGCGTGTACCCCTACTTCGAGAGCGGGAGCGTGCTGTTGTCGAGCCGGCGGGAAGGACTGTTCATCGTCCGGCCGCGGGCGCGGCGCCTGATTCCCTGACTTGACCTACCGGCTCGACGATCGCGTCGCGGTCGAGCGCTTCAGCGAGGCGTCGCTCAGGGCGTTCGCCGAGGCGGTGCTGCGGGCGCTGGGCGCGACGGAGGAGGAGGCGCGCGTCAATGCCGACGGCGTGATCACCGCGTCGCTCTGGTGGCATCCGGGACAGGGACAAGGGCTCGAAAAGCTGTTCCGCTACGCGCGCCGGATGCGAAACGGCGGAATCAGGCCCGCAGCGTCGATGCGGTGGGTACGGGAGGGCGCCGCGACGGCGCTGCTGGACGCGGACAGGGGGCTGGGCTACGTGGCCGGGCGCCGCGCGATGGACCGGTCGATCGAGATGGCACGCGGGGCCGGGATCGCCATGGTGGCCGTGCGGCATAGCAATCACTTCGGGATCGCGGGGTACCACGCAAAGCGCGCGGCCGACGCGGGCCTGATCGGGATCGCGATGACCAACGCGGGGGCGGAGATGGCTCCCTGGGGCGCCGCGGAACCCGTGCTGGGCACGAACCCGTGGGGGATCGCGGTGCCGCGGGGGACGCGCGCGCGTGACGCGGCCGCAGGGCGGGATCCCATCGTTCTCGACATGGCGCTTACGCAGTCGGGCAAGGGCATGATGCGGTGGCTGGAGCGCGCCGGGCTGCCGATGCCCGAACACTGGGCGCTCACCCCCGACGGCGAGCGCACCACCGACCCGCGCGCCGCGATGGACGGGCCGCTGCTGCCGATCGGCGACTACAAGGGGTACGGGCTCAGCCTGGTCACCGACATCCTCACGGGCGTCTTGACGGGGTCGCTCTTCGGGGCGCAGGTATTTCAGGATGACGCAAACTACGACGTGGCCCACACCATGATCGCGATCTCCATCGACGCGTTCATGCCCCGGCAGCGCTTCGCCGAGCGCTTCGAGGCGCTGATCGGCGACGTGCTGTCCGCGCCGCCGATCGACCCGTCCCGGCCGGTGCAGCTCCCCGGGCAGGCCGAGCAGGAGCGCGCGCGGCGGCGGCTGGAGCGTGGCGTCCCGGTGGACGGGGAGACGGTCAGGGGGCTGCGCGAACTCGCCGCCGAGCTCGGGGTGCCGTTCGCGCCGGAGGCGGTGGCGGGATGAGGCCGGCGTTCCGGGTCGGGACGGCAACCGCGGCGCACGGTACGCACGCCAAGGGCGCGATCCCGGTGGGCATCGACCCCACCGGACGGACGAGCGAGATCCCGGTCCTGGTCTGCCGGGGTGAGTCGGACGGTCCTGTCCTCTGGATAAACGGAGCAACCCATGGCGACGAGCCCGAAGGCGCGCTGTCGATCTTCAAGCTCTTCGAGGACCTGGATCCGAAGGCGTTGCGGGGCACGGTGGTCGGCGTGCCGGCGATGAACGTGCCCGCGTTCGTGGCCGGCAAGCGCGGCGATCCGCTCGACACCTTTTCGCACGACATGAACCGGATCTATCCCGGCCGCGCCGACGGCTATCCCACCGAGCGCGCGGCGTGGGCGCACTGGGGTGCGATGCGCGACGCCTGCGACCTGCAGATCGCGATCCACTCCGGCGGCGAGCACTCGTACCTGGCGCACATGATCTTCGCGGCCGACAACCCGCCCAGTCTCGAGCTCGCCGCGGCGATGGGCCCTCAGTGGGACCTGGTCTTTCGGAGCGGCGTAGGCGGCGCCAACCCCTCTTCGAAGATCGCGGAACTCGGCAAGGCGGGGATCACGGTCGAACTCGGCGGCAACTGTCGCACGCTGACTGCGGACTTTCACGCGGTGGCCGAGGATTTGGCGGGAAGCTATGTGAACGTCATGCGGCACTACGCCATGCTTGACGGCGAGGCGCGGTACGCGGGGCGCCTGCGGATGGGCCACCAGCGGGCGCTGCTGGCTCCTGCCTCCGGCATGTGGGTCGGCAGCGCGGACGTGCCGTTCGAGACGGAGATTCCGGCCGGCACACCGCTTGGGCGCGTCTACGACCTCTACGGCGAGGTGCAGGCGGAGGTGGTCGCGCCCGTCGACGGGGTCGTGTTCGGGCTGCGGTCCCGCCCGGCGGTGCTCGCGGGCGAGTGGTGCTGCTTCTTCGGGATCATCGAGGAGGTGCGGGAGGTCAGGGAAGCGCCGCGGGGTTGATCGTCCCGCGCTCGGCCAGCCGTCCCCTTCCCCGCTGCGCCACGGGCTCGCCGCGCTCCACGATCGCTTCGCCGCGCGAGAAGGTCCAGGTGGGGAAGCACGCCTTCATTCCCTGGTAAGGGCTGTAGTCGACGGCCGAGTGGAGTCCGGCCGCATCGATTGCGACCTCCGCGGCAGGGTCCACGACGATCAGATCCGCATCCGCGCCGACGTCAAGCGTTCCCTTGCGGGGATGGAGGCCGAAAATGCGCGCCGGGTTGGTGGCCGTGACCGCGACAAACTGTTGCGGCGACAGACGGCCGGTCTTCACGCCGTAGGCAAACAGCAGCGGCAGCCGGGTCTCGATGCCGGGCAGGCCGTTGGGGATACGCGTGAAGTCGCCGCGCCCGGTCGTCTTCTGGTCGTGATAGCGGAACGGGGCGTGGTCCGAGGACACCTGCTGGACTGAGCCGGCGGCCAGCGCCTCCCAGAGGACGTCGCGGTGTTCGGCGGCGCGCATCGGGGGACTGCAGACGAACTTGGCGACCTCGAACCCCCCGTCGGGGTCGTAGACCGAGTCGTCGAGGACCAGGTACTGCGGACAGGTCTCGGCCGCAACCGGCTGGGCCTGGGCCCGAGCGTCGGCGACGTGCCGCGCGGCCCCCGCCGACGTCACGTGCGCGATACACAGCGGCGCTCCCGCCAGACCGGCCAGCATGATCGCGCGGTGCGTGGCCTCCGACTCGACCTCGGGCGGGCGGCTGGGGGCGTGATACGCCGGCCCGGTCTTGTCGGCCGACAGGTGCCGCTCGATCATGTGGGTGACCGCGCAGTCGTTTTCGCAGTGCACGTAGACGAGGCCCCCGTTGGCCCCGGTGGCCTCGAGCAGCCTGATCAGACCCGCGTCGTCGACGATCTTGTCCCCATAGGTCATGTAAATCTTGAACGACGGGAATCCATCGTCAATCAGGGCAGGGATTTCGGTCATCACATCGTCACGTACATCCGTGACAATCGTGTGGAAGCCGTAGTCGATGATGGCGTCGGGCTCGATTTCGGCGAGGCGGCGGTCCCGGGCGTAGAGCATCGATTCGCCGCGACGCTGGAGGGAGAAGTCGATGATCGCGGTGACGCCGCCGCACGCGCCGGCTACGGTACCCGTGAAGAAGTCGTCGGCGGTGTTGATTCCCAGGCGGTCGATCGGGTGGGCGAGGTGGGTGTGCGTATCGATGCCGCCGGGCATGACCCAGTGGCCGCGCGCGTCGACGATGCGGGCGGCGCCATGGCTGGATGGGTCGCCCTCGGCGAGGTTCGGCGCGACCGCCGCAATCCGGCCGTCACGGACAAGCACGTCGGCCCGCTCCATGCGGTCCGCGGTGACGACCGTGCCCCCGGCGATCAGCAACTCGCTCACAACCCCCGGTGGCTCCTGAGTGTCACGTCGGTTCCTCTGGCTGTTCGGGTCCTGGTATCGCGGCGGCGCGGGGCATCATAGCGAGTGCCGTCAGTCTCCCGCCACCAGGCCGCCCGTGAATTCTTCGATCCGGTCCATCGCCTCGCGAATGTGCGCCTCCGGAGCCAACAGGGACACGCGCACCCACCCGCGCCAGCGCCGGCCGAAGGCGTTGCCGGGGAACATGAGCACGCCCGCTTCGTCCAGCAGGCGATAGCAGAAGGTCTCCGCATCCATGCGGAAGCGCGATATGTCCGCCCACATGAACAGGCCGCCACCGTGCGGACCGTGCGGGACTGCGATCCTCGCGAAACCGTCGAGAAGCGCCTGGCGTCTCGCCCGATAGCGTGCCAGGTACGCAGGCCGCGGATCCGGATCCGCCTCGAGCGCGGCGAGTGCGGCACACTGGGAAAACACCGGACAGGCCCCGGAAGTCGTGCTCTTGAGCGCCTCCACCGCGTCGATGAACGCCGGTGGTCCGACCAGATAGCCTACACGGAAGCCGGTCATCGCATAGGCCTTGGAGAAGCCGGAAAGCACGACGGATCGGTCGCGCGCGCCATCGGGCGCGAGAAACGAGCGGAAGGGCGTTTCGTTGAACACCACGTCCTCGTAGATCTCGTCGGAAAGGACGAGCAGGTCCAGGTCGGCGGCGGCACGGGCGAGGGCCTCGACTCCTTCTCCGTCCACGCAGGCGCCGGTGGGATTGGAGGGGTTGACGAAGACCAGCATCTTCGCGCTTCGGGCATGTTCGCGCAGCTCATCGGCTCCCAGCAGGAACGGTCGATCGCCCCCGGTCGGAACCGGGACGATCTCTCCCCCCGCGACACCGATCGCCTGGTCGTAGGAGCTGTAGCGAGGATCCTGACACGCGACCCTGTCGCCCGGATCGACCATCGCCAGCATGGCAAGGAAAAGTCCCTCCTGCGCGCCGTTGGTGATGGCGATCTCGCGGTCCGGGTCGATTGCGATGCCCCGTTCATTTGCGTAGCGGCGGGCGATGCCATGTCTCAGCGCGGCGAGTCCGCGGACGGGGCCGGCGCCAATGTCCGCAGTCTCCGCGAACCGAGCGAGTCCTCCTTCCACGATGGCCGCGGACGTGTCGATGTCGGGATCGCCGCGACCGAGTGAGATCACGTCTTCACGCGTTCGGGCCAGCGCCATCATGCGGTAGCGGAGCGAGGTCCCGCGCTCGCCCTTGCGCAACGCCGCCGAGCCCTTCTGTGCCGCCGTCACGGTCGCACCCCCAGCGCCCACAGCGCCGCCCGTTGCGAGGGCGCGGGCGAGCAGATCGACGACGCCTGCTTCCACTTCGTGATTCCTTGCAGGGTGTCCGGCGGCGCCGCCACGAAGCCGAGACGGAAGGGGCGCATGGCGACCAGGCCGTCCAGGGACCCGATCACGATGGCGTGGTCGCCGGGGTTGTCCAGACGGTCGCCCGGTGCCGCGCCGGCCGCGAACAGCCGGTCGCCGAGGGCGTGAACGGTGGCTCCTCCCTTGTCGCGAGCGTTCATCCACCGCCGCAGGGGACCGTGGTCATTCGCGCCTCCGAGAAGGTGGACCTCGGCGTCCGGTCCCACGGCGAGCAGCGTCACGAACAGCGACTCGCCTTCGCCGGCAGTAATCAGGACGCCGTCCGGGCCCCGTGCCGCATAGCCGACATTCGGGAGGGCGTTGCCGACGAGACGGCGCAGTTCGGCCATACCCGGGCGATCCGGATAATGGGTTTCGCCCTCAAGCAGGTGGTGGCGCAAGCTGTCCAGCAGCCCGGGTGCCGGCGCGGCCGGCGGAGCCACCGCGATGGCCGGGACGCCGTCGACGCTCGGGCGCCCTTCCTCCAGCGCGGCACGTGCCCGAGAGGACAGCGCGGCCTCGATCTTCAAGGCACGCTCTCCTGCACGTGCTCGGCCACCTCGTGCGCCACCTCGTTCGCGCGGTCGACGACTCCGTCCGGGCCCGACTCCTGCAACGCCTGCGTGAGCACATGCGCGTCGAAGCGGCACCCGCTGACCTCGCCGCGCAGTCCCGCCAGGAAGACAAACGCGGGACCGAGGATCGCGGGGTCTTCCCAGCGCGCCCGGGTGGCGGCGTCGGCTGCCTCCGCATCGCGCCGCAAAAGCGAGGTCGGCTTGAGATGGATGCCGGGAGTGACCGCGTTCACGCTGACGCTCGACCCGGCCAGCTCCAGGGCCAGGCAGCGGGTGAACGCCTCGATCCCGAACTTGGACGCGCAGTACGCGATCTGTGCGGGGAAGCCCTCGACGCCCGCACGCGACGACACATTGATCACCGACCCACCGCGGCGCTGCAGCACGGGCAGCAGGTCGCGCGTCAGGAAGACCGGCGCTTCGAGGTTCACGCGCATGGTTCGGTCCCAGTGCTCTTGGTCCACCGCTTCCAGCGGCTGCCGCTCCAGTATCGCGGCGTTGTTGACGATCACGCGCAGGTTGTCGGCTTCGCGGGTGACCCGTCGCGCCAGGCGGTCGCGTTCGGTTTCGCGTGCCAGGTCGGCCACGCAGACCTCCGCCCGCCCGCCGGCATCGCGAATCCGCGTCGCGGTCCAATCGAGTTCTTCCGGCACCTCCGCCGCCAGCCAAACTCGCGCACCCGCCGCCGCAAGCGCGGCAGCGATGCCGCTGCCCAGCCCGCGCCCGGCTCCCGTGACGAGGGCGTCGATGCCCTTGAGTCTCACGTCAGCCCAGGAGCGCGTTTACGAATCGGGCGCACGCAAAGCCCAGGTAGTTCCCCAGCGCGTACCCGAAGATCCCGACGATCACTGCCGGCGCCACCAGCCTGTGCCACTTCATCGCCATTCCGATCGCAAGCGCGGATCCGGGACCGCCGATCGCCGCCTGGCTGGCGATGGAGACCGTAGGCAGGTCGATACGGAACAGCCACCCCAGCCCGTACGCAAGGACGACGTGAATGCCGATGATCACGATCATGAAGCTGAAGATGGGCAGGCCGGCGTCGACTACCGTCGCCAGATCGGAGGCCGCTCCCAGCGCGATGAAGAAGATGTGCAGCGCGAAATAGGAGAGCACTTCGGCGCCCCGCAGCTTCCGGACCCACGGTAGCTGGGCCACGATGAGCGCGATGGTGGTGAGCCACAGGACCTCCGGCACCTCGCTCAGGAAGCCCACCAGTCCGTACAGCGGCGCGGCTTCCGGCATGGTGGCAAGTGCCGCGCCGAAGGCATCGCTGACAAGGCGCGCCACCCACAGGGCCGCAAGAGGGAGCGCACCGAGAACGGCAAAGTCGGTGATGCTGATGTCCGTATCGGTCCAGCGGCGACGCATCGCCTCTTCGTCCGGCTCCCGGTCATTCTCTGCGCCGGTGCCGCCGGACGAAGCCGCAGCCCGACCCGGACCGCAGCGGCGCAGGAACATTGCGGCCAGCACCCCGGCCAGCCACACCTGCAGCAGCAGATACGGCACCGTTGACATGTTGTCGGCGAGGGCCGCGGCGGCGAAGGTGCTCGGCTCGACCTCGAGCCCCTGCCCAACGGCCGCGAAGTTCATCCCGCCGCCCGCGAAGGCCGCCGAGAACGCCCCGGCCAGCTTCCAGGTCTCCGGACCCACCCACCCAGCCATGGTCGCGCCCGCCACCGCACCTCCGACCAAACTGCCGCCGCAGGCCACCAGGTAGGCGATCAGCAGCGGCCGCCCCGCATGGGCCAGTTCCTTCATGTGCGTCCCCATGATCACGAGCACGATCGCGTAGGGGATCGCGAAAGTGAACACGCCCTCGTGCGCCGACCCCGTGTGCTCGATCACACCCACATTGGCGAGCGTGATCCCTAGCAGCGTGCACACCACTGCGGAACTGATCTTCCTGATCGGCTCGTAGCGCTCCTCAAGCCAGCGCGCAAAGGCCACCACGGCCAGCATGAACGCCAGGACCAGGACCGGTTCTCGTATCATGGGATTCCTGTCGATGCGGTTGCTACGAGGTTAGCCACCACGTCCCTGGCCATGCCAGCCTGGCCGCCCCCGGTGCCTCCGCCCACATGCGGCGAGAAGAGCACGTTGGGCGCGTCGCGCAGCGGGCTGTCCTCGGGCAGCGGTTCGTCGACGAACACGTCCAGCCCGGCGCCCGCAATCTGCCCCGCTTTGAGCGCGTCGAGGAGTGCGGCTTCGTCGACGAGTCCGCCGCGTGCGGTGTTGACCAGAATGGCGTCGCGCTTCATGGAGCGTAGCGCCGCGCTGTCGATCATGTGCTCGGTGTGCTCCGTGTGGGGCGCGTGCAGGCTCACGATGTCGCTCGCGGCGAGCAGTTCATGCAGAGGGAGATACCGCACACCCGCCATCCGCTCGTGCTCTCGCGGCAGCGGCGAGCGCTTGAAGTACACGACCTCCATATCGAACGCGCGGGCGCGGCGCACCACTTCGAGGCCGATGCCTCCCAGCCCCACCAGGCCGAGCACGCGGCCGTGCAGCTGGTGGACATCGGGGTAGCGCAGCCAGTTGAACGCGATCTTCCGTTCCGTCGTGCGGACCGGCTCGACCTCGAGATCCCTGTAGTCCGCGTTTCGGGTGCCCAAATGGCCCGGAACCAGCTTGCGGTAGAGGCCGAGCATGAGCGCGATGGTCTGCTCGGCAACCGCGATCGCGCCCCTGTGCGGGAGCATCGAAACCCGCACACCCGCGGCGGCCGCGGCTTCCGCGTCCACCGCCCAGGGCGCCCGTCCCTGCACCTGCACCAGGCGCAGCGCCCTCGCAGCCCGGATCAGGTCGCCATCGACAGGCCTCATGGCCGTCATGAGCACGTCCATCCGCTCGGCGGCGCGGGCCAGTTCGGGCCCGTCCAGTTCCCCGCCCCATGTGATCTCCACGCCGGCTTGTTGCGCGGTGCGTTCGAAGAGGTCGCGGATCCACTCTGGCAGGGGCTCGATGTGGAGGGCTTGCATCGTCGTGGCCATTGGGTTCGAGAAGGCGACCGGTTATCGGGCCGCCGGAGTTCTGTGGTCGGTGAAGCGGCGGGCCTTGACCGGGAACCGCGGGAGCGTGCCCACCGGGACGGTATCCACGCTCGCGCGCAGCCCCAGGGTGTCCCGCAGCGCTTCGGGCAACCGTGACAACAGGCGTGTGGCGCCTCCGCTGCGCAACTCCACCCGTACTTCGATCTCGTCGCGGGCATTCCTTTGGTGGACATCCACCGCGAACTCCCGCACTTGCCTGAAGCCGCGGATCACGTTCTCCATCTCGCTGGGGAAGAAGCCGACACCGTGGACCTCCAGGAACTGATCCAGTCGACCCAGGACGCCTCCCTTCAGGCGACGGAAGTTGCTGCCGCATGCGCACGGTCTCGAGTGCAGACGCCCCCAGTCCCCCGTCCGGTAGCGGATGACCGGCATGCCAACGCGTCCGAGGTTGGTGAAGACGAGCTCGCCCTCTTGCGATGGATTGCCCGTGTCGGGGTCCACGATCTCGCAGATGAACTCGCCTTCGTTGATGTGGACGCCGTCCTGTTCCTGACATTCAAAGCCCCACGGACCGACTTCCGTCGATCCCGGGTGGTCGAAGACCCTGGCGCCGTACGCTTCCTCCAATCGGGCCCTGGTCGACGGGATGCTGGCGCCCGGCTCTCCGGCGTGGATGTTCACCCGCAAGGCGGAACCGGCGAGGTCGACGCCGGCGTCTTCGGCGACCTCGGCCATGCGCAGCGCGTACGCGGGCGTGCACACGAGCACGGTGGGCCGATGCGTCATGATCGCCCGCACCCGCTCCAGAGAGGACATGCCGCCGGCAGGGAGGATCAGGGCGCCGATTCGGCGGGCTCCCTCCACACCGCTCCAGGTCCCGAGGTAGGGGCCAAACGAGAACGGGAAGAAGATACGTTCGGCCGCGGTAACGCCGGCGGCCCGGAAGATCCGGCCCCAGCACGCCGCATGCCAGTCCCAACTCTCCGACGTGTCGAGCCAGCGTAAGGTCTGCCCGGACGTGCCGGAGGTGTGGTGTTCCTGGACGTAGCGTTCCAGCGGGTAGGTCGTCAGGGTGCCGTAGCGAGGGGTGTGAGCCTGATCCTCCGTCAGCTCGCGCTTCGTGGTGAAGGGAAGCTGGCGGTACGCGTCCATGCTGCCCAGGTCGGCAGCGGCGGTCATCCCGGCACGTCCCAGCTTCGCGCGGTAGAAGCCGTTGCTCTCCAGGAGCGGCCCCAGCATGGCTCGCAGGCGGCTGAGTTGCCGGCGCTGCAGTGCCGCCGGGTCGAGGGTCTCGGCAGGACTCGCTGGAAAGGTTGTCACGATCCCCGTTAGTTTGGGCGGATTGTCGGTGATGGGCCGGATCGGTGATGGGCCGGACCGGTGATGGGCCGGACCGGTGATGGGCCGGATCAAGGTAACGGAGTGGAAAAGGGAAGGCCGATGACGATGGACCGACGGCAGTTCGCCACCGCGGGAGCCGGCGCCATGGCTCTGCTGTGGCAGCAGGCGTGCGGCGAGGTGGCCGACACGGGCGAGGTTTCCCCCGCGACCGCCCGCACCCTCCTCGACCACCAGGGCCCGCGGGGCATCTACGAAGAGGCCGAAGAGCTCGACCGGCTCCGCGCCGCGCTCGCCAACATGATCAACGTACAGCGCGAGTTGCGGGAGTTCCCGCTGGACGCGGATGAGCCGCCCCTCACCGTCTTCTGGAGGGGCTGAGCCGTGCAGGAGGACGTCCTCTTCCTCACGGTGAGTGAGCTCGCCGACGGGCTGGCGAGCGGTGCGGTGAGCTCCGTCGACCTCACGCAGGCCTACCTGGATCGCGCGGACGCCCTCGACGTGCCGCCGTTCGACCTGCCGAGCGAGCCGCGCACCGATCACGGCGGCAAGCTCGCCACCATGGTCACGATTGCGCACGAACACGCGCTCGAGGCCGCGGCGCGCGCCGACGCCGAGCTCGCCGCGGGCCGGCGCCGCAGCATCCTGCACGGCATCCCCTACGGCGTGAAGGACCTGCTCGACACGCGCGGAATCCGCACCACGTGGGGCTCGGGGATCTTCCGGGACCGCGTCCCGGACCGGAACGCCACCGTGATCGACCTGCTGGAATCCTCCGGCGCCGTGATGATGGCCAAGATGTCACTGGGCGAATTCGCGGGCGGCAACACGAGCTCCGCCCTCAACCCCTGGAAACTCGACCGCACCAGCTTCGGGTCGTCGAGCGGCACCGTCTCGGCCGCCGTGGCGGGACTGATCGGCTTCGGCATCGGCACGGAAACCGGGGGCTCGATCGTCTTCCCGGCTTCCGCCGTCGGCGCATCCGGCCTCCGCCCCACCTTCGGCCGCGTGAGCCGGTTCGGCTGCATGGCGCTGTCGTGGAGCCTGGACAAGATCGGGCCCGTCGGCCGCTCGGCCGAGGACTGCGGGCACATCCTGCAGGAAATCGCGGCGCACGATCCCCGCGACAACGCCACCGTCGACCGGCCCTTCGTCTTCCGCCCCGACCCGGGCCCGATGCGCGGCCGCCGCCTCGGCGTCCACCGGGCCGAGTTCGAATTGTCGGGCTCCGAGACGACCCGCCGAGTCTTCCAGGAAGCGCTGGACGTCTTCGCGCAGATGGGGGTCGAGGTCGAGGACATCGAGCTGCCGCTGCGGCCGACGGGCGCGCTCTTCACGACCATCGTCACCGTCGAAAGCGGCACCAACTTCAAGTCGCTCTTCGACGACGGCAGCGCCGCCGGCATGTTCTCGTTCAACGAAGACCGGCGCGCCGGTTGGATGGCAGGGCGCATGATGCCCGCGGCCGATTACCTGACCGCGCAGCGGATCCGCAACCAGCTCGTGCGCGAGGCCGACGAGATCCTGTCGCGCTACGACGCGGTGATCGCGCCCACCTGGCCCAACGGGGCGGCCATGCGCGAAGTGCAGGGCGGGTGGCCGATCCCCGCGCGCAACGAGTGGGAACCGCCGGACGACGTGAGCGCAAACACCCCCCGCCTGAACTACATCGCCAACCTGGTCGGCCACCCCGGCCTGGCGATCCCCTGCGGCTTCGACGAGGACGGCCTGCCGCTGTCGCTGCAGGTCGTCGGGTCGCCGATGGACGACCAGAGCGTCCTGGATCTGGGCATGGCGTACCAGCGGGAGACGGACTGGCACCTGCGCAGGCCGCCGTATCCCTGGCGGGAGTAGCAGGACTGCCAGGGATCAGGGCCGCCAGTCCCGGTCGTCAGGTATCCCGCGGCTGAACAATACCTGCACACGCGGACCGGTGGGCCCGACGGGCTCGGCCGCCATGCGCATCACGTCCATCGCGTCCTCACCACGCAGCACCCCTCGCACTTCGCCGCTCGCCGAATCGCGCAGGATGGCCATGGGCCGGTCGGTCGTCCGGTCGGTCGTGGCCGATCCGCCAGGGCCGGATAGTTGTCATGCTCTCGGGTACGCCCACCCACTCGGCCGGCACCGGCAGCGCGAAGACGAAAGACGACCCCGCCTCCGCGTCTGCCAGCTCCGGCATGTCGAAACTCAGCGAAAACAGTTCGTCGCCGGTGGCGCTGCGGCCGACGAGTTGGTAGTCACCGTCGGACTGCGGCACGCTGGGCGCGGCGTCAGTCACGAACGCGGGCTCCAGAAACGGACTCCCGTCCTCGTCAGCGCCACCCCACAGAATCAGACTGCGCGTGGGCGCGCCGGCGGCGGTCCGGGCCAGCGGGCTCCGGCGCCCATCCCCCTCGAGCCGATGGTTCAGGGCCTTGGTGAAGCTGAACTCGCTGATCCAGTTCGGAGGACCACAATAGGACATCACGTCCCGGGTCCGCGGCGATACCAGCCTGCCGCCGTCACGAAAGTCGAATCCCCAGGAGCCGATCGAACCGTCTGTCCGGGGGAATGCGGGATCCGGACCGCCGGCGCCTCCGCACGGCGCATGATAAAGACCCAGGTTATGTCCGAGTTCGTGCGCGATCACAAAGGGATCGGCAACCGAATAGCCAATGCGGAAACCGAGGAACGCGACACCTGACAGGGCCCCGCCAACGTGCTCGGGCAGGATCCCCAGGTAGTAGTCGGTCCCTTTTTCCAACGTCCGAATCAGATGCGTCTCGCGAAGCAGGTCGAGGGATCTGGTCGTCGAGGTCAGGACGGCTTCGTGGACTGCCACGTCGATATCGGCCACCGGGAGCATGGCGCGCACGTCGCCAAGCATTTCGTGGGTGTGCGGGCTTTCGGCCATGCCTGTGGCGATATCGACAATCCACGAATCGGGCTTCGGCGCCCATTGGAATGGAATCACCGTCATGTCCAGGCTGGGCACCGACTCCACCTGCACCGGCGCCCTGCCCTCCTCGGGAATCCGCCTCGTCACGCCCAGTTCGGGGGGCAGCGTTCCGTCGGGATCGATCTCCAACACCATCTCCAACCCCGGCTGGATCACCGATCCGGGGATCAGGGCGTAGGCCGAACTCTGCAGCGAGCTCCGCGCGAGTTCGATCTCGGTCGGGATGGGAGCCCCCGAGCCCGGAATGTCGACCGCATGACTCTCGACTCCGTCAAGGTAGAAGGTCGCCCGGACCCTCGGGATGCCTGCGCTGCCGGGACGCGACGCCACCACGAAAACCCTGAGCAGCGCCGCTCTGCCGGCGATCAGGGGAACCGGGAAGTCGGACGACTGCACCGCCTGCGTCAGGTACGCCGCCGACCCCGCGTCCACCGCACAGCCTGGCACGCGCGCCACCTTCACTTCCGACAGCCAGTGTTGGAAGGCGGTGTCCGCGGGAGCGCACAGACCGGTACCCGTCAGAACCAGCTCCTCAAGCTCGCCCAGAGCGGTCAGGCTCGAAGGCAGGGTCCCGGACACTTCGGCATTGTCGGTCAGGTGGAGCCGCCGCAGACGGGTAAGTCCCCCAAGGACGGACGGGAGTGGACCGGACAGCTGGTTCCCCGCCATCGACAGCAACCGCAACCCGGCCAGATCACCGAGTTCGGCGGGAATCCTGCCGGCCAGCTCATTCCCGCTGAGGTTGAGGCGTTCCAGGCTGGACAGGGCTCCCAATTCCGATGGGATTCCTCCCGTCAGCCTGTTCGGTCCGAGGTCCAGGTACGTCAATGCGGAGAGGCTGGCCAGTCTCGACGGAATCGACCCCGACAGAAAATTGCGACCGAGGACCAACTCGGTCAGGCCAGCCAGGTTGCCCAGCTCGGGCGGAATCGGCCCCGTCAGCCAGTTCTCGCCGAGCCCGATGCGCGTCAGGTTCGGCAGGCTGCCGAGCCACGAAGGAATCGACCCCGTCAGCCGATTGCGATTCAGGATGAACTCGTGCAACCGCGACAGGTTCCTGAGCTGCGACGGGATCGGTCCCTCCAGGCGATTCCCGTCCAGGTACAGAAAGTAGAGGTTGGCAAGGTCGCCCAGCTGCGGCGGAATCGGTCCCTCCAGTTCGTTTATGCCGAGTCCCAGCACGAGCAGGTTGGTCAGCCTGCCCAGCTCCGGTGGGATCGGTCCCTCCAGCTCGTTGGCCCACAGAAGCAGCTGGGAAAGGCTGGTCAGATCGCCCAATCGCGGCGAGATCGGTCCTTCCAGTTCGTTCTGGCCGAGATTGAGCAGCGTGAGGCCGGACAGGTCGCCCAGCTGGGCCGGGATCGGTCCCTCCAGGCGATTGCCTGACAGGTCCAGTTCGCGGAGCTGGTCCAGATAGCCCAGTTGGGGTGGAATGCGGCCCGCCAGATCGTTGCGGGGAAGTCGCAGCGCAACCACGCGGCCCGCGGTGTCGGCTTCCACTCCGGTCCACTCGCCGAGGGGCTGGCTGGAAAGCCAGTTCCCGTCGTCTTTCCATTCAGCGCCACCGACAGCACCGTACAGGAGTTCGAGGGTCTCCCGGTCCGACAGGGACGCACACTCGGTTTCGGTGCCCTCGTGCGAGGGGATGGCCGCGAGCCACCCGCCAAACGACTCGGCGGCGGGGACACAAAGGCCCGTGTTCCGGTATCTCAACGCTTCGAGCGACAGCGCGGACAGCGTCAGCGGCAAGGGACCGGTCAGTCCCTCGTTTCCGTCCAGCCCAAGCGAAGTCATGCTCGCAAGCGGCGCCAACAGCTCCGGCAGGCGACCCGCAAGTGCGTTGTCGGCCAGATCGAGTCCGAGGACCCGTCCCACCGAATCCGTGGTCACACCGTGCCATTCGCGCACCGGCACGTCTTCCAGCCAGCCGTCGGAACGGATCCAGTCGCTTCCTCCGGTGGCCTCGTAGAGAGACACGAGCGCTTTCCTGTCGTCTTCGTTGCACACGGGTCCGAGCGCAACGTCGAGCTGGGCCAGCCACCCGATGAAATCGGTTTCGTCGGCGATGCAGAGATCTTCGTTGTCCGCGAAGTGGAAGAAGCGGAGCCGTTCGAGTCGCACGAGAGCGGAAGGAACCAGGCCGGTCAGGTCATTCGATTGGACACTGAGCCTCGTGAGGTTGGACAGGTTGCTCAGCTCGGACGGGATCCGGCCGGTGAGGAGCGTGTGGTTCAGGCGCAGATCCTCGAGGTTCGCCAGGTTGGCCAACTCGGCCGGGACCTCGCCGGTCAGGCGGTTGACGCCCAGGCGCAGGCTCCTGAGGTTGTGCAGCCCGGTCAGTTCGAGCGGAATCGGCCCCCGCAACCGATTCCACTCGAGATTCAGGGTCTCAAGGTGTGACAGGCGGCCCAGTTCCGCCGGAATCGTCCCGGTCAAATTGCTCCTGGCAAGCTCCAGCGCGGTGACGTGACCATCGGGCCCGGTAGTAACTCCGTGCCATTGGCCGATCGGTCGATCCGACATCCAGCCATCGTCTTCGATCCAGACCGGACCCTCCGCGGCCTTGTAGAGCGCAGCGAGCGGGCCCCAGTCCGGGTGGGCTACCGTGATCGGCGCGGCGCCCTGCACTCCCGCCGACGTGGCCGTGATGGTGATCAAGCCCTCGACAATGCCGTGGACCAGTCCCGATCCATCCACGGTGGCGACGGCGGTATCGCTCGACGACCATGTGAATTCGCTGCCGGGCACCGTGAACCCGTTCGCGTCCCAGGCCTCCGCCGTCAGGCGCAGTGTATCGCCCGCTGACACCTTGCCGGGAAAGGGCAGAACCTCGATCCCCTTCACCACCTGCGCTACGGTTACCATGGCGCTCCCCGTCGCCGCCCCCGCGTTCGCGGTGATGGTAGAGGCACCATTTGCAACCGACGTCACGAGTCCGGCCGCGTCCACCGTAGCCACCCCCACGCTGGTGCTCACCCACGCCACGGTGACCCCGGACATGATCCGGCCGTTCTGGTCGCGGACCTCGGCAGTCAACTGCACCGTCTCCTGCAATGCAGCGAGCTCGGTCGCGGCGGGACTGACTGTGATCGTCGCCGGCCCAGGCGGGTCGGGTGGTAGTAGCGGAGGGACAGTCGCGCCGTCGCCGCAGCCGGATGCCAGGGCAACACCGGCCAGCAATCCAGCTGCGACCGTACGAAACTGCGGACCCCTCATGGCATTGGTGCTAGCAACTGCATGCGCGCCGTGTCAAGTCACCCGGTCGGAGACGGCACGGGCGACCTCACGAAGCCCGCCCGGGCCTGCGCGGCATCGCCGCCAGCAGCGCCCGCGTGTAGGGATGCGCCGGCTCCCGGAAGAGCGCTTCCGTCGACCGTGTCTCCACGATTTTGCCCCGGTGCATCACCGCGACCCGGTCGCACAGGTGCCTGACCGTTCTCAAATCGTGTGAGATGAAAAGGTAGGTCAGCCCGAACCGCTCCTGGATGTCGGCGAGCAGCTCGACGATCCGCGCCTGGATCGAGATGTCGAGCGACGAGATGGGCTCGTCGCAGACGATGAGGTCCGGCGTGAGAGCCAGCGCGCGGGCGATGCCGACGCGCTGCCGCTGACCGCCGGAGAACTCGTGGGGCATGCGCGGGGCCAGGCCGGGATCCAGACCGACGGTGGTCATGAGTTCGGCCACCCGGACCCCGCGCTCCGCCCGGCTCAGCGTCGTGTGCTGCAGGAGCGGCTCGGCGATCGAGCGGCCGACGCTCCGGCGCGGGTTGAGCGAGGAATACGAGTCCTGGAAGATCATCTGCATGCGCGAACGCAGCGCGCGCAACTCGGCGGCCGCCGCCTGTCCCAGATCGACACCGTCGAACACGACACGCCCGGCCGTCGGAGGTGTCAGGCGGAGCACCGCGCGGGCCACGGTCGTCTTCCCGGAGCCGCTCTCGCCCACGAGCCCCAGCGTCTCGCCACGTTTCAGCTGAAACGCGATTCCGTCGACGGCCCGGACCGATCCCCTCCGGCGTTGCAGCACCCCGCGCCGCACGGGAAAGTGCTTCTTCAGATCGGTGACTTCGAGCAGGGGCGCCGACCCCGTCGCCGGGGCGCTGCCGTATGGGGCCGCCAGAGACGCCAGCAACGCGCGCGTATACGGATGCTCCGGCGCCTCGAACAGTTGCGCGGCCGGCGCCGTCTCCACGATGGACCCCGCGTGCATCACCGCCACCCGGTCGGCGACGTTCGCCACCACGCTCAGGTCGTGGCTGATCCAGATCATCGCCATGTCCCGCGCGGCCCGCAGTTCGGCGACCAGATCGAGGATCTGCGCCTGGATGGTCACGTCGAGCGCCGTCGTGGGCTCGTCGGCGATGAGGAGTGCGGGATCGCAGGCGAGCGCCATGGCGATCGCCACCCGCTGACACATCCCGCCCGAAAACTGGTGGGGATAGTCGTCGATTCGTTCATTCGGACGCTGAATGCCGACCAAATGAACCAAATGGATGGCGCGCTCCCGGGCCTCGCGGCGCCCGAGACCACGATGCAGCTGCAGGCTCTCGGTCAGCTGCCGCCCGATCGTGAGGACGGGATTGAGCGAGGCGCGCGGGTCCTGGAAAACCATGGCGATTTCGGCCCCGCGCACGCGCCGCATCCCCTCGTCGCCGAGCGAGAGCAGGTCGCGGCCGCGGAAGCTCACCTCGTCGGCCTCGACACGGGTTCGGCGCTGTGGCAGCAGCCGCAGCACGGAGAGCATGGCGGCCGTCTTGCCGCAGCCGCTCTCGCCGACCAGCGCGAGGGTCTCGCCGCGCCGTACCGTGAAGCTCACGTCGTTGACTGCGTGGACGACCCCCCGGTCGCTGAGAAAGCGGGTGTGGAGGCCGCGCACGCGGAGGACGCCGCGAGCAGGCGCGCGCGAGAGGTCCGCCGGCCGGTCCGTGGTCATCGGAGACGGTCCCGCAGCTCGGCGATGGACACCCATTCCCCCCGCTCCAGCGACTCGATGCAGCCATGCACCAGGAGCAGGGTCTCGAGGTGATCGGCGCCCGTAGTCATCGGCTCTGCCTCCCCGCGAACGGCCCGCAGGAACTCGTTCAGCAGCCCCCGGGTGTCGTCCACGAACGGCACACACGCCTCCAGCGCCTCCGCAACCGGCGTCTCCGCCTCGGCGTCCCCCTTGAAGTTGGGCCCGCGCAGCCCCAGCCCGCGATCGAAGTCCACGCGCACGAGATCCTCGAACTGTTCGCGTTGAATCAGCGTCCCCCGCTCGAACTCGCTCCGCCAGCGGAAGTCCATCCGGTTCCACGCCGCCGTCCAGGTCCCGAGGTAATTGGCGCGAACGCCGCTCTCGAATCGAAAGAGCACCGAGACGCAGCAGTCCCCGTCGTAGGTGCTCCACGACGGCCGCCACGTGTCGCACACCAGCGACTCGACCTCCGCGCCATAGCAATGGCGCAACAGGTCGAAGTGGTGAATGCTCTGCTCCAGCAGCATCGGGTGCGCCATCGACATCACGTAGTCGTTCAGGTCGTCCCTGTTGCCGTCCCGCTGTCTGTGGTAGGTGAAGTGCGCATAACTCAGCGCGCCCAGCTCTCCTGCGCGGACGCAGCGGCGTATGCGCCGTGACGAAGGGAGGTAGCGGAAGTTCATCCCGACGAGGAGGTGTCGCCTGGCCCCCCCGGCCCGCGCGATCAGGTCCACCACCTCGTCCAGGGCCTCCGAAAGGGGCTTTTCGCAGAGAACGTGGAGGCGGTGAGCCAGAGCGCGGCGGACGAGGCCATGATGGGTGGCGGGCGGGGTCGCGACCACGACTGCGTCGGCGTCGATGTCCGCGTCGGCCAGCGCGGAGGCGAGGTCGCGTCGCACGGGGGCCCCGGTCGCGAAGTCGTTGCGGGCGCGCCGGGCTCGCGCCACGTCCCGGTCCACCACGCCGGCCAGCTCCGCGCCGGGGGTCTCGGCGATGACCCGCGCCCACATGCGGCCGCGGACCCCGGCCCCGACGAGCAGGATGCTGGCGGCGTCCGCGTTCATCACGCCCCGCGCACCTGCTCAACGAATCGTTTCATGCGCTCCAGCGCCTGCTCCATGGACTCGAACGGCGACAGGAGCGTGATGCGGATGTGCCGGTTGGCCGGGTCCGCGAACATCGTGCCGGGGAAGACCATGACCTGTCCCCGGCGCAGCAGTTCGAGGCAGAAGGTCTCGGCGTCCAGCCCCGTGCTCGAGATGTTGGCGTAGACGTACATCCCGCCGCCCGGGCGCCCGTACGAGATGCCCATGTCGTCGAGGCGGTTCAGCACGAGAGCGAGCCGCCGCTCGTACTCGGCCCGCATGGAGGCCACCGCCGCGTCGCCGCTCTCCAGGGCCGCGAGGGCGCCGCGCTGCAGGGCGGGAGGCGTGCAGATGCTCAGCGTGTGCTTGATCTCGACGGCCGACTCCATCATCCAGGCGGGCGCGGCCAGGTATCCCACGCGCCACCCGGTCATCGCGTACGCCTTGGAAAAGCCATTCACGGTCACGGTCCGGTCGCCCATGCCGTCGAGGGCACCGAGGCTCACGTGCTCGGCCCCGCCGAAGATCAGCTTCTCGTAGATCTCGTCGGAGATGACCACGAGGTCGTGCTCCACCGCCAGCTTCGCGATGCGCTCAAGTTCCGCCCGCGGGGTCAGTCCGCCGGTGGGATTGTTCGGATTCGCGATCACAAGCAGTTTCGAACACTTTGTGAGCACCGTGCGGATGGCGTCGGCCCTGAGGGCGTAGTCGTCCTCTTCGAGCGTCGGCACGTCCACGATTCGGCCGCCCGCCAGCTTCACCATGTAGTCGAAGGCGTTGAAGCGCGGGGCCTGGAGGATCACCTCGTCGCCGGGATCGACCAGCGCGAGGATGGAGATCAGCAGCGCTTCCTGGGCGCCGTTGGTGACAATGACCTGATCGGCCGAATACTTAACATTATTGTTAAGTTTCAGCTGAAACGCGATCGCTTCGCGGAGTTCGCGGAGACCCGGCGGAGGCGTGTAGTGCGTGTAGCCGCCAATCAGGGCGTCCGCGCCCGCCGCCACGATCGCGGCCGGCGTCTCGAAGTCCGGATCGCCCCGGCCCAGCGCGATGATGTCGTCCAGCCCGGCGGCCAGTTCGAGCATCCGGGTCCGGAAGCTCGACTTCACGCTGACCGCGCGGGCGGCGAGCCGGGGGGACGGTGCCGGGGACGAGGCCGAGGACGGGGCCGAGGCCATCCGGGTCATACCCCCGGCCGCGAGTACAGGCAGCACCCCCGCACGAACGTCATCCGCACCCGCTCCAGGTCGCTCAGGTCGTCCAGCGGGTTTCCGTCCACGACGATCACGTCCCCCTCCTTCCCGGCCTCCAGCGTGCCGATGCGGCCGTCCAGTCCGTTCATGATCGCCGCCTCGCGGGTCGCGCTCATGATCGCGGCGTGATTGTCCGCGACCACCCCCACTTCGATCATGAACTCCATCTCGGGAACCACCACGCCGTGCCGCACGGCGGGGCTTCCCGCGTCGGTCCCGAAGACGATGCGCACCCCGGCCCGCGCCGCGCGCACCAGGCCGTCGTAGCGCCCCTTGTCGGCGACCGCCCGCTGCCGCTCCCGGATCTTCCACTCGGGGATGTTGTACCGGCGCGCGACCTCGGGCTTCGACTGGATCACGACCGGGGAGAAGGTGGTGATGATCGGCACGCCCCGCTCCACCAGCTTGCCGATCGTGCGGTCCGACATGCTGCCGCCGTGCTCCACCGTGTCGATGCCGAAGTCGACCGCCCGCTCGATCGCCGCGTCGAAGGTCGCGTGCGCGGTGATCGGCAGCCCGTTCCGATGCGTCTCGTCGACGATGGCCGCGAGTTCATCGTCGGTGAACTCGAGGCGGTCGTGGCACATCATGATCTTGATCAGGTCGGCGCCGGCCTTCACCTGCTCGCGCACCGCGCGCCGCATCTCGTCGGCCCCGGTGGCCTCGCGGCAGCACCAGTACGTGTGGCCGCCGGTCTGCACGATCGCCTCCGCGCAGATCAGCAGGCGCGGGCCCGCGAACACGCCCTGCTCCACCGCCTGTCTGGCGAACTCGCCGCTCCGGTTCATCCCCAGGTCGCGCACCAGCGTGATCCCGCCGCGCAGATTGGCCAGCATGTTGGCTGCCGCCTTGTAGGCGCTGATCTCGGGAGCGTCGTGCATCGACTGGGCGGCGAGGTCGTGGATGCCGTCCCAGGCGAGGTGGGCGTGGCTGTTGATCAGGCCGGCCAGGATCGTTCCGCCCGTCGCGACGACCGTCCGGCCGTCCGCCGGAGGCGCGGCCGCACTCCACTCGCCCACCGCGGCGATCCTACCTCCCGCCAGCGTGACGTGGCCGTCCTCGATCACCTCATCCCCCACCCCCGTAATCACGCGGCCCCTCAGCGTCACCGACGCGGGATCGCGCGGGGCCAGATCCTGCAGGACGGGCTGGAACTTCCAGGCTGGTGCTTCGGGCATGTGATCCCCCGGTCAGATTCCGAGTTCCGCGAGCGCGCGGGCGCCGCCGTCGAGGTTGGTCAGGCGCATGCTCGCGTAGTTGGGCGAATAGATGACGCCGGCCGCCCCATTCGAGTATGCCGCGTGCACGCTGTCGTACACGATCTCCGGCGTGCAGGCGGCCTGGTTCGGGCTGGAGCGGGGCGCGTCGACGCCGATCCCCATCAGTACGGGCAGCTCGCCGTTCAGCGCCTCGATGGTATCGCGGCACTGGCCACCGACATACGTGGATGGGCGCATTCCCGCACCCATGAGCTCGTCCCACGGGGCCTCGTCGAGCCCCAGGATGCGGTACATGATCGGCGTCATCTCGGCGGGCGCCAGGTCGCGCAGCAGGGTCGCGTGCAGCTGCTTCATCTCGGCCAGGTAGATCCCGCCGGACTGGTGCTGATACGTGATCGGCTTGACCCAGTCGGCGTAGTCCTTCGTCTCGGCCCACGGCCACTGCGCCTTGCGGAACGGGTTGAAGTGATTGCGGTTCCACACGTTGAGCCCGAACTCCAGCGCCGGATCGCACCACTTGACGAGCCCGTACAGCTCGCGGTCCAGGTCCTTGTTGCGCCGGACCCAGTGCCGCTCGAGCAGCAGGAACTCGGGGTTCTCGAGGAGAGTGCGGAGCCCGGTGATCAGCGCGCCGTCGGTGAAGTGCTCGCCCGCGCGCGCCCTCTGGAACCAGGAGTGGAGGAGGCTGCACGCCCGCCGCACGGCCTCGGCGTCGATGCCCGCGGCTCCCATGCTCGCCAGGCAGTGCCTGCAGAAGCACCCCGGAGCCATCCCGGTGATCAGCTGGTCCAGTGGGCTCCGCCTCTCGTTGCACCACATGATGCCGTCGATGTCGTAGCTCCGGCAGTGATCCTCGATCAGCGCGTGCCACCAGGTGCGGTAGTCCGGGTTCTCAAGGCACGGCGCGCCGCCGATCCGGCCCAGGCAGTCCACCTCCATGTACTGGACCAGGTTGGGGATCTGCACGGTGTTGGCCGACCCGTGCCCCGCGTACTTGAAGAGCGGCTCCATCAGCTCCGGGATCACCTTCATCCCGCGCTCACGGGCCCCGGGGATGACCATTTCGAGTATGTCGCGGTCCCGCATGCCCTCGTCCGGCGCGCGGAAGTTGGTGATGGAGGTGTTGCGGTAGAACTCGGGGTGGTCCGCCAGGTACGACCCGCCCTGCACCTCCAGCGGCTCGGGCACGCCGTGGTCGGGCCAGCCGTCGATCTTCCACGAGATGCTGCGCCCGATCTTCAGGCCCAGCCAGCTGACCGTGCCAAGCAGGATCACGTTCACGCCCACGCGCTCCTGCAGCGTGTCGAGCACCGTGTCCACGCCCTCGTCCACGAAGCTGGCGGGTCCGATCTGCACGCCTACGAATCCGTCGCTCATCTCACCTCGCTTTCAGCCTTGGATCCAGCATCTCCTGCAGGCTGTCGCCCAAAAGGTTGGTCGCCATCACCACCGTGAATATGGCGAGTCCGGGGAAGGTTGAAATCCACCAGGCCGGTCCCAGCACGTCGCGTCCCACCGCGACCATCAGCCCCCACTCGGGCGTCGGCGGCTGCGCGCCCAGTCCGAGGAAGCTCAGGCCCGCGCCGACCGAGATGGCGTGCCCGAACTCGAGGGTCGACAGCACGAGAAGCGGCACCGCCGTGTTCGGCAGCACATGCCGCAACATGATCCGGACGTCCGGCACGCCGATCAGCCGGGCCGCGTCGATATAGGCCTGCTCGCGGACGGTGAGCACGGTGGAGCGGACCAGGCGGGCGTAGCGGGGGATGGTGGAGACGCCGACCGCGATCATCACGTTGGTGATGCTGGGCCCGAGAGCAGCGATCACCACGAGGGCGAGAAGGATGCCGGGGAAGGCCAGCATGGCGTCGACGACTCGCATGAGCACGGTGTCGGCAGGGCCGCGGTAGTACCCGGACACGAGACCCATTGCGGAACCGAGTGCTGCCCCGATGGCCACGCTGATGAACCCCAGCACGAGCGAGACGCGCGCGGCATGGATCACGCGGCTGAACACGTCCCGCCCGAGCCGGTCCGTCCCGAACCAGAACTCCGCGGAAGGCGCTTCGCGGGCGCCGGAGACGGTGGCCAGGGGATCGTGGGGCGAGGCCGCGGGTGCCAGGAGTGCGAGCAGGACCCAGCCCGCCAGGATCACCGCCCCGGCGATGAACCCGGGAGACAGCGGGCGGCCGCCGACCCTCACGCCGGGGCCTCGTCGCGGATGCGCGGGTCGAGCCAGGCCGCCAGCAGGTCCACCAGAAGGTTCACGAGGACGTACATCGCGGCCATGCACAGCACGATCCCCTGCACCAGCGGATAGTCCTTCCAGAGAATCGCGCTCACCACGAGGCGGCCCAGGCCGGGCCGGCTGAAGACGGTCTCCGTCACCACCGCGCCCGCGAGCATCGCGCCGAATTGGAGGCCGAGCATGGTCACGACCGGGAGCAGGGCGTTCCGGAGCGCGTGGCGCAGGTAGACGATGCGCCTGGGAAGACCCTTCGCCCAGGCGGTGCGGATGTAGTCCTCGACCAGGACCTCGCGGAGGGAGGCGCGGGTGAGGCGCGCGATGACGCCGGCCGACACCAGCCCCAGCGACAGGCTGGGCAGGACGAGCGACCGGATGCCCTCCGATCCCGCCGGCGGGAACCACGCCAGCCGGAATGAGAAGACCAGGATGAGCAGCAGGCCGAGCCAGAAGAGGGGCAGCGAGACGCCCGCATAGGCGAGCACGCGGCTGAAGCCGTCGATCCACGAGCCCTGTTTGAGGGCGGCGAGAACGCCGGTGGTGACCCCGATGAGCACCGCGAAGAGGATGCCGCCGAGGCTGAGTGCGAGCGTGGAGCCCAGCCGGTCGAGGATGAGGTCGAGGACGGGTTGGCGCAGCCGGACGGACGTGCCGAAATCGCCGGTGACGGCGCCACCCAGGAAGCGCCCGTACTGCACGGGGAGCGGGTCGTTCAGACCCATCTCCTCGCGCAGCTGCTCCTGCCGTTCGGGCGTGACGGACCCGCTCTCGGCGCCGGAGAGCATGAGCTGCACCGGGTCGCCGGGAAGGGCGTGCATGATGGAGAAGACCGTCACCGAAACGAGGAGGAGGACGACGCCGAGGTGGGCCAGGCGGCGGGCCAGGTAGGTGGCGAGCATGCCAGAAGTCTACTGTCGTGCCCCGGAGATTTGCGAACTCCCGACGCCGTCGGCGTCCCGTCGTCCGTTGCCGCACCATTGACGGGGCGGCCGAAACGAACAAAGGATTCCCCACGCCCACGCCAAACCGGGGAGGAATCCATGTCGAAACAACATCCGTTCACCATGACTCTGGCCGGTGGTCTGGCCGTCGCATTCCTGATCGCAGCGACGCAGGCCTGCGAGCCGGGCGAACAGGACCCTGCCGATGACGAGGGGCAGATGGACGCGGACCACGCGGAGCAGGCCGGCGACGGCCAGATCCACTGGGCCTATGAGGGCGCGACCGGCACGGACCGCTGGGGCGAACTCGACCCTTCCTTCGAGGTGTGCGCCAGCGGCATGCGGCAATCACCGGTCGACCTGACCGGCGCGGTCCCGTCCGAGGGGAACGGCCTCGACGTACAGTGGCAACCCGCCGAGGGACAGGTAGTGGACAACGGGCACACCATACAGGTCGACATGCCGGATGCGGGTGGGATCGTCCTGGAGGGACGGTCGTTTTCCCTGCTGCAGTTCCACTTCCACACGCCCAGCGAGCACACGGCCGACGGGGAGGCCTCTCCGATGGAGGTGCATTTCGTGCACCAGGCGGCCGAGGGAGACCTTGCCGTGATCGGGGTGTTCATGGAGGAAGGCGAGGCCGATCCGGTCATCCAGGACATCTGGGACGCAATCCCGGATCCCGGCGCGTCACCCGGGGCGGTCGCGGATCTCGATCCGAGCGGGCTCCTGCCGGGGGAGTCGGGCTACCTGCGGTATGCCGGCTCGCTCACCACGCCCCCCTGTTCGGAAATCGTCAGCTGGGTGGTGATGACGGAATCGATCTCGGTCTCCGAGGCCCAGGTCGACGCCTTCGGCGCCCGCCATCCGATGAACGCGCGACCGGTTCAGCCGCTGCACGAACGAGTGATCGAGGCACTGCAGTAGGGCGGGCCAGCGTACAGGGCCGAGCCAACGTACAGCGCCGGGCCACCCTACAGGGCGGGGCACCCTACTCCCGCACCAGCTCCACGTTGTGCAGGAAGTAGAATTGCCCCTCCGACGCCAGCTGGAACCCCTGCACCTCGTCTGACACCGCGTAGAAGATCGGTTCGCTCAGCGTCGGCAGCATCAGTGCGTGGTCCATGATGATCCGCTGGGCGTCCCGCGCCAGCTCGCACCGGGCGTCCGGGTCCGGAATCACGCGCAACCGGCTCACGATCCCGTCCAGTTCCGCGTCCACGAACCCCGTCCAGGCCCAACCGCCGACCACGTCGTGGGCCGAATTCCACAGCATGTCCATCAGCAGGGGGTCCGGGCTGCGCTGGCGCTCGTAGATGAGGTCGAAGTCGCGGGCGTTGACCCTCTCGAGCTGTACAGGTCCGGGAACGAGCTCGATGACCAGGTCGATCCCGAGTGGACGCCACTGCGCCTGCACCGCCTCTCCCATCTCCTCGCGGTCGAGGATCGTCCAGCGCACCCGCAGCGGCGTTCCGTTTTCGATGCCGGCGACGCCATGGGCCTCCCGGATGCCGTCGCCGTCCGTGTCCCTGTAGCCGGCTGCTGCCAGGAGCTGCCGGGCCGTCTCGGGATCGTACGGGTAGTCGTCCGCGCCCCCCTTCCGGTAGCAGCGGTGCACCGTGTTCAAGGGGCCGTCGGCCGTCAGATAGTAGCCATCGTACAGGAGATCGTTGAGGGCCTGCTGGTCCGTGCCATGGAGCAGCGCCTGCCGGACGCGGATGTCGCTAAAGGGCGGGCGCCGCGTGTTCATGACCATCTGCAGGCCCGTCCCGGCCTGGTAGCCGGTGAGGAGCGAGAAGCCGTCCGCATTGCGGTAGTCGTCGATGTACGTGGTGGGCAGATTCATGGCGATGTGGGCGTTGCCGGTCCGGACGACGTTGCCCAGCACGGCTTCCTCGCCGATGAAGCGGATCGTGACGCGCCCGACTCTGGCCGGACCGGGCTCCTCGGCGATCGAGTTCCAGCCGCCGTAGCCGTCCCAGCGCCGCACGGTGACGCGGTCGTTGGGCACCCATTCCTCAAGCAGGAAGGGTCCGGCACCCACCAGGTGGCGGTCGAACGCCTCGATGCCCCAGCGCTCCGCGGCCGTGGGGGACCAGATGGGTACGCGCCGGAAGGCGTCGAGCACGGTGACCCACGGGGCCGCGTAGTGCAGCGTGACGGTGGTGTCGTCGACGATCTCCACGCGCTCGACCGGCCCGACGTGCGCCGCCATCTCGCCGGACCGCGTGGCGGGGTCGAGGATGCGCTCGACGTTGTATCGGACGGCCTCGGCGTCGAAGGGCGTCCCGTCCTGGAAGACCACCCCGCTCCGCAGCGTGAAGGTCCACTCGTCCGCCACTTCGTTGGACGACCACGCGGTCGCGAGGGCCGGGTGGAATTCACCATCCGGGCCGATGATGAGCAGGGGGTCGGCGATCATGTAGTCGATGAGCCAGGCGGTCTGGTACGGCTCGATGTGGCCGTCCAGCGAGGCGGGCTCACGGGAGGCGGGCCAGGCGATGACGAGGTGGTCGCCCGGGTCGGTCGAGCCGGCATCGGAGCCGCCGCAAGCCACGGAGATCAGGACGGAGAGCGCGGTCAGCACCGCCTTGCGCCGGCCGGCGCCGCGGTGGTCCGACGGCGGACGATCGATCATCCCCGTAGCGCCTTCGTCCCGTCCTTCAGCGCGTAGGCCTCGTAACCCACTGTCTGCAAAATATTTGCGAGCTGTCCAGACTGGATTCCGTTGTCGCAGAACAGTACATACTTAACATCTTTGTTTAGTTTCGTGGCCAGTTCGGGGAAGTCGGGCGGCAGCACCCGCTTCGAGCCGGGATGCCGCCAACCGTCGTCCTGCTGTGGGGGGCGGCAGTCGATCACGCGGGCTCCGTCCGGGAGGACATCGAGCCACAGGTAGTCGCGCTGCAGGTCCGAGTCGGCGAGCTTCCGCACGTCCAGCACCCTGCGCCCGGCCACGGCGCGGTCGACCAGGCCGGGGTCGAGCGGCGCCTCCTCGCGGTCCACCGCCAACACCTTCGCGGCCGTGACCGGCTTCCCCGCCAGAATCGCGCAGTACTCCTTGACGCGTGCGGAGAGAGCGGCGGTCCCGATCCGCTTCGCGATGCGGATGATCTCCTCCTTGTCGAGACCCACGAGCGGCCGGAGCACCGGCAGGGACGCGCTGGCCTCGATCGAGCGGAGGTTGCGGAGTGTCTGCGACGACACCTGGCCCAGAGACTCGCCGGTGACCAGGGCATCCGCGCCGATCTCGGCTGCCACGCCTTCGGCGGCGCGGTACATGAGCCGCTTGAGCACGACCTGCCAGTAGCGGGGCGTGACCTCGGCCTGCAGCCGGCTGACCGCCTCTCCGAAGTCGACGACGTGCATGCGCGGGCGGTCGCCGTAGCTCCAGCGGTCGGCCAGCACCCGGGTGACCTGGATCACGGAGCGCTCGAAGGCGGGGCCCGCCAGGTTGCAGAAGACGTAGTCCAGGGCGACCCCGCGCTTGAGGAGGAGCCAGGCCGCGACGGCCGAGTCGAACCCTCCCGAGATGAGGCACACCGCCCGGCCCTGCACGCCAAGCGGGAGGCCGCCCGGACCCTCGGTGCGGCCGCTGAAGAGATAGGTGCGCTGGTCGCGCACTTCGACGTGGACGGTGACCTCAGGCGTGGTCAGGTCGACGGTGCCGTAGGGGTTGAGGGCGGCGCCGAGTTCAACCGCGATGTCGCGCGAAGAAAAGGGGTGGCGGCCGGTGCGGCGTGCCGCGATGGCGTAGCGGCGCCCTGTGACGGCCTCCCGGTAGGTGTCGTGTCCGACCTGCACGATGGAGTCGAGGTCGGCGGGGAGCACCGCGTCCAGCCGGGAGAAGGAGTTGATGCCGAACACGCGGGCGGCGGCGGACATGGCCCGGTCGGCGGCGGATACGGCCTGGTCGGCGGCAGGTGAGCCCGTTGCGGGAATGGTGATGAACAGCCGGCTCCACCGGTCGCGGATCCGGGCTGTGGTGCCGGTGGAGTGGAGGGCGTCGCCGATGTTGCGCGCGAGTTGTTTCTGGAAGCGTCGCCGCGTGCGGTTCGACTTGCTGGCGACCTCGGCGGCCAGGCGGACGAGGTAGGCCGTGTCACGTGAGCCACCTTGCGGACTGTTGCGCGGGCGCGAAGACGCTGTGGAAGACTCTTCGTCGGACGTGGGGGTGTCAGCGCGCATTGGCCCTCGTCTCGATTCCTGCGCACCGGTTCATGATGTCCTCAAAGCTCTCGTCCTCCTCCGGGAGCATCCCGGATCGCTGCATCTGACGATAGTCCTCGGCCAGGACATCGTACAGCGGGCGTTCAGGGACCAGCTGAAGGTGACCGGAAACAGCAGCCATGTAGTCGATCCAGTTTCCCGCAACATCCTTTTCCCGGAAGAATATCGCCTTGTGACGCGCGACGGCGCGGGCCAACTCCCGGTCGGCCAAAGCCTTCTCGACGTAGCCGCCGTCGTCGAGCCGAACCAGGTCGTGCCAGTGGCGGGAGAGACGCGCTCCGCGGTGGCGCGCCCGGCGGCAGAAAACGTGTATCGCTGTGGCTTTCTCCCAGAAGGTGCGTTCGGCCAGCATGACGGAAGGGCGTGCGGTGGGAAAGCTGACGTCCGGGATGTATTCGGCGGCATCGCATTCCACCAGCCGTCGCTCGTGAGGCTCACCGGTCGACCGGGCGCCGAATTCGATCAGCACCTCGGGCTGGACGAATCCGTAATCGCCGAACAACGTGTCGTAGCTCAGGTAGACGCGGTATCCTTCCGCACGGAACCCGGCGACCCATCCGTCCTCTTTCAGAATCGCCGGATGGCCTGATATGCCTTCGAGAGCGATGTTCCGCCTTTGAACACCAAATCCGCTCCGAAGGGTGCGCGGAACAGGACGGACAGGGTCTGAACTACCCAGATGTCCTTCTCGAGCAGTTGCGGCGGTCGCCGTGTAGCTCTGACGACAGAATCAAGCAGTTCACGGCGGTCGTCCGCGGACAGCCGCTGAAAGCCAAGGCTAGCCATCGGCGACCAAAGCGCTTATCGGACCGGCCATCCACGACGGCAAGATGGCTCGCGTAGCCGCAAGTTCAGCCAGGTCGGCTGCGGAGAGCGTGCGCTTGATGACCTCGAGGCTCTCCTTGATTTCGTATGGACCGAGCCAGGCCATGGCCCGCACTGCGAGGCCAGCTGGCCGACCCGGCGCAACGAGTTGCCAGCGGGGCGCGTGAAGGAGTTCAAGGACCAACGCAAACAGCCGAAGCTTCCGACTCGGGCCCGACGTCAGATACACCATTCGTACGGGTACCTGAGTCGTTAGCCTGAGCAGGTTAGCGGCCGCCCCTCCGGAGGGGACGATCGTCTCGCCCCAAAGCTCCGACAGCGCCGCGATGACCTTGGGCGGAGAAGGTGGGCACACCCCGAACCGGGTATGAATCGGCCGCATGTATACCCCGCGGCACACCCGCATTAGCTTTCCGCGGCGAGCCAGTCGCGACAACGCCTGATCCACCGCCGCCCGGTTGCCCAGATGAAGCAGCGTACCAGGACAGATCGGCGCCGCCTCCGGAAGCGCTTCCGCATGTTCCATGATTCGTTTGGGAAGGCTGGCCATGGCGATCCTCCTCCTCCCAATCCGGACAAAGTGTCAGAAACTCTATAGTAATACTGACACATCGCGGCTACAACACCACGCTGTCGGTCATCCCCACTCAACTCAATTCCAGGACAAACCGCGCAATTGCTCCACGTCCAGGTTGCCCCCGCTCAGCATGCAAACGGTCTTCGTCCCGGCCGGCGCCTCCACCAACCCCTGCAGCAGCGCACCCACCGGCGACGCGGCCGCGCCTTCGGTCACGAGCTTGGCGCGCGCCATCAGCCAGAGCATGGCGTCGAAGATCTGCTCGTCAGGAAGGGTGACGATCTCGTCCACGAAGCGGGACACGACGGAACAGGTGTTCCCGCCCACACGCTTCACGACCAGACCGTCGATGACACAGTCGACGCTGTCGAGCGTCACTCGCGACCCCGCTTCCACGCTGCGCTTCATGGCCGGGGCCCCGGACGACTCGACGCCGATGACCCGCACGTCCGGGTTGATGGACTTCACCGCCATGGAGATCCCCGAGATCAGCCCGCCGCCACCAATCGGCACGACCACCAGTTCGACCTCGGGGAACTGCTCCATGATTTCGAGTCCCAGCGTCCCCTGCCCCGCGATCAGGTCGGGGTCGTCGAACGGGTGCACATACGTGTAGCCCTCCGAGTCCACCAGTTCGAGCGCCTTCTCGTTGGCCTCGTCCCAGATGCTGCCGTGCAGCACGACGCGCGCACCGTAACCCTCGGTGGCGGCGACCTTCGCCGGCGTCGCATTCTCGGCCATGCACACGACGGCCTTCACCCCGTAGTGCCGCGCCGCGATCGCCACGCCCTGCGCGTGATTGCCCGCCGACGAGCAGATCACGCCCCGGGCCCGTTCCTCGTCGCTCAGCCTGGCGATCTTGTTGAGCGGGCCACGCACCTTGTAGGACCCGCCCCGCTGAAACAGCTCGGCCTTGAGGCGCACCTCGAGGCCACACGCCTCGCTCAGCGAACGGCTGGTCAGCAGCGGGGTGCGGTAGACGTGCGGCCGGACGTTCTCGTAGGCGGCCTCGAAGTCGGCGCGCGTCAGGGTCAGGCCCGGGATGCCGGCGCGCACACCACCACCCGCCGCAGCCCCGCTCACGAGCTGATCCCCGGCAGCCGCACGGGCCCATCCAGCCACCCCCGCACGGCATGCGGACGGTACGGGGCCTCCAGCTCAGCGCATTCCCCGTCCGTCAGCGCCACGTCCACGGCGCCCGCCACCGCGTCCAGTTGCTGGACCTTCGTGAACCCCACGACCGGGGCCACCACCGCGGGCCGCGACAGCAGCCACGCCAGCGCCACCTGCACCGGCTCAACCCCGCGGCGCTCCGCGACCCGCAACGTCGCGTCCACCACCTCCCAGTCGGACTCGTGGTCGTACAGTTCGTCGGCCATGGAGGCGTCGTGCTCGTCGCGAACCGAGGCCTCGTGGCTGCCCCGCGCGCGCTTGCCGGTCAGCAGTCCGCGCGCCAGCGGCGACCACGGGATCACGCCGAGCCCCTCCTCAACACACAGCGGCATCATCTCACGCTCCTCTTCCCGGTAGACGAGGTTGTAGTGGTTCTGCATCGACACGAAACGCGCCCAGCCGCGGCGCTCCGAGACCGACAACATCTTCATGAGCTGCCACGCGTACATCGACGACGCGCCCAGGTAGAGCACCTTGCCCTGGTGGACCAGGTGGTCCAGCGCGGCCAGCGTCTCCTCGACCGGGGTCGCCGGATCGGCGCGGTGGATCTGGTACAGGTCGATCCGCTCCACCCCCAGCCGCCGGAGCGAAGCCTCGCACGACTGGACGATGTGCTTCCGCGACAGTCCCCCCCGGTTCGGCCCCGGCCCCATGCGCATCTTGACCTTGGTGGCGATCACCGCCTCGTCACGGACCGCGAACTCGCGCACCCACCTGCCGGTGATCTCCTCGCTCACCCCGAGCGAGTACACGTCCGCCGTGTCGAAGAAGTTGATGCCGAGTTCGACCGCACGCCGGAAGAAGGGTTGGGCCTCGTCCTCCTCGAGCATCCACGGGCGCCACTGCCGGCTGCCGAAGCTCATGCAGCCGAGCGCGATGCGGGAGACGACGAGGCCGCTGTCGCCGAGACGGGCGTATTGCAAGCGCGGGCTCCTTGAGCCTGGGGAGTGACGTTGGTCCGACCGTGGACTATACCGCCAAGCGGTGAACCGATGCACCCCCTTGTGCCCACCGCTTCGCGGGCGAGTCCGACCGATCCGGTCAGAACAGCCGCGAGTCCCAGCGAATGTCGACGACCTCGGCCACCCGCACCCGGTCGAAGTCCGGATGGGTCGGATTCAGGATCACGTTGCAGCCCCAGGGTTGCGCCACATAGGAGGGCACCTGTAACGCGACCGATCGACGCGATGCGACCCAGTCCCTTCCGATTCTGCGGGAGGTTGCGCCGTCCCGCCAATCCGGATGGTCGGCCGGGTCGAGCACCGGGATCTCACACTCCGCGGGCAGAGCGATCCGGGAGGCGATGCGATCGAGCGGCATCTCGCCTCCCGAAGTTCGTACCAGCTGCTCCAGCAGAGCTCCTTCATAGGCCAGGGAAGCGTACACCAGGGGCATGCCCGGAGGATTCCAGCGTCCCCCGTAGCGTGCGGCTCCCCACCCATCAAGTGCCGGGTAGAGACTGCGGTGGATCCGGTAGAGGTCCAACCGACTGCACCCGTGCCGCTACACCGGAAGTCCGTGATCCAGCGCGTGGATCATGTACTCCACCTGGCGCGCTCCGACCTCCGAGAGTGCGACCTCGATGGGCACCTCGTGTCCCAGCAACATGTGCGGAGTCGCGAGGAATCTCGCGGCGCGCCTCTCGCAGCCCCACACGTCCACCGCAAGCGCCATCAGCGCGGCGATGCGCACCACCACCTCCCCCTCTTCCGGCGTGAGCCGCTCCCTGCGGCGCAGCGTGGCCCTGGGAACGATCCTGCTGACAAACTCCGAGGGGCGGCGGACGCCGAAGCGCTTCAACGCGGCTTGCAGCTCCTTGACCACTTCCGGCGGAAGGCCATCTTCCACCGCCCTGCGAACGCGGCCCAGGCCGGCCGGCGTTCCGCCATACGCCGGACTGGTTTCGCGCACCATGCGGGCGGCAAGTCTGTTCAGACTGAATCCCCCCGCCGCAACGTCGTCATTGTTCATTTGGACGCCTCCCATGCGTCATTTGAACAATAACTGCGTATCGGGAGGAACTGCAACGCCCCCCGAGAGCGGCAAGGAGGGCAGGAGCGCGAACCCCCTGCCCTCGTTGCCCGCCGCCCTACGGGTTTCTGTCCAGGCAGACAAACCCCTCCGGATTCGACTGCTCCGAAAGCGTCAGGATGAACACCACGTCGGTCCCGTAGCTCTGCGGTCCCTTGTAGTGCCCCACCGGATGCGTGTCGTTCTGGGACCGCCCGTACTGGCGCAGAAGCCGCCTCAGGTCGCCCATCCTGTGACCCGTGGCGAAGAGCCAGAACGCGCGCTCACGGAACACGAGATCCACCCGGGCGTCGGGCGATCCCGGATCCATCAGCGGCTCCAGAGGCGGATCGATCGCGACCGCCCGCAGGTCGTTGAGGATCGACAGCCACCTGCCGCCGCCGGCCTTCAGGTCCGCCTCGGCTTCGATGAGCCGCGCCTCGATTCCGGAGGCCAATACGATCGGGTCATACCGGTCCGTGAACTTCTTGTAGTAGTAGTGCTCCGTCTCGCCGTCCCTGCCCGTCCCGAGCAACTCGGTCGGAACGCGTGGATCATTGGCGCTCACGAAGTCGAGCCCGTTGGTCCCCTCGCCGTCCGCAACGGTGACGGCACCCCACACGTCCGTCATGCTGTTCGTGTTGAAGATGGGATTCTGGAGCCCGGCTCCGGCCGCGGACAGTTCGGCGTGGTAGACGTAGTCCGTAGGCACGCCCGCAACCGCCGAAGCGGCCTCGCTGAAACGGCCCAGGTTTGTGAGCGCCCGGCCGCGGGCCACGCGAACGAGATTCAGGATGCGCTCGTCCGCGGCCGCGTATTCGAGCGCGGCGTCAAGCTCTGCCACGGCCCGCATCGTCATGCTGTCGCTGGTGATCGGTCCGCCGTAGACCGGCTTCAGGTCGACCACCTCGCTGAGCGGGGTTCCGTTGCAGTTGACCTCTCCCAGGAGCAGCGCCGCGAAGCCGCGTACGGCGTAGAGCTGCCCGATCTCGGCGCGCTCCTCCGGCGCGTGCTCGAGGTACAGGTCGATGCCCAGCTGCGCGAAGGTTCGTCCCCGGCCCAGCCCAACCGGTCCCCACTCGGTGTAGGTAACGGCCTGCTCCCGGTAGTCGACTGCTGCAAAGGCGTTGAAGGAATCGGAGAGGTAGAACTCGTCCGAGAATCGACCGGTAGTCGATGTCATGCTGGCGAATTGCCCATAGAGGTTGTTGAGCGCGGCGGCACCGAACGACGCGGCACCCTCCGCGTTGTCGACATCCTGCGGCTGCACGACATCCGGCGCATCGACTTCCGTGAGCGCGTCGCAACCGATCAGGAGCACGCCGGCGGCGGCCACAAGGAGGCGTGATTTATTGTTGTCCGTAAACATGGGTTCCTCCTTCCTAGAAGTTGAGTTTCACGCGCACGATGACGTAACGCGCCGGCGGTGCCGTGGGGTTGTCGTAGCCCAGGTCCCAGCGGGTCCCGAAGTTTCCGCTGAGCGACGGGTTCGCCGTCACCTCCGGGTCCGGACCGGTGTAGTCCGTCCACAGCATCAGGTTTCTGGCACTGAGCGATACCGTGGCGCTGCTGGCTCCGAGGCCGAGCGGCTGGAGGGAGCCCGGCCGGAAGGTGTACGACACCAGCGCTTCCGCCCACCTCGTGAAGGTCCCGTCTTCCTGGTATCCGGCGTAGGTCAGACCGGGCTTCGTGAAGGCGATGTACTGCGCCTGCAAGTGAAGCGGGGCGTCCGGATCGTTACGCGCCCGGCAGCTGCCGAAGTTGCATTTGTTGAGCTCGCTGAAATTCGTCTGCACCCAGCCGCCCCGGTACACGAAGAGCGAACTCAGGTAAAGTCTTCCGCCCAACAGCGAGATCGTCGGCGTGAAGTTGAGCATCCTGGTCGGGTTCGTGTTGCCGATGAAGATGATGGAATCGCCCACCTGGACTTCGTCGGCCTGCAGGACGCCATCGCCGTTGTCGTCGTTCCAGCCCAGTACCGGCCGATCCCACTGTCCGTAGAGCGGCCAGCCCTCTACGAACTTGATGAAGCGATCTTCCGGCGGACGGAGTCCCTCGGCGAGTTCGAGGAGCACGTTGGAGTTCAGGGAACCATTGACGTTCATGCTGAACGTGGCCCCGGCCAGACTGAAGACCTCGGCCTGCACGTCGGCCTCGATTCCCATGTTCCGCACCGAACCCACATTGTCCAGCTGCCCGGTGCCGGTAATGCCGATGGACCGCGGCATCGCCCGCCGCACCAGCGCATCCACGCTCTTGCGATAATAGGCGGTGGCTTCCCACTGCACCCGGCCATCGAGGAGCTCCATGTCGAACCCGGTTTCGTACTCGGTCACGCGTTCGGGCCCGAGGTCGGGATTGCCGAGCGCGTTCAGCGACGCCCCCGTCCGCGACTGACCGTTCACGAAGACACTGCCGAAGTTGACGGCGGCCAGTGCGTCGGTCGCCTGCGGCTGGACGCCGGAAGCGCCGTACGCGAACCGATACCGGAGGCTGTTGATGAAGGAGCCCCGAGGGAAGAAGCCTTCCTCCGAGATCAGCCAGGAGAAGCCTCCCTTGGGGTACCAGGCCGTCTTGAAGTCCCTGCCGAAGTTGCTGGCACCGTCGGCCCGCATCGCGGCAGTGAGGAAGAAGCGGCCGTCCAGGTCGAAGTTCTGTTCCACGTACGTACCCGCCACCACCGATTGAACATTGGACTCGGACGCCCGGTAGTTGGCGGCGCCGTTCACGGTCTGGGCCCCGGGCGGCAGATCCGAACCGTATGCCTGGGCCACCCCCTGGTGGCGGCGGTTGTACTGGACCCCGAAGGACGTTCTCGATTTGACCGTCGGATTGATGTCGAACTCGGCGGTGGACCCCAGGTCGACGGTATAGAGTGCGATGTCGGAACGAATGTGGTTGCGGAAGCCCGTGTTGAGAGCACCCGACGTGTCTTCGCCCCGCCGGAGCAGGTTGTTGGAGAACTGAGCCGAGTGGTCGAGGCCGACCGTGCCGCGGAACGTCAGCCACGGCCGCGGAATCCAGTTCCCGTTGATGCCGGTCGTAAAGCGGGTGATGTTGGACCCGGCCCGGGTTGCAAAGAGGTCCCCGGGACGGTCACCAAGCCACCACCCCTCGTTGTCGTCATTGTAGCCAGGTCCCCAGCTGCCTCTCCAGAAGACGCCGTTGCTCGGGATCTGGCTTTCCTGCAGGGTCACCCCGGTTGAGATGTTGATGTCCGCGGTCTCGTTGAGACGCGCCGTGACATTTCCGCGCATCGTCATTCGCTTCAAGTAGTTCGGGCGTCTCTGCCAGCTGGGAATCTCGACGCCGCCGCGCTCCTCCTGTTTCCGCGCAATCTCCGATTCGGATAGCTCGAGGTATCCCGTCTCGTTCTCGAGCTCGGTGGCAAAGAAGTACCGGAATCGCTCGACCCCGCCCGATACCTGGACCCCCAGCTGCTCGCGGTGCCCGAGCCCCAGAGGAGCCGACGGGGAGTCACGGAACGCGCTCCATGTGGTGAGGCTGTCCAACGTGCAGCCGCCCACCACACGCACGCGGTTTTCGCAGCGTATGCTCGCGCCATCGGCGTTCCGACCCCATGCGTAGTAGCCCTGGTGCACGTCGGCGGCCTGCTGGATCACGCCTCCCTCGGTGTAGACGCTCCACCTGGCTTCGCCGGGCTGGCCTCGCTTGGTGCGGATGAGGATCACGCCGTTGGCCCCGTCCGTCCCGTACAGCGTCGCGGCCGAGGGTCCCTTGACGATGTCGATGGACTCGATCTCTTCGGGGTTCAGGTCGGTGACCGCGCCGGCCGTCCAGCCGGAACTGAATTGTCCCGGTCCGATCCGGCTGCCGCCCCCGGTCGTGTTCTCCACGCGCACCCCGTCGATGATCATGAGGGGCGTGTTGTCCTGGGACAGGCTGTTGAAGCCCCGGATGCGGACACGGGCCGACGAGCCGGTCATCCCGGCGTTGCTGAAGGTCATCACGCCCGGAACGCGGCCCTGCAGCAGATCGGTCACGTTCGTGATCGGCGCGCTCGTGACGATCGAGTCGGCCCCGATCGTCGCGATCACGTTCGCAATGCTCATCTTCTGCTGCTCGCCGGTGGTTGTCACCACGATCCCGCTGAGGTTCACGGGGGCGGTGGTCAACGCGAAGTCCAGGCTGACGGCGCCGCCCTCCGGGACCGTGACCTCCTGGGAAGCGTCGGAGTACCCGAGGCGCTGCACGGTCACTGTGCGGACACCGGCCGATACGCCGGTCACGAGGTAGCGCCCCTGGGCGGTGGTCGAAACCGAGATCCTGGTGCCCTCCACCGTCACCTGGGCCAGCTCGACCGGGGCCCCGGTTCCGGCGTCGGTCACCTGGCCCGTGATCGTCCCGCCCTGGGCCCGCGCATCTGTCGGCGCGGCCGCGAGGGCCACGATCGGGAGCAGGTTGAATGTGAGAAGGATGGCGAACCTGCGGTTCATACGTGGCATGCCCATGTGCACCTCCGGAAAGAGAGTGGGCGGACGGCTGATCCGGCTGATCCGGATTCGGGCCGCAAGAGGCGGAGACAGAGCGGAGTCGCAGGCACTGGGCGCACGTCGGGCACGGAGTCAAGCGACCGCAAGCGCTCCAGCCCTCCCATCCTGCGTCCTTCCCGGTACCGCGAGAACCGACTGACATGACCGTCAAGTCGGGGTCGGTCACCCGGTCAGAAGCGGCGAACCTTCACAACGCGACCGGACTGGGTACCGATTTGTACACAATACGGGGCCGTGAGAGTGGTCGCAAGCCAGAGAGAGGAGCGGACGCTACCCCCGCCACCCCCCGATGATCTCCGCCAACGCCTCCAGCCCGTCCGTGAGCGCGGCCGGACCCGGCTGCAGGATCAGCGCCGACTTGATCTCGTGGATGTGTCCCTCCGCCACGGCCGGAATGGCATCCCACCCCTCGCGCGCCGCCACCCTTTCGGGCCGGAATTTGCGCCCGCACCACGAGCCGATAATCACATCGGGCTCTCGCCGCACGACCTCGCCGGGGTCCGCGATGATCCGGTCCTTCGCCAGCCCGCACTCGCGGAACTCCGGAAAGCAGTCCTCGCCGCCCGCCAGCTCGATCAGCTCCGATACCCAGCGGATCCCCGAGATCAGCGGGTCGTACCACTCCTCGAAGTAGACGCGTGGGCGCCGCGCCGCAGCCGCCGACCGCCCGGCCGCACGTTCGGCCACCCGGTCCAGACCCGCCTGCAGTTCGTCCGCCAGCCGCTCGCCTTTCTCCGGACACCCCACCAGCCCCGCGATGGCCCGGACCGTCCGCAGGATCTCCGCCACCGACCGGTGGTTGAAGATGTGAACCTCGACGCCGCTGCGAATCAGGTCGGCCGCGATGTCCGCCTGGATGTCCGAGAAGCCGAAGACCAGATCCGGCTCCAGTGCCAGAATCCGGTCGATCTTCGCCGAGGTGAACGCCGACACCTTCGGCTTCTCCTTGCGCGCGCGGGCGGGCCGCACGGTGAACCCGGAAATGCCCACGATGCGCCGGTCCTCGCCCAGGCGGTAGAGGATCTCGGTCGGCTCTTCCGTCAGACAGACGATGCGTTCGTACATGGTGCGGAAGTTAGCGGGTTTGCACCGCGGCGGCCCCGCAGTGATGCTTGGGCCCACGCACACCATGAATCACGATGCACTTCCCGGGAGTTCTCATGTACGCTCGCCCGCACCTCACGGCCCTGTTGGCGGCCGCCGCCCTGCTCTCCATTCCCGCTGCCGCCTCCTCCCAGGATCTTCCCCTGGTCACCCCGGACGACTACGGGCGCTGGGAACGCCTTGGCGCGGACGCCCTTTCTCCGTTCGGTGACTGGGTCGCGTACGTGGTCACCCGCGTGGACGAGACCTCGGAACTTCGCGTCCGCAGGCTGGCCGACGACTCCACCCGCGTCTTCCCATGGGGATCGGCCCCCGCCTTCTCGCCCGACGGCCGCTGGCTGGCCTGGACGGTCGGTCTGCCTCCGGAGGAACGCGAGAGGCTCCAGGAGCAGGACGAACCCGTGCGCGACAAGGCGACGGTGATGGACCTGCAAACCGGCGAGACCCGCGACTTCGAGGCCGTCTCGGAGCGCCGCTTCGACGCCTCCGGCCGCTTCATCGCGCTCCGCGGCCAAGCGCCCGAAGAGCCGGCAGGCAAGGGCGCGGACGTGCGCATCGTCACGCTGGGAACGGGTGCCGAGACCACCTTCGGGAACGTGAGCGAGATGGCCTGGAGCCCGGCGGGGTCCCTGCTGGCACTCGCGGTCGCCACCGGCGCCGACGTGGGCAACGGCGTCCAGGTTCATGACGCCGAGACCGGCACGCTGCGCTCCGCCGACGCCTCCGGGTCCTCGTACCGGAGCCTCCGCTGGCGCGACGATTCCGACGACCTCGCCGCGCTCCGCTCCCGCGACGCCGCCTCGGCCGACGGCACCGCGTGGGACGTGCTCGCCTGGCGCGACCTGGACAGCGGCATCGAGATGACGGTCCTCGGCTCGAACACCGCCGGCGTTCCCGACACCCTCGAGATCGTGCACCACCGCGCGCCCTCCTGGTCCGACGACGGCCGCATGATCTCCGTGGGGCTGAGGCCCGCGGAGTCGGAGGAGGAGGAGGAGGAGGAGGAGGGCGGCGATCCCGGCGACGGGCAGGCGGACCGGCCCGAGGAGGCCTCGCAACAGAACCCGGCAGGGGAGGAAGAGGGCTCCCCCGAAGAGGAGCCCGACCTTCCTGACCTGCAGATCTGGCACACGAAGGACGTTCGCCTCTTCCCGGAACAGAAGGTCAACGAGAGCCGCGACGGCAACCGCACCCTGCTGGCCGTCTGGCACCTCGACGACGACCGCGTGGTGGTGCTCGGCTCGGACCTCATGGCGAACGCGCAATTGTTGCACGGATGGGAGACCGCGCTGGAAGACATCGACGAACCCTATCCGTGGGGCGCGATGTTCGGCCGCCCCTACCACGATGTCTGGGCGATCGACACGGGGACCGGCGAGCGGCGGCGGCTTCTGAACCGGATCCGCTACGAGTGGCCCAGCGCGGGGGGCGAGTGGCTCCTCTCGTGGGACGGCTCCGCCTATCGCACGCTCAACATCCGCACCGGCGCCGAGCATGACGTAACGTCAGGGTTAGCGGAAAACTTTGCCAACACCGACTACGACACGCCCACCGACGTGATCCCGCCGCACGGCTTCGGCCCGGGCGCCTGGCTGGAGGACGACGACGCGGTCCTGCTCTACGGCAAGCACGACATCTGGCGGGTCGCCCCGGACGGCTCGGGCGGCGAGCGGCTGACCCGGGGCGCCGAGACCGGGATCGCGCATCGCGTGGCACGGGTCGCCGACGATGACGACGAGCCCGGCCTCGACCCCGATTCGCGCCCGTACCTGTCCCTCTACGACGAGAAGACGGAACAGCGCGGCTACGCGCGCTTCACGGACGGCTGGGCAGACGCGCGCGGCGGGACGGGCACGTCGGACTCCGGCACCGCCGAGACCCTGCTCCTGGACGATGCGTTCCTGGCCGGCCTCGTCCGTGCGGACAGCACCGCCACGATGATGTACGCGTCCCAGTCCTTCGGCGACCCGCCCGACCTCTTCGTCGCGGGCGCCGACCTTGCAAACCCGGTCCAGGCGACCGCAATCAACCCCTTCATCGACGAGGTGGCGTGGGGCCGGGCGGAGCTGGTCGACTTCGTCAGCGAATCGGGCCGCGACCTCCAGTTCGTACTCCTTCGTCCCGCCAACCACGCGGAGGGACGCGCGGTCCCCACGATCGTGTACACCTACGAGATGCTCTCCCCCCAAATGCACTTCTTTCGCGTCCCCAGCGAGCGCGACTACTACAACTACACGGCCTGGACCCAGCACGGGTACGCGGTGTTGCTGCCCGACATCGTGTATCGGGCGCGGGACCCGGGAGTGAGCGCGCTGGAGTCGGTGCGCGCGGCAGTGGCAAGGGCCGTCGAGATGGGCGTGACCGACCCGGATGCCGTCGGACTGATCGGGCATTCGTGGGGCGGCTACCAGGCGACGTTCCTGCCCACGCGGACGGATATCTTCGCGGCCTCGGTGGCGGGTGCGCCTCTCACGGACTTCGTGAGCTTCATGGGCCAGCTGCACTGGAACCCGGGGATCGCGGAGGTGAGCCACTGGGAGACGGGACAGGCGCGGATGGAAGTGCCGTTCTGGGAGGATCCGGAGGCGCACCGGCGGAACTCGCCCATCCACGAGGTGCACAACATGGAGACGCCTCTGCTGATGGCGTTCGGCAACGAGGACGGAGTCGTGGACTGGGATCAGGGGACCGAGTTCTTCAACTTCGCGCGCCGGGCCGAGAGGCAGATGGTGCTGCTCGTGTACGAGGGCGAGGACCACGGCTTCCGCCAGGAGGCCAACCAGAAGGACTACCACCGCCGTATCCTGGAGTGGTTCGGGCACTACCTGAAGGGCGAGCCGGCTCCGGCATGGATCACGGACGGGGTCGCGCTGGGGGCGCTGGAGGAGGAGAAGAAGCGGGTGGCTGCAGGGAAGGGCTGACCGGGCGGACAGCGCTGACCGGGCGGACGGCGCTGAACTCGCCTAGGATAGCGCGTTCCTGCGGTGCCCGGGCATCGAGGCGACGACCACCTGACGCGCCTGCTCGTCCCAGAAGTAGTAGATGCGCAGACAGCGGCGGGGGTCGCGCGTATTGGCGCCCCGCTTGATGTGCCAGCTCACGGTGTGGCGCCGGCCGTCCCAGACGTGTTCGAAGCTGTCGCTTCCGCACGGCACGTTGAAGGCGCCGTCGATGCCCTCGATCCGCCCGCGCAGGTCGGCGTTGCCGCCGTTGAGCCGGCCAGTCCGGTACTCGTTCGCGAGCCAGTTGAGGCAACGGGCGGCCAGATCCACATCCGCGAAGCGGGCGCCATCGAGCTCGCGCCGTGCCGCGCCGGTGAGAGTCAGGCGGCCGCTGAGGCTCTCGTCGCACCAGGCGGCGAATTCGGTCCAGGTTGTGGGGAACGGGACCCCCGCGTCCGGATCTCCGCCCAGGACCCGCACCAGGCCGGCGAGCTGTTCGGCCCGCTTCAGGGCCTCGTCCCGCTCCTTCTCGGCCGTGGCGACACGCTTCTTGACCCGTTCATACCGCCGCGCGCGGGCGCTGGCCGTCTCTCTGGCCGCCCTGAGACGGCGCGACGGTCCCGGCGACTGTGGTGAGTGGGCGGGCGCGGGCGCAACAGGGGGCGCGGGCGCAGCAGCGGGAGAGGGCGCGGGCGCGGGTTCGCGAACGACCGCAACCCGGTTCGGCCCACGCCAGATCGATCTGCGCAGGAACGACATCAGACCACCCCGCCGCGCGGCGATGCGGGCGGCCTCGCGCTCCAGGTCCGCGTAGCTCGGGGCCTGATCGCCGCCGCCAGCCCTCTGGCTCGCCTCGGCCGACACGCGCAGGAAACGCTCGGTCGCTCGGGCCACGCCACCCTCCTCGTTCATCCGGTCCCACAGGATCAGGGGGTGGTCGGTCCTGGAAGAGTCCGTGCTGAAGCCCGGCAGATAGAGTCGCCAGGCCCCGTTGAACACTGACAGCTGCCTCGTCACGGACTCCGTCAACCGGAACGTCATTGCGGGCGGAAGCACCCACACCACCGCCAATCCCGTGACCGCCCGCGCGAGGGTGTGCGCATAGCCCGTCACGGCTGCACGGTTGGCCTCTTCGGAGGGCAGCGTCAGGACGGCAAACGGCGTCTTCCGATCCGACTCCAGCAACAGGGCCAGAAAGCCCCTCATCGTCTGTTCCGACTCCACCGTCACGGGCTCGTGGGCAAGCCGGCGCCCGCCTTGCCGCAGGGGAATGCGGGCCGCCAGCGCAGCAAACAGATCCGCGGGGTATTCCCTCTCCACCTCTCCGGGAACCACCGACCGATCCACGACGCGGACGTCGATCACGACCGGCCGGTCGGGCCGGCCCGAAACGACGACCTCCGTCGCGACCTCGCGGTCCGGGGCGGGGCTTCGCTCGATCATCACCCCCCACTGGTCACTGTCGCCGTCGCGCACCCTGACGCCCCTGCACACCGTCGTCCCGGCCCGGAGCGAGAAACCCCGGTGCCGCAACGCCTTGCGCGGAAGGTCCTCCTGAAGGCTCGTCCGCAGCCATTCCAGCACGATGTCCCGGCAAGGCCCGAGTGGCGTGCGGCCCGCGTGCGGGGCGGCCGAGGCGCGGACGCGCAGTTCGTGACCGCCACCCGCCGGCGGTCTGCCGATCCGCTGCTGTTGCAATTCGTCGAACGACTTCACGCGCTGCCGTGACATCACACACCTCCCCTTCCCCCTCCCCGTCGTGACTTTGACCAAGTCCCACAATCTCAGCCGACGCACCTCCGGCGCAACTCCCGCCTCATCACATGGCGCCGCAACCCGGCACGCCCCACCTCTACGAACCCTCGCTCGGCAAACACGGGCACGAAGCCGCAGAAGCGGTAGCTGGGCGAATCGGGCGCCACCGGATAGGCCTCCACGACCGAGGCTCCGTTGCGGCGCGCGTGGGCCACCGCCTCGTCGATCAGGCGGGACATGATTCCACCCCGCCGAATCCCGCGCTTCACGTAGAAGCACGTGATGGACCACACGGTGGACCGGTCGCCCTCCGGCCACTCGAGCCCCCTGTATACGGAAAGCGTCATCCGGGGCGCCACCGAGCACCACGCCACGGGCTCCTCGTCGTCGTAGGCCAGAATCCCCACCGGCGTACCGCACCGGATCTTCGAGGCCATGGCCTGCTTGCGATCGGCGTTGGTGCGTGGAATTCTGCCGGCGTCGTCCCTTCGCCCCACCATGCACCAGCAGTACTTCGGTCCGCCACGAGCCTCGAAAAGGCGCTCGAAGTCGGTCCAGCGCTCCGGGGTGACCGGCCGGAAGATCATGCCAGCGCCAGGAGCCCGATCCCGAGGAACACCGCGACCGCGCCGACGGTGCGCACGCCGCCGAAGCGCTCGCCAAGGAGAAGCCATCCCGCCAGGGCCGCAAACACGATGCCGACCTCCCGGGCGGCGCCGGCATAGCTGACCGGGGCGATGCGGAAGGCGCTCAACACCAGCGAGTACGCCGCCAGCGTCATGATCGCGATGACAACGGTCGGGATCCAGTGCGTTCGCAGCACTGTAAACACATGTTTACCATAGCGCAGCGCGAGCAGAGGGATCAGGGCGGCCCCCGCCAGCGCGAACACGACGACAAGGTAGGGAATCGGCGTCCAATGCCGCACAGCCGCGCCGTCGATTGCGGTGTAGACGGACACGAGCAGCGCCACGAGGAAGGCGGTGCCGGCGCCGCGCGCGTGTGTGCGAACCGCCTCCCAGCCGCGCTCTCCGCCCCGCCCGACCAGCATTGGCGCGCCGCCGAGCACGACGAGCCCGCCGAGGATGAGGGCGATTCCGGAGATGCCGACCGCGCTGGGCCGCTCGCCCAGAAAGACGATCGCCCAGATCGTCAGCATGGCCGGCGCCGTGCCGCGCGCGACCGGGTAGACCAGCGAGAACGCGCCGCGATCGTAGGCCCGGGCGAGGCACGTGTAGTACCCCAGCAGCACGGCGGCGCTCGCGGCGGCGTAGGGCCATACCCGCGCGGGGGGCGGCCCGGCCTGGATGAGCGCCGGCAGGAAGATGATCGCGCCGAGCAGCAGTCCCCAGGATACGACAAGCAGCCGTTCGCTCGTGCGCTTGAGGATGAGGTTCCACGACGCGTGCAGGAACCCGGCCCCCAGCACCAGGGCGAGCGCGGTCAGGGGCATTGGCGGCGGGCGGGTTCGGTCGGTGGGTCGGCCTGACCGCGGCCGGATCCGGCGAGCCTACTGCGACACCGGTGCCGACCGCCCGGAGGTCCGGAGGATGAACGCGTCCAGCGTCTCCTTCCACTGCGGAAGCAGCGACTGCTCGACGTACATCATGTGACCCGCGGCGAAGTCGGCCCGCTCGATATTGTCCCTCAGATCCGGCGGCAGCCCCATGTGATCCATGGCCCAGACGGCCGCGAAGTACGGCGTCGCGAGGTCGTAGATGCCGTTGATCAGCAGGACTTCGAGGCTGGGATTGCGCTTCATGGCGGTGGCCAGGTCAGGCGAGACGTTGGGCGTGCCGCCTCCGCGGACGAAGGCCCCACCCCCGCCCAGGCGTCCCCAGTTCCAGTTGCGGGTGCCGCCACTGGGCACGTATTCCCGCTCTCCGTCGTAGCCCAGCTCGTCGCGCACGTAGCTGTTGAAGGCCGAGGTGTACGCCGAACTGATCGCCGTCGATTGCGGATCGTGCGACGGACGTCCGCCGAGCACATCGCCGGCCGGACCTGTGAAACGCGCATCCAGGCGTCCGACGATCCGCCCCTCGTCGCGCAGGAGTTCCGCCTCGAAGGCGGGCGCGGTGACGCGCAGGTCCGACTTGTCGATGAAGTCGTGGCTGAGCCCCGTGTAGCGATGCATCCGGTCGATCACGCGGGCGCGGGTGTCCGCATCGAGGGTGCCGCCGGCCAGCAAGGCCGTCGCGTACTCGGTAAGGGACCACGCCTCCACCTCGGCCATGAACGCCTCCAGGTCCGGCGGGTTGGGCCCGGGCAGCGCATCGAGGTAGCGCGCGGTGATCGCGTACGACGGCAGGTTCACGATGTACGGCAGGTCGTCCCCGGGCGCGAACTGGATCGTGTTGAACTGGAGAACGGCCGACACCAGCACGATCCCGTTCAGATCGATGTTCGCGCCCTGCAGGTGGCGGGCCAGGACGGCCGAGCGCGTCGTGCCGTAGCTCTCGCCCAGGAGGTAGCGCGGCGAGTTCCACCGCTCGTGCTCGCTCAGGAAGCGCCTGACGAACTGCGCCAGCGAGCGCGCGTCCTCGTCGATGCCCCAGTAGTCGGACCCGGGCGTGTCGCCGAGCAGGTGGCTGAAGCCGGTCCCGATCGGATCCACCATGACGATGTCCGCGACGTCCAGGATCGTGTATTCGTTGTCCTCGAGCGGATACGGTGGCGCGCCCTGCGGGCCGACCTCGGGCGTGACCACCCGGCGCGGGCCCATGATCCCCATGTGGAGCCAGAACGACGCCGAGCCGGGACCGCCGTTGTAGGAGAAGACGAGCGGCCGTTCCCGCGAAGGCGCCGCGTTGGTGCGGAAGTAGGCGGTGTAGAAGAGTTCGGCCGCGGGTTCGCCATCGTCGTTGGTCAGGGTGGTGGAGGCCACGACCGCGTCGTACTCGACGGTCTCGCCGCCGACCACGATCGAGTGGCTCGACTCCCAGCGGGAGGGGGCGGGGGCCGATTCGGACTCCTGGGCAAGCACGGGCGGGGCGGCCATCAAGACCGCGGCGCACACGGCGACGGCGCACACGGCGACGGCGCACACGGCGGCGGTGCGCAGGGCGGCGGTGCGCAGGGCGGTGGCGCACAGGGCGGCGGTGCGCAGGGCGGTGGCGCACAGGGCGGCGGTGCGCAGGGCAGCCGCGCACAGCGGGCGGGAGCGGACCCGCGCGTTTCTGGTTGCGTTCAAGATCGAATTCTCTCCGTATGGGGTCTGGATGCCCTGTCTTCAGGGGGACGAAGGCTAATCTGTCGGCTGGAGACCCGGGCGCAAGCTCATCCCCGCCGCCGATCCCGCATGTTCAGCACAACCGACAGCACCAGCGCCGCTAGCGCCGTGCCGACGACCAGGCCGTCGACGAGCCCCGCGTTCCACGCAACGCCGGTGACCTGATCCAGGTAGTACTTCACCCACGACGCCGGCAGGCCGGTCTCTCCCAATGCCCGCTTGACCTGCCAGTGCCAGTCGGTGAGCGGACAATACCCCCACCCGTACGCGATTCCGAGTCCGAACCAGGAAAGCAGGGTGGCGGAGATGGTGACGAGGTGGGCCCGCCGCGTTCTTCGCCAGGCCCAGCCGAACACGTTGAAGACGATGAGGGCCGTGTGGAACACGACGAACAGGAGGTCGTAGAGCGGGTAGAGCCCAGTGTCCGTCATCGTGGTCTCACATGGATGAAGGGATCGCGTCCCCGGTAGCCGCCGAGCGACTCGCGACCGCATATTACGCCGCGTATTGCGCCGCAAGTTACGCCGCGACGCGCTACGCCCGCGAGTCAACGGAAACCATGTGCGATCAAGGATGCCATGCCATGATGCGGACCCTCCCCTTCGCCACCACGCTCCTCATCCCCGCCGGCATCTTCGCCCAGGAGTCCGACGGCGACGAGGACGCCGCCCTCCCCCTCCCCATCGACCGCACGCTCGCGATCGACATGACCGTCGGTTCGTGGATCTCGCTGGACGTGAGCCCCGACGGCACGACCATCGTCTTCGACCACCTCGGCAACCTCTTCACGATCCCGATCACCGGCGGCGACGCCACGCAGCTCACCTCCGGCATGGCCTTCGACGCCCAGCCACGGTTTTCGCCCGACGGCTCGCGCATCGTCTTCACGTCGGACCGCAGCGGCGGCCAGAACGTCTGGGTCATGTCAATGGACGGATCGGACACCATCCAGGTCACAGAGGGCGCCTCCAACCGGACCGAGTCGCCCGACTGGTCCCCCGATGGTGACTACATCGTCGCGTCCAAGGGAGGCTTCCGCGGCGGCGGCCTGCCGAAGCTCTGGCTGTACCACGTGGACGGGGGCTCCGGCGTGCAATTGGTCGACGAGCCCGAGAACCTGAAGACGCTCGGGGCCGCCTTCGACCCCACGGGCCGCTACATCTGGCACGCGCGGCGCACCGGCGACTGGACGTACAACGCGCAGCTGCCGCAGTACCAGCTCGCCGTGTACGACAGGGAAACCGGCCAGACCTACACCCGCACCTCGCGCTTCGGGTCGGGGGTGCGCCCCACCCTGTCCCCGGACGGCCGCTGGCTCGTCTACGGCACGCGCCACGATGCGCGCACGGGGCTGCGGATCCGCGACCTCACTTCCGGCGACGAACGCTGGCTCGCCCACCCCGTTCAGCACGACGACCAGGAGTCGCGCGCGACCCTCGATGTGCTTCCCGGGATGTCCTTCACCCCCGACTCGCGCTACCTGGTGACCAGCTACGGCGGCAGGATCTGGAAGCTGGACATCGAGGAGGGCGGCGCCGAGGAGATCCCGTTCCGGGTGCGGTACGACCTCGCGCTCGGCCCCGTCGTCGACTTCGACTACCCGATCGAGGACACCCCCACCTTCACCGTCCGGCAGATCCGCGACGCGGTCCCCTCGCCCGACGGCTCCCGCATCGCGTTCACCGCACTGGACCGCCTCTGGGTGGCGGGCGCGGACGGCTCCGACCCACGCCGACTGACCGATTCGGACATGTCCGAGCACTACCCGGCGTGGTCCCCGGACGGCGGCTGGGTCGTCTACGCGACCTGGGACGGCGAGGGCGGCCACCTGTTCAAGACGCGCGCGGACGGAAGCGGGACGCCGGTCCAGCTGACCACGATGGCCGCCGTGTACGTGATGCCGGCCTGGTCCCCGGACGGCGACCGGATCGTGGCGCTCAGAGGCTACGCGCGCGACTTCCAGGAGTCGGCCGGCGGCTTCGGATCGGGAGGGCCGGCCCCCGCCGAAATCGTGTGGGTTGCCGACGGCGGCGGGCCGGGCACAGCCACCGTGATCGCCCCCGTCGACGGCCGCGGCGGACCCCACTTCGCCGAGGGGGTGGGCGGAAGCCATGGCGCAGGCGGCATGGATGGTCCCTCCGCCGACCGCATCTACCTGCAGCGCGGCCCCGACATCCTGGTCTCCATTCGCTGGGACGGGACCGACGAGCGCCGGCATGTGCGCGTGCGCGGCCCCACGCCGCCAGGATCCCAGAACGCGCTCACGCCCTCGGTGCTGCGGATGGCGCCGCGCGGCGACCAGGTCATGGCCCTCATCGAGGGACAGATCTACACCACGACCGTCCCGCTGGTGGGCGGCGAGGCACCCCTGATCAACGTCGGCAACCCGGACAACGCCGCCGTACCGGCCCGCCGCCTCACGGACATGGGCGGCGAGTTCCCCGCCTGGGCGGCAAGCGGCCGGGCCGTGCACTGGTCGCTCGGCCGCGCGTTCTTCACGTATGACCTGGATGCGGCGGAAGCCTTCGAGGAGGCCGCGCGCGAGGCCGAGGAGGCCGCACAGGAGAGCGAGGAGGAGGAGGAGGATGAGAGCGACCAGGACGAACCCGGCTACGAGCCCGCCGAGGTCTGGATCGGAATCGAAGCGGCGCGGGATATCCCCAGCGGCACCGCGCTGCTGACCGGCGCGCGCGTCGTCACCGTCGCCGGCGCGGGGGTGATCGAGCGGGGCGACATCCTGGTGCGCGACAACCGTATCGCCGCGGTGGGGCCCTCCGGCTCACTCGACGCGCCCGCCGACGCCCGCGTAATCGACCTCGCGGGCAAGACCATCGTGCCGGGCTTCGTCGACACCCACGCCCACATGCGCCCCGCCCGCAACCTGCACCGCGCCGATGTCTGGCCCTACCTGGCGAATCTCGCCTACGGCGTCACCACCACGCGCGACCCGCAGACCGGCACGACCGACGTACTCAGCTACGCCGACCTCGTCCGCACCGGCGACCTCGTCGGCCCCCGCGTCTACTCCACCGGTCCCGGCGTCTTCTGGCAGCACATGATCGATTCCGAAGACGAGGCGCGCGACATCCTCTCCAAGTACGCCAACTACTTCGACACCAAGACGATCAAGATGTACGTGGCCGGGAACCGCCAGTCGCGCCAATGGATCATCATGGCGGCGCGCGAACTTGGCCTGATGCCCACCACCGAGGGGTCGCTCAACCTCCGCCAGAACCTCAACGAGACGATCGACGGCTATCCGGGTCTGGAGCACTCGATTCCCATCTACCCCGTATACGACGACTACGTGCAGCTCTTCAAGGCGCAGGAGCGCGCCTATTCGCCGACCCTGCTGGTCTCGTACGGCGGGCCGTGGGCCGAGAACTACTTCTACAGCCGCGAGAACCCGCACGACGACGCCAAGCTGCGCCGGTTCGTGCCCCACTCGGTGATCGACGCCTCCACCCGACGCCGCGGCCAGTGGTTCCGCGACGACGAGCACGTCTTTGCCGATCACGCCCTTTTCGTCAAGGACCTGGTCGAGGCGGGAGGGCGGGCGGGCGTGGGCAGCCACGGCCAGCTGCAGGGGCTGGGATACCACTGGGAGCTGTGGGCGATGGCGGCAGGCGGCATCGGCGAACTCGACGCGATCCGCATGGCGACCATCATGGGCGCCGAGGCGATCGGGCTCGACGAGGATCTGGGCACGATCGAGGCCGGCAAGCTGGCGGACCTGGTGATCCTCGACGCAAACCCGCTGGACGACATCCGCAACACCAACCGCATCCACATGGTGATGATGAACGGGCGCCTGTACGACGCCGACACGCTCGCCGAGATTCATCCGGGCGACCGCGAAGTCGCGCCGCTGTGGTGGTGGGACGACGAGCCGGGCGAGTTGCCCGGCGTGGCGAACACGACCGGGAACTGAGGGCAGATTCCCAGGAGGCAACCGGCATGTGCGAATTGTGTGTCAACCGGCCGTCCCGACGGACCTTCATCTCCGCGACGGCGGGGGCCGCGGCGGCCGCTGCCCTCTCGCCGGGCCTGCTCCGCGCGTTCGGGCAGCATCCCGCGGCCGAGCGTCCATGGCTGCAACTCGCGATGGAGGCCTGGCGGTGGGTCGACGCCGCCCGCATCGACACCCCCGACGGCGCCACCTGGCCCGCCGACCCCACCGATCCGGAATCCGTCGGTTACACACTGTATACACACTCGCCGGGCGTCATCCAGTTCGCGCTGGAACTCCACCACGCGACCGGCAACGAGCAGTATCTGGACGCGGCAGCCCAGGGCGCGGCGCACCTGGCCGCCAGACTCGACGACGTTCAGGACGCCGGCCTCTACACCGGGCTCGCGGGCATCGCTTTCGTCCTCGCCGAGACGGCGCGCGCAACCGGCCGGGAGTCCGACCGCATCACCGCCGCGGGCGCCACCTCCCGGTTGATCGACCGGGCCCGCCGCGTGGGCCCGGGTGTCGCCTGGCCTCGCGGGTCCGGCAGCGACGCCATCGAATCCAACGACATCATCAGCGGCACGGCCGGCACCGGTCTCGCACTCCTCCAACTCGGCCGCACACTCCGCTACGACAACGCGCTGGAGGCTGCGGAGGGGGCGGGAAGGAGGCTCCTCGGTCGCGCCATCGAGACAGACACCGGCCTGCGCTGGGACATGTGGCCCGGCTACGCCCGCGAGATGCCCAACTTCTCGCACGGCACCGCCGGCATCGCATACTTCCTCGCCACCCTGCACCGCGCCACCGGAGAGCGCGACTTCCTGGAGGCCGCGTTGGCCGGCGGCCATTACCTCACCTCGCAGGCCACCCTGGACGACGGCTACCGCATCTTCCACTCCCGCCCCGGCGGCGAAGACCTCCACTACCTCTCGTGGTGCCACGGCCCGGTCGGCACCAACCGCCTCTTCCACCAGCTCGGCGAGATCACCGGCGACCCCGAATGGCACGACTGGGTCGCCCGCGGCGCACGCGGGGTCATGGCCACGGGCATCCCGGAGCGGCGCGCCCCCGGCTTCTGGGAGAACATCAGCCAGTGCTGTGGCACAGCGGGGGCCGCGGAGCACTTCCTGACCCTGCACCGCACCACCGGCAAGGCCGAATACAGAGCCTTCGCCGACCGCCTGAACGCCGACCTCGTCCACCGTGCGACCACCGTCGACAGACCCGGTGGCAGCGGCCGCAAGTGGACCCAGGCCGAGCACCGCGTGCAGCCGGAACTGCTCGTTGCGCAGACCGGGCACATGCAGGGCGCCGCCGGCGTCGGAAAGTACTTCCTGCACATGGACGCCATGGAGGAGCGCGGCGAGGGTCCTCGCGTGGTGCTCCCGGACGATCCGTGGTGACGGTGCGCGTGACCCGCCCGGCAGCGTCCAGGCGGATTCTCGAATTGGAGGAGGCGGCGCGGTCGCTGGACCCGGACTCGGCCGGCCGGGACCGGCTCATGCGCGCGGCCCACGGGTACGCCCAGCAACTCCTGAGCGCCCTGCCGGAGGCGCCGGCGTACAACCACGACAAGTCGGCGGTCTCGGAACTCCGACGGCTCGACCTGGGACACGAGACCCGCCCCATCGAGCAACTCATCGACCGCTTCGACCGGTCCGTCGTGCGGCCGGGGCTCCTGCCTTCCCACCAGGGCCATCTGGGCTACATCCCCGGGGGCGGAATCTACGCCTCGTCGCTCGCCGACTACCTCGCGGCGGTAACGAACGAATACGCGGGCGTCCGCTTTGTGGGGCCCGGATCCGTCGAGATGGAGGACCTGGTACTCGAGTGGATGGCGCGGCTCGTCGGATATCCGGAGAGCGCGGACGGCAACCTTGCCTCGGGCGGGTCCATCGCGAGCCTGACCGCAATCGTTGCAGCCCGCGAGGCGGCCGGGCTGCGGGCCCGTGATTTCGAGCGGGCCGTGGTGTACGCCACGCCCCACATTCACCAGTGCGTGCACAAGGCGATCCGCGTGGCCGGAATGGGCGAGACGGTAAAGCGCGATGTCGCGGTGGACGACGGCTTCCGCCTCTGTCCCGACTCGCTCTCCGAACTCGTCGCGGCGGACCGGGCCCGCGGTCTGCGGCCCTGGCTCGTCCTCGGCTCGGCCGGCACCGCCGACACGGGCGCGATCGATCCGCTGGACCGCATCGCCGACATCGCCGAGCGGGAGGACCTGTGGTTCCACGTCGACGCGGCGTACGGCGGCTTCTTCGCGCTGCTCCCGGAGTTCCGGCCCGCGCTCGCCGGCCTGGAGCGCTCGGACTCGGTGGTCCTCGACCCCCATAAGGGGATGTTCCTGCCGTACGGAACGGGTGCCGTCCTGGTCCAGAACCGCGACGCGCTGCAGGACGCGCACGCCTACTACGCCAGCTACCTGCAGGACACGGTCGAGTCGGAGGGGGGAGGCCGTTCGCCCGCCGCCGTATCGCCCGAGCTGACCAAGCACTTCCGCGCGCTCCGCGTCTGGCTGCCGCTGCTGCTGCACGGCGAGGAGCCGTTCCGGGCGTGCCTGCGTGAGAAGCTCGAACTGGCGAAGTACTTCCACCGCGAGGTCAAGTCACTCGGATTCGAGGTGGGGCCGAACCTGGATCTCACCGTGGTGACCTTCCGGTGGGTGCCGGAGTCAGGCAGCGCAAACGCGTTCAACCAGGCACTCGTCGAGGAGACGCACCGCGACGGCCGCGTCTTCATGTCCTCCACAACCGTCGGGGACACGTTCATGTTGCGGATGGCGGCTCTCGCGTTTCGCACTCACCTCGACACCATCGAACTGGCGCTTGAAGTGCTGCGGGAAGCGGTGGACAGGCTGGAGACTCACCCCGAGTTGTGGCGCCCCGGATGAGCAGCTCAAGCCCGGCGCACGCCCGCCAGGACGTCCGCTACGAGCCTGACGAACGGCCCCCGCTGCCCATCACCATCGGGCTCGGCGTGCAGTACGCAATGATCTGCCTGGCCAGCATCGTGCTGACCCCGATGATCATGATCACCGTCGCGGGAGGAAGCGACGAGTACCTGTCCTGGGCGGTGTTCGCGGCGCTGATCATCAGCGGGCTCACGACGGCCATCCAGGCTCGCAAGTTCGGGCGCATCGGGGCCGGCTACATCCTCGTCATGGGAAGCACCGGCGCGTTTCTCGCCGTGAGCGTGTCCGCCATCCAGCAGGGCGGGCCGGGGATGCTCGCGACCCTCATCATCGCCTCGTCGCTGATTCAGTTCGTCCTGGCGGCACGGATGGCGCTGCTGCGGAAGATCTTCACGCCAACGGTCGCGGGCACCGTCCTGATTCTCATCCCGATTACGCTCACCCCACTCATCATTCAAAAGCTGGCCGAGGTGCCCGCGGGCGCGCATCCGGCCGCCGGACCGGTGACAGCAGGCGTCACGCTGCTCGTCACGCTGCTCATCCCGCTACGTTTCTCGGGTGTGCTGCGGCTGTGGGCGCCCGCGATCGGTATTGCCGCCGGGGGCCTGACCGCAGGCCTGGGCTTCGGCATCTACGACATGACCACCGTTGCCGAGGCCGCCTGGATCGGCCTGCCGGATCTGGCCTATCCCGGGGTCGACCTCAGCTTCCGGCCGGAGTTCTGGGCCCTGCTGCCGTCCTTCATCATGGTGACGCTCGTGGGCGCGATGGACACGCTCGGAGACAGCATCGCGATTCAGCGGGTCTCGTGGCGCAAGCCCCGCGCGATCGACTTCCGCTCGATTCAGGGCGCAATCGGCGCCGACGGCGTGGGCAATCTTCTGTCGGGCCTGGCCGGCACCGTTCCGAACACTACCTACGGAATGAGCATCGCCGTGGCCGAACTGACCGGAGTCGCCGCGCGCCGCATCGGAGTCTGCGTCGGTGCCGTGTTCGTCGTGTTCGCCTTCCTCCCCAAATTCGTCTCGCTGCTCGTCGCGATTCCCGGGCCGGTAGTCGCGGCCTACTACGTGATCATCGTTGCGGTCATCTTCGTCTTCGGGATGAAGATCCTGCTGTCGGAAGGACTGGACCACCGAAAGGGCCTCGTGGTCGGCGTCGCGTTCTGGCTCGGCATCGCCTTCCAGTTCGACTGGGTCTACCCGGAGTACCTGTCGGGGGCCTGGGGCGAGCTGCTCGGCAACGGCATGACCGTCGGTGGCCTGACCGTGATCCTGCTGACGATGGTCGGGGAGTTCGCCGGTGGGGGCCGGGCGCGCCTCAAGACCCGCCTGACCGCCGAGACGTGGCCCGAAGTCGACGCGTTCCTCGCCGATTTCGCCGCCCGACGGAAGGGCTGGGGGGACGAGATGGAGACGCGGCTGCGCGCCGTGGGTGAAGAGACGATGCACATCCTGACAGGTGACGACGCAGAGGCGGCGGACCGCGACCGGCGCCTGCTGCTGATCGCCCGCGCCGACGGGAAGGCCGCCGATCTGGAGTTCATCGCGACCACGGACGAGACCAACATCGAGGATCAGTTGGCGATGCTCAGCGAGGCGGCGGTCAGCGTCCCCGCGGAGGCCGAGATACCGCTGCGGCTGTTGCGGCACTACGCGTCATCGATCCGCCACCAGCAGTACCACGACATCGACATCCTGATGATTCGGGTGGAGTCGGCGGGGGGACAGGGGCAGGTGGGGTGGGATTAGGTGCATGTAACTGGACGAGACGTTTCAGCTGAAACGCGCGAGCCCTCCTCCGTGACCAGCGGGGGCCGGTGCCGATGGTCGGATGGACACCTGGCATCCAGGCTACGCTCACGGTGTCATTGGAAAACGCCGAGCCGCCTGCCGCAGCTCGAAAACCTGCTTCGTATTCTGCCAGGTGGGCCGGCATTGGAGCTTCCGCAGGAAAGTCTCCGCTGCTGCTCGGTCCGTGACCGGCTTTTGACCACTCGGGTCCATGATCGAGTCCACGCATTGCACCGCTCCGATCAGCTGGCTGACGTACGCAATGAACGCGCGGGCTCGAGGTCGAGTGACCACCACGTTTACGATGCCCGTGTGAAGTAGTCGCACGCTGATTGTGTCCAACACCTTGTGGACCGCATCAAGCGCTGCCTTCGCCTTCGGCAGCGTGGCCTCCGTCAGCGGCTCCGGGCATGGATCAATCGCCCGAGCCAGGTCCGCATGACCGATGCGCCGGTTTCGCCAATCGCGAGCAAACGCTGTTGCAGCAACCGCTTCGCGGACAAGGCCCGCGATTTCCTCTCTCAGATCCGAGTCCTCACACAGACCCGGGAGCCTTTGGACCGTCAGGTTGTCCTTGCCAGCGCTCTTCGGAGGATCGGTCAATCTCGTCAAGCGCAACATCAAGTCGCTCCAGAACACCTGCTGAACATCCCAGAACAACCCGCCACCAATCGCGTTCAGGAGCTTGACCCGCTCCGCGGTACCGAACAGTTCCCGGAACTCCTTGTACCTCACGAGGGCCGAGGCCCAGTCGTTGTTCAGGCTGTGAAAGATCATGCTGAACTCGCGCCCCAGTTTGTCCTCGTATTGGGTCATGCGAGACAGGCTCTTCATGGCGTCCCTGTCCATCAGCATTCTCAGGAAGCTGTCATTGGACGTGTTCTGAATCACCTCGCCACGTTCCCAGCGGGCCAGGGTGGCTTCCCCGAAGCCGGTGACCCGCGCAAACTCGGCACGGGACATGTCGTAATCCTTACGTAGCGCCCGGATTTCAGCTGGAGTGAGGACGCCCAGCCGCCGACACTCAGTTTCGTGGGGTTCGAGCCCTGAATCGTGTACACTCATTTGATTTCTCCATGACCGAATAATTTGCTATTTTGGGCGTATATCGCACTGAAATCCTATCATATGATCTATGAGAGCGCAAGAACGCAGACAGCGGCGAACTGAAATGATCGCACGCATCGAGTTGACTGTCTGCGGATGAACCTGCACCGGGGCTGGACAGAGAACCGCCCGCCCCGTCACAAAAACCGCCGCACCCTCTTCCGATACTCCCGGTAGGCGTCCCCGTACTGCTCATCCAGCCAGGGCTCCTCGGCGAAGGGCGCCACCACGAACACCATGACCAGCAGCAGATGCGTGACCCACAGGAACAGCGAATTGGCGATCACGCTGACACCGACGAAGAACGCGATGTCTCCCACGTACTGAGGATTGCGCGTGAATCGGTAGGGGCCCGACGTCACGAATCCGTCGTTCAACCCGCTCGTGTTCCTCCAGCCCGCGGCAACCATTCCCCACAGGGCCAGCAGGCCGCCGAGCACCACCAGCGGGACCCCGAAAAGGAACCGGAAGGGACTCTGAAAGACCCACGAGTTCCAGTACATGAGAAGCAGCAGGACATTGATCCCGCACACCACCCAGAAGCCCGCCCAGTTCAGCCGGTACGGCCAGGAACTAAGGCTTGGCGGCGGCCACAACCGCCTGTCCGGGACGGCGACCGACCACACCGCGCCCGCCAACGCGGCCACGAGGATCACGACCGCGACACCGAACAGCATCGTGGACATGCGCGGACCCCCCTACCGATTCGGATTCGGCGCCATCGCCACCAGCAAAACCAGGTCGCCATCGGACTCGTTCGCCACGCCGTGCGGCTCGTCCGGCTCCGACCACGCCACCGCACCGGGGCCCAGGCGCTCGCGCCGCTCACCCACCGTAAAGCGGCCCTCGCCCTCGATCACATAGTAGAACTTCGTCGCGCCCGCATGGGTGTGGACGTGCTGGACCTGCCCGGGCCCCAGGCAGTAGATGTCGCAGAACATCTGGTCGGTCTCGAACAGGTTGAGCTTCTGCATCTTCTCGGGCGAGAAGCGGCGCTGGCGGGTGGAGTCGATGATTCCCATGGCGAGGTCCCGGTGGAGTTGCTGGAGGATGTGGGTGGAGTTGCTGGAGGATGTGAACAGGTCTCGTCCACAAAGATACCGACGGGAGCACCGTAGATGCCGAGCGCCGCCCCGTCCCCTATCTTGAGTGCCGAGCATGTCCCACCGGAGCATCGGAGCGCCCGCCCATGACGATTCGCCAACCAACGAACACCGCCACGAGCCCCGCAATGCCGCTCGCCCTTTCCCTCGCCCTGGCCTTCACGACCTCCGCCGCTGCCTGCGCCCCGGCCGACGACGCTGGCGGCGACCCCGCCGGGGAGTCCGAAGAGGCAATGACGCAACGGGCCCGCGAGATACACGACCGGGTCGTCACGCTCGACACGCACATCGACATCAGCACGTCGAACTTCACCGCCGAGCGAAACTACACCACGGACCTGCCCACTCAGGTCACGCTGCCGAAGATGGAGGCGGGCGGGCTCGACGTCGGCTGGTTCGTCGTCTACACCTCCCAGGGCCTGCTCAACGACGAAGGCTACGCGACGGCCTACGAGAACGCGGTCGACAAGTTCGACGCCATCCACCGCATGGTGAACGAGTACGCGCCCGACCGGATCGAGCTGGCGCTCACCTCCGACGATGTCCGGCGGATCGCGACGTCGGGCAAGCTGGTCGCGATGATCGGGGTCGAGAACGCGTATCCGCTGGGGACCGACATCTCGCGCGTCGAGGAGTTCCACGAGCGGGGCGCGCGCTACATGTCGCTCGCACACACCGGCCCGAACCAGCTGTCCGACGCGCACTCCGGCGAGAACGACGGCGACTTCCTGCACGGTGGCCTGAGCGAGATGGGCCGGGAGGCGGTCGCCGAGATGAACCGGCTCGGGATCATGATCGACATCTCGCACCCGTCGAAACCCTCGATCATGCAGACGCTGGAGATGACCCGGGCGCCCGTAATGGCGTCGCACTCATCCGCCCGCGGGCTGAGCGACGTGAGCCGCAACCTCGACGACGAGCAGCTGCACGCGGTGGCTGCGAACGGCGGCGTGGTGCAGACGGTCGCACTGCGCTCCTTCGTCAACACGACCCGAAACGCTGCCCACCGCGAGGCCATGGACGCGATCGAGGCGGAGGTCGCAGCCGAAATGGGCGTCGAGATACTCGGACGGGGCGGAATGTTCGCCCTTCCCCCAGACGAACGCGACGCCTACTTCGAGCAGATGTCCCAGGTCCGGACCACGGCAGCGGAGCGGGCGGCCGATATGGACATCCCCCCCGACGTCAGCGTGGCCGATTTCGTCGACCAGATCGACTACATGGTCAACCTCATCGGCCTCGAGCACGTCGGCATCAGCTCGGACTTCGATGGCGGCGGCGGCGTGGCGGGCTGGGACGACGCGTCGGAAACCTTCAACGTCACGCTGGAGCTGGTCCGGCGCGGCTACACCGAAGAGGAAATCGGCATGCTCTGGAGCGGCAACCTCTTGCGCGTTCTCGACGAAGTGCAGGCCGTGGCAGCGATGATTCAGGCAGAAGAAGGGTAGGAAGAGAATGAAGCAGACGAAGAACACCAGGCTGTTCATGGTGGGCTTTGCCATAGCGGCGCTGGCCGTGGTGGCATGGGAAGCCACGCCGAAGAGTACCACCTCCGCGCCCACGGCCAGCGAGGACGGCGTTGCAGGGGCCGCGGCGTCCTTTCTGTCGCTCCTGGAGGGCGACGCGCTCGACCGGGCCACCTACGACCTCGGCGACGAGGAGCAGTTCAACTGGGCCTTCACGCCCGTGTCGCGCAACGGCCTTCCGCTCAAGGACATGACGCTGGAGCAGCGCAGCGCGGCCCACGCCATGCTTCAGGCGACCCTGAGCAGCCAGGGATACCACAAGGCCAACGCGATCATCGAGCTGGAACGCGTCCTCGGCGTCATCGAGGGCCGCCCGGAACGGCGCGATCCCGAGGACTACTACGTCACCATCTTCGGCACGCCGAGTTCGGGCGGGCCCTGGGCGTGGCGCTTCGAGGGCCACCACCTGTCGCTCAACTTCTCCTCGCCGTCGAACGAGCTGACCGTGACCGGGCCCGCCTTCATGGGCGCGAACCCGGCGACCGTCGGGTCCGGCCCGAAGGCCGGCTGGCGCCCCCTCGGCCGCGAGGAGGACCTCGCGCGCTCCCTCGTGCAGAGCCTCACCGCCGAGCAGCTCGAGATGGCCATGATCTCCGACGAGGCGCCCCGCGACATCATTACGGGCAACGACCGCGAGGCGCGGCTCGACGGCTTCGAGGGAATCCCCGCCTCACGGCTCACCGACGCACAGCGCGGCGTGCTCATGGGCGTGATCGGGGAGTACGTCGGCAACATGGATGCGCAGGCCGCGCACTCGTGGATGGCCCGCATCCAGAACGAGATCCCGCCCGACGACCTCTACTTCGCCTGGGCGGGCTCCACCGAATTCGGGGAGGGCCACTACTACCGGGTCCACGCGGCTTCGTTCCTGATCGAGTACGACAACACCCAGGGCAACGCCAACCACGTGCACTCCGTGTGGCGGGACCTGGAAAACGACTTCGGCGGCGACGCGCTGGCGCGGCACTACGAAACGGGGCACGAGCATGACTAGGGAGAGGTGCGGCTGTGGCGCGGGGAAACTGACCTGGGAGGAGACCTACCGAGCCATGGCAGCCGCCGACGAGGATTGGGGTCACTTCGAGTCGGCAGTCGCTGATGGCCTTGGTCGCCCTATCCCGGCGACCTCACCGAGACATGCAGATGGTCCGCCGTCCCCACGTGACGCAGCGTATTGAAGCCAAGCGCCCGGAACGTCAGTTCGACGGCGCGGTTCCTCCACTCGGGGCGGCCGACCGTGCGCAGGTCCAGCGCGTGCACAAAGCCGTCGTCCTGTCTGAAGTGCAGCGACGACTCGTTCGGTGAGAGTCCCATCCGGCGGTAGAAGTCGGGGGTGCGGCTCGCGTCCGTGATGACCGCGCCCGCGTCCGCGAGGAAGACGGCGCTCGCGGCCAGGCGCAGCAGCGGGTGGAGGGCCGCGTACTCTGCGCGCACCTCGTCGGACTTGACGTTGGCGCTTCCCACGTAGACGACCGAGTAGGCGATGTATGCCACCGCCAGGGCCGCCGCGCCCCGGGTCATCAGCCACCTGAGCCCCTTCCCCGCGCCGAGACGGCGGCCCAGGGCCCAGGCGTAGACGACCAGGAGAAGTGCGGTCGCTGCGGCCGACACCGCCAGCGATGGCCACGGACCCAGCCCCCACTGCTCGTACGCGAACACGCCGCCGCGAATGAGGAGGAAGAACGGGACAATCGCCAGGATGACTGCCAACACGGCCCAGCGGAGCAGCCGCAGTGGCAGCCGCCGCAGCCGCCCGCGGCGACTAGCTCTCACCCCGGTGCTCCTCGATAAACGCCTCCGCACTCTTCCGCACTAACAGATTGTCCGAGATCGCAGCAATCTCCTCAGCCTCCCGCCACGCACGCTCCAGCATCCAGAGTTCGCCCTCCAATGCCCTACGTTCCTGTTCTTCGTGGAGTGCCATTTCGAGCGCCGCGGCTCGGGCGGCCCTCAGCCCCCGACCTGCCCCAGCAGCCACGCGCACAACAGGGCCGCGTAGATCCCGAGGATGTACCCGGCGACCGCCATCAGCAGTCCGATCGGGGCCATGGCGCGGTGGTAGACGCCCGCGACCACCGGCGCCGAGGCCGCTCCGCCTATGTTGGCCATGCTGCCGGTCGCGACGAAGAAGAACGGCGCCCGCACGATCCGCGCAGCGATCAGGAGGATGCCCAGATGGATTGCAATCCAGACCGCGCCCGCCAGCAGGTACACGGGCGCGTCCAGCACCGCCCTGAGATCCGCCTGCGCCCCGATCCCGGCCAGCAGCAGGTACAGTGCCGTGTAGCCCAGATGCGAAGCGCCCACCGTCTCCAGCTTCCTGAGCCGGGTGAACGAGAGCACCAGCCCACCGGTCACGACAATGAGAATGGCCCATGTAGTGCTGCTGATGATCGGGGGATCGCCGACCGCCGGCAGCCACTGCCCCAGCCGCTGCCCCAGCCAATGCGCCGCCACCGCGCACGCCATTCCGAATCCGATCATCACAATGGCATCGCGGAGCGTCAGCGGGCGCCGCTCACTCTTCATCGCCTCCAGCTGACGGTTGGTCTGTTCGATGACATCGGTGCGCGCCTTCATGCGCCGGTCGAAGCGGCCCTGCAGTCCCACCAGCGCGATCAGCACGCCCATCCAGCCATACCCGACCACCGTGTCGACCACGATCACAGGTCCCATCGCGTCGGGTGACGTCCCCACGCTTTCGGCGATCGCCACCATGTTCGCCGTGCCGCCGATCCAGCTCCCCGACAACGCCGCGAACCCCGTCCACGCATCCTCCGGCAGCATGCCTCCGAAGAGCATCAGCGATATCGGCCCGCCGATGACGATGCCTACCGTCCCGGCCGCCACCATGAACAGGGCAACGGGGCCCAGCCTGGCGACGCTGCCGAGGTCGACGGACACCATCAGCATCAGCAGCGCGAAGAGGAGGAGGTACGGAACCGTCCAGTCGTAGAGCGGAGAGGCCGCCGGTGTGATCCCGGCTGTAGTCGCCAGCATCGGCAGGAAATACACGTAGATGACAGGGGGCACGACCTCGAACAGCTTCCGGCAGCGCGGCAGCTCCGAGACCCAGAAAACCAGCGCGACGACTCCGGCGAGGAAGGCGAAAACGCCCATGGGATCGTTGATCAGTGCGGTCGCCTGCGGTTCCATCGGCTTCTCTCTCGTACGGGTTGCTTGACCACTACCTTTTGCCACGGTCCTCAATCTCGAGACCGGCCAATCGCTCCCGGCCCGGCCCACCACCAGCCATACCTGCTCAACCTTTGGGGGGTGGCGCGAAGATGCAACGCTGGAGGGCGCATGCACTGGCCAGGTTGGAAATCCCCGCTCCGGACCCGCCTCGCATTCCACCCCAGGCCGGGGGGTCCCCTGAAGAGGGGATGCCTGTACGCATGCCGGCTCCACATCTTTCCCTCGGCGAACGTCGGTTGGGTCTCTGTTTGATAACCTTCTAAACCCTGTAAATCATGTCTTGATCGCCTGGGAATACGCACCGTGATAATATTGATCGCGTAGAGGGAAGCCATGAACCGATGCGTACTCACTCTCGCGCTGCCGCTCATCGCGCCCATCCCGGGCTTCGCGCAAGAGGCGGAGCCGCCCCCGGGATGAAGGAGGCTGAACAATGTTGAATCGCTTCTGGACCAGTGCAGCGGTGGTGTGCCTCGTGCCTGTGGCCTGCACTTCAGACGCCGCAGAGGTAGTGGCGCCAATTGCCGAAACCGTGCCTTCCGCCGAGGCACAGGCTCATAGTGCGGCGCCCAATGCGCCCACTGACCGCGAAATCCTCGAGACCTTCTATCACGCTACCGGTGGTCCGGAATGGTACTATCAGGGCGGCTGGACGACCGAGCCGTCGATCGAACGCTGGGAAGGCGTCAGTGTGGATACGACCGGCCGGGTACGAGAGCTGTGGCTGAATGACAACAACCTGTCCGGGTCGATCCCGCCGGCACTCGGGAGCCTGAGCAACCTGGAACTCCTGGAGCTGACCGAAAACCGGTTGACGGGCTCGATCCCGGCGGAGTTGGGCAGCCTGGGCAACCTGGAGGAACTGGACCTCTCTTTCAACCGGTTGACGGGCTCGATCCCGGCGGAACTCGGCAACCTGTCCAGCCTCGAAGTCCTGGATCTCTGGGCGAACCGACTGACGGGCTCGATCCCGGCGGAACTCGGCAACCTGTCCAGCCTGAACGTCCTGGATCTCGACGAGAACGGGCTCACGGGTTCAATCCCGCCAGAGCTGGGCAATCTCGACAATCTCGTTCGGTTGTACCTGGCCGGGAATCAGCTGACGGGATCGATCCCCGCCAAACTCGGCGAGCTGGCCGATCTCGAGGAGTTGATCCTGGCCGGGAATCAACTGACGGGATCGATCCCCGTCGAACTCGCTGAACTGGCCAATCTCGAAGAGTTGTTGCTCAACCACAATCAGTTGACCGGATCGATTCCATCGGAACTCGGCAGCATGGATGGCCTCTTGTATTTGTCGCTGGGCACGAATCGGCTGACGGGTTCCATTCCACCGGAACTTGGCGACATCGACAGCCTCGTGGGATTGACCCTCGAGGATCTCGGGCTGACCAGCGTCCCGGCGGAACTTGGCAACCTGGGCAATCTTCAGGTGTTGGACCTTTCAGGAAACAACCTGACCGGCATCCCATCGGAACTTGGTGACCTCGCCAACCTCCGGTTTCTCACCCTCGCCCACAACGAATTAACCGGACTCCCGTCCGAGTTGACCAACCTGGACGATCTCGGGTTCCTGCTCCTGAACGACAACGAAATCACCGGGTCCATCCCGCCGGAGCTTGGTGACCTGTCCGGGCTGCGGGATCTGTCTCTTGCCGGCAACCGGCTGACGGGCGCGATTCCGCCGGAGCTGGGTCAGCTCAACCGTCTGAGATCGTTGGAACTGCAGGACAACCAGTTGACGGGGTCGATTCCGCCGGAACTGGGGGGCCTGGAGGTGCTGGAAGTCCTGTGGCTGGACGACAACAGTCTTTCGGGAGCGATATCGGGCGAGTTCGTGCGGTCGGCATTCCTGCATGACTGGGACAGTGACCGATACCCTCTCACCTACCTGTTCGCGGACAACAACGCATTCTCAGGACCGGCACCGGTCGAGCTCGACAGCCTTTCGCTATACGAGGTCGATAGCTTCATCTCTATTGCAGGCAACGAGTTGACAGGCTCCGTGCCCCTCCTCTCCTACGGCGATGTCCGCCGAAACCGTTTCTCCGGCTGCATTCCGCTACAGTGGCGGCTTCGGGGAATCCCCGGGCATGTGCGAGTGAATCCGCAACGCACGTCCACGGGTGGCACCGTCAACCTGAAGGAATGCATCGCACGAGATGAGGCCGGAGCCGCGACCGGTGAGGCCGCTGCGACGGGTGTGACGGGGCAGGCAGGCGACGTGCTGAGGGCGAATCTGCGGGCTGATCTTGAGGAGGCCAGGGAGAGGGCGCTCATGGAGCGCATGCCGCGGAATCGGCCGACTGCCAAGAGGGCCAACCGAAAGCGCGATGCGCGCTGACCTATCCCGAAGGAGACACCCATGAGACGACGTACAGCTTTCATGCTCGCTACCGTTCTCTCGGCCGTCGCGGTCGCTCCCGTTGCCGCCCAGCTTCCAGACGACGACGATGTGCTACCGCTGCGTTCGGAGTGGGGCGCCGCGACGCTCGAATTCCTCTTCCCCTTCTTGGGTCATGCGTACGCGGGCGACCCCAGGCGCGGCATCGCGCCGGCGGTGCCCCGTGTGGCCGGCCTCCTGGCAACAGGGCATGCCATGCGGACAGGGACCGTTACGACTCTCCACGAAGTAGGATTGTTGTTGGGGTGCGGCGGCTGGGTGTGGAGCATAGTGTCGGCGTGGCGCACGGCAGGGGACTGGAACCGTGCGGCCCGGGACAGGAACGAGGCGGTGCGCGAGGGGCGGGGGGTCGAAACCGGCTTCGCGATCCGGCCCAATATGCACCGGCAGTTGGAGTTCGCCGTGAACGTGAGCCTGCGATGAATTGAAGAAACGAGCGGCGCTTCTCGTCGCCATCGTTTCGTGCGTGACCCGCTCGCGTGGCAGCACGCTGCAGACCACCTCCGTTGTCACCGTAGCGGTGGACGCCCCGGGTGAACAACGCGCCAGCCAACCTCGTATCCTACTTTGGTTACGGCGCGTGTGCCGCTACGTCAACAGGAGGGGCCTTGTACAAGTCGTGCATGTTCTGCCGCAAGCCCCTGGGCGCGAACGAGGTCATCGAGTCGTTCCCCGTCGGGCGCCGACTCGCCTTCGACGCCGCGCGCGGGCGGCTCTGGGTGGTGTGCAGGAAGTGCGAGCGCTGGAATCTCACGCCGCTCGAGGAGCGCTGGGAGGCGGTCGAGGACTGCGAACGGATCTTCCGCGATACCCGCATCCGCGTCTCGACCGACAACATCGGGCTCGCGCGCCATCCCGAGGGGCTGACGCTGGTCCGGATCGGCGAGCCCATGCGGCCCGAGTTCGCTGCCTGGCGCTACGGCGACCAGTTCGGGCGACGGCGGCGAAAGGCGATCCTGTATGGCGCCGCCGGTGTCGCCGTCTTCGGAGGAATCATGATCGGGGGGGCCGCCGCGGGCATCTTCAGCGGCTTCATGCTCAGCCAGTCCGGCAACTTCGTCAACATGTGGATGAACTCCCGCACGCTCGTCAAGCTGCACCCCGAAGGGGGCGGGACCATCAAGCTCAAGCGCCAGGACCTGCTGGGCACGCGGGTGCGTCCGTCCGACGACGATCTCGGCTTCAAGGTCCAGGTGCGCAAGGGGAAGAAGAAAACCTGGCACGAGGGCCCCGAGGCCCGCCGCTTCGCCGGATCGATCCTGCCAAGAATGAACTCGATGGGCGGCACGAAGGAGACGGTCCAGGACGCGGTGACGGAAATCGAGACCCTCGGCCACCCGGAGCGCTTCCTGCTCGACGTGGCCGAGGGAGACCGGTTCAAGGACAAGAAGGGCGTGCCCGGCTACATCAACAAGATGCCCAAACCCACCAAGCTGGCACTCGAGATGGCGCTCCACGAAGAGCAGGAACGCCGCGCGCTGGAAGGCGAGCTCTGGCTGCTGGAGCAGGCCTGGCGGGACGCCGAGGAGATCGCGGACATTTCCGACAACCTGTTCCTGCCTGAAGGGACGGAGGAATTCATGAAGGAGCACCGGGAGGGCAAGACGGAGGGGACGGCCAGCCCGCCGGAGGCCAGCCTGCCCGAGGCCGCCCCGCCTGACGCGGACCGCGCCTGATACCGACGCCTCTCCCTACCAGCGATACCCCGCCTTCACGTACACGAATCCGCCGCTGGCGCCGAAGGGGGTCTGTGAGCTGTAGCGGTTCCCCGCCACCATTGCCGCGTCGGGGTTCTCCTGGGGATACCGGTTGAGCGCGTTTTGCGCACCGATGGTGACGCTCGCCGCCTCGGTCACCGGGTAGGACGCCTCCAGGTCGATGAGGGACTCGCCGGGATAGGCGCGGTCGTCGCGCGCATCGAACCAGCCGGCGTAGTAGCTCAGCCGTGCCAGCGCCGAGATGCCGCCCAGGGTCCTCCGCGCCGATGCCATCCAGCGCGTGCCGGGCAGCGCGTCTTCCAGTTGCCGGATGCGCACCTCGTCGAGCACCTGGGGGTTGTAGCGGGTCACCCTCGTGTTCGTGTGGTTGAACGCGAGGCTGAACTCGGTGCCGCCCGCCCCGCCCGCGTCGCCCGTCCCGGCGCCCGCACCGGGCACGAACGACGCCACCACGTCGATCCCCTGCGTGCGGGTGTCGAACTCGTTGGTGAAGAAGCGGAAGTTGGCCAGGTTCCGCGCGCTCGTGATCCCCTCCGCGATGAGGCGCTCGGCGTCCGCCGGGTCGAGCGAAAACACCTGACTGAGCGCGATTCGGTCCGAGAGCGCGATCCGGAAGTAGTCCGCCGACACACTGAACGCCCCTGCGTCGACCACGAAGCCGAGACTGGCGTTCACCGACTTCTCGGCGTCGAGCGGCTTGCCGCCCACGACTTCCGCCACTCTCGACGTCGAGGGAATCGTGCCGTTGTTGACCAGCTCCCGCAGCGTCCTGTCGAATCCGGTGGTCACGTTGAATGCGTTCTGCTGCCCCGGCGTCGGCGCCCTGAACCCGGTGCTGAGGCTGCCGCGGACGGCCAGCGCGTCGCCAAGGGCGAGCCGGCCCGCCACCTTCCCGTTCGCCGTGGTCCCGAAGTCCGCGAAGCGCTCGGTGCGGAGCGCGGCGCCGAGCGTCCACCGGTCGTCCCGGCTTCTCATCTCCAGGTCCCCGTACACCGCGAAGTTGACCCGGTGCCACGCCCCCGCCGCAATGTCGCTGAAGCCGGGGAAACCGTTCGAGCCGGAGCTGAACCCCTGCGCGGCGAAGGGCCCGATCACCCACGACGCGTCGTCGCCGAGCCCGATCTTGAAGTGTTCGTCGCGGAACTCCGCGCCGCCGGCGACGTTGACCACGTCGTTCACCGCATAGTTCAGGTCGACGTTGAGGTTCAGCTCCGACTGCTGGTAGAGGCCGGGGTCGAAGGACGAAGGGGACTCCGGACCCAGCGACGCGTTCACCGTGTTGTCGATGAAGAAGTCGATCGCGTTGCGTCCCATGACGACGCTGGCATCCCACAGCAGCCCGCCCCCGGTCTGTCCCTTGACCCCCGCAACGACCGATCCGTCCATTGCGTCGCCCCCGAACTGGGGCGTGAAGCCCCCGGGGAAGAGTTCCTGGAAGGTGAAGCAGTTGGGATCCTCGAACACGCGGGCCAGCGCGACCGGGTCCGGGACCCAGTTGGTGATGTTGACCACCGGACACCCGGCCGAGCCGTCGAGCACGCCGTCGCGGGCGTCGAGCAGGTCGCCGACCAGCAGCGTCTTGCCGCCGTCGAGGCTGTAGACCCCCGCGCGGGTGTTCGGGTTGCGGAAGAAGAAGCCGCCGGTGATGGTCTCGGTCGAGTAGTTGGCGTGCCCGTAGAGCTGCAGGCCGTCGCGGACGAAGTGCCCGAAATTGCCCCATAGCTTGAGGTCGTTGTCGACGTCGAACGCCCCCCAGATCTGGGCCGGGTCGCGGACGTGCGTATTCCCCGCCGCGATCAGCGCCGCAGCGTCGTCCCGCTGCACGCTCCGGCTGGTCGGGTTCGACGCGCCGAACTCGGCGCTGAGATTGGCGAACCCGCTCTCGCCGAGCGGGAGCCCGATGTTGCCCGCCAGCGTGTAGGACTCGCCGTCGCCCTCCATGAACGTGCCCGTGCGGAACTCGATGCTTCCGCCGGAGGGAGCGTCCTTGAGCGTGAAGTTCATCACCCCGGCGATCGCGTCGGAGCCGTACTGTGCCGACGCCCCGTCGCGGAGCACCTCGGCCTGGCGCACCGCAATCGCGGGGATCGACGAGATGTCGGGCCCCTGGGCGCCGTCGGCGAACCCGCCGCCGATCCAGGTGATCACCGCCGCGCGGTGGCGGCGCTTGCCGTTGACCAGCACCAGGGTGTGGTCGGGGGCCAGTCCGCGCAGACTGGCGGGCCGGATGATCCGGGCCGCGTCCCCCACGGCCTGCGGATTGACGTTGAAGGAGGGGATCACCGTGCGGAGAAGGTCGTTCAGGTCCGTGTCGCCCTGGTCGATGAAGTCCTGCGAGGCGATGGCGTCGATCGGCACGGCCGATTGCGTGACGGTGCGAGGCCGCGCCCGGCTGCCCACCGCGACCAGTCCCTCGAGCGCGACCGCTGTTTCGCGCAGCGCCAGGTCCAGTTGCAAGGTCTGGCCGTCGGCCAGCGTGACCTCCCGGACCTCGGTGGCGAAGCCGATCCTGCTGAACTCGACCGTGTGCGTCCCGGCGGGGATGTCCGAGATCGCGTAGTTTCCGCCCGGATCGGTGAGGCCGCCCAGGCTGAGCGCCGGCATACTGACCTGCACACCGGCGAGGGGCGCTGCTGTTGCCGCGTGGCGGACCGTGCCCTCCATGCCGGCCTGTGCGGCCGCAGAGCTCGGGGTAAGCGAGAACAGGGTGAAAAGGAGGCACCACCCGGTGGCGAGGGGGTATACTGATGGAGGGCGCACTGATGCAGGGCGCCTTCTTACGTTACCGGTGACTTCGATCATGATAGACAATATGGCCAATGTCCGTTTTTGTCGCATCTTTGTCCGAAATTGTCGCAAAACGACGGCCAACACGCCCGCGAAGCATCCGTTTCCGCTCCTGGCAGGGGCACGGCTCGGCGTCGACTACATCGTCCGCTACCGGATTGTGAAGGGCTCATAGCAGCGTCGGCAGGCCGTGGGTCGGGCCCCGCCACGCACCGCTATTGCAATCGACGCACGTCCGCGCCACCGTGGCAGCCAAGTGTCACGATTACCGGGCATCAGGAGGCCGACGCATGAAACGGATACCACTGACGGCAACGCTTGCCGCATTCTCGATCGCATGGCTTGCCGGTTGTGCGCCCCCACCTCCCGCGTCCGGCGGCCCCACCAATCCGGACGTCGACGCCATCTTCGCCGACCTGGCCGGCGACCGTCCCGGCGCGGCTGTGGGGGTCGTGATGGGCGGCGAGGTGGTGCATCGCGCGGGTTACGGCACCGCGCACATGGATCACGGCATTCCCATCACCCCGGGAACGGTTTTCGACATCGCGTCGATATCCAAGCAATTCGGGGCCATGGCCGCTCTTCTCCTCGAATCCGAAGGCAACCTGGACCTGGACGCCGATGTGCGCACCTACGTTCCCGAGCTGCCGGACTTCGGCGCGGTCATCACGGCCCGGCACCTGATCCACCACACGAGCGGGATCCGGGATTGGCCGCACACGATGGCGCTCGGAGGGATCGGGTTCACGGACGTGATCTCGTTCGAGAAGATCCTGCGCATGCTGCAACACCAGCAGGCGATCAACTTCCCGCCGAACTCCGAGTACGCGTATTCGAATACCGGTTACAACCTGCTGGCGCGCGTGATCGAGGTGCAGTCGGGGATGACGTTCCGCGAGTACACCGAGTCGCGGATCTTCGGGCCGCTGGGGATGACGCGGACGCATTTTTCGGATGACTACCTGGAGATCGTTCCCGGACGGGCGGAGTCGTACGCGCCGATGGGCCTGGCCGGGGGCCTGGGCGAGGGTGAACGCGCGGGCGAGGGCTTTCAGCGGTTGCCGAACCAGCTGACGGCGCTCGCTTCCTCGTCGCTGCACACCTCGATCGACGACTTCATCCGCTGGATGCGCAACTACGAGACGGCAGAGGTGGGCGGCGAGGAGATGCTGCGCACGATGGTGCAAGCGGGCGTGCTGACCAACGGCGACACGCTCGACTATGCCCACGGGCTCTCGGTCGGGGACTACCGCGGGCTTCCCACCTTCGGGCACGGCGGCTCGTGGGTGGGCTACCGCACCAACTTCACGCGCTTCCCGGAGCAGAACCTCTCGATCGCCATCTTCTGCAACGTCTCGGACTGCGACCCGGCCGGGCGCGCGCGCAGGGTGGCCGAGGTCTACGTCGGCAACCTCATGGGGCCCGAACCCGAGACCCCGGAGCCCGAGCCCGAACCCGAGGGCCCGTCGCTGACCGCCGATCAACTGCGGGAGTACGCGGGCAGCTACCGCAGTCCGGAGCTGGACAGCACCTACGACCTGGATGTGGACGCAGAGGGACGGCTCGTCGCCAGCCACTGGCGCAACGACCCGAGCGTGCTGTCGCCGACCGGTGAGGACGAATTCACCGGCGACCAGTGGTTCCTGCCCGAGGTGCGCTTCGTGCGCGACGGGGCGGGCCGCCTGAGCGGCTTCACCGTGACGGGCGTGCGGGTGCGCGATCTGATCTTCGAGCGGCGCCCATGATCTTCGAGCGGTACCCATGACCTACGAGCGGCGCCCATGATCTTTCGCGGTTCCCAGGTCGCGATGGTCGTGGCCTTCTTCCTGCTGCTCGTCGGCGTCGGGACCGTCGGCTACGCGTGGATCGAGGGGTGGAACTGGGCCGACTCGTTCTACATGACGATCATTACGATCACCGCGGTCGGCTACCACGAGGTGCACCCTCTGACCCAGGCGGGCCGCTACTGGACGATATGCATGCTCATCGGCGGGCTCACGGGACTGGCCGCGTGGTTCGCCCTGATCACCACGTCGATGGTGCGGATGGACCTACGCAACACGTACAAAAAGCGTACAACCATGAAAAGGATTCGTCGCATGAAGGACCATGTGATCGTGTGCGGCGCCGGGAGGATGGGGACCCAGGTCATCGTGGAGCTGATCGGCGCGAAGAAGGAGTACGTCGTGATCGAGAGGGACCCCGAGGCGGGCGATGCCCTGCGCAACGTCGATCCCGACGTGCTGATCGTCGACGACAATGCGGCCGAGGACCGCGTGCTCAGACGAGCGGGCGTCGATTCCGCCATGGGCCTCGTCACCTGCCTTTCGGCCGACGCGGACAACCTCTTCGTCTGCCTGTCGGCCCGTCACCTGAATTCGAAGCTGGTGGTCATCGCACGGGCCGAGGGCCAGTCGGCGACGGCCAAGATGTATCAGGCCGGCGCCGATCACGTGGTCAGCCCGAACGTGACCGGGGCCGTATGGGTGGCCTCGCTGCTCACCCGGCCGTCCGTCGCCTCATTCCTCGACGTGACCTCCACCGGGGTTCACCTCTCGCGCCACATCGACCAGGCCACGGTCGGCGGGCGGTCGAAGATCCTGGGACGGACGCTGGAAGAGGCGCGGATCCCGGAGCGGACCGGGCTGGTCGTGATCGCGGTCAGCAAGCACGGCGACGCCGGCAAGGACATCCTGTTCAACCCGAGGGCCGACATGCGGCTCGGCGCCGGCGACGACCTGATCGTGCTCGGCGACCACGACCAGGTGGCGAAGCTCAGGGAGTACGTGTCGTGAGGGGCGGCGGCGGGCGCTAGTGGAAGTTGCCGAAGTCGACCCGCACCGTGGTCCCTTCGCTCCAGTCGACTTCGTAGGCCAGCGAGTCCTCGATCCGCGCGATGGAGACGATGTAGTCGTACAGTTCGGAGACGCGCGCAAACGCGGTCGGGATGTTGCCGCACTGGTCCCGGTTGACCAGGAAGCTCGAAATCCCCACCTCCATCCACGACTCTTCGTACGGCACGAGTAGCGGACCGCCGCTGTCTCCGAAGCAGATGCCCCGGTCCAGGCGCTCCGCCCCGGCGCAGATCACGCGCTCCGTGATGCGGGAGAAGAAGATGCCCGCGATCTTGTCGCAATCGGAGTTCGTAATGATCGGCAGGGTCGTTTTCTTAAGCACGTCGGACGGGTCGCCCGTTTCGGTCTGTCCCCAGCCGATGGCGGTGGCCGTGTCGCCGGGCTCGGAATAGGCCGGCTGGTCGCGCCGCTGCAGGTAGACACGGGGGCGCAGCAGCGGATCCGGAAGCCGCAGCAGCGCGACGTCGTAGTCGATCGTGGCGCCGAAGCTCGGATGGAACCGGACCGCCTGCACGGGCACGCGCTCGCCGCCGGTGTTCAGATCGGCGCTGCCGACGAGGACTTCGATTTCGCTGGCGGGGGCGCCCGCAACGCAGTGGGCGGCCGTCAACACCCAGCGGCTGTTGATCAGGGTCCCGCCGCAGAACTGGAACTGGGTCTCGCTGGTCCGCAGGGCCACCTGGAACGGGAACGCCTCGATGTCGGCGTTGTCGCCGTTGACGATCGCCGCAGTCCCGGGTGGCAGCGCATCCGAGGGGGGCGCGGCCGGTCCCGCGAACGTGCTGGTCCAGCCGAATTCCAGGAATTGGGAGACCGTGTGGCTGGTGCCCAGATCGAGTCCCGCCAGTTCGTAGGTGCCGTCCGGGGCCGACAGGGTGAACCTCTCGCCGTTGTCGTAGGCTCCGTTGCCGTTTTCGTCGACGAAGACCGCAAAGCCACCCAGCCGGCGTTCTTCGTCGTCCAGGGCGCCGTCCATGTCACGGTCGAACCACACCGTGCCCGCGACGGCGTTGGGTCCGCTCCCCGGGGGACTGTAGGCAACCACGGCACCGCGCGCGGACGCCGTGTCTCCGCGGTCGTCGGTGACGGTCAGGTCGACCCGGTACCTTCCCGGCTCCCCGTAGGTGTGCGTCGTGCGAACGCCCGACCCCGTGCCGCCGTCGCCGAACCTCCACGCGTACGAAACCAGGCTGCCGTCCGAATCGGTCGACGACGAAGCGTCGAAGCTCACCTCGAGAGGCACCTCGCCAAGGTCCACGTCGAGCGCGAAGGCGGCCGTCGGGAGCACGTTGGGCTCCTGGGGCGGCGGGGGTGGGGGCGGCGGCGGGGCGACCGGGGTCTCCTCGTCGCCGCCGCAGGCAGAGAGGAGCAGGGCGGCGAAGAACGCCGACACCGGCCACAGGCCCGGCTTTGCCCTCGGGCCATGCTTGAAGGATCGGCAGATGTTCATGCCCGTGGCTGCGTTGTTCATACCCGTGGCTACCAGTCCTGGGAGTCTTCGTCGTAGAGGGTCGTGGGGAGCTTGTACGAGTACGCCATCTTGTCCAGGCTCGCGAAATTCATGAGGTATTCGAAACGGGCCAGATCCTGCTTCTTCGCCAACCAGGGCAGCGTCTTCCGGACGACCCGGCGGCTCCGATTCTTGAACCGCATCCACGGCAGCACCTTCCGGCGGCGCGTGGGGAACAGGAACGTGTCGGCCAGTTCATTGCCGATGAGCTCCCGGCAGGCCTGGGTGATGACCCGGGCCGTCTTCCTTCGCTCGGCCGGATCGGTGATGCCCACGATCACGGGTGCGCTGTTCACGATGCTGTTGGCCATGATGATCGCGTCGTAGTCGGCCGGAGGCTCGCACATCGCGCCCACCTTGAAGGCGAGCACGGCCGAGGCTTCATCTTCGAAGAGAAGCGGCTCGGGAATGCCGATGAGCAGCCCCGTGTACTTCCAGACGTGGACGTACGCGTCGCGTTCCTCCTGGGTGAAGTCGCCTCCAAGCGCGGCGGTATGCTGCATGAGCCGGCCGGAGAAGGCGGCGCCGGCGAGCAGTATGTGGGCGGCGCTCAGCGGCGTGCCGTATTTCTCGTGATTCCACTCATCCGACTGGTCCAGAAGGCGTCTGGACTGGGCGTGCACCAGCCGCACCCTGAGCGTCAGCCTCCATCCGTCGCCCCCGGGATCCATGCCGCCGGGCAGGTACTGCTCGACGAGCTGCATGCCGTTCTGTTTCAGGCGGCGGACACCGGACTGCGTGACCCGGCCCCGAATCCGGAAGGACTTGCTGATCAGGGTCGCAAACCCCTCTACGATGCTTCCACCCACCAGGGCGGCCAGCACGATGTCCGAATTGCGCAGAAAGGCCCGCGAGGCGACCCTGGCGCGGCCGCTGTCAAACCAGTCCGGGATGTCGTTGGCCTCGCCGATGAACGCCTTGAGCGAATCGGGAGCACCATCCAGTTCCGCAGGGTCGTCCAGCGCCCTCGAAAGGACTGCGTGGACCTCGTTGGGCGGGAGATCCGACAAATCCTCGACGACGGCATCCGCCAGCGGATCGCCCACCGTGGTGTAGCGGATGTAGGCTTCCGCGAGTTCGGGATGCTGCTCGCGCGCCGCCAGGTATCCCGGCATGTACGCGTCGGGGACTCGGATCGCCTTTTCCTGTGTCGCTCCCAATGGCATCGCCTCAAACCGGGTTCCAGATCTCCCCCAAAACCGCTAGGAATCTAATCGCCTGAGGTCAAGTCCGCTCCAAACCTGCGAGGAATGGGGCTTTACGTCGCTGGCTCGAGGCGCTCAGCCCTTCGTCACGCTACCCAGCGAAGCCTTGAATCCGATGCGGCCCCCACCCTCCTTCCACGCCACCGCGTGCGGCACGCCTTCCTTCGCCAGGTCCTCCAGGATGCCGCGCACCTCGTCCGCGAGGCGCTGGTCGAAGAGGTGCGGGCGGTCGAGATACCAGCTCATCCAGGACTCCTCCTCCAGATGATCCTTGAAGGAGCGACGGTAGGATTCCCATATCTTGTCCTCCATCGCCCCGGTCTCCCATTGGTACAGCAGGTTGCCGAAGTGGCGGAAGATCGCGGTCATGTAGGAGTCCCAGCGCAACCGCTCTCCGGGCGTCAGCGCCTCCGGATCGTCGGCGGCCCGCGCGAGGAAATTGGCCAGCTCGCTGTCGCGGAAGACGTGTTCGAGCAGGCGGATGCTGTTCTCGACCATCGAGTTGAACGCAGCGGCGCGCACGCGCCTGGTATTGCGGCTGGTCTGTTCGACGCCGCGCTTCATCTGGCGCGCCACGAGCAGCAGCGACAGCACGACGCCGATGGCACCGACGAATTCGCCGAGGTTGCCGAGGATGTCCAGCGTCATCGGCTACCGCCTGAAACGATAGCTGACCTTCGCGAACAGCCCGTCCGCGGTCGGCCGCACGTCGCGGAAGCGCAACCGCCCGGTGTCCTCCATCTGCCGTGAGTAGCCCACGAAGAACACGGTGCCGGGGGTGGGCTCGTAGCTGAGCAGCGTCTCGACCTGGAAGTCGTTCGCGTCGGTGCCGCCCCGGAGCGAACAACCGCTCGAGCCGCAACCGAGCAGCGGACGCCCGGTGGCCGGATCGACGAGGTCGCGGCGCATCTGCGCCCCGTACTCCACGATCGCGCGCAGGAAGAGCGCCCGGTTGAACTGGTACTGGGTCTTGATGCGCGGGATCACGGCCTCCAGCGCCCGCGTGCCGTCACGCTCGCGCACCAGGCTCTGGTAGCGGAACCCGAGTTCGGCCGACAGATGGCGCGTGGGGTATGCGTAGACCGCGATGTCGGCGTCCCACCCGCGGCCCACCTCGATCGGCACCCCGTAGCGAAGGTCGAACACCGCGTCCTGGCTATAGCCCCAGCGCACGCGCCCCCGCAGCACGTCCCAGCTGTTCACCCAGAAGAACCCGCCAACGCCGTGCAGCAGTCCGAACGGGTCCTGGTCGGCAACAAAGGGGACCTCACCGCCCCCGCCGCCATCGACGAACAGCCCGTCGTAGTCGGCGGCGCGGAAGTCGTAGCGCCGGGCGGTGGCGGCCAGCAGCACGGTGATGTTGTTGCGGAACGAGGTCGTGACTCCGTAGCGGAGCTCGGCCTCTTCGAACACCTCGCGCCGCCAGAACGAGTCGTGGTCCCAGAACGCGCTGGCGTCGAACCCCGGGCGGAACTGCTCCACGAGCGCGCCCGGCTCGCCCCGGAAGTTGTATTCGAGCCGCGACTGCAGGCGCGTATCACCCACACGGGGAATCAGTCCGCTGCCCGCGTCGAAGCCGTGGGCCACGTCCTCGAGGTCGAGGTTGAAGGTGAGCGTGGGGCTCGCGCGTTCGAGTTGCAGCGACAAGTAGCTCCCCGTCTCGGGACCGGATCCGACCGTCGCGGTGCGGCTCCCCGCTCCGATCAGCGTCAGGGTGTAACGCCTCGCCATCACGAAGCGGCCGTCGATGCCGAGCACGCGATTGTACTGGTCGCTGTTGGTGGTGCGGTCGGTGTACACCATGCCCAGCGTGGACGCGCTGCCCAGGTCCCGCCGCGCCCGCAGCAGGTTCACCACGGGCCTCTCGGCAGGCTCACCGGAATCGCCAACCTCGTCGACCGCGCCGAGATACCCCAGCTGGAAGCTGCCCGCCTTTCCCGACAGCTTCGCGCCCGCCACCGGATTGATGATGCTGCGCGTGTAGACGAGGTTCTTCGGCATCGTGAAGATCTCGGTCCCCTCCAGGAAGAACGGCCGCTTCTCTTCATAGAACAGCGCGAACCGCTCGTTGACCGCGATCTGTCCGGCGTCGGCCTCGACCTGGCTGAAGTCGGGGTTGTACGTCCCGTCGAGCGTAAGGTTGGAAGTAAGGCCGTACTTGGCGTTGAAGCCGAATTCGCCGCTCACCGGCTCCCGCGTGAATGCACCGGCGCCTGCGTCATAGGTCCCCTGGCGCGTCCCGGTGAGCACCGGGTTCAGCTCCAGGAACATCCCGCGTTCGAGGTCGCGCAGCCCGCTTAGCGAACCCGAAAGGGTCAGCCTGTTCGCCACGTCCTTGGTAACCGGCGCCCACGACTCGTCGAATCCCAGCCGCTGGATCTTGCGGAAGACCTGAAGTCCCCACGCCTGTTCGGCGGCCTCGGGGAAGCGGATGCTCTTGAACGGGATCCTGACCTCGACCGCGTACCCCCAGTCCTCGACCCGCCCCTCGGAGTCCCAGACGAAATCCGGATTCCAGTCGATCGGGGGACCGAAGTTGCGTCCGAACCGCCCCACCCTGCCCTCGATCCAGAGGCCGTCCTGCTGCACACCCAGCGGGTTCACCACGATCGAGTACGCCTGCCGCTGATCGTCGAAGGTGTCGAGGATGAACTGGATGTAGTCGTCGGTGCGGTAGAAGGTGTCGCGTTCGCCGAGCGTGGCCCGGACGCGGCCGGGGTTGTCGTCGAACGCGCGCACGCCGAAGTAGATGGCGTCCTGCGAAATCAGGAGCAGCACCTCGGTGTTCTGGGTGCCTGGTATCCCCTCGGAGGGGTCGTACTGCGAGAAACCGGTCAGGAGAGCGGCCTCGGACCAGGCAGGGTCGTCCAGCCGCCCGTCGACATCGATCCCGGGGTCGGTCATGCGGGGGGCCACCACGTTCGTCTGGCCCTCGAAACCGTTGTAGGTGGCGGCGACCGGCCGATCGGGAGCGACCTCGGTTCGCGAAGGCCGGGCAGCACCCATCTCCTGGTCGGGCGCCACGGCCAGCGCGGCGAGGATGGCCAACTTGTTGAGCAAGATAGGGGGTCTCCACGCGGTTACAGATGTCAGAGACGGGGGGATGCCTGAAATATACGCGTCATGCGCCGAACGCGCCCCTGGCGTCACTGCGCGCCCATTGGCTCCAACGCGCTGAATCACGAGATCCGTGTTATCCTTCGGCAACGAAGGTCGGCCTGCCAATGGCTGATTGGGAACCTGAATCGACGGTTTGAGCAACGTGCGAATGAGGCGGACGCGGCGGCGGGGGACAAAGCTCGTCAGCCTGCTCGTCGTCCTGGCGCTCTCGCCGTCCGCCTTCCCCTGGGTTCCCGGCGCGGGTTGCCCCCACCACACGGGCCCGGGCGGCCACGGCGCCCAATCGGCGGGCGTCCACGGCAACGCCGCGCACGGACATGACGGCGCCGCCGACGCACACGGCCACCACGGCGGCCAGCACGGAGCCGGCCACGGTAGGCATCTCGCGGAAGACCACGGCTCCGACCGAGGACCGTCCCACGCACCCGCGCCCTGCGACTGCCTGGGCAAGTGCCCGGTCCCTGCCGGCCCCGCCTTGCCTGCCACCGACGGGGTCAAGCTGGCGTCGCAACCCCTCGTTGCCGCCCCCTCCGTGCGGAGCGCGTCGCCGCGGCTTCCATTCGGCCGCGCGCCCTACACGCTTCCCTTCGCCAACGGGCCGCCTCTTTCCTGAATCCGGGCCGTTCGGCCCGACGCGCGGAATCTTCATCGGCGGTCCGCCGCCCGATGCGCCGCACGATTCGCCGCACGATGGATTCGGATGCGACCGCGACTCCGCGGCCCGGCTCTGCCAGCCCATCACGGCGCGGACCCCTCATCATCCTTGATGTGATGTACAGCATACAAAAGGACGCAATATGCATATCGAAATACGCACCCATGCACTCAGAGTGCCCTCGACCACGATCGCCGCGACCGTCGCCACGTTCCTGGCCGCGGTCTCAGCCATCATTGCCCCCCTTGACGCCCAGTACGAATGGACCTCGTCCCGGCCCGACGGACACGCCCCCATCGGAGTGATGGGCGAGCACACCCACGAGCATGGCGAATTCATGCTCTCCTACCGCTTCATGCGCATGGCCATGGACGGAAACCGCGACGGCACGGACCGGGTCCAGCCCTCCGATGTCCACGCCTCGTTCATGGTCGCCCCCCTCGACATGACCATGACGATGCACATGGCCGGACTCATGTACGCCCCCAGCAACATCGTCACCCTGATGGCAATGGCCCACTGGGTCCACCAGTCCATGAACCACGTCACCCGCGCGGGGGGCAACTTCAGGGCCGCCTCATCCGGGCTTGGCGACGCTTCGATCGGCGCCCTCATCGGCGTCAAACGGGCCGGCTCGATCCGGGTCCATCTGAACGCCGGTGTCGGACTTCCGACCGGATCCATCGAGGAGACCGGCGCGAACCCCATGAGCATGGGCCGGGCCGTGCAAATGCCCTACCCCATGCAACTCGGCTCGGGAACATGGGACGTCATGCCCGGCATCACCGTGCTGGGCATGAGGGAACGAACGTCGTGGGGACTGCAGGCGCTGGGCACTCTCCGGCTCGGCGAGAACAGCCGCGGCTATCGCAAGGGTCATGCCTCGGACCTGACCGGCTGGTTCGCCGTGAGGCCCGCAAAACGCGTGAGCCTGTCGGCACGCTTGCTGCTGCGGCGGTGGGGGAACTACGCGGGGCACGACCTGGCCTACGGCAACCCCATGATGGTGCCGACCGTCAGGGAGGAACTCCGGGGCGGGACCCGCGTCGACATCCCTCTGGGACTCAACATCCATTTCCCTGACGGTGCGCTCCGGGGCCACCGCATCGCGGCGGAGTGGCACGTGCCCGCATATCAGCGCCTGAATGGTCCGCAGCTCGAGACCGACTGGCTCCTGACCGTAGGCTGGCAGAAGTCGTTCGCGCCCCTCGGGCACGGCTGACCGGCGGCCGGCGGGTGCGGCAACAGGATATCGGGGGCGATCGAGTCGGACCGATTGTGAGCCATGAGCAACCGGCAGGCCCAATCCGCTGGAAACGAGGTGTTTTTCATTGCGTCCCGAACAGCGCGCACGGTAGCTTGAAAGTGAATGCTTTTGGCTTCCCACCACGGGTTGGACACCATGAATCCGGTCAGATTCCGCCTTGGCGCATTCGCTCTTGTGGCTTTCTTTCTCGTGGCTCCGGAGGGCTCGGCGCAGACCACGAAGATGCCCAGTACCCTCCGGTATGGTTCCGGGATTCTGGACATTCCGGTCGCGACCGTTCTGCCCCACGCGACGTTCGTCGCAACGTACTCGGGCTTCGGCATCAACATTGACCAGACGCTGTTGCTGAGGCGGAACGGAGAGGTGAGGCGCAGGGGGGGACCCTACAACAAATGGGTGTCCGACGTGTCCTTCACGCTTGGACTCTTCGACCGTGTGGAGGTGGGGACCACGATTCAGCATTTCGACGACGAGACGAACGGCGGCAACATCCTCGGCGGCTTCGGCCGCATCTCCCTTCTGCCTTCGACGCTCGAGAATCTCAGCCTCGCGGTGGGGGCCCGGTACCTTTCGTCACCCTCGTTCGGCGCGCGCTGGGTCGATGACCTGCAACCGCCCCGGTTCGGGCATCCGGACTACCGCACGCGTCAGGCCCAGGGGCAGGGCGACGAGTTCAACAGCAACCTGAGCCCCTACGTGGTCGGCACGGCCACATTGCCCGCCTCCGACGCGAGCTTCATCAGCCTTACCCTGGGCTGGGGAGCCGGCCTTTTCTCGGCGGGCGGCGACCTTGATTTCTACGCACAGCGGAGTTCCGGCGGCCTGTTCGCCGGATCGACGATCCATCTCGGCATGGGGGGCGGGCGGGGTCTGAACCTGATGGCCGAGTTCGATGGATTCGACGTCAACGCCGGGGTTCAAATGGACTTCAGCGGGGTCCGCGTGGGGGCCTTCTCGCTGAGCCTGAGCGGCGATGGCCACACCACGTTCCGGACGAGGAAGATCGGGGTGCTTGCCTCGTTTGCCCTGTGTCCGGGACGGATGGGACTCTGCGGCGACGAGCCACCGCCTCCCCCGCCACCGCCTCCCCCGCCGCCCGATCCCGGGCCGTCGGCGGAGGAATTGGAGCGGATGCGCCAGGACTCGATCCGCAGGGCACAGGCGGAAGAGGAGCGTCGCCTCGCGGCCGAGCGGGAGCAGGCCGAGCGGGAGCGGGCCGAGCGGGAGCGCCGCGCGATACGCGTCCGCCGCACCCTGCAGGAGATGGTCTACTTCGAGTTCGACGACGCGGCGGTCGGCGAAGGAGCCCAGGAGAGGCTGCGGATCAAGGCCACAATCCTGCGCGACAATCCGGGAGTACGGATCCGGATCGAAGGCCACGCCGATGAACGCGGGGACCCCGTGTACAACATGGATCTGTCGAGGCGGCGCGCCGAAGCGGTGCTCGAGTTCCTCGCCGGACTCGGACTCGATGTGGCCCGTTTCACCGTGGAGTACTTCGGCGAGGACCGGCCGCGCGTTCCGGGCAGGGACGAGCAGTCCTGGGCGCAGAATCGCAGGGTCGAGTTCGTCATTACCGCCGGAGGCGACGACATCGGACGCTAGTCGGTGACGAGAGGCCGGCCGCATCTCCAGCGGCAGGGCCAGGATCGCCACCGCACCCCCGGGATTGCGATTCCGCAGCGTCAGCCGTCCTCCGTGTCCCTTGGCGATCTGCTGGCAGCGGGCACGGGCAACCCGTTGCGGCGCAGCGTCTTCCATTGTGTGCCGGCCAGCGGTAGCTTTAGTGTGGCTGTTTTCACCTTCCCACCACGGGGTAGACACTTATGAATCCGGTCAGATTTCGCGTTGGCGCATTCGCTCTTGCGGCATTCTTCGTCGTAGCGCCGGATGGCTCGGCACAGACCACGCAGATGCCCAGCACCCTCCGGTACGGTTCCGGCATATTGGACGTCCCGGTCGCGACAGTCCTGCCACACTCAACGTTCGTCGCAACGTACTCGGGATTCGGGATCAACATCGACCAGACGCTGCTGCTGAGGCGAAACGGCGAGGTGCGGCGCAGGGGCGACGCCTACAACAAGTGGCTGTCCGACATGTCCTTCACGCTCGGGCTCTTCGACCGCGTGGAGGTGGGCACCACGATTCAGCACTTCGACGACGAGGCGAACGGCGGCAACATCCTGGGAGCGTTCGGCCGCATCTCGCTTCTGCCCTCGACCTCCGAAAACGTGAAGCTCGCGGTTGGGGCCCGGTACCTGTCGTCACCGTCCTTCGGGGCCGGCTGGGTAGATGACCTGCAGCCCCCCAGGTTCGGCCACCCGGACTACCGCACTCGCCAGGCCCAGGGACAGGGGGACGAATTCAACAGCAACCTGAGTCCGTACGCGGTCGGAACGGCCATATTGCCCACCTCCGACGCGAGCTTCGTCAGCCTGACTCTCGGCTGGGGCGCGGGCCTTTTCTCGGCGGGCGGTGACCTCGACTTCTACGCGCAGAGGGGCTCCGGCGGCCTGTTCGCCGGATCGACGATACATGTCGGCATGGCTGGGGGGCGGGGCTTGAACCTGATGGCCGAGTTCAATGGATTCGACCTCAACGCCGGGGTGCAAATGGACTTCAGCGGGGTTCGCGTGGGGGCCTTCTCGCTGAGCCTGGCGGGCGACAGCCACACCACGTTCCGGACCAGGAAGCTCGGCGTGCTGGCTTCGTTTGCCCTGTGCCCCGGACGGATGGGACTCTGCGGCGACGAGCCACCGCCGCCCCCGCCGCCACCGCCCCCGCCGGCAGATCCCGGCCCGTCGGCGGAGGAGTTGGAACGGATGCGCCAGGACTCGATCCGCAGGGCACAGGCGGAAGAGGAGCGTCGCCTCGCGGCCGAGAGAGAAGCGGCCGAGAGGGAGCGGGAGCGCCGCGCCATGGCCGCCCGCCGCACCCTCCAGGAGATGGTCTACTTCGAGTACGACGACGCGGCGGTCAGCGACGAGGCGCAGGCGAGGCTGCGTGCCAAGGCGGGGATCCTGCGCGACAATCCGGGAGTCCAGATCCGGATCGAAGGCCACGCGGACGAACGCGGGGATCCGGTATACAACATGGAGCTGTCCAGACTGCGAGCCGAAGCGGTGCTCGAGGTCCTGGCCGGACTCGGAATTGACGCGGCCCGTTTCACCGTGGAGTACTTCGGCGAGGACAGGCCGCGCGTTCCCGGTACGGACGAAGAGTCCTGGGCCGAGAACCGCAGGGTCGAATTCGTCATCACCGCCGGGGGTGACGACATCGGGCGCTAGCCGCTGACGCGGCTCCGGGACCGCGCCTCCCGGAGCCGCGTCTCCAGCGGCAGGGACAGGATCGCCACCGCGCCCCGAGGCTCGCGATTTCGCAGCGCCAGGTGGCCCCCGTGCCCCTCGGCGATCTGCTGGCAGAGCGCGAGCCCGATGCCGGAACCACCGGGTTTCGTGGAATAGAAGGGCACGAAGAGGTTGGCGGTGTCCTGCACACCCTGCCCCTCGTCCTCCACCACGACTTCGAGGGACCTTCCGTCGCGCACCCGCCATCCCACCCTGACCGCGCCACCGCGCTCGAGCGCCGAATCGGCCGCGTTGCGCACGAGGTTGATAAGCAGCTGATCCAGCTGATCCGGATCCGCCATGATGCTCAGTTCGGGTCCGCCGGTCACCTCCACCTTCAGCCGGGTCTCCAGATCGGCGCTTCGCCGGATCAGCGGCCCGACCGGCGTCGACACCGGGGTCGGCGCGGGCAGGCGGGCGAGGCGGGCATACGCGGCCATGAAGCGGCCAAGTGACTCCGCTCGGCCCACGATCACCCGGAGCCCCCGGGACAGATCATGCCCGAGCCTTCCCTGGGATGAATCGCCGCTCACGAGCTTGCGCAGACTGCTCGCGATCGACTTGATCGGCGCAAGGCTGTTGTTGATCTCGTGGCTGAGCACCCGGATGATGCGCTTCCACGCCAAACGCTCCTCCTCGCGAAGCGCGCGGGAGAGATCCGAAAGCACCAGGAGCTTCATGGGCGCCCCCTCCTGACGGATGACGGTGCGCTTCAGCTCCCACCTTCCCTGTCCTCCCGGCAGATTCACCTCCATCGTTCGCGGCGCGTGGCCGACAAGTCCCTCCTGCAGCCGCAGGTCGGCGGCGGAACTCCCCAGCACGGCCTTCGAGGGCTGGTCGAGCAGCCGCTCGCCGGCCCGGTTGAGCAGGCGCAGCCTCTCGTCCTCGTCGAAGGCGAACACGGCCACGTCGATCTCCTCCAGGATCCTCCGCAGGAGCACCGTGGCCTCGACGGCCCCCAGCCGCTGTTCCCTCAGGATGGCTTCCAGCCTGTTGGTCTCCTGAAAGGCCAGCGCGAGGGGCCCCTTGAGCGTCTTCGGCACGCGTGTCCGGATCGAGAAGTCTCCTTCCCTCAAGGCCAGCAGCACGCTGGACAGGGTCCGGATCGGGCGCACAAGCCTCGCGCGCAGAACCGCGGTCAACCCTCCCCACAGAAGCAGAATCCCCGCGGTCGCGAGCCAGCGGGTCGATGTCGCCACATCTCCGGTCCAGAGGAGGTACATGGCGAGCGCGAACGCCGGCAGTCCGGCCAGGTTGGACAGGAGAATGATCTGAAGGTCGAATTCGAGGCGGGCCCACCGGCCCACAAAAGGCGCTCGGCAGACCGGTCCGGCGGATTCGGATCCCGGCTTTGCCGACGTGTCGTCCGGGGTCACCCGACGTCGCCGATGCCGTAGCGGGCCAGGCGTCGGTACAGCGCGCTCCGGCTGAGGCCGAGCCTTTCGGCGGCCTGGCTGACGTTGCCGTCGTGCCGGTCCATGGCCCTTTCGATGAGGACGCGCTCCACCTCCCCGAGCTTGAGTTCCTCCAGCGGGAGCGCACCACCCGGCAGCGTACGCAGCGCGAGGTCCTCCACCCCGACTTCCAGATCGTCGCACATGAGCACCGCCCGCTCGACGGCATGCTTGAGCTCCCGCACGTTGCCCGGCCAGGGATGATCCAGCATCGCACGGGAAGCACCGGCCGTGAAGCCGAGGCCGGGCCGGCCGTAGCGTGCCGACTCGCGCTCGAGGAAGTGGGCGGCGAGAAGCAGGAGGTCCTCGGGGCGGTCCCTGAGTGGCGGAATCGCGATCTCGACGGTGTTGATGCGGTAGAGCAGGTCTTCTCGAAACCGTCCCTCGGCGACCGCCTCGTCGAGAGAGGCGTTCGTCGCCGACAGAAGGCGGATATCCATCCTCACGACATCGGAAGACCCGACGCGCTGCAGCTCGCCGGTTTCGAGAACGCGAAGGAGCCTGGCCTGCGCCGGCAGGGAGGTGTTGGCGATTTCATCGAGGAACAGGGTCCCGCCGTGGGCGAGTTCGAAAAACCCCGCGCGGTCGGATTTGGCGTCGGTGAACGCCCCCTTCACGTGCCCGAAAAGCTCGCTCTCGAACAGACCCTCGGAGATTCCGCCCATGTTCACGGTCACGAGCGGGGCGTGCCGACGCGCGGACGAGGCGTGCAGCCATCCCGCCACGACCTCCTTCCCGGTCCCGTGCTCCCCCGTAATGAGGATGTTGGCGTCGGAGGGAGCGACACGGCGCATGACCTTCAGAACGGGCTTCATCGCCTTCGACGAGGCGATCAGGCGTGGATGGGCGGGCGGGCGCGTGGTGTGCGCATCCCCGTTCCTCGGCTTCTGCGAACGGCGGAGCGCGCGGCCGAGCTGGATCTGGGTCTTCAGGGTGGCAAGGAGGCGATCGTTGTCCCAGGGCTTCTCGATGTAGTCCCGGGCTCCGCAACGCATCGCCTCGACCGCGCTCTCGACGCTCCCCCACGCGGTCATGACGACGACGGGCAGGGTGCTGTCGATCTCATGGAGCCTTCTCAGGAGGTCCAGGCCCTCGCGCCCGGAGGTGGTGTCGCGGGTGTAGTTGAGGTCGATGAGCGCGGCGTCGAAGACGCCATCCTCCAGCCTGGCCAACGCCTCCTCGGGGCCACCCGCGGCCTCCGACTCATAGCCCGCCGACACCAGAAGAAGACGCAACGCCTCGACAACGTCGGGCTGATCGTCGGCAATCAGGATGCGCGATGCCGGGGGGATTCCGTCCACGGCCTTGCTAGAAGGCCGTGGATAGAGCCGCCCGAGCACCGAGAGCGGCGAGGCGCCGGGCCGGCAAGGCGCGACGAAGGGCCAGTAGCGGCGCTACGGGCCCGAGGAGTAACGCAGAGCGCGGCCCCGACAAACAAACATGTATAGTAAACATGACATTATGGAAACTTTGCCTTACATCATGAGACGGTGTGGCCGGGCGTCCGGCCCGGATGCATCGCCGCTCGAATGCCGGGGGGATTCTGTCCACGGCCTTCTAAAAAAAGACCGGCTCCCTGTAGGCCCCGAAGACTTCCTCCATGGCCGCTCTGATTTCGTACAGGGTGCAGTATGCGTGCGCGCACTCCAGGATGCGTGGCACCAGGTTCTCCTCGCCGGCGGCGGCGGCCTTCAGGCTGGCCAGCGTTCGCTCGACACGCTCGTCGTCGCGCTCCCCGCGAAGCCGCGCCATGCGAAGCCGCTGCCGCTCTTCGACACCGGGGTCGATCTGCAGGGTGTCGATCTCGACCTCGTCGGAACCGTCCACGAACTTGTTGACCCCCACGACCGTCCGCATTCCGGCTTCGATCTCGGCCTGCTGCCTCGAGGCCGAAGCCGCGATCTCACGCTGGAACCAGCCGTTTTCGATCCCCGCGACCACCCCGCCCTCCTCTTCGACGCGGGCGAATATGTCCTCGGCTTCGGATTCGAGGCGATCCGTCAGCGCCTCCAGATAGTAGGAGCCCGCGAGGGGATCGATCGTGTTGGCCACGCCGGTCTCGCTGGCCAGTACCTGCTGCGTCCGCAACGCGATCCTGACCGACTTCTCGGTCGGCAGCGCGAGCGTTTCGTCCATGGAGTTCGTGTGAAGCGACTGAACCCCGCCCAGGACCGCCGCCAACGCCTGGTAGGCAACACGCACGATGTTGTTTTCGGGCTGCTGGGCCGTAAGCGTGACCCCCGCGGTCTGCGCGTGCGTGCGGAGTCTCCAGGACTGCGGACTGCGCGCGCCGAAGCGGTCGCGGAGGTGACGCGCCCAGATCCGCCGGGCGGCGCGGAATTTTGCCACTTCCTCGAAGAAGTCGTTGTGCACGTCGAAGAAGAACGACAGGCGCGGCGCGAAGGTATCGACGTCCAGTCCTCTCGCGATGCCGCGGCGCACGTAGTCGAAGCCGTTGGCCAGGGTGAACCCCAGCTCCTGTCCGGCGGTCGCGCCGGCCTCGCGGATGTGATAGCCCGAGATGGAAATGGGGTTGTACTTCGGGGCGTTCGCGCCGCACCACTCGAACATGTCGACGATGAGGCGCAACGCCGGCTCCGGCGGAAAAACCCACGCGTGCTGCGCCTGGTATTCCTTGAGGATGTCGTTCTGGACCGTGCCGCGCAGCTGCTCGGGGGGGACTCCCTGGCGCTGAGCGGCCGCCAGATAGAAGCAGAACAGAATGATCGCGGGGCCGTTGATGGTCATCGACACCGAGACCTTGTCCATCGGGATCCCGCTGAACAGGGTCTCCATGTCCGCGAGCGACGAGACCGCTACGCCGCACACGCCCACTTCGCCGAGCGAGCGCGGGTGGTCGCTGTCGTACCCCATCAGGGTCGGGAAGTCGAAGGCGACCGAGAGTCCGGTCTGGCCGTTCGCCAGCAGGTACTTGTACCGCTCGTTGGTCTCCTCGGCGGTCGCGAACCCGGCGAACTGCCGCATGGTCCAGAGGCGGGTCCGGTACATGGTGGCGTACGGCCCGCGGGTGAACGGGAAGCCTCCGGGCACGCCGAGCTTCTCCAGGTAGCTTCCGGATGCGTGTTCCGGCGTGTAAAGGGGTTCGACCTCGTTCCCGGAGATCGATGTGAAGAACGGAAGCCGCCTGGGGGTGCCCTCGCAGGTCGCCTGCCACGCCGCCAGTTCGGCGCTCAGCCGCTCGCCTTCGCGCTCGTGCGCTTCGATCGCCGCAACAAGGGCGTCGGCGTCTCGCACCCGGCCCTCGGTCGTGGACATGTGATCCCTCCTAACCCTGATCCGACCTCGGCTCCTTCTTCAATATGGCGGGAATCAGCTCGTCTGCCACACCGTAGGCCGTGGCGCGTCCTCCGGCGATGTCCGCAATCCGCGCCGGCAGATTTGGATGAGACGCCAGAAACGCCTCGGCCCGGCCCCTCAAACGACCCACGATCACGTCGCGCAGACGGCTCCCCGCCCGGCGTTCGCGGCGGGCTTCCAGTGCTCCCGACTCGGTGAGGTGGCGGTTGTGTGCCAGGAGCCCGTCCAGGAACTCCTCGATGCCCTCGCCCCGGCCCGCCGAAGTCTTGAGGACCGGGATCTCCCAGGCCGCGGCATGGGCCGTGTCGGGATCCTCGTCCGTTTGATCCAGGCGGGACAGATCCACCCCGTGGTGCGCCGTCACTCCGTACATCCCGTGCCCGGCCCGGAGCGCCAGCGCCTGCCGGATCTCCCGCACCATGCGGTCCGCGCCGATCCTGTCCGCCTTGTTGACCACGAACAGGTCCGCGATCTCCATGAGTCCCGCTTTCATGGCCTGGATCCCGTCGCCGGACTCGGGCACCAGCACGACCGCGACCGAGTCGGCCGCCGAGGCAATCTCCAACTCGGTCTGCCCCACGCCCACGGTCTCCACGAGCACGTTCGGAAAGCCGAACGCGTCGAGCAGGTCGACCACCTCGCGCGTCGTCGCGGCCAAGCCTCCCAGCGACCCGCGCGTGGCCATCGAGCGGATGAAGATCCCGGGGTCGGTGGCCAGGTCGTTCATCCGGATGCGGTCACCCAGGAGCGCACCACCCGAGTAGGGCGACGTCGGGTCGACCGCGACGATGGCGACCTTCTCGCCACGTGCGCGAAGCAGGGTCGCCAGGCCGGCCACCAAGCTGGATTTGCCCGCGCCGGGGGGGCCGGTGATGCCGAACCGCCGAGCCTGAGGCCGTGCCAGGAGCAGTTCCTGGAGCAGGTCCGCCACGCCGGGGCGCCGCCCTTCCACCATCGAGATGGCACGCGCCAGCGCGGGGCGCTTGCCGCTCCGGAAATCGGCGGCGAGACGCCGGTTCTTCTCGGCTCGAGCAGGGGCTGTCATTCTCGCCCTAGAAGAGGAGGGCCGCGGCAAGGTTGAGCACCATGACGAATCCGACCAGATCCGTGAGTGTGTGAACGAACACCGACGAAGCCACCGCCGGGTCGACGCCCAGCCGGTGCAATACCGTGGGGATCATCGCGCCCGCGAATCCGGCGACGATGATGTTCGCCCACATGGCCAGGAGCACCACGAGTCCCAGCCGCGGGTCGCCGTCCATCCACACATACGCGAACACGGCGAAAAGCGCGCCGAGAACGAAGCCGTTCAGCAGCCCCACCAGCACCTCCTTCCCCACGACCCGGAACTGGCCGGCGTGGATTCCTCCACCGACGGCAATACGCCGAATGGTAACCGCCAGCGCCTGGGTGCCCGTGTTCCCCCCCAGAGCCGCGATGACCGGCATCAGGAAGGCCAGGAAGGCAACTTCCTCGATCGTGCTCTCAAAGGCCAGGATGACCGATGCGGCCAGCGCCGCGGTCGCCAGGTTGAGAACCAGCCACGGCAGTCGAGCCCGGACCGACTCGAACCAGCCGCCCTTCAGTTCCTCCTCGTCCGAGACACCGGCCAGCCTGAGGATGTCCTCGGTGGTCTCCGCCTCGATGACGTCGATCACGTCGTCGAAGGTGATGCGCCCGAGCAGGGAACCGTCGTGGTTGACCACGGGGACGCTGACCAGGTTGTAGCGGCCGATCAGCTGTCCCACTTCCTCCTGGTCGATGTCCGGCAGCACCGTGGCCACCGGCGGCTCCACCAGGGACGCGACGGTGTCGGACGGCTCGGCAAGAATCAGGTCGTCCAGCGGTACCGTGCCGCGCAACCGGTTCCGCTCATCGACCACGAAGACCGTGTAGAAGTCCTCCACCTCGCGGCCCTGCTTCCGTATCTCGGAGATCGCCTCGCCGGCGGTTGCGCCGGTCGACACCGAAACGAGCGAGGTCGTCATCAGGCCGCCCGCCGTCTCTTCGCCGTAGCGAAGCAGTTCGCGGATCTCGCCGGCTTCCTCCGTGGGCAGGGCGGCCAGCATCCGATCGCGGTCGCCCGGCTCGAGTTCGCCGAGGAGGTCGGCCGCATCGTCGTCCGCCAACCCCTGCAGCAGCTCGGCGCCCCTCCGCTCGTCCAGCCCGGTCAGGAGCTCCGCGCGATCCTCGTCCTCCTCCATCTCGGCGAGGGTCTCGGAAGCCACCTCGGTGGGGAGGGCCTCCAGTATTTCGATCCTGTATTCCTCCACGGCGACCGAGGCGACGAGATCGGCGATATCGGAGGGGTGCATCCCTTCGAGCAGATCGGGCACCCTGGAGAAGTCGCCCGTTTCGGCCAGCTCGATCAGCTCGCTCAGGGTGGCCTGGCTCGCCACGACGGGAGGGGTATCCGTGCTCACGCCGTCGCCCCCAGTCCGCGCACGACTTCCTCCTGGACCCGGAACATCTCGCTGCCGGTCCGCTCGGGACCCTCGGGATGATCGTACCCGAGCACGTGCAGCGCCCCGTGTACCGCCAGCCGGACGAGTTCCTCCTCCGGGTCGACGCCCGTATCCGCCGCCTGGCGGCGCGCCTGCTCGTAACCGACGTACACGTCGCCCAGCGGATCTTCGCCCCCTTCGTGGAGCGCGAACGAGAGCACATCCGTCACGCGGGCGCGGCCCAGATACCGTTCGTGGAGCCGCGTGATCTCCGTATCTCCGACGAATGTCACCGAGAGCTCGGCACGCTCATGTCCGCCACGCCGGAGCGTCTCGCGCAACGCCCGGCGGATCAGGTCACGCGGAACGCCGACCCTTTCCGGCGCGTTGACGTGGATCGTGATCACCGTTCATCCCCGGCACGGGGGTACTGGATCCGGGTGTGATGGCTTCCGCTGAGGTACGTGGCGAACTGCTTCTTCAACCGGGCCAGGTCCCGGAAGGTCAGGGGGCAGTCGTCCAACTGGCCGGTAGCGGCCTTGGTCTCAAAGATCTTGTCGATGAGCTCACGCAGACGCTCTTCGGTCGGGCTGTCCATGGCCCGCGCGGCGGATTCCGTCGAATCGGCAAGCATGGCGATACCGGTTTCGCGGGTCCGCGGCCGGGGACCCGGATACTGGAAGACCGAAGGATCCGGCGGGTCGCTCCCCTCGCGCTCGGCCAGCTGACGCGCGGTGTGGAGGAAGAAGCCGATCGTCTGGTCGCCGTGATGTTCGCGGATGAAGTCCACCAGCACCTCGGGCACCTTCTCGGCGCGCGCCATCCTGACTCCCTCCACCACGTGGTCGCGAATGATTCTGGCGGATTCGAGCGGATCGAGGTCCTCGTGTGGGTTGGCGCCGTGCTGGTTCTCGATGAAGTAGTCCGGGCGGCGCATCTTGCCGATGTCGTGGTAGTAGACCCCGGCCCGGCAAAGCAGGGTGTTGGCGCCGATCGCCCCTGCGCCGGCCTCGGCCAGGCTTGCGGCCTGCAGCGTATGCGCGAACGTGCCCGGGGCCTCGACGGCCATTCGGCGCATGAGTGGCCGATTGGCGTCCGCCCATCCGATCAGCGTCTGGTCGGTGGTGATGCCCGCGACCCATTCGTAGACGGGTATGAAGCCGATGGCCAGAATGACGCCGGCCACGGTGCTGACGAGTGCCCACAGCAGCGACGGCGCCAGCGCGAAATCCGGGCCGCGCATCTGGAGTCCGGCGAAAACAAGCGCGTAGGCGCCCGCGGTCACCGCGATGAACACCCAGGTCTGCGCCAGTCGCCGGAATGTGCGAACCGAGAGCGCGGCCGCGGAGCCACCGGCCAGAAGCGTCAACAGGACCGGCACTTCCCCGAAGGGCTCCTGCACGGCCGTGATCCCGCAAACGACGAACACCGCGAGCAGCGCCAGGCGTCCGTCCCACAGGATCGACAGCGAGACCGCAACAAAGACGATCGGCAGGGCGGCCGGGGGAAGACCCAGCCCGGTGATCACGAAACCGGCAACGAAATACAGGGCGAAGATGCTCAGTATGGCCAGCACGAACCGGAATGAATGATAGATCTCGGGCCGGAAGAAGAAGACGAGCACGCCCAGGACGGTCAGGAGAAGCGTGTTCAGCAGGAGCCCGCCGAGATTGCCCGCCAGGTTCGAGCTGTCCACGCTGATCCCCTCGGAGCGCAACTGGTTGCGGTACGCCTCGATCTTGCGCAGCTGCTCCTCGCCGACCTGATCGTTCGCCCGCACGATCGCCTCGCCCTCCAGCACGCGTCCCGACATGATCGGGATCGTGTCGCGCGCGAAGGCCCGCTCTCTCTCGGTCCTGACCGTCTCGGGAATCAGACTGGGCGTGAGGTACCGGGCGAGCACGACGCGCAGGAGGTCGCTCTCGGGTCCGGATTCCATGCCGGCCAGCGCGCGGTCGTAGAACTCGCGGCCCGAGAGCACCGCGCTGCGCGCAACCACCGAGCTCCCGCCGCCCCGGACCACGCGGACCGAATCGGTGGTGATTCGAGAGGCCGCGCCGGGTGCCATCAGCCCGTCGGGAGTCAGTGCACGGACCGCGGACGCCGCCCGCTCGTGCAAACCGGTCCGGCGTTCCGGTTCGGCGAGGAGTTCCACCTGCGCGGCGTCCGCGTCGATCCCGGACGTCGCCAGGATGCCGGCGATTCCCGCCACGCCGTCGACCAGCGAAGCCGAATCCACGCGTGCAAAAAGGCCCGCCAGACCGGCAAGCGTCGAGTCCGTGGCGGCGGCGCGGTAGGTGAACGTCGGAATGACCGAGGCCGCCGCCGCGTCCCTTTCGCTTCTGAGCACGGCGGAGTCCTTCGGAACCGGGAAGCCGACCTGAGCGATGATGTCTCGCTCGGCGACGGTGCCCGCGCTGTATCGGCCGATCCCGACGCCCGGATCCGACGGATAGAGAGTCACGAGCCCTCCCGCCAGCAACACCAGGAGCAGCCAGCGCACCCCGTGGTGGACCGCGGCATCCGGCCATCCGCGCTGCGGGACGCCCGAGAGCAGCCGGCGTTTCCCGTTACCGGCGGTCATGGTCGCGTTCCTCGGCAAGGCGTCCGTCCGCTGCCGCGTAGGCACGTACAATGTGCTTCACGAGGCGGTGGCGAGTGACGTCGCTCTCATCCAGGTACACGAACTCGATGCCTTCGACTTCGCCGAGGATGTCTTCTATCTGAATCAGACCGGAGACCTGGGCTCGGGGCAGGTCGATCTGGGTCTTGTCGCCGGTGATCACCACGCGCGAGTTCACGCCGATGCGCGTGAGGAACATCTTCATCTGCGCCGCTGTGGCGTTCTGGGCTTCGTCGAGGATGACAAAAGCGTCGGAGAGGGTTCTGCCGCGCATGTAGGCGAGCGGGGCAATCTCGATCGTGCGCTCGGCGATTCCGCGCCGGACCCTGGCCGCCGGCATCATGTCCTCGAGCGCGTCGTACAGCGGGCGGAGGTAGGGGTCGACCTTCTCCTGGAGGTCGCCGGGAAGGAAGCCGAGGTTCTCTCCGGCCTCCACCGCGGGACGGGCCAGAATGATGCGCCGCACACGCTTCCGGAAGAGCTCCGCGACCGCCCGGGCGACGGCGAGATAGGTCTTGCCGGTGCCCGCGGGACCGATCCCGATGACGATGTCGGAGTCCTCCATGGCCTGCAGATACCTGCGCTGGCCCTCCGAGCGCGGCACGATCGTACGGCGCGATCCAGGCACCGATATCCGGAGGCGCTCGTCGTCGCTGCGGATGTCGGGCCCGTCCCGCGCGTCGAGGCTCGCGGCGAAGCGCGCGATGTCCGAAGCCGGGAAGGACTTCCCCAGCCGCGCGAGCTCGATCATGTGCTCGACCACGCGCGCCGAGTCGGCAACCGATTCCAATGGCCCCGTGACTCTCACATGATCGCCGCGCATCACCACCTGGACGTGGAAAAGCGTCTCCAGCTCACGGAAGTTGGCGTCGCCGACTCCCGCGAGGATGAACTGGTCCGCGCCCTCCGCATTCAGATTGTGCTCGACCAGCGTACCGCCCGTCATTCGTGCTCTCCGATCGAAATCCCGAGCGCCTCCAGCTCCCCCGGCGACACCCGTGACGGCGCGCCCTCGAAGCTCGCCCGCGCCGCGGTCGTCTTCGGAAAAGCGATCACGTCGCGCAGGCTCGCGCCACCGGAGAATCGCGCGGCGAGGCGGTCCACGCCCAGGGCGATCCCGCCGTGCGGCGGCGCTCCCGACCGCAGCGCCTCGAGAAGAAAGCCGAACTTGCGCGCGATCTCGTCGGGGTCGAGCCCCAACAGCGCGAGGATGCGGGTCTGCATGTCGGCATCGTGGTTGCGAATGCTGCCCGAGCCCAGCTCGGTGCCGTTGTAGACCAGGTCGTAGGCGAGACCCCGCACCGCCAGCGGGTCGGAGTCGAGGAGGTGCGCGTCGGCGGGGTCGGGGTGCACGAAGGGGTGGTGGTTCGCCGCCAGCGCCCCGTCCCCGGCGTCCTCGAAGACCGGGAAGCCGGTCACCCAGAGCCATGCGTGCTCGGTGGTCTTCGGCAGCTGCAGCGCCACGATGGCGGCGGCACGGGCCGCGTCCAGCGCCGGAGAGGTGACGCGGTCCGCTCCCGCGGCCACGACGAGGAGGTCGCCCGCGGCAAGGCCGAGTGTTGCGCCGGTATCGTCCCGGAAGAAGCGGCCCATCGGACCCGTGGCGCCGCTTTCGGTGACCTTGGCCCACAGGAGGCCGGGTGCGCCGGTCGCCCGGGCCGCGTCCTCCATGGCCACGATCTGCTTCCGTGTGAGACGAGCCCCCCCATCCAGCGCGAGGCCCCGGATCCGTCCGCCTCCTGCAACCACACGCCGGAGGATGTCCGAGTCCAAGCCGCCGAGGACGTCGGTGAGATCGCGGATCTCGAGGTCGTAGCGCGTATCGGGACGGTCGCAGCCATAGCGCTCCATGGCTTCGTGGTAGTCCAGTCGCTGGAACGGCGGCGCGGCGTCGATGCCGGCCACCTCGGCCAGGTCGACCATCAGTCCCTCGCACCACCCGTAGATGTCCTCGGGCTGCACGAACGACGCCTCCACGTCGATCTGGGTGAATTCGGGCTGCCGGTCCGCGCGCAGGTCCTCGTCTCTGAAGCAGCGCGCGATCTGCACATAGCGGTCGAACCCGGCAATCATCAGCAACTGCTTGTAGATCTGCGGGCTTTGCGGGAGTGCGAAGAATTCGCCCGGGTGAACCCGGCTCGGCACGAGGAAGTCCCGTGCACCCTCCGGGGTGGGCTTGGTCAGGATCGGCGTCTCGATTTCCAGGAAGCCCTGGCTGTCGAAGTAGTTCCGTACAGCCAGCACCAGCCGGTGGCGCAGCTCCAGCCTCTCCTGCAGCTCCCGCCGCCTCAGGTCGAGGACGCGGTGTCGGAGCCGAAGCTTCTCCGATGGCAATTCCTCTTCGGGGGGCCGGTACACCGGTATGGCCGGTGTGCGCGCCCTGTTGAGCACCTCAAGCGCGGTGGCCTGCACCTCCACATCGCCGGTGGCCATGTCGGGATTGCGTGCGGCCTCGGGTCTGGCCGAAACCACGCCCCGTACGAGGATCACGTCCTCGACGCCCAGGCCCCGCACGGCATCGACCGCCTGCTCCGACGACCAATCGGGACCCACCGACACCTGGAGGATGCCCGAGCGGTCGCGGACGTCGAGAAAGACCAGGCCGCCCAGATCCCGCCTGCGATGCACCCAGCCGGCGATCCGCACTTCCCGGCCCGTCATTACCGATGTGATCCGTCCGGCGCCTGCCGTACGCATCGTCGTGGCACTCTTTACGTTTGTCGACACTAACCGTCTCCGGTGAGCCATTGGGGGTTACCGGCCGACGGCACGAGCGCCGGACGTGCTCTCGCGGTAAACTTAAGCCCCGCTTCAAGGGGCTTTCAAGAAAGACGACCCACGACCCGTGACCCCCGACCAACCGAATCTTCTGGGGCTGACACCGCCTCGCCTGCGCAAAACCCTGCAGGGTCATTTTCGCCAGCGCGGACAGCCATCGTACCGGGCGAGTCAGGTCGAGGAGTGGCTTTTCGCCCGCAACGCGCGTTCGTTCGCCGAAATGACCAACCTGCCCGTGGACGAACGCCGTGCGCTGGAGGACAGCCTCCGTCTTGACGAGCCTTCGGAGGACACCGTTTCAGAGTCCGCGGACGGAACCGTCAAGCACCTGTGGGCATTGCGGGGCGGCGAGGTCGTCGAAAGCGTCCTCATTCCTTCGGGCGACCGCCTCACCCTCTGCCTCTCGTCACAGGCCGGGTGCGCGCTCAAGTGCCGCTTCTGCGCCACCGGGTGGTCCGGATTCGGGCGACAGCTGACCCCGGCGGAAATCGTCGGCCAATACCGTGCGTCGCTGCGGTGGGCGGCCGAGCACGGCCGCGGCACGGTCACGAACGTCGTCTTCATGGGGATGGGCGAGCCCCTGGCGAACCGCCGCAACGTCTTCCCGGCACTCACCATCCTGAACGCCGGCTACCGTGTCGGGGCCAGGCGGATCACGGTATCCACCGTCGGGGTGATCCCGGGCATCGCCGAATTGGCGGACCGGCCCGAGCAGTTCCGCCTCGCGCTCTCGCTGCACGCTCCGGTGTCGGAACTCCGTGCCGAGATCATTCCGCTCGAGCGCCGCTACCCGCTGGACCAGGTCGTCGACGCTCTGGAGGCATTCAATCGCAAAGGGGGACGCAGGATCACCTTCGAGTACACGATGATCCGCGGCGTCAACGACGATCCCGGCCTCCTGGCCCCACTGGTGCAGCTGGCCCGGCGGGTCCAGGCGTTCGTCAACCTCATTCCCTTCAACCCCATCCCCTACGTCGAGTGGAAGCCGAGTCGGCCGGCGCGTGTGCGGGCCTTCAGCGACGGGCTGCAGGATGCCGGAGTGCCGGTGGCCGTACGGGAACCGCGGGGCCGGGACATCGACGCCGCCTGCGGACAGCTGCGGGCCAGTCGGCATGGCCGCGGTCGAAGACGCCCGGCTGCTACCGGATTCCGTCTCCGATCCGGCTCCCGCGGATCTCCCTGATCCACGGAAAGGGACGGTCCGAGTCGCGGTTGTATGAGAAATAGATGCGCGCCGCGCGCCCCTCGAAACGCCATCCTTCCAGCAGTCCCCAAAACCGCGAATCGAGACTTGAGTCGCGATTGTCGCCCAGCATGAAGTAGTACCCGTCCGGGACCAACAGAGGACCCCAGTTGTCACGCGTCGGGCGATACTCGTCGGGCGCGGCCTCGACGAGGTGATTCAGTTGCCACAGCATCGAGGGGTCGAATTCGTCGGGACGCCCGCTCCTCACGACATAGGGCTCGTCCTGCGGTTGTCCGTTCAGGTACAGCACCCGGTCCCGCATCTCCAGAACGTCCCCGGGCACGCCCACGAGGCGCTTGACGAGCGTCATGTCCTCCTCGTGATGCGGATCGAAGACGAGGACATCGCCCCGCCTGGGCTCCGAGTATCCCGGAATCCGGATGTCGGTGAAGGGAACCCGGGAGCCGATCGCCGCCTTGTTGACCACCAGGAAGTCCCCGACCAGAAGGGTGTTCTCCATCGATCCGGAGGTGATCACGAAGGTCTGGATCAGGAAGAGTCTCATGACAAAAAAGATGACAAACGCGTAGAAGATGGACTTGATCCATTCGGCCCCACTCCCGCCCTCTTCGTCCCTGGCCGCCCCGCGGCGGCCCTTCGTAGGCTCCTTCGCGGTCTTTCCGCGGCCCCGTGGCGCCGATGCGCGGCGGGTCTTCCGTCTCCGTTTTGCGGCCATGCCTAGCCCTCGTCTCCCATGCCCTGGCCCTCGTCTCCCATGCCCTGGCCTTCGTCTCCCATGCCGGCAAGGAACTCTCGCAGCCGTGCGATGAAGCCGGCCCGTTCCGGTTGCGCCACGACCGCGACCGGGACCGACTCCTGCGGAATCGACCACGCGGCACCAAGCCTTACGGTAACGTCAACGAAGAGGTTCGGGTCCGGCTCGCTGGCTACGCTGTCGATCCCCAGCACCTCCGCTACCCGGGCAGCCGTACCCCGGTTCCCCACGCGGTCGATCACCACCGACGTCTCCTGGTCGAAGCTGCGGGCGTTGCCGATTCCGACCACGTCGAAGCCCGCCTCCCGCAAGTAGTCCGTCGCGGCGCGCGCCATGCCGTCGACCCCGCCCGCATTGCGCACGTCCACCGTGATGCGCGCCTCGCGCCCGCTCTCCGTGTCCTGCGCCGGCGAAAACACGGGGCCCGGCGGCGCTGTCGCCTCCGGAATCCACTGCATGATGGAAGATGCGAGGAGCACAATCACGCCCAGGGCCGCAAGGCTGAAGATTGCCGCTCTCAGGAATCGTCCCATCGGCTGTCGTCAGGAAGCCTTTACGAGTGAGTTCCAGAAGCCGATCGTGCGCGGGTGGACCGGCAGCTCGGCGCGTACACGGTAATCTATCCGGTTTCTCAGGATTTCGGTGACCACCCGGTCCAGTTCGTCCGATGCACGCGCCCTCAGTCCGCTTCGCCATTTTCTCTTTCCCGACCGGCCGGGCTCGAGGAAATCGGCCGCGTACAGGGCCTTGCCGAGCTTGCCGAACCTCTTCGAGCCCAGTGTATGCCAACGAACCGCACGCAAGAGGCCGCGATCCGATACGCCACCGGCACGCAGCAGGATCGCCGCCGCGGGGCCATGATGGGCATTTCGCGGCAGCTTGCGAAGCCGGCTCGGCAGGATGCCGGCCAGTTCGGCGGGCGACGCGTCTCGCAGCGCATCGTGCAGGATGCCTGCGCCGCGCCACCTCGCGATGTCCTCCCCCCCGAGCCCCATCTCGCGGGCCCAGCCTTCGAGCACACCCGCCACCCGCTCCATATGCTGCCGCCGCCCCGCGCCGGCAACAGCCCACTCGGGCAGCCGGCCCTCCGCGGCGGCCGCGACGATCGGGTGAACCGGGGCCCTCGTCCGCACGCCTACCGACATGTTACCCCCAGCAGTCCGTGTACCTTGAAGAATGGTCAGGTCAGTCGTCATCGTAACGGTAACCGGGCCCCAGGCTCGGCACCAAGGCCCGTGATCTGGGATCCGTGTCTGGCCCGCGCGGTCGCTGCCGAGCTTGAGGACCGGCTTGTCGGCGCACGGGCTCGCACCATTCGATTCGACCGTGAAACCAGGCGGGTCGCGGTCCATTTCCGTGACGCGACGCTGGTCGTGGACCTGTCCCCAGGGACGGGAGTGATCGTGCTGCGGGAGGCGTCGGAGCCGGGATCGGAGCCGGCGTCGGTGCAGGAGCCCGAGCCGGAGGCCGAGCCGCTGCCCGCGGTGCTGACCCGTGTGGAGGCAGTTTGGGACGAGCGCATAATCGTGTTCGGATTCCGGCGCGTGCGGGGCAGGAAGCCGCACCCGTCGCTGATCGTCGAACTCGCGACGAACCGATGGAACGCACTGTGGACGGATGGACCCGAGCTGCGCGTGCGAAAACGGCTGACGAGCGCTGGCTCCGGAAGACACCGGGTCGGACAGCCATGGGCGCCCCCGTCCGGGCCTGACGGTGCCCGGCGAACGGACGAGCTGGATCTGGCTGCCTGGGACCTGCGATTCGAAGGGTTGAGCCCGAAAGACGCCCGCAGGGCCCTGCTGACCGGTGTCGCTCATGCGTCCAGCCTGAACGCCCGGTATCTGCTGGAGGCCCCGACCAGGGAAGAAGGATTCCGCAGGTGGCGTCGGATGGCGGCGCCCGCAGCCCGTTCGCCCCACCTGCTGGAGATGCCGTCGGGACCGCAGCCCTACCCCTGGCCCCTGCCCCCAATGCCCGCCAGGGCGGTCGAGAGCCTGTTGCATGGCATGGAAGACGTGCTGGCCGCGGCAGATCCCGACGCCGGCCGCGCGTCCGCCGCGGTGGCACGGGCACTGGCCGGTGAGCGCCGCCGCGTACAAAGAAAGCTGAAGCGGCTGCACCATCAGCTGGAGCGGACCGCCCGCGCGGACCGGATGCGAGAGGAAGCCGCGCTCATCCTCTCCTCAATCCACTTGATCGACGCCGGTGCGAGCGAGGCGGCACTCGTCGGCTTCGACGGGCGGCCACGCGTGGTATTGCTGGATCCCGGGAGCAGGCCGCAGGAGCACGCCAACGCACTCTTCCGGAAGGCCGGCAGACTGGAGAGGGGCGCGGTTACGTTGCGCGAACGGATAGGCGAAGCGGAGGCCGAACTTGCCCGGATCGAAGACCTGCAACAACGCGCCCGGAATGCTCGACTGTCGTCCCGGGAGGTCGCGGCCCTGACACCGGCGGCGACCCGCCGCTCTCCCGCCCGGCCGGGCTCTGCCCCGCTGCTTCCCTATCGATCCTACAGGAGTTCGGGAGGCCTGGAGATCCGGGTAGGGCGCGGTGCCCGCCGCAACGACGACCTCACGTTCCACCACTCCCGGCCAGCCGACATCTGGCTGCACGCGCGCCACGCGGCGGGAGCCCACGTGATCCTGCGCTGGACGAGCCCGGACAGTCCCCCCGCAGCCGATCTGGAAGAGGCCGCGATTCTGGCCGCCAGCCACAGCGGCGCGCGTGCGTCGGCCACGGTGCCGGTCGACTGGACCCGCCGCAAATGGGTGCGCAAGCCCCGGAAGGCGGCACCGGGCGCGGTGATCCCGGACCGTGTCCGCACCGTATTCGTCGCGCCGGATCCCCGGCTGGCGGACCGACTAAGGCCCTAGCTGCCTAGCTGCACACCTCGTCGAGGGCCCGCCTGAGGTCGCCTGCCAGAGCCAGGGCCCCATCCACTCCCCCCTCGTCCAGGCGGGCGACGAGCGCGCTCCCGACCACAGCGGCATCGGCGGCCGCGCCGACCGCGCGCGCATGGTCTGGAGTGGACACGCCGAAGCCCACGGCCACCGGCAGCGGCGAAACCGAACGAACCGCGTTCGCCTCCTCCGCCAGGGCGCTCCTCAGCTGCTCGCGGGCACCGGTCACGCCGGTGCGCGCCACATAGTAGACGAACCCCTGGCTGGCCAGCGCGATCTCCCGAACCCGCTGCGGAGTCGTGGTCGGAGCCACGAGGCGCACCAGGTCCAGGGGGGAATCGAGGATTTTCGACTCGAGCTCCGGATCGGCACCGAGGGGGAGATCCGTGGGCAGAATCCCGTCGGCACCCGCCTCGACCGCCTCGCGCACAAAGGCGTCCACGCCGCGCGAATAGATGGGATTGAGGTACGAAAAGACGACCACCGGCACATCGCTCGTACGCCGCAGGTCCCGCAGCACTTCGAACACGTCGTCGACGGTCGTTCCGTTGTCCAGAGCGCCCTGGCTGGAACGCTGGATCGTGGGTCCGTCGGCCATCGGGTCGCTGAACGGGATGCCGAGCTCGATCACGTCGGCGCCCAGTTCGGCCAGCCCGGCCACCATCTCACGCGTGTGGGCCAGCGACGGGTACCCGGTCGTAACGTACGGGATAAAGCCGCGGCGCCCCTCCCGGGCCAGCTTCTCGAACCGGGCACCGATTCGTCCCACCGGCGCACGCCCGCTCACGGCACGGCCCCCTTCCCGGCTTCCCCCCCACCCAGCAGTCCGTGGACAAAATCCCCCCGGCATTCGAACGGCGATGCATCCGGGCCGGGCGCTCGGCCTCGCCTCTTCACGCTGTAAATCATAGTTTACACAATGTCATGTTTACTTTACGTTCTGGCCTGTCGGGGCCGTGCTCCGCGTTGCTCCTCGGGCCCGTAGCACTGCTACTGGCCTTTCGTCGCGCCTTGCCGGCCCGGCGCCTCGCCGCTCTCGGTGCCCGGGCGGCTTTATCCACGGACTGCCAGACGGGACACGTGCACCACGTCCTTGTCGCCCCGCCCGCTCAGGCAGATGGCCACCGGCGCCGCGATCTCGCCCCGCCGCCCCGCTGCGGCGACCCAGGCGAGCGCATGGGCCGTCTCCAGCGCCGGGATGATCCCCTCCAGCCCCGGCAGCGCCCGAAACGCCCTCTCTGCGGCTTCGTCCCCGACGCTCACGTACCTGGCGCGGCCCGAATCCATGAGATGGGAGTGCTCCGGCCCGACGCCCGGGTAGTCCAGTCCCGCCGCGATCGAGTGGGCGGGCGCGACCTGCCCGTCCGCGTCCTGGAGCAGATAGCTCAGCGATCCGTGCAGCACTCCGGGCCGGCCCTCGCTCAGGGGCGCCGACGAGTGGCCGCTCCCCAGCCCGTGCCCGGACGCCTCGACCCCGATCAGGGCAACTCCCTCGTCCCCGACAAAGGCGTGAAACATCCCCATCGCATTGGAGCCGCCCCCGACGCACGCCACCACCGATGCGGGGAGCCGACCCTCAACCTCGAGGATCTGGCGCCGGGCCTCGCGCCCGATGACCGCCTGGAAGTCGCGCACGATCAGCGGGAAGGGGTGGGGACCCACCACCGAGCCGATGATATAGTGCGTGTCGCGCACGTTGGTGACCCAGTCGCGCAGCGCTTCGTTGGTGGCGTCCTTGAGCGTCCGGGTCCCGGATTCGACGGGCCGCACCTCGGCTCCGAGCAGCTCCATGCGGTAGACGTTGAGAGACTGCCGCTCCACGTCCTCCATGCCCATGTAGACCACGCATTCCATGTCGAAGAGCGCGCACGCGGTCGCCGTCGCCACGCCGTGCTGCCCGGCCCCCGTCTCGGCGATGATCCTGGGCTTTCCCATTCGCTTCGCGAGGAGCGCCTGCCCGACCGTGTTGTTGATCTTGTGGGCGCCGGTATGGTTCAGATCCTCGCGCTTGAGGTAGACCGGCCCGACCCCGGCCTCCGCCTCGAAGCGGCGGGCGCGGTAGAGGGGCGTGGGACGGCCGACGTAGTCCGCGCTCAGAGCATCGAACTCGGCCAGGAACGACGGATCGGCCTTGGCCCGCGCGTACGCGCCCGTCAGTTCATCCAGCGCCGGGATCAGCGTCTCGGGCACGTAGCGCCCGCCGTAGGGGCCGTACCGCCCGGGTTCGCGGACCGGGGCCGTCAACGTTCCCCCTCCTCCCTGCCCGCACGCCTCACCGCGCGCACGAAGGCTCGCGTTCTGCCGGCGTCCTTGGTCCCCGGGGCGGCTTCCACCCCCGAACTGACGTCGAGCACGTCGGGGGCCAGGGCCCGGACCGCATCGGCAGCGTTGTCCGGGTTCATGCCCCCGGCCGCGATGAGGGTCGCGGACCCGATGGCGCGCCGCACCTCACGGCCCACCCCCGCCCACGAAAAGGTCCTTCCGGTGCCCCCGGGGCGCCGCGGGTCCCAGGAGTCGAGCAGAATGCCGTCCGCAACGGCCGCGTACGGCGCCGCGGCGTCCGCCAACGGCACGTCCGGCCGTGCGTGGACCGTCTTCCACACCCCCCACCTCCCCGCCGCCCCGATCCGCGCCACGACGTCGGTCCTCTCGCTCCCCCCCAGCTGGATCACGTCAAGATCCAGCTCGGCCGCGATCCGGGTCACGTCCCCCTCGTCCGCGTCCACGAAGACCCCGACCCGGCGCGCCGACGCGGCGTCGTAGATCGCACCGGCCCGCTCGGCCGCCACACTGCGCCCGAAGCCCGGCGAGAGGATCACGCCGATGAAGTCCGCCCCCGCCCCCTCCACCACCCCCGCGTCGCGGGGCGTCATCACGCCGCACACCTTCGCCGCCACGGGCCGCGCGGCACCCCGGCGCGCCATCACCCCCGCACCCCCTCGCGCGGCACGGCCGCCATCGCGGCCACCGCCCCACGCGGGTCGCCGCTCCGTACCAGCGCCTCCCCGACGAGCACGGCATCGGCCCCCGCGGCGGCCACGCGGGCCACGTCGGCCGCGTCCGCGATCCCGCTCTCGGACACCAGCAGCACCTCACCCGGCACGTACTTCGCCAGGCGCTCGGTGACGGCCAGATCGGTGCGGAAGACGGTGAGATCCCTGTTGTTGACGCCGAGCAGCTGCGCCCCGGCCTCGAGCGCGGCCTCCACCTCCCACTCGTCGTGCGCCTCGACCAGGGCCGTCATTCCCATGTCGTGTATCATGGCCCGCAGGTCGTGCAACAACACCGGATCGAGGATGCGCACGATCAGCAGCACCAGGTCGGCGCCGGCGGCCCGCGCCTCGGCGACCTGGACCCCGTCGACGACGAAGTCCTTCCGAAGCACGGGGACGTTCCCGGCGGCCCGCACCGCGCGCAGGTCGTCGAGCGACCCGCCGAACCACCTCGAATCCGTCAGCACGCTGACCGCGAGCGCCCCTCCCTCCTCGTACTCGGCCGCCAGCTCCACCCGATCGAGCGCGGTGTCGATCTCGCCCGCTCCCGGCGAGCGCCGCTTCACCTCGGCAACGACGCCGACGTGGCGGCTCCGGACCATCGCCCGGAGTACCTGCCGCGGCGGCGGAGCGTCGCCGGCCGCCCGCAACACGTCCGCGCACACCCCCCTGAGCGCCTCAACTTCGGCCGCCTTGCCGGCGACGATGCGCTCCAGGATGCCAGGCTTGTGCTTCGGGCAAGATTCGGTTATCGTCATTCGGAGCCTGTTCGGTCACAGGGCGCGCGTCCCGTTCCCCCGGGATCGGAAATCCGCCTCCCCAAGATAAGGAAAGAGCGATGCCTCTGACGAAACGCCAGAAGCAGATCCTGGATTTCCTCAAGGAATTCATCGAAGAGCACGGCTATGCGCCCAGCTTCGACGAGATCCGCGAGGCCTTCGGCTACACGTCTCTGGCGACCGTCCACGAGCACCTCAGCAACCTGGAGCGCAAGGGCTACATTCGCAGATCCTACCGTGAGAGTCGGTCGGTGGAGTTCCCCCCGGAGGAGGAGCCCACGGTGCCGCTGCCGCTGCTCGGCACGGTGGCCGCGGGGATGCCGATCGAGACCGTCGAGGACACCGAGAACTTTTCCGTCCCGGGCGACATGATCCGCAAGGGGTTCGAGCACTATGTGCTGCGCGTGTCCGGCCAGTCCATGATCGACGAGCATATCCGCGACGGAGACCACATCATCGTCAACGCGCGGCAGACCGCCGAGGACGGCGAGATGGTGATCGCGCTGGTCGGGGACGAGGCCGCCACGGTCAAGAAGCTCTACCGCGAGCCGGGGAACAAGGTCCGCCTGCAGCCCGCCAACGAGAACGTTCCCCCGTTGATCGAGCCCGCCCGCAACGTGCGGATTCAGGGCGTCGTGGTGGGTCTGATCCGAACGTACTGAGACGGGTTCAGCGCGCCGAAAAGTGTCAGCGCGCCGCGCGGCTCGCCCGCACCAGGCCGTCGAGAACCGCCGCCGCCGCGCCGGAGTCGATCGCCCGGGCGCCCGCGGCCACTCCGTCGGCGAGCGAGTCCACCCTGCCCGCCACAAGGAATGCCGCCGCCGCGTTCACCAGCACGGCCGACCGGCCCGCGCCCCTGTCCTCCCCCGTGACCACCGCGCGCACGACAGCCGCGTTCTCGCCGGGCTCGCCGCCGGCCAGATCGTCCGGGTCGACCGCCTCCACGCCCAGCTCTGCTGGCGTCACCTCGTACGACGACACCGCGCCACCCCGCAGTTCGGCCACGCGCGTCGCGCCGCACGGGCTGATCTCGTCCATCCCGGGAGCCCCGTGCACCACGAGCGCGCGCTCGTGTCCCAGTTCGGCGAGTCCCCGCACGACGAGGTCGACGTAGTCCGGATCGGCCACGCCCACGACCTGGCGGCGCGCACCCGCCGGATTGGCGAGGGGGCCCAGCAGGTTCATGATCGTGGTGATCCCCAGCGCCTGGCGGACGGGCCCCACATGCCGCATCGCGGGGTGCAGCAGCGGCGCAAACATGAAGACGATCCCCACCTCCGCCAGCACCGCGGCCATGCCCTCCGGCGAGAGTTCGACCTCGACCCCCAGCGCCTCGAGCACGTCGGCGCTCCCGCACTTCGAGGTGAAGGAACGGTTGCCGTGCTTGGCCACGCGCACACCCCCGGCCGCCGCAACCAGCGCCGCCGCGGTAGAGATATTGAAGGTCGACACCCCGCCCCCGCCGGTCCCGCAGGTGTCCACCAGACCGGCCGTGTCGGGAGCCGCCACCGGAATCATCGCCGCCCTGAGCGCCTCGACCCCGCCCGCGACCTCGGACGGCGCCAGGCCCTTCGTCTGAAGCGCGGCCAGCAGCGCCCCGGTCGCAACCTGCGACGCGTCGCCGGAGACGATGTGGCCGAAGGCGTCGCGAGCCTCGGCGGCGGAGAGGTCCTCCCCGCCAACCGCCTTCGCAAGCAGGGGAACAAGGCTGAATGTCACGTCGGTCACTGCCATGCACAAAACTAGCCACGCGCGCCGTGGTTGCGGGACCCTGTCCCCGCCCATGCCCAGCCCGGCGGTTGACTGGCGACCGCCCCCGGGTAGCTTTCGCACCATCCCCCCACCGGGGCTGAGCCACCTGGTCGGACGCCGCCGCCGGAAATGAGCGATCCCGAGACCCGCTTCAAGCTGACCCTGCACTATGACGGCTCCGCCTTCCACGGGTGGCAGCTCCAGCCCGGCCAGCCCACGGTACAGGGCGCGCTCGAGGCGGCCGCGGAGCAGCTCGCGGGCAGCCGGCGTCCGGTCGTCGGAGCGGGCCGCACCGACACGGGTGTTCACGCCAGGGGCCAGGTGGCCGCGGTGACCATGCCCGCGCGCTGGGAGGCTGCGGCGCTCGCCAAATCGCTCAATGCGCTGGTTCCCGATTCGCTTTGGATCGAGTGCGCAGAGCCCGTCCCGGCCGACTTCAATCCGCGGTTCGAGGCGACCTCGCGCAGCTACGAGTACAGGGTCGGGATCGCGGCGCGGGCGGCGTCTCCCTTTCATCGCCGCGCTTGCTGGCCCCTCGGCGTTCCGCTCGACCTGGACGCCGCCGCGAGGACCTCGCACGCGCTCTTCGGCGTGCACGACTTCCGCGCCTTCGCGAAGTCCGGGCAGCCGCAGCGGGGGCACATCTGCCACGTCATGCGCGCCCGGTGGCGTCCCTGGGAGGACCTCGGCGCCGTCTTCGAGATCACGGCAAACCGCTTTTTGCACCGGATGGTGCGATATTTGGTAGGGACAATGGTGGACATCGCGCGGCACAGGCGCGCGGAGGAGGAGATGGCCCTTCTGCTCAGCGGAGAGACCGACCTGACGACATCCCCGCCCGCCCCACCCCAGGGGCTCTGTCTGACCCGGGTGGACTATTCGGATGCCGGCGCGACCCCGGCACGGGCCGCTCCGGAGCGTCGGAGGGCGCTTCGGTGACGGGGTTTCCCCTGAAGTCCAGACATGGGGTCGCTCCGGTGGCGCTGGCCGCGTTTCTGGCGGCATGCGAGCCGTCGCAGCCCGGCGCGGCCGTTCCCGACCCGGTTCCCCCGTCGGCCTCCGTTCCCGCGTCGGCCTCCGTTCCCCCATCGGCACCCGCCTCCCCATCGGCGCCGGCTTCCGCGTCGGCGCTGGCTCCCGCGTCGGCGCTGGCTCCCGCGTCCGCAAACGAGGTCGCCAGGGCTGCCGGCCAGTCCCTTTCCGACTCCCGCGCCACCGCGATCGTGCGCGCGGCCCGCACCGTGGCGCCGTCGGTGGTCGCCGTGTCGGTCCGCAGGCGCGAGCAGGTGCGCCGCCGCAGCTTCTTCGACGACTACTTCCTCCCCTTCCGGGAGACCCGTGGCCTCGGGTCCGGGTTTGTCGTGGACGAGCGCGGCACGGTGCTGACGAACCACCATGTCATTGCCGGGGCGACCGAGATCCTGGTCACGCTGCCCGACGGGCGCGACTTCGACGCCCGGCTCGCCGGGTCCGACCCCGCGACCGATGTGGCGGTGCTCGCGCTGGAGGGCGCCGCGGGACTGCCCGTCGCACCGCTCGGCACCGCGTCGGACCTGCTGATCGGGGAATGGACCGTCGCCATCGGCAACCCGTTCGGGGGACTCATCTCCAACCCCGAGCCCTCGGTGACGGCCGGCGTGGTGAGCGCGCTCGGACGCCACATCATTCCGGGCCAGGACGACGACGGGTTCTACCTCGGCATGATCCAGACCGACGCGTCGATCAACCCGGGCAACTCGGGCGGGCCGCTGGTCAACGCCGTGGGCGAGGTGATCGGGATGAACACGTCGATCCTGTCGCGCTCGGGGGGAAGCGAGGGACTGGGGTTCGCCATTCCGATCGACCGCGCGCTCCAGGTGGCTCGCGACCTCGTCGAACACGGAGAGGCACAGCGCGCGTGGCTGGGGCTGGGCGTGGACGCGGTGGAGGCCGACGGCTTCGGGCGGTCGCGGGGCGTGCGCGTCGCGCGGGTCACACGCGGCTCGCCCGCCGCGGCTGCGGGGATCCGCGAGGGGTCGCGGCTGCTCCGCGCCGGATCGAGCCGCATGGCGACCCCGCTGGACTACACGGCCGTGCTGCTCGACCTCCGCGCCGGCGACCGGATCGAGCTGGCGCTGGAGGGGATGGGAGCCGTGCAGATCCAGGCCGCGCCGCTCCCGTCGGCCGCGGCCGACCGTGTGGAGCTGCTGCGTGACCTGGAAGTCGTGACCGTCACGCCGGGCATCCAGGCCGAGCGGGGTCTCGCCTCCGCCGAAGGCGCTCTTGTGGTGGAGATCTCGGACGCGCTCGCGCGCCGCATCGGACTGGCGGCCGGGGATGTGCTGCTCGCCGTGAACAACAGGCGGCTTCGCACGGCCCGTGAAGCCGCCGACGAGCTGCGCCGCACCCAGCGCAGTGGACGCTCCTTCGTCCTCCTCTTCGAAAGAAACGGACGCATGGTGAGAACCGGACTGCTCGAATGGCGATGACCCCCGTGCGATGACTTCCGTGTCCAACCCCGCCCCCGACCGTTACACGCACCCGCTGTCGGCGCGGTACGTCTCCGGCGAGATGGAGCGCATCTTCGCCCCGGCCTTCCGCTTCGGCACCTGGCGGCGGCTCTGGCTCGCCCTTGCCGAGGCCCAGCGGGACGCCGGACTGGACATCCCCGAACGGGCGATCGACGAGATGCGCGCCGCGCTGGACGACATCGACCTGGACGCGGCCGCCCGCTACGAGCGCCGTTTCCGGCACGACGTGATGGCCCACATCCACCTCTTCGGCGACGTCGCCCCGGCCGCCCGCGGGATCCTGCACCTCGGCGCCACGAGCGCCTTCGTCGGCGACAACACGGACCTGATCCAGCATCGCGAGGCCATGACGATCGTCCGCGACCGGGTTGTCGCCACGATTCGCGCCCTGGCCGCGTTCGCCGCGGAGCACCGGGCGCTGCCGACGCTGGCCTATACCCACTTCCAGCCGGCGCAGCCCACCACCGTCGGGAAGCGCGCCACGCTGTGGATTCAGGATCTTCTGCTCGACCTGGAAGAGATCGAGCACCGGCTGGCGAATCTGAGGCTGCGGGGGGTGCGCGGCACGACCGGCACGCAGGCGTCGTTCCTTCAGCTGCTGGGCGGCGACCACACCCGGGTCGACGCGCTGGAACAGGCCGTGTGCCGCCGTCTGGGCTTCGACCGCTGCTACCCCGTCACCGGCCAGACCTATCCGCGCAAGGTGGACCAGGCGTTCCTGGCGACGCTGGCGGGCGTGGCGGCTTCGGCCTCCAGGATGGCGCACGACATCCGGCTCCTGTCGCACCTGCGCGAGCTGGAGGAGCCCTTCGAACAGGACCAGGTGGGCTCGTCGGCGATGCCCTACAAGCGCAACCCGATGCGCAGCGAGCGGATCTGCGCGGTGGCGCGCCACGTGATCGCGCTGGCCGCGGACCCCGCCCACACGGCGGCGACGCAATGGCTGGAACGGACGCTGGACGACTCCGCCAACAAGCGGCTCGCGATTCCCGACGCCTACATGGCCACCGACGCCATCCTCGTGCTCGCGGAGAACGTCGCCTCGGGGCTGCGCGTGAACGCGGGCGTGGTCGCGGCCAACCTCGCGATTCACCTGCCGTTCATGGCCATGGAGTCGGTGCTCATGGGGACCACCGCAGGGGGCGGCGACCGGCAGGACGCGCACGAGCGCCTGCGCCGGCACACGCTCGCGGCCGCCCGCCGCATGACCGAGGGCGGGGACGGCGACCTGTTCGCGCGCATCGCCGCCGACGAGTCGCTGGGCGTGAGCGCCGGGGAGCTGGAAGAGCTGGCGCGGCCCGAGAAGCTGGTGGGCCGGGCGCCCGAACAGGTCGACGCGTTTCTGGCGACGGATGTCGCACCGGTGCTGGAGCGGTATTCCGAGGTGCGGACCCGCGGCGAGGTGAGGGTGTGACGACCGCTACGCCCCTCCCCCTTCCCCTGCTCTTCCGCGGCAAGGTTCGCGACGTATACGCGGTGCCGGAGGCCGACGATCTTCTCCTGCTCGTCGCCAGCGACCGCGTCAGCGCCTTCGACGTGGTGATGAACGAGCCCGTGCCGGACAAGGGCCGCGTGCTCACCCAGGTCACCGCGTGGTGGCTGCGCACACACTTCGCGGACATCCCGAATCACCTCGTTTCGATACGCCCCTCCGAGATCCGCCGCCAGGTGCCGCAGCTGGCCGACTGCCCCGGCGCATGGGAGGGCCGGGCGACCCTGGTCCGGCGGACGCGGCCGCTCCCCGTCGAGTGCGTGGTGCGGGGCTACCTGTCGGGCTCCGCCTGGAAGGAGTATCGTCAGGCGGGGACGCTGGCCGGCGAGCCGCTCGCGCCCGGACTGGTCGAGAGCGACGCCCTGGCGCCGGCCATCTTCTCTCCTGCGACCAAGGCCCAGGAGGGCCACGATGAGAACATCACCTTCGCCCAGGTGACCGATCTTCTGGGTGCCGAGCTTGCCGGCCGCCTGCGGGAACGGTCGCTGGACATCTACGAGCGCGGGCGCGCGGTGGCCGCCGAAGCGGGCATCATCCTCGCCGACACCAAGTTCGAGTTCGGGATTTCCCCCGAGGGCGAACTCCTGCTCATCGACGAAGTCCTCACCCCGGATTCGTCGCGTTTCTGGCCGCGCGAACACTATGCGACGGGCCGGGGACAGCCGTCTCTTGACAAACAGCCTGTACGAGATTATTTGGAGACTTTAGCGGGCTGGAACAAGCAATATCCGCCCCCTGCGCTGCCCCAGGAGGTCGTCGCGGCCACTTCGGAGCGCTACCGGGACGTGTTCCGGCGGCTCACCGGTACGGAGCTCGCGTCATGAGCCTGCCCGTGGCGCGCGAGGGCCTCCCGTTCATCCTCGTCTTCCTGGCCGCGGCCGTGCTCGCGGCGGTCTGGGCGAGGAGCGGCGGCTGGGGCGTGCGCACGACCTTGCCGGCCGGCCTGCTCGTGCTCACCCTCTTCGTGGTGTACTTCTTCCGCGATCCCGAGCGCCGCATTCCGCCGGACCAGGGCGTCGTGGTGTCTCCGGCCGACGGCACGGTCATGAGCGTTGGCGAGGTCGCCGGCGAGGCCGCGGGCGAGGTTGCCGGCGCGGCGTTCATGGGGGAGACGGCGACCCGGGTGACGATCTTCCTGAGCGTCTTCAACGTGCACGTGCAGCGGGCGCCGCTCGGGGGCCGGGTGGACGCGTACGACTACCGGCCGGGCCGATACCTGCCCGCCTGGCGCGAAGAAGCCAGCAGCGAGAACGAGCAGGCGTCGCTGGCGCTTGCGACCGCCGAGGGCCCGATGGTCGTCCGGCAGATCGCCGGGCTGGTGGCGCGGCGGATCGTGACGTATCCGCGCGAGGGAGACAGCCTGGCCCGGGGCGAACGCATCGGTCTGATCCGCTTCGGTTCGCGGGTGGACCTGTTTCTGCCTCCGGACTGGACGGTGATCGTCGGCCCGGGCGACCGCGTGCGCGGGGGCGAGACGCCGGTCGCCCACATCAGCCGGAGGGGGGAGTGACCGTGGCGCCCCGCAGCCGCAAGCCGGGCCGCTGGCGGCGACTGCGCGGCGAACGTCCCCGCCCGAACCTCAGGCGCGGGGTCATCATCCTGCCTTCGGCCTTCACGCTCGGGAACCTCTTCTTCGGTCTCTACGCGATGGTCGCGGCCTCCCGCGGCGACTTCATCTGGGCGGGGTGGTGCATCGTCATCGCCTGGATCCTGGACTACCTCGACGGAAGGGTGGCGCGGGTCACGCGCACGGGATCGGCCTTCGGAGCCGAACTGGACTCGCTCACCGACGCGATCTCCTTCGGGGTGGCGCCGGCGCTGATCCTCATCTTCCTCTACTTCCCGCAGGCCGACTGGAGCTGGGTGATCGGCTTCGCCTACGTCTCGGCCGCCGTGATCCGGCTGGCGCGCTTCAACGTCGAGCAGGGGGGAGAAGCCCGCAGCCACTTCCACGGCCTTCCCAGCCCCGCGGCCGGGGTGCTGCTCGCGACGCACTACCCGTTTACCACCACCGCGTTCTTCCAGCAGTACCTGGCGACGCTTCCCTGGCCGCAGATCATGGTGATCACGACCGTCCTGGTCTCGATCCTCATGATCAGCCACATCCCGTACGCCAAGATGCCACCGCTGGACTTCCGGACCCGGCGCGGCATGATCCGGACGACGCTGCTGCTGAGCTGCTTCGTGCTCGCCGTGACGGTTCCCTACTACTGGTTCTTCCCGGCCATAGTGGGCTACGCCCTCTGGGGATTCCTCCGGTCGGTCTTCCTCGGCCTCCACGCCCGGCTGCCGGAGCGCGACCCCTTGCTGGACGAGGAGCCCGCCGACGAGGACCCGGATGTCGAGCCCCGTGAAGTGGACTACCACGAACTGACCCACGAGCCGGACACGGACGGCGGGGACGCCGACCCACGCAACGACCGCGAAACCGATATCATTCAATGGAAGGAGAGGCGCTCTTGAGCCGATTCACAGTGGAAGTCCTGGTCACGCCCAGGCCCGGCTTGCTGGACCCGCAGGGCAAGGCGATCCATCACGCGCTGGCCTCGCTCGGCTACGACACCATCGAGGACGTGCGCGTCGGCAAGGCGATGTACCTGGAAGTGGCCGCCGAGTCATCGGCCGAGGCCACGGAACGGGTGGAGGAGGCGTGCCGCAAGCTGCTTGCGAACCCCGTGACCGAGGATTTCCGGGTCACGGCGGCCGCGGCAGGCGCCGAGACGACCGCGGGAGGCGTCGAGACCGCCGCGGCAGGCGCCGAGACGACCGCGGGAGGCGTCCAATGAGGGTCGCCGTCATCACCTTTCCGGGCTCCAACTGCGACCAGGACTGCTTCCGGTCGGTCGAACTGGCGGGCGGTACGCCCAGCTACGTATGGCACCGGGAGACTTCGCTCGGCGACGCGGACGCGGTCATCGTGCCCGGCGGCTTCGCGCATGGGGACTACCTGCGGCCGGGCGCGATCGCCCGTTTCAGCCCGATCATGGACGCGATCATCGACTTTGGGCGCGAAGGCGGACTGGTCGTCGGCATCTGCAACGGCTTCCAGGTACTCTGCGAGGCCGGGATGCTGCCGGGGGCGCTGCTGCGGAATCGGTCGTTGCGCTTTCAGTCCCACGATTGCCACCTGCGGGTCGAGCGGATCGGTACCCCGTTCACCGCGGACTACTTCCGGGGACAGGTCATCCGCATGCCGCTGTCCCACGCCGACGGCAACTACTACGCGGACGCCGAGACGCTGGCGCGGCTGGAGGCGGACGGCCGCGTCGTGTTCCGCTACTCAGACGGCCGCGGAGACACAACGCAGACGGCCAACCCGAACGGCTCGCTGAACAACATCGCGGGCATCGTAAACGCGCGGGGCAATATCCTCGGCATGATGCCGCACCCGGACCGGGCCTTCGAAGCCGCGCTGGGTTCGGTGGACGGCCTGCCGCTCTTCCGCTCGCTCGTGGCGGCGGACGTGGCGGATGCGGCGGACGTGGCCGTGGGCGCCGGCACGCGGGAGGTGGCATGATCGCGACCGCCAAAGCCCCCCGTCCCCGCCCCGGCGATCCCCCGATCACCCCGGAGCTGGTCGACGACCACGGTCTGTCGCCCGAAGAGTACGAGCAGATCCTGCGGATCATGGGGCGCGAGCCCACCTTCGCCGAGCTGGGCGTGTTCTCGGCGATGTGGTCCGAGCACTGCGGCTACAAGAACTCGAAGCGCCTGCTCCGCCTGCTGCCGACGCGAGCGCCCTGGGTCATTCAGGGCCCGGGCGAGAACGCGGGCGTGATCGACGTGGGCGCCGGGTACGCGCTCGCGTTCAAGATCGAGTCGCACAACCATCCTTCGGCCGTGGAGCCCTATCAGGGGGCGGCCACCGGCATCGGCGGCATCCTGCGGGACGTCTTCACCATGGGCGCGCGGCCCGTGGCCACCCTGAACTCGCTGCACTTCGGCGACCTGGACCGGCCCCGCGTGCGCTACCTGTTCTCGGGCGTCGTGAAGGGGATTGGGGACTACGGCAACTGCGTCGGCATTCCGTCGACCGGCGGCGAGGTCTACTTCGACCGCGGCTACGAGGACAACCCGATCGTCAACGCCATGTGCCTGGGGCTGATGCGCAAGGAGGACCTGATCAGGGGCACCGCGGAGGGCGTGGGCAACACGCTCATGGCGGTGGGCGCGCGGACCGGCCGCGACGGGATCCACGGCGCGACGTTCGCTTCGGAAGAGCTGTCGGAGGGGGACGACGAGGCCAGCCGCCCGCAGGTGCAGGTGGGCGACCCGTTCACCGAGAAGCTGCTGCTCGAGGCGTCGCTGGAGCTGATCGCGAGCGGGCACATCGTGGGGATCCAGGACATGGGCGCGGCGGGCCTGACGTCGAGCGGCGCCGAGATGGCGGGGCGCTCGGGGACGGGCGTCGAGATGGACGTGGCCCGCGTGCCGGTCCGCGAAAAGGGGATGACCCCGTACGAGATCCTCCTGTCGGAGTCGCAGGAGCGCATGCTGGTCGTGGCCGCGGCGGGGCGTGAGGACGCCGTGCGCGAGATCCTGGAGAAGTGGGAACTCGAGGCCGCGACGATCGGGACCGTCACAGGGAGCGGGACCTTCCGGGTGCTGGAGGACGGCGTCCCCGTGGCGGATATCCCCGCGCTGCCCCTCACCGAGGGCTGTCCGACCTACGAGCGGCCGGGCGAGGAGGCGGAAGAGGTTCGGGATTTGCGTGAGAAGGATCTTTCGCATTATATTTCGCCTCCAGATGGCTTGGAGCGCGCATTTCTGGCCGTCGTGGGCTCTCCGAACGTTGCGTCGAAGCAATGGGTGTATGAGCAGTACGACACGACGGTGCGCGCCAACTCGATCGAGCGGCCGGGCGGCGACGCGGGCGTCATCCGCGTTCCGGGAACGAATCGGGGCGTCGCGGCGTCGACGGACTGCAACGGCCGCCATACCTACCTGAACCCCCGCTCCGGGGCGATGGGCGCGGTTGCCGAGGCCGCCCGCAACGTGACGTGCACCGGCGCGCTGCCGATGGCGATCACGAACTGCCTCAACTTCGGCAGCCCGCTCAAGCCGCACATCCGCCACCAGTTCCGCGAGGCGGTTCTGGGGATGCGCGACGCGTGCTCCCACTTCGAGACCCCGGTTACCGGCGGCAACGTCTCCTTCTACAACGAGACCGACGGCGAGGCGGTCTACCCCACCCCGGTCATCGGCATGATCGGCGTGATCGAGGACCTGGACACGGTCGTGCGGCATTCGTTCCGGGACGGCGGCGACGCGATCCTCCTGCTGGGAACGAACCGGGGCGAGCTGGGCGGTTCGGAATACCTCTACGCGGTGCACGACGGCCTCGTCGCGGGCGAGCCGCCGGGCGTGGACCTTGCCGCCGAGCGAGCGCTGCAGCGGTGTCTGCTGGCGATGACTGGACGCAGGGTCCTCAAGTCGGCCCACGACGTGGCGAGCGGCGGGCTGGCGGCCACGTTGGTCGAGAGCTGCCTGGGACGCCCGCGGAAGGGCGATGGCGTGGGCGCGGCGGTGCGGTTGGACGACGACCTGCCCGACACCGCACTTCTCTTCGGCGAAGACCACGGACGGGTGGTCGTGAGCTGCGGGCCGGAAGAGGAGGCTCGCGTGCGGCAGCTGGCGGCGGACTACGGGGTGCCCTGCACGCGCATCGGCACGGTGACCGGTGAAGGCGAGACGCCGGAGATCGGGACGCTGGAGATCAGGACGCGCTCGTCCACGCTCAGACTGGCCCTCGACGTGCTGAGCGACCACTATTTCGGAACGATTCCCGGCATCATGAGCGAATAATGAGTCGCCCGACCGACATCCACCTGCCGCTGCTCGACGACCGGCCCCGCGAGGAGTGCGGGATCATCGGCATCAGCAACGTGGAGAACGCGTCGGAGCTTTCCTTCCTGGGACTGTACGCGCTGCAGCACCGGGGCCAGGAGGCGGCGGGCATCTGCGCCGCCAACGGGACGCGCACCAAGCTCTACAAGGAGCTCGGCCTGGTGTCGGACGTCTTCGACGCCGAACGAATCGCGTCGCTGCCGGGACGGACTTCGCTCGGGCATGTGCGCTACTCGACCGCGGGCGGCGGAACGCGGGTCAACGCCCAGCCGATCGTCGTGCGTTACGCTGAGGGCGACCTGGCGATCGTGCACAACGGCAACCTGACCAACGCGCAGGGGATGAAGCGCCAGCTCGTCGAGGAGGGCGCGATCTTCCAGAGTTCGTCGGACTCCGAGATCATCGTGCACCTGATCGCGCGCTCGCGGCACCGCACGGTCGAGGCGCAGCTGCGCGACGCGCTGAGCTTTCTGGAGGGCGCGTATTCGCTGATCCTGACGGTGGGCGACACCATGTACGCGGTGCGCGACCCGCGCGGATTCCGGCCCCTGGTGCTCGGCGAGCTGGACGGGGGGCACGTGGCCGCCAGCGAGACCTGCGCGCTCGACATCATGGGTGCGACCTTCGTGCGCGACATCGAGCCGGGCGAACTGGTGCGCTTCCGGGACGGCAAGGCCGAGAGCCTCCCGGGAATGCACCCCCAGACCCCCGCCCCGTGCATCTTCGAGCTGGTGTACTTCGCGCGCCCCGATTCGAACCTGTGGGGCATGAGCGTGGACCGCGCCCGGCGGTCGTTCGGGCGCCAGCTGGCCCGAGAGCACCCCGTCGACGGCGACTGCGTGATCGCGGTCCCGGACAGCGCCAACTCGGCCGCGCTGGGGTACAGCGAACAGAGTGGCATTCCCTACGAACTCGGGCTGCTCCGCAACCACTACGTGGGCCGCACCTTCATCCGCCCGTCCCAGGCCGACCGCGACTTCGGGGCGCGGGTCAAGTACAACCCCGTGCGTCAGGTTCTCGAAGGTCAGCGCGTGGTCGTGGTGGACGACTCGATCGTGCGCGGCACCACATCGACCAGCCTGGTCAAGTTCATCCGCGGCGCGGGGGCGGCCGAAGTGCACTTCCGCGTGGCCAGCCCGCCCGTGCGGTTTCCGTGCTACTACGGGATCGACATGCCGTCCAGGGAGGAGCTCATGGGCGCCCGGATGTCCGTGGACGAGATCGCCGCCGATCTGGGGGTGGACTCGCTCGGCTATCTGTCCCTGGACGGGCTGGTCGACGCGGTCAACGAGGGCGGCCCGTTCTGCGCGGCGTGTTTCTCGGGAGAATACTCGGCGCCGCTGGTGGATCTGGAAGAGAAGATCGAGAACGCCAGACAGTTTGATTTTGCATTGTAGGCTTCAGTGCCGCAGGTCGTCGGGCCATCCGATGCGGTAGCGCGTAACGGATTGGACGTCCAATGAGTCGAGCGTCAACGCCCAGAGATGTTCACCCGTTATCGCCGCGGCTACAGCCGGCGGCCGATCCGGATCGATCCATACGTCGTCAGGCAACGTCGCTCTTCCGATATGCCTTCCCGTCCCGGTGAAGACCTCGAACGCGCCGCCCGTTTCGTTCTGCCAATACGCACCGGCGCCTGTCGGAATCGTCCGTTCCCGGCCGGGCTGTGAAAGTCGAACCCACACCTTGCCGTCACGAGCCACCGTGATCGCCTTGAATGCGGCCTTGGTGTCCGGATAGTCATAGTTCAGGATCTGACGCACAGGATCTACCGCTACGCGATTGAGTTCTGCCAGAGTCTGGGCCATACCGCGGTCAGCTTCGATCTGATCGAGGAACCAGTTGATCTCGTCACCGGGGATGGGCACGGGATCGAACGACACATTGTCGCTCGATGCCAGTGAGCCGTTCGGCGAGACGATATCGAATTGGAGCTGTTTCGGGCAGCCGATCACAACGTCGCCGGAGGGACTGATGGTCCACACGACTTTCGGAGCGTAAAGCACACGTATGTCTTCATACCAGCCGCTCCTGACGGCATGGCTGGACCGTGTACCGCATTCCGCGACATACCTTTCGGGGGCCCAGATGGTGTCGACTACATTTCCGCCCTCGTCCACAGAGAGGAACACCGGTCGCGGCCAGCGGACGGGCGTCCCGTCAAGGTCCATTTCAGGGGGCAAGCCCAGGTATGCCCCGCCCGAAGATCGCCTTACGATGGTGTGTCGAGACCAGGTCAACCACTGACGCGGGATTGTCCACTGCCCGCGGTACTCGCCGGTGGACGAATCGAACAGGGAGAGACGATTCTCGATTCCGTCGACCACCGCCACCTGCGAGTCGGTCAGCAGGGCCAGACCGTCAATCTTGCTGAACTCGCCGGGCCCCGAGCCCTGCCTGCCAAAACGGATCAGAAACTGCCCGGCCGGATCGAACTTGCGCACTTCGTAGTCTTGCCCATCTGCCACATACAATGAACCGGCGTCGTCGACCGCGATGCCAGCGATGCTCCCGAACTGGGTCTCCGGCGGACCATCGGGAGTGCCGATTCTGAGGTCCATTGTCAGCTCGATCATCCCGCCATCCAATATCCGCTCCTGCGGTTGTCCACAGGAACCGGAGAGTGCCGCGAAGACGCAAGCAACAGCGGTTACCACCGACAACCACCTGGCACCAGATCCGATAGCTGAATCACGGGATCTGGTCACCACATCGATCAGGCTGGTCAGGCTCATCCGCTCCCCGGGCGCGGCCAAGGTGCACTTCCTTGTGACGAGCCCGCAGTAGGGTTGAGTGTGCGACCCAAGACTCGGGGTTCGGTCTCGTCGTCAGAGGGTTACAGCGAAAGTCAGTGTTTGGATCCGACCAAGCAATCCAATCGATACTAAACATATATGTTTAGTATCTGCCTGGAGCCGTTACTACACGAGCCGTCTTTGGACCAGACGATTCGATGGCGGGTGCGAGATTCGTCGCGTAGAATGCCCCGAAAACGTCATTGTCCGACCTGCGCTAAGGAGGCCGCCGTCATGTCACTTTCACGCCGACAATTCGTTTGGGGCGCCGGGATGGCCGGAACCGCGTTCGGCCTCGGTGCGAGCAAGCACGTCATTGGGCAGGCGGCGGAGCCGATCGTGACGGGTAGCCGGGACGGCCCCGCCCGCGAAGCCGACCCCACGTCGCCGGAAACCCCCACCCGCCAGGACGACATCTGGATCGACGCCCTGGGCGGGCTCCGGTTCGGACCGGAGGGCTTCGACGAGATCGAGCGCTCGGGCCTCACCATGATCGAGACGACGCTGGGCGCTCCGGGCGACCCGCCATTCGGCTACGACCATGCCGTGCAGGACATCGCGAGCTGGCACGGGATCTTCAACCGGTATCTGGACCGCGTCATCCACGTGCGGCGGGTGGCCGACATTCTGGAGGCGAAGCGCACGGGCGGAATCGCAGTCATGATCGGGTTTCAGAACGCGACGCACCTCCAGCGCGATCTGGCCAACGTCGAATCCTTCCATAACCTCGGCATCCGGCAGATGCAGTTGACCTACAATTCGCTCAACGCCCTGGGCGCGGGATGCACCGAGCGGGTCGACGTCGGCCTAAGCGATTTCGGCGTCGAGGTCGTGCAGAAGATGAACGAGCTGGGAATGATCGTCGACGTGTCCCACACCGGGGTGCGCAGCACGATGGACGCGATCGAGGTCTCCAGCGCGCCCGTCCTTTTCACCCACGCGAACTGCCGCGCGCTGTGCGACAATCCCCGCTGCAAGGCCGACGAGCAGATCCGGGCGCTGGCGGCGCGCGGCGGCGTCATGGGCATCACGACCGTCAACTTCTTCGTGAGCAAGAAGCCGCGCTCGACTCTGGACGACTTCATCGACCACATCGCGCATGTCGCGGATCTCGTCGGAATCGACTACGTCGGCATCGGCACCGACTCGAGCATCGGCGGCTGGCGGGTCTCCTTTCCCACCGAGCAGGCGTTCTGGGACTTCCACGCGCAGTTCGAGTTCAAGCCGGAGGTCGACGTGCGCTGGCCGCCCTTCATCGAGGAACTCGACCGGCCGGAGAAGATGCACATCATCGCGGAGCGGCTGGAACGGCGGGGATTCTCGGGCGCCGAGGTCGCCCAGGTCATGGGCGGCAACTTCATGCGGGTGTACGAGGAGATTCTGGGGTAGCTTCCGGGTTCGGCTGCGGCGTCAGACGGGCGCGCGCGGCTTGATTCGCGAGCGTATCCAGTCGGCAATCGCTTCCTCACCGAGCTTGCCGGAAGCGACGGCCATCATCTTCTCCACCACTTCCTCATCGGGTGCGACAAGGTCGAAGCCATTCAGGCCGAGGAAAATGACGGCGGCCAGAAACGAGATGCGCTTGTTTCCGTCGCGGAACGGGTGTCCGGTGCAAATCCCGAAGACATAGCCAGCGGCGAGACGGGGCAGATCCGAGTCCGGGTCAAAGTTCCATCTCTGGCTGGCGCGCGCGAGACCCGACTCAAGGGCATTCTCGTCTCGAATGCCGATCAGGCCGCCGTGCTCGCGGACCTGGTCGAGATGGACCGCCTCGATGACCAGCCGGGGAACCCACCTCGGCTCCCGCGACGTCACTTCGCGAGTTCTCTAAGTGCGCCTCGAAAACGCTTCTGGGCCTCGGCGGCGATCGCCAATCCGTCCACGACATCCAGATCGTAGGGGCTCAAAAGGATCCCATGTGCCGTCTCGACGGCCAACACTTCGTCGCCGGCCGCCAGATGCAGACGTTCCGCCATATCCTTGGGCAGCGTAGCCCCGACAGACCCACCCATGCGCCGCAGTTTGACATTTCGAACCATCGTGCCACCTCCGTGTAGCACTTGGATGCTACTTGAGTTCGGGTGTTCCAGCAAGTCTGGTAGCCCCTGCCCTGCGCACACACCCCCACCACCCCGCATCCACCCTGCAATCTTGCGCACCCGTTCGCCGAATCGCTATATGGACGCCATGCCGTTTGTCAACTGACCAAGCGATCTGACGGCAGGAGGTACTTCAGGAGGAGGTACTTCAAGAGTGAATCGCTCGATCTCGCAGGCGCTTCGCATCGCCGCGCCCGTGGCGCTGGTCGTCGTCACCTTCGGCTACGCGATCACCGGGAATCACACCGATGTCCTGCTCGGAGCGGGCTGCGGGCTGGCCGTTGGAGCAGGCGTCGGCCTCCGGGGAGGTGCCCGCGGCGGTGTGTGGACGGGCATCCTGATCGGCTTGATCGTCGGGGTCACCGCCGCCCTGCTGACCGGCGCGCGGGGAATCGGTTGGGGACTTATCATCCCGCCCCTTGGTCCTCTGGCACTCGGCCTGATCGACGGGCTCGGCAAGTCGTCCTTGTCCGGGTATCGCGAGGTGGTCCGGGAAATGTTCATTGTAGCCGTCCTGCTGACGCTGGGGCTGGTTCCCGGGATCGTCGCCGGAAACTTCTCGCTGGCGTTGCTGATTGCTGCGTTCCCGCTGGCGGGCGTGCCGTGGAACGCGATGCTGGTCGGCCTCCTGTGTAGCCGCCGCGAGGGGTGGAGCGATTCCCGGCCTCCGCGGCCGCTGGTCCTCGGTGCGGTGGCGCTCCCGGTGCTCCTGGGTCTCCTGTTCGGGTTCGGGGTGATACGGGAAGATGTCGGGCTGTCGGGCATCGCGGCCGCGCTCTACATCGTTCTGACCCTGGTCTTTTCACTGGTCGCGATACCGGCGATCGCGTTCCTCCTGGGGCGCGCCGGCGCCACATGGCTCCGGCCGCGGCTCGCCGTCTACGGTCAGCTCGCCGACTACCTGCGCGTCATGTGGGTTCCGATCGGCGGGTTCGCGCTCGGTTACCTGACGATCATCGGTGTGTTCGCCGGGTTCTACGGAACGCTGGAGCGCTTTCACCCGGGCGCGTTTGCCGACGCCGGCTCGGGCATCACCGAATGGCTGTCCTTCGCGTTCTTCACGGCGCTCGGTCAGGACTATGCGACCGTGGCCCCGGTTTCGGTCGCTGCCCGTGTTCTGGTAGGCGTCCACCTGATCTTTTCGGCGGGCTGGGCGCTGGTGCTGTTCGCGGCGGTGATGTCGTCAATCCGGCCGAAGCTGGACCAGATCTCGCAGTTGCTGCAGGACAGGGACGGCGAATGAGCGCAGGAGTCGGCAACAACTAGCAGAGGTACCCATGACTAAGAGGATACCCATGACCAAACGAAAGAAGGCGAGCGATTTCCCCCAGGAGGTACTGGCGCTCTTCGATGGCTACGTCCACGGGCACATTCAGCGCCGGGACTTCCTTGAAGGGGCCGGCAAGGTGCTGGGCGGTGGAGCGGCTGCCGCGGCGGTTCTCGAGGCACTTCGTCCCAACTACGCGTGGGCGCGGCAGGTGGCGACCGGCGACACCAGGATCCGGCAGGACTACGTCACCTACCCTTCCCCGGACGGCTCGGGAACGATGCGTGGCTACATGGCCGTGCCCGCCGGCGCGACTGAGCCCGAGCCCGCGATCCTTGTCATCCACGAGAATCGCGGCCTCAACCCCTATATCGAAGACGTGGTCCGCAGGTTCGCCGCGGCTGGCTTCGTAGCCCTGGGGCCGGACGCGCTGACCCCCCTTGGCGGCTATCCCGGCAATGACGACGAGGGCCGGGTGATGCAGCGGCAGCTCGACCGGGACGTGATGATGGAGGACTGGCTGGCGGCGTTCCGCTTCCTGCGGGACCACGAGACGAGCACCGGGCGAGTCGGGGCCGTCGGGTTCTGCTACGGCGGCGGAGTGGTGAATCAGCTCGCGGTCCGGCTTCCCAGTCTGGGCGCTGGGGTGCCGTTCTACGGGTCGGCGCCGGCCCCGGAGGACGTGCCCTCGATACAGGCGCCCCTCATGATCCAGCTCGCGGGCCTGGATGAGCGGATCAACGCCCGCTACCCGGCCTACCAGGAGGCGCTGGAGGCGAACGGAAAGGACTTCGTGGTCCACATGTATGAGGGCGCGAACCACGGCTTCCACAACGACACGACCCCTCGTTACGACCAGGAAGCCGCCAGCCTCGCGCAGGAGCGCACCATCGCGTTCTTCAATGAGCACCTGCGGGGCTGAATCGGCGGAAGTGGGCGACGCGAAAACGTCTCAGCTGAAACGTTGCACACCTATTCAGGGGCTGAATAGTCGGCTGAAACCGGCGGGAATCCGGGCTTTCACCCCTCCACGAGAATGGTGCCGTCGCGGAGTACCAATTCCTCGTCGACCCACACCGACGGCGCCCGTGCGACCGCGTCGAAGTGCGTCTTTGCGGACACGTTGCCGCCCAGGTTGGCCGACGTGCCGATCCCGATGTGCACGGTGCCGTTCACGCCTTCGTCGTTGAGCATCTCGCCGGTGAACTCGGTGCAGGCCGGATTCAGGCCGAAGGCGAACTGGGCCACGTTGTAGACCCAGCGGTCGTTCTGCCGGGCAAGCAGATCGGCGAGGAATTCGGCCTGGTCACCGCCCTCGATTTGGGTGACGAAACCCTTCGAAATGTGGAAGGCGACGGGCTCGCGGACGGGGCCCACGCCGTAGTACGGGATGCTCCCGTCACACACGAACACGCCTCCGGTTGTGCCCTGAGCGGGCGCACAGTTGGCCTCGATGTTGGGGACCGCGGAGAAGCCGGGTCCATCGAGCAGGCAGGCATGGCTGTTCCCGGTCACGCCGGCCAGGCTCATGCTCAGGTCGGTGCCGGCGGGATTCGTGACTCGTAGCCGCGTGCTGGCGGTGAGCCTGGCCGCCAGGGCGCGGCACAGCGGCTGGCGTGCATGGAAGTCCGTGAAGAGTCCGCCTTCGTGCATCATCCGCTCGGTGAAGGCCGTCATCGACAGGACGCGGGCGCCCGCGCCGATGGCCTCGCGTACGGCGCGCGTGTGCGCCATGGCAAGCGTCACCGGTAGGAAGACGACGTCGGCAGCCGCCAGCGCCGCGGCGACGGCCGCCCCCGGCTCCTCGTTGTCGATGGACCGTTCCGGCGGGATCAGGATGCTCGCGACGGCTCCGGCCTCGCGCGCCTCGTCGGCGACGGCTTCGGCGATGCTCATCCGCTCCGGATCGGTCACGATCACCGCGTTTTCGGCGGCCTGGACGTTGGCGCACGTCCGCACGAGGATTCTGGCGCCGGCCTTCATGCCGCCGGGCCCTTCACACCAGCACCTCCGTGTCCCGCTGCACGACCCGTCCGTCGACGGCAATCGTCGGGGCCCACATGAGCAGGTCGTAGTGGGTCGGCGCCACGATTTCCCCGCCCAGCGTGTGGCTGGTCCCGATGCCGATATGGATCGTGCCCAGGACGCCCTCGTCCTCGAGCATCTCGCCGGTGAGCCGGGCGTTCGGATTCAGGCCCACGCCGAGCTCGGCGACGTTGAAGCAGTGGGGGTCGGCGAAGGACTCCAGGTGGCGGCGCAGGAAGTGGGCCTGCGCGCCGCCGGTCATCTCGACGATGTAGCCGTCCCGCACCTGGCAGACGATGGGCTCGTCCAGGATGCCGATGCCCAGGTAGGGGACGGAGGCGTCGGCGATGATCGTGCCTTGGGCCGATCCGGTGACCGGCACCACGTTCACCTCGATGTCGGGGACGGGGGCAAGCTCCCCGGGCGCCGGGATGTTCGTCAGCACGTTGGCGACCCGGCCCTCGATGCCGAAGCGGAGATCGGTGCCGCGCGGAGAAGTCAGCCGCACCGCGTCGCCCGCCGTGAACGCGGCCCCCAGGCGGCGGCAGACGGCGGCCTGTGCCTCGAAATCCGTGTCGAGGAGCGCCGGGCTGGTCATGATCGCGTCGGTGTAGGCCGTCATCATGCATACGCGCGCGCCCGCGTCCAGCGCGGCCCGCATCGCTCGCGTGTGGGTGATCGAAATGCGCACGGGCGAGAAAACCACGGCCGCTTCCGCCATGGCGCGCGCCACCGGCGGGGGCGGCTCCTGCCCGTCCTGATCCCGCACCGGGATAATGCAGACGGTGACCGCAGCCCCGGCCTCGCGGGCGGCCGCCGCCACGGCATCGGCATACCGTCGCATCGTGGGGTCGGTGACGACGACGACGGCCTCGTCCGGCTGGACGCGTCCGTTGACGTGCACGAGCCTGCGGGCGCCGGGGGCCAGGGACACGGCGGGAGCCAGGTCCACGCCTGCCTCAGCCACGGTCCCTCGCGAAGAGTTCATCGAATCGGCCATCGAAGATGATCGCGGTATAGCCGTCGCCGGTACAGTTGGTCGCCGTGCGGAGCATGTCGGGTATGCCGCCGGAGAGCGCGATCCAGCTCGCGACGAAGTCCCCCTGCGCCTGGCCCTCCAGACCCAGGATGCTCGCGAACAGGGTCGCGCTCCAGAGCGCCGTCCCCATCCCCGCCGGCAGCCCCGGCGCCGCAATCGTGAACAGGACGACGGCCGGCCAGGCGGCGAGCATCATCACCCAGCTCAGCTCCATGCCGAAGACGTAGCTGACGACGAAGGGCCCGTAGGCGAGGTAGGCCAGCGCGCTCGCATCGAGGTTCACCACGGCCCCGAAGGGCAGCACGAAGTCGGCCACCTCGTCGCGGACGCCCACCTTTTTTGCGTTGCCGAGGTTGACGGGCAGCGTGGCCAGCGACGAGCACGTGCCGGCGGCAAACATCGCGGTCGGAAGATAGTAGCCGCTCAGCACGGGCCCCACGCGCCGGCGCCCCACTCGGCGCACGAGCACGAACGTGTAGAACGCCCACCACACGAGCACGAGCGCCGCCGTGTAGCCGGTCATGGTGAGGTAGTGGGACAGTCCCAGGCTCGCGCCGAAGCGCACGCCGAGGGTGACACCGAACGCGAGGATGAGCGGGAGCATGATATAGGCCAGGCTGCCGCCCGCCCTCTCGATGGCGTCGGCCATCCTGCGCAACACTCGGTAGGTCGGATCGTGGCGCGCGCCGAAGAGCCCGAGCAGCACGCCCGCGAGGATCGCCAGCAGCGGCCTGGAGGCCCCGCCCTCGCCGAGGCTGTGCAACATCGCGACCGCTTCCGCCCACACACCCTGGTCCCCCGCCGCAAGCGGGATGCGAAAGATGGCCGCGGAAGCGACGAGAGCGATCAGCCCCGCAACGGTCGACGTAAAGACGTACCAGAGCACGACCGCCCCGGCGAAGCGGCCCGCCAGCCCACGCCGCACCAGCGTCGCGATCGCCGGACTCAGCGCGGCGAGGATCAGGAGTGGCACCACCGCGACGACCCAACCGATCAGCGTCGACGTGGCGTCGGCCACGGGCGCGAGCGGCCCGGGGAGGAACCCGCCCGCGGCCAGACCCGCCACGAGGGCCATGAACGTCCACACGTATGTGGGAATGCGGCGTTTCACCGGCGGCTCGTCCTGGTGTCGGGGCCTCGGGTGCAGCCTCGGGCGCAGGTGCAGGTCCGGCCCATCGCTTCAGGAGGCGGGCAGCGCGAGCCTGTAGCGACGCACTCGCTCCACCCCCAGATCATCGCGCTCGACAGCCCACACAAACGAGCGACCAAACACCGGCGGAGGCGAAGAGCCGAATCCTTCGGGCGGCACCACAGCCCCCAGGTAGGTTCCGTCGGCTTCGAACACGTCGTACCGGAGCGGCTCGACCCATGTGAATGCGGCGGACTCGGGATCGGTCGGGTCGTGATCCTCGTTCGGGACCCGTTGCGCCTCGGTCCAGAGCCTCACCCAGATACGGCCATCGCGTCCTGCGCGCAGGCCCCTGAATGGCGGCTTGTGATCCGGTATGGCGGGACCGTCCCAGCTCCAGCCCGCATCGAACCGGCGCATCCTGCTCAGAATCCTCTGCTCATGGCGCTCGCGTTCGTCGTCCAACACCGCCACCGGTGTGTGATTCCTCTGAATGCGCAACACACCGACGTCCCGCTCAAGGTCGATTCGGTACGCTGTGGACAGAGCCGACAGGAAGTGGCCGGAAGGGTGGACCGTCCAGTACCAATCCGGGCTGAACGGAACGGTCGCGCCGACGGAGATCCACTCGTCCCCGCTCTCGGCCTCGACTCTCATGCTGTACCTGTCGTCGTCGAAGTCGGCAGGGGCTTCAGGCGCCGAAATCGTATCGAGGTGCGTGCCGTCGGGCCCCATGACGATGAAGCGAATCTCTTCATTGGAGGAGATGTCCACATAGATCCGGCCGAAGTCATCCGTGTAGAGCGGGGTATTCATGTAAATGTCGCTTGGTCCGTACCGCCATTCCTCGGCCTCCCACGTCTCCAGGTGGAAAAGCTGCACGCGCGCGTTCGCCGGATCCCTGACCATAACGCGGCCGTTGGAAACGGCGACACCGATCGGCACCTGGAACTCACCCGGCCCCTCCCCTCGCCTGCCGAACGTATTGACGTGCGTGCCGGCCGAATCGAAGACGCGCACGTCCCGGGCCTGTCCGTCCAGCACGTACACGTTGTGGTCATCGTCGACGGCAATCGCGCGCACGGAACCGAAGAGGTACTCCTCCGGCCCCTCCATTTCGCCGATCGAGGTCTCGGGCACGAGTGTGGCATCTCCGCCCCAGGCGCTTCCGCTCACGGTACTGACCACCGTCGTGTCGCCGAAGGTCTCGGTCTCGACAACGGCTCCGGCCGCGTCAGGCGAGTCCGAGATCGGCCCGCAAGCGAGGGGGAGCAATACCGCCGCCAGAACGAAGCCATGGGTGGCCCGGGTCGCAGCGCGTCGACCCGGACGGGGCGTACGGGAGCGCCATGGCAGGATTGTCATGATGATGACCTTTGCTGGGACAGGGTCCGGCGAATCGCTCGCGCGGCTCTACAGTATTCTAGACATCGCCAGCTGGGTCCAGGTTGTGCCGGACCGATGCGTACACCGCCCCCACGCCCTCCTCGCCCCCCCTCCTCGCCCCCCACCACCTCCGCGCGTATCATAAGGCATACCGGTCGACCACCCACCGAACAGCAGCGAGGTTCACCATGCGTTCCCTTTCCCTGGCCCTCACCGTTTCCGCCGCGGCGCTCTGGGCGCCATTCAACCCGCAGCTCGCCGCGCAGGAGCGCCCGCTCTCCTTCATGGACGTGCAGGAGCTGAAGCGTGCGGGTTCGTGGACACCGAGCCCGGACGGGACGCTGATGCTCTACACCGTCACGACGCCCGACTGGGAAAAGGCGGAGTCCCAGACCGACATCCACCTGGTGTCGCTCGCGGACGGAGTGGCGTCGGATCGGCGGCTGACCTACACCGAGGACAGGAACGAGACGAGCCCGACCTGGTCTCCGAACGGGTCCTTCTTCGTCTTCGCGTCGAATCGCGACGGCGACGAGACCCAGCTCTACATGATGCGCCACGACGGCGGCGAGGCCCGGAAGGTCACCGACGCGAGCGAAGGCGTGTCGGGATTCGCGTTCAGTCCGCGCGGGCGCTGGCTGGTCTACCGCTCGGGCAAGAACGGCCGGGAACAGCTCTACCGCCTGCCGGCCCGCGACCTTGCGGGCGCTGCGCCCGAGCAGCTCACCGATGGCGAGGCCGGCGTCGAGCAGTGGGACTTCACCCCCGACGGCGCCCGGATCTACTTCGCGCGCCCCGACTCGTTCGACGAAGACGAGGTCAAGCGGGTCGAGCAGGGGTTCACCGTCGACGTGCGCAACGCGGTCACCCCCCTGTCGAGCCTGTGGAGCGTGGAGGTGGCGACGGCCGAAGAGCGCCGCGAGACCGACGACCCGGCGTACAGCATCAACAGCTTCGTGCTCTCCGACGACGGCCGCTGGATCGGCATCACCGGCGGCTCGACCGAGCGCTACGAGCGCAACATTACCGCGCAGCGCCTGTACGCCGACCTGTACCTGATGGAGATCGCGACCGGCGAGATCGAGCGCCTCACGAACAACTACGAGGTCGGCGAGGGCGGGCTGAGCTTCTCGCCCGACGGCCGCTGGATCGCGTTTTCGGCGCCGGACAACATGGAACGCTACACCATGACCGATAACCGCGTGTACATCCGCGAGGTCGCCGACCGCGGGGGCGCGTTCCGCAAGCTGGGGTCCGACTTCGACCAGAGTTCCAGCGTCGGGTTCTGGTCGGACGACTCCGGGACGATCTACTTCAACGCGGGCGTGACCGTCACCACGCAGCTCCACGCGCTCGACGTGGAGACGGGCGCGGTCCGGCAGCTCACCGAGGAGCGGGCCGCGCTGTCCGTGTCGCGCGACGATGACACCGGCACGATCCTGATCGGCTACAGCGACCCGATGACCCCGCCGACCGTGTTCACCGTGGCCAGCGTGGACGACGTCGCGAACCGCTCCGCGTGGACCCGGCTCGTGGACGTCAATCCGCACGTGCGCGACATCGCGCTCGGCCAGGAAGTCGAGATCAACTGGCGCTCTTCCGACGGGAGGACGGTGGGTGGGGTGCTGGTCTACCCTGTCGGCTATGAGGAGGGGACGCGCTATCCGCTTATTGTCGCGATCCACGGCGGACCTGCGTCAGCCGACATCCTGCGCTTCAATGGCGGCTACAGCGCCCAGGTCTACGCCGGCGCGGGATACGCCGTTCTCAAACCCAACTACCGAGGCTCGCGGAACTACGGAAACGCGCATCGCACGGACATCGTGGGGGACTACTTCACGATGGGCTATGAGGACATCATCACCGGCGTGGATTACCTGATCGACGAGGGGATTGTGGACGGGGACCGGATGGGTGCGCTGGGCTGGAGCGCCGGCGGCCACTGGTCCAACTGGATTCTGACGCAGACCGACCGCTTCAAGGCGATCAGCTCGGGCGCGGGGACGATGAACTGGATCAGCATGTACGCGCAGAGCGACGTGCAGCGGAACCGCCAGTTCTACGTGGGCGACGGCTTCCTGTACGAGGACTTCGACACGTACTTCGACCAGTCGCCGCTCAAGTACATCAAGAACGCGAAGACCCCGACCATGATCCACGTCGTGGAGGGCGATCCGCGCGTGCCAAGCCCGCAGTCGGTCGAGCTGCACATGGCGCTCAAGAAGCTGGGCGTGCCGACCGAGCTGTTCATGTATCCGGGGCGCAGCCACGGGATTCCGGATCCGCGGAATCGGCTGGTCAAGGCCGTGAGCGAGATGGCGTGGATGGACTACTACGTGCGCGGAATCGGCGAGAAGTTCGAGTGGCGGCAGGTGCTGGAGACGCTGGAAGCGGGCGAAGGGCCGGCGGTGGTGTCGGAGGGCGGGGGCGAACGCTAAACCAACTTGTTTAGTGTTGATGGGGGGTGGGGGGGCTAGCGGTGGATACTAAACGACTTTGTTTAGATACGCTGAGTCCTCACGGGGCATAGACGACCTGAGCGCTCTCCAGGATTGCCTTCCGGCGTATGTAGTTGCGGCTCCCCTCAATGGCGGTTCGGCTCACGAGATCGACCCTGCGCGCGAACAGATCGGCCAGTTCCCTCTCCATCCCGGCCATGCCGAACAGGCCAGGTGTCCGTTTCGACCTGAAACGGATTAGCACGTCGATGTCGCTGTGCGGCCCGAAGTCGTCGCGTAGTACGGAACCGAAAAGCGACAGTTCTCCCAGCTGCCAACGGTCGCAGAACGCTTCTATGGCGCTCATCGGCACACCGATCCGGGCCGCAAGCCGTTCGGGCTCCGCGACCACCCCAATCACCGACCGCCCGCGCTGCTCAGACATGGCGACGTTCCTCTCCGTTTTGCCTCTCCTTTGTCGCATCATGCTAGCCCCCAAGTTCGGTAGTTTCGGATGGGGTTTCAAGCGCCGACTCCCTGTGTCAGCAGCCAGTCGGAGGAGTATGCCCTGTCAGGCGCGTGTTCAGCATTGGGGAATTGCGCCTGAAGCGACCGGCCCCTCAATCCTCCACCTGCAGATCGACTAGAAGCGCCTCAACGCTGCCGAACTGCGGGAGTTTGCCCCGGGCGACGGCAAATCAGCACCTCCCCTTGACACCCCCCACCCCCACCTCATACTGTTGTATCTGTAGTATATGACTGCAACAGTTGAGGCACTATGAAGATCCGACTCAGCCACGCCGACGGCCGGCCGCTGTACGTCCAGATCATGGACGCGGTGCGCAGCGGTCTCGTTCGGGGAACTCTTCGTCCCGAGGACCCGCTGCCATCGGTGCGCGAGCTCTCCTCGAGTCTCCGCGTGAATCCCCGGACCGTGTCGCAGGCGTACGCGGCGCTCGAGCGCGACGGCGTGGTTCTGGTCCGGCACGGGAAGGGCACGTTCGTGGCGCCGGGGGTGCGGCCGGCAGAGACGGAGCGGCCGCGGCTTGCGAGGGAGGTGGCGAGGCGGGCCCTGGCCGATGCCTCGCGGAATGGGCTCGCGCTGGCCGATCTGATGGCGGCGTTGCGGGAGGTGGAAGGCGGAGATCCTCACAGAGACGGAAGCAAGGGGGGCGGACAATGACGAATGACGCCACGGCGGCGCTGCCGATCGATCTCGGCAGTGGCCCATTCGCGGTCACGACACGAAGGCTGGCCAAGCGGTTCGGCGCCGTGCGGGCTCTGGACGGCCTGGATCTGCAGGTGCCGGAAGGAGCCGTATATGTGCTCGTGGGACCCAACGGTGCGGGTAAGAGTACGCTGATCCAGACCCTCATGGGTCTCGTGCGCTACCAGGCCGGAGCGGTCAGCGTCCTGGGACGGGATCCGGCCGACCGGGGTGCCGAAGTCCGCGCCGACATCGGCTACGTGCCGGAGGACTACCGGGCTGGCTACGCCTGGATGACGGTGGGCCGGTGGCTGGAGCACCAGGCGGTCTATCATCCGTCCTGGGACGCGGAGTACGCTCGCGAGCTGGGGAATAGGTACGAGATCGATCCCGCACGGAAGTGCCACACGTTGTCGAAAGGCCAGAGCCGACGTGTGCAGCTCGCCGTGGCGCTGGCGCACAGGCCGCCGCTGCTCCTGCTGGACGAACCGACCGACGGACTGGATCACGTGGTGCGCGACGAGACCCTGAGCATCCTGAGCGAGCACCTCGCCGACTGCCCGACCACCGTTCTGATCTCGACACACCGGGTCTATGAGGTGGAGCCCCTGGTGGATCATGTGGGCGTGCTGTCGGAAGGACGGCTCCTGGGACAACTGCCGCGCGACGAACTGCGCGGGAGCCTGCTGCGCTACTGGGCGGACGTTCCCGAGGGCTGGAGCGGGCCTAGCGAGCTGGGGGGACGGGTCGTCAAGCGCAGCGGTGCGGCCCGCGCGATCGAATGGACGGTGTGGGGGGATCGCGAGGCTGTTACGCGCGGCCTGTCGGAGGCTGGCGCGGAGGTGCGGGAGGTCGCGCCGCTGTCGGTGGACGAAGCGGCCGTGGCACTGCTCTCGGAAACGGGAAGGAAGGTATCATGACGGACTCGACGATCGGCCGCATGCCGGCGATGAGGGCGGTGTGGATGGAGCAGCTTCGCGCGGTCGGGCTGGCGATTCGCCGCGAGGCTGCGTTGGCGGGTCTGGTGCTGGCGCTTGGCTCGCTGGCGCTGATCGCCTTCGCCAGGGTGCCGGTGCTGCAGGCATTGGTCAATGACGAGATGGCTGAACTTGTCTTCGATCCCGCGGAATCCCCATGGGTCTTCCTGCCTGCGGTCGCCGCTCTGCTCCTTCCGCTCGTGGTGTGGAAGGGCGAGTTCCGCTTCGGTGACTCTGCGTTGTGGTCAATGCCTGTGGACCACCGCAGGCACGCACTCCTCAAGGTTGCTGCCGGGTGGGTCTGGCTCATGGCGATCGTGGGTGCGGCTCTCGCTTGGGCCACACTCACGACGGTGGCGAGCGGCGGTTCCCTGGGCGTCGACGAGGTTCGCCTGCTTGTCCTCGACCCGACGGGAGCCACTGCGGGCACGCCCGGTGCCGTGGAAGGGGTGAGCTGGACCACTCCGTGGTGGGAGTGGGCACGTCTGTTCACCTCGGCGACTGCCGCCTACCTGCTTGCCAGCACCCTGATGCTCGCCACGTCGCGTCCAGTGTTCTGGGCCGCCGGGCTGTGGCTCGCGAGCATGCTGGTGGTGAGCGCCGGCGACATCTGGGATATCGGGCGGATTGACCAGGCCGCCAATTTCATGACCTGGCAGATCGGTGGCGACGCGCTCTTCTCGCAATGGGTGGAGCTCCCGAACGGTTGGGCCAAGCACTGGACGCTCCTACCCACCGCCAACATGTGGCTGGCATCGTCCGCGTTCTGGATCAGCCTGGGGCTGGCGGGGGTGCTGCTCGCGTCCGGCCGGCCGCGGAATCAGTGAGTCAGGCTACCGGACCTCGCGCGGCAATCGCCTGACCGTGATCACCGGCACATCGAACTCGTCCGTTTCGACGAACGCAGCCAGCCCGTCGGGACCGAAAGCGTCCGGCATTTCGAGCTGCCCCGCGGGAAACGTCCCCACGTAGCGGCCGTCCGGCGCCAGCACGTCGATCGGACCCGGTCCACTCGTACCCGGCTCCATGCTCCGCTCGACCCACAGGCTTCCGTCCCAGGTGACGCGCACGGCCGTGACCACCGGCACTTCCGCATGGAACCGCATGTTCTCGACGCCCGCGCGTTGGGCCTCCTGGTAGCGGTTGATCATCTCCAGGACCTGCGGGGGTGGATCGCCCTCCGGCCCCGTAAGCTGCCGATTGCTCTCCTGTTCGAGTCGGCGTTCACGCTCCGCGCGTTGCATCCGCTCCGTCACGGGCAAGGGCCATATGGGCCGACGAAGGATGCGCGAGATCGCGCCGGACGCATCCGTGAGCTTGATGGCGTAGGCCGACGAATCGGAGAACGCGACGCCGCCCTCCGGTTTCGCATCGAACAACACCTCCGGTTCGAACCCCCATTCCTCACCAACCGTTTCGAGCGCTTGCTCCAAGTCAAAGACCGGAGGAAGCTCGGTCCGCTCGCGCGGCTCCCAGCCCTGCACAAGCACTCCGCCGCCAACCTCGGCCGAAGACAGGTCCACGCGGAGGATCGAGCGTTCGTCACGGACCAGCGCGGTCCGGGATCCCGTCCGTTCCGGTCGCAGTCCCGTGCGCGTCATAACCATGAATCCGCCGCTTTCCTGCGCCGTGTGCTCCAACTGGCCGTCAGGACTGAAGACGTGATACCCCCTCAGCCTGTCGCTGACGGAACTGCGTCCGTCCGCCCACACCATGAGGTGCGTTGCCATCTGGAACTCGCCGGGGCCATCACCAACGCGGCCGAAGTCCCGGATATGGCGCCCGGAAGCGTCAACGACAACGACTCGCCTGCCACCATCGGAGCCCGCACCATCCAGCAGGTACAGGTTCCCCGCCCCGTCGAAACCAATGCCCCGTATGGCAGTGAACTCCTCCCATTCGGCCGCCGCCTGGGCCGATCCGAGACGGTACACCGACTCGAAGTCGGTCGAGAGCGGAAGGTCTTCCCCGGGCAGATCGACGATCTCCTGGGCGCGGAGGCTGGTGGCTGCTGGAGCTGTAGCAAGCGCTCCGGCGATCCACATTCCCCCGATGGCGAGTGGTCGCAGATTCCTTCGCATGGCTGTCACACCTCCGAGTGGGCTTCAGGTAACTCGAATGGTTATCTACGATAATCTTCGTAGTCCTGGGAGCGCAAGGAGTGACCGAAACACTAAACAACCTTGTTTAGCAATTGATGCCCCAGCGGCCGACACTAAACAACTTTGTTTACCATTGTCGGGATTTGACAGCAAATACTAAACCATTCTGTCAAGTATCTTGCGGCCGTGAGGCCACCCTCACCGCCGCAACCTTGGCACCGTCAGCGGACTCGCCTCCAGCACCTGACCCCAGATCCGCTTCCCCACCGCGTCCGCTTCCCGGATGATCGCGCCCTCGTCCATGGTGAGGACCTCGCGGTCACGCATGACGAACCGGCCGTCCACCATGACCGACTCGATGTCGCCGGGGTGGCCGCTGTGGACCAGCGCCGAGACAATGCGCCCCGCCGGAACGAGGTGGGCCCGCAGGGTGTCGACCACCAGCAGGTCCGCCTTCTTCCCCACCTCCAGCGTGCCCAGGGCGTCGGGCTGCTGGACCGCCAGCGCACCCCCCTGCGTGCAGTCCGCCAACACGTCTTCCGGCTGAGGCTGCAGGCCCGGCACCTCGTCGCCATCCCGGTTGCGGCGGATTCGCTCGGTCAGCATCGCGATGCGCATCACCTCGAAGACGTCGTTGGTGTTGTTGTCGGTGCCGAGGGCGATGGGACAGCCGGCCGCCCGCAGCTCCGGGATCGGCGGGCTGATGCCGCGGTTCGCCGCCATCCCCGCCTGGTGAGCGATAATGGTGCCGGACCTGCCCAGCAACGCGACCTCCTCGGTGTTGACGTAGCGTGCGTGGGCCGCGAACAGGCGGGGCCCGAGGAAGTCGTGCCGGTCGAGATACGCCGCCGGACGAAGGCCGTGGTGCATGACCATGAACTCGTACTCCGCGCGGCTCTGGTTCATGTGGATCGTGTAACCGAGATCGTGCGTTTCGGCGAACTCGCGCACGGCCCGCAGCAACTCGGGCGACGAGGTCTCGGTGAGCGCGGCCGCCGGGAACACCGAGATGCGGCCGTTGCGCGCGCCGTGCCAGGTGCTGTGCAGGTCGCTGATGCGCTGCATCCCCTCGTCCCGCAGCCTGGCCGAGAACCGGGGCGTCTCGCTGACCGCCCTCGCCATCGCCCGCGTCGACATCGGGCCGGGAACGTTCTCGGCGTCGCGGATCCCTTCCGCCAGGACGCAGCGCAGCCCCGAGTCGGCAAGCACCGCCGCCTGGCGCTGCACGTTGCCGGTGTACTCGACGATGGTCGTGGTCCCGGTCCGGATCGCTTCGAGCGCCGCAACCTGCACCATCAGGTTGCCCTCTTCGCCCTCGAGGAGACTTGCAGGCGAGATCGCCAGGCCCGCGGTGTTGGGAAACCCGAAGTCCTCGTTGAAGCCGCGCGCGATCACGGCGCGCATGTGGGCGTGCGTGTTGATCAGGCCCGGGAACAGCGCCTTGCCGCGTCCGTCGTAGACCTCGGCCCTCGGGTACCCGGCGAGGACCTCGTCGGTGGGCCCGATCGCGGCGATCCGGTCGCCCTCCACGGCGAGCGCCACGTCGTCCCGCACCATGTCGGGGTTCGCCACGGTGGTGTTGGTGAAGACGACCGTGGCCTCCTGGGCCGTGGCCTCCTGAGCCGTGGCCCGGTGGGCATCGCGGGTCATGCCGGATCCGGCCGAAGGACCAGAATGCGGGTGCGCCCGCAGGTGGTCCGGCTTCAGCATGAGGGCAGCCGTGCCGGCCCCGGTGGCGGCCAGCCATCCCCGGCGCGTAAGGTTCTCTGTGCTGCTGGAGGAATGGGGCCTGGGAGTCGAGGTCTTCCGAGTCGAGGTTTTCCGAGTCGTAGTCGACATGATCAAGCGCCTTCGCGAGGGTAGCAACGGGTCATTCGCACGTGGGTCCGAACATGCGCCTCAATCAGACGCCCATCAAGCAAGTTCCGAGGTCTCGCAATCCGTCGGCGTCTCGCAACCGGCAGGACTGAACAAGCTGTCTAACGAAGTGACAAGGAAAGGTGCGCCGACCATGACGATGAATCCGAAGCCTGTGCTTATCCTCGCCCCGCTCCTCCTCGCCCCGGTCCTCCTGCTCGCCTCCTGCGGCGACGCGGGGCAAGGAGGACCCGCCGGCGCCCGCGGAACCCTCGATGGGCCCGATGTGATGCTGAACGCCGTCACCGAAGAGGTCTTCACCGTCGGCTCGGTTGTGGGCGACAACTGGGACACCTTCGGCAACGTTCGCTCCGTGGCCTTCGACAACGGCGGCAACCTGCACGTCTTCGACTCCCAGAGCGAACACATCCTGGTGGTCGGGCCGGACGGATCGCTGGTGCGCACGGTGGGCGGGCGCGGAGAGGGACCGGGCGAGTTCGGCAACGTCAGCTCGGCGATCGTGGCCCGCGACGGCTCCTACACGGTGCTGGGCTCCTCACGCGTCGATCTCCTCGAACCCGACGGGACGTTCCTACGGAGCGTCACCCTGGAGCAGGGGTTGATCCTGTCCGACCTTGCACTCCCCGACGGCCGCCTGGTCGCCTCGCAATTCCGTCGCATAGCGGATTTCATGGCGACCGGCGAGTTCCCCGATCCCGAAGGCCGCCCCATTCACGTCATCCCGCTGGACGGCAGCGAGCCTTCAGTCCACTACACCGCCTGGGATCTCCCCGAGGATCCCGCGGCTGAGGACGCCGACGAAGGCTCGGAACCGGGCACGATTCGCCTGTCGGCCGGACGCGCCTTCGAGCCGGGACTCCACTTCGACATGCTGACCGACGGCCGGATCGCACTTGCCGACTCGATCGGCTACCGCGTCAAGCTGATCGGAATCGACGGGAGCGTAGCCGGAGTCATCGAAAGGCCGATAGCACCGATCCCTGTCGACGAGGCGATCATGGAGGCGGAGCGCGAGCGCTACCGTGAGGAGACAAGGCAGCTCGAAAGCGTCAGAAGCGAGCGCTTTCAGATTGAACGCGAAGGGGCCGAAGGGCTTGTCTTCGCCGACGAGGTACCGGTCGTTGCGGATCTAAAGGTGGACTGGGAGGACCGGATCTGGGTGACCCGAAGCGGCGCGGAAGGCGACGACGACGGGCCGATCGACATCGTCACGCCGGACGGACGCTACATCGGCACGCTCGCCGCGGACGGCCTGCGGACACCGGACGCCTTCGGCCCCGACGGCCTGCTGGCCTACATCGAGCTGGACGAACTGGAAGTGGCGACGGTGCGCGTGATCCGGCTGGTGTCGCTGGATCCGGAGGACTGAGCCGGCTGACGGCGAGCGTCCCACCGCCGTACTTATCGGTGATGCGTAACGATCTCGAGCACGCCGGATGAGCCACGGTCACCATATCGGTGAAACCCTTCCACTCCACCGAGGAAGCGTAGCGAATAGATGTCGTGCGAACTCGTTTGATACATCCAGCCCGCCGACACCGGATCGATGGGTATGCCGTCCATCACGACCATCGCGCATACCTTTCGGCCCGACTGGGTAACGAGCCTCAGACAACCGTTTGAGGTAGGATCGCGCGGCCTTCCCCCTGGTTGGACCGGCGGGGTATACCGCACCTGCGGCAGTCTGCGCACTCTGAGGATGTGGTCGAGGCTTTGGTACGTGTCGCGGAGTTCCTCGATCTCGCCCGGGCCAATGAACCCTCGCCGGCTCGTCCCTACTGGCCGCCAGTCCACCTCGGCGAGTCCGACAACTTCGACCTCGATCCCCTCGAGAGGGATTGGACCGGGGGTCAGATGGAGGGCCAGCACCTCCGCGTCATTGATTGGCACGACCTCTTCGAGTGTCTCGTAGCCGATGCGGAAAACCCGGACGGTATGCGAAGCCGTCGGCACCTCGTCCAGGCGGTAGTAGCCCAGACTGTCCGTAACCGCAGTCAGACCGAGACCTGGCAAGCTGACGATCGCGCCTTCCACGGGGACGTTGGTCGTTACGTCGACGACTTCACCCTCGAGGATTACCGGGTCCGCGCCACCCACCTCCTGTGCCGTGAGCACTGCCGTGAGCCCTGCCGGAGCCGGAAGAGTGCCGATGAGCGCCAGCACCGAGGAGGCCAGTCGGGCCAGTCCAGTCACCGGTCCCCCTCCCCGTCCGCCGCCACGTACTGGTCCCACGCCGGCGGCTCCACGTCGAGCAGGTGCCTCACGAAGTAGTCGTTGCGCTTTCTGGCGCCGAAGTCGCCCCCCGCGCCGTGGCCCCCACCCGGAAACAGCAGAAAGTCGAAGTCCTTGTCGGCCTCGATCAGCGCGTTCACGACCTGAAGCGTGGAAGAGGGATCGACGTTCCTGTCCAGCTCGCCCACGACCAGCAGCAGCTTGCCCTGCAGCCGCCAGGCGTTGTCCACGTTCGAGGACTCGGAGTAGTGGGGGCCGATGGGCCATCCCATCCACGCCTCGTTCCACCAGATCTTGTCCATCCGGTTGTCGTGACATCCCACCGAGGAGAACGCCACGTCATAGAAGTCGCCGTGCCACAGCAGCGCCGCCATGGCGTTCTGCCCGCCGGCCGAGCCCCCGTAGATCCCGACCCGGCTCACGTCGTAGTAGTCGTACTCCCGGGCCACGGCCTGGTGCCAGAGGATCCGGTCCGGGAAGCCGGCGTCCTTGATGTTTTGCCACGCCACGTCGTGGAAGGCCTTCGAGCGGTTGTTGGTCCCCATGCCGTCGATCTGGGCCACGATGAACCCCAGTTCGGCCACGGCGGTCCGGCTGGTGTGGGTGCTGAAGGTCTTCGGGACGTGCGACCCGTGGGGTCCGGCATAGATGCTCTCGATGACCGGATACGTCCGGTTCGAGTCGAAGTTGGTGGGGCGGATGATGATTCCCCAGATGTCGGTCACCCCGTCGCGGCCCTTGGCCACGAAGACTTCCGGATACCGCCACCCCGTGGCCAGCAGCGCCGACGCGTCGGCCCGCTCCAGCTCCATGACCAGCGACCGGTCGGCGGTGCGGCGGAGTTCGGCGACGGGCGGCAGATCCACTCTGGACCACTGGTCGACATAGAAGCTGCGGTCCGGGGAAAAGGTGACCTCGTGCATCCCGTCGGCTTCCGTGTAGGCCACCAGCCCGGTGCCGTCGAAGTCGATCCGATAGTAGTGAACGAAGTAGGGATCCTGTTCGGGGTTCATGCCGCTCGCGCGGAACCAGATCTGCCGGTTCGCCACGTCCACGCTGTCCACGCCGCGGACCGGCCAGTCGCCCTGGGTGATCCGGTGCTTCACCTGCCCCGTCTCGCCGTCGAGCATGTAGAGGTGGTTCCAACCGTCGCGCTCCGACATCCAGATGATCTCCCGACCGTCGCCGAGGTCGTGGCGGAACCGCTTGTTGGAGTAGTTGAAGAAGGTCTCGGGCTCCTCGGAGATCACGGCCCGGGTCCCCCCGGTTTCGGCGTCGATCTCGATGACCCGGTACACCTGGTGGCCCCGCTGGTTGTACTCGAACACGACGTGCTCGCTGTCCTCCCGCCATTCCAGGTCGGAGAGGGTGTAGGCGTTGGGGAAGAGGGCGTCGTCGATGATCATCTGCCTGCCCGATTCGACGTCCAGGATCACGGGGATCTCCTTGTCCAGCCGATCGCCGGGCTTGGCGTAGAGGTAGGTCGAGTGCTCGGGCTGGAGCTGGTCCTCGGGTGAGGACTCGACGTAGTGCACCACCCGCTCCTGGCCGGGCACCACCCGGTAGACCGCGACCTTGCGCGAGTCCGGCGACCAGACGATCGACCGGTCGGTGTACGTGTTCCCGGGGGTGCCTTCCCAGGTGAGCATGGTGTAATCGCCGGGGTCCGCGCCGACTTCCCGCAACGCCACGTTGTAGTTCTGGATGAAGACTTCGCGGGTGCCGTCCGGCGAGACGATCGGGTCCGTGCTCAGGTTGCGCCACAGCTGGCCGGGGCCCGCCGACCAGGACACGCCGCTCGGGCCCACGCCGCCCCCCCGCCCCTGTCCTTGGGGCGCCTCGCCCTGGCTTTCGCACTCGTAGGTGCCCAGATCGCACTGCCACCTGAGGTCCGCGGCCACGAACTCGATGGCCTGCTCGTCGTCGGTGAAATCGATCCGGTCGAACGGGAGCTCGACGGCCGAGATCGACGCATCGGCGAAGGTGGGGATGGCCGAAAGCGTCGCCGCGAGCCGCCCGTGATCGAAGGCGGGGCCCTGGGCGCGTGTTTCGGCATCGACGAGAACGAAGCCGTGCCCCCCCTCCACCGTCTTCCGGTACCAGAGCCGGCCGGTCTCTCCGATCCACGACGGGCGCTCGGCGATGTCCACGACCAGACCCTGCAGGCGCTCACCAAGGCCGTCCGCCCGCCTGTAGTCGGTGAGCGTGCCCTGGGCGGCCGCCGGCAGGGGCCCGCAGAGCGCGGCGAGGATCACGAGCAGGAGGCAACGGCGGGGGAGGTGGCGACCTGACATGGGTCCGGCTCCTTCGTGGATTGTGGCTGCGATGTCCGAAGTCGACCTACGCGGGCCCCGGCGGCAGGTGATCCAGGAGGTAGCGCACCATGAGCATACGAACGTGGACAACCGTGCCCGCTCCTTCCGACAGCCCGTGGTTTCGATTGGGATAGGTCGTGTAGTCGAAGGTCTTCCCCAGCTCCACGAGTCGGTCCACCAGTCCCTCGACGATCTCCAGGTGCGTGTTGGTCTCCCCGGTTCCGTGGATGATGAGCAGGTCCCCTTCGAGCCCCTCGGCATAGTTGATGGGCGCGGAGACGCGGTAACCGTCCGGGTTCGTCTCCAGGGTCTCCATGTAGATCTCCTGGAACCACGCGTTGTAAAGGTGCGGCTGGGGCTTGGGGACCACGGCAATCCCCACGTGGTAGACATCGGGTTTCCGGAACAGCGAATTCAGGGTGTTCGATCCGCCGCCGCTCCATCCCCAGATCCCCACCCTGGACACATCGACGTAGGGGAGCATCCGGCCAAGCTCGCGAACGCCCGCCGCGTGTTCTTCCGTCGACTGCACACCGATGGTCGGGAAGGGCGCCCTTCGCCACTCGGCACCCTTCGGCGCGGGTGTGCCCCGATTCTCAATGGACACGACCAGGTACCCGAGGTCCGCGATCGCGCGATGGTAGTTGTTCCGCGTCGACCACCGGTCGAGGACGGTCTGGGCATGCGGTTCGCCGTAGACGTAGATGAACACCGGGTACCTGCGGGAAGGATCGAAGTCCCGCGGCTTGATCATCCACGCGTCCATCACGATCCCGTCACCGATATCCAGCTGCAGGAACTCGGTGGGGTGGGTGGTCGTGGCCTCGGCCCTGCGCCGGACTTCGGCGTTGTCCTCCAGAACCCGCACGACGCGGTGGTCCGGCAGACTGATCAGCGCGGTCACCGGGGGCGTGTCGAAGTTGGAATACGTGTGAAAGGCCCACCGAAGGTCGGGAGAGAAGTCGTAGAAGTGGGTCCCGGGCTGGTCTTCGGGAGTGACCCGCTCAGGATCTTCGGCACCGTCCAGCCGGACCCGGTAGAGGTACCGCTGCGTGGCGTTGTCGGGCGAGGCGAAGAAGTAGAGCCAGCCGTCGTCGTCGCCCTCCGCCTCGTCGCCCTCCGCCGCGTCGACCGGCCCCCGTTCCATGACATCGGCGGGACCCGGGGTCAGGAGGCGTTCCTCCTGCCCCGCGCGTGAATACGTGTAGGCGTGACGCCAACCGTCCTTTTCGGTCAGAAACAGGAAGGAGTCGCCCCCCCGGATCCACTCCAGCCCGGCGTTCAGGCGATAGCTGGCGACGACCCACGCCGGATCCGACTCGTGATGAATCCGGTCGACCTCGCCCGTGTTCACGTTGGCGACGTAGAAGTCCCGTTCGTCCCGAAACCGGCTGAACTGCTCCACCAGCAACTCGTCCGAGTTCCCGGCCCAGCTCACCTGCCCGAGATAGAAGCCCTCGTTCGGGGAAGGGATGGAGATCCAGCGAACTGCCCTGCCCTGCGCGTCCACCACTCCGACGCGGAGCCTGGCGATGGTCTCGCCCACCCTCGCGAACCGGACCTCCCGGAGTTCGGGATACGATGGATCGTTGGGGATGAGCATCGACCTCATCCGCACCCCGGAGGCGTCGGACTCGACGAAGGCGATGCGGTTCCCGTCGGGGCTCCATGTGGCGCGGCCGTTGGAGACGGATTCGGCGGTGGTCCAGGTCAGGCGGGTGGTTTGCTCAGCCGCGAGGTCGTGGACGTGCAGGTCACCGTCGCGGGTGAAGAGGATGCGGCTGCCGTCCGGGGAGATGGTGTTTCCGCCACCGCCGTCGACCTTCCGCAGCGTGGCCGTGGCGGGTGCGAACATCCAGAAGCCGTCGCCGTCGGATTGGAGGAGGACCCAGCTGCCGTCCGGAGCGAACTGGTAGCCGGCGATGTCGAGGGGCGAGGAAGCGGCGGATGGCGTGAGGTCGGAGAGCGACGCCAGGACGGTCCGGTCTCCGCTGGCGGCGTCGTAGCGGAGCAGTTCCCGCGCCGAGTCCCCCGGAGCGGCCTCGAGGGTCGTGTACCCGGACCCGTCGGGCAGCCACGTCGCCTGGAAGGAGCGGGCGTCGAAGTCCCTCGCCACGAAGATCGACCTGAGGCGGGCTTCGGTCTCGCCGGGGACCTGGGCGGAAGCCGGGGATGGGAGGAAGGCGGGGAAGGCGAAGATGGCTGGGACAGCGACGACGCCGACCAGGCAGAGGCTTTGTGAAATCCGTCTGGCGGTCATTTCGCCCTCCCTTGGAACAGGCGGAGATGCTTCCCCGGCTTGTGTTTTCGGGAGGATAGTCGCGGGGTGGTGTGGCCGCAACGGTGGATACTGAACAATATTGTTTAGTATTCTCAAGCGGCGTCAGGCGGCCGGCCTTTCCGCGAGCGATCCTCGAGTCCGTCGAGGCGCTCCAGGAAGAAGCGCTTTCGCCACTTGCTGACCACGGGGCGGGCCAGATCGAGGCGCTCCCCGATCTCCTTGTTCTCCAGTCCCTCGGCGGCAAGGAGCACGACCTTGGCGCGCACCACATCGCGATACGATAACGTATAGCGGCGGGACCGCGCTTTGAGGATGCGACGTTCCTCGGGGGTCAGGACGATGACATACGGGCTGGATCTGGGCATTCTCGGTCCTATTTGACCCGCGTAGCCTCGATTTTTTCGCCCGCCTGATCGATCATAAGCCCGGTCACATCTCCGGATTCGTCGGACCTGAAGGTTACGTATACCGGCACGACCACCACCTTGAAGCGCTCCGTCGATGTCGCGTACAGCTCGTAGGTGCTGCCCTCGAGCTCCACCACGAGTTCGTCCTCCACCAGGAGGAATCGAAGCACTTCGTCCGGATCTTCAGGCACGACGTAGGTTCCCACGTACGACTCCAGGACGCTGACCGGCACATCCACCGTCTCGGGGAAGTCGGACAGGTCGACTCCGTACTCCGTCAGCTTCTCTCTGGCCGGACCGTTCCTTGGGTCGACCCGGAGGGCGTGCCGATAGCGCTCGATTGCCAGATCCCGATGTCCCATGAGTGCGTGCGCCTCGGCCAGGCCGTTGTGCGCGGGTGCCAGGTTGGGGTCCATTTCGACCAGACGTGAGAAGACCGCCTCCGCGTCGGCGGCGTTTCCGTCTTCGAGCGCCCGGCTGCCGATCGGGCCAAGGACGCGCACCGACGGCGTTCGCTCGTATCCGAACCTCGCCGACGCACGCGCGAAGTGCCGGTCGACCGCCTCCAGGCCGCTTGCCACGTAAAGGCCTACCGGATCGTGCAGGTGCCAGCCGTCAAAGATCTTCTCGAAGCCGTAGTAGGTCGATCTGTGCGGCACGGAACCGTGGCTCTCCTCTTCCATGAGCTTGAATTCCCACCGGAAGTCCTCCGGGGCCTTCGCTTCGAGGATACCTGCGAACTTGAGAGCGCCGCCGAGCATGGCTCCACCCTCGTTGCCCATGGTCATGTAGAAGTCGCCGGCCAGGTCTTCGACGTGGTCGAATGCGGAATCGGCCTGGGCGACCAGGCGCTGTTCGTCCCACCAGAGACTCGGACTGATCGAGATGTACGCGTCGAATACGTCCGGCCGATGCACCAGCGCGTGATTCGCGAACAGTCCCCCAAGCGAGTGCCCGATGAGGATTTCGTACGGTCGCGTCCTGTAGTGCTCATCGATGAACGGCATCAACTCGGCACTGATGAACTCGAGGAAGTTGTCGGCTCCGCCTGCACCTGGACGCGGGGGGCCCACGTCGGAATGGATGGGAGGCGACATGTCACGCGTCCTGTCCGTATTGGGAATCGCCACGACGATGACGTTGGGCATGCGCCCGTTCCGGGCCAGGAAGCGGGCCGTGCCCGTCGTGTGATGGAAGTGCGACGGGCCGTCGAGGAGATAGACCACGGGATACGTCTCGTCGCCACCCTCGTAGCCGGCCGGCAGGCCCACGATGATCTCCCGCCTCTCGTCGAGGACGTTGGAGTACAGTTCGCGCGTCTCGCCGAGGGACAGGAACGGTTCTGGGTCCTGCGCGGCGGCCGCGTGCGGCGCAAAAGCGATGAGGCACGGCAGGAGAAGGACGGCGAGGGAGACCGGAACGGTAGTTTCCCGGCTGCCGTAGGCCCACATTGGGGTCAACCCTGCCCGCGCCGCGAGCGAGCGCTTCGGCCCATTTGCGCCTCGTAGTACGCCCGTAGAATCGCGTTGATCCGGGTCTGGTATCCTTTGCCCTGGGCTTTCAGCCACCCCAGGACATCGCTGTCCAGACGCACCGTTACCTGCTTCTTGCCAGGCGGGACCACGACACGTGCCGTGGCGAAGAATTCGGCGTCGAGTTCGGGGATGTCAGAGTAGTCGATATCCTCATCCTTCATCCGGTCAATCCGCCTCAAGTCGCTTTTCATACGCCTTTCGCTCACGACTGTTCGCCTTTCTCATCGAGTTTCACGTGACCTCGCGCATGTGTAACTACATTTGACACTACTAAATGTAGCGCCAGAATCTGAGCAGCGGCAACCGCCGCATCTCACCGCATGCCCACCAGCCCCCTCACCGCATCGGTCAGCTTCTTCGCGTCGTAGCCCAAACCGTCCTTGAAGACGAGCCGCACATTGCGGATGTCGGACGCGTTGCTGCCGATGTCGCCCTCGATCACGACCAGGTCCGCGAGTTTGCCCGCGGCCACCGTGCCGACCTCGTCGTCCATGCCGATCACCCTGGCGCCGTTGGCGCTGACGATCTGCACCGCGGTAGCCGCCTCGAAGCCCGCCTGCACGAGAAGTTCGAAGTTGCGCTGGTCGCCGTAGCCGGGAAGCGCGCCCCAGGCAGGGTCGACCCCCGCCGCGAGCAGTCCGCCCGCCTCCACGAAGCGGCGTTCGAAAGCGAACATGTTGTGCAGGAGGTCGATCATCCATTCCGTGGTCCCCGACCGAATCACCTGTCGGCGCTCCATTTCGGTCTGAACCACGTGATCGGGGAGCGCCTCAAGGTCCCTCGCCGTGAGATCGGGCACGGCCGGAGTCGCCTGCTCCGCGACGGCCAGCGTCGAGGTGATGGCCACGCCCGCATCGATGATCTCGTCGATCGTGACGCCCGCGGCCGGACCGGCGACATCGAGCTCGGCCAGCGAAAAGGCGAGGTTCGGACTGCACTTGTCGGGCTCGCGCGTCGCATCGAAGTCCGAGTTGGCCCAAAGGCTGTGCTCCAGGTTGTCGATACCGAGCGCGGTGGCCTCGCGGAAGCTCACGGAGCACAGGTGGCCCATGACCTTCATCCCTTGCCTGTGTGCTTCGTCGATGATCGTGCCCAGCGCCGCCCGCGAGATCTGCGTGTAGACCTTGACCCACTCCGCGCCTTCCGCGGCCCAGTAGCGAACGTACCGGCGCGCCGACTCCTCGTCCCGAATCACGTACATGCCCAGATCCCTGAGCCGCTCGTCCGGCCCGGGACTGATGACGTACGGCGCCGTGATCACGATGCGGGGCCCGGGCGTCTCCCCGCGTTCGATCGCACCCTTGAGCGCGATGTCCTGGTAGGGCGACATGCTGCCGGTCGTGCGGACGGTCGTGACGCCGGCCCCCAGGTAGATACGCGGGCCGGAATACTGCATCTGCGCCACGCGTGGGGTGTTCTGGTAGTAGTACAGGTGGTTGTGGAGGCCGACCATTCCGGGCATCACCGAGTGACCCGCGAGGTCCAGGCGTTCGGCATCGGCGGGAATATCGACGGAGCCCGCCGCGCCGACCGCCTCGATGCGGTTGCTGCGGATGAGGATGGTTTGACCGGCCTGTGCAGGGCCGCCGGTTCCGTCGAAGAGGAGCACGTTTTCGAGCGCCACGACAGGCGCCGAAACGCTCAGGTAGGACTGCACCTCGTCCGAGAGTGCGCTTCGGTCCTGGCCGTTCGCCGGACCGGGGTAGAGCGCGACCGCCGTCGCCGCCAACACCCACATGCCACTGCGCATTTGCCGCTCCATTTGCCGCTCCTTGCCTGGGGTCTCCTGTCCCTTGCAGGGTAGAGGGGAGTGTTCAGTCCGTAAAGAGCATTGGAGCAAGCCATGATCCGGTCCTGGCGCCCCCTGATCCCTGCCCTGCTGCTGTTGGCGGGCGCTGTCCCGCCGGCCTCGCCACAGGTTGGCCCGGAACGGGAAGCCGCCTATCAGCGCTACCTCGACTTCGGCTCGCTGATCGAAGGCGGCCGCGTCACGCCCAACTGGATGCCCGACGGCAACAGCTTCTGGTACGCGGAGGGCGGGCCGCAGCACACGTTCATTCACCGGGTCGATCCCACAACGGGTGTGGTCGAGGAGTTGTTCGACACGCCCCGACTGCGCGCCGTGCTCACCGAAGCGCTGGGACACGAGCCCGCGGGCCTGGGCGTGCCGTTCCGCCAGTTGGCGTTCGTCGGTCCGTCGTCCGTTCAGTTCACGGTCGAGGGGCAGACGTTCGTGCTGGACCTGGACACATACGCTGTCGAGAAGCAGCGCACGCCTTCGTCGCTGGGGCTCGTCTCATACCTGGTCAGCGAGGCGGACCGCGTTACGCCCAGGACCTTTGTGCGCGAGGTCTTTCAGGGGCTTGGGCCCCGGTCCTATCCCGAGCGGCTGTCGCCGGACGGCCAGTGGTTCGTCGGACTCGACAACCACAATCTGACGCTGCGCGCCACGGTCGATGGCCGGGTCGTGTCCATCACCGGCGACGGCAATGAATTCGAGCAGTGGGACGTGGAAACGACGCTGTGGAATCCGTGGTCGCCGGACTCGCAGCGGCTCGTGGTGGCCAGGATCAACTCGCACGGCATGCCCCGGATCCCGACCATCAAATGGCTGAAGCCGCTCGAAGAGGCCGAGTTCATACCCACCATGCTCGCCGGCGGCGAACTCTACGACACTCGACTCCATATACTGGACCTGCACACGCGCACACCGATGCCGGTGCAACAGGATACAACCGCGGACCACTACTACCGCGTGCTGACCTGGCTGCCCGATGGTTCGGAGGTCGTGTTCGCGCGCTACAGCCGGATGATGGACCGGGTCGACATCCAGGCCGCGGACGCCTTGACCGGCGCGGTGCGCACGCTTGCCACGGAGACCTCCGAGACCTTCGTGACCCACCATCACGATTCGGTTTGGGGCTCGCGGACGGGATTTTCGCTGCTGCCCGACGCTTCCGGGTTCATTCTGGTCTCCGAACGGGACGGTTGGCGGCACCTGTACCTGTATGACATGGCCGGAAGCCTTGTCGGGAGACTCACCGGGGGTGATTTCCCCGTCGAAGCCGTGGTCGGCGTCGACCAGGACGACGGGTGGGTGTATTTCACGGCGCACACCGATCCGGAGCGACCGTACGACCTGCACCTGAACCGGGTGACCCTCGACGGGGCCGACCGGACGCAGCTCACCGAGGGGAAGGGGCGGCATACCGTGGTGATGGCGCCGTCACAGGACTACTTCGTCGACACCTATTCGGCGGTGGATACCCCGCCCCGCTCCGTGCTGCGCCGCGCCGACGGTGAATTGGTACTGACGCTGTCGGAAGCCGACATCGGGCGACTGGAAGAGGTGGGTTGGACACCGCCGCGCGAAGTCGTGGTGAAGGCGGCGGACGGGGAGACCGACCTGTGGGTGACGATGTACCTGCCCCACGATTTCGATCCCTCGCGGCGCTATCCCGTGGTCGAATACATCTACGGCGGTCCTCAGACCAACACGCGGCCGACGGATTTCGGGGGCGAGCAGTTCCCCGGTTTTGGTAGCGACTTCGCCCGGATCGGCAACTTCAACCGGGCCCTGGCCAACCTGGGGTTCGTGGTCGTGATCCTCGATGGCCGTGGGACACCCGGGCGGTCCAAGGCGTTCCACGACGTGATCGTCAGGAACTGGGGCAAGCCCGTGATCGACGACCATGCAGCCGCGATCCGCCAGCTGATCGATCGCTTCGATTTCCTGGACGGCGACCGCGTGGCGATCATGGGGGCGTCGTGGGGCGGGTACTATTCGACGCGCGCCATCCTTCAGGAGCCGGATCTCTACAAGGTGTGCATCAGCGAGGTCCCCGGGTACGACATGTACGCCTTCCACCTCTACGAGCCGTACCTCGGCATGCCCCAGGAGAACCACGAACACTACGAGGCAGCGAACGTCTTCCGGATGGCGCCCGGTCTGAAGGGGCAGCTATTGCTGACCGGCGGAATCAACGACACCGGCACCCAGGCGGACCTTTTCCAGATGTCGGAGACGCTCGTCCGCGCCGGGATCCAGCACGACATGATGGTCTACGCCAACACTGGGCATGGGGCGTTCGGCCAGACCGGCGAATACAACATGGAGCTGAAGAAGAACTACCTGGTGAAGCACTTGTTGAACGCGCCCGTCCCGGGAGTCGACCGCTGAGGATCTTCAGTCGTCTCCGGGTGGCGCCTGGAGTTGAATGACCTCAGCTCGAGGCACGTCGAACTCGTCCAGCCGACGTAGCAGGACCATGGAGCCCCGTGCATCAAGCAGTTCTTCTTCTCCACCGATTCGCGCCGTGAAGAGCAGTGCCCGCCGTTCGATGTCCCAAACTCGCCAGGTTACGCTGTCCTGATCGGGGAGACGGTAGTCTCTCACCCACAGCCGCTCGTCGAAGTCGGTCAGGAGGGCGTCGATCGCGGGGGCCACTTCGTTGATCGGCCAGTCTCTCAGATCCGGCTCGGACGCACCGGACGGATCGAAATCCCTGGGTTCGAACGGTATCTGACCGGTCGCGCCGAGCCTGTTCAACCTCTCCGCGAATCGCTGCCATCGTCCGAGAAGCACCTGGCGCCCCACCGTCCTGGCGTCGGACACCCGTGCGCCTGCCGGCAAGGGGATTTCCGCAACCTCTCGGCCGCTCCAGTCCAGGACGGCAATGGCTCCCCGGGACGTCTCGGCGACGATGAGGTGGTCTTCGGTCGCGGCTTCGTGGGTCTGATGCCCGAACACGACGTCGCCGCTTCGTGTCGATCCGAAGTAGACCTCATCTCCGGCAGCCTCCGCGACGATCTGAAGCTCGCCATCGTCCCGTACGGTGACGTACACGGCCGGATTCCAGGTCTGCCCGTCGTAGTCCCGGCCCATTTCCGCGATGCCGTCACGGAAAGCGATCCGGCCGTCCGGATGAACGCCTACCGGATACGCACCGAAATAGTCCCCGAACTCCGCGTCAACAACGCTTCGTGAGCGCAGAAACTCACCTTCGTGAGAGATCAACGACACACGACGACGCGGCACGTCCGAGACCAGGATCCCACCTGGAACGCGTCTCGTGCGCCCGATATGGCGGAACTCCCTCGGTCCCTCCCCCTCCCTCCCGACCACGCGAGTCCCACCGGACAACAGGTCGATCAGGTGAATCTCGCTGCGTTCCACCAGGGCGAGACCGCTGTCCGGAAGGAAGAGGCCAGCTACCACGGCGCTCAGTTCGCCGAGATCCGGATGCTCCGACGAATCGAAGGCCGACTGGCCCGTTGGGCGCAGCGCGGCGAGAGGCTCCGCCGATGGGCCGCCGTCCTCCCCGTTCCCGCAACCCCCGAGCGCGATCAGCGCGGTGATCCCGATCGGGACAATGCGTAGAGCGTCGACACTTGATATTTGTGTCAAGTGTTGGCAAAGGCGCACCAGAGGCACGAAAAACGTTTCAGCTGAAACGCGCTCGCCCTCTCCGATACTAAACATTTTAGTTAACTATTTGAGTTCCCCCGCGCCGGCGGAAAGAACACGGCGCTGGAGCCCGGAAATCGCGCCCCGAGTTCCCTCAGGATCGCCTCCGCCTCCTCCACCGTCACCCGGCTGGCCTCGGAAGCCCAGAACCCATTGACCTCCTCATACCCGAACCCCGCTTCCCGGATGTCGCTCACCCCCGCCCTGAAGCCCTCCGGATCCCAGTCGTTTCTTCCCCCCGGCCGGACCCTCGTCGACGCAATCGCCTCCTCCAGCCCATCCGACGGGATCTCGCCCTCGACGCCCACGTACATCCTGAACATCGCTGCGTACGCCACGCCCCGAACGTAGGACACCTTCCACGCCCACTCCGCGGACGCCGGCATCAGGTCCAAATCCGGCGTCTCTCCCATCAGCCAGTCCTCCACAAAGCCGGGGATCATCCGGCCCTCGGGGGACGGATCCGGCAGGCTCCACTGGTTTTGCGCCACCATCAGCGTCACCCCCAACTCCGGCCAACCGTACCCCTCGGTCATCCAGCCGAACATGTGCCCCCCGGCGTGCGCGTACGACATGTTCCGCGCCCCGTGATTCCGCAGCCGCCACACCAAGCCGACCTGGATCCCGGGACCGATTTCGTCCTCATACTGCGGCGTGAGCATTTCGTCGACGGTCTCGGCCTCGAGCACCCGATAGCCATCGTACTCGCCCCCGTTCATCATGGCCGTGAGCAGCCGGATGTGGTCCGCCGGCTTCGCCACCACGCCCCCCGCCGGATAGTGGCTGAAGTACAGCGGCACGCTCGGAACCCACGCCGAACCCATGCGCGCATAGCCCGTGCTCATGTTCTCCCAAATGTCCGGCCGCACGTAGTCCTCATGCTGCGCGGGCGGATACTGCGACGACTCCATCCCCAGCGGGTCCATGATGTGCCGCTGCACGTAGTCCGAAAACGAAAGCCCGTCCGGGTTGGCCGTCTGCACGATGAGCCCCAGCGTCGCGATGCCTGGGTTGGAGTAGTTGAATTGAGTGCCGACCTTGCCGATCCAGAACGGTGTTGTGCCTCCGAGCAGTGGGCTTGTGTCGCTGACGTAGCTTGCGCGCAGGGCTTCTTCGAGCGGCACGGGCTTGTCCCACACTCCCTTGGCGCCGCCGCCCGAAAGCCCGGAGCGATGCGTGAGCAGATCGTGGACGGTGACGTCGCGGTCGCCGAGGGGGTTGTGCACCTCGAATGGCAGGTGCTCGCTAATCGGATCGTCCAGCGCGATCACCCCCCGGTCGACCAGGTGCATGATCGCCGTGGCCGTGTAGGTCTTCCCCAGCGAGCCCGAGTGGTACACGGTCTCCGGCGTCATCGGCCTCCCGGCCGCGACATCGGCCCACCCGAAGCCGGCCTCCCAGATCAGCTCGCCCCGGTAGCCCATGGCGAGGTTGAGCCCGGGGGTGCCGTGCGCGCGCATGGCGTGCAGGACGTAGTCGCGCGTGGCGTCGATGAGCCGGACTTCGAAGGGGCGATCGGCGTAGACGCTTTCCGTGATGGGGATGTCGGGGTCTGCGGTGGTGGCACTCGGCTGCGGCTCGCACGCCGCAACGGCTGCCATCGGTCCGAAGAGCACCAGGAGGCGCGTGGCGAGAGAGGTCGGGGAGAGGCGTCGGTGATTCATGATCACTTCCGGGAATGAGTGGCCGATTCGGAGATGATATGCATGGCAGCCCGCCGATGACACCCGCGCCGCTTCCCGGACCCGCGCCGCTCCCGGGCCCGCGCGGATCTCCCGCCTCGTACGGAGCTCCCGCCCCGTGCGGCTCAGGCCATGATCCTCCGCAGCACCTCCAGGACCCGCGGGGTCGCATCGGCCAGGAGTCGTTCCCGGTACGCGTCGCCGTCCGGATCGGCCGGATAGTGCAGGCTGGACCCGGCGGCGAGCAGCATCTCGACCAGTTCCACGTATGCGTCCTGTCGTTCGTCGGCTCCACCGGAAAACCGGGAGCCGTGGACGGCCCAGTGCAGGGGCGAGGAGTGGTGGACATCCTCGAAGACGTCCAGCGGCGCGCCGGCCTCAATCAGCAGGCGGGCGTTGGCGGGCTGGCCGAACCAGGCCGCCTGGTGCAGCGGCGTGCCTGAGTCGAGACCCCTTGCCGTGAGGTCGGCGCCGGCCTCGATCAGGAACGTCACGGGCTCTGTGTCGTTGCGGCCGGCGACATCCGCAAGGAGCCGGTCTTCCTCGGGGTTGCCGGTGCGGGCTACGCCGGGGTGGGCCGCCAGGATCGCCCGCGCTTCATCGAGACGTCCGTTGACAATCGCGACCGCAAATCGGTCGGCCTCGTTCAGCTCGGTGTCGGCTCCACGCTCTGCGAGCACGGCGGCGACATCGTCGAACCCGCGGCGTACGGCGTGCGCGTATGCGGTCTTGCCGCCGGTCGTCCTTGCGTCGATGTCGGCGCCGTGAGCAAGCAGAATGTCGACAGCCGAGGCTCGGCGGCGGCGCGTGGCCGTGTGAATCGGGGTCTCGCCGTGCGGCTCGGCACGCAGGTTCGGGTCGGCACCGTCGTCAAGCATGCGACGAAGCACTGCGTCGCCATCGGCGCCGTAGTGGAGGTCCAGGAGTTCATGAAGCGTCATTGGGTGCCTCTGCCGGACGGTAGGACCCGTGGTTGCTGCCTTTCCAACGCGCTGTCCGCCGACCTAGTGTTGGAGAGGAGGTCGATTCTCGCCTGACGATCAGCCTCGCCAGCCGCCACATGGTCCCGCAAGGAGTGCACCCCATGCGCATCCTGCCCGCCACCTCGCCGAGCATGCTCCCCGCCCCGTGCACGCGCATGTTCCCCGCGTTCGTCGCCGTCGGCCTGGCGATCAACCCGGGCCACTCCGCTCACGCCCAGCAGGACCGGTCCGGCACGATGGCCGGCCGCTCGACCGTCTACGCGCCGAACGGCGTGGTCGCCAGCAGCCAGCCCCTTGCCACGGGCGCCGGATTGGCCGTGCTGCAGAGCGGGGGGAACGCGATCGACGCGGCCGTGACCACCGCGGCCATGCTGAACGTGGTCGAACCGATGATGACGGGCATCGGCGGGGACATGTTCGCGATCGTCTGGCTGGCTGACGAGCAGCGGATGGTGGGGCTCAACGCGAGCGGTCGCGCCGGGACGCTCATGACGCGCGAGACACTGGTCGCCCGCGGTCACGAGCAGATGCCGCGCTCCGGCGCCGAGACGATCACCGTGCCCGGCGCCCTCGCGGGGTGGCAGACGCTGCTCGACAGCTACGGCACCATCTCCCTCGCCAAGGCGCTCCAGCCCGCGATTGAAATGGCGGAACACGGATTCCCCGCGAGTCCGGTGATCGTCGACTTCTGGGAGGGGGCAGAGGAGATGCTCCGCCGCGATGAGGGCGCGCGCAACACGTTCCTCGTCGACGGCGAGCGCGCTCCGCGCCCCGGCGAGTGGTTCGGCAACCCCGACTTTGCGCGCACGCTGCGCCTGATTGCGGAGAAGGGGCCGGACGTGCTCTATCGCGGCGAGTTGGGCGAAGCAATCGTCCAGCGCGCCGCCGAGCTGGGCGGATTCCTCACCATGGACGACCTGCGGTCACACAGTGCGGACTGGGTGGAACCTATCTCCGTCCCGTATCGGGGCTACCGCCTCCATGAACTGCCACCCAACGGCCAGGGAATCGCCGCTCTTGAAATCCTAAGACTCCTGGAGCCGTTCGATCTGAAGGCCATGGGACACAACTCGACGGCGTACCTGCACCACCTCATCGAGGCCAAGAAGCTCGCGTACGCCGATCTGGGGCACTTCGTCGGCGACCCCGGCAACATGAGGGTTACGCCGGACGATCTGCTGAGCGACGAGTTCATCGATGCGCGGCGCGCGCTGCTCGACCCTGAGCGCGCGATCGAGCGCGCCGATCCGGGCACGGCGATCACCGCGAGCGAGACCACGTACTTCACCGTCGCGGACCGTCACGGCAACATGGTGTCGTTCATCAACAGCATCGCGAGCGCGTTCGGGTCGGGCGTGGTGGTGCCGGGGACCGGGTTTGCCCTTCAGAACCGCGGCGTCGGGTTCTCGCTCGATCCCGACCGGGCAAACGCGGTGGCGCCGGGGCGGCGGCCGTTCCACACGATCATCCCGGCCTTCGTCACGAAGACTGCGGACGATGGCCGGGAGGAGCCTTGGCTGAGCTACGGGGTGATGGGGGGCGCGATGCAGCCCCAGGGGCACGTCCAGGTGCTGATCAACCTCGTGGACTTCGGCATGGACCTGCAGCAGGCCCTCGATGCGGCGCGCTTCAACCACCTGTCCGGGAATCGCGTGGCGATCGAGCCCGTCGTGCCGCCGGAGGTGCGGAAGCAGCTGGAGGCGATGGGGCATGTGTTGGCCGATCCCACCGGCGTGTTCTTCGGCGGCGGGCAGGCGATCATGCGGCTGGAGCGGGGCTGGGCCGCCGCCTCGGAGCCGCGGATGGACGGCATGGCCGCGGGGCACTGACGGGGGGGCACTGAGGGGCGGGCGGTTCTGGAGGCCGTACCGAGCAAGTTCCGTCGGCAGTGCACCCAGCTTCACGGGCTGACACCGACCGACGCGCTCTTCGTCCCCGTCAACGTGACATCGAGCCTGATCTGGTCGTAGGGCACCCGCGGCACCAGTCTGCCACGGACGCCCGGCTGCAATTCCACAAGTCCGTACCGCGACATCGTCTTCAGAGTCCGCGAGAGGTTGGACTTGCTGCGCCCGGCCAGTGCGGCGAGTTCCGTGAGCGATCGAGGCCGCTCACGGGCAATCAGTTCCAGAAGGTGCCTGTTGTGCTCGGACAGCAGCCTCGCGAAGCTCTCGATCGAGGTGAACCAGACCTTTGGCTCACCCTTCGCGGGCGTGTGCTCGCCACGGGCGATGGCCATGGTACGAGCCTTCATCTGGTCGTACCCGGCGATGCCGATCCTCAGTGTCTTCATGGAACGGTCGGGCATCGTCATCGCACATGTTATCACATACTGATAACCCAAACAAGGCCCGTCGTTCCGCTTACTCCATGATCCGCTCGGCCAAACGCTTCATGTTCCTCTCCCGTCGAGAGGTCCCCTACCCGCAGCCTCCCCGCGTCCTACGGTTCAGAAAGTCGTACTCGGTCTCATCTGAGCCCATCCCTCCGGGCACCCCCGCCGCGACGAGAACCTCGACGACCGACTCGTACCTCAGTGCCCTTGCCTGGTCGAGAGCCGTGAGGCCTTCGGCGGTCGTCATGGCGAAATCCACGTCCGTGTCCACAAGGAGCCGCACCTTGTCCAGCGTCGCCTGCTCGTGTTCCGCCGTGCAGACGCGCTCGTAGACCCAGGGCCTGCCGGCGCTGCTCATGCCGAGCGCCGCCATGAGGGTGGTGGTGACTTCCAGCTGCCGGGCCGCAAAAATCCCCGAGGTCAGGGCGCCGTCGCTACCGGCGAAATACTCGCTGCGGTGCACGACGCGCGGGTCGGCGCCGTGCTCCAGAAGGTTCCGGAGGATGCCAGCGGTCCCGAAACGGGCGGCGAGCCAAACCGGCCGGGCGCCGATCCAGCCATTGTGGAAATAGAACGCCTGGTTGGATCCCCGCTGGTGGGGCGTGAAGGTGGCAAGCGGCAGCGTGACGTCGGCTCCGTGCTCCAGCAACAGGTCCACCGAGCGCTGGTCATGGCGCAGGATGGCGGCGTGCAGCGCCGTGAACGTGTCGGATCCGCCGTTGGGGTCGGCGCCGGCCTCCAGCAGAAACTCGACGAGCTCCCCGAACCGACCGGGACGGAAGCCCTCGCGGCCGCCCATCGTGTAGGGACCGCCCGACGAGAAGGCCGGCTCGGCCACGAGCATCCGGAAGTTGGAGTAGGCCGCCATGGCCAGAGCGCTGACGCCGAAGCCCGATGTGTCGTCCACGTCGGCGCCGGCGGCCACGAGGTGCCTGGCTGACGCCACATCCCCGACCCGCGCCGCAAATAGCAGGGCAGTGTGGCCACCGTGCTCGAACCACCCCTGGTTCTGGATGTGCGTGTGGGGCTCGTGCGCCTTCAACTCGACGGTCACGACCGTCCGGGCGTGCACATCCGCCCCACGGTCCAGCAGGGCCTTCACCACGTCCGGCGCCCGGTTCAGCACCGCCCACATCAGCGCGGTCTGGCTGCGCGGACCTATGGCGTTCGGATCCGCTCCGTGTTCCAGGAGCAACTCGGCGACGCGCGCGCTGCCCGCCCGGGCGGCGGCCATGAGTGGGGTCTCGCCGTGGCGCAGCGCAAGATTCGGGTCCGCGCCCGCGTCGAGCAACAGCTCCGTCACCGCCGCGCTGCCGTTCTCGCCCGCCGCCCACAGCGGTGTTGCGCCCAAGTCATTGGCCCGGTCCACATCGGCCCCGGCACCGATCAGCAGCGCCACGCTTTCCGGCAGATCCCGGTGGCTCGCCCACAGCAGCGCCGTCGAGCCGTCCCCGCTCGTGGCGTTCACGTCCGCGCCCTGTTCCACCAGCGTGCGGAGCGCCGCCTCGTCACCGTTCCTCGCAGCCTCCACCAGCGGGGGATCGCCCGCCGCCGAGAGAGCCAGCGCAAGAGCCAGGGGCAGCGTCATCCGATCCCCTCTCCCTTCAACAGGAGTCGCAGGTGTTCCTGGGCCAAGTACAGACCGCCCTCTCCCTCCTGCCAGGTGATACGCCCGTCTCCATCCGCATCCACACCGTTCCGGAGCTGGAAGGCCAGGGTGTTGAGTTCATCGGACAGCTGGTCCGCCTCTTCCGCCGACTCGGTCGCCAGGATGCGCTCGGTGATCTCCAGCATCCTGTCCGCGCGCGCAAGAGTGTTCCGCACACAGCTTACCACGTGTCTCGCGTGTGTGCGCACGTTATTCGACGCGTCGGGAGCGCCAGCGGCCATGCGGACGTGCGCGACGGTCTGCCGGGATGCTACGAGGAGGCCGAAGCCGAGGCCCGGGCCGCCTTCCATCCGTGTGGGATCCAGAGCGTGCAGGACGTTGCCGGCATGCGTCTTCATGGCCTCCAGGTCACCGGGGCGCTGCTGTCCCCCCGCCGCAAACGATGCGTACTCGGCCGCCGTGCCCGCCTCGCCCATGGCCTGTCGCAGAAACCCCAGCTCGGCCACCGACGCCGCCTCGGGATTGACCACCTGCAGAATGTGGGCGTGAGCGCCCTCCTGTGCCTGCGCCGCCGCAGCGGCCAGCAGCCCCGCGCCGGCGACGGCCCCGGACACCACGACCACACTGACGACCGGCCGGATCACGGGTCCCCGACCTTGCGGTATTTCCGCAGATACCAGACTTCGGAAGCGTCATCCCAGAACTGGCTGCCGGAAGCCGCGGGGGTCGCGGCGTACACGTTCCCCTGTCCGTCCACAGCGACCCAGTGAATGGCCTTGGTATCCTCGATCGTCTTCAGGAGTTCGCCGTCGCTCGCCCGGGCGATCCAGATCCTGGCGTTCACGAGGTCGGCCACGTGGAGCCGGTCGTTGTCGTCGATCGCGAGGCCGTACGGCGAGCCCAGGTGGTCCCACACCTCGAGCAGGTTGCCATCCATGTCGAAGATCTGGATGCGGGCGTTCTCGCGGTCGCCCACGAGCACGCGGTTCCGCGCGTCGACCACGATCGTGTGAGGAAGGTCGAACTGCCCCGGCCCGGTCCCGGGTTCACCCCACGCCGTCACGAACTTCCCGTCGCGGTCGTACTTCGCCACGCGGTTGTTCCCGTAGCCGTCGGAGATGAACAGCTCCCCATCGGGGCCGAAGGCGATGTCCGTGGGACGATTGAAGAGGTCCGGCGTCTCGCCAGCCACCCCGTATTCGCCCAGGGTCATGAGGAGTTCCCGGCCGTCGTGGCTCCATTTTCTGACCTGGTGCCCCTGTCCGTCGACGGTCCAGATCGCTCCATCGGGCCCGACGCGGATGCCGTGCGCCCACTGGGCGAAGTCCTGATCCCACTCCTCCAGCAGGTTCCCGTCGGCGTCGAGCTTCAACACATCGTTGGCGTCCCGGCGGAAGGCGTAGACGTTGCCGTCGTCGTCGACGTCCACCGCCGTCACGGTCCCCACGTCTTCGGCGGTGCCGCCCCAGCCCTCCACCAGCTCGTAGCTCACGTCCGGCGTGGCCGCACGATCCCCGTCCGCGTCCGGCTGACAGGCCGGGGCACCCGCGACCACCAGACCTCCCGCCGCCATCCAGACCGACGCTTGCCTCATCAGTGGTCGTCCGCGAGGTGGTCGTGCAACACCTTGTGATCCTCGTGCCGCTTCTCACGCCGGATCCCGCTGGCGTGCGCCCGGGCACTCTGCCGCGCGCGCTTCCTGGAATGCTCGGAGCTGACGGTGTGCAGGGAAATCAGCTTCTCCAGGTCCTGGCCATGGCAGGCGGGGCATCGGGGCGGGCCGGACGAGCGCAGGACCAGACACTCGAACTCTTCACCGCAGTCCCGGCATCGATACTCGAAGATCGGCATCGGTCAGCCACAGCCTCGCGCGGGCTCAGAGCTCGCCGAGGGTGTCGATGGGAAGCCGCCCGGTGCTGCCGCCGACCTTGTCCATCGGCATGTCCATCTTGTCCATCAGCGTGGCCAGCAGGTTGGCGTGCGTCGGCCCGCCCTCGTACCGGATGTGCTGCCCGCCGTTCAGCTTGCCGTTGGCGCCGCCGAACACGACCAGCGGGATGTTGTCCCCCGCGTGACGCTGGCTGTTCGAGATCCCCGATCCGTACAGTCCGGTGATCGAGTCGAGCAGCGAGCCGTCCCCGTCCGGCGTGCGGCTCAGTTTGGTGAGGTGACGCGTGAAGAGTTCCACGTGGTACCGGTTGATCTTCGACACGTATTTGACCAGGTCGGGGCGGTTGCCGTGGTGCGACAGCGGATGCCAGGCCTCCGGCACGCCGATCTGCGGATACGGCCGCGCGTTCACCTCGCGCCCGATCATCATCGTCGACACCCGGGTGATGTCGGCCTGGTAGGCCAGGATCTGCATGTCCAGCAGGAGCTCCAGGTGATCCTCCAGCGTCTCCGGGATGCCCTGCGGCTGCTCCATGTTGGGCAGGTCCACGTCCAGCTGTTCCTCCGCAATCACGATCCGCCGTTCCACGTCCCGCACCGCTTCCGTGTACTGCTCGACGCTGCGCTGGTCCTCGGGACCCAGCTCGCGCCTGAGCGTGCGCAGCTTGTCGTTGACCGAGTCCAGCAGGCTCTTCTGCTGGTGCAGGCGCCGCTCCCGCGGCTCGCGGTCGGTGGTGCCGGAATCGCCAAAGAGCCGCTCGAACACGGTCCGCGGGTGGTTCTCCATGGGGAGCGGCTGGGTCGGGGTCCGCCAGGAGACGGTGTGCGTGTACGCGCAGTTCAGGATGGCACAGGTGCCGGCGTTGGGCGGGCCGTCCAGCGACAGCTCCAGCGAGCCCAGCTGCGTCTCCCTGCCCCATTCGCGCGCGAGCATCTGGTCGATCGACTCCGCCGCGATGATGTCGGTGTTGTCGACCGCGTCGATATCCCCGAGCGACCGTCCCACCATGCCCGTCAGGAAGCTCGTGGGACCTCCGGCGTGGTTGAAGTTCCACGACGCGTTCACGCCGGTCGGGATGATGATCCGGTTCCTGAACGGCTCCAGCGGACCCAGGATTTCGGAAAGCGTGAAGTCGCGGCCCTCGCCGGTCGGAGTCCAGTACGGCATGGACTGCCCGTTGGGCGTGTAGTAGGCGAGGAACCGGTGCGGGGACTTGCGACGGGGGCCGCCGACGGCCGTCAGGCGAGCTGGCGTCATCGCCTGCAGGAAGGGCAGCATCAAGGCCGCCCCGGCGCCGCGCAGGACGGTGCGCCGCGAGATGTGCCTACCGGTGATCAGGTCCATTTCATCTCTCTCCGGATTCGCGGTTCGAAGGTCCCGGCCGCCCGGTCGTCGAAGGGGTGGGCGCGCTCATCCGCATCAGGAACTGCGGACTCTCCACGATCCCCTGGATGATGGACGACCAGGTGTAGTTCTCCGCCGCCGCGTCGCGCATGATCCCGCGGATCGTCGGCTGGTCATGGTACTCCACATCGCGCCCCAGCGCATACTGCATGAGCTTCGTCGTCACGGTGCGGACGAACTGCTCCCGGTTATCCAGCAGGAGACCGCGGAGACCCGCCAGTCCCCGGATCTCCTCTTCCGTTTCCGGCCACAGACCGGTGTCGTCGACCGGATTGCCGAGTTCGTCGATGACGCGTAGCCCGCCCGCGGCGTCGTACGCCTCCAGCGCGAAGCCCAGGGGATCGATGGTCCGATGACAGCTGGCGCAGCTCGGGTCCGTGCGGTGCCTGGCGAGCCGCTCCCGGATGGTCGGCTGCCGCGCGTTCCCGTCGTCTTCGGGTGGTTCCAGGCTCGTGTCGAGACCGGGCGGGGGCGGAGGCACGTGACGGCCCAGCATGTTCTCCAGTATCCACTTCCCCCGCAGCACCGGCGTGGTCCGTTCGGGGTACGACGTGACCGTGAGGATGCTGGCGTGGCCCAGAAGGCCGCCCCTCTTTTCCCGATCGGGAAGCTGAACACGCCGGAAGTGGCTCCCGGCGACCCGGGGAAGGTTGTAGTGGTCGGCCAGCCGCTCGTTCACGAAGGTGTAGTCGGCATTCAGGAGCTCCAGCACACTCTTGTCTTCGCGGATGTTGTAGTCGAGGAAGAGCCGGGTCTCCTCTTCCATGGCCTCGCGAAGGTTGTGGCTGTACTCCAGGTAGATGTCGTCCTGCAGGAGCCGGTCGTCCAGCTCGCGTAGCTTCAGCCACTGGCTGGCGAAGTCGTCCACGAGTGTTTCGCGGGCCCGGGAGTCGCCCAGCATTCGCCGGCTCTGCTCCCTCAGGACCGCGGGATCGGTGAGCCGGCCCGCCTCGGCCTCCCTGAGCAGCGCCTCGTCCGGAATGCTGCTCCACAGGAAGAAGGAAAGCCGGGACGCCAGCTCCAGGTCGCTCAGCGGATAGGGACTGCGCCCTTCGGCGGCTTCGGGCAACCCTTCCGGCTCGCGGTAGACGCGCAGCAGGAAGTCCGGATCGACGAAGATCCGCTCCAGTCCCAGCTGGATGCCGTGGTCGAAGCTCCCGCCCTCGTCCCTGCCCATGCGGTAGAAACGCAGGAGGACCTCCTCGTCCTCGCGGGTCACCGGCCGGCGGTAGGCGCGCCGCGCCATCGCCGTCAGGATTTCGCTGGCGCAGGCTTCCTCCGCCGGGGTGGACAAGGGCTCGCAGCTGAAGATCGCCTGCCGGCTGCGGGTGGCGTCGGCAACGGCCGTCTCGCCGAAGGGTCCGTCGATCTCCACGCCCAGCACGCCCGACAAACCGAAGTGCTCGTTGTTGAAGTAGTCGATCTGGCCGCGTGTCTGGACCGGAACCTGCGGAAGAAGGTACTCCTCTCCGTAGCCCAGATCCCTGGCGTACGACAGGCCGACGATGCGGCTTCCCGCTTCGACACGAATCGTGGCTGCAAGAGAAGCCTCGGCGCCGAACTTCGCGTAGTCCTCCCATTCGGGAGACCCGGGCCAGCCCGGGCCGCCACCCGCCCCGGCATAGCTGTTGGCCACGGGCCGATGCTGGAGCCCCTCGCCACCGAACCCAAGCGTGGCCGCCAGGGCTCCATCGATGCGGATCTCGAGTTCCTGCCTCCACGCCAGCCCCCGGGCGTACCCCGCGTAGTTCTTTTGAAGACGGACCCGGATCCGGTACTCGCCGTCCACCGGGAACGTGTGGCGGATCGCCATGCCACCACGGGACCCGAGCGGCAGATCGTCGCTCATCCTCACGTTCTGGCGCTTGGCGTCGTCTGCGGCGTACCGCGAAGAGCCCGCTCCCGCCGGCGGTAGCCCCACCGCCAATCGGGTGACCGTGCGGGCCACGGACAGGTACCGCTCCATGTGCAGCGGCGAGATGCTGAGCGCGTCCGCCACATTGTCGAACCCGCCCCCCATGGTCTCGTCGCCGGGCAGGGCGTCAATGACATCGACATCCAGTCCCAGCAGGTCGTTCACGGCGTTGTTGTATTCGGTCCGGTTCAGGCGGTGCACCGCGTTGATGCGACCTACGTTCGGACGCTCCGCCCAGGCAGCGTCCAGTTCGGACTCGAGCCAACCCGCCACCGCGTCGTAGGTCTGTCGGTCAGGCCGTCGCACACCGCCCGGCGGCATGGCTCCCGCACGCAGCTTGCCGGCCACCTTCTCCCAGATCTGCGGGTGGGCCGCCGGGGTCGCGGCATTGTACCGGTCCAGCTCCAGCGATGCCGTGCGGCGGACATCGTTGTGGCAACGCACACAGTACTCGTTGACCATGGCCTGTGCTTCGGTGCCGGTGGCCAGGGGCGGGGTGCGTGTCTGGTGGGTCTGGGCCATCCGAAGGGCCGCGTCAGCCGCCGATTCGCCTTCCCCGGTCACCGAAGTGGAAGGGAGCGTAGAGCATGAGAGGACCGCCAGTCCGACGACCATCCATCCCGCCACCCGCAGGCTTGTACTCCCAGGCTTTTTCGGCGCCATTCCACCCCCGTTGAACGCCTTGTATCCGACGCTGGATACCAACATTCTAGCAGTCCGTGGATGAATCCGCACGAGCACCGGGACCGGTATCGTCGACAACCGCCGAATGCTGCCCCATATTCGACGAGGTCACCCCCTGCCCGTGCAGCCAACCCCGTGTGATGTCACGGACCAGCCCGAATGAACATGAGCCGCGAGACCGAACCTGCGTGGAGGGAACGCCGCTCGTCCGAAGAGACGCGGGGTGGCCGCCTGGTTGAGGCAAACAGCGGCGGCACCCTGCGGGAGGCGCTCGACGACTTTCTGCAACTCAAGAAACTGGTCACAGCCCGAAACGGCGATCGCGTCATACCCGATCAACCCAAGATGGTGAGCCGATTCTACGACGTGGTCACCAGGTTCTACGAGTATGCCTGGGGACAGTCCTTCCACTTCGCGCCGAGACGATCCGGGGAAGGTCTTCACGCCGCGCAACGCCGCCAGGAGGCTGGCGTGGCTGGAGTCTTGAATCTCAATCCCGGGATGAGGGTCGCCGACATTGGATGCGGTGTCGGGGGACCCGCAATCAACATTGCGAGGGCAACCGGCGCCAGCATAACGGGGCTGAACTTCAACGCATACCAGATCGCGCGCTGTCGCAGGGCGGCACGCAAGGCGGGACTGGAGGAGACCTGCGATTTCCTGCTGGCCAATTACCTGGATGTACCTCTCGCCGACGGCTGCTTCGATGCCGCCTACTCGTTCGAGGCCATCTGCCACACGCCCGACAGGGATGTCTGTTTCGGTGAGCTTTGGCGCCTTCTCAGGCCGGGCGGCCGGATCGCCCTGACCGAGTGGTGTCTTACCGACCTCTTCGACGAGAGCAACCCGGTTCATCGCGACATCCGGGACCGGGTCGAATTCGCGAACGCTACTCCCGACCTTCCGACGACTGCACAGTTCGTCGACGCCGTGGAGGCGGCGGGCTTTGATGTTCTATCGAGCCGGGACCAGGCTGTCGATAGCGATCCGGACTCCCCATGGTACCGGTCGCTTCAGGGACGCGACTTCTCGCTCACGTCGGTGGCGCGCATTCCGGTCGGCCGTTGGTTCACCGCCCGCGCAGTCTCCCTGTTCGAACAGCTCCGCATCGCGCCGGCCGGTGTGGGTGAAGCGTCCCGTATCCTCAATGGGGCGGCCGACGCTCTGGTCGAGGCGGGCGAGGCGGGCGTCTTCACGCCCTGCTTTCTCGTGCATGCGCACAAACCTGACGACGGTCGGGGCAATCCTTCCGTACCGACGTAGAATTCCTGGCGTCGCTTTCCGACTCGAGAGGGGAATCGATGTCCAGAACACGAGGACGCGACAGCACAGGACACGGCTCGCCGACGAAAGTCGAGTGCCTTCTGCGTGCGGTCCTCTGCCCCCGGTGTGCGGGCGACCTCGATCTGAGCGCAACGACTCTCCGGTGCCGCAAGTGCGGACACGTATACCCCCGACTGGGCCGCATTCCCGTGCTCCTCTCCGAGCCACTTGCCTATCTCGCGTCGTGCCGGGGCCAGTTGGACCGGCTGGAGCGACAGGTGGAGCAAACCGTCCGGGATATCCGGGAACAGCTTCAGACGGCGGACCTGCTGCCGGCCACGAGGAAGCGTTGTGAGACGACGATGAAGGCGATTGCCGGGCAACTGGCCGATGTCCGCGCCATCCTCGAGCCCCGGCTGCCGGCCACGATCCGCCCACAGGGTCCGAAGTGCGCGCACCAGGCACCGGCCACCCTGCATCACCTGCCGTACCTCTACCGCGACTGGGGCTGGCCTCCGGAGGCAGACGGCGAGAACGAGCAGGCGCTGTGCATGGTGGAGGACATGCTGGGGGACACCGAACCCGGACGCACGCTCGTCATGGGTGCGGGCGCGTGCCGGCTCGCTTACGACATCCATCAGCGCCACCCGGATGCGGAAATCATGATGATGGACCTGGACCCGGTCCTTTTCGCGGCAGCCCACGCCGTGACCCACGGTGAGTCCCTCACCATCCGCGAGGCCAATCTCGAGATGGGCGACGTGAGTCAGGCTGTGAAGGAGTGGTCGCTGGCGGCGCCGCGGGGACCGGTCGACGATACCCGATTCCATTTCCTCATCGCGGATGCCGTCGACCCGCCGGTCCATCCCGGGACCTTCGACACGGTGCTGACGCCGTGGTTCATCGATCAGGGACCCGAAGATGTCCGCGACCTGATCAGCACCCTTCATCGGATGCTGAAGCCGGGCGGACGATGGGTGAACCTGGGTCCTCTCAAGTACGACCTGGACGTTCCCGTCTCGCGCCGCTTCGCCCGGGAGGAGCTTCTTGGCCTGGCCGAGCTGGCGGGGTTCCGCGTTGGGCCGTCGAGAAGCGCGACCGTGCCCTACCTGGTCTCCAGGCTGAACGGTCGAGGGAAGGTGGAGTGGGTGCTGGCGTTCTCGGCCACCCGGCTCGAAGCGCCGGCACAGGGCTCACATCCCCACACCGATCCGCCGTCCTGGCTGGTCTTCCGACACCTGCCCATTCCCACGTTCGAGGGCCAGGCCCTCTTCTGGTCCGAAGCCTCGATGATCCGGATGGTGGTCTCGTCCATCGACGGCCGCCGGACGCTGGACGACATCGCCCGCCTTGTGGCCGAGCGGGCGGACCAGCCGGACATCTCGATGAGCCAGGTGCGGACCGCGGTGCGGCAGTGCATTCAGGGTGTGCACCCCTTGTGCGTGCCCAATACTAAACAATAATGTTCAGTATTGGACTTTCCCGGCTTGGCGATCACCACTCCCGGCTTGGCGATCACCACTCCCGGCTTGGCGGTCACCACTCCCGGCTTGGCGGTCACCACTCCCGGCTTGACGGTCACCACTCCCGATCCGCAGCCTCTCGCACGAGCGCCGCGGCGTCCCGCTCCAGCAGGTAGCCGCCGGCCACCAGTTCCCGGCACACGCGCTCGACCTGAGCCACGTACGCATCGTGCGTGGCGTAGCGGTCCTGCACCGACCTGCGCGGGTCTCCCAGGGCCGACCGCTCCGCCTCGGTCCACGGAAACGCCAGATACGACCCCATCCACCGGGTGAGCATTCCGCCCGCACCCCAGGAGGCGTCCCGCAGGTTCCAGCCGGTCCAGGTCGCCAGCGGCACCGCCACGTGCGGCAGCCGGATCCCCCCCACCTCGTTGCCGTCCGCGTCGACCATGGGCACCAGCGTCCGGAATGCCGGGCCGGCTCTCGGCGGCACGTGGTCGGCGATGCCCTCGGTGTACCAGCGGGGGCCGGGATCCAGGCGGAGCGGCCGATAGAAGTCGTCGGGCGCCAATGCTCCGGGAATGCCGGGCCAGCCGGCGCGAAACGCCGCCAGATCGACCAGCGTGCCGTCGTCGATCCGCGGATAGCGGCTCTCGGGCGGTTCGATCCCCTCGGCAGCCCACCGGTCGAGCGCCACGAGCAGCGCCCTCATCACGGGCCGCGTGGTGGCCCGGTTCACCGGACTCTGATAGACGCCGCCGGTCATCGAGTTGTGCGCCGTGCCCGTAATCATGTAGATGCGCACCGACGGATCGACATCGGCATCGACCGTGCCCTCGACGTCGGTGTGCAGCAGCGAAGCCGCCCGCGACCAGTACTCGGTGGACGTCTGTGTGAAGAACACCCGTGGCACATGACCGCTCGCACGCGCCCGGTCGAACATGGACCCGCTCGCGCCGGTCACCGGATCCACCTGCTGGACGGAGTTGAAGGGGAAGAAGTCCGACGGATACAGCCCTTCCTCGTGATGGCTCCCGTGGCGTGTGGTCTGGCCAAAGCGATGGTTGAAGATTCCCTTCCCCGCGCCCGCGACATGAGGCATGATGGCGTCGAAGACGAACCGCCCCTCCAGATCCGCGTTGAATCCCTCGTAGACGAAGTGGTGCAGGAAGCGGCCCGATTGCGATCCGCCGTAGCCGTAGGCGAACTCCACGGACCCGGCGAGGGGATTGGCGAGCGGCCCCTCCTCGTCCGACGCATAGCGGAAGAACGAGATCACGTCGCGCGTGGCCGCGAGCCCCAGCCCCGTGACCCTGGGGTCCTTCCCCTCGTACACGAGGTCGTAGAGCCAGCCCGGCTCGAACCCTTCCTCCACGTGAACCCAGGTCGGATCGGGCACGACCACGCCGTTCTCCAGACGCCCGAAGCTCCACTCGTCCCGCGGAACCTCGACCCCCTTCCCGTCGCGGTCCGGCCGCTTCACCAGGGTCGCTCTGCCGTTATCCGCCGCAACGGACGGATAGGGCAGCGAACTCCCCCAATCGAAGGGCAGGCTGTAGTACCTGCGGATCGCGGCGTCGCTCCCCGGCTCCAGCACGTTCGCGATGTACAGGCCGTAGACGGTCGACTCCAGCTCGGCGTAGATGCGCCCGACGATCGAGCTTCCGTCCTCGTTGCGCGCGATCGGCACACCGATCCGGACACGGTCGTTGCCGGCTGCCACGTCCCCGCTCCACCCGCTCCACAGGATCGAGTACCCCTCCTCCATGAGGAACCCGTCGCCCGCGTCCTCCAGCGCGGCCGGATCGTTGCCCCCGCCTCCGTTGAAGGTCCCCAGCGCGACCTTGTTGCCGCGGTTGGCCACGTCGTAGAGAAGCCGCCCGTTGCCGCGGCCGGCGTCGACGGGCTTGAGCAGGAAGAAGTCGGTCCAGACCTCCACGCGTCCACGCTCGTTGGTCGGCGCCAGACTCAGGTCACTCACGCGGGCATTGGCGGGGTGGTCGGGATCGACCTCGATGTGGAGTCTCCCGACGATCTTCTCGTACGGTCCGGTGTCGCCGAACGCGTGGCCGCCCGCGAAGGGGACGCGCTCGTCGATCTCCACGCGGACGACCTGCGTGTCCTGGGTGGGGGTGCACGCGGCATGCGCGATGACGAGGTGCACGACGGCAACGGTGACCAGGGGGACGAAAAGGGCGCGTGCGGTCATGGTGCCTCCAGAAGATCGCGGCAAACGTGCCTACACGATGGCAAACTTTGTCAATTCCGGCGAATCCGGTGCACGTGCACGGACTCGACGCCGAATTCGTCGCGCCGGATCCCGACGACGCTCATGGGGGTGATTTGCGTCAATTCAAATGCATCGGGGACTTCGATGGATCCGGCGGGCTGCCCCCCTGTAGTCAGGACCGACCAGGCACCACCGCTTCCGACCCCTCCAGCGTACCTGCCCCCCAGGGCGAAGGCATGCGCCAGGGGCTCATAGGGCTGGACCCAGAGGAACCCCTCCGGATCCACAAGGAAATCCCAGAACACCGACAGCTCATCCGGCACGGGCGCTGCCTCATGTCGGGCCCGCGTCGCTGACGCCTCGTCCGCCGGCGCCTCGGATACCGCCCGATCGATCACCCGGTCGAGGGCATCGCGCACCGGCGTGGACTCCGTCGGCTCCCAGGCAACCTCTCCGTCAGCGCTGCCGGGCGCGGAAGTGCGGCGAATCACGGGCTCCAGAGTGTCGCCGAAGTAAAGGTAGGTCCCCTCTGCCACCACCACCGACCGCGGGGACATGGGTTCGGGGCCGCCGCCGAGATTGCCGGCGGAATAACGGACGATGCCACCCACCGAGACCAGCTCGCCGAGGTGACCGCCGTCCCGGTCGAAGTGATGGACCGAAACACGGTCACGTTGGCCGTGGCCAGCAAAGACAACGCCGCCCAACGCCCAGCCTCGACCCACCGGACCAGCGCCCAGCCCGAGATCGGGATACTCCCCGCCCGCAATCGGGACGACCTCCGTGGAGCCGTCCGGCAGGAAACGGGTGACACGCCGCAACCGGCTGTCGAAGGCTTCAATGGTGTCTCCCCGCGGCCAGGCGGCCGAAAGGTACGTGAACTCACCGGGACCCTCGCCACGACCGCCCAGGGCTTCCAGCAACTCGCCACCCTCACCGAACACGCGGATGTCGTAACCTCCGGAGTTCGGAACCACCAGCCGCCCGTCCAGCAGGACGAACGGCCTGACCACCCGGTCGAACTCCTGGTGCACATCGCCCCCGAGGACGCCCACGCTCAGCGCGGGCTCGGCCTCGATCTCCAGCGGCGCCCCCGGCACGGGCCCGCCAACCGGCTCCGCGTCCGGCTCGGCCTCACATCCCGCCAACGCGAGCATCCCGCCCAACGCCCGGAAAGTCCCGCTTCGCAGCATTCCGTACATGGTGTACGCTCCGTCAGTTCGGCCGGCGAGCCGGGATCTCCACCGTCGCCGCCTCTCCGGCCAACTCCAGATTCCCGCTGTCGTCCACCGCCCGAACCATGATCGAGACCTCGCTCGTCGCCGCGTCGGGCTGCCAGGCGTAGCGCCACTTCTCCCGGCCGCGCGCCGGGTGCCAGGTCGCCCCACCATCCACCGACACCTCGACGGCCGCCACCATCCCGCCCCCGCTGTCCGTTGCCGTCCCGGTAACATGGGTGGTGACGTCATCCCCGCCCAGGACGAAGGACACCGTGTCGACCGACGAAATCGGTGCCTCGTCGTCGCCCGAGGCCGCCGCCGCAACCAGCCCCTCCTCCAGCGTGGCGGGCTGCACGCCCATGTCCGCGAACAGGTTCACCGTCGCCTGTTGCAGTACCCGATCGGGCCCGTGGGGGTCCACGCCCACCCGCGTGTCGCTGCCGTTCTGCCGCTCGGGAGGCACGCCGGTCTCGGTGTCGTGGTGCGCATCGAGCCCCCACGACCACTGCAGCGTCCCCGCGCCGAACACCAGCGCCCCGCTCTCGTGACGGTACATCACCGCGTGATGCGTCGCGCTGCCGGTCTCGCAACCCCGCCCCGGATGCACGCAGTAGAGCACGTTGTCGAAGGTGCTCGCCGCCACCCGGAACAGCCCCGGCGGCCGGAATCCGTTGTCGATGTCCGAATCCCATTCGTGGCCCAGAATCCCCTTGATCGAGACGTAGCGCTCGCCGGGGAGAAGCCGCGCCACTTCCGTGTTCCGCCAGAAGCGCAACCCCGCGAACTCGGCGTCCACGATGATCGGGTCGTTGCGCCAGGCGTTCACCGTGAAGAGCGTCCCCGTGAGCGCGTTCTCGGGCCACGGCCCCTCGGCGTTGATCGCGCGGTGATCGCGGAACTCGCCCGTCCACTCCACCGGGTCCAACCGCCGGTGATCCTGCGAGTCCTTGTAGGTCACAAGCGTCCGGTAGGGCTGGCCCGAGCCGTCGATGCTCGTCTCCCAGCGCACCTTCCAGTAGACCTCGTTGGAGCTGAAGAAGGCCAGGTGCACGCCCGCCGCCCGTGCGGCTTCGACGTTCCGCCGCTGCCGTCCCGTCCAGTACTCGTCATGCCCGACCGACAGGAAGACCCTGTGCTCCAGCAACTCCTCTCCGCGCCGGTCGGTATCCACGCCCGAAGAATAGCTGACGTCATAGCCGTTCCGCTCCAGCCAGCGCACCATCGGGTACTCGGAGTTGAACGGCATGTTGACCGCCCGGTAGTGCCGCGTCTCGAAGGGCCGGTTATAGCTGACCTTGGGCGCGCGCGGCTCGCCGCCGTGCAGCCGCAGCCGCTCCGGGTTGAGCCGGCCGTACACGCTGTGACCGCCGTAGCGGTTGTACGCCTGCCAGGTCAGGTCCGATGTCTGGAAGAGCAGGTCCGACGCGCCGTCATCGTCGCGCACGACGAAGTAGACGTGGCTCGCCCGCGGCTCGCGCAGCGCGTTCCGCATGACCGCACGAAAGCCGTCGGCCTCCCATAGGGAATCCCGCCCCGTCGGCGGCAGCGGCGAGGGGTCGAACCGGTCGTTCCTGACCCACCCCTCGACAGGGTCCTCGCGCACCAGCCGCGCAAAGTAGATCCCCGAGGTCGCGTCCTCGGGCGCCCGCCAGGACGCCGAGACCGCCCAGTTGCCGCAGTCGACCAGCGGCGCCGGCCACGTGTCGAGTCCTCCCCCCTCGGCCAGCACCGGGATGTCCCCCCGCAGGCACTCGGGCTGGGCCTGTGGAAGCGCGGCGGAAGGCTCGATCGAGTCCACTCTCCGCGCACCCATCCCGCCGTAGTAGCCCATCCGGTAGATGTCGATTCGGTAGTCGTCCGAGTCCGTGTCGACCTTGAAGTCGATCGACTCCCCCCGCGCGACCGCGATCTCGGTGCCGAACCCCTGAATGCTCGGATCGCCGTAGCCGTTGATGTCCCACTCGGTCGCCGGGTGCCCGCCAAGGCAGTTCTCGGCCACGATTTCGTTGGCCGGCCGAGCGCAGGGATCCGCGGCCGCGAGGTCGGGCAGTCCGCAGCCTCCGGCAAGCGGCAGGACCGCTGGGCAGACGGCAGAAAACAAGCAGGTGCGCAGGCGTTGCCGGATCAACACATGGCCTCCTCGTCGCTACATTTGGGCACCGGGATGGTCGGCCGGTCGCAGGGAGATTGCCGACCGGGGCCCGAGTCGTCAATAATAAACAGAAATGTTTAGTATTTGGCGCATCCGAATGGACAACACGACCCCGAGAGACCGGACCCCAAGAGGCCGGACCCCAAGGAGGCCGACGGCGCCATGCAAACCGATTCTCGCCACAACCATCTGCCGATACTCGCCCTCATCTCCGCCGCCGTACTTGCCGGCTGTCAAGGAGACGCCACCCAGGCGCGGCCGGACAGCGCCGAGACGACTCCGGCCAACTCGTCCGCCGCCGAGGCCGAAGCCTCGCCCGAGCGCATGGCCCAGGCCGCCGCCGAGTTCCTCGACGCCCTCTCACCCCAACAACGGACCGACGCCGAATTCCCCTTCGACGCCGACTCGGAGCGCACGCGCTGGAGCAACCTGCCGGCGAGCATGGTCGAGCGCGCCGGCGTCAGGTTCGGAGATCTCACCGACCCGCAGAGGCGCCGGTTCCACGAGCTGCTGCGCGCGTCCACCAGCAGTCAGGGGTATCAGAAAATCGTGGGCGTGATTCGTTTGGATGAGGTGTTGCACGAGGAAGCGTCCGCGGCTGTCGCGCGTGGTGAGCGGCGGCTTCCGGAGAGCCTGCTGGAGAGCTGGACATCCGCCAACTACTGGGTCTCCTTCTTTGGCCAGCCCGGCGATCCGGCGTGGGGGTGGCTCGTCAACGGTCATCACCTGGCGGCCAGCTTCACCGTCGCGGGCGACCGGGTGGCGTTCACGCCCCTGTTCCTGGGAGCCGAACCACACGAGATCGAGCGCGGGCTGGAAGCGGGCTGGCGCGTGCTGGCCAACGAGGCAGAGCGCGGCTGGCTACTGCTGCAGGCGCTGGACGAGGAGCAGCGGTCGGTTGCAGTTCTCGGCGGGGAGATCCCGGGTGACGTACTCACCGGTCCCGGGCGCAAGGGAAGCCTGAGCGAGTTCTCCGGAATCCCCGCTTCCGCGCTGGACGAGGCCCAGCGCACGCTCCTGTGGCAGCTCGTCGAGGAGTATGCGGCGAACGCGGACCACGGAGCCGCCGACGCGCAGCTGGCGAAGGTCCGCGCGGACGGGCTGGACGCCCTGCATTTCGCATGGATCGGACCGGTGGACGACGTGTCGGCGCGCTACTACTACCGGGTGCACGGCCCCTCCCTCCTCATCGAGTACATCGTCGAGGAGGGCGTCGGCGGGAACGCAGCCAACCACGTCCACAGCATCATGCGCGACCCCGGCAACGACTACGGCGAGGACTGGCTGGGCAAGCACTACGAGGAGCATCACCAGCGGCGCTAGTCCAGTCTATTCCAGTCTGGTCTAGCAGCTCACACAGCGATGGTTGTTCTTCGCGCCCAGGCGTTCCAGCAGCGCCACCGTCTCGACGAACGGCTGGATCCGCTGCACCGGACCGTTGGCCATGTCCACCGTGGTCCGCCCGTTGCGCGCCACGGCGGTGACGTCGGCGCCCCGTTCCACGAGGTACAGGATCATCTCGTTGTCGCCGCGGGCGGCCGCGTGGTGCAGCGGCGTGTAGCCGTTGAGGTCGCGCGCGTTCACGTCGGCGCCCAGCTCCTCGACCAGAAACCGCATGGTGGGCATCCAGCCGTCCGGGGCGTGGCGGTGCGAGTTGCCGGCGAAGCCCTGGCCGTAGCCCACTCCCGCCGCCGCGTGGACGGGATAGACCGCGGGGCCCCCGATCGGAACAGGTGGCAGCCCGGAGTGATCGGTGTCGTCTCGCGGCCCGAACCTGCGCTGCGGAACCTTGATGGTCGGCAGGCCGGGGTCCGCGCCGTACTCCAGGAGGAGTTTCATGGCGGGCACGTCGGTCGCGTGGGTCGCGCGCCAGAAGGGGGTCGCGCCCGTGCGGTCGACGCCGAGCAGATCCCGGTTATAGGTGGTGAACCAGAGGGTGCGCTCGAGGCGGGCGTCGACGTCCGCGCCGGCTTCGAGAAGGGCGCGCATCAGTTCCAGGTAGCCCGTCTCCTGCTGCTCATGCTCGAGCGGCTGGGGGTGCCGGGCCTTGGGAGCCCAGTGCATGTTGAGCACCGCGTAGAGCGGCGTCGCTCCCGCGTCGCTGGCCAGGTTGGGGTCGGCGCCGCGTGCCAACAGAGTGGCCACGAGATCGAAGTAGCCGTTGATCGCCGCCATGAGCATCGGCGTGGTGCCGTCCGCCGCGCTGGGAAGGTCGATGTCGACGCCCCCGTCCAGAAGCGCCATGACCGTCGCCGCGTGGCCTTCGCGCGCCGCCAGGTGGATCGCGGACAGGCCGCCGTGCTTGCCGACCAGGTCCGCGTAGTTCAGCGGAATGGGCTCGCCGGTCTGGCGGCGCGCTTCGAGCGCCTCCTGAGCGGCCTGCCTGGCCTGCTCCTCGCGTGACGTCGCCGGCGCGGCCAAAGCTTGCGGGGTCGTGCGGCCCGCGACACCCGATTCAACCGGATAACTCTGCGCGTCGGTGCCGCCGCGCATCTCGGCGATCTCGGCCCGCCGGCGCCGCTCCGAGGCGCGATCCATGATGTCGCGCTCGACGAGATCCATGACGCGTGCGGTGATCGTCGCGTCGGCGCCGGCCTCGAGCAGCTTGGCCACGGCCTTCGTGCGGCCCAGCGCCGCCGCGAACATCAGAGGGGTCTGGCCCCACTCGGGCTCCGCGGCATCGACGGCCGCGCCGTGGGCGAGCAGCGTCGTGACGGCGCGCATGACGCCCGCGGCAGCGGCGAAATGGAGCGGGGTGGCTCCCGTTTCGGTCACCGCCGCCACGTCGGCCCCCGCCTCCGCCAGGATCGCGACGATCTCGCCGTGACCCTCCTTGCCGGCGACGTGCAGGGGTGTGTAGGCGCCCAGCCGGGTGGCCGCATCCAGATCCGCGCCCGCGCCGATGAGCAGCCCGGCGATCTCCGCATTGCCGTTCAGCGCCGCCCAGTGGAGGCCGGTCATGCCGTCCCCGCGCGGGACATCGACGTCGGCACCGTCGGCAAGCAGGGCCCGCACGGCCTCCACGTCGTTCCGCATGGCCGCGTCGGCCACGGGGGAGATGGACGCCGCGTGTGGCGCGGATTCGGCGGGCATCTGCGCCGAAGCGGTGGCCGGGTGGATTCCGCCGGCAAGGAAGGCGCCGCCGGGCAAGGCGGGGAGCCACGCAATCAGGACCCCCGGCAGCAGCGGCGCGAGTCTTCCCGCAACGGTCCTCATGCCGTCCTCCCTACACCGCCAGCGGGAAGGCGCCGGTGCTGTTGCCGAAGCTCTGCACGTCGTCCATGCCCAGCTTGTGCATGAGGCTGAGCATGACGTTGGCCATCGGGGTTCCGGGGGCCGCGCGCACGTGCAGATCGCCGTCCATGCGCCCGTTGGCCCCGCCGACCACGAAGAGCGGGCAGCGCTTGTGGTTGTGCACGTTGGAGTCGCCCATCGGCGAGCCGTAGAGCACCATCGTCTTGTCCAGCAGGCTCGCGTCCCCCTCCTGGATGCTCGCGAGCCGGTCCAGGAAGTACGGGACCAGTCCCACGTGATACCGGTTGATCTCGGCGAACTCCAGCACGTTGTCAGGGCGTCCGCCGTGATGCGACGACGGGTGGAAGCCCTTGTCGACCCCGCTCTCCGGGTACACCCGGCTGGAAGCATCACGGCCCATCTTGAAGGAGAAGATGCCGGTGACGTCCGACTGGAAGGCGAGCGCCTGCAGGTCGAACATCAGCTTGACGTGCTCGTCGAAGGAGTCGGGCACTCCGGCGGGAGCGCCCGGCAACTCGCGCTCCTCACCACTCTCGTTGCGGGCGACGACCCGGGCAATCCGCCGTTCGATCTCACGAATGTCGGTGAGGTAGCGGTCCACCCGGCGTCCGTCGACCGGATCCAGCTCCCGTTTCAGCGCGTTCACCTCGCCGACGATGAAGTCGAGGATGCTGGCGCTGGCACGGCGCCGGGCCGCCCGGGCCTCGGGGCTGCCCCCGGCACCGAACAGCTGGTCGAACGCCACCCGCGGGTCCCGAACCATGGGGAGCGGCTGGTCGGGCGCCGCCCAGGAGATGGTGTCGGTGTAGACGCACGCGTACCCGTAGGCGCACCCGCCGGCCTGGTCCACGTTCTCGATGCAGAGCTGCATGGACGGGATCGGTGTGTCCTGGCCGAAGCGCTGGGCGTACAGCTGATCCAGCGAGGTGCCGACCCAGACGTCCGAGCTCTCGGTCTGCTTGGGGTGGGACTGCGTGAGGAAGGTCGCGCTGGAGCGGAAGTGGTCGCCGCCGATCTCCTTGGGCTTGGTGGCCTCGGCGCCCTCCACGTCGGTATCGCTGATAATCGTGAGGTAGTCCCGGTAGGGTTCCAGCGCACTCAGCACGCTGGGCCCGAAGTCGAAGCCGCGTCCCGTCTCCGGTGGAGACCAGAGGTGCTGCGTCGCGCCCCACGCATTGCTGCCCGCCGAGCCGTGCACCATCTCGATCGCGACGAGTCGGGTGCGGTCGAGCGCGGTGCGTGCGCGGGTGACCGCCCACCGCTCCCGGGCCGGGACCATGGCGTCCAGGAAGGGGAGCGCGACACTCGCGCCCAGACCGCGCAGGAAGGTCCGGCGTGGCAGGTGCCGCCCGGTGATCAGATGCGGGGGGATTCTGTCCACGGGCTCTAGTCTCCGTTTCCGTTCGCCGCTTCGTCGTCGACCACGACGGGCGCGGCCTTCAGCAGGAAGGCGTCGCTGGTCGCCACCCCGACGACGAACGCCGATACACGGTAGTCCTGCTCGGCCGCCGCGCGGGTAATCCGGCGCACGGCCGGCATGTCATAATACTCCAGTCGCCGCCCCAGCGCATATGCCATGAGGTTTTCGGTCAACGTGCGCACCAGCGGTTCGGGCCGCTTCAGCAGCGCCGCGCGCAGCTCCGAGGGCGTCGAAATAGGCGTGCCGTCGTAGAAGTCGCTGGCCGCGTCGATGGGCACGCCCTGGTCCCGTATGCGCCACGCGCCGCTCACGTCGAAGTTCTCGAGCGCGAGACCGATGGGGTCGATCATGCGGTGGCAGGAATTGCACGTCGGGTTGGCCCGGTGCATCTCGAGCCGCTCGCGCACGGTGAGGAAGCGGCCGTCCTCCACCGCCTCCTCTTCCAGTTCGGGAACATCGGGAGGTGGAGGTGGCGGCGGCGTCCCCAGGAACACCTCCATCACCCACTTGCCCCTGAGCACCGGCGACGTGCGGCCGGCGTGCGAGGTCAGGGTGAGGACGCTACCGTGTCCAAGCAGGCCGCGCCGCTCGTCGTTCAGGTAGCGGACGCGCCGGAAGCGGTCGCCGGCCACGTCCGGGATGCCGTAGTGGCGGGCCAGCCGCTCGTTCACGAAGGTGTAGTCGGCGTCGTACAGGTCCATCACCGAGGCGTCTTCGCGCACCAGATTGTCGAAGAAGATCTCGGTCTCCTTCAGCATCGCGCGCTTGAGCGGCTCGTCGAAGTCGGGGTTTACGCGCGGGTCGGGCTGGATCTTCTCCAGGTCCTGGAGGCGGAGCCACTGCCCGGCGAAACGCGTCGAGAGCGCTGTGGAACGCGGATCGCGAAGCATCCGACGCACCTGGCCCTCCAGCACGGTCCGGTCCGACAACCTGCCCTCGCGCGCCACCGCCATCAGCTCGTCGTCGGGCCCGGATCCCCACAGGAAGAAGGAGAGCCGGGCGGCCAGATCATGATCGCCGATGCGGTATGCGCCCGCCTGCCCCGCGTCCGGCCCACCTTCCGCCGTCGGCTCTTCGATGCGGAAGATGAAGTGCGGGCTGGCGAGGATTCCCTCCAGCGCCATGCGCACACCGCCTTCGAAGCCCTCGATCTCGGCGCCGGCGTCGTAGAGACCCATCAGCGCGGCCACGTTGTCCTCCGTCAGCGGACGGCGGTACGCACGGGTACCCAGGCGGGTGACGATCTCGCGCGCACAGCCCCGCCCCGCGGCCTCGGCGGCCTCCGGGTCCCCCGCCTCGGGACGGCACGTAAACACGGCCGCGCGGCTCGGCGTGCCGGACACGCCCTGCGGCTCGTACGGGCCGCCGATCGCCAGGTCCCGCAGATGCGGAAGCACCGTGAAGCCGTAGCTCCCGGCGATGCTCGTGCTCGCCAGCGACCAGTCGTGCGGCGAGATCAGATCCTGAAGCGGTCCCTCGGAACGGCGAATGAACACCGCCGACACCTGTCTCGGTCCCGCGCGCACGAACACGCGCCCGGAACGGATGTTCACGCCGTCGGGGTCGGAGGTGTGCATCCAGCGGTTCACTTCGAGGACAGCGGCCGGCGCGCCGTCGATCGAGATCTCCAGGAGCTCCGGCTCGCCTTCGCGGGTGTGGAGCGCGTTGCGCCCGTTGCCGACGAGCGCCCCGGTGGTCTCGTGATGGAACGACACGCGGAAGGCGTAGTAGCCGTCCGCCGGGAAGTTGTGCAGCACCGACACTCCGCCCCGGGTGCCGTAGGGCGCGCCGGCCACGCGCTCGCTCTGCGAGTCCCAGCGCGACACGCGGTAGGTCGACTCGCTGGGCGTCACGTGCGGGTCGCCGATCGCCAGACGGCTGATCTCGGCCGCCGCACGCAGGTAGCCGTCGGTCAGCGTTGCGGAAAGAAGCTGCGCGTCGGCGATGTTGTCGAAGTTCGCGCTCTTGGTGTCGAGCGGAAGGTACGTGCCCGCGTCGATCTCCAGGTCGAGGAGGTCGCGGATCGAGGCCTCGTATTCCGCGCGGTTCAGACGCTGGAAGGTGCGCCGTCCGGGATTCGGATTCTCGGCCGCGGCACGGTCCATCTGGGACTCCAGCGACTCGATGAGGCCCGTGAGGACGGGTTCGTCCGGACGCCGATTCCCCGGAGGCGGCATCAGGCCCGCCCGCAGCTTGCGGATCATCTTCTCGGCGAGCTCGCCGTCGGAAGGCGCATCGGTGGCGTCGAACCGCTCCAGCGACATGTTGCCCAGCAGCCTGCGGTCGTTGTGACAGCGGACGCAGTATTGCCGGATCAGCTCGTTGTCGGCGCGGGGTCCGGCACCGGTCGTGCCGGTCGTGCCGGTCGTGCCGGTCGTCCCGGAGATTGCCTGGGCCGCCCCCCAACCCACCGGGGCATCCACGACAACGCCGTCCGGCGCGGACGCAACCGACACCCCGAGACCGACGAGCAAAACGCCAGCCGCCGCCAGGGGGGCCGCGTGCTTCAACATGGCCGCCTCAACAGGAAACGCAGTTGTGGTTGTTCACCGCGCCGAGACTTTCCAGCAGTGCGATGGTCTCCGGGAACGGCTGGATCCGCTGCACCGGACCGTTGGCCATGTCCACCGTCGTCTGCCCCCGCCGACTGACAACGGTGACGTCGGCACCCTGCTCCACCAGGTACCGGATCAGCTCGTTGTCGCCGCGGGCGGCGGCGTGGTGGAGGGGGCTGAATCCCTCATGGTCGCGCGCGTTGACGTCGGCCCCGAGCTCCTCGACCAGGTACCGGACGGCCGGGATCCAGGCGTCGGGCACGTGGCGGTGTGCGTTGCCCGCAAACCCCTGCCCGTACCCGACTCCCGAGGCCGCGTGAATCGGGTAAACCGCGGGACCGCCGACGGGCACCGGGGGCAGCCCGGAAGCGTCCGCCCGGTCCTCTCCCCCGCGGCCATAACGCCGCGTCGGGACCTTCTCCGTCGGAATCGAGGGGTCGGCGCCGTGGGCCACGAGCAGCTTCATGGCTTCCACGTCGAGGGCGTAGGCCGCGCGCCAGAAGGGGGTCGCGCCCTTCGCGTCGATCTGGAGCAGGTCGAAGTTGTAGGACATGAACCACAGGTGCTTGCTGAGACGCGCGTTCGGGTCCGCGCCAGCCTCCAGCAGCTTCCGCATCACCTCCAGGTAGGTGTGGTCCTGCTGCATGTAGATGTGCTGCTGCGGGTAGCGCGACTTGGGTGCCCAGTGCGTGTTGAGCGCGGCAAACAGGGGCGTGGCCCCGGCGTGGCTGGCGAGGTTGGGGTCGGCGCCGCGCTCCAGCAGGCGCATGGCCAGATCGTAGTGTCCGTTGATCGTCGCCATGAGCATGGGACCGGTCCCGTCACCGGCGCTCGCCCGATCGATGTGCGCACCGCCGTCCAGGAGCGCGAACGCGGTCTCCGCGTGGCCTTCCCTGGCGGCGTGCAGAAGCGCGGTGAGGCCGCCGTGTCCGCCGACCAGCTCACCGTAGGAGAGCGGTTCCGGCTCCTCGATCATGCGCGTCTCGGACTCCACCTGCGAAGCCGCCTCGGCCCGCTCCCGGCGCGACTCTTCCTCCTGCTCGCGGCGCATCGTCTCTGCGACCTCGGGTCCCCACGGCTCGCCCGCCGCGACGCGTCTGTTGCGCTCGGCGCGCTCGATCCGGTCCGTCACGGCCCGGGCAACCACGTCCATCACCCGGCTGTGCACCGACGCATCCGCCCCCGCGGCCATGAGTGCCCGCACAGCCTCCGTCCGCCCCTTCGACGCGGCGAAGATCAGGGGCGTCTGCCCCCATGACTCCTCCGTGGCGTTCACGTCGGCACCCGCGCCCAGCAGCGCGTCCACGGCCAGGACACTGCCCGAGGCGGCCGCGAAGTGCAGCGCCGTCGGACTCCCCGCCCCGACGACCCGCGCCATGGGGTCGGCGCCCGCTTCGAGCAGCAGCGCGACCACCTCGCCCGCACCGACCTCGCCGGCCATGTGGAGCGCGGTGTAGTGGCCGATGCGCGTCCCCGCGTGCACATCGGCCCCCGCGCCGAGCAGGATACCCGCGAGCGCAGGGTCTCCGTTGCGCGCCGACCAGTGCAGCGCGGTCATCCCGTCTCCCTGCGCCGCGTTGACGTCCGCGCCCTCCGCAAGCAACGCCCTTACCGCAGCGGCGTCGCCGTCCATGGCCGCGTCGGCAACCGGCGACTCGGACAGCGGGGCCGGCACCCACGACGCCAGGGCTGCGAGCAGCAGCAGTGGAAGCCAGGCATTCACGCGGGTCGCCATAAGCCTCATCGCCTACACCGTAAGGGAAAAGTCGCCCGTGCTGTTGCCGAAGTGCTTCATGTCGTCCAGCCCCAGCTTGTGCGCGAGGCTCAGCATGACGTTGGCCATCGGCGTCCCGGGGGCCGCACGCAGGTGGAGGTTGCCGTCCAGCCGTCCGTTCGCCCCGCCGGCAACGAAGAGCGGGCAGCGCTTGTGGTTGTGGATGTTGGGGTCGCCCATCGGGGACCCGTAGACGATCATCGTGCGGTCGAGGAGGTGCGTATCCCCCTCCATCGTCTCTTCCAGCCGCCCGAGGAAGTACGGGAGCATGCCGACGTGGTACCGGTTGATCTGCGAGAAGGCGGTGATGTTGTCCTCGTTGCCGCCGTGGTGCGACGCCGGATGGAAGGGCCTGTCCACGCCGCTGTCCGGGAACACCCGCGCGGACGAGTCACGCCCCATCTTGAACGAAAACACCCGTGTCACGTCGGACGCGAAGGCCAGCGCCTGCAGGTCGAACATCAGCTTGACGTGCTCCTCGAAGTCGTCCGGCACGCCCGCCGGGGCTTCGGGCAACTCGCGGCCCTCGCCGCTGGTGTTCTGTGCCTCCACGCGCTGGATGCGGCGCTCGAGCTCCCGGACATGCTCCAGGTAACGGTCGAGTCGAACCAGATCCGCCGGACCCAGGGTGCGCTTGAGATGCGACACCCTGCCGGTGATGAAGTCGAGGATGCTCCTGTTGGTCCTGCGGCGCGCCGCCCGCTCCTCGGGACTGCCTCCGGCCCCGAAGAGCTGGTCGAAGGCGACCCGCGGATCCCTGACCATCGGAAGCGGATCGGTGGGGGACGCCCAGCTGATGGTGTCCGTATAGACGCAGGCGTAGCCGTAGGCGCACCCGCCGGACTGGTCGACATTCTCGATGCACAGCTGCATGGACGGGATCGGGGTGTCCTGGCCGAAGCGCCGTGCGAACATCTGATCGAGGGACGTGCCGACGAAGATGTCGGAACCCTCGGTCTGGTGCGGGTGCGACTGTGTGAGGAACGTGGCGCTGGAGCGGAAGTGGTCGCCGCCGATTTCCTTCGGCTTCTTGGCCTCGGCGGGCTCGATGTCGGTGTCGCTGACGATCGTCAGGTACTTCCGGTAGGGTTCGAGAGGACTGAGGGCGCTCGGGGTGAGGTCGAAGTTCCTGCCCGTCTCGGCGGGGGACCAGTAGTTCTGCGCGCGGCCCCACTCGTTGCTCCCCGCCGCACCGTGCACCATCTCGATCGCCACCAGCCGCGTCGGGCCGTCCGCGGCGGTCCCCAGCGCGCGGCCAGCCGGTATCATGGCGTCCAGGAACGGCAGCGAGATCGTGGCCCCCACGCCCCTCAGAAAGGTACGGCGGGGGATTGCTGCTCCCGTGATGTATTCCATGCTCTTCGCTCTCCTCAGTTGCGGTCGCCGCCCATCGCCTCGTCGACGACGGCGGCGGACTTCGCCATGCGGAAGGGGTCGCTCCGCGCCACTTCCTTGATGAAGGCCGACAGGCGGTAGTCCTGCGCAGCCACCGCACGTGCCACTCGACGCACCGCGGGCATGTCGTAGTGCTCGACCCTGCGCCCCAGCGCGTATGCCATCAGGTTCTCGGTAAAGGTTCGGACCAGGGACTCCGGCCGCCGCAGCAGCGCCGTACGCAGATCGTCGGGGCCGTGGATCGGCGTACCGTCATAGAGCTCGCCGAGCGTCTCGACCGGCGAGCCCGTGTCTCGCACCCGCCACACGCCGGTGACATCGAAGTTCTCGAGCGCAAGCCCGATCGGGTCGATGAAGCGGTGGCAGGAGTTGCATGTCGGGTTGGCCCGGTGGACCTCGAGGCGCTCGCGCACCGTAAGGAAACGTCCGTCGCTCGCATCGGCGGTCGCGTCCAGTTCGGGGACGTCGGGCGGGGGCGGCGGCGGCGGCGTGCCGAGCAGCACCTCCATCACCCATTTCCCGCGGAGCACGGGCGAGGTCCGGTTGGCGTGCGAAGTGAGCGTCAGGATGCTGCCGTGCCCGAGAACGCCGCGCCGCTGTGGATTCCGGTACTCGACGCGGCGGAAATGTTCGCCGGCGATGCCGGGAATCCCGTAGTGCCGCGCAAGCCGCTCGTTCATGTAGGAGTAGTCCGCCGTAAGCAGATCCGCGAGGGTCCCGTCCTCCTGCACGAGCGCGTTGAAGAACATCACGGTCTCGTGCCGCATGTCCTCGGCGAGCTGCTCGTAGAAGTCCGGGAAGCGCAGGGCATCGGGATGCACCTTGTCCAGATCCTGGAGGCGCAGCCACTGGGACGCGAACCGGGCTCCGACGGCCTCGGCCCGAGGGTCGCGGAGCATGCGTTCGACCTGTTGTTCGAATCCCTCCGGACGCGAGAGGTCACCCGCAACGGCGGCCGCGATCAACGCCTCGTCGGGCAGCGTTCCCCAGAGGAAGAAGGACAGGCGTGACGCCAGGGCGTTGTCGCCAAGACGATACATCCCGTTCGCATCGATGCCGCCCGGAGCCGGCTCCTCGAAGCGGAAGACGAAGTCCGGGCTCGCCAGAATGCCCTGGAGCGCCGTTCTCACCCCGATGTCGAACCCGCCCGCGGCGGCCCCCTCGGCGAAGAGGCCCATGAGCCCGCCCACCTCGGCCTCCGTGACGGGCCGGCGGAAGGCCAGGGTGCCCAGCCTGTCGATGATCTCGCGGGCACACGCCGGCTCCTCGGCGGGGGCAGCGGGCACGCAGCTCATCACACGCTGCCACGCGTCGGTCCGCGAGACCCCGGTGACGTTGTACGGCCCGCCGATCGTCAGATCGCGAAGGTGGGGGACCCCGGTGATCCCGTAGGAGTACCCGATCTTCTTGTCGGCCAGGGACCACTCGTGCGGCGAAGTCAGGTCCTCGACCGGCCCCTCCGTGACCTTGATGAACGCAGCGGACACGCGGTGCGTCCCCGCCGTCACCCGGATTGGATCGGTCACGACCTCGACCCCGCGCGGGTCCTGGCGGTGCATCCAGCGGTCCAGTGGAATCAGCGCGACCCGGGCCCCGTCGATCGATACCTCGACCTCCTCGTCGAAGGGCGCGGTCTGCCCGAAGAAGTTCCCTGTCGACTCGTGCTGGAACGCCAGCCGGAAATAGTATTCGCCGTCGGCGACGAAGTTGTGGACGACCGAAATCCCGCCGCGCGTACCGAACGGAGCGCCCGGAACGTGCTGGCGCTGTTCGGCGTAGCGCGAAACCTCGTAGGTCGCTTCGGCGGGAGTCGCGTTGGCGTCGCCCAGGGCGAGCCGGCTCACTTCGCTCGCCGCGGTGAGATAGGCGTCGAGCAGCGTCGCGGAAAGATTCTGCACGTCGGCGATGTTGTCGAAGCCCGCGCTCACGGTTTCGCCGGGCAGGTACGCGGAGGCGTCGATCTCCAGGCCGAGCAGGTCCTGAACGGCGCGTTCGTACTCGGCCCGATTGAGGCGCTGGAAGGTGCGGACGCCCGGGTTGGGATTCCGCGCGGCCGCGGCGTCAAGGGTCTCTTCCATCCCCGTCACGAACGCCAGAACCTCGTCGTCCGGCGGCCGCCTGACCCCCGGCGGCGGCATCATGCCCGCGCGCAGCTTGCGGATCATCTTCTCGGCGAGCGGCGCATTGGCGACCGGGTTCGCCGCGTCGAAGTCCTCGAGCGACATGTTGCCCAGCAGGCGACGCTCGTTGTGGCAGCGGACGCAGTACTCCTGCACGATGTCGGCAGAGGGAGCGCCGGAAGGGGCCGAGGCGGCGGAAGCAGGCAATACGGCGGCCGGCCCCTGCCGGAACACCTCCGGCGCTTGCCGCGCAGAGTCGGTCGCGGAGGGAAGGGCAAGTCCCAGCAGGGCAGTCAGTACCAGGACGAGGGCAGGTCTCGTCAAAGTGGCGAGAATAACCTCCCGGTTGCAGTATCTACATCTGGATACTGCCGCACGGAGACCGGTTTCGCAAGGCCAAACGGCCCCGGTGTCGTCCGGGGTCCGGCGCTAGCCGCCGCCCGCCGCCAACACCGCCGTGAAGACCATTCGCTCCCCGTCACGCAGAACCGTGATTTCCACCTCGTCGCCCGGCTCGTGTTCGCTCAGCGCGTACATGTAGCCGTAGACGTCCTCGACGGCGTGGGTGCCGAACTGCACGATGATATCGCCGCTCCTGAGCCCCGCCTTCGCGGCCGGGCTCCCCTCTCGGATGCCCGTGACACCCATTCCACCCGACTCGCGCGAATAGTCCGGGATCGTCCCCAGGCGGACCCGAAAGCCGCTCCGTGCCGGGCTGCCGTCCGTGGGCCCCGCCACGCCATGCGGGTTCCCGGCGCCCTCCACGGGTGTCAGCGACGCCATGCCTGCCGACGGAATCACTTCGCGGGTCACCGATACCAGGAGATCGGTCACCCGGCTCATCCCTTCGGCGTTGACCAGTTCCCAGTCGTCCTCGACCCGGTGGTACTCGGGGTGCGTGTTGGAGAAGAAGTGGAGGACGGGGATCCCCCGCGCGTAGAAGGAGCTGTGATCCGACGCGCCGAAGCCGTCGCTGTTGTACCGCAGGTCGAGGGGGGATTCGGTGCCGGCGTTCGCACGGTCGAGAACGCCGGTCCACTCCTCCGCCGTGCCCGTGCCGAAGACCGTGAGCAGGTCGTCCGCGACGCGGCCCACCATGTCCAGGTTGAGCATCGCGACCGTGCCCTCCAGCGGGCGCAGCGGCGATTCGACGTAGTGGGCCGAACCCCACAGGCCGCGTTCCTCGCCCGTGAAGGCGATGAACAGGACGTTCTGCGCCAGCCGGGGACCCGCGGCGAGCTCCCGCGCGGCTTCGACGAGCACTGCGGTCCCCGACGCGTTGTCGTCGGCGCCGTTGTGCACTTCACCGGCCGCGTCGGGTGAGAGCGAGCCCGAACCGCCGAACCCCAGGTGGTCGTAGTGGGCGCCGATGATGAGCGTCTGGCCGCCGTCCGGATCCGAGCCGGGAAGGAGGGCCGCGACGTTGCGCGCCTCGCGCCTCACCGGCTCGATCACCGTGGCGATACTGGCCGACGAGCCCGAAGCGGCAGCCGCGCGGACCCGGTCGGCGGCGGCCCCCCGCACGGCGATGACGGGGATCGCGAGCGGGGCGCGCCGTTCGGCGTCAAGGGACGGGAGCGGCCGGGAGCCGTCCAGCAGCACGATCAACGCGGCCGCCCCCATCGTCGCCGCGCTCGAACCCACGCGGTGCGCGTCGGGGGCGGCGGCGTGGGGATGGGGCGCCGCGCCCTCGATCACCAGGACGCGCCCCTCGAGCTGCCCGTGCGCGGCGCCGGCATCCGGCTTGCCGGTTTCCCCGGGAGCGTCCATGAGCTGCGCCCGGACGCGGGTGGATGCGGAGAAGCCGTACGGGGTCCAGTCCTCCCCGAGCGCGAACGGGGTATTCTCGGCGCCGGTCAGCGCGAACGCGTTCCCGGCCCCGACCGCGCTTCCGGTGCGGACCATCCAGGCCTGGAACCACGTGTCACCGTCTCCCGCGGGCCGAAGGCCGAGGGCACGAAACTGCCCCGCGATGTAGTCGCCCGCGCACCGCTCGCCGCGCGTGGCGACGGCGCGGCCCTCGAGCAGGTCGTCCGCGAGGTAGCGCACGTGCGCGAGGGGGCCGCGAAGATCCCCGACCAGGGAAGCGGGATCGGGGCAGCGCCACGGGGACTGCTGCGCAGCAACCGGCATTCGGTCGGCGGACGCCGCCAGGGCGGACGCCGCCAGGATCAGCAGCGCGGAGCCGGTGAAGAGGCTCCGAAACCGTGCTCCGTTCACCGAATGATCGCGAGGGGCAGGAACACGACGTAGCCGACCACCAACAGCACAGGCGCGAGGGTGATGGACCCCAGGCTCAGCACATAGTAGCCTGCGGCAATCGTTGCAAGCCCCGCCAGCGCAAACCAGAGGTTCGTCTTCGAAAACCGGAGGGGCGCTTCGGCGGCAGCCGTCTTTCGTCCTGGTGCCATGTCGGACGCTACCGAGACGGTCCGCCCGGGTCAACCGGCGATTCCCCGGGAGCCGTTCCAGTCCCCTCGCCGGGCACGATCCAGAACGGGGGCGCGTCCGGCGGCTCTCCGGCACGCAGCCGCGCCATCTGCTCGCGGCGATACCTTCGCCGGACCAGGAACATCACCGTGAGCGCCGCGGCGAGAACTGCCCAGAACAACGCGGAATCGGACAGTACGATCAGCCAGCCGTACCGTCTCTTGACCCACTTTCGCCAGTCGGATTCGAGTTGCGCGGCGGTCGCTCCGTACACGCCCCTGAGCGCCGCGTCGTATGACCGCCGGCGCTTCCATTCGGCCAGGAATCGCTCGAGGCCGCGTCTCCCGCTGGCCTCCACCAGGTACTGGATCACGGAGGCCGACAGCAGATAGGCCAGTTCCGCGGGCACGCGTTCACGGGGCCACCCGAGGGTGATCGAGTCGAGCGGTGGACCGTCCCCGAAGGCGAGCGCCACGCCCAGCTTTCTGGCCCCGCCATCGAGCCAGCCGCCCGCCGCCCATTCCGCGTATCCCTCGTTGAACCAGCGCGGTATTCGCAGGTCTCCCATCTCGTACGCGAGGGCCAGGTGCGCCCACTCGTGGCGCAGGATCCGCGCTTCGTCCAGGGGAGAGGCGGGCCAGAACCGCCCGCCCGGAATGATGATCTCCATCCGGTCGGGAATCGCCACCGCCCCCGCCCACTCCGGAAGCCTCCCGCCCACCAGCGAGTCCATCACTTCCCGGGTCGGCGCAACCGTCAACAGGGCCTGCATGCCCGTCCGGCGCAGACCCGGCAGCTGTCCCAGCGCGTCCAGCGTCGCAAGCGCTCTGGCGGCCCTCAGCGAGTCCACGTCCTGGTACCGTGCGGCAAGGGACGAACCGGCCAGAACCCGCCACGCGCCATCCTCCTGGTCCGCCGTCCGGTCCATGCGTCCCGCCGCCCCTCCGGCCAGCGCGACCGCGAGCGCCAGCCCGACCCAGGCCCTCACGGCGCCGACCCCTTCCCGCGGGACACGGCCCATTCCCTCACCGCGGCCAGATCATCGGGCAGGTCCGACTCGAGGACCATGGGCTCACCCGACACCGGGTGGTCGAACTCCAGTCTGTGCGCATGCAGGAACTGGCGGGACGCGCGCGTTGCCAATGCCGCCGCCCACGCGCGCTCGGGCCCCGCGACGCCGCGCTCCCGGCCGGCACCGTAGAGCGTGTCTCCCACGACCGGATGGCCGATCGACGCCGCGTGCACGCGGATCTGGTGCGTGCGCCCGGTGTCGAGCGCGACTTCGCACATGCTGGCGGCGGCCCACCTCTCCAGGTGCCGGAAGCGCGTCCGGGCCGGCCTGCCCTCCGGAACCACCGCCATGCGCACGCGGTGCCGGGGGTGTCGTCCGATCGGCCGGTCGACGATCGTCGGAGAGGTGCTCAGGGTGCCCCAGATGGCTGCCAGGTAGGTGCGCTTCACGTCCCGCGCCCTGAGCGCGTCCGCGAGTCCCTGGTGGGCACGGTCGGTCTTCGCCACCAGCATCAGCCCCGACGTGTCCATGTCGAGACGATGCACGATTCCCGGCCTCAGCTTCCCCCCGATCCCCGACAGATCTCCAACGTGGTGGAGAAGCGCGTTGACCAGCGTGTTGTCGGGGTGTCCCGGCGCGGGGTGCACGACGAGTCCCGGCTGTTTGTCCACGACGACGATGTCTTCGTCCTGGAAGACGATCTCAAGGGGGATGTCCTGAGCCGCCGCGTCCAGGGGCACCGGGGCGGGCACGTCGACCTCGATCCGTTGTCCGGGGCCGATCCGGTCCGACTTCTTCGGGCGGGCACCGTCCACCCGCACGTGTCCTTCCTCCACCAGCGCCTGGATTCGGCTGCGCGACATTTCCAGCCTCGCGGCCAGGTAGAGGTCCAGACGCCCCCCTGCCTCGGCACCCGCCCGCCACACGTGAGTCCCGGCGCCCTCGGCCGCGTCGCCCAACCCCGCGTCGCCCGGTCCCGGCTCCCGACTCACGAGTGGCGTGAAAGCCCGAGTACGGCCGCCTCCCCGTCGAGCACCGCCTCGCTCCGGAATTCGCAATCGCCGTCCATGTCCTGCCCGACGCGCACGACCGCCGCCAGGGTTTCCCGCGCGATCACCGCCTCATGCTCGCGCGCCGCCTCGCACACGGCCCCGGTGCCCGCGACCGCCAGCCGAATCCGGTCGGTGATGTCGAGCCCGGCTTCCCGCCGCAGCCGCTGCACGCGGCTCACCAGCTCCCGCGCGAGGCCTTCGCGGCGGAGCTCGTCGGTCAGGCCCGGGTCGAGCGCCACCGTGTAGCGCCCTTCCGACCGCACGATCCACTCCCCGCGCGCCTCCTCGACGACTTCCATCTCGTCGGCACCCACCCGGTACGGCTCCCCGTCCACCTCGATGCGCACCGTCCCTCCGGCGCGCACGGCGCCCAGTTCTTCCGCACCGAGTTCCCGGATCTTCCGCGCGGCCTCCTGCGTGAGCTTGCCGAAGCGGCGGCCGAGCGCCCGGAACGCGGGGCGCGCCACGAGCGTGACCAGCGCGTCCGACGAGGCCGTGAATTCCACCTTCCTGATGTTGATCTCGTCGACCAGGAGCGCGAGGACATCGTCGGCGGGGGCGTTTCCGGGCACCACCGCCATCATCCGCGCCAACGGTTGCCGCACCCGGATCCTCACCTGCTCGCGCGCCGACCGGGCCAGGGTGCTGAGGCTGCGGACATCGGCCATTTGGGCCTCCAGCGCCTCGTCGACGATCGCCGGGTCGGACACCGGAAACCGCTCGGTGTGACTCGATCGTCCGGTCAGCGCCCGGTGGAGCCAGTCGGACACGAACGGCGTGATCGGCGCGATCAGGAGCGCGACCGTGCGAAGCGCCTCGTGCAGCGTCGCGAAGGCCGCCGCCGAGTCCCCCGCGTCGGTGTTCCCCCAGAACCGGGGGCGGGCCCGGCGCACGTACCAGTTCGACAGCTCGCCGTCCACGAACGCCGCGACCGCACGGTAGGCGCGCGTCGGGTTGTAGCCGTCGATCTCGGACCGCACCACGGTCACCAGGCTGTGCAGACGCGACAGCAGCCAGCGATCGAGGGGGGGGCGGTCCCCGAAATGCGGCGCCGCGTCAACGACATCCGGCGCCGCCTCGGGCGCCCAGTCCTCGACGTTCGCGTAGAGCGCGAAGAAGCGGTACGTGTTGAGCAGCGTGTCGAAGAAGCGCGCCGCCGACTCCTTCACGCCCTCCGGATCGAAGCGGGTGGGCAGCCACGGGTTGCTCACCGTAACCATGTACCAGCGCACCCCGTCGGCCCCGTGGTCGGCCACCGCGTCCCATGGATCGACCACGTTGCCCCTGGATTTCGACATCTTCCGCCCCTCGGCGTCCAGGATGAGGTCGTTGACGATCACGTTGCGGAAGGCGGGCCCCAGGCCCAGCATCGTCGAAATCGCGTGCAGCGAATAGAACCAGCCGCGCGTCTGGTCCACCGCCTCGCAGATGAAGTCCGCCGGGAAATGGCGTTCGTAGAGCTCCCGGTTCTCGAAGGGGTAGTGCCACTGGGCCCACGGCATGGCCCCCGAGTCGAACCACACGTCGACGACTTCGGGCACGCGACGCATCGTGGCCCCGGTCTCGGGACACGTCCAGGTGATCTCGTCGATGAACGGCCGGTGCGGATCGAAGTCCTCCGGCAGCCCGCCGGCCCTCTCGGCCAGCTCCTCAAAGCTCCCGATCCACTCGATCCGCTCGGGGTCGTCCTCCGAAACCCAGACGGGCAGCGGCGTCCCCCAGTAGCGGTCCCGGGACAGCGCCCAGTCGACGTTCCCCTTCAGCCATTCGCCGAAGCGTCCCTCACCGACTTCGCGCGGATGCCACGACACGCGCGCGTTGTTCGCCAGGAGGTCGTCCCGCAGCGACGAGGTGCGGGCGAACCAGCTGTGCCGGGCCATGTACACCAGCGGCGTGTCGCAGCGCCAGCAGTGGGGGTACGAGTGGGTCTCGCGCGTCGACCGGAAGACCAGGCCGCGCGCCTTCAGGTCCTCGATGAGCCGATCGTCCGCGTCCTTGAAGAACACGCCCCCCACGAGCGGAAGGTCGGCGGCAAAGGTCCCGTCGGGCTGCACGGGTTCGAGGACGGCGAGGCCGAAGTCCTTCCCCGCCTGGTAGTCGTCGGCCCCGTACGCGGGCGCCATGTGCACGATCCCGGAGCCCTCCTCGTCGGACACGAAGTCGCCGGGCACGATCTCCCAGGCCTTCCCCTTGACCGTGTCGGCCGCGACGAGTTCGAAAGGCCGCCGGTAGCGCGCGCCGATCAGGTCCTCCGCGTCGACCGCAGCGCCGACGTGCTCCGCCCCGAAGAGCGCCTCCGCCCGGCCTCTCGCGAGCACAAGGCGCTTGCCCTCGTGGGCGACCTCGACGTACTCGATCGCGGGATTCACCGCCAGCGCCACGTTGGACACGAGCGTCCACGGCGTCGTGGTCCACACGAGCAGGTGGCGTCCGGAGCCGTCGAGCAGTTCGAGGGTGACCCAGAGCGACGGATCCTTCACGTCGCGGTACCCGAGCGAGAGTTCGTGCGACGAAAGCACGGTCTGGTCGGAGGGACACCACGGCACCACCTTGTGGCCCCTGTACATGAGTCCCCGGTCCGCCATCTGCTTGAGCAGCCACCACGCGGTCTCGACGTATTCCGCGTGGAAGGTCACGTACGGCCGCGAGTAGTCCAGCCAGTACCCGATCCGCTCCGAGAAGCGTTCCCATTCGTCCTTGTAGGTGAACACCGACTCGCGGCAGCGCTCGTTGAACCAGGCGATCCCCCGCTCCTCGATCTCCCGCTTGTCCTCGATCCCGAGCTGCTTCTGCGCCTCGATCTCGACCGGCAGCCCGTGTGTATCCCACCCGGCGATTCGCGTGACGTGCCTTCCCAGCATCGTCTGGTAGCGGCAGACCAGGTCCTTGATGGCGCGGCTGATGATGTGGTGCAGCCCGGGGCGGCCGTTCGCGGTGGGCGGACCCTCGAAGAACACGAACGGCTCGCCGTCGCGGGTGCCGTCGAGGGTGCGCTGGAAGGTTTCCTCCTCGCGCCAGATGTCGAGGACGGCTTCCTCGAGCGCGACGCGCGAACGGGGCACGGCGGGGTAGCGCGTCGGGGCCGTCACGGGCTGTTCTCCGCGCCGATCTGCCGCAGCACGCCGGTCACCAGGGTGGTCAGCTTCGGCTCGGCCGCCCGCGCGGTGGCGATGATCGTCGGCACGTCCGCCTCTTCCAGCGCGTCGGGAAGGCACTGGTCCGTGATGATCGAGAATGCCAGCACGCGCATGCCCATGTGGCGCGCCGCGATCACCTCGGGCACGGTGGACATGCCCACCACGTCCGCCCCCATGGCCCGGAGCATGCGGTACTCCGCCCGCGTTTCCAGCTGCGGGCCCACCACGGCGACGTACACCCCCCGGCGCAGCGGCATTCCGGCGGCCATGGCCACTTCGAGGGCCACCTCCTGCAGTTCGGCGTCGAAGGGCGCCGACATGTCGGGAAAGCGCGGCCCCAGTTCATCCAGATTGGGGCCGACAAGCGGACTGGACCCCAACAGGTTGATGACGTCGTCCAGCATCATCAGGTCGCCCGGTCCCCACAGCGGGTTCATTCCCCCGCACGCCGCCGAGACAATCAGCGTGTCCGCGCCGAGCAGCTTCATGACGCGGACCGGGAAGACGACCTGCCGCAGCGAATACCCCTCATAGCGATGAAAGCGCCCCTGCATGGCCACGACCGGGACGCCCTCGAGACTGCCGCGCAACAGCCTGCCCTGGTGGCTCTCGACCGTGGAGACGGGGAAGTGCGGGAGGTCCGGGTAGGGAACCGATGCCTCGATGTCGATGGCGTCGGCCAGGCCGCCCAGGCCGGTCCCCAGCACGATGCCCACACGGGGGACGGGCCCACCGAGGGCGCGCACCTCGTGGACCGCCTCGCGCAGGCGCGTCATCTCACCTTGCTTCATCTCGGTCGTTTCTCCTCGGTCGTTTCTCCCGGCAGCCTGGTCTCGGGCGCACCATGATGTCGAGCGGGCAGTAGCCCAACAAGGGAACGCCCCGCCAGCCACTCGGCCGGCGGGGCGTTCCCGCGCGTGGGGCGACCGAGCGCGCTAGTTGGTTCTGAAGGTAATCGGAAGCGATATCCAGACGGGAACCGCCTTGTCCCGGTTGAGCGCCGGCGTAAACCGGAAGACCGGTGCGACGCGCAACGCGGCATCGTCGAGAGCCTGATGCCCGGAGCTCACCTGCACCACCTGGTTCTGTACTACACCGTTTTCGTCGATGAAAAACCACATCTGGACGGTGCCGCCAATTCCGGCGTCGCGCAGCAGCGGCGGGTATTCGCGTTCCAGCGCGCGCATCACCTCGGCGGCGTTCGTGTAGTCGGGCTCGACCGTGTACGGAACGAACACCGGCGCCGCGGAGACGTCCAGCTCCACCTCGCCGGGCGGCTCCGGCAGATCCTCGACGGAGAGGGACTCGAAGGTGGTCGGGGCAATGGTGATGTCGGTCTCGATATCCATGGGGGCGACCACCGGGGTCGCAGGTCTGGCGATCGCCTCGGGCGGCGGCGGGACGTCGATCTCCGGCGGCAGGTTGATCACCTCGGGGAACTCGCCGGTCAGGCTTACGTCCGGCGGTTCCGCGAATTCCAGAGAGGCAAAGAACCCGAAGTGAACCATGGTGGCGGCGATCATCGAGCTCCAGAACCAGGACGAAAACGAATTCTTGAAGCGGCCGTTCGCGCTCTCGATCGCGATACGCTCCTGTCGGGCGGTTTCCTCGTTCATGTCTCTTCCTCCCTGGGACGCCTTCCGGCCGGTTCGCGATGGCGGCGGTTGCCGACACCTGCGTAGTGCTACCGCTCACGAAAGCGAAACGTTCCCACCAACCGGGTCGCTCGCGGACCAGGGGATCGCCCGGCAGCCCTAGCCCGGTCGCGCGCCGAGCAGCGTCGTGCCCAGCCTCACCATGGTGCTGCCCTCCTCCACCGCGATTTCGTAGTCGTTGGACATGCCCATCGAGAGTTCGCGCCCTTCCACGCCCGGAGTGCCGGCGGCGGCTTCCATCACCTCGCGCGTCTTTCGGAACGTAGACCTCAGCACGGCTTCGTCGGCGGTGAATGGCGCCATCGTCATAAGGCCCAGGACGCGCACCCCACCCAGCGCGGCCACCGTCCCGACCCCGTCCAGCGCTTCCGCCTCCGGGAAGCCCCCCTTGGTGGCTTCGCCGGAGACGTTGAGCTGGACGAGCACGGGAACGCGCCGTCCGTCGGCCTCGCCGAGACGCGACAGCTTCTCGGCGAGGCGCACCGAATCCACGCTGTGAACGAGTCCCGCAAGGCGGGCCGCGGGGCCCGCCTTGCGGCGCTGCACGTGCCCGATCATGTGCCAGTTGACGTCGAGGTCGTCCAGTGCGGCGCGCTTGCGCTGGAGCTCGTCCACACGGTTCTCGCCGATGTCGCGCAGTCCGGCCTCGACGGCGGCTTCGACCGCACAGGCCGCGTGCCCCTTGGTGACGGCGACGATCCTCACCCCGGAAGGATCACGTCCGCCGCGCCGGGCGGCGGCCGCGATCCGGTCGAGTACGCGGGGCAGCCGTTCCCGGATGCCGCGATAGTAAACATCCTTGTTTACCATTTCCTCCCCGTCTCCGGGTGTGTTCGCGGGAGCGCCCGGACCGGGCATCCCCGGGCCGGGCGTCTACCACAAGGGAACGCCCCGCCGGCCGCTTGGCCGGCGGGGCGTTCCCGCTTCCCGTTCAGCCGGTGGCGTTACCTGGTAGTGAAGGTAATCGGCAGCGACACCCAGACCGGCACCGCCTTATCGCGGTTGAGGGCCGGGGTGAATTTGAACACCGGCGCCACGCGCAATGCCGCCTCGTCGAGCGCGGTGTGCCCGGAGGTCTCGTTGACCTCCTGGTTGCGCACGACCCCCTGCTCGTCGATGAAGAACCAGACGATGGTGGTGCCTCCGATTCCCGCGTCACGCAGCAGCGGCGGATACTCGCGCTCCAGAGCGCGCATGACCTCGGCGCCGTTCGTGTAGTCGGGCTTCACCGTATACGGCGTAAAGACGGGCGCGGCTGAGATGTCGGTCTCCACTTCGTCGGGTGGCGGCGGCAGATCCTCGACCGAGACCGACTCGAACGTCGTCGGCGCGATGGTGATGTCGGTCTCGATCTCCGCGGTCGCGATCACCGGCGTCGCGGGCCTGGCAATCGCCTCGGGCGGCGGCGGGATTTCGATCTCGGGCGGGAGCTCGATGGCCGCGATCTCATCCATCGAAAAGCTGACATCGTCCGGCGTCTGCTCCGGCCACAGGATGAACACGGCGAAGTGCAACACCGTCGCCGTGGTCATCGAGCCCCAGAACCAGGACGAAAACGATTTCTTGAAAAGATCGTTGGCGCTGTCCTGAACGGTCGAATCCGTGGTTGCTTGCTCGCTCATCGTCTCTCCCTCGTCATGCTCTGTTCAAGCTCGGTCGCGAATACGACCCGGACTATGCCCGCTGCGACCAGCTCCTGCTGCAGCTGATCGATGAATCGGTACGGAACACTGCGGTCCGACCGAACGGAAATCACGAGTTCACGGTTGTCCCGGTACATCGGCGCCACCAGGACCCGGACCTCTTCCATGGGGCGGTAGACATCGTTGATGTAGACGTCACCGTTGGATTCGACCCAGATATTGAGAATGTTCTTCTGCTTCTGGTCGATCTTCTCCGTGGCTTCCGCTGCCGCCCAGTCGATCGTGCGGTTGCGGTCCTTCTGGAAGACGGTCGACACCATGAAGAAGATCAGCAGCAGGAACGCGATGTCCGCCATGGAGGACGACGGGATCTCCTGCGAGGCCTTTTGCTTGCGCTCCAATCCACCACTCTTGAGACCCATTGCGTTCTACTCCAGCAGCTGGAGGGAAATACGTTCGGCGCCCGCGCTCTGCAGGGCGTCGAGAACATCGATCATGAAGCGGTACGGAGTGTTCGGGTCCGTCTTGACCGCAGCAATCAGATTCTCGTTCTGCGCGACATCCTGCCGCCAGATGGACTCCACATCGTCGGGACGAACCGTCTGTTCCTGCTGGCTCTCGCCCCGGCGGATGTTCACGGCCCCGCTGGGCGTGACGATGATGTGAAGGATGTTCCTCTGACTGACCTCGACCTCGGACTCGCTCTCGGGGAGCAGGATCGCGAGCCCCTTGTCCTTCGGGAAGGTGGTCGTGACCAGGAAGAAGATGAGCAGGAGAAACGCGATGTCGGCCATCGACGAAGACGGGATCTCGTCGGAGACCTTGGATTTCTTGTTGCCGAGAACCGCCATGGGGATGTTCTCCGTGTGGTTGTCCAGGTTCCCTGTGTGTGTTCTACCGCAAACAGACCGCGGAGTTCCCCGCCCGAAGGCGGCGCCGTTCCGCGCCTGTCAAACGCTCTAGGAAAGGACCTGCAGCTTCCCTTCCTTTTCCAGATCCCAGGCGATGTTGAGAATCTTCTGAGTACTCTGTTCCATGTCCACGATCAAGGTGTCGATGCGCGCGACGAAGTAATTGTAGCCGATATTGACGGGGATCGCGATGGTGAGCCCGGCCGCGGTGGTCAGCAACGCGACCTTGATGCCCCCGGCGACCAGTGCCGGGTTGACGTCACCGGCGGACGCGATCGATTCGAAGGCCACGATCATCCCGGCCACCGTGCCGAGAAAGCCCATCAGGGGCGCGACGTTGGCGATCGTAGCCAGAATCACGAGGCCCCGCTCGAGGAAGCTCAATTCGATCGCCCCAGTCGTGGAGATGACCTGCTCGAGTTCGCCCCGGTTGAGCGTGAGGTTGCGGATCCGGCGAAGTCCCGCCAACAGAATGGCAGCCGCGGGGCCCGGCGTGGTCGCCGCGACCTCGGCCGCCTCGTCCAGGTGCCCGGACATCGCGGCATCCTCGACCTGTTCGATCACCGCAACCGTCTTCCGGTGGGCCACCATCAGGGTCCAGAACTTCGCGATGATGACCCCGAGACCGATGAGCGAGCAGAGGACGAGCGGGTACATCATGAGACCGCCGTCCGCGAAGAGTGTGAGTAGGTTGTAGCTGTTGCTCAACGCCGGACTCCCTGGTGAGCGGTGTTCGCAAGTGAATGGAGGTACCGGCGGGAATGTAGGATGCCGGACCCGAGACGTCAACGAAGTCCCGATGACCCGGGCCGCAGTCCGTGGATAAAGCCGCCCGAGCACCAGGAGCAGCGAGGCGCCGGGCCGGCAAGGTGTAGGTGGCACGAATCACGGCAAGATAACATGTAAGTGCAATCAGGACTGCACGATCTGCGCTTCTTGCCTCCGGGCCATGTCCGGTTCCGCAGTACGGAAATGACGAGGAATCCCGGATCAAACGGCGGAACTCTAGCTTGAACCTGGAGGCTCGCTTCCGGTCAACTGTCGGGACCGGCAAGGTGCCAGCACGGAAGATGTTCCGTGCGGCATGGCTCCTGTCGCATCGGCCGGTGAGCAGCGCTTGGGCTGACTGTTCGCCACCGCTCTACCCTAAGACCCGTATCCGATTACGTCCCGGTCTCGCTTGAGCCATAGCTACTCCCGCGCCCGACTGCCACCAGCCGGCATTGTCAGTCCTTGAGCACGGGCCCGATGTTCCCGATACTGTAGTCCAGTTCGCACCAATTTGCCTCCAGGACTCGGAATGATGCTAGACAGATTACCCAACCTCAGGCGGTACGACAACCTCCCCGTCGCCGAGCAGATCAAGATCCGGCGCAGCAGGGTGCGCACCATGGTAACCCACACGGCCTCCTGGTTTCTGTTCGGCGGTGCCGGGGTGCTGATCGGCTATCTCATGATCTTCGGTGGGCAGAAAGGGCAGGAACAGGGCGTCGAATTGTTCCTTACGATTCTTCCCGTCGCCGCATCCATCATTTCCTTTTGGTTCGGCAGGCAGAGTCGGGACAGTCAAAGGACCCAGCCGCCTCAAGCTGATGCTCCAGAGTGATGCGGCAGAGGACGATGTCTCCGAGGCGCTGAGTTGATCCGCTGGTTGCGGGAACTTCGCGCACGCACACCCTGATCCGGTTCAGGCACGCTCCCCCGCGAAGCGCCGCTGGCTCGTCGAACTCGAACGTGACGGCGGTAGCCGAGATGGTGGTGTTGCCTTCCAGGAGCTTCATGATGGGTTCTCGGGAGGATCGCAAGAGACAGGGCCGCACCCCGCCAGCCCCGTGAACGTGCACGGCGCAGGCTGGTTCTCAGGACCAAGACCAAGTCTGTCCGTACCAACCGGGCGGTTTTCCGCAGCGGATTCCGTGGGGTACCGGGCGTACCCAGGGATTCGTCCTTAGTGTCGCACGCGATGCCCTTGCGGTTTTCGGTCACGCACCTCACTACTTGAATGGAATCACGAAAGCTGGCCTGCCGGGTCAGCTTAGCAGGCCGGGGCCGTATGGAAAGGAATCAGATCGTGGCCGAGGAGATGGAAGGAAACCAAGCCGTCTGCCGCCGCGCGTCTTCCCGATCGAACCGGCTCAGTCGGACGCCTGCCACGCTCTTGATCCTCTCGGCCTTCCTAGTCGTCCAGCCGGCCTTCGCCCAAGACTGCTCGATCATTCAGCGTAGAGGTGACTGGGACGATATCCAGCGGTTTCGGGAGTGTCTTGAGCAATATGTCCCGGACCAGTGGGGCGACCCGTGGCTCCTTCACACTGCGTCGCGAATGGCTGGCAACCCAACGATGGTGCGCTTGCTCTTGCAGCAGGGGTGGGATCCGAATGCTCCAGACAACGACGGGCGGTCATCGCTCCACCTGGGGGCGCAGAACAGCAACCCAATGGTGGTGACCCACCTCTTGGACGCCGGCGCGGCCCTGAATGCCAGAGACAACGATGGCTACACTGCCCTACACTGGGCCGCCGCCCAGAACGGGAACGACCGAGTCGTCAAAGCTCTGCTGGACCGGGGCGCCGATCCCCTGGCCGAGAGCAACGACGGCCGTACTCCGCTGCACTCGGCCCTGCGATACCGTGCCGAGCCGGTTGTGGTGTCAAGGATGCTGGACGCGGGTGCCGACACGCACCTGACGCCTTTGCAGCTCTCCGCGCTCCAAGGGGATGCCACCGCGGTGGACCGGCTTCTGGCGGATGGTGCCGATTCAAACGAAGCGGATCGGTATGGTTGGGATGCCCTGCATTTCGCAGTGCCGCTTGGCGGCCCGGAAGTGGTGTCGGACCTGCTGGCCGCGGGGGCGGATCCCGAGGCACGAACCGCGAGCGGCGCGACGGCTCTCCATATAGCGGCATCGCAGGCACCGCTGTCTGTAGTCTCCGCTCTGCTGAGTGCCGGTGCGGACCCGAACGCACGAACTGAATTGGGCTGGTCGGTACTGTCCTATGCGGCTCAGTTCCGGGAGGAAGCGCTCCTGCCGGTGATCACTGCTTTACTCCAAGAAGGCGCGGATCCCGGGTTGCACCAGGACAGCATGGACGACTACGGTCTCCGTCCGCTCCACCGGGCCTTGATGAACCCGGATGTGACGGTTGGCGTGGTTCAGACGCTGCTCGAAGCGGGGGCCAACCCAATCGCGAAGACCCACTTGGGCAACACCCCCCTCCACATCGCCGCGGACTGGACCGACGACATCGACATCATCGAAACGCTGCTTGCCGTCGGCGCTGACCCGAGGGCGGAAAACGAAGACGGCAACCGTCCCATCGACCTCGCATGGGACATTCGCGGCAGCGAGGCCTACTGGCACCTCGTTGTGCCGGAGGGAACGCTGTCACCCGGACGGTCATTCAACGGTAGTCTCAACTCGTCCGACGCAGTCTGGGACAACGGCTCGCACTACGACGTGTGGACCGTGACCGCAGCGGCGGTGGGGCAGCGTGTAGTCATAGAGATGGAGTCGGACGACGTGGACGCCTACCTGAGGGTGCTCCGCAAAGACGGCACACCGGTCGCGACCGACGACGACGGAGGGTCGGGATCGAACGCGCGTGTGGAATTTCGGGCACCCTACGCCGGTGAATACCTCGTCATTGGGACGAGTTACGAGACGGGCGAAACTGGGACGTACCGTCTGAGGGTGCGGTGATGGGGGTCACCAACACACCCGGAGGGTGCTCATGGTCCAGAGGTAGTCGGAGGAAGATACATCGCATTTGCCCAACCTCCACCAAGCTGCTCGCATGCCTCCCGGTCCTGATTGGACTGGCTTTCCCTTCACGTTCAGCCATGGCGCAGGAGGTGGGTCAGCGGTTCCGCGATTGCCCCACCTGCCCCGAAATGGTCGTCGTGCCCGCTGGTACCTTCATCATGGGGTCGCCAGAGTCGGAGAAGGGCCGCCTTCGAGCCGTTTACGACGAGGAAGGGACAGCCATTGGATGGACCGTCATCGATGAAGTCGAGTTGGAGGTGGAGGTGGGACAGCGGCTCGTCGTTATCGAGGGACCCCAGCGGTACGTGACGATCGCGGTTCCGTTCGCCGTCGGAGTCCATGAGGTGACGTTCGACGACTGGGACGCCTGCGCTCGATCAGGCGGATGCGGTGGCCTGATTCCCGACCACGGTGGTTGGGGGCGCGGCCGCCGCCCGGTGATCAACGTCAACTGGCACGACGCGAACGCCTACGTGGACTGGCTGTCGTCCGAGACGGGCGAGGAATACCGGCTCCTGAACGAGGCGGAGTGGGAGTACGTCGCGAGAGCAGGCATGGAGACGGCGCGGTACTGGGGGGAGGGTGCTGCGGAGCAGTGCCGGCATGCCAACGGGGCCGATGCCACGGCGGTGGAGCGGAACCCGGACTGGCGGACGACCACATGCTCCGACGGGCACGCGGGGCCTGCCCTAGTGGGCTCCTACGAGCCGAACGCATTCGGCCTGTTTGACGTCCTCGGGAACGTTTGGGAATGGACTCAGGACTGCTGGAACGAGCGCTATACGGGGGCTCCGGTGGACGGAACCGCCTGGGAAGTGGGCGACTGTGCCCACCGGGTGTCGCGCGGAGGTAGTTGGGGCAATGCTCCAGAACGACTCCGTTCGGCAAGTAGGAGCAGGGATGCGGTGGAGGATCGGCTCGATACTGGCGGCTTCCGCGTCGCAAGGAATCTAGTCTCCGCCAGCGAGGAGGAACGATGAGCGCCGGATCAGGAAATGCGGTCGAAGCGAAAGGAGCATCGTGCGACTCGAAGCGGCGGGTTCGAGCCGAGGCACCTGACCTCACGCTGCGGCGAATGATCGGCCTTCTCGGGACCCTCTTACCCTTCGTTCTCCTGTTCGGCGGCCACCTGTCTCCGGGTGGCGTCCTGATGCGGAAGTCCATCAGCGCATACTACCACACGGTCGTGGGGTACCTGTTTGTCGGCATTCTGCTCGTGACAGGAGCCTTTCTGATCTGCTATCGAGGCTATTCCAAATCCGAGCCCGAATGTCCCGAAGGCAGGCTGTGTACCGGCATTCGGAAGTGGTGTCCTTGGATTCGGGACGACGGCCTCACTTCTGTGGCTGGATTACTCGCCATCCTGGTGGCGGTCCTGCCAGCCGCTGCCTACGGTCAGGAATCCGATTGGGTAAACAAAGCTCATTGGTTGCTGGCCGGAGCGTTCCTGCTTGCGACAGCCGTGATGTCGCACTGCCAGTTTACCCTGGGCAGGGACACTGAGAACCATAGGCTGTACCGCGTATGCGCTGGGGTCATTCTGGTAGCGGTATTGGTGATTCTGGGTGATGCCTTGACGGGGAAACACCTTCAAGGGTGGGTCCCAACGATTGTCTGGTGGCTGGAAGCGGTTGCTGTGGTGGCCTTTGGGTTCTCGTGGCTCGTGAAGTCAGAACTGATTCGCAGTCGGAGAAGACAGGTCATGGCGTTTCTGACGTTGCTAGCCCTGTTCTTGGTCGCTTCGCGCCTCGTTCCTACCTGCGGGCCGTGACGATGGTCCTTTAGGGGTCCTTGGGGCCGGCAATCCCCGCTCCCAGGTGGTCGATCTTGGGCGATCCTAGAGCCCGTAGATGCGCCGAAACTGCTCTGGATCAGCCGTTCCAGACGATCCACTTGGCGATGGGTGAGGACTCCAGGGTCATCGCTCGAACCCTCCCCCGCCACGCTCGGGGTCTCGGGGTGGGGCGGCCGGGGAGGAATGCGGGTCTTGCTCCGACCGCGGCGCTTTATCTCCCGCGCTGCCCGCTCAATGTCGGTCGGCGGTCCGTGCCGCTCCACGTCGTGCAGCCCGCCCAGGTAGGCCTCCCGAACCTTCCGCTCGATCTGCCGAGCGCTGTCGGCGTGCACCTTGCCCAGCGCGGCCCGCTCGGCCTTGTGGTACCGGTCGAGATCCTCGCGCCAGCCCTCGACCAGGTCCTCCCGGCCCCGGACCGCTCCGACCAGTTCCCGCAACGAGTGCTCGGTCCGCCAGATGCTGAGTCGGCCGCGCAGCGTACGGCTCTCCCGGTCGAGCCTCTGCCGCGTTTCCTCCTGCCGCTTATGGAGTTCGGCCCACTCCTTCCGCGCCCGGCTCTCCAGCCGCCAGAACCCCAGCCAGCGCCTGTCCTCGACCTGCTCCCAAAGGCGCTCCTCGGCACGCCGCCAAGCCGTCATTTCGACCCGCTCCTTGCCGGTCGGCTCCCTGGCCCGCCGCGCCCGCCCCGGCTGCATGCCCTCGCGGCGGAAGCGCGCCCAGTGAGGCGGCCGGTCCCATATGGGGCGAAGCACGTCCTCGCCCGCCCGCCGCCGCTCGTTGTTCTTGACCCGCCTTTCGACCCGGATCCGGCCCTGCCCCTCGCATGGGAGCGTGTTTCCGGACCGACTAGGAGCCGAAGGCGTCGGTTCCGGGAGGGGTTGAATGTCACTGGCCGCGGCGGAAGCCTTCCAAGCTATCGCCGGGTAGCTTGGGCCGTAACGGGATGCCCCGGCGGGTGAATGGACGGCCTTGGCCGGGGGAGAGGCTGGCAGCGGTTTCCGGCATGACGACTACCGTATTGAACGCCCCTGTACGTTATCGGCGCATGGGATGCTGCCCGCTGGTTGACTCCCCTGCGAACGGTTCGTCACTGTTTCAGACATGGACACACCGAGACAGCGATTTGGCCCGGCGGCGAGAGGAACGACCGCCGAGGGACGCGCAAGGGCGCTGGAGCCCTTGGGCTGGAAGGGACGCCGCGCCGAATGGATCGCGCTCGCTTGCTTCCACGGGGGCGTGTTCACCCGTGCGCAATGGACGAGCTTCCTCGGGTGCCACCACGAGATCGTTGGCCGCGCCGTCCGCAAGCTCGTTGCCCAAGGCGTGGCCGTCGAGGAGAAGCCACCCGGCATCAACGGCATCGGGCGGATCTGCCGGATCCACGGTCGCAGGATCTACAAGGCGCTCGGCGCAGGGGACCACCGCCGCCGGCGGATCACGTCGCCGGAGGTGATGATGCGGCGCCTGCTCGCGCTGGACTACGTGCTCGAACATCCCCGCCTGCCGTGGCTGCCGACCGAAGCCGACAGGGTGGCCGCCTTCGAGGCGCTCGGGATCGAACGGGCACTCCTTCCCCAACGGGTCTACCGGGGCACGCTCGGGGGGCTTCGGCGCTTCTTCCCGCTCGGGCTGCCCATCGCGCTGGACACGGAGCGCGCCGTCTTCGTCTACGCCGAGCCGGGCCACGGGACCGCGACGGCGCTCCGTTCGTGGGGCGCGAAGCACGGCGATCTCTGGAAGGCGCTCTGGGACCTGGGCCTCAAGATCGAAGCGGTTGCAGTCGTCCGCAGATGGCAGGAGGACCGCCGCGCGGGCAGGGTGCTCGCCAGCTGGACGCGGTATCCCCGCCCGTCGGAGAGCGACGAGGGGACCCAGCGCGACCTGGCCCGGATCGAACAGGCCATCATCGGGGGGGATGTTCCGGTCCTGGACGAATCCGGCGGCTTGCAGGCCGCCTTGAACCGTGCCATCACCCTTGAGCAGCGCACGCGCAGGCGGGCGGGCCGGGGGCTGACGGCACGCGTCGACACGTGGATGACGGTTCGGCTGGCGGGGGCTCGATTCTACTGGGAGGCCTGACGTCTCGTGCCGGACCGGGGGTGTGAAAGAGACAATGGGGGTCGATGCACACTTTGGCACCCCTGTGATGCACACCGGCTTGTCCGGCGTATCCGGCGGCACGGCAAGGTCTTCCGGCTCCGCCGCACGGCCGGTCGTGGCAACAGGAGCCACTCAGGCCGTGGAGGGGAGCGACCCCCCTCGCCGAAGGCTCGGTACGGCATAGCGGCGAGCGTGCTTGCACACCCTCGCCCCTCATGCCTAGGGTCGCTCCCGACCAATTATCCCTACGCGGGAAGGCGGTTGAGCGCCGGATTGGAGGCGGCGGAACTAGGTCACAGGTTAGCTGTCGGAGTTGCCACTCGCCTGTGGATCATCGCTTCCCGGCTTCCGGAGCTCGTCCACGGCTTCCTTCACCTCTTCGAGCGTCTCTCGAAAATACTGATTGGTCAGTTCTCGCGATTCTTCATCGTGGCTCTCCAGATGCGTAACGACTGCCATGAACGCTAGCGTCGCCGCGATGATTGTGCCGATGATCCAGCGCCGCTGTTCTCGCATCTGCTTCATCACGCGAAGCTCGATCAGTTCCATAACCATTTCGCGATCCGCTTGGTCCATGGCGTTCCCTTTAGGTTGGCTCGGGCGTGGGTTGGCAACGGGATTGTATCCCCATCATCGATTTACCACTGGGGAACCCCCGACGCAATAGGCATAGGCCGGGAGGCGTGTCAAATCGCCCCGTCTCCTCTCGTGGCAGTTCCGCAACATTCACCGCGTCACTCGACCCAATCCAGCAGCGTGTCCACGCCCTGATGTCGGAAGGGCACGCACGGTACGGCTCCGGCAACAGCGAGCTCCCTTCTCTCCGCAACTGGCGCTGACGCACTCCCGCTGTGAGGTTTCGGGTGCGCAGATCGTGCAGTCCATCATCGAGAAAGGAATCGAATGATGGCACGCACGAAACGAAGTCGGCGCTCGTACGGCGCCGGTGAATGGGGCCGGAATCGGGTCCGGGCGTTTCCCGACCCGAAGACCGGCCTGTTCCAGTTGGAGTGGCGCGAGAACGGGCGAAGGCTCACCCGGTCGCTGGGTCACCGCGAATGGCTGAGGGCGAAGAGGCAGGCGGACGAGTTCGCCGCGGGGGGTTTCACCGCCCCGGACCTGAACGGCAAGGCGGAAGCCGAGCCGGAGCCGCTCACGCTGGGGGGGCTTCTTGACATTTACGGTGCGGAGGTGACGCCCACCAAGGGCGCGCATACGCGGGGGCACGACCGGGCCGCAACGCACATGTTCCTCCGGTTCTTCGGACGGAACCGCGACCCGGCCACCCTGTCGCAACGCGACTGGGACCGCTTCATTCGGGAGCGGCGGGCAGGCAGGACCGGCCCAAGTGGCAAGCCCGTGTCCGACCGGACGGTCGAATACGACCTCAAGTTCCTGATCGCGGTTCTGAATTGGGCCGCGAGGTCGAGGGACGAGCGGGGCCGCCCGCTCCTCGACAGGAACCCGCTCAAGGGCTTCAGGAAGCCCACGGAGAAGAACCCGAGACGGGTGGTTCTCACCGAGGACGAGTACCGAGCGCTTCTGAAGGTGGCGCGCCGGGTGGACTGGCGGTTCCACGTCGCCCTCGTGTTAGCGCACGAGACCGGCCACCGGATCGGAGCCATACGCCAGCTTCGGTGGGCCGACATCCACTTCGAGGGCGGCACGGTCCGCTGGCGTGCCGAGCACGACAAGTCGGGCCACGAACACGTCACGCCCGCCACCGCCGAAGCGGTCGCCGCTCTTGACGAGGCGCAGAGGTGGAACCCCGGAACCGGCGAAGAGCCGTTGCTGCCCGCGCCCAGGAACCCGCTGGCGTGTCTCGGGGCCGCTCGGTTGCATGCTTGGTGGAGCAGGGCCCAGATTCTTGCGGGGCTGGAACCGATGCCCGGAAGAGGCTGGCATTCGCTGAGGAGGAAGTTCGCCAGCGACCTGATGGACCAGCCGCTCAAGGTGCTTTGCGCGCTAGGAGGCTGGAAGACCGCGAAGACGGTGCTCGAATGCTACCAACGCCCGGACTCGGGACAGCTTCGGAAGGCACTGGAAGCTCGTCGTCGGTCGCGCGGCTGAGGGTCGCCAATCGGCGGGAGTCAATTGGCGGGAATCGGGCCTGTCAGACTCCCAAGTTCAATACCCGCAACGGATTGTGAGAATGCGACCTCCTGCCGGGCCGGCAAGGCTGCGCAGGGCGGTCGGCGCACATGGCGGGGATCCGGCCACCCCCGCTGCCCGTATCTGTTATCGTTGACGGGTCATGAACGGCTTCTTCCAGCAGTTGCAGTTTCTCCGGCCGGGGCTGAACGACCTGGTTGAAATCGTCATTGTTTTCCTCCTTGTCTACCGGCTGCTCCTCCTTCTTCGGCAGACCCGCGCGATGCAGATGCTCGTCGGGGTGGCGCTGCTGGCCGGACTCTATCTGCTGGCGGTGATTCTGGACCTGTCGCTGATTCGGCGCCTGATCGAGGCCCTCCTGCAGTACGGGGCGATCGCGGCGCTGGTCGTCTTCCAGCCCGAGATGCGCGCCGCCCTGGCCCGGCTCGGCCAGAGCCGCCTGGTCCAGTTGCTGGGCGCCAGCCGCAAGGAGCGCATCGTGGACCGCCTGGTGGAGAGCGCCGAGCAGTTGGCGCGCTCGGGGGTGGGCGCGATCCTAGCCGTGCAGCGCGAGACGGGGCTGCGCGAGTATGCGCGAACGGGGAAGCACGTCGGTGCGGTCGTTTCGCCCGAACTCCTCGGCACCATCTTCGCGCCGAGCTCACCCCTTCACGACGGGGCGGTGATCATCGTCGGCGACACCATTCAGGCCGCCGCCGCCATCCTGCCGCTGACGCAGAATCCGGTCGCCGACAGGTCGATGGGCACCCGTCACCGGGCGGCGATCGGGCTCAGCGAGGAGACCGACGCGATCGTGATCGTCATCAGCGAGGAGACGTCCCGTATCTCGGTGGCCTTCCGGGGGCGTCTCGATGTGGGGATCGACAGCGACCGGCTCCGTGACATGCTCGAACTCTCGCTGCCCAGATCGGCCACGGCCCCGCTGGGTCCGTCGACGGTCCTGGACCCGGTTTGAACTGAGCGCCGGCCGGGCGGCGGGCCCCGGAGTCGGAGCCCACGGACTCCTAGCCGGGTGAGGGCAGCGGCTCCGGCCCCACCAGTCCGGTCTGGGGCTTCTTCACCGACTTGGCTTCGGCTCCCGGGAGCTGTTGCTGAGGCGGTTCGGCATCGTAATCGGCAAGCGGGGCCAGCTCCTTGCCGTCCACGAGCAGCTGGATCTCGTCGCCGTCGAGAGTCTCGCGTTCCAGCAACGCCTCCGCGAGATCGTCGAGGAGCCCGCGGTTGGCCTCTATGACCTCGCGGGCCCTGGCGTGGGCCGCGTCCAGAAGCCGCTTCACCTCTTCGTCTACCTGCTGGGCGGTGTACTCCGAGACCTCGCGGCGCTGGACCAGTTCCCGGCCCAGGAAGACCTCCTGATCCGAGTCTCCGACGGCCATCAGTCCAATCCGGTCCGACATCCCGAAGCGGGTCACCATGCGCCGGGCCATCGTTGTGGCCCGTTCGATGTCGTTGCCCGCGCCGGTGGTCACCTGCTCGGGGCCAAAGGCCAATTCTTCGGCAACCCGCCCCCCGAAGAGCATCGCCAGCTGGCCGTTCATCCAGTCCCGGGTGTGGGAATGCCGGTCCTCTTCGGGCAGGGATGCAGTCAGCCCCAGAGCCCGGCCCCTCGGGACGATCGTCACCTTGTGGACCGGATCGAGACCGGGAATCTTGACCCCGATCACGACGTGCCCCGCCTCGTGATATGCGGTCAGGCGCCTCTCGGCATCGGTCAGCACCATGCTGCGCCTCTCGGTGCCGAGCATGACCTTGTCCTTGGCCTGCTCGAAGTCCTCCATGGCCACGCTCTCGACCCCGCGGCGAGCCGCGAACAGAGCGGCCTCGTTGCAGATGTTGGACAGGTCGGCGCCGCTGAGGCCGGGCGTCCCGCGCGCGACCAGGGACAGCTCCACGTCCTCCTCCAGGGGCAGCTTCTTGGCGTGGACCCGGAGGATGCCCTCCCTGCCCTTCACGTCCGGCAGGTCGACCACCACCTGGCGGTCGAAACGTCCGGGGCGGAGCAGCGCCGGATCGAGCACATCCGGACGGTTGGTCGCGGCCAGGAGGATGACCCCCTCGTTCGCCTCGAAGCCGTCCATCTCCACGAGGAGGGCGTTCAGGGTCTGTTCACGCTCGTCGTGCCCACCCCCCAGCCCGGCTCCCCGGTGCCGGCCCACGGCATCGATTTCGTCGACGAAGATGATGCACGGCGCGTGGGCCTTGCCCTGCTCGAAGAGGTCGCGGACCCGGGACGCGCCGACGCCCACGAACATCTCGACGAAGTCCGAACCCGACATCTGGAAGAAGGGACGGCCCGCCTCGCCGGCGACCGCGCGCGCCAGCAGCGTCTTGCCGGTGCCCGGGGGACCGACCAGCAGCACGCCCTTGGGCAGGCGGCCGCCCAGGCGCGAGAACCGGGGCGGGTCCTTCAGGAACTCGATGATCTCCTCGAGCTCTTCCTTGGCTTCGTCGGCCCCGGCCACATCCGCGAAGGTGACCTGCGGCGTGTCGGGACTGATGAGCCGGGCGCGGGAGCGTCCGAACTGAAACGCGCGGTTGCCGCCGCTCTGCATCGCTCTGAAGATCCAGATCCAGAAGACGATGATCAGCATCCACGGCAGGAAGGTGCCGATCAGCGGCAGCCACCCCAGAGACTGGGAGCGGGCCCGCACCTCGACCTCCTGGGCTTCGAGCTGTTCCATCATCGTCGCGGCGACGCCCGGCACGATCCGCACGACGAATTCGTCCACATCGGTTTCGTCGAGGGTGATCGTGCTCTTGAACTCTCCGCGGACCTCCGAATCGCCGAAGAAGGTCACCTCGAGGATATTGTTGTTGGCGAGCTGCCGCTGAAACTCGGACTGGCTGATCTCGCCCGCCGTCTGCTCGCCCCCGCGCATGAACTGGAAGGCGAGGACCGTCATCAGCGCGAGAAGTACCCAGAACGACGCGGTTCGCGACACCCGCTTGAGTTTGCGCGGCGGTTCGTTCGGTGGAGGGCTGTTGTCGGACATCGTTACCGGGGGCTGCTCTCTTGTGCTGCGGCTCGAATGCGAATCAGATCGAGCCGATATAGGGAAGGTGCCTAAAACTCTCGGCAAAATCCAACCCGTAGCCGACCAGGAACTCCTCGGGAGCGTCGAACCCGACCCAGCGGGGCTCCTTCTTCGGGTGGGACAGGCGCTTGTGGAGGAGCGTGCAGAGCTCGAGGCTGGCAGGCTTCCGGTCCAGCAGAAGCGGTACCAGCCGGTTGATCGTCGTGCCGCTGTCCACGATGTCCTCCACCAGGATGACGTGCCGCCCCGCCATTTCGGTCCGCGGGTTGTACACCAGTCGTACCTCGCCACTGCTGACACGTTCCTCGCCGTAGCTGGAGGCCAGGATGAAGTCCACCTGAATCGGCCGCGGGATTTCGCGGACCAGATCGGCCACGAACACGAACGACCCCTTCAGCAGGCCCAGGACGAGAATGTCGTCGTCCGGCCCGTAGCGGGCACCGATGTCCCGGCCCATCTCCCGGACCCGTCTGCGGATCATGAGCTCCGTAAAAACGATGCGCTTGAGTTCCTGCGCACCCAGCTGGGCGCGGGCAGTGGCGTTCAAACCGGGCCTCCTCGGTCGGCATGGTTGGGGGGGTCGGCAGGACTCGAGACATCCTCGACAACGCGTACCTCCACGCAGCACACCGGCGGTTTCCGGGCTGCGGCGGGAGTCGCGGCGTACGGCTCCGTGACGCCCGGAATCCACAGCACGGTGCCCTCGGCGTCCGCCACGACCGGAATACCGGCACGACGGTCGGCGGGGATACGCGCTTCCAGGAGGACCTTCTTCACCTTCCTGGTCCCCCGGGACATCCTGACGCGGTCTCCCGGCGCCCACGGACGCAGGGAGAGAGGGAAGCTAACGCTGTCGGGCGTGAAGTGCGCCACATGGGGGTAGCGGAAGCGGGAAGCCGGGCCCCAGCCGGCCTCGACAAGCCAGCCGTTTAGCGCGTACCTGCCCTGCCCGGGACCCGATCCGATGCGGAGTGGCTGGGGGTCGGGGTCAGACAGGAGACCGGGGTCTGGCGGGTGCCTGGAACCCGGATTGGCGACCGATGACGGTGTCGCCGGGGGGGCGGCCCGGCGAATGCGCAGTTCGCCGAGACGGTGCTCGACGGTCACGCCGCGGGTCGGGCGCAGGCGGCGGCCGCTGGTGGAGCGGCGCACGAAACGGAGCAGTTCGGCCGTGGCCGCGCGTGACGGCTCGCCGCCAAGCCGCGCCACGGCCCGGCGGAGCAGGAGCGCGAGGACCGGGTCCGAGAGCGCGCGGAGGGCTCCGAGGTCGAGATCGAAGGCGCGGGCGCGGGGGGCCGCCGGGTGGCGGGGGGCTCTTGGCCGGTGGGAGGAACCCGGCCGGTGGGGGGAACCTGGCGGGTGGGGGGGCGCCGGTTCGCCGCCGGGCGGAGCGGGTGGCGGTGCCGCTCCCGGAAAAACCGCCCGGGGCGCGGCGGACAGCGCCTCGAGGCGCTCGTCGAGCAGCTCGTCCAGCGCGGCGGACTCAAGGCGGCTGGTGTCGGCCAGGGCGGCGAGGGCGGCCGCCGCTCCCGGGACCGCGTCCTCGAGGACGGGGAGGACGGCGTGGCGGAGGCGGTTGCGGGTCCAGCGCGTGTCCAGGTTGGTCGGATCGTCGCGGCAGGGGACGCCGTGCTCGGCGGCAAAGGCGACCAGCTCGCGGCGCCAGAACGGCAGAAGGGGACGAACCACCGACGGCGGGCGCGCCGCGTGGATCGCCCGCAGGCCGCGGGGACCGCTCCCCCGCGCGATGCGGAAGAGGACGGTCTCCGCCTGGTCGTCGGCCGTGTGGGCGGTCATCGTCACGGCGCGGCCGTCGAGAGCGCGTCGCACCTCTTCGAAGAACGCGTAGCGAAGGTCCCTGCCCTCCGCTTCGCCGGCGACCGGCCGCGCCGCCGTGCTGAGGTGGAAGTCGACATCCCAGTCCGCACAGATCTTCGCCACCCATTCCGCGTCGACGCCGCTGTCCGCGCGCATTCGATGGTCCACGTGGGCAACGTGGAGAGAGGTCGAACCGCGGATGCCGCCGAACCGCAACAGGTAGAGGAGCACCATCGAGTCGATCCCGCCCGACACGCCTACGACGACCGCGCCAGCCCCCTCCAGCCACCCCGAGGCCTTCAGGTGGTCGCGGAAGCGGGCGTCGAGCGTGCCACGGCGGTCCGCGCGAGGGGCCCGGGTCATGTTTCCGGTCTCCCGGAGGCCGCGGGAGCCGGCGGACGCCCTGCAACCTCGGACAGCACCCTGGCCAGGCGGTCGGGCCGGTCGGTCTGGATGCCGTCCACGCCCCAGTCCAGCAGCCTCCGCATGTCCTTCGAGTCGTCGACCGTCCAGACGTGCACGGGCATGTTGGCGGCGTGGGCCGCACGCACGAATGCGGGTGTGAGCACGCGCAGGCGCCCCGACCGTTCGGGGACCTGGAAGGCGTCCACGGCGGGCACGCACCATCGTCCGATAACCGGCACCCGATGCAGCACCCAAAACGGCACGACCTGCCTGCGCGACGCACCCCACGGCCCCGGATAGCCCCGCGCCCCGATGCGCGTGGCCTCGAATTCGGCCCCGATGAGGACGCGGTGCTCGGCACGGGCCGACCGGATCGCCCGCACGAGGGGTCCGGCCGCCTGCGCGGCCTTGGGCTCCACGATGATCCGGGTGTGCGGGAACGCTTCCAGTACCTCGTCGAACAGGGGTACGCGAACGCCGCGGCCGCTGTGGGACGGTTGGCCCCGGAGGTCACGGAAGCGGCAGCCCGCGTCCAGCTGCCGGATCTCGTGCCAGCTCATCTCGTGCACGGCCCCTCTGCCGTCCGTCGTGCGGTCGACCGTTTCGTCATGGATGACCGCGACCCGGCCGTCGGCGGTGAGGCGCACGTCCATCTCGAGGACATCGGCGTCCCAGTCATCCACCGCGCAGCGGAATGCCGCCATCGTGTTTTCCGGCCGCAGCCCGGCGCCGCCGCGGTGCGCCATCAGCAAGGGTGCGCCACCGAAGAAGGCGTGACCCGGACGCGGGCGGAACAGGCTCACCGCTAGTGGCGAATCCGGCGCGCCACGACATCGAACAGGGCGGGCGGCAGCGATCGGGCCAGGGCGGCCGGCAACGCCATCTGCCACGGGAAGGCGAGCGACCGGCGACGCGCGCGAATCGCGCGGGCGATACGGTCCACGGCGGGGTCCAGCTCGACCATGAACGGCCGCACCGAGCCTTCGCCCCCGGTCATTTCGGTGCGGACGAACCCCGGGCTGATCGTGGTCACGGCAATGCCCCTGGGACGAAGATCCAGGCGCAGACTTTCGAAAAAGCCGATCATGGCGGCCTTGGACGCGCAGTAGGCGGGCCGGCCCGGCAGTCCGCAGTAACCGGCCAGGCTGGCCACGGCCACCAGATGCCCCGAACCCCGGGACAGCATCGCCGGGAGCAATGCGTCGACCGCGTGAACGGCGCCCAGGAAATTGACCCGCATCACGCGTTCGATCTCGTCACCACTGAGCGCCTCGACCTCCATGCGCGATCCCACTCCGGCGTTGGCCACGAGCAGGTCAACCGGCCCCAGCTCGGCCTCGCAATCCTGCACGGCGCCGAGCACCTGCCCGCGATCGGCCACGTCGCAGCGGTGCACGGACGCGCTGCCGTCACGCTCCCCGATCTCGGCGGCCACGTCGCGCAGGTGCCCCGCGCGGCGGGCCAGGAGGCCGACGGCGTACCCGTCCCGCGCCAGACGAATGGCCAGACCTCGCCCGATGCCGGACGAGGCACCGGTCACGAGAGCTACCGGTCGTTCACCCGCCATCGCCGCGGCTCAGGGCAGACGGCCGGTGGTGAGTTCCTCGGCGATCCATCGGGCGCCGTAGACGTCCCGCAGCGCCTCGAGTATGCCCCTCGCGTCCACAGCCACCGAGCGGTTGAGTTCCGGCATGTAGATGTAGTCTCCCGGCAGGCTCTGGATATTCCCGTCGAAGACCAGGCCCACGATCTCCAGGTCGCGATTCACCACGGGTGAGCCCGAATTCCCGCCGATGATGTCCGCGGTGCTCACGAAGTTCAGCGGCGTGGACAGGTCGAAGTCGCCGGACGGGTTCTTCCAGCGTTCGGGAAGCGCCCATTCGTCTGCGCCCGGATTCGAGTAGTGGCGGTCGTAGAGCCCGTGGAAGGTGGTGTGGGCCGGCGCCAGCGTCCCGTTATAGGGGTACCCCGAGACCACGCCGTCCGCCAGGCGGAGCGAGAACGTCGCGTCCGGCGGCACCCGTGTGCCGTCCACCTCGAACCGGGCACGCCCGAGACGGGCCGCGATCTCCTCTTCCTCCGGCGCCACCGTAGCCATGAGCCCCTGGAAGGGGCCGAACCGTGCGAAGAACCCCTGCAACACCGCGAACGCAGGCTCCGTCGCCGGGTTGAGCGCTCCGGCCAGCACCGCCTCCTCCGCGGCCGCCGAGTCCGCCAGGGCCGAAGTGAAGAGCAGAGCCGCCGCCGCTTCCGCGGGGCTGCGCCCCTGGAGAATCGTCCTCACGCCGGGGTCATCCTCGCCGAACGCCTCGACCAGGTCGTCGTAGCGGGCGCGCAACAGGGCCTCGTCGAGCTCGGCCGGCCGGTTCGGCACTTCGCGAAGCTGTTCAACGTAGCCGTCGAGTTCCTCCTGCGTCGCGCCGCTCTGCTGTCCCACCAGGTACTGGAACGCCGCGAACGCCCGCAGAATCGTCGAAGCCTCGTAGTCGGGGCTGCCGAAGACCGCAAAGGCGTTGGTCTCGGCCGCCATGGCCGCCTTCTGCGCCTGAAGATCGGCCATCTCGGCAAAGAGCGGCAGGTACGCCTCGGCGAGGGCCGGATCGCCCTCGATGGACCGGCGGAAGCTGCGCTCGGCAGCAGCCCTGCGCGCCATGACGTACGGGTCCTGCAGTCCCTCCAGCATCCCCCGGAACGCCTTCTGTGAGTTGAGCAGCCCGAAGACGCTGTTGCGAATCACGTCGATCCCCGGCTCCTCCCCGCGTCCCTCGACGTACCCCTGAATCGCTTCGATCCGCGAATCGAGGAAGGCCAGGAGCGCGGGCATTTCCACGTCGCGGCGATACTCCAGTTCCGCGACGGTCTGCAGGCGCGATGTGCTTCCCGGGTTGCCGATGATGAAGACGAGGTCGTCGGCAGCGGCCCCGGACACACTCCAGCGGAAGTGGTCGTCGGTGTCGATCGGCCGGCCGTCGTCGCCGTAGAGTCGGAAGAACGCGAAGTCGAGCGAATAGCGCGGATATGTGAAGTTGTCCGGGTCGCCGCCGAAATAGCCCAGCTGCAGCTCGGGTGCCATCACGAGCCTGGCCTGGCTGTATCGCCTGAAGACATAGGCGGAGTAGAGAGCGCCGTTGTAGAGCGACACCACCTCGACCGCAACTCCGGCCTCCTCGCCCCCGCGTTCACCGGCCATCCGGTCGGCAACCGCCTCGGTCAGGCTGTCCCGGACCTCGCTCCGGGCCTCGGCATCGTCGACGGCGTCCACGGCCGCGCGGATCTCGGCGGAAACGTCCACGATCTCGATGAGCTGGTCGGCCTCGAAGTCGGTGACCGCGCGCTCCTCGTCCGGCGAGGCCGCGAAGAAGCCGTCATCGAGGAGATTCTCGCCCTCCTCCGACACCTGCGTGACGAAGTCGCGAGCGCAGTGGTGGTTCGTCATGACGAGGCCGTTGGGCGAGACCAGCGAGGCCGAGCAGTTGGGAATCCTGAGGGCGCCGAGACGGGCGCGTTCGTACCAGTCGTCGTCCGGCGAAAAACCGTACGTCGCCTCCAGGTACTCGGTCGGCGGCGCGTCGAAGGTCCACATCTTGCCGTTGTCGAAAGCGCCCGCCCGGACCGTGTCGAAGGCGGAAGCCGGGGGGGGAGCCGCGCTCGGGGGCGGCGCGTCCCCCTCCGTGGCCGATGGTGCGCCGGCCAGGGCGGGAGCCTCCGCGCCCGCGGGTGGCGCATCGATGTCGGTCGGCGGCCGGGGCACGCCGGTCGCAACCGGGGTACCTCCGGCGCAGCCCGCCAGAGACAGCGCAAGAAGTCCGATCAGGGGCAAGCCGGGGATTCCGTTCATTGAGCCCGTCCTGTTGGCGTTCATTGAGCCTGTCCTGTTGGTATGAGCGCGGTGCCGGGGTCGCTGGGCCCGGGTCGCTGTGCCCGGGCAACGTCGGGGACTCGAAAGGTCAAGCCGCCGCGCACCCATGTGCAAGGGACCTTGCTCGCCCTTGAGCCGCTGCGGACGTTGGAGAACATGTCGACCCATGACGAACTCGGCGCGCACGTCTCCGCGGCCGGCGGCATCCACCACGCCCCGGTGCGGGCTGCCGAGATCGGCGCCGGTGTCTTCCAGGTCTTCACCAAGCAGCCCAGCCGGTGGGCCGAGCCGATTCTCGACGAGGGCGTCCGGGCCGGCTTTCGGACCGCGATGGAGCGCGGCGACGCCTGGTTCACCGCCTCACATGACTCGTATCTGATCAACCTCGCGAGCCCCGATCCGATGCTCTGGCGCCGCTCGACCGATTGTTTCCGGGGCGAACTCGAGCGAGCCGCCCGCCTCGGTCTGGACGCGGTGGTCACGCATCCGGGCAATGCCACGGACGGAGATCGGGACGGCGGAATCGAGCGGAATGCCACGGCGGTCGCGGAAGCCCTGGAGGCGGTCGCCGGGCCGCGCGTGCTGCTCGAGCTCACCGCCGGTACCGGCACCTCGGTCGGCGGAACCCTCGAGGAGCTGGACCGCATCATGCGGCTCATTCCTGCGCCGCAAAACGGGCGCGTGGGCGTCTGCTTCGACACCTGCCACGCATGGGTGGGGGGATTGGACCTCGCCGGCGACTTCGACGGCGTGTGGATGCGCGCGGACGACACGTTCGGGGTGCATCGGGTCGAGCTCTTCCACCTCAACGACGCCAAGGCCTCCTTCGGGTCGCGCCTCGACCGTCACGAGAACATCGGCGAAGGCACGATCGGTCTGGAACCGTTTCGCCGCTTGATGAACGTGGACCGGTTTCGCCGCGTGCCCAAGATCCTGGAGACGCCGAAGGGCGACGACGGTGTCGCGGCGGACCGCCGCAACCTGGCCATCCTGCGGGAATTGCGCCGCTGCCGAGCGTCGAGGTGACCCGATCCGCCATGGACATGGCAGGCGTCGGGCATCCGCAGCCGTCCGCGCCGGATCCGCCTGCTCAGCGCCGGCGGCGCCGTTCCCGCTGGGCGGCCGCCATCTCCACGAGTCGGCGGAGTTCGGCGATCGGCTCGGGGTGGTCATCCACCTGGAGCCGCACGACCACATCGTTGTTGAGCCACACGCCCATGTCTTCGCCGACCACCAGCATGGCGGCCGACTGCATTCCGCGCGTGTCGCCACCGGCCGCCTGACCGGCCTCGAGCGCCGCCTGCAGGCGCAGCGACAGATGGCCCCCCGTCGACTCGAACGCTTCGACCATGTCGTCGACCACCTGCGGACCCGCCAGGATGTTGCCCTGCGCCGAGCAGTAGCGGCCGATGCGATGACCTGCCCAATCGCTGGCACGTGAGCCCGTGTGCGTAGCCACCTCGCCGCCCGCATTCATGATCGAGAACTGCCTGCCCTCCCGGGTCCACCGCTCCGGGTCCGGGTCCGGGTCGCGCGCGAGGATCTCACGGACGGCATCGGCCGGCGCGTATCCTTCGCGGAGAAGCTGCAGGCCCTGCGGCCCGTAGCTCACATCGACGATCGCCTGCGTGGCGACCACCCCGACCCCCGCCTCTCCCCAGATGACCCCGTTGCCCACGGAAAAGACGCGCGACTGCACCGCCACGCCCACCTCGCCCGTCTCCGGGTCGAATCCGACGATGGAAAACGTCCCCACATGGGGATCGGCGACTTCAATCGGCGCGTTTGCAGGCTCCCGGGTATCCGACTGCGCTGCGACGGGCGGAACTTCCCCTGCGCTGCACACCACCACCAGCGCGGTGATCCTCGCGATCATTCTCATGACGACTCTCCTCCTCGGTTCGGCTGTACAGGGTTGGACGGTACCGGGTTGGGCTGCTCAGAGAATCTGGCGTCACCACCGGCCTATCGGATAGGTTCCCGCGATGTCTACGATACCACTTCGGCCCCTGGGATTCGGCGAGATCCTGGACGGCGCGGTGCAACTCTATCGCCGCGATTTCGGCCTCTACTATCTCATCGCCCTGATGGGGGCCCTGCCGGGGTACATTCTCACCCTGCTCTTCGAGCCCGAACTGTCCAGCCTGTTGGAGGACGGCGCCGCCGGGTTCGCCGCGTTCTTCGCGGAGCTGCCCATCGTGCTCGCGGTAGGGATCGTCTCGGGGGCGATCGCGTGGGTGGGTGTGCTGGCGGTCGCGGCGGCGATGGTGGAGCGGATCGGGGACCGGCGGGCGTCGGTGGGCCGGGCCTACCTGGACGCGATACGATATCTTCCGCGCGCCGCGGGGGCGGCGCTGATCGCCCTCTTCGGCTTCATGGTGGTGGGCGTCGTGGTCTTCATGGGCAGCGCCATCCTGGCGGGACCACTCATCGCAACGGGCAACGCCCTGGTGTCGGTCCTGGCGTTCCTGGTGTTCCTGGTGCCGATCATGACGGTCGCGCTGGCCTGGCTCGCCGCGACCTTCGGGATACTGCCGGCGGTGATCATCGAAAGCCGGCCGGCCATCGACGCACTGCGACGCTCCCTGAGCCTCTGCAACGGAGGATGGCTGCGGGTCATCGGCATCATGTGCGTCGCCCAGATCATCAACCTCGCGCCCGGGTTCGCCGTCCAGGCCCTGTTCGGCATGGACACCCTCTTCCTCTCACCGGAGGAACTCGGGACCATCGACTCGGGCAAGCAGTGGCTGCTCAACACGGCCAGCTTCGTCATTTCGCCGCTGACGGTTCCCTTCATGGTGGGGAGCATCCTGATGCTCTTTCACGACCGCCGGGTTCGCAAGGAAGCGTTTGATCTGGAGACGGCGGCAGGGATCATGGATTCCGGCACACGGTGAATCAGCTTCCCGACGCGGACGAAGTCTCGCGGACACTCCGGGAGATCCTGGCCGACCCCGAATTCGTCACCTTCGAGGAGCCGGGAAGGTGGCAGTTGCTGGCCTGGATCTGGCAGAAGTTCGTTCAACTCTGGAGCTGGCTGCAGCGCCTGACGGGCGATGGCATCGGGGGGTTCGCGGAGATCCTTGTGATTGTCGTCCCGCTGGCGGTACTCGCGGTCGTGGCCATCGTCTTCTCCAGGCATGGCCGGAGGTTGCTCCCCGGGCACGAGGGCGACGATAGGGGCCTGACCGCCGAAACACCTCCGCTGAAGGCCGGCGAGTGGCTGAGCCTGGCGAGTGAACGGGCGATCCAGGGCGAACTGCGGCCCGCCGCAACCGCGCTCTACCAGGGATTCCTGCTGACCCTTGAACAGCAGGGGACGCTCTCCTTCCACAGCTCCAAGACCCCTGGCGACTACGCGCTGGAGTTGGCACGGGACCGGGCGGCCGCCCGGGGATCGACGGGGCCGGGCGCCAGATTCCTGGCCGCGTTCCAGGACTTCTCCTTCGGACCGGATCGGCCCACGGTCTCGGAATACGCCGGGCTCGAGGGTCTGGCCAGGGACGCGGGGTGCCCCGCCGGTCCGCCGGCGGATGAGTCGAGGTCCGATGGGTAGTCCGGATGGCGGACCCGGCGGCAGGTGGCGGCGGCCCACATTGTGGGTGGTGGTGGTGCTGGTCTTCGCGCTGGGGGTCGGGTTCCTGGTCCGGCCTCAGGGCCGGAGGGCGACGAGTGTCCAGCGCAGCTCCCTGCGGACGACTCCGGACGGCGTGGCGGCGCTGGCTCGCGGGATCGAGCGGTTCGGCCGCCGCACGCATCCACGTACAACGCCGCTGGCGGACGCCGACCCGGTGCGCGGCACCATCGTTCTGCTGCGTCCGCAACGGTTCGCGACGCCGCGAGAGGTTCACGCCCTCCTGGATCACGTGAGGGACGGCGGCACGCTGCTGTACTCTCCGGTCTTTGCTCCGTCGGCGCCGTACCCGCTGCGAACTCCTCTGGCCGACTCGCTCGGCGTCTACTTTCGGGAACGGTCGCCGGTGGAGGAGTTCCGTGGTGACAGCCTGTCGCACGCCGCGTGGACAGGGCATGCCCTGACGGGAGGACTTGGGCCACCGCGCCGCGTCGATCACGCCTTCCGTGTGCTGGGGGTGGACGATGACTCGGTGGCGGCACGGGTCGGAGATGTCCAGCGTCTGCTGACGGCACGGGACTCCGACGAGGAGACGTGGACGGCGGCCGCGGAACTCGGGCTCGGCGAGGGGCGGGTGGTGATGCTGGCAAGCGCGGCTCCTCTCTCCAATGAGCGGGCGGGCGACAACCCCCTGGCGGTCCTCGCGGTCCGGGCAGCCCTTGCCCACACGGCACCGGGCGACACCGTCTTCTTCGCCGAGTACCACCAGGGGATCAGCGGGTCGCTCACGCGCGCCCAGGTGGTGAGAAACCTTTTCCTTGACAGCCCTGGCGGCCGGGCCCTCCTGCACCTCGTGGCGCTGTGCTTTCTGATCCTCGCGTGCGTGGGGCTTCGCTTCGGAGCGCCGACGCCGCGCTTGGCCCCGCGCGACCGCGAACGCAGGTCGCCGCTGGAGCACGTCTCGGCGCTTGGCGACCTCTATCGCAAGGCGGGCGCCACGCGCACCGCCGCCCTGCGGCTGCTGTCCCGGCTCGCGCGGGCCACGCGCCACCCACCCCCCCGCGACGAGGCCGAGGCCGACGCGATGCTGCGAACGCTCACGACCTCGGAACGCCGCGACAGCCCGCTGCACAAGGTGCGGAAAGGCCTGAGGGACGAACCCCCGGATCTGCCGGCGATCGCGGCCGGCATCGACGAACAACTCACAAGGAGGTCCAGCCCATGACATCGCCGGACGCGGCGTTGCGCCTGCTCGGCGAGCTCGAGCAGGTCGTACTCGGCCAGCAGGCCGTGCTCAGACAACTCATGATCACGCTTCTCGCCCGCGGACACGCGCTCATCGAGGGCGTGCCCGGAACCGCCAAGACCCTGGCGGTAAGGGCGCTGGCCCGGGGGCTCGGCCTCGGGTTCGGGAGGGTGCAGTTCACTCCCGACCTCATGCCCACCGACCTGGTCGGGGTGAACATCCTGGGCGACGCGGGCTTCACCTACCGGCCCGGCCCCGTCTTCGCGGATCTTCTGCTCGCCGACGAGATCAATCGGGCACCGCCCAAGACGCAAGCGGCGCTGCTCGAGGCGATGGAGGAGCGGCAGGTGACCGTCGACGGAAAGACGCGCCGGCTACCCGCGCCCTTCACCGTATTCGCCACACAGAACCCCGTCGAATACGAGGGCACCTATCCGCTGCCCGAGGCCCAGGTGGACCGGTTCCTGATGAAGATCGTCGTGGACTATCCGCCGGCCGAGGCGGAACAGGCGATCCTCGACCGCCACGAGGCCGGGTTCAGGGCAGACGACGAGACGACCTACTCCATGGGCGAGCCCATGACCCGCGAGGAACTGGTCGAGCGGCGCGCGGCGGTCGACGGCGTCCACATGGACGAACGCGTCCGGCGCTACGTCACCGACATCGTGCGGGCCACGCGGGATGACGCCGCCTTCGTGCTGGGGGCCAGCCCCCGTGCAGGGGTTGCGCTGTTCCAGGCCGCTCGCGCCGAGGCCTACCTCCAGGGGCGCGACTTCGTAACCCCGGACGACGTCAAGTCGCTCTCGTTCCCCGTCCTTCGGCACCGGGTGGTGCTTACCGCGGAAGCCGAGGTGGAAGGGCGGTCCTCGGACGACGAACTCACGTCACTGCTCGAGACGCTGGAGGCCCCCCGCTAGTGTGCTCCGCATGCCGGATGAGACCCCGCGAGGCCCGTTCGGCGGGGGGGTGCCGTTGCCGTCGGTGATCCCCAGCGCCCGCGCGCTGACCCTCCTCGGCGTGGTGTCGCCTCTCTTTCTTGTCAGCACGCCGCTTGCGCTTGGCGCCGACGTCCTGATCCTGCTGCTGGTGCTCATCGACGGCCGGCGCGCCCGCGCCCCGTCGGCTGACCGCGAAGTCCCTCGCATATCCGCGATGGCGGCGGTGACGGATGTCCTGGTCACCCTGAGCAACTCCGGTCCGCGTGATGTGACCGTGCGGGTTACGGACGACCTCGACCCGTGTCTGCGCCGACTGGCCGGGCCGGAGGGAACGGACGAATGGGAGCGTGGCAAGCGAGTCGAGATTGGTCCGGAATCGTCGGTTCGCTGCTCCTACGCGATCATGCCCCGGTCGCGGGGATTCCTGACCCTAGGGGCCATTCACCTGCGCACGCGTTCGCCGTGGGGACTGGCCTGGTTTCGCTCGAGCGTGGATGCGCGCCACACGCTGCAGGTGCAGCCGGGCGTGCGGGACCTGCTCCGCGACCGCAGCGGCTTCGCAATCCGCCGCCGGCTGCGCGCGCCCGGGTCACGGCGGAATCGCCAGTGGGGCGATGGACGGGAGTTCGAGAGCCTCCGGGACTACGCCCAGGGAGACGATCCCCGCACCATCGACTGGAAGGCCTCCGCGAAGCGGCGCAAGTTCGTGGTGCGGAACTACGAGGCCGAGCGCAGCCAGAACATCGTGCTCGCGATCGATGCCGGGCGGCACATGCGCGAAAGGCTGTCGGCGCTGCGCGAACGCATGGACTACGCGCTGGGCGCCTGCATGATGCTCGCCAGCCGCGCCCAGAACTTCGGGGACCGCATCGGCGTCCTCGTATTCGACGACCGCATCCGCCATGTGTCACCCCCGCGCCGTGCCGACCCCGCCGGCCTCGCCAGGATCCTGGCCGGTGTCGAGACCCGGCTGACCGAGCCCAACTATCCGCTGGCGCTGGCCACGCTGGGACGGACCTTCCGCAAGCGTTCGCTCGTCATCCTCTTCTGCGACGTGATCGACGGCTCCGTCTCCAGGGCGTTGGTCACCTCACTGGCCAGAATCGGGCGCGCCCACCTGCCGCTCGCGATCGCCATCCGCAATCCGGCCCTGGAAGCGGCGGCCATGCGGGCCGTGAAGGAACCGGACGACGCCTACTACCGCGCCGCCGCCGAGGAACTCGTTCAGGCACGGGCGACGACGCTTCAGGTCATGCGCCAGTCCGGCATCCTGGTCGTGGATACGCCCCCCGGAGACACGCTGGTCCGCACCCTGGACAAATACGTCGAGATCAAGGAGCGCGGGCTGCTCTGACCGTCAGGAGGCCTGCGCTGCTCCGACCGCCTGCGCCGAAGAGGGTGGGCGGGGCCGCCGTGTATCGCGCCGCCGCCCCGCAAAGCCGAAGTAGAGCGCCAGCAGCACCGCGGTCGCTCCTCCGAACGCGAACTTGGCGGCCGCCGGCAACGAGGACGGAGAATAGAAGCCCTCCACGATGCCGGCAAGCACGAGCATCAGCGCGGCACCGGCCAGGAGGGAGAGAAAGGCCCGGCCACGCTCCCGCAGCGCCTCGGCGCGGGTGAGCCGGCCCGGCATCAGCAGCGCCGACCCCAGCCCGAACCCGGCGCCCCCCGCGATGCAGATCGCGGTGAGTTCCAGGAACCCGTGCGGGAACACGAACGCGAGAATCACCCCGAGGATCCCTCCGTTCCCGTAGACTCCGAACACCGCGCCGAGCGTGACCGCGTTGGCGAGCAGTATGTACAGTGTCCCGGCGCCGGCCAGGAAGCCCCCCGCGAAGGCCAGGAACGTCACGCCGATGTTGTTGGTCATCACCGAGGAAGTGAACAGCGGCATGTCCGTCGCTTCCACCTCGTCCGGCAGGTAGCTCGTGTCGATGTCGCCCTGCACGGTGTTTTCCGCACGTGTCAGCATTGCCGGTCCGGCCAGCCTGCGGCCCAGAAGCGGGTCGTCTCGGACGGCGGCGTACGTCACCAGAAGGGGCCCGTAGAACAGGACCGCGGCCAGCAGGACCGGCCGGTGAAAACGGCGCACGGCGCGCGGGAAATCCACCGCCACCCAGTGCCCCAGCGACACCGCCACCCGGCCCCGCGCGCGGTAGAGCAGGTTGTGTCCCGCGCCCGCCCACCGCTGGACGGTCGCCAGCAAGCCCGGGGAAGCCCCGTAGGTGCGCGCTCTCGCCAGATCCGCCGTGACGCCCCGGTACAACTGCCCGAAGGCTCGGACCTCGTCTTCCGTGAGGCTCGGCAGGCCGCGCTTGCGCCCCTTCTCCACCAGCTCCACATAGGTGGCCCATTCCTCCCGCTGTTCCCGTGCCATCGCGGCAGCCTGCAGACTGGCGCCGCCCCGCCGGGCCGCGTGCCGGGGCGCTTCGTCCTCGTAGAGTGCGGCCAGCCGTTCGTCAACGGTGAGTGCCGCGTGATCGGCGCTGTCCCGGAACGCGAAGCCGAGCGGCTTGACGACCGAGGCGGCGACACGGCGGCGCACCTCCGCGTCCAGCTCCCCTCGCCGAGCCATGTACCCGGCGAGGAGTTCGAACTGCTCGACCGACAGCACGGGCCGTCCCACGCGCCCCGGCGGCAGCGCGTCGGCGCCAAGCAGTTCGCTGCCGCCCGCATCGCGCACCACGATGGTCCCCGCAACCAGGTCCCCCAGCCGCTGGGCCCGCCGGTTGACGAGGATAGACACCGCGCCCGCCATCCCGGACACCGCCGGCTGCAGATCCACAATCCGGATCAGATTGCGGAGCACCGATCCCTGAAACGACAGCGGCTCGCCCCCGACATGGATGACCCGCAGTCCGACCACGCGCTTGCCCGGGGTGCGTCCGCCGCCGAGCCCCTCGAAGAGGAGGAAATACCCCCACTGCGCGAAGAAGAGGGCAAACAACAGAACCGTCCCGCCAATCGCGCGCACCCATTCGCCCAGCGCGCCGGCCTCGCCGAGCACCAAACGCAACAGAGCGATCGTAACGACGAGGATGGCCAGATCGATGGCCAAGGCCGCCGCGCGGGATCCCAGGTCGGCCAGCACGTAGTCCAGTCGCACATGCTCGGGCGTGTCGACCGCGATACGCCGGTGAAGCGACGAACGGGAGGAAGGGTTGTTCATCCAGTGCCGGAGGAGGGACTTGAACCCCCGACACGCGGATTATGATTCCGCTGCTCTGACCAACTGAGCTACTCCGGCGACGGCAACAAAGCTCAGCGAGCCGGGAGGGCTTGTCAAGCGGGGTCGTCGGGGCCCCTATTTAGTCCCCGGCTCCAACCCGCACGCCGGCCCCGCGCGGCCCCAACGTCACGCTGGTGCCGCCCGCTTTCGGGTGATGAACACCCGCAACCCACCGGAGGAATGTCCGATGGACTTCGGTTTCCTGCTCATACCGCTCGCCACGCTGGGCCTCGTGGGCCTGCTGAGTTCGCTTCGCATCCTCTGGGAATACGAGCGGGGCGTCGTCTTCCGGCTCGGAAAGCTCACCCGGGCGAAGGGTCCCGGAATCGTGTTTCTGGTGCCGTACGGAATCGAACGCATGCGCAAGATGGACCTGCGCATCATTGCGCTGGACATCGCACCGCAGGATACGATCACCAAGGACAACGTGAGCTGCACCGTGAACGCGGTGGTGTACTTCCGGGTCGTGGACCCGTCCAAGGCGGTCGTCGAGGTCGAGGACTACTACTTCGCGACCAGCCAGATCGCCCAGACCACGCTGCGCAGCGTCGTGGGGCAGTCCGAACTCGACGAACTGCTTGCCCAGCGGGAAAGGATCAACGAGATCGTTCGCCGCATCATCGACCTGGAGACGGATCCGTGGGGGATCGAAGTGACCGCCGTCGAGATCAAGGACATCGATCTTCCGAAGGAAATGAAGCGCGCGATGGCGAAGCAGGCCGAAGCCGAACGGGAACGCCGCGGGAAGGTCATCGCGGCCGAGGGCGAGTTCCAGGCGTCGCGGAAGCTGTCCGCGGCGGCCCAGGTCATCGCCCGTCACCCCGTGGCGCTCCAGCTCCGCTTCCTGCAGACGGTCGTCGAGGTCGCCGCCGAGAACAACTCGACGACGCTGTTCCCCGTCCCCGTCGACCTCTTCGCGCCCTTCATCGAAAAGGCCACCGGCGTTCCCGGCGGCGGCTTCCCGCAACAGCTCACCACCGAAGACGCAAAGGCGCTGGCGGCGGCCGCGGTCGAGGGTCTGGGGGCCGACCCGTCCGATGTCCTGGACGCCCTCGACGCCGGTGACGCGCAGCGGTTCCTGGAGGGCGCCAGGCGGGCCCTCGGCATGGGAACCGACTTGCCGGAGGAGGATGCCGGGGAAACCGCCGAAACCGCCGGAGCCCTGTTGCCCGCGGAGGCGGAGGAGTAGCAGCCGCGGAGGAGCAGCAGCCGCGCTAGCGAGGATCCTCTTCGCGCGGGTCCCCGTCCGGCTCGGGCTCCGTGACGCGGTACAGCAATTCACCGTCGCGGATGAGCCCGTAGCGCTCTCGCGCAAGCCGTTCCAGCGCTTCATCGTCGTGGCGCAGCGAATCGATGCGCGCCCGCAGCGAGTCGTTCCGGTGCGTCGCCGCCAGCACCTCCGCACGTCGGGCCTCCAGCTCCGCTCGGGCCCTGCGGGCGTCAAGCACCGAGTACTCACCGCCGAAGACGGCGAAGTATGCCGCGAGGAGCAGGAGTCCGAAGAAAACCAGCCGTCTCATCCCGGCACGCTCCTTCCGGCGTAGACGGCACGCGGACCAAGGGCCTCCTCGATCCGGAGCAACCGGTTGTACTTGGCCACACGGTCCGAGCGGCAGGGCGCTCCCGTCTTGATCCGTCCCGCGCCGGTGGCCACCGCGAGGTCGGCGATGAACGTGTCCTCCGTCTCACCCGACCGATGCGAGATCACGGTGCCGAAATCGGCCTCCTGGGCCACGCGCACGGCGTCCATCGCTTCGCTGAGCGTGCCGATCTGGTTGACCTTCACCAGGATCGAGTTGGCCGCCCCGGAGCGTATGCCGCGCTCCAGGCGCGCGACGTTGGTCGCGAAGAGGTCATCGCCCACGATGCGGCAGCGCCCGCCCACACGGCTCGTAAGGGTGGCCCAGCCCTCCCAGTCGTCCTCGTCCAGGGGGTCTTCGAGGCTGACCAGCGGGAAGCGTTCGATCATGTCCTCCCAGAACGCGATCATTCCCCCGGTATCCATCGAGGCGCCGGACGACTTGGCAAAGGTGTACCGCGCGTCGGCGTAGAACTCGGACGCCGCGGCGTCGACCGCGAGGAGAATGTCCTCGCCCGGCCTGTATCCCGCCGATTCAATCGCACGGATGACCGATTCTGTCGCATCCACGTTGGAGGCAAGGTCGGGCGCAAAGCCACCCTCGTCCCCGACGGCCGTGCTCCTGCCCTCCGCGGCCAGCACCTCCTTCAGCGTGTGGAAGACCTCGACGCCCATGCGCAGAGCCTCGGCAAACGAGCCGGCGCCCACCGGCATGATCATGAACTCCTGGATGTCCACGTTGTTCGAGGCGTGCGCGCCACCGTTGAGGATGTTCATCATGGGTACGGGCAGGAGGTGCGCGTCCTCGCCTCCCAGATACCGGTAGAGCGGCAGTCCCGTTTCTGACGCGGCCCCGCGCGCCACCGCCATGGAAACGGCCAGGATCGCGTTCGCGCCCAGCCGGCTCTTGTCCGAGGTGCCGTCCAGTTCGATCATCGTGCGGTCGACATCGCGCTGCTCACGCGCCTCGAAGCCGCGCACCGCACCCAGAATCTCCGTACGGATGTTCCGCACGGCCGTCCGCACCCCCCGTCCCAGGTATCGCTCGGCATCGCCGTCACGGAGTTCCGCGGCCTCATGGCCGCCGGTGGATGCACCGCTGGGCACGGCCGCCCTCCCCCGGTAGCCGCTCTCGAGCAGCACTTCGGCCTCGACCGTCGGATTGCCGCGCGAATCCAGGATCTCGCGCCCCCTGATGTCGACGATGGCGGACATGTGGGCGGCTACGCGGTGCGTTCGAGGCGGGCGGCTGCCGACGCTGTCGCCGGCTGGCCGTCTTCCGTTTCGGATGGCGTGCTTCCGCCTGCATCCCTCAGCGCAACGACCGCTTCCCGGGCCTGACCCGACAGGCGGTCACGATCACGCAATGTGAGTCCGGCCGTCGGGATCGGTTGCCCCACGCGAACCGTCACATGGCCCGGCGAGATCCTCCAGTCCCCCTTCTCCATGACCCGGCGCGTTCCGGCCACGGCGACCGGGATCACGGGAACCTGGGCCTTGATGGCCATCACGAAGGCCCCCTTCTTGAAGCGTCTCAGTTCGCCCGTGGGCGAGCGCGTCCCCTCGGGAAACATGATGATGGTGCGTCCCTCGTCACGGATCTGGCCGTCCAGGCTGCCCAGCGAATGCAGCGCCGACTGGTGGTCGCCCCGGTCGATCGCGACGTGACCCACCTTTTCCCAGGCATGACCCAGGAAGGGTATGCGGTTCAGCTCCTTTTTTCCCACGAAGCTGAACCGGACCGGCAGAGCCGCGGCGAGCGAGAAGACGTCGAACCAGCTCTGGTGATTCGAGACGAGGATCTGGCCACCGCCCTCTCCGAGACCCTCCGGGTTCTCGACGGTTACGCGGACACCGGCGCCCCACAGGATCACCCTGGCCCAGTTGCCCGTCGCCCGGTCGGCAAAGCCGTGGAACCGCCGGATACCCAGCGCGGACCGCAGTGCCACCGTGCCGCCGAAGAAGATCGTGGACGCGGCCGCCACACCGTATACCCAAGGCTGGCGAATCACGGCAGCCCGTCCTGCGAAGGCGTCGCGAAGTGATCGAAGCCGACATCTCCGGCGTCCGTGCGCCGTCCCCGCTCGTCCTCGAGGACCACGCCGCTCCCTGCTTCAACCACACCAATCCGGGTCAGAGGCACCGAGAGCTCCTGTCCGAGGGCCAGAATCCGGGGTTCCGTGCCTGGGTCGACCGTAAACATAAGTTCATAATCTTCGCCCCCCATGAGGGCGAGGTTCAAGTCCCCCCCCGTGCACGGGTCCGCCGGGACGCGGTGCCGGCGTATGCAGATCCTCGCGCCGGACATTGCCGCCACGCGCCCGGCATCCGCGACAAGGCCGTCCGAAAGGTCGATCATGGAACGGGCGATTTCGCCTCCGGCCAGCGCCCTGCCGAGGGGGACCCGGTCCGGGGGCGCGGCGAACCGGCTCCTGGCCGCAGGATCGGGCGTCTTCCCTGCCGACCAGGCGCCGACCGCCGCCGCGGCCCCGCCCAGCGAACCCGACACCCAAAGCTGCTGAGCCGGCTCGGCCCCTCCTCTCGACGGGAAGCCGACCCCCTTGCCGACCGCGACCACGTCGAGGACCACGGGCCCCGGCGACCGGCTGACATCGCCCCCGATGATCGCGACTCCGACCCGGTCTCCGGCGCGCCGCACGCCCCGCTGGAGGTCAAGCGCGACGGCGGGGCCCCCGTCTCCCGGGACGGCCATCGACACCAGGAGGGCCAGCGGTGCCGCGCCCATCGCCGCGAGATCGCTGAGCGCGGCCGCGCCGGCCCGGAACCCGGCCTCTGCGGCCGAGATCCAGTCCAGCCGGAAGTGGACGCCCTCGACGGCCAGGTCGGTCGACACGGTGAAGCCGCCACGAAGCACGGCCGCATCGTCGCCCGGACCGAGGAGAACCGCCCGGCTGCCCTTCCATCCGATGGCAGCCAGCCGCTCGACGAGTTCCCGCTCGGTCATCATGGGCTGCTACGCCGGCTGGCGCTGGTCGAAGGTGATGAACGGGAACGGCAGATCCGTGTCGCCGCGGCCGGGGTCCGACAGGCCCGCCAGGGCCGCGGGGATCGCCTCGACCACGTCCGACGGCATGAGGGATGCGCCCCGGCCGTCCCGCGAGGCCGCGGCACCGGTCACGTGGAGCGCCAGACCGGCCGCCGCGCAGGGATCCGCTCCCTGGGCGAGGTAGGCGCCGATCGCGCCGGTAAGCACATCGCCCATGCCGGCGACCGCCAGCGCGGACGGGGCCTCGTGTGTGCTCACGAGGAGGCCGCCGCCCGGCTCCGCCACGAGCGTCGGAGCGCCCTTCAGCAGGGTCACCGTCCCGTGCGAGGCGGCGAAGCGCCTTGCCGTGCCCACGCGGTCCGCCTGCACGTCCGCGGTCGACGCCGCGACGAGGCGCGCCATCTCGCCGGGATGGGGCGTGACCACGGTCGCGGCCGCGCCAGGACCGCTGGGCGCGCCTGAACCCCCCGCCGCGCCAGAACCGCCGGCCGCCCCGCGGGCCAGAAGGGTGAGCGCGTCGGCGTCGATGACCGCGGGGCGGTCGGCGCGGGCCGCGAGGACCATCTCCAGCTGCGTCGCGGCCTCGGTCCCCGTGCCGATGCCGGGGCCGAGCGCGACCGCATCGCACTGCTCGATGGCCGCGCCGAGCGCGTCCCGGTCCCCCGCGTCCACGAAGATGGCCTCGGGCACCTCCGCGACGATCTCGCGCGCCGGGGACGAGGCGCACACGCGCACCAGCCCGGCCCCGCATCGGAAAGCCGACCGCGCAGCCAGCACGGCGGCTCCCGGCATCGCCGACCCCGCCACGACCGCGAGGGCGCCCACCGCGTTCTTGTGCGCGACGGGTGTGCGGCTCGGGAGGACCCCTCTCGCCCATGCGGGCGTGATCAGTTGCGCCCACCCGTCGCGGCCCACCGGCGGGAACCCGATCTCGACCGCCACGATGCGGCCGCAGCGCTGTCGTCCCGGATGCAGGAGCGTGCCCAGCTTGGGCCATCCGAACGCGATCGTGACGTCCGCCCGGATCGATGCGCCGGGAACGCCGCCACTGGTTCCATCGACACCCGAAGGCGCGTCCAGCGCGACCACGGCTCCCGGCGCCCGGTTGGCCGCGCGTATGGCGCCGGCCTGCAGCGGCCGGGGCGCCCCACGGATCCCGGTGCCCAGCAGTCCGTCGACCAGGACCGCCGCCCGTTGCAGCCGGGCGGCAAGCGCCTCTCCCGCACCGGGCTGCTCCGGATTGAAGACGAAGGTCGGCAGATCCCATCCATGCAACACCGGATCCGCGTCGGGACGGCTGCCGACCCGCACCGCGGAGACGCTCCGGCCCCAGGCCGCCAGGGCGCGCAGGCACACGAGCGCATCTCCGCCATTGTTCCCCGAGCCGACCAGGGCAACAACAGGGCCCTTGGGGAACAGCCGATCGACGATGAGTGCTGCCTGCCGACCCGCGTTCTCCATGAGCGCGGCCTCGGGAACCCCGCGCTGGTCAATGGAGATCCGGTCGTAGCGAGCGGCCTCCGCCGCGGTGGGCGCGCGCACGACCGCCTTCCCGAACCGCCTCCGCAGGCCGTCCGGGTCCACGGCTACTTGTAGCTCTGTCCGATCGACCGGCCGAAGGTGATCTCGCCGTTGTCTATCCGGATATTGAAGCCGCAATCCGGATTCGAACACACCCAGGCCTTGTAGCGGATCGGCGCTCCGTCACGTCCGTAGTCGGACATGGGGAGCAACACCCCGTCGCCACACTTTTTGCAGGCGGTAAAACCGCCATCGTCCACCGTGTTCATCATTCCCTCGGGAAAAGTGGAAGAAGCCAAGACGCTTGCGCCTCTTCTCGGGTGATGTGCGAGGCCGCCGTCCTGTCCGGGACCGGTCCGGCGCCGCACGGTCGTCTGCTAATCTATGGCGCTACCGTCCAGGGGTAGTTGTGGTCGAACGCTTCCTCGAAGTCGAAGAGAGCCTCGAAATCCTCCTGCCGGTCTTCCTCCTGCTTGGTAAGCACCCCGACCTCGACAAGGGCAAACACCACCTTGCCGAGATCATCGGTTGAACGGATGCCCCAATGCTCCAGAACCATTCGTGCGAGGGGACCAAAGCGCTCGATCGCGAGGCGCCGGGCACCGTCCGCCAGCTCCTCGCCGGAGATATGGCGCCGCTCGCCAAGCCCCGCGATCACCGCCTGAAGCGCATCGAGCAGGAAATGGTACGCGAGCCGGTGATAGCGGGGATCGCGCTCCTCGAGCCGGTCCAGAACTGTGACATAGTCGCAAGCGTTCATAACAACTGCAATTTTACACCCTTATGCGGGTCCCGCCAGATGCCTGTACAGCGGAAAGGCGGCGCAGAGGTCGCCTGCCCCGTGCCGTATTCGGCCGATCAGCGATTCGTCAGCGGGACGGTCGAGGATGTCCGCGATCCAGTCTGCGATCGTCTTCATCTCCGCGGGCCCCATCCCTCTGGTCGTGAGCGCCGGTGTGCCGATGCGCAGGCCCGAAGTGACGAACGGGGAGCGTTTTTCGCCCGGAACCGTGTTCTTGTTGACCGTGATTCCCGCACGCTCCAGCGCCCGTTCGGCGTCCTTTCCCGTGAGTTCCCGGTCCCGCAGGTCCACCAGGATGAGGTGGTTGTCCGTGCCGCCGGAGACGAGTTGCACGCCCCGCGCCATGACATGCTCGGCCAGAGCGCGCGCGTTTTCGACGACCCGCCGCCCGTAGTCCCCGAACCCGGGGGAGAGCGCTTCCCCGAGCGCGACCGCCTTCGACGCGATCACATGCATGAGGGGACCACCCTGAATGAACGGGAAGACCATGCGGTCGATCGTGGCCTTGTGCTCCTCGCGGCACAGCAGGAGTCCGCCGCGGGGGCCGCGCAGGGTCTTGTGGGTCGTGGTGGAAACGACGTCCGCGTGTGGGACGGGACTCGGATGGTGTCCCCCCGCTACAAGACCCGCGATGTGAGCGAGATCGGCGAGGTGAAAGGCGCCGACTTCCCGTGCGATCGCGCCGAACTTCTCGAAGTCGATGGTGCGCGGGTACGCCGACGCGCCGGTCACGATCAGTCTCGGACGCACCTTGAGGGCGGTGTCGCGCACCTGGTCATAGTCGATGCGTCCGTCCGAGGAGCGCACGCCGTAGGCCGACACCTCGAACAGGCGCCCGCTGAAGTTGACGGGGGACCCGTGGGTAAGGTGCCCGCCATGACTCAGGTTCATGCCGAGGATGCGGTCGCCCGGCTTCAGGAAGGCGAAGTAGGCGGCCATGTTGGCCTGCGCTCCCGAGTGGGGCTGCACATTGGCGTGGTCGGCGTGGAAGAGCTGCGTGGCGCGCGAGCGGGCCAGGTCCTCGACCTGATCGGCGAACTCGCATCCGCCGTAGTACCGCCTGCCCGGCAGCCCCTCCGCGTACTTGTGGGTGAAGACGGTGCCGAGCGCTTCGCGGACCGCCGGCGAAACGAAGTTCTCGCTCGCGATCATTTCCAGCTGCGCCTTCTGACGCGCCCCCTCGGCGAGCACGGCGCCGTGGACGATGGGATCCGCGCGCTCGAGGTTTTCCATCCGCTCGCGCCCTTCGGTGTCCTTCGGCATCCCGCCAGCTATCTCCCGTCCGTCAGAGAGCGGCCGATCACCAGGCGGAGGATTTCGCTCGTGCCCTCGTAGATCTCGGTGCCCTTGGCGTCTCTCATGAGTCTTTCCACCGGAAACTCCCGCATGAAACCGTAGCCGCCGAAGATACGCACCGCCTCTTCGGTAACCCAGCCCGCGGTCTCGCTGGCGAACAGCTTGGCCATCGCCGAGCGGGCCGTCACCGGGGGGCCGCCGTCGGCGAGTCGGTCGCGCTCTTCCCAGGCTGCCGCGCCCTCCATGAACAGCGCGCGCGACGCGGCGACTCTGGTCGCCATCACCGCCAGCTTGCTGCGCACCGCACCGAAGCTCGCGATGGAGCGGCCGAACTGCCGCCGCTCCGTCGCGTACCGCGTGGCGTGCTCCAGCGCCGCCTGGGCGATCCCGACCGCCTGTGCCGCGATCCCCAGCCGGCCCAGATCGAGCGCGCCGAGCGCGTACTTGAGGCCGCTTCCGCGATCGCCAACGAGTCGATCGTCCGTCACCCGGACGCCGTCGAGATCAACCCAGACCGTCTCGGACGCGCGCAGTCCCATGGTCGTTTCCCGCCGGCCCGCCTTGTAGCCCTCGGCAGCGGTGTCCAGCAGAAACGCACCGATGGGCGTCTTCGAGCCGGCGCTGCGGCCCGTGCCCCGGCCCGTGCCCCGGTCCGTACGGGCGAAGGCCACGACCAGGTCCGCGCGGGAACCGTTCGTCACCCATCTCTTGGTGCCCGTCAACGTCCAGCCGGCGTCGTGCGGCCGGGCGCGGGTCTCCATGGCCGCCGGATCGCTCCCCGCCCCCGCCTCCGACAGCGCGAAGCCGGCGATCTTTTCTCCCGCGGCCAGCGCCGGAAGCCAGCGGGACTTCTGCTCCTCGGTGCCGTGGGTCAGAATGATGTAGGGCACGGGGGCGTTCTGAATGGCCACCGTGAGCGCCAGCGCGGCATCGCCCCGCGCGATCTCTTCGAGGGCGACCAGGTACGTGGGGACATCGAATCCCAGACCGCCGTACTCGGGCGGCACCAGCATCCCCAGGAAGCCCAGGTCGGCGAGCTTGTCGAGAACCTCCCTGTCGAACACACCCTCGCGGTCCCACACGGCCGCGTGCGGAATGATCTCTCCCTCGGCAAAGTCGCGGGCAAGCTGGCGAATCTCCCGCTGCTCGGCGGTCAGCACTCAGGCGTTCCCTTCGTAGCGATGAAAGCCCCGGCCGGTCTTCCGGCCCAGCCACCCGGCGGCGACGTATTGGCGCAGCAGCGGACAGGGGCGGTAGCGATCGTCACCCAGCTCGCGGTGAAGGACCTCCAGGATGTTCAGACAGGTGTCGAGGCCGATCAGGTCGGCGAGCGCCAGGGGGCCCATCGGGTGGTTCATGCCCAGCTTCATCACCGTGTCGATCGCCTCCGCCTCGGCGACCCCCTCCATGAGCGCGAAGACGGCCTCGTTGATCATCGGAGCGAGGATCCGGTTGGAAACGAAGCCGGGGAAATCCCTCACCTCGACGGGCGTCTTCCCCAGCGCGCGCGACAGGTCCATCACGCTTCGGGTGGTCGCGTCGCTGGTCCTGAGCCCACGGATGACCTCGACCAGCTGCATGATCGGGACCGGGTTCATGAAATGCATCCCGATGACCTGTCCCGGACGGTCCGTACAGGCCGCCATGGCCGTGATCGAGATCGACGAGGTGTTCGACGCCAGGACCGCGCGCTCGGGCGCCAGCCGGTCCACCTCGGCGAAGATCTCGTACTTGAGCCGGGCGATCTCCGGCACGGCCTCGATCACCAGGTCGGCCCGAGCCACGTCCTCGAGCTGTCCGGAGGCGACGCGCGCGAGCGTCTCGGCACGCCGGGACTCGGTGATCCTCCCCTTGGCGACCTGCCGCGCAAGGTTGACGCCGATCGTGGCGACCGCGCGATCGACGGCACCCGCATCGGAGTCGATGAGCGTGACATCGAGCCCCCCGAGCGCGCAGACGTGGGCGATGCCGTTGCCCATCGTGCCGGCCCCGATGACCGCGATCCGCTGCATGCTCATGCGGCGTACCGCGTCCAGCGCGCTCGCGGGATGTCGGTCCGCACCACAACCAGGATGGCGATGACCATCGCGACGGTGGCGGCCAGGCCGGCCTCCAGCCCGAATTCCCCACCCGTGACCAGCGGATTGCCCGCGCGGGTCACCTCGATCAGCGGAGCGTCCACGATCGTCAGCCCGCTGACGGGCAGATCGGCAAGGAACCCCGTGGCCAGATTCCAGCCCATGTGGACGCCGCTCGCCCACCACAGGCTCGCCGTCTTGAGGCAGATCAGTCCCAGCAGCAGCGCGGCCAGGAGGATATTCGCCAGCGCGAGCGCCCCGACGTTGGGGTTCGCCCCGTGAAGGGCGGCAAAGACCAGTGAGGTCAGCGCCAGGGCCGCGCCACGGCCCCAGCGGTCGACCAGCACGCGAAGCGGATAGCCGCGGACCAGGATCTCCTCGCCCGTGGCGGCGACGAGCAGAACCAGTGCGGTCCAGACACCGGTGCCCCCGTATTCGATCCACGTTCCGCCGTCCGGACCGTAGCGCAATCCGCCGACGCCCACGGCGATCAAGACCGCGGGGACCACAATGGCGACTCCCAGAAGCAGTCCCCATCCGAGCTCGCGCGCAGCCCCGGACCAGGGCAACCCTACGACGTCGAGCCCACGCCGGCCGTCGAAACGCAACATGATCATGGTTGCCGCCAGGGCAACGATGAACAGCGTGGCCCCCTCTACCGCGAGACTCGCGTTCCCGCCCCCGATGAACCCCGCGAAGACGGCCAGCAACGCCAGGAACACCCCCGCGAAGACGGCCAGCCGGATCAGGATGGGCAGGACCTCACTGCGCGCGGGCAGGAGACGAGGCATCGGCTTCAGCGCAACAGACCCCGGGTCATCGCCTGCCGAATGACGACGAAGGCAATGGCGATCTTGATCGCGGCGCCGGGAAGGAACGGCTGGACCCCGGCCGTGAAGACCGCTCGGGCGTCCATGTTGGTGACGACCGCGAGCCACGCCGAGCCCAGCGCGAAGATGATCACCGTGCCTGCGAGCAGCGCGCTCAGCGTCCGCCCCTTCTCACGCCCCTGTCCGGCGATCCAGCCCGTCAGCGTGGCGGCCATCGGGAAGGCCATGAGGTAGCCCCCCGTGGCGCCGAAGATCCAGGGGAGCCCGGCTCCACCGAACGCGAATACGGGGACTCCGGCGATTCCCAGACCAAGATAGGCAAGCTGCGAAGCGGCGCCCGCGACGGGCCCGAGGAGCGCTCCGGCAAGCAGCACGACCAGCGTCTGCAGCGTCATCGGCACCGGGGTGACGCCGAGCGGCACCGACACGCGAGCGCTGAGCGCCGTGAGCAGCGCAAAGATGAGAACCGCGAGCGGCACCGTGACCGCCCGAGGCCACGAGCGAACGGCGGCAAGCACGGCCGCGGCGCGCGGATTCGCCTCGGCGATCACAGGGCTGTTGGTCGCTTCGGACTGGATCATGCGGTGTTTCCTCTTTGGCTTGGTTCTTTGGATCAGTTGGCTCGAATCGACATGGCGACAGCGTTGCCGCCGCCCAGGCAAAGCGTGGCAAGCCCGGTCTCGACATCACGGTCGGCCATGTTCGCCAGCAGTGTGACAAGAATGCGCGCGCCCGAAGCCCCGATCGGATGACCCAGGGCCACGGCTCCGCCGCGCACGTTCAGCCGCTCGGGATCGATCGCGAGCTCGCGCATGTCCGCGATGGCTTGCACAGCGAAGGCTTCGTTCATCTCGACCAGGCCGTAGTCCCCGATTTCGGCGCGGTCCTGCCTCATCAGCTTCCGCACCGCCACGACCGGGGCGAAGAACAGGTCGCGCGGCTCCGTCCCGCCCGCCGCATAGCCGGTGATGACGGCGCGGTAGGGCAGCCCGTTGGCGGCCGCGTACTCCTGGCTGGCCACCACCAGCGCCGAGGCGCCGTCGTTCAGTCCGGGCGCGTTTCCCGCCGTAACGACCAGGTCGTCCAGCCCCGCCGGGGCGTCGGACCGGAACGCGGGGCGCAGGCGGCCGAGGGCCTCCAGGGACGTGTCGCGGCGCGGACTCTCGTCGGTGTCCACCATCGCCGTTCCACGGCGCGTCTCCACCGGAACCGGGACGATCTCGGAGACGAACCCGCCGTCGTCGATCGCGGCCACCGCCTTCCGGTGCGAAGCGACCGAGTAGGCATCCGCCTCGCTGCGTCCGATGCCCGCCTTCGCGGCCGTGTATTCGGCGTGACCGCCCATGTGGCACCGGTCGAAGGCACACCACAGCCCGTCGTACACGAGTCCGTCCTGTACGGTGCGGTCGCCGAACTTCACCCCGCCGCGCATCCCCCGGAGGTAGTACGGCACGTTGGACATGGACTCGAAGCCTCCGGCCACCACCAGCCTCGCGTCGCCGGCCTTGACGGCCTGCGCGGCCAGCATCACGGCCTTGAGTCCCGATCCGCACACCTTGTTCACGGTCACCGCGGGGACGGTCGCGGGGATGCCGCCGCGCACCGCCGCCTGCCGGGCCGGTGCCTGTCCCGAGCCCGCGCTCACGACGTTGCCCAGGATCACCTCGTCGACGTCCGACTTGTCGATGCCCGCCCGTTCGACGGCTTCACGCACGGCGACGGCACCGAGTTCAGGCCCGGCAAGCGGACTCAGTCCTCCGAGAAACCTCCCGATCGGAGTACGGACGCCATCGAGAATGACGGGTGTATGGGCCGCGTCGGCCAAATCGAGATGCCCTGGTCGTCGGTGGGAACGTGCGGACCGGCGTCCGGCCCGTGAAGCTGTCGCGCAATCGCCGCGGAAGATCCCCGTCGCAAGGCCGGAGAAGGCTCCCGGGCCCTCAATTATAGCAGGACCCGGCGCCCCGAAGCACCCGTTCGTGCCGATCCCCGCCGGCGGCGCGGCGGGTGGGCGAACAGATCGCCCTGCGTGCGCGCGCCCCGCGGCGGACGGTAGCGCTTCAGCGAGCGGAGGTCTCCTATGCCGAGCTGCTCGGCGCGGTCGAGGAGCCTGATCAGGACGCGTGCCGTTGCCAGCGCGTCGCCGTGCGCGCGGTGGCGCTGGTGTATGGGGACGTCGAAAAAGTCCGTCAGGGCGTCGAGGTTGCGGCGACGCAGCTCCGGAACCAGCCGGCGGGTCAGGCTGATCGTGCAGAGGCGGTCCACCTCGGGAACATCGCCGAGCGCGTCGCCCAGCTGCGCGCGCAGCCATCCCCAGTCGAATCCGGCGTTGTGAGCCACGAAGACGCGCCCCGCGACGCGCCGGAAGACCTCTTCGGCGACCTCGTCGAAGGCCGGGGCGCCGGCGAGCATGCGGTCGGTGATCCCCGTGAGGGCGGCGGTGTAGCGCGGCATCGAGCGTCCCGGGTTCACCAGGGTCTGGAATTCGTCGACAATCCCGCCGCCCCTCACCTCGACGATGGCCACCTCCGTGATGCGGTGTCCAGATTCGTGACGCCCTCCGGTGGTCTCCACGTCCACGACCGCGTAGCAAAGCCTGGACAGGGGCGAGCCCGGCCGCCGCGCACCCTCGCGCAGGCTCCAGACGCCCTCGCCATCGACCACGAACCGCTCGTCGCCGCCCAGGAGCGCGAACACCGCGGCCGATGCGGCTCCGGGATGGCCGTCCAGGCCCAGCACGCTGCGCGCCAGTTCGGCGGTGGGCACGGGACCCCGCCGCAACTCCGCCCAGGCACTCTGCAGCAGCGTGCGGGACCGGGGCGCGCCGGTCATTCCGTCCGGCGGGCCAGTGCGTGTGACAGGCTCTCCAGCTCGACGAGCATGCTCACGTGGCGAAGCGCCACATCGCCCGGGAGGCGCAGCTGGGTCGGCGCGTAGTTGAGGATCGCCTTGATCCCCACCGCCACCACGCGGTCGACGAGCGCCTGGGCCACGGGGGCCGGGACCGCCACGATCACGAGGTCGATCGCGTCGTCGCGCAACGCGCACTCGAGCTCGTCCTCACCCCGGATCCGGATGTCGCCCAGGCACGATCCCACCTTGCGGGGATCGTTGTCGATCACCGTCGTGATGTTGAAGCCCCGGGCGCGAAAGGGCTCGTATTCGAACAGGGCGGTGCCGATCCGTCCGGCACCGAGCAGGGCGACGCGCCAGACCGAATCGAGGCCCAGAACCGTGCGAAGCACGCGGGTGAGCTCCGCAACCGAGTAGCCGAGTCCGCGTTTCCCGAAGGACCCGAGGTAGGAGAGATCCTTGCGCACCTGCGCGGCCGTGGCCCCGCTGCGCTCCGCCAGCGCCCCGCTGGCGACACTCGTGACGCCCGAGCGTCCGAAGTCCTCCAGAAAGCGAAGGTAGAGGGACAGGCGTCGAACCGTCGCGTCCGGGATCCTCTTTGTGAAATCGTTCACAAGCTGAACCTGACAAGGATGCGCGGCCTGTCAAGCGGACAGCGCCACGCCCAGCTCCACGAACTCTTCGGGCGACAGCTGCTCCGGGCGCATCTTGGGCGACAGTCGCCGCTCGCCCAACAGGTCGTGAACCGCCGCGCGCGGAATCCGGAGGTCGGGGTGCCGGGACAAAATCGTCCCCAGCTGCTTGCGGCGCCAGGAAAAAGCCGCGCGCGTGAGCACACGGACCTGGTCCGCCTGGTCCGCGGTCAGACGCGGCGGCGCGTGGGGCGTGAGCCGCACCAGAGCGCTGTCGACCCTCGGCACCGGCCGAAAGGCGGTTCGCGGCACCTTGCATATCCGGGTAGGGGTCGCGTGAATGCTGACGCCCACGGAGAGCGCGCCGTAGGTTCGGCTGCCCGGACCCGCGAGCATCCGGGCCGCGACCTCCGCCTGCACCGTCAGGACGATATCGGCCGGATAGGGAAGGCGGAGCAGCCTGAAGACGATCGGCGTGGTGATGTTGTACGGAATGTTGCCGACGACGACGGTGCGCGCCCACTCGGGGGCGAACGCCGGAAGCTCCAGCGACAGGATGTCTCCGTGCACCACCGTCACGAGGGGGTTGTCTTCGTGGCGCCGCGCCAGGGCCGCGGCGAGTTCGTCATCGAGTTCGACCGCCGTCAGCCTGACCTGCCTCCCCACGAGGTGCTCGGTGAGAGCGCCCCTCCCCGGACCGATCTCCACGACCGGTTCGTCCTCGCCGGCGCCGACCGCCGCGACGATCTTGCGCTGGAGATTGGGATCGACGAGGAAGTTCTGGCCCAGCGAGCGCTTCGGACGTCCGGAACCCATCGGCCTGGCCGTCGTGTCCCTAGCGGGCGCGAAGAATGATCGCGGTCCGGTCGTCGGCCGGCATGCTCGGGATCGCCTGGGCCGACATCTCGAAGAGGTGCCTGAGGATTTCCGCTGCGGGGCGCGCCGCGTGGGCCACGACGGTTGCGAGCACAAGCTCCTCGCCGCTCTGGCGCCGCATGCGCGCGAGTGTATCCGACAACCCGTCCGTGAAGAGGAGAAGCAGGTCCTCTCCGCGCGACCATTTCACCGTCGCCTCGCCGTAGGGGGGGCTGTCGGTGCCCATGGGGGGATCCGTCGCGAACAGGCGCTGGTGTCTTCCGTCCGGACTCACGACGAAGGCGTGCGGGTGGCCCGCGTTCGAGTAGGCGATGGCGGCCTCGTGCGGGGAAAGGACGCAGTAGCAGAGGGACAGATACATCTCGGTGGACTCCAGCTCGTCGCCGATCGCGCGGTCCACGTACTCGAGCACCTTGGCGGGAGCCGCGCCCTGCTCGGCATAGATCGCCGCGGCACTCATTACCAGAGCCATGATCAGCGCGGCCGGAAAGCCGTGTCCCGAAACGTCGCCGATCATGACGCCGATGCGTCCCTCGGACAGCGGAATGATCTGGTAGAAGTCACCCGCGACCGCCTCGGTCGGAAAGACCCGCGCGGCAGCCTCGATTCCCGGAATCGTCGGGATCGAGGGGAGCAGCTTCATCTGCAGATCGTGGGCGAGCTCCATCTCCCGCGCGACCCGCCCGCGGGCCATGTTTTCGCGAAGCAGGCGATGCATCTCCAGGGCGGCCCCGATCTGGTTGGCGACCGCCACCAGGACCCTGCGGTCGCCGGGTGCGGACCGCGAGTGGTTCCGGCTGCCCATCAGCTCGAGAACCCCGATCGTGCGCGCCGGGCCCGAAGCCGGAGCATATCGAATCGGGACGGCCAGCCGGACATCCTTCTCGCCGGCCCCTTCCCCATCGCTCTCGATTCCGGGCTGCGCACGAACTTCCTCCGTCACCGGCCTGGCCAACCGGAACGTGCGCGCCGTGACCGAGGCATCGTCCCGGACCGGGATCCACTCGCGCGCGTCGTCCCCGCCGACCGAGGCGGCCAGACGCAGCAGGTCGTCCTCCGCGCTGTAGACCCACAGCGATCCCTTTTCCGCACCCAGCACGCCCACGCCCTCCTGGAGGATGCGCTCGGCGGCATCCTGCAGATCGAGGACCGACGCCAGGGTCTCGCTGATCGAGAAGAGGAGCCCGATCTCGTCCCGGCGCTCCGACAGCTGTACTTCGCGGGCGGCGACTCGTCCGGCCAGCTCGCAGGCGCGTTCCAGCGCCGCGCGGACAACCTCCACGATCGCACCTGCGGAGTCCTGTGCCTCGACCTGCACCTCAAGAGGCGGTCCACCGGCCGGCGTCACGCGGAAGCGGCGCCCCGCAGGCGCAGGAGGTCCGCTGGCGCCCGGGGGGAACACGGGCACCAGGTCGCCGCCGCCCGCGTGCCAGACCCGGATCTCCAGCCCGGACGCCGCGCGGAGGTCCTCCAGCATCCCCCCGACGCCTTCCGGCAGCGACGGCTGGGAGGCCGATTCGGAGGTCATCGGGCGGCGCGGGTCCCTTCCCGAAGTACGAGCGTGACCGAATTGCCCAGCTCGTTGTAGTGCACCTCGTCCATCAGCGCGCGCATCAGGAAGATCCCGCGCCCGTCCGGCCTCGGAATGTTCTCCGGCAGCCGGGGGTCGGGGACGGTATCCGGGTCGAACCCGGCCCCTTCGTCGGTAACGCACGCGCGCACCTCGCCGGAGCGCACACGCAACTCGACCCGCACCCGCTTTTGCGGATCGCCCCCGTTGCCGTACAGGATGGCGTTCGACAAGGCCTCGGTCAGCCCCACGCGGAAGTTGAACATGAGTCGATCGCGCGCCAGACGGGCGGAAGCGCAGCAATCGACCGCACGCTCGACGGCCGTTTCGATGACGGAGACGTCGTTGGGCAGCTCGAGCACGGCGGCGCGGGAGCGTCCGGCCCGGTTGGATCGCCGGTCGAATGCCGGGGGGATGTTGCCCACGGTCGGCTAGTCCCCCAGCGCGTCCCGCAGGGTGGCGTGGATCTCGAAGAGGGTGTCGAGCTTGGTCAACTCGAAGAGGGTCCGCAGATCGTCGTTCAGCGAGGCCAGGCGGAGATCGCCCTGCTCCTGACGGATGCTCCTGGAGAGCGAAACCAGAATGCCCAGCCCCGATGAGTCGATGTAGCCGGTCCGCGTGAAGTCGATCACGAAGCGCCGCGCGCCCCGCTCCAACTCCGCCAGGACCTTCTGCTTCAGCTCCTGCCGGTTCCCGACAATGAGCTGGCCGTCAACCGAAATCACGGTGGCGTCCCCCACACTGCGAACTTTGAAAGTCATCGTCCCCTTGCGCTCGGGTTGTCGGAATTGGAATCGACTCGGCTCCGCAGCAAAGATAGTGTCGGCGCGCACCAGCGGAAAACACGGGGAACCGGCGTGGCGGGCGACCGGCGCGGCGCGACCGGCGCGGCCACGGGGCGTTCAGCCGGGTTCACCCGCCATGAGCGCGGTGATGGCCGCCATGTGCGTGATGTCCTGGGCCGAGGCTCCGCGGGACAGGTCGTTCAGTGGAGCGCGAAGGCCCTGCAGAACGGGGCCAAGCGCGCGCGCGCCGGCGAGTCGCTGCACCAGCTTGTACGCGATGTTGGCCGCGTCCAGGTTCGGGAAGACGAGCACGTTGGCGTTGCCGGCGACGGCATCGCCGGGCGCCTTGACGACAGCAACGTCCCGGACCAGGGCGGCGTCGGCCTGCAACTCCCCGCCGGAGGGCACGCGGGGACAGGTGTCGCGGAATCGCTCGAGGGCCTCGAGCACGCGGTCGACGGACCGGCCGCGCGCACTTCCGTGGGTGGAATAGGACAGGAAGGCGACGCGTGGCTCGTCTCCCACGACGAGCCTGCGCACGCGAACGGCCTCGCGGGCGATCTCGGCCAGGGCGCCGGCCCGGGGATCCGGGATGACACCGGCGTCGGTAAAGGTGATGACCTCGGATCCCCTGCCGCGGAAGTCGCGCACCTCCATGAAGAAGCACGACGAAAGGAGGCGAACGCCCTCGCGAAGCCCCACCCGCTTCAGACCCGCGCGGACGACCTCCGCGGAGGTGCGGACCGCGCCGGCAACCACGCCGTCCACCGTCCCTTCCGAGAGCAGGGACAGCGCGCCGTCGAGCGGATCGGACGCGGTCTCGATCCAATCGACCCGGTCAAGGCCTCCGCGCTCCGCCACCCGGTGCGCCACGCCTTCCCGCCGCCCGACCAGCACCGGTCTGACCGCCGCGCGGCGGGCGAGGTGTACCGCCGCCTCGACCACGCGGGGGTCGTCGGCCTCGGGGAAAGCGACTCGGCGGAGCACCTCCCGCGCCCTCTTCTCCAGTGCTCGGGTGAAGGCGCTGTGGGCCCAGGGCCTCCCCATCAAATGGCGGGCTTCACCCGGAGGCGGAGCTTGAGAAACGGTGCCGCATGCGCTCCAGCACGGGGGGCGACACGAAGGCGCTCACGTCTCCGCCGAGCGACGCGACCTCGCGCACGAGAGAGGCGGACAGGAAGGAGTAGTGGACATCCGGGGTCAGGAACAGCGTCTCCACATCGTGCCAGAGCTCGCGGTTCATCTGTGCCATCTGGAATTCGTAGTCGAAGTCCGAAACCGCGCGCAGGCCGCGAATGATGAAGCGTGCGCCGACGCCTCGCGCAAACTCCACCAGCAGACCCGAGAAGGTGACGCACTCCACCCGGTCATCGCCGGCGAAGACCTCGTTCATGAGCTCGAGCCGCTCCGATACCTCGAAGAGTGGCCGCTTCGCCTGGGTCGATGACTCGGCGATGCCCACGACAAGCCGGTCGCAGAAGCGCAGCGTACGGCGCACTACATCCTCGTGGCCGAGCGTGACGGGGTCGAAGGACCCGGGATAGACCGCCACGATGGGACGGTTGATCGTCATGATGCGCCGCCTCCTGTCAGTCTGTTGGAGAAGGGTCGCGGTGAGTCCCCCGGGGTCGCTGGCCGCGCTGCGCCGCGCCGGGCCGGTGCACCGGCCGCGACGGTTCCCGTAAGGGTGGTATCCCCGTACCTGCGCTGGTGCAGGGACATGCCGGAGGGAACCGCGTCTCGGGTTGCGTGTTCCAGCCAGAGTTCGCGGGCGAACGGACGACGGGCGAAGAGGGCGAGGAGTTCACGTGTGTAGCCACGGTCGTAGGGGGGGTCGGCGAGGGCAAGGTCGTAGCGAGACCGCTTCGCCGACCGAACGTGTGCCAGGGCGTCGCCGCGGATCACGGTGGTCGCCGCTCCCGCGCCCAGCGCCTCGATGTTGCGCTCCAGCACCCGAATCGCGCCGCGACTCCTCTCGACGAACGTGACATGCGCCGCGCCGCGGCTCAGGGCTTCGAGGCCGAGCGCGCCGGAGCCCGCGAACAGGTCCGCCACCATGGCACCGCCGATCCGGTCCGCGAGAATCGACATCCAGGCCTCGCGGATGCGGTCCGTGGTCGGCCTGATGCCCCGCCCCCGAACCGCAGCGAGCCTTCGACTCTTCCACTTTCCGGCAATGATGCGCACGCGTTCGCCTCCAGGGTGGAAAGCAGGTCCGGCGACTCACCCGGCCGGCCGGACGTCCACGACCCTGGCCTCAATCGTGGTTCTGCCCCTGAAGGTATTCTCGATCAGATTGAACGCCACGTCCACCGGCCCCGTTTTCTTCAACTCCGGAACGATTCGATCCGCGAGGCCAAAGCCGATCGCGGACAGCCCGGCGCCACCGTCGGCCATCCTGAACTTGACGTGCGCTCCCTTCAGGACGCGGGGCATTCCGTCGACGCGAACCGCACGGGCCACGTAGACCGGCTCCAAATTGCCCCGGCCATACGGACCCATGTACGTGGCGTAGCGGCACAGATCGAAGTCGACCTCTCCCAGCGCGACTTCCAGATCCACGTGGACGACCGGCCGGGGTTGTGTGCTTCCGAGACGGCGTCCGGCGACGTCCAGGAAGGCGTCGCGGAAATCGGGCACGCGATCGCGGCGAATGTCCATGCCCGCCGCCTGGTGGTGTCCGCCGAAGCGCTCGAGGTGCGTCCCGCACATCGTGATGGCTGCGTGCAGATCGAACTCCGGGATCGAACGCGCGCTGCCGCGGCCCCGGTCTCCGTCCAGCGCGATGACGACGGACGGGCGGAACAGGCGGTCGGCAACACGGGACGCAACGATCCCGATGACCCCGGGGTGCCATCCCTCCCCCGCCACGACGATCCCCCTGTCGGTGGCTGGGTCGTAGGCGCCCTCCAGCGCGGCGAACGCCTCCTCGGTGGTGCGGCGCTCAAGCTCGCGCCGGTCGCTGTTGTTTCGTTCCAGCACCGCGGCCAGAGACCGTGCCTCGCCGGGATCGGTCGTGAGGAGCAATCGCAGCGCCTTCGACGCATCGCCCACCCGGCCGGCGGCGTTGATCCGGGGTGCGAGCCGGAATGCCACCGCCTCGGAGCTGACCGCGTTCCCCGGAGCCAGTTCCGCAATGGCCATCAGTGAGCGGAGCCCGGGCCGCATCGTGCGTGCCAGAGCCCGGAGCCCGAACCTCCCGAATATCCGGTTCTCGCCCTCGAGCTCCACCTGGTCCGCGATGGTCGCCAGAGCCACAAGGTCGAGTTGGTGCCAGGCTTCTTCAGCCGGCCGGCCCAGCCGCCGCGACAAAAGTTGCCCTAGCTTGAAGGCGACAGCCGCTCCGCACAGCCGCTTGTCGGGGTAGGTGCAGCCGGGACGGTTGGGGTTGATGACGGCGAGTGACTCGGGCAGTTCGGGTCCCGGAATGTGATGGTCGGTGACGATGACGTCCATTCCGGCCGCATTGGCCCGCCGCGTCGGACCGAGCGCCATGATTCCACAGTCGACCGTGACGATTACGCCGGCGCCAAGGGCGGCTGCGCGATCGACGCCCGCGTCCGAAAGATCGTAGCCCTCCCGGGTCCGGTCGGGGACGATCGCCTCGGCCTTTCCTCCCAGGGCGCGAATCCAGCCGGTGAGCAGCGCCGCGGCCGCAACGCCGTCGACGTCGTAGTCGCCGTGGACCACGACCGTCTCCCCGTTTTCTACCGACGCGGCCAAACGGCGTGCCGCCTTGTCCGCGTCCAGCAGCAGGCCGGGATCGTGCAGGTCCTCCAGGCGGGGACGCAGAAACGACTTCGCGGTGCCGGGCGTCGCGCATCCCCTGGCGGCAAGCAATCTGCACAGTGCCGGAGGAAGCCCGAGCTCCCCCTCCAGGGTCCGGACGACGCGGGCTTCCGGCCGAGGACGAAGGGCCCACCGGGGACGCGGACCCACAAGGGCACCCCCGGCTTCGGACGCCCGGATGTTCACCTGGAGGTCCGGGGGATTCGGTCCACGGGCGGCTCGCGGTGGGGACGCTCGCGGCGGCCGGCCGCGGCCTAGCCGCCCGTGGATAAAGCCGCCTGAGCACCGAGAGCGGCAAGGCGCCGGGCCGGCAAGGCGCGACGAAGGGCCAGTAGCAGCGCTACGGGCCCGAGGAGCAACGCAGAGCGAGGCCCCGTTAGACCAAGATGTATAGCAAACATTACATTATGTAAACTGTACTTTACAGAGTGAAGTGGTGCGGCCGAGCGTCCGGTCCGGATGCATCGCCGGTCGAATGCCGGGGGGATTGTGTCCACGGGCGGCCTACCCGCTCACGCTCTCGGGCTCGGGCTCGGCGTCGGCGTCGGCGTCGGCGGCCGGACTTGTCACGATGACGCCGCAGCCTTCGCAGAGCACCAGCGGACCCCGGGCGCGAATCTCGTTCTGAACCTGCAGGGGAATGACGGAGTAGCAGGATCCGCAGGCGCCGTCGGCGGTCATCGGCGCGACGGCCACGCGCCGGCCACCCCTGATCAGGTTGTCGTAGACACGCCGGTACCGCGGATCGATGCCCTCGGCAAAGTCGTCGCGCTGCAACTGCATCGACGCCACCTGGGCCTCGGCGGCCTCCTGTTCCGCAAGGATCTCGTTCCTGCGGGGCTCGACTGCCTCGCGGGCTTCCTCGATGGCCGCCTGCAGGTCCTCAAAGCGATCCTGGAACCTCGCGATCTGATCCAGGAGATTGACGACTTCCTGCTCCTCCTGGTCCAGGGCGCGCCGCACCAGCCCGAGCTCCGCCTGCACCGCGGCCTCCTGCTGCACCGTCCTGACCAGGTTCAGGCGATCTTCCAGCCTATGCACGCGCACGCGCTTCTCTTCCGCCGCCAATCGCAGCCGGCGCTCCTCCAGCTCCAGCTCCCTCACCTTGGTCGCGGCCACCTCGGACTCTGCAGACAGCCGGAGGGCCGGTTCCTCGACCTCCTCGAGCAGCGGCCCGAAGGCCTCGATGCGGTCCCGTGTCCTGCGGATGTTCTGATCAAGGGTCTGCAGCTCCAGCAAACGACTGGAGACCGGCCCGTTGTTGACGGTCACTGTGCGCCTTCTCTCTTCCTTTGAGTCTTGCCGATGTTCACCAACGCTCTTGCCGACCCGCTCCAATCGGCTCCGGGAAGGGCCGCCTTCTCCCTGCGCAGCTCCTCCAGGTCACCGGTCAGCTGGACTTTCTCCTGGTGGTCCGCCGCCGACCGCAACCGGGCCCGCACACCGTCCATCCGCCGATTGATGACCTTGGCCATGATCCTCGCGAGCACCTCCGCGAAGACCTGTTCCAACTCCTTTGCCGTCCCCGGTTCCGCCTTGAGTTGCTCGAAGCGACGCACAGCCTCCGACGACGTCCCCTCGGGCAACGCGACCAGCCCGGGATCGGCGATCAGTCCTTCGAAGATCACACGATCCGCGCCATCCGCCAAATCCGAAGGCCCGATGCTCTCGGCCGCCTTCTCGATCCAGTCCCGGTGGTGGAGCATCAGCCGCAACAACTCCTGGTCCGGACCCATGCCCGTCGGACCGGGAGGGACGCGGCCGCGGCGTCGGTAGGCCCGGCGCGGCGCGGTCGCGGGCGGCACGGCCCGCTGGCCGATTTCCTCGACCAGCGTCTCGGGACGCACCCCGGTCCGCTCGGCCACCCTGGCGACGTAAATGTCGCGGAGCCTCGGATCCGTCACGGCGCGCACGGTCGGCAGGAGCCGGTCCAGCGCCCGCCGCGTCTTCTCGATCGTGGCGAAGTAGTCCCGCTCCTCAAGCATCGCGATCTTGCGGTCGAGGACGTCCACTGCCTGCGAGACGAATTCCCGCACGGCCTCCGCACCCCCCGAGCGGGCCACCGAATCGGGGTCTTCGCCGTCCGGCAGCGTGACCACCGAAGCGTGAAGTCCCCGGGCGAGGAGGATGTCCGCGGCCCGGAACGTCGCGCGCTGTCCCGCCGGATCGCTGTCGAACAGCAGCCGCACCTGCGTGGTATAGCGCTTCAGAAGTCCGGCGTGCGCTTCGGTCATCGCCGTCCCCAGCGGCGCCACGACGTTGCGTATATCCACGCTCGCCAGGGACACGACATCCATGAAGCCTTCCACGACCAGGACGGAGGCGTTGCGACGGATGTGGTTGCGAGCCTTCCGCAACCCGTAAAGGACCTCGCCCTTCTGGAAGATCGGACTCTCGGGGGAATTGAGATACTTGGGCGCCCCCTTCCCGGTGCGGCCCAGCAGCCTCCCGCCGAAGGCCAGAACGCGTCCCGCTTCCGACTCGATCGGGAAGATGATGCGGTTTCTGAACGCGTCGTACGGCTCTTCGGTCTTTTCGCTCTTCTTGAGGAGTCCGATGTCCAACAGAATCCTCTCTTCGAGGCCGTGCACCGCCGCGGCTTCGCGAAAAGCCCGCCAATCGTCGGGTGCGCATCCGAGGCCGAACTCCTCGCCGGCCTCACGTCCGATGCCCCGCTTCTCCAGGTACTCGCGCGCGCGCCGGCCATCCTCCCTCTCCCAGAGACGCTCCTGAAAGAACGTGTTCGCGTAGGCGGACGCTTCGTAGTAGGGGCGCCAGGGATCCTCACGTCCCTGCGCGCGCCTGATCTCGCGCACCTCGACGCCGCTGCGGGCGCCGACGTACTTGACCGCGTCGACAAAGCTCATCCCCTGGTGCTTCATCAGGAACGAGAACACGTCCCCCGACTCGCCGGAGGAGAAGTCGTGGAAGAACGCCTTGGTCGGGTTCACATAGAACGAGGGCGTCTTCTCCTTCTTGAACGGACTCAGTCCGCGGAACTCCCTGCCGGCCTTCTTGAGTTGAACGAACTCGCCGATCACTCCCACGATGTCGGCGCGCGCCTTGACCTCGGCGACCACTTCGTCGGGAATCACGGCTAGCGCATCCTCGCCACGGTGACGCCGTAGCCTCCGTCTGCGGGCCTGGCCGACTCGAACCCCTCGACCCGCGAATCGCGTTCCAGAACAAGCGCCACGCGGGCACGGAGCGCCCCGGTTCCCTTCCCGTGGATCACGCGTAGCTCGCGAATGTCGGCCACCGCTGCCGCGTCGAGCCCACGCGCAAGCGACATCTCGGCCTCGTCGACCCGCAGGCCGCGCAGGTCGAGTTCCGTGACCGGCTCGATGTCGGGTGCGGTCCACGATCCCCTCCCGACCGAGCCGGATGCGGGCCCCGCGGCCGCTCCGGTGCCGTCATCGCCGCGCACGGTCTCGGCTGGCACCAGACGCCGCGGTGCCACCCTCATTCGCACGCCGCCCACATTGACGACCACGTGCTCCGTCTCGACCGCCACGACCTCTCCCAAGGCGCCGGCGGCGCCGATGCGGACCCTGGTTCCCTCGGCCAGGACGACATCGCCGACCGATTGCGCGGCCGTCTCCGGAGGCGGTCGCTGCAGAGCCCGCGCCGCCGCTTCGACGGTGCGCCGAGCCGCCTTCGAGGCCTCTCGCAACGAGTCGCCGGAATCGGCTCGCTTCCTCAGGCCGGCAATGGCCGACTCGACTTCCTTGCGGGCCTCCAGGAGCATCCGGCGGGCGTCGGTCCGCGCGCGTGCGGTGTGTTCGCGTTCAAGGCGTCGCAGGTCGTCCTCGCGCGCTTCGAGCTTCCCGCCAAGCGCCGTGAGTCGTTTCCGCTCCCCGTCGAGTTCCGCGAGCACCCGCGCCACGCGGTGCTCCTTTTCCTCGAGGCTCTCCAACAGGTCGTCCAGGCGGGCGTCGGCGCGGTCCCGGTAGCGCTCTGCCCGATCCAGCACTTCGGCCGGGAAACCCAATCCCCGCGCGATCGCCAGGCCATAGCTGCGGCCGGGCCGTCCCTTCGAGAAACGGTAGGTGGGCGCAAGGCGCTCGCCATCGAAATGGAGTGAAGCGTTCACAATCCCGCTGCCTGGCGCCGCGAGGCGTTTCAGCCCGCCCAGATGCGATGTCACCACGGCCGCGCACCGGCGTTCCGCCAGGGTCTCGATCATCGCCCGGGCCAGCGCCTCCCCCTCCTTCGGGTCGGTGCCCGCGCCGGGCTCGTCAACCAGCACGAGCGAATCCGCGTCGGCCTCTGCCAGGATCTCCTGCAGGTTGCGGAGATGGGCCGAAAAGGTGGACAGGCTGTCGGAGATGGATTGCTCGTCCCCTACGTCGGCGAAGATGGCGCGGAAGACGGGCAGGCGGGTCCCCGTCCCAACCGGCGGAATCACTCCGGCCTGCGCGAGGCTTGCGATCAGGCCCACCGACTTCAGGAAGACCGTCTTGCCGCCCGTATTGGGACCGGTGACCACGACCACGCTCTCTTCCGGATCAAGGTCGAGATCGAAGGGAACGGCGTCGACTCCGGCCGCGATCAACAGCGGGTGACGACCCTCGCGGATACGGAGCGCCCCCTCGCCCATCTCCGGGACCGTTCCCCGCCACCGCCCCGCTACGCGTGCCAGCGCAACTCGCCGGTCCATTTCGGTCAGCGCGGCCAGCGACCGCGCCAGTTCCCCGGTGAGCGGGCGGCAGCGGTCGGTGAGCTGGCGCAGAATGCGCTCGATTTCCCGGACCTCGGCCCTCTCCAGCGTGCGAACCCCGTTCATGATCTCGATCGCGGACGACGGCTCGACAAAGACCGTCGCCCCGGACGCCGACTCATCGTGAACGTACCCCCCGACGGCCCGCTTTCCCTCGCGACGCACCGGGATCACATAGCGCCCCTCGCGGATCGTGACCGATGCACCGGGCACCCGGTAGCGTTCATCGAGGCCATCGAGACACCGCTCCAAATGCGCCACGACCCGGTTGTGGGCACCGCTCAGGCGTCTGCGGATGCGTTTTAGTTCGCTGCTTGCGGCGTCCAGCACCGCGCCCTCCGCGTCGACGGTCCGCGCAGCGGCCGCTTCGATCCCGGTCTCCGCCAGCAGCCGGGATCCCAGCGCCACCAGCGTGGGAAGGTCCGTCGCGTCCTCCTTCAGCGACCCGAGCAGCACACGGCCGGCCGCCAGCAGTTCCCCCACCGCGTGCAGTTCCTGCGGCGACAGCACCGAGCCTTCCACCCCGAGTCTCTTGATCGCGTGCCTGGCGTCCGGAAAGGCGGGAAGCGTCCACGCCTCCCGGGCAGCGACGAAGCGCCCCGCCTCGGCCACCTCGGTCAACCGCGCACGCACGCTCTCCGGATCCAGGGACGGCTCAAGCGCCAGGATCGCCCGCCGCCCGGCCTCGCTGCAGGCGAAACCGGCGGCGTATTCCAGCACTCCCGCGAACTCGAGGACCTGAAGAGCGCGGGCATACATTGCCGACTACCGGGGCTGCTGCGTCCCGGGCCTCACGCCCGCCGACACCCCTCCGCGCCGCAGGCACTCGCACGCCTCGCGGGCGGGAACGAGCGTTTCCTTCGACACGCCGGTCATCAGCCGACCGGTCATCAGCCGCCCGGTCATCAGCCGCCCGGTCATCAGCCGCTCAGCTCCTCGCGCACGATCGCCGAGGCCGCCTTTCCATCGAATCGGCCGCGAATGCGCGGCATCAACCGGGACATGACGACCCCCATGTGGCCACCACCCTCCGCAACGATCTCCCTGACCATGTCGCGCACCTCCACGGAGGTCAACTCGGGTGGAAGGTAGTCGCGGAGAACCGCGGCCTGGGTCAACTCGTTCTCCGCCAGTTCGGGCCGTCCGCCCGCGGTCATTTGGGCCGCTGCGTCGCGCCGCTGCTTGATCGCTCTGGCGATGACCTCCTGGACCCCCTGGTCGTCCAAAGCTGTGCCCAACTCGATCTCGCGGTTTCGCACATCGGCCAGGGTGGTGGAGAGCACCAGCGTGCGAACTTTGTCCCTGGAACGGCGGGCGGCGGCAAGATCCGCCCGCAAGGTCTCGATGAGCATGGCTGGCAGGCCCCTCCGCTTGGGTAGCATTCCGATTGGTCCGACCCGTCAAATATGACGAAAGATCCCATGCTCCCGAATGGCTCGCGGTACATTAGTCCCATTCAGCTATAGGAGGCTCCCGAAACAACGGGTACTCTAGGGGCGCTTGGCAACGCTCCGCGTCCCTGCTCAAGAGAGGCCCGCGAAGGCAAGGCCGCCCGAAAGCGAGGCACACGAAGGATGGTTCGAACGACGGAATGCATAGTGGACATCCTGCGCCGAGCCGGACCCGGTGTCCTGCCCACCAGCCTGCTGAGACAGGAGCTCCGGCAGCAGCGGCCTCCGATCGAACTCGACCGGGAAGCGCTCCGGGAGGTGTCGGAGCGGTCGGGCGGAAGGCTGCTGCTCCTGGAGGTGCCGATGGACACCTGCGACGAGGAGGGGAGGCCCCGGATGCTGGGGGAATGGATCATGCTGATGGACCCCCGGGACGCCCCCGCCGACTCCCGTCTGGCTCAGTCGCTGTGGGCCACCCTGGCGGCGCTCGCTCAGGGAATCGATCCCGGATCGCGCGTCAGCGTGTGCCGCTGGGTCATAAAAGCGGAAAACGCGAGGAAGCTGTGCGCGGCCGAGGGCCTTAGCCGAGTGCTTCCCTGACCTTGGACCAGAAACCCCGGTTCTCCGCCGGATCGACCTTTTCCGGCGCCGGATTCTCCGCCGAGCGGAGTTTGTGGATGATGCGTTCCTGTTCGGCGGTGAGGCGCTGCGGAACCCATACGACAAGGCGAACCAGAAGGTCGCCGCGCCCCCGTCCGTCGAGATCGGGCAAGCCCTCTCCTCGGACACGGACGATGTGGCCGCTCTGGACCCCCGCGGGCACGTCGACTCGCGTCTCGTCGTCCACGGTCGGGACGGTGACACGGCCTCCGAGCGCGGCAAGGCTGAAGTTGATCGGCACCTCCGCGATCAGGTCGTTCCCTTCGCGGGCGAAGCGCTGGTCCTCGGCCACGTCCATGAGCACCACGATGTCCCCGCGCGGACCGTTTCGCGGCCCGACGTTCCCTTCCTCCCGAAGCGTGATGTAGTTCTCGGAGGAAACTCCGGGCGGCACCTTGACCTCGACCTCGCGGGTGACCCTCTTTCGGCCCTCGCCGTGGCATTCCGGGCACCGGTCGACGATGACCGCCCCTTCCCCGCGGCACTTGCGGCACGGCGCGACGCTCACGAACTGCCCGAAGACCGAACGCTCGACGCGCCGCTCTTCTCCGGTGCCCTCGCACACGGCACAACGCACCGGCATCGCGCCATCCTTGACACCGTTGCCCCGGCACGACAGGCAGTGGTCGAGCACAGCCACGCGCACACGCTTCTTCACCCCGCTGCGCACGTCCTTGAGGGTCAGCGGCAACTTGAGGCGCAGCGACTTGCCGCGCACGGGCCGACTCCCGGCCCGCCGCCCGCCGAAGAGGCTCTCGAATCCGCCGAATCCTCCAAAGTCCCGCATGAAGACTTCGAGGGCATCCGAGAAGTCCAGGCCGCCCCCGAAGCCGCGCTGGCCCCGCAGTCCCTCCTTACCGAACCGGTCGTACCTGGCCCTTCTCGCCGGATCGCGGAGCACCTCGTATGCTTCCGTGACCTCCTTGAAGCGCTCCTCGGCATCCTTGGATCCGGCGTTCCGGTCCGGATGATACTCCAGTGCGACCTTGCGGTACGCCTTCTTTATCTCTTCCTGGCTCGCGCTCCGCGGAACGCGCAGCAGGGTGTAGTAGTCGGACATTTGTTCCCGGATCGTTTCTAGGGCTGCAGCATGCGTGTCACCAGAGATGAAGTATAGTCGACAATCGCGATCACCTTCTCGTACGGCATGCGGGTCGGACCGATGACCCCGACCACTCCCCTCAATCCCCCGAGCTTGTACCCGGATGTCACCAGGGTGAATCCGGCAAGCTCCGGAGCGTGCTCTCCACCGATGGTCACCTGCGGCCCACCTCTGGCGACACGCGTTCCCAGGACCCTGGCCAGCAGATCCTTCTGCTCGGTCAGGGCGATCAGGTCCATCAGGCGCTCGTTGGTGGAGAACTCCGGCTGGGTGGCGACGGCCGACGTCTGTCCAAGGACGATTTGATCCTGTGGGCCCGGTACAGCCGCAAAGAACTCTTCACTCGACTCGACAAAGATGTTGAGGATGTCCTGTGCGACCGGGTCCTCAATGGCGTCCCGCAGACGTTCGCCGAAAGATCGGCGGATCTCGACAAAGGTGAGGCCGGCCAGGCGCTCGTTCAACACGCGCTGGAGCCCGTCGAGAACGTCGGCCGGGACATCGCCGGGGAGGTCGACGTACACGGTCCGCACCATGCCGCTCTGCACCGTCACGACCATCAGAACCTTGACGGAGGAGACCCGGATCAGGTCGATCTTCTCCATGCGCGCGGTGTCGAGTTGCGGAACGGATCCGACACCCAGTTCATTGACCAGAATGCCCAGCGCCCGTACGGCGTTTCGGAGGACTCGCTCCAGCGTGGATTCGCCCGACCACAGCTCGCTTTCGATCGAAGCCCTTTCGGATGCGGACAGCGGCTCCGGCCGCACCATCCTGTCCACGAATACGCGGTAGGCCATTTCGGTAGGGACCCGGCCGGCCGATGTGTGGGGATGGGTGAGGTAGCCTTCCTCCTGCAGGTCCGCCATGGTGTTGCGGATCGTGGCCGCCGATACGCCGAAGTCGTACCGCCGGGCAAGGGTGCGGCTGCCCGCGGGCTCGGCGGTTTCCACATAGGTGCGCACGACGGCCTCCAGCACACTGCTCTCCCGCGGCGAGAGCGAACCCTCTTCCTTGCGTGGTCGGGACACCATGATCCAGTTCCAGTCCGTTAGCTCCGGGCATCTACATAATCCCCCGGAAGTCGACGCCGTCAACTCCTACCGACGCTGCAACGCCGCCTCGAGTTCCAGGGTCAGGTCGTCGAGCACCAGCCATCCTGCGAGGGTCAGTCGGGTTCGCACCCCGGTCCGCCGGGCCAGACCCCTCGAGATCCACTCGCGGACCACGGCGTCTGCACCGGCTCCGAGTTCCGACGTGTCGAGGCCCGCCGCCGTGCGCAGCCCCAGCCAGACGTGCTCGAGGCGCGACTGTTCCGGTGTCAGTGCCTCGGTTCCGCCGCAGCCGTTCCCGGAGCGCTCCACTCCTTCGGCATACGTGCCCCAATCCCTTTCGTTCCACCAGCGCCGTCCCGAGTGGAAGCTGTGGGCCCCGTTTCCGAGACCGAGGTAGGACGCCCCCGTCCAGCAGGCCTGGTTGTGGCGGGACGCAAACCCGGGCAGCGCGAAGTTCGAAACCTCGTAGTGCCAATATCCGGCGTCGGCGAGTGCGGTTGCAGCGAACAGGTACTCCTCACGGTAGCGACGGTCGGCGGGCATGCGCGCGCGGCCCTGTGAGACCGCGCGGCCGAGGTAGGTCCCTTTCTCCACGGTGAGGCCATAGAGCGAGATGTGTGGCACGCGCAGATCGAGCACCCTCTCGATATCGTCCTCCCACGAGCGGGACACCTCGTCCGGCAGCCCGAAGATCAGATCGACGGACACGTTCGCCAATCCGGCGGCCTGCGCCTTCCGTACCGCGGACTTCGCCTGCTCCGGCGAATGGAGCCGACCCATCCATCGCAGCGCGCGCGGATCGAAGCTCTGCAGTCCGATGGAAACCCGGTTTACGCCGCCCGCCCTCCACTGGCGGGCGATGTCCGCCGAAAAGGACTCCGGATTGGCTTCGACCGTCCACTCGAAGCCGCGACTCCGCATCCGCTCGCGCCCGATCAGGTCGGCCAGCCCGACGACGAACCGCGCGTCGAGGACGGACGGCGTACCGCCACCGACGTACAGCGTGTCGAGGACCTCGGCCAGGGGCGCCCGGCCAGAGTCACGCAGCGCCTGGAATTCCCTTCGGATCAGGTCGAACCAGCGCCCCCCGTCGGGATTGCGGTCGACATGAACCGCGAAGTCGCAATAGCAGCAGCGCCGAGCACAGAAGGGTGCGTGGACGTAGACGTTGGTGATCGGAGCGGTCATGACCCGTGCCCCGCCGCCGAAGCCGAGCCCGCGGCACGCCGCCCCGGCGTGCGCATTACCCGTCCGTCCCGGGTGGGGGTCAGGTAGCCCCGAATCTCGAGTACCGTGACGGATGTGGCCACCTCCTCCACCGGGATCTTCGTCGCCTTGGCCAGCTCCTCGAGGGCGATTGGCGCCGGGGGCACCGCCAGAAGCAGTGTCCGCAGGTCCTGCTCGGCCGGGAGCGCCTCTTCCCCGGCGAATCCATCCGCGGGGCCCGTGTCCACGATCACCCCGGCCCCGTCGACGATGAGGCGGTTCGTCCCCTCACTCGTGGGACGGTCGATCGGGCCCGGCACCGCGTGGACTTCCCGGCCCAGGTCGAGCGCGATGTCCGCGGTGATCAGCGCCCCGCTCCGCTTCGAGGCCTCCACGATGACGACATCGGTGGCCAGGGCGGCGATGATTCGATTGCGTGCCGGGAAGTGGTGGGGCTCCGCCTTCACGCCGGGGGCGTACTCCGACACGATCACGCCGCCATCCCGGATGCGCCGGTACAGGGCGGCGTTGCGGGGCGGCGAAACGATGTCCACGCCCGACCCGAGCACGGCCGCCGTGGGTCCGGGCAGCGCACCGCGATGCGCTTCGGCGTCGATGCCCATGGCCATCCCGGAGACCACGCAGTGGCCCTGGCCCACGAGATAGGCGCCCAGGCGGCGGGCGATCCGCCGACCGTAGGCAGTCGCTCGTCGGGAGCCCACCACGCTGATGCACCGACGACGCAACACCTTGGCCCTGCCCACGAAAAAGAGGACCGAGGGCGGGCCGCTCAGAGCCCCCAGGGAAGACGGGTAGCCGGGCGTTCCGTACACCAGGAGTCCGATCCCGGCCGCGCAGCACCGCGCAATCGCCTCATCGGCGCGGACCGCAGACGCGTCCCCGCGGCGACCCGCCGCCGCGCGCCTTCCGGCGAGCTCGGCAAACGCGGCGCCGTTCGCGCCGAGCGCGGCGGTCGCGCTCCCGAAGTGATCGACCAGCCTGCGAAAGCGAACCGGCCCCAGACCCGGCAGTTCCCGCAACCGCATCGCCGCTCTGGCTTCCGCCGCAATCGGCCCTGGCGGCACGCGCCGCGATTCGGTCCCGGTGACGGAACCCGCCGGAGCTACCACTCGCCGACCTCGGCCTTCTCGTCGCTGTCGGCGGCTTCCAGCTGCCGCCAGCAACCCTCCAGCCACCGGTTCACGCCATGGCCGGTCACCGCGCTCACGTGGTAGATGCCCGACGCATCCGGCGCGTCCACCATGGGCTCTTCCGATCCCGGCGAAACGAGGTCCATCTTGGAGAAGACGACCGCGTAGGGCAGCTCAGCGAGGCGGGGGGAGTACCTTTCCAGTTCGATGCGCAGGCCGGCGAGCATCTTCCCGGGATCGCCGCAATCCATCGGGATCAGCAGTGCCAGAAAGCGGGTGCGCTCGATGTGGCGAAGAAAACGGTGGCCGAGCCCCTTGCCGTCGTGCGCTCCCTCGATGATCCCCGGGATGTCCGCGACGACAAAGGAACGGAAGTCCGACATCTCCACCACCCCGAGGTTGGGGGTCAGCGTGGTAAACGGGTAGTCGGCGACCTTGGGCCGTGCCTGGCTGATCCGCGCCAGCAGCGTCGACTTGCCCGCGTTGGGCTCCCCCACAAGCCCAACGTCGGCCAGGAGCTTGAGCTCGAAACGGATCTGCCGGCGTTCGCCCTCCGCGCCGGGCTCCCAGCGGCGGGGCGCCTGATGCGTGGACGAGGCAAAGCGCGCGTTGCCCCGGCCACCCCGCCCGCCGCGAGCGATCACGAGGCGCTCGCCACCCGCAAGCAGCTCTCCGACGACCTCGCCGCTCTCGTCGTCCATGACGATCGTCCCGGGGGGCACCCGTAGTTCCAGGTCCTTCCCGCTCCTTCCCGTGCGGTTGAACCCCTCCCCGTGCCTTCCCCGTTCCGCGCGATGGTGCCGCCTGTAGCGATAGTCGCTCAGCGTGGTCAGGCCGGCATCGGCAACGACCGCGACATCGCCGCCGCTCCCGCCGTCGCCACCGGACGGACCCCCACGCGGCACGCCCTTTTCGCGGCGGAACGCCTCGGCCCCGGAGCCGCCCCGGCCCCCCTCGGCTTCGATCGTGACGGAGTCTATGAACACGGTGCCTCCCTGACGCTCATGCGACCGACCACATCACCCAGGGTGTTCCTGATCACGGGCTCCGCGAAACCCGCCAGGGCCCCCATCGAGCCCCGCGAAAGCACGCCTGCGCGATCCAGCGTCGCCAGCAGCGCGGGCGGCGCGGCCCGCCAGGCGCCGTCCTCCACCTTTACCGCGACCCCGGTACCGCTCTCCAGGTGTCCGGCCATGTATATCGCCTCCGCGCCCACCTTGGCGAAAACCCGACCGCGCTCCTCTTCCATCAGCCGGGTACACAGGCGCCCACTGCCCGCCACCATGAACGGCGCACGCATCATTGCACCCAGCAGCCGCCTTGCCGGCCCGGCGGACCCGAACGCCGCGGCCAGGCGAGCCGTGCCCCTGGCGAGATCCCGCAACGTGATCGCGAACGTCGGGACGCCACAGCCGTCGGCCTCGTCCGGCATGCCCTCGCGATTCACGCCCGTCCAGCGCGCGACCTCGGTGCGCATGCGTCGCTGGACCGGGTGGTCGGGGCGCATGTACGACTCCAGCGGCCAGCCGTGAAAGGCCGCCAGTGCCAGCATGCCGGCGTGCTTGCCGGAACAGTTGCTCATGATTGGCATGGGTCGCCTCCATTCCCCCGCACCTGCCACCCCGCGTGCTCCCGGAAGCGGAGGATGCGGCCCGCAACCAAGCAGCCGCTCCGGGACACCCGCCTTGTCGAGAATGGAACGGACGGCGGCGATGTGCGCCTGCTCCGAGTTGTGTGAGCCACAGCAAACGGCAATCTCCTCGTCCGAAAGACCGTAGTGGTCCGCTGCCCCGTCTTCGATCAGGGGCACGGCCTGAAACGGCTTCGCCGCCGAGCGAAGCCAGATGCGCAGGTCCGGGTCACCCCAGCTGAGCGTCGTTCCCGATCGGTCCACGACCACGCCGTGCACCCGGTGCCTCGACTCCACCACGGGTCCGCGGGCGACCTGCACCTCCAGGAATCGGGCCGCTCCGGCAGAAGCTGACTTCATGAACGGGCCACCTCCATAGCTGGATGAGCCCATCGTCCCCCGATACTCCCGATCAGGGGCGCGGTGCATCCCCCCCGGCCGGCCCCGGACCCCCGTCGCCCCCCGCACCCCCGTCACCCGCGGCGCCCCCGGCGGGACCGGACTCGAGCGGGCTTCCGGCCAGCTCGAAGAGCTCCCGCCGGTCATCCGCGGTCCGGAGCAGTTCGATCGCTCGCGCGAGCTGCAAGTCGCCGGCGGCGATCCGTTCGAAACGTCCCTGATCCTCCCATGCCTGCAGCGCGATCTCGGCCCCGAGATGAAACTCCACGTAGCGGCGAGCACGGAGGAGGTCATCGAAACTCACTTCCGCTCCGCGCTCGAGAAGCACGGTATGGAAGCTCGACAGATCCGCATCGGTGATCCGGAATCCCGGTGTCAGCCCCGGATGCTCCTGCAGGTAGTGAACCGCCCAGCTCTGCAAGGCGATATGGAAGCCCGAACCCGCCTCGAAGATCTTGCGAACCGCGGCGTATTCTTCGGTCGCCAGGGTGTCCTGCAGGACCCACATGTCGGGCACGATCCCTCCGCCGCCGCGCAAAAGCCGGCCCCCCGCGGACCGGAACTCCGGCTTGTCGGCGAGGCTGGGACGCTCGGCCGCGTCACCGGGCAGGGTCACCACGCCGCTCTCGGTCCGGGCGAGCTGGTCGGCGGGTTCCTTCTGGATCGAGCGACCCGAAGGCGTGTACCAGCGCGCCGTCGTGAGCTTGAGGACGTTGCCGCCGGAAAGCTGAAAGAGCGACTGGACCGAGCCCTTGCCGAAGGTGGTCGCTCCGACGAGAAGCGCGCGGTCCTGATCCTGAAGGGCACCCGCGACGATCTCGGCGGCGGAAGCGCTCCCGTGACCGACCAGCACCACGATGGGGAGACCGGGGTATTCCTGTCCGCCCCGTGCCCGATGGATTTCGGGCGCCGTGTTCCTGCCGCGGATTTCAACGATGTCCAGGCCTTCGTCCAGGAACAGGTCCGCAAGCCCCACTCCCTCCGTCAGGAGGCCGCCCCGGTTGTTGCGAAGGTCGAGGACGAGCGACGTCATGCCCTCGGCCATGAGCGAATCGATCGCGCTTCGGACCTCGGCCGTCGTGGTTCCGTTGAAGATGCGAAGCGGGACATAGCCCACGCCGTCGCCCAGCATGCTGGCGAAGGGTACCGACGGGAAGTGAATGACCTCGCGGGTCACATCGAACAACATGACGCGTTCCATCCCGGGACGCCGGATGCCCATCTGCACCGTGGTTCCCGGCTCGCCGCGAAGCAGATCGACGGCCTGATCGATCGGCCATCCTTCCACCGGCTGCCCGTCCACCTCCACGATGCGATCACCGGGGCGCAGTCCCGCCCTGGCCCCCGGCGTCCCCGGAATCGGGGCGACGATGGTGAGATGTTCGTCGCGCTCGTCGACCTCGAGGCCGACGCCACCGTATTCCCCCTGGGTGCGGATGCGCACGTCCTCCCAGTCGGATGCTTCCAGGAATTGCGAGTTTCGGTCACCGAGCTGCTCGACCAAGCCGATCAGCGCCGCCTGATACAGGTCGTCCACCTCGACCTCGTCCACGAAGTAGCGGTCGATGCGCGTCACGACCTCTTCCAGAAGCCGGGTCTGGAAGTAGACGTTCGCATCCATCCCGACATCCCGTTGCAGCAGCCAGCCGCCGCTGCTCACCGCGAGGACGACGAGCATCGCGGGAACGATCGTGGCCTTCGTGACTCTCATCGCATCTCCTTCGCGCCACGGCCCGTTGCGCGCTGCCGGGACTCGGCCCCGCCGCTTCCGCGATCCACCAGTGCATCGGGGAAGTACCAGGCGAGTACGTCGCGGATCCTGGCTTCGACCTCGTCCGGCCCTCCGCTGGCCGATACCAGCTCGACACCCTCCAGGGAACCCGCCAGTTCAACATACCCCTGCCGGACTCTGCCGAGAAAGCCGAGCGTCTCCGATTCGATACGGTCCAGGGCTCTGTCCTGGTCCTCGAGACGGGCCATTCCATCCCGCACGGGCAGATCCAGCACCAGCTGCAGATCCGGGGTCAGGCCTGCCGTCGCGTAACGGTTGACGCGGTCGATCCAGTCCAGCTCGATCCCGCGCCCGTGCCCCTGGTAGGCGAATGTGCTGAGATCGTACCGGTCGGACACGACCCAGGTTCCCGCGGACAGAGCCGGCTCCACGCGCTGGCGGACGAACGCGGCCCGCGCGGCCACGATCAGGAGCAGTTCCGTCTCCCGCGGAATCTCGCCGCTGGCCAACACGAGTTCGCGGATCCCTTCGCCGACCACCGTTCCCCCGGGCTCGCGCGTAAGTTCGGCGGCTATCCCCCGGGTATGCAGGAACGCCACCAGCCGCGCGGCCTGCGTGGACTTCCCCACCCCTTCCGCCCCTTCCACGACGATGAAGCGCCCACGGCTCACTCGTAGTACTCACGGCCCAGGTGGGTGATCTGCTCCTCTCCGGCCAGCCACCGCAGGGTGTTCTTCAGCTTCCAGTGCTGAATGAACAGGTCGTGCTCCGGGTAGAGTCCCTCCGGGGTCTGCGGGCTCTTGAAGTAGAAGGAAAGCCACTCCTGTATGCCTCCGAGGCCGGCCCGTCCAGCCAGATCCAGGAAGAGTGCGAGGTCGAGGACGATCGGTGCGGCCAGAATGGAGTCCCTGCACAGGAAGTCCACCTTGATCTGCATGGGATATCCCAGCCAGCCGAAGATGTCGAGGTTGTCCCACCCTTCCTTGTCGTCACCGCGCGGCGGGTAGTAGTTGATCCGGACCTTGTGGTAGATGTCCCCGTACAACTCGGGGTACATGTCGGGCTGGAGGATGTAGTCGAGTACCCCGAGCTTGGATTCCTCCTTCGTCCTGAACGACGCCGGGTCGTCGAGAACCTCCCCGTCCCTGTTGCCGAGGATGTTTGTGCTGAACCAGCCGTTGACTCCGATCATCCTGGCCTTCAGTCCCGGCGCCAGGATCGTTTTCATGAGCGTCTGGCCCGTCTTGAAGTCCTTGCCGGCGATGGGCACGGCACGCTCGCGGGCCAGCTCCTCGAGCGCGGGGACATCGGCGGACAGGTTCGGGGCCCCGTTGGCGTAGGGCACGCCCTCCATGATCGCCGCGTACGCATAGATCATGCTGGGCGCGATCGCGGGATCGTTGTCGACCATCGCCCCCTCGAACGACTCCACGGTGGCGTGCGCCGCACCGGCGCGCTGGAAGACCTCGGTCGAACCGCACCAGATCATCACCGCCCTGGCACATTCGTTCTCGGCCCGAAAGCGGCGAATGTCGTCGCGAAGCGCTTCCGCCAGCTCCATCTTGTTGGCTCCGGACTTGCGGTTGGGACCGTCCAGCCGCTTGACGTACGCGGTATCGAAAACGGCCGACATCGGCTCGACCGAAGCGAGAAAGTCGCGAATCGGCTCCAGGTGACTGGCCGGATCGAGCACGCCCGCGTTCACGGCGCTCGCGTAGGCGTCATCGGGGATCGGGTCCCACGCGCCGAACACCAGCTGCTCGAGGCCCGCGAGCCCGATGAAGTCCCGGATCAGGGGAGCACGGGCGTCGGTGCGCTTCCCGAGCCGCACGGTGTTCATCTGCGTCAGGCTGCCGAAGGGCTTCGCGAGCCCCTGCCGCACCGCCTCGACGCCGGCCACGACCGTGGTAGCCACGGCACCCAGCCCTGGCAGGAGGACGCCGACGCGTCCGTCGGGGGAGGTGATGCTCGGAGGTTGCTCCACGAATGCCTACACCTTTCCGGCGGCGTCCCCACCGCCGTCGAGAGGAATGCCCTTGCCGTGCCTGTACACCCACACGATCCGGTGAACCGCGGTGAAGTTGGTCAGAACGGCCACCACGATGATGATTGCGCTCAGGACGATGCCGCCCCAGGCAAGACCGAAGATCAGGGAGCCGAGACCCAGCAACACGATCCGTTCGGCCCGCTGCATGAGTCCGACGGTGCAATCGAAGCCCAGCGCCTCGGCCTTTGCCCGGGTGTAGCTCACCATCAGCGAGCCGCCGAGCGCCAGCGCGATGACGTAGATCATCCAGATGTCGGCCGCATCCAGGATATACCCGTTGTAGAGCGTGATGAGGCCGATGTACATGGCGATCTCGGAGATGCGGTCGAGGGTCGAGTCGAAGAAGCTGCCGAACTTGGAGGCCAGGCCGGAAATCCGCGCGACGCGGCCGTCGAAGATATCGAGCAGTCCCCCGAGCAGCACGAAAAACCCGGCCGTGCGGACATGGTCCTGCGAGTACAGCCACGCCGCCCCCAGCGTGGCCACGAACCCCATGATCGAGATGGCGTTCGGGTGGACTCGGCGCCGCACCAGCCACCTGGCCACCGGTTCGATGATGGCGTAGACCGGGTGTCGAAACGCCTTGAGGCCCTTCTCCCTCTCCTGACTCTGGCCGGTCGACATCGGCGGTTACGTCGTCAGGATGATCCGGGAGGCAGCTCCTTCGCGCATCCCTTTCTGGATCTCCGCATCGACGCGTTGCATGATCTTGTCGAAGTTCGCCTGGGCGGCTACCACGCTCTGGTAGACCGAAGACGCCTGGAGCCGCCCGATGGCGGCCTCGAACTCCTCCATCGTCGCCTTGTCCGGCTCCGTGCCCGCGCCGATCGCCTCCTGCAGCCGCCTCTCGAGGCCACGCACCTCGTTGCGCAACGCCACGATGTCCCGGTCCTCATCCGCGCTCTCTAGAGCACGCGCCATGGTCCTGTACTCCGGCGTGCGTCCCAGGGCCCGACCCAGCGACCCGGCCATCTCCTCTATCTCGGACATCCATCGACTCCTGTTCCGCGAAGCGCGTCTCCGGCCGAACCGCGATGGCTACCCATCCCCGGTCCCGTTTCGCGCAGCCGCAAACTGCCGTGCAAAAACATAGCGCCGACGACCCGTCAGGTCGTCATGCACTCCCACCCCTTCGAGACCCGGACTGGCTTCCATCATCGCGGCCACCCCGTCTGCCTGGCCGCACCCGACTTCCAGCCCGATCCATCCGCCTGCGCGGAGCGTCCCGCCCAGCCCCCCGATCAGGCGACGGATGACTCCGAGTCCCGACTCGTTCGCCACCATTGCCACACGCGGCTCCCACTCCTTTATCTCGGGCTCCGCCGCGAGCCAGTCAGCCTCCGTGAGGTACGGAGGGTTCGACAAGACCAGGTCGAAGGTTTGGCCCTCGACAGGCCCGAACAGACGACCCGCCCGAAACTCCACACCCTCCACACCGGCCGCGGCCGCGTTCTGCCGGGCGGCCTCCAGCGCGTCCGTGGACACGTCCGTGGCGACGACGGTGCGCGCGATGCCCTCGGCGGCCAGAGCCAACGCGATCGCACCCGAGCCCGTGCCCACGTCCAGAGCCGCATCGAACCGGCGGCGCGGGCCGGCAACGCGCTGCAGGACATCGATCATGTACTCGGTTTCCGGACGTGGAATGGCAACGCGGCGATCGACTTGCAGCTGCAGGGACCTGAACGGGGCCGTCCCGAGTACGTACTGGAGCGGCTCGCGCGCGGCTCGCCGTCGGAGCAGACGCTTGAAACTCGCCAGTTCCTCATCGTCGAGCGGGCGATCGAACTGGAGGTAGAGCTGCAATCGCTCCGTCCGCAGCACGTGGGCAAGGATCTGTTCCGCGTTCAGACGGCCGTCCTCGACACCCTTCCCCGCAAGGAAGTCCCCACTCACACGCACCACTTCCATGACCGTCCAGATGCGCCGGGCGGCGCCGGGGGCCGATGCGCTCACGAGCCGGCTACACCCGCGCCAGACGCTCCCGCTCCCGCGTGAGGCGCAGGGCGGAAACGATCTCGTCGAGATCTCCGTCCAGGATCTCGGCCAGTCGGTAGAGACTCAATCCGATCCTGTGGTCGGTGACGCGGTTTTGCGGGAAGTTGTAGGTCCTGACCTTCGCAGAGCGGTCTCCGCTGCCGATCTGCGACCTTCTCTCGGCCGCGCGCTCCGCCTCCCGAGCCGCGATCTCCCGATCCAGCAGGCGCGACCGCAGCACCTTCATCGCCTTGGCCTTGTTCTTGTGCTGCGACTTCTCATCCTGGCAGGTAACCACCAGATCGGTCGGCAGGTGAGTGATGCGAACGGCGGAATCGGTCGTGTTCACCGACTGTCCGCCCGGACCCGAGGACCGAAAGACGTCGATGCGCAGATCCGAGGGATCGATCTCGACATCCACCTCTTCGGCTTCCGGCAGCACGGCCACCGAGGCTGCCGACGTGTGGATGCGCCCCTGGCTCTCGGTCTCCGGCACCCGCTGCACCCGATGAACGCCCGACTCGTAGCGCAGGCGGCCGTACGCGCCCTTCCCCCGCACCGTGAAGATCGCCTCCTTGACCGAGCCCGGAATGCCCTCCGATACGTTGAGCAGGTCCACGGTCCAGCCGCTCCGCTCGGCGAGCCGCCTGTACATCCTGACGAGGTCGGCACAAAAGAGTCCCGCCTCGTCGCCTCCCGTGCCCGCCCGGATCTCGACCACCGCGGGCCTGTCTTCCATGGGGTCACGAGGAATCAGGGCCTCGCGGAGGCGGGCTTCCGCCTGCGAAAGCCGGCCTTCCAGCTCCGCCACCTCCTCGCCGGCCAGCTGGCGCATCTCCGGATCGTCCGACTCGGCCACAAGATCCCGGGCACCGACAAGCTCCAGTTCCAGCTCGGCAACCACCTGTCCCGCCTCGACCACTACGGCCAGCCGTGCCCGCTCGCGGCCCAGCTCCCTCAGCCGATCGAGGTCGCGTACAATCCCCGGATCGGAGAGCTCTCGCTCCACGTCCCGGAACCGCTGCTGAGTCTCCGCCAGGCGTTCTGCCAGGCCCGGGTCGATTGTGGGCACTCGGTTTCCCCTACTCCGCCGCGATCTCCTCTACAGCTTCGCCGAGTCCCGGCAGGAGCTCGTCAGGGGCGGTCAGCGGCAGAATCTCCTCGTCGTAGAAGTCCTTCTCGACCTGGAACTCGACATCGTGCCACCTGTGCACCCCCGTGCCGGCCGGTATGAGGTGACCGATGATGATGTTCTCCTTGAGCCCCTCCAGGTCGTCCTTCGCACCCCTGACGGCAGCGTCGGTCAGGACCCGCGTGGTTTCCTGGAAGGAGGCGGCCGAGATGAAGGACTCGGTCGTGAGGCTTGCCTTGGTGATCCCGAGGAGCAGCGGCTCGGCCCGCGCCGGCCGTCGGCCCTGGGTCGCGGCGGCCTGGTTGACGTCCCGGAACTCGACCCGGTCGATGTGTTCTCCCTCGAGCAGATGGGTTTCGCCCGGATCGACAACCCGCACCTTCTGCAGCATCTGCCGCACGATTACGCCGATGTGCTTGTCGTTGATCTTCACCCCCTGCAGGCGGTACACCTCCTGGATCTCGTTGAGCAGGTACTCCTGAACGGCCCTGGACCCCTTGATCTGCAGGATGTCGTGCGGGTTGATGGGTCCCTCGGAGAGCCGGTCGCCCGCGCGCACCTGGTCACCCTGGTGGACCCGCATGTGCTTGCCGACGGGAACGTCGTAGCGCTGTCGCTGTCCCTGTTTCGGAGTCACGAAGACCTCGCGCTTCCCGCGCTTGATATCGCCGAACGAGACCACGCCGTCGATCTCCGTGACGACGGCCGGATCCTTGGGCTTGCGCGCCTCGAACAGCTCGGCCACCCTCGGCAGCCCACCGGTGATATCACGGGTCTTGTAGACCTCCCGGCCGATCTTCGCGATCGGATCGCCGGGGTGGATGCGGTCCCCGTGGGCGCACATCAGCTGCGCGCCCACCGGAATGATGAACTCCTTGAGAAGCTCGCTCGTCGGGGACTCGCCGCTGCGGATCTGGATCGTCGGATGCAGCTTCTTGTCCCGATCCTCGATGATCATCCGCTGCCGCCGTCCGGTGGATTCGTCGAGTTCCTCCCGAACCGTCTGTTCCTCGACGATGTCCACGAACCGGAGGTGCCCCTCCGAATCGGAGACGACAGGCTCCGAATAGGGATCCCAGCTGAAGAGCAGGTCGCCGGCCTTGATCACCTCTCCCTCTTCGATGTGGATCGTCGCGCCGTAGGGCACGGAGAGCCGGCTGCGCACCTGGCCCTCACGCGTCTGGATTACGATCTTGCCCTCGCGCGTGGTGACGACACGATTCTCCTGGCGGTCTTCGACGGTGGACACGCGCTCGAGGCCGACGATCCCGGAGATCTTCGACCGGCGCTGGTTCTGCGCCGCGATACGGGCCGCGGTGCCCCCGATGTGGAAGGTTCGCAGCGTCAGCTGGGTGCCCGGCTCGCCGATGGACTGCGCCGCCAGGATGCCGACGGCCTCCCCCAGGTCGACGGGTCCCATTGTCGCCAGGTTGCGGCCGTAGCACATCCGGCAGATGCCCCGCTTGTTCTCGCAGGTCAGCACCGAGCGGATCTTGACGGACTGGATCCCCGCCGCCTCGATGGCCTCGGCCGCGCGCTCGTCGATCATCTCGTTGCCGGTCAGAATGAGTTCGCCGTCGATCGGATCGTAGACGCTCTCGAGCGCCACATTCCCCGCAATCCTGTCCGCCAGCGGCTCGACGATGTCCTCGCCCTCCTTGAGCGCGCTCATCTCCAGGCCGAGGATGGTGCCGCAGTCGTCGCTGGTGATCGTGACGTCCTGGGCCACGTCGACGAGCCTTCGCGTCAGATATCCCGCGTCCGCCGTCTTGAGCGCGGTGTCGGCGAGGCCCTTGCGTGCTCCGTGCGTCGAGATGAAGTACTCGACCACCGTGAGTCCCTCGCGGAAGTTTGACCGGATGGGGCTCTCGATGATCTCACCGATCCCGCCTGTGAGCTTCTTCTGGGGCTTGGCCATCAGGCCCCGCATCCCCGCCAGCTGACGCATCTGGTCGCGGTTCCCCCGCGCGCCCGAGGTCATCATCATGTAGACCGGGTTGAAGCCGCCGCGCGACTGCTTCAGGTGGCTTACCATGGCGTCGGCCACGTCGTTGTTCGCGTGGGTCCACGTATCGATGATCTTGTTGTAGCGCTCGCCGTTCGAGATGTACCCCGAGTCATACGCCGTCTGAAAGCGCGTGACCTCCTGCGCGGCGTCGGTCAGCAACTCGGCCTTCTCCGGCGGCACCTCGAGGTCGTCGACCCCGACGGATACGCCGCCCATGGTGGCGTAGCGGAACCCGAAGTCCTTCAGGTGATCGAGGAACCGGGTCGTTGCCGCCAGGCCCGCCCGTGTGAAGCACTCGAAGACCAGGTCGCCGAGCTGCTTCTTGCCGAACGTGTGATTCAGGAAGCCCAGCGAGTCCGGGATGATCGAGTTGAAGAGGACACGACCCACGGTCGTGCGCGCCCAGCCCGCCTCGGTGATGCTGTCGGGATCGTCGGGGTCGCCCTGAGCGTCGACCCAGTAGTGGCATGGTGTCGAGAACTTCACATGACCAAGACTCTGGGCCATCTCGACCTCGCCATAGGCCGAGTAGTGGGGCGCGTCCCTGTACAGCTCCGCCAGCTTCGCTTCGGCCTCTGCCCGGACAGCCTCGGGGAGCGAGCCGTCGTTCACGACCGGCTCCAGGTCCGCCACCTCGATCGGAGGCTTCGTGAGGTAGTACGAACCGATGACCATGTCCTGGGTGGGGGCCGCCACCGGCCGGCCGTTCGAAGGGAGCAGCACGTTGTTGCTCGCGAGCATGAGCACGCGCGCCTCCAGCTGCGCCTCGTACGAGAGCGGTACGTGGACCGCCATCTGGTCACCGTCGAAGTCGGCGTTGAATGCCGCGCACACCAGCGGGTGAATCCGGATGGCCTTCCCCTCCACCAGCACCGGCTCGAAGGCCTGAATCCCGATCCGGTGCAGCGTCGGGGCCCGGTTGAGCAGCACCGGGTGGTCACGGATGATGTCCTCCAGCACTTCGTAGACCTTGGGATCGTCCTGCTCCACGATCTTCTTGGCCCGCTTGACGGTTTCGGCCTCGCCGCGGCGTTCGAGTTCGTGAATGATGAAGGGCTTGAAGAGCTCGACCGCCATCGCCTTGGGCAATCCGCACTGGTGCAGTTTGAGCTCCGGCCCGACAACGATCACCGACCGGCCGGAATAGTCCACGCGCTTGCCGAGGAGGTTCTGCCGGAAGCGGCCCTGCTTCCCCTTCAGCATGTCGGACAGCGACTTCAGCGGCCGCTTCCCGCGCCCCCGAATCGCCTTCGACCGCCGTCCATTGTCGAACAGCGCGTCCACCGACTCCTGCAGCATCCTCTTCTCGTTTCTGAGGATGACCTCGGGTGCCCGCATCTCGATGAGCTTCTTGAGACGGTTGTTCCGGTTGATGACCCGCCGGTACAGGTCGTTGAGATCGGAGGTGGCAAAGCGCCCGCCGTCCAGCGGGACGAGCGGCCGGAGATCGGGCGGGATCACGGGAATCGCGTCCAGCACCATCCACTCGGGCCTGTTTCGCTTGTCCGGCGTGTCTCCGGAGTTGCGCAGGGCGTCTACGACCTTGAGGCGGCGGAGCTTCTTCTTCTTCCGATGCTGCGAGGTCTCGGAGCCGATCTCCTCGCGCAGCCACTCGGCAAGGCGGTCGAGTCCCCGGCCGTCCCTGTTCTGGTCCGCGACCTCGACTTCAGGCGAATCGAGCCGCTTCAGCAGCGTCCTTGCGGCTTCCGCGCCGATCTCGGCCTTGAAGTCCCTGTCGCCCTCCTCACGGGCCTTCACGCGGAGGTCGTAGTACTCGTCCTCATCGAGAAGGTCGAGGAACTCCACATCCTGGTCACCCGGGTTGGTGACCACGTAGGCCGCATAGTAGATGACCTTTTCCAGGTCCTTGAGCGTCATGCCCAGCAGGTATCCGAGCTGGCTGGGCAAGGTCTTGAAGAACCAGATGTGGCACACCGGCACGGCGAGTTCGATATGCCCCATCCTCTCCCGCCGCACCTTGGAGAGCGTCACCTCGACGCCACAGCGGTCGCAGACGATCCCGCGGAAGCGAATGCGCTTGTACTTGCCGCAGGCGCACTCCCAATCCTTCACGGGGCCGAATGTCCGCTGGCAGAACAACCCCATCGGCTCCGGCTTGAACGACCGGTAGTTAATGGTCTCGGGCTTCGTCACCTCGCCGTGCGACCACTCGCGGATGTCCTCGGGAGACGCGATACGGATGCGGATGTAGTCGAAGTCCGTGGAGCGGGACTCTCTCGCGCGGGGGAAGTCGATCATGTTCTGACCACCGTTTCTTGAACACCCCGCCCTGAAGCGGGGTGTCGGCCAAACTGCCTGGACGCATCTTGCCAAAGCCCCGCAACCGCCATGCCGGCAATCCGGGGACCGCGCACCGATACCCTTGTCATCCTTCTTCCTCGCCCAGCTCGACCGTCAGGCCGAGCGCCTGGAGTTCCTTCACGAGGACATTGAACGACTCGGGAACTCCCGGTTTGGGGAGGTTTTCTCCCTTGACCACCGATTCATACACCTTCGACCGGCCGGTCACGTCGTCGGACTTCACGGTAAGGATCTCCTGCAGCGTGTGGGCCGCTCCGTAGGCCTCGAGCGCCCACACCTCCATCTCGCCGAAACGCTGTCCGCCGAACTGCGCCTTTCCGGCCAGGGGCTGCTGGGTAACCAGCGAATAGGGACCGATGCTCCGCGCGTGGATCTTGTCGTCGACGAGGTGCGAGAGCTTAAGCATGTAGATGGCGCCGACCGTCACCGGGAAATCGAACTTCTCGCCGCTGCGGCCGTCCCTCAGCCATGCCTTGCCGTTCCCAAGGACCTCCGCTTCGTTGAGCAACTCCTGCACGGCAGCCTCGAGACCCGGCCCCAGCGTGGTCTGCCTGGCCACGTCGGCAATCGCGGGGAACGCCTGACCGAGCACCTGATAACGCCTGGCCGCCAGCTGAATGCCGACGGAGATCAGGAAGTCCCGGAACACCTTGAGCGCGCCGGCCGCTCCGGCCTTGTGCGCAAGGTCGGCATACTCGTCGAGGCTCTTGCCGATGCCTGCGGCCCGAGACGAACCCGCCCCGTTGCCATCGCCGTTTGTCGCAACCCGAATGCGACCCGTTTCAGGATGAGCCTTGACCATGTCGAGGAGTTCGTAGTACTGCTCCGGACCCAGGGGCCACGCCACCCGCGCCCTCAGCGACTCGGACGCCCACTTGACACCCGCCAGCTTGAGCAGCATCGCGATCTCGTCCTCCGACGCGCCCTGAAAGACCGGGGTCTTCGCCTCGAAGCCGAGGTTGTCGGCGGCCCATCCCAGGTGGGTTTCCAGAATCTGGCCGACGTTCATGCGCGAAGGCACGCCCAGCGGATTCAGCACGATGTCCACCGGGGATCCGTCCGGCAGATAGGGCATATCCTCTTCCGGAGCGATCCGGGCGATGATTCCCTTGTTTCCGTGACGGCCGGCCATCTTGTCCCCGACCGAGATCTTCCGCTTCTCCGCGATGTAGACCTTGACGAGCTGGACCACCCCCGGCGGCAGCTCGTCGGGCTGGAACACCTTGTCGATCTGCTCCTCGGTCCGCTCCCGGACAGCTTCGATCCGCCGCTTCGCCTCGTCGATCAGCAGCTTGATCTCCCCGCTCACCTCCTGGTTCTGGACCTTGAGCGTCGTGAGGTCGACCTCCGCCAGCCGCAGCTGATCCAGATCCTTCTTCTTGAGCTTTCTACCCTCTTCGAAGTAGGGCTGGACCGTGCCTTTCTTGAGGCACAAGGCGATGGTCTGCAGGTGGAGACGGGCGAGCAGCTCCTCGTCCCGGGCGTCGGTGATGCGCCGAATCGCCTCGCGTTCGCGCTGTCTCAGCTCGCCGATCCGCGCACCGTGTTCACGCTCGAGCAGGGGATCGTCGATGCGGCGCGAGAAGATCTTGACGTCGATCACCGTCCCCGTCATGCCCGGAGACATGCGGAGCGAGGAGTCCTTGACGTCCTTGGCCTTCTCGCCGAAGATCGCGGTCAGGAGCTTCTCTTCCGGCGACAGTTCCGTCTCGCCCTTGGGCGTGATCTTCCCGCACAGAATGTCGCCGCTCTTGACGCGTGCCCCGACGCGCACGATGCCCCGCTCGTCCAGATCCACCAGGCTCTCGTCGGCCACGTTGGGGATCTCGCGCGTGATTTCCTCCATGCCCCGCTTGGTGTCGCGCACATGCAGCTCGAGCTCCTGGATGTGGATCGACGTAAACAGGTCGTCCCGAACCAGCCGCTCGGAGATCACGATGGCGTCCTCGAAGTTGTACCCGTACCACGGCATGAACGCGACTCTCACGTTCCGTCCCAGCGCGAGTTCGCCATGGTTGGTCGAGGGGCCGTCGGCGATGACGTCGCCTTCCCGAACCGTCTCCTCCGCGTTCACCAGCGGGCGCTGGTTGATGGCGGTGTCCTGATTCGTCCTCCAGAACTTCTTCAGCCGGTAGCGGTCGAACTGGCTCAGCTTGGCCAGCGGGCGATTCGACTCTTCGGCCTTCTGCTCTCCGGTGTCCACGACGATCTCGTCCGCGGTCACGCTCACGATCCGCCCGTCCCTGCGCGCCGTGATCACGGCCCCGGAATCGCGGGCCACCTTGGCTTCGAGCCCGGTGCCCACAAGCGGTGCGTCGGTGTACAGCAGCGGCACCGCCTGGCGCTGCATGTTCGAGCCCATCAGCGCCCGGTTGGCGTCGTCGTGTTCGAGGAACGGGATCATCGCGGCCGCCACGGACACCAGCTGGTCGGGTGCGACGTCGATGTAGTCGATGTCCGCAGGCCTCACGAGGGGGAAGTCCCCGCGCTTGCGGCAGAGTACGGTTTCCCTGCGGAAGCTCCCGTCGGACCTGAGGGGCGCGTTGGCCTGCGCGATCGTGGCTTCCTGTTCCTCGTTCGCGGACAGCCACTCGATGTGTCCCGTCACCTTGCCCCCCTCGACCTTTCGATAGGGGGTTTCCACGAATCCCAGGTCATTGATGCGGGAGTACGTGGTCAGCGAGGTGATCAGCCCGATGTTCGGCCCCTCCGGCGTTTCGATGGGACACATCCTGCCGTAGTGCGAGTAGTGCACGTCGCGCACCTCGAAGCCCGCGCGCTCGCGGGTGAGTCCTCCCGGCCCGAGCGCCGACAGCCGCCGCTTGTGGGTCAGTTCGGCCAGCGGATTCGTCTGGTCCATGAACTGGCTGAGCTGAGATGACCCGAAGAATGCCTGGATTACCGCGGACACGGTCCTGGCGTTGACCAGGTCGTCGATGTTGATCTTGGTGGGATCGGTATTGATCGACATCCGTTCCTTGACCAGCCTGGCCATGCGCGACAGGCCCACCGAGAACTGATTCGCGATGAGTTCGCCCACCGTGCGGACACGGCGGTTGCCGAGATGGTCGATGTCGTCGATCCTGCCGCGGCCCTCGCTCAACTCGATCAGGTAGCCCAGAATCGAGGCGAAGTCCTCTCGCGTCAGCACGGTTTCGCCGTACCCGATGTCGAGCCCGAGCCGCTGGTTGATCTTGTAGCGGCCCACGCGGCCCAGGTCGTAGCGCTTCGGATCGAAGAACACGCTGTCCAGGGCGGCACGCGCGGTCGCGATGTTGGGAGCCTCGCCGGGGCGCAGGAGTGAGTAGATGGCGTTGAGCGCATCCTCCTCGCTATTCGTCGGGTCCTTCTTCAGCGTGTTCTTGACGATCGGGCTCTCGCCCGGGCGCCCGCCCCGGCCCTGGCTCAAGGAGCGGTATACCATGATGTCGCCGTAGCCCCCGCGCTGCAGGAGCCGGATCGCGTCCTCGGTGAGTTCCGCTCCGTCTTCCAGCAGAACCTCGCCGGTCTCGCGTTCCACGATCTCCTCTGCGATCACCGCGCCGACGAGGTCCCGCACGTCCTCGTCCTCCGTGGGCACGTCAACCGGACGGGTCTCGAAGAAGAGCCGGTAGATGTCGCCGTCGCTGCCGTACCCGAAAGCCCGAAGCAGGGCGGTGGCGGGGAATTTCTTCTTCTTGTCGATGTGCACGTAGCAGATATCGTTGATATCGATCGTGAACTCGACCCAGGAGCCCCGGAAGGGGATGATTCTCGCCTTGTTGAGCTTGGTGCCGTTGGGGTGCACGTCCTCTTCGAAGACGACGCCGGGCGACCGGTGGAGCTGGCTGACCACGACACGCTCGGCACCATTGATGATGAACGTGCCCAGGCCGGTGAGAAGCGGCAGGTCGCCCAGATAGACCTCCTTCTCGACGATCGTCCCGGGGCGCGGATCCTGCTTGCCCACCTTTTCCCAGACCACCAGCCGGAGCGTCGCCTTCAGCGGCGCGGCGTACGTCATGTCGCGCTCGATGCACTCCTCGACGGTGTACTTGGGCACGCCCAGCGAGGACTTGACGTATTCGAGCGTGAGTTTCCCGTTCACGTCGGCGACCGGGAAGATGTCACGGAAGACGGAATCCAGCCCGAAGTCCCACATCTCCTCCTGCGCGACCTCGGTCTCCACGAGTTTCGCGAACGAGTGGAGCTGGACATCCAGAAGGTTGGGCATGGGCATCCCGGATTCGAGCTTGGCGAAGCTCACGACCGGGCGGGCGCTCTCTTGTGAACCATTCATGCTAGGCAACAGAAGACTCCCCTGTCTTGGTTGCGGACGTCACGGCGAATGCTGCGCACCGGGGTGCGGTGAACGGAAGCGGGCCAACCGGCGGACGCGGGCCAACCGGCGGACGCAAGCCACCCGCAAGCCGTACGATTGGACGACCGTCCCGCCGGCTCCGGTTGGCTCGCGCCAATGAATGCGCCTCGGCCGGGGCGCACCTACTTGACTACAACGCTGGCGCCAGCCGCCTCGAGCTTTTCCTTGATGTCCGCGGCGTCGTCCTTGCTGACCGCCTCCCTGACCGTGCTGGGTGCCTTGTCGACCAGCTCCTTGGCTTCCTTCAGTCCCAGGCTGGTGATCTGCCGAATCACCTTGATGACCTGGATCTTCTTGGCGCCGAACGACTCAAGCACGACTTCGAATTCGTCCTGCTCCGCAGCCTCGCCCTGGCCGTCCGCCGCTTCAACCGGTCCCGCCATGACGGGAGCGGCCGCGGCGGTCACGTTGAACCGATCCTTGAAGGCGTCGACGAACTCCGAGAGTTCGATGACGGTCATGTTGCCGAAGGTCTCGAGAAGTTCCTGTTGGTTCACAGCCATTTGTTTCATCTCCTCATTGGATTCACCCGGCCACCCGGGCATAGTGGTCAGCCGTTCGAGTTCGACTCCAGCTGCTCGCGCAGCGCATCGACCAGTCCCGCCATTTCCTGGAGCTTGCCGCCCAGCGCGCCCACCAGGGTCGACATCGGCCCTTCCAGCGCACCCGCGACCTGGGACAGGAGTACCTCCCGGGGAGGGAGATCGGCGACGCGGTGGATCTGCGCCGGGTCGAGAATATCGGTTTCCAGGACGCCGACCTTGAAGACGGGCCGGTCTCCGTTGTCCTTTGCAAAGTCCGTGACGGTTCTCGCGGCATCGGCGACATCGCCGTCCCCGAAGACGACACCGGTGGGTCCGGTGAGAAATCCGGAAATGTCCGGGATCTCCGTGTCGGCCAGCGCACGCTGCACGAGCCGGTTCTTGACCACCAGGTATTCGCCGCCCGACTTCTTCAGCTTGCTGCGCAGGCTGGTCATCGCCTTGACGTCGAGCCCCGTGAAGTCCGTGAGGAAGATCGCCTCGGCACGATCGAGACGCTCACGGAACTCCGCGACGAAGCTCTCCTTCTGTTCTCTGGTCATTGCTTCAGGCGCTCCGCGTAAAGCTGTTGGGATCCACAGGGACGCCCGGGCCCATGGTGCTCGACACCGTCACGCTCTTGACGTATGTGCCCTTCGAGGCCGCCGGCTTCGCCCGAAGCACCGAGGCCATGAAGGCCCTCAGATTCTCGGAGAGCAGCGCCACGTCGAACGACACCCGCCCAATGGGTGCGTGCAGGTTGCCCGTCTTGTCCACGCGATACTCGATCTTGCCGGCCTTGATCTCGCGGACCGCACGGCCGACGTCCGGGGTCACCGTGCCGGCCTTGGGGGTCGGCATCAGCCCGCGGGGCCCGAGAATGCGGCCGAGGGGCCCGACCATGCGCATCAGGTCGGGAGTGGCGACGCAGACATCGAAGTCGAGCCACCCCTCCTTGATCTTCTCCACGTAGTCGACCCCGATGAAGTCGGCACCGGCTTCCCTCGCCTCGTCCTCCTTGTCACCCTGACAGATCGCGAGCACCCGCGCGGCCCTGCCCGTCCCGTGCGGCAGCACCACGGTGCCACGCACGACCTGGTCGGCCTTCCGGGGGTCGACCCCGAGGTGGGTCGCGACATCGACGCTCTCGTCGAAGCCGGCAAAGGCGATTTCCTTGACCCTGCCCAGCGCCTCATCGGGCGCGTGCCGGATCAGCCGGTCAAACGACTGTCGGGCTCCGGCGTATTTCTTGCTGCGCTTTGGCACGCGTTCCTCCGTCAGGCGGTAAGCTCACCGTCCACCTCGATGCCCATCGAGCGTGCGGTGCCCTTGATCATTCTCATGGCCGAGACGAGGTCATCGGTGTTCAGGTCCTCCATCTTCGCTTCCGCGATCTCCCTGACCTGCGACACGGACAGCGACGCGACCTTCTCCACGTGCGGCTCCGGCGACGCCTTCTCAAGTCCGGCGGCGCGCTTGATCAGGAACGAGGCCGGCGGCGTCCTGGTGACAAACGAGAACGAGCGGTCGACGTAGACCGTGATCTCGACGGGGATCAGGGTCCCCGCCTGCTGTTTCGTCCTGGCGTTGAACTGCTTGCAGAAATCCATGATGTTCACGCCATGCTGCCCGAGCGCGGGGCCGACCGGCGGTGCCGGATTCGCCTGCCCCCCGCTGATCTGCAGCTTGATGAAGCCGAGAACTCTCTTTGCCATCTTTGCAGACTCCCGCGGACCTCTAGAAGCCGCGTAACTGGGTGAAGTCCAATTCGACCGATGTCGGGCGGCCAAAGAGCGAAACCTCGACCTTGACCTTGCCCTTTTCGGGGTACACCTCCTGCACCGTTCCGGAGAAGTCGGTGAAGGGCCCCTGAATCACCTCCACGACCTGGCCGGCCCGGAAGGGGATCTCTTCCCGCCCGTCCTCTTCCTCCTCGACCTCGACCCCCATGATCCGGTTGATATCCTCTTCGCGGAGCGGCTGAGGGCCACCGCCCTGCCCCACGAACCGCACGCCCTTCATTGCGCTGATCGCGTGCTCGGTCTGCTGGTTCAGGATCATCCGCACCAGGACGTAGCCCGGATAGAGCGGCTTGACCACGGGCACGCGCTTGCCCCGCCGGATCTCGACGACCTCGTGGGTCGGCACCAGGACCTCCCGGATCCCCCGTTCGGGATCGGTGTCCTTGTCGATCTCCTGCTGGATCATGCGACAGACCCGGTTCTCGTGCCGCGCCTGCGTCTGGACAGCGTACCAGCGCTCGTCGTCACTCAAGACCGGAAGACCCCCATGATGAAGTCGACTATGACCAGCCTGGAGATGGTGTCCATGATCCAGATGACCAGCGAGATCAGGATTGTGAACAGGATGACCACCCAGGTGGCGTTGCGGAGTTGCTCGCGGTCGGGCCACGTGACCTTCGCCATCTCGTCGATGCACTCCTGCACGAAGTGCCTGGCGTTCGTGATGCTCGACATGATCGCCTACTCGATGATGGAGGTGACGACGCCGGCGCCGACGGTGCGGCCGCCCTCGCGGATCGCGAAGCGAAGCTCCTCGTCCATCGCAATCGGCGTGATCAGCTCCACCTCCATCTGCACGTTGTCTCCCGGCATCACCATCTCCACCCCGTCCGGCAGCATCGCCGATCCCGTCACGTCCGTCGTCCGGAAGTAGAACTGCGGCCGGTACCCGTGGAAGAACGGCGTATGACGGCCACCCTCCTCCTTCGTCAACACGTACACCTCCGCCTTGAACTTCGTATGCGGCGTGATCGAACCCGGAATCGCAAGCACCTGACCCCGCGAAATCTCCGTCTTCCCCACTCCCCGCAGCAGCAGCCCCGCGTTGTCTCCCGCCTGGCCCTGCTCCAGCAGCTTCCGGAACATCTCCACGCCCGTCACCACCGTCTTGCGGTCCGCACCCATCCCCACAATCTCCACCGCGTCCCCCTTGTGGATCACGCCCCGCTCGATCCGGCCCGTCGCCACCGTCCCACGGCCCGTGATCGAAAACACATCCTCCACCGGCATCAGGAACGGCTTGTCAATGTCCCGCTCCGGCTCCGGTATGTACCCGTCGATCGCCTCCATCAGCTCACCGACGCACGCCGCCGCATCCCCCTCGCCCCCGGCCTCCAGCGCCTCCAGCGCACTCCCGTGCACCACCGGCAGATCATCGCCCGGAAACCCCTGCTCGCTCAGCAGCTCCCGAACCTCCAGCTCCACCAGCTCCAGCAACTCCTCGTCGTCCACCATGTCCACCTTGTTCAGGAACACCACGATGTGCGGCACGTTCACCTGCCGCGCCAGCAACACGTGCTCCCGCGTCTGCGGCATCGGCCCGTCCGCAGCGCTCACCACCAGAATCGCCCCGTCCATCTGCGCCGCGCCCGTGATCATGTTCTTCACGTAGTCCGCGTGCCCCGGACAGTCCACGTGCGCGTAGTGACGGTTCTCCGTCTCGTACTCCACGTGCGCCGTCGCAATCGTAATCCCCCGCTCCCGCTCCTCCGGCGCCTTGTCGATCTCGTCGAACGCGATCGCATCCCCCCCATACTTCTTCGCCTGCGCCAGCGTGATCGCCGCCGTCAACGTCGTCTTCCCGTGATCCACATGCCCGATCGTCCCCACGTTCACATGAGGCTTCGTTCGCTCGAAGGTCTCCTTCGCCATTCTACCCCCGTTGAGATTGAGGTTCTTGACGCGGGCACCCCTGATTGCCCGGCGTGGCTTCTGCCGTTGTGGCTCCTGCCGTTGTCGTCACCTTCAGCGGTCCGGGTTCGCCCCCTCGCCCGCCAAGCTCTGGGCGGGGATTGAACCCGCGACCTCTTCCTTACCAAGGAAGCGCTCTACCACTGAGCTACCAGAGCACCTCGTGTCGCACCGGCCGCCCCGGAACAACCCGGGTCGAACCGAGAGCGGGAGACCGGATTCGAACCGGCGACCCTCAGCTTGGAAGGCTGATGCTCTAGCCAACTGAGCTACTCCCGCAGCCATCGGAGGGACCCCCGTGCCCTGCACCGGAACGCCTCCATGGTGGGGGTAGGATTCGAACCTACGTAGGCGTCTGCCAGCAGATTTACAGTCTGCCCCGTTTGGCCGCTTCGGTACCCCACCAAAAAACACGTTTCCACCCCTGCCCGCCAAGCTGGCTGTCGGCGTCCCCGGGCTCGGATGGAAACGAGCAAAGAAAGATAACGACTTGGCCGGTGGGTATCAACCGCCGGTCCTGTCCAAGCTGACGCGGGGACTCGAACCCCGGACCTGCTGATTACAAATCAGCTGCTCTACCAACTGAGCTACGTCAGCGCTCTCGGAAGCTCGGGTCCGATCCCAAACCTGGGCCAGATGCCCTTGCGAGGGAAGTGTTCCCCCCCGCCCGGGTTCAGCCACCCTTCGCGGAGGCCCCGACGTGCACCCGCTTCCACCTTGTGCCCTCCGGCCCGTCCTCGAGTTGCACCCCCTCGGCCGCGAGCTCGTCGCGGAGACGGTCGGCGGTCTCGAAGTCGCGGTGCGCGCGGGCCCGGTCCCGGGCCTCCACCGTCCGCCGGACCCACACTTCGAATTCGTCGCCGACCTCGCGGCTTCCGGCGGCCAGATCCACAACACCCAGCACGGCATCCATCTCGCCGAGCACGGCGAGCACCTCGGCGCGATCCTGGCTCGCGATCCCGCCACCGGCAGCGTCCAGGTTCGTGTTGACGTCCCTTGCCAGCGCCCACAGCGCGGCCATGGCGCGGGGCGCGTTCAGATCGTGGTCCAGGGCCCGGCCGAACGCCGCGAGATGTTCGCGCGAGGCCGCGGCCAGTGTCCCCCCCGGCCCGGACACCGAAGGCGCCTCCCGAACCCGATGCCGCAGATCCAGCAGGCGCTGCACCGAGTGCGTGGCGTCCTCCAGACCGTCCCTCGTGAAGTTCAGTTCGCTGCGGTAGTGGGACGACAGCAGTACCCAGCGGATCGCGGCCGGATCGTAGCCCTCGTCGAGGAGTTCCCGCACGGTGTGGAAGTTCCCGAGGGACTTGGACATCTTGCGGTCTTCGACCTTCAGGTGCTTCACGTGCATCCAGAAGCGGGCGAGCGGCCGGCCGGTCGCCACCTCGGATTGCGCGATCTCGTTCTCGTGATGCGGAAAGAGGAGATCCTCGCCTCCAAGGTGGATGTCCAACGTATCCCCGAGCAGGGCCTGGGCCATGACCGAGCACTCCAGGTGCCACCCCGGCCTGCCCGGACCCCAGGGCGAATCCCAGACCGCCCCCACTTCCCGGTCGCCGGGCTGCACGGCCTTCCACAGCGCAAAGTCGCGCGCGTCGCCCTTTTCGTACTCGTCCGCGGCGATGCGCGAGCGCGTGCCGTCCGCGGCCGTTCCCTTCCCCGAGAGACACCCGTATCCGCCGAAAGACGACACGTCGTAGTATACGGAGCCGTCGGCGGCGTGGTAGGCGTTGCCGGACTGCACGAGCCGCTCCACGAAGCCCAGCATGGCGGCGATGTACCCGGTCGCGCGGGGATGTCGCGAGAACGGGAGGAATCCGAGCGTCCGCGCGTCTTCGAGAAACGCTTCGACGAAGGGCGCCGTGTGCTCCGCCAGCGGCTGCTGCGCCGCCTGCGCGCCGGCGATCGTCTTGTCGTCCACGTCGGTGAAGTTCACGACGAAGTCCACCTCGTAGCCGCGCCACCTGAGATGGCGGTGGAGCAGGTCGTACGCCATGAAGGCGCGGAAGTTGCCGATGTGCGCGAAGTCGTACACCGTGGGTCCGCAGCCGTACACGGTGACACGCTCCGGGTTCAGGGGAACGAAGTCATGTATGTCGCCGCGCAGCGAGTCGTACAGTTTCATCCGGCGTCCAGGGGTTCTGTTCGGCGTGCAGCGTGTGGTGGGTGGGTGGTCGGTGATGGCTGGTGGGTGGTGAAATATAGGCGCACCCGCAGTGCTGCGTATCAGCGTCCGCCGCGGGCGTCCGCGACGATGCGCGCGAAGGCCGCCGCCGGGTCGGAAGCACCGGTGACCGGACGGCCGACGACAATGTGGGTCGCGCCGTCCCGGAACGCCTCGCCGGCCGTACGCACGCGCCGCTGGTCATGGACCGCGTCGCCGGCGAGCCGGATCCCGGGCGTGACGATGGCGCCGCCGGGACCCATCCGGGCGCGGAGCCGAGCCGCCTCGGCCGCCGAGCACACGACCCCGGCCAGCCCCGCCTCGCGCACCAGGGCCGCGAGGCGATCGGCTTCCCTGCCGACATCCTCGACGCTGCGCCCGAGCACGGCACCCAGCCCCCCCGCGTCCAGCGACGTCAGCACGGTGACCCCCAGGAGCCCGAGCGGCCCCTCCGCCGCATCGGCCGCGGCAGCAGCGGCGGCAGCGGCCGCCAGCATGTCCCGCCCCCCCATCGAGTGCACGGTGAGGAACCTCACGCCGAGCTCGGCCGCCCTGGCCGTCGCCCCCGCGACCTGGTTGGGGATGTCGTGCAGCTTCAGATCGAGAAAGACCTCGTGGCCCCGTTCGCGCAGTGCGCGCACCACCGTGGGTCCGGCCGCGGTGTAGAGTTCGAGCCCGACCTTGTAGAAGCGGCATCCCGGCCCGATGCGATCGACCAGGTGCAGCGCGTGTTCCGCGCTCGAGGCGTCCAGGGCGACGATCACCCGGTGGTCCACTAGGTCCAGCTCCGCACCGCGAGTTGACGCGCGACCCTGCGGGCGCAACGCGGATCCGCGAAGGACCCGGTACCGATCTGAACGAGCGAGGCGCCTGCCGCGAGATACGTCGCCGCGTCGTCACCCGTGAGTATCCCTCCCACTCCGACCACCGGCACGTCCACCGCGTCCGCAACCTGTCGCACCGCAGCCAGACCGGCGGGGAGCACCGCGGGGCCGCTCACACCGCCCTGACCGGCCCCGAGCCGGGGGTTCCCGTCAGCGTCGCCGAGCAGTCCCGGCAACGTGTTGATGGCCGTGATGCCGTCGGCACCGCACGCCACGGCCAGGGCCGCGGTCGCGCCGATGTCGGGATCGTTCGGCGCGAGCTTGACCAGCAGAGGGCGCGCGGTCCGCGGCCGCACGCGACCGAGCACGTCACGCATCGCATCGCCGTCGAGACAGAACGGCGTCCCATGCAGGTGCGCGTCGTTGGGGCAGGAAAGGTTGAGCTCGAATCCGACGAAGCCGTCCTCCTCCTCCAGTCCCGCCACAACCGCTTCGTACTCGTCCGCCGTGGCCCCGGCGACCGAAACCAGCACGGGCAGATCTCCGAGATGGCGTCTCATCCAGGGCAGCTTCCGTTCGCGCACGCCCTCCAATCCGGGGTTCGCGAGACCGACGGAGTTGAGCATTCCCCCTTCGAACTCGGCCACGCGGGGTGCAGCGTTCCCACGGCGCGGCTCGAGCGTGACCGATTTGGTCACCAGCCCCCCGACCTCGTCCGGAGACAGGACATCCACCAGCGGCTCGCCAAAACCGCAGGTGCCGGCGGCCAGGAGCACGGGGTTGGCGAAGCGGATGCCGAACACGTCGCGCGGCGGGCTCAACGGCCGCGCTCCTTCATCGCTCTTTCCGCCTCGCGCTCCATGGTCCTGCGCCGCAGCACCTCTCGCCGGTCGCGGTGCTTTCTGCCGCGGCAAAGCGCCAGCGTGACCTTTGCCCTGCCCCGGCGGAAATAGAGGTCCAGGGGGACGATCGCGAGGCCCTTCTCCTCGGCCCGCGCGGTGATTCGCCGGATCTCGCCTCGATGCAGCAGCAGTTTGCGCGGGCGGGTCTCCTCGTGGTTCCAGCGATTCCCGCCGTCCCAGGGCGCCACATGGAGGCTGTGAAGCCACATCTCGCCAGCCTGTGTTCGCGCGTGCGCGTCGTGAAACGCAACCTTGCCCGCGCGAATGGACTTCACCTCGGTCCCCAACAGCACCAGCCCGGCTTCCCAGGTATCCAGAACCTCGTACTGGTGCCGGGCCTTCCGGTTGCGGGCAACGACGCGCCGCGAGCCACCGGACGGTGGCGCGCCCAAGAGATCAGACCCCTGCCCCCGCCATCACCGCCATGGCCGCTTCTCGCGCCTTCCAGTCGGCGATGAAGCTCGCCATCCCGCGGTCGGTAAGGGGGTGCTTCATGCCCTGCTGGAGAACCTTGAACGGGCAGGTGGCGATGTGGGCCCCGGCCAGAGCGGAGTCGATCACGTGACGGGGGTGGCGAATGGACGCGGCGAGGATCTGCGTCCGGATGTCCGGGTCCTGCTCGAAGACGGCGGCGATCTCCCGGATGAGCTCCATCCCGTCGTGGGACATGTCGTCGACGCGCCCGATGAACGGCGATACCACGAACGCGCCCGCCAACGCGGCCATCAGCGCCTGATTCGCGTTGAAGACCAGCGTCACGTTGCAGCGGATGCCCTCCTGACCCAGCCGGTGAACGGCCTGCAGCCCCGCCGGGGTGCTCGGCACCTTGATGATCACGTTGGGATGCCAGCTGGCGTACTCCCTGCCCTCGGCGACCATGCCGTCGGCGTCCTCGGAAACCGTCTCGGCGCTGATGGGGCCGTCGACGAGTCCGGCAATGGTCCGGATGGTGTCCTCGAAGTCGGCTCCCGTCTCCTTCGCCATCAGGCTGGGATTCGTCGTTACGCCGCTCAGAATCCCCCAACCGGCGGCTTCGCGGATCTCTTCGAGGTTGGCGGTGTCCAGGTAGATCTTCACGTGGGTGGGCTCCTCCGGATATGGAAGGTTTGCGTCAGGCGTCCCCCTCGGACGCCTGCTGGCCATCACCGTCGGCAAGCTGGCGGCGCGACTCCTCGCGAGCCGCCTCGATTCCCGCGCGGTAGGCCGCCTTGGACCGCTCCAGCTTCTCCTCCAGCTCCCCCCGCGCCTCCGCCGCCATGTGCCGTCCCTGCTCCACCACCCCTTTCGCGGAGTCCATCCGCGTTCCGAGGTCCTCCCGCAAGCCCCGGACACGGTCCTCCGTAAGCTCCCTCAGCTTCCTGGCCTGTTCCCGGATCCGCCGCTGGGTTTCCGCGCCCGAGCCCGGAGCGAACAGCAGCGCGAGCCCCGCCCCGATGAGCGCGCCGACAAGAAACGCCCCGATTTCGGGACTGCGGTCCTTCTCGATGATGACAGTGCGTTGATCTTCTTCAGAACTCATCCTCGCCTCCTGAATTAAGCTACCAGCGCCGCCTCGGACACGCCATCGCGCTCGGACACGCCATCGCGCTCAGACACGCCATCGCGTTGGCGGCCCGGACATTTCGGGCCGGGGATACCCGTCCCGTCCCATCAACCCGAAGGTCAACGCCTTCCCGAGCTCGACCCCCGGCTGGTCCAGCGGGTTCACACCGTAGAGTTCACCGGAATATACGACCGCGATCTGGAAGAGCATCAACAGACTTCCCACGGCATGCGCGTCCACTCGCTCCGTCATCACGGTGAGGTTCGGGCGTCCCTCCCTCCTCAGCGCCTCCGCGGTTGCGCGGCGTTCGGCATCGAGGAGGCCGAACAGCGTGTGGCCGCCCAGACAGGCCAGGGCCGGCTCGTCCGAGGGGTGCTCCGGAATGCCCACGTCACGCTCGGGCCCCTCCGCGGCGAGGAAGACGACGATCTTGTCCCGGGGCCCCTCCATGAGCAGCTGCAGGACCGAATGCTGGTCGTTGGCACCGAACAACGGCACAGGGGTGGGTCCGCTCTCGACGAGACGTCCCGCGCGGTCGACCGTTTTCCCGAGCGACTCGGCCCAGAGTTGCTGGATCCAGTACGCCATCCCCCGCAGCCGGTCGGCGTACGGCATGAAGACGTGCACGCGGCAACCCATTTCGGTGTCGGCGACGTGCAGCAGCGTGGCGAGAACGCCCGCCGGGTTTCCCGGCAGCTCCGGGGTCGCGCATCGCTCGGCCATCTCCCCGGCGCCGGCCAGCAGCGCGCCGGTGTCGATGCCCGTTGCGCCCGCCGGGAACAGCCCGACGGGCGACAGCACCGAGAACCGGCCGCCCACGGCGTGCGGCACGTCCAGCGCGCGAAGACCGTGGTCGTCGGCGAGCTTGCGGAGAACGCCCCGTCCGGGCGACGTCGTCACGACGAAACGTTCCTGCAGGGCACCGGTCCCCAGCGCGGATTCCACCCAGTTCCAGGCGACCAGGAACTGTGCCAGGGTCTCGGCCGTCGATCCGGACTTGCTGACCACGTTGAAGCAGGTGGTCTCGGGATCCAGGCGGCCGAGCAGCGCCGCGACGGTCCCGGGGTCCGGGTTGTCCATGAGGTGGAGCCGGGGACGGCCGCCGCGCGACGCCGCGTCCAGCTCGTTCCAGGAGGGAGGCAGCAGCGCATCCCGGAGCGCGGCGGTTCCGAGCGCGGACCCGCCGATCCCGACGACCACCAGCGACTCGAAGCGCCCGCCGACCGTAGCGGCGGCGGCTCTGGTTCGAACGGCGAGCTCGCGATCCGCGGGGAGATCGAAGAAGCCGGCTTCCCCGGCGCTCCGGCGCGCCGCGACCGCCGCGTGAGCGTCCCGGAAGCGCGCGGCCAGGTCGCCGTGCAGGCGTTCCGGATCGAGTCCCGTCCCCGGGATCACGCCCGCCACCACGTTGGCAAAGTCGATCGTCGGGGCGGACACGCTATTCCCCCGAGTCGCCGGTCAGATCCACGACGAGACCGTCGTAGGCGGGCTCGATCCCCGGTGGGAGCGCCGCCGCCAGCTCGCGGTACCCGACGAAATGGGTGAGGTGGGTCAGAAACGTCCGGCGGGGTCCGATGTCGCGCGCAGCCTCCACGGCCTCCTCGATGTTGAAGTGCGTGGGGTGCGGACGGCCCCACCAGAGTGCGTTCAGCACGAGGGTCTCCACCCCGTCGAGGATGCCCCGGGCCACCGCCGGCAGGCGCTTGGCGTCGGTGACGTACCCGAGCGAGCCCACCCGGAACCCGAACGCGTCGACGGGGCCGTGGGGCACCCTGAACGGCGTGATCCCGGCGCCCAGCACGTCCACCGTGGAGTTTTCCACGTAGGGCCGGATCTCGAGCTTCGGCTTGCTGGTGCCCCTGGCCACCTCGACCCGGTCGTCGAAGATATAGGAGAACCGCGACTCCATCTCCGGCCGCAGTTCCTCGGGCAGATAGGTCGGGACCGCGCCCCGGCCCCGTGAGGAGAAGACGCGCACGTCGTCGATCCCGTGAACGTGGTCGGCGTGGAGGTGCGTAAACCAGACCGCGTGGACACGATCGACGCCGGCGCCGAGCAGCTGGAGCCGCAGTTCGGGCGGCGTGTCGACGAGCAGGTTGCCGCCGTCCAGCGTCAGCAGCGCTCCGTGGCGGGTGCGTCGGTCGCGCGGATCGGACGACGTGCAGTTGGCGCATTTGCACCCGATCACGGGAACGCCGAAGGAGGTGCCGGTGCCAAGAAAGGTCAAGCGCAATTGAGGTGGTCCCTCGCCGCCGCTGGATGGACGCGTGCCGGCAGCCCGTGGACTGCTACAGCTGCTCGATACGCATGGTATTGGTCGAGCCGGGTGAGTGGAATGGCAGGCCCGATGTCACGATCACGGGATCGCCGGTTCGGCCGATGCCGGAACCGAGCACGACGCGCTTGCCGAAGTCGGTCAGGTTCTGGTACGTGATCTCGCCGCGCTCGGCCAAAACCGGCCGCACGCCCCACACCCCCGAGAGCTGGCGTTGGACCTTCCGGTCGGTGCACACCGAGAAGACCGGGATGGGGGGACGGTAGGACGCGACCAGCCGGGCCGAGAAGCCGCTGCGGGTGATCACGATGATCGCCGGGGCGCCCAGGTCCCGCGCCGCGCGGACCGACGAAGCCGCGACCGCATGCTCCCGGGGCGACGCTCCGCGACGCCGGATGGGTCCCATCTGGTCCAGGTAGTGGGGCCCCTTCTCCAGGACGCCGCTCCGTTCGATTTCACGCGCGATGCCGACCATGACCTCCACGGTCTTCACGGGGAACTTGCCGACCGCGGTCTCTCCCGAGAGCATCACCGCGTCGGTTCCGTCGATGATCGCGTTGGCGACATCGGACGTTTCGGCCCTTGTCGGGCGCGGGTACATGGTCATCGACTCGAGCATCTGGGTCGCCGTGATGACGGGGCAGCCGTGTCCGTTCGCCGCCTGTATGATGCGCTTCTGGGCAAGGGGCACCGATGCGAAGGGCAACTCCACACCGAGGTCGCCCCGGGCCACCATGACGGCGTCGCTGAACGACATGATTCCGTCGAGTTCGTCGAGCGCCTGAGCCTTCTCGATCTTGCTGACGAGCCATGCCCGGCCCTTGATCCGGTCCTTCAGTCCGAGCACGTCGTTGACGTTGCGCACAAACGACAGCCCGATGAACTCGACGTCCATCTCGAGGGCGAAGTCCAGATCCTGGCTGTCCTTGTCGGTCACCGCCGGGGTCTTCACGGCGATGCCCGGCAGATTGATGCCCTTGCGCGAACGGAGGATCCCGCCCCGAACCACCTTGAAGACCGCGCGCTCTCCGTCGGTCCTGATGCACTCCAGCTCCAGCTGGCCGTCGTCGAGAAGCACCTGCGTGCCCCGCGAAACTTCCTCGGCGAGCCGGGTGTAGGACGTCGGGATCTCGCCGGGCGACTGCTCTCCCTCGGGCGCGATCGTCACCACGTCGCCGTCGCGCAGGGTGATGGGCTCCTCGAGGCTCCCAACCCGGAGCTTGGGCCCCTGCAGGTCGGCCAGGATCGCGACCGGGCGGCCGACCGTTCGCGCGGCCTCCCGGACCAGGCGCACGCCGCGCCGATGATGCTCGTGGTTGCCGTGGGACATGTTGATCCGCGCGATGTCCATTCCGGCGCGTACGAGATCCGTGACGACCTCCGGGGTGGAACTGGCCGGTCCCATCGTCGCGACCACTTTCGTTCTCAGCATCCGTTACAACACACTCCCTCCGGCAGACGTGTGACCTGGAAGATCCGGGCGCGATCGTGATCCGGGCGAATCACGGAACACGGAACGCCGGGAGTGAAGCTAGGTTAGTTTGGAGCGACCGACCACTTGCGACGGTTTCACCGAAACGTACCGAAACGGACGAAAACGGACGCGCGACACCTTGCAGAGAGCTACGTCCTATGTGGACACACCCGAACTGGCGCGCAGCGCGGAGCGTGCCATCGCCGGCGCCGACACCCTCGCCGTCGACTGCGAGGCCGCGGGCTACCACCGCTACTCGGACCGGCTCTGCCTGGTACAGCTCTCGACACCTGAGCGAACGTTCGTACTGGACCCCCTGGCGGTCGATCTCACGCCGTCGCTGAAGGCTCTGGAGAACCCGAAACGAAGCGTGCTGATGCACGGCGCGGCCTACGATCTCCGGCTGCTGCGCCGTGACCTGGACATCCGCGTGGCCCGCCTGGTCGACACCCAGGTGGCGGCCGGTCTGCTCGGGGAACCCGCGGTGGGCCTGCAGGCGCTCCTCGAAAGGCACCTGGGCATTCGGGTCTCCAAGAAGTTCCAGAAGGCGGACTGGGCCCGGCGACCGCTGTCGGCCGAGATGGTCGAATACGCCGCGGGTGACACGCGCTACCTCCACCGCCTGGCGGCGATTCTGGGCGAGCGGCTGAGGGAGGCGGGTCGCTTGTCCTGGGCCGAAGAGGAATGCGCGTGGCTCGTCCGCAGTGCGTCGGCGCCCGAAACGGAGGAGCCGCCCGCCGATCCGGTGACGCGGTTCCGGGAGGCACGCCGCATGCGCCCGCGGGCCGTAACCGCACTCCGCGCCGTCATCGGCTGGCGGGACGACGTCGCGCGCGATCTGGACCGCGCCCCGTTCAGGGTGGCTTCCGACGCCGTGCTGCTGGAAGTTGTCCTCAGGCCTCCCACCTCCGTTCACCAGCTGGCGCGCGTGAGAGGATTCCCCGCCCGGCTCGCCCACGGAAGGGGCAAGTCACTGCTGCGTGTTTTGGAGGAGGTCGACCGCCTCCCCGCCGCCGAACTGTCTCCCTACCCTGCTCCGGCGAGGAGGCGTGCGCGCCCGACCCCGGAGGAGGAGGCCGTCTTTGAGCGCCTGAAAGCCGCGCGCAACCGGGTGGCCGGGGATCTGACGCTGGACCGCGGCCGTGTCATGGCCAACCACGTGCTGCGGACCGTGGCCGCCGCAAACCCGCAAGACCTGCGTGAACTCGTCGCGCTGGAGGACGTGCGGGAGTGGCAAGCGGAGGTCCTCGGCGAGAAGCTGCTGGCGGCGATGCAGTGATCAGGGGGCGGGTCAGCCCCCTTCCTTCTCCAGTTCCAGCTTGTGCTCGATGCAGTAGCGGGCGTGAGGAAGCGCGTCGAGGCGCTGGAAGCTGATCGGCTTCCCGGTGGCGTGGCAGCGCCCGAAGTTGTCCGGGTCGCGGTACAGGCGGCGAAGAGCCTCCTGAAGCCGGTACAGGTAGCGCCCCTCCTTGGTCGCGAAGAGGGCGGCCTTCTCGCGCTCCATCGCCTCGGTTCCCTGATCGGCCATGTGATCGGTGTAGGCCGCCAGGTCAGAATCGACGGCCCCCCGATCCTCCTTGGCCGCCTGGTTGAACACGCCCAGGCCACGGAGCGCCTTCCTCCGTTCCTCCAGCAGCCTCTTCTCCAGGTGCGCCAGCTGTTCCTTGCTGAACAGGGGGCCCTCGCCGTTCGCCGCGGATCTCGTCTCGGGAACTCTCGCTGAAGACATCATGTACCTCCGTTGCCTGCACTCGATGCATGAGCAAATCTATCAGTCCGTGGACGAAACCGCCCGGACGGCGCCCGCCGGTGCGCGGCGCCGGCGATGTTATCTTGTCGGCGTGAACACCGTCGATTGCCGCCACCACCCGGGAGAACCGGTCCCCGCGCTGCCTCGCCCACCGTTTCGATCCGAACTCGGCGAGCGGATTCAGCGCGAGATCTGCGCACGCTGCTGGCGGGACTGGCTTCAGCACCAGACCCTGCTGATCAACCACTTCGGGCTCGACCCGCGCAAGGCCGAGTCGCGCGACTTCCTCTACGGGCAGATCGCCGCGGTGCTGTTCGGCGAGGGAGAGGCGGCAGAAATCGACACCTCCAGGAAAGGCACGATCGCGGCCCCGGACAGCTGACCCCCGCGCCGCTGACCCCGTGCCGCAGCGCGTCCCTGCCTGGTTGTGCCTGACCCGGCTTGACTTAGTCCAGTTGACTTAGCCAAGCACCGCCTCGATCTCCGTCAGCGCGGCTTCCAGGTCGCCCCGCTCCACCGTGAGGGGCGGCGCGAACCGGACGATCTGGTGGTGTGTCTCCTTGGCGAGGATGCCGCGCTCCTGCAGCGCTTCGCAGAAGGGCCTCGCGGTCCCCGAGGACTCCTTGATCACCACGCCGATGAGCAGTCCCTTGCCGCGCACTTCCTCGACGTGGGGCGAGGCGATCGCACGCAAACGGTCCATGAACCAGGATCCGAGCTCGTCGGAGCGCCGCGACAGGTCCTCGTCGAGGATGACTCGCAGCGAGGCCCTGCCCACCGCCGCGCCCAGGGGGTTGCCGCCGAAGGTCGAGCCGTGGTCGCCGGGCCGGAAGACGTCCATGAACTCGGCGTCCGCGATCACCGCCGACACGGGGTATACTCCCCCGCCCAGCGCCTTGCCCACGACGAGCACGTCCGGCCGCACGTCCTCCCAGTCACAACAGAAGAGCCGGCCCGTGCGGCCCAGCCCCGTCTGGATCTCATCGGCGACGAAGGCCACGCCGCTGTCGCGGCAGATCGCCGCCGTTTCGCGCAGGTAGCCGTCGGGCGGGACGACCACCCCCGCCTCGCCCTGGATGGGCTCGACCATGAATCCGACGGTGTTGGGCCCTATTGCCCGCCGCAGCGCGTCCACGTCGCCGTACGGCACCAGCTTGAATCCGGGGGTGAACGGGCCGAATCCTTCCCGATACTGCGCTTCGGACGAGAATCCGACAATCGTCGTCGTTCGCCCGTGGAAATTGTCCTCGCAAACGATGATCTCGGCCTGGCCGTCCGGGACGCCGCGGGCCTGGTATCCCCACTTGCGCACCATCTTGATCGCGGTTTCGACGGCCTCGGCACCGGTGTTCATCGGCAGGGCGGCATCGAACCCCGACGCCTCGCAGAGCTCCCTCAGGAACGGGCCCATCTGATCGTTGTGAAAGGCGCGCGAGGTCAGGGTGAGCCGGTCCAGCTGCTCGCGCGCGGCCTTGACGACGAGGGGATGCCGGTGTCCCTGGTTCAGTGCGGAGTACGAGCTCAGCATGTCAAGGTAGCGATTGCCGTCCACATCCCAGACCCACGAGCCTTCGCCACGGTCCAGGACCACCGGCAGCGGGTGATAGTTGTGCGCGGAGAAGCGTTCCGCCTCGTCGAGGTAGCGGCCGGTCAGGGACGATGTGGGTCTGGCGGTGGCTGTAGTCATGTCCAGCATCCTTGGTATGAAAGATATTTCGTTTTGGTAGAATATTTATTCTAACGATTCCGGGGCGAGATGCCCACTGCCGTCAGGGGATTCTCGCGAACACGGAAGTCGAAGACGTCCGGCCGCGCGTAGTGGCCCACGACATCGAAGTCGAACTTGCCGCGCACGATGTCGCTCAGGTCGAGTTCGGCGTAGAGCACGCCCGGCTCCCCATGCAGGGGACCGGCGATACGTTCGCCCAGCGGGCCGTAGATGGCGGTCCCGCCCCGCGAAAGCGTGTCAGGCCAGTCGTCATGCTCGGCAAGGATCTCGATGTCGGGCGGATAGTGGTCCTTGGTGACGAACTGGTTGCATCCGATCACGAAGCAGCGGCCCTCCAGCGCGATGTGGCGCAGCGTGGCCTGCCAGCGGCCTCGTGAATCCGCCGTGGGCGCCAGGTAGATCTCCACGCCCTTGCCGTACATGGCCATGCGCGCCAGCGGCATGTAGTTCTCCCAGCAGATCAGCCCGCCGACCCGCGCGAAGGGCGTTTCGAGAACGGGCAGCGTGCTCCCATCGCCTTCGCCCCATATCAGGCGCTCGGCGGCCGTGGGCTTCAGCTTGCGGTGAAGGCCGGCGACGGTTCCGTCGGGCGCGAGGTAGACGAGGGTGCAGAAGAGCGTGTCGGGCGAATGACGGGCGCCCTTCTCGATCACGCCCACGGCCAGATAGACGCCCGCCTCCTTCGCGGCACGGCCCATCCTCCTCGTCTCGGGACCGGGGACCGTGATGGCGGCATCGTGGTAGCGCCCGAACGTTCGCCGGCCGGCCGGCTTGCGGCCTCCGACCGATGTCCCGAAAGCGAGGCCCCAGGGATAGCCGCCGACAAACGCCTCGGGGAACAGCACCAGCTCCGCTCCGTTCGCCGCCGCTTCGGCGGTAGCCGCGCAGATGTGCTCGACCGCGGCGGCCGTATCGAAGGGGTAGCCGCGCGGCTGGACGGCGGCGACGCGGACACGGTCTCTGCGGGGCATGCGTTCTCCCGTGGTGGTCTCGTTTCGTGGTGGCGCACGGGATAATCGTGATTCCGCGACGCCGTGTACACCCTAGCAGGGCGGAATCGACGCCAGGCAGTCCGTGGGCCAGGCCGCCCGAGCACCGAGAGCGGCGAGGCGCCGTGCGGCTTATGTTCCAATCCAGTGTTCCATTCCAGTGTTCCATTCCAGGCATAGTCCCCACCCACGACCCGAGGCACCCATGAGCACGCGTTTCACGACCGCCCTGCTGTCGACCGTCGTTGCACTCCCCGTTTCCGTGGCGGGCCAGACCGGCCACGAATCCGTGATCGCCCATGTGGAAGCCCACTCGGACACCTACGGCACGGTCGCCCAACAGATCTGGGACCTCGCGGAGGTCGGCTACCAGGAGACCGAAAGCTCGGCGCTGCTGCAGGAGCAACTCGCCCGTGCCGGATTCGAGATCGAGGCCGGAGTCGCGGGCATGCCGACCGGGTTCGTGGCGAGCTGGGGCGAAGGGACGCCGGTGATCGGGGTTCTGGCCGAGTTCGACGCGCTGCCCGGGATCACGCAGTCGCGCAGCCCCTACCCCGATCCGGTCTTCTCGATGCGGGCCGGGCACGCGTGCGGGCACCACCTCTTCGGCGCCGGGTCGGTGGCGGCCGCGCTCGCGGTCAAGGATTGGCTGGCCTCATCCGGGACGCCGGGCACGATCCGGCTCTACGGCACGCCCGCCGAGGAGGGCGGCGCGGGCAAGGTCTACATGGTGCGGGGCGGCCTCTTCGCCGACGTGGACGCGGTGCTGCACTGGCACCCGTCCAGCGCGAACGACGCCAGTCCATCCACGTCGCTGGCCAACAAGTCGGCCAAGTTCCGCTTCCGGGGCATCTCCGCGCACGCGGCGGGCGCTCCCGAGCAGGGCCGCTCGGCGCTGGACGGGGTGGAGGCGATGAACCACATGGTCAACCTGATGCGCGAGCACGTCCCGCAGGAGACACGCATCCACTACGTGATCACCGCCGGCGGATCGGCGCCGAACGTCGTCCCCAACTTCGCCGAGGTCTACTACTACGTGCGGAACCCGGATGTCGAGGCGGCGCGCTCGATCTTCGACCGGGTGGTGCTGGCGGCCGAGGGTGCGGCCCTGGGGACCGGCACCGAGATGGAGTTCGAGGTGATCCACGGCCTGTACGCGATGCTCGTCAACGACGCCCTGCAGCGCCGGGCTCAGGCCAACCTGGAAAAGGTGGGCGGGGTGACGTACGACGACGACGAGCGCGCGTTCGCGGAACAGATCCAGGCGACCCTGAACAATCGGCCGCCGATCGAGAGCGCCGCCGGGGTGCTGCCCTACGCGCCGCGCCAGGGCGGCGGCTCGACCGACGTGGCCGACGTGAGCTGGGTCGTGCCCACGGTGGGAATCGGCGCGGCGACCTGGGTGCCCGGCACGCCCGCGCACTCCTGGCAGGCTATCGCGGCGGGCGGCACCTCGATCGGGAACAAGGGGATGATCGTCGCGGCCAAGACGCTCGCAATGACTGCGGTGGACCTGTTTACGGACGCTGAACTGCTCGAGGCGGCGAAGGCCGAATACCGGGAACGGGTGGGGCCCGACTTCCGCTACGTGTCGCTCGTGGGGGACAGGGATCCGCCGCTCGACTACCGGAACCCCGCGGGAGGATCCTGAGGCAAAGAGGCGGCTATCCGCACTCCGAGAAGCCGCACACGTAGCAGCGCTTGCACCCCTCTTCGAACGCAAGCTGACCCGCCCCGCACTCCGGGCACGCCCCCAGCGTGGTCGCGGTGTGGTCCACGAACGGACTGTGGTCCGGCTGCGTTGCCGCCCCGCCCGTCCCCGCCGCGGTCGTGACCGGCACGTCCATGGCCAACTCCGCCTGCACGCCCTGCTTCTCGGACATGTACCGCTCCAGGGCCTGGGCAATCGCGTCGGGAGACGAAAGCACCTTCTGGGGACCGACGCCCACCGCACGGTCGCAGGAAATCCCCCGCAACTGGTCACGGACTGCCGTCAGCGGTATTCCGGACCGCAGTGAAAGCGATATCAGTCGGCCGATCGCCTCGGAGTCCGCCATCGCCGCACCGCCGGCCTTGCCCAGCGTGCAGAAGACTTCGAACGGCTTCCCGTTGTCGTCCTCGTTGACGGTGACGTAGAGGTCGCCCAGCGGAGAATCCATCTTCATCGTGCGTCCGGTCAGCATCGACGGCCGCTTCCGCTTGTGGCGCGAAGCCGCGGCGTTCCGGTCGTGCTCCTCCAACTCCAGGCGGAGCCTGTCCAGTTCGCCCTCGAGGTCGTGCGCCTTCGCCCTCGAATCCGCCAGCTGGCCCTGCAGCGCCTCCATGTCGGCCGCGGCGACGCCTTCGACACCGTCTTCCTGCCCGGTCTTGCCGGTGGACAGGACCTGCATCGGGCGGGAGCCGTCACGGTACACGGTCACGCCCTTGCACCCCATTTCGAAGGCCATCTCGTAGATCTTGCGGACATCGTCCCGCGTAGCCTCGAAGGCGAAGTTCGTCGTCTTGGAGATGGCCGAATCCACGTGGGCCTGGAACGCCGCCTGCATGCGCACATGCCACTCGGGCGTAATGTCGTGGGCGGTACGGAAGACCTGCTGCACCTCCTCCGGGACCTCGTCGAAGTGAATGTGGCCCTGCTCGGCGATCCGTTCCATGAGTTCGGGCGTGTACCAGCCCTCCGCCCTGGCGCGCGCGACGAAGTCCTCGTTGACGTCGGGCATCATCACCCCCGCCTGGTTGCGCATGAAGGCCACGGCAAACAGGGGTTCGATGCCTCCGCTGCACCCCGCGATAATCGATATGGTCCCGGTGGGGGCCACCGTCGTCAGGTTGCAGTTCCGCAGCCTCCTGTGCGCGCGGACGCGATTGCCGGCGGCGTCGCGCGCGCACGTCTTGTCCGGTCCCCAGATCGAATCCTCCCAGGCCGGAAACACGCCGCGGGTCTCGGCGAGGCGCTCCGACGCGACCCTCGATTCCTCCTCGATGAAGGCCATGACGGTGCGTGCCAGCGCGACGCCCTCGTCCGAGTCGTACCTGATGCCCAGGCGCACGAGCAGGTCGGCCCAGCCCATGATGCCCAGGCCGACGCGGCGGATCTGCTGCGCGAGATCGGTAATGTCGTCGAGCGGGTAGCGATTCGCGTCGATCACGTTGTCGAGGAAATGGACGGACAGGTGCACCACCCGGCGAAACGCGTCCCAATCGATGCCGTCCTCGGGGCTTTCGAAACTCCCCTCGCGGGCGAAGCAGCCGACGTTGATGCTGCCCAGATTGCAGACGTCGTACGGCAGGAGCGGCTGTTCGCCGCACGGGTTGGTGGCCTCGTAGCAGCCCAGCCTCGGCACGGGGTTGTGTTCGTTGGCGCGGTCGATGAAGAAGACGCCCGGCTCGCCGGTCTTCCACGCGCCCTCGACGATCATGTCGAAGACTTCGCGGGCCTTCTCGCGCCCGGCGACCTCGCCGGACCGGGGACTCACGAGGTCGTATTCCCCATCGTCGACGACCGCCTGCATGAAGGCGTCGGTGATCGCAACCGAGATGTTGAAGTTGGTGATCTGCGAGGTGTCGTTCTTGCAGCGGATGAATTCGCGGATATCCGGATGGTCCACCCGGAGGATCCCCATGTTCGCCCCACGGCGGGTGCCGCCCTGTTTCACGACCTCGGTCGAGGCGTCGTACAGGCGCATGAAGGATACCGGACCCGACGCCACCCCCATCGTGGAACGCACGGTGTCGCCCTCCGGACGCAGCCGCGAGAAGGAGAAGCCGGTACCGCCACCGGACTGGTGCACCAGCGCCATCGCGCGCAGGGTGTCATAGATCCCGCTGCGATCGTTCGACAGGGCGTCCTCGACCGGGAGCACGAAGCACGCGGAAAGCTGGCCCAGCGGACGTCCCGCGTTCATGAGCGTCGGCGAATTGGGCTCGAACTTGCCGCTCGTCATCAACTCGTAGAAGCTGCGCGCGACCTCCTCCACCGCGGCATCGGAGACCCCGTGTTTCCTGTCCTCCTCCGCAATGACCCGGGCGATGCGCCAGAACATGGTCTCCGGTTCTTCCGTGGGATCGCCGGCCTCGTCCTTCTTCAGATACCGGCGCGCAAGGACGATGCGGGCATTCTCGGAAAGACCGGCGGCGGCGAGGTCATCGGGAACCTGATCGTCGAACAGACGCGGGGCCGGAGATGGCGGAGTCATCGGGGCGCCAATCCTTTTCTGGGAGTGTCGGGCGGACACGGGTGGGGAACATGCACCAGTCGGGGAACATGCACCAGATGTTGTGGGGCTTGTAACTTAATACCCCAACCCCTTGTGGTCAAGGGTCGTGTGCCCATCGGAACAGGAATCGCCGGCGCACGGGCACCGGAGCCGGGGGATTCTGTCCACAGGCCCCTAAAACGCATTCCCCACGCGCACATAGAAGACCGGATCGCTTTCGAATCTGAGCGGCATTCCTAAGCCTGCCCGAATCGTCGTTCCCGACAGGTACAGGGCCCCCGCGATCACCGACAATTCCGCACCCACGCTTGCCAGCATCGCCTGACGGGGGTTGTCGTAGTTGGCCCGTCCCAGCGTCGGCCCCCAGGCGTTCCCCGCGTCGGCGAAGACCGAACCGTGAACGCGGTCGAAGAAGAGCGGAAACACGCCCAGTCCCCGATCGATCACGGCAAGCGGAAAGCGGTATTCGACGCTGCCCGTCCAGGCGAACCTCCCGGACCGGTAGTTGCTGCGGTAGCCCCGGACGGGGAAGAGCCGCGGCGATCCGCCAAAGAGCCCCAGCCCGGTCACGGATTCCACCGTCCCCTCCGCCCCGCCGGCGTCGAAGTGGAACTGGTTGGCCCCGGATCCGGCGGCCGCGCCGGCCGAGAAGCGCAGCCCGAGCACGTGATTGGCGAACCCGAGCCGACCCAGAGCCTTGTATGCGGACAGCTCGCCGCTGACCTCTCCGTAGCTCCGGTCCGCGCCGATGACCCCGCGATCCCCCGCCTCCACACCCCGCTGCCGGCGCATCCTGGCGGTGACGAAGCCGCGCAGCCCGTCTTCGCGCGAGAACGACATCGCGCGGCGCTGCGTGTTCGCTGCCGAGAGCGTGGCGCTCAGTTCCGTGTAGCTGCTGCGCGGCGCCGGACTGCTCAGGGTCGGCCCCTCGCTCCCGTCGGGGTCCTGCAGCGACAGATCTTCGCGGACGATGCCTCCCCTCACATATAGCGCAGTACTCGTGCGGTAGCGCCGCCGCAGGAGGGAGGTGGAAAGGAAGGCCCGCCGTTCCCTTTCGATCAGGAAGAACTCGCGCGTCGAGTCATCGGGGAACCGGACGGAAAGCGTTCGCGAGGACGCGTCGTGGCTCTGCGAGAGGGACAGGCCCACCGTCGGGTTTCCGAGGCCGTTGTAGTTGTACGAGAACCTGCCGCCAAACCGCCTGTCGTTCAGACCGACACGCCCGGCAACCGAATAGCCGTGCCTGCCGACCAGGTCTCGGCCAGCCAGCCGCATGCCGACCGCCTGGTCGAACACCTCACGCCGGATGCCGCTCTGGTCCGTCCCCTCCTCGGGACGCGTGTACAGGGGAAGCCAGTAGCGCGGCAACAGCGTGGCACCGGCCCGATAGTCCCGTTCCCCGGCGGGACGGCCGGTGCTCTCGTCCAGCCCATGGGCCGGTGTCGACGCGTCGGTGCCGGTGGGATCGGACCGCGTGGGGGCCGGCGCACCATCGCCGGTCGGCTCCGCCGCAAAACGCGGGCTGGCCGCCTGCGGCTCGAACCAGTCCCCGGGCGCGTAGGGGATCCGCTCGATGTGCCAGCCGTCCGCGTGATACGAGGAGAAATGGATCCAGCGGGCCGCCGGGTCCACCGACGGATGGGTCGCGCCGCCCAGAATATTGGTGACCTGTCGGATCGTCGGGGGCGAGTCCCCCTCCAGCACAGCCGCGAAGAGATTCGGCACGCCCGTGCGGTCGGAGGACCAGAGGACGGTGTGGCCGTCGGGGGCCCAGAAGGGGGTCGTGTCGATGGCGCGGTCACGGGTCACCTCGACGGTCACGGCACCGTGCTCATCCAGGATGACGATGTCCATGAACGCCGGCGCGACCCAGCGCACCGCCGCGATGCGGTCGCCGGCCGGCGACCAGCGCGGGAAGGCCCAGTGACGGTCGGCACGAGGATCCGCAAGAAGCGTGACTTCGCCGGTGGCCAGGTCGACCATGACCAGGCTGTTGGTGCCTCCGCCCTCCTGTACCGCCACTGCCCGCTCACCGTCGGGCGCGACGTCCGCATAGGTCAGGCGCCGGCCGTGCGTGAGGCGGTCCACCGTGCCGTCCGGCGCCGCGCGATAAAGATCGCTGGTCAGCCGGTAGGGGTCGTTGAAGTCCAGTTGGCTGAAGAGCAGGCCGCCGTCGGGCATCCAGGACAGGGTGCCGCCCACCCCGTTGGTGCGCGTCAGCCGCAGGGCATTCGATCCGTCGGGCGACGCGACGCGGATCTGGGTCGCGTCCACACCGTCCGAGCGGAGGAAGGCAAGGCGTGAGCCGTCGGGCGACACCATGGCCTGCTCGGCCACCCGCCCCGCCCCATCCACGGTCTCGCCCTCGGTAATCGGGGCCGATGCCGCAAGGGCCTCCGCCTCCGCGGCGTAGGCTGCGGTCGTGTAGTCGGTCCACGCCTCCCAGCTGTCGGAAATCGTCGTGCCGAAGGCGTCACGCGCGGCGGAATTGAGCCGGAACGGAACCCACAGTCCCGCCACCGCACGCGCGAAGTCACCCATGGACTGCTCGCCGTAGGCCTCGGCCATGTGTGTCAGATAGCGTGCGCCGTAGACGTACGGACGGTGGCCTGCGGGCCACACGGGCGAATGTCCGGACACCCGGTCGAGCGTACCCGGCGACCCCTCGAGCGCGGTAGCCCTCATCACCATCTCCTGCCAGGTGCCCTTGACCCGTCCGGCACCCGTGAGCTGCGACTCGAAGTAAGTGGCAAGTCCCTCGGTCAGCCACGTCGGCGTCGCACCCGACGGGAAGACCGGCCAGACGGCGGGCACCCGCCCGAACACCTTGCGGACCACGTTGCCGAGCGCGCCCGTCATGTCCAGGTGGAATGTGTGCACGAGTTCATGAGTGACGACCAATTCGAGCCAGTCGTCGAAGTAGGAGATGCTGCCGCCATCCATGGGCGGGCGGGCGAAGATCGTAATCCGGTTGTACGGGTTTGGAGACGCGAAGCCGTTGGCGATGTCGGCGTGATCCGTCAGGAGCAGCTGGATCGGGACGGCCGGGGTGTCCACGAATCGGTCGGCCAGCAGTGCGTAGGCGCGTTCCGCGTGGGTTGCCGCCCGCGAGGCCATGGCGCCCAGCCGCGCCGGGTAGGTGACCACGAAATGCTCGGTCGGGAACTCGCGCCAATCCTCGTTTGGGGGCGTGGTCTGCGCCTGCAGCGACCGTCCGGGAAGGAGACAGAGAACGGCGAGCGCGGTGACGGTTGGCGGGAGGAGCCGCCGGCAGCCGGATCGGCTCGTCATCCTGACGTCGAGTGGCGCAGGTTCATCGATCAAGGATCGGTATGGTCATCGAAGCCATCTCCGCGGCGGTGGGGAGCACATGGTTAACGGCGTCCGGGCAGGACAACACGGCCGCCGGCGTTTCGTCGCGAACCGTGACATCATCGGCTGCCGGCGGCATGATCGCCAGCATCGAGATCGGAGACTCGCCCGCGTAACCAAGCTGGGCCACGACGCAGAACCGGTTCGGATCGGCCCGCAGCACCGGATCGACATAAAGGCGACCCGTGGAGTCCCAGTTGCCGCGCACCAGGTATCCCGCGTTCATGGAGTCCGCCTGCACGAGCAAGCTCCGGCCATCGGTCGTAAAGGGATAGGTGACCGACGGCAGCCCGCTGAAGACGTGGAAGAGCCGGGGCTTGCGGCTGAAGACGACCGAACCCTCGGGCAGGTTCTTCCCCGCCCACAGGGCCATGGTATGGAACTCGGCGGCGGTATGCCGGTCACACCCCATCGGGCCGCCAGCCGCGAGCCTGGCCCGGCACTGGCCGGCCCACCCGGCCCGCTGGCGCCACACGTCGCCCGCAGGGACGAGGAACACCGCGATGGCCGCGATCGCCACGGCGCGGACCGACCACCGCGACCACGCGGCATCCGGATGGCGCGACAGCCACCTCCGGAGCATCAGCGCGGCCGACTCGCCGGCATAGAGCAGCAGCAGGGGAAAGACGGGCAGCGCGAAGCGGTCTCCCGACCAGGCGGCGGGCCAGGCCAGAATGAGTCCGGTGTACAGGAGGAGGAAGATCTCGAGGACGCCCGGACCCGCGCGCACGCGGCGCAGCCACCCCGCAAACGCAAGGGCCGCCACCAGCACGCCGACCGCGCCGGCGGGCACACCGTCCAGCCCCGTCAGGCCGGCCGGAACATAGTCCGTCGTGTAGGTCCAGAGGTTCACCGCAACCCTTGCCAGAAGCTCGACCGGGCCCGCGCGACCCAGATCCGGAGCGTAGGGATTGACGAGCCAGAACTCGGACACGTAGTCCGCACCCGCACGGAGCTGCCACAGGAGACCCGGCACCGCCAACACGCCGGCAAACGCCGCCAGGGGCTTCCAGCGCCTTTGCAGAGCCAGCCAGACTGCGACGGCGACCAGCAGCGGCAGTCCGGCGGACCGCGTAAAGTACGCCGCCATCGCGGCGGCGAGGCCGAGGAGCAGTGAGCGCCCCGACACGTCCGGGTCCGGCGTGAGCAGCCACAGGCACGTCAGGGTGAGGACGATGAAGAGCGGGTCCGCCAGGATCCACTGCGCGGAAAACAGGAGGGCGGGGGCGATGGCAAAGAGGGCGGCCACGGCCACTGCGGCCCGGGGACTCCAGGCTCGCCGCACCATCAGGAAACAGGTGGCGACCGCAAGTCCCGTCAACAGGATGGACGCCGCCTTGAAGGCTCCCCAGGTCTTGACGCCCAGAAGCATCATCACCGCCAACAGCGCCGGATACAGCGGCGGGTACTTGGTGTGTGCCGGGGCCCCGGGATGCCAGGTCTCCACGTAGCTCCCGTCGGAGGCCAGCGAGTTGGCCAGGGAGATGTACGCCGCGTTGTCGCCACCCGTGTGGATCGAGGGCAGGGCCGACAGGAAGGCCAGCACGAGATGGACCAGGACCAGCGTCAGGGGGATGAGCCAGTGAATCGCCGGTGCCGGGCGCCCCTCAGCCATGTCGGCCCCGCGCCGGAGACAGCGCGCCGACCACCCCGTCCACGCGGTCGAGCGCCTTCCTGGCCTCGCCGCGGTCCAGGCCGAGCCGGTGCATGGCCAGCGCCGTCTTGACGTGCCCTTCGGCCCGGCCCAGCAGTTCCCTCGCGCCGTCGCGCCCCAGCCCCAGTGTCGCCATCAGGATGCGCTCGCCGCGATCCTGCAGCTTCTCACAGGTCACCTGAAGGTCCACCATCAGATTCCCGTCCACCTTGCCGAAGCGGATCATCGCGGCCGTGGTAAGCGTGTTGAGCACCATCTTGGTGGCGGTCCCGGCCTTCATGCGGGTCGAGCCCGTCACGATCTCCGGACCCGTGAGCGGCGCGATCACGACATCGTGCTCGTCGCGCAGGGCGCGGCCTGGAGGCGTGCACAGGATGAACCCCGTACGCGCCCCGCGCTCGCGGGCCCGCGCCAGCGCCCCATGCACGTACGGCGTCGTTCCGGAGGTCGCGATCCCCATCACGAAGTCCCGGTGGCCGACCTCCCGGTCATCCATGGCGGCCGCCCCGTCCGCGGGATGGTCTTCGGCGCCCTCCTGCGACCGCACCAGCGCTGGAAGGCCGCCGGCGATCACGCCCTGTACCATCTCGGGGTCGGTACCGTATGTAGGGGGCATCTCGGTCGCGTCCAGGACACCGAGTCGACCCGATGTTCCCGCACCCACATAGATGAGACGCCCACCGCTTCGAAACGAGGCGACGGCCAGATCGACGGCCTTCGCGATGGCGGCGGCCTCACCGCGCACCGCGCCCGCTACCGATTGGTCCTCCTCGTTGATGATCCGGACGATCTCGAGCGACGAACGGCGATCGATGGCCTCGCTGCGAGGGTTCCGTTGCTCCGTCAGGCGGTCGTCCAGCATCTTTCATCGCCCCCGTGGGTGAATGCCCTGTCAACTTAATGAAAGCCGACCCGACACCATGAGTATCGACTCCACACCAAGGCGGCCCCGCGCCCGTTCGCGGCTCGCCTTCACCCGGTCCGCGGCGGCCCGGTGGCCCCGCGCCCTCACCCGTTTCGCGGTCCACGCCGCGTTTCTGGCCCTCGCTGCCGGTTGTCAGCCGCCGGAAACGCTCCAGGAAACCCGGCCGGATACGCCGCCGGCCTCCCCAAGCGCGTTCGTCGACGCCGGCGGCGCGTTTCCCGAGGGCTGGCCGTTCCCGGCGGATGCCGGTGCGGTCACGGGAACCGACGGAATGGTCGCCACAACGGACGAGTACGCGTCCCGGGTCGGGGCCGACATCCTGGCAAGGGGGGGCAACGCGGTCGACGCCGCGGTCGCCACGGGGCTGGCCCTGGCGGTCGTGAACCCCGAAGCCGGCAATCTCGGCGGCGGCGGCTTCCTTATGGTCCGGCTCGCCGACGGCACCGTCCACGCGCTCGACCACCGCGAGAAGGCGCCCATCGCGGCCACGCGGGACATGTACCTGGACGAGGACGGCAACGTCACCGACAGGTCGGTGGTCGGCCACCTGGCCGCAGGCGTGCCCGGCACGGTCGCGGGCCTGTGGGAGGCTCATCGGCGCTTCGGGTCCCTGGAATGGGCCGATCTCGTCGAGCCGTCCATTCGCCTTGCCGAGGGCTTCGAAGTCACCACGCGACTGGTCTCCACCCTGGAGGCGGCCCAGAACGGCATCCGGGCCTTCCCCGCGAGCGCACGCGTCTTCCTGCCCGGCAACGAGGTCCCGCGGATCGGCGACACCTTTTCCCAACCCGACCTCGCCGCCGTGCTCACGCGGCTGCGCGACCAGGGGCCCGACGACTTCTACCGGGGCGAGACCGCGGCGCTCATCGCGGCCGAGATGGAGCGGGGCGGCGGCATCATCACCCTGGAGGACCTCGCCCGCTACGAGGCCGTGTGGCGCGACCCGGTCGCGTTCACGTACCGCGGCCACACGGTCTACTCGATGCCGCCCCCGTCCTCGGGCGGGGTGACCATGGCCGCGATCGCGAACCAGGTCGAGCGCTGGGATCTTGCCGCGCTGGGGTGGAACGGGCCCGACGCGATCCACGTGATGGCCGAGGCCTTCAGGCGCGCCTACGCGGACCGCAACGAGTACCTCGCCGATCCGGACTTCGTGCAAATGCCCCTGGCCGAACTCACGTCGAGCGAATACGCGGAGGCCCGCGCTGCGACGATTTCCATGGAGCGGGCAACGCCGTCCGAAGAGGTCCGTCCCGGCGTCGAGGCGTTCCTGGACGAGAGTCACACCACGCATTACTCGGTGGTCGACGGCGACGGGAACGCGGTCGCCGTGACGACGAGCGTCAACTCCTGGTACGGTGGAAAGGTGGTCGTGGACGGTGCCGGGTTTTTCCTGAACAACACCATGGACGACTTCTCCGCAAAGCCGGGCACGCCCAACCAGTTCGGCCTCGTTCAGGGCGAGCGCAATGCGGTCGCCTCCGAGAAGCGCATGCTCTCGGCCATGAGCCCCACGATCGTCGAGGACACCGACGGTGCGCTCTTTCTGGTGAGCGGCACTCCCGGTGGCGCCACCATCATCACCACCGTCCTGCAGACCGTTTTCAACGTGATCGACCACGGGATGAACGTGGTGCAGGCCGTACACGCCCCGCGGGTGCATCACCAGCACCTCCCGGATGCGATCCTGTTCGAGCACGGGGGGCTGCCGGAGGGCACGGTCCGAGCGCTCGAGGCGCGCGGCCACACCGTGCGTGAACGGGAGCGCGGGCCGCCCGACGCCTACTTCACCGGCGGGATGTCGGGCGACGTGCAGCTGATCATGGTGATGCCGGACGGCACGCTATCGGGCTGGTCGGACCCCCGCCGGGGCGGTCTCGCCGTCGGCCACCCCCAGTAGACGTCGGCCACTCCTGGCCGTCGGCCACCCCCAGTAGACGTCGGCCACTCCCGGCCGTCGGCTACCCCCGCTAGCCGTCGGCCACCCCCCGCCGTCGGCCACCCAAATCAGGACGGCAGCGGCAGGGTGTCGCCCTGCATCACCGAGTCCGGCAGCACCAATGCCGGAGGCACGAGCACCGGCGCGCGCAATTCGACGACGATCAGGCTGCCGGCCATGATCTTGCCCGGCACCATCGTAACGGCCGCCCGCCGCCCCTCCGCACGACGGCGCTCGAAGTCCCCCGCGGGATCCAGGACCACGAGCGCCTCCGCCACGGTGCCCTCCACGGGCCGCTCCCAGGTCCAGGACGACAGGGTCTCGAACGCGATCTCCAGCACCGGGTCCTCTCCGGCCCCTCCCGATCCGACCGATGCCAAGACGCGTCCGAGCATTCTGGTCCCGGCCGGAATGAGCACGGTCCCGTCCACGCCCATGACATCCTCCCAAACCGTCGCGACCACGGGATCGTCCACCATGTAGTCGGCGGTCGAAATGTCCTCGTCGCTGAGGACGCTGATCCGGGTTCCGGCCGGAATGAGAACATCGGGCGCCGCCGCGGCCATCGAGTCCGAGGCCTCCGGGGCATCGCCGGCCAGCGAGTCGGCACCCGCCGACCCGGGCACCGTGTCCAGCGCCGACCCCGGCACCGTGTCCAGCGCCGACCCAGGCACCGAATCGAGGGCTGTGTCCGGCACCATGTCCGGCACCGAATCCAGCGGCGGCTCGACTGCCGGATCCTCCGTGTCGGCCGCGGGCGACAAGGTGTCCAGCTCCGCTGCGTCCCCGACCGTCCCGCCCGGCACGGACCCGCCGTCCTCCTCCCCACCACTCTCCCCCCCGGAGTCCCCGGCAGGCCCACACGCCACGCAAAGCGGAAGCCACGCCGTCAGCAGCAGTCCGCTAGTATTAAGCCCGCTACCCCGGAGCAGGCCGCCCCGACCCGACATGAAGCAACTCAAAACCATCCTCCCGTATTTCCGGCCCTACCGCTGGCCCATGTTCTGGGGCCTGGTGCTGGTGATACTCGCCAACGGATTCGCGCTGGCCAACCCCTACCTGCTGAAGCTGCCGATCGACGCCCTGACTGCGGACGCCGGCGCCGATCCCGATGCCACCCGGCGAACCATTGTACACTACGCGCTCCTGATCGTGGGAGTGGCACTGGTGGGCAACGCGGCCCGGTACGGGATGCGCGAGATCCTCAACGGGCTGAGCCGGCGGGTCGAAGTCGATCTGCGGAACGACTTCCTGCGGCATCTCCTCCGCCTGGACGCGGGCTTCTACGGTGGAACCCGCACCGGCGAGCTGATGAGCCTCGCCACCAACGACACGCTGGCCGTGCGGCAGGCGGTGGGGCCCGCGGTGATGTACACGGCGAACACGGTCGTCAACTTCGTCTTCGGGCTCGCGCTGATGATCTGGATCAGCCCGATGCTCACCCTCGTGTCCCTGGTGCCGATGGTCGTACTGCCGCCGGTCGTGGCCTGGTTCGGGAAGACGATCCACAACCGCTTCGAGCGAATCCAGGAACAGTTCGCGGCGCTGTCCACGATGGTGCAGGAAAACCTGTCCGGCGTCCGCATCGTGCGCGCCTACGGGCAGGAGGAGGCGCAGTCAAGCGAATTCGACGGGTTCAATCGCGACTATCTCCGCCGGAACATGCACCTGGCATACGTGTCCGGCGCATTCCACCCCATCATGGGACTGCTCACCGGCGCGGCGATGGTCGTGGTGCTGTGGTACGGGGGACGCCAGGTGATGGCCGGCGTGATCACCACGGGGGACTTCGTCGCCTTCTCCTTTTACCTGGTGCTGCTCTCGTGGCCGATGATCGCCCTGGGATGGGTGGTCAACCTCTACCAGCGCGGCGCGGCGTCAATGGGCCGAATCAACCGCATCATGGCGACCGAGCCTTCCATCACGGCCCCCGCTGCCCCCGCCACCCCGCCCGCCGGCCCGGCACCCATCTCGTTCCGGGATGTCTCGTTTCGCTACCCCGGCACGGAGCGTCTCGTTCTGCGGGACATCACCTTCACCGCCGAACCCGGTCAGACCATCGCGGTCGTCGGCCCGACGGCGTCCGGCAAGAGCACCCTCGTCTCGCTCATTGCCCGGATCTACGACCCCACCTCGGGAGAAGTTCTGCTCGACGGCACGCCACTGCCCGAGTACGACCCGGCCGACATCCGGGGTCGCGTCGGCTTCGCCCCGCAGGACAGCTTCCTCTTCTCGGCCCGTCTGGGGCGCAACATCGCGCTGGGGATCCCTGCATCCGGGGAAGCGGACCAGATCATGCGGCGCGTCCGAAGCGCCTCCATCGCGGCCCACCTCCACGAGACCGTGAGGGGATTCCCCAGCGGGTATCAGACGCGGCTGGGCGAGCGCGGCATCAACCTGTCGGGTGGCCAGAAGCAGCGCGCCACGCTGGCCCGCGCGCTCGCCCTCGATCCCCCGGTGCTCGTGCTCGACGATGTGCTCAGCGCGGTGGATACACGGACCGAGTCGCGCATCCTGCAAGGGCTGCGCGGGGAGCTCGAGGGCCGAACCGCCTTCATCATCTCACACCGCGTGACCGCGGTTAAGGACGCCGACCTGATCCTGGTCCTCGACGACGGCCGCATCGTGGAACGCGGCCGGCACCGGCAGCTGCTGGCGCAGGGAGGGACCTACGCGACGCTGCTCAGACGGCAGCTGCTCGAACAGGCGGTGGCGGGCGCGGCGTAACCGGCGCGGCGGCGGCCCGGGCCGCTAGCCGTACCAGGTGGGCTCGTTGCCGGGCTGCCACTTGATGTTGCACCCGACGCTCGGCACCTGGTCACCGGTGGGCTCGCGGCCCGACAGCACGGCGTCCATCGCCGCGCAGAGGTCGTCCCCCGACACGGCCACCCCCGACGACGGCCGGCTCGAATCGAACTGCCCCCGGTACACGAGGCAGCGGTCGGCATCGAAGAGGAAGAAGTCGGGCGTGCACGCCGCGCGGTAGGCCTTTGCCACCTCCTGCGACTCGTCGAAGAGGTACGGGAACGTGTAGCCCCGGCGCCGGACCTCGTCCTTCATCCGCTGGGGGCTGTCATCCGGGTAGTTCGCGACATCGTTGGCGTTGATTCCCACGATGGCGACGCCCCGCGATTCGTAGTCGGCCGCCACGGCTGCCAGGCGGTCCGCGATATGCTTGACGAATGGGCAGTGGTTGGAGAGAAACGCGACGAGCAGCGCGGCCGAGCCGTCGAAGTCCGCGAGTCGGACCGAACGGCCGGTGGCCGGCTCGGGAAGCGAGAAGTCGGCGGCCGGGCTGCCGAGCTCGAGCATCGTGGAGGGGACAAGGGCCATGATGGGATCTCCGGGAGGGGCGTCCGCCGGCTGCTAGATGCGCTCCAGCAGAAACTCGGGTGCGAAACGATTCAGCCAGGCCGCGAGCACGGTGAACGAGCCCGTGACCAGCAGGATGCCGAGCAGCACCAGGAGCGCCCCGGCCGCGGTCTGAACGGCGGGCAGGAAGCGGCGGAAGCGAGAGAATGCGGACAGGAAGCGCTCCAGCGCGAGCGCGGCGAGGATGAAGGGAATCGCGAGCCCCATCGAGTACACGAAGAGGAGCATCGTGCCCTGGCCCAGTTGCTCCTGGGATGCCGCCATCGTAAGCACGGCACCGAGCACGGGACCGATGCACGGCGTCCAACCCGCCCCGAACGCGAAGCCTACCGCCACCGTCCCCAGGTACCCCGTGGGCTTGTCCGCGACGTGGACACGCTTCTCGCGCATGAGCGGCGTCAGCTTGAAGACGCCCATCAGGTGAAGGCCCAGGATGATGATGATGATCCCGCCGATCCGGGCGATCCAGTCGCTGTAGTAGTTCAGGAAACGCCCCATGAACGACGCCGAGGCGCCCAGCAGCACGAAGATCAGGGTAAAGCCCATCACGAACAGGACCGAGTGCAACAGGACCTGGCGCCGGTCGACGCCCTGCTGCAGATCCTCCAGGGACATGCCTGTCACGAAAGACAGGTAGCTGGGGACGAGCGGCAGGACGCAGGGCGACAGGAAGGAGAGGACGCCCGCGAGGAAGACGATGCCGATGCCGAGGGATTCGTTCATGAAGAAGGACCTTTGCTCCAGTACCCGATCATTTTGTAGATCAGTTTCGCCACGAGGAAGTCCGGGGCCGTAAATCCGGGAATCGGCGCGTGCTCGACAATGTCGGCCCCGACGACGCGACGCGCACCGAAAACCCGGCGCAGGAATTCGATTGTGGGATGCCACCGTCCGCCCCCGGGTTCGGGTGTGCCCGTCGCGGGCACGAGTGACGGATCGAAGAAATCCACGTCGAAGGTGATGTAGACGGGATCGTGCAGCGACTCCAGCGCGCGGTCCATCCAGTCATGAGGCCCTCCCGGCGCGCCCACACCGCGCGCGCCCATACCCCGCGCGCCCCCGATCTCCTCGCCGGTGATGACCACCACGTTGTCGCTGTTCCGCGCCACCCGCCACTCCTCGGCGCTGATCCCGCGGGCGCCCACGGTGACCAGATCGACGTCGTCGATCACCCGCTTCATCGCGCAGGCGTGCGAAAGCGCGCTCCCGTCAAGGCTGTCGCGCAGGTCGAGGTGAGCGTCGAACTGCAGCACGCAAAGGCGTTCCCGAGAGCGGCGAGCGTGGGCGCGGATGGCGGGCGCGGAGACCGAATGCTCGCCGCCGATCATGATCACCCGGCGGCCCGCGGCCGCGTCGAGCACCCGGCCGCACGCGCCTTCGAGCTCCTCCATGGCGCGGGAAGCGTCGCCGCGCGTGAGTTCCAGCGCCGGGAAGGTGTACACGCCCTCGGCCGAGGGGTCGTGGTCGAGTTCATGGTCGAAGAGCTCGATGTAGCGCGAGGCGTCGATGATCGCGCGCGGGCCTTGCCGGGTCCCGGAAGCCCAGCTCGTGGTGGCCTCGTAGGGAACAGGCAGGATCCAGGTGGCCGCACCGTCCGGGGTGGCCGCTTCGCCATCCAGCCCCAGGAACACGCGCGGCAGCTCCCACGGCAGGGCGCCGAGACCCTCGGGCAGGTCGTGAATCGTCTGCGCGCCCTGTCGAGCGGCGGCCTCCGGATCCCTGCGGTTGGGCATGGCCGGTCCGGATCAGGTCGTCTCGATGGGACAGGTGATGCCGCGCGAGGGTACGTCTGCCCCCGATTCCTGGCTGGACCGGCTCAGTCCGAAGATCACGAGCTTGTGATGCGTCGGCCGGAACCCGTGGCGAGCCGCCGTCTCCTCGACGATTCGCCGGATCTCCTCGCTGCGAAACTCGATCACTTCGCCGCTCTCGGTGCACACCAGGTGGTGGTGGACGGGATCTCTCGACAGCCGGTGCTCGTACCGCTTGAAGCCCTCTCCAAAGTCGTGCTCCTCCACCAGTTCGCTGCGGATCAGCAGGTCGAGGGTGCGGTAGATCGTCGCCTTGCCGAGGCGCAGACCGCCCGATCGCAGGACAGCATCCAGATCGTCCACCGACTGATGCCGGGACGAGCCGAACACGACCCTGGCGATCGCCAGGCGCTGCTGGGTCACGGGCAGCCCCTGCTCCCGCAGATAACGCGCGAAAATGCGCAGGTAGGGCTCGATATTCCTGGGGCCGGCCTTCATCGCGTCACCCGGCCACCCGCGGCCCGGCCACGGCCTCCTCGAACAGCTCGCCGTCGAAATCCGCCATCAGTGCGTCGAAGGCCTCGGTCCCCCCCGCAACCTCGACCATGCGCGGACGGCCCAACGGCCGCGGCCCCCGTTTGACCACGCCCTCCATCACGCGGGGCAGTCGGTCCGCCGGCGCAACGCCCTCGTCGAGCAGCCGCGATTCCAGGTACAGCCCCCTGCCGGTACGCTGGGCCGAGTAGCGTGCCGTGATGAGCCGCCGCGCCTGGCTGCCATCAAAGCAGCTCGCCGCGACCAGTCCCCACTCGCGCCTTCCCCGAACCATGGGCGGAAAGATCCACAGCGTGTCGATCGCGGCCGGCCCCAGCCGATGGCCCACCTCCCGGATGGTCCGCGGAAGCGCCTCGGGGACGCCAGGTCCGTCGACATCCGTATCGTCCCGGACATTGCTGAAGGGAGTTCTGGCCATGGTCCCACTAATCTAGCGTCTCCGGAAGGGCGACATGCCCTGCGCGGGCGCCCTGGTCGTCCACAATCCGCTCAACGCGGCGCAGCACCCGTGCGATCACGTCATCAAGCGGCCCCGTCACGACGGCCGCCGCCGCCCGCGCGTGCCCCCCGCCACCGAACCCGGCCGCAACCGTCCCCACATCGATCGGCGGCACCGACCGGAGCGAGACCTTGATTCTCCCGTCCGCCGTGGTGCGAAAGAGCATCGCCACCTGGACTCCGTCTATGTCGCGCGGCACGTCCACAAACCCCTCCAGGTCGTCGACGGCCGCTCCCACGCGGTCGTACGCGTCCTTCGGAACCGTCATCCATGCGATCCGGCCGTCCGGGTGCACCGCAAGGGTGGCCAGCGCCTCCCGCAGCAGCTCGAAGCGGCGCACCCGAAAGCGGCCGTAGACGGCGCGGAAGAGGGTTTCCGGCTCGGCACCGAGCTCCACCAGCCGGGCCGCGACGCGGAAGCAGTCGCGATCCGTGTTCGAGAACCGGAACCCGCCCGTGTCGGTCATGACGGCCACGTACAGCGCGTGCGCGACCGGCGGCGGCCACGGACCGCCGGCCCGATCGATGAGTTCGAAGACCAGAGCGCCGGTTGCGCACGCGGACGTATCGCAGACGACGAGGCCGTCGATCGGCCGGTTCGAAGGGGGATGGTGGTCGATCACGACCTTGGGGAGGTGTCGGATCAGCGACTTGACCCTGCCGATGCGGGGGACCTGGGCGGTGTCGAGCACAACCGCGAGGTCGGCCTCACTGCAGTACCGCGCCTCGCGCGAGCTCCTGGGCGGCAGGACCCACCCCCGGTCCGGGAGCAGAAAGTCGAGGCTCTCGGGGAAGGGCGTCGGATTCACGATCCACGCGTCGGCCCCACGCGCCCGCAGGAACGCCGCGAGCGCGATCTCGGAGCCGGCCCCGTCGCCATCCGCGTTTGCGTGCGTCGTGATGACCACCGAGGAGGCCGCGTCCAGACGGCTGAGCACTTCGTCGAATCGCATGCCGCGCTGGGCCCGCGCTCGGTCCTCGTGCGCGCCCGTCACCGTCGCGTGCTCCGCGCCCGCAGCCCCTGCAGTGCCTCGGCGGCTGCAGCGGCCAATTCCTCAGGTCCCCTCCCGTTGTCCAGCACGATGTCGGCCTTCGACCGCTTCGCTTCGGAAGGCTGCTGCGCGGCCATCACGGCCTCCGCCTCCTCCGGCGTCATTCCCCTCGTCTCGACGATGCGCCGCCGCCGCACTTCCGCCGGTGCGTCCACGACGACGACGACATCCACCTCGGCCTCCGTCCCCGTCTCGAACAGCAGCGGGATTTCCCACACCACCAGGGGCGCTCCCTCCGCTCTCCGGTCCGCGGTCCATTCGTCCCGCAGGCGCCTGACCTCGGGGTGGACGATCGCTTCCAGGCGCCGTAGCACCTCTTCGTCCCGAAAGACCCGCCGGCGCACGGCCGCGCGGTCCAGCGAGCCGTCCTCCTTCAACACGTCATGCCCGAAAAGGTCGACGATCTGCTCGAGCGCGGCGGTCTCCGGCTCCACGGCCGTGCGCGCCAGCCCATCGGCCGACGCCACGGGTATCCCGGCGTCGCGCCACAGCTCGGCGACGGTCGATTTTCCAGCCGCCACATTCCCCGTCAGGCCCACGATCACCATGGTCAGGTACCCGGCCCGAGGATCCAGGACACCCCGAGGGCGACCATCGTGTTGAAGACGACATTCCCGCACAGCACCGCGGTCATGACCCCGATCAGCGAGTACCGCATGAAGGCCATCGGGATCACGAGCAGTTCGTTCGGGAACGGCGCGAACGCCGCATAGAGGAACATGAGGCCCAGAGGCAGGAACCGGTGGCGGGCGTGCAGCGCTTCCGCGCGCGCCCGGATGCCCGCCAATCGATCGTGCGCCAGTTCACGGGTGGCGTCGCCGATCAGGTATCCCAGCAGGTCGCCCAGGGTCATGCCCAGCGCGATCGTCGCCAGCGTGGGAACGGGCGCGAACCCGGACTCCATCAGGAACGGGTAGAAGACCGCGACGGGTATGGGCGCGACCAGGTTGAAGCCGCTGACCACCGACACGCCAAGCAGCCCCCAGTAGCCCGCGGCGGCCACGGCCTCGCGCAGCCCCGCCAGCTCACCGGCGCGGAGGTTGACCCACGCAACCAGGCCCACCAGCGCTGCGATCAGCAGGATCTTCGCCCACACCGGCACCAGACCTCGCGGCCGCATGCGACGCCGCATGTCCGCCGACCAGGTGACGAAGCGCTCGATCTCGTCGGCCGGCGGCACCGCCTCCGGGTCGCCGTACGCGGTCTCCAGCCGCCAGCGCATGTACGACTCTGAAGGAAGGGGCAGAAAGGGCGCCCGGCGATACCAGCCCCTGGGGCGAAACGCCCACGCCGCCGATACCAGCGCGGGCCACAGCCGCGGGCGCTTGAGCGCGAGGAGGACGAAAGGGCGAATCATTGGGGGGAAAGCTCTCACCGACACTGCCACGGCACAACCAACCGCGCTGACCGGGCCCCGGCGGCCACTCGCCCTGCCGCCGCCGTCGAGCTAGCTTCGTTCCCCATGAGCAACCGCCTCGGCCTCGAAACCAGTCCCTATCTGCTCCAACACGCCGAAAACCCCGTCGACTGGTACCCGTGGGGCGATGAAGCACTCGCCCTTGCCCGCGAGAACGACCGCCCGATCCTCCTTTCGATCGGCTATTCGGCATGCCACTGGTGCCACGTCATGGAGCGCGAGTCGTTCGAGGACAACGAGACCGCGCGCCTCATGAACCGGCACTTCGTCAACATCAAGGTGGACCGCGAAGAACGTCCGGATGTCGATTCGATCTACATGCGCGCGGTCCAGGCCATGACGGGCCAGGGCGGGTGGCCGCTGACGGCCTTCCTCACGCCGGAAGGCGTTCCATTCTACGGCGGCACCTACTTCCCCCCCGCGCCCCGGCACGGCATGCCGTCGTTCCGGCAGGTCCTGCGCGCCGCCGCCGACGCCTACGCGACGCGGCGAGAGGAGGTGGCGAGCCGCGGGGACCACCTGACCGGGATACTGGCCCGCAGCGCAACCGAGGCGCAGCCGGCGTCCGGCCACTTCGACGACCCGGACGGCAGGATCTTCGCGCACGCGGTCTCGTCCGCCGGCAGAACGTTCGACCCCTCGAACGGCGGCTTCGGGACCGCGCCCAAGTTCCCCCAGCCGGTGTTCCTCGACTTCCTGCTGCGTACCGGCGGCCCGCAATCACACGGGGTGTCCATGGCCACGCACACGCTCTCGCGCATGGCGGCCGGCGGCCTCCGCGACCACGTCGGCGGGGGCTTCCACCGTTACTCGGTCGACGCGCGCTGGCTGGTCCCCCACTTCGAGAAGATGCTCTACGACAACGCCCTCATCGCCCGGGCACTGACGCGCGCGCATCTGCTGGGCGCCGAGGGGATGGGGCCGGTCGCCGAGGAGGTGCTCGACTACGTGCTGGAGGACCTCACTTCGCCCGAGGGCGCCTTCTATTCCGCCCGCGACGCGGATTCGGAAGGGGAGGAGGGCGCCTTCTACCTGTGGACCCCCGGCCAGATCCGCAACGTGCTGGAGCCCGATGCGGCACGTCTGCTGTCGCGCGTCTACGACGTCAGCGACGCCGGCAACTTCGAGGGGCGCAACATCCTGCACCTGCCTCACGATCTCGACGCGATCTCGCGGCAGGAGGGAATCCGGCGCGACGAACTCGACCGTCTGCTCCGCGAGTCACTCGACGTCCTGAAGGCGCGCCGGAGCAAGCGGCCCGAGCCCCTGCGCGACGAGAAGGTGATCACATCCTGGAACGGCTTCGCCATCCGCGCGCTGGCCGAGGCCGGACCCGCCCTCGGGCGCCCCGACTACACCCGGGCGGCGGAACGGGCGGCCGCATTCCTGCTCGAAACCGTGGGGACCGGCGACCGCCTGCAACGCATCTTCGCGGCGGGCCGCGTCCACATCGACGGCTTCCTGGAGGACTACGGCTCGCTTGGAAACGCCTGTCTGTCCCTCTACGAAGCGACCCTCGATCCGCGCTGGCTGGCGAATGCGGACCGGATCGCGGCCACCATGGTCGAACGATTCTGGTCCGACGCCGAAGGCCTCTTCCATGACGCGCCGGCCGACGAAACGGGGCTGCTCGTGCGGCCCCGCGACATCATGGACAACGCCACGCCGTCCGGCAATTCCCTGGCGACCGAGCTGCTGGCGCGCCTGGCGGCGCTGACCGGCAACACGCGGCACGCCGGTCTGGCCGAGAGAGTCCTGAAACGCGAGCGCGGGATGATGGAGCGGTATCCCCAGGCGGCAGGACGTCTTCTCTCCGCGGCGATCATGTGCGAGACTCCACGGCTGGAGATTGTGCTGGTGGGACCCCTCGAGCGCGTCGACGGCATGCACGGCCGGGCACACAGGGATCCCCATCCAAACCGGATCATCGTCGGCGGCGACCCGGCGGATCCGGCGGTCGCAAGGCTGCCCGCCCTGGAGGAGCGCGCGGACAGGGTGGGCGAAGTTTTCGTCTGTCACGGAAACACCTGCCAGGAGCCGGCGGCCTCCACCGAAGCACTGGACACCGCGCTGAAACAGGCCCAGTCTGTCAGCGTAGGCGGTTGAGTCCCCAACCACCGCAATTACGGGAGTACATGGCCACACTGGAACACGAGCTCGGCTCGGACGTCGAATCCGACCTTCCAGGCCCTGATACGCTGCTGCGCTGGTACCGGACGATGGTCACGGCGCGCAACATCGACGATCGCGAGGCCAAGCTCTACAAGCAGGGCAAGGTCTTCTTCCTGATCGCCGGCGCCGGCCACGAGGCGATTCAGGTGGCGCTCGCCGATTTCCTGCGGCCAGCGTCGGACTGGTTCCTGCTCTACTACCGCGACCGGGCGCTCGCCCTCGCGCTCGGCGTGCCTCCGATGGAGCAGCTGCTGCAGGGCATGGGAGCCGAGGCGGATCCGGCGAGCGGGGGCCGCCAGATGCCGGCCCATTTTGCCGACGACCGCCTCAACATCGTATCGTCGTCTTCACCCACGGGGACGCAGTTCCTGCACGCCGTGGGATGCGCTGAAGCCGGACTCCGGGCAAGCCGCACACCCGAATTGCGGAACCACGTCGGGTCCTTCGCGGACGACGAGATCGTGCTCTGCACCGCGGGCGACGGAACCACCTCGGAGGGCGAGTTCTGGGAGGCGCTCAACACGGCCTGCAACCTCAAGCTGCCCATCCTGTTCCTGATCGAGGACAACGAGTACGCGATCTCGGTCCCGGTCGAGGTGCAGACCGCCGGCGGCAACGTATCGCGGCTGCTCACCGGCTTCCCGGATCTGAAGATCGTCGAGTGTGACGGGACCGACCTGCTCGAAAGCCACCGGGCCGCGCGCGAGGCCGTGGCGTGGTGCCGGGAACGCCGGGGACCTGCGCTGCTGCACGCCCACACGACCCGCCCGTACTCCCATTCCGGATCGGACGACGAGACCGTGTACCGGACTCCGGCCGAGCGGGAGGCGCAGGATCGCCGCGATCCCCTGCGGAAGGCACGGCGGCTTCTCATCGACACGGGCGCGGCCACCCCCGAGGAACTCGACCGCATGGAGGCCGACGTCCGGGCGGCGGTGGCGGCCGCGGCGGACCAGGCCCTGGAGCATCCTCAGCCTCCCGTGGACACGGCCACGAAGTGGCTCTACTCCGAGGCGGTCGATCCGACCGGCCGCGACTTCGACACCGAGGACCGCCCGGTCATCGCCGACGATCGTCCGTTGACAATGGTCGACCTCCTGAACCGCTGCCTCCGCTCCGAGATGGAGCGCGACCCGAGGATCATCGTCTTCGGCCAGGACGTCGCCGATGTCTCACGCGAGCAGGCCCTCGGCGAGGTGAAGGGCAAGGGCGGCGTCTTCAAGGTGACGCACGGATTGCAGTCGCGCTTTGGCAGCGACCGCGTCTACAATGCCCCTCTCGCCGAAGCCAACATCATCGGCCGGGCGGTCGGCATGGCGGCCCGCGGGCTCAAACCCGTCGCGGAGATCCAGTTCGTGGACTACATCTGGCCCGCGTTCATGCAGATTCGAAACGAGCTGGCCACGATGCGCTACCGGTCGGCCGGCAAGTGGGCCGCACCCGTCGTCGTGCGGACGACCTACGGGGGCTACATCAAGGGGGGAATGTACCACTCGCAGACCGCGCCGACGCTGTTCGCGCACACGCACGGTCTGCGCGTCGTGCTTCCCTCGAACGCGCTCGACGCCAACGGCCTGCTGCGCACCGCGATCCGCTGTGACGACCCGGTCATGTTCCTCGAACACAAGCACCTCTACCGTCAGGTCCACAACAAGGGCGCCGACCCCGGCCCGGACTACATGATTCCGTTCGGAAAGGCCAAGGTGGTGCGGCGCGGCCGGGACCTTACCGTTGTCACCTGCGGCGCCCTCGTGAAGCGCACCATGGACGCGGCCCGCGTGGCCGAAAAGCGGCACGGGGTGAGCACCGAGGTGATCGACCTGCGCTCCCTGTCCCCGCTCGACATGGAGACCATCGGCGACAGCGTGCGCCGCACCAACAAGGTGATGGTCGCGTACGAGGACGCCCTGTCGTGGGGGATCGGATCGGAAATCGCCGCGCTGATCGCGGACGAACTGTTCCCGTGGCTCGACGGGCCCGTGCGGCGCGTCGCCGCGCTGGACACGTGGGTCGCGTTTTCGCCGCAGCTGGAAAAGGCCATCCTGCCCCAGGCGGATGACGTTCTGGAGGGGATTCTGGGGCTGGCGGGGTACTAGGACTCGTGGATTGGAAGCGCGTGGACTAGAAGCGCGCGTTCAGCAGCGGGATCTGCCAGGACAGGCCCGATTGTCCGTGCGCCCTGGCGGCGAGGTCCCATGTCGGCGTGGGCAACGGCGTGGAAAGCGACAGGGAACCCCCCGTCCAGTTGACGAGCGCACCCGCACCGAGGCCGGAAGCTCCCGCGTCATAGGGATCGTCCTCCACGTCCTCTCCGCGGGTCAGCACACCGCCCGCGATCAATCCGGCAATGCTGCCCACAAGCGGAAGCGCGATCGCGCTCTGCTCGTCGTCGACCTCCGCAATCAACGCCATGCCCAGCCCCGCGAAACCCCCGATTACGCCGCCCAGGCTGATCAGGCGGGTACGTCCCCGGCTGAGGGGCAGGCGGCTCCCGGCAACTGCGCCGGCCACCAGCCCCGCGTTGCCGGCGATCATGGCCGCCGCAACGGTCGGATCCTCGCCGGCATCCGCCAGGACCGAGGTCGCCACTCCGAACCACAGGCCCCACACGCTGCCCGCGGTCGCAGCGGTCGCGGTGCCGGGCGTGATTTCGTGCCGCGAGGCCAGAACCCCGCCGACCGTGCCGATCGCCCCGCCAGCGATCATCGACCAGATCCTGTCCTCGACCCTGTCATCTTCGAGGTCCAGGACGATGGCCCAGCCCGCTCCCTGAATGGCGCCCCAGGTGCCGCCCCAGCTGATCGCGCGGGCTTGCCCCGGCGAGACCGGCCGCGAACGCACGAACTGGTGAGCCGCGAGGTATCCGGCCGGTCCGCCCAGGAGCAATCCGGCCCCATACGCCTCGGGTTCCTCCGATTCCAGGGCGAGCGGGATCGCCACACCCATCCAGAGCCCATAGGTGGTCGCCCAGACCCTGAGTTCGGTCTCGCCGCCCCCGGTCACCCGCCCGTCCAGCCGCGCCAGGGCCGTTTCGGCGGCGGGGGTTCCCGGGAAACGCTGGGCGATGTGGCGGTACAGGGCTTCGGCCACGTCCCGCTCGCCCCCGGCCTCGAATGCCCCCGCAGTCGCGAGCAGCACGGCTGCCGAGTCCGCTCGGGTCACCTGCGCCGAGAGCGACGACGGGGGGGCGGCGAAGGCTACGAGAATGGTGGCAAGGAGAAGCGGCCTGATGAGTAGTTGTATTCGCATGACGAAACATACACCGGAACGGCCGGAAGTTGCCCTATCCCGGAAGTCGCCCTACCCCGGAAGTTGCGCTACCCCAGAAGGTGCGCTACCCCAGCACCCCCACAATCCCCCCCTCCAGGTTCCGCACGTCCTCGTATCCCTCGGCGACGAGCGCTTCGGCCACCTTCAGGCTCCGCACGCCGGTGTGACAGTACACCACCACCGGACGGTCCCGCGGCACCTCCGTCAGCCGTTCGCCGACCTCGCCCATCGGCACGAGCACCGCTCCCAGATCGGCCAGGTTCATCATCTGCCACTCCATGGGTTCCCGGACGTCCAGGAGGAACGGGCGCGGATCGCTCTCCATCACCGCAGCCAGCTCGTGGGACTCCACGCTGCCCACGGCGGACTCGGCGGACTCGTCCAACGGCACTTCCGGAGCGACCCCACAGAAGACCTCGTAGTCGATCAGCCCCTTCTGGGTCGGGTGGTCCCCGCACACGGGACAATCCGGATCGCGGCGGATCTCCAGCTCCCGCCAGCTGTAGCCGAGCGCATCGAAGATCTGGAGGCGTCCGACCAGCGGCTGGCCGACTCCGAGAAGGAGCTTCACGGTCTCCATCGCCTGGGCGGCCCCGATGACCCCCGGGAGCGCTCCGAAGACACCGGCCTCGGCGCAGTTCGGGATCAGACCCGGCGGGGGCGGCTCGCGGAACAGGCACCGGTAGCAGGGTCCTCCATCGGCCGCGAAGACCGACAGCTGCCCTTCCCACCGGTACACCGAACCGTACACGTTCGGCTTGCCCGTCAGCACACACGCGTCGTTGACCAGGTACCGGGTGGGGAAGTTGTCGCTGCCATCGACCACGACATCGAAATCCGCAAAGATATCGAGGGCGTTCGCGGACGAGAGGCGCACGGCGCCCGTCAGCAGCTGTACATGCGGATTGACGTCGGTCAGGCGCTCGCGGGCCGAGTCCACCTTCGGGGAGCCCAGGCCCCCGGTCCCGTGGAGGATCTGCCGCTGCAGGTTGGTGACGTCGACCACGTCCGGGTCGACAATGCCCAGCGTTCCCACCCCCGCCGCGGCCAGGTACAGCGCCGCCGGAGAACCCAGGCCCCCGGCACCGACCAGGAGCACACGCGCGCGCTTGAGACGCTCCTGACCGGCCTTTCCGACCTCGGGAAGGACGAGATGGCGAGCGTAGCGGGCCAACTCCCCGCGAGTCAGCGAAGGACCGGTGTCACCACCCTCCACGGCGCCCCCGTCCGCCGACCGCGAACTGAAGTCCCAGGTTCAGGATCGGCCAGTAGTTCTTCAGATCGCCGGCGTCTTCCAGCGCACTGCGTTCCTCCGCCCGCAGGTCCTCGCGGAATCTCCGGGAATCGAGCACCGCGCGGTCGCCGGTGGCGCTCATCTCAAGATCCGATTGTTCAAGAAACGCGACACCCACGTCCAGGAAGATCCCGACGCCGCGCGTCGCGTGCTGACCGAAGCCGAGCAGCACATACGGAGCCCACGGTTCGGACACCAGCGTCGTCGTCAACTGGGTGACTTCAGGCTCCGTGTAGGTGTTGGCGCCGATGTCGATCTCCGCACCGCTCCCCAGCGTGATCGCGTAGGTCGGGTCGTGCTCCTTGTACAGCATGCCGCCGCCGATACGGAAGTTGCCGACCGCGATGTCGGCCCCGAAGGTGTACACCGATTTCGGCACCGCCAGCGTGCCGGTGCGGTTGTCCTCCAGCCCGGACACGGACGTGATGTCCGCGTCGAATCCGATCAGGCCGGCCCCGCCCCGCAGGGACACCCAGTCGTTGGCGATGAGGACCACCTCGGCACCGAGCCCCAGCGTGCCCGCGCGTCCGGCGATTGCAAGGTCCTGGATCGCGGACAGCTGGCGGGGGGAGATGCCTGCGGCAACCATGAGGACCCCCAGCCAAGCAGCAAGGATCGTGCGTCCGTTCATCGGGAAACCTCCACTCTGGTCGGGGGCCGCGCCGGCAGGTGGGCCTCTGCGCAACGGCGCGATGCGGCGTGCCTGGTCACCGCGCCTTGTTCTCTCGCAATCTATTCTACAGAGTGCAATGGAAGCAGGGGCGCCGCCACCCCTTCCGAGCGCGGCGCAAACGACTCGAGCATGATCCTCGTCTCATTGAGGATGGCAAAGTTTGTCAATCCACCGGGAGTCCTTGGTGATGCAGCGTCATCAGACTGGTCGATTCCTCCTCGCTGCCGCTCTGGCCACCGCGTGTTCCCCCGACACGGGACAGCCGGATGCCGCAGCCGATACCGCCATGCCGCGTCCCTGGGCCACCGCCGCCGCGGGCACCGCCGCCCTCGAGACCACGTCCGGTGACGACGTGTTCCTTTCCTACGTATGGGACGTCACCACCGATTCCCGGGGCAACGTGTATGTCATCGACGGGGGCGACGCGGCAATCATCGCGCTCAACCCCGACCTGGCCCACAATCGCCTGATCGGCAGGGAAGGCGAGGGCCCGGGGGAATTCGGCAGACCGGCCCAGGTCCAGATCCTCCCCGGGGACAGCATCCTTGTGTGGGATTCGCAGTTGCAGCGCATCACGGTCTTCCCTCCCGAGGGCGACGAGCCCGCGTACGTTCAGCCCCTGGGCACGCAGGAAAGGGCGGGCAGCGTGTGGAGGCTCACCGGCACCGCCGGATACATCGCCCGCTCATCGACCGCCTACATGGCCGACGGGTCGGACGAAGGATCCACGCGGACGACGATGCTGCGGCACGTCCACGACACGGGCGAACGTGTGGCCGATGAAGTCCTGTACGAATACCCCGCCAGCGAGTCACTGGTGCAGCGGGGCGAGGGATTCGTGAGCATGGCCGGCCACCCGTTCGGCCGGGAGTCGTTTGTCGGCATTTTGGGTGGAGACCGCATCGTCCACACGTCTTCCGAAGCCCTCGAGGTGCGAATCCTGAACCTCGGCGGGGAGGTGGAGACCGCGTTCTCGTCCGAGGTCACGCCGATTCCCGTCACGCGGGACGAGCTCGATGCGACGGCGGACGGGCTCAGCGACGCGTTCGCCCAGTTGTTGCGGGACGGCGCGCCCTATGTCTGGCCCGCACTCACGGGGATGGTCGTGGACGACCAGGATCGCATCTGGGTGGGCATTCGCAGGGCCGACCGGTCGACGACCGAGTGGGCGGCGTTCGAGGCGGACGGCACCCACCGGGTGTCGGTTGATCTTCCCGTTGACGTCGAGCTGTATGCGGTCCGCGGAGATCGCATGGTGGGCGTTGCGCGCGACGAGCTGGATGTGGCCCGCGTCAGGGTGTACCGGTTGCCGTGACGGGGCGGCGGTTCTTTCAGGTCGCGACGGTAAGCGCCGGCCTCGTCGCATGTGGCACCGACACGGGCTCCAGGATTCCCGGTCCTGATGTGGTGGTCGAGACCCATGGCGACACCACCGTCGTTCGCACCATCTCGGGGAGTGTCTGGAGATCGGAGGCCACACTGGTCCCCGAGGTGTCAATCGGTGCGTTGGAGGGTCCGGAGGAGTACCTCTTCGGCAGCATCTATTCGATCACCGTGGACGACGAAGGGCGAGTGTACGTGTTGGACGGCCAAGCCAGGGACCTCCGTGTCTTCGACTCCGACGGAACGTACATCGAGACATTGGCACGGCGCGGCGAGGGCCCGGGAGAGCTGAGCAACGCCTTCTCGGTTGCGGTGCTACCCGACGGTCGGATCATCGCTCACGAACCGGCTGACATGCTCGTCAAGGTACTGGGACCGGAACCCGGAGACCGCGAGCAATGGACCTACTCTCCGGGCGCCGTCGTCCTCCCGGTCAAGCCGCTGCGGATCGACCGGAATGGCCATGTGCTCGTGGCGGCGGCAAGAGCCTCTCCGGACGGGGGCGTCAGCCAATACGTTCTTGTAATGGATGCGGCCGGACAACTCCTGGACTCGCTGGCGCCTCCCGCCCGCGGTTTTGAGCCGCCGTCCCTGCAATTCCGCCTTCCCTTTCCGATCAGGGGCCGGTCCACGACCTCTGTCGCCGTGCCGCTCACGGCTCGTCACCACTGGACCATGAACTCAAACGGCGGTTTTCTGACCGGTATCTCCACTGGCTATCGCATCGACGTGCAACACGACGACGGCGTCCTCCGCATCGAACGCGATTACGAGCCAGTGGCCACGTCGGAGGCCGAACGCGACTACCATCGGGAACGTACGGTGCGGAGCATTCGCCGCACGCAACCCGACTGGAATTGGAGCGGGCCACCTGTCCCCGACACCAAGCCTCCTTTCACCGGACCGGTTGCCGGCCGGGACGGGCGTTTCTGGGTGCAGTTGTCGACCGAGGGACGACCCGTGGTGAACAGTGCCCACGATCCGGACAACCCGCGTTCCGAACCGGTAACGTGGGAATCGCCGGTGCGCTACGACGCATTCGATCCCGACGGCACCTACCTGGGGACACTGCGCACACCGCAGGGATTCCTTGTCAGCCCGGCGGAGCCCATCTTCGATGGCGACCATGTGTGGTCGGTAACGCGGGACGAATTGGGGGTCGAGCGAGTGGTCCGCTATCGCATCGCCGTCGAGCGGCGCTGAGCCCGCCTTCGTCGCGACAAAAGGCCTCCCAGCGGTCGGGAGTTCCCAGTCACGCCCCCTGCCGCCTCACCGCCGCAACGGTTGCCTCTTCATATACGACAGCGAACGCCAGGCCCACTCGAGCGGCCCGAAACGGTAGCGCGCGAGCCACCACGGCGACCACAGCAGCTGCAGCACCCAGATCCCCACCACGATTCCGAGCCTCCCCGGCGCGCCCACCCGCTCGAACAACCCCAGGCCGTGCCCATAGAAGATGAGCGTACAGATCACGCTCTGAGCGATGTAATTCGTGAGCGCCATCCGGCCCGTCGCAGCCAACCGCCGCTGCAGGCCCGCAAGCCAGCCGCGTTGGACCGCCAGCATGACCAGCGCAAGATATCCGAGGCAGACGCCCACCGATCCGACGTAGTTGAACAGCGTGCCCTGGAACATCGTCCTTTCGAAGGCGAAGTCGTGGTGCAGCTTGTACGCAACGCCCGCGGCGGCGAGGGGCAGTCCGGCGGCGAGACCGATCACCGCCATGCGGCGGTAGAAGGCGGGTGAACGCAACGCTGCCAGGACGCCGAGCCGGTACAGGGCCATCCCGACCAGCATGAGTCCCCCGGCCCGCCACAGGAAGAAACCGAGGAACGCGGTCGTCTGAAGCGTGAGCGCGATCGGTGCGCGCGCCTGGACCTGCCCGGCCCAGGAACCGCGGAACGCCGCGATCTCCGCGTCCACCGTCTCCTGTGACGGCGTCCACTCCGCAGCCGCCAACGCCAGGTCCTCCGGCGGCCAGTATGCCATGGACATGCCGAACAGGCCCCACAGCGGCACGATGAACGCGACCGCACCGCCCCCGATCCACAACAGTCGCCGCGGCCCGAGGTTCCGGAGCGGGTAGAGCAGGAAGCCACAGAGCGCGTAGGCCACGAGGATGTCGCCATGCCAGATCAGGTAGGCGTGCACGAGTCCGATCAGCAGCAGCCAGAACTGGCGGCGGTAGTGCAGTCCGGTTCCTGAGGCGCCCCGCGCGGCCATCCGGTCGCTCATCATCGCCATGCCCGCACCGAAGAGCATCGAGAAGATCGAGATGAACTTGGTGTCCGCGAAGAGGTAGACGATCGACCACAGCCACACATCCGCGCCCTCGAACCCGCCGGCCGAGACGGGATTCACATAGGCTGTGGAGATCCTCGCGAACCCCTGCATGTTCACGATCAGGATGCCGAGGACGGCGAAGCCGCGCAGGACATCGATCGAGGCGATCCGCTCGGTGGTGGGACCGGCAGCTGCGGGGCCGGAGGTCGCGGAGTCGGCGGTTGCGGGACCGGCCGTTGCAGGGCCCGGGCCGCCGTTGGCAGGTGAACTCATCGTCACTCCAGGTCGTCGCGCATGATCCAGGTCGTCACGTATTATCATGAGAGATCAGGGTGCGTGCGCATTTACCGCAAGTGCCGGCGGAACCGCAACTGGGGGGAATGGAATGAAGACGTTGCAGATGTTGGCTCTGGCGGGGGCGGGTGCGCTGGCGGCCTGCGAGGCCCAGACCGTTCCGGGACTCACCGCGTTCACGAACGTGGCCGTGCTCCCGATGACTTCCGACGCCGTGATGGCGGGCCAGACCGTGGTGGTCCAGGACGGTGTGATTACAACGGTCGGGCCTGCCGGCGAGGTCGATGTGCCCCGCGGGGCGACCGAAATCGACGGGACCGGCCGTTTCCTGATGCCGGGGCTCGCCGAGATGCACGCGCACGTCCCGCCGGGCGACGATCCTCCGCGCGAGGAGGTCGAGGACATCCTGTTCCTGTACGTAGCCAACGGGATCACCACGATCCGGGGCATGCTCGGGTCGGCCTACCAGATCCCGCTTGCCGATGAAATCGAACGCGGCGAGGTGCTGGGCCCGAACTTCTACGTCGGCGCGCCGTCGATCAACGGCGCGTCCGCACCTTCGCCGGCCGAGGCCGAGACTCTGATCCGCGCCCACGTGGAGGCCGGGTACGACCTGCAGAAGATCCACCCCGGCGTGTCGCGCGACACCTGGGATCACATGGTTGCCGTGGCGCAACCGATGGGATTCACCTACAGCGGCCACGTTCCAGCCGACGTGGGGCTGGTGCACGCGATCGAGACGGGCATGTCGACCGTCGATCACCTCGACGGCTACATCCAGGCCATCGCATCCGACGACGTGCAGGCGCAGGTGAACGCGGGCGTCATCAGCCTCGGCGGGTTGGCCCGGGGTGTGGACGAGGCCAAGCTCGACGAGATCGTCCGCATGACGATCGAGCACGATGTCTACGTGGTGCCGACCCAGTACCTGTGGCGAAACCTCTACGGCGCGACCGACGCCGACGCCATGCTGCAGCAGCCGGAGATGCGCTACGTGTCACCAGACACCCGGCAGGGCTGGCGCCAGCGGGCGAGCGCGGGCCGCGGACCGCCGGAGGAAGTCGCCGTCTACCTGGACCTTCGCGACCGGATCCTGAAGGCGCTGTCCGACGCCGGAGCCGGCATCCTGATGGGAACCGACTCGCCGCAGCTGTTCAACGTGCCCGGGTTCGCGCTCCACCGGGAGCTGCAGGTGATGGCCGAGACCGGCATGTCGAACTACGAGATCCTGAAGAGCGGCACGGTCACGGTGGGCGAATACGTGGCCTCGCACCTGGGGCTCGACGGCAACTTCGGGACCATCGCGCCGGGACAGCGGGCGGACCTGGTGCTGCTGGGTTCGAACCCGCTCGACGACCTGGCGAACCTGTTCGACCGCGCCGGGGTGATGGTGCGTGGGCGGTGGGTGTCCGGGGAGGAGATCGACGCCGGGCTGGAGGCGCTTGCCGCGAAGCACGCGGGCTGAAGGGGAGCCTACGTCGCTACACGGCGGCCGACGCGAACGCTGCCATTGCGGCTGGCGGTGGCATCCGGAGAGACGCTGACGCTGGCAACCGGCATACCGGACATGCTCCAGGCGGTTGCTCGCCAGTGGCCTCTGCGAACCTTGGCATAGCGACTGGCCGTATCGGTCAATGCGCCCATGACCTTGCTCATGTCCTGCGTCTCCACGAGCCGGACGTGTTCCTCCGCGTCCCAGGGGCTCAACCGCTGCACCCGGATCTCGACGATCATGTGCCTGCTCCGGGCGGCCGACAGGCGCCACCGATGCCGAGCCACTCATGTGCCGCACCGGGCGGAGGCGTGGTGGTCGCTTCGGACTTCGTCGGCGGGGTTTTGTGCAGCACCGCGGCCGCAACAGCTCCAGCCGCAATCCCGAGCGTCAGCAGCGTAACGAACCCGGCATAGCGCTCTGGCACCGAGGTTGATTGGGTAGCCTGCGTCATCCTGTGACCTCCTGGTTTCGCGCTTCCTGTCGCGACAACTGAAATCTCGGAGGCACAATTCAGCTCTTGTAGAGGGAAAACCCTGTAGTTCGTGAGGGAAAACCCTGTATTCCCCAAGGGAAAACCCTGTATTCGCCAGGGGAAAACCCTGCTTCGGCATTGGTGGGACCCTCGCCGGCTGCGCTACGGCTCGCCTTGCGGCCAGGTGAGCCCGGAGCTGCTAGCCCGCGCGCCCCGGGAACGGCACCGGAGGCAGATCCAGGCTGAACGCGCCGGGGAAGTCCTCGGGGACCTCTTTCTGCTTGCCGCTCCAGGCTTCGACATCGATGCGGTAGACGGCGGTCCGCTTGAGTTCGTCGTCGGTGGTCGCCCGGTAGTCCACACCCGGCCGGAGGTGCGGCGCGTACTTGTCGAGGAGCATCTGCAGGGCCTCGCGGGCCTCGACCTGGTCGGTCACCACCCGCCCCGTCCCGAACGCCACGACGCCCGCGTACTCCACCGAGAACTCCAGCGCCTCCGGAGCCGGCAGAAGACGGCCCATGGCCACCGTGCTGAACGCGACCTTTTCGGCCGACTCCAGGTTGTCGCGGGTGCGGCCGGTTCTGTGGGTGTGCAGGTAGATGCGCCGGTCCCCGCCGGTGTCGTCGTAGACGAAGAGATTCGAGTTGAGAAAGGGTTGGCCCCCGCTGCCCACGGTGGCGAGGAAGCCATAGGCCGCCCGCTTCATGAAGGCGGCAACCCACGCATCGTCCTTGCCGCGGTCGCGGCGGCGCAGCAGGCTGCGCGGGTCGTCCCTGCCGGCGTTGTTGGCGCCGACCTTGTTCGGTCGTGTCATGAGAGGGCGTTCCCGACGCTCCGTTGACGTCGCCGGGTGGTGCCAACGACGTGTCCCCTGACACACCCGAGGGCAACCCGGAACCGGCTTCAATGTATCACACTTGAGTACGAAGGTTTTCGTCACACCGTATCGGGAGCCCGTGTTCGATGCCCAGCAACCACTCCCCCACCACCGTCATGGCGTCGGTCGGCCTCGGCGTACTTGCGTTTGTCGGGACACCGGCGCCCGGTCTGTTTGCCCAACCCAGGGTGGAGGCTCGCGACTCGATCGTGCTGGAGGAATCCAGGGACGACTACCTGGTCTACCCCGGGTCGGTCGTTCCGGACGGTGCCGGAGGCTACCTGGTCACCGACTACCGGCAGCCCCGCGTGTTTCAATACTCTGCGGACGGACGCCTGATTCTACGATACGGAGAGGGAGGCGAGGGGCCGGGTGAATGGGAGGAAGCCCAGATTGCCCTGCCCCACGGTGTCGATCACATATTGGTGCTTTCGTGGAAGCCCTTTGCCGTTCAGCGCTTCGAACGGACAAGCGCCCGGTTTGTGGAGCGATTCCCGTTACGGGGATATGTCGAACTGGCAGCTGTCGACACAGACGATCTCTGGATCAGCGGCGCTTACTACGCACCCCGCAGCGCGGTACGCCGGTTGACGCTGGGTGAGGACGAGGCCGAACCCATCGTGGACCTGCCGGAGCCGTACCGGGAGGGGGGACCGGTCGGAGGCATGTTCAATTCCATGCCTTTCACGATGTGGGCGGACACGCTGCTCGTCGCGTTCATGCCGCTTCCGCACCTGATTCTGGCAGACAAGTCCGGCCGGGAACTCCGACCGCTTCGAGGTGCCCGCAGTCCGCCGGCGCGAGACCCCCGCCGATCCCGAGTCCGTGATCATGGACCAACTGCAAACCGGTGACTATTTCAGCACCTTCGGTCTGTTTTCGCTGGCCAGGGGTGTTCACCGCCGTCCGGATGGCTCCCTCTTGCTGGTGCACGCTGACATGGCCGGAGAGGATCCCCCACTTCACACCGAGACGCTGTGGGTCTCGGTCATCGACGCGGACCGCACGCGGGCCTGCCCGGACGCGCGCGTGCCACTGGGGCCGGAGTCGCATCCGGTCGTCGGGTTCGAGGGTGACAGGCTGCTGGTGCTGGAACAGGTGTTGGGCGGAGGCGACGCCGTCACCGTGCTCCGGCGCATCGCCGTGGACGCCGACGACTGCGACTGGATCACACTGCGTCGGTAGCACGCCTGCCGTGGGTTTCGCCGTCCGCAGACCCGCCACATCGTTGACACCGGAACACATTCGCCTTTAAGGTGTCTCAATGACTATGTACGAAATCTTTCGTGATTGGCGGTGTCCGCGGGGCGCCCACTGTAAACAAAAGATTACATTGTGTAAAGTAAAGTATACATTCTACATGGCCCTCGTGCTTGCAGGCTGTGCCCCCGCCCCCGCCCCGCCCGACGGCCGCCTGCTCATCGACGGCGGCACGGTCGTCGTCATGGACGCGCCCGGCACGATCCTGGACGGGGGCGGCGTCCTCGTGGAGGGCGACCGCATCGCCGCGCTCCTCGCGCCGGACGATCCCCGCCCCACCGGCGTCCGCGTCATCGATGCCACCGGCCACCTGGTCATCCCGGGACTGGTCAACACGCATGGCCACGCCGCCATGTCGCTGCTGCGCGGTCTCGCCGACGACCTGCCGCTCCTGACCTGGCTCGAGGACTACATCTTCCCGGCCGAGGCCGCACTCGTGGCTCCCGACTTCGTCTACTGGGGAACCCTGCTGTCCTCGGTCGAGATGCTGAAGGGGGGGACGACGACCTTCGCGGACATGTACTACTTCCGGGATGACATGGCGCGCGCGACGGTCGACGCGGGCATCCGGGCGGTCACCGGCCCGCACGTGATCGGCTTCCCCGCCCCCGACTACGCCTCGCCCGAGGAAACCCTCGCGGACGCGGACGAGTTCATGGCCCGCTACCAGGACCACCCCACGGTGGTGCCGGCGGTCGCGGCGCACGCGCTCTACACGACCCCGCTGCACGCCGTCGAGGCGGCCTTTCGGCTGGCGGAGGAGTACGACGCGGTCTTCCAGATCCACGCCGTCGAGGACGCGAGCGAGGACGCGGCCGCCCGGGAGTTGACCGGGATGGGCGTCATCGAGGCCCTGGAGTCGATCGGTGCCCTGAGGCCCGGGACGGTGCTGGCCCACGCCATCTACCTGTCGGACGACGACATCGCGCGGATCGCCGCATCGGGAGCCGGGATCGCGCACAATCCGCAGAGCAACATGAAGCTGGGAATCGCGAGGGCCGCCCCGGTCACCGCCGCGCTGGCCGCGGGCATCCCCGTTGGCCTGGGTACCGACGGGCCCGTGAGCAACAACGACCTCGACATGTTCGACGAGATGGACGCCGCCGCGAAGCTGCAGAAGCTCATGCTGGGGGATCCGGCGGCGCTCCCCGCGGAAACCGTGTTCCGGATGGCGACGACGGGTGGCGCACGCGTGCTCAACCTGCAGGACGAGATCGGGTCGCTGGAGCCGGGCAAGCGCGCGGACATCGTGCTGGTCGATACGCGCCGTCCGGGCCTCACGCCGCTCTACGCGGTCTATTCGCACCTGGTGTACGCGGTGCGCGGGAGCGACGTGACCACGGTTCTGGTCAACGGTCGGGTCGTGGTCCAGGACGGACAGGTTGTCACCGTCAACGAGGATGAAGTCATGGAGATGGCCAGGGGATTCGGCGGCCGGGTGCGCGAGGTAATGGCCGAGGTGGCCGCCGCGCGCGGTGGTGCAGCCCAGGGCGCCCGAGGCGAGGGGAGGGACGGCCGATGACCGGCAAGCCGCGCGACGGTGGTCGCAAGGGGTTCACGGACCGGGAACTCGACATCATGAGCGTGTTGTGGCGCGAGGGATCCGGGACGGTCGCCGAGGTGCGCGACGCTCTCGATGGCGACGTCGGCTATACGACGGTCCTGAAGATGCTCCAGATCCTCGAGGAAAAGGGGGCGGTGAGCCACGAGCGCGAGGGACGCGCCTACCGCTACATCCCCCTGGTCGAATCGGCGAGCGCGGGCGGACGGGCACTTCGGCGGATCGTCAACAAGATCTTCCACGGATCCGCCGAGATGCTCCTGGCGACGCTGGTGGAAGATCGCGAATTCAGCGACGAGGAAATCAAGCGCATGCGTTCGGTCCTGGACCGGGCGGAACGCGGGAGGGACCAGGAATGATCGCGTGGATGCTGTACGCAACGGTGATCGGAGGGGTGGTGGCCATCGCCGCATGGGCCGCCGAAAGGTTGGCCATCGCGGCTGGATGGCCGCGGCGGTTCGTCTGGCTCGCGGCCCTGACATTGGCGCTGGCGATTCCGGTCGCCGGCACCATCGGCGTGGCCCGGTCGGCGGAATCCACGCCGGCGATCGGCTCGGCCGCGCCCGTCCCCGCCGGAGCCGTCCGCGCGCCGTCCGGGGGGCCCTGGAGTCCGGCCTCGCTGGTACCGCTTCCCAACGGCCCGGAGTCGGTGCGCGCCGCGCTCGCTTTGTGGGGCGCGGGATCCCTGACAATGCTCGCCGCCATGAGCACCCTCCTGGTCCTCGTGGCCCGCGCCCGCCGCCGGTGGCCACGCCAGTGGATTCAGGATACGGACGTCTACGTCTCGCGCAGCTTCGGCCCCGCGCTGGTCGGTGTCGTGCGCCCGAAAGTCGTTGTCCCGGCCTGGGTCCTGCGGCTCGAACGGCGGGCGAGGGAGGTGATCGTTCGGCATGAATCCGAGCACGCCCGCACACGCGACCACCTCTCGCTTCTGTACGCCGGCCTGACCGTGGCGGCGCTGCCCTGGAGTCCCGCGACGTGGTGGATGGCCCGCCGCCTGCGCACCGCCGTGGAGATGGACTGCGATCAGCGGGTCCTGGGGTCGGGCGTCGCGGCCGCGGACTACGGCGATGTCCTGCTGGACGCGGGCACCAGGTCCTGGAACCGCTGGGCCCTGGTTCCCGCGATGACCCAACCGAAAAGTCTACTCGAAAGGAGATTGAGAACCATGAACGAGAAGAGAACGAAGCTGAATTCGGCCCAGGCGCTGCTGCTGGCCGCGCTGGCCGTCGGGGCGCTTGTCGTCGCGTGCGACACCCCGGTCCCGACCCAGGTCCAGGACGCTCTCATCGAGGCAATGGACGAAGAACAAATCGCGAGAACCGAGGCCGAGGTGGAACGGCGGGCGGAGGAACTCCTGCGCGCGCGGGCATCCGGCATGGACGACTCTCCGCTCATCTACATCGACGGGGTTCGGATTGACGGGATCAGCGATCTGGAGGACCCGGACCTTCCCAGCCTGGGTGACCTCGACCCCGATGCCATCGACCGCGTCGAAGTGATCAAGGGCCCCGCCGCCGAGATGCTCTACGGCGAGGAAGGCGCCAACGGCGTGATTCAGATCTTCCTGAAGGAGGGCACCTACCGCGTTCGGATCCAGGGCGCCAAGAGCTAGTTGCCAAGGGCTAGTTCGTCCGCGGCGCCTCCGTCCCTCCCTGGTAGACCGCCAGGAAGTCCATCGACATCGTGCCGTACCGGTCCGCGGCCTCCGCGTCCCCCTCCTCCGTGGCGATCACCGCGAGCTTGGCCGTCATGATGTAGAACTGCAGCGGAATGTTGCGGGTCGACATGTCGGGCAGGATCGGCCGCGTGCGTATATCACGGTAGGTGTAGACCTCGTCGACCAGCTGCGCGGTCCGTGGATAGTCGAACCAGTCGCCCCCGAGCTCCTCACGCACCTTGCGGTAGGCAGGCGGCTGCGGCCCCTCCAGATCGCGGGGATGCAACCGCACGGCGAGACCCTCGCGCACGCCCCATCCGCTCAGCCCCATCCGGGCCATCTCGCCGGTCGCGCCCGCGAAGTAGACCGGGCGGTCGCCGGCCACCGACCGAATCATGGCCAGTGCGACCCGGTGTCCGCGCCTCAGCGTCATGCCGGCGGGATACTGCACCACCACGTCGCCGAGCCGAACGTTGAGGGTATCCGGCAACCTCCCGTCCCCGATCTGCGCGAGCTGATCGTCGGTCAAGCCGAGCGCCGGGCGCGCCGGCGGCTCCCGGTCGGCCAACGGCACGCCGTCCACCGCGACGTACGGCCGCTGCCGGTCCGGCGACGTGAGTTCCCGGATCTGCTTCGGATACCAGTCGGTGAAGAGGTACTGCACCACGATCACGGTCACGTCCTTGCGGACGCCCTCGACCTCCTGCAGGTACCACAGCGGGAAAGTGTCGTTGTCCCCGTTCGTGAACAGAAGCGCATACGGCTCGACGCTGTTCAACAGGTTGTACGCCCAGTCGCGTGACGCATGGTCGCCCGCGCGGTTGGCCCAGTTCACGTTGAGAACAAACGGAATGGCCGCCACCGCCAGCACGGGCGCGACCTTGACGGCGCTCCCCATCCTGCCGGCCAGCCACAGCCAGCACCGGGACAGCCCCAGGCCCGACATCACCCCCCAGAGCGCGAACCCGAGCAGGAAGAAGTAGTCGCGCTCCCTCACCTCGTGCAGGTCGGGATTCGTGATCTCCGGCGCGAGCGAAAACCCGTAGCGGAAGTTGAGGTAGAAGACGAGGCCGAACGACAGCGTGGCCATGAGGGCGGCCATGTAGACGCCGGCGTAGCGGTCCGCTCGCCAGACGACGTAGAAGCCCGCCAGCCCGAGCGCCAGGAAAAGCAGCGTGAACGGACCCCGCGCAGGGCTCACCTGCTCGTCCGGATCCATCCCGCGCGACCACTGCCAGTCGAAGTACTGGTAGAAGTTGTACAGCTGGTGCCCCATCGGAGACATGCGGGTGGTCACCGGCGGCTTGAGGTACTGTTCGCGCTGCAGCGACGACGCCAGCGCCGGACACCCCGCATAGCCGTTCGTGTAGATGGCGGCGGCCGCCTCGACGAACCCGTCGCACAGCGGATCCCCCTCGTTGATCACCGGGCGCTGGGCGGCGCGAATGGGCAGAAAGAAGTTGAACGACAGGCCCACCACCACCGCCATCACACACCGCGAAACGAAACGCGGACGCATCAGCACCCCCGGCCTCGCAAGCACGACGAACAGAAACACCGCTCCGGCCGGCAGCACCGACATGAGGTGGTTGGTCGACCCCAGCGCCATCAGATAGACCGCGGCGACAAGCATCCGCTTCCCCCGGGGATCGCCCGCCGGCAGGTCCCGCCAGCGCAGAGCCAGCCAGCTGACCGCGGCCACGATGAGCAGAGACACCGTGTACACCTTCTCGTTGGCGTTGCTCTGGCTCCACACGGTAAACGCGGTCGCGCCCACGAGCACGGAAACGCCCGCCCCGACCAGCGCTTCCCGGCCCCGCGCACCCATTTGCGCGAGCGTCCTGTGCGCGATCAGAAAGAAGAAGTAGAACGCCCCCGCCGACGTCGCCGCCGCCAACAGATTGATCCGGACCGCCGGCGACAGCCCGAGCGGCGCCAGCAGAAGCGACCACACGCGGGCAAGCGTCACGAACAGCGGGTTCCCCGGCGGATGCGGGATGCCCAGGGTATAGCCGGTGGCAATGTACTCGCTGGTGTCCCACCACGCCGTAGTCGGCGCGAGCGTCAGGACATACAGCAAGAACACGCCTGCGCTAGCGCACGCGGCGGCCTTCCAGGGAGGTGTCGGCGCGTTGTCGGTCATGGCTCCACTCTCGCCGTTCGAATGCCGGGGGGATTTTGTCCATGGACTGCTAGATTGGCAAGGCGGCCGCACGGTGCTGGCGCGGCGCCCGCCCACCATCACCGGAGCCCTGCCGTGGCCAACCCCACCTTGGATGCCCTTCGCTACGCGAGGGGTTGGACGCGGTCCGCCTCGGGGGTGCCCTTCCCGGGAGTCGCCGTCGACAGCGTGGCGCTCGGCGAGGGTGCCGAGACCCTGAACGCCAGCCGTTACCGGCCCGCGTCCGGGAGCCGTCCGCGTCCCGGATGGGTACTGCTCCACGGCGCCACGCGTCCGGGCCACGAGCACACCGCGATCGTGCGGTTCGCGGCCGCTCTGGCCAGCACCGGCGGCGACGTGATCGTCCCCGAGATCGTCGCCTGGCGCCGGCTGGAGCTTGATCCGGCGCCCGCCCTGCGCGCGCTCGAGGTCGCGGCGGAGTACATGTGCGCCGACCCGGACGTGCGCCCTGGGGGTGTCGTTCTGGTGGGGTTGTCGTTCGGCTGCCCGCAGGCCCTGATCGCGGGAGCGGACCTGGCGGCGCGGGGGCTGGTGCGGGGCGTCCTGGGGTACGGCGGCTACCACGACCTGCTCGCCACCGTTCGCTTCGGGCTCACGGGGCAGTTCCGGTGGAAGGGCCGCACCGGGTACCTGCGTCCCGACCCCTACGGGCGCTGGGTGGTGGCGGCGAACTACCTCCACCGGATTCCGGGCTACGAGGGCGCGGAGGACGTCTCCCGCGCGCTCGGGCAACTCGCGGCGACGGCCGGCGACCACGGCTTCATGTCATGGGAGCCGAGCAGCGATCCGTTCAAGGCCGAACTGATCGAGTCGGTGTCGGCGGAGAACCGGGAGCTGTTCCGCCTGTTCGCGCCGGACGCGGCCCAGGATCCCGAACCGGGCCGGGCCCGGGAGATGGCATTCCTCCTCACCGAGGCCGCCCGCACGACGCATCCGCAACTGGAACTCGCCAGCGCTCTGGAAGGTCGCTCTCTGCCCCCCATCCGCCTCATCCACGGCCGTCAGGACCACCTGATTCCGTTCACCGAGACCCTCGCGCTGGAGCGGTTCCTGCGGCGCCGTGCCGATGTGTCGGCGACCGTGACCGATCTCTTCGCGCATTCCGGCGAGGCGGGACGGAGTGCCACGCGGATCGTGGAGGCGGGGCGGTTTCTGGCGGCGATCCGGGGCGCGATGGCGCTTCACCGGCGTTAGCGGCGGCCACTCGACCCCGGCCGAGTCTCGCGGGCTCGCGGCGGGCCCTATCCGAGTCCGTAACGCAGGCCGATGCTGACGACGGGCCAGACGTTGACGAAGATCGACGCGTCGCCCTCGGCCTGCAGCCGTTCGGCCTCCAGGTCGGCGCGGAATCCGGGGGAGCTCATGACCGTGGGATCGCCGGTGGCGGTCATGTCGAACCTGGGGGCGACATTCAACACCGCGCCGATGTCCAGCACGAGACCGAGACCACGCACCGAATTCGATCCGAGTCCGACGAGCACATAGGGCGCGGCCGTCCCGGAGGTCAGGGTGGTCGTCACGGTGAGAACCTCCGGATGGCGGTACCCGCCTTCGCCGATTCTGATCGAGGCGCCGCTCTCGTACGTGATGACGTGCACGGGGTCGTTCGAGCGCATCACCATGCCGCCGCCCGCACGCAGCCGTCCCGACGCGAACGAGAACTCGACGCCCAGGGACAGTAGCCCGGTCGGAAGCGAGAGCTCTGCCGTGCGGTTGCCGGCGAGCCCGAACCTCCCCGTGAGATCGAGATCGAACCCGAGGAACCCGGCCCCGGCCCGGACGGCCACGCGTTCATCGAGCGCCGTGACGACCTCGGCGCCAAAGCCGAGTGTGCCCGCGCGCACGCCCACTGAGACGTTGCCCTGGAAGGCCCGGGCGGGTTGCGCCGCGACGCCGAGCGCCACCGCGAGGGCGACGGCCGCGGCGACGCGACGGGGCGCGTTTGCCCGGAGATCAGCAGTCATTCGCATGCCAGGGGCAACGGCCGGCGATGCACATCCGCGCCCCGGTCCAGCGCGTACACCCGCACCTCCTCCTCGCCCAGGTCCCCGGTCTGGACGCCGACGATCTCATCGCTGGAAATCTCCATGACCCTGAATCGGTCATGGAGGGTCACCGTCCCGGCAAGAGCGCCCGTCTCCGTGAAGACATGCCACTCGGCGCCCCCCTCGCCCTCCGGGGGCCGGAAGCGCTGGGCCCAGATGTACCCCAGTTCGTCCACGACCACGGTGTGCGCGAAGGGGATCCGCTCGGCCATCCGGACTCTCCTGCCCGTCGACCTCACCATCATGCGCTGCAGGAAACCTGCTTCGTCGCCCGCGTCGGCGACGGTCGAGTCGACCCATTGGTCCCTATGTTCCCTCGTTGTCGGCTCGGCCGCGGTTTCGAGGCGCAGTTCCCCGACATCGGCGCCGGTCTTATCCAGAATGCGCAACTCCGGGTCATCGCTCGTGCCCACAAGCAGGCATGCGCCCCACGCGACCCCGAGCGGGCGCGGCGAATACAGCGCGTGCCGAATCGCGGGCCCGCCCAGGAATACCTTGAATTCGGTGCTGACCCGGCCCGGCACCCGGCCCAGCAGATCACCGACCTCGCCGTCCGCAAACCGGTAGTACGCGACAGTGTCCTGGGCCAGTTCATCGAGACCGGACGCGAGTATCTGATCGGCTTCCCAGGCGTACCAGCTTCCGCCGGCGAATCGCCCGATGCCCCCGATCCGCCGGTCGTCCGGACCGCGAATCAGCCTGGTGTCCCCTACACGGGTGCCGTCGAAGGAGAACTCGGTGATCCGCTGGTGTCCCCAGTCGAATACGAAAAGCCGGCCCTGCAGGTCTGCGACGGCACTGGTAATCCGCTGGAACTCTCCCGGTCCCTCGCCCCGACGGCCGGTCAGGGCCACCAGAGCCCCCTCCGGCGCATGGAAGCTGATGGCCGACAGCATATCGTCGACTACCGCGAGAGTCCCGTCCGGGCCGCGAACCACGTCCACGATCGCCGCGAACTCTCCACCGGCGTCACCTTCAAGGCTTCCGACGACCACCATCGGCTGAGCCCCGATCGTCCATGACGAGGCGTCGGGTGGCGACTGGGCCTGTGCGTCGATGGGTGGCGGCAGGGAGGTCGCAGCCAACAATCCTGGCAGGGCAAACAGGATTCTAGGCATGGCACCGGGGGGATCGAGGGTGAACGGTCACGGACCCTTGTGATACCCCCGCGGGCGAGGCGGGGTCCGGGGTGGAGCCCGCCCACTCTCCGGTGAAGGGTGTCGAGGCACCTGGCCGGTGGCCAGCGGAGTAGAGCCCTACCTCCCCACGATCCTCCTCAACTCCACGATCTCCTCGTCGAGGTCCGTACGCCGCACCACTGCAGCCAGGTCGCCCGCCACGTCGACGAGCACGACGTTGTCCGGCGAGGAAAGGGTTGCGATCTGGCCCACACCCGGCTTGAGCACGAACCATTCGGGGCCATCCACGCCGCCATCCTCGCGGGGCAGCCCACCGTAGCGAAGCGCCCACACAAGCCCGTCCGCCGCCGTCATCGGGCTGTGATGCGGACTCATCAGCGACAACCAGCCGTAGGGAGGCAGGTGCTCGGGGGGCCCCATCGCCGCCAGGCTTCGCTCCACTTCGCCGCGGCCCGAGCCCAGTTCCGCGTCCCATGAATCGAGGACGACCTGCTGGAAGAAGTCCGCCTGGGATCGTGTCAAGGGCGTCGGGTCCGGCACGACCGCAGGACGCAGCGTGTCCCGCACGACCCCATCGGCCCCGTACACGGGGATGTCGTAGGAGTCGTTTTCCAGCACCACGAACAGGGAATCGACGACCGCCGCGTGGCTGACCCGGCCGAAGAAGCGCATCATCTGCCTCATCCTGGTGGTGCCCATTGGTTCGTACCAGATTTCCGGACCCGCCATTTCGAGCAGCCGGTGCGCGAGTCCCCCCTCCTCGTCGAAGAGAAGAAGCGCGACGGGCGCGCGAGCTACAGCCGGGTCCGTCGGCCAGTTCAGATACCACTTGTCAGCCAGCAGCGAACCGTTCGGGAACACCCCCAATGCCGAGAGTCCCGGCAGGTACTCCTCGGGCGGAGAGAGTGCGACCGAACCAAGCAATCGGCCGTCCAGGCTGTATCTCGAGACCTCACGACCGTAGACATCATAGGCGAAGAGATGGTCGCCGACGCGCCGCATCCAGTCGAGGCCGCCGTACTCGCCGGGTCCCTCGCCCCTCCCTCCGACCGTTTTTTCGAGGGTGCCCGTCCGGTCGTAGAAACGAAACGTGCCCTCGCTCTCCTGAGCGATCACGAGGTGGCGCTCCGTTATCGCGATCCCGGTGACCTCGAAGAGCGGGTCCGCTTCGGTGTCGCCCACGGTCATCAGGGGCTCCGGAGCCAGGCGCCAGGCAACCGGAGCGTCCCGGCCACCGAATCGGCCGCCTGGGCCCGCGGACCGGTCAGTGTACACGAATAGTGCGAACAGGACCACAAACGCACATCCCAGTGCAATCAGGGAGGGGCGCCGCCGGGTTCGCTGCATCACACGCTCGCTACCATAATTGTTGAATATTGGATGTCTATGGGTCGATATTCGACAATTCCTCGCGATACGACCCTCCGTCAACCCGCCGTGAGAGCGGTTACCCCGTGCGTCGGCAGTGGTCCGCCGCTTTCTCCCGGCGATCCCTACCTCCCCACGATCCGCCTCAACTCCACGATCTCCTCATCGAGGTCCGTACGCCGCAGGACCACGGCCAGATCGCCCACAACGTCGTAGAGGATGACATCGTCGGGCGATGAGAGTGTTGCGATCTGGCCCACACCGGGCTCGAACACGAACCACTCCGGCCCGTCGGGCGCGCCGCCTTCCCGCGGGATTCCACCGTAGCGGAGCGCCCACACGAGCCCGTCGGCAACGCTAACCGGCGGGCGATTCGGGTATCCCAGCGACAGCCAGCCGTAGGGGGGCAGGTACTCCGGCAGCCCCATTGCCTCGACCAAACGCTCCACTTCGCCCCGCCTATCGCCCAGGTCCCAGGCGTCGAGGAGAGTTTCTCGAATGAAGTCCGCCTGATCCCTCGGCAGCGGCGTCGGTTCCGGCACCACCGCGGGGCGCAACGTGTCTCGAACCACCCCATCACGCCCGTACACCGGGATGTCGTACGAGTCGTTTTCCACAACCACGACCAGGGAGTCCAGGACCAGGGCTTCCGAAGCGCGGCCGAACAGCCGAAACATCTGCCTCCTACCGGCACGGCCCAAGGGCTCATACCAGGTCTCCGGGCCAGCGATTGCGAAGAGCGGCCCAACGAACGCGCCCGCCTCGTCGGAAAGAACAAGCGCACGGGGAATCCGCTGCACCGCAGGTTCGGTGGGCGTGTACAGATCGTCCGCGTAGCTCAGCAACGACCCGTCCGAAAAGACGTCCAGAGTCAAGACGCCGGGGTAGTCCTCCGGGCGGACCAGGGAAATCGAACTCTGCAGACGGCCATCCAGGGAGAATCTCGAGATCTTGTGACCGTTCGAATCGTAGACGAAGAGGTGCTCGCCGGCCCGCTTCATCCACTCAAGGTCGCCAAACTCCCCGGGTCCCTCGCCTCTCCCGCCAGCTACCGTGTCCAGCGCACCCGCGTGCGTGTAGAAGCGAAGCGTGCCCGTGCTCCCCTGGGCGATGACAACGTGATTCTCCGTGATCACGATTCCCGCCACTTCGTAGAGCGGGTCCGCCTCCGTGTCGCCGACGCTCATCAAGGGCACCGGATCCAGCCGCCAGGCCTCCGGCAGCTCCGAGCCGCCGACCCCGCCCCCGAATTCCCCGGGGTCACCGCCGCATCCATGCACCGCGACCAACACGCCGACCAACACGCCGACCAGCACGCCGATCGCGAGCTTCGGCAGGGTCCCTCGGTTGATGCGAGCCTCCGCGCAGCCGATGTTCAGGGGCCCGGACCCCCACTCGTCTTCCCACCCCCAAGATACCATGACCCAGCACAACTGTTCCCGCGTCTGGCTTCTCGTCGCGTGCCTGACCACCGGCGCCTCCTCTCTCCAGGCCCAGGTCACGACCGCCCAGCTCGACGGCCTGCGCCTCCGCAACATCGGCCCGGCGGTCATGAGCGGCCGCATCGTCGACCTGGCCGTCGCCGAGTCGGACCCGATCAAGTACTACGTCGCGTCCGCCACCGGCGGCGTCTACAAGACCAGCGACAACGGCATTACGCTCGATCCCGTGTTCGAGAACGAGGGCACGCATTCGGTCGGAGCGATCGCCCTCCACCAGCGCGACACGTCCATCGTGTGGGTGGGCACCGGCGAGCGCGCCAACCGGCAAAGCTCGTCGTGGGGCGACGGCGTCTACAAGAGCACCGACGGCGGCGAGACCTGGACGAACATGGGGCTGCGCGACAGCAAGCACATCGGGCGCATCGCGCTCCACCCGGACGACACCGACCTCGTCTACGTCGCCGCCATGGGCCACCTCTGGGGCCCCAATGAGGAACGCGGCCTCTACCGCAGCACCGACGGCGGCGCCACCTGGCAACCCATCCTGCAGGTCGACGAGAACACCGGCGCCGTGGACGTCGCGCTCGACCCCGACCAGCCCAACATCGTCTATGCGGCCACCTACCAGCGGCAGCGGCGCCCCTGGGGCTTCCACGGCGGCGGCCCCGGCAGCGCGCTCCACCGCAGCATGGACGGCGGCGACACCTGGGAGCGGCTGACCGGTCCCGGCATCACCCGCGGCCTGCCCGAGGACGTGATCGGCCGGATCGGCATCTCCATCTACCGCAGCGACCCCCGCATCGTCTACGTCAGCGTCGAGCAGGGGTACCGCTACAACGCGTCCACCGCCTACACCGAGCGGCGCGCCGGCATCTACCGCTCCGAGGACCGCGGCGACACGTGGGAGCTGATGAGCGACTGGAATCCGCGCCCCATGTACGCCAGCCAGATCACGGTCGATCCGAGCGACGATCAGCGGATCTACATGGTCAACAGCTACTCCTTCTCGGACGACGGGGGCCGCACGTTCACCGTCCCGCCCCAGAGCCTCCACGGCGACGACCGGCTCGTCTGGGTCAACCCCTCCGACTCCCGCCACGTCATGAAGGCCGACGACGGCGGACTGGGGATTTCCTACGACCGCGGACTCAACTGGCTCTACATCTCCGACCTTCCGGTGAGCCAGTACTACCGCGTCAGCGTCGACATGGCCCACCCCTACAACGTCAACGGCGGGCTCCAGGACAATGGCTCATGGATGGGGCCCAGCGAGACATGGCGCCAGAACGGCATCGTCAACAGTGACTGGACCCGCCTGGGCGGCGGCGACGGGTTCATCAACCTGGCGGACACCACCAACAACACCGTCATCTACACCGAGTCGCAGTACCTCGGCCTCTCGCGCTTCGACACGCGCACCGGCGAGCGCACCGCCATCCGCCCCGGCGATCCCGTCGGCCACATCGCCGGACGCCGCAACTGGGAAACATGGCGCGAGGTCGGCACCTTCGAGGAACAGCGCCTCGGCAACGCGATGGCGCCCGCCAACTGGGACGGCCCCTTCATCATTTCGCCGCACGACGCGTCGACCCTGTACGCCGGCACGAACATCATGTGGAGGACCACGGACCGGGGGGACTCGTGGCAGCCCCTGGGCGACCTCACCACGGGCACCGACCGCCGCTCCGTCCCGATCATGGGACAGATGCCCCACGACAACCTGCCCTCGCTCGACGACGGCATCCCCTACTGGCCCACCATCTCGGCGGTCTCCGAGAGCCCGCTCCGGCGCGGCCTCATCTACGCCGGCACCGACGACGGCCGCCTCCACGTCTCGCACGACGGCGGCGAGCGCTGGATCGACCTGTCCGCCCGCGACATTTCCGACTCGGACGGGCCTGCCACCAGCGCCCGGTCCGCCCACTCCGCGCCCGCCGCCCACGCCGACTTCCCCGGCCTTCCCAACGGAGCATGGGTCAGCGGCATCGAGCCATCCCGCCACGACGAGGCCCGCGTCTACGCCGTCTGGAACAACTACCGCAACGACGACTACGCCAACTACCTCTACCGCTCCGACGACTACGGCCAGACCTGGGTCTCGATCACCGGCGACCTGCCCGCCGACCGCGTGCTCCGGACCGTCCGCGAAGACCTGCGCAACCCGTCCGTCCTCTTCCTGGGCGCCGAAATCGGCCTCTACTACACGATGGACGGCGGCACGCACTGGACCGAACTGCGGGGCGGCATGCCCACTCTTCCCTTCAACGACCTCGTCATCCATCCCCGCGAGAACGACCTGGTGCTGGGGACGCACGGCCGCGGCATCTGGATCCTCGATCAGATCAACGCGCTCCAGGAGCTGTCGGAGGTGGTGGTTGGGAAGAGCGCCCATCTCTTCACCATCGAGCCGGCCACGCAAATCCGCCGCGCGGGTCGCCACGCCCACACGGGAGATGTGCACTACCAGGGCGAAAACCCCCCTCTGGGCGCAATCATCGATTACTGGCTCGGCGAGACCACCGGGGACGGCACGGTCGAGGTTGCAATCCAGGACGCGGACGGTGCCCAGGTGACCACGGTGACCGGCACCACGCGGCAGGGCATGAACCGCGTGGTGTGGGACATGCGCCACGAGGTGGATGTGGGCGGCGGTGACTTCGCGCCGGGACCCTTCCAGCGCGCCATTCGCGGCCCCCTGGTCGTACCCGGCACGTACACGGCCCGGCTGGAGGTTGCCGGGCAGGACGGCACGGCGGCCGACCTGGCGCAACAGTTCACGGTCCGCGAGGACCCGCGGATCGGCGCCTCACCGGGCACGCGCGCCGCCTGGACCGCCACGCTGCTGGACCTTGCGGACGCCCTCGCGCGGACGAACGCCGAGATGGCGGGGGTCAGCGAGGCGCTGCAGGACATTGCCGACGACGACTCCAGCCCACGCGCGGCCAAGTTGCGCGACCTCGCCCGTGAGTTCGGCGAGCTGGCGAGCCGGCTCGGCCGCCTTGCCGGCGACGCCGAGGGCGTGGTCGCGCCGCTCACCCAGGACCAGCGCTCGCGCCGGGACTTCTACATGGAGATGCTGGAAGTGCTGACGGCCGAGGCGGGGGAGGTGGTCAGTCCATGAGGTGAGGCTGGCTGCCTGCCCCCAGCAACCCCAACACATCCGCCTTCCCCACCATCTCCTCTTCGCCCTCCAGGAACGGTCGCACATCGTCAACGACCGCATCCCACGACAGCCCCTCCACTCGTTTCGCCACGGCCAGCGGCCAGGTGGTCTCATCGAGTGACCGGAGCTCCGCGTCGGTTTGCCTGACCGCCGCGTCGGTTTGCCGGACCGCCGCGTTCAGCAGCTTCAGGTTCGGCGACGGCCACGTCGGATCGCTCAGGTACCATGCCAGGTCGTAGATGTCCCTGCCCTTGGCCCACGGCCGACACAGGACCGCGTGCAGCTTGCCCGCCAGCAGCGACGCGCGGTCGTGATGGTGGAGCCTCAACGACACATGTCGTCGGATCAGGCGTGTCCGCGTGACCGCACCCGCCGGTGGATTGGTGTCCACGTCGGCTTTGACGCTCAGCGTCTCGTCCCGGTGGGGCGACAGCCCGGTTTCGTAGAGCACCCCGCGCACGCGGATCCAGCCGGTGTGGACGGTACGGTGGTCGCGCACCGACGCATCGGCCTCGTAGCCCTCCCGCCGGAGCTGCCGCGCCACTGCCCGCATCCAGCCCCTCAGGTCGTAGAGTTCCCGCGGCCCCTCCAGTGCGAAATCGAGATCCTCGGAGTATCTGCGCAGACTGTAGAGGAAACGCAGAGCGGTGCCGCCCTGGAATGCGAGCGGTGACATCGCCCCGGCCCGCTGCAGGCCCTCGAGAATCCGGGCTTGCAGGTATTCGCGGAGGACGTTCCGGCCGACCAGGGGATCGAGGCCGCGCACGAGGGAGCGCAGATGATCCTTCATAGCAGTTCATAGGCCAGGGCCGGATCATTTGCCCTGCGCTGCAGGTGAGCGGCGGCCCGGTTCAGCTTGGGACTGCCCATGGCGTCCGCGAGCTCTGCCACATGCCGGGCGGAGAGGGCCTCCAGATTCAACCGCAGCCCGTCGATCCAGGCAGGACGGTCACCGCCGGGCTGAAGGTGGACCAGATCGAGCAAGGCCTTCTCCGGCGATGCGATAAAGGCCCTCTGACCACCGCTCAGGTCGACCTGCCGATACCCGCTCCGCAGCTCCGGTTTGAGGTATCGAAAGGAGAACCGCCCCAGCGGCGTCTCCCGAATCCGTGGGCGCCCCGGCCCACAGCTGGTCACCTCGGCCACGAACTCCGGAATGGCATTCGCGTACGCCAGCGCCGAGAGTCCGCTCACGTAGGATCCAGGCGCCAGCCGGTTCGCGATGAGGAAGGGGTGAGGGATGACCTTGCGGTACGGCGGTGCCAGCGCATACAGACCGCGCCGCAGCCGAAACAGTTTCCCCGACGCGGACCATCGGCTCAACTGCGCCGGAAGACCCGGCTCGAGGCCCCGGCCCGCCATCAGCAGTCCGGTTTCAAAAACGGGCTCGTCTTCGACGATTTCGAGCAGTTGGGAGAATTTCATTCGTAGAATATGCTAGAAAACGCAAGTAATTACAACATTATGTCCGCCGGGGGGAGTACTGGGGTGGAACCTTGACCAAATATATGTATATTAAATGTGATTGACCATCTTCTATACACATTCCCCAAGCCACTCCATGCCGCGAATCCACCTGGTCGTCTCCGAGCCCGACCGCACCCGCTACGCCGCCGCCGCCCACCGCGAGGGCCTGACCCTGAGCGCCTGGTTGCGCGCCGCCGCCGCCGACCGGCTGGACCGTCGTGCAGGCAGTGAACCGTTCCACACGGAAGATGATGTGTGGGAGTTCTTCGCGGACCGCGACGCCGAGACAGCGTGCGGTGCCGAGCCCGACTGGGAGCAGCACCTCGACGTCATTCGCGCTTCGCGGGGCCGGGGCGCAGCCGGGACCTGACCAGGCGAACCATGGTCTTCGTCGACACCAGTGTCCTGATGTACGCGGTCGGAAGGGAGCACCCGCTCCGCCAGCCGGCGCGCCGCTTCTTCGCTGCGGCCACGGCGGACCAACAACCGCTCGCAACGTCGTCCGAGGTCCTGCAGGAACTGGCCCACGCGTACCTGCCCGTGGACCGCAGGGACGCCCTCGCGGCCGCGCTGCGGCTCGTCGACCGGACCGGGATGGACGTTTGGCCCCTTGAACGCGAGGACGTGCTCCTCGGCATCGAGCTCACGGCGCTGCACCCGGCGCTCGGGGCCCGTGACCTGTGCCATCTCGCGAGCTGTCAGCGGCGCGGCGTCGTCCGCATCCGGACGTTCGACCGCGCACTGAAGGCCGCCGCGGACTCCCTCGGCTAGCCTACAGGCTCACCACCTGACCGACTCCGGCTGCCTCGGCCCGGCGCAGGACCTCGGCCCCGATCGCTACGTCCTGGACCGCCGTGCCCACCGACTTGAAGAACGTGAGCTCGCGGCCGGCATTCCCCTCCGGCGCGTCCCCGTTGACGATCTCGCCGAGGTCGGCGTCGATCACGTCGGCGGTCACCAGTCCCTCCTCGATCGGGATGATCAGGTCTCCCGCCTCCTCGAGCACGGCCTCCCGCTCCTCCACCACGACCCGAGCCCGCGTCACCACCTCGTCGCCCACCTCGCGCGTGTGCGGCTGAAAGCTCCCGCTCCCGCTGACGTGCGTGCCGGCGGGGAGCCCCGAGCCGTCGAACACCGGTGTGCTCGCCGTCGTCACGGCCACGATGATGTCGGCCCCATCCACGGCCTCGGCCGGATCCGTCAACGCCCGTGCCTCGACGCCCTCCAGCGAGGCCGCCAGCCGCCGCGCCGACTCCCCGCCCTTGGACACCACCCGCACCTCCTCGATCGGCCGCACGGCGCGGATCGCCTCGATCTGCCACGGCGCCTGCGCGCCCGCGCCGAAGATCGTCAGCACCCGACAGTCGGCGCGGCTCACCAGCTTCGCCGCGAGCCCGGCCGCAGCCGCCGTCCGGATCGCCGTCAGTTCGCCGGCGTCCATGATCGCGGCCGGGAGCCCGGTTTCGTCGTCGATCATCAGGATCACGCCGTTGATCGTGGCCAGCCCCCTGTCCCGGTTCCCGGGGAAGAGCGACGCGATCTTGGCGCCCCGGCCGCCGGTCGCCCCCAGTCGCGCGGGCATGAAGAGCGAGAACCCGTCACCCGACGACAGGACCACCCGGACGGGCATCTCCACCCGGCCCGCCGACAGCTGCGCGAAGCCGCCGGCCATCGCCTCGATGGCGTCGTGCATGGTGATCAGCGAGAGGATTTCGGCTCGCGAGATGACGCGGAATTTCATGGGAGATACCGCTCCGCCAACACCCCTCGGTGATGCCGCGAGTGGCCGGAAATGATCCAGGCCAGACTCCTCACCGTGAACTCGTAGCCGCTGGCGACGCCGCGCCGGTCCCAGATCCCATCCTCGAAGCTCCTCAGCAGAAGCAGGGTCGCGGTCCGCACGGCGGAAAACTCCACGGCCAGGTCGGCAAGCGAGCGACGGTCGGCCCCGGAGGCCGATGCGTAGGCGTTTTCATCGAATGAGGGAAAGTGCGACCGATCCCCTCGGGCGAACGCCATCGTGCGCACGCTGAACATCCGTTCGGCGTCGATGACATGGCCGACCACCTCACGCACCGACCACTTGCCGTCCGCATAGCGGTAGCCCTCCCGGTCGGAAGGCACGGTCGCCAGCAGGGCGCGCCAGGCCTCCGCGTCGTGCTCCAGGCCGGTGAGCAGGGGCTCCTCGGCGGCGGCGATGTAGGGCTGGTAGAAGTCGGCGCATTCGTTGTCACGGGGCCTTCCGGGCGAGTCGGGCATCTTCTATCTGCTCCTGGTTGCGGGCTTCGGCGGCTCTGCGGACGGGGCCAGCTCTGTGGGTGCGGGCGGCTCCGCGGGTGCGGGCGGCTCGACGGTGGCGCGAATCAGCCGGTCGAGCAAGGGGAACTCGCGGTCCAGGTATGCGTTGCCACCGGCCACGATCGCGCTCTGGTCGCCCCGGCGCACTCCGCCTCCCGAGTTCTCTCCGTACCCGAAATGGATGCGGTCGACGATGTCCATGCCCTCCACCACCTGACCGAATGGCGGGAATCCCTGCGAATCGAGGCGGCTGTTGTCGACCAGGTTGATGTAGACCTGCGTGGTGCGTGTGTGGGGCTCCGTGAAGGCGAACGCGACGGTTCCCCGGACGTTGCTGGCCACGACGGCCGCATCGTCCGGAATGGCCTCGCCAATCCAGGCAGCCGTGACCTCGGGGTCGCCGGCCAGTCCCCACTGGACGATGAAGCCGGGCACGGTGCGGTGGAAGCGCGAATCGTCGTAGTAGCCGTGTCGCACGAGGTTATGGAAGCGGTCGGCCCCGATCGGCGCCCAGGCCCGCACGACCTCGATCGCGAAGTCGCCCGCGCTCGTCTCGAAGCGAGTCAGGAAGGTGTCGGGAGCGGCTTCGGCCCAGGCGGGGTGCCCGGGATCGAGGAGGATCCGGCGTCCGGGTGGGCCGGAGTTCGGCTCGCACGCCAGGACCGTGAGCACCACCACGATGGCCGCGCGGCGGCCGGCCGGACAGCTCAGCATTCCGGAAGGTAGCGCCGGGCCAGGGCTCGAAACGAGCGGACCTCGTCTTCGACCCAGTTTTCTCCGTGCCCCAGTTCCGCGGCCATCACGCGGGCTACTTCGGGAGCCGCCGCCAACGCCGCCCTCGCATTGAGGAACAGCGTGCGTGTCCTTCGCGCGAGCACATCCTCGACGTGCACCGCCATCTCGTGGCGGGCGGCCCACACTGCCTGGCTCAGCCGGTACGGCAGGCTGGGGTGCATCAGCGCGGCAAGGCGGTCGTCCGCGGCTTCCAGGGCATGGACGGCGCCGGCCTCCGATCCGTACACCTTCCACGGAGCGCGCACGGCCTTCCGCCGACTGTACCCGTGCACGCGAAGGCGCGCCGTCACCGACGGCGCCGGCGACAGGCCGGCCACCTCCGCCGCGACGTCGATCGTGTCCTGCGCGACCTTCCTGCACGTCGTCCACTTGCCGCCGACGACGGTGACGAGTCCTCTCCTGGAAACGCTCACCGCATGGTCCCGCGACAGCGTGGCCGTGTCCCCCGCCCCGGCGTCCACCGCTGCCAGCGAACGCAGTCCGGCCCACGCGGAAAGGACGTCGGACCGGGCCAGGGGGCGCGTCAGGTAGCGGCTGCCGTGGTCGATCAGGTAGTCGAGTTCGGCAGCGGTCGGCACGGGCTCGCTTACCGGCTCGGGCACGGGCACGTCGGTCGTCCCGATCAGCACGTGGCCGTGCCAGGGAATCGCGAAGAGAACCCTGCCGTCGTCCGTCGACGGAATCAGCACGGCCGTATCGCCGGGAAGGAATGCGCTGCTCACCACGATGTGCGCGCCCCGGCTCAGGACGACCCCGGATCCGTCGCGGACGTCGTCCAGTTCTCGCAGGGCATCGGCGGAGGGGCCCGTGGCGTTGATCACGACCCCGCCCAGCGCAACCCACTCGTCCCCGCCGACTCGGTCACGCAGTCGCACCCCCCTGATCCTCCCCCGAGCCGACCGGAGCGCGACCGCTTCGGCGTAGTTGACGGCCACCGCGCCGAAGTTGGCCGCGGTTCGCAACAGGGTCCAACCGAGTCGGGCGTCGTCGAACTGGCCGTCGTGGTAGAGCACACCCCCCCGCAGGTTGCCCCCCCTCAGGTTGCGGCGCGCGAGCGTCGAGACATGCCGGCCGCATTCACGCTTGCCGACAACCCTGGAGCGCCCGAGACCCCGGCGGCCGGCCAGCGCATCGTAGACCATCAGCCCGACACCGTAGTAGGGTCGCTCCCACCACCTGTACGCGGGCACGATGAGCGGGAGACTGTCGACCAGATGGGGCGCGTTTCGCCACAGCCGATGCCGTTCCCGGAGCGCGCCGTAGACCATCTGCACCCGGCGCTGGCGAAGGTAGCGGACGCCGCCGTGGATGAGCTTGGTGCTGCGGCTGGAGGTGCCGCCGGTAAAGTCGCCGCGCTCGACCAGCAGGGTGCGATAGCCGCGGCCCGCTGCATCGAGGGCCGTCGCGATACCGGTGCATCCGCCCCCGACGACGATCACGTCCCAGGGACGCATCTGCATGGCTCTCTCCAGCATGCGGTCCCGCGACATGAAGCCGCTCTCGGTGCGGACGCGAGGCCTCGCTAGAGGACCCCTTCGCGAGCGTCCACGGGACAGACCCCGGCCGGTTCTGCGACCGTCGGCTGTGGGGCCGAGCCTGGATCCGGGCGCGGACATCGACCGTTGCCCGTCAGTCCGCCGCGACCCGCCCCACGAACGCGCGCACCCGGTCGTGGCCCTTGAACACGAGCACCGTCCCTTCCGCCTCGCGCGCGATGCGCTCTGGAAGCGTCCCGAAGAGGATGTTGTTCGAGAAGCTCTGTCCCGACGCCCCCACCATGACCGCGTCGTAGCCGGACGCAGCCGCCACAATCGACTCGGCTACGCCGGCCCCGGTGATCACCCGCGTGGCGACGGCCGCCTCTTCCGGCAACTCGGCGCGTTCCCGGGCGAGGCGTTCCTCCTCCTCGGCCTGGCGGTCATCGGGGGCGTCCGCGGGCACGATCGACGCAAGCGTCAGCTCGCCGCCGTCCGCGCCCGTCATGCCGAGTGCGTATCCCTTCGCCTTGCTTGCGTGGATGCCCCCGGCGCTGGGCAGCAGGATGCGCTTCGGCACGGCGGATTCGCCGCCGAACTTGACCAGCATGATGTCCGACCGGGCGAGGCGGACGACATCGTCGGTGACCTCGCCCAGGATCTTGCGTGCGGTGGTGGTGAAGCCCTTCCAGCCGAGCACGATCAGGTGCGACCGGTCCTCGCGCGCTGATTCGAGGATGGCGCGGCCGACGTTGCGTCCCACCCGGACCTCGGTCGTTATCGGTACGCCGATATCGCCCTCGAGAGCCTGCAGGCCCTCGAGCAACCGTTCTTCCCCCTTGATCTGGGCACGCGCGAGTTCCGCAGGCAGCTGGTCCGGCACCTGAACGACCCTGAGCAGGACGATCTCGCCGCCGCGCGGTCTCGCCAGCGTCGCCGCCAGCCGGAGGAGGGGCTTGGCCGTGTGCGGGTTGTGCACGGGCACCAGGATCCGGAAGGCGGCCGTGCGCGGCGAGGCTCGAAGCGCCACCACCCTGGAGCCCGGACCGGCGGGATCGGGCACGTCGAAGCGTGTGCCGCGCCACGCCGCGTAGGCGAACAGCCCGAGCGCGAGCGCCAGAATCGCGAGCACGACCGGCTGGATGTGGCCCTGCACCGGGATCTGCAGGATCAGGTAGATGTTGGCCGCAATCCCGAGCGCCGGAAGGAGCGGCACCAGGGGGACCCGGAAGGGCCGTTCCATGTCGGGGAAGCGGCGCCGGTGCACGATCAGCGCCGCGTTCACGAAGCACAGCGCCAGGAGCAGGACGAGGTTGGCGAAGTGGGCCAGCGATTCCAGCGGCAGCAGCAGCGCGAAGATGCCGATGGCGCCGCCCACGGCCACCAGCGCCACGACCGGGGTGTGCGAGCGAGCGCTGATCCGGCCGAAGACGCGCGGGAGGTGGCGCAGTTGGCTCATGGAGAGCGCCACGCGCGAACCCGCCAGGATCGACGCGTTCGAGGCGGAAATCATCGAGAAGAGCGCGCCGCCTACGATCACCATGCCGCCGATCGGTCCCAGGAAGGCCCTCGCGGCCACACCCATCGCCGCTTCCGTGTACTCGGTCAGGTCCGCCACCACTACGACCAGCACGACCAGCGCGTACAGCACCGTCACCACGATCATCGAGATGAAGATGGCGCGCGGGATCGTCTTCGTGGGGTTGATGACCTCGCCCGCCGAGGCCGCGATGGCCGAAAACCCGAAGAAGGTGATGAAGACGAGCGCCGCCGTGGACGCGATCAGCGGAATGTCGCCGATGAAGCGATCCGCAATCACGCCCGTGTCCAGCCCACCTAGTCCCCCGACGATGAACCACACGAGCAGCACGATCTTGGCCGCCGTGACCACGATCTGGAAGGTGCCGCTCTCCTTGGTGCCCTTGACGTTGAGCGCCGTGAGGGCGGCCAGGAAGATGATCCCGGGAAGCGCCGAGATCGCGAAGTGCCAGATGAACTCGTTGAAGTAGCTGGACAGGCTGGCGATGTAGAACGCGCACGACGACGTGTAGCCGAGCAGGAGGCACCAGCCGACCAGGTACGCGAGCAGCGGGGGGAACGTCTTGCGCGCGTAGAGGTAGCCCTCGCCCGAGAAGGGGTAGATGGAGGTGAACTCGCAGTACGTCAGCGCCGTGAAGGCCGCGACCAGGGCGGCGAGCAGGAAGGCGACGATGGCCGCGCTGCCGACGTAGCCGACGGCCAGACCGGACAGGGTGAAGATCCCCGCGGCGATCATCGTGCCCGTCCCGATGGCGAGCGCAGAAACGAGCCCGAGGTCGCGGCTCAGCCCCGCGACGACCTTCGGCCCGTGTTGTTGCGTGGGCCCGGCGGAACCTGCGGCGGCGTCAGCGGCGGGTCCGGCCTCCCGCTGTCCCTCGGACCTCACAGGTGGGCCAGCCGCACCACGTCAGGGCTGCGCGGCCCCGGCGGCGGCCAGCAGCTCCCGCACGTCCTCCTGCACATCCTCCTCCATCGGCCGGAAGGGGCCCATCCACTTCCGCACGACCGTGCCCTCGCCGTCCATGAGGAACGTCCCCGGCAGTCCCAGAAGGGAATAGGAGTCCACGATCTCCCACGAGGGATCGTGATAGATCGGGAAGTCGATCCCGATTTCGGCGATGAACGCCTCGATGGTGCCGAGCGAGCCCCGGTCGTCCACGCTCACGCCCACCACCTGGAACCCCTGGCCGGCGTAGGTGTCGTGAAGTTCCTGCAGCTCGGGCATCTCCTCGCGGCAGGGGGCGCACCATGTGGCCCAGATATTGAGCATGAACGGATCGCCGGTGAGGTCCTCGATGCCCACTTCGGCCCCGTCCAGCGTCGTCGCCGCGAAGGCGGGCGCGGGATCCCCGACCTCCAGGAGCTTGTACTCGGGCACTTCACAGGCGGCCATTCCCAGCACCATGACCACTGCGGACGCGCTCTTCTTCACAGGACCCTCCCGGTGGACTTCTTCGCCGTGGCGACTCAAGCTACCCAAGGCACGTGGGCGAGCCAATGGCTGCCGGCAACCCGATCCCGCCCGTGACTCGTCGGAACAGGTGCGGGCCCGGGCACGTAGTGTAAGGTCAAGCCCGGCGGTCGGGCCCGCTCCTCTTCATTCGGAAAAACTGGAATCCCGGTCATGACTCAAGCTCCGCAACCCTCCACGGCCCGGCGCAAGCTGGTGTTCCTCGGCGGCTTCGCGATCTACTTCACCGCCGTCTGGTTCCTGTGGGACACACCCGTGGTCTATCCCCTCAAGATCTTCGTGGTCATGCTGCACGAAATCAGCCACGGGATTGCGTCGGTGGCGACCGGTGGAACGATCGAGCGCATCGTCCTCGACCCGGCCGAGGGCGGGGCGTGCTACTGCGGGGGCGGCAACGCGTTCATCACGCTGTCCGCCGGATACCTCGGCAGCCTGCTTTGGGGAGTGCTCCTGCTCTCGGCCGCGGGCGCGAAACGGATCCCCAACCGCTTCCTGATCCTTGCCGTGGGCGTGATGGTCGTGGGACTCACCGCCCTCTATGTCCGCAACGGCTTCGGGCTCCTCTTCGGCCTGGGCTTCGGCACGGCGCTGGTGATCGCCGGACGCAAGCTAGGTCCGGCCGCCAGCCGCGTGGTCCTCACGGCGCTGGGCCTGACCAGCTGCCTGTACGCGATCCTCGACATCAAGAGCGACGTGATCGACCGGCCCCACCTGCGTTCCGATGCCGCAATGCTGGCCGAGATGACCGGGATCCCCACGATGACCTGGGGAGTCGTGTGGATCGCGATCGCGGTGTTGGTCAGCGCACTGGTGTTCCGGAGGGCGTACCGGGCGGCTTGAGCCCCCCCAGGTCACTTCCCTCCCCGCAGCGCCGCGGCATCGGGCAGGCCGCGGCTGAACGAAACGACAGCGCCCGCAGCCAGTCGCCCGCGCGCCTCGGATCCCTCGAGCGCATCCTCGCCTCTCAGAATCGCCCGGATCCGCCCCGTCTCCGGGTCGCTGATCACCGCGATGGGCTGATCCGTGGCGGCGTCGAGGGCGTCCGAGCCGGCGGGCCCCGAAAGCATGATACGGGCCAGCGAACCAGCCCAGGCCGGATCCACCGGCAGCATGAAGACGAAGTGCCCCTGACCGGTCTCGGCCTCGGTGGCGGGGACGAAGGCAAACGAAAAGTGCTCCTGGCCATCGGGTCCGCGGCCCTCGATCCTGTAGGGCCCGGGCGACTCGGGCATCGACGGCGCGGAGAGCAGGACGACCGCGGGATCCAGCCGTACGCGGTCCGGGCCCGCCCGGCCCCAGAGGAGGAGGCTTCTTTGGCGCTGCACGGAGGACGACGCGTGAGCCGCCGAAGGGTCGGCCGGAGCCGCCGAGGGTTCGACCGGAATCGCCTGTGGTGGGCGGGCCCGCGCCACCGCGGGGTCCGGCTCAGCCGCCGGCGCGCCATTGTCCTCTGGATCCTGCTCGGGCACCTCTTCCTGCTCGGGCGCCTCTTCCCGCTCCGGCGCTTCTTCCCGCTCCGGCGCTTCTTCTCGCTCCGGCGCCACTTCCCGCTCGTACACCACTTCCCCGTCGAACACCGTCATCTCGCAGGCCATGTCGCGCAGTTCGTCCGTGGGAACCGTGAGGGGGTTTCGGTCCCACACCGCCAGATCGGCGTACTTGCCGGGCTCGATCGTCCCCACCTCGTCCTCCAGGAACATCTGGTGCGCGACCCAGGTCGTGAACGAGCGCAGCGCGGTCTCGGCGTCGACCGACTCGGCCGTGCCGTAGGGCTGCTGACCGTACACGCCGAGCAACGGCTGGCGGGCGACCGAGGCCCAAACGCCGTACCGCGCCGGAAAGGGCGTCACGAAGTAGTCCGACCCGCTCGCCCAGATCATCCCGCGCTCCTGGTATGAGCGGAAGGGGTTCAGACGCAGCGCCCGCTCGGGGCCGAAGTTGCCCGCGTATGTGTCGCCGATCCACCAGGTGAACGAAGGGGACGGCTCGGGATAGGCCGTCTCCCAGTCCCGCTGGAGTTCGGCCATGAGGTCCAGTGCGCGATCGGTGGGGATGTTGGCGTGTATGATGCCGTGCCGGAGCCCTCGCGTGGGGGTCGCTTCGAGCGCCTCCACGAAGCTGTCGACGGTCCAGTCGATGCCGCGGTCGCCGATGGAATGGATGCTGACGTGCAGTCCGGCGTCGTGATACGCCCGGAAGCGCCGCCGGAGCTCGTCCGGATCCATGGTGGGATAGCCGCGGTTGCCGGTGTCGGTGTCGGTGTGCTCGCGGTTCCAGTCGTCGTACAGCCACGCCGTGCGGGCCCCGCCGCTGCCATCGATGTAGAGCTTCACGCCGCCGGCGATCAGGCGGTCGTCGCCGGTCGACTCGTACGGCCGCGTGAAGGCCGCGAGGCTGTCCGCATAGGCGCGCACCTCGTCGATCGTGCCGTTGCGACCCCGCCAGAGAGCGAAGATCCGCACGCTGAGATCCCCGTCGGCGAGAACGTCGCGGTAGGCTTCCCAGGTGCCGGATCCAATGCCCGGGTCCTTCCCTCCGGTCATGCATTCGGCGTTGAAGGCGTCGGCAAGCGAGCGGATGCCCTCTCGCTGCTGCTCAGGGCCGAGACCGGGGATGAGGCGCGACACCAGACCCTGCGCCGACTCCTTGAGGACTCCCGTGGGGTTTCCGGCGGTGTCGCGGTCGATCGTCCCGCCCGGCGGATCGGGCGTGCCGGCCGTGATCCCCGCCAACTCCAGAGCGAGGGAATTGGCAACGCCGTAGTGGCCCATCGTGTGGGACAGCCAGACCGGGCGCTCAGCGGCAACGGCGTCGAGGTCGGACGCGTAGATGTAGCGCAGCTCCTCCAGCTTGCCCTCATCCCAGCCGCCACCCCGCACCCATTCACCTTCGCCCAGACGCTCCGCCTGACCGGCCACCAGGCGCTGCACGTCACCGATGTTCTCGACGTTCGGGTAGCTCAGGTCGAGACGATAGAGCCGGCTCGCCCCGCCACTCGCGAAGTGGACGTGCGCGTCCATCAGGCCCGGGGTGACCGCACGGCCCGCCAGATCGACGCGATCCGTGCCCGGGCCCGCCATGGCCTCGATCTCCGCAATTGCGCCCACGGCGACCACCCGATCACCGCGAACGGCGACCGCCTCGGCCACCCGGCTCTCGCCGTCCAGCGTAATCACGGGGCCGCCCGCCAGGATCAGATCGGCGGGTCCGGCCTGGCCGGACCCTGAACATGCGGTCGCGGTGGCCGCGGCGGCGACGGCACCAGCCCGGCGGAGGGCGGCACCAGCCCGGCGGATGGTGGCGCCGGCTCGCTGGAGGGCGGCGCCGGCCCGGCGGAAAGAGTGTCGGTGCACGGTGGCTGGCCTCACGGCTTGATTCCCGGATACAGCCGAGTATACATTAGGCATGGCCCACAAGGCCAATGCCGGGTCGCCGGTGGTCGGCGACACGGTTTCGAGCAGGATGTAGAATCCCGCCCGATGTCGAACCCGAAAAAAGGAGGTGGTCTCTTGTCTAGTCCAAGTACCCAGCCCAACCCGGCAAGGGCAAGCGGTCGCCGCTTCGGCAACTAAGCCGAAACAACGATCCAACTGTTCGCGCCGTAGGCGGTGTTCGCGCCGGGTTGCGGCCGGTTAAGAGCCCCCGGGATGTTCCGGATAGCACCGGACCTCCCGGGGGCTTTCGCTTTGTCAGCATTGTTCAGCGGAGCGTGAATCCATGAAGAGCGTCTGCACGGTGGCCGTGTTGGCGGCAAGCCTCGTCGCGTCGATGGTCCCCGGGCCCTCCTCCGCGCAGGACCCCGGAGATCGGGAACAGGGGGAGGGCGCGCGCGTCTTCGCGGAGGAGTGCGCCAGCTGCCACACGTCGGCCGGGGACGAGCGCACGCCAGGCACCGGGCTTCTCAACCAGCTGTCTCCGCGCGCCATCGTGGCCTCCCTGGAAGACGGCGTCATGCGCGCGGAGGGCGCGCTCCTGTCCCCGGAACAGCGGATCCGGGTCGCGGAATACCTGGCCGGCCGGGCCCACGCGGAGGAGAGCTTCCCCGAGTCGGCGTTCTGCACGGACGCGGGCTGGTTTCCGCTCGATGTCGGGACCGTTTCGTGGATGGGCTTTGGCGGCGACCTGGCCGGAACGGGCTTCCAGCCCCCGCCCGATGCGGCACTCGACTCGGCGGACGTGCCCGGCCTGGAGTTGCGCTGGGCGTTCGCGTTTCCCGACGCGGGCCAGGTTCGCACATCGCCGACCGTCGCAGATGGCCATGTGATCGTGGGCGGCCCCTTCGGCGACGTCCTGGCGCTGGACGCCGAGACCGGGTGCATCCGCTGGAGGTTCGAGGCGGACGCCGGAGTGCGCGGCGCGGTCCTCGTGGGCGAGGGCCCCGAAAGAAGGTCCGCCGCCTGGTTCATGGACTCGCGCACGAATGTCTACGCGCTGGACGTAGAGAGCGGCACTCTGCTCTGGAAGTCCCGCGCGGGCTGGCACCCGGCGTCCTACGGGACCGGCACCCCCGCCCTGCACGACGGACGCCTCTTCGTCCCCATCTCCTCCCTGGAAGTCGTCCTGGCCGGCGACCCCGGCTACGAGTGCTGCACATCGTCGGGAGCGGTGGCTGCCCTGGACGCCTTCACCGGAGAGACGCTGTGGTATCACCGGATCATCCCGGGCTACCCGGAGGCGATCGAGCCCAATGCCGTGGGCACGCCACAGTGGGCACCCTCGGGTGCGGCCGTCTGGTCCAGTCCGACCGTGGATCCCCGCCGCGGACGCGTCTACGCGGGAACAGGCGAGAACCTCAACCGCCCGACCACCGAACGCAGCGACGCGGTCGTCGCGCTCGACATGGAAACCGGCGAACTCGCGTGGTCCTTCCAGGCGACGTCCGACGACGCCTTCAACATGGCCTGTACGCAGATGCGGTTCCGCGAGAACTGCCCCGATCCCGTCGGGCCGGACCTCGACTTCGGCATGGCCCCGATGCTGGTTGCGCGACCCGATGGCCGCGAGATCCTGGTCGCCGGTCAGAAGTCCGGGACCGTGTGGGCGCTGGATCCCGATGCCGAGGGCGCGATCCTCTGGTCGACCCAGGTGGGAAAGGGGAGCATGCTGGGCGGGATCCACTGGGGAATGGCCACCGACGGCAGGCTCGCGTACGCGCCGAACGCCGACCGGACCGCCGTGATCACGGACGTGAACCCCGAGCATGACCGCGCCCCGGGGCTGTATGCGCTCGATCTGATGACCGGCGAGGTCGTGTGGAGCGCGCCGGCTCCCGAGAGCGGCTGCGAGGGCAAGGAACGATGCTACGCGGCCATCTCGGCCGCGGTCACCGCGATCGACGGCGTCGTGTTTGCCGGCGGTCTCGACGGCATCATTCGCGCCCATTCCACCATGGACGGGACGGTCGTTTGGGAATTCGACACCACGGAAGTGCTGGCGTCCTCCAACGGAGTGCCCGCGCGGGGCGGCGCGATCGACGGGCCGGGGCCGGTGGTTGCCGGCGGGATGCTCTTCGTGAACAGTGGATACGGGACATTCAACCAGATGCCCGGGAATCTGCTGCTGGCGTTCGGGATCCGGTAGACGTACGAGGTCCGGTAGACCGTTCGCCGTCCGGTAGGCATTCGCCGTCCGGTTACTGGACCCGCTCCGGGTGAATCCGCAGATTGGGAGCGTGATGAGACGACCGAGAACACTGACGCTGGCCGCGCTGGCGACCCCGGCCGCGCTGGCGACCCCGGCCGCGCTGGCGATCCTGGCGACCCTGGCGGCCCTGGCCCTCGCCCTCCCGGGTGCCGCTTTCGCGCAGGACCCCGCGGCGGACGCCATTCCCCGCACCGCCTCCGGCAGACCCGACATGAACGGGCTGTGGCAGGCGCTCGGCAACGCGCACTGGGACATCGAGCCGCACACCGCGCGCCCCGCGCTCGCGATGCAGCCGGGTCCGGTGATCCCCGTACCCGCCAACGAGGTGCTCGCGATGGGTGCGGTGGGGTCGGTCCCATCCGGCTATGGCGTGGTCGTGGGCGGAGAAATCCCCTACCTGCCCGAGGCGCTCGTCCGCCGCGACGAGAACCGCGAACTCTGGCTGGAACGCGACCCCGAGATCAGGTGCTACCTGCCGGGCGTGCCCCGGGCGACCTACATGCCGTTCCCCTTCCGGATCTTCCAGAGCGATGCCCGCTTCTTCATCGCGTACGAGTACGCGGGCGCCATGCGCGACGTCTACCTGGAAGACCCGGGACCGCCCCAGGTCGATTCGTGGATGGGTCAGTCGGTGGGCCGCTGGGAGGGCGACACCTTCGTCGTCGAAGTGAACGGCTTCAACGGCCAGACCTGGCTCGACCGCGCGGGCAACCACCACAGCGCGCGGCTCCACGTCACCGAGCGCTACACGATGCTCGGCCCGAATCACATCATGTACGAGGCCGAACTCGACGACCCCGAAACGTTTTCGCGTCCGTGGACCATCCGGATGCCGCTCTACCGCAATATCGACCCGAACGCGCGCCTTGGTCAGTTCAAGTGCGTGGAGTTCGTGGAGGAGTTGATGTATGGACATCTGCGCAAGAACCCGATTCGCCGCTAGACCTGTGAGATCCGGTGCAGCGATGCCTGCGGAATACCGCGCGCGCCATGCGGCACCAGCCGTGCGCATGGCCGCCGCTCTCGCGCTGGTCGGCGTGGTCGCCGCCCTGGCCCCGCCGGGCGTCGCGGCTGCCCAGGAGCAGCAGCAGGACCGGGACCAGGAGTCGCGCGAGTGGGTCGTCCCACGCACGCCGACGGGGCACCCCGACCTGCAGGGCAACTGGTCCAACGCGACGATCACGCCCATTCAGCGCCGTGACGACCAGGGACCGGTCTACACCTGGGAAGAGGTCGCCGAGATCGAGGGATGGCGCTACGACTCCCGGGTAGAGGCCTACGCCGACAGCGATCCGGACCGGGAGGCGCCGCCGGTCGGCGGAGTATTCACCGGGGACCCGCTGTTCGACGCCGCATCGGGGGGCACTGGCGGCTACAACTCCTTCTTCATCGACGCCGGCGACCGCGTCGCGGTATTCAACGGCGAGCCCAGGACGTCGCTCGTGGTCGATCCGGAGAACGGACGGGTTCCGCAGCTGAGCGAGGAGGGACGGCAGCGGATGGCCGAGCGGCGCCGGTTCCGTGCCCAGTTCGGCGCCTTCGACAACCCCGAGAACCGTCCGCTGGCCGAGCGCTGCATCATGTCGTTCGGATCGAACGCGGGACCGCCGATGCTTCCGAACTACTTCTACAACAACAACTACACGATCGTGCAGACCCCGGACCATGTGATGATCATGACCGAGATGGTGCACGACGTGAGGATCATCCGCCTTGGTGAGCCAAACCGCCTGCCGCAGCACGTCCGACCGTGGATGGGCGACTCGTGGGGGCACTGGGCCGGGGACACGCTGGTCGTGGAGACCACCAACCTTCATCCCAACCAAACGCTGCAGGGCGTCGCCCCGTCGGAGGAATTCAAGGTGATCGAGCGCTTCACGAGAGCCGACGAGCATACCATCAACTACGAGTTCACGGTCGAGGATCCGCTGGTGTTCACGCGGCCCTGGAGCGGCGAAGTGCCGTTCACGCGGCTCGACGGGCTCGTCTACGAATACGCCTGCCACGAAGCGAACTACGCGCTCGAGAACGTCCTGCGCGGCGCGCGGGCCGAAGAGCGAAGGAATCAGGGGAATTAGGGAAAATGCGTAAAATACGTAAAATGCGTAAAACGCCTGGAGTCTGGACGATGTTGGCCGGCGGCGTGATCCTGTCGGCGGCGATCGCGGTGCCCCTGGTGGCCCATCACGCCTTCGGGGCCGAGTTCGACCGCAACGCGCCGGTGCGCCTGCAGGGACGCATCGTGAAGCTCGAGTGGGTGAACCCGCACACCTGGATCCACCTCGAAATCGACAACGAGGACGGATCGACCGAGGTGTGGGCCGTCGAGGGAGGGACACCGAACGTCCTGCTGAGGCGCGGGCTCAGGCGCGATTGCCTGCAGCCCGGCACCGAGATCATCGTGGACGGATACCAGGCCAAGGACCATTCGCTGAAACGGGCGAACGGCCGCGACGTGACCTTCACGGACGGGAGCAAGATCTTCCTGGGGTCGTCCGGAACAGGTGCGCCCTACGATGAGGAGCTGCTGAAGGCGCGGCGGGAGCGGGGGCGGTGCTAGTCTGTCTGGTCCAGGGGGTGTAACGGTCGCCGCCTGAGCTGACCGTCCGACAAGTCTCGGAGCGGCCCTCCGTTCCACTCCCGACCCATCAGTCCCATCCCAGCATTCCAATGCCCCTGGTTCGGGTCCACTGTTCCGGCACGCCACCGGAGGACACGTCGGTCCAGCCACTGAGGACCGGTCCGCGGTGCTTCACAGCCCAAATGGAAGCCGCACCCAGGACGATGGCCGAAACGCCCGATGAACCCATCCGGCCCGCCAAGCCGAAGCACGACGCCGCCTACAAGAGCTTCTTCGCCCAAAGGCGCACCGTGGCGGACACCCTGCGCGCCCTGCACGTCGCCACCGGGATTACCACCGAAGATCCCAGAGAGCGTGACCCCGAACTCGGCGACGACCTGGGCCGCCGCCTCGACTTCGCCACCCTCGAACGCGTGCCCGCCAGCTTCGTCACCGAGCACCTCGGCCGACGCCACGCCGACATGGTCTGGAGGATCCGGACTTTCGACGAAACCTGGCTTCACCTCCTGGTGCTCTTCGAGTTCCAGTCGACCGTCGACCGCCGCATGGCGTTCCGCATGATGAACTACGCGGGCGGCATCTGGATGGGCCTCGACTCCGACCATCTCGGGCCCGGACGCGTTTTTCCGCTCATCCTCCCGGTCGTCGTGTACAGCGGCCAGCGCCGCTGGACCGCACCCAGGGATGTCTTCGAACTGCTGATCCCCACACCGCACGACCTTCTTGGATCCCGGCCGCGCCATCCGTATTTTCTCATTGAGCTGCAGCGCCTCGATTCCACGCCGCTGCCCGAGGAGAACGTGCTCTCAATGATCGCGGCGCTGGAACGGGCCCGGTCGCCAGAGCGGCTTGAAAAACTGGCTCTGTCGCTGAGGGAATGGGTGGAGCGCGTGGGGGCGCAGGAGCTGCTGGACAGCTTCAGAGAGTGGGTTTTCCAAGTGCTGGCGCAGCGGCACGGTCCCGAGGGCCGGGCATTGGAACTCAGAATCAGGAACCGGGAGGAGGCACGGATGACGACGTTGATCGAGCGGGCGCGACAGTGGGGCGATGAGCTGAATCAAGAATGGCTCGAGAGGGGGCTCGAGAGGGGGCTCGCGAAGGGTCGTTTGGAGGGCGAGCGGGAACTGGTCTGCCGCCTCGTGGCTCGCAGATTCGGCCAGCGTGCCGCAGAGGATCTGCTGCCGGTGCTTGCGAACATCTCGGACTCTGACCGTCTGGCAGAGATCGCTGCTGAGGTCTTCACATGCAAGACGGCTGGGGAGCTACTTGAATGGGCACGCGGGGATCTGGCGACGAAATGATCCTCACGGGAATCACAGGCCACCAAAGCGCCAGCATGCGCAGTCAGCGCCCCCCGATTACGAAAACCCGATCCACCGCCCCGCAGCCGCGACGGTAAACCACAGCGCGAGCGACACCGCGCCGACAACCTTGCTACGGACGCCGGGCTCCAGGCCCTCCCCGCGCGCCACCCGCTCGCGCACCACGAAGGTGAACAGGAGCGCAACCGGCAGCGTGATCATCTTCACCCAGAATGAGGTGTTGTAGTACGCCTTGATCGCCTCCGAGAGGAAGAGCGGGATCCCGGTGGCGACCATGATCACAAGCGCCGTGATCAGCCATCGCCGGGCGTGGCGCGCGAGCCGGGCAACCGGTTGGCCGGTGAGTCCGGCGCCCAGCAGCCTCAGGTCGACCACCAGCAGCGCCCCGCCCAGCATGCAGAGTCCCAGCAGGTGAACCGCCTCCAGGATCGGGAAGGCCCAGACGGATTCGGCCACGGCCCTCCCGATCAGGGTGGATTCGCACCAGCGGAAGAAGGACTCCAGCACGGGCCTACACCGGGGCGACCGCAGGCATGAGGTTCTACTCCGACCCGGCCGCGCAGCCCGCGGCCCAGTTCACCCAGTCCGGCTGGGGCTGGAGGTCACAGTCGAACCAGTTGTAGGCGATGAGCCGGCCCGTCACGACGACCACCGTCCAGGCGGCCAGCGAAACCGCGCCCGCCGCACGCGCGGCCCGAGGCGGTACGGCGTCGTCCCCCCACTTCGTCGCCTGGCGCTGTGCGCCCCGGTGGAAGACGAACGCGTTGATTCCGGCCGCAATCAGGACCACGACCTTCACGCGAAAGAAGACGTTGTGGTAGTACCGCAGCGGCTGGGAGTAGAAGAGGAGGAGTCCGGTCACCGCCATGATCACGAAGCCGATGTGCGTCCATGGCAGGAGACGCCCGGTGAATGCCTGGACGGGAACCTTGCGGAACGCGATGCCCACCAGACGAAGGTCCATCATGACGGTCGTCCCGACGAACAGGCCCAGCGCAAGAACGTGCGTCGATTCCACCAGGGGCCAGACGTACAGCGATTCCAGCAGCGCGACGCTCCACGAGGTTTCGCCGAGCCAGCCCAGGAAGCGCTCGATCACGGGCGGCGTGGATCCGGGGTCCGTGGATCGCCAGCCGGCAGCGCGTTCGGCCGCAAGGTTTCGGCAGCGTAGACCGCATGGCACCCCGTGCACACGAAGTAGACTTCGGCGCCCATGTCGAACACCGCCTGTGGGTCCTTCGCGGCCGCCGCGTCCACCGCGCGCCCGCCGACCTCGATCATCGCCCGGGACATCGCGATCCAGTGTCCCCTGCCCTGCGCGCGATCCTCCAGCAACAGCAGGTTGCCCGACTCGGCCAGCACCCAGGCGGCGTTCTCGACGGCCTCCCACTCCTCCGGGGTCCGCGGCTCGATCTCGTGCGTACCCTCTTCGTCCATGATCACCCCCACGGCGTCCCAGTAGGTCTCGGCGGCGGGCTCAATCACGGAGACCATGAGCTGGCGGGAGTCGGCAGCCGCCACGAAGGCGGGCGGGTCGGGTTGGTCCGCGCACGCGCCCAGCGGTGGGAACAGGCAGGCGAGGAAGGGCGAGAAGCGGCATGCCGTCGCCGCGCGGGATTGCACATCATTCGGTCTCATGTGGGTCAAAGATACCGGAGATTCGCGGAATCCAGCCACCCGGCGCATCTTGTTCCGCGCCGGGCCTGGACCCGAGCGCAAGACCACTCAATCGACCGGGACCTTCATGAAGCCGATAGCACTGGCCTCACCGCCTCCCTTCGCCCGCACACCGCGCACAACGCGTGCGATGCCCACTATGATCGCGGTCGCGGGCCTTCTCGCTGCACTCGCAAGCACCGTTGGCTCATCCGTGGCCGGACAGCAGGCCGGGACCGGCCGGGCGGCCTCGCAGTGGCCCATGCACGGGCGCGATGCGGCCGAAACGCGGTACAGCCCGCTCGACCAGATCAACACCGACAACGTCGGCGGACTCGGCCTCGCGTGGCGCTGGGAAATCCCCAAGACCGGCGCCCGCCTCGAGACCACGCCGCTCATCGTGGACGGTGTGCTGTACGCTACCGGCGCACTCAGCTTCGTTTTCGCACTGGACGCGGCCACCGGCGACGAGATCTGGCGCTGGGATCCGGGCATTCCCGATGACGAGCACGGCGGGCCTCGCGCATGCTGCGGCGACGTCAACCGTGGCGTCGCGGTGGACGGCAACTTCGTCTACGCCGCGCTGCTCGACGGCCGCCTGGTGGCGCTGGACCGCCACGACGGATCGGTGCGCTGGACCACCCAGACCACCCCGCCCGGCTCGGACTACACCATCACGGGAGCACCCCGGGTCGCAGGGGACGCGGTGATCATCGGCAACGGCGGCGCCGAGTACGGCGTGCGCGGCTACGTCACGGCCTACGACGCCGAGACCGGGGAGCAACTGTGGCGCACCTACACGGTGCCGGGGAATCCCGCGCTCGGGTTCGAGAGCGAAGCGATGCGCGCGGCGGCCGAGACCTGGACCGGCGAGTGGTGGGTCGCGGGTGGTGGCGGAACGGTCTGGGACGCCATGGTCCACGACGAGTCCGCGGGACTGTTCTACATCGGCACTGGCAACGGGTCGCCCTGGAACCGGGACCACCGCAGCCCCGGCGGCGGGGACAACCTGTACCTTTCGGCCATTGTGGCGCTGGACGCCGATGACGGCTCCATGGTCTGGCACTACCAGACGACGCCGGGCGACGACTGGGACTACACGGCCACGCAGCCGCTCATGCTCCTTGACCTCGAGATCGGCGGCCGCGAGCGGCAGGTCATCGTGCAGGCGCCGAAGAACGGCTTCTTCTACGTCGTCGACCGAATCACGGGAGAGCTCGTGTCCGCGGAGGCGTTCGCAGACGACCTGACCTGGGCCTCCGGCGTGGACCCCGAAAGCGGGCGCCCGGTCGAGACGCCGGAAGCGCGGTACGGCATGACCGGGAGGGGCGTCTACCTGGCCCCCGGACCACGCGGCGCCCACAACTGGCACACCATGTCCTTCAACCCCGGGACCGGCCTCGTGTACCTGCCCGCAACCAACAACAACTACTACTACGAGATGACCGGCACGTACGAGTACGAGCAGGGCAGGTGGAACACCGGAACGGCTCGTGGCACGGACGGCAGCCGCCCGGAACGGCCGGCACTGAAGGGGCCTGCCAATCTGTTGCTGGGCTGGGATCCCGCGGAGAACCGGGAGGTGTGGCGCGTCCCGGCCCGTGGAGGACACGGCGGCACGATGACCACCAGCGGCAACCTCGTCTTCTGGGCCACCGGCTCCAACCTGGTGGCGCTCGACGCCCGTACGGGACAGGAGCTGTGGTCCGCGGATGTCGGTGGCGGCGCCGGGTCTCCGGTCACGTATTCGATCGACGGCCGCCAGTACGTGTCGGTCGCGGCCGGGCGCGTGTCCACGGTGGGGGCGCCCTACATCTGGACCTTCGCCCTCGACGCCGGGGCGGGGTCAGCCGGTGCCGGCTCGACAGAGTGGACGACCGCCGCTCCGGAGGACGTGGGCCTCTCAAGCGAGGTGCTGGCCGGAATCGGTCCGACGATGCAGCAGTTCATCGACGCCGGCCGCACCGCCGGGATCATGACCATGTTGGCGCGGCGCGGCGAGGTCGTGCACTGGGAGGCCCACGGATGGCGCGTGCTCGACGAGGACCCGCTCGAACCCGACGACATCTTCCGCATCTACTCGATGACCAAGCCCGTCACCAGCGTCGCCGCGATGATGCTCGTCGAGGAAGGGCTTCTGTCCCTCGACGACGAGCTCGCGAGCGTGATCCCCGAGTTTGCCGACGCCGCGGTGTACGATGGCGGCGCCACCCGTCCCCCCGACCGCCCCATCCTGATCCGCGACCTCCTGACGCACACATCGGGGCTGACCTACGGGATCTTCGGGGACAGTCCGGTGGATTCGATGTACAATCGCGCGCTGTACGCCGCCTCCGCCGATGCACGCCGGGGTCTGGAGGAGCGCGTCGACGTCATTGCGTCGCTGCCTCTGGTCGACGATCCGGGCGACCGCTGGATCTACAGCATGTCCACCGACGTCCTCGGGCACGTCGTGGAGGTCGTGTCGGGCCAATCGCTGGACGACTTCTTCCGGGAGCGCATCTTCGAGCCCCTCGGCATGGACGACACCGGGTTCCACGTGACCGCCGGGAAGCACGACCGTTTCACGCGGATGTACCGGATCTCGAGGCGGGGGCTGCAACCCGCGGGACAGCCTGGCGACGATCCCTTCACCCGGCCCGCCACCTGGTTCTCCGGAGGAGGAGGCCTCACGTCGACCGCGACCGACTACCTGCGTTTCGCGCGGATGCTGCTCGGCGGTGGGGAATTGGACGGAGTCAGACTTTTGCAGCCGGAGACCGTCGAGGAAATGACGCGCAACCATCTGCCGGAGGCGCTGATCCCCATTCTACCCGGGCTCGCCGACACCGGATTCGGACTGGGATTCGCGGTGCCCGCCGACGAGGAGGACGGCGCCTACTGGTGGTCCGGCGTCGCCAACACCTACTTCTGGATCGATCCGGCGGAAGAGCTCATCGCCTTTGCCTGGACCCAGCTCCAGCCGTTCGGGGGAGCCCCGGTCGACCGCCTGCTGCGGCCCATCGTCTACGAATCGATTCTGAAGGGGAATTGACGCGGCGCCACCGAGCTAGGCGCCGTCGTCGCCCAGCTGCCGGGGCAAGGTGGCCAGCTCCAGGACCTTGAAGCGCCGCTGGCCAGCGGGCAGGTCGATCGTGACCTCATCGCCCTCCCGGGCACCGGTCAGCCCTTTCCCGATCGGCGAGTCCAGGGAGACGTGGCCCGCCTCCAGGTCGATATAGTCGCCCGCCACGATCGTAAAGGTCACTTCGCGGTCGAGCGCGAGGTCGTGCACCCTGAGCGTGGACCCGAAGCCCGCCCGGTCCAGGGGCATGTCCGCGACGTTGATCCTGGAGATCTCCGCCATGCGGCCGGCCAGGTGCCCGATCCGGGCCTGAACGAACTGCTGGCGCTCCAGCGCGGACTTGTATTCTGCGTTCTCGCGCAGGTCGCCCAGTTCGACCGCCTTCTGGATCCTGTCCGGCAGTTCGACGTTGAGTTCGTGGGTGAGGGCCTCGACCTCCTCGGAGATCTTCGCCTTGATTTCGTCCAGCATGAACCGGCTCTTCGTGAAAGGGAAAGAGGTAAACTAATGGCGGGCCCCCGGCACCGGGAGATTCCCGTTTCGGGGACTGCGTGTGAACAGCCCTGCGACGAGGGCGACAAAGCACGCGAGACCCAGAATGTCGCCGATCCTTGTGAACAGGGTCCCGGCGGCCCTGCGGCCGACACCCGCGACCGCGATGCCCTGCTCGCCAGGCTCCAGCACGGTCTCCGGGCCGGTACCGTCGGGCCCTGCCGCGAAGGTGTACCCCGTGGACGCGACCTGGACGAGGCCGATCCTGTTCTCGATGGCGCGCAGGCGTCCGTGCGTGGCGTGCTGCCAGTAGGCCCAGGTCACGCGCAAGGGCAGGTCGGGGTCCAGCCAGTCATCGTTGGACAGCACGGCCAGCCACTCCGCGCCGGCGCGGACCAGGGACCGGGCCGTCTCCGCATAGGCCGAGTCGTAGCAGACCATGGCCCCGACGACCGTGTCCCCCGTACGCAGCGGCAGTGACTCGGCACCCGCGGAATAGCCACGGTTCCGGGTGCCGAACGCGCTTCCGGCCAGTCCCGCTCCTTCCAGCCCCGGCACAAGCCTGCGCTTGCGGTAGGCGCGGGGAATCGTCCCGTCCGGCCTCGGCGCGAGCGCGGCATTGTACCACAGCGTGTCCGTGCCCGCCTCCGCAATGCGGCTGTCGAGCGCGCCCAGCAGGATCGGAACGCCGAGCGCGGCCGCGAGCCCCGTCGCTCTCCGGCCCGCCGCCGACACCGTGCCGCCGACCGGGTCCAGGAGCGTCGCCGCCACATGCCGCTCGGGGAATACCGCCAGGTCGAAGTGCTCGGTTTCGCGAAGCGCGCGGAGCGGTTCGATCCACCGGGCCACGCCTTCCATAGCCGCCGCCCGGCTCGCGTCCTCGCCCCCGTCGGCCACGGGTCCCCCATCGGCCATGTTGCCATGACCGGCTTGCACCAGGGCCACCCGCAGCAGCGGATCCGCGGCGCCGGAGCCCGTGAGCTCCCCCTGGCGAAGGCTGCCGAGCGCCAGGGGAATGCCGACCAGACCCGCCAGCAGCAGCATCCGGCCCGGTGCCCCCCGCATCCACTCGCCTCGGCCACCTTTCGCGCCTCGGCCACCTTTCGCGCCCCAGCCAGCCTGCACCGCCCCAGCGGCCACCGCCCCGCAGGCGACAGTCCAGACCGTGAGCAGCCGTGCGCCCAGGAGTTCGGCCCCGGCGGCGGCTGTGGGATACCACGCCAGCGACCCCCCGGCGTTCAGCCAGGCGTACGAGACCCCGGGCACATGCGCCGCCGTCCACTCGAAGCCCGTCCAGCACAACGGCAGCGACAGGGGCAGCGGCCAGCGCCTCCATCGGTGGAGGTTGACCGCTCCCGCCGTGGCGGCCCCGGCGACAATGCCGATCATCACGAGCACCAGGAGGTACACGGGAACCGCCAGCGCCGTTCTCCAGGACAGCGCGGGGACCATCCAGTACAGCCCCATGCCGTGGGCGAGCACCGCGGCCACGAAACCCGGCGCGAACGGCGCGAAAGGCGGTGCGTTGGAGGCCAGGGCCAACGCCAGCGGCGCGAAGGCCAGGAACGGAAGCACCGGCCCTCCATGTGGCGAATAGGTCGTGCCCAGGGCGATGCCGGATACGACTGCCAGCAGGAACGGGCGCAGGGTCACGCTACCCGACCCGCATCAGGCCAACGAGACTTCCCGGCCCTCCCGCGCCGACGCGTATGCCCCCTCGATGAGATCCATCAGGACGGCCTGTTCGGCAGGCGGCTCGGGGGAGGCCTGCCCCGCCGTGACCCGTACGAAATGGTCCAGCAGGCGGCGATACCCACTCGTGTAGACATCTTCGCCTCCGCGCGGAATCGGCAGCCGCGGAGTCACGTTGACGGCGCGCCCGTCCTTCTCGGTGAAGATCGACAGGGGAGAAAGTCGAGCCGAGCCCGCCGCCCCGAGGACCTGCAGGGAGTGCCGGTCGTCGGTGCCGTGGAAGCGCCAGCTTGCCGCCATGGCAATGCCGACCCCGTCCTCGGTGACCGCATACAGGTGGGCTTCCTCCTCCACATCGAACCCGTCTCCCGGAGTCAGCGCGGAGACGCGGGCAACCCCGGGATAGCCGAGGACCCACAGCGCGAGATCCAGCGCCGGCACGCCCAGGTCCATCAGCGCGCCACCGCCGGACTCGAGCGCACGCCGCCGCCATCCCGTGCGAGGCCGCCGGACCGACTGATTGAGCCAGCTCACGCGGGCGGTGCTCACCTCTCCGAGCCCGCCGTCGGCGATCAGCGCGCGGAGCGCGCTGACGTCCGGCTGGTATCGGTGCGACATTCCCAGCACCACCCCGCGTCCGGTGTGTTCCGCCTGTTCAAGGACCCAGCGCACACCCCCCGACGACAAAGCCAGGGGCCGCTCGACCAGCACGTGCTTGTCCGCCCGGAGACACGCCGCCACAAGCCCCTCGTGCAGAAAGCTCGGCGCGCTGATCACGACCCCGTCGATGTCGTCGTCCGCGACGAGGGCGTCGTCGTCCAGGATTCTCGGAACGCCGAAGCGCCCTGCGACAGCGCGCGCCTTCAACTCGTCCAGGTCCGATATCGCGGTGACCTCTACGTCGGCGCGTTCGGACAGTATCGGCAGGTGCATGAGCTGGCTGACCGCACCCGTTCCTATGACACCCACCCGCACACGACCACTTGCATCAGGCATTTGGCAGCACTCTCCCGGTCAGGTCGTAGTCGTCCGCATCCACGATCTCCACCTCTACAATGTCACCCGGGCCCGCCCGCCCCAAATGCCTCAGCCAGGTCCTTCCGTCGACCTCCGGGGCCTGACCCCGGCTGCGCCCCACGGCCTGGCATCCCTCCTCTTCCGTTGTAAGCGAGTCCACCAGCACGCTCTCGCGGCACCCGATCCTGGCATGGTTCAAATCGTGCGAGATGTCCCTCTGCCGCTCCATGACGAGCTCCAGCCGCTCCGCCTTGACCTCGTCGGGCACCTGGTCGGGCATCGCGGCGGCCGCTGTTCCCTCTTCTATCGAGTACGTGAAGGCACCGACCCGGTCGAACCGGATCTCGTCGAGGAAGTCGATCATCTCGCGGACGTCGTCGTCGGTCTCCCCGGGAAAGCCGACGATCACGGTCGTGCGCAGGGTGAGGTCGTCGATGCTGTCCCTGAGCCAGCGGACCCGTTCGCGAATCGTGGCCTGCCTCTCCGGGCGCCGCATGCTGGTCAGGATCCGGTCGCTGCCGTGTTGAAGCGGCATGTCCAGATACGGCAGCAGGCGGGGTTCGCGGGCCAGCAGCGCCACGAGATCGGGGGTGATCCCGGACGGATACATGTACAGGAGCCGGTACCAGTCCACCCCCGTGCCCTGCAGCAGCGCCTCCAGCAGGTCCTGAAGGAGGGGCGCCGACCGATCGTGGCGCCAAAGATCCCGCCCGTACCATGTCGTGTCCTGCGAGACCAGGTTCAGCTCGCGTACACCCTGCTCCCCAAGCGCCCGCGCCTCCGCGACCAGACTGTCCAGGTCCGCGGAGCGGTGCAGCCCCCGCATGTGGGGGATCGCGCAGAACGCGCAGCGATGGTCGCAGCCCTCGCTCACCTTGAGGAACGAGACGTGGCGCGTTTCGGTGGCGAGGACGCGCATCGGGCGTTCCATCGTCGGGATGAAGTCGTCGCGGATGTGTCCCCGTGCCCGAAGCTCCGGGACCAGCCGCGACAACTCGGCGATCCCCAGGAAGAGGTCGACCTCCGGGATCTCGCGCTCCAGATCCTCCCGATAGCGCTGCACCATGCAGCCGACCGCGGCCACCGCCTTGACCTGCCCCCGCTCCTTGAGGGCACAGGCGTTGAGGATCGTTTCGATCGACTGCTCCTTGGCCGCGTCGATGAAGCCGCAGGTGTTGACCACGACGACGTCCGCGGACTCGACATCGCTGGTGACCCTCGCCCCGGCCGACAGAAGCGCGCCCATCATGTGTTCCGAGTCGACGGTGTTCTTGTCGCAGCCCAAAGTCACGACGCCCAGACGCGGACCATCTCCGGAACCGAGTTCGAAGGACCGCGGATCGACCGCGCGCACGCCAGGATCCACTCCCGGTCTTACCGGGCCGGAGGCGACGGGGAACACGGGCAGTTCCCTTGTGCGCAGCCTCATCGGGCGGGACGCGGACCCGGCGAACCGGGAGGGCCGAGCACTCGCGCTCCCGCCGGCGCCTGGAAGGTGAACACCGCGGGGTCGAGCGCGGGGGCGAGATCCTCGTTGTGCAGGGTCACCGTGCGGATGTTCCCGCTTTCCTCGTGCAACTCCAGCCGCCGGACCAGGTGCGACTCCGCATCCACCCACAGTCGAGCCCGGCGGTACGACGCGGCGGCGGTGGGGGTCAGGCTGACGACACGACACTCGTGACCGGCGACGGACTCCGTGCCGCTGTCGCTGGCCGCGTACTTGGCGGCAGGGTCCTCCAGGAATTCGCGAAAGAAGTCGTGGCGGCCCGGCGAATCAGCCACGGGGTAGCGCATCACCTGCTCTGCGTCCATGCTCGGATAATACACCCAGAAGTGTCGCCCGTCGGAGACGACAAGATCTCCCGGCGGGTCGTCAAAGCGCATCGAGAAGAGGTTCGGCCGCTGCTGACAGATTCGGCCCGCGCTCTCGATGGTCCTTCTCAGGAGCCGGGCCTCGATCACCTGCTCGAAGTCGGCGCACATCGCGCGAACTTCGCGGTAGCGCCGTGCCGCATCCTCCATGGTGCCGAGCGCGCCGTCCTGCGCGGCCACCGGGCGCGCGCCGGACGACAGGGCGAGCGTCGCGACGGCGGCAGAAAGCACGAGTGTGCCGGCGGCCGAGCGGATGGCGGGAAAGCACATCAGCCGGGACATATCTCGTCCAGTCCGGCCTGGCCCACCAGCACCTCCCGCGGCTTCGAGCCGTCCGGGGGCCCCAGCACACCCGCGTCGTGCAGCTGATCGACGATGCGGGCCGCCCTTCCATACCCGATCCGCAGACGCCGCTGCAACAGCGAGGTCGATCCCGCACCCTGCTGGATGCACGCGCCCGCGGCCTCCCTGAATAGCGGGTCCCAGTCCCCGCGAATGGCTCCGTCGCCCCCCGCGTCGTCTTCGGCCTCCGCATCCCTGACGGCGTCCAGGATGTCGGCCTCGTCGCTTCTCACACGGGCCTTGAGGGCCTCCAGGGTGTCGGCCTGTTCCCGGTACCATCCCATCAGTGCTTCGGTCTCGCCGGTGGAGATGAACGCGCCCTGCATCCGGACCGGCTCGCTCTTGCCCGGCGGCAGGAACAGCATGTCACCCGAACCCAGCAGCGAGTCTGCGCCGTTCTGGTCGAGGATCGTCCTGGAATCGGTCTTGGAGGCGACCCGAAAGGCGATACGGCACGGGAAGTTGGCCTTGATCAGGCCGGTGATCACGTTCACGCTCGGGCGCTGGGTGGCCACAAGGAGATGGATGCCGATCGCCCGGGCCTTCTGCGCGAGTTGCGTCAGGGGCTTCTCGACCTCGGCCTGGACGGTCATCATGAGGTCCGCCAACTCGTCCACGACCACGACGATCCAGGGGAGCGGCCCGCCGTCGTAGACCCAGCTGTCCTCTTCCTCCTCGGGTCCGTCCGGCACCGCCAACCTCATCTTCGCGCCGCGTTCCAGGCGCTCGTTGAACTCCTGCAGCGACCGGACCCCGTTGGCGCTGAGCAGGCCGTATCGGCGATCCATTTCGAGCACGGCCCATTTGAGCGCGCCCGCAGCGTCGCGCGGGTCCGTCACGACCGGATGGCGCAGATGCGGAAGATCGGCGTATGCGGAAAGCTCGACCATCTTGGGATCGATGAGGAGGAAACGCAGGCGGTCGGGACCGTGCCGGTAGACGAGACTGGTGATGATCGTATTGAGGCAGACGGACTTGCCCGAACCCGTGGCGCCGGCAATGAGCGCGTGGGGCATCCCCGCCAGGTCCGCCACGAACGGATCGCCCGTTAGGTCCTTCCCGAGCGCGAGCGGGAGCAGGCCGCGCGACCGCGCGAACACGGGCGCGTCCAGGATCTCCCGCAAACGCACGATCTCGGGTTGCGGGTTCGGAATCTCGACGCCGACCGCGCCCTTCCCCGGTATGGGGGCCACGATCCTCACGCTCCGCGCCTTCATCGCCAGGGCCAGATCCGCGTCCAGATTGGCGATCCGGTTGACCTTGATCCCGGGAGCCGGCACGACCTCGTACTGGGTCACGGCCGGACCCGTCGTGCGCCCCGCGATCCTGCTCTTGATGTTGAAGGTCTCCAGGGTCCGGGTCAGCACTTCCGCGAGACCGTCGAGTTCGCGCTCCATGCCGAGACCGCTCTCGTGCCGCGGCGCGGTGAGCAGTTCCAAGCCCGGCAACGGGTAGTCCACGGACGGCAACTCGTCGTCCCGGAGAAGATCCGGTTCACGCGGCTGCATGATCGGCGCGACCGGCTCCCCGGTCTCCTCCTCCGGCTCCGCCACACCCCCCGCCACGGCCCCCATCACGGCTTCCTCCCCTTCCACCGCCGGCGCCTCCGTCGATCCGGCGGCGTTCCGCTCGGCCCGCTTCGCACGCCTGGCTTCGCGCCGTTCCCGGCCTCGGCCCCGCCACCTGCCTCCGGCCGCCGCAAGCGCACGAACGCCGCGGTTCGTCCCACGGTACGTCATGGCCACGGCCGCCGCCGGCGGCGCCAACGGGTTGAACCGGAACGCGGCAACCGACGTCGCCACGACCGCGCCGCCCACCAGCACCCAGGCCCCCAGCCTGCCCACCGTTTCGCTCAGCGGCCCCCCGAGCGCCGTCCCGACGAACCCGCTCGCCCCATCTCCCGCGCCGGCCAGGAAGGCGGACACGGGAACCAGGACCAGCAGCGACGCGGTAAGGATCCAGAGACTCTTGCGGCCCGACGCCGACCCCCACGCCCCGATCGAAGCCGCGGTGGCCCCGAGCGCCAGCGGCACCACCGCGCATCCCACACCGAACGCGGCGACAAGGCTCCGGTCCACGAAGTCCCCGACTACGCCCACCGGATTCCCCGAACGAAAGACCCCGGCGGCGCGTTCGCCCAGCCATTCCACGGGGAAGATGGCCGCCGCGACCAGAAAGGCGAGGACCGCCACGATCCCCGCCAGGGTCCGCCGCTGTCTCATTCGTTCGGCCGCGTTGGCCTTACGCCGAGCGGGCCGTTTCCCTCCGGCGGAACGCTTTCGCGGGGCCGCACGCTTCGCCGTCCTCCCGGCGCCGCGGGATCTCGCCACGACGCTCAGCCGCGCGGGACCGTAATCACGCCATCGTACATCATGGGTACAATCTGATGCCTGTCGGCCCTGGCGCACAGTGCCAGGTCCGAGCCGAGCCCGACGTCCACGAGCGCCTGCCCCGCCGCCGTTCCCGCCAGCATGTCCCCCGTCACCGGGTGGATCGCTGCCAGATCCGCCGCCGCGACGGCTCCGTCGTTCAGGCGTGCCGGGGCGTCCAGGCGATCGCACAGGCCGCGCACGATGATGCCCGCGCAAACGGTGTCGTCCAGCGAGAACCGCCCCTCCTTGCCCGCGCACACCACCACGACCGACCCCTCGCCCGGCAGCGCTTCCACAACCGCGCCCTGGTTGCAGAAGGACGCCGTGAGAACGCGATCGGCCGCAGCCGAGGCGGCAAACGCGCGTGTGCCGTTGGTGGTGGTCATCACCAGCCGCTTTCCGGACACCGTGGCACGGGAGAACTCGGCGGGTGAGTTGCCGAGATCGAAGCCGTCCACGCGGAGCCCCTTGCGCTCGCCACAGAGCAGGGTGTCCGCTCCCAGCGAACGACGCAATCTGAAGGCCTCCTCGACCGACACCACGGGATGCACGGCGCGGGCACCGTTCGCAACCGCCTCAACGATGCACGAGGTCGCGCGAACGACATCGATGACGACCGCCGCCGCTCCGGCCAATCGGCCCCGGTCGACCTCGTCGGGAGAGAAGAAGACGCTGATCCGCATGCGGCTGCTCAGGGCGCGGCGCTGCCGCCCATGAATCGCTCCACGAAGCTCGTGTCGGCACCGCCGGCCCGGAACGTCTCGTCGCGCGTGATCCGCGAAAGGTACCCGATCGTCGTGGGTATTCCTTCGATGATGAAGGACTCCAGCGCCTCGCGGCCCCGCACCACCGCCTCGTCACGGGTCTTGCCCGACACGATCAGCTTTGCGATCAGGGAGTCGTAGAACGGAGGCACGCGATAGCCCGAGTACACGTGCGTGTCGATGCGCACGCCCGGTCCCCCCGGCTGATGGAAGGTCGTGATGGTGCCGGGAGCGGGAGCGAATCCGCGTTCGGGGTCCTCGGCGTTGATTCGGAACTCGATGGCGTGGCAGCGTTGGGGAATCTCCCCCTCCGGGAAGGACAGGGGTTCGCCGGCCGCGACCCTGATCTGCTCCTTGACGAGATCCAGTCCCGTGGTGACCTCGGTGACCGTGTGCTCGACCTGGATGCGCGTATTCATCTCGATGAAGAAGAACTCGTCGGAGGGATCCAGCAGGAACTCCACGGTTCCGGAGCCCACGTACCCGATCGCACGGGCCGCCGCCACCGCGGCCTCGCCCATTCGGCCCCGCAGCTCCGGGGTCAGGCCGGGCGAGGGCGCCTCTTCGACCAGCTTCTGGTGGCGGCGCTGGATCGAACAGTCACGATCTCCCACGTGCACCACCCGTCCGTGTTGGTCCCCGAACACCTGGAACTCGATGTGGCGCGGCCGCACGATGCAGCGCTCGAGATAGACGCCGTCCTCCCCGAAAGCCGCCGCCGCCTCGGCCTGCGCCGCCTTGAAGTGCCGCTGGAACTCGGACTCGTCGCCCGCCACGCGCATGCCCTTGCCGCCGCCACCCGCAGCCGCCTTGACCATGACCGGAAACCCGATGTCGCGGGCCAGCGATTGGGCTTCGTTCTCGTCGCGCACGATCCCGTCCGACCCCGGCACGACCGGCACCCCGGCCGCGCGCATCGTCTCACGGGCGACCGCCTTGTCGCCCATCGACCGGATCTGGTCCGGCGACGGCCCCACGAAGACGAGGTCCGAGCGCTGGCAGATCTCCGCGAACTCCGCGTTCTCCGCCAGGAAACCGTACCCCGGGTGCACGGCCTCCGCTCCCGTGATCTCCGCGGCGGCGACGATGCGCGAAACCTTCAGGTACGACTCTGCGGCCTGGGGCGGACCGATGCACACGGCCTCGTCCGCGAAACGAACGTGCAGGGACTCGCGATCAGCTTCCGAGTACACGGCAACGGTGGCGATGTCCAGCTCGCGGCACGCGCGCACGATGCGCAGGGCGATCTCGCCCCGGTTCGCGATGAGAAGCTTGGTGAACATGCCCGCGCGGTGTACCGGGTCAGGCGGGATCCACGCGGAACAGAACCTGTCCGAAGTCGACGGGCTCGGCGTTCTCGACGCAGATCTCCACGATTCGGCCGGCGACCTCGCACTCGAGTTCGTTCATCAGCTTCATCGCCTCGATCACGCACAGTACGTCGCCGGCGGCGACCGTGCCCCCGACCTCGACGTACGGATCGGCCTCGGGGGACGGGGCCCTGTAGAAGGTGCCCACCATCGGCGACGTGATGTCCACCAGGTGGGTCGACCCCGCGTCGGCACCGGGCGGCGAGGGGGCCGCCGCTCCGGCCGCAGGCGCGGGCGGGGGCGTCGCAGGCGCAGTCGAAGGAGGGTCCGAGGGCTGGCGGGCCGGCGCAGCCTCCGCAACGACAGCCGTGCCGCCGGGCGACTTCGACAACCGGATCCGCGTGCCTCCGCGCCTCAGTTCGAGGTTGTCCAGCGACGATTCGTCGAGCATCCGGATCAGGGCCTGCACGAACTCGATATCTATCATCCGCTCACCCGGGTAAGGTACTTGTCTTCCCGCCGGTCGATCCTCAGTACGTCACCCACGTCGACAAAGAGCGGGACGTGCACGACCGCACCGGTCTCGAGGGTCGCGGGCTTGGTCGCGCCCTGGGCGGTATCGCCCTTGTGCCCCGGATCGGTATCCGTGACCGCCAGCTCGACGAACGCGGGCAACTCGACCGAAATCACGTTGCCGTCGTGAACCAGCCCCTCGCATTCCATGTTCTCCTTCAGGTACTTCAGCTGGTCGCCGAGCATGTCCCCGCCGATGGGGATCATGTCGTAGGTCTCCTGGTCCATGAAATGGTACAGGTCGCCGTCGGTATACGAGTAGTTGACCGGACGTCGTTCCAGCCTGACGCTGTTGACCCTCTCACCCGCCCGGTAGGTCTTGTCCACCACGGCGCCGGAAAGGACGTTCTTGAGCTTCGTGCGCACGAAGGCGCCGCCCTTCCCGGGCTTCACGTGCTGGAAGTACGTGATCGTCCAGAGCGCGCCGTCGATATCCAGCACCATTCCGTTGCGGAAGTCAGCGGTGCTTGCCATGCCGTTCTTGCATTCTCCTGATTTCGTGGGGCTGATTCCCCGTCTACGGTTGCGGCCCGCCGGGGACTGCCCGCGGTCCGCCGGGAATCACTCGTGTCGCTGCCGCAGCAGGTGGTTGTGCAGGCAACGCAGCCCCGAAAGATAGCTGTCGACCCCGAAACCGGCGACTATCCCCACCGCCGCCGGCGTGATCATGGAGTGCCTCCGAAACGCCTCTCGGCTCGCCGGGTTGCTCAGGTGCACCTCGACGAAGGGCCGGGCAATGCCGAGCAGTCCATCGAGCAGGGCGACCGAGGTGTGTCCGAGCCCCGCCGGATTGATGACCACCCCGTCGGCGCGCTCGCGGACATCGGCGAGGAAATCGAGGATCTTCCCCTCGCTGTTCGACTGGAATGTCTCGACCTCGGTGCCCAGCGCTTCGGCCAGAGCGGCGAGTTCCCGGTCGATATCGTCCAGGGTCGCCGTGCCGTAGACCTCGGGCTCTCTCGTTCCGAGCAGGTTCAGGTTGGGGCCGTGGACTACGGCGATTCTCACGGTCGGTCCTTTCCGGCGGCATCTGCGTTTCGGTCACGGACCTCGCGTCCGGCAGTCCGGGCCGAAAAATATGTTTCCCCCGCCGAAAGTGTCAACGCGCCGGCGTCCGGCCCATGGGCCCGCCAGCGCGCCCGCGCAAGCGGATGCCCGCGCCCCGAGCGCGCCGGGGTTTCTGCCATGGGCGCCACTGCGTTAGCTTCTCCGTGGGGAACTGAGCGCCCGGTTGCACCATTGCGGCCGGGCGTTTCGACCCGTTCGGGCCGATCAAGGAGGTGGCTTCCGTCATGATGCAGGAACTTCGCAAGAGCACAAAGTGGATCATGATCCTCGTGGCACTCGCCTTCGGGGGCCTCATGTTCTTCGAGTGGGGCATGGACATCACGGGGCAGACCGCCGGATCGTTCGGCGAGATCGGACGCGTGAACGGGACGCCCGTCGTATACGAGCAGTACATGGCTTCGTACCGCAACCTGTACGACCAGGCCCAGGCCATGCAGGAAGAGCCCATCACGAGCGTCCAGAACACGCGAATCGAGGATCAGGCGTGGGACGAAGTCGTCAACACGATCCTCATCCAGCAGGAACTGGAGCGGAGGGGGATCGTCGTATCGGACGAAGAGGTGTTGAACGCCGCCCGCTTCAGCCCGCCGCCCGACATGGTGTCCAGCCCGGTCTTCCTGACGGACGGCGAGTTCGATATCACGAAGTACCAGCAATTCCTCTCGACGGCCGAAAGCGTGGTGCTGTTGCAGCTGGAGGCCTACTATCGCGACGTCATCCCGAGGGGCAAGCTGTTGCGGCAGGTGGCATCGGGGATCTACGTGTCCGACGCCGAGTTGTGGGCCGAGTACAGGGATGGCAACGAGAGGGCCAGCGTCCGCTACGTCGCCTTTGAAGCGCTCTCGCGCGTGTCCGACGACCAGATCGAGATCACGCCGCGCGAGATCAGCGAATACTACCGCGACAACCGGGAGGAGTTTTCCGTGCCCGCCAGCGCCGGCGTCGTTTCGGTCGCCTTCACCAAGGCGCCGACTTCGGAGGACACGCTGGCAGTGGAGAGCCGGGCAATGGAACTGCGACAGGAGATTCTGGACGGCGCCGATTTCGCGGAACTGGCCCAGACCGAGTCTTCCGACGCCGTTTCCGCCGCGGATGGAGGCAGCCTGGGGGTCTTTCCCAGGGGACGCATGGCGGCGGCCTTCGATTCGGCGGTGTTTGCGGCACGTCTCAACCGGGTCACCGAGCCCGTCCGGACCAGCTTCGGGGTCCACCTCATCGAGGTAACCGAGCGGTGGGGACAGGATTCCGCGGCGGCCCGCCACATCCTGCTCCCCTTCGAGCGCACGGACGAATCCGAGATCAACATGCTCGCGATGGCCGACTCGCTCGAGGAACTCGGTGAGTCGATGGCTCTGGCGGACGCCGCGGCACTTCTCGGGCTCGAGGCCGACACGCTCGACCTCATCGAGACGCGCCCGATCATCCCTGGGGCGGGTGATGTGGAGGAAGGCGGCGAATGGGTCTTCGATCCCGAGGAGACATCGGTCGGCGACGTCAGCCCGGTCTTCGAGAACCGGACATCCTTCTACGCCATCGAGCTCGTTTCAATCGATCCCGCGCGCTACCTCACGGAGGAAGAGGCGGAGACGGCAATACGGGGCAACATCGGCACGCGCAAGAAGGTCGATGTCGCCCTGGAGGAGGCCCAGGCGCTGGTCGAGGAGGTCAGGCAGGGTCGTTCACTGGAGGAAGCCGCGCGGGAGATCGGACTGGAACTGCGCGACGCGGGACCCTTCGCACGCAACGAATTCGTGTCGGGCCTCGGCCGTCACAACGCGGCGGTGGGCACGGCCTTCGGTCTCGAGATCGGAGAGGTGTCCGATGCCGTTACCGCCAACACGAACGCCTACGTGATCGAACGGACGGGATCCGAGCCGGCGGACAGCGTTGCCTGGCTGGACCAGCTCGATGCTCAGCGGGCGCAGACGGTCGCGTTGCTGCGACAGCAACGGCTCAATCAGTGGATCGACGCGCTGCGCGAATCAGCCGATATCGTCGACCGCCGGGAGCAGGTGCTCAACCCGCCGGAGGACCAGCCGCTGTCACAGCTGCCGCCGGTGTTCTAGCGCGGCAAAAAGGGGGCCGCCAAAAGGTGGTCGCTTCGTGAGGGCGGTGGCCGCCCGTGCAGCAGTGCAGCAGCGGGTCCCGCCTGTCGCGGTCAGTTGGTCGTGAGCCGGCGCGGCGCGCCCTCTTCCTGACCTTCTGCGACCCGGGTGGTTGTCGCATCCTCCTGAGGCGCCTTCAGTTCGCCCTCGACGCGAACCGATGACTCGATCTCCCGCACCGAGGACTTGAATTCGCGGATCCCCTTGCCCAGGGAGGTCCCGATTTCCGGAAGCCGCTTCGCTCCGAACAACAGCAGAACGACCAGGAAGATGACGATCGCCTCACCCATGCCGAGTCCGAAAGGCATATCCGCTATCTCCTTGTGTCCGAGACCCAGCGCGGGGGCACTCCCCGGTTTCGGTCCGTCAGTCGTTGGAACGACAACCTAACGGTTTTCCCGCCCCGCGCCAAAGCTCGTGGCACCCGGCTCCGGAAAAGCCTACATCCACCAGCGGATCACCAGGGCCACGATCGCGATTCCCACTATCGTCAACACGTTCAGGAAGAACGAGATCGGCCCGATGGTGACGGCCACCGCCAACAGGTTTGCCGAAAACGGGCCCACGGAAGCCTCCACCGATCCCGTGAGGAATGCGCGAGCCGCGCTTTCCGGCAGAAACGTCTCGGCCAGCAGGGTGAGAAGTCCCCCGAGGAACATGCCCAGGGCCAGAGTCCAGAAACCCCGCGTGATGCTGCGCTTGTAGTTGGGCTCCATCGCTAGCGGGGCTCCACGGCCGTCACCGCCGTCATCCGGGTCACCGCGACCGCTCGACAGCGTAGAAGACGGATTCCCTGAGGGCGTCCAACGCGGGTCCGGACGGTAGCGGAGCGATCGCGGCCTGGGCCGAATCCGCGTACTCCCGTGCCTTGTTGCGGGCGTATTCCAGCCCTCCGTTGCTGCGCACCAGGCCGATGGTCGCAGCCACGTCCTCGTCGCCCGGCTCGATCTGCGTGAACATGTGCTGAACCTGCTCGACCTCCGCGGCCGTCATCTCCCGGAGAGCCCCCACCAGCGGCAGGGTCACCTTGCGGCCCCGCAGGTCCAATCCGGTCGGTTTCCCGGTCTCCTCCTGGCTGCCCGCATAGTCGAGCATGTCGTCCGCGATCTGGAAGGCCATGCCCAGGCAGTGCCCGAACCGCTTGAGCGGGGCCCGATAGGCCGGAACGCCCGCCAGTGCGCCCATCTCGCAGGCTGCGGACATCAGCGATGCGGTCTTCGCCGAGATCAGCTTGAAGTACTCCGACTCCGAGTAGCTGATGTCGTCGTAGCAGAGGAGCTGCCGCATCTCGCCGACACTCATCTCGTTCGCCGCCGACGCCAGCACCCGGACCGCTTCGAGGTTGCCGAGCCGCGCCAGCTCGGTCACCGCCCGGCTGTACAGGTAGTCGCCCATGATGATGGCGATCTGGTGCGTCCACAGCGAATTCACCGTGGGCATTCCACGCCGCAGCACGGAGTGGTCGACCGCGTCGTCGTGCACAAGCGTCGCCATGTGCACAAGCTCCACTACCGCGCCCAGCGTCACGGAGTCGTCGGAGGGCTTGTCGCCGACCTCGCTGGACAGGAGCACGAGCGTGGGACGAAACAGCTTTCCGGGGACGCTGAGGAGGTATTGGTTGACCTCCTCGACCATGTCGAAATCGGAAACGGCGACGGTCCGCAACTCGTCAAAGACCCTCTCCAGCCGCTCCTTCACCGGGGCCTGGATCGCGGCAAGTCCTGTTGTTGTTTTGGGCAAGGCCGATAGCGCAGGTCAGTGGCAGGTGCAGGAAGGACGCTCTCGCAGACAAAAGGTAGCGACACCGGCGTTGAATCGCATGGCCACCGTCGGGTCCTGGAGCATGGCCGGCGTCGGGTCCTGGAGCATGGCAAGCCGTGCGGAGCGCCAACGCACGCGATCCAGCCGGCGCGACGACTTCAGGTCATCGGCCCGCCGTCCAGCGCCGACCGCGCCGCCAGGTAGGCCCGCACGCGCCGGCCCAGCATCCGTTCCTCCGACCAGTCGCGGACTCGCATGCGGCGTGCGGCCTCGGGTGGAACCTGATCGGGGAGCATCCCGATGACCTCGGTGCCGGTGACGTGTCCGCCGAGGTCTCGAACCCGGCCCTCGATCGTGCGGAATACGTCCAGCGGATCGGTCGCCGCCGGGTCCTCCAGGTTCATGCTGATCTGCAGCCGGTTCTGGGCGTGCAGCAGCAGCGCGAGGGCTCGCAGACCCGCGAAGCCTCCGCCCGCCTCGCGTATGCCCGCCGCGATGCCGCGGGCCGCCGCCGGGGCCACACCCTCGATGTCCACGTTCCAGGCAAGCAGGACCTCCCGCGCGCCGACACAGGTGGCGCCCGCGGTGGGGTGGGCAAACCGGTGTGCCTGCGTCGCCGTGCCGGAGGCAGCCGGGCGGCCATCGCTCCGTCCGGACAGGTCGGCTGCCGTGCGACCGGGCCGCGGTCGCGCGGTCAGGGCCTCGAAGCCGCCGCGCCGAATGGACGCCAGGCCGCGCCCTTCAGGCTTCGAGGCCGCGCCGTACAGGTAGACGGGAATCCCCAGCCGGGCGATCCGGGCGGCGGCCCGGTGGGCCAGCTTCGCCGCACCCGCCATGCCGATTCCGTGCAGGGGCACGAAAGGAAGCACGTCCAGCGCCCCGACGCGGGGGTGGACGCCCCGGTGCCGGCGCAGGTCGATGCGCTCGAGCGCCAGTGCGGCCGCCGCCACCGCACCCTCCTCGACCGAGGCGGGCGACCCGATCGCCGTGACCACCGAGCGGTGGTGATCCGGGTCCATGGTGGTGTGGAGGACCTCGCATCCCGCGTCCGCGAAGGCGGCGGCAGCCGCGCCGACGAACTCCGGATCACGGCCCTCGCTGAAGTTCGGAACCGCCTCCACGACCTCCATCAAGTCCCTACCAGCCCTGCGTGCCCCCCGCGGTCGAGAGGCTCGGGTTGCCGACCTGGGTCTGGTACGCCCAATCGAATACGATCAGGCGATGTCCGTCCTGATCCAGGCCAACGTGGCTGGCCCGCACGGACCCGAACCGGGTATCGCCGTCGTCGCCACGGACCCGGAACATGTATGTGAACCCCGCGTCCAGGGCGATCCGCCTCGCCGAATACCCCGACATCGGCGCGCGCTCCCACGACACGCAATCCAGGTCGGACCCGACCCCGCACTTGAGAGCCGTCGTCCAGTGAGCCTCGGGGTGCACCCGACCCTCCGGTCCGGGCACCAGCCACAGGCCCTCGCGATCGGATTCGAGCCGGAAATGCCGGTGCGGACTGTCCCCTGACATCACCGCCTGCAGGTCGTCGGCTTCCTGAAAGCGGAAGCCCGCACTGGCAGCGATGTCCTCGTAGGAGTACATGACCTCGCCGGTGTAGTCGGGTCTCGGTGTGCACGACGCAATCTCGCTCGCCTCGCTCTCATGGCCCTGGTCGTCGACCGACGTTACGAAGTAGGACGCCGTTCGTCCATTCTCGGCCAGGAAGTCGAGAAACCCCGGCGAATCCGTCTCGCCCACCAGGTATTCGCTGTCGTCGGCCGCCACGTAGACGCGGTAAAAGGCAAAGTCGTCATCCGCCGAAGCGCCATCATCCCAGCGCACGTACGCCGAGTTGTCGAGCGCAACGGCCTCCACCGGATCCGGCACCGGCGGAGGAACCGGCCTGGGAACGTATACCTCGACCGAGTAGTCGCTCGCCGTCTCCTCCCCCGTGTGGGGACTGACCGCGGACACATAGTACTCGTATGTGACCTCGGACCGGACGTTGATGTCGCGGTAGACGCAGAGACCATCCGTGCAACTCGTCACTTCGGCAATGAAGAAGTAGTCCGGATCGCTCACCCGCTTGCCGTAGACGCGGAAGGCCTCGCCGTCCCACCCCCCTCCGAGGCGCCACGAGAGATCGACGGCGAGGGCGTAGTAGTAGCCCTCGAGGTCTCGAGGCGCATCCGGCGGATCCGCCACCAGCCAATAGTCATCGTCGCATCCGGCGGCCAGGACCACCGCCACGGTCATACCCCACTTCAAGGCTCGCATGCTCCCCCCCTCGTATCGTTCCATGAACGGGCCCGGCCCCACCGCGCGGCCGCAGCCCTGCCGCTCACACATGCATCCGACGTACCACAACCGCATGGTTTTTCTCAACAACGACTTACGGCGCCAGCCCCCACAGGTGGGTGTCCACTGTTGGTGACGGTGCGTCACCCGCGTGAGGGACAGAGGAGCTTCGGCCGGGATCTCGCGCCGGTCCCCCAGCAAATCCGGGACGCCGGCAACCTCCGCCGGCCGGAAGCCTAGAAGCCTCGGCCGGGCCCGCGTCCGGGGCCCTGGGTGCCTCCAGCGCGCTGCTCGTAGTCGAAATGGAGGTCGCGGTTGTCCGAAAGCGCCACCTCGAAGACGAAGCTCCAGTTCCCCGTGGCCGTCTGCTGGAAGGAGAAATCGGCCTCCCACCGGTGCAGGTCGCGCTTCAGGCTGATCACGTGATCGTTGAAGATGCCCCCGGCGACATCGTACGAAGTCCGCCAGTTCACCGACCACTTCTCGGTCGGCTGAAAGCTGAGATTGGCCTGGATCATCTGATTGCCGCCCACCTGCATCCCCGGACTGCGCGCGAGCGAATACGAGAACGACGCATTCCACTTGCCCACTTCGCCGGTCGGGGCGCTCTGCCGTTCACGGTCGCGGTCGCGGCCGCCGGTCGGCACGACGGTGGACTCACCGAGATCCGCGGTCTCGAAGCCGCTGGGGTCGGTCAGGTCCGTCTCCTCTTCCTCCGTTTCCGCAGGCGGAGGCGTGTCCTCGGCTTCCTCGCCGGACAGGCGGCGGATCCAGCGGAAGAGGGCCGACTCGTTGCTGAGCGAGAACGACATGTTGACGTTCGACAGGAACGGGTCGAAGCCGAGTGCCCCGCCCTCCGGGTTGACTCCCGTATTGTCGAACACTCCGTGCTCCATCGAGACCGACAGTCCCCTCAGGTAGTCCGAACTGATCTGATGGGAAATCCGCAGGTTGTCGGCAAAACCGCGCGTGAAGTGGCCAAGTTGTCCGGCCTGTTCGAAGTCGTAGGTGACCGCGCTCGTGCGCAGCGCCAGCACCGTCACCTTTTGCGCCTGTGGCAGCCGGCGGGGACCCCCGTCCGTGGACTCGGGCTCCGGCTCGCCGGCCGCGGTGGTGTCCGACTCCTCGTCCCCCACCTTGGCCTCGATGGTCTGTGTCAATCCGATGCGGATTTCGTTCCTCGGCTGAATCGCCCGTGTCCCGAAGGTCGCTCGCTGAATGTCGGTCGGCTGCGTTTCCGGCGAGTACGCGTAGTCGAAGGTCGGGGACACCTTGTGGCGCAGGCGATCATCGTTGTAGAACCCGTAGAAATCCGTCTTGAGCTGGGCTCCGAAGGACAGGCGGCTCGGCGCCGAAATGAACCCGCCGGCCCCCACCGTGCTGGTGTCGGACCGGATGGCGTTGCCCGAGAGCGCCAGCTGGGGCGTGATCGAGGTGGAGCCGATCAGATTCACCTGGTAGTTGATGCTTGTCGACCAGGTCCGATCGTCGGAGTTGAGGTTCATCGTCTCCGCGGCCTGGGAGAAGACGATCGACCGCTGCAGATCGCCCACGCTACCGATGCCGGCGCGCGCGGCCGGCGTGGTGGAGTCGAAGAAGTTCACGGGCAGGTCACGCCGGGTATTCCGGTTCACCTCGAAGTTCTGGGCGATCGAAAGCGCACCGGCCGACAGCGTAGCGGAAAGGCCGCCGCGCAATGCCTCGCTGTCCGCCTTCCCCAGTTCGAACGGACCCTCGGACAGATCCTGCACCGGCAGGTCGCGAATGGTGCGCGAGAACCGGCCGGACGCCGACAGGGTCATGTTGTTGTAGAAGCGCGCACGGTTGAAGGGGGCCGGAAGGAGCGTGATCGTCGACAGCGAGAGGTTGGCCGTCGGCATCGTCGCCTCCACCCGGTCGTCGGACAGGAATTGCCTGCGGTTCGCGCTCACCGAGAGGTTGCCCCAGTCGAATCGCCGGTTCAGCCCGCCGTCGGAATCGATGGATTGGGTGACTTCACGCGGGTCGAAGGAGTTCCGACGCACGAAGGCCGAGCTGGAAGCGTACGCGGCGGACAGCCTCAGTTGCATCCGTTCGGATATCTCCCAGTTGTGGTCGGTGTCGAACGCCAGCTCGGTTCCGCCCTCGACGCGCCAGAAGCGGCGGAAGTTGGCCCTGCCCTCCAGGAACTGACGCAGCCAGCTGTACTGGATGCGACCCGTCATGGCCATGTAGTTGCCGCTCCACCAGTCCATGCCCAGCTCAGCGTCGGAGTAGTCGCTCATCGCCCAGTAGAAGCCCAGGTTGGAGATGCGGCGGGCATAGCTTCCCGAGGTGCGCACGATGTCGTTCACCGAGAAGCGGACCGGCAGAAGCCCAGAACGGCGTCCCTGTTGCGTGCTTTGCGCAATGAAGGGGAGCCAGAAGACCCCCACGTCCGAGAAGTAGAGCAGGACGTTTCGCGCCACCAGCGTTCCTCCCGGGTGGATCTTGATGTGGCGCGCGACGAAGTGGTAGTGGGGCTCGTCCTCCTCGCAGCTGGTGAACATGATGTCGTGGCCATAGGACACGTCCTCGTTGACCCAGGGGAAATCGCCCCGGACCATCCAGTTTCCCATCCCGGCGTTCATCTGGGTCCTGGCGTCGAGGGCGGTGGCCCGGTTCTCGTCGAGATCGAAGACGATGCGGCGGGTCTGCACCTCGTCGCCCTCCTCGGGCCGGTAGGTCGCCTCCTGGCCCCTCGTCACCAGCCGCCCCGTGTTCTCGTTGAAGACCAGCGCCGAATCGGCCGACAGTTCGAGTCCCTCCCGGTTGATGACCGCGCTCGTGCCCTCCGAGCCCAACAGGGTCAGCAACCGCGACTCCGTCTCGAAGGTGGCGGATTCGCTGCGGTACTGAACCAGTTCGTAGCCCGGCAGCGACAGCAGTTCCCTCACCGTCGAATCCTGCGCCATCTCCGCCAGGGTGCTTCTCTCCTGGGTCGTGTCGGGCGGAGCGAGGCCGGTCGAGTCGCCCACGCGCCGGGTAAGCGCTTCCAGGCGCTCCTGGACAACCTGGCGGAGCGAATCCGAGAGCTCCTGCGCCGATGCCGGGGCGTACGCCGCGGAGCCGGCCAGAAAGCAGCCCGCCAGGGCAAGCCTGGTCAGGGCACGGCGTCCCACGCGCCCGCTACTCCTCGCCGTCCGGAGTCGAGTCTCCCCCGGCGTCGGCGTCGGCATCGGCATCGGCATCGGCATCGGCATCGGCATCGGCATCGTCCGAACCCCGCGGCTGATGGCCGTCTTGCGGCTCATGGCTGTCTTCCTCGCGGGCAGGGTCACCATGGTCGTACGGGGTGGGCTCGGCGCCCGGCGGCGGGTCGGGCTCCTCGGGGGCCACGGTGCCACCCGCTTCCGGCTCGCGTGCGCTCTCCCGCTGCTCGCGGCGGCGCCAGATCATCACCGACATCAGGATGCTGAGTTCGAAGAGCAGGTAGATCGGCACCATCATGATGACCGTGACGACGATTACGTCGCCCGGCGACAGGAGCGCCGCCAGGGTCGCGATGATGACGATCGCGTGCCGGCGCTTGGACCGGAGGAACGCGGGCGTGACCAGGCCAAGTACGCTCAGCACCAGCACCACCACGGGAAGCTCGAAGAGGATGCCGAAGGCGAGCAGGAGCTTGACCACGAACCCCATGTACAGACTGAAGGTCCAGTTGTGTTCCACGAGCCCCGTCAGGAGGCCGGTGAGGAAGCGCAACGAGATCGGCAGGACGAAGTACGCCAGAACGACACCGCCCACGAACAGCACCGTCCCCATGTAGAGCGCCGGAATGATCGCCCTCTTCTCGTGCGCTTCCAGCGCGGGGGCCAGGAAGGCCCAGGTCTGGTAGATGATCGTGGGCGACGCCAGGATCAGCCCGATCGTGAGGGACACCTTGAGGAGGATGAAGAAGGTGTCCGTGGGCGCAAGGACCTGGGGTTCCCAGTCCGCCCCGAAGATGGCCCGACCCGGCTCGAGCAGTATTTCCAACACATCCAGCATCGTCATCAGCGCCATGCCGATGGCGAAGCCCGCCACAATCGCCACCAGGCTCCGCAGAAGGCGCCAGCGCAGTTCTTCCAGGTGGTCCAGGAAGGGCATCTCGGCCTTCGGGTTGCGGCGCCCGCGCGAAAGGAGGCCGTCACGCAGCCTGTTCATGGCCGCTCTCCCACCAGGTCTTCGCCATCCGCCAGGTCTTCGCCACCCGCCAGGTCTTCGCCACCCGCGAGCGGCAGTTCACGCTGGAAGCGCCGCCGGTGATCGCGCTGGTCTCTCACGGTGAGTTCGTCCACGACTTCCTGAAATTCGTCGATGTGCTGAAAGTTCCGATACACGGAGGCATAGCGTACATACGCCACCCGGTCGAGCGGCTTCAACCCCTCCATGACCTGCTCGCCGATCACGCGCGACTGTATTTCGACGCGCGCCGACCCCATTACGTTGTCTTCGATGCGGTTCAGGAGGGCCTCGATCTCCGCCGGCGACACCGGACGCTTGGCGCAGGCGGTCGCGATCCCCGCCTCCAGTTTGTCGCGCTGGAAGTCCTCGGCGCTCCCGTCGCGCTTGACCACGCGCACGGCGCGTTCCTCGACGCGCTCATAGGTCGTGAACCGTTGTCCGCAACCGAGGCATTCGCGGCGTCGACGGATGGCCCGGCCACCCTTGGCCGCCCTGGTGTCGACGACCTTGCTGGACCCGGATTCGCAGGCCGGGCAAGTCATCGGGATCCCGTCAGGGAATGCCCTGCAGCCGTTCCCGGGCCTGCTCCACGTAGCGATGGCCCGGGTAGGTATTGACGAGGCGCTCCAACAGCTGGCGGGCCTGCTCGAAGTCGTTCAACTCGATGCTCAGCACGCCGGCACGGTACAGCGCGTCGGGGACCTCTTCGGCAGTGGGGAAGAGCCTGGGCACTTCGAGATACATCGCCACCGCTTCCTCCAGGCGCTCCTCGCCACTCAGCAGTTCGCCGAGGTGCAGGTGGGCGGATGGCGCAAATTCGCTGTTGGGGTACATCGAGATGAAGCGCTCGAAGCCCCTCCGTGCGGTGTTGAGGTTCCCCCGGTCGAGCTCCGTCTGCAGGGACGCGAAGGCCACGTCGGCGGCGTCCTGCTCTCCGGCCTCCCCGCCGACCACCTCGAGCGTGTCTCCCGGCTCGCCCCGCGCGCTCAAGCGGTCCTCGAGCTGCTGCCGCTGCGCGATGAGCTCCTCGCGCATGGTGGCCAGGCTCCGCTGGCTCTGGCCCACGAGCTCGCCGAGGAGCAGAAGCTGGTCCTGAATCGAGAGCAGCCGATTGCTGACGTCACCCCTGAACTCGAACAACGACTCCGACAGCGCCCCCACGGAATCGATCACCGTCCGGTTCACCCGTTGGACTCGTTGCAACGCCAGGGTGGCGGTGTCCTGCCGCGCCGCGAGGGCACGGACTTCGGACTCGAGATTCCGGAAATCCGTCTTGGTCGCGCACGCGGCCAGCGATGATCCGAGCAGTGCGATGCCGACCCATTTCGCAGCCGTGGAATTCCGCACCGTCAATTGCCTGGTCCTTCCCGCTCGGGCGCCTGCAGACGCACGGGCGAGCCACAAGTCCATGGGGCCACCGGCGCGACCACCGGCACGGCTCTCTGCACGTCGTCCCGGCGGTTCCGTCAAACCCGCCCTACCGTCCCAGGTCGTTGCCGCCCGCGGTAATCACGAATTCGACTCTGCGGTTCTGGGCCCACGCGGCTTCGGTGGATCCCTGCGCCACCGGTCGTTCCTCGCCGTACGAAACCGAGGAGAACCGGCCCATGTCGAGCCCGAATCCGGTCAGGAACCGAATCACCGACTCGGCGCGATCGTTCCCCAGCGCAAAGTTGTATTCCGAGGTGCCCCGCTCGTCGGCGTGACCCTCCATGCGCAGGCGAACGTCGGAATTGTTCCGCAGGATTTCCAGCTTGGCCCGGAGTCTTTCCTCGGTGTCGGGCCGGATGGTCGCTTCGTCATAGTCGAAGTAGACCGTCTCCATGAGCGTGCGCCGTGCCGCTGCCGCGGCCCGTTCCCGCGCGGCCGCCGCCTCCCGTTCCAGTCGCTCCTGCTCCCGCCTTGCGGCTTCCTCTGCCGCGCGGATCGAATCCTGCCTCATCCGCTCCAGTTCTTCGGCAGTCGGGCCGGTTGGCGCGGGATCGGGGGGCGGGGGATCCGGCCGACAGGCGGTGGCGATGAGCACTGTTGCGCAGGCAGCGAGGATGAGCCGTGATTTAGACATCCCATCTCCCGTGTGGTGGAGGTAAAAGTCCCGGCGGGGAGCCAGTCCCGGGTCGGGCTGTACATACGCGCTCGGTTGTATACACGCGATGTATTTACGCGATTTCTTCGGATTTTGCAAGTGTTCGCGGCACCTGAACACGACGTTCACCAGGCGTCTCGCGGTTCGGTCTCGAGGCCCGCTCCGCCGGTCCCCACACCATCACCGGGCCCACGAGAGCCCGGGCGACCAGTCCGTGTCCTCCGCGCGCACCCCCGCGACCAGAAGGCGGGTGCGGCCGGTCGCCGTGTCCACCACGAAGACCCCGTACCCGTAGCTTCGCACTCCGGCGAACACGAGGTGTCTGCCATCGGGCGCCCAGCTGGGGTCCTCGTTGTTGCCCTCGGTGGTGAGCCGCACGATGCGGTTGTCGGGACTCTCGATGTCGCGGACGAAGATGTCGTACTGGTTGTACACTCGCTGATCGACGATGCCGCCGGCAAAGGCCACCATGTCGGCCGTGGGCGACCAGTCCGGGTCGGCGAAGTAGCCGCCCTGCCCGTACCTGTACGGCGACAGGAGTTCGGCGTCGCCTCCCTCGCCCGGCATGACGTAGATCTGGGGCGTCTGCGAGCCCAGACGGTTGGAGAGGAATACCATTCTGCTTCCGTCGGGGGAGTACGACGGCTGGATATTCTGGTGGTGTCCGCTGATCAGGCGGGTCAAGCAGCAGCCGTCGCGGATGTTGTACGTCGAAATCCCCTTCGTGCCTCCCGGGTCGAGGGTCCAGAAGGCGATGCGGTCTCCATCGGGGTGGTAGGAGGGAGAGAACTGCTGTCCCCCGGGACTCCCGCCGTCCACCGTGCGTTCGCTGCCGTCCGCGAGGTTCAGCTCGTAGATCCTGGGCAGACCGGACTTGAACGAGGTATAGGCGATGTGCGTCCCGTCGGGGGACCAGGCCGGGGACACCGCCAGGTCGTCGTCCCAGGTCACCCGCCGCAAACCCTCGCCGTCCGAATCGACGACGTACAGCTCCTTGCTGTCCGGGTTCCCGAACGGCCTCATCGAGAAGACGATGCGACTCGCGGCCATTCCCGGATCGCCGTGCACCCACTCGACCACGGCGTCCGAGATCTGGTGGATTGCGAGACGGAACCCCTCATGTCCGGGGGGCGGGATCGGGAATCGGGCACGCGAGCGAATGCTGCTGAAGACGATGTCGTGGAGTTCGACATCCAGAAAGGCGACCCCGTCCTCGCTGTCGATGCTGCCGGTGAGCAGCCAGTCGACTCCGTACTGATCCCAGAGACTGTATTGGACACCGTCGGCATCCACCCCGGCGGGCAGCGAGTCCCTTACGAAGAAACGGTCACTGTAGTCCAGATCCGTTGCGATGATGGACGCGATGTCCGCGGCCGGCCCACCCCCGGTGAACGGGCGGATGGCGATGGGCGGGATGCGCTCGCCCTCGTAGACGAACCCCAGCGAGACCCCCGGAATCGCGGCTTCCTCCTCCTGGGCCGCACTCCCGGTGCCCCACGCCAGGAGAGGGACGGTCAGTGCCGCGATTCGCGCCGGCACCCACCCACCGCGCCGAGTCATTCGGTACCTCCCAACTGCTGCAGCAGCAACATGAAGCCTTCTCTCGGGCTGATGGTGTAGTTGATCGGAAGCACCGGATAGCGGTACTCGTCGGGCAACGGCCCCAGACGCCCCGGCTGACCCGCGCATTCGATCGCCGCCTCGGCGGCCGTATCGAACGAAAAGCTGCCCGAGGAGGACATGATGCCGATGTCGGTGGTGGTCCCGTCCCGCTGGACGAAAAAGCGCACCACGACATCCCTTAGCCCCGTGTCCGGAGGCCGGAAACAGCGCCTGATCTGATTGGTGATGCGCTCGTAGTACTCGGGAAAGTCCCGCCGAAACCCTTCGATCCGTGCCGTGACCTCGTCATCGCCGTCCTCCGGTTCCGGGGCCGTGGTCGAGACCGTCTCGGTCTCCGGAGGCGGTTCCTCTTCGGCGGGCGGCGTCTCGAGCGAGTCCGGCTCGGGCTCAGGCTCCGGCTCCGGCTCGGGCTCGGGCAGCGGCGACTCCTCCTGGGGCTCCGGATCGTCCGGAGTCTCGACGATCAGCTGGTCCTCCGGCTCCGGGGCGGCGGCGACCATGTTGATCTCGACGACCTCGTAGAACAGCGATTCGGGCTGGAGCGCCGGGATCACCCAGAAGAGAATGACAAAAATTGCCAAATGGATCGACAGGGACAGCCCCAGAGGCTTCCTCCCGAGTCGCTTGCGCGCCTTCTTCTCATCCCGGCCGGAGGAGGACGGGCCCGAGGCGGACGGGCCGGAAGAGGACGGGCCGGTCATCGGCGGATCTCCTGAAGGATCAGGGAAAGCCCGACGCCCTCCTGTGCGGCCACGGCGCTGATCGCCGCCGCGACGCGTCCGTACATCGCCAGCGAGTCGCCCCACAGGTAGACCATGTCCGCACCATTCTCCTGAATGATCCGTGTCAGGATCTCCTCGAGATCCGCCTCCGCGACCTGGGCCTCCCCCACGAACACCGTGTTGTCTTCCCGCACGACGACCCTGACCATGTCGTCCGACGCCTCAACGACGTCCACGTGCCCCTCCGGCACGTTGACCTCGACGCCGCCCTGCAGCACCGGGGCCGTGATGATGAAGATGACCAAGAGGGTGAAGGCCACGTCGACCAGGCTCGTCACGTTGATCTCCGAGCGCACCGGCAGCCGGCCGCGGCTTCCCCCCCGCCTCCTCATACGTGGCGTTCCTTGGCCAGAGTCCCGATGAACTCGCTGGCGAACCCTTCCAGCTCACCGAGAACGAGGTTGAGGCGCGACGCGAAGTGGTTGTACGCGATCACCGAGGGAATCGCGACGGACAGGCCGGCAACGGTCGTGATCAGGGCCTCGGCCACCCCGGGGGCCACCGCGCTGATGTTGGTGGACGCAGAGGTCGTGATGCCCAGGAACGTGTTCATGATGCCGATGACCGTGCCCATCAGGCCCAGCAGCGGCGAGACCGACCCGATGATGGCGAGCCAGTTCAGGCCGTGGCCGAGCTCGTCCACCTCCTCCGCCTCGACCTTGTCCATGACCAGGCGCAGCGCCTCCAGCTGCGTCAGCGACAGTCCGGTGGCGCGGCCCGAGCCTCCGAGGGCGCCGGGATTCAACTCCGCAAAGAAGTTCAGGCCCGCGCGAAAGAGGCGGGTGTAGGGGGACTCCGGCAGCGTGAGCACGGCCTCCGAAGCCTCTCCAAGGCCGTTGACGCGGTCGAGCCGGGCGAGGAACTCGTCGCCCTCGCGGCGGACTGAGCGGAACCGTCGGACCTTGGCCAGAATCACCCAAAGCGAGAGGACCGAGAAGAGCGCCAGGACGGCCAGCACCACGTGGGTCGGGGGACTGGCCCCCAGAATCATGTCCGGGATGTCCTGCGGAGTCCGGAGGTCCTGCAGAGGCGCGCTCATCCGACGCGTGCCACCGCGTGTCGGGCCGCGATGTGCCGGAAGGTCTCGGCAAGGCCCCCGCGAAGGTCGAGCGCCGGCGTCCAGCCCCGCCGCGCGATCCGGCCGACGGCAAGCACGCTGTGCCGAAGTTCACCCGGCCGCGCGTCCCAGGACAGCCTTCCCGTGCGGGTCCCGGCGACCTCCTCCAGTGCGCGCGCGAGTTCGTTCACACTGGTTCCGACTCCCGTGGCCACGTTGAACGCCCTCGCGTCCAGTCCCCCCGTCGCCGGCAGCTCCATCTCCGCGGCTGTCAGGTTGGCGCGCGCCACGTCGCCCACGTAGACGTAGTCCCTCGTCTGTTCTCCATCGCCGTGAATGCCCAGCGGTTCCCCCTCCAGAAGGCGGTTCGCGAAGATGGCCACGACCCCGGCCTCACCCAGGGGATCCTGTCGAGGCCCGTAGACGTTGCCGTAACGGAGGGCCACGTAGTCCATCCCGTGGACCTCCCTGTAGTAGTTCAGATAGTACTCGCCCGCGAGCTTGGAGATCCCGTAGGGAGAGAGCGGTGATTTGGGCGCGCTCTCCGGCGTCGGAAGCACGTCGGGCTCGCCATAGACGACGCCCCCGCTCGAAACGAACACGACCCGCCGCGTCCCGGCCTGTCGCGCGGCCTCCAGAATGTTCACCAGCCCGAGGATGTTGGCCCGGGCGTCCAGGAGCGGATCGGCCACGGAGCGGCGCACGTCGATCTGGGCCGCGTGGTGGTTGATGAGATCGAAGCCCACATCGCGGATGAGCTCGCCCACCTCGGGGTCCCCGATGTCGATCCGGTGGAACTCGGCGTCCGGCGGCACGTTGTCCAGCCGCCCGGAAGAAAGATCGTCGACGACCCAGACGCGATCGCCCCGCTCCAGGTGGGCGTCGGCGACATGACTCCCGATGAAACCGGCGCCGCCGGTGACCAGGACCTTTCGGCCGTCCTCGGGCATCATCTCCATTCGGTTGCAGTACCTGCGTCGAAAGTTAGCCGCTCGCCGGAAAACGAGAACCCCCGGTCAGCTTCCCTTGCGCAGGTCGAGCACCATGATGCAGGCGTCTTCCGAGGGATCCTCGTAGTAGGAACCGTGACTGCCGATGGCCCTGAACCCGTGCCGCAGATACAGACGGATCGCTCCCCGGTTGGAGGCCCGCACCGCCAACAGGGCCCTCCGCGCGCCCCGATCCCGGCAGACCTCGAGCGCACGGGCGAGCAGGGCCCGCCCAATGCCTTCTCCGCGGTGCGAGGCGCTCACGGCCAGGTTGGCCAGTTCGGCCTCCCGTTTCCTGGTGGCCAGCACCGCATAGCCCGCCACCTCCGCGCCGGCGACCGCAACGAGCACGTCCATCCCGGGCGCTCCGAGCAACTCGTCGAAGGTCTCGCCCTTCCAGGGGCGCGAGAAGGACGACTCCTCGATCTGGCGGATGGCGGCAAGGTCCGAACGCATCGCGCGACGCACGGAGATCCGCTCGGTCATCCGGATCTCCATTCCCTCACGTAGTCGGGCTGCCAGTCGGCGACATCCACCGGCTCCCAGCGGCAGCACTTCACCACCGCATCCGCGAGGGCGATCCCGGCAGGGGGCGGCCGTATTTCGTAGCCGGCGGCGTGAATCAGCGCCGCGTGCGCCACCGCCCCGTCTCCCATGAAGCACGTCCCCAGGGGGGGGCGTCCGTTGAGCACATCCAGAATCGTGCCGCCGTGCGGTGCCGCAACCTCTGTGGGCCCGTTCGCATCCACATCGTAGCAGGCGCCGTACACCCGGCCGTTTCGCGCGTCGAAAAGGACGTAGCGCACCTCCCGATCCTCGCCCTTTCCGGCGATGACCCCGCGGTCCCCATCCGCATCCGCTCCCAGCCCCGCATCCGCGATCGCATCTTCGAGTGCCTCCGGGTCACCGGCGAAGGCCTCCACGGCGAAGGAAGCGGCCTGCAGGCTGGAGGCGGCGTAGAGGGGGACACCGAGCCCCGACGCGAGGCCCTTCGCGGCGGCCCCGGCAATCCGGACCCCGGTGAAGGAGCCCGGCCCGGCCCCGACGACCACACCCGCGACCTGCGGCAAACCGGTGCCGCCCTCCTCGAGGACCTCCTGCACGGCCGGAATCAGTCCGGACGCGTGGCCGGCGCGCTCGGTCAGAAAACGGCGCGCCACGACGGATCCGCCGACCGCCACCGCGACCGACCCCAACCAGCCGGAGGTCTCGATCGCCACGACGGGACCGTCCGGTGCCCGCCCGGTCATCCGGATCCGCCGCTCGTCGGCACCACGGACCGCTACTCCGCGCCCTCTCCGGGCGCGTCAAGACCCGGACCCGGAAGGGGCGAGGGCTCGCCAATGCGCTCCACGCGCACCGCGCGCCGCGCAACGTCGTCGACAAAGCCCAGCGTGACTTCCCAGCGGTTGCGCGGCAGTTCGCTCCCCGCGCGTGCACACCACTCGACCAGCACGATGGCCCTCATGTCGGCTACCATGTCCTCCCATCCGATCCCGGCCAGCTCCTGCTCCGAGGCAATGCGGAAGAGGTCGGCGTGGATGACCGCCGCCCCGGGAGCCGGGTACCGGAACACGATGTTGAACGTCGGGGACGGCAGGGCGCCCTCCACGCCGGCCCCGCGTGCGACGGCCCGTGCCAGAACGGACTTGCCCGCACCCAGGGGCCCGATCAGGCCGATGAAGACCGGGACCTCGGCGGTGGCTCCGATCCGGTGTCCCCATGCGACCAGTTCGTCTTCGGTGAGATGGACGGCCCGGTGGCCCCCGGTGCCTGACGCCGGCGCGTTCGCGGTTCCCGCGCGGTCACCACCGGTCCCGGCCGTCGGGCTCAACCCACCGCCGCCTTGAGGTCGAACAGCTGGTCCCTCAGGGTGGCCGCCCTCTCGAAGTCCAGCGCCTCGGCCGCCTTGGCCATCTCCTCCTCGAGGATCTTCACAAAGGCCTCCGAGTCGATCTCGTCCGCGTAATCGGGCGCGGACTCCGCCACCTTGGCGACCGGCTTGTCGCGCGCGTCGGCCACGCGGGTCGACAGCTCGATCTGCTCGACGCTCTTGCGGATGGTCTTCGGCACGATCCCGTGGCGTTCGTTGTGGGCGATCTGCACGCGCCGGCGGCGCCCGGTCTCGTCGAGGCACACCTGCATCGACCCGGTGATGGTGTCCGCGTAGAGGATCGCCTTGCCGTTCGCGTTGCGCGCCGCGCGGCCCACCGTCTGGATCAGGGAGCGGGCGTTGCGCAGGAATCCCTCCTTGTCGGCGTCCAGGATCGCGACCAGCGACACCTCGGGCAGATCGAGCCCTTCGCGCAGCAGGTTGATGCCCACGAGCACGTCGATCCTCCCCAGGCGCAGCGCACGCAGGATTTCCATGCGCTCGATCGCGTCGATGTCGGCGTGCATGTACCGCACCTTCACCCCGACCGACTGGAAGTACTCCGAGAGGTCCTCGGCCATGCGCTTGGTCAGGGTGGTGACCAACACCCGCTCGTCCCTGTCCGCGCGGTCGCGGATCTCCGCGAGCAGGTCGTCCACCTGGCCGCGCACCGGGCGCACGTCGATCGGCGGATCCACCAGACCCGTGGGGCGGATGATCTGTTCGGTCACGACCCCGCCGCTCTGTTCCAACTCGTAGTCGCCGGGTGTCGCGGACACGAACACGACCTGTTTCAGCAGCGACCGCCACTCCTCGAAGCGCAGCGGACGGTTGTCGATCGCCGACGGAAGGCGGAACCCGTGCTGCACCAGCGTCTCCTTGCGCGACCGGTCGCCCTTGTACATCCCGTGGAGCTGCGGAATGGTCACATGGGACTCGTCGACGATCAGGAGAAAGTCGTCGGGGAAGTAGTCCAGAAGACACGCCGGCCGCTCCCCCGGCTCCCGCCCGCTCGTGTAGCGGCTGTAGTTCTCGATGCCCGGGCACGTCCCCATCTCGAGCATCATCTCGAGATCGAAGTTGGTGCGCGACTCGATCCTCTGCGCCTCCAGGAGGAGTCCCGCCGCCTTGAACTGCTCCACCTGCGCCGCCATCTCCTCCCGGATCAACGGGGCCATCTCCTCGATCGTGCGCTGCCGCGTCACGTAGTGCGATGCCGGGTAGACCGCCGTGCGCCCCAGCTTCGCGATCGTCTCGCCGGTAAGCGGGTCGAAACGCGTGATCCGCTCGATTTCGTCTCCCCAAAGTTCGATCCGGATCGCCTGTTCCTCGTACGCCGGAAACACCTCGATCGTGTCGCCGCGCACCCGGAAGGCGCCGCGCTCGAAGGCGATGTCGTTGCGCTTGTACAGGATGTCGACCAGGCCCCGCAGGATCTTCTGACGCGGGACCTCCTCCCCGACTTCGAGGTGGAGCATTAATCCCCGGTAGTCGACCGGATTGCCCAGCCCGTAGATGCAGGACACCGACGCCACCACGACCACGTCGCGGCGTTCGATCAGCGAGGACGTGGCGCGCAGGCGCAGCCGCTCGATGTCCTCGTTGATGGACGCATCCTTCTCGATGTAGGTGTCGGTCGCGGGGACGTAGGCCTCGGGCTGGTAGTAGTCGTAGTACGAGACGAAGTATTCGACGGCGTTGGCGGGGAGCAGCGACTTGAGTTCGCCGTAGAGCTGGGCGGCAAGCGTCTTGTTGTGCGACATGACCAGCGTGGGCCGCTTCGACTCCGCGATGACGTGGGCCATCGTGAGCGTCTTTCCCGTCCCCGTGGCGCCCAGCAACGTCTGGAAGCGCGCCCCGGCGCGCAGGCCTTCGCCCAGTTCGACGATCGCGGCGGGCTGATCGCCGTGCGGCTCGAAGGGCGCCTGAATCTCGAATTCAGGCATCGAAGAGTTCGCTCTCGTGGATGCTTTCGCGCCGCACCACGGAGACCACCCCCTTTACGCGCTGCACGGCCTGCATGACACGCTTCAGATGATTGAGGTCCTGCACCTCCACGACGAACGCCGCCGTCATGCCGCCGTCCGTGCCGCGCATGTCCGCGTGCTGGATATCGGTCGCCGTTTCGCTGATCGTCCGGGCCACGTCCCCGAGCAGGCCCCGCCGATCGGTCCCCTCCATGTGCAGATGCACGAAGAAGCGGTCGCCGCGCTCGGCCCGCCACTCGATCTCCACCCTCCGCTCCGGGTCCTCGTTCAGGTTAAGAACGTTCGGACAGTCGGTCCGGTGAATCGAGATGCCGCGGCCCCGCGTGATGTACCCGATCACCTTGTCCCCGGGGACGGGCTGACAGCACTGGGAGTACCGGATCATCAGGTTGTCCATCCCCTGAATGGTCACGCCGCGGTTCGACTTGCGGATCTTCTCGGCGATCCGTTCCAGCGCGGAGGGCGACCGCTTCACGACCTTGGCCGGATCCTGGTCGGGATAGAAGCCGCGGATGACGGCGGAAGGCCCGATGTCGCCGCGAGCCAGCGCAGCCAGCGCCTCGTCGAAGCTCCTGTAGCCCAGCTTGCGGGCCACCCGGCGCGTCTCGTCGTCGCTCGGCCTGGAGAGCTTGGCCTTGCGCAGGGCCCGCTGGAAGAGTTCCTGACCGAGCTGCCGGGCACGGGAGAACTCCTCGCGGCGGATCCACTGCCGGATTCGGGTGCGCGCCCGCGAGGTCTTCACGAAGCCCAGCCAGTCGCGGTTGGGCCATTGCCGCGCGTTCGTGATGATCTCCACCGAGTCGCCGCTGGCGAGCTGGCGGGACAGCGGGGCGATACGCCCGTTCACCTTGGCTCCGGCGCAGTGCAGCCCCACCTCGGTGTGCACCGAGAAGGCGAAATCGATGGGTGAGGACCCCACCGGCAACTGCTTGACTTCGCCCTTTGGCGTGAATACGAAGATCTCCCCCTGGAAGAGATCCATGCGGAGGAATTCCATGAACTCCTCCGGTTCGCTCGCGTCCTTCTGCCATTCCAGCACCTGGCGGAACCAGGTCAGCGCGTCGTCGACCCCGCTCTCCTTTCCCTCGGCCTTGTACCGCCAGTGCGCCGCGATCCCGAACTCGGCGGTGCGGTGCATCTCGCCGGTGCGGATCTGCACCTCGTACCTGCGTCCCCCGGGACCGTACACGGTCGTGTGAATGGACTGGTACATGTTCGACTTCGGGGTCGCCACGTAGTCGTGGAAGCGCTCCTGGATCGGTGTCCACCGGCCGTGGATGATGCCCAGTGCGGCGTAGCAGTGGGCCACCGAATCGGTGATCACGCGCAGCGCCATGAGGTCGTAGATCTCGTCGTAGCTCCTATCCTGGGTGACCATCTTGCGGTGGATCGACCAGAGGTGCTTGGGACGCCCGGTCACCTCACCCGGTACTCCGGCCGCTAGAAGCGCATCTTCCAGCGGGCGCTGCATCTCGAGGATGTGGCGTTCACGGGCGCGGCGCCGCTGCCGCACCAGCTTGCGCAGGCCGTCGTACGACTCGGGATCGAGAAACTTGAAGGCCAGGTCCTCCAGTTCCCACTTGATTGCCGCCATGCCGAGCCGGTGCGCCAGCGGGGCGTAGATCTCGCGCGTCTCCCGGGCGATCGGCTTCTGCTTGCCGGGCGGCAGGTATTCGAGCGTACGCATGTTGTGCAGCCGATCCGCCAGCTTCACCAGGATCACGCGCGCGTCCTGCGCCATGGAGAGGAGCAGCTTGCGGTAGTTTTCGACCTGTCGCTCGGTGCTCGACCTGAAGCGCACCTTCCCGATCTTGGTGACCCCGTCGACGATCGCCCCCACCTCCTCGCCGAAGATCTCGCGGATTCCGTGGATCGAGACGACCGTGTCTTCCACCACATCGTGGACGAGCGCCGAGATCACGGAAGCGGTGTCGAGCTGCAGCTCCGCGACGATCGTCGCGACCTCCACCGCGTGGTTGATGAAGGGCTCCCCCGAGGCCCGGCGCTGCCCGGCGTGCGCCTCGTCCGCGAGTTCGTAGGCCGCGCGAATCGTGTCGATGTCGAGGCGGTCGGCGTACTGTTCCAGGGCCCTCGCGAGCGGACGCGGGAATCCGCGGATCGTCGTGGTGCGTTCAGCCGCCGCCGTCGTCGCCATGCGCCCAATCTATCAGGGGAATCAGGGTTGTGATATGATGCCGGATCATCGGTATCGTCTCCGGGACACGACACCAATCCTACACCGGCAATAGCCATTTGACGCTTCCAACCGCCCGAGACCGCATCGCCGCCCTTGCCCGTCCCGACAAATGGTTCCTGGGCGGGCTGGATGGCGTCGTGTGGGCGCCGCCCTTCCCTCGCTGGCTGCACAAGCCGGGCTTCTGGGATCCTGTCCATCTGCTGCAATACGAACTCGGACCGTGTTTCTCGGTCGCGCTGCTGGACGCCGAGGGTCGCGAGGTTCCACTGGAACCGGAGAAGCGGACCGCCGACGACGGTTCGGGTTGGCGCCCCGGCCGCCTCACCGTGCGGTGGCGGGCGCGCGCCGGCTTGCTCACGGCTGCAGAGGACCGGCGCGTGCTGCCGGGTGGCCTTCTCGAGTCGAGGTGGACCCTGACGCCGCGCGCACACGGCTGGCTCGTCGGCTTCACCGCGCAGCCCCTGCCCTCGACGGCCGGCGTGCACGATGCGGCGGTGGGCGTGTCCTGGGTCCGAACGGTCACGGATCGCGCGGGCGGGGAACTCCCCGTAGCCATGGAACTGACGAGCGACCCGGGTCCTGCGTGGCGGCGGATCGTCGCGTCGGAAGGAGGCGCGTCGCCGGACTGGGAGATGTCCCCCTTTACCGAAGGTCCGCGGGCGGCCGAGACCCCCGCGGCAAACGCTTCAGGTTCGGACGATGCAATCGGATGGACCTGGATCGCCGTGGCCGTCCCGGTGCGGGGCGACCGGCCGATCAGCTTCCGCCTGCAGCTGACTCCGGAAATCCCCGAGACCGACGGCACGCCCAGGCCCACGGATACACCCCGGCCCACGGGAACGCCTCGGTCCACGGGTACACCCCGGCCCACGGGAACGCCCCAACCCTCGCGCCCGTGGCGGTCCTTCTTCGCCGACTTCCCCGCCTTCACCTGCGGCGACCCCCACTTCGACCGCTATTTCGACTACCGCGTCTACGGGCTGGGACTCAACCGGATCGCGGGACGCTGGGGCAACATCCGGCGCCCCGCCGTCGCCGAGGGGCCCGAGTACTTTCACGTGCCGATCACCTACAGCGCGCAGTGCCACATGATGGAGATGCGCTGGCGCTCGGGCGGGCAGGAGGCGTGGGGGTCGATCCTCAACTTCCTCGACAACCGGAAGGAGGACGGCTCGCTGCACGGCCGGCTCTACGCGAACCATCTCGAACGCACCGACTTCTACCACGCCAACTGGGGCGACGCGGTCCTGGCCGTGCACCGCATGCAGCCCGATCCGGACCGGCTCGAATACTGCTACGAGGGGCTGTGCCGCTACGCCGAGTGGCTGACCCGGTCGCGCGACCCCGAGGATTCGGGGATGTTCACGGTCGTCAACCACTTCGAAACGGGCCAGGAGTACATGTCGCGATACATGGCCGTCGATCCGCGGGCGGACACCGCCGGGTGGCAGCCGCGCCTCCGCCTCAAGGGCATCGATGTGACCGTGTACGCATACCTGCTCTTTCGCGCCCTCGGCGACATCGCCGGCGAACTCGGACGCGACGGAGACGAGTCGGGCTGGTGGGCGCGGGCTTCCCGCACGGGGGACGCGATCCGGGAGCGAATGTGGTCGCCCGAGGCCGGACTTTTCACCGACGTCGACGGCCGCAGCTTCGAGCGTACGGAGGTGAAGGCCGCCGTGGGCTTCTATCCGATGCTCACCGATCTGGTGGACGAACATCGTCTCGGCACGATGCTGGACCACCTTGAAGACCCGGAGACGTTCGGGACGCGATACCCCCTTCCCTCGTCCAGCGTCGACGACCCTCGCTTCTCGGCCGAAGGGATCTGGAACGGAAAACGGCGCAACTGTCCCTGGAACGGCCGGGTCTGGCCCATGACCACCAGCCACGTGATCGAGGGACTCCTGAGGTGCTGGGGTCGGGGCAATGGCCGGGCGGGCACGGTTGCGGCGGACATGCTCACGCGTTTCGTGCGCATGATGTTCACGGGCGGCGATGCCGCGCGTCCCAACTGCTACGAGCACTACAATCCGCACACCGGCCGCGCCTGCCACTTCCGCGGGATCGACGACTATCAGCACTCCTGGGTCCTGGACCTTCTGGCGCGCGGAGTCGCGGGACTGGACATCAATCGGGAACGGGCGAAGGTGTGGCCCCTGCCGCATGGCCTGCCGAATGTCGCGATGGGCCCGGTGCGAACCCGTGGACACACGGTCTCGGTGGAGTTGGCTGGGGATCGAGCCGCGCTGACGGTGGATGGGCGGCGCCACGAGGGCCCGCGCGACCGTCCTCTCCGGGTTCCTTGGTCATGACCCCGGCGCCCTGCGGTGTCACCCTCAGGGGTGTGGAAAAGCGGTTTGGAGACGTGACCGCGGTCGCGGCCGCCGATCTGGAGGTCCGTCCCGGGGAGCTGATGGCGCTGGTCGGACCGTCCGGATGCGGAAAGAGCACACTCCTGCGGCTGATCGCCGGACTGGAGGAGCCCGGCGGTGGCGAGATTCTGATCGGGGAGCGTTGCGTAAACGACGTTCCGCCGGGCGACCGCGATGTCGCGATGGTCTTCCAGAGCTACGCCCTGTACCCGCACATGACCGTGGCGGGCAACCTGGGTTTCGGCCTCCGCGTGCGGGGCACGGACCGCGCCGAGATCGAGGAGCGGGTGGACCGGACGGCCCGGATCCTGGGACTCGGGGATCTGCTGGCGCGCCGTCCCGGCCAGCTGTCCGGCGGACAGCAGCAGCGCGTGGCGCTGGGCCGAGCGATGGTCCGTGATCCAGGGGTCTTCCTGTTCGACGAGCCACTTTCCAACCTCGACGCGGGACTGCGGCTCCGGACCCGCGATGAGATCGCGTCCCTGCATCAGCGCCTCGGCACGACGATGATCTTTGTCACCCACGATCAGACCGAGGCGCTCTCCCTGGGGCAGCGGGTCGCGGTGATGGACGGGGGCAGGATTCTGCAGGTGGGCACCCCCGAGGCGGTCTACCGCCAACCCGCCAGCCTCTTCGTCGCGGCCTTCGTGGGGTCTCCCCCGATCAACCGGCTCGGGCTCTCCCGCGCGAACGACGGCGCACTCGCGGGCGGACCGTTCCGCTTCGCGGCCGACCCGCCCCTCGCCGCGGCGACGCTGGCCGTGCGACCGGAGGACCTCACGGTCACTCCGCCGAGATCCCGCCCCGACATCACCCCCCCGGTCAGGGCCGACTTCACCGCCACCGTCCTGCGCATCGAGGCACTGGGAAGCGAGCAGCGGGTGCACATCGATGGCCCGGGCAGCGCAACCTGGATCGCGAGGACGCCGCCGTCGTTGCGCGTCGACCCCGGCGACCCCGTCCAGGTCCTGGTCGCCTGGGAGAGAACCCACCTGTTCGGCCCGGATGGCGATCGGGTGGGGCCCGCACCTCGCCCCATCCAGCTATTGTCTGACGACTGATAATGTGCTATAATAGACTATTCAGGAGTAGGCAACGTTCGCTTGGGAGTGCCCTCGCGGCGGTCGCACCACTCGCGGCAGCGGTCCTGCTGGCGGCGGCCCTCCTCCTCGCCGCCGGAGGTTGCTCCCCCGACTCCCCCGCCGCCATCACGCTGCGGGTCGCGCTCTGGGCCGGCGGCAACGAACTCGAGATCGAGCGGCGGGTCGCCGACCGGTACGAGGTTCTCCGCCCGGGGACGCGAATCGTGCTCGAATCGGCGCCGAACGGTTACGAGGAGCGGCTCCTGACCTCGATCGCGGCGGGTCGCCCTCCCGATGTCTACCTGCTCGATTCGCCCGACATTCCCACCTTCGTGGACCGTGGGTTGGCGGTCGATTTCGCACCCTACCAGGAAGCGCTCGGATTTCGCGCGGACAGCGTCTTCCCGCAGGTCCTGGACGCGTTCCGGCGTGGCAGCTCGCTCTTCGCGCTGCCCAAGGACTTCACGCCGATGGTGCTGTACGCCAACCGTGGCGTGCTGTCTCGCGCAGACATTGACATGCCCGCAAGCGCGCAATGGACGTGGGACGATTTCCGGCGTGCGGTCCGTGCCGCAACCACCGACTCCGACGGCGACGGCAGGCCGGATGTCTACGGCTTCGACTTTCCGCGGAACCTCTACCAATGGGTGCCGTTCGTCTGGTCTGCCGGCGGCGATATCCTGTCTCCCGAGGGCGACGCCGCCTCCGGTTTCATGGACGGACCCGCGGCGCTGGACGCATACGCCTTCCTGACCGGGCTCGCCGAGGACGGACTGACCCCCGGCGCTCAGTTCGTGCAACAGGGAGACCCGGCGCGGGAGGCCCGTTTCGCCTCGGGTGGGCAGGCGTTCCTCTTGTCCGGTCACTGGACGCTCCCCGTTTTTCGCGACCTCGTGGATGCGGGGAACCTAGACCTGGCGATCATCCGGATTCCGCATCATCCATCTCAAAGCGGCGCGACAAGCGTGCTCTACGCCTCTGGATGGGCGGTGCCCCCGAACGCGGCCAACCTGCGTCAGGCGATCGACCTGGCCGGATTCCTGGCATCGCCGGAAGCGCAGCGGATCCGGGCGCGCTCCGGGCTGGCCATACCCTCCCGCGCCGATGTGGCGGCCGAAGTCGCCGCACGTGACACCACGGGGGTGGAGGCGGCGTTCGTCTCGCTCGTGGAGGGGGCCCGGGTGACCTGGGGCGCCCACGTCCGGGACTTCTCCCGCGTTGAAGCGCTGGCGGTGGAGATCATGGACCGGCGGCTCCTGACCGGCGAGGATCTCGCCTCGAGCGCGGCGGACGTTGCCCGCAGGGTCGACGAAGTCCTGAGGCGATGAAGGGAAGGACCGCGCTTCCCGCACTCGCCGCCGGGGCGTTCACGGCCGGCACGGTATTGATGATCGCCGTGGCGGTCGGAGGACTGAGCGACGCACAGGCGGCAGCCGGCAGAAGCGTTGCGCGCATGGCCGCCGATTTGTGGGAGCTGGGCGGCGGGGCGGACGCGGCTGCACAGGCCTTCCTGGATGACGGAGTGGTGATCGAGGCCGTGCAGGCGGGGGAGGCCGGGCAGGCGCAGGAAGCCGGGCAGGCGGAGGAGGCCGGGCAGGCGGAGGAGGCCGGACAGCGGCCAAGCCGAGCCGGGCAGGGCGGGACTCCTCCCGAGTCCGGCGTCTACGCCTACCGAGCCGGCTCGCTCCAGCCCGCCGTCCGGATTGCCGTCCCACCGCAACCGGGGACAAGTCCCCTCCCCCCCACCGCCACCACCCTCGCGCTGCTGGGATCGCTGCTCATGTCGGCCTGGGCCGCCGCGCGGCGACGAGCCCCGCCACCTCCACGCTACCCGGCGCTCGTCGCACTCACGGCAACCGCACTGCTCGGCACGATCGCCGTGACCACGCACCGCTGGGCCGACCGCGAGCTGGATGCCCTCAGCCACGGCCACGCCGGCCACGCGCTCCGCGCCGTCGAGACGGCCATGGCCATCGGCGCGGATCCCGAGCGGGCCGTCCGCGTCGCGCGCCTCCCCTGGGCCACCTCCGCCGCGCTGACGCGCCCCGATCAGCTCTGGACGATGCCGCGGGAAGTCGGCGAAGCGGTCGCCGCCGTTTCCAGCCCCCCCACCGCCACCCCGTTCACGGTCGAGGTGGACGGCACGACCTGGCACGCCGGCCTCGTCCCCCTCCCCACACAGGCCCCCGCCGCCCCCGCTCCCGCCCTGCACATCGCCCTGCTCGGCTACGAGGAAACGCGCGCACCGACCGTCCCGCTTGCGGCCGCGGCCACCGCCGCGTCCCTGCTCACGGCGCTCATCCTCTTCCTGCTTTCGCTCTCGGCGCGTCCGCCCCTGCTGCGCCGCACCGTCACGGCGTGGGCGTTTCTCGCCCCGGCCGCCCTCCTCCTCGCCGTCTTCACCTTCGGCCCCCTGCTCTTCTCCCTGTGGATCTCGCTGCACGAGTGGCACCTCGTCGACCCCGTCCACTCGTTCGTCGGCCTCGACAAGTACCGTGACATTCTGCTGGATGCCGATTGGTGGGGGGCGCTTCGCAACACCGCGGTCTTCACGCTGCACGTGCCCCTGGCGATGGCCGTCGCCCTGGCGCTCGCCCTCCTCACCCGGGGGTCCCGGCGCGCGGTCCGCCTGGCCCGTCTGGCCCTGTTCCTGCCCGGCATCACCAGCGTGGTGGCGATCGCCGTGGTGTGGAAGTGGCTGCTGAACGATGGCTACGGCCCCGTCAATCGGCTGCTGGGGTCCGCGGGACTGGGCCCGGTGGCGTGGCTTTCCTCGCCCGAGACCGCGCTCGTCACCCTGATGGCGATCAGCGTCTGGATGGTGGTCGGCTACCAGATGGTCGTCTTCCAGGCGGGGCTGGCCGCCATCCCGCGCGACTGGTACGACGCGGCGCGCGTGGACGGCGCCGGGCCGGTGCAGCGCTTCCGCCACATCACGCTGCCCGGCCTGCGCCACACGCTGTTCTTCGTGCTGGTCACCTCGGTGATCGGTTCATTCCAGGTCTTCGGGCTCGTCTACGTGATGACCGAGGGCGGCCCGCTGGGTGCTACCGACGTGGCCGTCTACCACATCTACCGCGAGGCCTGGGAGTTCCTCCGCTTCGGCAACGCCGCCGCGATGAGCTGGATCCTCTTCGCGGTGGTGTTCGTCGCGACCTGGCTGCACTTCCGGCTGCTCGAGAGGAGGGCGGTCCATGCGTAACGGCACACGCGCCGTGCGCACTGTCGCGGCCCTCCGCGCCATCCCGGCACTCCGCACCGTCGCGGCACTGCGCGCCGCCCTCCTCGTGGGCATCTGCCTCGTCATGGCGGCGCCATTCCTGTGGATGGCCGCCACCTCGCTGATGGGGCAGCTCGAAGTCTTCTCGAGCCGGGGATTCCTGCCTGCCGCACCCCTCTGGTCGAACTACCCCGAGGCGCTGTCCGCCCAGCCGTTCGGGCGGTACTTCCTGAACTCGCTGGTCTTTTCCGTGGCCGTCGTGGCCGGGCAGATCGTAACCGCAACCACCGCGGGGTATGCCTTCGCCCGCATCGACTTTCCCGGGCGGCAAAAGGTGTTCATGCTCTTCCTGGCCACCATGATGGTGCCCGTAGTCATCGTCCTCATCCCCCGCTTCCTTCTGATCGACGCCCTCGGCTGGATCGACACCTACCACGGCCTGATCTCCACCGAACTCGTCTCCGTGTGGGGTATCTTCCTGATGCGCCAGTACTTCCGGACGCTGCCCCGGGAGCTGGAAGACGCTGCAAGAGTGGACGGCGCCGGTCCGTTCAGGGTGTTCATCAGCGTTGCGCTGCCGCTGGCGAAACCCGCCGTGGCCACGCTGGCGCTCTTTGCCTTTATCGATGCCTGGAAGAACCTGCTGTGGCCGCTGCTGGCAACACGGTCGATGGAGATGCGCGTCGTCGAAGTGGGGATCGCCGCCTTCCACTCGACCTACGAGATCAACTGGCCCTATCAGATGGCGGCGGGCGTGGTCGCGGTGCTGCCGATCGCGCTGCTCTTCCTGTTCACGCAGCGGTATTTCGTGCGCGGAATACAGCTCGAGGGAATCCGCTAGTAATATGTTCCGAACCCGCGGGCCACGGGTTCCGAGGTCCGTGTCCGGGATGCGCCGGAGCAAATTGACAAACTAGTCTGACTGGTTAGATTGGATCGAACATGAACGCTGTGTTTTCAACCTACGAAGCAAAAGCGAGGTTCTCCGAAGTGATGCGGCTGGTGCGGGAGGGGGGAACGGTAACCGTCACTTACCGAGGCGATCCGGTAGCGGAAATCCGTCCGTTCGAACGCGGGGCCATGAGCGTCGAGGAACACTTCGCCGAGCTTGAGAAACGGGGGATTCTTGTGCCAGCGAAGCATCCGAGCCTGCCGATCCGTGTGGGCGCCGCGAGGCCGGGCGCACTCGAGCGCTTCTTCGCGGAGCGCGGCGAATGAGCGTGGCCTACGTGGACACCTCGGTCATGGTCGCCATCGCGTTCGGGGAGGACGGCGCGGATGCCCTCGCGGACCGGATCAACGGCTTCTCGCGCGTGATCTCGTCGAACCTGCTCGAGGCCGAGTTGCGTGCGGCGTGCTCCCGCGAGGGGTGCCAGGTGCCCACGGATCTGCTCGACCGGGTCGGCTGGATCCTGACCAACCGTCCCCTGTCCGACGAGATCACGACCGCGCTGGGCGCCGGGTATCTGCGCGGCGCCGATCTCTGGCATGTTGCGACCGCACTGTACGCAGCGCCCGACCCCGGGGCGATCTCGTTCATCACACTCAACGACAACCAGGCCCGGGTGGCCGCGGCGCTCAACTTCAAGGGCTGAAGTGGACGAGCGATGCTGGGGGTTATTGCGGGGACTTCAACCCTGGGCGTCGCGCCATCCCGGGCCGACCGCAGCGGCAAGCAGCCCGTGGACAAGGCCGGCCGTTACGCTCAAGGATAGCCGCGAGCCAACCAAAGGGAGCCAAATAGAAAAGGGCCCGTGATCGGTTACGGGGCCGTCACATCTGTCGCCGCCCACCCTCTCTCCTGGCGACGACGGTCCCACCGATCCGGGCCCTTGGCTCCAATTCTACCGCAGGAACACGCTCCTGGGACCTGACTGACTGCAGAGACGGCAAGGCCCAGGGCGCCGTCATTGGCCCGGGAGCGACCCATCGGGCCTGACGGATCTCAGACATCGGGCTGAGCGAGACAGTCCGGGCAGTGGCCGAGGAGTTGCACCATAGCGCCACGGATGGACTCGGTCCACCGCCCCTCGATCGACGCCGCCGCGGTGAGTTCCTCCTTCAGACACGCCACCCGGCCGCAGTCCTCGCACAGGAAGTGCGGGTGGCGATGGCCGTCTGCGTCTGCGTGGTCTCCCGCGAATGCGTATCGATCGATGCCGTCCATCCGACTCACCACGGCGGCGAGGCCAGCCTCCCGCAGCTTGACCAGGTTGCGGTAGATCGTCGCCTGATCCCAGTCCGAGTCGCCCAGCAGGTCAAGCACCTGCGTGAAGGACACCGGACCGTCCGCGTCGGCCAGGATACCGAACACCGCAAGGCGCGGCGCGGTCACACGCAGACCGCACTCGCGCAGCCTCCGACGGGCCTCGGTCTTCGTCATTCGCATGGGCCTTCCCCTGCGCGGCGGAAATGAAGTTCGAAAAGGGACAAGCACTTGCACATGCAAGGCACTTGCGTATTTTTCCTATTCGCAAGCCGCTTGCAGGAGCATTCCGCAGTGGGGACTGCCCGAATAAGTGGGGACTGCCCGAATGAGGAAGTTCGATGAGCAGCGATCCAACTAGTTACAATCCGCGCGCGACTCGACGCATGCCTGCTCGACAAAGCCCTTGCCGCCTCCGACAGCGGTGCCTGGGCGGGACGTCCCAACCCCTTCCCCAAGCCTCAGATGGTTGAGGAGGTGGCCGGATGAACGCTCCGGCTTCCGACGACCCGCTCGATGTGGTCATCGTCGGCGCAGGGGCCGCCGGTGTGGGCGTCTCGGTCGCACTCGGGCACGCAGGGATCGAGAACTTCGTCGTGCTCGAACGCCACTCGGTGGGCGCTTCGTTCGCCCGGTGGCCGGCCGAGACTCGCTTCATCACACCTTCTTTCCCGACGAATTCGGTCGGTATGCTGGACCTGAATTCTGTCGTGATCGGGACCTCGGCCGCCGTGACGCTGGGGGTCGAGCATCCCACGGGGCGCGAGTATGCGGTCTTCCTCAAGGCGATCGCCAAGCACTTCGAGTTGCCGATCCAGGAGGGCGTCGACGTACTATGGATCGACCGGAGCGGCGACGAGTTCGTGGTCGAAACCACAGCCGGGCATGTGCGGACCCGGCACGTCATTTGGGCTGCAGGCGATTTCCAGTACCCGCGCTTGAGCGACTTCGAGGGCAGCGAGCTGTGCCTGCACACGGCTCTGCTCCCCAGCTACGCCGAGCTGGATGGGGACGACTTCATCGTCGTCGGCGGCTACGAAAGCGGCGTCGACGTCGCCAGCCACCTGGCCGAGCGCGGCAGGCGGGTGCGCCTCTTCGACCGGGGGCGGCCATGGGCGTCCGAGAGCTCCGATCCCAGCGTCGCGCTTTCCACCTTCTCACTCGAGCGGACACGACGCCCCTCGTACGCAGAGCACGTGGAGCTCTTTCCCGACACTACAGTCACCGCTGTGGCCACCGCCTACGCCGGATTCGAGGTCGCCACGGATGACGGGCTGCTCTTTCACACGCCCGTGCAGCCACTCCTCGCGGGCGGGTTCGCGGGAAGCCATCCGCTCGTGATGGACCACTTCGAGTCACGAGAAGACGGATTCCCGCTCCTCAACAAGCACGACGAATCGACGATCGTCCCCGGGATCTACCTGTGCGGGGCGGCCGTGCGGCACGACAAGCACATATTCTGCTTCATCTACAAGTACCGGCAACGGTTCGCGGTCGTCGCCAAGGCGATCGCGACCTCGCTGGGCCTGCCCGCCGAGGGGCTTGAGATGTACAGGATGTGGGGCATGTACCTCGACGATCTTTCCTGCTGCGGACAGGAGTGCGTATGCTGACCGACCGTGCCGACACCCCGGCGCCCGTGGCTCCGAAGCTCAAGCGAATGAAGCAGGCGTTGAGTGTCGAGCGGGTCGGCCAAACGGCCGCCAGCCTATGCTGGATCGCCAGCGTGCTCGCGTCAGGGATCAGCTCACCCGGGGACTGGCTGCAGCTTTGTGCCGCGTCCGCCTGGCTGATCGCGAACACCGCCGCGATCCTGACGGCCGCGGCCGACTGAGTCATCGCCCACCCTCTCTCCTGGCGACGACGGTCCCACCGATCCGGGCCCTTGGCTCCAGCCTGATGGCCCGCTACCGCAGGAACACCTTTTTCGGGATGAACCCCGACACCACCTGAGTCAGGTCCACCACTTCGCTGACGCGGAAGTCCACCGCGATGCTAGCCAGCGACAGGGCCTTGGCCGGGGTGAGCCCCTTCTCCTCGACGAGGAAGTCCACGACCTCCCAGACGGCATGGCGGGCCGCGCGGTCCAGGTCCAGGTCGATCCCCATCAGGATGTAGTGGTCGTCGGTCTCGGCCCTCGGCCCCGCGATGGAGCGGTCCTTGTGCACCGTGAGGCGGAACGTGCCCGTCAGAGACTGTTCGATGGCGGTCCCGCTGACTTCACCGTCGCCCTGCGCCCCATGCCCATCGCCGACATAGAACAGGGCTCCGGGATGGAACACGGGCAGATACACCGTCGTGCCGGCTTTCAGGTCCTTCACGTCGAGGTTTCCGCCGAAGGGGCCGGGCGGCCGCGAACCCTGTACGCCGGGGACGGTCACGCCAGGCTGGCCCACCACCGGGTCGGGCGCAACCGCCATAATGCCCATGAACGGCGCGAGCGGGACCTGGATGTCGTCGGAAAAGAAGGCCACTTCCCTGCCGTCGACTTCGCCGGTGCGGATCACGTGGCGGGTGCCGGGCGGAATGTCCAGCGCGGGATCGCCCTCCGCATAGCCGGGATATGACGTCGAGAACACGCCGCCCCGTGCGCTCGTGCTGTTGACCCCCCACGGGACGCGCGTCTCGATGGACAGGATCTCGATCGCCAGCACATCGCCCGGCTCCGCGCCTTCCACATGGATCGGGCCCGTAATGACGTGGCCGCTCCGGCCCTCGCGCGGCCGTTCGTCGCGCGTGGCCCAGAAGTCCAGCGCGTCCTGAAGGATCTCGTCGCGCGGGATGCCGAGGCGGCCGGTCAGGTAGGCCACCGGCTCTTCGTTCTGGCCCGCGCCCACATGGGTCAGCGTGTGGACGCGGACGGTCTCGCCGGACTGCATGCGCAGCACGGGCTCCTTGTCGACCGGGAACCAGCCCCAACTAAGGTTCTCAGGGGTCGAAGGGACGAAATGATCGGCTTCGGGGGGCTGGCTCGCGGCCTGGCCGGCGGCCGACGTGTCGTCCCGCGCCTGGTCCACAGGAGCGGCGCACCCGGCGGGGAGAGCGAGGTATGCCAGGAGGCCGGCGCAGAGCGCGAGCCTCGGGAACGCCGCTACCTCGGCGTGGCGGGCGATACGATTGGTGGACATGAAGATTCCCCCTTGTTGCCGTTCGGACTGCTCACGGTTCAAGCAACATATTAGTCCCATCCAGCTATCCATGCGCCCACGGGTCGGTGCCATTGTTCCCTCAGCGGTGAACCCACCCGCGACTGCCGCCCCAATACGGCGCGGCAGTTCGGAATCGTGGGAAGTGGGAATGGCGGTTGGCGATGGACAGGGAGTCTCTGCATTCGTACCTTTGAGTACGATGATTACCGATGAATATGGTCGAACTCGTTGAGCGGCACCGGTACGGTCGAGGATGCTTTCCAATGCGATACGCCTACCCCTGTGTGCTGACGGCCGAGGAGGACGGTGGATGCTCCGTCTCCTTTCCGGATGTCCCCGAAGCCCTCACATGTGGGGAAGATGAAGCTGAAGCTCTGACGCTGGCCGAAGATGCACTGGCTGTTGCGCTCGGAGCGTATATGCGGTCGCGCGAGGATATCCCTGCGCCGGGTACCGTGTTGCCAGGACAGCCTACGGTTGCGGTGCCACTGGTGGTGGCGGCAAAGCTCGCGCTTTACGCGGCGATGCGTGACCAGGGGCTCTCCAATGTCGGACTGGCGGGGCGTATGGGGTTGACCGAAGGGGCGGTACGGAAGATCCTGAATCCGCGGCACCGGTCGCATATCCGCCAAGTCGAACGAGCTCTGAGACACGTGGGCAAGCGACTGGTGGTTGAGGACGGCGGGCGCCCCACTGCCATGCTGGTTCCTGCCGACTATCCCGATCAACAGGCGGTCGACGAGGCTGCCGAGGGTCTGCGGGCGCTCCGGGCGCGCATCGGTTGCCTCACCGTGTCTGAAATCCTCTTGCTGCGCGACGAGGGCCGCCGGTGAGCACTCCTGTGGTCGATTGCTCCACCACGGCGGCATGGATCCTGTCCGACGAGCAGTCACGGGCTGCCGATGTCGCGCTCGAAGTGGTCAGGGAAAACGGGGCTCTCGTCCCGGCACTATGGTGGTGGGAGATACGTAACGTGCTCCTGAGAGCGGAGAGGCACGGCAGGATTGTGCCGAGCGATGCGGATGCGGCGCTCTCCATGCTGCAGACGCTCCGGATCCAAATCGATCACGCGCCGCGTGACCACGAGGCCATGCAACTCGCCCGGACCTGTGGTCTGACAGCCTACGATGCGGCGTACCTGGACCTTGCGGCGCGAGACCAGCGGGGACTCGCGACGTTGGACCGCAAGCTTGCCAGGGCTGCCGGGTCGGTAGGCGTCGAAGTGATCGGGTTCCCCCCTACTCGCTGACCCTCCTCAACGGGGGCAGCACCGCTCGTCCCACCGTGTTCACGTCGGTGCCGAACCAGATCGTGCTGGTCTTCGGATCGAAGTACATGTGGCGGATCGTCCCGCCCCCGCTGGCCACGTCCACCTCGCTGATGTACTCCTCGCGGCGGGTGTCGAAGCCCACGAACCGGTTCGGGCGCACCCCGGTCTCGACGAACCAGACCCGGTCGTGTTCGTCGATGGCGACGCCGTAGGGGCGCGCACCCTCGCCGCTCGGATTCGCCCACTCCGTGACCTCGGCGGTCTCCGGGTCGAGGCGGCCCAGGTACCCGCGTGCGTAGTCCACGTACCAGACGACATCGCGCGAGTCGATGACCAGCCGCCGGGGCCGCGCGCCGTCGGGCAGCTCGTAGTACGTGGGCTCGAACGTCTCGGGATCGACCATGACCAGCTGGTTCGTGCCGAACAGCGTCGCCCAGGGCCGGTCCCGGGAGTCCATCTTGAGGCCGTAGGGCCGCGTCGATCCGCCCCGCCCCTCGGGGTTGTCCGGCATCTCGACCAGCCGCACATCGCCCGTCTCCCGCCAGAACTTGCCGACGAAGTTGCCGCCCTGGACGGTGAACCAGAGGTCGCCGGCGGCGTCGAAGGCGAAGGTGTGCGGGTCGCGGGCGCGCTCGTCGGGCATCGGGAAGATCTCGATGTCGCCGGTTGCGGGATCGATGCGGCCGATGTTCCCCACCCGGTTTCCGGTGTACCAGACCATGCCGTCCGTGCCCACCACGACCGTGTGCGGGCCTGCGCCGTCGGGAAGGTCGTACTTCCTGAATTCGCCGGTCACGGGGTCGAGCACCGCGGCATAGTGGGAGCGCTGTCCGACAAACCAGACCCGTCCGTCCGGCGCCACATAGGGATCGCGCGGCCGGCTCTCCAGCCACGGCACCTGCCACTCCTCCAGCGTCGGATCGAACTCCTGGACGCCCTCCGACTCCTGAGCGAGTCCCGACGCCGGAGCCGCCAGAGCTGGCGCGAACGCCGCCAACATCGCAAAACGCAAGAACTTCATCACTCGGTCCTTCCTACAAAGTCGACTTCAGGCGCGGGGGCGACCTCAGGCGCCGATGCTGAATCGAAGTCTCCAACGGGCGACCGGCAAGGTGGGTCACTCTGGAGACGAGCACGTTGGCGGGCGATCTTTGTTACAAGTGGGTAGAAATACCGTAATTCTACCCACGAATAGCGAAGAAACGCAGGCAGCGCAGAACGGACGCTCCATGCCAACAAACAGCAACCGGGAAGGAAGGCAGCGGGTCGCGATCATCGGCGGCGGCGTTTCGGGCCTGGGCGCCGCATGGGCGCTGCACCGGCACCCCGACCGGTTCGACTTCCGGCTCTTCGAGGCCCACGGGCAGGTTGGCGGCAACGCGATCACCGTCGACATGCCCCAGGACGACGGCACCTCGATCCCCTTCGACATCTCGGTCACCGCGTGCATCCCGTCGGTGTATCACCACATCCTGCTGCTGATGCAGAAGCACGGGATCGAGCTGGTGGACACCAGATTCAGCTACAGCGTCCGGTACCGCGGCCAGGTGTACGCGCACGACTTCGACTCCGAGATCAGGCGACAGCTCGCGACCGAGATCGCAAGGTTCCAGCGGATCCTGAGGCGGCTGCACTGGTTCGGAGGACTGACCCGCGCCCGCTCGAAGTTCCTGAACGCCCTGAACCCGTTCAACTACGTCAGCATGGGCACGGTCCTCAACCTGGCCGGTCTGGGCGGGGAATTCAGGTACAAGATCCTGAAGCCGATGTTCGTCAACTTCCTGATGGCGACCAACGTGTTCGACATGCCGGCGTCGCTGTTCTCGAGGTACCTGGAATTCTTCGATATCGAAGTGGCGACGCCGATGCAGACGTGGGACGGGGGAACCCGGCGGATCTACGAGTGCCTGTCGGCCGGCTTCCGGGATCGGATCCACCTCAACCGGCCGGTCCGGAAGGTGTATCGCCGCGCGTCCGGCGTCGTGGTCGAGGACGAAGACGGCGTTCGCGAGACCTTTGACGAGGTCATCTTCGCCTGCAACGCGAACCAGACGCTGATGATGCTGGACAAACCCACCTTCCTGGAACGCTACGTTCTCTCGTCCATACGCTACGAGAGCGAACTCCACAACCACACGGTCGTGCACTCGGACGCGTCGGTGCTCCCTGACAACGAGGTGAAGCCGCTGGAGACGCGGAGCAATCACATCGAGCAGTACGGCGCCCGTCCGGACAACTACGAGATCACGTACATCATGCACAACCAGCAGCCCTGGGTCCATCGGTCGGACAGGCCCTGTCTGGTCACCTACAACCCGGTCAGCCGGATCGACGAAGAGAAGGTCATCAGGAGGTGGTGGTTTCAGCACATCGTTCATGACGTGCGCCACGTTGCGCTGCTCGTCCCCCTGTTCCGGTACATTCAGGGCGGCCGGCGTACGTGGCATTGCGGCGCCCATACGCTGATCAACAGCCAGGAGACCTGCTTCGTCAGCGGGCTGGGCGCCGCACGGCAGCTGGGCGCCGACTATCCCTTCAACGACCCCGAGGCGCGGCAGATGTTCAACTACTACGGGCGCATCATGCACGGCTGGCGCTTCCGGAAGGCGCCAGCTTGACGGCATGCGACAGTTTCGGACAGTTTTTGGCTGATATTGTCGCATCCAAACGCTTCTCGGGTACACCGAGCGGAAAGGACCTCTCGCATGCCTTCAACGACTTCGTTGGCCGCACCTCCGGCACGGGCCGGACATGAGGCCGGACGTGAGACCGGGCGTGAGACTGGCGGGAATACCGGCCGGGACCGGAGGCCTTCGCGGACGCCAACGGACCGGCTGCCACCCTTCCCGGAGGGCTGGTACCTGGTCGCGACACGCGAATCCATCGAGCGGCAAGGGCTGATCGAGAAGACCTGGCTCGGGGAGGAGATTGTCGTCTGGGCCGACGAGGACGGCCGCGTCTGCGTAGCCGATGCCTTCTGTCCGCACCTGGGCTCACACATGGGGCCGACGGTGGGGGGGCTCGTTCGCGACGGCTGCCTGGTCTGCCCCTTTCACGGATTCACCTTCAACACGAGCGGCCGGTGTGTAGCGACTCCGAACGCCCCGGCCCCCAAGGCCGCCAACCTGAAGGTGTACGAGACCACCGAGATCCTCGGCATGATCTTCGCCTGGTGGGGACTCGGCGGGCGGGCGGCGCAGTGGCACCTGCCGGATGAACCTCCCGCCGGCGCCGAGTGGAGTCCGTTGCGATCGGTCGCCCTGCGGTTCCGCGGGCATCCCCAGGAGACGACCGAGAACTCCGTGGACGTGGAGCACCTGGAGTACACGCACGGCTACGAGAACGTGGAGCCGACCGGTCCGCTGTCGATCGACGGCGCGTACCTGAAGAGCACCTTCGACTTCAAGAGCGTGCGCAGGGTGGCCGGCCTGATCGACTTCGGGTCCGACGTATCAGCCGTCACCCACGTGCATGGCCTGGGGTATTCCTACGTCGAAGTCCACGAAAGGTCGATCGGCATGGACGCGAGGCTGTGGGTGCTCGCTACACCCGTCGACGGCGAGTTCATCGAGCTGACGCTGGTCACGCAGGCGCGCGAAATCCGCCGGCCAAAGCGGTTCATCGCGGGTCTGGGGTTTCTGCCCATGAGGCTGCGTCACAAGGTGATGAGCCACATCCTGCTCAAGGAGGAGAAGCGCTATGTGATGCAGGACGTGGTCATCTGGGAGCGGAAGCGGTTCCGGTCTCCTCCCCGGCTGTGCCGCGCCGACGGGCCCATCGGGAAATACCGCCTGTACTGCCGGCAGTTCTACCCGGAGGCGGGTTCAAGGCGGACCGTGTAGCAGGGTTCGCTCGCTACGTGCGAACGGTTCATGGCAGCCGAGTCTACACCCCCAGCGCTCCTACGGGAATGACACCGACACCATCCGGCCTCGCGTACCCATAGCCGCTTCCCACGATGACGCCCAGGGCCGCGGGTTCCCCGCACCGCTCCGTATCGACCCGATCGGCAAACTTCAGCAGCGTCCTTGCGCCTTCGTCCACCCGGCTCGCACCGAGCTTGATCTCGAACGCCGCCCACCGCCCTGGCCCGGCGTCCACCACGGCGTCCACCTCCAGCCCCGTGTTGTCGCGGTAGTGGTGCACGGTCGCCCCGATGGCCTGCGCGTAGACGCGGAGGTCCCGAATCACCATCGACTCGAACAGGAAGCCGAACCACTCGAAGTCGTTCAGTACGTGATCCGTGCCCGCACTCAGTGCCGCGACGGCAAGAGAGGGGTCGACGAAGTGACGCTTTGCGGAGGTGCGGAGCCGCGACCGGGACCGGAGGTGCGGCGCCCAGGGCGGCTGGTTCTCCACGATCATGAGCCGCTCCAGCGCGGTCATGTATGAACTGGCCGTGTACGCGTCGAGATGATGATCCGGTCCGCCGGCGTCCCGGGCCAGTGTGGCCATGCTTGCGCATGTGGCGACGTTGCGGCCCAGTGATTGCAGGAAGCGCCCGACCCTTGCCGGATCCCTCCCCGACCCGTCCACCCGGCGGATGTCGGCACGGCAGACCTCGCCGAGGTAATCACGGTTTTCCTCCATCGCGTCGGTGGCTGAGAGCGGGGGATCGGATTCCGACGAACCCAGGTGTCCGGGCCAGCCGCCGATGCACACGAGTTCCGCCAGCTCCGGTACGGTCAACTCGGTCGACGAGGTTGGCGCCGGGTCACCGGCCAACAGCCGTTCGAGCGAGATCTGGCCGGTCGAATGCTGCAGTTCGAAAAGCGACATGGGACGCAGCCGCAGCCGGCCGATGCGTCCTGCTCCGGTATGCCGGGTGATGTCGTCCGGGGGGACGGCGGATCCGGTCAGGATAAAGTGGCCACGGCCCAAACGATCGTCCACGGCATGGCGCACATGGTTCCAGATTTCGGGGACGACCTGCCATTCGTCAATCAGGCGAGGCGTGTCTCCCTGGAGCAGAAACCCCGGATCAACGGCAGCCGCGCGGCGAGCGGACGGATGAGCGTCCAACATGACCGCGCTGGCCGCAATCTGTCTCGCCGTCGTTCATTCCCATGTTTGCAACGGTTGTGATCATAGAATTGCAACGTTTACAATCCATGATTTGCAATCCGTCACCCCGTCCCCACCCAGACCGCCACATCACGCGCCGCCCTCAGAACTGCCCGGTCGCCGGTCGCCAACGGCACGCCCAGTTCCCGCGCCACCACCACGAACTCGGCCTGCTCGGCCGACAGCCCGCACTGCAGCGCGGCATCGATCACCCGCGCCGACGGGACGGTCACGATCCTCCCGCCGAGCGCCAACGCCGCGTCGTCGCACATGGCCTTCGCCTGGTCCACGGTGAGCGACCGCCGGCGCACCAGCCCAAGCAGCACGTGGCGCATACCGCTCATGAGGCAGGCGGCCGCGGCCCATTCGGGGTCCTGCCGGAAGAGCCGGGCCGCCTCAGCTCCGTCGCGCCCCCCCACGACCAGCCTCACCATCACGCTCGTGTCGACGACGATCATTCGCCGCCCTTCCAGCGGGTGTGGGGCGCGTCCCCTCGACCCGGGCCGCCAGGGCCCTCGTCCTGCAGTCCGCGCAGGGCCGCGTCATCCAGCTCGATCGGGCCCAGCCTACGGTTTCGCCGCTGAATGCGCTCCAGGAGCGTGATGGCATCGACCGGCGCCGTGCGGACCGAGGCCGCCAGCCTCGCCACGATCTCTCCGTTGAGGCTGCGGTGATTTCTCTCCGCCGCCGCCTTAAGTTCCAGGTGCAACTCGTCCGGGATTCCCCGGACGGCCACGTCCGCCATTCCCCACCTCCTTCAAGGCCGAAATGATAGCATTTTGCTATTATAATAGTAGCAAACGCCTCCTGTCAGCCACCGCGGCCGTGCTCCTTCACGCCTGCGCCCCCTCCGGCGACGGTCCCCCGTCATCGATCCAGCGCGACAGCGCCGGCATCACGATCGTCGAGTCGCTGCGGCCCGCCTGGGGGGACCCCGCCCAGACGGAGGTGGCCAACTCGAACGCGTGGCGCATCGACCCGCAACCGATCCTCGACCTGTCCGAATCCGGCACCGGCGACGCACACAGCTTCTACCAGGTCCGCGGCATGGCGCGGCTCCCGGACCGATCCCTCGTCGTTCTGAACGCCGGCTCCGACGAGATCCGGCAGTTTTCGGCCGACGGCGGCTTCGTCGGCTCGTTCGGCGGACCCGGGCAGGGGCAGGGTCCCGGCGAATTCACCAACGCGCAGCAGCTGGAGGTGGCGGGCGACACGATCCTCGTGGTCGACCGGGACGGTGTGATCAGCGTCTTCGGCCCCGGTCCGGTCCTGATCCGTGAGACGCGGCTGGCCCGCAGGACCCTTGCCGTGCACGCCATTGGCAGCGGTCGTCTCGTCGCGCGCATCGTGCCCCCGATCCCGGAGCTCGGCCGCCTGACGCGGGTCCCCGAGGTCCTCCGCGCGTACCGGCTGGACGGGAGCGGGGGCGACAGCATCGGCTGGACTCCGGGCTACGAGGACTACGTCGTGGGCGACATGCGCATCGTGCCTCTTTTTCAGAAGAAGGCCGTCGTCGGCACGCACGGCAGCCGCATCTTCACCGGGTCTTCCGACCGGATGCGGGTGGAGGAGATGACCGCGTCCGGCGACACGGTGAGGATCCTGCGCCTGGCGGGCTTCGACCTGGCGGTGAGCGAGGCGGAGGCCGTCGCGGAACGGGATGCCCGCCTGGAAGCCCCGACGCTTCAGGGCCGGCCGATGCCCCCGCGGCTTCAGCAGCTGCTCGAGGACATGCCGCTGCCCACTACCCGGCCCGCCTACGCCGATATTGTCGTCGATCCGGCCGGCGCGATCTGGCTGCGGCCCTTCCGCGGGATGAGCGAGGGCGGCGGACCCGAGTCCTGGCTGGTGCTGGACCCCGCCGGCCGGTGGCTCGGCAGGGTGGAGGTGCCCGAGGACTTCCACGTGTGGGACATCGGCATCGACGAGGTGCTGGGCGTATGGCACGATGAACTGGACGTGCAGCACCCGCAGGTGCTGCGCTTGCAAAGGAACAGCGAATGATCTTCCTACTTGGCACACGCATTCCACGCTTCGCCCGGCCGGCGGTTTCCGGGGCATGCATGCTGCTCGCGAGCTTGCTTGCCGCCTGTACCCCCGGCGGCGACGGTCCCCCGCTGGCGGTGCAGCGCGACAGCGCGGGCATCACGATCGTCGAGTCCTTTGGGCCCGCCTGGGGCGATTCGGCGCACTGGCGCGTCGACCCGGAGCCTGTGCTCGACCTGGCGGAGTCCGGCACGGGTGATCCGTACAACTTCTACCAGGTGTGGGACGTCAAGCGGCTGCCGGACGGGGGCATCGTGGTGGTGAACCGGGGGTCGAACGAGATCCGGACGTTCTCGGCCGACGGCGGCTTTGTCGGTGCCGCGGGCGGGCACGGCGAAGGGCCGGGAGAGTTCACGAATCTGCAACAGGTGGAACTCGTCGGCGATTCGCTGCTCGCGCGGGATATCCGGTCCCGGGTCACCCTCTTCGGTCCCGATCTGCAACACATCCGCACGATGCAGTTCGACGACGATGTCACCGACGTTCATCACCTGGGCGACGGCACGTTGATCGTGCAGGCCGTGACGGGCTATCCCGAGGTGTACGGGGTGATCCGGCCGCCGGAGGTCCTTCTGGCCTACGACCTGCAGGGGGCTCGGCGGGACAGCATCGGACAGACGCCGGGTTCCGAGATGTACGTGGCCGAGATGCTGAGCGGGCCTCCCCTCTTCGGAAGGGAATCGGTGCTCGCGACGCACGGCGGACGAATCCTGATGGGCTCATCGGACCACATGCAGGTCGAGGAGATCCGTGCGAGCGGCGGGACCGTCCGGATACTCCGCATCCCCGACTATCCGCTGACCCTGACTCCAGCCCAGGTTCAGGAAGAGCGGCAGGCCCGTCTCGACATCCCGTTGCCGGCGGGGGTCACGTCTCTTCCGCCTTTCTTCGTCCAGGCGATCGAAGACATGCCGTCGCCGGAGACCCGGCCCGCCTACGCCGACATGCTGGCGGACCCGACCGGCGCGGTCTGGCTCCGGCCGTTTCTGGGACAGAGCGAACGCGGCGGACCGGAGCAATGGCTGGTGCTCGAGCCCGCCGGCGCGTGGCTGGGAAGCGTGGAGATCCCCGCGGGCTTCAGGGTCACGCAGGTCGGTGTGGACGAGATCCTCGGCGTCTGGACCAGCGAACTGGACGTGCAGCATCCGCGGGTGCTGCGTTTGCGCCGGTAGGTCCAGGCGGCGTTCGCTTGCCTTCTGATATCCGACATTTCATCGTTCAGGCACACTCCGCACCGGACCGACACCCCCTGGCGGAGCGAGGCCACCACCGGATGAAACTCCCACCCTCCCCCCGCCCCGCCGCCCGCCCCACCCCGGCACTGGCCCGGATCCTCGTCGCGGCGGCCATCTTCGCACTTCTCATCCCCCTCCCCACCCCTACCGCGGCCCAGCGCCTCCCCGACCCCTCGCCCGGCAACCTCGCCGCGCTCTCGGTGCCCCGCTTCGCGATCCCGCCGTCGCCCATCGAGCTGACCGGCCCCGTGCGCCCCGGCGAGTACCTCGGCGTGACCGGACCGCGCGCGGCGTGGCTCGGGCTGGAGACCGGCGAAGCCGAGCTGTGGGTGCATCCGCTCAAGGTGGGCCGCGGCTTCCGCCTCGCCTTTTCGACGTCCGGTTACGGCGCCCCGATTGCCGGCGAGCAGGTGGCGCGCACGGTGCACGTGCGGCCCGAACTGACGACGATCACGTACAGCCACGCGACGTTTCAGGTGCGGCAGCATATTCTCGCGCCCCGGGACACGGCGGCGTCCGGGATTCTCGTGTTGCTCGAGGTCGACAGCCCGGAGCCCATGGAGATCGTCGCCGAGTTCCACCCGGTGCTCAACTACATGTGGCCGGGGTCGCTGGGCGGGCAGTACGCGTACTGGGACGGGGAGCGGCGCGTCTTCGTGCTCTCCGAGAGTCTGCAGACGCGCAACGCCGTGGTGGGCTCGCCGTGGGCGACGAATTCGGTCGAGCATCCGGCGCATCAGCTGGGCGAGGCGCCGCGCACCATGGTCATTCCGGTCGATCCGGAGCGCGCGCGGACGGAGTTCATTCCGATCGTGGTGGCGGCGGGGACGGTGCCGCGCGATACGGTGTTCGCGCGGTACGGGCGGCTGATTGCGGGCGCCGAGATGCTCTATCGGGACACCCGTGCCTGGGCCGACTCGGTGCTGGCGACGACGGCCTCGGTCGAGACGCCCGACCCGTCACTCGACCTGGCGCTGGAGTGGGCCAAGATCAACCTGGAGGAGCAGCGCGTCTGCAACCCGGACCTGGGGTGCGGGTTCGTGGCCGGCTGGGGACTGTCGGGCGACGGCGGGCGGCCGGGCTTCGGCTGGTTCTTCGGCGGCGACGCGATGATGAACACCTACGCGATGGACGCGCTGGGACAGTGGGACCTGGTGGCCGAGGAGCTCGCGTTCCTCGCGAAATACCAGCGCGGCGACGGCAAGATCACCCACGAGATCTCGCAGGCGGCGGCCCACATCGACTGGTTCGACACCTACCCCTACGCCTACTACCACGCCGACACGACCCCTCACTGGATGTTTGCGGTCTACCAGTACTGGCTCGCCAGCGGCGACGACGATCTGCTGCGCGAGCTGTGGCCGGCGTACAGGCGCGCGTGGGCGTGGTGTCTGAGCGCCGAGACGGACGGCGACGGCATCATCGAGAACACGGTGGGCGGGCTGGGCGCGGTCGAGGTCGGCGGCCTGGGCGAGGCGCTGCACCAGGACATCTACCTGGCGGGCGTGTGGGTGGCCGCGCTGGAGGGCACGCTGGCGATGGCGGAGCATCTGGGCGAGGGGGCGCTGTCGGCGGAGGCCGCGCGGATCGCCCCGACCGCGCGCGCGACGCTGAACGATGCGTACTGGCGCCCCGATGTGGGCCATCACGCGTTCGGGATCCTTGCCGGCGGCGGCACCAACGACAACCTGACCGTGTGGCCGGCCACCGCCGCCGCCTTCGGCCTGCTGGAGGACGGGCGGGCCCGGTCGACCCTGACGCTGATGGCCGGCGACCGCGTGTCGTCGGACTGGGGCGCGCACATGCTCTCGACAGAAAGCGAGCTCTACGACCCGCTCCAGTACAACATGGGCACGGTGTGGCCCTTCGTGACGGGGTTTGCGTCGTGGGCGCAGTACCGCTACCGGCGGCCGTGGGCGGGGTTTCACCTGATGGACGCGGTCAAGCAGATGACCTTCGACTGGAGCCTCGGTCGCCACGGCGAGCTCTTCTCGGGCACCTTCTACCAGCCCCTCGACCAGACGGTCCCGCACCAGTTCTTCGCGACTTCGATGCTTGTCACGCCGTTGCTCCGCGGCGTCTTCGGGTGGGAGCCCGACGCGCCGAACGGGCGGGCACGGCTGGCGCCGCAGCTGCCGGCGGACTGGGACGGGGCGTCGGTGCGGGGACTGCGGGTGGGTGAAACGACCGTGGACGTGGACATCACGCGGCGCTGGACCGGCACCGGCGGGGAGCAGCGGGCGGTCGTGCGCACCGCCGGGCCGCAGGTGGACATCGACTTCGTGCCGGATGTGCCGGTGGGCGCAACCCACGAGGCGGTGGTCGAATCCGCCGACGGGGAGTTTACCGCCACCTGGCAGGGCGGTCTCGCCGTCGCACCCCCCCGCATCGACCTGCGGCCGGGCCAGCGGAGTACGGGGCTGCGGATCATCGACCTGGCGGCCGACGGCGGCGGATGGCTGCTGACCGTCGAGGGTACGGCGGGCCGCGACTACGATGTCCGTCTCTTCGGCACGCCGGTCGACGCCGCCGCGAGCGATGCCAACGCCACCGTGTCGAGCCGCTCGGACGGCGCCATCCGTGTCGGTCTTGCCGGCGAGCCGGGCCGCGTGACTACCGTGTTGAGGCTGACGCCGAAAGGTCCATGACCAGGCCAGGCAAAAAATGCATCGACTATCCGATGGACTGAAGGCCGCGTTCGGCAGAACGAACGTCCGCCGCCGCGTGCGGGACTTCGAGGGGTGGACGGACAGAGCGTTCGCCACGGATGGCGGCGCCGACTACGACCACACCCGGACCGTAAAGGAATACTACGACCTTTGCAGCGAATTGATGGTCTTCGGCTGGGGAGAATCCCTGCACTTCGCGCCGCTGTCGCCCGGCGAGAGCCTGAAGGACTCCAAGGTGCGGCACCAGCGGCGGATGATCGCCAGCCTGGAACTGCGTGAAGGCATGACGGTGGCCGACATCGGCTGCGGCATCGGGGGTCCAATGCGCCGCGTCGCCCGCGAGGCCGGTGTCCGGGTACTGGGAATCAACAGCAGTGAAGTCCAGCTGAGGAGGGCCAGGTCGCTGAATGCCGAGGCGGGGCTCGATCACATGATCGACTGCCTCGCGTGCAGCTTCATGAACATGAGCTCCATCGCGGACGCGACCTTCGACCGGGGCTACGCGATCGAATCGACGTGCCATGCTCCCGACAAGGCGCACGCGTTTGCCGAAATCCAACGTGTCCTCAAGCCCGGAGCCCTCTTCTGGGGCCAGGAAATGTGCATGACGGACATGTACAATCCCGACGACAATCGCCACCGGACCATCAAGCGGGAACTCATGCACGGCATCGCGCTTCGGGACATCGCAACGTTTGGGGAGGTGGACCGGGACCTCGAAACCGCGGGATTCGAGGTTCTGGAGGCGACGGACCTCGCCGTCGATGAGACCGGTTCGGCCACGCCGTGGTATCGGCCCATGGAAACCCGGCACGGGCGGCTCGGCACCGCTCTCTTCCAGGCTCCGATGGGTCGCAAGATGTTTTTCTGGGGATCCAGGCTGGCCGAGTTGCTGCGGGTGTTCCCCAAGGGATCGGCAGAGGTTGTCGAACTCATGGATCGGACTGCAGACGCCTATGTCGCTGGCGGCAGGACAGGGATCTTTACGCCGCTATACTGCTTCCTGGCGCGCAAGCCTCTTCAGGGCCACTAGACTAGGAATTCCGGGTGGTCAAGTGCAGGCGCAGCGAGGACAGCGCGGGCACCAGGAACATCAGTATGGCCGTGGTGAAGAGGATGCCGCACCCGATCGAGGCGGAGAAGGGGACGAAGAACTGGGCCTGAATCGCGTCCTCGAGAATCAGCGGCGTGAAGCCGAGGAAGGTGGTCAGGGAAGTCAGCATGATCGGACGAAAACGGCCCTTGGCTCCCTCGATGATCGCCTCGCGCGCGGGCAGGCCCTCCTCGAGTTCCTGATCGATGAAGTCCATCATGACCAGGGAATCGTTCACCACCACGCCCGCCAGGCCGAATATCCCGACAAAGGACTCCGCGCTCAACGCCACTCCCAGGACCCAGTGGCCCAGGATCACGCCGACGAACCCGAACGGAATGATGGCCATGATAATGAACGGCTTGGTATAGGAACGCAGCGGAATGGCCAGCAGCGCGAAGATGATCAGCAACGCGATCGCGAAACCGCGGTAGAGCGCGCCCAGAGAGTCGAGCTGCTGCTGCTGTTCGCCGCCGAAGGTATAGGTCAGTTCGGGGTTCGTATCGACCAGTCCTGCGATGATGGTGTTTTCCAGGATGCCATTGGCTTCCCCGGCGGTAATCACATTCGGGTCCACATCGGCGGTGACCGTGACGACGCGCTGGCCGTCCTGGCGATGGATGGCCGGCGGCGACATGCCCATACTCAGTGAAGCCACACGGCTCACCGGCACCTCGGCGCCGGTTGCCGTACGGAACAGGTAGTTCTCGATATCGGTGATCGAGTTGCGCTGCTCCTCGGGCAGCCGGACGTAGACGCGGACTTCGTCGCGGCCCCGCTGCACCCTCAGGGCCTCCGCCCCAAAGAAGACGGCTCTCGCCTGCTGGGCCAGGGCGTCGAGCGTCAGGCCGAGGGTTCGTGCCTCGGGCAACAGTCCCAGCTGAATCTCCGGGACGCCGGGCGTGTGATCCGAGCGAATGTCAAAGACCCCCGCCACTCGACGGAGTTCATCGACCATGGATGACGCGATCGTCACCAGGCGCTCCGGATCCGGATGGGACAGCACGGCCTCCACCGGGTTGCCCAGCGTGTAGATCTCGCTCATGAAGGTGATCGCGCGCACCTGGGGCAGGATACCCACTTCCTCACGCCAGGCCTGCATGACTTCTCCCGAAGTGATGCGTCGCTGCTGCGCGGGCAGGAGCTTGAACTCGATGGTGGCGATATTGGCTTCGGGATTCAGGGTGGGCGAGGGGTTGAGACCACCAGTCTCGATCCGCGACCGCTGACCAACGACGACCGTAACGCCGGATAGAAGCGGAGGCGCATCCGCGGGCCGGCCCTCGGAGAGACGCTGGATGACCCTGTGACCGGCCGCTTCCAGGTCCTGTGCCACCGCGTCCGTCTGCCGCGCGGTGGTTCCGTCCGGCATCTGAAGGGTGGCGGTTACGAAGTCCCCCTCGACCTCGGTCGCAAAGGTGGTTGGTACGATGCCCGCCGGCAGCAGGGAAACGGTCAGAATGAAGAGGGCGGCAGCCGCGGAGAGCGTTACGCCGGGTTGATCGGTCGCGAACCGCATCGCGTGATCCAGGGGACCCTGGATGAAACGGTCCAGCAGGGAATCGACCCGACCCTGGATGCGGGCGACGAACCGTTCCGCGCCCGTTCGGGGCGTCCAATCGGGGCCGTGCAGATGGTGCGACAGGTGGTTCGGCAGCACCAGCAGCGATTCGATCAGTGAGATCACCAGCATGGCGATGACGATGATGGGCAGCGCCTTCCAGACTTCTCCGAACCCCGCGGGAATGAAGAGCAGGGGCACGAACGCAACGATGGTGGTGAGCACCGCGAAGATCAGCGGCACCCTGATCCGCCGCGCACCACGGATCGCGGCGACGACACCGGATGTGCCTCGCATTCGTTCCAGATGGATATGTTCGGCAACGACGATCGCATCGTCCACGATGATTCCGATGGCGAGCACGAAAGAGAAGAGCGAGACAGCGTGGATCGCGATGTCGAACATCATCATGGCGGCCAGGGCGCCGATCCCCGAAACGCCAAGGCCGACGGCTACCCAGAAGGCCAGCCGGACTTCCAGAAAAAGACCCAGCGCGATCAACACCAGCAGCAGCCCCAGAGCCCCGTTCTTGAGGAGGAGGGCGCCACGCTCCGTGAACGCCGTGGAGTCGTCGTTCCAGATGGTCACGCCCACGCCGTTGGGAAGGGAGGGGATCACCTCGTCGGCTATGTGCTCCCTGACGGCACGCGCCACGCTCATGACCCTTTCGCCCTGCGCCCGGGATACCTCGACGAAGACTGCGGGCCGGCCCTGATGCCGCACGATCAGATCCGTGTCCTGAAAACCGTCACGCACTTCGGCGATATCACCCAGGCGCACGACCGTGCCGTCGTCCCGGCTGAGGATGACGATTTCCTCGAAATCCATTTGGTCGTAACTCTGGCCCAGTGTGCGCACCCGCACCTGGGACTCCCGGGTATCGATGCTGCCCGCCGACAAATCCAGCGAGTTGCGGCGAACCGTGTTCGCGATATCGGTCAGGGTCAGGCCGAGAGCTCTGAGACGCTGCTGCGGCACTTCGATCGAGACCTCGTAGTCGCGCACTCCGCTGGTCGCGACCTGGGAGACGGAGGGAAGCGCGGCGAGGTCGTCTTCGATCCGGTACGCGAGCTCCTTCAGTGAGCGCTCGGGAACGTCGCCGTAGACAATCAGGCGAATCACGCTCTGGGCGTTGGTCATCTCGCGTATCTGGGGCCGCTCGGCTCCGCTCGGAAACGTCTGAATGCGCCCGACCGCCGACTCGATCTCGTCTTTCTTGGCGCCCATGTCCGTACCGGAGTTGACTTCGACCCTGACGGACGCCATCCCGGGCGCGGCTATGGACCTGACTGCCTTCACATCGGCGAGTCCCCTGACCTCGTCCTCGATCTTGACGACGATGGCCTCCTCGACCTCCTCGGGCGTTGCGCCGGGGAAGGGCACGGAGATCTCGAACTGGTTGAAGGGTACCTCGGGCCATCCCTCCTGCTCGAGACCGGTCAGCGACACCAGACCCGCTGCAATGATCCCGAACATGAGCAGATTGGCGGCGACGCCGTTGCTCGCCATATAGGCTATGGGGCCGCCAGGTTCTCCGTGATTGCTCGAGTTCCCGCTCATTTTCTGTTGGATCAGCCTGGTGTGGACGAGAATGTCGTCGGCGGCGAGCCGGGCGCCACTCGCGTGATCACGGCCCGCCGGCTCCGCACGTTAGCCCGGCAGTTCCCGCACCTGCTCCGCGATGCGGAACTTCAGCTTCTTGCTCGGTTTCATCGACGGGAAGGGATTGAACCTGAACCTGAAGTTCTCCGGGGACACCTTGACCGTGAAGTAGTGCGCGACCATCAGGGCGTTGATGGCCAACTGCAGCTCCATCCAGCGGAAGCCGAGACACCTGTGCGTGCCCAGGCCGTAGGGTGCATACCCGTGACCCCGGTGCTCATTACGCGGAGCCCGATAGCGGTCCACATCGAATGTGAACGGGTCCCGGAAGACGTCTTCCATGAAGTGCGGGGCCGTCTGCGCGATCAGGATTGTCGTACCCACCGGCAGTTCGTAGCCCTCGACCACGCACGCATTCATGACGGTGCGCATGGACATCGGGACAATCGGGTACATCCGCAGGCATTCCATGAGGAAGCGGTGGGTGAAGTCCAACGCGGATGGCGTGAAGTCGTCGCCAACCGGATCGCCGTCGCCGAACAGAGCGTCGGCTTCGCTCCGGATCCTCGCGTAGTCGTCCGGCCTGGACGCCATCGCGTAGACCACAAAGCTGAACGCGTCGCCCAGGTACACGCTGGCAATCAGCGCCGCGGACAGCGCGAAACGCAGGTTCGACTCCGGAACGAACTGCGGATCGCTCGCATTGAGGCTCAGCAGATCATCCGCGAGGTTCCGCGGGCACCCGGCTCGCTGCGCGGGCGTATGAACACTCTGGATGCGTGCCAGAAGCGTATCCACGGCCTTGGCCCGCCGTTTCATTCCCGGAGTCTTCAGCATGAACCCGGGCAGGGCCTTGGTGATGTGAACGTTGAGCGCCCGTTCCTTGTATGTCGCGATGTCGTCGAAGATGTCCTGCGAGTCCACGCTGACATACATCGGCGAAATCTGCGCGTTGATCAGGCGCCGACACATCTTCGTCGCGGAGACGGTGTCACCGGCCCGCCATTCGGCCATGTGCGTCCGGCTATGGTGGAGAAGCTGGTCCACCTGATCCGCGAGTCTCCGGCGCGAGTATGCCGGCGCCAGGGCCTTGCGAAGCCGGAAATGGTCCGCGCCGTCCAGAGAGGGCAAGACGCCGGATGCACCGTAGACCTTCTCGAAATCGGCGAAGTAGTCCCTCGTTCTCAGGTGCATCCGCCCGTGCCGATTCGTCCAGCGGTTGACCTCGGTTCCCGCAAGGAAGACCATGGGCTTCCTGAGCGGCGGACGGATCTGGTACACGGGGCCATACTCTTTGGCGAGATCCGCAAAGAGCGCGGGAAGATTACCGGTGCGCAAGTTGGAATTGAGCAGCAGCCTGCGCATGGCGACGCGCGGAATGTGCTTGCTCAGGCGGGAACGCCGAAGCAGTGGCCCCGCGACGTTTTGCATGACCGCCGCGGCGATCGAGCGGCCGATCAGATCCATCTTGCAAATGAACTCGATGCGGTCCTCGGCATCGTCGTCGAGCTGGAACATGAACCGGAAGACATCGCAGGTATTGACGAGACAAATGACGATCACGTCTCTCGGGTCCGGAATCGCGTCGGTGAAGATCGCCTTGCCGATCCGCGTCTTGATGAACTGCCCAGCCGTGTCCTCCTCGGGGTCGCCGTACATGTCCGAGTGCACGACGGTACGAGCCACCGTCCAGAAATCGCCGTCGTGGTATTCCAGGATCTTCAGTTCGACCAGACGGTCGAGGGTCAGGTCGATGACGGACTCGGCACGGTGGGCCAGCCGTTCGATCCAGTACTGCGCGTTGTGCTGCACCGATTCGCCCGCGATTTCCTCCAGAATGGGGTCCAGGGCAGGGTCACCCGTTTTCTCCGAGTCGACAAGGAACAGGGACTCCAGGTCCGTGTCGATCCGCGAGAGCAGCGAGAGTTCGGCGAGCACCGCGCCGACAACGGCGCAGTTCAGCCGCCAGCCGGGCACCTGGTGGAAGTAGCCGTTCTCCTCGTTGAGGAGCATCAGGATGAGCTCCTCGGGCAGCGTCAGGGCGCTGGTCGCTACATCGTCCGTCGCAACAGCCATCAGCATCTCCGTTGCACCACGGGCCAAACATCAACTCCAATGAAGAATAGCGCCGAAGCCGCCCGTACACGACCTTTCCCACCAATATGGCGAGACCGATTCCAGAGACAGGTCTGTCGGTCGGTGCGCTGGAAGCGTCCCGCTGGGCCGGCCTGGTCCTTGCCGCGGGTCCGAACGAGGGCGCAGCCGTTCGTCTCGCCTTCACCGATCCCGAGGGACGCCGCCGCGATCACGGCGACTGGTATTGGATGGTCACGCGGGTCGGGCCCCACGCGCCCGACGGGTCGTACGCGCGCATGGAGTTCGACCTGAGCGCGGAGGCGTCGCCCGCTTCGGCGCCTCGATCGAGCACCCTGGTACTGGAATGGTCGTGCGGCGGGAACGCGGTGGCGTTGCGCGTCACGGCCAGGGCCCCGGGCCGGCTGGAGCTCATCGGGGATGCCCCCTGGAGTTGGAAGCCGCGCTGGATGGAGATGGAGGAGGGGGAGGGACAGGGACAGGGCGACGGCCGGGCCATTGCGGTCGCCAAGGGCACGGCGCCCGTGAACGGCTGGCGGACCCGGTGCGGGAGCGTGGACATCGCCACCGCGTTCGCGCCGGGCGCGGGGCGGCGCCTCGCGCCCGGCGACGCGTCGGCCGTGCCGCTGCGCGCCGGAGAGGTGGCGCGCGTCCTCGACATCGTGGATGGCGCGACCGGGCGTCTGGTGATGGTGGCCGCGTGGGGAGGGGCCGGGGCCGCCGCCCGAGCCGCGCGGCTGGTCGACCAGGCGGATGCCTGGATCGACGAGGCGCGCGGCGAGTGGGGGCGGCGGCGGCCCCGGGCGGTGGGCCACCCCGATCTGCTCGAGAGCATCGCCGACAACCTCATGTGGACGGTTTTGCTTCAGCCCGAGACCGGACGGCTGTACGCTCCGGCGGGCCGCCGGTGGATCTTTCCTCGGCCAGGCGCCGCCGCCGAGTCGACCCGCCAACACCCAGCGGCGCCCACCACCCCGCAACCCGATGATTGGACCGTCTTTGGGTGGGACAGCTTCTTCAACGCCCTCGAACTTGCGACCGTGTCGCGGGAGCTCGCATGGAGCACCCTCCTGGCTGGCCTTCGGTCCCGATACCCCAACGGCTGCGTCCCGAACTGGCGCAGCCGCCACGCGGGCACACCCGACCGCTCGCAACCGCCCATCGGCTCCTACGCGGCACTGCGTCTGCACCAGGCCCACCCCGACCGCGGCAGGCTCGCCGCCGTGTACCCCGACCTCCTCACGTGGTGCGAGTGGTGGGTGGCGGAGAAAAACGGGCGGCCCCGCCGCGAAGGGCTCACCCCGGGCCTGTTTTCGTGGGGTTCCGATACGGCGCTGGTTCCGCCGCCCCAGCAGGTCCCCGAGTGGGAAGCGGGAGCGAGCGGCCACCAGCGCGCGGCGTGGGAATCGGGCCAGGACGATCTGCCCCTCTGGGACGAGGCCGAGTGGGATCCGGAGCGGCAGGTCCTCGCGATGTCGGCGGTCGACCTTTGCAGCTACCGTGCCCTCGACCTCGAGTGCCTGTCACGCATTGCGCACATCCTGGACGACGGCCCGACCGCACGGCGACTGGAAGACATGCGCCACGACCTCGCAAGGACGATGAACGCGGCCCTCTGGTCCGAGAGGGCCGGCATGTACCTGGACGAACTCCCCCTGGGCCAGTCGCCGCGCGTGGCCGCGTCGAACTTCCTCCCCCTCGTCGCGGGCGTGCCTTCACGGCGCCGCGCCCGGCTCATGGTCGACGTACTGCGCGACCCGGCACGCTTCTGGGGCGAGTGGGTGCTGCCCACGATCTCGCGGGACGACCCCGCCTTCGATGACCAGCAGTACTGGCGCGGTTCGATCTGGCCCCCCATGAACTACCTTGTCTTGCAGGGCCTCCGCCGGTACGGCTTCGACGACCTCGCCCACGACCTTGCCTGGAAGGGCGCCCGCATGTTTCTCGCCGACCGCGCCAGCACGGGAATGTGCCGCGAGAACTTCGATTCCCGGACGGGCGCAGGGCGCGGGCATCGGTTCCAGAGCTGGGCGCCGCTCTTCGCGCTGGGCGCCCTGGAGGAGGTCGACGGCTTCAGGCCCGGTCGCTGACTTGGCGTCCCGGCCGCCGCTGGTCGATCAGCTTCCGCGGCAGGCCGAGCTCTGCACGGCCACCGGTCCGGTACGCGACACTAGGCCAATACGTCAACCAGCGTGTCCACGACTTCGTCGATCTGCTCCTCGCTGATCACCAGCGGCGGCAGCACGCGGATCACGGTCTTTCCAGCCGGCAGCGCCAGCACGCCTCGCTCCATCAGCGCCTTGAGGTACGGCACGCAGCGTTCGCGCAGTTCGACGCCGATCATCAGACCGACCTGACGAAGCGCCCGCACGCGAGCGGGCGAGTGCCGCTCGAACCGTGTGCGGAAGCGGGTGCCGAGACGTGCCGCCCGCTCCGCCAACCGCTCATCCTCCATGAACCGGATCGCGGCCAGGGCGGCCGCGCAGGCGAGCGGATTCCCGCCGAACGTGGTGCCGTGCTTGCCGACTGGCGGGCTGACCCGGTCGACCGCGAGCACCGCCCCGATCGGCACTCCGCCGCCCATCGCCTTGGCGAGGCACAGGATGTCCGGCGTCACCTCGTAGTGCTCGCACGCGAACATCCTGCCCGTACGGCAAAAGCCGGTCTGGATCTCGTCGAAGATCAGGAGGGCGCCCGCTTCATCGCATGCCTCGCGCGCCGCATGGAGGAACTCCGCGTTTGCGGGACGGATTCCCCCCTCCCCCTGGATGGGCTCGATCACCACCGCCGCCGTGGCTTCGCTCACCGCCGCGCGCAGCTTGTCCACATTGTTGAACGGCACGAACGAGAAGCCCGGGACGAGGGGCTTGAACCGCTCCCGGTAGTCCTTCCTGTGCGTCGCGCTGAGGGCCCCGAGCGTCCGGCCGTGAAACCCACGCATGGTCGAAACGACTCCGACGCGTCCCGTCACGATGCGCGCGAACTTGAACGCCGCCTCGATCGCCTCGGTTCCCGAGTTGCAAAGAAAGGCGTGTGAGAGGCCTTCGGGGGCCACCTCGGCCAGCTTCTCCAGCAGACGCGCGCGCGTGTCGTTGTAGAAGATCCCGGGGCAGGTCACAAGCGTTCGCGCCTGTTCGGCCACGGCCGCGGCGACCGCAGCGTTGGCGTGTCCGACACTTGCCACCCCGATCCCAGCGACGCAGTCGATGTAGCGGCGGCCGTTGTCGTCCCAGACCTCCGCTCCCCTTCCCCTGACGACTGTAAGGTCACGCTTGGGATAGACTTCAAGCCCATAGGCGCGCTCGGTCGCCTGCGCGTCCCGAGGCTCGGGAACTGCCTTGCCGGGCCGGTCCGCGCGTGTGCTCACAGGATCACGGTCCCCTCGCCGGCCAGCGCATCCGTCAGCGGCTTTTCGCGGCGTCCGTCCGCCACCACCACCTGCGTCGACGACTCTTCGGTGAGCCGTCTGAGCGCCAGCAGCTTGCGTTTCATGCGGCCAGCCACACGCTTCTCCCGATCGGCCAATTCGCCACGCGGGATGCGCCGGATCAGGGATCCGGGGTCGTGACGGTCCTCCAGGATGCCGGGCGCCTCGATCAATTGCACCACTATGCTCGCCTTCAGCACCGTATTCAACGCGGCGACGACGTCGTCGTTTTCCGAGTTGATGGCAAAACTGTTTTCGTCGATCACCGGCACGGTCACGACCGGCGTGTAGCCGTTGTCCAGCAGGAGCCGGAGCAGTTGCCCGTTCACCGTGACCGGCTTGCCCGACAGATCCCGCTTGATCAGGGTCTTCCCACCCTGCCGCACGCGGATGCCCTTGTTGCGCGTGCCGCGAACGAGAGCACCGTCCAGGCCGGTAAGTCCCACCGCATTCACCCCGTGCCTCTGCAACAGCTCCACCAGGCGCTTGTTGCGGAGCCCCGAGTAGGCCATGAGCATCACGTCCATGAGCTTCTCGTCCGTGTACACGCTGGTGTAACCCGAAACGGAGGTCAGAACCTGCTTGTCCACCTCCAGCCGCCGCGCCAGGTCGTCACGAAGCGCGTTGGCCCCGTGGACGATGCAGACGGAATCATCGACATCGGCAAGGTCGCTGGCGATGCCCGCCAGATTGATTGACTCACCGCCGCCGATCTTTACGAGCAGCACCTTGTCACTCCATTCATCGCTGGCCGGACGGTTCGCGGTTGAAGGTCAGCACCTCACCCTTCCGCAGGGGAACCCACGCCACGGCCGCCCCCGCATGGGCTTCGGGCGCAAAGGGCTCGGGCAACCCGCCGGACGCCTCGGACGGGCGGCGCCCGGTGGACTCGGGATAGGGATCGGAGCAGACGATCCGGAAACCGTCCGATTCCGCAGTGTGCATTTGAAAGTATTCGGGATCCTCCCGGAAGTTCATCGCAACGTGAACCTGAGCCGACCGGTCGGCCACGATCAGGTTCATTGCACGCACGTGGCGGGTGCGCTTCTCGATCACCCCGAGTCCCCGCTGCAGCGCCAGCCCGAAATCTCCGCGATCGAAGCGCTTGACGAAGTTGAACACCTTCTCGGCGCCGATTCGGCCCCGCTCCTTGATCCTCACGCCGTGGAGTTCGCCGTTGAAGACGAACACGCGTTCTCCGTCGGTGAACGGCATATTGTTCTCCACGCGGATTCCCTCGTCGCGGAACGCGCTTCTCGCATGAGCCACGAGCAGCTTCGTCCGGCCCGGCGGCCTCCAGGAATCCTCCCAGATCGGTGCGATATCGTGGTGGAGCCGCCACACGCCGCGGTCGAGCCACGCGCATCCCCAGCCGTGACCCTGATACTCACGGCAGTCTCTGGCGACGGCTGCGAACGCATCGAGGTGACCCGCCATCTCGAAGGCCTCGCGGCCCTGAACGCACAACAGGCGGCACATCGGCCGGTCAGGCCGGGTGCAGGCCGGGGAACTCCAGCCCACGGGTCTCGGGAAGACCATGCATCACGTTGAAGGCCTGCACCGCCTGCCCGGCCGCTCCCTTCATGAGGTTGTCGATCGCGCTCACCACCACGACGCGTCCGGCCAGCGGATCGCGCTCGAATCCGACATCGCAGTAGTTCGAGCCCGCAAGCAGACTGGGGTCCGGGTACCGATGGATCCCGGCGCGTTCCTTGACGATTCGGACGAAGGGTTCGGAGGCGTAGGCCTTCCGATAGATCCGCCACAGCGCCTTGTCGTCGAGGTCGCGGTTCACGAATGCGTGACAGGTGGCGAGGACACCCCGCACCATCTCGACCGCGGTCGCCGAAAAGTGAATGTCTCCCCCTAGCGCGGCGCGAATCTCGGCCAGGTGGCGATGCCCGGTGGGCTTGTACGAGCGCATGGCGCCGCTCCGCTCGGGATGGTGGCTCCCGGGCGTCGGGCGGTTGCCGGCCTCGCTCGAGCCGACCTTCACCTCGACCACCGCCGAGTCCGCCACTCCCTCCAGGTACAAGGGACGAAGCGCGAGGATCGCGGCCGTCGCGTTGCAACCGGCGCACGCCACCAGGTCGGCATGGGCGAGTGCGTCCCGGTTCAGTTCCGCGATCCCGTAGACGAATCGGCCAAGCAGGTCGGGGCGGGGGTGCTGGCTCCCGTAAAAGCGCTCGTATTCGGTGGCATCGCCCAGGCGGAAGTCGGCGCCGAGGTCGATCACGCGGGGAGCGATGCGGCGGAAGTCGTCGATACGACGCGCGGACTCGCCGTGCGGCAGGCAGGAAAAGAGGACGTCGCACTCGTTCAGTTCGCCGAGGGTGCGGAAGCGGAGCCGCGTGTTGCCGCGCAGATTGGGGTGGGCACGGTGCGCGAGCTTGCCGGCCAGTCGTTCCGACGTGATCTGGACGACGTCCGCATCGGGGTGCGCAGTGAGCAGCCGTAACAGCTCGCCGCCGGCATAGCCGGAGCCCCCCGCGATCGCGACCCGGATCATGGGCGGGACGATCCGGCCGCCGCCACGTAGGACACGACGCGCTCGGGGATGTTCACCCCCGTGACGTCGACGCTGTTGCGGAACTCCATCGTGTAGTTGACCTCGTTGACCAGGAGGCCGTCCGCGGTCTCGAAGAGGTCGACCGCAAGGACCCCGCCGCCGACCGCGTCCGCAGCGCGCAGGGCCATCTCGGCGAGGGGGACGGTCACGGGGCAGTTGGTGGCGCGGGCGCCCCGGGCGGTGTTGGTGATCCAGTGCTCGGACGAGCGGTAGATCGCCGCGACGCACTGGTCGCCGACCACGAATGCGCGGATGTCGCGGCCGTTCTTCTCCACGTACTCCTGCACGAAGAAGATCGAATGGTGGTAGCTGCCCAGGATGGACTTGTGCTCGAGCACGGTCTCCGCCGCGTCCCGGTCGTTGATCTTCGACAGCAGGCGGCCCCACGAACCGACCGCCGGCTTGAGCACGGCCGGGTAGCCCAGCTCCTCGATCGCCACCAGCGCCGACTCGGGCGTAAACGCGACGCGCACCTCGGGCTGAGGCACCCCGCTCTCCTGCAGCGACACGGCGGTGAGGATCTTGTCCCCGCACCGGCGCGCGACTTCATAGGTGTTGACGCACCGCGTGCCCGCGCCCTCGAAGAGGCGCAACGCGTGCATGGCTCGCGAATGGTTGATCGACCGCTCCAGCACGATGTCGACTTCGGGGGCGTGCCCAAGGTCCAGGACGAGTTTGCGGTCGTCCAGGAAGACCAGCTCCATGTCGTCCCGCTTCCGGAGTTCCGCGATCAGGAGCTTCTCGTCCTTCCGGATCAGGGAATGAAGGAAGCCTACCCTCATTCCCCCCAATCCTCTTCCGCTTCGGGAGCCTCCCCGAGCGTTAGGGGTTTCAGGGCCAGAATCTCGAGTTCGACGCCGCACTCGTCGCATTCCAGCAACTCTCCTTCCACGGGGTCGGGAGAGATCTCGACTTCTCCGGCACATACGGGACACTCTGACATCGTTGGGCTTCTCCTCGCGGCCTGTGTGGGGAACCGAAATCTAGCAGAGGGACCGCACAGGGGCTGCCACTACTTCTCCGCCAGCGACGATGTCGGAATCTCCTGCGCCTCCACCCGGCACCCCGCCCGCAACGTCACGTACGCCTCCATGGCACGATACGCGGGCAGTCCCAGTGACTGAAGCAGGTCCGCCGTCCCCCGGTTGCGGTCGACCACACGCTGCCAGAACTCGCGGTCGTCCGGACCGGGGAAGGGAGCCGAATCCTTCTGCGACTCGTGCCGGAAGATCGCCTGCACCTTGGCGCGCATCTCGCCGTCCGAAAGCGGTACGAGCACCGTCGCCTCGTTCACGCTCCACTCCTGCCAGGCGCCGCGATACAGCCAGAGCCAGGGCGGGTCGCCGCCGTAGCGCGCGAGTGCACGCTCGACCGCCTCCAGGCACATGCGGTGGGTTCCGTGCGGGTCGGACAGGTCGCCCGCGGCGAACACCATCGTCGGACGCACTTCCTCCAGCAGGCCGACGACGATCTGCACGTCGGCCTCCGAGATCGGATCCTTCCTGACCTCCCCCGTCTGGTAGAACGGCATGTTGAGGAAGCGCGCGTGATCGGTGGACAGGCCCAGTTCGGCAATGCCCGCCGACGCCTCGCTCTCGCGGATGATCCGTTTCAGATCCTGCACGACGGCGGAATCGACGTCACCGGGCTCCTTCCCGGCAAGATCCTCCTCCACGGACCTCAAGACGTCCTCCAGGACTTCCCTGTCCCCAAGGTCGATCACCCTGGCCGTCCTGCGCATGAAGTCCAGGTAGCGCCGCACCTCGTGGTCGAAGACGGCGATGTTCCCCGACGTCTGGTAGGCGACGGTAACGTGGTTGCCGTTCTCCGTGAGCTTCCGCAGCAGCCCTCCCATCGAGATCACGTCGTCGTCGGGGTGCGGCGAGAAAACCAGCATCCTCTGGCCGCGCGGCAGTCGACTCTTGCCGCGGATCTTGGCGATCAGGGTATTGAAGACCTCCCCGTTGAGCGGCTCGGCCGACCCATATCGCGACACCAGCGACCCGAGGTGGTGCTCCCGGTAGTCGTCGGTGGCCAGGTGGAGGATGGGCTTGCCGGTGCGCTGGCTGAGCCAGACCACCGCCTCGGTCTCCCAGTGGGGCGTCCATTCAACATCTCCGACCAGCCAGGGCGTGCGGATCCGTGTGAGATCCGCAGCCGCCGCGGGATCCAGATAGACGGTCGAGGCCGGGTGCTGCTGCAGGAACGTAGCGGCCACATCGGCATGAACCTCGCCCTCGACGGCGCGACGCACGATCGCGGCCTTGTGTTCGCCAGTAGCCAGCAGCACGACTTCGCGGGCCTCCAGAATGGTCGCAACCCCCATGGTGATCGCCTGCGGCGGCACGTTTTCCTCGCCGAAGAAATCGGCCGCGGCGTCGGCCCGCGTGACCGTGTCGAGGTAGAGTTGCCGCGTGCGCGAACGGCGGGCCGACCCGGGTTCGTTGAAGCCGATGTGACCTGTGCGACCGATGCCCAGAATCTGCAGGTCGATGCCTCCGGCAGCCCGAATGCGGCGCTCGAAGTCGCGACAGTGAGCCTCCACCTCCTTTCCGGCCAGGTCACCACGGGGTATGTGGCAGCGATCGGGACAGATGTTGACGTGCTCGAAGAGGTTCTCCCGCATGTAGCGATGGTAGCTGTGGATGCTGCCAGGCTGCATCGGGTAGTACTCGTCGAGGTTGAAGGTGACGACGTTGGAGAAGTCGAGCCCTTCGTCGCGGTGCAGCCGAATCAGTTCGCGGTAGACGCCCACGGGCGTCGAGCCCGTCGCGAGCCCGAGCACGACATCGCGGCCCTCCTTGGCACGCTGCCGCATGAGCGCCGAGATGCGCCCGGCCACCTCGGCCGCGATAGCGTCATGATCCTTCATGACGCGAACGGGGATGCGCTCCCGCCGCGCCGGGTTGGTCCCGTTCAATGCACCCCTCCGGATCGGATCGTTATCGGAACCCCCTTCAAGGTCCCCGCAGACAGCCCCGCCCCGCAAGCGACGAAAACGTCCCTCCCGCCACGATAATGTGGTCCAGGACCGGGATGCCCAGTTGGTCTCCCGCAACGCTCAGCTGCCGTGTCACCTTGAGGTCCTCTGCGGAAGGCTCCGGATTCCCCGACGGATGGTTGTGCACCAGGATCAGGCCCGCCGCCCTGAGAACGATCGCATCGCGGAAGACCTCGCGGGGATGGATGAGGGACGCGTCGAGAATGCCCCGCGTGACCTGCCGCTGGCAGATCGCGATGTTCTGGGCGTTGAGCAGCAGAACGTGGAATTCCTCGTGCGCGAGGTGGGCCAGAGCGGGCGCAAAGATGTCGTGCACATCTCCAGGCCCCGATATGGGATCCTCGTGACGGGAGCGGGCGGACCCCACGCGTTTGCCCAGTTCGATGGCCGCGACGATCCTCGCGGCCATGGCCGGGCCGATTCCCGGGATGCCGACCAGAATGCCCGGGTCGACCCGAGCCAGGTCCCGAAGCCGTCCCCCGGACAGGTCGAGTACCCGCTCGGCCAGACGGTGTGCGGGCATCGCCGCGCTTCCGGAACCGATCACCAGCGCGAGAAGCTCCTGCTCGGAGAGGGGGCCGGGCCCGTGGCGCTGAAGCCGCTCACGTGGCCGCGTCTCCGGGGGCGGAGTGGCCGCTATCCCGCCTGACGGTAGCAGCACTTCTTGTATTTCCGTCCGCTTCCGCAGGGACAGGGCTCGTTGCGCCCCGGAGCCTTGGTAACCGTTACCGGCACCTTGGCCTTCGCCTCGCCGCGGTTGGTGGCCAGCCTGCCGACGTCGGGACCACCCGCCTGCGACGGCGACACCGCTCCCCGGTGCGCGCTCGCCGCCATGCCCATCGAATCCACCGCTGCCCGGCCGGGACTTCCCGCCCGCGCCGAGCGGGCCGCCGGCGACGCCCGTCCGACACCGGGGCGCCCGGGCGCGCGCAGCCCGGCTCCGGGCGAGTCTTCGGGGCCCGAATAGGACAGTCGGCGCTGACGCTGGAAGCGCATCGCCGGAGACCGCTCAAGCCGAACGCGGAAGAACTGCTGGGTGACCGTGCGGCGGATGTCGTCCATGAGCCCCACGAACATCTCGTAGGCTTCCTTCTTGTACTCGACGAGGGGATCCTTCTGACCCCAGCCGCGGAAGCCGATCGACGCCTTCAGGTGATCGAGATCGTACAGGTGGTCCTTCCATTTGCCGTCGATGGTGGACAGCATGACGAAACTCATGACGCGCTCGCCGTGTTCACCGAACGACTCGATCTTCCGGTCGAAGGCCTCCCGGACCGACGACTCCGCCAGCGCGATCACCTCTTCGCGGTCGACCTCCTCGGGGTCGTCCTCATTGTCCACCTGCGGGAGCACCGTGTGGAGATCGAGGAGCATCCTCTGCCGCAGGCCACCGACTTCGATACCCTGTTCGAGTTCAGAATCGGGCAGGTGGTCGTCGAACACCGCTTCCATGGTGTGGTGCACCATGTCCCACAGCTCGGCCTTCAGGTCTTCGCCGCCATCGAGCGCAAAGAGCCTGAGGTCGTAGATGACCTCGCGCTGCTGGTTCATGACGTCGTCGTAGTCCAGCAACCGCTTGCGCGCCTCGAAGTTGTTGCCCTCGACGCGCTTCTGCGCCCTGCCGATGGAACGCGTGACCAGGCGGTGGGTGATCACCTCCCCCTCTTCCGCGCCCATCCTGTCCATGGCCGCCGCGATCCGCTCCATCCCGCCGAACAGACGCATCAGGTCGTCTTCCAGGGACAGGAAGAACTGTGAAGCGCCCGGATCCCCCTGACGCCCGGCCCGGCCGCGCAGCTGACGGTCGATCCGGCGCGCCTCGTGGCGCTCCGAGCCGAGAATATGGAGCCCACCCTCTTCAATCACGTGATCGGCCGGCGCGGCATCGTCAAGCTCCTCGTAGCGCGTCGGGTCGGTCGACACGACCGAATCCAGGTCGAGTCCGTGCTCCCTGGCCCAGCCGACGGTCCGTGGATCGGTCACGCCGGCTCCCAGCTTGATGTCCGTGCCTCGCCCCGCCATGTTGGTCGCGATCGTTACCGCCCCAGGCTGCCCGGCCTCGGCCACGATCTCCGATTCCCGCTTGTGCTGCTTTGCGTTGAGGACGTTGTGCGTGATCCGCCGCCGGCGCAACATGCGCGACAGCGTCTCCGACACCTCGACGTTCGTCGTCCCCACCAGGACCGGAAGCTCGAGGCGGTTCAAGCGCTCGATCTCGTCCATGATGGCCGTGTACTTCTCGCGCTTGGTGCGGAACATCAGGTCCTCGCGGTCATCCCGCGCCACGGGCCTGTTCGTCGGAATGACGGAGACGTCGAGGTTGTAGATCTGGTGGAACTCGGTCTCCTCGGTCTCCGCGGTGCCCGTCATCCCGGCGAGCTTTTCGTACATGCGGAAGTAGTTCTGGATGGTGATCGTGGCGAGCGTCTGCGTCTCCCCCCGGATCTCCACGCCCTCCTTCGCTTCCACCGCCTGGTGGAGCCCGTCGCTCCAGCGTCGCCCGGGCATCTGGCGGCCCGTGAATTCGTCGACAATCACGATCGCACCGTTGTCGCCGATGATGTAGCGTTCGTCCTTGTGGAAGAGCGTATACGCCTTGAGCAGCTGATGGATGACGTGGATTCGCTGTGACTTGTCGGCGTACTCGGTCTCCAGTTCTGCGATCCTCTCCCGTTTGGCATCCACCGTGAGGGCTTCGTCGTCCTGGATGTCGCCGATGACCTCGGAGAGGTCGGGCACCACGAAGGCGTCCGGATCCCCCGGAGAAAGCGTGTCCAGGCCGTGGTCGGACAGGTGCACGTTGTGGCCCTTCTCGTCCATGGCGAAAAGCAGCATTTCGTCCACCTCGTGAAGGCGCTTCTCCCGCATGTAGTCGCCCTCGACCTTCTCCACGAGCTTTACGACGGACGGCTGGTCCGCGAACAGCTTCATGAGGCGCTTGTTCTTCGGCCCGCCGCGTTTCGCCGCCAGCAGCTTTTCGCCCGCTACGTACTCGTCCTCTTCCGCCTGCAGCATCCGCATCGCATCGGCGACCAAGCGGTTCACCTTGCGGTTCTGCTTCCGATGCAGCGCCCCCACCGTCGGCGCCATCTGCTTGAAGGGCGTCGAAGTGTCGCGGCTCACCGGACCCGAGATGATCAGCGGCGTCCTCGCCTCGTCGATCAGAATCGAGTCCACCTCGTCGATGATCGCGAAGTGATGCGCCCGCTGGACCCGCTGTTCGAGCGAATGCACCATATTGTCGCGCAGATAGTCGAAGCCAAACTCGTTGTTGGTGCCGTAGGTGATATCGGCGTTGTACGCGGCCCGGCGTTCCGGCGTCCCCGGCTCGTGCAGATCGATGCAGTCCACGGTCAGCCCGAGGAACGTGTAGATCGCCCCCATCCACTCGGCGTCTCGCTGAGCGAGATACGAGTTGACCGTGACCAGGTGAGCGCCCCGGCCCGCAAGCGCGTTCAGGTACAGCGGCATCGTCGCGACGAGCGTCTTGCCCTCGCCCGTCGCCATCTCGCACGCGCGGCCCCTGTGAAGCTGCGCGGCCCCGATCAACTGCACGTCGTACGGGATCATGTCCCAGACGAGCTTCTGTCCCGTCACCCGCACTTCGGTCCCCATGAGACGGCGGCAGGCCTCCTTCACGACGGCAAACGCCTCCGGCAGAATCTCCTCCAGCACCTCTGCCAGCTGCGCCTGATACTCCTCCTCCAGCTTGCCGATCCTGAGGCCCAGCGTCTCGCGCTCGTCGGGGTCCGTCGACGTGCGCTTGCGCTCCCGCGCGGAGTCCATCTCGCCCTGCGTCCCGGCGGTATGCTCGGCAATCCGCGCCTTGAACTCCTCGGTCCTGGCTGTCAGGTCGTCCCTGGACAGGTCCGCCAGCCCTTCGTAGTGCCCATTGATCTCATCGACCAGCGGGCTCAGTCGTCTGACCTCGCGACCGTGCCGGGAGCCGACGATCTTCTTGACTACGCCTTTGATCATTCCGTTTGTCCGGGGTCGCCCTCGACGGAAGACTCCCGGCCCTCCTGGATTCCGTGCCCGTCCGCCCCCACTCTCGGGCGTTCGAGCTGTCTGTACAGTCCTTCGCTCTCAATAATGGACATGATGTGGGCCCCCACCATGTCTCTAACGGCCCTTCGTCTCCTGACGCGCTCCCGGACCCTTGAAGAGGAGACATCGATCCGCGATACCGGAACGATTCTCCCCCGGCAGGCCGAACCGGGTGCCTTCCCGCCCCTGGACATCACCACCAGCTCGGCCAGCTCCGCGACCGCTTCCGGCTCCTTCCAGGCGGACATTCCGGCTACCAGGTCCGCACCCACGATCAGCACCAGGGACCAGTCCGGGTTTGCAGCCTTCAGGCTCCGCAGCGTATCCACCGTATAGGACAGGCCCCCGCGCTCCAGCTCGAGGTCGCAAAGCTGGAAGCGGGAGTCATGACCGATGGCGGCTTCGACCATTCGCCGCCGCACGCCCGCCGGCGTCAGGCGCCGGTCCATCTTGTGCGGCGGGATCGACGCGGGGACCCAGAGAACGCATTCGAGATCCAAGGCATCCGCAACCTCCCGGGCCACGACGATGTGGCCCTTGTGAGGCGGGTCGAAAGTACCGCCGAAGATCCCTACCCGTGGGCGTCCGGCCATCTCGTCAGGAGATGCGGACCGGGAGGGGCCCGGCTCCTGACCGTCGAAACGGTGTCGCTGGCGGCGGGCGCGTCGAGTTCCCTGGCCTCGGGAGAGTCGGGATAGCTTTCGCGCAGCCTGTTCCTGAATTCCTCCTGCTGTTCGCCCCATCCCCACGTCTCGTAGATGTCGATGAGACGTGCCACCGCGCGCGGGGCTGCATCGGTATCCGGAAAGGCTTCCAGCAGGTCAAGAAAAACAAGCTCCGCCGACGGGAGGATATCACGCTGGAAGTAAAAGTAGCCCTCCAGGTAGGCCTTGTCGCCCAGCTTGGCGTGCATTGCTCCGGCAACCGCCGCGGCCGAGTCGCCCACGGCCGTGCCCTGGAAGTCGTTGGCCACGTTCTGGCACGTCGTGCGGGCCTGCATCGTGTACTGCTGGTCGCGCTGTGGATGAGGAGACATGGCCGCGTAGGAACGGCACAGTCCCATATAGGCTTCGGTGGTGCGTTCGTGATCCGGGTATACCTGCACGATGCGCGTGTACTCCGACACCGCACTCACGTATTCCCCGTCGGAAAAGAAGGTCAGGGCCAGGTAGTGGCGCGCCTCCACCGCCTGATCGAACCCGGGGAACGTCAGGACCAGACGCTCGAACGCCCGCCGCGCCTCATCCCAGTCTCCCTGGTCAAAGGCCCTCTGGCCGTGTTCATAGAGCTGCTCGGGAGTCCATCCCGAAAAGGGCGGCGCCGAAGAGCAAGCCGTCCCCAGCAGGCCGACGAGGGCCCCGGCGGCCACGGACCGGGTCAGCATGGAGCATCCCCTCTCTCGCCGAAGCGGATCTCGTCCACACGCGCTCTCGCCTGACCCACCAGCGGCCCGGAGCCGGACGGATCCGCGCCCACCACGGCGCGGAAGGCCTCCAGCGCGGAAAGGCAGTCGCCGAGTTGCACCAACACCTCGCCCTTGTCCATGTATGCCTGCGCCAACAGCGGTCTGGGCTCGGCCAGCTCGATCATCGCATCCAGGTACCGCAACGCCTCGTCGAGCGCCCCCTCCTCCGCCAACTCCCTCGAGAGCTGGAAGGAACAGGAACCCACGTGCCAGCTGACCTCCGCCGCCCGCCGCGGAGCCAGCTCCCGAAACTCGTCAAGGTACACCAGCGCCCGCTCACAGTCCCCGATTTCCTCGTGCGCGAGCGCGGTCTCATACACGATATCGGCATCGTCGCGATTCTGGCCGAGCGCCCTCAGGTATAGTGGCCGCGCCCGCGCGTATTCGCCGCTGTTGCTGTAGTGCCGCGCCATCGGCAGCGCCAGCCCCTCGACGACGATGCCCGGGCGGAAGTGTAGCGCCGCCTCCATCGCCGAGGCCATTCCGTAGCTGTCGCCGGCCTCGTGCTCGCGCCGCGCGAGGGCGACGAAATCGGACACCGCCTGATTGGCCTGGGCATCGTCTTCCAGAACGGCCTGCTCGTACAGCGAGCGGGCTTCGTCGACCCGCCCCAGCGCCACGTACGCGTGCGCGGCCCTCACGAGGCCCTGCACTCCCGGACCCTCCCTGAGCAGCGCAAGCCGGTATTCCGCGAGCGCTTCCTCGTACTCGCCCCGCGCGAACGCACGGTCGCCCCGCCTGAGCGCGGTGGCGTCGCCCGGATCCGCCCCACACGCCGCGGCCAGGAGAACAAACGCGCCGGCGCAAACCGCTCGCCGGTTCCACCCGCCACCGGTCACGACACCGCCTCCCGCAACACCCGCGAGCGCACGTCGGTGACAGCGGCCAGATTGCTGAAGTAGCGGACCGTCCGCCGCACGCCTTCGCGCAGGTCGATGCGCGGCGACCAGTCGAGGCAACGTCGAGCAACCGTGATGTCCGGACACCTCACACCGGGATCGTCCGCGGGCAATGGAAGGAACACGGGCGCCTGCGACGAGCCTGTCTCCCGCATCACCACGCGTGCCAGGTCGAGGACGGTGACCTCCTCCGGGTTGCCGATATTGACGGGGTCGATGCGCGTCGACCGGAAGAGCCTGTAGATGCCGTCCACGCAGTCGTCCACGTAGCAGAACGAACGGGTCTGGGATCCGTCTCCGTACACGGTCATCGGCTCCCCGCGCAGGCCCTGCACGATGAAGTTGGACACGACGCGTCCGTCGTCGGGACGCATGCGCCTGCCGTAGGTGTTGAAGATCCGCGCAATCCCCGTGTCCACCCCGTGCGCCCGGTGGTAGGCCATGGTCATCGCCTCCGCGAATCGCTTGGCCTCGTCGTACACGCCCCTCGGTCCCACCGGATTGACGTGCCCCCAATACTCCTCCGCCTGGGGGTGCACCTGGGGATCTCCGTACACCTCCGAGGTCGAGGCCAGCAGATAGCGGGCCCGGTGCCGCAGCGCCAGGGCCAGCGTGTGTCGAGCCCCGAACCCGCCCGCCTCGAGCGTCTGGATCGGCAGATCGAGATAGTCGGGCGGGCTGGCCGGCGACGCGAGGTGCAGGACGCCGTCCAACTCCCCATCGACGACCAGCGGCATCGAGATGTCGTGTTCGATGAGCCGAAAGCGCCGATCCCCCTCGAGGTGTGCGAGGTTTTCGGGCGAACCGGTGACGAAGTTGTCCACGCCCACGACATCGTATCCCTCGGCCAGGAACCGATCTGCAAGATGCGAGCCGAGGAAGCCCGCCGCTCCGGTGATCAGCACGCGCACCGCTCAGTTCACCACCGGCGCCACGGGACGCCGTCCAACGGAGAAATACTCGAAGCCCAGGTCCTTCATGGCTCGCGGGGCATAGAGATTGCGGCCGTCGAAGATCACGGGGCTCGCCAGCGCCGCCCGCATCCGGGCGAAGTCGGGGTGGCGGTAGGGGTGCCACTCCGTGTGGATGAGCAGCGCATCGGCCCCGCTGAGCGCGTCGTAGTTGCCGTCGCGGTACTCGATGCCGTCTCCCAGGATGCCGCGCGCCGCCTTCTGTGCGGCAGGGTCGTGAGAGACGATCCTTGCGCCCCGCGACAGAAGGCCGCGGATCGTCACCAGGCTCGGTGCCTCGCGCATGTCGTCGGTCTCCGGCTTGAATGCGAGCCCCCACACGGCAAACACGCGCCCGTGCAGGTCGTCGCCGAAGCGTTCGACCACCATGTCGAGGAGAAGGCGCTTCTGCGTTTCGTTGACGCGCTCGACCGCCTCGAGGATCGACGCATCGACATCCATCGTGTTGAGGGTTCGAACAAGTGCCGCAACATCTTTCGGAAAGCACGACCCGCCGTATCCCAGGCCGGGAAAGAGGTAGGTGGGACCGATCCGTGTGTCCGAACCCACGCCAAGGCGCACCATGTCCACATCGGCACCTGAGCGCTCGCAGAGACGGGCAATCGTGTTCATGAAGCTGATGCGGGTGGCGAGCATGGCGTTTGCGGCATACTTCGTGACCTCGGCCGAAGCCGTGTCCATGACGAGGACCTCCCTACCCGTACGTACGAAAGGCGCGTAAAGGTCCCGCAGGACTTCCTCCGCCCCGACGTCGTCGACGCCCAGCACCACGCGGTCGGGCCGCTTGAAGTCGCTGATCGCGGCGCCCTCCCTCAGGAACTCCGGGTTGCAGCACACATGCACCGGATGATCCGTCTCGGCCTCGATGGCCTCGCGCACCAGCCGCGTGGTTCCCACGGGCACCGTGCTCTTCGTGACCACGATCCGCTCCCCGTCCATCGCGCGGCCGACGTCCCGGGCCGCCGCAAGGACGTACTGCAGGTCCGCGGACCCGTCGTCGCCCTGCGGCGTCCCCACGGCAATGAAGATGATATGCGATTCTCGCACGGCCATCGCGTTGTCGGTGGTGATGGTGAGGCGCCCCGCCGCCACGTTCTCCGCCACCAGCGCGGCAAGACCAGGTTCGAAGAAGGGGACTTCGCCCCTGTTGAGGGCGTCCACCTTCTCCTGTACGATGTCCGCGCACACGACATCGTTGCCCGTCTCGGCCAGGCACGCCCCCGTCGTGAGTCCCACATAGCCGCTTCCCAGCACCGCGATCCTCATCCCTTTACGATCCAGCGCTGTGGGCGGGAAGTCTGCCGGGATTCCGGCACCGAGGCGGTCGCGTTTCGCGCATCCACGAGAATCGGCGAGCGCCGATAGATCTCCCGAGCATCGAACCCGTCGTGATCGGTCACGATCACGACCGCGTCCGCTCCCTCCAGCAGTCCCCCGCTGAACGGCCGGGATCGGAGCACGCGCCCGTCCCGGGTGGGCCATTCCGGCACGTGCGGATCGTGGTACAGCACCTCCGCCCCGTCACGTTCCAGGAGTTCGAGGATGTCCATCGCGGGAGATTCACGCACGTCGTCCACATTCTTCTTGAACGCCACGCCGAGCAGCACGATCCGCGACCCGTTCACGGGCTTGCGCGCCCCGTTGAGCGCGTCCCGGACCTTGCCCACGACGAACGTGGGCATCTCGGCGTTGATCTCCGAGGCCATCTCGATGAACCGGGTGCGGTAGTCCATCGCACGCATCTTCCACGACAGGTAGTGCGGATCGACAGGCAGACAATGGCCACCGAGACCCGGCCCGGGCGTGAATTTCATGAACCCGAACGGCTTGGTGGCCGCGGCCTCGATCACCTCCCAAATGTCGAGCCCGAGCCTGTCGGCGATCAGCGCCATCTCGTTGACCAGTCCGATGTTGACCGCTCGAAATGCGTTCTCGAGGATCTTCGCCAACTCGGCGGCTTCGGCGGAAGACACCGTCACGATCTCGTCCACGAACCGCGAGTAGAATGCCCTGCCGGCCTCGGTGCACTGCGGCGTCACGCCGCCGATGATGCGCGGCGTGTTTCCGGTCTTCCAGATCTCGTTGCCCGGGTCCACGCGCTCGGGCGAGAAGCACAGATGGAAGTCGACGCCGGCCTCGAGGCCGCTCCGGCCGAGGATCGGCAACACGACTTCGCGGGTCGTGCCCGGATAGGTTGTCGACTCCAGCACGATGAGCTGTCCCTCCCGGAGGACTGCGGCGACGGCCTCGGCCGCAGCCAGAACGTGCGAGATGTCCGGATCCCTGGTCTTGGAAAGGGGGGTGGGCACGCAAATCGACACCACGTCGCACCCCGCCAGGCGCCCCATGTCCGTGGTGGCCTCGAGCAACCCGCGTTCCCGCGCACTCGCAACCGCCGATCCGGGCAGGTCCGCGATGTGGCTCCGGCCCTGGTTGACGCCGCCGACGACCTCGGCATCGACATCGAAACCGATGACACGTATCCCGTGCCCGACGGCCTCTGCGGCCAGCGGCAGGCCAACATACCCGAGGCCCACAACCCCGAGCACGGCGTCACCCGATGCCGGCGCGGAGACCGTCTCAGGAGGAAGGCTCGGAAGCCTCGCCGGCCTCGGAGGATTCGTCAACCGACTCGTCGCCGCCGAGGACGGTAACCTCGATAAAGGTCTCCGCGAACTCGGCCGTGAGGCGATCGATCTCGTTCGGGAAGGCTCCCGCGGCCTCCCAGGCGTCCAGGATGGAATCGGACATCTCCATGACCGTTCCCGTGACGTCCACGATCATCCCCATGTCCACCGACACGGAGTCGGCCAGGAGCGGGTCGGAGAGATGCAGCAGGTAGGCCGTCTGCTGCTGGTCCGCCAGGTTGGTCCAGAAGGCGTGGGGCCGCAACAGGCTGGTCACCGCGACGCTCCGCAGGGTGAGTTCCTGCCCCACGTAGCCCGCCGGTCCGCTGGAAAAGTCCGCAAAGCCGACCTCGTTCACCATCACGTCGTCTTCGGGCTCCTCGACCACGACCTCGGTCGGCTCGGCCGTAACGGAGAGCCAGTACAGAAACCCTCCGACTACCAGGAAGCTCAGCAGCATCAGCAGGGTCCCCGGTCGAACGGCACCCGAGCGGGACTTCAGCAACGTTACCATCTGGCCTATCCTTTGCGCGTTCCAAGTTCGCCTGTCGAGGTTCCGCGGAACCTTCCCGTGCCGCCCGATTCTATCACACTAGCTCGATCAGCGCCATTTCGGCGGCGTCACCCTTGCGGTTTCCCAGCTTCAGAATGCGGGTGTAGCCTCCCGGGCGCTCGGCGTACCGCGGAGCGATGTCGTCGAAGAGCTTGCCAAGCACGCCGCGGTCGGCGATCCGGCGGGCCGCCATCCGGCGCGCGTGCAGGTCTCCCCGCTTGGCGAGCGTAATCAGGCGCTCCGCGTACGGGCGCAGCTCCTTGGCCCGGGCCGTGGTCGTCGTGATCCGCTCGTGCTCGAAAAGCGATGTCGCCATGTTCCTGAGCAAGGCCTTGCGGTGACTCGGCGAACGCGAGAGGCTTCTGCCCTTTTTTCTGTGACGCATGACCTATTCCCCCGTCGGCTCGGCGGCACCCTCGTGGATGAAGAAGAGCCGCCCGTCGTCCCCCTCCTCGATTCTCATCCCGAACCGCAGCCCGTGCACCGCCAGGATATCCTGCATCTCCTTCAACGATTTCTTGCCGAAGTTGTCGATGTCCAGCATCTCCTCCTCGGTACGGCTGATCAGCTCTCCTAGCGTGTCGATCGACTCCCTCTTCAAGGCGTTCCGCGACCGGACGCTCAACTCGGCCACTTCCCGGATCGAGGTGTGGAACAGCTCGATCATCTTCTCCGGGACCGGTGCGGGCGCGCTCGGTTCGTCGTCGGGGAGTCCGCCGATCGAGAAGTAGAGCATGTACTCCAGATGCTTCCGTACCAGTTCCGCCGAGTACCGAATGGCGCTTTCCGGGTCGACCGACCCGTCGGTCTCCACATGGATCGAGAGCTTGTCGAAGTCGGTCCTCTGACCGACGCGCGTCTCTTCAACGGTGAAGTTCGCGCGCAACACCGGATTGTAGATCGCGTCGATTCGAACCAGATCGACCGGCGAGTCCGTCGACACCGGGCCCTGATCCGCGAGCACGAAGCCCCGTCCCTTGTTCACGCGGAGTTCGACATTGAGTTCCCGGTCGTCCTGCAGCGTAAGGATGTGATGCTCGGGGTCGTGGATCGTAACCGAACCCGGGGCCTTGATCTGGCGCGCGCTGATCGGGCCCGCCCGGGTCGCCTGGATGGACAGGACCGCTTCGTCGACATCGTCGTCGAGGCTGACCACGAGCGACTTCAGGTTCTGGATGATCTGGTGAACATCCTCCACCACCGAACCGATGGTCTGGTGCTCGTGGACCACTCCGTCGATCCGGAAAGCCCATACCGCAGATCCCTTCAGCGAGGAAAGCAGTACGCGGCGGACCGAGTTGCCCAGCGTATGCCCGAAGCCCCGCTCCAGCGGTTCGAGGACGAAGACCGCGGAACGGCCGTCCTCCGACGTCTCCGCCATCTCGATGCGTTCGGGAAGAACGAGACCTGAAAGATCAAGCTCCAAAGTCACCGTTGGTATCCCCCTGGCCTGGTTTGTAGCCCGTTTGAATCCCCGTGAATCGCCGGCGTTGCGGCCCTCCGCAGGGTCACTTGGAATAGAGTTCGACGATCAATTGTTCCTGTGCGGCGAGAGGAATGTCTCCCCGCGTGGGTGCCCGCACGACTCTGCCGACCCGCTTCTTCTCATCGAGCGACAGCCAGTCCAGCAGCGGTGGCCGGGTGCGTGCCTCGAGACTCGCGGCAACCAGGTCCAGCTCGCGGGACTTCGAGCGCAGCGCGACTTCGTCGCCGGCGGCGAGCCGATAGCTCGGTATGTCCACCGTGGACCCGTTCACGGCGACGTGGCGGTGCCGGACCAGCTGTCGAGCCTGGCGGCGGCTGGCCGCCAGACCCATCCGGAAGACCACGTTGTCGAGACGGCTCTCAAGGGCGATGATGAGGTTTTCGCCCGTGACACCCGGCCGCCCGGCGGCGTACTCGAACAGGTTGCGGAACTGCTTCTCGTGCAGTCCGTAGATGCGCTTGACCTTCTGTTTCTCGCGCAACTGCACCGCATAGTCGGACTGTTTGCGGCGCCTGACCGACGCCGGACCATGGTGGCCCGGCGGATACTGGCGTCGCTCGACGGGACATTTTTCGGTGTAGCACTTGGCGCCCTTCAGGAAGAGCTTCTGCCCCTCCCTGCGGCAACGCTTGCAAACCGGACCTGTGTATCGTGCCATAATCGTGGAGTCTCTTCTTCGGTCAGACGCGGCGTTTCTTCGGCGGCCTGCAGCCGTTGTGCGGCAGAGGCGTCACATCGTGAATCGAGACGATGGTCAACCCGGCGGCCGCGAGCGCCTGGATCGCGGATTCCCTCCCGGACCCGGGTCCCTGCACCCGGACGATGATCTGCCGGACACCCATCGCGACGGCGTCACGGCCGGCCTGCTCGGCGGCCATGGTAGCGGCGAACGGCGTGGACTTCTTGGATCCCTTGAAGCCGGCCGTACCCGCCGTCGCCCATACCAGGACGTTCCCCGCCTGGTCCGCGATCGTGATGATGGTGTTGTTGAACGTCGCCTTGATATGCGCGACGCCTTCGGCCGCGACGACCTTCTTCGATTTCTTTGTCCGCGTCGATCTGGGGTTTGCCAACCGGCACCTTCCTGCGGGGCACTACCCCGCGCCTGAAAATCCGCTCGTTAGGGTTATCCGATGCACCCGGCTACTTCTTGGGAGCCTTCTTCTTGCCCGCGATGGCACGCCTGGGCCCCTTCTTGGTGCGCGCGTTCGTATGGGTCCGCTGTCCCCGCACGGGCAGGCCCCGGCGATGCCGCAGGCCGCGGTAGCAGCCGATGTCCATGAGACGCTTGATGTTCATGGACACCTCGGTGCGCAACGCGCCCTCGACCTTGTAGTGCTGCTCGATCTCGCGCCGCAGCCGACTCGCATCCTGGTCCGTCAGCTCGTGGGTGCGAAGATCGGGATTGATGCCCGTAGCCTCCAGGATCTGCCTCGACGATGTGCGCCCCACGCCGTACACGTACGTGAGCGCGACCTCGATCCGCTTGCCCCTGGGAAGATCGACTCCTGCGATGCGTGCCATGGTCCCGTCCTCAGCCCTGGCGCTGCTTGTGCCGGGGATTCCGGCTGCAGATGATGCGGACGACGCCCTTCCTGCGGACGACGCGGCAGTACTCACACATGGGTTTTACGCTGGTGCGGACCTTCACGTTGACGGGCTCCCTGGTCGGCGTGGGCCAAATTGTTCAAAGCACAGCTTTTAAAGATAGCTCGGATCGTTTCTCTCCGGTAGCCCCGGTTCTGTCCCAGATGCCGCCGCCGGTCAGAATGCGCGGGCCTTCGGCCGTGATCGCCACGGTGTGTTCGTAGTGGGCCGACAGTGTTCCGTCGAGCGTCGCGACCGTCCACTTGTCGCCGAGGGTCGTGATCTCGTCGGTCCCGATCGCGAGCATCGGTTCGATGGCCAGCACCATTCCCGGCCGGAGCGGCACGCCGTAACCCGCGCGGCCGATGTTCGACACCTGCGGCTCCTCGTGAATGTCGCGCCCCACGCCATGACCGACGAGGTCGCGGATGATCCTGTAGCCGCTCTCGCTCACCGTGTCGACGACGGCCGCGCCGATGTCGCCGACGTGTCCACCGGGCCGGGCAGCGGCCACCGCCGCCACCAGGGACGCGTACGTCGCCGCCGCGAGGTCGGCCGCCTCGGGTCCGATTTCCCCCACGGCAAAGGTGTAGGCCGAGTCGGCGCACCAGCCCTTCCGTCTCACACCCACGTCGATCGAGACGATATCGCCGTCCCGCAGCGTGCGCTTCGACGGGATGCCGTGCACCACCTCCTCGTTGATGGAGATGCAGGCGCTGCCGGGGAAGCCGTACAGGCCCTTGAACGCCGGTACCGCACCCTCGTGAGCGCGCACGAAGTCCTCCACGAAGCGGTCCAGTGCCGCCGTGGCGACCCCGGGCCGCACAAGCGGCTCGATCTCGTCGAAGAGACCGGAGATGATGTCGCCGCAGTCCGAAATCGCCTCGATTTCCTCGGGAGATTTCAGGTGGATCGCCTTGCGCGAACGTCTGGCCATCAATCGCCCGCTACGCCGGAGCCGCGCGCGACACCCACCGCATCCAGCAGCGCGGTCTGCACATGCGCGATGTCCCCTTCCCCATCGACGCGCACGAGCACGCCCCTCGCTTCGTAGTAACCCACGAGCGGGGCGGTGGCCTCGCGATAGACCGCAAGGCGCGTGCGCACCGTCTCGGGCTGATCGTCGGCACGGTGGATCAGGGGTTCGCCGGTGTCGTCGCAAAAGCCCGCCCGGCGGGGGGGGTCGAAGTGAACGTTGTACACCCGCCCGCTCGGAGAGGACCGGCGCCCCGAGATGCGCTTCACCAGCACTTCCTCGTCGGCATCCAGAAGCACGACCTGGTTGACGCTGCGCCCTTCCTCCGAGAGAACGGCCGCCAGCGCCTCCGCCTGCGGAACCGTTCGCGGGAACCCGTCGAAAACGACGCCCCTGTCGGAACCCAGCGCCACCAGGTGCTCGCGCACCAGGTCCACCATCACCTTGTCGGGCACGAGTTCACCGGCGTCCATGAACCTTCGCGCCTCGAGGCCCAGCGTTGTGCCGGCCTTCAGCGCCGCGCGCAACAGGTCGCCCGTCGACACGTGAGCCCAGCCCGTGGTCCGGCCAAGGCGGATCCCCTGGGTACCCTTGCCGACTCCCGGCGAACCAAGGAGGACGATGACCCGGCCAGGGGATTGCGCTCCGCTCATGGGGATGGGACGGCTACACGTAGCGCTGGCGGCCGCGCATCTTGACGCGACCCTTCTTCATGAAGCCGTCGTAGTGCCGGAGCAACAGATGCTGTTGCGCCTGCTGGACGGTGTCGAGGCCCACGCCCACGACGATGAGCAGGCTGGTGCCGCCGAAGAAGAAGTTCTGGATCGCGAAGATGTCGAAAATCCAGAACGGGACCAGTGCGATCAGTGCCAGGTAGACCGAGCCCGGCAGGGTGACCCGGGTGAGGATCCGGTCGATGTACTCGGCCGTCCGCGTGCCCGGTTTCACTCCCGGGATGAAGGCGCCCTGCTTCTTGAGGTTCTCGGCCAGATCGACCGGATTGAAGATGATGGCCGTGTAGAAGTAGGTGAAGAAGACGATCAGCGCGGCGTACGTGAGGTAGTACGCCCAGTTTCCGGGTTGGAAGATGTCCGCCAGGTCCGCAATGAACGGAACCGAGCTGAAGGCGGCGAGCGTGCCGGGAACGACGATGAAGGACTGGGCGAAGATGATGGGCATCACCCCGGCCGAGTTGATGCGCAGGGGAACGAAGCTCTTCTGTCCCTCGCGGATGCGTCCGCGGCCGACGACCTTGCGGGGTATCTGCACGGGTATTTTTCGAGCCGCCATGGTCATCGCCACGACGCCCGCCGTAATGCCCACGACCACCGCGAGCAGCGCCACGATTTCGAACAGGCCGATCTCGCCGATCATCAGCGATTCCCACGTGCGCACGATGGCCTGGGGGAAGCCCTGAATGATCGAGAAGAAGATCATCAGCGACATCCCGTTGCCGATGCCCCTCTCCGTGATCTGCTCACCCATCCACATGATGAAGATGCCGCCGACGGTAAGGGTGATCACCGTCGAAAAGGCGAAGCCCATGCCGGGCACGCGAACCGCCTCGCCCAGGCTCTGCAGGAAGGAGGCGTAGGCGTAGGACTGAATGAGACAGAGCAGGACCGTGGTGTAGCGGGTCCACTGTGTCAGCTTCTTCCGCCCCTGTTCTCCCTCTTTCTGCAGTTTCTCGACGGTCGGGAAGACCGCGGCGAGCAGCTGGAACATGATGCTCGCCGAGATGTAGGGCATGATCCCCAGCGCGAAGATCGTGGCCCGGCTCAGGCCCCCCCCGACGAACATGTCGTACACGCCGAGGAAGGTGCCGGAAAACTGGCCGGAGAGCGCCTGGAGCGCGCCGACGTCGACGCCGGGCACCGTGATGTGCGAACCGATCCGATACACCAGCATGATCAGGAGCGTGAAGAGGATCTTCTTCTTCAGCTCCGGGGCACGGAAGAGATTCGGAATCGGATTAGCCATTGTCGGGGCCCCTTCCCCTGTCCGCCGCCGGACGCACTATTGATCTTCCCCGGGATCGTCCCCGTGATCTTCCCCGCGGTCTTCCCCGTGATCTTCCCCACCGCGCAGCGGGATGATCGCCACCGAGCCGCCGGCGGCTTCGATCTTCCTGCGCGCGCTGGCGGACACGGCGTGGGCCGAGCAGTCGACCGCCACGGCGATTTCGCCGTGCCCGAGAATCTTCACCGGACGGCGAAGAGATCGGACCAGCCCCACCGCCCTGAGCCCCTCGAGCGTTGCGTCGCCACTCGCGACGTGCAGATCACCTACGTTGACGACCTGGTATTCGATTCGGTTGCGGTTCTTGAACCCCCGCTTCGGGATCCGGCGCTGAAGGGGCATCTGGCCACCTTCGAACCAGGCCGGCACGCCGCCGCCCGAGCGCGCGTTCTGTCCCTTGTCTCCCCTGCCCGACCTCTTGCCCTTGCCTGAGCCGGGTCCGCGCCCCACGCGCTTGCGCGACCGGCGGGAGCCCTTGGGGGACCGCAGATTGTGAAGCTCGATCATCGGTCAATCCACCTCCGTGACCTCTACCAGGTAATCCACTTTCGCGATCATTCCGCGGATCGCAGGCGTGTCGTCGTGGACCACCGCCTGCTGGTGCCGCCGGATTCCGAGCGCCTGAAGGGTGCGTCGCTGCACCTTCTGACGCCCTACGGCGCTGCGCACCTGAGTGATCCTAATACGTCTAGCCACGATTCAGCACTCCAAGTTCTTCAACCGAAATACCCCGCTCGGCAGCGACATCGTACGCGGTAACCAGGTTTTCCAGCCCGTCGACCGTGGCGCGCACGACATTGATCGGGTTGTTTGTGCCCAGGCTCTTGGTCAGCACGTCGGTAATGCCCGCCGCCTCGAGCACGGCGCGCACCGGACCGCCGGCGATCACTCCGGTCCCCGGGGCCGCGGGACGCATCAGCACCCGGCCCGCTCCCCAGCGTCCGATGATCTCGTGCGGGATGGTTCCGTGCGCGACCGGCACGTCGATCATGGATCGGCGGGCCTGTTCGAACGCCTTGCGGATGGCCTCCGCGACCTCGTTGGCCTTGGCGTGCGCGATCCCCACGCGACCGGCCTGGTTGCCTACCGCGACCAGCGCGGTAAAGGAGAAGCGGCGCCCCCCCTTCACGACCTTTGCCACGCGGTTGATATGGATCAGGTTCTCGACCTGCTCTGCCCCTTCACGGGGTGGACGCTTGTCTCTGGCCATCAGAACGACAGACCTCCTGCGCGCGCGCCTTCCGCGAACGCCCGTACGCGGCCGTGATACCGGAAGCCGCCCCGGTCGAACACGACGCTGGTGTGTCCCTGCTCGCGCGCCCTCTCGGCGAGCAGCCTGCCCGCCGCCCGCGCTGCCTCGACCTTGCGATTCCCCTCGCCGGGGGCCGCATCCTTCAGTTCGGGAGCCAGCGTGGACAGACCCATCAGGGTCCGGCCCGAGTCGTCGTCGATCAGCTGGCCCTGGATGTTGCGAATCGACCGGTGCACGGCCAGCCGCGGCCGATTCCCGGTACCGTGCACGCGTTTCCGGATGCGCGCGTGCCGCCGCTCGCGCTGCAGTCGGCGGCTCTTCCTCAACTTGCTCGGCTTGATCATCGTCATGCTCCGGCCGTCTTGCCGGCCTTGCGCCGGACGTGTTCGTCCTTGTACCTCACGCCCTTGCCCTTGTATGGCTCCGGCGGACGAAAGGCCCGAATTACGGCGGCCGTGTGGCCAACCTGCTGCTTGTCCGGGCCCTTCACCACGATCGTCGTCTGGTTCGGCGTCTCGAAGCTGATCCCTTCCGGTGCCGGAAAGTCGATCGGATGCGAGAATCCGAGGCTCAGGCGAAGCCCCTTGCCCTGGGGCTGTACCCGATAGCCCACGCCCACGATCTCGAGGGTCTTGCTGAATCCCTGGCTGACGCCTTCCACGATGTTCGCCACGAGAGAGCGGGTCAGGCCGTGCAGCGCCCGGTTCTCCTTCTGGTCGTCGGGGCGCGTGACCACCAGCGTCTTGCCCTCCTGCCCATCCCAACCCACGCGGATCGGGGCACGCACCTGCAGCTTCAGCTCCCCATTGGGGCCTTTGGCGGCCACCTGCTGTCCGTCCAGGGTGACCGTCACGCCGTTGGGGATCGTAACCGGCTGCTTGCCAATTCTTGACATCGAACCTCCTACCAGACCACTGCGAGAAGCTCGCCACCCACGCCGGCCTCGCGGGCGGCACGGTCGGAGAGCAGGCCCCGGGACGTGGACAGCATGGCCATTCCCAGTCCGTTGCGGACTCGCGGGATGTCGGCGACGCCCACGTAGCGCCGCCGGCCCGGTCTGGATACGCGGGCGATGCGCCGGATGACGGGTTCGCCCTCGTAGTATTTGAGATAGACGCGAACGAGACCGTGCCGGCCGTCGTTCAGGACCTTGAAGTCGTGGACGAAAGCGTTCTCCTTCAGGAGCCGCGCCACCTCCACCTTGAGCTTGGACAGCGGCACATCGGCCCAACGGTGCCCGGCCCTCCCGGCGTTCCGGATTCGGGTGAGCATGTCTGCGATGGGATCGGTCATCATGGCTGGTTCTGTATCTCCTCGGTTCAGGCCTGGGCCCCGATGATCACGGGGACTTCGCCCCGGAAGGGGAATCCAAGCTGTCGCAGAAGCGCGTACGCCTGATCGTCCTTGTCGGTCGACGTCACGACCGTTACGTCCATGCCGTGGATTCGGTTGACCTTGTCGTAGTCCACCTCGGGGAAGATGATCTGCTCCCTGATCCCGACCGTGTAGTTGCCGCGGCCGTCGAAGGACCGGGTGTTGAGACCCCTGAAGTCACGGATGCGAGGCACGGCGACAGAGACGAAGCGGTCCAGGAATTCCCACATTCCGCGACGCCGCAGCGTCACCGACGCGCCCACCGGCATGCCCTCGCGGAGCTGGAAGTTCGAGATCGACTTGCGCGCGCGGGTGATCACGGCCTTCTGTCCCGAGATCACGGCCAGTTCTCCGGCGACGGAATCCACCAGTTTGCGTTCCCGGCTGGCCTCTCCGACGCCGACGTTGAGGGTCACCTTCACGACCCGTGGGATCTGGTGCGGGTTGGCAAAGCCGAACTGCTCCTGCAGCGCCGGCCTGGCAAGCTCCTTGTAGTGAGTCAAAAGCCGTGGTTCCATCTTTCTCTCGTATCCTCTATTCGGTGCCGCCGGATCAGGCTCCCTTGGGCACGGGGTTTCCGCTCTTCACGGCAATCCGTTCCTTCAGTCCATCGGGTTCGACGCGGATCCGGATGCGGCTGGCGTCGTCGGTCGCAGGTTCGATCAGCATCACGTTGGAGATGTGGATCGGTCCCTCGGAGGTGATGATGCCCCCCTCCGGGTTCTGCTGAGACGGCCGCGTGTGCCGCTTCCGCATGTTGACGCCCTGCACGACGACCTGGCGGGTCTTGCGGATCACACGGAGCACCGTCCCCTCCGCGTCGCGGTGGTTGCCCCGGATCACCCTGACCCGGTCGCCCTTGACGATCTTCGTCCAGCCCATGATCAAAGCACCTCCGGTGCCAGGGAAACGATCCGCATGTACCGCTTTTCCCGCAGTTCGCGCCCGACGGGCCCGAAGATCCGGGTGCCGCGCGGTTCCTGCTGGGCGTTGATGAGTACCGCCGCGTTGTCGTCGAAGCGGATGTAGCTTCCGTCGCGTCTGCGCATTTCCTTGGCGGTACGCACGACGACGGCCTCCATGACCTCGCCCTTCTTGATCGGCGCGTTGGGCACCGCGTCCTTGATCGTCACGATGACCTTGTCGCCTATCCGGGCATAGCGCCGCCCCGATCCGCCCAGGACACGGATGCACAGCGCCCGCTTCGCACCGGTGTTGTCGGCGATCTTGAGCATCGATTCCTGTTGGATCATCGGATCACTCCGGTCCTATACCCGCATGCGTCAGGCGGGCCGTTCGATAAGTTCAACCACGCGCCACCTCTTGGTCTTCGAGAGCGGGCGCGTTTCCATGATCGAGACCGTGTCGCCGACGCGGCACTCGTTGGTTTCGTCGTGTGCGTGGTACTTCTTCGTCCGCTTCACCTGTTTCCCGTAAAGCGGGTGGGCGAAGCGGCGTTCCACGATGACCGTCACGGTCTTCTCGGCACGGTCGCTGACCACCACCCCGGTGCGCACCTTGCGCCGGCTGCGTTCGTCGTTCGCGTTCATCGCTATTCGGCCTCCGCCGCCGCGCGGCGCTCGTGCAGAATCGTCTTGATGCGTGCGATGTCCCGCCGGATCTCGCGCCGCAAGCTCGGGTTTTCCAGCTGCATGATCGCGCTGCGGAAACGGAGCCGGAACTGCTCCAGCTTCAGCTCGCCCAACCGATGGTTCAGCTCGGCGTCGTCGAGCTCGCGAATCTCTTCTGCCTTCACCTGTCCTTGCTCCCTTGCCCTAGAATTGAGATTCCCGATCGACGAACCTGGTCTTCACCGGAAGCTTGAAGGAGGCCAGCTGCATCGCCCTGCGCGCCACATCGGCGGGCACGCCTTCCAGTTCGAACATGATTCGCCCCGGCTTGACCACGGCGACCCACTCCTCGGGGTTCCCCTTCCCCTTCCCCATGCGCGTCTCGGCCGGCTTCTTCGTGATGGGCTTGTCGGGGAAGATTCGGATCCACACCTTCCCGCCCCTCTTTACGTGCCTGGTGATCGCCACACGGGCGGACTCGATCTGGCGATTCGTGATCCAGCTCGCCTCGAGGGCCTGGAGGCCGTATTCCCCGAACGAAACCCTGCTTCCCCGGTAGGCCTTCCCGCGCATCTTGCCCTTGTGGGTCTTCCTGCGCTTTACCCGCTTCGGTGCCAGCATATCCCTATCTCCTCACGGTCTCCTAGGCGCCCGGTCCGGCCGAGTACGTGCGGCCGAAGCGGTCTTCGACCATCTCGCCCTTGAAGATCCAGCATTTCACGCCGACGGTCCCGTACGTGGTGCGGGCCTCGACGTGCGAGTAGTCGATGTCCGCGCGCAGCGTATGCAGGGGCACGCGACCCTCGTTGTAGCCCTCGGTGCGTGCGATCTCGGCGCCGCCCAGCCTGCCGGCGCACTGGATGCGTATTCCTTCGGCACCGGCCCGCATGGCCGACTGGACCGCCCGCTTCATCGCCCTCCGGAAGGAGATGCGCTGCCGGATCTGGTGGGCCACGTTGTCCGCGACCAGGCGCGCGTTGAGCTCGGGGCGCTTGATCTCCTCGACGTTCACGGAGACCTCGCTGTTGGTCAGCACCGCCAGCTCGTCCCGGAGCTTGTCCACCTCGGCCCCCCTCTTGCCGATCACGACGCCCGGCCGGGCCGTGTGCACCGTAACGACGAGCTTGGACGGCTTGCGCGCGATCTCCACCGTCGCGACGGCCGCGTGATGAAGCCGCCGGTGGAGGTACTCGCGAATCGTCTGATCCTCCTTGAGGAGCGCGGGGAAGTCCCGCTCGGCATACCAGTGGGAACGCCAGTCCGAGACGATCCCGAGCCGGAATCCGTGGGGGTGGGTTTTCTGGCCCATCCGCTTAGTTCTCCTTCGCTGTCACGACCACCGTGATGTGGCTCGTCCTGCGGCGCCTGGGTGTTGCCCGTCCCATTGCTGCCGCCCTCCATCGCTTGAGTGAGGGGCCCGGGTCGACGAAGGCGCGGCTCACCACGAGATCGTCCACATCCAGGGAATCCCCGTCCCGATCCGCCTTCTCCCGCGCATTCGCCACGGCGGAGTGCAGGGTCTTTTCCACCGGGAGCGCTGCCGCCTTCTTCGAGAAGCGAAGTACCGAAGTCGCCTCGCTGACGGACCGGCCCCGAATCTGATCGATGACGAGGCGAACCTTTCGAGGACTCATTCTGATGTCCCTGGCAATCGCTTGAGCCTCCATGACCTCACACCCTCGACCGCTTGTCGGCCAGCTTGCCGCCGTGACCCCGGAAGAGGCGCGTCGGGGCGAACTCGCCGAGCTTGTGACCGACCATGTTCTCGGTGACGTACACCGGAATGAACTTGTTGCCGTTGTGAACCGCGACGGTGTGTCCCACGAAGTCGGGAGAGATCGTGGACGCGCGGGACCAGGTCCGAATCACGGACCTCTCGTTGCGCGCGTTCATCTGCTCCACCCTTCGCAGCAGCTTCTCGTCGATGAACGGGCCCTTCTTGACGCTTCGCGGCATGGCTCTACCCGGTCCTCGTGCAGCCCATGGTCAGCGCGTCGCCTTGCCGCGCTTGCGCCCACGGACGATGAACTTGTTCGACTGCTTCCTCTTCTTGCGGGTCTTCTTGCCCTCGGGCTTGCCCCACGGGGTGACCGGCGGCCGCCCTCCGGACGCCTTGCCCTCACCACCCCCCAGCGGATGGTCCACGGGATTCATGGCGACCCCCCGAACCTTGGGACGCCGGCCCCGCCAGCGGCTGGCGCCGGCCTTGCCCAGCGACCGAAGGCTGTGATCCGCGTTGCCGACCCGTCCCACGGTGGCCAGGCACCGCTTGTGGATGCGCCGGACCTCCGTCGACGGCAGGCGGAGCGTGACGTAGTCGCCCTCTCTCGCCACCACCTGCACCCCGGACCCGGCGGAACGCGCCATCTGCCCGCCCTTGCCCGGCTTCATCTCCACATTGTGCACCGTCGTCCCGAGCGGAATCCGCTCAAGGGGCAGCGCGTTGCCGGGCCGGATGTCGACATCGGGACCGGACACGACCGCGTCCCCGACGCCCATGCCCCGCACATACAGGATGTAGCGCTTGTCGCCGTCCTCGTAGTGCACCAGCGCGATGAACGCGGACCGGTTCGGATCGTACTCGATCTCGGCGATACGGCCGGCGACGCCGTGCTTGTTGCGCTTGAAGTCCACCTTGCGGTACCTGCGCTTGTTGCCCCCGCCGCGGCGCCTGATCGTGATCCGGCCGTGGTGGTTGCGTCCGCCCGACCTCTTCAGGGGCTCGGTGAGGGACTTCTCCGGCTCCTTGCGGGTGACCACGTCCTTGGCCGTGACCGTACGGAACCGGGTTCCCGGCGTCACGGGCCTGAATTTTTTCAGCGCCATGGATCAACCCATCTCGTAGAATTCGATCTGATCACCCTCGACCAGCTGCACCACCGCCTTCTTGTACGACGGCCGCCGGCCGAGCTCCCAGTTCTTGACCATCCGTCCCAGGAGGGCCCGCTTGGCCTTGCCGGGATACCGCATGGTGCGCACGTCGGTGACCTTGACGTCCCACAGGGACTCCACCGCCCGCGCGATCTCGTGCTTGTTGGAGCGCTCGTTCACGACGAAGGTGTACTGGCTGGACTCCATCTGGCCGGTGGTCTTCTCGGTGACGACCGGCGCGACGATCACGTCGTAGGCTTCCCGCATCATGCCTCCTCCTGCCCGATGGGCCGCCGGCGCGGGCGCTCGTCCCGGACCGCCGCGTCGCCAACCGTGGCAAGCGCCGCCTCTTCGATGATGACCGTGCCGGACCAGACGACGTCGTAGGTCGACTCCAGGCCGAACGGCATGACGCGCACTTCGGGGAGGTTGCGTCCCGACAGGTAGAGCTCGCGATTCAACCCGTTGGTGAGGAAGAGGATCTTGCCGGGCCGGTCGATCTTGCCGAGCAGCTGCGTCAGCCGCCGGGTCCGGGGCGCCTCGAAGTCGAAGCCCTCGATGACCGCCACGCGCCCCGCCTCGGCGCGGCTGTTGTACGCGGAACTGCGGGCGAGGGCCCGCAATCTTTTCGGAATCTTCTGGTTCCACGAATGGGCCTGCGGCGGAAACGCCCTCCCCCCGCCTCTCCACTGAGCCGCCCGGATCGTGCCCTGGCGCGCGCGCCCCGTACCCTTCTGCCTCCACGGCTTGCGGCTCCCGCCTCTGACGGCGCTCCGGTTCTTCCTGGATGCCGTGCCCTGGCGACGATTGGCCAATTGGGCCTTGATCACCTGGTGGAGCGCCGTTTCGTGGATCACCCCGTCGAAGAACGCGCTCGGGAGCGTGATCTCCGAACCCGGGGTGCCGTCCGCCTTGAAGTAGGTGGCTTGATACATGTCGCTATTTCCGGATCAGGACGTAGCTGTTCCTGCTGCCCGGAATCCCGCCCTTGACGAACAGCAGGTTCCGCTCCGAATCGACCCGCACGATTTCCAGGTTGCGAATCGTCCTTCTGCTTCCGCCCATGCGGCCGGGCAGCTTCTTTCCCTTGATGACCCTCGACGGGTCGGTTCCCGGACCCATCGAACCCGGGGTGCGGGACATCGGATGTCCGTGGCTGGCCGGCCTTCCGGCGAAGCCGTGACGCTTCACGACGCCCTGAAAGCCGCGCCCCTTCGTGACGCCGGTCACGCGGACGCGCTGGCCCTCGGCGAACAGGTCGACCGTGAGCTCCTGGCCCGGTTCGTAGCTGTCGCCCTCGGCGGGCGGAAACTCGCGGACCAGGCGGGGAGCCGCATCGAGGCCCGCTTTCGCCGCGTGACCGAGCCGGGCCTTGCCGGTCCTCTTGTGCTTCATGGCGCCGAAGCCGACCTGGACCGCCGCATAGCCGTCGGAACCGTCGGTCTTCACCTGCAGCACCGAACAGGGCCCGGCCTGCACCACGGTCACGGGCACGGCCCGGCCTTCGTCCGTGAAGACGCGGGTCATTCCGATCTTCCTGCCGATAAGTCCTGGCATCTGTCAGTCCACCTTGATCTCGACGTCCACACCCGCCGGAAGATCCAGCTTGGTCAGCGCGTCGATGGTCTGAGGGCGGCTTTCGACGATGTCGATCAGACGCTTGTGCGTCCTGAGTTCAAACTGCTCCCTGCTCTTCTTGTCGATGTGAGGCGACCTCAGCACCGTCCAGCGCTGGCGGCGAGTCGGCAGGGGAATCGGTCCGCGGATCCTGGCACCGGTCTTCTGCGCCGTGCGCACGATGTCGGCGGCCGTCTGATCCACCACCCAGTGATCGAACGCCTTCAGGCGAATCCGTATCCTGTTCGTCATCCCTTGCTGCCCTCCAGCCGAGCCGGGGTTCGCTGCCATGATCGCCTACTCGATGATGGAGGTGACGACGCCGGCGCCGACGGTGCGGCCGCCCTCGCGGATCGCGAAGCGAAGCTCCTCGTCCATCGCAATCGGCGTGATCAGCTCCACCTCCATCTGCACGTTGTCTCCCGGCATCACCATCTCCACCCCGTCCGGCAGCATCGCCGATCCCGTCACGTCCGTCGTCCGGAAGTAGAACTGCGGCCGGTACCCGTGGAAGAACGGCGTATGACGGCCACCCTCCTCCTTCGTCAACACGTACACCTCCGCCTTGAACTTCGTATGCGGCGTGATCGAACCCGGAATCGCAAGCACCTGACCCCGCGAAATCTCCGTCTTCCCCACTCCCCGCAGCAGCAGCCCCGCGTTGTCTCCCGCCTGACCCTGCTCCAGCAGCTTCCGGAACATCTCCACGCCCGTCACCACCGTCTTGCGGTCCGCACCCATCCCCACAATCTCCACCGCGTCCCCCTTGTGGATCACGCCCCGCTCGATCCGGCCCGTCGCCACCGTCCCACGGCCCGTGATCGAAAACACATCCTCCACCGGCATCAGGAACGGCTTGTCAATGTCCCGCTCCGGCTCCGGTATGTACCCGTCGATCGCCTCCATCAGCTCACCGACGCACGCCGCCGCATCCCCCTCGCCCCCGGCCTCCAGCGCCTCCAGCGCACTCCCGTGCACCACCGGCAGATCATCGCCCGGAAACCCCTGCTCGCTCAGCAGCTCCCGAACCTCCAGCTCCACCAGCTCCAGCAACTCCTCGTCGTCCACCATGTCCACCTTGTTCAGGAACACCACGATGTGCGGCACGTTCACCTGCCGCGCCAGCAACACGTGCTCCCGCGTCTGCGGCATCGGCCCGTCCGCAGCGCTCACCACCAGAATCGCCCCGTCCATCTGCGCCGCGCCCGTGATCATGTTCTTCACGTAGTCCGCGTGCCCCGGACAGTCCACGTGCGCGTAGTGACGGTTCTCCGTCTCGTACTCCACGTGCGCCGTCGCAATCGTAATCCCCCGCTCCCGCTCCTCCGGCGCCTTGTCGATCTCGTCGAACGCGATCGCATCCCCCCCATACTTCTTCGCCTGCGCCAGCGTGATCGCCGCCGTCAACGTCGTCTTCCCGTGATCCACATGCCCGATCGTCCCCACGTTCACATGAGGCTTCGTTCGCTCGAAGGTCTCCTTCGCCATTCTACCCCCGTTGAGATTGAGGTGTGTGCGGCGGCATCATACGCCCGCCACGGCCTTTTTCTTCCCGGACCTGACCCGGGCAACTTCGTCGTAGTGCGAAAACTGCATCGTGAAAACGGCCCGGCCCTGACTCAGGGACCGAAGCCGTGTCGAGTATCCGAACATCTCTCCCAGCGGTACGCTCGCACCGATGACCTGGGCGTCGCCGCGGTCGGTCATGCCCCCGACCTTGCCGCGGCGGGCCGAAAGGTCGCCGATGATGTCCCCCATGTATTCGTGCGGCGTGACCACCTCGACATCCATGACGGGCTCCAGCATCACCGAGCGCGAACGCCGGAGTCCCTCCTTGAGCGCGAGAGACCCCGCGACCCGGAAGGCCATTTCGCTGGAGTCGACGTCGTGGGACGAGCCGTCGACGAGGGCCACCTTGACATCCACCACCGGGTATCCGCCGACCACGCCCGAGTGCAGCGCATCGCGAGTGCCGCGCTGGACGGCGGGAATGAACTCGCGCGGAACCGAGCCGCCCTTGACCCGGTCCTCGAACAGGAAGCCGGATCCCGCCGGACGCGGTTCGATGTCGATCACGACGTGACCGTACTGACCCCGTCCCCCCGTCTGGCGCACGAACCTGCCCTGTACGCCGCTCGTGGCCTGACGGATGGTCTCCCGGAACGCGACCTGGGGCCTGCCGATGTTGGCCGACACCGAGAACTCGCGGCGCAGGCGGTCGACGATGATCTCCAGGTGGAGCTCTCCCATGCCGCTGATAATCGTCTGTCCGGTTTCGCCGTCGGTGTGCACGCGGAAGGTTGGGTCCTCCTCGGCCAGCTTGGCCAGCCCGCTGGAGAGCTTGTCCTGGTCCGCCTTGGTCCGCGGTTCGATCGCGACGGCGATCACCGGCTCCGGGAAGTCCATCGCCTCGAGGATGATTGGGTGCTCGGGCGCACAGATCGTGTCTCCCGTGCGCACGCCCTTCAGACCGATCACGGCCGCGATGTCGCCCGCGAAAACCTCGTCGCGCTCCTCCCGCTTGTTTGCGTGCATCTGCAGCAGGCGGCCTGCCCGCTCCTTGCGGCCCTGCGTGGCGTTGAGGACGCGGCTACCCCTGGCCAGCAGACCCGAATAGACGCGCACGTAGGTCAGCTTACCCACGAACGGGTCTGTCATGATCTTGAAAGCAAGCGCCGACAGAGGCGCCTCGTCCGAGGCCTCGCGCGTCTGGCCGGGCGAATCGCTGTGGGGCGGACGGCCCACGATCGCCTTCACGTCCAGCGGCGAAGGCAGGTAGTCGATGACCCCGTCGAGAAGGCGCTGGATGCCCTTGTTTTTGAAGGCGGAGCCGCAGAAGACCGGAAACAGCGTTCCGGAGGCCGTCGCCGCCCGGATCGCCTGGCGCACCTCGGCTTCGGTCAATTCTCCGCCCAGCAGATACTTCTCGAGCAGCTCGTCGTGGTGTTCGACCGCAGCCTCGATCAGCTCGTGCTGGAGCGCTTCGACCTTGGCGCGCAGCGAGTCGGGGATCCCGACCTCGGTGATCGTCGCGCCGAGTTCGTCGTCCCAGACGTAGGCCTTCATGGCCACGATGTCGATCACGCCGGTGAAGAGGTCCGCCTCGCCCAGGGGATACTGAACGGCGAATGCGTTGGCCCCGAGCCGTTCGCGCATCATGCCGACCACATGGTCGAAGTCGGCGCCGGTGCGGTCCATCTTGTTGACGAACGCGATCCGCGGCACGCCGTAACGGTCGGCCTGGCGCCACACGGTCTCGGACTGCGGTTCCACCCCGCCGACGGCACAAAAAACAGCGACCGCCCCGTCCAGTACTCGGAGCGACCGCTCGACCTCGGCCGTGAAGTCCACGTGACCGGGCGTGTCGATGATGTTGATTCGGTATTCCGAATCGTCGCGCTGCCAGAATGCGGTGGTCGCCGCGGACGTGATCGTGATACCGCGCTCCTGCTCCTGCTCCATCCAGTCCATGGCCGCGGCGCCCTCATGCACCTCGCCCATCCGGTGCAATCGACCGGTGTAGAACAGAATGCGCTCCGTCGTCGTCGTCTTGCCGGCGTCGATGTGCGCCATGATGCCGATGTTTCGGAGCCTCGGCAGCGGTGTCATCCTGGGCATGATCTATTTCGCAACTCTGGTTGTTTTCGGGCCTGTCAAACAGCGTCCCCGCCGGGATCCCTCCCATTCGCCTCCGACCCCCGCGGGCCGGCGACGGCGGGGTGTAGGACTACCAGCGGTAGTGCGCGAAGGCTTTGTTGGCTTCGGCCATCCGATGCGTGTCGTCCTTTTTCTTAACAGTGGCACCTTCGCCCCGGCTTGCGGAAAGAAGCTCTCCCGCCAGCCGCTGGGCCATGGTCCGTTCTCCCCGGGAACGCGCGAAACCGATCAGCCACTTGATCGCAAGCGCCTGACGGCGTTCCGGGCGCACTTCGATGGGGACCTGGTACGTGGCGCCCCCGACGCGCCGGCTCTTCACCTCCAGGGCCGGCTTCGAGTTGTTCAGCGCCTGCTGGAAGACGTTGACGGCCGGTTGCCCGGACTTCGTCTCCACGATCCCCATCGCCTCGTAGAAGATCCGCTCGGCGAGCGACTTCTTGCCGTCCAGCATCAAGCCGTTGATGAACTTCTGCACGACCGCCGACCCATAGCGCGGGTCATCCGGAATCTGTCGGCGGATCGCCCGGGTACGTCGGCTCATGCGGCTATTCCCTTTCGATGCGGCCTACCTGGGCCGCTTCGCTCCGTACTTGGACCGCCCCTGCCGGCGCTCGGAGACGCCCGAGGTGTCGAGCGTGCCGCGAACGATGTGATAGCGCACTCCCGGAAGATCCCGCACCCGACCGCCGCGAATCAGCACGATCGAGTGCTCCTGGAGGTTGTGACCCTCGCCGCCGATGTAGGCCGTCACTTCGTAGCCGTTGGTGAGCCGGACGCGGGCCACCTTCCGCAGCGCCGAATTCGGCTTCTTGGGCGTGGTCGTGTACACACGGGTGCAGACCCCCCGTTTCTGGGGGTTCTTCTGGAGCGCGGGCGACTTGTTCTTCTTCGCCAGCCGCGCGCGCCCCTTCCGCACCAGTTGGTTCAGTGTGGGCATTCGAACCGGGTCCGTGAGTTCATTTCGGCGGCTCCACCGGACGGGCGAACAAAAGCGCGCCTGTTCGATCAAGCGCGCCGTGTCGCCCGGAAGTGGAAACCCTCCAGGCTCGTTTCCTGGACAGCCTGGAAAAGGTAGGGGAAGGGCGAGAAAAAGTCAAACGCAAATTCGCGGCGCGGCGGGGGGGCGGCCGTGTGCGCGCCGGGGGCCTATCCGGTCAGCATTTCACGGACCCGCTGGACGCCCTCCGCGACCTCGTCTTCGCACGGGCCCGTGATGTTCACATGGCCCAGCTTGCGCCCCGGGCGCGGCGCCTTGTCGTAGAGGTGAAGGTGCGCGAACGGCAGTGCGGCGACGTCGGCCGGATCCGGGGGTTCGCCGATGATGTTGACCATGGCGGCGGGGCCCGGCACGCGCGGTTCCGCCAGGGCAAGTCCGGTGACCGCCCGGACGTGGTTCTCGAACTGGCTGACGCTGGCTCCGTCCAGGGTCCAGTGCCCGGAATTGTGCACGCGCGGCGCCATTTCGTTGGCCATCAGCCGGTCGCCGACCTGGAACAGTTCGATGGCGAGCACGCCGACGTAGCCGAGCCGGTCCATGACGCGCGCGGCGAGTCCCTCCGCACGGGCCTGGAGCTCCGGCGTCACCCCCGGCGCCGGTGCCCGGCTGACCCGCAGGATCCCGTCGCGGTGGCGGTTCTCGGTCAGCGGGTAGAAGACCCGGCCGCCGTCGCGGGCGCCGACGCCGAGGACGCTGAGTTCCCGCGAGAATCCGACGAAGCCCTCCGCGATGAGACCGGGTCCCAGCGTGGCAACGGCCGCCGCGGCTTCTTCGGCCGAGTGTACGACGGCCTGCCCCTTGCCGTCGTAGCCGAATCGCCGCGTCTTGAACACGGCGGGCAAGCCGGCGATGGCGAGGGCGGGGTCCAGGTCGTCGCGCGTGTCGACGGGGTGGAACGGGGCGGTCGGGATCCCCAGCTCCCGGAACAGTCGCTTCTCGACCAGCCGGTCCTGCGTGGCTTCCAGCGCCGGCGGCGGGGGCAGCACCGGCAGCCGGGCCGCAAGATAGGCGGCTGCGGCCCCGGGCACGTTTTCGAACTCGTAAGTGACGACATCGGTGGCCGCCGCGATCCGCGCGAGGCCCGCCGGGTCGTCGTATGCCGTGTCCACGACCTCGCCGAGCGCGGCGGCGGGCGGGTCGGGGGCCGGCTCCAGAAAGGTGAACCGGTGCCCGAGCGGGATGCCTTCCAGCGCGAGCATGCGGGCCAGTTGCCCGCCGCCGAGGACGCCGACCCTCACCGAGGGGGAGGCTGGCGCGGATCCGGGTCCGCCATGACCGCTTCGGTGCGTGCACGTGCGTACGCGCGCACGGCCTCCCGGAGGGCGGGATCGTCACCGCCCAGAATCCGGGCCGCCAGCAGTCCCGCGTTGGTGGCGCCGGCGACGCCGATGGCCATGGTGCCCACGGGAACGCCTCCCGGCATCTGCACGATCGACAGCAGCGAATCGAGGCCCCGCAGCGCGCGCGACTGCACCGGCACCCCCAGCACGGGCAGCACCGTCTTCGAGGCCACCATGCCCGGCAGATGCGCTGCCCCGCCGGCCCCGGCGATGATCACCTTCAGCCCCCTCTTCTCGGCGCTGGAGGCGTATTCGTACAGGCGGTCCGGCGTCCGGTGCGCCGACACCACCGCTGCCTCGTGCGGGACGCCCAGGTCGTCGAGTGTGTCGCACGCGTGCCTCATGGTGTCCCAGTCGCTGCGGGATCCCATGATCACGCCCACCAGAGGTCGGCTCATCGGCGCTTGGCGTTGGAGGGGACGGATGGATCGGGAAAGAGTCGATACTGCCCCGGCGAGTGGCGGATTTCAAGGGGGCGGGTGATGAACAGGGCCGCGTCGTCGCGGGTATCTTTCGGTAGGAACATGCCCTTGAAGAGTATCCGCACCATGCCGACCACCTCGCAGCCCATTCTCTCGACCGACCCGACCTTCCTCGCGTTTCTGCCGATGCTATGCGCGGTCTGGGCAGACGGTCTGATGGAGGACGAGGAGCTGCGTGCCGTCACCGGACCGCTCCGGGAGGCCGACTGGATGACGCCCGAGGGCCGCGCCCAGGTGCGGGACTGGCTGAATCCGGACGCGCCGCCCACGCCCACCGTTTTCGGAGAAGCCACTGCGCTGGTGCTCGAGGCGGCCGGCAGGGGCCCGCTGACGCTGACTCGAGCCGGATTGGCCGTCGCCGAGCGGCATGTGCAGGGTGCGCCGGCCGGCCGGGCGCCCTGGCGTGGCGATGCGCTGGCGACGCTGGAGCGCGTGGAGCTGGAGCTGGGTGTGGCAGGGGCCGAGGCCCTCCGGGAGATCACGGCAGCCGAGTGCGAGGTGCTCGAGGCCGAGGCCCGCGCACCCGGGCCGGCCGATGAAGCCGCGGTCCTCATCGCGGGCGACCACGCCGAACTCCGGCGGCGGGTGAGGACCGTGCTTTTTCGACCCGAACTGGCCATCCCCGACGAAATCCCGCGTGCGAAGTACCGCGAGCGCACCCTCGCCGCGGTGCGTGTGCTGGCGGACGAGGGGCTGGGCGCGATCGCCTATCCGCGCGAATTCGGCGGCCGGGGCGACATCGGCGGGGCGGTCGCCGTCTTCGAGGAACTCGCGCTGGGAGACCTCAGTGTCCTCGTCAAGTACGGGGTGCAGTTCGGGCTGTTCGGCGGCAGCATCGCGCAGCTGGGGACGGACAGGCACCACCGCCGGTATCTGCCGCGTGTGGCCTCGCTGGAGTTGCCCGGGTGTTTCGCCATGACCGAGCGCGGCCACGGGTCCAACGTTCGCGACATCCGCACGACCGCCACCTACGACACCACCGCGCGGAAGTTCGTGATCCATACCCCGGACGAGGACGCGCAGAAGGACTACATCGGCAACGCCGCCCTGCACGGACGGATGGCGACCGTTTTCGCCCGGCTGCGCATGCCCAACCGCGGAGACGCCGCCGCCAACGGAGGATCACACCCGCAGGACCATGGCGTTCACGCCTTCCTGGTCCCCATTCGGGACGCGGGCGGCGCAGCCCTGCCCGGGGTCCGCATCGAGGACTGTGGTGCCAAGGAGGGGCTGAACGGCGTGGACAACGGCCGAATCCGGTTCGACCACGTGCGGGTGCCGAGGGTCGCCCTGCTGGACCGCTTCGCGCGGGTAAGCGAAGAGGGGGACTATCATAGCCCGATCCCGAGTCCCGGGCGGCGCTTCTTCACGATGCTGGGAACCCTGGTATCGGGGCGGATCAGCATCGCCGCGGCCTCGCACGCCGTGACGAAGAAGGCGCTGACCATCGCGATCCGCTACGCGGCCCACCGCCGGCAGTTTGGCCCCGCCGGAGGACCGGAGGTGCCGGTTCTGGACTACCTGGCGCTCCAGCGCGAGCTACTGCCGCGGCTTGCAACCACCTACGCCCTGGGGTTCGCGATCCGTGACCTGACCCGCCGCTACGGGGACTCCGGGACGGATCCCCGCGAGGTCGAGGTCCGCGCCGCCGCCCTGAAGGCCGTGGCCTCCCGCAATGCGCTCCACACGCTGCAGGCGTGCAGAGAGGCGTGCGGAGGCCAGGGGTACCTGGCCGAGAACCAGTTCGGCCGCCTCATGGCCGACACGGACGTCTTCGTCACCTTCGAAGGCGCCAACCCCGTGCTGCTTCAACTCGTGGCCAAGGGGCTGCTGTCCCGCTACCGCAGGCACATCGGCGACCTCACCATGTGGGGGATGGCGCGGTACCTGGCCGAGCTGGCGGGCACTCGCATTGCCGACATGAACCCGGTCGTGACCCGCAGGACCGATCCGGAGCACCTCGCCGACCAGGAGTTCCACCTGTCCGCTCTCCGTTACCGGGAACAGCGCCTGCTACGTTCCGCCGCCCGCCGTCTCAAGTCCCGCATGGACGGGGGAATGGACAGCTTCGAAGCGGTGAACGAATGTCAGGATCACCTGATCGCTCTGGCCCGCGCCCACGTGGACCGGATCGGCATGGAAGCTTCGGTCGCGGCGCTGGCCGGATCGCCGGAGGGCGAAGGCAAGGAGCTGGTGACCGATGTCGTGGCCCTCTACGGCCTGGTCACGCTCGAGAAGCACCGCGCGTGGTACCTCGAAGCGGGTTACTTCGAACCCGCCAAGAGCGAGGCCATTCGGAGCGAGGTCAACCGCCGGTGCCGCGAGCTGGCGCCGAGGGCGGTGGAGCTGGTGGACGCGTTCCGGATCCCGGATGAGCTGATTCGGGCGCCGATTGGGGTGGGGAGCTGACCAGGACAGTTAGGCCCGCCTACAAGTGAGGTGGGTCTTGGCCTCGGGAACGTTGACTGTCGACATGCGCACCCTTCCAACAGTAGACTCCACGGACTCCCAGCGTCACGCTGCCATCAACACGCAATCAGGAACCACAATGCACGACCATCGCTCCCGTACAGCCGTTCGGCGCCCGGTCACCCTGGCGACCCTGCTGGCCACCACCCTACTCGGCACGACCCTGCTCGCGGCAATCGCACCCCTCGCGGTTCCCTCCCCCCTCCCCGCCCAGCAGCGCGGGGGCGGTGCCGGCGGCGGCGAGGACGGCCCCGCCGAGCTGAACGCCGGCCTCCTCTCCTCCTTCCGCTGGCGGAGCATCGGTCCGGCGGTGGCCTCGGGGCGCATCGCGGACATCGCGGTCGACCCCACGGACCGCAGCACCTGGTACGTCGCGGCCTCGTCGGGGAACGTGTGGAAGACGACCAACGCCGGGACCACCTGGACGCCGATCTTCGACAACTACGGCTCGTATTCGATCGGCGCGATCGCGCTCGACCCGAACGACCACCTCACGCTGTGGGTCGGCACCGGCGAGAACAACGGCCAGCGCTCGGTGGGCTACGGTGACGGCGTCTACAAGTCGGTCGACGGCGGGCGCTCGTTCACGAACATGGGACTGGAGACGTCGCGGCACATCGGCATGATCGCGGTGCACCCCGACGACTCGCGCACGGTCTTCGTCGCGGCGCAGGGGCCGCTGTGGGCCGAGGGCGGAGAGCGCGGGCTCTACCGCACCACGGACGGCGGCGACACATGGGAGCGAGTCCTCGAAATCGACGAGCACACCGGCGTCAACGAGGTCTACTTCGACCCCCGCAACCCGGACGTGATGTATGCGTCGTCGTGGCAGCGCCGCAGGCACCAGTGGACGATGATCGACGGCGGGCCGGGCTCCGGCATCCACAAGTCCACCGACGGCGGAAACACCTGGCGCGCGATCAACCGCGGGCTGCCGGGCGGGGACAAGGGGCGCATCGGGATGGCGATCTCGCCGATCAACCCCGACGTGCTCTATGCCATCGTCGAGGCGTCCGGGAACAACGGCGGCACCTTCCGCAGCGAGAACATGGGCGAGAGCTGGAGCCGGACCTCGCGCTACCAGTCGGGCGCGGCCATGTACTACCACGAACTCTACGCCGATCCGCACCGCTTCGACCGCATCTACTCGCTCGACACCTTCGTCCAGATGTCCGACGACGGGGGCGAGACGTGGGGCCGGCTGCCCACGCAGGGCGTGCACGTCGACCATCACGCAATCGCCTTCGATCCGGACGACCCCGAGCACCTGATCCTGGGCAACGACGGCGGGCTGTACGAAACTCACGACTTCGGCGAGAGCTGGCACTTCTTCCCCAACCTGCCGCTGACCCAGTTCTACAAGGTCGCCACCTCCAACGACGAGCCGTTCTACTACGTCTACGGCGGCACGCAGGACAACAACACGCTGGGCGGACCATCACAGACGCTGGGCGGCGGCATACGCAATTCGGACTGGTACGTGACCCTCGGGGGCGACGGGTTCGACCCGGTGATCGATCCCGAGAACCCCGACATCATCATCTCGCAGCTGCAGTACGGGGTGATCTCGCGGTTCGACCGGGGCAGCAAGGAGCGCCTCGACATCCAGCCGCAGCCGGACCCCGACGGACCCCCGCTGCGCTGGTACTGGGACGCCGGGCTGCACATGTCGCCGCACGACAACAACCGCATCTACTTCGGCGCGCAGATCCTCTTCCAGAGCGACGACCAGGGGACCAGCTGGCGCGCGATCTCGGGTGACCTGTCGCGCAACATCGACCGCAACCAGCTCGAGGTGATGGGGCGCGTGTGGAGCGTGGATGCCGTGGCCAAGAACCGGTCGACGTCGTCGTTCGGGCATATCGTGGCGGTCTCGGAATCGCCGCTCGTCGAGGGGCTGATCTACGTGGGCACCGACGACGGGCTGGTGCAGGTGACCGAGGACGGCGGCGAGAACTGGCGCGCCGTCGAGAGCCTGCCGGGCGTGCCGGACGCGAGCTTCGTCCACGACGTCGAGGCGTCGCTGCACAACGCCGACGAGGTGTTCGTCGTGGTGAACAACTTCAAGCGCAACGACTTCCGTCCGTACGTGCTCAAGTCCACGAACCGTGGCGTCGACTGGACCATGATCACCGGCGGGCTGCCCGACAACAGCCCGAGCTTTTCGATCGTGCAGGACCACGTCGAGCCGGGGCTGCTCTTCGTGGGCGCCGAGTTCGGGGCGTTCGTGTCGGTCGACGGCGGCGAGTCGTGGATGGATTTCGACAGCGGACTGCCGACGATCGCCGTGCGCGAACTCGAGATCCAGAAGCGCGAGGGCGACCTGGTCGCGGCCACCTTCGGCCGCAGCTTCTACGTGGTCGACGACTACACGCCGCTTCGCGAGCTGGCCCGCGCGTCCGACGAGATCCTGGCCGGCGGCGGGCACATCTTCGAGGTGGCCGATGGGGACATGTACGTGCCCTGGAACCCCGGCGGCGCGAACGGCAGCGACTTCTATCAGGCCGACAACCCCCCGCTGGGCGTGACCTTCACGTACTGGGTGGGCGAAACGCTGCGCACGCGTGAGGCGGAGAGAAGGGCGGCCGAGCGGAGAGCGCAGCGTGCGGGCGAAGACACGCCGTATCCGACGTGGGAGGAGCTGGAGGCGGAGGATCGAGAAGAGGCGCCGCGGGTGTTCCTGACGGTCCGCGACGAGATGGGCAGCGTGGTCAACGTCGTGAGTGGCTCGACGAGCCGGGGCGTTCACCGCGCGACGTGGAACTACCGCTACCCGGGCTACAATCCGGTGACGGCCGGTGGTGGCGGCGGAGGCGGCTTCGGCGGCTTTGGGGGCTTCGGCGGCGGTGGGAACGGCCCGATGGCGCTGCCGGGCGACTACACCGTGTCGCTCGCGCAACGCGTCGACGGCGAGGTGACCGAGCTGGCCGGGCCGGTGGCGTTCACGATCGCGCCGATCAACGAGCCCGCGATCCCGCAGCGCGACCGGGCGGGCATCCTCGCGTTCCAGCGGGAGACGGGCGAACTGCTCCGCGCGGTGACGGGGAGCCAGCGCGTGGCCGCGGCAGCCGCACAGCGGATCTCGGCCATCAAGCAGGCTCTGGAGCGCTGGCCAGCGGCGCCGGTCGAGCTGATGACCGAAGCCCGTGCCCAGGAACTCCGCCTTCTGGACCTCCGGGAGACCCTGGAAGGATCAAGGACCCGGACGTCGCGAGCGGAACCCGACCTGCCGGGGATCACGGGGCGGGTAAACCAGATCGTGCGCGGACACTGGAACGGCATGCACGGGCCGACGGAGACGCATCGTGAGCAGTACCGGATCGCGCGGAGGCTGTTCGGCGGGCTGTATCCGGACCTGCAGCAGCTCGTCGAGACCGATCTGCCGGCGCTCGAGGCGCGGCTGGAAGAAGCCGGCGTGCCGTGGACCACGGGGCGGGCGCTGCCGAGGTGGCCTCCGGAGTAGGGTAATGTAAACTTTGGATGACATAATGTAAATCAAAGTGTACATTACACGGGTTGGGGAGGCTGGAATGGACGGCTAGGGCATGTCATTTGGGTGATCGTATCATCGAGTTGACATGACTCGGGTGATCCGCCAAACTTGTCGGATGATCGCCAGACACCTGACGCCGGCGCTCCGAAGAGCGGCTGAGCGCTACCCCGTCGTTACCCTCACCGGGCCACGGCAGTCCGGGAAGACAACCCTCGTGCGAGCCGTCTTCCCAGGGCATCGTTACGCCTCACTCGAGGCACCCGATGTCCGCGCCCGGGCCCTGGCGGATCCGCGCGGATTCCTGGCGCGAGGGGACCCGCTGATCCTGGACGAAATCCAGCGGGCGCCCGAGCTGTTGTCCTATGTGCAGGAACTCGTGGATGAAGACGACCGGCCCGGACGCTTCATTGTCACGGGATCGCAGAACATCCTGCTCCTGAAGTCGGTGTCGCAGACCCTGGCGGGCCGGACCGCGTTACTGTTGCTCCTGCCGTTTTCCCTGGCCGAGTTGCACGGGTTGCCGCCGCTGGATCCACGCGAACTGGACCGCCAGGGTGGAGTGTCGGCGTCGGCGGCGGAGCGGCTCTCCGGGCAGGATCTGTGGGAGACGCTGGTGACCGGCTTCTATCCGCCCGTACACGACCGCGGGCTCTCGGCGGGTGAGTGGATGTCCGACTACTTCCGAACCTACGTCGAGCGCGATCTGCGCGACGTTTCCCAGGTCCTGGACGTGAGATCGTTTGAGAATTTCGTACGCCTGGCCGCGGCACGCACGGCCACGGAGCTCAATCTGAGCGGGCTGGCCAGCGACGCCGGCGTCACGCACCAGACAGCGCGTCGATGGCTCACGGCACTTGAGATCGGGTACATCGCGACCACCCTTCCGCCGCATCACGCAAACTTCCGAAAGCGCCTCCGCAAGCGACCGCGGCTGCACTTTCTCGATCCCGGATTGGTGTGTTATCTGCTGGGCATCGAAAACGCCGTGACACTTGAGAGACACCCGTTGCGTGGTGCCGTTTTCGAGTCGTTCGTCGTCGCCGAACTCGTCAAGGCGTACGCGGCAAGGCGGCAGGATCCGAAGCTGTACTTCTGGCGCGACGCCACGGGGCACGAGATCGACATCCTGGTCGACGCGGGCGACCGCCTGATCCCGGTGGAGGTCAAGTCGGGTCGGACCGTGCCCGCGGACGCGTTGTCGGCGCTGAAGTGGTGGACCTCGATCCCGTCGAACCCGAATCGGGGGGGTGTGCTGGTCCACGGAGGGACCGAGGATTTCGCATTGAGCGGATTCCGGGTCCTGCCCTGGTTTCTGGCGGCGGCAGTTCCCGAGGCTGGAGTTGCCGCACCAGGAGAAGGCGTGTGACCGAGCGTCTGCGCGATGGCCTGCTTCAGTCTTCCAGCTCCGGGAACCCCTCCGGCGGCCGCCGATGCCGCGTCCCCTGCTCATAGGCGTACGCATACCGGAAGAGCAACCCCTCGGCGTACGGACGCGCCAGGATTTGCAACCCGGCCGGGTGCACCCCGTCGGTGAAGCCCATCGGCACGGTGATCGCGGGCATTCCGGTGGCGGGGGCGACGCGCTGGGAGTTGTCGCCGCTGTACTCCTCGCGCCCGCGGTCGATGTGGGCGGGGGGGCTCAGCCACGACGGGTAGACGAGCGCGTCGACTTCCGCGGCGTCCATCGCGGCCACCAGGTCGGCCAGATAGGCCTGGCGCCCCTCGTTTTCGAGGAAGTCCGGGCACGGCGGATCGCGGTCGGCGGGATGCACGTCGAGCGGTGAATCCTCGGCGCGGCGGAGCGAGTTCTCGACGTAGTCCGAGTACTGGCCGGTCTCGAGTACCTGCACGACGTCGGTGATGGGCGCCGCCTCGCCGAGCGAGTTCAGGTATACGTGCATGTCGTAGCGGAAGCGGCCGCAGAACATGTTCTCGCGATCCAGCTGGGCCTGGACGTCGAAGTCGAAGGGATCCACGATCTCGGCGCCGAGCCGGGCCAGTTCGGTGAGCGACTGCTCGAAGACAGCGACCACGGCAGAATCCGCGTCCTCCGTGTCGACGAGCGCCCGCAACACACCGATCCGGGCGCCCTGCAGACCGTCGGCGTCGAGGAAGGCCGTGTAGTCGTCCTCTCCGCGGCCGCGGCCGGCCTCGGTGTAGGGATCGGCGGGGTCGAAACCGGCCACCACGTCGAAAACGCGGGCCACATCCTCGACCGTGCGGCCCATCGGTCCGGCGATGTCGCGGTCGAAGGAAAGCGGCACCACCCCGTCCCGGCTGGTCAGCCCGATCGTGGAACGGATGCCGACCAGGGCCAGGCGTGACGAGGGCCCGCGGATCGAGTTGCCCGTGTCGCTGCCCAGACCGATCAGGCCGAAGTTGGCGGCGACGCCCGACGCCGTGCCGCCGCTGGAGCCCGCCGGCACACGGTCGAGGGCATAAGCGTTGCGCGTCGTGTCGTACGACGAGCTCACCGACTGGCGTGCGCTGAAGGCCCACTCGGCCATGTTGGTCTTGGCGAGCACGATGGCGCCCGCCTCGCGGATGCGCCGTACCATGAACGCGTCGTCGGGCGGGATGTTGTTGGCCAGCGCGATCGAGCCCGCGGTGGTGACCATGTCATGGGTGTCGAAGTTGTCCTTGACGAGCATGGGCACGCAGAATAGCGGGCCGGGCTCCTCACCGGCGGCCACCGCGGCGTCGAGTTCGTCGGCACGGTCCAGGGCGGCCGGGTTGACGACGGTGATCGCGTTGATCCGGTCCTCGTAGGCTTCGATGCGGTCAAGGTACGACTGCACGACCATGCGGCAGGTTGTAGCGCCCGAAAAGATGGCCTTCTGGACGCCGACGATGGTGGCCTCGACGACGGGGATGGGGGCGGGTGCGGGGCGGTCGCAGGCGGAGAGCGCGGCGAGGGCAAGGGCGACCAGGAACGGGACAGGCGCCGCAGCAGGAGTGGCATGCGGACCCGGGTGGCGGCGGATCTCGATCATCATGGTCGGGCTCGCTGGTTTTGGGCTGCGGTCTCAGGCCAGCCAGGCAGGTGGTTTGCGGGCTTGACACAATAAGCAGCAGGCGTCTACGGTTGCCAGCATTCGTGATCGCAAACGCCGGACCGCGAAGTGACGGAGAGGACGTTTGTCGAAGCGCTCCGATGGATAATCCGCAGTCACCACACTGGAGAATGCGCTGGAGAATGCGCTGGAGAATGCGCTGGAGAATGCGCGCGCGCCGGGTGGTTGCGAGGTGGGGTTCCACCGCATTCCTGACCGGCCTGGCGGCTCTGCTCCTCACTCCCGGTGGCGCCGCCCAGGAGGAGGAGCAACTTCGCGGCCGCATGGAATACGAGAGGGTGCGACTCTACTCGGGCGGCGCCACGGATATCGCCGCCCGCCTCCAGATCGCGAGACGACAGGTCATGGCCGTACGCGGCTTCGGGCCTCGGCGGGTGCGTGGCCCCGGCGCGCCCTGGCGCTTCATCGGCCCCGAACAGATCGACGACCGGCGTAGAGGTCCCATGGCCGGACGAGTGTCGGCGATCGCTATCCACCCGGCCAACCCGGCCGTTCTCTACATTGGCGGGGCTCAGGGCGGGGTGTGGAAGTCCGAAGACCGTGGTGCCTCCTGGACTCCGCTTACCGATTACGAGTGTTCGCTGGCGATGGGGTCGATCGCCATAGACCCGGTCAATCCCGACATCGTCTACGCGGGCACCGGGGAGCAGCACTTCTCGGGAGACAGCTACTACGGCTGCGGAATGCTCCGGTCGGCGGACGGGGGCAGGACGTGGGAGGAGCAGGGGGCCGACGTTTTGCGCATACCGGGGAACATAGGGGCACGGATTTCCCGGGTGGTCGTCGACCCGGCAACCGCCGGTTCACTCAGCTCTACGACGGTGCTGGCGGCCACGGACTTCGGGCTGTTTCGCTCGACGGACAGCGGCCGCAGCTGGACCCTGGTCAGGCGTGGCGTCGCCACCGATCTCATCATGGATCCCGCCGATCCCTCGGTCCTGTACGCAGCGTTCCACTCGCTTCCACGATACGCCAACTGGGGCATCCACAAATCCAGCGACGGCGGCCGCTCATGGACGCAAGCCTCCGCCGGTCTCCGCGATACCGACATCAGGCGCATCAATCTGGCGATCTCCCCATCGGCACCCGAGACCCTGTATGCCGGTGTCGTGAACGTCGGAGAAGACCGCGAGACTCGAAAGGGCTTGCTGCTGTACCGCAGCGACGACGGCGCGGCGACCTGGCAGGAACTCGAGGCGGACGGCGCCACGTGCCATCACCAATGCTGGTACGACATGACCCTGGCGGTGCACCCCCTGGACCCGGACCGGCTCTACCTGGGGGCCATCGTCCTTCAGGCTTCCATCGATGGCGGCCGCACTTTTCGGCAGATCCATCCGAACAACCTCTTCGTCGATCAACACCTGCTGGTCTTCGACACGCTGAGCGGTCCGGATGTCCTCTACGTGGCCAACGACGGCGGCGTATTCCGGTCTCCGGACGCCGGCACGAGCTGGACTTCGTTGGCCACCAACCTGGCCCTGGCTCAGTTCTATCCGGGCATCACCGCACATCCGTCCGATCCTGCCGTGACGCTCGGGGGAACTCAGGATCAGGGCACTGTGCGGTCCGCGGCCGGGACCACGACATGGACGAAGCTGATTGGCGGAGACGGCGGGTTCACGGCTATCGATGCCGAGAACCGCGACACCTGGTACAACGAGTCACAGTGGGACCCGGTCGTCGGTGGGCCGCGAAAGAACGGCGAGCGGCGGATCTCCGGGATCGACATGGGTGAAGACGCTGCGTTTGTCCCCCCGCTCGTGATGGATCCGATCGACTCGAAGAGGCTCTATTTCGGCACCCGAAGACTGTATCGCACCGACAACGCGGCCGAAGAGTGGATCCGGGTCTCGGAAGCCTTCCCCGGACCAACTTGGGAAGGCAGGATCTCCGCGATCGCCCCCTCTTTGTCCGACCCCAATACCGTGTACATCTCCCTGACCCTTGGGGGGGTAGCGGTGACTCGCGACGCGGGGGCGTCCTGGTCGATCGTCGGGCCCGCCGAGGGGCTTCCCGCAGATCGGTACATCGGTGACCTCGCGGTGCATCCTGACGACCCGGATGTCGCCTACGCGGTCGCCGGCGGCTTCGGAGCCGGCCACGTCTTCCAGACGACCGACGGAGGGCGCACGTGGCGTGACCGCACGGGCAGCCTCCCGGACCACCCCGTCAACGCGGTCCTGTACGACCCCGAGAACCCCGACGCCGTGTACATCGGAACCGACCTGGGCGTGTTCCACTCGCCCCGGGGAGGGGACTCCTGGGACATGCTCGACATCGACCTGCCCATGGCTGCCGTGTTCGACATCGCGGCCAGTCCGGGGACGGGCAGGCTGCTCGCCGCCACGCACGGCCGGGGGATGTACGAGATCCCGATCGACGTTCCGCTGACGGCGCGGACGCGGCCCTCGGCGGTGAGCGATACGATTCTCTCCGGCGTGGAAACGCAGGCGGAGGGTCAGGTGATCGTGGCGCCCAGCGGACGGGACGAACAACTTGCCACATGGACGGCAACCGCCTCGGACGCGCCCTGGATGACCCTTGAGGGAGCGACCGGAGCCGGACGCGGGCGATTGGGCTACAGCGTCGCCGCAACCGAGCTTACCCCTGGCGACCACTCGGCCACGATCCGCGTGAACGTCGCCGGCGTAGCCGACGCCGTCACGATTCCGGTGACGGTCCACAGCGCTGTTCCCAGGGGCCACATGACACTGGGCAGCACCGAGCGGCTGATGTCGGTGGAGCAGGACAGCACGGAGGCCTTCACGGATTCGTTGGCGGTCGACTTCGAGGGGCCCCGGGCGGCAACGGTGGAATGGATCGCCAGCCACCCGGGACGTACCGATTGGTTCGAGCTCATCGATACGACCGGCGTCGGCAGCGCCTCCGTCCGGTGGACGATCGATCCGGATAGTCTGCCCCCGGGCGTCTACGTGGACTCGGTAGTGGTCCTGGCCCCCCTGGCGACGGGAAGCCCCGCGACGCTGGTGTACAGCCTGTCGGTCGAGCCGCCGCTGACCCTTCCCGCACTGCGCCTCACCTCGGGCTACGGCGTGTCGGGCTGGTCCGTCGTCACCTCGGACTCACTGCCGTCCGGCCTGACCGGCTTCGGGGCCGCCTCGGCGGTGTGGACGGCCTCCAGCGGTTCGGAGTGGCTGATGATCGACAAGACGGCCGGAGGCCGGGAGGCTCCGATCGTCTGGTCACGTTCTTCGGAGTCTCTGGATCCCGGGACGTTCGAGGACACGATCATGATCCGGGTGCCGGGTCGATCGTACCTGCTGGGCATGATCGTGGACCGCTTCGAGGTGGTTGCCCCGATGACGGTCGAGGGAGCGGCGCAACACCTCCTCGGGGACGGACAGCTCCAGCCCGAACAGGAGCGCTTTCTCGACTGGTTCGGCAACCAGGATGGGACCTTTAACGCGGGCGACGTGCTGCGGTGGCTCGACCACTGCGCTGCCGGCGGCGAGGAGTCCGGCTGCGGCACCCCGGGACGACCGGACGGGAGGGAGCGACCGTGAACCTGAAGCGGTGTGCTCTGCTGATTCTGGCTGCAGCGGCGGCGGTCGTCGTCCACTCCTGTGGCGGCGAGGACGCACCGGTGGCGCCCCCGCCGCCGACCAACCGGCCACCGGTGGCGACCGATGCGATCCCCGCCGTCGAGATGCTCGTCGGCGACACGGTGAGGGTGATCCTGACCGGCTACTTCAGCGACCCCGACAACGACCGTCTGACCTACACCGCCACCGTGTCGAACAACGCGATCGCCACGGCCACCGTCTCGGGCAACTTCCTCACGGTGACCGGGCTGGCCATGGGCGGCGCCGTCGTGACGGTGACGGCCCGCGACCCGGGGGGATTGTCGACCCAGCAGCAGATGGGAGTCGACGTGGACAACCGGTTCGGGTACGTCGAGGTCGTGATCCAGCACGATCAGCTGGACGTCGGCGCCGTGGTGCTTTCGGTGGAGGGTCCACGGATCGATACCGTGAAGGCAGCTCCGGACCTGATCCTGTACGGCGTCAACACCGATGGGGGTTTGCGGGCCTTCGTCGCCGGTGCCATCCCCCAGTCGGGGGCGCTGCTGACCTTCTGGACCGACGACCGCGGTCGTATCAACGAGTACGTTGCACGGCTCGAACAGGCGGCAGCGACAACGTACGAGCAGCGCCCGGTCGACGGCGCGCAGGTCATGGTGGTGCGCGAGTCCCGTGCTCCTGCCCGGGAGTGACCGGCTCGCGGGTGGGTGAGCCCTGGCCTCGGCGGCGTCTCATGGCAGGGCGAGCATCGAAGCGTCGGCCCGTTACGGACCGTCGCGCCTGAGAGGAATCGTCTGCGGCGCCCCGGTATCGCTCCCGGGTCCGGGGTGCGGGACGAGCCGGAGCGGCCATTCGTAGATGGCCTCCAGCGCCTCGCGCGAGAGCACGTGCTCGGGGGCTCCGCGAGCCGCTGCCCGACCGCGGTCGAGTAGCAGCAGGCGGTCGGCGAAACGGGCCGCGAGGTTCAGGTCGTGAGTGACGACGAGCACGGCAAGTCCCTCGGTGCGCAACTCCCGAAGCAGGTGGAAGAGCTCCATGCGGTAGCGCAGGTCGAGGCCGGCCGAGGGTTCGTCGAGAAGCAGCGTGGGGGCTTCCTGGGCAAGCGCGCGCGCGATACGGGCACGCTGGCGCTCACCCCCGGAAAGTTCACCGAGCTGACGCTCGGCGAACTCGGCGACGGCGCACCTTTCGAGTGCGCGTTCGACGACGGCCCGGTCGGACACGCCGGTGCGCTCCCACGGGCCGAGGTGCGCGTACCGCCCCATCCCCACCATCTCACGCACCGTCACCGGAAACGGCGAAAACTCGGATTGCGGCACCACCGCGAGCGCACGGGCCCGTTCACGGTCGCCGAGTTCGCCCAGGAGTCGACCACCGAGCCGCACTTCACCCTGCTGCGGAGCGAGCGAGCCGGTGAGGAGCCTCAACAGCGTGGTTTTCCCCGCACCGTTCGGGCCGACGACGGCCAGAAGCTGCCCCGGATGCAGGGACAGCGAGATGTCTCGCACGGCGGCCTCCTTCGCGCGCGGGTGCGCGAACGTCAGGCCGCGACCGTTCAGCACGGGATGCCGGTCAGCGCTCACCGCCGCCCGCCTCGCATGAGCAGCGCCACGAAGAAGGGCACGCCGGCCACGGCGGTCACCACTCCGGTCGGCAGCTCGGCCGGCGCCACGACCAGCCGGGCCAGCGTGTCGGCCACCAGGAGGAACGCCATCCCGGCCAGGAACGACGCGGGAAGGAGCAGGCGGTGATCGTTCCCCCACGCGAGCCGGACCGCATGCGGCACGATCAGTCCGACAAAGCCGATCACCCCGCCGGCCGCGACCGCCGCGGCGACCATCAGCGACGCGGACAGGTACGCAGTCAGCTTTACGCGCTGCACCGAAGCGCCCAGGTAGTGGGCAACCTCCTCGCCCCTGGACAGGAGGTTGAAGGCACGAGCCATCGAGAGCACCGCCGCGCCCGTGGGCACGAGCAGCACCGCCAGCAGCGATGTCGAGCCCCAGTCGGCGCCCGACAGGTTGCCCATCATCCAGAAGACCGCCGAGCGGAAGGACTCGACGTCGGCGATCGAGAGCATGAGCAGGATGATGGCGTTGAAGAAGGCGCCGATGATGACCCCGGAGAGGATCAGGACGCGCGTGTCCATCGCCCCGGGCGAGGCGCGCCGCGCGACCTCGAGTACGAGCGCCATCGCGGCCACCGCACCGAGAAACGCGCCCGCCGGGAGCGTCCAGGGCAGAATGACGCCGATTCCGGTCACGACGATCGCCACCGCGCCGACGGCTGCCCCCCCCGAAACACCGAGCACGTACGGGTCGGCCAGCGGGTTGCGCAGGAGTGCCTGAAAGGTGCAGCCGCTGAGGCCGAGCGCACCGCCGACGAGGGCGGCAAGCACGGCGCGCGGCAGCCGCAACTGCAACAGGATCGATCGCGCCGTGGGGTCGCCATCGGCCGACAGCGCACGCCACAGGTCGACGGGACCGAGCCCGGATGCGCCGAAGGAGACGCTGATCGCCATTGCGGCCACGAGGGCGAGCGCGAGGAGGACGAGCCGGCGGGGCGTGCGCGTCACTTTGGGCGAATCCCCTCGCTCGAAGGATCGCGCGCCCGGGACACGGGCGGCCGCGCGAACCGCCTGGCCTGCAGGAAGTCCAGTCGCTGTTCGACGGTCTTCTCCCAGGCGAGACCGTCGGCGACGACATCGAGGCAGTGCACCACCCCCGCGTGAGCCATGAGGAAGTGCTGCCCCGCCTCGAGTTCCCGCCACCACGCCGCGACCCGTGCGGTGAACGTGGCGACACTCTCACCCCCAGGCGGGGATCGGCTCTGCCAGTCGGCCATCCACTCGTCGATTTCGGCGCGCGGCACGGCGTCCCAGCCCCGCCCCTCCCAATCGCCGTAGGACATCTCGCGCACCCGCTCGTCGATCCGATGCTGTACTCCGAGACGCTCCGACAACAGTGCGGCGGGCTCCCGGCAGCGAACGGCATCGGAAGACCAGATCGTGCCCGGGCCAAACTCGGCCACCGTGGCCTCGATGCGCACGGCCGCCTCGGTGGCGTCGAGAGTCGTGGGCACGTCGGTCTGCCCGTAGAAGACCCGCTCGACGGTGACCGGCGCGTGGCGGATGGCGAGGAGGCGGATCATGGGCCGAACCCTGCCACCCGCAGCACCGCGAGGATTGTGAAAAGGATGACGATCTCGTTCACCTGCTCCGCGGCACCCAGGAAGTCGCCGGTCAATCCGCCTGTCCGCGCATGGAACCGCCAGCCGCAGAACGCTGTGGCAAGGGCCATCGCAGCGAGTGCCGCGACGGCGGTGGTTGCGCCGATCGCGCCCCCGGCCAGCACTGCGCCCCCGGCCAGCACTCCACTCCCGGCCAGCACCACGCCCCCGGCCACCGCCACGCCGATCGCGGTGGCGAGCACGCCCTGGGCCGGGCCGGCACGCGTGACCTGGCGGCTTTTCGCCGCCGCATCGCTGACGTAGGGCATCGCGACCATCAGCCAGACGGGCCCGACCCGCGCAAGGCAGTGCGCGAGGAGCAGGGCGACGGCCGCGGCACCCGTCAGCTGCGCGAGCAGGACCAACCGGAACGCGATCGAGACCACCAGAGCCAGAGCCCCGAAGGCACCGACCCGCGAGTCCTTGAGAATGACGAAGATCTTCGCGCGGTCGTGTGCTCCGCCCAGCGCGTCGGCGGTGTCGGCGAGTCCGTCTTCGTGGAACGCGCCGGTCAGGAGGATCGACGCGACCAGCACGGCCATTGCAGCGACCCACGGTCCCAGCGGAGCCACCAGCCACCACACCGCCGCGCACACCGTCCCAACGGCCAGCCCCACCAACGGGAACCACGCCGAGGTCCACCGCCATTCCCCGGCCGCGTACGGAAAGCCGCCCACCGGCACACGGGTCATGAAGACGAAGGCGGCACGCGCGCCCCGGAGAGCGGCCCTCACTTGAGTCGGGTCTCCAGCCCGGAGACCATGAGCACCACCCGGTCCGCGGCGGCGGCGAGACGCTGATTGGCCATCCCCAATCCGTCCTGATACCAGCGTCCGACCGCGGTGGGGGGATGCACGCTCCATCCCACCTCGTTCGTCACGACGATGAGCAACCCGGCGCGCGCCTCCCTCGCGTCGAGGATTCCGTCGATCTCGGCGGCCATCGCCTCCAGCGCCCGGGACTCGCTCTTCGCGCCCGCGCGTCCGATCGCCATGCCGGTGAGCACGGTCACGCAGTCAAGCACGACCGTGTCGGTCACGGCGGCCAGGATCGCCTGACCCGCCCGTTCCGGCGCCTCCACGGTGCGCCACCCTGCGGGACGATTGCGGCGGTGCGCCTCGATCCGGCCGCGCATCTCGTCGTCGACGGCCTCCGCGGTCGCGATCACGGTGACCTCTTCGCCCCCGTGCGCCAGCGCCTCGTCCTGCGCCCACCGGCTCTTGCCCGACCGCACGCCTCCCGTCACGACGATGAGTCTCATCATGGAGCGCCCCCAGGCACACCACCGCCCGGCCCCGATATCCCCGCCGATCGAAAGGTCGCCATCTCGGTGAGCAGCGCCCCGGCTGCCCGCACGATCGGGATGGTAAGCGCGCACCCGGTCCCCTCGCCCAGCCGCATTTCGAGGTCGAGCAGGGGAACCAGGCCGAGCGCGTCGAGCGCCGCGGCGTGACCCGGCTCGGTCGAGCGGTGCGACGCGACGAGGTACGGCGGCAGCGCGGCGCACAGGTGGCAGGCCGCCAGCGCCGCGGCCGAGGAGATGAAGCCATCCACCAGCACGAGCGCACCCCGCGCCGCCGCGCCGATCATGGCGCCCGCCATCGCGGCGATCTCGAGTCCGCCCACCTGGCGCAGCACCTCGAGCGCCTCGTCGCGCGGACCCTCCAGCCGAACCACTCGTGCCACCGCTTGCTCCACCACCTCGCGCTTGCGGGCCAGTCCACCATCGTCAACCCCCGTGCCTCGGCCCACGACCCCGTGTGGCGCGGCCCCGGTCAGGCAGGCCGTGACCGCAGCCGCCGCGGTCGTGTTCGCGATGCCCATCTCGCCGACGCCCACGATCCGCGCGTTCGCATCGCTCGCCGCCTCCACCCCCACCGCCAGCGCCGCCATGACCTCGTCCGCCGTCATTGCGGGACCCGCCGACAGATCGGCCGTCCCCGCGCGGATCTTCCGGTGCTCAATCCCGTTCAGCGCGGCGACATCCGACGCGACGCCCACATCGACCACCCGCACCTCGGCGCCGCACGTCCGCACAAGCACGTTGATCGCCGCACCGCCACCGGAGAAGTTGGCGCACATCTGCGCCGTGACCGCGGCCGGATACGCGGACACGCCCTGCGCGGAGACCCCGTGATCCGCCGCGAACACGAACACCACGGCTCCGTCGAGCGCGGGCGGCGGATCGCCCAGCACACAGCCCACCTGCAGAGCGAGTTCCTCCAGACGGCCGAGGCTTCCCGGCGGCTTGGTCAGCGCGTCGAGGTGCGCCTGGACCGCGGCCGGATCCCCCGGCGGGGCGGCAGCGGCCACACGGCTGATGGCCCCTTCCAGCAGTGTGGCGGATGTGCTCACGAGCCGCTCAGCGCACCACCGCCGTCATCTGAATCTCCACCCCCAAACGACCCACGAGGGGCAGCCCCCCAACGGTCACCGGCGGGACCTCGCCCGGCATCGTCTCGGCCAGCACCTCCAGCACGGCCGGCGCATCGCGCACGTCGGTCAGATAGACCCAAACGTCCTCCACGTCCCCGAACCCCAGTCCCGCGGCCTCGAGCGTCCCCCCGAGGCTCGCCAGCGTGTTCCGCGCCTCGTCCCGTGCGTCCTCCCCGCGCGCGAGCATTCCGGCAAGCCAGACACGACCACCGGTCGCGATCGCCGGAGACAGTGGTGACCGTCCCCGCTGCTGACCCTCGCGGAGTACGACGCGGCGCTCGTCCGACCGCTCTGCCACGCACTGGATCTCGACGAGGAAGGCGGGATTCATCAGCCCGCCGCGCACCGCCGCCCGCGCCGGCGGATCGTCGGCGGTGACGAATTCGCGGTAGGCCTCGTTCATGTCGCCCCACAGGCGCACGTCGTCGAGGAAGACCTTGCAGCTCACGAGGTCGCCGTAGCCCATTCCGGCCTCTTCCAGGATCATCCCGATGTTCCCGAAGACGCGTCGCGTCTGCGTCTGCACGTCGCCTTCCACGGGCTGATAGGTCTCCGGATCGCGGCTCGTCGCGCCCGCAATGAAGAGCACGTCGCCCGCGCGGATGCCCCACGAATACGGCAGCGCCGGCGACTGCAGCCCCGCGGGCGAGATGACCTCGGTCTCGTCCGGCGTGGCCACCGCCGAGATCTGCACGTGGGCTTCCCGGTCGGGCAGGTCGGCCTCGACGGTCGCACGTGTCGGGGGATCGACCGGGAAGTAGCCTCGGTAGACCCCGTTCATCGCCTGGAAGTGCCGGGTGTCCCTGAGGAACACGTTGACCGCGACGACATCCCGGTAGCCGAGCCCGCGGGCCGTCAGCTGGTCTCCGAGGGCGTCCAGCGCCGCCGCGGTCTGCTCCTCGACGGTCGCAAGCGCCTCACCGTCGCGCACCGTGCCGGTGATGTTCGACAGGAACACGAGTTCGGGCGACTGCGCAGAGGCGGGAAACGCCGGCATAAGGGCCACGGCCGCGGCCACAAATGTAAAGTAAACATGACATTGTGTAAACTGTAATTTACAGTTCGACCATGGGACGCTCATCGCGGTGATCCTCCGGGAGTGATCGAATCGGGGACTATTGCGGTCATTTGGACTCGAAGTGCAGAAAGCGGGCTAGTTGCAACGCCGCTTCGGCCACGCGCGGGCCCGGGCGATTGAACAGGTCCCCCTCCACCACCAGGTAGCGCCGGGTCCGGACGGCTTCCAGTTCCCGCCAACCGGGTCGGTCGAGCCAGGGCGCGGCAGGCTGGTCCTCCGTATGGCGAGCAATCACCAGGGCGTCCGGGTTGCGCTGCAGGATCGCCTCGAGGGACACCAGCGGCCAGGCGTTCGAGGCATCGCCGAACACGTTCCTGCCTCCGGCGTACTCGATGACCTCGTCGATGAAGGTACCGGGCCCGGTGGTCTGCGGCGGGTCGTGCCAGACGGAATAGTAGACGGCCACGCGGTCACGCCCGTGGACCGCCGCAGCTACGCGGGCGAGCGCCTGATCCAGCGAGTCCACCAGCGCTTCGGCCCTGTCGCCGCGGCCCAGCAGGACGCCCAGACGCCGCAAGTGGCTGCGCACGTCGGCGATCGTCTGCACGTTGGCCCGATAGACCGGTATGCCCATCGCCGCGACCTGGTCGGCGAAGGTGCGCTGGTCCGGATCGTCCCAGCTGATGACGAGATCGGGTGCCAGCCGCACCAATGCCTCGAGGTTCGGGCGGATGGCGTCACCCAGGGAAGGAAGGTGCGCCAGTTCCGGTGCCCGGTCGAAACGCGTACGGGCGATGAGAACGGTCGGGTCGAGCGCCGTGACCGATTCGGTGAGCGACGGGATGACGGAGAAGACGCGCCCGGCGGGTGCGGACAGCGACACGGTGCGCCCGGTGTCGTCCGCGACGGCAAGCGCCGACGGCCTTGCACCGTCGACTGGCGCACAGGCGGCGAGCAAGGGGAGGACGGCCGTGAGAACGAGGCGGGCGGGCCGCCGGATTCCGCGGGGACCCTGGCCGATCCGAGCGGCTCGGGTTTCGACATCGATGTACACCGGCTCCCCTCCCTCGAAGGTTGGTGCTTGGCCGAGGGGGCCGCGTCTCCTGGCTCGAGGCGACGGCGCTCGCCTTCCCGGGGGAGCGGAGGTCCGCGGCGGGAATCCGCGGCGATCCGCAGGATCCGCCCGCGGCAATCCAGACCCGCGGCGGAAACCCAGTGGCTGTCGAGCGCGTCAATCCGGATCCGGTGCGGGATCCGGGCCTCCTACAGTGGCGGGGCCGCGTCGGCTTCCGACCGACTTCCGGTGGCCCCCTCGCTACAGCGCGCCACGATAATCTGATCGGGGCGGTACAGCAACCCTGGCGCCCGCGCCTCCGTTGCTCGCAGAGGCCCCCGTCCGCTACGCGCAGAGGCCCCGGTCCGTTGCGCGCGGACGCCGAAGTCACTACCCATTCCTTCACAACTCGCAGACGGAGGGGCGCTCGGAAGTCCGGTGAAATGCCGGCGCGGCCCCGCCACTGTAAGGGACACGGGACTCCGGTTCCGTAGGGGCCCGCTCAACGAGGCCACTGGGCAGCGATGCCCGGGAAGGCGAGCGGGTCCGTCCCAAGCCAGGAGACCTCTCCTCCGTCGTATCGACCATCACCCTCGAGGGAGGGCGGGGTTCCTGGTCTGCGCTACGGCGCGGGCAGGCCGTGCTTCTCCCCGTCTGGAGAAGACGGGGTCAAGTGAGAAGAGCCGCAACGCTGCTCGCCGCCGCAGCGCCAATCGCCGCCGCGACGCTTGTCACCCCGGCGGAGCTGCGTTCCCAGGTCACGGCGACCGTTCACGTCACCGTACGTGCGGCGCCCGCCGCAGCGATGGCCGACCGTGGCGCAAGGGCGGCCGCGTCGATCCCGGTCGCGGGCGCAACGATCCCGGTCGCGGGCGCGACGATCCCGGTTGCCGGCGCGGCCGTTACCGTGATGGGCACGGGCCTCACCGTGCTGACGGGCCCGGGCGGCGGCGCCCTGCTGCGCGGCCTGTCGCCGGGACGGCACGCGTTGACGATCTCAGCGCTCGGCTTCGCGGAAGCCACGGTCGAAGTGGAGGCCGCCAACGGCCGGTTGACGCGTGCGAGCGTGGTGCTCGATCCCGCGCCCGTGCGACTCGCGGGGCTGGATGTGCGGGTCGCGTCCCGTGAGGGGGCGGGCCGCGCGACCATCGTGGACGCGTCGAGCCTGCCTCCCGGTGTGGCGGACCTGGCCGCCGCGCTCGACCGCGTCCCGGGCGCGACCGTCGTGCGGCAGGGGGGGCCGGGTGCCTCCGCCGTCGTCCAGCTCCGCGGCTCGGGCGGCGACCAGGTGCTGGTCCTCCTCGACGGCACGCCGATCAACTCGCCCCTGACGGGAGAGGCGGACCTCGGCACCGTGGACCTCGAAGGCCTGGCCCGCATCGTCGTCATCCCGGGCGCCCAGTCGGCGCGGTACGGCCCCCGCGCCCTCGGAGGGGTCGTACTCCTGGAGAGCCGCGAGGCCGGTTTTGCCGGCGCCACGGTTACTGCCGGCACAGGCTCCTGGTCCTCGGCCGAGACCGCGGCATCGGTTTCGCGGCCACTCGGGAGGGCCTGGGTGGCGGCCGCGGCCGCACGCTGGCGGCGTTCCGGCGGCGCCTTCACCTACGACGTGCCCGCCTTCCGCGGCGGCGGCGAGACGACGCGCGAGAATGCCGCCTTCAGCCAGGCGGGCGGCGACGTTCGCGTCACGCAACGGGGCGGATTGAACACGTCACTGCACGCCCATGTGAGCGACGCCGAGCGCGGCAGCCCGGGAACGATCGCGCAACCGTCGCTGACCGGTCACCAGCACCATCGGCGCTGGGGCGTCAGCGCACGAGTCCAGCCGGGCGACTCCGGCCTGGGCGGCACGGTCCGCACCGCAGTCCAGTGGCAGCGCGCCCGGTTCGCCGACCCGGCGCCCCCCTTCGGCCGCCCCTACGACAATCGAACCCGTGTGCGCCGCGCCGAAATCGCGCTGGAAGGCTGGTGGCGGCGGGGGGCGCCCTCGTTGCGGGCCGGCCTCCACGCCGCCCGGCTCGACATCGCCTCCGATGCGCTCGCGTCTTCGCGTGTCAACCCCGGCGAGTTCGGGGCGTGGGCGCGGGCCGGGCGCAGCTGGAACCCCGGGCACGGCGTCCGCCTCGACCTCGGCGCCGCCGTCCGCGCGGACCGCCACGATCTCGTCGCCGGCACCACCTTGTCGCCCACCGTCGACGCCATCCTGAACCGCGCCGGCCTCACCCTGGACCTGCGCTGGGGACGCGGCTTCTCGCCACCCGGACTCGGCGACCTGTTCTTCCGGGAGGGCGTGCTTGTCGAGCCCAACCCGGACCTCGGGCCGGAACGGATTCGCGGGGAACTCGCCGTCTCCATGTCGCACGCGTGGTCGCTGGGCCGCGCCGCGGGACAGGTGCGCGGAACCGCCTACCGGGCCGACCTGGACGACATGATCCTGTGGTTCCCCGACCACCGCTTCGTGTGGAGTCCCGACAACTACGACGTGATGCGCCGGGGTCTCGAGCTCGGTGCGACCGCCGAGCTGGCCACCGCCGAGCTGGCCACGGGCGAGTTGGCGCATTCCGTCGCCGCGAACGCCGCCTGGTCGGAGGTCGAGTACACCGGACCCGTGCTCGACGGCCAGGTCGCGTACCGACCCCGCTTCACCGCGGACCTCTCGCTCGGGATTGCGCTCCCCGGCGGCGTCACGCTGGCGCCCGCGGCCACACACGTGGGAGAACGGCGCACCGTGCCCGGATCGGAGTTGAACGCGCTGGAGGGCTACACCCTGCTGGACGCCGGGATCGCCATTCCCGTCGCGTTCGGAAAGGCATCCGGGCGGCTCGACCTCGCCGTGAACAACATCCTCGACGAGCGGGCCGCGCTCCTCGTCGACTACCCCCTGCCGGGCCGTGGCTGGTCGATCCGACTGCGCCTCGGAGCCGGGCGATGAACGTGGCATCCCCCCATCCCGACGCACACATCCGCACCCTCACTGCACAAAGGACAGAGACCTCATGACGCACACCGCCCTCCGCCCCACCATCCTCATCGCCCTCGTCGGCCTGGCCGGCTGTAGCGAGGAAACGCCCACCGGGCCCAACAGCCCGACCGCCGTCATCACCTCGCCGGCGTCCGGACTCACTCTCACGGAAGGCTTGCCCGTGCAGCTGGCCGGCAGCGCCACGGACCCGCAGGATGGTCCGCTCGCGGCCGCGGCCCTGGCCTGGTCGAGCTCGATCGACGGCGCCCTCGGCACCGGCGCGTCACTGGACCTGACCCTGCCGTCGACGGGCGTCCATACGATCACGCTCACCGCGACGGACTCGGACGGCAACACGGGCGACGCCGCCGTCTCGCTGCTGGTCGAGGAACTGGAGTTTCTCGACGGGACCGTGGCGGATCCGCAGATCGGGATCGTCGTGCATTCGCTTGCCAACGCGGTGCGGCTCTTCCGGGTGGGGGACCCGGACGAGCGGCACGATATCGCGCTGGGCGCATCGAGCGCCGTGACGGCCACGGGGATCAGCATCCGCGGAGAGACCGCGGTCGTGCCCCTTGGCAACGCGGCCTCGGTGGCCACGATCGATCTTCGCAGCCGGCAGATCGCGTCGTTCTTCCTCTTCGAGTCCGGCAACGCCACCGGCTCGGCCTTCGTGGACGACCGGACGGTGCTCGTGGCCAACCAGGAAACCGACGAGGTGGGCAGGTTCATGCTCGGCCAGGACGGCGACAGGATCACCGATCTGCTTTCGGTGACCCAGTTCCCCACGGGCATCGTGCCGTTCTCCGACTCGCTGGCCTTCGTGATCTCGGCGAACCTGGACGACAGCTACGCCCCTGCCGGCAACGGGGTCGTGACCGTGCTCGACCCGCGCACCATGACCGTGACCGCCGAAATCGGGACCGGGGGCACCAATCCGCAGCTGGGCGCTGTCGGACCCGATGGCATGCTCTATGTGATGAACACGGGCGACTACGTCTCTCCATCGACGCTGGCGATCATCGATCCGTCGACCCTGGAGCGGGTCGGCCTGGCCGGCGGATTCCCCGCGGGCTCGGGGCACGTGCACGTCTCCCGGGACGGGATGCTCTTCGCGTCGGCGTTCTTTACGGGCACGGTCGCCTGGAACACGGCCGCCGGGGCGTTCGTGCGGGACGCCACCGCCCCGATCTGCGCGCCCCTGGAGGGCGGCGGATGCCGGGGTGCCTTTGCCGCGCACACGGCCGCAGACGGATCGCTCTACCAGACCTTCTTCGGGAGCGTCCGGCAGGGCCTGCCGCCACAGATCTTCCGCTACGAGCCGGGGACCTTCGCGCTGGCGGACAGCATCGCTTCGGCGGGCGGGCCCGTCGCGGTCGAGATCAGGAGCTTTCGCCGGTAGCCGGCGCGGGCGAACCGCCGCCGGGGACCCGGTTCCGCCGCGGTTGTACGCGAATCGGCCGTCGCGTACCATCAAGGGGCAGCCCGAACCGCGCTCCGGGAAGGGGATCCACAGGATGAACGAGAGCCAGCCGCTGGCGGGACGCGGCCATGTGTCGCGCCGCAGTTTCATCAAGAGCGTGATCGCGACCAGCGCCTCGGTGTCGGCGATGTCGTGGTTCTCCGCGCCGGCCGCGGCACGGCCCCAGGGAGCCGCGCGAGGATCGGTCGGCCGGCTGATCTCGCTCCAGGTGAACGGACGCACGCGCCGCGTCGACGTCCTCCCGCAGGAGACGCTCGCCATGACGCTGCGCTACAAGCTCGGCCTGACGGGCACGAAGCTCGGCTGCGACCGTGCCGAGTGCGGAGCCTGCACGGTCATGATCGACGGTGTGGCGCACTATGCCTGCTCGACGCTCACGCACCGGGTGCGGGGCCGCGAGGTCACGACGGTCGAGGGACTGGAGGGCCCCGGCGGCGAGTTGCACCCCGTTCAGCGCGCCTTCATCGACGAGCTGGGGCCGCAGTGCGGATTCTGCACGCCGGGGCAGGTGATGGCGGCCGCGGCGCTGCTCCGCGCCAACCCGAATCCCACGCGTGACGAGGCCCGCCGCGCGATGTCCGGCAACCTCTGCCGCTGCGGAGCCTACGACCACTACCTGAACGGAGTCATGCGCGCAGCGCGCACGGGGTCGACCGCTACCCCGGAGGTCTCGCATGCCTGAACTGATCGGCAGGGACTTCACGCCCCCGGACGTGATCGCGAAGGTCACCGGACGCGCCAGGTACGCCGAAGACTTCCGCGCCGACGGGATGCTCTTCTGCCGCCTCATCACGAGCCCCATGCCGCGCGCGCGCGTCCGCGGCATCGACGCCTCGGAGGCGCTCGCGATGGAGGGCGTGGTCGCGATCCTCACCGCCGACGACGTGCCCGAAATCCCCGCGCCTGGCAACCCCATCCTCACGAACACGCCCCACTTCGTGGGCGAGCCCGTCGCCGCGCTGGCCGCGGTCGACGAAACCACGGCGCAGGACGCGATCAGGAAGGTCAGGCTGGACCTCGAGCCGCTCCCGTTCGTGCTCGACCCGCTCGAGAGCCTGCGTCCGGACGGCCCCAACGCCCGCCTGGACGGCAACACGGTGGTGCGCCGCGAGGGCGTCTCCGAGATCAAGTGGACCGACGCCGACTTCGAGGACGCGGGCGAGGGCGAGCTGCCGATGGGGGAGGTCAACAACGAGTGGTCCTACGGGGACCTCGAGGTCGGCTTCCGGGATGCGGCGGTCGTGCTCGACGAGAGCTTCGTCACGGCGGGCACCTCGCACCACTCCATGGAGCCGCGCTCGGCCATGGCGTACTGGCAGAACGGGAAGTGTCACGTCTTCGGGTCGAGCCAGAGCCAGAGCGCGACGCTGGGCAGCCTGGCCCGCTACATCGGGATCGACCCGGACGACCTGGTCTTCGTGGCCGAGTTCTGCGGCGGCGGTTTCGGGTCGAAGGGCAGCGCGTACCCGGTCATGTCGATACCTGCGCACATGGCCAGGAAGACTGGGCGTCCCGTCATGATGCGCATCAGCCGGGCGGAGGAATACGCGATCGGGTCGGCCCGGGCGGGCTTCCAGGGACGGATCCGCATGGGGTTCAGGGATGACGGCCGGATCACGGCGGCGGACCTTTTCATCGTGCAGGAAAACGGTCCCAACAGCGGGTTCGGCGACCTCGGCAGCGCGGCCGGCGCCATCTCCATCGTCTATACCCCCCTTGCCATGCGCTTCCGCGGGATCCCGGTGCTCACCAACACCCCCGCGCGGGGGGCGCAGCGCGGTCCGGGCCAGAACCAGATCGCCTGCGCGGTCGAGCCGATCCTCGACAAGGCGGCGGCCCGGCTCGGCATTGACCGGGTCGAGATCCGCAGCATCAACGCGCCCGACAGTGATTCGCGCTACGGCGGCAACCAGGGTCCGGTCACAAGCGCGCACCTGCGGGAAGCGCTCGACATGGGCGCCCGCAGGTTCGGATGGGACGAGCGGCTGGCCCGCGGCAGAGTACGGCGCGGTTCGAAGGTGACTGGCGTCGCGGTGGGCCAGGCCTTTCATTCGGCCGGGATGAGCGGACAGGATGGACTCGTGCGGATCACGCCCGACGGCAAGCTGCACATCCACTGCGGGGTGGGGAACCTCGGCACGTACTCGTATGCGGCGGTCTCGCGCGCGGCCGCGGAGGTGCTGGGGTACGACTGGGAGAACTGCGTGATTGTGCGCGGGGATTCGTCGCGTAATCTGGCGTCGGCCAGCCCGCAGGTCGGGAGCAACACGACCTTTACCATGACCCGGGCGGCTTACGTGGCGGCGGCCGACGCGGTCGAGAAGCTGAAGGCGATCGCGGCGATGGAGCTGGGCGGTTCTTCCGGGGACTACGACATCGGCGACGAGGCCGTCTTCGCGCGCGCCAACCCGTCGCGACGGATCAGCTATGCGCGGGCGGCCCAGCAGGCGATCCGCCTGGGAGGGCGCTTCGCCGGGCACGAGGTCCCCGACGACCTCAACCCGGTCACCACGGCGGCGGTCGCGAACCTGGCGGGAAGCGGCCTGATCGGCGTCGCGCGCGACAACCTGCCCCGCGATGGCACCGTTCCCGCGCTCGCCGCCGGATTCATCGAGATCGAACTCGACGTCGAAACCGGCGCCGTAGAGATCGTCGACTACCTCGGCGTCGCCGACTGCGGCACCGTCGTGCACCCGCAGGGCCTCGCGGCCCAGGTCAAGGGCGGCGCGGTGATGGGCTTCGGGATGGCGGCGCTCGAGCGTCACGTCTACGACCGGCGCTACGGGGTGGCCGGAAACATCGGCTTCCACCAGGCCAAGCCGCCGTCCTACCTCGACGTGCCGTCCCACCTCGACTGGGCCGCCACCGACATCGCCGACCCCCAGAACCCGGTGGGCGCAAAGGGCGTCGGCGAGCCCCTGATGGGGTGCTCCGCGGCCGCGCTGCTGTGCGCCATCTCCGACGCCCTGGGCGGCCACTATTTCAACCGCATTCCGGTGGTCCCGGACATGATCGTCAACGTGCTCGCCGAGCAGGCCCAGTCGCACCGGCCGCTCGAGGTCAACACGCAGTGAGAAGGCTCGGGAGTCGGCCATGATGAACGACATGATGACCCACTTCGACCTGCTCCAGCCGGCCGACCTCGACAGCGCGCTCGAACTGCTGAGCCGCCACGGAGCCGACGCGTGGCCGCTGGCCGGCGGCTACGACAGCTTCGACTGGTTCAAGAACCGCGGCAAGCAGCCCGCCGTGGTCATCGATCTCGAGGGGATCGCCGAACTCAGGGGTGTGAGGGGACGGGAGGGCGACGACGGCCCCGGCGGCAGCGATGGCATCGAGATCGGCGCGATGACCACGCTGGCCGCGGTGGAGGCCGACCCCCTCATCCGGTCACGTTACGCGCTCCTGGCCGACGCCGCGGCAGAGGTCGCGAGTCCGCAGATCCGCCACGCGGGAACCATCGGGGGGAACGTCTGCCAGGACACCCGCTGCTGGTACTACCGCTATGGCATGACCTGCTACCGGGCGGGCGGCAACACCTGCTATGCGGGCGCCCCCGGCGCAATGAACCGCGAACACGCCATCTTCGGCGCCGACCGCTGCGTGGCCGTCACCCCGTCCGATGTCGCGCCGGCGCTGGTGGCGCTGGAAGCGGACATGGTCGTGCGGAGCGCGCGCCGCGAGAAGGTCGTCCCCGCGGCGGAGTTCTTCATGCCGCCCGGCGTCGACATCACGCGCATGACCGTGCTGGGAGAGCGCGACCTCCTCACCGCGATCCGCATCCCGGGCCGCTGGGCCGGCGCCGACTTCCACTTCGAGAAGGTGGCGGACCGGAAGACCTGGGACTTCGCGCTCGTGAGCGTGGCCGCGGCGGTGCGGACGGAGGACGGCGGGGGCGGGAACGGCGCCGGCGGGAACGGCAGCCGGGCGAACGGCGGGGGCATCATCGAGGACATCCGCATCGTCGCCGGGGCCGTGCAGTGCGTTCCGCGCCGCATGACCGCCGTGGAGGACCTGGTGCGGGGGCGTCCCCGCGACGAGGAGACGGCGGAGATGGCCGGTGAGCTCGCGGTCAGGGGCGCCGATCCCCTCGACTACAACCACTTCAAGGTCCCGCTGCTCAGGAACCTGGTGAAGCGGGCGGTGCGGGGCGTTCGGGGGGCTCAGGGGGCATGAGCCCTACCGCCTGAACCGCACCCACTTCGTGATGCGCCGCTGGGACACCTCGGCGCCATACACGTTGCCCTCGTCGTCGACCGCGACGCCTTCCGGGCCGCTGAACCCCATCACGTTGGCGCGGTCGTCCGGCAGGAAGTGGTGCACCCACCCCATGCGGGCGTCGCCGATGCGGATCCCCTTCTCCCACCCGGCGTTGCGCTGCCCGGTGAACTCGTTGGGCGCCGGGCTCGACTCCGAATCGGCCACGTAGATGTTGTCGTCGGCGTCGATGTAGAGCCCGCTCGGGCGCCCGAACTGCGTCCAGATCGCGAGGAACTCGCCCTCCTGGTCGAAGATCTGGATGCGGTTGTTGTAGCGGTCGCCCACGAAGATGCGGCCCTGCGAGTCCATCGCGAGCGCGTGCGGATCGCGGAACTGCTTGGGTCCGTAGCCGAGTTCGCCCCACGTCTCCATGTAGGTGCCGTCGGGGGCGTACCGGACGATCCGGCCCCGCGTGCGGTCGTGCGAGTCGGCGACGTAGATCTGTCCGTTGGGAGCGACCAGCACGTCGGAGGGCTGGGTGAGGTGGGTGGGGGGGTCGCCGGCTTCCCCGGGAGTGCCGATCGTCATCAGCAGCTCGCCCTCGGGAGAGAACTTGAGCACCGTGTTGCCGGTGGTGGTCGCCATTGACCGCCACGCGTCGGTCACCCAGACGTTGCCCTCGTGGTCCACGTCGATCCCGTGCGGCCACGCGATCAGGCCGGCGCCGAAGCTGCGCAGCAGGTTCCCCTCCTTGTCGAAGAGCAGGATCGGGTCGACGTCCGAGCCGACGCAGGTGTTTCGCCCGCAGCGCTCCGCGACCCAGATGTTTCCGTCCGGCGCGATCTCGATGGCGCTGGTCGAGCCCCACTCCCTGCCCTCGGGCAGCTCGCCCCAGCCGTAGATGGGGCGGAAGGGGCTGCTGGTGTCGTGCTGGGCCATGAGGGGGACCGCGGTGGGGAGGGCCGCTGCGGCCAGGGCCGCGGTGGCCAGCGCCGTGGTGGCAACGACTCCGAAAGCGAACTTGGTGCGGGTCATTCGTGTCTCCGGGAGATGTGAGTTGTGACTGGCACGGTAGGCAGCCGCAGTCCCGGCGACAAGTTCGGCGCCAGCGCCGACTCTGCCACGCGGGGTGGCGGCCTCGGCGTCGAGCCGACTGCCCTCAGAAGTCGTACCTCACCCTCGCCACCAGCATCCTGCCGATCTCCGGCGCACCCACGAACTCCCGGTGCAGGTTGTTGAGGATGTTGTTCGCCGTCAGCGAAACCTCCGTGCCGGGCTGGAAGGGGAGCCGGTATCCGATCAGGACATCCAGAATGCTGTATCCGTCCACATCACCCCTGTACACGCCGGAGTTCATCGGAAAGGCGGTGGTCATCCGCAGCCGTCCGCCAAAAGAGAAGCCTGCGGCCCGGTCGTCGAAGGTAAACCCCACCGATCCCTTGTGATTGGGGGCATTGAGCGCGATGTCGTCCGAACTGGTGCACAGGCCGTCTTCGTTGAAATCGAAGCACTCGTCGCTCTGGAAGGAGTAGTTCGCGTTGATCCGCAGTCGGTCCGACGCGAGGATCTGCGCCGCCAGGTCCGTCCCCCAGAAATCGACTTCGCCGAAGTTCCGATACGTCACGATGAGGTCAGCGGACTCCGACTGATCGGGCACGACGGTGCCCAGCGGCGCTGAAGCGAGGAGCTCGGCGATTCCCAGCGCACCCTCCCGGGTGATGCGGCCCGCCCGGATAAGCGGAGTCAGACGATGGACGATGAATGCCCCGGCGCTGGCGGGATCGAGGAACACGTTCGGCGTGATGATCTGCAGCGGGCCGATGAAGTTCTCCACCCGGCTGAACCAGGCGTCGACGGACAGGAGCACCTTGTTCCTGATCATGCCCTTGTAGCCGACCTCGTACGTATTGTTGATGGTCGAGACGAGTTCGGCCCTGTTCTCCGTCGGCGAGTCGTTCAGCGGGAACCTCATGGAGGGATCGGTGGCCGACTGGTCCAGGAGGCGGAGCACCGTGCCGAGGGTGGGATCCCCGGGGCGGGTTCCCGGGTCTTTCAGGAAATTGACGATCGGTGCGGTCCGGGGATCGAGCGACGGCAGCAGCTGGAGGAGCGCCTCCCAGAGCAAGGCGGCGTTTGCCGGGATGGGGCCGGCAACCACGGGCGAGCGCATGCAGTAGGACATGACGCCGCCCGGGCACTGAGCCCCGAAGGTGAAGCCACCCGAGGGCACGCTGAGCGCGCGGATATTGTAGCTGATGTCTCCGGCCACGGGGATCCGCCCCGCGATGATGTCCAGAAAGAGATTGGTGGTGGTCGGAGTCGCGAAGGCCCGATTGTAGGTGAGGCGGAAGTTGTGGTCGTCGGCCGGGCGGACCACGAGGGCGGCGCGAGGGGAGATGTTCATGTCGGCAAGGCGGTTGTGATCGTCCAGGCGGATGGCCGTGACGAGGTCCACCCGGTCGCCCAGAGACGTCTCCGAGTGCAGATACGTGCCGGCTTCGGAGACGACGTCGTCATTCTCGTTCCGCCCGAAGATCGTACCCCCGGTGCGCGGCTCGGTGCGCTGCCAATCGACGCCGTAGATGAAGCTCTGCCAGGGTCCGACATCGAAGCCGTATTGAAACTGCGCCGCCATGGTGCGCGACTGGTCCACCACCGGGCCGCCGGTCCGCAGCAGAAATGTTCCCGCTTCGGCCGATCCCCCCGTTGCGGTGCTCCCGGAGTTCGTCTGATTCAGGAACGCCTGGGCGAAGAGCCGACCCTTCGTCAGGCGGGTCTGGGCGAAGTTGTAGCCCCAGTTTCTCACCTGGCTGGCACCGATCCGCGTCATTGAGATGCCGCTGCCGATCTTGCTGGTTCCGGTATTCAGGATGAACGCGCCGTCATCGCCGAAGCGCACGTCGAACCGGGCATCGGCACTGTACCGCGACGTTTCATAGTCGCGAGAGACAATCTCGAACGGATCGTCGTACTCCCAGTCGTTCCCCTGCTGGTACTGTCCCGAGATCTTGACGCCGAAGTTCTCGGAAGCAGCGTGGGCGGAGCGGAACTGACCGTGAAAAACCGAACGCTCACCTCCCGCCAGTGAAATGGTGGAGCCCTGTTCGTCGAGTGGCGACGAAGTGATGATGTGCATCACGCCGTTCGATGCGTTCGGGCCGTAGAGCGCGGCTCCCGGGCCCAGCGAAACCTCGATTCGCTCGATGTCCAGATCCGTCGTCGGGAACAGGCTGTACGCATTGAATCGAAGCGAGGGAATGCGTGCATAGCGGTTGTCGATGATCGTCAGGAGCGAGCCGGAAGACACGTTGTTGAACCCGCGGGCCACAACCGCCGTCCGGCTCAGCCCGGTCTGCGCCGCGTCGATCCCGGGCAGCCCGCGCACGTGTTCCGCAACGGTGACCGCCGCCGTTCGGGCCACGTCGCTGGACGAAACGGTGGAGATCGACGCCGGCGCGTCGAGCGCCTTCTCCTGACGGCGCGACGCAGTCACGACGATGGGATTGAGAAGCAGCGCCTGCGAGCGCAGCGACACGGAGACTTCCGCAGCGCCGCCCGCGGCCACCTCGACACCATCCACCCGGGCGGTTTCGTATCCGATCAGCGTCACCACGAGGGTGTGCGACCCGGAAGCCACGCCAAGGCTGAAACGTCCTTGCTGGTTGGTCGCGACCGGCCCCGCCGCCCCAAGCGCCTCGACCGCCGCATCGGAAAGGGCCTCTCCCGTTTCGGCATCCGTAACCTGGCCGGCGATCGTCCCCTGTTGGGCCTGGACACCCGCCGGAACGACGCCCGCTCCGGCGAACGCAAACGCGGAAACGACAAGAACGAGACCTTCGAGCCGTGATGGGGTTGTCATGAGACTCCATCCTCGTGTCGTGGGGCGCATGCGGCGGGATCGCGGGACCTTGTGGGATCGCGGGACCTGGTGGGATCACGGAACCTTGTTCCCCTGGCTCCCACAAAAGGTGCCATCCTGCCAGCTGTCCATACAGGAAGCTAAGGGCCGACAACGCTGACGGCGAACCCGTTGCCCGATGCTGGCGGCAGACGGTTGGAGCGAAGTTGTGGTTATTCGCACAAGCGGTTAAGATGGCTACCCGACCCCTTCAAGACGCAACGGTTGAACGATGCCAAGCGATTCTGCTGACCGAGGTAATCGACCGAGGTGGCGCGGGTACGCGCAACTGCTCCTCATCGCGTTTCTGGTCGTAGTCGCCCTGCGCATGGCCCGCGCGCCCGCCCGAGTCGAAGTCGACGTGGGTTCCAGAGCCGCGGTCGAATCCGGGACGCCGACGGTCAGCACATTCGACCCGGTCGTGACCGAAGAGTCGATGACCGTGGAACTCACGGGTACGGTCACACTCGCGGACCGCGTCTCGGTGATGGCCGAAGTGGGAGGCCGCGTGACCTGGGTATCTCCGGAGTTCACCAACGGGGGGAGACTCGCGGCAGACGAGCCCTTCGTGAGGATTGACACGGTCAAGTACTCGCTCGAGGTACAAGCCGCGCACTACGCGGTTGCGGAGGCCGAGGCGCGACTGTCGACACAGCCCGGGCCCGCATCCGCAGCCGCGCTCGAGAGCGCTCGAATCGCGCTGCGCCTGGCCGAACTCGCGCTCAGCCGCACGGAAATCTCCCTGCCCTACGAGGCTCGGGTGATCAGCGCGGATGTGAGCGTGGGTGAGCTGGTCGGCCCGCCGGAGCTTGTCGGCGCCCAGGCGATGCTGGGCATCGTCTACAGCACCGACGCACTGGAGGTCGATGTACCGATCGAGGTGGCCGACCTGGCCTATCTGGCCCCGGCAGTCGGCCGCTCCGCGCGGGTATCCACGGATTCCGGCGTTCATGCTGCGAGGATTGTCCGCGTCTCATCCGTGCTTGCACCGAGGACGCGTCTGTCCACGATCTTCCTGCGGTTCTCGCCCGCTCGGCGTACCAGCTCGCTGCCTCTGCCGAACACCTTCGCCGAAGTTGAGATCGAGGGCCCCCCACACCGAAACGTCTATCTGCTGCCGGAATCGGTTCTGCAGCAGGACGACGCCGTGTGGGTTGTCGAAAACAGTACCCTGCGTCGGGTCGTCCCCAACGCGATCGGGTGGACCAGCGAGGGACTGGTGGTCGAGGCATTTGACGCGGCCGACGGCATCGTCATCGGCGCCCTGCCCGGGGCACGGGAAGGACTGGCGGTCGAGTTGGCGGACGCAGGGTCCTAGGGCCTGTGAAAAACGGGCTGATCGCATACTTCGCCGGAAATCCGGTCGCCGCGAACCTCCTAATGCTGTTCTTCATCGTCGGCGGCCTGATCGCGGGCTCCAACCTCCCTGTCCAGAACTTTCCGGAGATCGACCTCCGCAGCGTCACCGTCTCCGTCAGGTCGCCCGGTTCCTCGCCCAGGGAGGTTCGGGAGGACATCGTACGGCGGCTCGAGGAAAACGTGGTCGGGCTGCCAGGGGTGGAGCGTGTCGTTGCAGCGGCCTATGAGGGGCTTGCCCACGTCACGGTCGAACTGGCCACCTTCGCGGACGCCGCCGCCGTCCTGGACGACGTCAAGAATGCCGTGGACCGTATCGAGAACTTTCCGCCGGTTTCCGCGGAACAGCCCGAGATCGAATACAATCGGTTGGAGATCGAGGTTCTGACGCTCTCCGTCTCGTCCGCATCGGCCACCGAGAACGAATTGCGGCTGGCCGCCCAGGCGTTGCGGGAAGGGCTGCTCGAGCTGCCGTCCGTTTCCCAGGTGACGCTCCTCGGCACGCGGGATCGCGAGATTTCGATCGAGCTGAGCGAGGTGGAGCTGCGCCGCAACGGACTCTCCATCAACCAGATCACGGATGCGATTCGGCGTGCCTCCCTGAATTTGACCTTTGGCGAACTGCGTACGGACGCCGGAGGCCTCGTGCTGCACACCGTCTCCAAGCGGCAGTTCGGCGAGGAGTTCGAGGACATTCCGGTAATCACGCGGCTCGATGGCTCGATTCTCACCGTCGGCGAGGTTGCGGAGATTCGTGACGGGTTCGTGGACGAAGACATCGTCACCCGGGTTGATGGAGACCCCGCCATACTGGTTCGCGTCGACGCGTCCGGGCAGCAGTCGATCGTGACCATGGGCGACGACATCAGAAGCTGGCTTGCGAGCTACCAGCCTCCTCCGAACGTCGAGATCGGCATCTGGAGCGACCGGGCGGGCGATGCCGTCCACACGATATCGTCGATCGTCGGAAACGCAGTGGTGGGCACAATACTGGTCCTGCTGTGCCTTGTCGTGTTTTTCGACCTTCGTGTGGCCACCTGGGTCACCCTGGGCATTCCCCTGTCCTTTCTGGGTTCCCTGATCTTCTTCGGAATGAGCGGCCTCACGCTCAATCTGGGAACGATCTTCGCGTTCTTCCTGATGGTGGGCATCGTCGTGGACGACGCGGTGGTCGTCGGCGACAGCATCGCGGCCGAACGAGAGGGCGGGAAGGGTCCACTTGAGGCCGCGGTGTCGGGCGCACGCGCCATGGTGGGGCCGATCACAATCGGTGCGGTAACCACAATGCTCGCGTTCATCCCGCTTCTCTTCATCACCCCCCCTCGACTCCAGATCGTCAACGTGTTCCCGTATGTGGCACTCTTTGTCCTTACGGTCTCGCTGATCGAGGCATTCTTCATATTGCCGGCCCACCTGTCCCATCGGGGGCGCTGGAGCCTGCCGCCGCTGTCAGACTTTCAGCATCGGGCACACGCTCGCTTGCAGACGCTTCGCGACATGGTCGTGGTGCCCGCGGTCTCCTGGTCCATTCGCCACCTCTGGTTTGCGCCGGTTCTGGGGACCCTGCTCGTCCTGTTCGCACTCCTGCTGCTCCGGAGCGACGCCGTGCGCATCGTCTACTTCGACGAAGTGCTGAATTCCTCCGAGAACATTCAGGCCGACCTCACGCTGCCCGTGGGCACGCCGTTCGAGGTGACGCTCGCCGCGGCGGAGCGATTCTCCGACGCGGCACTGGCCGTGAATGATCAGAGCGAAGGAACGTCGGTCGAGGCGGTCAGCATCATCGCCGGCAACGTCCTCTCGCGGCGAACAGCCGAAGCCGGTCCCAACAGAAGCCACCTGGCATCCGTAGTGGTCCATCTGCATGAGCGGCCGATCCGGCGCATGTCGGTACCGGGGATCACGCGTCAATGGCGCGAGAACGCCGGCGATGTGTCGTACCTGCAGAACGTGACCTATTACACGCAGCGCACGCAGTCCGAGGCGGGCGTGGCCTACGCCCTGAAGCACGACGACCTGGACAGCCTGCGAGCCGCCACGAACGAGCTGACCGCATCGATGGCGTCCATGCCCGGGATATACGGAATCGCCGACAACCTGGTGCTGGGCAAGCGTCAATTCGAAATCGAACTGACTCCTGCGGGGAAGGCGGCGGGGCTGACGCCCGCCGGGATAGGGGTACAGCTCCGTGCCAGTTTCCATGGGGCGGAGGTCCAGCGCATTCAGCGCGGCCACGATGAGATCAGGGTGATGGTGAGATACCCCAGGGAACGGCGCCAGAGCATGCGCGAGCTCGCCAGCGAACGGATCCATCGGCCCGGCACCGGGGAGAATCGCGCCAGCCCGGCCCCCCCGGCATCCGGAGGAGAGGTCCCTCTCTCAACGGTGGCCGATCTGAGCGAGCGGCGCGAACTGTCTGCACTGGTCAGCATCGACGGACAGCAGACCGCCCTCGTGAGCGCCGAAGCCGACCCTGCCCTGCTGACCCCCCTACAGGCCAGGCGCCAGATAAACGAGAACCTTGTTCCGGAGCTGCTCGAGAGCTACCGGAATCTCCGAATCGAACCCCACGGCAGCGCCCGCACGGAGGGCAACCTGCTTGGGACCCTGGCCGTGCTGATTCCCCTGCTGCTCATCGCGATGTATGTCCTGATCGCTGCCTTCCTCCGCAGCTACTGGAAACCCGTGATCGCCGTCGTCGGTATTCCGATCGCGTTTGCGGGAGCGGTCGTGAGTCACTGGATCCTGGGATGGGACTTCAGCGCCATGTCGCTGTTCGGGGTGATCGGAGTCGCGGGCGTCATCGTAAACGACGCGCTCGTGCTGATGGATCGCTACAACGTCCTGCGCCGAGAGAGCAGCATGATCCCGGCGATCGCCGCCGCATCCGCCGCAACCCGCCATCGTTTCCGGGCGGTGTTTCTGACCAGCCTGACGACAATCCTGGCGCTCGCACCCCTGCTCTACGTGCGGACCGAGGAACTGATGATTCTCGTGCCCTTCGTTGTGAGCATGCTCGGCGGACTGGTATTCTCCGGCTTCTTCATACTCTACCTGCTGCCGTCGCTGGTCATGGCTGCAGAGGCCAGGGCGGAATAGGCGACTCGTTACTCGTTCGGCGCGGCGCGATCCTCGTGCAACGCAGCGTGCGCCGCGGCGTGCAGCGCAGATGGGCCTTCAGCGCGGGATCGTATCTCCCGGCAGCGCGGGCGCATGCACCGGGTCGCGCCTCACGCGGGTCGCCTGCTCGAACGCATATCCCAGCGCGAGCAGCCGGGCCTCGCTGAACTCGCGCCCCAGGAAGGAAATCCCGACCGGGAGGCGGTCGCCCGTGTAGCCGGCAGGCACGATCAGGTCGGGGAGGCCGCTCAGGTTGGCCAGGTTGGTCGCGGACGGCGCCGGATTGGGGGCCGACGAGCCGCGGTAGACGCCCGCGGGACCGGGCCGCGTGGGTGACGTGGGGTAGACGATCGCGTCGAGGCCGTGGTCGTCGAGCACGCCGACCAGGAGGTCGCGGACCAGCGGCAGACCGTGGTCGCGCATCGCCGCGTACTCGGCGTCGTCGAGCGATCCACCGGCCAGTTCCTGCTCGAAGAAGCTCCAGCGCGTGGGATTGGGCCTGCCGCCGTCGGGCATCGGCGCGAGGACCTGCTTCGCACGCTCTGCCATCTCCTCCACGGTGCGCGGATAGCCCGGCGACAGCGTGGCCAGGTAAGCCTCCATCTGCACCGGGAACTCGCGGAAGCGGATGGTCTGGTAGAAATCGGCCTTGACGTCGAGAAGCCAGGACGGGTAGCGCACGTCGACCACCGTCGCGCCGGCCTCGCGCATGCGGTCGAGCGCGGCCTCGATGATCCAGTCGACCTCGGTGTCGTAGCCGAGGAAGTCGCGGGCGACGCCGACCCGGGCGCCGGCGAGAGCAGCGGCGTCCAGGAAAGAGGTGTAGTCGGTCTCAAACCGCCCCTGGCTCGCCAGAGTAGCCTCGTCGGCGGGGTCCACGCCCACCATCGCGCCAAGCATGGCGGCCAGGTCGTAGACATTCCGGGCCATCGGGCCCGCAGTGTCGAAGGAGAGCGCGAGGGGCACGATCCCGTCCCGGCTCAGCAGTCCCAGCGTGGGCTTGAGCCCCGCAACGCCGTTCGAGGTGGAGGGCCCCCGGACCGATCCGCCGGTGTCGGTGCCGATGCCGAGCTGTGCGTACGAGGCCGCGATGGCCACCCCGGTGCCCCCGGACGATCCCGACGGGGTGCGGCCCAGATTATGCGGATTGCGCATGGGGCCGTCGATCGAACTCATCTGCACGCCCGAGGCGAGCTCGCTCATGTTCGCCTTGGCCAGGATGATGGCGCCCGCGTCGCGCAGCTTTTGCACGATGAAGGCGTCGTCAGGCGGGATCGAGCCCTTGAGCAGGATTGACCCCGCGGTCGTGGGCATGTCGTGCGTGTCCACGTTGTCCTTCAGGATGACCGGAATACCGTGCAGCGCCGAGCGCGGCCCGCTTCTCCGGCGCTCGTCGTCGAGGGCCCGGGCGGTTTCCAGTGCGCGTGGGTTGAGGGCGATCATCGCGTTCAGGCGCGGCCCCTGGTCGTCGTACGCCCGTATGCGCGCAAGGTAGAGCTCGACGAGGCGCTCCGAGGTGAGCGATCCTGACGCAAAAGCGGCGTTGAGGTCGGCGATCGTGGCCTCGGAAAGCGGGATCGACTGGCCGAAAGCCGCCTCGCCGATACCCGGTGCCGCCGGGGCCGCCAGGCCGATCACCGCGACGGTCGTGGCGAGGCGGAGTGCGCCACCTATCCGCCGCAAGTCCGACCCCCCTCATGGTCGGGAATCGAATTCAGCCACGCCTGGAAAGCCGCATCGGCGGGCGCGCAGAGATCGACGCTGTCCAGGATGGGCTTCCAGTGGAAGTACTCGAGATCGAGGTTCATCCACTCGCGCGGGATTTCGCCCTCCATCCAATTGTCGCTGATGTCCAGCCACTTGAGATTCTGGAGCTCGCCCAGTTGCACCGGAAGCTTGCCATGCAGATCGGCATCTCTCAGGTCCAGTCGCTCCAGGCTCTCCAGATTCGCGAATTCACTCGGAAGACGGGCGTCACTCCCGAAGAAGCTGGTCTCGCTGAGGTCCATCCGCTTCAGCTTCTTCAGTTTGCCGAGCTCGGGCGGAATCGTGCCGCGCGCGAAGAACAGGCTGTTGCTGAGGTCCAGCCACTCGAGATTCGCCAGGTCGCCGAGTTCGCGCGGGATCATGCCCTCCATCCTGTTCTCGCTGAGGTCCAGCCGGACCAGAAGCTTCAGTCCGCCGAGTTCGCCCGGAATCCGGTTCTGCAGCCAATTGTCCGGCAGGTCCAGCGCCGAAACTCGGTCACGATTGTCGGCCTTGACGCCGTACCAGTCGTCGAGCGGGGCGTCGGTCAGCCAGCCACCGCTGTTGGTCCAGCTCCCTCCGCTCGTGTTGATGAAGAGCGTGCGCAGGATCTCCCGGTCCATCGACGGCTCTTCGACCGTCACCATCACGGCCTGGCTCGCGGAGAGGTCACCGGGGTCGGTGGCGGTCGCGGTCACGGTCGCGTCGCCCGGCGCCGCCCCGGCGATGGTCATGATGCTGCCCGCGACCCGCACGGTGGCCACGGTGACGCTGGACGACGAGGCCGAATAGATCAGCGCGTCCCCGTCGGGATCGCCGAAATAGTCCGCAAGGTTGACGGAGACCTCGCCACCGGCATCGATGACCTGGGGAGGGATTGTTCCGGTAACGGCTGGAGCCTCGTTGGGCCGCTGCACCGTCACGGAGACGTTCTGGGTCGCGGTGAGTCCCCCGGTGTCGCTGGCCGTGACGGTCACCGCCGCCGAACCCTCGGACACTCCCGCGATCGTCAGGGTCGTGCCCGAAACCGTCGGCGACGCGACCGCGGGGCTGGACGTTGCGGCCGCGTAGGTCAGCGCATCGCCGTCCGGATCACTGAAGTAGGAGGTGACATCGAGGGACACGATCTCCCCAGCCGTGACCGTTTGCGCCGGTATCGTGCCCACGGCCGCCGGGGCCCGGTTGTCATCGGACGGTCCCGTGCCGCCGCCGTCGCCGCCGCAGGCGACCATCCACCCGACCCACAGCAGGACCGGGCCGAGCCCTGTTGCCCTATCCACCCGACGCACAGGTCCAGTGACCCTTGTGGTCGGGAATCGCGTTGAGCCACGCCTGGAATTCGTCGTCGGCGGGAGCACACAGCTGTTGCGTCGCGACCCAGTAAAACCTGTCAAGCATGAGATTCAGGAATTCACGCGGGATCGACCCTTCGAACACATTGTAGCTGATTTCGAGGCGCTTGAGGTTTGTCAGATTGCCGAGCTGCGGAGGGAGTATGCCCCTGAGTCCGATGTGGCTCAGGTTCAGGGTTTCCAGACTCTCCATGTTCCCCCATTCCGACGGTATCGTCGGATCGTCAGGCGACCACCAGACGATCTCGCTGAGGTCGAGGTGCTTCAGCTTCTTCAGTTGCCCAAGCTCGGGAGGAAGCGCGCCGCGAGCGAAGAACAGGGTCTCGCTGAGATCCAGCCATTCCAGGTCTTCGAGATCGCCGAGTTCTCGCGGAATCATCCCTTTCAGAAACCGATTGTTGTTCAGGTCCAGCCGGACGAGCTTCTTCAGTCCACCGAGTTCACGCGGAATCGCGTTGCGCAAGCCGTTGTTGGGCAGCTCAAGATGAGTGACGCGGTCGCGATCATCCGTCGTAACTCCGTGCCAGGAGCCAAGTGCACCCTCGCTGAGCCAGTTGGCGTTGTTTCTCCAGCCCGCGCCGTCCGTTCCAATGTAGAACGCGGTCAGGATCTCCCGGTCCATGGACGCTTCTTCCACGGTGACCGTGACCGCCTGTTCGGCGGACAGGTCGCCCGGATCGGTGGCCGTCGCCGTTACCGTCGCGTCCCCCGGTGCCACGGCGGTGATGGTCAGGAGGCTGCCCGAAATCTGCGTGGCAGCCACATCCGTGTTGGACGAGGATGCCGCGAAGGTCAGCGCGTCCCCGTCCGGGTCGCTGAAGTACTCCGCGAGGTTGAAGGAGACTTCCGTGTCTGCCTCGAGGACCTGGGCGGGGATCGAGCCGGCGGGCATCGGCGGCCCGTTTGGCCGCTCCACCGTGACCGCGGCGTTCTGCGTCGCAGTGAGGCCTCCCGGGTCACGCGCCGTCACCGTCACCGTCGCCGCGCCGTCGGACACTCCCGCGATCGTCAACGTGCTGCCGGAAACCGTGGGCGACGCGATTGCGGGGCTGGAAGTCGCAGCCGCATAGCTCAGCGCGTCACCGTCCGGGTCGCTGAAGTACGATGCTACATCGAAGGAGACGACCTCTCCGGCCGTTACGGTCTGGGCCGGGATCGAGCCCACGGCCGTCGGCGCCTGATTGGTATCGGTCGGCGCGGTGCCGCTTTCGCCCCCGCCGCAGGCAGCGACCATGCACACGACCAACAGCCACGGTAGCCCGAGGGTCCTGGCGCGACGATTCACAGGGTGCTGCAAATTGCGTCCCCTTGGTCCTGTCTCCCTGGTCCTGCAGAGTGTAGCTGGACATTAGCCACGACTCTCCGGGACCGACAGGGGGAACCGCGTTCCGTGGTTCCGGTCCTCTACGCGACACCCACGGGACGCGGTCGATCCGAAGTCTATCGCATCCGGTCGAAGAAAACCGCGCCCGCCAGTCTGCGAAACATCCCCCACGTCACCAGTCCGGCGTCGAGGGCCCTGGCCACGGGCAGGTGGTCGTAGCTCCAACGGGCGGCGTGCTTCCACCTCCCCCTGGCATATGCTCCGCGTATGACGTCGCCCGGGTGCGGCCCACCTCTCTCCAGATAGTCCGTGATGGCGTCGCCGGCGAGCCTGCCGAACCGGTAGGCGTTGTGAATGCCGCCGGCGGTCAGCGGAGACACCATGCCGGCCGAGTCTCCGATGAGCACCACATCTTCCCCATGGAAGTTCCGCAACAGTCCCCCGATGGGGATCACTCCGCCACGCTTCTCCAGCACGCGCTTTCCCGACAACCCGAACAGGGAATCGATTCTGCGGATGAAGCCCGGCATGTCGGCGCGGCGGTGGCGATGAACGGCCAGACCGACCTGGGTCGCGGCCACGCCCGGCACCACCCACCCGATATACCCCGGTGCATGCTTCGAATCGATGAAGCAGTGCAGGCAGTCGCCCGCGCTGCTCAACGGCTCGAATTCCCACTCCACTCCCTTGAGCAGCCGGCGGTTGCGGTCGAGGCCGAAGCTCTCGGCTACGCGGGAGCGGGCGCCGTCCGCCCCGACCAGGAAACGGCAGTCGACTCCGGCATCGCCGAGCGACAGCGAGGTCTCCGGCGACCGGTCCTCCGGCAGCGCCATCCCCCGGAACGTCTCCCCGAACCGGACCTCGGCACCGGAGCGCCGAGTCTCTTCGACCAGGTGACGCATCAGCCGCGCCGTATCCGTCGCCATGAAGAAGTAGCGGTCGCCGTTGAGTTCGACGAAGCGGTGGCTGGGCGTATACACCCTGACACGGTTGATCCGGCGGACCAGGGCGCTGGGAGCGGCCCACTCCTCCCACGCTTCCCGGACCAGGATCCCCGTCGTGTGGATCCGCTCGCCCGGCTCGGTCTTGCGCTCCAGGACCACTACGGAGCGCCCGCGCTGTGCCGCGCGGCGGGCGCACGCGAGGCCGGCGAACCCGGCACCGATGACGGCGATGTCGTAGTTTGCGGTCATATCTCGATCAGCGAGGCTCGCCGAACCCCCTTGTCAGGACTGCCAGCATGACCACGCTCCAAGCCCTTCGCGTTTTCCCGTGCCTGCCCACCGTCACGATCCCGCTCTTCGTCGCGTCCGCGCTGTCCGCCCAGGGCCCGATCCCGCCGGGAGAGCGCCTCGATCCTGAACCCGGCTACATCCTGCCGCCCGACCCTGTCGCCGGCCTGTTCGCAGCGGACCCCAATTTCGCCACCCTGAATCATATCAGCCCGGACGGCGACCACTTCGTCATCCCGCTCTCGACCGAGCTTTCGACCCTGGCGGAAGTCGGAGAGGAGACCCTCCGTCTCGGGATGCTCGAGATCCGCCCCCGCACCGACCGCCCGTGGCACCTGGACATCTACGGCCTGTACGGTCTGCGCTTCTTCTCGCTCTCCGACCGCTCCTTCACCGATGCTGAACTGCCGGAGGGCGTCTACGTCAGCGACCTCATGTGGTCGCCGGACGGGTCGCAGCTTGCCTTCCTGGCGCACCTCGACGACGCAACGCAGGTCTGGATCGCCTCGCCCGGCGACGGCTCGGTTCGCCCCGCCGGCGACACCCACGTGATCACGAGCATCGGGACATCCTCGCGCGGCCAGGGGTCCGCCCCCTCGCGCATGCTGCAGTGGACGCCCTCGGGTTCGCTCATCACGCTGGCCGCGCCGCACGACCGCGCGGCATCGCCACCGGCACCCGCCCTTCCCTCCGGCCCGACCATCCGCCATACACGCGACACCGCCACACCCAATCGCACCATGCCGTTCCTGCTCCAGGACGACCACGACGCCGACCTGTTCGAACACTACACGCGCAGCCAGATCGTGGAGCAGGCGCCGGGCCGGGCCGCCCGCCCGATCGGTGGGCCGGGAATGTACGAGTCCATCTCGCTCAGCCCCGACGGGCGCCACCTGATCGCTACGCGGATCGAGCGTCCCTTCACCTTCATCAACAGCTACACGGGGTTCCCGCGCGTGACCGAGGTTCTGGACATCGCGACGGGCGCGGTCCTGGCCATGCTGGAAGAGCGTGAACTGCGTGAAGGCAGGGGCGGAGGGACGCAGGATGGCCCGCGCGACTGGCGCTGGCGTCCCGACGGCAGCGGGATCGCGTACCTCCATCGCGTCGCCGCCGGCGAGGCCGGGGCCGGCAGCGATGACGAGGCCGAGGGCGCAGACAGGTCCCGTGGGGACCGCATCATGCTCCTTCCCCCACCCTACGGAGACGGGGACGCAATCGAGATCGCCCGTAGCGAGCACCGCATCACCTCGGTTGCCTACTCGCGAGACGGGCGTCATGCGTTCGCGTCGGTCAGCCGTGAGGGCGAGGACGCGATCGTCCACTACGCGCTGGATTCGGCGGACACTCCGCGGCCCGCCCCTGCCGAGGGCCGCACGCTGGTGCCGTTCCATGACCCGGGCGACGCACTGGCGCTCCCCGGCGACCTGCTGACGGCGCGCTCCGGCAACGGGATCGAGCACGCCTGGGTGTCGTCGAACGGGGAGAGCGCGTATCTGCGCGGCGCCGGATGGACGGAGGACTTCCGGCCGCGGCCCTTCGTGGATCGCCTGTCCATCGCCGATGGCATGACGGAGCGGCTCTTCGAGGGCTCGCGCGACACCTTCGACCAGCCGCTGGTGCCGCTCGACCCGGATCTGGAGCGCATGATCGTCAGCCGCGAGGGCAAGAACCTGTTCCCGGACAGCCACCTGTGGACGCGGGGCACGGGTGGCACCACCCCGGGCGGCACGATGGACAACCTGACCCGCAACGTGGATCCCTTCCCGCAACTCACCGCCGCTCGCCGCATCGACTTCGAGTTCACCCGCCGTGACGGCCTCGAGATTCAGGGGCGGGTTTCGCTGCCGGTCGACTACGTGGAGGGGACGAAGGTGCCCGCCATCTTCTGGACCTATCCGCGGGAGTACCGGAGCGAGGACGACTTCGCCAACGCCACCATTCGCGCACGCAACCACAACGCGCACACTCGGCTCACCTGGCTGCGGTGGTCGGACCTCTGGCTCACCCAGGGGTACGCGCTGGTGTATCCCGACATCCCCATCGTCGGCGAGAACTACAACGACTATTACATCTCGAACATGGTCGACGGGATGTACGCGGCGATCCGCGCCGTCGACGGGCTGGGCATGATCGACATGGACCGGATCGGGCACGGAGGGCACAGCTACGGGGCCTTCGCGACCGCCAACTTCCTCGCGCACACGCCGTTCTTCAAGGCCGGGATCGCCGGCAACGGTGCCTACAACCGGTCGCTCACGCCGATGGGATTCCAGGCCGAACCGCGCGACATCTGGGAAGCGCCGCACATCTACATGGAGATGTCGCCGTTCTTCAAGGCGGACCAGATCAACACCCCGCTGCTGCTATATCACGGGGCCGACGACAACAACTCGGGCACGTACCCCGTCCAGTCGCAGCGGTTGATCCAGGCGCTGACCGGGCTCGGAAAGACGGCGGTGCTGTACGAATACCCCTTCGAGTCGCACACGCCGCGCGCGATCGAGACCAACCTCGACATGTGGGCCCGCTGGATCGACTGGTTCGACCGGTTCGTGAAGGGGGCGGACGACGACGCGGCGACGGTTTCGGGCATGAGCTGATCCATGTTCACCGTGTATCCGGGCAGGAGTGATCGGGTGGAGCGAGGCTGATGCGCGGGAATCCACATGGATCTTGACAACGCGGTACCTCTCGCCCCGACTGTGGTGCGGGCAACTCACCAACTCCCGCACAAGGGACTCATCCATGGCATCCGAGCCAGGCAGGGCCGCGCACGGCGTCCGCTACGAACCCGACGAAAGACCACCCTGGCCGCTGGCCGCCGGGCTTGCCCTTCAGTACTCGGTGCTGGCGATCGGGGGGGTCGTGCTCACCGTCGCGATCGTGCTGCGCAGCGCGGAGAGCAGCGCGGCATACCTGGCCTGGGGAGCCTTCGGCGCGCTTTTCGTAAGCGGGGTGGCCACCATGCTGCAGTCCCGGCGCGTGGGCCGACTGGGATCGGGATACGTGCTGATGATGGGCACGTCGGGGGCGTTCATCGCGGTGTCGGTGGCGGCGCTACAGCAGGGGGGACCGGGTCTGCTGGCCACGCTGATCATCGTGTCGTCGCTCTTCCAGTTCCTGCTTGCGGGACGGCTGGCGATTCTGCGGCGGATCCTGACGCCGACGGTGGCGGGCACCGTGATCATGCTGATCGCGGTCAACGTGATGCCGTTCCTCTTCGACTTCATGGACAACGTGCCGGAGGACAGCGGACCCCTCGCGGCACCGGTCACGGTGATGGCGACGCTGGCGGTGACGCTGGCGGTGATGCTGAAGTTCAGTGGCCCGGTTCGGCTCTGGGGGCCGTTGATCGGGATCGTCGCCGGGGTCATCGCAGCGTCGTTCTTCGGGCTGCTGGACGGCGCACCGATCCGCGAGGCCATGTGGGTCGGCGTGCCGCTCGCGGGCTGGCCGGGTATGGGGTTCGACTTCGGTCCCGCGTTCTGGGCCATACTGCCCGCCTACACCTTCGTGACCCTGGTGGGGGCGATCGAGACGATCGGAGACGCGGTGGGGATCCAGAAGGTCTCGTGGCGCGAGCGGCGAGCCACCGACTACCGGGCCGTTCAGGGAGCCGTGGCCGCGGACGGCTTCGGCAACCTGCTTTCCGGGCTGTTCTCCACGGTGCCGAACACCACCTATTCGAGCAGCGTTTCGGTGGTCGAGATCACGGGGATCGCCTCGCGGCGGGTCGGCGTGTGCATCGGCGTGATCTTCTGCGTGCTCGCCTTCCTTCCGAAGGTGACGCAGGTGCTGCTGGTGATCCCGGATCCGGTGCTCGGCGCCTACGCGATGGTGATCATCGCCGTGCTGTTCATGCTGGGCACCAGGATCGTGCTGCAGGACGGCATGGACTACCGCAAGGCCACGGTGGTCGGGTTCTCGTTCTGGGTCGGTGTCGGCTGCCAGAGCGGCCAGATTCCCACCGACGGGCTGGCCCCGTTCCTGCAACAGCTGCTGAGCAACGGGATGACCTCGGGCGGCCTGACCGCGCTCGTCCTGACCGCGTTCACGGAGCTGACCGGGCCGCGGCGCATGCGCATGCAGACGGCGTTGCAGGTGGATTCCCTGCCGAAGATCACCCGCTTTCTGGAAGACTTCGCCAGCCGCCGGGGGTTGGGGGACCGGATGGCCAACCGGTTGGCGCACGCGGCCGAGGAGACGCTGTTGCTGCTGATCGGAGAGACGGACGAAGGCGAGGGGGACGAGGCGCGCTCCAGCGGCCAGAGCGGCCAGAACGGCCAGACCGGCCAGCGTCGGGTGCGGCTCACCGCGCGACCCGAGTCGGGAGGCGCCGAACTGGAGTTCCTGGCCGGAGGCACCGAGGGCAACATCGAGGATCACCTGGCAGTCGTCGGCACACACGCGGTCGACACCGCCGAGGAGCACGAGTTCTCGTTGCGGCTGCTGCGCCACCTGGCGACCTCGGTGCAGCACCACAAGTACGAGGACATCGATGTGGTGACCGTGAGGGTGGATCCGGCAGGCTAGCGGTGGACATCATCCCCCGGCTTGCGATTCCCGCCAGTTGGCACCGATTATCCCATCATGACTCCGGTAATCACGCCGACCCTGCAGGATCTCACCTCCGAGGCGGCCGCCCGGTACACGGCGGCGAACCCACTGAGCCAGGCCAGCTTCGAGCGGTCCACGGGATTCCTTCCCGGCGGGGACACGCGCACCGTCAACCACTACGCGCCCTTCCCGGTGACGATCGTCCGGGGCGAGGGCGCCAGGCTCCAGGACCTCGACGGGCACGAGTTCGTCGACTTCCTGAACGACCACACGGCCGGCCTCTACGGCCACTCGAATCCGGTGATCCGGACCGCGATCGCGACTGCGGCCGAGGGCGGCCTCACGCTCGGCGGCCCCACCCCGAACCAGCAGGAATTCGCGGAGCTGATCTGTAGGCGCTTTCCGTCGGTCGAGCGCGTGCGGTTCACGAACTCGGGGACCGAGGCGAACCTGATGGCCGTGAGCCTCGCGCGGGCGGTCACGGAACGCGACACGGTCCTCGTGTTCGACGGAGCATACCACGGCGGTCCCCTGAGCTTCACCGGGACGGATCGGCGGCTCAACCTCCCATTCCGCTGGATCGTCGGCGAATACAACGACGTGGGGTCGGCACGGTCGCTGATCGAGACGCACGGGGACGAACTGGCGTGCGTGCTCGTCGAACCCATGCTCGGCGGAGGCGGCTGCATTCCCGGGACGCGGCCGTTCCTGAGCAAGCTGCGGGACGCCACGGAGCGCACCGGTGCACTGCTGATCTTCGACGAGGTGCAGACCTCGCGCCTTGCGCCGGGCGGACTCCAGGAGCTGCTCGGCATCCACGCGGACCTGACGACCCTCGGCAAATACCTGGGCGGCGGCGCTTCCTTCGGGGCGTTCGGTGGCCGAGCCGACCTCATGGACCGGTTCGACCCGCGCCGTCCGGATCATTTCAGCCACCCCGGCACGCATAACAACAATGCCCTCACGATGGCCGCGGGCCTGGCAGGGCTGCGCGACGTGCTCACGCCCGCGGCGGTGCGCACGCTCAACCGTCGCGGCGATGAACTGCGCGACGCCCTGAACGCCGTTGCGACCCGGCTGGACGCACCCGCGCAGGTGACCGGCCGGGGGTCGATCATGAACGTGCACTTCCAGCGCACGCCGATCCGCCGTCACTCCGACCTGGCCGCGACGCCCGCCCCCGCTCGCGACCTCTTCCACCTCGAGATGCTGCTTGCCGGCCTGTGGATCGCGCGCCGCGGCTTCATCTCGGTTTCACTCGCCCACGACAACGAGGACTGTGACAGGCTGGCCCGCGCGTTCGAGACGTTCCTCGAGCGCCATCGAGCCGCCATCGACGGCCACCCATGACCTCTCCCGACACGCGGCAGGGCCTCCGCTTCCAGGCCGACGAGACCCCCAGCTACCCGGTATCGTTCGGGCTCGCCTTCCAGTACATCCTGCTGAACATCGCGGGGATCGTCATCACGGTGGCGATCGTGGTGCGCGCGGGGGGCGGCAGCGAGACCTACCTCACGTGGGCGGCATTCGCGGTGCTGATCGTCTGCGGGATCTCGACGCTGATCCAGGCGAAGCCCATCGGCGGCCGGATCGGGGCCGGGTACATCCTGCTCATGGGGACGTCCGGAGTCTTCATCGCGGTGTCCGTGGCGGCGCTCGAACGCGGAGGCCCCGCGCTGCTCGCCACCCTCATCGTGGCGTCGTCGCTCTTCCAGTTCCTGATCTCGTCGCGGCTGTCGCTGCTCCGGCGCGTCATCACGCCCACGGTGGCGGGCACGGTGATCATGCTGATTGCGGTCACGGTCATGCCCATCGGCTTCGACCTCGTCTTCCAGGCACCCGAGGGCGCCGCGCCGGAAGCCGCCCCCATGACCGCGCTGGCGACGATGGTCATCACGATCCTGATCGTGTTGCGGGCCAGAGGAGCACTGCGCCTGTGGGGCTCGGTGGTCGGCGCCGCCGGGGGGTGCCTGGTCGCGGCCGGGTACGGCATCTACGACACCGGCATCGTGGGCGACGCGCTCTGGTTCGGTGTGCCGGCGGCGGGGTGGCCGGGGTTCGACCTCCGCCTGAGCCCCGAGTTCTGGACGATGCTGCCGGCCTTCGTCTTCGTCACGCTCGTCGGCGCCATCGAGACCATCGGGGACGGGATGGCGATCCAGCGGGTTTCCTGGCGGCGACGCCGCGCGACCGACTTCCGCGCGGTCCAGGGCGCCGTGGCCGCCGACGGCGTGGGCAACCTCCTGTCGGGGCTCCTCGCCACGGTCCCCAACACGACCTACTCCAACAGCGTCTCCATCGTCGAGATCACCGGGATCGCCGCGCGGCGCGTGGGCGTCTGCATCGGGCTCACGTTCATCGCGCTGGCATTCTTCCCCAAGGCCACCGCCGTGCTCCTGGCCATTCCGAACCCGGTCGTCGGCGCCTACATCATCGTGTTGATCGCGATCCTCTTCGTGCTCGGCCTGGAGATGGTCACCCAGGACGGAATCGACTACCGCAAGGCCACGATCATCGGCGTCTCGTTCTGGATCGGGGCGGGCTTTCAGAGCGGCCAGATCCCGTCCGAGTACTTCGGGAACTGGGCGGGACAGCTGCTGGAGAACGGGATGACCTCGGGCGGCCTGACCGCGATCCTGCTCTCCGCGTTCATGGAGCTTGCCGGACCGCGACGGCGGCGCATCGAGACCACGCTGGACATCGAGGCCCAGCCGAAGATCCAGGAGTTCCTGGAGGACTTTGCCGCGCGTACCGGACTGGGCGACGAGATGGCGCGAAGGCTGGGGCTGGCGGCCGAGGAGACGTTGCTGATCGTCCTGGACCAGGTCGCCGAGGACGACGCCTTCGGAGTGAGGCGCCTTCGGGTTACGGCGCGTGCCGAGGGGGGCGGAGCCGAACTCGAGTTCCTCGCCGCCGCGGGCGAGGGCAACATCGAGGACCGCATGGCCTTCATCGGCGGGAGCGTGACGGAGGTCCCGGTCGAGCGCGATTTCTCCCTGCGCCTCCTGCGCCACATCGCGACGGCCGTGCGGCACCAGAAGTACCACGACACCGACATCGTGACCGTGCGCGTGGACCCGGTCGGAAACAAAGCCGCTTGAGGCTTGGGCCATGATGCCGCATGTGGCGTTCCGCCTTAATGTAGCATACCGCCGTATATGGCGTGCTAACACCAGTACAGACCATGATACGCCGTATATGACGCTATAGACATTCCCGCACCTCCCCGGTTACCTTTGTCGTGGAAGGAGGTTGCCGGGCCATGAAAGCGATCGTCGCCACAAGCCGGACCCCGGATGTGCTTCGCGAAGTGGGCGCGCGGCTGAAGGCGCTCCGGCTGCAGCAGAATCGCCGGGTCAGCGACCTTGCCGCCGACGCCGGAGTCAGCCCGCGCACGATCAACCGCCTGGAAGCGGGCCACAGCGTCGGAACCGGGAACCTGGTGCAGATCATGCGTGCGCTGGGCCGGCTGCAGGCGTTCGAGGCGCTTGTCCCCGTGCCCGAAGTGTCCCCGTACGATGTCGAGAGGCTGAGAGGGAAGATCAGGCGCCGTGCGTCGAGGCGGAGTCGTGACTGGTGATGTCAGGGTTCGCGTCTGGATCTGGGGGCGTGAGGCCGGGATGCTCCGAGAGGGTCCCGACGGACGAATCACCTTCGAATACGACCCCCGGTTCCGGGCCTCCGACCTCGAAATCTCGCCGATCCACCTTCCCACCAGCCGCGAAGGCCCGGTGTCCTTTCCGGAACTGGCGCGCAAGCCCGCATTCGCCGGTCTGCCGGGCGTGTTCGCCGATGCGCTGCCGGACCAGTTCGGAAACGCCGTCATCCGCCGGTACTTTGAGGCCCGAGAGCAGCCGGACGACGCGCTGTCCCCGTTGCAGAGGCTTCTGTACATCGGCGATCGCGCCATGGGCGCACTGGAGTTCCGCCCTCCCCTGGATCCCGGACCAGGTACCGAAGAGGCCCTTGAGGTAAGGGAACTCGTGGATCAGGCCCGCCGAGTGATCGAGGGGGACGTGTCGGTGGCGGTACCGGAGATCATGCAGGTGGGGGGCAGTGCGGGGGGCGCGCGGGCGAAGGCACTGATTCTCTGGAACCGCGGGACCGGCCAGGTGCGCTCGGGATTCGCGTCGCCGCGGTCCGGCGACGAACCATGGCTCATCAAGTTCGACGGGGTGACCAGGGAGGCCGCGGGACAGGGCATGGTTGCCGCCGGGGGGCCGGGACCGTGGGGGCGTATCGAATACGCCTATTCGTGCATGGCGAGGGAGGCGGGGATCGAGATGCCCGAGACGCATCTCTTCCGCGACGGAGACCGGGCGCACTTCATGGTGCGGCGCTTCGACCGTGCACCGGACGAGGCGACCGGCTCCTTCCGGCGCTTTCATTTCCACAGCCTGGGAGGACTGCAGCACGTCGACTTCAACGACCAGTACGTCTTCAGCTACGAGGGCTGGTTCGACACCATGCGCGCCATCGGGCTCGGACAGCGCTCGGTGAACGAGGCATTCAGGCGCATGGTCTTTACCGTGGCCACCGTGAACTTCGACGACCACGTCAAGAACTTCGGCTTCCTGATGAATCCGGCGGGCAGGTGGCGCCTCGCCCCCGCGTACGACGTGACCTATGCCGAAAACGACGCGTGGACGCGCCAGCATCAGATGTCGGTGAACGGAAAGTTCCAGGCGATCAGCCGACGCGATCTGCTCGAAGTGGGAGAAATGTTCGACGTGCCGAAGGGTGGCCGGGAGATCGTCGAACAGGTGGCGGCGGAGGTGGGGGACTGGCGGCGGCATGCCCGCCGGGCAAGCGTGCCGGGCGAGATGGTGGCGTGGATCGAGAGCAGGCTTCAGTCCCTGGGGTGAGTGGGTGCACAGACGCGGTGCGCGCGGCGGGCTCATGCCGGGTCACCGCAGCGTCCCGATGACACGTTTTCGGCGCGAGAACTGTTAACGAAACGAGAGCATGCACTACACCCGGTCCCTTTTCCCTGGGCGTCACTTCCGCACCGTAGATGTCGAAGAGCCTTTCCAGCGTGAGCGGCTCGGGCTTGGCTTCGGCCTTGCGGTTTGGTGCGTCGATGAACCCGGCGGCGGCCTATTCCCCCTCCACCAGCGTGCGCACCTCAACCCGCTGTACGCCTAGTTCGTCCCACGTCCGCACCAGCGCCCAGTCGGATCCGATGTCCAGAAGATAGGTGCGTGCGGGCAACAGCAAGGTGCGCAACCACCTGCCTTCCGGGTCAAAGGCAAGCCACTCGCTCCGTTCCCCCGGCCGGATGTAGTCGTGAACCCACAGCACACCATCGTCCCCCACCATGAGTCTGTGGAACGCCGGGAACACGTCGGGAACGATCTCCCTCTCCCGGTCCCAGCGCCTCTCGAAGCGCGCGCGCCAGTCGGGATCATCGTCGTCGCGGTAGCTCGCCTCTAGCGCGTCCCGGTATTGGTCGACATTTCGCTGGGTCACGGCCAGATCTGGCCCCTCCCAGCGGATCCGGCGAATTGTCGCCCCCGTCCAGTCGATCAACTCGACCTCGTAGTCGTCACTGGTCCCAAGCCACACTCCGTCGTTGGTCGCGGCGAGTGCGATGTCGTGCGTCCAGATGCTGCCGGGCATGGCGTCGCCCGGGCCCAGGTACGTCCGCTCGGGGCCGGGGATCTGTTCACGCAGCGTCGTCCCGGACGTGTCGTCCATTTCCGCGGAGCCCAGCGACAGGAGTGTGCGAAAGAGTTCCCCGGGCTCGACCCCCTCCTCCCCCATACGGACACTGTTGCCCGTGAACGCGAAGCGCCCGTTCGGCGCGCACACGAAGTCGCGCAGCGGCAATCCGTTGTACAGGAAGCGGTACTCGTCAACGAGATTCCCTTCCCTGTCGTACACGTAGACCCGCGTGGACCAGATGTCGTAAACGATGATCGACTCCTCGCCGACGCACCCTTCCGGGATCCGGACATACTCGAACTCGCCCGGGCCCTCACCCTCGCGACCGCGACTCCAAAGGAGTTCCCCTTCGGCGCTGAATCGCTGAACCCGGAAGCGCTGCCGGTCGGATAAGACCACGCTGCCATCGGCGAGCCGGGCGCCGCCGTTTATGTCACCGAACAGGAACTCGTCCGGCCCATCGAGGCGCCCGACGGACAGGACCGGTTCGATAGAGAGGCGGATTTCGGTGGCTGGCCTCATCTGTGTTGCCTGGGCGCGAGCGGGATCGCACATGGCGGCGAGGGCAGAAACCGCCGCGGCGGCGGCGGTAGTCCAACAGAGGCGCTTCATCCGAAAGGGTCTCCAAGGTGTGATGACGGTGATAGGAATTGCAGTAGCTGGGGTGTCCAAGACCAGGTGACAAAGGCAATTGAGCCACCGCTGACGCCAGGCTCAACGATCCAATGGACGGCCCCCAAGTTCGGCGGTCTGCCCAATTCCTGGCAAGAAGTCGGACGCGCTGAAGACGAAGGACTTGCTCGGGGCGACCTTGCCCAACCCGCGCCGAGACTGCGTGGTCGTGTATGAAGAAGCGGACATCAGAACCACTCCGCCAGCCCGGCAAGGCACCTGAGGTCTGAATCACGGCAGGAAACCGTCTAAAGTCAAATCGGACTGCACGATCTGCGCTTCCTGCCGATCGGCTGGACCCTCCTGGACCGTGCCGCGAAAGCGGGAAAAGCGGGTTGGAATGGCGGGAACTCCTGGAGACCGTCCAGAGAAACCCACCGCGCCTAATCTCAGCCGCTCGATCTGAGCATCCCGGTCGCGGATCGATGGGGTCAACGATTCAAATCGATTCTTCGGGGCAGTAGATTTGCGGCGAGCCGAGGCTCGCAAAGAGCAGAGGGGCCACAACCGCCCATTCTCGCGCGACCCAACTTCAGGCAGGACTCAAACCGTCACAGCAGCCGTGGATTGAGAATGGATCTTCCCCCTACAAGGAAAGGCTGGGTTTCTGGGACGGCAGTCCAGAAGCTGTTTCCGGAAGTCGACCACCAGTCGATCAGTGTTCTGACAGCGATCTGGGACGAAGTTGTCAAACGGATCGTCACCGAGATGCTGACGCTGAACGGGGCCGACAGAGTCGAACTTCACGTGAACGTCCGCGAGGAAATGGTGTTGGAACTTGCCCAGCTGCAGCCTTGGCTGGCCGAGAAGGTCGTCGAGAAGCGGGTCGCCGGTCGGGACTTGTCATCCATTGATCCCGATCAGGAGAAGGAGGAATGTCTCGGCCCGGATGGCGCGGACACCATTAGCGCTACGGCGCGGATAATCCATGAGCGCTTCTGGTCGAAACGCTTGGAGGAGCGATGGAAGCCGAAGTCGGCCAAAGCGGCCGAGCGCGAGGCGAACCCCCGGCGGGCGAAATTGGCGGTGAAGCCGGTAGGCAAGAACCATTTCATTCCGCGCTGGTTGATCCGTGACCACTGGGCGACAAACGGGAAGGTCCTGCGGTGGCGACGAACGTCCGAGGGCTGGACATCGAAGGAGTGCGGATTCGGCCAGTGGGGCTACCGCCGCGATCTGTACAGCGATCGGCTGGAGGCGTACTTCGGGCTGCTGGAGGGCGACGCCAAGCGTCCAATCGAGATGCTTCTCGGGACGAGGCCCCTCAACTCACCGCAATGCGAGGCGCTTGTCGGATTCCTTGTCATCCAGTTCTTGCGGAACCCCTACACCGTCGCCGCGCTTCACCGAGGCATCGCACCGGTGATTGTCGAACTCGGTTACGGCGGCGATCCGGAGATGCCTCGCAAGGCCTATGAAGCGCTGTACGGAAACAACGAATTCTATCATGAGATTGCGTCTCCGCTGATGTGGAGTCCTTGGGCGATGATTCGTTCCGCGCGACCGGTGTTTGTCCTGCCCGATACGTTTGCGATTCGGACGGGAACACAGGACGGCATGCGATTGATCGCACCGCTGACGCCTACCACCTGTTTCGTTACGCTTCCGGGCCGTGAGCGGGAAAAGCGGATCGTGCCCCGCAATGCGCGTGCGGACGAGGACCTCTGCCGACGGATTTCCCTGGCTTTGATTCAAGCCGCCATCGCCGAGTTTCTGTCGGACCCGCATTTCACTGTGCCCGAGGGTGAGGCCGAATCGCCGAGGGATCTCTTGAACGCCATCGCCGGAGTCGTAGTCAGCGCGGCTGAAGGCACGGACATCACGGAGTAGTATCTCCGGCCTCAACCCAGACGGTAGGGGCTGGGGACTGACGGCACGCTCATCCGAAACGGTATTCGACGACTGCCCGTTCAGCGGGCCGAGGCGTTGGGTACACCGCCCGCTGTAGGTCGCCTCAGAACGAGTCTGAACCACACCGCCGTAGTGCGGCACTCCAGGTGACCAAGAACTGGCGGCGTGTAACGCGACGCGCTACAGTTGGTCCATGAAGATCCGGCACAAGGGACTGCGGGCGCTCCATGAACGGGGTGACCGATCCCGGCTCCCCGCCAATCTGGTTCCCCGGCTTCGGCGCATTCTGTTCCGATTGCAGGAAGCGACGCGTCCCGGTAGCGCGGACGCCCCTGGTTTCAGGCTGCACCCGTTGAAAGGGGACCGGGCAAGCCAATGGAGCGTGCGTGTCTCTGGGAACTGGCGCGTGGTGTTCCGTTTCGAGGACGGCGAGGCAGTGGACGTGGATCTGGTAGATTACCATTGAACGGAAGGAGGAAGGACATGACCGGAAGCGGCGAGCGCGTCGTTGCGATGCTCGACCCCCCGCACTTGGGCGAACTCATCCGGGAGAGCATGGACGAGGTCGGATGGAACGTGACCGAAACCGCCGCCCACCTGGGTTGCGAGCGAGGCACGCTATCGCGGCTGCTGAACGGCAAGGCGGGCGTGTCAGCGAACATGGCGCTGGCACTGGAGGACCTTGGTTGGGGCACGGCCGACCACTGGATGCGGATGCAGGCGAGCTACGAGCTTGCGCAGGCACGCAGGGCGCGCGGATGGCGGGAGGACATCGGGGTGCGCGATGCGGTCCCTCGGTAACCCATTGCCGGCGATCCGGCTGGTTGCTGACGATGCAGCCTCTGGGTTATCGCGTTCGGTCATCGGGATGACGGAGGAGTAGCCGGATGCGCCTCTCGTGGAACGAGGTGCGCGTCCGTGCAGCGTCCTTCGCCGAAGACTGGCGGGACGCGGCCTACGAGAAGGGCGAGACGCAGAGCTTCTACAACGATTTCTTCGAGGTGTTCGACGTGCGCCGGCGGTCAGTGGCACGCTATGAGGAGCATGTCGGCAAGCTCGACAACCGGTCGGGCTTCATAGACCTGTTCTGGCCGGGCGTCCTGATCGTCGAGCAGAAGAGCGCCGGGCGCGATTTAGGGAAGGCGTACGGGCAGGCTGGGGAATATTTCGATGCGCTCCCCGAGCGCGACCGCCCGCGGTACATCCTCGTCAGCGATTTTCAGACGTTCGAGCTTCACGATTTGGACGAACGGGAGACCGTCTTGTTCTCCCTCGCGGACTTGCCCGGCCATGTCGAGGAATTCGGCTTCATTCTCGGCGTCCAGCGCCGGACATTCCGCGATCAGGACCCCGTCAACATCGAGGCCGCCGAACTGGTCGGGCGGCTGCACGATGCACTCGACGCCGCAGGCTACCGTGGCCACGATCTGGAGCGCTTTCTCGTGCGGATCGTGTTCTGCCTGTTCGCCGACGACACGGGCATCTTCGAGCCGCGCGACATCTTCTTCGACCTTCTTGAGAGCCGCACGGCCGCGGACGGATCGGATACGGGATCGCGATTGGCCTACCTGTTCCAGGTCTTGGACACGCGGGAGGAGGCGCGCTATACGACGACCGACGAGGACTTTGCCCGCTTCCCCTACGTCAATGGCCGGTTGTTCGAGGAGCCGCTACGCATCCCTGCGTTCAACCGGGAGATGCGGACGGCGTTGCTGGACGCCTGCCGGTTCGACTGGTCGAACATCTCGCCCGCCATATTCGGCGCGCTGTTCCAGTCGGTCATGGACCCGGTGGAGCGCCGCAAACAGGGGGCGCACTACACGACCGAGAAGAACATCCTCAAGGTGATTGGGCCGCTGTTTCTGGACGATCTTCGCGCCGAGTTCGAGCGCCTGAAAGCCCGAAAGGACAGCCGCCGCCGGGCCGACCTCCGCCGGTTTCAGGAGAAGCTCGGACGGATGACCTTCTTCGACCCCGCGTGCGGGTGCGGGAACTTCCTCATCATCGCCTACCGCGAGTTGCGGGAACTTGAGATCGAGGTCCTGAAGGAGCTTCACCGGAAGGGCGACCGACAGTTGGACGCGCTGGCGTCGGAACTGTCCCTCGTCAACGTGGACCAGTTCTACGGGATCGAAATCGGTGAGTTCCCCGTCCGCATCGCGGAGACCGCGATGTGGATGATGGACCACATCATGAACAACCGGCTGAGCTTGGAGTTCGGACAGACGTACACGCGGATTCCGCTTGAGACTTCCCCGCACATCGTCCACGGGGACGCGCTGGAGATGGACTGGGGCGATCTGCTGGCACCCAAGAAGTGTTCCTTCGTATTCGGGAACCCGCCCTTTGGGGGCTCGAAGTTCCAGAGCAAGGCCCAGCGCGCCCAAGTGCGGGGGATCGCGGCCCTCGGCGGGACGGGCGGGACGCTCGACTACGTGACCGCGTGGTTCATCAAGGCCGGAGAGTACGCTAATGGCACCCGTACCCGGATCGGCTTCGTGGCTACGAATTCGATCGCCCAGGGCGAGCAGGTGGCTCAGCTGTGGCCGGTCCTCTTCGACCGCTGTGGGCTGGAGATCGCGTTCGCCCACCGGACCTTCGCGTGGGGATCGGACGCACGCGGAAAGGCCCATGTGCATGTCGTCATAGTCGGGCTCGATGGCCGCGATGCGGTACCCAGGAGGAAGCGCCTGTTCAGCTATCCCGACATCAACGGCGACCCCGAGCAAAGCCGGCACGCCGTGCTCTCACCCTATTTGTTCGATGCTGGAGGACTCGCCGATCCACACTTGGCGGTACGGGAGGAGAGCGCCCCGGTGAACGGGCTGCCGAAGCTGAGAATCGGCTCCAAACCAATCGATGGTGGTCATTACATCTTCCGCACAGAGGAGAAGTGCGCCGAGTTCGTCGCGGGCGAACCGGCGGCGAAGCCGTACATACGGCCCTACATCGGCGCACGCGAGTATCTGCAAGGCGGCGGCAGGTGGATCCTCGCTCTCCACGATGCCCCGCCCAATGTCTTGGCGGGGATGCCAGCCGTACGGGATCGGATCGCAGCGGTGCGTTCCTACCGCGAGGCCAGCCGGAGCGCGCCGACGCGGAAGCTGGCCGAGACGCCGACGCTGTATCATGTCAACGTCATCCCGACCGCACCCTTCCTCGTCGTCCCCGAGGTAAGTTCGGAAAGGCGGGACTACGTTCCCATCGGCTGGCTGGAGCCGCCGACGATACCGAGCAACCTCGTTCGCATTCTGGAGAACGCCACGCTCACACACTTCGCGCTTCTCACCTCGGCCATGCACATGGCGTGGCTGCGCCACATCGGCGGACGGCTGAAGAGCGACTACCGCTACTCCATCGGCCTCGTCTACAACACCTTTCCGACGCCCACCCGCTGGGCCAACAACGACAGGCTTGAGACTCTGGCGCAGGCCGTTCTCGACGCTCGCGCCGCCCACCCCGACGCGACTCTGGCGGACCTTTACGATCCTGATCTGATGCCGCTCGGTCTTCGACGCGCCCATTGGGCGCTCGACCGCGCCGTGGATCGGCTCTACCGCACCCGGCGCTTCGCCTCCGAACGCGAACGCGCCGAGTACCTGTTCATGCTCTACGAGAAAATGCGCGCGCCGCTGGGCGTTGGGATCAAGAAGCTGAAACGGCGGCGGCGATAGAGATCTGGATCGGGCCGCCTCGAATGGTTCGCGGACCTTCTCGCAGCGGTGGAGAATCCCCGTTGACTCTGAGCGTCGGCAGCGTCAACGTGGATGCATGGACTCGTCGTGGCTCTCGCAACTGCTCCAGGACCACTACACTGGTATCCTCGTGACGACTGTGCTGGCCTGGGGCATCTGGACCCGGCGCGGGATGAGAAAGGTGCAGGCAGAGACGCTCACCGCTGTGAAGAAAGAGAACGCGGACAGCGAAATGCGGATCGAGGCCCTATTCCAACGCAAGGGCTACACGCTGAATGCGCCTCGGGGGTTCAACCCAGCCAAGTACGAACGAATCGCGCTGGAACGAAGCCGCGACGAAGTCAAAGACGAGATCATCAGAGAAGTGAGGAAGGAAATCGAGCGCATCCTGGCTCGCGAGGTGAAGTAGGCTGGCGTCCAACAGGCCGAGGAGCGCCCCGCGACGGCTTGGTGCCCGGTCCTTCCGTCCGGCGCAGTTGAAGCGTCTTGCGGGCATCCGCAAGGCTGGCTCGAGCCACGCTGGTGTGGCTTGGCCGTCCCCCTCGCCACACTCCCGTGCGTGCCCCGGAGGGGCTGGCGAGGGACTGCGCCCCTTCGATCCCCCTAAGACCCGCGCTCCGGTGGATTGCGCGCGCGCGGCGTCGCACATAGTCCCGGACGCCGCATCCCGATGACCAGCGCCATACTGCCCTCACGCCGGATTAGTCCGCCGACTGGTGGGCTTAGGCGAAGGCCGCCCGCACCTGCCACCATCTCTAGAGGTGACATGGGTCGCCGGGTTCGTTAGCGTGCGAGATGGGCAAGAGAGACGTACTCCGGGTGATGTTCGCGGTAGCCGCTTGGATCGTGGCGATATTCGTGTTGCCGTGGGATTTGGCCCACCTGCTCGCCGTACTTGCGAGACTTGACGAGTGCGGTGCTCGGCTCGCGCTGTGGTCGTTGGGGACCATCGTGTTGGTGTCCCCGGTGGTCTACGGAGCCATCCGGGCACGCTGGCAGGAGAAGAAGAATGCCGCAGCGCTAAGGAACTTGCGGGTGGATCAAGCCTACGAACTCATCAACCAGTATGTGAAGGACGGTCTGGGTGAGAAGAAGCTGTTTGTGTGGCATAGCCTTCTGGTGGACTTCGAGAAGGCCCATCCGGAGGCCAAGCACCCTGATGGTTCTTACGACGGGGAACAGCTGAACGCGTGGATCAGAGCGCTGGCGTCGAGACTGTTGGTGGCGCGAAAGAGACTTAAGCCAGCCCTCATTGTTAGCGACGAGTCCCCGGTCGAAGAATCCAAAGCGTGAGGGTTGAGTCGGAGACCCCATGCCACCGTCCAACCCCAGCCCCCGCTACTGGAGACCGCCACTGAGACAGTGCCGGTGCATTTTTGGCCGAGCAGCATACTCCAGCCCTTCGAACCCAGAAGACCCGCGCCCCGGATAGGAGCGCGCGCGCGGGGGCGTCATCGCCCCTTCTCCCTTGACGGCGCATCCCGATGACCAGCCTATTCGGGAAGTTCGTCGGCGTCCTGCGACAAGTCCCGCGCCCGGGCAGCATCGGATCAAACCGTGGTCGCCCGATGAGCAGGATTACACCATCATGGGGGCAAGTTCATTCCGTGAGCGACACCGGAATCATCGGGCAAGCCTACAGGCGGAGAATCCACGCCCGCGAAGTCGTTGCTATCGACGAAGCCGGGGACGGGTTGTGTTGGGTCCGCCTGACCCGGTTCGGCGACGATTGGCTCCTGATCCGCTCCGATGCCCGCGACGTGTCGCGCGCGGTGCGGAAGCTCCGCCAGATACCGGCGGGCGAGCAGTCGGATCGGTTCCCGGAGGTCGGGCCGTGAGCCTGCTCCTCTACGTTGCCCTCGGGGCGCTGGCCGTCGCCGTCATCTTCGGACTGTCCACCGACGTGCGGGCCGCCGCCCTCCGACTGTTTCCTCCCCGCCGTCGGTAGCCAGCGAACTTGGGCCAGAACCACGCCTTGGGAAGGAGCATGAACGGAACCGCGAACACCGTACCGTTCACGCCGTGGCGACCTCGACGCGAGGGGAAATAGCGTTGTACAAACGCTGCATCGCGTCGACGGCGCGACTAACCGCAGACGGCCAAGCCTCGGAGTCCACCCACCCTCCCGGTACGGCGAAACTGATCCGGGAAGCGCGTTTGTCGTCGAGACGCTGCCAGTAGAGCGCCGCGCCGAAATCGGCCTCGATGGCCTCACGGTCGCTGTACAGAGCGTCGAACAGGGCCTTGTTGTCCGCGGCCTGCGGAGCGTCGATATACAGTTCCACTCGCGCCTCATGTTGCAGGACCACGTAGTTCCACCACTGCCCGTGTCTCCGCGTGCCGATCCAGTTCATGCGGCTCGCCGAAATCCGCGAATGTAGGTCGGAGACCTCTTTCGCATGGGCCAGGAGGGCTTGCCAGAAGTCAAAGCACGCATCGCTCCGGTCCCGTCGGCCGGTCGCGTTCGACACCTCCTTCTGATGCTCAGCGATGAGTTCTGGCGTAGGCGGCTTCTCCCCGTCGAGATCGAGTCGCGACGGATTCCACACCCACTCGGCGATGCGAATGTAGAGTTCCTGTCGCTGCGCCAGCTGCTCGGGACCGAATGAGTCGTAGGCGCGGAACGGCAGGCCCGTCCGGTCCAGCAGCCGCTGGAATTCGGGCAGGTTCTTGTACGCGAGCGGGTGAAGGCTCCGAGCGAGGAGGTTCTGGCTGTTCGAGAGGTAGGCGTCCCGCTTGGCCTCGTAGGTGGCGTCACCGATGCTCTGATTCACACCGCGCTGTAGGAGGAGCAGGCCCCCGAGCTTGTTGCGCTCGGTTTGGAAGTCGCTCGGGTGGGCGAACCAGTCGCTGAACCGGTCGTAGTGGTCCGCCCAGATGTGCTCGATTTCGAACGGTCGTGCCCGTCCTCTCGAAGCTAGGTCCTGAAAGCTCGACGATAGGCCGCACCGCACGTCTACCCAGTGCGACAGCCGAGCCAGGATGTGCCTCACCTGCCGGTAGTTCTGATGGTGCAGCCGGAAGCGGGGCTCGCTAGCGAAGCGCTCCTGCTGCTCGTCGAGTTGCCCGAGCAGAAACGCCGACAGGTCGCCAGAGTCCTTCGCGCGCAGTTCTCTCGTCAGGGTGAACAGCGTGTACTTGACCGACGAGTAGCTGATCGTGCGAAAGTTCCACACCCGCCGTGCCAGCCAGATGTCGAGGAAGTCAGCCACAAGTGCGACCTTCCGCCTGATCTCGTCGGCATCGTCGTCCGGCGCGAGGGGGGCAAGCAGAGCTTGGGTCTGGAGGGTGAACCCCCGGTCCTCGTTGTAGTAGACGGACTCCCAGTCGGGCGTCAGATTGCCCGCGGCCTTGCGGATCTCGGCCGAGCGTCGAGCGTAGAAGTTGAGATCGCGGGAGACGAAGCGGTAGAAGGCGTCGGACTCGGTGAGCCCCAGCCGCTGGCGCTGGTCCCGCACCCAACGATGGAATTCCGTGCCGATCCGCTCGTAGTCGCGGTTCTCCGCTCCCTTCTTCCCGGCCCGGATAGTCTCGGCGTGCCGCGCGCGGAGCCAGTTCTTGAAGAAGTCCACGTCCTCCTCATCGCCCAGTTCCTTCAGGCGTTGCATGTGGCTCTTCCAAGTCTGGTTCACCGCCTTCTGGTCGTCCTCTTGGCGGATGTTGGCCAGCACGTACCCCTTGAGCATCTCCGGGAGGCTCAAGCTCAGGCCCCGGTCGTTCATCGTCTCGAAGATCGTGTAGGCGTCCTCATCCGAGAATGCTTCGATCTCGACGAGGTGCACGTTGTACAACAGCCAGTCCACGAAACTGGGAAGTGCGGACCCGGTTACCTCTTCGGGAAGGTGGTCCGCGATGTTGCTGTACCGGGCGACGATATTGCGGACGGATTCGCTCTCGCCGTTCACCTCAGGCGGCTTGCCGGCCATCAGCTTCTCCATCACCTCTGCCCGGTCGGGAACGTCAAGGTTGAAGCTCTTCCGACCGCGATAATCAGAGTAGACGAGATGCTGCACCTCTACGGTCTTGTCGCGCCCCTCCTGAAGCCGATGGAGGTGGATGAGCAGGAGCGTCAATGTCGTCAGGCGCTGTTGTCCGTCCACGACGAACCGCTGTCCGCGCTTGTGGCTGATGACGATGGAGCCGAGGAAGTAGTGGCCGTACCTCTCACCCTCGTGACGCGAATGACCGGGTTCGTACGAGTCGAGGAACTTGCCCGTGAGGTCGTCGATCAGCTCGCGGACCTGACGCTCCTTCCATGCGTACTCCCGCTGGTAGAAATCGATAGCGTACTTGGCCCTGTGGAGCAGATCCCAGACGGTGCGAGCGCGTCCGTCGATGGTCTTCGGTCGGGCCTCGGTAGGTGTAGTCACGTGTCAGACTCAGGCGCGTCCAGCCTGCCTCCAGCGACACCGGGAAGCATGCTCTCCACAATCGAGCCGCAGAACGTATCGGCCATCGCCCATGGCTCGCACTGGCAACCGGTCGCGGCACCGCTGTCGGTCTGTTTGGTGGGCATCTTCTTGCCCCATGGTAACTCCTTCCGATTCGCTGGAACGCCAGGTCGGCAGTGCAAAATAGGACATCCGGGTTGCCGCGCGCGATGGTCGACGCGATGGTCGTTCGAACACTGGTCACACTGTAATGCCAACATCAAGGGGTCATCGCTCGAACCCTCCCCCGCCGCGCTCGGGGCCTCGTGGCCGGGGCGGAACGGGGATGATGCTCGGGCGGCGCCTCCGCCCACCGTCCGACTGGTGCTCGGTGTAGTTGGACCGAATGCCGCAACACCCAGTACGCGGTCAACCGCCCGTCGGTAACGACGCGCCTGCCCGCGCAGAGTTTCACAACGCGCAGGTCGCACGCACGAAACGAAGCCGGCGCTCCTACGGCGCCGGCGCATCGGGCCGGAACCGGTCCAGCGTGGGGACGAGCCAGAGGATGAAGCGGTAGTCGAGCTCGAGGGCGGGACCGGTCTCACGGGCGCCATCGCCGGAGTGCTTTGGCGCCTCCGGGCGAGGCACACTCGATTCGTTCGCCTCCGCTTGCGTCAAGTCTGCTTCCGGTCCGGGTATCTGACTATGGTCGCGTGCCGCGACCAGGGGGCGCCGTCCCTGGACCCCCGCGCAGGAGGTGAGAAGGTAAGGATGCAGGAGTCAATTCATGGTCTGGGCGACCCGGAAACCGAGGCGGTTGTTCCGGGTCCCGGTCGAGTCCCTGTCGCGGTACGCCGAACGGAGGTTCCCCGGTTCGAGGTACCAGGCGCCGCCGCGCAACACACGCAGGGAACAATCACCCGAACTCCACGCGCTGCCATCCGCCGGTGCCCCCGAATAGCTCTCGTTCCAGCAGTCCTGCGTCCACTCCCAGACATTCCCCAGAACATCGTACAGTCCAAATCCGTTCGGCTCGAACAGGCCTACCAGCGCTGTCCGACTGTAACCGTCATTGCAGGATACCGTTATCCAGTCCGGGTTTTCCGCCAACGCCGCTGCATCCGCTCCATTGCCAAACCGGCACTGCCCCGACTCACTCTCCCCCCAGTACCGCGCCGTCTGCGTCCCGGCCCGGGCTACGTACTCCCATTCCGCCTCCGTCAGCAGCCGGTACTCCTCGCCGGTCTCCCGGGACAGCCACCGGACGTACTCCCGCGCATCCTCCCAGCTTACGTTGATCACCGGGCGGCTCCCACGCCCCCACCCCTCATCCCCCGGCCGGTAGCCCCCGCACCCTCCGGACGCCACGCACGCGTCCCACTCGGGGAACGTCACCTCGTACACGCCCACCGCAAACGGCCTGCCGATCGTCACCCGGCGGCGTGGCCCCTCGTCGTCCCACCTCCCCTCCTCCGACTCCGGCGACCCCATCATGAAGCTTCCCGCGGGCACCACCGCCATCTCCGGGCAGGCCGCGCAGTCACTGAAGCGCTCGCCGGCCCGCCGGTCCCCTCCTCCACCCGGTGCAACCGCCGCCGCAGCCGGGCGGGGCGCCTCCCGCGCCGCGCCGGCGGGCTGCCGCGCACCCCCCGCATTCCACTGTTCCCGCACGATCACCTCGTAGCCCTGGCGGTCGTAGTACGTGTCGAAACGGGCGTCGAGCCTCGCGTTCGCCTCCGCTCCATCCCAGTCCGTTCCGTACCCCACCGAAAAACCGTCGAATCGCGGATCATCCGGGTCGATCGTCAGGTCGAGCGGAATCACCCCCGTGTACTTCACCACCACCACATGCGTGTTCCCGGGCTCCGACCACACGCAGCGGACCTCCGTCTGTTCCAACTCCTCCACAAGGCCCGCTTCGATCCGGTCCCGGTCCGCGAATGCGACCGCCGCGCGGTAGACCAGCTCGACATCCTTCTGGACCACCCGCCGTACCGGCCCGGCGTTCGCCATGCTCTCCAACTTGCTCCCCACGCATACGACCGCCCCAAAAGCCTCCTGGGCCTGCGCCGCGCCGGGCGGGACAACGGCCAGTGCGACGACGATCGGTCCCAAGTGCGCCCTGCTCATGCTTTCCTCCCGGGCGGTGCTGATGTCCGAACCTTCGGGGCGCCGCCCTCGATTCCAGTGACGCGGCTTTCGCGGAGCAGACCCGGATCGACTAACCACAGGATGGGGACCAAGTCGGCTTTCTGCAACACTGTGTCGGGCGCTGGTTTGGTCGGGGTTCTTGCCTCCCTCTCGCATGTAGCTCGGTCAGGAGTCCTGCAGGCCGCCCTGAAGCGCGCCGTCGCACTTGAGCATCGCGCGCGCAGGCGTGCGGGGCGGACGGAACGGGTCGACACGTGGATGACGGATCGGCCGACCGGGGCTCGATTCTACTGGGAGGCCTGATGTCTCGTGCCGGGCCGGAGGTGTGAAAGAAACAACGGGGGTCGATGCACACTTTGGCGTTCCGGTGATGCACACCGGCTACCCCGGCGTATCCGTCGGCACGGCAAGGTCTTGCGGTACCGCCGCACGGCCGGTCGTGGCAACAGTAGCCACTCAGGCCGTGGAGGGGAGCGACCCCCTCGCCGAAGGATCGGTACGGCAATAGAGGCGAGCGTGCTTGCACACCCTCGCCCCTCATGCCGGGTCGCTCCCGAACAAATATCCCTGCGGGAGGGCCAGCATGCGCTGAGCGAAGCAGGGGGCGTCACCAGAACGCGATGGCTCCCCGAAGCTTCAGTCTCCTTGCGAAGGTTGCTGGCGTGCCGCACGTTTGAGTTGGGTGGGCTTGGGCAAATTCTCATTTTGGAAAATAGCGAAGCGATGGATTGGCCGACGATCCTCTTCAGTGGCGTCATTGCCGCCATCATTTCTGGTTGGTTTAGCCGGACGATTTCCCGCCGCCAGAGGGAATCGCAACAGCGAGGTGAGCGGCTAACCATACTTCTGCAAGCCCACATTGATATGGTTGACCTGCCTTCGACCGTAGCGCCGCACGTCGAGGGCGATGATCCGGCGCAGGCAGCGCTCAAGCGCCGACGAAGGCTGCTTGAGGCGGCGAGAGCGGTATTCGAACGCGCGCGACCGGCGGTTCCAGAGGAGTTGAGACGAAGAGTCGATGATGCTGGTTCCGAAGCTCAAACGAAAAGGAAGGAACTCACGGCTGCTCTCGGACAAGTACCTCCGGACCAGAACTTGACCGACCAACGGGAATCGGCCTTGCGCGAAGCAGAGGAAGCCTACCGGCACGCTATGAAGGATGCGATAAAGAAGGCGTACGCATCCCATGTTGAGCCTCAGGTGTCCGCTCCGGAGCGTTCGGGCATGTTACGTTGGCTTTGGGCGCGACGGAGGTAGGTCCCAGAAGCCCGAGAAACGACTTGGGTGATCGTCCCGAGCCGTCCGGCGCGGCCTCGGATACGGGAACGGCCTTGGCGGCCACTCCTCCATCGGTTCTCGACGAAGGGCTCGGGTCGGCTTCGCGAACTGAACGGCACGGGTGTCGCACTGGTCAAACAGCCCGCGGCCAGCGAGATTGCGTTGCGCAGATCGTGCAGTCCATCAATCGAGAGGAATCGAACGATGGCACGCACGAAACGAAGCCGGCGGAGCTACGGCGCCGGCGAGTGGGGCCGGAACCGGGTGACGATCTTTCCCGACCCCAAGACCGGCCTCTTTCAGATTGGGTGGCGCGAGAACGGCCGAAGGCTGAGCCGGTCGCTGAAACATCGCGACTGGAGGCGCGCAAAGAGGCAGGCGGATCAGTTCGCCGCCGGGTTCATCGACGCGCCGGAGAGGCCAAGCCCGAGCTGCTCACGCTGGAGAAGCTCTTTGACATCTACGGTGAGGAGGTGACGCCCACCAAGGGCGCTCATTCGCGGGGGCATGACCGCGCCGCGATGCGGATGTTCCTCCGGTTCTTCGGACGAAGCCGCGACCCCGCCACCCTGTCACAACGGGACTGGGACCGTTTCATCCGGGAGCGGAGGGCGGGCAGGATCGGCCCGAGCGGCAGGCACGTTTCGGATCGAACCGTCGAATACGACCTCAAGCTCCTGGTCGCGGTCCTGAATTGGGCCGCGAAGTCCCGGGACGAGCAGGCCGGTGGTTGCTCGACCGGAATCCGCTGAGAGGTCTCAGGACCCCCACGGAAAAGAACCCCACCCGGGTGGTGCTCACTGAGGAGGAGTACCGGGCGCTGCTGAAGGTGTCGCGCCGGGTGGACTGGCGGTTTCACGTCGCGCTCGTGCTCGCGCACGAGACGGGGCACCGGATCGGTTCCATCCGCCAGCTTCGGTGGGCGGACATCGACTTCGAGGGCGGGACGATCCTCTGGCGCGCCGAGCACGACAAGTCCGGCTATGAACACGCCACTCCCGTCACTCCCGAGGCACTCTCCGCGTTGAGCGAGGCGCGAGGGGCGATCCTCTTGGACGGGAAGGCTCTGGAAGACCGCTGCCGGGCTCGCGACGGAAACCGGCAATAGCGGGAGTCAAACAGCGGGAATCCGGGCTGTCGAACACGCAAATGCATTTACCGCAAGAAGATGCGAATCAACAACCACATGCCAGCCCGGCACCTCGCCCCTCCCGGTGCCCGCGCGGCTTCATCCACGCCAGCTGGTGATCAACTACAGCAGACCGTTCAACCTGACGCTGTAGATCCGCGCCACCCGCCGAAAAACGTTTCAGCTGAAACGCAGAGCGCTCATCCGCTGCCGCGATTCGTCCCGGCCGCGACGCAGCCCCTCACCCCCCCCGCCTGAGCAGCCTCCCCGGTCTGGCGTCGGTCAGCTCGCCGTCGTCGATGACCAGCGCGCCGTTCACGAACAGGTAATCCACGCCCTCGGACTGCAGCGTCGCGTCGGCGCCGAAGTCGGCCCGGTCGCGCAGCCGCGCGGGATCGAACACGACCAGGTCGGCGGCCATCCCGGGAGCGACGATGCCGCGGTCGTACATGCCCAGTCGGTGGGCCGCCAGCGAGGTCATGCGGCGCACGGCCTCCTCGAGCGTGATCACGCCGTCCTCCATCACGTACTTGGCGATCACGCGCGGGAAGGCCCCGAAGGCCCGGGGGTGCGTGCTCGACACGGAGGCCGGGTTCACCGGCGAGGCATCGGTGTCGATCATGACGAACGGCGCCCTGAGCGCCGCCCACTTCTGCTCCTCGTTCATGCTGAGCGGGTTCACGCTGACGCCGCCCGCCTGCACGAGATCGAAGAAGGCGTTCCAGGGATCGGTGCCGAGGACCTCGGCCGCCTCGGCCACCGAGCGGTTCACCACGCCCGGATCGACGGCGTCCGATGCCGAGACGATCAGCACGTTGTTCCAGTCCATCCCGACGTGCTGGTACCAGTTCTCCCAGTCGGGATCGGTCTCGACCTCTTCGCGCAGTCGGGCGCGCAGGTCGGGGTCGCCGAGCGTGGCCAGGAAGGCCCCGGTGCCGCGGGCGTAGTGGCGCGGGTGCAGGAACGAGCCCAGGCCGATGCCGTTGCGCACGTACGGGTAGATGTCGGCGGTGACGTCCATGCCGGCGGTGCGCGCCGAGTCGATGAGCGCAAGGGCCTCGTCCATGAGGGGCCAGTTGCGCTGGCCGGCCGCCTTGAGGTGGTAGATGTGGACGGGGACGCCGGCGCCTTCGCCGATCGTGAGGGCCTCGCGGATGGCTTCGAGAACCGCGTGGCTCTCGTTCCTCATATGCGTGAAGTAGACGCCACCGTACTCGCCGGCCACCGCGCTGAGGGCGACCAACTCCTCCGTGGACGCGTAGATCGCTGGCGGATAGATCAGGGACGTGGACACGCCGACGGCTCCATCCTCCATCCCCTCTCTTACCAACGCCTTCATCTGCTCGAGCTGCTCGGGCGTAGGCGCGACGTCCTCGTCGCCGAGCACCACGCGCCGCACCTGGGTCAGGCCGACGTCGTGGACCACGTTGATCGGGATCCCGTAGCGCTCCATGATCGCGAAGTACTCGGAGTAGCGCCGCCAGCGGAGCGTGTCGCCGTCGATCACGGGCGGATTGCTGAGCGTGGCCTCGCTCTGGGGCGCGGCCGAGCCGCCTTCGCCGGACAGGTAGGTGGTGATGCCCTGGCGCAGCTTGCTTTCGGCGCTCGGCGGATCGGTGATCAGCACGAGGCTGGCCTGGCCCATCATGTCGACGAAGCCCGGCGCGACCACGCGGTCGGCAGCGTCGATCGTGCGGCTGGCCTCGCGGCCCGTGAGGTTGCCCACGGCGGCGATGCGGTCTCCGCGCACTCCGACATCGGCTCGGAACCAGGGGTTGCCGGCGCCATCGACGACGCGGGCGTTCGTCAGGAGGACGTCGAAGGGAGCAGCGTCGGCGGGCTGGCCGGACGGGGGGCCGGCCTCGGTGCAGGCGGCTGCGACGAGGGCTGCGGCGGCAACGAACGCGGCCAGGGGCGCGGTGGCGGGCGCGGTGGCTGCGCGAGCGCGGCGATTGGATCGGTAAAGGTCGGTGTTCATGCGGGTCTCGGGCTCGGGACGGTCTGCAAGTCGGCTGTGGACTCCCGACATGGTAGAGGCGGCGAGGGAAAGCGGCCAGACATCCGCGGCCGCACGGCGCCCCTTCGGACCACGCCGGCCGCACTCGTTCAAGCCTTGCAGTCCCTTCGGCAGGCAGGCTTGTCCTGCTCGACCCAGTCCAGCCTGGGTCCCGACGGCACGGCCACCACCATTGTGACAGGGCTGTCATCCTCCCTCATTGAGATGAACGGACTCCAGGCGGTACTGGCACTGCTCGCGCCGATCGTCGTTTCCGGATTGTTCCTGGCAGTCGCCGTATCGAATCCTGGCGGCCGAGCCATGACGATTACTCTGTTGTGGGTCAACACCGTGGTGATGCTGGCTTTCTGCGTTCTGGGAGCGGCCTCGATAGGGATCGGTTATGCCCCGGGAGCACTCGTAATGCTGGCGGTGGCCTTTGCCGCTTCTTCCTCCCCGCGCGCTTAGCCTCAGCCCTGCCCCGGCAGGACCACGAACCCCGCAACCGCAAAGTGGTGATCGAGCGTCAGCGCCTCGCGGATGCCCAGCTCGCTCATCACCGCGAAGCTGCAGGCATCGACAAGAGAGAACTTCTGGTCGGCGAAGCGTTCCAGCCAGCGACCGATCGCCTCCTCCTCGCGCTCCGCCGTGACGCACTCGATCCGGTTCGGGGCCCGCCGGACCGCCTCCACGAAGGCGAGAGCGGCCGCTTGTCCGGCCCGACGAAGCAGCAGGGCGTGCGTCTCGCCCACCACGACATTGGTGGTCACGATACGCGCGCCCTGCCGCACCCGCTCCCGCAGCGTCCGGGCCAGTGCGGCGTGGTCGGGGTGACCGCGGTCGGCGAGCGGGTACCACGCGCTTGTGTCGACGAAGAGGCCCTTCACTCCGAACCGCGCCCTCCGCGCACGCGCCGGCGGCTGGCCCAGGAAGCCGCCTCGGTGGCGGCCAGATACACGTCATGCCCCCGCGCCACGTCGACCCCCGGGGCATGCGCCGTCGACACCATGCCGATGATTCCCAGCACCGGGTGACGCTCCGGATCCGACAGCTGGCCCTCCAGCGCCTCCAGCCCCCGCCGCAGGACATCGGACTTGGTGGTGTCCAGCTTCGCGGTCAGCCGCTCGAGTCGATCCTGTTCGGCCGGACGCAGGTAGACCTGAACCGGCTCCGCGACACGCCGCCCGGCCGATCGTTCATTAGAATATTTCATGAATCATGATAATGCTCTCATGATTCGCCGGCTACCCGCCCAGCAGGTTGAACTGCCGCGTGAACTTCACGATGAACGAGCGCGCCAGCGTGCCGCTCTCCACGAACCGTCCTCCGTCGGGGTTGAGCCCGTCCGGATAGTCGAAGCCCTGGACGTCGTTGTAGACGATGAAGAGCCCGGTTCCGGCCGTGTTGAGCCAGCCGAAGCGGAGGTTGGCGGACCAGCTGTCGATCTGGTTGCTGTACTGCACCAGCGACTGCAGGTAGATCCGCGGCGTGATGAAGTAGCCGAAGTTCATGCCGAGCAGGACGGTCTCGAACTGCCCCTGCGGAAGGTTCACGTCGAAGTAGTTGATGCGCGCCGACGTGCTGAACGACGCGTTGGGCCGGAAGGTGAGCGACCCGTTGCCGCCCCACCGCGAGCCGCTCAGGAAGCTCCCGAAGTTGATGCGCGATGTCGCGGAGAACCTGGCCGCCGGGTTGCTGTTGAAGACGAGCTGGGATTCCCAGCCGCTGTAGTTCCCCTCCGGCACGACCACACCCGTGCCGAGGATCTCGAACGGGGCGTAAATGCCCTCGGTGTTGAGATTCGCGCCGGTATGGATTTGTGCGCCCGACGGCCACTCCCAGTGTGAATCGATGTGCAGGCGCGCCGACTCCTGGAAGCCGTGCTCGACGCCGGTCTTCCTGCTGTCGTAGGTGTAGTAGGAGACGTGCGGACGGATCTCCCGGAGCCACGAGGGATGGATCCTGTGCATCGCGTAGTACTGGTAGTACCGGTAGCCCCGCCGCGGCAGGAAGCCGACTTCGGGGTTGAAGCCCTGGCCGATCTCGCGGGCCTGGCCGGTGAATGTCCAGGTGCGGCTGCTCCAGTTGCCCGAGACATCCCAGGCGTACTCGTCGCCGACGGATCCGGGATCGTCCGTCTGGGAGACGAAGCTGCTGAAGGTCAGCGCCTCGCCGATTCCCACCGAGACATCGGCCGCGTAGGTGCGGTTGAAGTCGCCGTCGGGCCCACTCTTGTTCACGAAGAGCCCGCCGATGCGTGAGCGGTTGGGCAGTTCCCTGGCAATCCGTGCCACGGAATAGCCGTGCGCGTCGGCCAGGCTGGCTGCCGCGTCGGTCTGGATGTGCAGGAGCCCGACGTTCAGCCCGGCGGCGCGTCCCGAGAGCCGCGCTCCGCCCCGGATGGGCACCGGCTGTCCGCTCGCGATCCCGATCCGCCGGCTGAAGAAGAGGTCGGCGCCTCCGCCCCCGACGTTGAAGAACCCGGCGTTCTCAAGGAAGAAGGGCCGCTTCTCGGGGAAGTTGAGCGAGAAGCGGGTCAGGTTGAGCTGCTGATCGTCGACCTCGACCTGGGCGAAGTCGGTGTTGTACGTCACGTCGAGGGTGAGGCCCTGCGTGACCTGGAACTTCACCTCGCCGCCGAGGTTGCCGTCCCGCGAGAAGCTGGTGGCGGACGTGTAGTCGCGTCCGGTCGAGCCCAGCATGTACGGGGTGACGGTGGCGAGGCGCCGGAGCGGCGGTCTGAGTCCCTCCAGGTCGCCCGCGTAGTTCAGGCGGTAGAGGTTGAATTCGCGCGGGACCGGGGTCCAGAACGACTCCTCGTTGAGCCGCCGGATGCGGCGGATGACGTTGAAGCCCCAGGCGTCGTTGTCGTTCCCGTAGCGCAGCGTGTTGAAGGGGATGCGGAACTCGGCGTACCAGCCTTCGCCGTCGGTGGTCGTGGCGACGGTCCAGCTGCCGTCCCAGTTCTTGTTGAAGCCGCCGCCGGACCCGGACTGGAAGCGCTGCCGGGAGTTGAAGCCGCCTCCCTGGAAGCGGCCTCCGCCGCGTCCCTCGTTGGCGACCTGACCGTCGTATTCGATCCCGGTCGGGGTGGTCCCGAAGACGAACCCGTTCTGGTCGTCGTTGTAGGTGTCGAGCACGAAGACGACGGCGTCGCTCTGGTTCACTTCGTAGTCGCGAATCCGCTCGCCGTACGTGATGGCGTCGGCCTGGCTGTCGAAGGCCCAGACGCCGACGTAGAGCGCCTGGTCGTCGAAGATCACGCGCACCTCGGTGCGCTCGCTGGCGGGCTGTCCGTCGAAGGGCACGCGCTGGGTGAAGCCGGTCAGCGCGACCCCCTGCCGCCACACCGCCTCGTCGAGACGCCCGTCGATCGCGGGCGCCTCCGTGATCTCCGTGGCCGCCGCGGACGTGGCCAGCCTGCTCCCGGGGTCGCCGGCGACGGCGCCGACCGGGGAGTTCTGGGCGAAGAGGGGAGTTCCAGGGACCACCGCAGCCATCCCGCAGGCGCACAGGGAGACCAACGCACGGACTCCGGACATGCCCGGCCGGCGGGCATGGATGGCGGTACTTGTATTCATTCAGTCAGCCATTCGAAGGTGTGAGTGGGCCGAATATACCACGCGGCGCCCCGCATGCCGAACGCGAGAGCCGTTTCCGGGCGTGCGGTCAGGAGTCCGTGGATGAACTCCCGCGAGCGCCACTATTCCAGCTCCACCAGGAAATAGCGCTTCTTGCCGACCCTCACGACCAGGAAGCGGTTGTGGAGAGGGTCGTTCGACCCCACGCGGACAGCGGAGTCGGATGCGCGCGCGCCGTTCAGGTACACCCCCCCGCCCTTGATGAGGCGCCGCGCCTCGCTGCGGGACGCCGCCATGGCTGAATCGGCCATCAGCACGGCCAGTTCGATGCCATCCCCCTCCAGCGACGACCTCGCCAGCCCGGTCGACGGCACATCCGCGAAGATCTCCTCGATGTCCCCCGCCCCGAGGCCCTCGAGGCTGCCGCCGAACAGCACCCGAGACGCCCGCTCCGCGCGCCCCAGCCCCTCGGCCCCGTGCACGGTGCGGGTCACCTCGGCGGCGAGCCGGCGCTGTGCGTCCCGACGGTGCGGGTGTTCGGCCACGGCGTGTTCGAGCGCGGCGACGTCGGATTCGGCGAGCAGGGTGAAGAGGCGCAGGTAGCGAATCACGTCGGCGTCTTCGGTGTTCAGCCAGAACTGGTAGAAGCGGTAGGGCGACGTGCGTTCGGGGTCCAGCCAGACGGTGCCCTCCTCCGTCTTGCCGAACTTCGCGCCCCCGGAAGCGGTGAGCAGCGGGAATACGATCCCGTGGCAGCGGGGCCCGCCGAGTCTGCGCACCAGGTCGATGCCCGCGGTGATGTTGCCCCACTGATCCGAGCCGCCCATCTGCAGCGTGCAGCCGTAGCGGCGGTTGAGCTCCCAGAAGTCGTAGGACTGAAGCAGCTGGTACGAGAATTCGGTAAACGAGATCCCGGACTCCTCGTCCTGGAGGCGCCGCCGGACCGATTCCTTGCGCAGCATGGCGTTGACCGAGAAATGCTTGCCGATGTCACGGAGGAAGTCGACGAATCCGAGCTTGTCGAGCCAGTCGAGGTTGTTCGCCATGCGGGCGGGGTTGGTGTTGGACTCGAAGTCCAGGAAGGCCGCCAGCTGCCTGCGGATCCCCTCGGCGTTCTCCTCGGCGCGGACGCGGTCGAGCAGCAGGCGTTCCTGGGCCTTGCCGGACGGGTCGCCGATCAGCCCCGTGCCGCCGCCCACCAGCGCGATCGGACAGTGGCCGGCCCGCTGCAGGTGGACGAGCCCCATGATCGGGACGAGGGATCCGACGTGCAGCGACGATGCGGTGGGGTCGAAGCCGATGTAGCCGGTGACCTGTCCCGCGCTGAGTGCGGCCGCGGCGTGCTCGGTCGCGTCCGCGAGGAGGCCGCGGCGGCGGAATTCGTCGATCATGTCCATGAGTCCGTGGATTGGGTCTCGGTCATTTCCGTCATTTCCGTCATTTCCCGACCGTATCGCTCGGCCACCCGCGCCCGCATCACCTTCCCCGTGCTGGTCCGCGGCAGCTCGTCCACGACGACGATCCGCCGGGGACAGCGGCCGCGCGCGAGGCGGGAGCGGCAGTGGCGCTCAACGTCGGGGGCGGACACTCCCGCCGGCCCGTCCGGCTCGACCACCGCCGCCACCACCTCGCCCCATTCTTCGCTCGGCACGCCGAACACGACGGCCCCGGCCACCCCGGGGAGCGTCTCGATCACGTGCTCGACCTCGCGGGGACTCACGTTCAGTCCCCCACTCACAATCATCGCGTCCTTGCGGCCCTCGATCCAGACGAGCCCGTTGTCGTCCACGCGGCCGACGTCGCTGGTGACGAGCCAATCATCCGGGCCCGCGCGCAAGGGTTCGGCCGGACGGCCCGGTCCGGCGATCGCCACGGACGCGAGCGTCGGCCCCCGGACCGACAGCACGTTGCCGGGACCGGCGCGGACCTCGACGCCGGGAATCGGTCGCCCCACGGTGCCGGGAAAGCGGCGCGCCAGATCGGGGAGTGCGGTGGCGACCTGCGACGCGGTCTCGGTCATGCCCCAGGTCGGGGCGACGGGGAGGCCGGCGCGCCAGGCGCGATCGAGGAGCGCGGGCGACGACGCGGCGCCCCCCACCAGGACGCAGCGCAGGGTTTCGGGGACCTCGGTGAGACGCGCCAGGAGTTTCCGGAGCATGACCGGGACGACGGCCAGGTGCGTCACGTCCCCGGCGAGCACGGCCCGGGCCACCGCGTCCTCGTCGAACGACGGCCAGAGCCGGACCGATGAACCGTTCATGATCGCCCGCACCACCAGCGACAGACCGCCCACGTGGCCGATCGAAAGGCACAGTCCCCAGCGGTCGTCCGAGGTCAGCCCCAGCCGGCGGGTGACGGATGCGGCCGACGCGGCGAGGGCGTCGTGGCCGAACCCGATCGCCCTGGGTGCGCCGGAAGAGCCCGAGGTGAGCAGGAACGCGACAACGTGAGACGGGATGTCGGGTGAGCCAGCCGCCGGGCGGTCGCCCGATTCGTCGGTGGCGTCGAGGTCACTGGCGTCGCCGTCACTGGCGTCGCCGTCACTGGCGGGATCACCCAGATGCAAATCGGGGTTGACAATCCAGTGGGCGTGCGCGATCTCGGCGCCGGTCAGGCCTTCGTGCAGCGGCATGGCGATGCACCCGCTCCGCCAGGCCCCGAAGAGGGCGGCAAGCGCCTGGGGGCCGGGTGTGAGGCACAGCGTGACGAAGCCGCGGGGAGGCACGCCGGCGTCCCGGATGCGATCCGACCAGTGCGTGGCGGCCTCGTCCAGTTCGGCGTAGGTGAAACGTCCGCCGTCCCAGGCCAGGGCGGTGGCGTCAGGGGTGGTTGCGGCCCGCCGCGCGAGGTCGTCCGCGGGGGTCAAGGCGTCCCGAGGAGGATGCCGACCGCGAGCCCGGCCCCGTAGAACGCGACGCCGCGTGCCGTCTGCCCCAGCGCGGGGTTCAGGGTGCGCCGGTCCACGCCGCCGGGATCGCCGATCACGGCCGCGACGCGTGACCCGGCCGGGATGCACGGCAGCCACCCGGCCAGCGACAGGAGCGTCCAGGGCGACCACCCCATCGCGGCGATCCCCGCAACCGGCACGGCGGTCGCCACCGCGAGGCAGGCGAAGTACTGCGCCACGCTGAAGCGGTCGCCGAACCGCACGGCCAGGGTGCGCTTCCCCGCGGCCCCGTCGGTCTCGCGGTCGCGGTGGTTGTTCACGACCAGGATCGCCGTGCTGAAGGCCCCCATCCCCACCCCCGCGACGATCGCGTCGCCCGACCACGCGAGGGCCTGCACGTAGTACGTCCCGGCGGTGGCCGCGAGCCCGAAGAAGATGAAGACGCCCACATCCCCGAGACCGTGGTAGGACAGCGGATACGGTCCCCCGGTGTACCCTACGGCGAACGCCAGCGACAGCAGCCCGATGACCGCCACCGGCCAGCCGCCGACCGCAACCAGGTACACGCCGATCAGGAAGGCCGCCCCCATGGTCAGCGCCATGCCCCGCCACACCGCCCTGGGCGACAGCAGGCCCGCCTGGGTAACGCGGACGGGCCCGAGCCGTTCGGCGGTGTCGCTTCCCTTGAAGAAGTCGTAGTAGTCGTTGGCCAGATTGGTCGCGATCTGGATCAGGAGGCCGCCCGCCAGCGCCGCCAGCGCCGGTCCAGCGGCGAACTGGCCGTCGGCCGCCGCGAAGCCGGTGCCCGCGACGACCGGAGCGGACGCCGCCGTGAGGGTGCGCGGCCGCGTGGCGAGGATCCAGGCCCGGGTGCGCGTCATCGTCACGGCAGGTCCGTCACCACGGCAGCCAGGGGTACTTCCGGAAGTCCGGCTTCCGCTTCTCGAGGTAGGCGTCCCGGCCCTCCTGGCCCTGCTCGGTCATGTAGAACAGGAGCGTGGCGTTGCCGGCGAGCTCCTGGAGCCCCGCCTGTCCATCGACGTCGGCGTTGAAGGCGGACTTGAGGAGCCGGATCGCGAGCGGACTGTGCTCGAGGATCCGCTGCGCCCACGCGAACCCCTCGTCCTCGAGCTCGTCCACGGGGACGACCTTGTTGACCAGACCCATGTCCACCGCCTCGCGGGCGTTGTACTGGCGGCACAGGTACCAGATCTCGCGGGCCTTCTTCTGTCCAACGATGCGGGCGAGGAACGACGAACCGAAGCCGCCGTCGAAGCTGCCCACCTTCGGGCCGGTCTGGCCGAAGACGGCATTGTCCGCGGCGATGGTCAGGTCGCACACCACGTGCAGCACGTGGCCGCCGCCGATGGCGTACCCCGCCACCATCGCGATCACCGGCTTGGGCATCGTGCGGATGAGGCGCTGCAGGACGAGCACGTTCAGGCGCGGCACCCCGTCTCCTCCCACGTAGCCGGCGTCGCCCCGCACGCGCTGATCGCCGCCCGAGCAGAACGCGTACTTGCCGTCCTTCGCGGGCCCCTCGCCCGTCAGGAGCACCACGCCGATCGACGAGTCCTCGTTGGCGTCGTTGAATGCGTCGAGAAGCTCGAACAGCGTCTCCGGACGAAACGCGTTGCGAACCTCGGGGCGGTTGATGGCGATGCGCGCGACCCCGTCGCGCTTCCTGTAGGTGATGTCGCCGTACGACTTCACCGTCTTCCAGGCGGTGTCGGTCATTGGGTCTCCCGATTCAAGAGCTCGTTCACGTTCCGGGCCACCTCCGCCTGAACCCGCCGATGACTCGACCGGTTTCGTTCCCGGTCGGTGCGGACCCGGATCACCTCCGCTCCCCGGCGCCCCACGGCCGCCGCGACCGCCTCCTCCAGCTCCGGCGGGCTTGCCGCGTCCGTGAAGGGCAGGCCGTACATCCGCGCCGCGTGCCGAAAGTCGAGCCCGTGCGGCGTCGCGAAGTAGGGCGTGAAGACCGGCTCGAAGTCGCGGATCGGAAGCATGTGAAAGATGCCGCCTCCGTCGTTGTCGACCAAGACGAACACGACGTTCAGGTCCCCGTCGCGGGCCGCAAGGAGCCCGTTCATGTCGTGGTAGAAGGCGAGGTCGCCGAGCAGCGCGACCACGGGACCGGCGCCGCCGGCGGCGCATCCGAGCGCCGACGAAACGATGCCGTCGATTCCGCTCGCGCCCCGGTTTCCGAGGACCTGAAGGCCGCGCGGGGCGGGGTGGCCGTACGCGTCCACGTCCCGAACCGGCATGGACGACGAGACGAACAGGGTCGCGCCGGGCGGCAGGGCCCGAATCGTCGCCGCCGCGTAGGCACCCTCGTTGTCCGCGTCCCCTGCGCTCGCCGCGACGGCATCCCGGGCGGCCGCTTCGATCTCCGTCCAGCGGCGCGTCCAGCGAAGCCGTGAAGGGGAGGGCGGTCCGGGGCCGCCACTGTCGCCGGACACGCCGCCGTTGCCGGAGACGCCACTGTCGCCGGAGGCACCACTGTCGCCGGGGCTGCCGCCCTTGCCGCCGCCGTCGCCGCCGTCGTCGCCGGCCTCGCGGGCAAGGCGGTGAAGGACGCGCGACGCCGGGGCGCGCACATAGTGGTCGGCGAGCCGCTGGTGGTCCTTGCGGTGCGTCCCGTCGTCGATCACGATCTGCGTCGCGCGCTGCCAACTGGCCAGCGCCGCTTCCAGGGCCCCCGAGGTGGGCGTGCGGCCGATTCGGATGACGAGGTCCGGCTCAAGGCGCTCCACCACCTCGCGGATGCGAAGATAATGGTCGTACGCACCCAGAATGGGCGCGTCGACATCCTCGTCCGGGCCGAGCGCGAAGCGCGCGCCGGACAGCGGATCGGCCAGCGTCGGCACCTGCCTGCGCGCGGCGAATTCCGCCACCGCCGGGCCATCTAGTCCCGGGTCGCACACCGGGCCCGCGACGAGCAGGGGGCGGCGCGCGGCCCCCAGCCGGCGTCCGACCAGCGTGTCGCGATCGGACCCCCGCACGCGACCGCCCGGCCGGGGACGCCAGGAACCGGGTTCGGCCGCCTCCGCCTCCGAAACGCGCTCCAACTCGGACTCCGAAGGCCGGGGCCCTTCGTCGCCGGCCCCGCGCAGGGCAAGCCCCTCCGGCGACCCCGGCTGGAGCGGCTTGTCGAATGGCACGTTGAGGTGGACGGGCCCGCTGGGCGGACCCAGGGCCTGCCGGGCGGCTTGGCGAACCGTGTGGGTCATCGATCGGGGTCCCGTGCTCTTCAGTTCGCCCAGCGAGGGAAGCGGCAGGTCCGCCTCGAAGCGCACGCGGTCGCCGAAGATCCCCGGCTGCAGGATCGTCTGATTGGCATCCGCGCCCCGCATTGCGGGCGGACGGTCCGCCGTGAGCAGGATGAGCGGAAGATCGGACTGGTCGGCCTCGATCACGGCCGGCAACAGGTTCCCGACCGCCGTACCCGACGTCGTCACCACCGCCGCCGGTCCCAGGTGGGTGCGCCCGTATCCGACCGCGAAGTAGCTGGCCGAGCGCTCGTCCATGTGCACGCGGGCCCGCATGGCGGGGAGCGAGCGGGCCGCGAGAACGAGGGGCGCCGACCGGGAGCCGGGGACGATCTCCACCTCCTCCACGCCGTACTCGGCGAGCGTGCTCAGGATGGCCTGTGCCCACGCGAGGTTGAGTTCCCCGCCGGTCACGCCTGGCAGCCCGTGGACAAAGCCGCTCACCCCGCTCCGGTCGCCGCGCCGGCGGCGATTCCCGCACGCGCCATCGCCCGGAGCACCGGCTGGAACTTGAGTTCGGTCTCCGCCCACTCCAGGGCCGGGTCCGACCCGGCCACGATGCCGCAGCCCGCAAAGAGCCGCCAGCGCGAACCGGTACCCACCGCCGAACGCAGCGCGGGCACGAAAATCCCCTTGCCGTCGGAAGCGAACCACCCCACGGGCCCCGCGTACCATCCGCGGTCGAACACCTCGCTGTCCGTAAGGATCGAACGCGCCACGTTGCGGGGGATGCCGCACACGGCCGGGGTGGGATGCAGCGACGCGAGGATGTCGAGGAGGGTCAGGCCGGCCGGGACCGTCGCGGCCATCTTGGTCTCGAGGTGCTGGATGCGTGCAAGCGTAAGGACGTGAGGCGCGACGTCCCGCCGCACCGTACACCCGAGCGCCGACAGCCTGGCCACCATGTCCTGGACCACGAAGTCGTGCTCGGCGCGGTCCTTCTCGCTGTTGTAGAGCTCGCGGGCAAGCTGCGCGGTCTCGACCGAGTCGGCCCCCACGGCGATGCTGCCCGCAACCGCCGTTGAGCGCACGACACCGTTGACCAGGGTGGCGATCGTCTCGGGCGCCGCGCCGACGAGGGCAGAGCCCGGAGTCGGCTCGAAGAGGAACACATGGCTGCCGTGGTTCTCCTCCCAAAGCGCCATTGCCAGCTCCACGGGGCCCACCGGGTCGGGTTCGTTCATCTCCATCGTCCGCGCGAGCACGACCTTCTCGGCCTCGCCGGTCCCGATCCGGCGAAGCGACGCCGAGACCATCCGGTGCCAGATGGCACGCTCCAGCTTGGGCTCGGCCAGGGTCGCCCCGGTCCCGGCGCGACCCCGACCCCGACTCCGACGCATGGTGCGAGCCGGCGAGACCCCGGCGCCCAGGGCCTTGGCCCACGCCTCCCATCCGCGCCGCGCCGCGCGCCGGTCCAGTGCACGCACGACCAGCGTGCACTTCCCCGTGACCGGATTGTGCTCCAACTCGGCTTCGGGAAGGTGGAAGAGCGCCGGAGGAAACGACGCCCACATGCGGTCGCCGTTCTGCCGCGGCGCGAAGGCGAAGCCTCCGAACACCCGCGAACGCCCGCCGTCCCCGACACGACCGAAGAGCGCGGCGGCCTGATCCTGCACCGCCCGGAACCGGCTTGGCCCCGTGGCCCCCTGGGCCGCACCGCGGTTTTCGGCTGACGCTCCAGAATCCGGCCCGGCGTTACCGGCACGCCGCCGGATGGCAATCTCCCGCACGACCCCGGCGTGGGCAATCCAGCGGTCACCCAGGGCCCAGAAGCCCCTGGCTCCACCCTCGCCCGCACAGAGCAACGCCACCGGTGAACAGGCGTCGACCTCCCGCCGGACCTGGTGGATGCGCGGCCCGGGTGCAGGCCGCGACACGGGTTGCGTCAAACGACCCCTTCGAGCACGAACTGCTCCTCGTCCTGGTCCTCGTCCTGGGTCGGCCCGATCACATTGTTGACGCCGCAGCCCGCCAGCAACACACGCGCATCGGCCTTGCCGCTGTCCGACGGTGCGATCGTCTCCACACCCTCGGCGGGCTGCTCGTCGCTCAAGCCACCGAGGATGCTGATGTCGTGGTCGGCCACTCTGGAGGCAACGACGCGCAGATTGGTCTGGCCGGTGCCCGGGTTGTCAAAGGCCGTCGCGGTGAGAACATCGTGGTACGCGTTGCCGGTCAGGAGCTGGGTGCCCAGTCCCGAGGTCTGCTTGCGGCCCCGGACGAACCCGGCGTCGCTGTTCCCGGCCTCGATCGTGTATCCCAGGATGTTCAGCTGGGCAACGGCGCACTGGTAGGCGTCTTCCCTGCCCGGCGGCGCAATGCCATGGAAGGACACGGGCGCGGCGGAGCAGCCCGTTGCGAGAATGACCGCCCCGATTCCGAGTAACCTCGTCATTTCGATTGACTCCCCTACCCGCGAGTGGCACACACGGCATCGCTAAAGTGAAGGTCGCCGCCGCGGGTGAGAGCGTCAACCTGAATGCGCTTTCCGGAACACCGCTGTGCGTGGGGGGTGAAAGCCGCGAATTATCTGGCCGCGCGCCTCCCCATAACATATGTTTACCCATGTCCGACTCCGCACCGCTCCGGTCTACCCAGGAAGTACGCGCAAAAGCGGCAGGCGTTCCCGCCGAACAGGCGCGGGCCGTCGACGAAGACGTGCGGGATCAGGCCCCGGAGCCCTCGCAACCAGCGGATCCTGCAAGCGAAACACCCGAAGATCCGGCGACGTTTGCCACCCCGGCAGACCCCACGCCGATCCCTCAGCCAGCCGACGAGCATGACCTCGCCAGGCCGGAATACTACCTGAATCGCGAGCTCACCTGGCTCAACTTCAATTTCCGCGTGCTGCACGAAGCGGAAGACTCGCGGACGCCGCTGCTGGAACGGCTGAAGTTCCTTTCGATCGTGGGATCCAACCTCGACGAGTTCTTCAGGAAACGGATCGGCGGGCTGAAACAGCAGGTCGAGGCGGGAATCATCAAGCGCACGATCGATGGACGCACTCCCAGCGAGCAGATCGACCAGTGTTACGCGGTCGTTCGCGAGCTCGAAGCGCGACAGAGAAGGGCGGGCCGCGAGATCCTCGCCCTCCTGGCGGAGGACGGGATCCGCATCGTGGACTGGGAGCAGTTGAGCGGAAAAGAGCGGAAATGGCTGCGCCTCCACTACGTGCGCAACATCTACCCCCTGGTGACTCCGCAGGCCACCGATCCGGCACACCCCTTCCCCTTCATCTCGAACCTCTCGCTGAACCTGCTGGTCACGCTCCGCTACCGCACCGACGAGAATCCGTCGCTGGCGCGCGTGAAGGTCCCGGTGGGCACGGGAATCCCCAGGTTCGTTCGCGTCGACGACACCAGTACCTGGGTGCCGCTGGAAGTCCTGATGGCCAACAACCTCGACCTGCTCTTTCCCGGAATGAAGGTCGAAGCGTGCGAGATCTTCCGTGTCACGCGCAACGCGATCTACGATGTGGACGAAGGCATGGCGGACGACCTGCTGGAATCGATCGAAGCGGGCCTGCGGAAGCGTCGTCTGGCGCCGATCGTTCGCCTCCAGGTCGAACAGGGCTTCGATCCGAAGCGGCGCAAGATGCTGGCCAATGAGCTGGGTCTGAAGGACAGCGACATATTCGAGGGGGACGGGCTGCTTGGTCTGCGGGACCTGATCGCGCTCCACGAACTGCCGCTGCCCGGCCTGAAGGATCCGGCCCACCATCCTGCGGAACACCCCGATCTGCTGACGCGCCGGCCCGTCTTCGACGTGATCCGCGAGCAGGGGCCGGTCCTGCTTCACCATCCGTACCAGGCCTTCGACACTTCGGTTCTTCGCTTCGTCCGGGAAGCCTGCCGGGACCCGAAGGTGCGCGCAATCAAGATGACCTTCTACCGGATGGCGCCCAGAAGCGGCATCATCGATCACCTGGTGCATGCGGCCCGGGCGGGCAAACAGGTGGCGGTGGTGATCGAACTCCGAGCGCGGTTCGACGAGGCCGCCAACATTCAGTGGGCAAACGAGCTCTCGGCCCAGGGGATTCACGTCACATACGGCGTGCTCGGGCTGAAGACGCACTGCAAGGTCACTCTGGTCGTCCGCCAGGACGAGGACGGGCTTCGCCGCTACGCCCACATCGGCACCGGCAACTACCACGTCGGCACCGCCCGCCAGTACTGCGATCACGGTCTGCTTACGTGCGACTCCGCGATCGGCGCCGATCTCACCGAACTGTTCAACTATCTGACCACCGGGTACCGGCCGAAGCGCAAGTACTGGAAGGTGCTGTCAGCCCCGAAGCACCTGCGCGGCGCGCTGCTGAAGCGGATCGAGCGGGAGATCAAGCTGCACTCCGAGGACTCTCCGGGCCGTATGCAGTTCCAGATGAACGCGCTGGAGGATCCGCAGGTGACGCGCGCGCTCTACAAGGCGTCGAGCAAGGGCGTGGCCGTGGACCTCATCGTACGGGACAGCTGCCGCATCCGTCCGGGCATTCCGGGGCTGTCCGACAATATCCGCGTGATCAGCATCGTGGGCCGCTTCCTGCAGCACTCCAGGATCTACTACTTCCGCAACGGCGGGGATGAAGAGTACTACATCGGATCGGCCGACTGCATGGGCCGCAATCTCAGCGCGCGGGTGGAAACGCTGGTCCCGGTCGAGGATGTGACGCTCCGGGCCGAGCTGCGCCAGGTGCTCGACATCCAGCTGGCCGATCGCCGCTGCGCATGGGAAATGGGACCCGACGGGAGCTACACGCAGCGCACGCCTCCGGCGCGCCGCGAAACCGGGACCTTCCAGACGATGATCGCGTGGGGTCACGCGCGGGAGTTCGAGGGCACCCGGCTGCGCAACCGACGGGCTACCGGGCTGGAGAGGCACCGGGGACAGCCATGAACCGTGTGCGGAGATCACGGTATGGAGCTGTCATACTGTCTATTGCACGTGTGTCCCGTGGTCTGGTTGCGGGTGTGGCCGCCGGGATTCTCATCTCGGCGGCACCAGCCCTCGGGCAGGAGGCACCGCGGCTGACGACCGACAACCTGTGGACCCTCCGTCAACTGTCCGCCCCGGAGTGGTCCCCGGACGGGCGGCAAATCGCATTCACGGTCGGCGAGGGCGAAACCAACTCCAGCGCCATCTTCATCGCGGATGTGGACGGGAGCGTCCGCCGGCTGTCCCTTTCACGGTCGGCGACGCCGGATTCGCCCGCTGACGCGGTGGTGCGCACCCTGCTGCCGGAGCCCTGGACCCCCGACGGACGCACGCTGCTCTACATGGCCGGGGGCGACATCCACGCCGCCGACCCCCACACCGGGGCCGCGCGCACGCTGGTAGACTTCGGTGCCACCTCGCCCGGCTACACGCCCCAGCAGTACTTCAACGGCCCGGACCCGGTGCTGTCTCCGGACGGGAGCAGGCTCGCCTACATCCGCGAGAGCGAACTCTGGGTCCTCGACCTGAAGGACGGCGGCATACGGCAGCTCACCAGTTCCCACGGCGAGGGATGGCACAACCTTCAGCCGCGCTGGTCGCCGGACGGCACGAAGATCCTCTACACTGCTCAGGCCACCGACGAACAGCGCCGCTTCCGGCACACCGACTTCTCGGGCCTCATCATCGGCGTGAGGTTCACGCTGATCGGCTACGGGCGCGTGCGGCTGGGCGTAATCGCGGCAGACGGCGGCGAGACCACCTGGCTGGGGTCACCCGAGGGCGAGCGGTATTCCCTGCGGGGAGGTAGCCAGGCGCATTGGTCCCCGGACGGCAACGCGGTCGCGATCAACTGGCTATCTCTGGACCACACGGCGCGTGAAATCCGGATCGCGTCGCCGGAGACGGGCGAAATCCGCACCATCTGGCGCGAGGACGTGGACGCGTGGATTTCGCCGCTCGCCATATGGGTGGGGTGGTCGCCGGATTCCCGGCACCTGCTCTTCACCTCCGAGCGCACCGACTGGAATCACGTCTATACGATCCACGCCCGCGCCGACGATCCCCGACCGGTGCAGGTCACGTCGGGAGATTTTACGGTCACCAGCAACCAAGTGTACGACCGTTTCGAGGTCACGCCGGTGTGGTCGCGGGGCGGCCGCACCATCCTGTTCCCCTCGAACGAAGCCGGGACCCCGGAGCGGCACCTGTACGAAGTCCCGGCCGCCGGTGGGGAGTGGCGACGCGTCACGCCGCTGCCGGGCGTGAACCTCTCTTCCACCCCCTCGCCGGACGGCTCCCACGTAGCGTACCTCCACAGCAACCACACGGCACCGCCCGAACTGTACGTGCAGGAGACCGACTCCGGGGAGCCGCGCCAGCTTACCGCACTGGCCGTTCCCGCATGGCTGGAAGGATATCGTCTACGAGAACCGGAGATCGTCCGGTTCCCCAGCCACGATGATGGGAGCACGGTTACGGGCAGGATCTTTCGACCGCACGGATTCGACGCAGCCCGCGAGTACCCGGCCGTGGTCTTCGTCCACGGCGCGGGATACGCGCAGAGCGTCTTCCGGGGATGGATGCGCCTCGACCAGACCGCGTTCAACCGCTACCTGGCGCAGGAAGGATACGTGGTCCTGGACATCGACTTCCGCGGCAGCGCAGGCTACGGCCGCAAGTTCCGGATGGACGTCTTCAATCGTCTCGGCGACGTGGACGTGGCCGACGTCCTCGGCGGGGTCGAGTACCTGAGGAACCTGGGCTATGTCGACATGGACCGCATCGGCATCTGGGGCCACAGCTACGGCGGATTCATGGTCGCCAGCGCCCTGCTGCGGTCTCCGGAGACCTTCGCGGCCGGGGTGTCCAGTGCTCCGGTCACCGACTGGGAGCGCTTTTTCTACCTGGCGCCGGGGTATAACGAAGAGCACTTCGGCTTTCCCTGGGAAAACCCCCAAGGGACGCGCCGCGCCTCCCCGATTACCTACGCCGCCAACCTCGTCCGCCCCATGCTTATCCTGAGCGGAATCCAGGACACCATGCACCTCGACGCGGCGGCACTCGTCAACGAACTGCTCGCGCACGGAAGGACCACGTTCGAATGGATCTTCTATCCAGACGAAGCCCACGGAATACGGGGGCCCCGCGCCCGCTCTGACTACTATCGCCGCATCGCCGAGTACCTGGACCGATACCTGAGCGTGGAGCCCGCGGCGGCTTCGGACAGCGGAGGCGCACCATGAGGGCGCGTACAGGTGACCTCGACGCACGCGCAGGATGCGCCAGGTTCCGCGCAGCACTGATCGGCCTCTGTCTGGCCACCATCGCGGCCGGCTGCGATCCGGCCGGCCAGAACACCGACCCGGCCGTGGGGTCCGAGCCTGCCCACGTGTCGCCCGATGACCTCTTCCGAGTCGTGGAGGTCGCCGAGCTGGACTTTCATCCCGAAGGCAGGCGGCTCGCGTTCGTGACCAACCGTCTCGACCGTGAAGCCAACGCATACCGCAGGGCTGTCTGGGAAGCCGACCTGGCCACGGGCGAAATCAACCCGTTCACGCGGGGCGACCGCGACCAGTCGCCCAGGTGGTCGCCGGACGGGCAGTGGCTCGCGTTTCGGTCGTCCCGGAGCGGGTCGCAGCAGCTCTGGGTTCGGCCGGCCGCAGGCGGAGACGCCCGGCAGGTCACGGACTTCGAATCCGGTATTTCGACGCTGGCCTGGGCCCCCGACTCACGCCGCCTTGCGGTGGTCTCCGAGGTGAGCGAGCCCGCGGCCGCCGACCAACTGCTGGGAGAGGCCATCAAGTCCGAGTCGGGCGACCTTATCGTGGCGGACCGTCTTCGCTACCGTGCCGGCACGACCTACCTCGGGTCGTCCTACCCTCACGTCTTCGTTGTTTCCATGGACGGTGAAGAACCCCTGCAGGTCACCCACGGGCCCTTCGAAGATTCAGAGCCCGCCTGGTCTCCGGCCGGCGACCGGATCGCGTTCGTCTCCAACCGCACGCACGAACCCGACTTCAACCGGAACACCGACATCTGGATCGTCTCCGCGGATGGAGGTTCGGCCGAACGCTTCTCCGGGGGCCCCGGCACGGACGCCACGCCGCGCTGGTCGGCCGACGGAGCCTGGCTCGCGTTCCGTGGAAACAGCGACCCGCACGACTATGGCTCCCAGCACCAGATCCGGGTGGTGGACGGCGACGGCGGGGAGCCCCGGAACCTGACCGGCGACATCGATCACACGCCCTCGGCCTTCGCCTGGACCCCCGCGGGCGATCTGGCGGTCTCGTTCCAGGTCGAGGGGAACATCGAGATCCACCGGCTCGGCCTGGACGGAACGCACGACCCGATTGTAGGCGGAAAGGGACAGGCAGCCGAGTTCGCCGTCGGCTCCGACGGCACGCTGGCGTACCTGTGGACCACGCCCACCGCCCCGGCGGAGGTGTACGTGGCCGGCCGTAACGCGCTGGACGCAACCGAAGGTGCCCTGGATGGTGCCGCGGGCCGCGCGCTCTCGGGCTTCAACGACGAGTGGCGGGCGTCGCGGCAACTCGCAGATGCGGAAGCGTTCTGGTACCGCGGGGCCGATGCCTGGGATGTGCAGGGTTGGATCATGCGTCCGCCGGGAATGCGCACGGGCGCCCGTTATCCGCTGGTCCTGGAGATCCACGGTGGCCCTTACGGCATGTACGGCACCGGCTTCAGCCTGGAGTTCCAGATCCTTGCCGGCCAGGGCTGGGGGGTCCTCTTCACCAATCCACGCGGCAGCACCGGCTACGGTCAGCGATTCGAGCACGCCGTGACCGGCGACCTGGTGGGCAAGGCATTCGACGACATCATGGCCGGGGTGGACGCGGCCCTCGCTGAGCACGCATGGATAGATCCGGCGCGGCTGGGTGTTACCGGGGGCAGCTACGGCGGCCTTATGACGAACTGGGTGATCGGGCACACCGACCGTTTTGCCGCCGCGGTTACGCAGCGGAGCATCTCCAACTGGATCAGCTTCTTCGGAACCGCCGACATCCCTTCCTGGGTCGAACTCGAACTCGACGGGACGCCCTGGGAGGTCCCCATGAGACTGTGGGAGTCGTCGCCCATCGCCCATGCGGACCGCATCACGACTCCGACGCTGGTCCTGCACAGCGAACTCGACTTCCGCGTGCCGGTCAGCCAGGGAGAGGAGATGTACCGGGCACTGGCCCGTGAAGGAGTGCCCTCCCTCTTCGTCCGCTTCCCCGACGAGGGGCACGGCCTTCCGAGGTCCGGCCAGCCCCTGCACCGCCTCGAGCGCCTTCAGTGGATCGTCCGCTGGTTCGCCAGGTATCTGGCGCCGGGGCAGGCGGGGCGACCATGACCCGATCCGGAGCGACGTCATGACCAAACGAACCGCGGCAGTGGCTGAGAGAGCCGCGTGCAACCGCACTTTCATCCGTGGCCTCCTGACGCCGGCCATCGGGCTGATCGCCGCCTGCATGCCCCCCGGGGCGGGCGACGACGTGACCGCTCTCGTGGGCGGCCGCCTGATCGACGGCACGGGGGCCGAGGCGGTCGGCGACGCGGTGGTGGTGATCGGTGGCGGCCGGATCGTCGCGGCCGGGAGCGCCGGGAGCGTGACCGTTCCGGCAGGGGCCACGGTGATCGACGTGGCCGGCAAGACCGTCATGCCCGGGATGATCGAGGGGAACAGCCACATCATCTTCGACGGACAGTCCAATCACCCCGCGTACTTCGCGGGACGCTACCGCGACTACTACGAGATCGGGGCGCGCAACCTGAATGCGAGCCTCATGCAGGGGATCACCACTTCCCGGGACACCATGGACCCGCTCGAGGAGATGATCCGCCTGCGCGAGGATGTCGAGAGCGGCCTGATCGCGGGCTCGCGCCTGTTCACCTCGGGAACGATCCTGAACTACCCGGGCGTCTACCGGATGTTCGACGATCCCACCGATTCGGTCTTCGCCGGCATCCCGCCCGAGGGTGTGGAATACGCGCGGGCCGCGATGAGGCTCCCGGTGCGCGACGGCGCCCACGGCAGGGAGATCGTGGCGGACTACGCCGAGCGCGGCGTCGACTTCATCAAGGTTTCGGCCCACAGCGGACCCGACAACGAGCCGCCGGTACTCTCCACCGAGGCCCTCACCGAGATCGTGGACGAGGCGCACGCGCGCGGACTGCGGGTCACGACCCACACGTCGTCGGTCGAGAGCGTCGTCGCGGTGCTGGACGCGGGCGTGGACGCCATGGAACACCCCACCCTCGTGGCCGAGGAGGAAGTGGGGCCGCAGGGCGAGTTTTCGGACGAACTGGTGCAGCGCTTCGTGGACCAGAACGTCTACTCGGTGTCCCTCATGGTCGTGCGCGAAGTCTACGTGACCTACTTCGAGGACCCGAGCCGCCTGGAGGATCCGCGGTACATCCGCCACGCCCCGGCCGACATGGTCCAGGAGGGCCGCGAATGGGTGGCCCGAGACCTCGCGCGCGACCCGGACGCGCTCGAGAAGCAACGGGCCGGCTACGAGTTGGGACGCCTGAATCTTGCCAAGCTGATCGCCGCGGGGGCGCCGATCGCCATGGGAACCGACAAGGGCACCCGCCTCAACTTCCACGAGAGCGGGAACCACGTGCGCGAACTCGAGATCTTCATCGAACTCGGGATGACGCCGATGGAGGCGATCGTCTCGGCCACCCGCAGGGGAGCGGAACTGCTGGGCATGGAAGACCGGTTCGGCACCATCGAGGCCGGGAAGCTCGCCGACGTGATCGTCGTCGACGGCAACCCCCTGGAAGACATATGGGCGCTGCGCGACGTGGACATGGTGTTCAAGGAGGGGGTGCGGTACCGGTAGCGGGACCGCGCCGTCACAAGCCGGCCGCCTCCAGCTCCGCCAGTGTCACCACCCTGCCCCGCTCCGCCCAGCGCGCCAGCGTGACCTCTTCGGGTTCGAGTCCCAGCCCCCACGTCGTGTCCCGAACCGCCGTGACGTCGTAACCGCGCGCCAGAAGACCGTCCACGGCCTGGGTCATGCACACGTCGCGCGCCACGCCGATCACCACGAACTCGGCCGGACGGCCCAGCGCCTCGACCAGCGACTTCACGAACGCCTCGCAGCCCGGGTTCCCTTCGAAGACGTTGAAGCGCGTCTTCTGCACGAACACCGGCCGCCGCTCCGCAACGGCGCGCCGCGCGGCCGCCTGCGCGGCATCGGTGCTAGCATCGTGTGCTAGCACGACGGGATCGACCGGGCGGATCTCCGCGATCACCTCCGCGCCGGCGCGTTCGTCCGGGTCCGGTGAGCGCCCCATGCAGTGCGGAGGGTAGGTGTCCCGGGCGGGATCCGGGGCGACGGCGTCGATTTCGGGGTCTTCGAGGCCGTGCCAGTCGCCCGTGTAGACAAGCACGTCGCAGTGCTTCCGCATCCAGGCCGTGGCGGCTTCCAGCGCGGGAATGACGGTTGCGGCGCCCGGATCGGAGTCGTCGAAGAGGTCGCGGACATAGAGCCGGCCTGCCGGGTCCATGAAGTCCGCCTGCACATCGACGATCCAGCCCACCCGCGCGGTCCGGGTCGCTCTCTGTCCCCCACTCATGTCACCAGCTCAAGCCTGTCGTTCGGCCGATGCCAGCGGCCGGCCTTGGCCACCGGCTCACCCTCGACGAGCACGATATCGGCCGTGTAGTCGAAGGAACCGCGCATGAGCACGGACCCCACGCCGTAGGCATCGGCAGGCACGCCGGCCTCCTCGAAGGCGCGGATCTTGGAGGCGGCGAACCCTCCCGAAACGACGATCTTCACGCGGTGGAAGCCCTCCCCGTCGAGCGCGTCGCGGACTTTGTGGACGAGGTGGCGGTTGACCCCGCGCGGGTCGAAGTCGCCCATCTCGCCGATCATGGCCCGGTCCACCATGGTGCCGGATGTGTCGAGCCGGACCCCCCAGAGGCGCTCGCCCAGCGCGCTCGCGACCGCCAGCGACGTGCGCACGCTGTCGTTGTCGAAGTCCACGAGCGACACGATTTGCACGTCGTCCGAAAGCTGCGCGGCAAGCCCCTTCGTAGCGGCCACCGTGTCACCGCCGTGGGCCGCGATCAGTCCGTGCGGCACCGTTCCCACCCCGGACGACCCCCACCAAGAGGCCTGCGCGTCGGTCGACACCCCGATGGCCCCGGCGATGTGCGCAGCCCAGCCGTCGCCGGTCTGCACCATCCAGTGGTCGTGGCGCGCCGGAAAGAACATGACGGGCTTGGGCCAGGCCGCCTCCACCACCGCGCGGGTGTTGGTCGCGATGCGGGTCCGGCGGGCCAGCACTCCCGCGTACAGGGTCTCCAGGTGCGCGAACGCGGGGTATGGGCCGGTGACCAGCAGGACCGTCTCCCAGGGGCGCGCACGATCCCCGTCGCGCAGCGCTCGGACCTCCAGCTCGCCGAAGTCGTAGCCTTCCGTGAGGCAGAGCTTCAGGATGGCGATCGCCTCGTCGGTGCCCGCGACCACGGCGTCGTGCTTCTGAAACACCTGCATGGTGACCGAGGGCCCACGACCCTGGGCGAGCAGCATCTCACGCGCCCGTACGAAGTATTTGTCGGAGTAGTAGCCGCTCCGCATCTTCTCCACCGGGAAGGCGAAGATGGAGGGATCCAGCCGCTCCGCGTGGCGGATGGGATCGGGAGGACGGGTCGGAACCGGTCCTCCGTCGGAGATTCGGTTGTCCTGGCCTTTGCGCGACACCGAGCCGGTATGCTCCGCGTAATGGTGGATATGGACAATCACCGCGGACATGCGGAAGCAACGGTCTAACTCTAACAGGGAGTGCCGTGGAATGAGGCATGCGTGGGCGGTCGCCGTGGCGTTCTTCGTGCCCGCCTGCGGCGATTCGGACGCTCGAGGCGGAGGCACGGACGACTACCCACAGCCCGAACCGCTCGGTGGACCCGACGCGGTGTTTCCCGGCGACTTCGGCTATGTGCACACCGTCGTCGAACTTCCGGACGGTCATGTTCTTGTGCCCGACCCGTTGGGGAAGGCCCTCTACCGCGTCGACATGGACAAGGGTACGCGCAACGTGGCCGGTGGTCTGGGTCAGGGGCCGGGCGAATACCTGCAGCCGGACGCCGTCTGGCCGTTCCAGGGCGACTCCATTCTCCTCGTGGACCTGGGCAATGCACGCCTGGTGCGCATCGGGCCGGATCTCGTGTTCGGCGCGATGCGCCCGATCGCGACCTTCGCCGGGGACGATGCGCCGGTCATGGTTCTGCCCGACGCCGTCGACGCGGAGGGCGACGCCTTCGTATCCGTGCTGGGAGGCTATCCGCCACCGGACAGCGGGGCGATTCTGCGGGTGGGTCTGACTACCGCGGCGGTGGACACCGTAGCCAGATACAGGCTGCGCGAATACGAGATCACCGAAACCGACGACGGCACCTACGTCATTCCGATTCGACTGTCACCCCAGGACGCATGGGGCGTGGCCCCGGACGGATCGATCGTCATTGCCCGTGCCGCGCACTATGGCGTGAACTGGGTCGCGCCGAACGGTGTCGTGACCTACGGCGACACCATTCCGTACGCACCCGTGCCCGTCACCAGGGCCGATATGGCGGGGGACCTGCGAGCCGCGCAACGGCACGGCGGGATTTCCATGGATTCGGAAGTGCGCGAGGACGGCACCAGGACCACCAACTTCTCGCGCGGCGGATTCGGGCCACCCGACGAAGAGGTCGACTACGACGACTACACCTGGCACGACGTGAAGCCGGCCTTTCACAACGCGGCGGTGCGCGTGGACCCGCTCGGCCGGGCCTGGGTTCGCCGGCACCTGCCTGCGGACAGCGGTACCCGTTACGACCTGTTCGACCGCGCGGGACAACGGGTCAGGGCGCTGACCCTGGAGGGCGACCGGACCGTGGCGGGGTTCGGCCTTGCGCATGTCTATATCGTCACCTATGACGAAGTGGACCTCGCGTATCTGGAGCGGTATCGGCTGCCGTAGCAAGGAGCCCGTGGACAGAATCCCCCCGCCCTCTGCGGCGGTCACGCGCCAAGCCGTGCCAGATCCAGCGTCTGTGGATCCTCCACGAGCTGATACTCCCCTTCGATGCTCTCGGGCGAGGTCAGCTGTCCCTCGTACGTGCCGGACACGATCTGCCCAAAGAAGGTCATGTTCAGTGCGAGGGACAACGCGGGGTATTCGTGGGTACCGGTGAGGGTGCCGGAAAACACCAGCCTCTCGACACGGAGGACGAACGACCCAGTGACGCTCCCGCCGGAAGCCTCCTCCAGGGTGAAACTCCATTCCTCAAGGGCACCGGCCGAGACGCCTGTTCCGACCCAGTTGCCGGTGACCGTGGGATTCTCCGGCTCGGCCGGGCCGTTCCCGCATGCGGAGGACAGGGCGACAGCCGTGAGGAGGACAGCCCGCCTGTGGATCCACGGAGTGAAGCCACGACGCGGCAACTGAATCATTTGGCAACACCCTCCTCCCCGCTTGACTCCCGACCGCGTGCGGGCCAGCATGGCTGCAGACGCATGCCGACAATAGCGCCAACAGCCTGCCCAATAACAGGGAGAGAGACATGAGGAAGCAAACGTATTTCTGGATCCTGGGCCTGACGCTGGCCGCAGGCTGCGCATACGAAAGCGCCGAGGAACAGGACGCGCCGGCAGCCGATCCGACCGCCATTCCGGACCCCGCCATGGCTGGCCTGCCGAACCCGGCGTCCGAGGTGATGGCAGACTGGGTCGACCTTCCCGACGGACGCGAATGGGGCTCGACGGCCGGGGTCGACATCGATCCGACCGACGGTCACATATGGGCCTACGACCGTTGCGGCGGAGTGGGGCTGGCCGGCGGATGCGCCGAAACCCTGGTCGATCCGATCTTCAAGTTTCACCGTGAGACCGGCGAGATCCTGGCCAGCTTCGGTGCGGGATTCTTCGTGCTGCCGCACGGGATCCACGTGGACGCGGACGGCAACGTCTGGGTCACCGACTCGATGGGTACGGTGGACAAGGGTCACCAGGTCATCAAGTTCAGCCCGGAAGGCGAAGTGCTGTTGACCCTGGGACGGGCGGGGAGGCGGGGCATCGAACCCGGCTTTTTCAACGAGCCCTGCGACGTGATCACGGCCCCGAACGGGGACATCTTCGTCTCGGACGGGCACAGCGGGCAGAACGCCAACCCCCCCGAGGGATCGACCGGGCGCATCATCAAGTTCTCGCCGGAGGGCGAGTACATCATGGAGTGGGGCCAGATCGGCGACGGTCCGGGCGAGTTCCGCACCCCGCACGGCATGGCCTTCGACTCGCAGGGCCGCCTCTTCGTGGCGGACCGCGGGAACCACCGCATCCAGATCTTCGACCAGGACGGCAACCACCTGGACTCGTACTACCAGTTCAGCCGCATCAGCGGGCTGTTTATCGACGCGGACGACAACCTGTACGCGATCGACTCCGAGTCCAACCCGAACAACCACGAGGGCTGGATGACCGGGATCCGGATCGGCCACGCGTCGGAGGACCGGGTCACCGGGTTCATTCCGCCGCACGCCATCTCCGACGAGCGTCCGCACGGCTTCGCCGGCGAGGGCGTCGCGGCCGACTGGGAAGGCAACGTATACGCCGCGGAGGGGCCGATCTCGCTGGCCGCCGCCGGCGGCGGACTGACGAAGTACGTGCGTTCGGGGAACTGACCCACGGCGCGAGTACCGGCCCGTGGCGAAGCGGATTCGCGACGCCACGGGCCGCTGCAGGACGGTGCCTGACTCACCCTGGCGAGCCGGCTAGCCTGCGGCCAGCGCCTGGTCGAGGTCCTCGACGATGTCGTCGATGTGCTCGATCCCGACCGACAGCCGGATGGTCTCCGGCCGCACGCCCACGCTCAGCTGCTCCTCTTCGGTGAGCTGCCGGTGCGTGGTGGAAGCCGGGTGGCAGGCCAGCGACTTGGCGTCGCCGATGTTGACCAGCCGCTTGAAGAGCTGCAGCGCGTCGTAGAAGCGGACGCCGGCCTCGAAGCCGCCCTTCACGCCGAAGGTGAGGATCCCCGACGCCTGTCCGCCCAGGTACCGGACGGCCAGATCGTGGTACGGATCCCCGGGCAGGCCCGCGTAGCTCACCCATTCGACCTTCGGGTGGGCCTGCAGGTGCTTCGCCACGGCGAGCGCGTTGGCGCAGTGGCGCTCCATGCGCAGGTTCAGCGTCTCGATGCCCTGCATGATCTGGAAGGCGTTGAACGGGGAGATCGCCGAACCCGTGTTGCGCAGCGGGACCGTGCGCGCCCGGCCGATATAGGCCGCCGGACCCAGCGCTTCGGTGTAGACGACGCCGTGGTAGCTGGGCTCGGGAGTGGTGAACATCGGGTAGCGTCCGTTGGTCTCCGCCCACGGGAAGTTGCCCGAATCGACGATGGCGCCGCCCAGCGAACTGCCGTGTCCGCCCATGTACTTGGTCAGGGAGTGGACGATGATGTCGAAGCCGTGCTCGACGGGCTTGAGAAGCGCGGGGGTGGCAACCGTGTTGTCGACGATGGTCGCGATGCCGTGGGACCGCGCCATCTCGGCCACGGCGGCCAGATCCACGATGTTGCCGGCGGGGTTGCCGATGCTTTCGCAGAAGATCGCCTTCGTGCGATCGTCGATGAGCCGGGCCAGATCGTCGGGGGAGTCGCCCTCGGCGAAGCGCACGTCGATGCCCTGCTGGGGCAGCATGTGCGCGAAGAGGGTGTAGGTGCCGCCGTAGAGCTGGGGCACCGAGACGATGTTGTCGCCGGCCCTGGCCAGGTTGAGGATCGAGTAGTTGACCGCCGCGCTGCCGGATGAGAGGGCCAGCGCCGCGACGCCCTTCTCGAGCCGCGCGACCCGCTCCTCGAGCACGGCCTGCGTGGGGTTCATGATGCGGGTGTAGATGTTGCCGGGGACAGCAAGGTTGAAGAGGTCGGCGCCGTGCTGGGCGTCGTCGAACTCATAGGCGACGGTCTGGTAGACGGGCACGGCAACGGCGTGCGTCGTAGGTTCCGAGTCGTAGCCCAGATGAATGGCAATGGTTTCGTCGTGCATGTGCTTGGGTTCCCATGGTGGCGGGTGGGGTTGGGCCCGATTGGGTCCGGGAGACAGGGCGAGATACGGCCGAACCGCGATTGGATTACGGAAGCGAGAAATATGGCAGGAAACGCAGGTGGGGGAAGCGCCGTGGGCGCGCGTGCGGGCGAGGCCCGGAGGCTGGTGGCCGATTCTGAGCGCGTGGTCGCCATGACGGGTGCGGGCATCTCCGCCGAATCGGGCGTGCCGACGTTTCGGGGGCACGGCGGCCTGTGGCGCAACTACCGGCCGGAGGAACTCGCGACGATCGACGCCTTCGAGCGCGACCCCGACACGGTGTGGCAGTGGTACGCCTGGCGCCGAAGCTTCCTGGGGACCTGCGTGCCCAACGACGGCCACCGCGCGCTGGCGCGCTTCTTCCTGCGGCGGGGCGTCGCCGGGCTGGTGACCCAGAACGTCGACGGGCTCCACACCAGGGCCGCACGTGAGGAGGCGGGCGACAGGCCGCCGGACGCCGCACTGCCGGTCGAGATTCACGGCGCGATTGCGCGTGACCGGTGCAACCATTGCGGCGCCCGCGCGGAGGCCGAGCCGCTGGGCGACTCCCTCCCGCGCTGCGCGGACTGCGGCGGGCTCCGCCGCCCCGACGTGGTGCTCTTCGGCGAGATGCTGGATCCGGATGTGCTCGCCCGCGCCCAGTCCATGGCTGAACGGGCGGATCTATGCCTCGTGATCGGGACCAGCGCGGTGGTCTACCCGGCCGCGGCGATCCCGTTGGCCACGCTCCGGGCAGGAGGCCGCATCATCGAGGTCAACACCGAGGAGACCGCACTGACCGGGGCCGCCGCGGTGGCGCTGCGGGGCAAGGCGGGTGAAGTGCTGCCCGAGCTGCTGCGGTAGCCCCGCGCCCGCCGGGGTGGGTCGCGATCAGTCGCCGATCCGGTTGTCTGGAGGGTCCAACCGGTACATCAGCACGCGCTCCGTGCCCAGGTCATCGATGCGGAGCCCCAGAACGTAGTCGGAGCCGAATTCGTACGGCGTCAGACCGGATCCGGGCGTGAAACGACAGACGAAGCCGCCGTGCGGACCAAATGCCAGCCACTCCGGCTCCTCACGCGGCCGGACGAAACGCTTCACCCACAGGCGACCGTCACCGCCGAGCATGAGGTCCGATGCGGTGGGGAAGCGCTCGGCGACGGCGCGGGAGTCGCCGATGGAGGCTTCGTCCGCCGCGCTCCAGCCCGGGCCGTCCCGACCCCCGCGCCCCGCCACGTAGTCCTCGCGGAAAGCCTGGACGTGCCGGTCCGTCACATCCCTGTCGGGCTCCAGCCAGCGTACGATCCGGCGCAGTCGGAACTCCGTATCGAGCACGTGAACCTCGGGATTCCGGGCGCTGGTCATGGCGATCGTGACCTCGCGAGCCGCGACCACCGAACTGGCCTGGAAAACAGGCATGAGGAAGAGCCCGGGGAGCTCGGTCACCGATTCGAAACGCGACCCCGGAAGCGAGGCCACGGTGTCGATCAGGGCCCCGTCCGGGCCGTGCGCCAGCGCAAGCAGCGTCGTCTCTTCGGTTCCAGGTGCCGCCATAGCCTGCGTGACGTTGATCGACGTTCCATTCCGTAGCACGCCGCCACGCACAAACGCGTGCAGTGGGTAGGGAACCGGCTGCACCGCGCGGCTGAACTCGCCCGTCCGGGAGAAGACGTTGAAGCGCCACGGCATGTAGTCCCCAACCCAGAGGGTGTCGCCCGGCAACACCCACAAGAGCCACGGCCCGCGGAACTCGCCGGGGCCCTCGCCAGGACCACCCATTGACTGTAGGTGCTCACCGGTGCCGCTGAAGATGCGGACCTCTCGGCTGGATCCGTCCACAACCGCCACCGACCCGTCCGAGAGGCGGGCGGCATCGCGAATCTGATGGAACAGGTAGGGGTCCTCACCATCGAGTTCGCCGATGGACAGGATCGGTTGGTCGCCGAGGATGCATCGTGCGCCGGCAGGCAGCGGGTCGCTGGTGACGATCTCGATGCCCGCGCTGTCGACGGCGAAGGTCGCGTCCGCCCGGCTCGGCGTGCCTTGACCGCAGGCGGCGACGGCGATGACCGCGCCCGGGATGGCGGCCACAACCGACCGGATTCGTCCCCGTCTTGCCATGCCGACTCCTGTGTCTCTTTCCCTATCGACACCCTCCCCGGCCGGCACGGTTGTCACCCCGAGGGCGGTCCAGCACCGCCGGCTGGCACCCCTGGCCCGAGACGGACCTCCCGCCAGCGGAGCCGCGCGATCATCGACAGGATCCCCACGCTGGCACCGACGACGCCCCGCACGGTGCCTCCGACCTTCGAGCGGCCGAAGCGGCGCCGCAGGGCGTCCACGGGCACCTCGGCGACGCACAACCGGTTCTGGATGGCCTTGATCTGCATCTCGACCGTCCAGCCGTACGTGCGGTCCTGCATGTCGAGGCGCCGCAGCGCATCGGCGCGAATCGCGCGGTAGGGACCGAGGTCGGTGACCGCCACTCCCCACAGGAGACGGATCAGCAGGCCGGCCACCCGGTTGCCGGCAATCTGCGGCAGCGACAGGGCGCCCGGCTCCCTCCGGCCCAACGCTCGCGAGCCAATGGCCAGATCGGCCCCGCCGGCGACGGCTTCGAGCAGTCTCAGCCCCTGCACGGCCTCGAAGGACCGGTCGCCGTCCGTGAAGAGCACCACGTCGACCGGATCGAGGGCCGCAAGGGCGGTCAGACACGCCAGTCCGTACCCCGGTGTCTCCTGTCGCACGGTCCGCGCCCCCGCTTCGCGCGCACGGTCCGCAGTCGCGTCGGTCGATCCGTTGTCGCACACGACGAAATGGTCGACCACGGGCGCGCCGTGTTCGTCCCGCAGCGCAAGCAGGTCGGCAACGACGGCCCCGATGTTCTGCGCCTCGTCCCTCGCCGGGACCACCACACCGACGGTCAGTCCCGCGTACACGTCAACTCCACAACGCACCGATCGGCACCGCGAAAAGCCGGTCGCCGAACGCCGTGGTGTGATCACCGTCGTAGAGGAGGACGCCCATGCGCAATCGATCGCCCGCGATTCGGCGCAACCGCCTGAGGCCGGTGAAATCCTGCGCGCGAAGCGAGGCCGCCGCCTTGACCTCCACCCCGTAGCAGTCCCCTGCAGCATCCTCGATCACCAGGTCGACCTCAACCTGGTCCTTGTCCCGATAGTGATTGAAGGTGAGCGGGCCATCCGTCCACAGGGCCTGCTTTCGCAGCTCGTTGTACACGAAAGACTCCAGAAGCGACCCCAGTTCCACGGGGTTGCGAAGCAGCCTGCGACCGGTGATCCCTCGCAGCGCGCACATCATTCCGGTGTCGACTGCGTGGATCTTCGGCGTCTTCACCAACCGCCGGTACTCGCTGGCGTGCCATGCGGGCAGGCGCTCGATCAGAAAGAGTTGTTCCAATAGCGCGAGGTATTTGCCGGCAGTTACACGGTTGAGCCCCAGCTTCCCGCCCAGATCCGCAAGGTTGACGAGCTGGCCGGAGAGGACGGCGGTGAAGCGGAGGAGTCTGGATATCGCCTCGACATTGCCAATCCGCTGCAGATCGCTCAGGTCGCGCTGAATCAGCGTGTTGAGATACTGCCGATGCCACGCGTGTCCCCGCTTCTCACTCCCCCTGAGCAGCGGCTCCGGAAAGCAACCTGTCACGACGCGTCGCACCAGGTGATCCCTGACCCGGACATCCTCCGCGGTCGGGGCCTCACCGTTGAGCAGGGTCTCCAGAAACGCAGGCCTGCGACCGATGATCTCACACTCCGACAGGGTAGTGAGGCGCACAGCTTCCATCCTGCCCACGAGCGCATCAGAGACTCTGGGGAGCAGCAGCGCATTGGCGGAGCCGGTAAGCAGAAAGCGGCCTGGGGACCGATTCTCATCCACGGCCCGCTTGATCGCGACGAGGGTATCGGGCACCCGCTGCACCTCATCAAGGGCGATTCGCTTTGCAGGAAGATTGCGGATGAAGCCCACCGGGTCCGCTCGCGCCACTTCGGCCTGGGCCAGATCATCGAAGGTGATGTACTCCCACGCGTCGTCGATCAGGTCCCGGACCAGGGTGGTCTTTCCGACCTGGCGCGCCCCCATGACGAAAACCACGGGAGTGTCGGTCAGCGCCTCCTCGACAAGGCGGGTGGTGTAGCGTGGAAACTGGACGATGACCGGTCTCTCTTTCGGTGTGGAGGGTCGCGCGCGACATGGAGGACGTGGATCACGGGTACGCAGCGTCCGATTGTCTATCGTATCAGCGTCCAATCGATACTGAAAGAGCGTCCAATCGTTATTTCAGTGGCGCGGACCAGTAGCGGGCCAGTGCCGCCGCACCCTCACCGATCCCGCTACGCGCCCCACACCTCGCGCACGACGCGCAACGCGTTGAGCCCCAGGATTCTCTCGACGCGCTCTGCCGTGTGGCCCCGCGCCCGCAGCATGCCCGCAAGCTTCCGGAACTGGTCCGGGCCCTGCAGGTCGGGGATGAACGGCACGACCCCGGCCCGTTCGCCCGCCGCGCCGATCCCCGCTGCCCGCCGCGCCTCGACATCCCTGCGCGCCGCCTCGTACGCCGCGTCCATGTCGTCGTGCGCCGTCGTGCCCCCGTCGGTCCCGATGCCGACGTGTTCCTCGCCGCACACCTGCACGGCGTGCTCGATGTGCCGCACCACGTCGTCCGCCACAGCCATTCCATCGGCCGCGAGGAAGGGCATGAAATAGATCCCGACGAATCCGCCGCCGTCGGCCACCAGGCGGAGTTCCCGGTCCGTCTTGTTGCGTGGCAGGTCCGTCACGGCCCGGCAGCCCGTGTGGGTGATCGCCACGGGCGCGCTGGACGCCTCGATGCCGTCCAGACAGGTCTGCTCACCGCTGTGGCTGAGGTCCACCAGAGTCCTCGTCGCATTGAGCTCGGCGACGACATCTCGCCCGAAGTCGGTGAGCCCCCCGTTCTCGGGCACCATCGATCCGTGACCGAGCTGGTTCGCGCCGTTGTAGGTGAGCTGGATGACCTTCACGCCCAGCCCCGCGAAGACACCGGCCCGCTGGGCGTCGTCCCCCATCATCGCGGCGTTCTGGAAACCCTGGATGATGCCGACCTTGCCCTCGTCCGCAGCCCTCTCGATGTCGCTCGCCGCCCAGACCTTCAGGAGGGCGTCGGGATGCGTCCGGATGATGGTGTTCCAGCGGGCAATGTCGGCCACGGAGCTTTCGAAGGGCTCCCGGGGACCCGCGACATAGCCGATTGTGGTATTGACCGCGGCGGTGCCGGAGGCGATGGCGTCGGCAAGCGCCCGGTCGTCGAGAGAGGTCCGCCGCTCGCCCTCAAGGGCTCCGGACGGCCCTCCCGACCTCGGGATGTTCGGATTGCGGATCCCGCCGAGCATGTTGACGACGAAAAGGTCGGCTTGAGGATCGGGCGCGTCGGCTCCGGGGTCGGACGTGCCGGTCCGGGACTCCCGGCATGCGGCCCCGGCGCCCGCCAGCGCGATGCCGGCGGCCGAAGCGAGGAAAGAGCGGCGGGCAATGGCGTGGCCTGGGTTCATGGGTCGCGAGGCGGCTGGAGGCTCAGACGCAACCAGGACACCGGCATGAGTGTCCTGGCGTGGTGGCCGTCAAACTGGCGTGGTGGCCGTCAAAGTAGTGTCTTGTTGCGCGCGCCGCCGGGCCTCGTGAGCTTCCACGGCATGTCTCCACGACTTCGGCCCATCGCATTCGTCGCTTTCCTGGCCGCCATTTCGCTCACCGCCTGCAGCGAATCCCTCGGGCCACCTGTCGAACCGCCCGTCGAGCCACCCGCACCCCCCACCCCCACCACCGTCCAGACCCTCTCGGGAGCCGACCAGCGCACCGTGCAGGGGCTGTCCCTCGCCGACGCGATCGTGGTCCGCGTTCTGGACGCCCAGGGCCAGCCGATGTCGGGCCAGGCGGTCACGTTTGCACCCGCCGCGGGCCAGGGTTCTGCCGACCCCGCCTCGGCCACCACCGGCAGCGACGGGACGGCCGCCACGAGCTGGACCCTCGGGCCGGATCCGGGGCAACACACCATCACGGTCACCGCGGCCAGTGCCACGACCACGGTGACGGCGGTCGCTCTCGACCTCGAGGCGGAACTCGATACCCTCTTCATGGCCCCGACCGACGCCGAGATCGACGCCGTGCGCGCCGACTGGGCCGCACGCGACGTCTCCGCGGCGGAGGTGCGGGTGGAGCTGGCCGAACGGCTCGATCTGGCGGGCTCCGAAGTCGATCTCCGCGTCGTCTCCCACAGCGTCGCCGGGGTGCGCCACTACGGCGCCATCCTGGTGCCCGACGGCGCGCCCGAGGGAAGCCTGCCGGTCCTGGCCTACCTGCACGGCGGAGACGGTGGCGTGTCGATCGGCGACGTGCAGATTGCGGCGTTCGCGCTCGGCGAGTTGCGCGACAGCTTCGTGTACGTGATCCCGTCGTTTCGGGCCGAGCCACTCGTTCACGGCGACAGCGTGTGGATCTCCGAGGGCCCACCCAGCCCGTGGGACCAAGACGTGGACGACTTTCTGGCCCTGGTGAACGTGGCCATCGAGACCACGCCCGAGGCGAAGGCCGACTCGATCAACGTCTTCGGGGGCAGCCGGGGCGCGGGGGTCGCCCTTCTGGCAGGGGTGCGGGACACGCGGATCGCACGGATCGTCGCGTTCTTCGGCCCGACGTACTTCTTCGACGACTGGGTGCGCGAGATCGTGCGCGAGGCGGCCCTGCGCACGCCGCGTGAACTTACCGGGGTCGCCCACCTCGACTCGACCTTCATCCAGCCCCACATACGCGGCGAGTACTCCCGCGGGGACATGCGACTGGAGCTGGTGCGGCGCTCCTCCACCCTCTTCGCGCTGGACCTGCCCTCGGTGCAGCTTCATCACGGTTCCTTCGACCAGACGGTCTCGGTCTCCCAGGCCGAGGCGCTCATGGCGGCGATGGAGGCCCTGGGGCGGGGCCCGCCCGAGTTCGAGGCGTACATTTATGAGGGGGCCGGCCACGACGTGTTTGATCTCCGCGCAGCCATTCCCCGGGCGGTGGCCTTTCTGGCGCAGGCGTTGGGGGCCGGGCGCTAGTCCAAGGAAAACCGTTTCCCACAGTCCGCCGCAAACGGCACCAATACGTAGCCTATCCCCCCCATATGTAGCCTATCCCCCGGCGGTGTCCTGCTCATGGTTCAGCTTACGCGCTAAACTGATGGAGTGGACGCCCCCTCCCGGCGGCATCGCAATGTGCCAAGGATGGTACTGAAGCGATTGCGACCTTGAGAGGTCTGACCATCACAGGGAGGAGGCATCCACATGGAAGAGGTTACCATCATCGGGATCGATCTGGCAAAACGCAGCTTTCAGGTGCACGGGGCCCGGGCGGACGGGTCGGTGGCATACCGCAAGAAGCTGAGCCGCGGGAAGTTGCTGGGCTTTCTTGCATCGCAGCCGCCGTGTACGGTGGCGATGGAGGCGTGCGCCAGCGCCCACTACTGGGGCCGGGAGACCCTGGCGCTCGGCCACGAGGTGAGGCTGGTTCCCCCGATCTACGTGAAGCCGTTCGTCAAGCGAAGCAAGAACGACGCGGCCGACGCGGAGGCGATCACGGAGGCGGCGCAGCGACCGACCATGCACTTCGTGGCGGTCAAGTCGGAAGCCCAGCAGGCGCGGGCGATGCGCTTTCACACGCGCGACCTGCTGGTGCGCCAGCGCACGCAGACGATCAACGCGCTTCGGGGCCACCTGGCCGAGTACGGCGTGGTGGCGCCGCAGGGCAGGGCCCGGATCGCGCAGCTGGCTGAGGTGATCGAGGACGGGGACTGTGGCCTGCCGGAGGCGGTCGTCGAGCTGGGCTCGGTGCTTCTCGGGCGGATCGAGGAACTCGACGAGAAGATCGGCGGACTCGACCGGGAGATCCGGACGAGCGCCCGGGAGAGTGAGGAGACGACGCGGCTGATGACGATCCCGGGCATCGGGCCGGTCACCGCCATGGCCATCCAGGCCTTCGCGCCGCCGATGGAGAGCTTCCGGCGCGGGCGCGACTTCTCGGCCTGGCTCGGTCTCGTGCCCCGGCAACACACGACCGGAGGCAAGCCGAGGCTGGGCAGGATATCGAAGATGGGCCATCATGCTCTATCCCGTGCGGATCTGTTTGTGACCATTGACGTTACGGGATTCGGCGTGCGAGTTCCCGCTGTTTGATTCCCGCCGATTCGGATTTCACCCCCGCGGCCTGCGGCGGCTCAGGATCGCCTGCCGGAGTTGCGCTTCGTCCGGTTGCTGGTAGCAGCGGAGAACGGTCTTGGCCGCCTTCCAGCCTCCAAGTTCGCAGAGCACCTTCAGCGGCTGATCCATCAGGTCGCTGGCGAACTTGCGCCTCAGCGAGTGCCAACCCCGTCGCGCTTTCGGCTCCAATCCCGCGAGCGTCTGCGCCTTCCTCCACCACTGGTATGCGGAAACGCGGTGAATGCACCGCGTAGCATCCCTTGACGAAGGAAGCACTGGGGCATTTCCAGTCCCGGCACCCATCCTGCACGCCTCCTGCAAGACAGCGAGGGCCTCGTCGGTCAGCGGCGTTCGGTGCTCGTACCCATTCTTCTCGTGTTCGGCGCGCCACCGGATGGTCCTTCCCTCGATGTCGATATCCGCCCACCGGAGGTTGCGAATCGCGCCGATCCGATGCCCGGTCTCGTGGGCGAGCACGAGAGCGACGTGGAATCGCCAGCCGACCTGCCGCGACACCCGGAGAAGCGCTTGGTATTCCTCTTCCGTGAGAACAACGCGGGTCGGGTTCTTCTCCCTGGGCTTCCTGAGACCCCTCAGCGGGTTCCGTTCGAGGAGCGGGCGCCCGTGCTCGTCCTTCGACCTCGCCGCCCAGTTCAGCACTGCCATCAGGAACGTCAGGTCCCATTCGATCATCCGGTCGCCCACAGGCTTCCCACTGGGGCCGACCCTGCCCGCGCGACGCTCTCGGATGAAGCGGTCCCAGTCCCGCTGGGAAAGGGTTTCAGGCCTTCGGTCCCTGCCGAAGAACTTGAGGAACATCGCCATTGTGACTCTGTCCCGCCGCCGGGTGCGATGCGCCTTGGTGGGCGTCACCTCTTCCCCGTAGATGTCAAAAAGCGTAGTCAGCGTGAGTGGCTCGGGCTCGGCCTCGGTCTTGCCGTTGGGCTCGTGGACCGCGAGGCCAGCGGCAACCTCGTCCGCCTGCCTCTTGGCCCGCGACCAGTCACGGTGCTTGAGCGACCTCGTGAGCCTGCGCCCGTTCTCTCGCCACTCGATCTGGTATCGGCCGGTCTTGGGATCAGGAAACACCCTCACCCGATTCCGGCCCCATTCGCCGGCGCCGTAGGAGCGCCGACTTCGTTTCGTGCGTGCCATCGTTCGATTCCTCTCTCGATGGACTGCACGATCTGCGCGCCCCAAACTTCGCGCCGGAATGGCTTCTCCGCTAGACGTGCGGTCGGCTGTGCGACTGGACGCCATCAGCGGCTCGGACCCTGATCGCGATCCGGTCCCGGTCGCCGCATCAGATACGGAGGCCGCGCGGTCTCGCGACGGCGGATGTCCCGAAATACTCGGCCAAGCGTGTCGCCAGCACGTCGAGCCGCTCGATTCGCTGCTGCAAGGCTTCGTTCTCCTCGCTCAGCCGCTCGACGCGCTGCTGCAAGGCTTCGTTCTCCCCGCTTTGCCGCTCGACGCGCCGCCGCAAGGCTTCGACCTGCTCGGATTGCCGCCGCCGTTCCGTCTCGGACTGCGCGGACAACCTCTTCAAGGCCTCCATCAACTGCCTCTCCAATTCGGTCATGCAGCCTCCTCACTCTCTTGACAGCTCGACGTAGGGCCGCCCGACCACGGCGAAGGCCGTCAGGACCGGCGTGCCGCGCGGCAGCGTCACGTACCGCACCCCGTTCACTTCCCGCAGCCCCACGCCCCAGGTCGTCTCCTCGATCTCGGCGATCATCTCGCGCCCTCCCTCGATCTCGATCTTCGCCAGTTCGATGTCCTCGATCCGGTCCTGAACGCTCCTCGACAACCACTGCATCGTCGCCCAGCTTCCGACGAAGATGCCGAGCCAGAGCGCCATGCCGACGATCAGCGGCCGGATCCACGCCTTGACCAGCAACTCGCGCATCTTCCCGACCGCCTCCGCCGTATCGCGCTCGATGGAACGCAGCGCGCGCCTCGCGACGCGCCGCGAGTTCTCGCCGAGCCGCTCCAGCTCGTTCGCGGTCAACTCCTCGATCTCCCTGCGTTCGGTCTCCAGCCGCCTCCCGAGCCGGGCGGTCAAATCGTTCGCGGTCGAAGTTCTCTCCATACAGTTCTCCTTTCAGCCGCCACCGGTCCCCCGTCGCCGGGTCCAGCGCGGTGACGTAGTCCATGCCTTGGCGCGGCACTTCAAGGCCCGCCTCGCGTAGCGCCTCGACGACCTCGTTGCGATTCCGCACGGTCCCGTTCTCGACGCGCTGGAGCAGGTAGTCGCGGATCAGGTCGCGGGGGGAGGATTCGAGCCGGAGGCCCGCCCGCAGTTGCGCCGCCTCGATGTAGGCGCGGTGGCCCGGCTGCTGCACCCTCGCCCGCGCCGGATCGTCCGGGCGAGCCCAGCCGTGTTCATGGTTGAAGGCGTCCCGGAGCGGGCCAAAGGTCTTCTCCCAGCCCGGAGGGGCGATGTTCAAGCTCCGTCCGGTCTCCAAGTCGCAGCGCGCGGCCAGAACGTGGACATGGGCACCGCCGCCCTCCTCCCGGTGCAGCACCGCCGTCCATGCGTAGCGGTCGAAGTCCAGCCCCGCCCAGGCCGTCTTCTCGAAGGCGTCCACGACCGCCTCGATCTGCTCGTCGCTCGGCTGATCCTCCGGCGCCCACGCGATCACGCCGGACGTGTACCTGTGCTCGAAGGGAAGCGCATCGGCCACGGTGGCCACCTGGTGGGGATCTCCCCTGAGCACCTCGACGCCTTCGCGCGGCTTCCCGGCCGCGTCAAGCTCGCCGAGGAGGTACTTGGCCGCCTTGCGGGCCGATCCGGTTCCGTGCGCCAGGAACTTAAGGTGCATCCGCGTCCGGGTCTTCGGCGGGCTCCAAGGCGCCGAGCGCCCGCCTGATGGCGATCAGGTGGCCGATCACCTCGACGGCCTCGACGCCCTCCTTGTGGGCATTGGCCCAGCGAGCGATCTGGTTGAGGTTGTTGCCGACGCGCGCCACCTGCCGGGTGCGCTCGCGCTCGACCTCGGCGTGCGCCACGGTCCACGTGTGCGTCCGGCCGACCGCCCGGCGCACCAGATCCGACAGCGTGAGGCCTGCCGAGCGCGCCTTGGCGTGCCACTCGGCGCGCTCCGCCTCGCTGGCGCGCACCCTCACCCAAACGGCGCGTCCCCGGCTCATGGCGCGCCGTTTCCGTTGGCGGGGTCAGAGGGGGCGCAGCCTCCCGCCAGCCTCCGCAGGGGACTCACGGAGTGTGGCCCCAAGGGGTATGCTGGCTTGTCCACCTTAGCGTGGCCAAGCCAGCCCCGTGGACCGCCCGCGAAAACGTCTCACCGGACATCGCCCGGAACCACGCCTATCGAGCAGTCGCGGACAAGCTCGCCGGCCCAAGCCGTCCAAGAGCTTCGTCACGAAAGGCGTCGGGGAAGGCGAGGCCCTTGGGGAACACGTTCACCGCGTGTCGAACAACTGCTTCGGCGTCTCCATGCCCGAACGCTGGAGAGCCGCTCGCCAGCAAGTCAACCTGTCGGATACTACCTACAAGTCCCATTGCGTTCCGGGAGGTTCAGCGCGGTACGCGAGCCGCTGGACACTGCCACCAGCGGCGCGCCCAAACGTCCCCGTCCGGGTTCCCATCAGCCAGTCAGGCGTGGAGTTCGCGGACACTGCGAAGCCATCGACTTGGACGAATCTGCTCCCGTCGCAGCCACCTCGCAGCCCTCTGGAACTGTCCGACGACATGGCCGAGTGAGAGGGATTCCCCCACCCGAACCCCGTGTTTTCCCTCATGAAGTCCAGGGTTTTCCCTCACGAAATCACAGGGTTTTCCCTCTAGTGAGGGTGGATACGTGTTGCCAGCTTTGGTGCGAACACTCGCCCTGCGAACGGCTACACGAGTCGCGCGGCAATCCTTGAACTCTACTGGAAGGAGGCACCACCGATGGGCGTATCAGCCGCGGAGCTCCCGCTGGGCGCTTCAAACGGACGACCGGAAAGCAAACAGGGAAACACGCAAGGAGAGATCCCATGCGACACCACAGATGCCTTCTGACAGCGGGCGTGCTGCTCATGGCCGCCTGCACCGACGATCCAGGTTGCCCCTAGGGCAGAGCACACCGAACATCCAGCGCCGATGATCACGGCGCACCAACAGGAGACCGACGACGGCACTAACGCCGAGAAGTATCAATCCCGCCTCGATGTTGATTTCGAGGTCACCGGCGAGTTGGCACCGGGTACACCGATCACCGTCCACATCGAGGCCGTAGCGGTCGCGGACATCAGCGGAGGTGAAGTGCAAGTCAGGCTGCCTACGTTCAACGCGATGGCGAACGGCGTCGTCCCGGGCGGCAAGGCGCCCGTGGTCAAGAGCTGGACGCTACCGAAAATGGAGCGTGGCGAGCAGTGGAAACAAATCGTCGAAATCGGCGAGATCGACAAGAAGGGATACTACAAGATCACCGCTTTCGCCGACACCGACGGTGGCTACAAGAGCGCCTACGTGTTCGACGATGTCCTTCACGAGGCGTGGCTGTACGTGATCGACGGCGGCGGGTTCGTCACCAGGGTGTTCGACGAATCTGTGTTCCCTTCCGAGGTCGTCGCGCAGCCAGGACCGTTTGAGGCGTGGATCAATGGGAGCGCCAGCGCCGCCGCGGCGACAGGAGTCACCACTGCGGCAAGCGCAACGGCCTCCGCAGGCACGTTCAGGCTCTACGCCTATACCGAGGATCGGTTCGGCGACAACGTAGCGATGGAAGGTGCGCAGCTGCGGGTCGACTACTACGAGCGGGGCCAGCTTATCTCCACCTGGATTCGGACGGTGCCCTCCAGCGGGATCCTGAACGTGCCCTGCGTGGGCTACGCGGAGCAGGTCGGCAGGGGTAGCGTGAAGAACCCCACCACGTCGGACATCAACGGCGGCCACCGCCTCGCCTCCTTCCAGGTCAGGTACAGCGACTGCAGCGACGGCACGAAGAATGTAGAGGGAGCGAGGCAGCTCTACCTGCCGTGGAGCTATCTCGACGACGATGCCATCGATCTGATCGAGGACCACTTCGGCTACAACAGGAGCCGGAGCACGTTCAGGTTCCGCGAGTTCAACGAGGACGACGAGACCCCGCCCGCCAGCTACTACGATGACGACGACGACGAGATCGTGTTCCGCGGCCACTACGACCGGCCCTGGGTATCCGCACACGAATTCACCCACGCCCTGCATGAAGAGGAGCTGGGGGGGATCTGGCGCACGTCGAACTGCAACCCCCACTACACCGATTCGGTGTCCTCGTACAGTTGCGCAATGTCCGAAGGTCTGGCCGACTACGGCGGCGACATCGGATCGCCAGACGACCGTTTCGGCTGGGAGACCTGGTCGAAGTTGGAGCGCGACGACGGCGCGCCGGCGGAGATCGAAGGCAACGTCGCCGCAGCGCTGTGGGACCTGATCGATGAAAACAACGAGGGCGACGACAAGACGGATCTGGATCCCGACAAGGTGATGACGGTCATTCGAACGTGCCGCACACCAAGCAGCCAGATGAACTCTGTTCCCGATTTCATTTGGTGCTTGGAGGGAGAAGTCGACGACGATGCGCACGACGACCACTTTCCCGGCATCAGCGCCCCGTCTGGCGTGAGAGTCACGCGACCATCATCTTGGAACGCGAACGACATCCGCTCGACGTGGCTCAAGAGCATGGGGAACAACTGAAATGCGCGCGCTACCACTCTTGGCCGGTGCCCTGGCGGCGACGTGCACCGCCCCGGAAGACACGGCGCAGCTCGAGGTGTACGCCGGCGACCGCTGGGAGAGAACGCGCCCCTATACGGTGGAATGGCCGGTGGGGTCGGGCGAGCGTGTGCCGGTGAACACCTCGCTCACCGACTCCGCCGGCCTCGCCGGCCTCGTCGTCGACGTATTCGTCGCCGGAGAGCAGACGCGAATACTCGACGCGTCCAATTTCAGCGGCGCGAACCAGGGCTCGCCGCCGATCGAACTGCCGGCAGACGGGAGGGTCAGCGTGTTCGCCGCACTGCACCAGAACGGCGAGCCTGTCGCCCGAGGTGACATCTCGTGGCTCCTTCAGCCGCGCCGCGGCCGATGGCTCCTCTCCGTCTACAGAACGCCCAAAGCGACTGGAGCCAGCGTGGACGCGTCGGGGCAGCGGGCGGCCTGCGGCGTTCCGTATTGCCACTCGGCGCGCCGGTACGAGATTCGCGAGGATGCGCGCAACCATCCGGATGAAGCGCTCTGGCTCGTGCTTTGGGAGGGGTAGGAAGGAGAATGCCGCAACCCTGGGCCGGGGGGCAATCCGTTTATGCCCGGGGTTGCGGCGCGTCCACCCGAGGTGCAAAACGAGGGTGCGTCCATGGCAAAGCTCGTCGGCTTCGTTCTGATGGGCGTATTCGGAGCCATTCTCCAACCGCCGACCAGCGAAAGGGGGTCAGGTGGGGCCGTATTGGCCCGACGTCACCAGTCGTAGGGCGTAGACCCGCATGGGCAGGCCTAACCGCCCGCAAGGAAGCCTCACATGTGCCAGGCCAAGGCTATCGTCCCGATGGTCGCCCATCAAGAAGTGATTCGGGCGGGATTCCCGCCATTCAAGTCCGGCGTTCCCGCGTTCGTGGCAAGATCCAGTAGGGTCCAGTACTACGGCAGGAAACGCAGATCGTGCAGTCCTGTATGACTTTAGACGATTTCCTGCCGGGATTTCGGCTACTTCCGATCCGCTGGGCCAGCGCGACCTGAGGCGGCTCCTGGTCATGGGAGCCATGGCGGTCATCCGGCACGCGAGCCGGCGCGACGAGGCCGCGGACCCGTGGCTGGCCGGCATGCTGGCGCGCAAGCCGAAGAAGCTGGTCGCGGTGGCGCTCGCCAACCGGACGGCGCGGCGGGTCTGGGCGGTGGCCACGCGGAAGGAGGTCTACCGGGTTCGCGCTGCGGCCTGAACGGGGCGCCGAAAGGGGGGAATCGACAGTAGAGAGACGCTGCCGAGAGACGTGGGCGGCAGGACGGACGAAGCGGAGTAAGGGCAAACAGTCAGCAAGACGGGGTCGGAAAAACCAGCCTGGTTTAGAGGGCCTGAGAGCCCGTTAAACTGATTTGGATCCGATCTCACGAAAACCATACGGGCCCGCGGCCGACGAGCGCCGCATCAAGAGGCCGGACATATGAACGTACCTGACCACCATGCCCCCGACCCGGTTCGGAAATCAGGCTTGCTCACAACGGGGCGTCCACATATAAACTAACAGCCACACGGCACCTGCAGCGTGCCCGGACGCCCCTGCCCTGGTGGCGCTCGGCGCGCCCCCGGCCGTTCTACCGCGATCCCTCCACCCGAACCGTGAGCAGGTCGTTGAGGTGGTAGTGGCGGTGGCGCACCGACGACGCATGGTGGTTGAGCAGGCGTAGCGACAGTTCCTGGTCGGTGGCCGGAGCCGCATGCTCCTCCAGGAGCTTCAGCTGTTCCTCGAAGTTGGTCCCCTGGGGCGACGCCAGGAACTCCAGCACGGCAACCCCCTTGTCCTGACGCACCGCCACGCGCAGGCGCCGCAGCCCGGCCGCCTCTTCACCGTCATGCGCCGCGAGGCTGAGAAGCACTTCTTCACCGGCGGCGCGCAGCCGCTCCTTCGATGCCGGGTTCCACCGGAGGCGGCGTCCGAACTCGGTCAGGAACTCGTCGAGCAGATGCCGCACGCCCGCGTCCAGCGACATGTCGATGTTGCGTGGCCCGAACCAGCGGCCCCGGGCGAAGAACAACGCAGTCAGGGCGTACAGCACGATCACGAGGACGACGGTCGCCGCCGCAATCCACACGAGGTTGGAGCTCTCGCCGCCCGGGACTTCCTGGGCGCGGACAAGGGTTGAAATGAGGGAATGGATGGGTCGGCTCCCGGGATGGATCCGTCGCTGAGGCGGGCCAGGAGCATGGCCGTCGCCGGAATTGACGGGTTAGTTGTCCGAAATTGACGGGTTAGTGTCCGAAATTGTCGTAAAATGTCCGATTTTGTCGTATCGACCGAGCGACTGGGGCCGCGTCAGGCCGAGCACGTTCGCGGTGATTCTATCCCCATCCGAGCCCAAGGGACAAGACGGCGTCCTTTCTCGGCGGCGAGGTACGCGAGCTGCCTACCGGTTCCCCAGCCATCCCTCCGCCAGCAGCAACTCCGCGTTGAGAACCGACGCCCCCGCAGCGCCGCGAATCGTGTTGTGTCCGAGCGCGGCGAACTTGATCCCCAGAATGGGACACTCCCGGACGCGTCCCACCGACACGGTCATGCCCCTTCCGGCCATTGCGTCGCGGCGGGGCTGGGGGCGGTCGGGATCCTCGACGATAGCCACCGGACAGCTGGGCGCTGTCGGCAACCCCAACTCCTGCGGCCGCCCGCGAAACTCCGCGAGCGCCGCCCGCACCTCACCCGGCGACGGCCCCGCGCCCAACTCCACCGACACACACAGCAGGTGCCCATCGACGGTCGCCACCCGGTTGCAGTGCGCGCTCACCACCGCCCCATGCGGCTCGACCCCGTCCTCGTCGTCCTCGTCCACTCGCACCTCACCCAGCAGCTTGAGCGTCTCGGTCGCGAGCTTCTCCTCCTCGCCGCCGATGAACGGGATGGCGTTGCCCAACATGTCGACCGCCGCCAGGCCCGGATACCCCGCCCCGCTCACCGCCTGCAGCGTGGAGACGGCCACGCGCCGGATACCGAAGCCACGCAGCGGAGCCAGCGCGAGCGCGAGCGTGATCGTGGAGCAGTTGGGGTTGGTGACGATCGTGCCCGGCCAGCCCCGCCCCCTTCGCTGCTGCCGGATCAAAGCGAGGTGGCCCGGATTCACCTCGGGCACGATCAGCGGCACGTCGTCGTCCATGCGGTGGTTGCGCGCGTTGGAGAGCACGACGTGCCCCGCCCGGGCGAACGCCTCCTCGATCGGTCCCGCGACAGACGCGTGCATCGCCGAGAACACGAGCGCGGGGCAGTCGTCGGTCGGCTCGCACACGCGGACGGCCCTGTCCGCCAGGCCTTCGGGCATGCTCCGGTCCTGCACCCAGTGCGTGGCCTCGCCATAGCTCCGGCCGGCGCTGCGGCCGCTGGCGCCCAGCCACGCCAACCGGAACCACGGGTGCCCGTCCAGCTGGCGAACGAACTGCTGGCCGACCATGCCGGTGGCGCCGAGCAGTCCCACGGGGATGGGTTCGGCGGGATTGGCGGGTTTCATGAGAGGGTTTTACGCCTTGGGGCCGTCGGTGTTTCACGCGTCGCGCGGGTTTCAGGCGTCGCGGGTGTTTCAGGCGTCGTGCGCGCCACCGTTTTCAACTCACCGGCCGGCTCCTTGGCACCAGCCTCGCCGACCACAGCCCGGAGTTCGTGTCCGAGAAGAAGATGCGGCCCTTGAAGGGCATCGCGCTCCACGCCATCGGCGAGTTGGGCACGTAGCCGATCGGGTCGTAGGCCTTGAAGACCGCGATCTCGCGTCCCTGCGTGTACAGATTCCCCATCAGATCGCCCGACACGTCCACCATGCGCACGCCTCCCTCGTAGTACGCCTGGTACAGGATGTCGTCCTCCACCCAGATGTTGTGCGTTCCGTACTCGGGCACCTCGTAGCGCGCCACCATCTCGGGATTCTCGGGATCGGAGAAGTCGACGATCTGGATGTAGCCCCGGGTCGCCAGCGGGATCCCGTTCATGCCGGTCTCGGGATCGTAGGGCAGCTGGTACGATCCGCGCCCCTGCCCCGGCCCTTCCCACGCCAGCCCGCGCCGGCTCATGATCTCGTCGCCCAGGAAGACGTAGTGCTTGCCCGTCGACTCCGACACGTACGGGAAGACCGCGTGCGTGGCGCCGCCCGGGATCGGATAGCTACTCACGAGAACCGGGTTTTCGGGCGAACCGCCCCAGCGCCCGTCGCCCACGTCGACCACCACCAGGCCGTTCTCCCACTCCGCCGAGTACGCGAGCCCGTCCAGCACCCACACATCGTGCAGACGGCTGTTCGGATGGTTGTATTCCCCCACGAAGCGCGGGTTGTAGAGGTCGCTCATGTCGAGGATCACGTACTTGTCCCCGCCCGCCAGCGCAAAGAGGTGACTCTCGGTGGGGAAGGCGTTGTGGACACCGCCGGTGAGCCCGTAGTCGGTCACTTCGGACGCGATCACCGGGTGCGCGGGGTCCGCGAGATCCAGAATCACCACGCCGTTGCGCCTGTTCGACGCGCCTTCGCGGGTCATTGTGGCGTAGCGCGCGTCCGGCGAGACCTTCATGTCGTTGACCGAGCGCGCGTCGACCTGGATCGAATCGGTCTTGAAGATGTTGCCGGGCTCGGTCACGTCCCAGACGAAGCCGTGGCCGTCGGAGCGCTTGGCGCCGGTGAGCGCGTAGTCCCGTCCGTCCCGGCCCTCGAAGACCCAGAAGTCGGTGGTCCGCACCCGCTGTTCCCTCCCCTGCCCGTGAATCTCCAGCTTCTGGATGACGTCGCGCTCGACGACCCGGAAGGACGTGCGCGCGGACAGGGGGCCCGCGTCGGCGATGACCGTGTAGACCCCGGGGACATCCGCGACGAACCGGCTGCCGTGCATTTGCGCCGGAGCGGGCGGCGCAATGACTCCCTCGGCCGCTTCGTACGCGTGCGACCACTCGACGGGGACGCCGCTGACGAGGTCGCCGGCGCCGTCCCTCACCTCCGCGCCGAAGCCGATGACGTCGCCGGTGCGGGCGCGCGCTGCCCCGCCGACGATCTCGAGCGATGCGCCTGTGAAGGTGGCCGCGGAGAGCGTCGCCGTGCCCTCGACCCCTTCGACCGTGGCGGTGATGGTCGCCGTGCCGGGGGCGACGCCCGTGACGCGCCCGAAGCCGTCGACGGTGGCGATGTCCGGCGATTCGCTGCGCCACGCCACGTCCGGATCGGCGCGCGCGCTGCCGTCCTCGTGCTCGGCCCGCACAGCCAGGCGGATCGAGGTGCCCACGAAAAAGCGGTCGTTGGTGGGGGCAGAGACGACCACCTGGGCGACGGTGGGCCAGCCGATGCCGACCGGCACCCGCACGGTAACCGGCTCGCCTGCCGGAGCACCGCCATCCTGTACCAGCGTTGCGACCAGCGCGTAGTCTCCCGCGGCGAGCGCGGTCACGACACCCTGCCGCACCCGCACCGCCGCGCGCGGACCCACCAGGCGCACCACGGGATCCTCCACGCGGGCGCCGGAACGCGTGTAGCCGGCGATGGTCACCCGCGCCTCGTCCCCGACCCGCAGGGTCAGTTCGGCTGGCGTGGCCACAAGCCGCACGACGGGATCGTCCTCCGTCTGGGCGTGGAGCGGGGCGGCACTCGCGAACGTGCCTGCGACAACGGCGCCGCCGGCGAACATGAGGATTGCCGTGAGCTTCGCGTTGACGGTCATCTGCTTCCTCCCGTGGCCATGACGGATCGCCCGGCGGGTCGTGCCTGCCAGGTCGGTGCCTGGCGGGTCGTGCCTGGCGGGTCCGTGCCTGGTGGGTCCGTGTGGTGCGTGGAAGCGAAACTGTGTCACGATCGGCCGCTAGGCAACGCGGATGCGCGCGGCTAAGGTTGGAAGCGTTCGTTTCCACCCGCTAACCGGAGATCCATCACCCATGTCCGTCCACCCACGCTCGCGCACCCGCCGCCCGAACCCGGTCGCACGACTGATCGCCTTCGCGGCCACCCTGGCCCCGACGTTCACGCTGGCCCTCGCAGCCACGCTGGCCCCGACGTTGACGCTGGCCCCGGCGGCCACGCTGGCCCCTGCGCTCGCGCTGGCCCCGGCGCTCGCAGCCGCCCAGGCCCCCGACACCACCGCCCTGGCCCGATACACGCAGGCCATGTCATGGCGGAACATCGGCCCCACCCGCGGCGGGCGCTCGGTCACGGTCACGGGGGTGGCCGGGGACGACCAGACGTACTACTTCGGCGCCACCGGGGGCGGCGTGTGGAAGACCACCGACGCCGGCATTACCTGGACCAACGTGAGCGATGGGCATTTCGGGACCGGCTCGGTCGGAGCGGTCGCGGTCGCCGAATCGGACCCCAACGTGGTGTGGGTGGGCATGGGCGAGCACGCGGTGCGCGGCGTGACCACCTCTCACGGCGACGGCGTCTACCTGTCGACCGACGCGGGAAGGAGCTGGACGCACATGGGACTCGAGCGCACGCGCGCCATCTCGCGCATCCGGATCCACCCGCGCGACCCCGACATCGTGTACGTCGCCGCCCAGGGAGCCCCCTACGGCGAGACGGAGGACCGCGGCGTCTACCGGACCATGGACGGGGGCCGGAGCTGGGAGAAGGTGCTGTACGTCTCCCCTCGCGTCGGCGCCTCGGCACTCGCCATGGACATGACCAACCCGCGCATTCTCTATGCGGCGTTCTGGGACCACCTCCGGCGCCCCTGGGTGGTCGAGTCGGGTGGCGAGGGCAGCGGCATCTGGAAGTCGACGGACAGCGGGGACACGTGGGAGCAGATCAACGAGGGTCTGCCGGACCTGGTCGGCAAGATCGGCATCGACGTTTCGCGCGCGAATCCCGACCGGCTCTACGCGGTCGTGGAGGCCGAGCCCGACCAGGGGGGCGTGTACCGGTCCGACGACGGGGGCGCCTCGTGGCAGCAGACGAACTCGGACCGCATCGTCCAGACCCGCTCCTGGTACTACATGAAGATCTTTGCCGATCCGCAGGACGAAGAGACGGTGTACGTGATGAACGCGCCGTTCCTGAAGTCGATCGACGGGGGGCGCTCCTTCTCGCCGGTGCAGGTGCCGCACGGCGACAACCACGACCTGTGGATCAACCCCGCCGACGCGGACAACATGATCAACGCCAACGACGGCGGCGCCAACGTCAGCTTCAACGGGGGCGACAGCTGGTCCACGCAGCGCAACCAGCCGACGGCGCAGTTCTACCGGGTCATCACGGACAACCAATTCCCCTATCACGTCTACGGGGGCCAGCAGGACAACTCTGCGATCGGCATCCCGTCGGCAGCGCCCGGCGGCATCGGCTGGGGCGACTTCTACTCCGTGGCGGGGTGCGAGAGCGCGTTTCTGGCCTTCGACGAGAACGACCCGGTGGATATCTTCGGCGGCTGCTACCAGGGGCTGATCGATCGCTGGAACCGTGATACCGGCCTGCGAAAGGCCATCATGGCCTACCCCTTCCTCGGCCTCGGCACCTACGCCGGTGAGCAGCGCTACCGGTTCAACTGGAACGCCCCGATCGTGGCTTCACCCCACGACCCGAACACGATCTACCACGCCGGGAACGTGGTGTTCGCCACCCGCGACCGCGGCCAGAGCTGGGAGCCCGTCTCGCCCGACCTGACCCGTGACGAGGAGGACAAGCAGGGCGCCGGCGGCACCCCGATCACCAACGAGGGGGCCGGGGGCGAGAACTACAACACGATCATGGCCCTGGTCGAGTCACCCCACGAGGCCGGCACGCTCTGGGTGGGCACCGACGACGGCCTGGTCCAGCTCACGCGCGACAGCGGAACGACCTGGACCGAGGTCACCCCGCCGGATGTCGACCGCGCGATGATCAACTCGATCGAGGTCTCGCCGCACGACCCGGCCACCGCCTACGTGGCCGCGTCCGCCTACAAGTTCAACGACTTCACGCCGATGATCTTCCGGACGCGCGACTACGGAGCGAGCTGGGAGGCCGTGGCGGCCGGCATCGGCGACGAACACTGGGTGCGGGTCGTGCGCGAGGATCCGGTCACCCCGGGTCTCCTCTACGCCGGCACCGAGATGGGGCTCTTCCTGTCGGGCGACGCCGGGGACAGCTGGGAGGAGTGGCAGCTGGGCCTGCCCGTCGTGCCCATCACCGACCTCACCATTCGCAACAACGACCTGGTGGCGTCCACGCAGGGCCGCGGGTTCTGGATCCTCGACGACCTGTCGCCGGTGCAGCAGCTGGACGAGAGCGTGGTGGCCGCCGACATGCATCTCTTCACCCCGCGCGAGACGGTCATGGCCTCGTTCGGCGGCGGCTTCGGCGGTGGGGGCGGAGCCGGCACGACCGGGGCCAATCCTCCGGGCGGAGCGCAGATCTTCTACGCGTTCGCGGAAGCGCCGGACTCGCTGGTCACCATCGAGATCGTGGGGGCCGACGGGAGCGCGATCCGCACCTTCGCCACCGATCCCGAGGCCGCGGGGAACGAGGACTACTCCTCGATGCCGGTCCCCGAGGCGGGGCTGAACCGGCTGGCATGGGACTACCGCCACGACGCGATCGCGGGCATCGAGGGGTACCAGCAATTCGGCAGCCTCCAGGGCCGTGTGGTCGCGCCGGGGGACTACCAGGTCCGGCTGACGCACGGTGAAGAGAGCAGGACGGTCACGGTCTCGCTGGCGCCCGACCCCCGATGGAGCGCAACGCGTGACCAATACGATACCCAGGAGCGCTTCGTGGCCGAGGCCCAGCAGGTGATCCGCGACCTGTACGGGGCGGTCAACGAACTCGCAGACGTATCGGCACAGGTCGACGCGATCGTGGAGCGCACGGAGGAGCATCCGTTGGCCGACTCGATCCGGGCATCGGGTGAATCGCTGACCGGCTCCATTACGGAGTGGGAAGGAGAGTTGGTGCAACGCCGGCAGCGGACCTTCCAGGACGTGATCAACTTCCGCAACAAGCTGGACGCGCAGATCCTGGCGCTGATCGGCTCGGTGGACGGTTCGGAGCCGCCGGTGACGGCCGGGGCGCGCCAGCGCTGGTCCGACCTGCGGGAGGAATGGGCCGGCCACGAGAGCACGCTCGGCGAGTTGCTGGACGCGGTGAACGCGTTCAACGCATTCCTCGAAGAGAGCGGTGTGCAACCGATCAGTGTCCGGGCGCGTGGCCGGCCGGTGTCGTAGCCGCGGCTTGCGAGACCGCCCCGTGTCGATTGCGCCACAAATGTTCCCTGCTATAGTGCTGCTATAGTGTTGCCATGGTGCCGCCCCGAAGCGGCCGAGCCCACGGCAGTCACCCACCCCACCCCAACCCCGGGCACCGCCAAGTGAGTCGAATCGAAGACCTTCTGGGAGCCGAAGCCGAAGACCTTCTTACCTATCGCGCGAAGGGCTTTCCGCGCGAGCAACTCCACCTTCCCGGGCCCGACTTCGTCGACCGCGTCGTCGCGGGTACCGACCGAAACCCGCAGGTGTTGCGCAGCATGCAGCAGATCCTCGGCCACGGACGCCTCGCCGGCACCGGTTACGTCTCCATCCTGCCGGTCGACCAGGGGATCGAGCACTCCGCAGGGGCGTCGTTCGCGCCCAACCCGCCGTTCTTCGACCCGGGCAACATCGTCGAACTGGCGGTCGAGGGCGGCTGCAACGCCGTCGCGTCCACCCTGGGAGTCCTGGGCTCCGTGTCGCGGAAGTACGCCCACCGGATCCCGTTTCTGGTCAAGCTCAACCACAACGAGCTGCTGACCTATCCCAACCGCTACGACCAGGTGATGTTCGCCAGCGTGCAGCAGGCGTGGGAGCTGGGCGCGGTCGCGGTCGGCTCGACGATCTACTTCGGTTCCGATCAGGGAATGCGCCAGCTGCAGGAGACTTCGGAAGCCTTCCAGATGGCGCACGAACTGGGCATGGTGACGGTGCTGTGGTGCTACCTCCGCCAGTCCGCCTTCAACAAGGACGGGGTCAACTACCACGCCGCCGCCGACCTCACGGGTCAGGCCAACCACCTCGGGGTGACGATCGAAGCCGACATCGTCAAGCAGAAGCAGGCCGAGAACAACAACGGCTACCGGGCCATCGGCTTCGGCCGCACACACGACAAGGTCTATTCGGATCTGGTTCCGGGCGATCATCCCATCGAGCTGACGCGCTACCAGGTCGCCAACTGCTACATGGGCCGCGTGGGGCTGATCAATTCAGGGGGATCGAGCGGAGCCAACGACTTTGCGCAGGCCGCGCGCACGGCGGTGATCAACAAGCGGGCCGGGGGAATGGGGCTGATCTCGGGGCGCAAGGCGTTCCAGCGCCCCATGGCCGAAGGCGTCAAGCTGCTGAACCTGATCCAGGACGTGTTCCTGGACGAGTCGATCGAAGTGGCCTAGTCGGCCACCATCGACGTGCGAGGCGCCGCTCCGCGAGGCGCCGCTCCCTGACGGCTCGTCAGTCCAGGCCCGCGACGGCGCTTCGCCGTTCCATCAGGACCACGTCGCGCCAGCGTCCGTCGTGGAAGCGGCCGAGACGGTCGTGTGTCCCCAGAATCCGGAAACCGACCTGCTCGAAGACGTGGATCGATGCACGGTTCTCGGGGAAGATCCCCGCCTTCAGGGTCCAGATCCCCTCGGCCTCGGTGTCCCGAACGAGCCGTTCGAGCAGCCGCCCGCCCACGCCCTGGCCGCGCGCCGCCGTGGCGACGTAGATCATGACCTCCTGCACGCCGGCATAGACGGGTCGGCCGGACACGGGGCTCAGCGCCGCGAACCCGACCGTCTCGCCGTCCACCGCGGCCACGATCCGGCAGGCGGAATGCCGCGCGGCGTCCCAGCTCTCCCAGTCCGGCACTTCGGTCTCGAAGGTCGCGTTGCCGGACTCGATGCCCTGCCGGTAGATCTCCGCCACGGTGGGCCAATCCCCCGGAACCATGGGGCGGAAGGTCACCTTCGGGGAACCCTCAGGGGAACGCGGCGTCATCACGGCGGCGTCATCACGATGGCGTCTCCGTCTCCTCGGGCATCTACCGTTTCACCACCTCGCCCGGGGCCTCGCCGGTCATTTCGGCATCGCGCAGGACCGGCACGCCGTTCACGAGAACGTGCACCATCCCTTCGGCGAAGCGCTGTGGGTGGTCCCAGTCCGAACGGTCGATGATCGTGGCGGGGTCGAAGATCGCGATGTCCGCGCGCATTCCGGCAGCCAGTCGGCCGCGGTCACCGATGCCGTGAAAGCTCGCGGGGAGCGAGGTGATCTTGCGCACGGCCTCTTCCAGCGACAGGACCCCCTCGTCCCGGGCGTAGTGGCCGATCAGGCGCGGAAAGGTCCCGGCGCTGCGGGGGTGCCCGGCCTGGGCGTCGGAGCCGTCGGCATAGCCGCCGTCGCTCGCGATCATGTTCCACGGCTGGATCATGAGCCGGCGCACATCGTGCTCCTTGATCGCACCCAGGGTCAGGTTGACGGGCTGCGTGGACCCCACGATCAGGTCCGCGACCGCGTCGAAGGGGTCCTGGCCCCGCCGTTCCGCGATCTCCGAGAGGTACGCGCCGACGAGTTCCGGGTAGTCGGCCGAACTGGTGATTCTCATGCTGGTGTACCCGGTCGCCTTCAGCCACGCAAAGCCCCCGTCCACCCCGTTCTCGCTGGCGTCCCTGAGCCTGGCGCGTGATTCCGGATCCGCCAGCGCCGCCTTGAGCTGCACCATCGCTTCGTCGGTCCGGCCCTGCCGTTGCATCTGGCGGAAAGCCTCCAGTCCCTCCAGGTCCGGCGGCGCGACGACGATTCCGGTCAGGCTGGCCGTCGCCGCCCCGTCGTACGGGTACTGGTCGGACACGACCACGACTCCCCGCTCGCGTGCGCTCTCCACCAGTTCCACGATGTCGGCGATCACGCCCTCGTTGTGCAGGCCCACCGCCTTCAGGTGACCGATCTTGCCCGGGAGTCCCGCAGTCTCCGCGATCTCGACCACCTCGCGGTCCGATCCGACAAAGTCGTGCACGGGGTTGCGGACGTGCGAATCGTACACGCCGCCGTACTCCGCGGCTTCCATGGCGAGCGCGATCACCTCGGCCGTCCCGGAAAACATGCCGGGCTCGTACATCAGGCCGGTCGAGAGGCCGAAGGCGCCGAGCTCCATCCCTTCGCGCACGAGGGCGCGCATGGTCTCGAGCTCGTCGGGCGTCGGGGCCCGCTGCTGGTCGTCACCGAGGACCTCGTTGCGGATGCCGTTGTGCCCTATATAGAACGCCACGTTGGTCCCGATCCCCTGCGCCGCGTACAGCTCCGAGAAACGGCGGATGTGCGCCGGGGCGAAAGCACCGTCGGGACCCCCGAACACGGTCGTCACGCCCTGCCGGATGAAGCCCTCGTTGAGGTGGTTGCCGGGCAGTACGATCGCCGGCGGCGTGTGATTGTGGACATCGATGAAGCCGGGAGCCACCACGAGGCCGGTGGCGTCGATCGTGTCGATGGCCTGTGCGCCGCCACCATCGGCCGCGGCACCGCCCACGGTGACGATGCTGTGCCCCGCAATCACGACGGTTCCGGTGCGGGGCGGGTCGCCCGAGCCGTCCACGATCGTGCCGCCGAGGATGATGAGGTCGGCCGTTTCGCCACCCCGCGCACACGCGGCGAACAGGAGTGCGGCGACCAGGAGCGCGGCAGACCGGCGCCGGGGGCCGGTGTGCGGATCTGCGCGCCTGATGATGGATCGGCGCGTCATGGTCGCCTCCTGCCCCTCGCGGGGCGTCGGAACGTCAGCCGTTCGTGACGGAATGGACCGCGAACGGCACTCCCTGCGCGTCCAGGCACTGCGCGATGAAGTCACCCCCCGGCACCTCCATCGGGCCGTTGAGGACCTGTCCTCCCATCTCCTTGACCGCTTCGGCCGCCGCGTGCGCGTCGGGGACGCGGATGTACAGCAGCCAACCCGTCGGCACTCCGTCGGGCGCATTGTAGATGCCGCCCAGCGGATGTGCACCCCGGTGGAACATCTGGTAGAAGCCGTTGGGTCCCATGTCCATCCTGTTGGCGGCCTGAAGACCGAACACCTCCGAGTAGAAGGCCCAGGCGGCGTCCATGTCGGTGGTCGCCAGGTCGCGCCAGGAAAACTCGCCCGTCTGCGGCGGGCCGTCGTGACCCGCTGCGTCGCCCTCGGGTTCGAGGACGGCGAAGACTCCGCCCTGCGGATCCTGGAGCACGGCGAAACGACCCACCTCCGGCACCGCCATTTCCTCCATGACCGTCCCACCGAGACGCCGGACGCTGGCAAGCGTCTCATCCAGATCGGGCGTCGACAGGTAGGAAAGCCAGCACGGCGGCACTTCGGGCGTCGGCAGGCCCATCAGTCCGCCCACCGGCATTTCGCCGTTCATCCACATCTCGTAGGGGTCGCTGCCGCTGTCCCAGATACTGGTTCCCCAGCCCACCAGGCGCGTGTAGAAACCGCGCGCTGCGTCTGGATCCGACGTCATCAGTTCATGCCACGTGAAACGTCCCAGGGGTTTGTCGGACATCATCATTCTCCTTGGTATCTCCACCACCCATCCTATCGCGAACCTCGAATTCTAAACCCCCGTGCCGGATCGGCCAATCGAAGCCTGCGGGGGCTCCCATCGCACGCATACGGTCGGAGGCGTGCGGAACTCGTGCCCGTGGGGCCGTGAAGGACGCTCCGGGTCCAGGCGCAGGCCGTGCAGGCCCCCGAAGACCCTGGCCAGGGCCTGCTCCGCTTCGATCCGCGCCAATGATGCGCCGAGACAGAAATGCCGGCCCGTCCCGAAGGCGAGGTGGTCGCGTGCGTTGTGGCGGTCCGGGTCGAAGCGGTCGGGGTCCGGAAAATGTGCCGGATCGCGGTTGGCGGCGCCCAGGAGGCAGTGGACCGCCTCGCCCTGCGCGATGGGCACGCCCCGGATTTCGACGTCCTCCGTGGCGAAGCGCATGCAGGATTGCACGGCGGGTTCCCACCGCATCGACTCCTCGATGACCGCGGCCAACAGCGAGCCGCCCTGACGGTGCCCCGTGCCGGTGCCGGGCCGCGCCACCCCGGGTTCCCTCTCGCGGGAGCACTCCGCCGCCAGCCCCTCCGCCACCTCCGGGTGCGAAAGCGCCGCCCAGAAGGCGTTGCCGATCATCGACTCCGTGGTCTCGATTCCGCCGAACAGGACGAGCAGCAGGTTGGCCACCATCTCCGACTCCGAGAGCGGGTCGCCCCAGCCGCGCCGGGCACCGCCACCCGGCCGGTATGGATCCCGTTCGCTCAGCAGCGCCGCGATCATGGAACCGTGCGGCACCGCACGCTCGCCCCGCAGAAACGGCGTCACGTAGTCGCGGAATTCGCGCGCCGCGCCCTTCCCCGCGGCCCTCACCGCAGGCTCGCCCGTAAAGTTCTCAAGAGCGGCGGCGAAGTGGTCGTACCAGTGCAGCAACCGTGGGCCATCCTCATCAGGCAACCCCAGCACGCGGCAGATGCTCCGCACCGACAGCGGACGCGCCAACCGGGACCGCAGGTCGGCCCGCCTTCCGTCGGCACCCGAGTCCCCCGACCCCGCCTCCAGCTCCGCCATCAGTTCGTCCAGTACGCCCTGAACCGTCCCCAGCAGGTTCTCTTCCAGTTCCCCCCGCCTGAACGGCCCGATAAAACGGCGCTTGTAGCGGATCTGCTCCTCGCCGTCGGTCGTCAGCATGTTCGATCCGAAGATGTCGCGGATCGTGGATGCCGGAGAGTCGGTCGTGAAGCGTTCCCAGTCGGCGAGCACCCCCACGATATTGTCCCGCCGCGTGAGCAGCCACATTGCGAGCGCGGGCGCCCAGGTCACCGGCTCGGAGCGCCGCAATTCGTGGAAGATCGGGTAGGGATCGCCGGCCAGCGCCTCGATCGTGACGCGAGCCCCGAGAGGGAACCGCGTGGCCCGGTCAGTCACGTGTTGCGACTTCGGCGGACAGACTCCTCAGCAGGCCGCTTGCCGCTTCGCCCAGGTTGGTGCGTCCCCGGTTGTAGTTGCGCAGCAACACGGCGGTCAGTCCGGTCGCCGGCTCGAAGAGCAGGTACGCCGTGTACCCCGCGACCGATCCGCCGTGACCCGCAAAGACCCGGCCGTCCATCGTGCGGATCGAAAAGCCGAGGCCGTAGCCCGAGTCGGGGTTCTCGGGCGTCTGTACCGACAACACCTCCGCGCGCATCTCGTCGCTGAACAGAGGTGGGCGCCCCCTCCCCATCACGCCCGCGGCAAAGGCGGCGAGGTCATCGACGGTCGAATACACACCCCCGTTGGGGACCTTGTAGCCCCGGCCGGCGTGCTCGCGCGCGGGTCGCTCGGTATCGACTTCGCCGTCCGGGCCATTGGCGTGCCCGACGGACAGCGACGGTTGCAGGCGGTCGTCGATGATGAAGGTGCTGCTTGTCATACCGAGCGGCTCGAAGATCCGCGCCTCGACCTGGTCCATGAACGGTGTCCCCGCCGCACGCTCCAGACCGAAGCCCAGGATCCCGAAGCCGATGTTGGAATACGAATACTCCGTGCCGGGGGCCGTCTGGTATCCGGTGGTGGGAATCGACTCGAGGATTCTCGCGGTCCAGTTCTCGATGGGACCGGCAGCCGCGTCGGGCAGCTCCGGCTCGCGCGCCAGGCCCGCGGTATGACTCGCCACCTGCCGCAACGTCGGGTTGGCGCCGGGAGGCCGGTCCATCAGCTGGCTGATCTCGGGGACCAGATCCTGCAGAGGGGTCTCCAGCGCAAGCGTGCCTTCCTCGGCCAGCATCGCCATGAGAACCGCCGTCACGGACTTGGAAATCGAGCCCGTGCGATAGATCGTTTCCCGGCCGGCCGGCACCTGGGCGCCCGGGTCGGCCCAACCGTAGGCACCCCACCACAGGACTTCTCCGTCGCGCGCCAGCGCCGCCGCGATGCTCCCAACGCCGTCGTGCTCGACATCGGCGGCGAGCGCCGCGCCGAAGCGGTCGAGCTCCTGCCGCCATTCATAGGGGAGCTGTCCGGTCTCCGGGGCCGCACAGCCCGACACGATGGCGGCGGCGATGACTACGGGGAGCCACGGCAACGGCCTCTTCCACTGCAATCGTTTCGTTGACAAGATTCTTCCTCGGGGATGGCGTGGTGCCTGGAGCGGCCCGCGCTGTCACCTTCGACGCCCGGTTTCCATTTGCGTCCCAAGCTGCCATTGATCGGCCCGCCGTGCAATTGCGCACCGGCGCCGATCCACCGACTGTCAGAAGCACCGAACAACAGAGCAAGCGAGTGTCAAAATGCGGCGACTGATGCTGGCGAGACACGCGAAGTCCAGTTGGGGGGACGTCACGCTGTCCGATCATGACCGGCCTCTCAACGCTCGCGGTCGCAAGGCCGCGCCAAGAGTCGCCAGGGCGCTCAGCCAGGCCGGATTCGTGCCCGACCTGGCCTATTCGAGCACGTCCGTCCGCACGCGCGAAACCTGGGCGCTGATGGAACCGGCCTTTCCCGAACCGCCCGTCGTCGAGTACCGGCGCGAGCTGTACGGTGCCTCGCCGCGAGGCGTCCTCGACATCATCGCCGACACCGGGGACGATGTCGGGACACTGCTGGTCCTGGGTCACAATCCTTCGACGCATGCGCTTGCCGCCTACCTTTCGAAGAGCGGCCGGCCCGAGCGCATCGATCGGCTCAGGTACAAGTTTCCGACCGGCGCGGTCGCCGTGATCGAAATCGCGGGCGCGACCTGGGGCGACGCTCGCGAAGGGGGCGCGCTGCTCGACTTCTTCCTGCCGAGACTGCTGAAGTAGCAACGATCGATCCAAAGGAGGCACATATGTCATCGGCGAATACGAAGGGGAGTGCCGAGGCCAAAGACAGCCTGCGGACGTCCGGCGTTCCCGAGGTCACCGAGACGCCCGAAACCATCGAGCGCGTGTTCCGCGAGGGGGTCTATCCGTACGACAAGAAGATGCCACGCCGAGCGTACGATCGAGAAAAGGCCCTGCTGCAGGTCGAACTCCTCAAGGTGCAGCGCTGGGTCCGCAGCTCCGGAGTCAGGGTCGTCATTCTCTTCGAGGGACGAGACGCCGCCGGCAAGGGCGGGACAATCAAGCGCTTCATGGAACACCTCAACCCGCGCGGCGCGCGCGTGGTCGCTCTGGACAAGCCCAGTGACGTCGAACGTGGCCAGTGGTACTTCCAGCGTTATGTAAACCACCTCCCCACCGCCGGCGAAATGGTGCTGTTCGACCGTTCATGGTACAACCGGGCCGGCGTGGAACGGGTCATGGGCTTTTGCACGGGCCAGGAATACCTCGAGTTCCTGCGCCAGTGTCCGGAAGTGGAGCGGATGCTGGTCAACAGCGGGATTCGCCTGTTCAAGTTCTGGTTCTCGGTTTCGCAGGAGGAACAGGCCTACCGGTTCGACCGCAGGAAGACCGACCCGCTCAAGCAGTGGAAGATCTCGCCGATCGACCTCGCGTCGCTGAACAAGTGGGACGAGTACACGCATGCCAAGGAAGCGATGTTCTTCTACACCGACACCGCCGACGCACCCTGGACCGTGATCAAGTCGGACGACAAGAGGAGGGCGCGCATCGCCGCCATGCAGCACTTTCTCTCGAAACTCTCCTACCCGGACAAGGACAACTCGGTCGTGACCGGCCCCGACCCGCTTATCGCGGGCCCGGCGACGCGCGTGGTCAGCCGCGACGAGCCCGTGACGGGTGCGCCCGATTCGCGCTCCGGCCTGGTCCGCTGACCCCGCCCCCTGGTCGGCGACCATGCCCGCGAACGTCCAAGGCACAGATTCCACGAAAGACACGCGCGAGGCCAGATACACGCGTGAGGCACGGAGGCTCGCCGCCCATCCGGCGATCGCCAACGCGTTCCGCATTGTCGAGGCACTTGACGAATGGGCGCTGCGGCGGCTGATCGAACTCACCGAGATTCCGGCACCCCCGTTCATGGAAGAGGCGCGGGGACGGCGCTTCGCCGAACTCCTGGCCGAGGTCGGCGCGGACACCGTGGGGACCGACGAGGTCGGCAACGTGATCGGTTTGCGCAAGGGCCGTCGGAGGCACCGCGCTGTCGGTCTCGGGGCCCACCTCGACACAGTCTTCCCCGAGGGAACGGACGTGACGGTCACCCGGCGAGGTGACACTCTTTTCGCACCCGGGATCAGCGACGACACGCGCGGGCTCGTGGTCGTGCTGGCGGTGCTGCGCGCCATGGACGAAGCGCGCATCCGGACGGACGCGGACATCCAGTTCGTGGGGGTCGTCGGGGAGGAGGGTCCGGGCGACCTGCGCGGCATGAAGCACATGTATCGCCACCCCGAAAAGGCCCCGGACGCCTGGATCGAGGTGGACGGCGGAGGTCTGCAGCAGCTCGTCGTCGACGCCCTCGGCTCGGTTCGCTACCGCGTCACCTTCAAGGGCACCGGCGGCCATTCATGGGGCGCGTTCGGGCTGGCCAACCCGGCGCACGCAATGAGCCGTGCGGTTAGCGCCTTCCAGGACGCCGCCGACCCCCTGACCCGCAGCGGACCCCGCACCAGCTACAACGTGGGATGCATCGGCGGAGGCACCGCGGTCAACGCCATCCCCGCCAAGAGCTGGATGGAAGTCGACATGCGCTCGGTCGATCCGGAGAGCCTGGCTCGAATCGAGCAGGTGTTCCTGGAGGCGATGGACGAGGGGCTCCGCAAGGAGAATGCCCTGAGACGGACCGGTCCTGCGCTTTCTGTTGAAAAGGCCAGGATCGGGGACCGTCCCTCTGGCGAGGGGAATCGCGACGCGCCCCTTGTCCAGCGAGCCCTGGCTACCACCGCCGAATTCGGGGTGCGGGGCACGCTCGGCCGGTCGTCCACCAATACCAACGTCCCCATCGCCCTCGGTGTGCCGGCGGTGACCATCGGCCGCGGCGGCAAGGGATTCGGCGCACACTCGCTTGGCGAGGGCTGGGTCAACGTGGACGGGCACCTGGCCATCCAGCGGGCCTTGTTGCTGCTGGTGGCCGAAGCGGGGTGGGCCGGGGTTATTCCGTAGCGGGTCCCGCGGGACAGGCGCTCACCCCGGAGCCGAGGGAGCGCTGCCGGCATCCGGTTGAGTCCGCTCCCCGCTCGCGATCAGCCGCTCGGTGAAATCCTGGCGCTCTTCCAGAAGCGACAGCCTGTCGTTCATCGTGTCGATGGCATCGGCGATGCTGCGGTCCTGCGCGCTGGACGTCTTGCTCTTTTCGAGCACCATGACGTCGAGGAGCGCGCCGAGTCGCCGGGCCAACGGCCGCAGGAGCACCACGCCGCCCACGGTGAGGATAAGCACGATCGACACGATCATGGGGGCGACGAATTCCCATTCCATGTTGTGTTCTCCGTAGTTTGACGACCACCCCTCCCTACGGCTCACCGCGGACTGTGTTCCATAGCGGCCCGCGCAGAGCGGTGCTTCAATCCCTCCACAACGGCAGCGTCAGGCAGGTCGGGCCTCCCTCGCACGGCATGCATAACGCATCCGCATCAAAGCACGCCACTTCGCAGCCGGCCTCCCTCATCAGCTGCAATGTCTGCGGAAACCCGCCCACGGCAATGCACCGCCGCGGCCCGAGCGCCAGCACGTTCAGATTGAGGCCGTTCGAGTCCTCGAATTCGCCGTCGCCCGCTTCCAGGCACTGGATGCCGCGCTGGCCCAGGAGCCGAAAGAGCTCGACCGGCAACAGCCGCGGGTAGACGAGCGCCAGGTCATGGTCGAGCGGGCTGATCACCGAGAGCAGGTGCAGGCAGGCGGCGTTGCCCCGCCACATGGGCAGATCGAACGCAAGTACCTCCACACCCTGCGGGGCCAGGATCGCCCGCAACTGGTCGATGCCCTCCTGGTTGGTGCGGAAACTCCGTCCCGCCACCAGCGTGTGCCCGTCGAGCCACATCAGGTCGCCGCCCTCCGCCGTGCCCGGCGGCTCTAGAGCGCCGATGACGGGCACCTGCAGCCGCGCATACAGCGCATCGTGCAACGCGACCTCCGGGCGCCGCAACACCTTGCCGGGACGCAGCAGGATCGCGCCCGCCGGGGTCATGAACGAGGGATCGAAGACGAAGATCGAATCGGCGAGCCCGTCGTACCCGTCCGGGATCCACTCGGTCTCCGCGCCCGAATCGCCGACCAGCCCTGCCAACGCGTCGTATTGACGGGCCAGGCGGTCGGCGTCGAGCGGGCCGGCGTAGTGCCAACGCGCCGGATCGGCCTCGAATGTCGCCGGGCCGGGACGGCGCATCGCGACGCGGCGAAGTGGCGCCACCATGCTTCCCACACCGAACCGCGTGGACGACAGGTCATTGAGCACGGGCAGGTCCTCATTGGGCACGGGCAGGTCCTCATTGAGCATGGGCATGTCCGCCCCCAGACGGAGGTTCAGCGAACGTCGGCCGGAAGCCTCCGCACCACCACCCGAGCCACGTCGAATTCGTCCAGCTCGATGAAGGCCGCGAGTCCATCCGGGCCGAACGCGTCAGGCATCTGGACGGCGTCCGCGGCGTAGGTGCCGACGTACTGGCCCGAAGCCGTCACAACATCGATGGGCCCGTCGTCCTCCGGCAACTCGCCCCGGCGCTGCACCCAGATGCGGCTGTCCCTCGTGACGGCCAGGCCCCGGAGCACGGGAATCTCGTGGTAGTACTTCTGCTCCAGCTGGACGGTCGCCGTCGGGGTGGGATTGCCGCCTCCTCCGCGCTGCTGGAATTGCACCATTCTGAGACCGGTCGTGCCTACGGCTCGCCCGATCTCTTCGCGGGCGGCCGCCGTTCTTTCCTCGTACTCCTGCTGACCTTCGGGCGTCAGGGGCTCCGGCACCAGAGGGCGCTGGATGACCCGCGCGACTTCCGTTGCACCCGCCGGAGAGACCTTGAGCGCGTAGGCGGAAGAATCCGAATGGACGATGCCTCCATCCGGGAGGACGCCCACCAGGAACCTGGGTTCGAACACGGTGGGCAGGCTCATGCCCCCCATCATGTCCCGAAGCTGAGCGGGAACGTTGGCCGGCAGGTCTGGCGCGTTGCGTGGAGGCAGCCATCCGTCGACCACCGTGTCCGTCTGAGCCATCTCTTCGGCCAGTCCAACCCGCACGACCGGGCGGGAAGTAAGCGGAGGGACCGCACCTCCACCACCGGTGCTCCTGAAGCTGAAGCTCGGTCCCCCACCGTACCCTCCGACGAAGATGGCGCCGCCGCGGGGGTCGGGCTGGATCCTCCCCGAGAGCCCCGGCAAGCCGCCAGGCTCTTCACCGGCGCGCACCATCCGCTGGAAGACGCCTGAGCGGTCGAAGATCTGGTAGGCACCGTGTCCGGCATCCTTCACCACAGTGGTTCCGTCGCCGAGCACGGCAAACCCGGTCGGCCGGTTGAATTCGCCGGGGCCTCCCCCCGAGGAGCCGAACTCCCGCACGAAGCCGCCGGCGCGATCGAATATCAGAACCCGCAGGTCGGAACCCAGCGCGTCCGAAGCGTCGAAGACATACAGGTTGCTCTCCGCATCGAAGGCCACCCGGCGTATCCGGCCGAACATCTCCCAGGATTCGCCGTCGAGGACACCGACGCTGTAAACCTCCTCGAAGTCGGGTTCAATCAGACGATCCCGTCCGGGCAGTTCGATAACCTCCTGGGCCTGAAGAGCGGTGGCGCCGAACGCGAGCGCGAGGGTGGGTGAAGCGAGCCAGCGGGCAGTGGCCATTGTCGGTGCCTCTGTGCAAGTGCGTATGGGGGACTGAGATCGCTTGATCCCGCCCATCGAGCCGCCGTGTTCGACAGTCCGCTGGACGGTCCTGGAATTGGACGCGCAACCGGGCTGGCAAGGTTGTCCGCCACGCATCGCCGACCCGCCGGCGGCGACGAGCATCCGGCCGATACGCGAACTGGCGCCGAGCCCCGCCATATGCCATCCTCCAACGCAAAACGGAGCACTTCCCCCGATTCAGGATCATGACCGAATGCCCGAACTGCCCAGCCGCCCCCACGCGCTGCCTGGCCGTCCCCGCGCGCGACGCAACCCCGTCGCACTCTCCCTTCTTCTCGGCGCCGGAGTCCTGGTGACGGCCGGAGGCTGCGAGACCCCCGATTCCGCGGCCCAATCGAGCGCTGCCGCGTCGCGGTCCACCGACATCCACTTCCCGGCCACCAATCGCCCCGACGTGCGGGGTGTCACCGGTGCGGTCTCGGCAGGCCATCCCCTCGCGGCGGCCGCGGGCTACGACGTCTTGCGCCGGGGCGGCAACGCGATGGACGCGGCGATCGCCATGGCGGGCGTGCTGGCCGTCGTGCGGCCTCACATGAACGGCGTCGGCGGCGACGCGTTCGCGCTCTACTACGAGGCGGGGAGCGGCCGCATCCACGCGCTCAACGGCAGTGGGCGAGCCGGTGCCATGGCGACGCCCGCGCTGTTCGCGCAACGGGAGCTGGCCGAGGTGCCGGGCAACGGACCGCTCTCCGTTACGGTACCCGGGGCGGTCGCCGCCTGGATCGATGCGACGGACCGCTTCGGCACGCTGCCCGTCGAGGAACTTCTTGCTCCGGCGATCGGGTACGCACGGGACGGGTTCCCGGTCTCCACCCGGCTGGCCAGCGACATCCGGGCCCAGTCGGGCGCTCTGAACGACCATGCGCAGGCTCTCTACCTGCCCAACGGCGAGCCGCCGCCGGTCGGGAGCCTTCTGAGCAACCCGGCACTGGCTTCGACGCTTGAGGGGATCGCCCGTGACGGCAAGGACGGCTTCTACCAGGGGCGCGTGGCCGAGCGGCTCGCGGCCTTCATCGAAGCGGAGGGCGGCTATGTGCGGGCCGGCGACCTGACCGCACACGCGACAACCTGGGTGGAGCCTCTGCGGGGCGATTTCGAGGGCTACACGATGCTCGTCCTTCCCCCGAACACCCAGGGGATCGCCCAGCTGCAACTGTTCGAGATGGCCAGGTCGTTCGACATCGCCGAGATGGGCCACAACAGCGCAGATTACCTGCACGCGCTGATCGAGATGAAGAAGCTGGCCTTTGCGGATCGGGACCAGTGGGCGGCGGATCCGGATTTCACCGAGATACCGCTCGACGACCTGCTGGACGGCGCATACCTCGAGGCGCGCGCGGGGATGGTCGATCCGGACAGGGCGGCCGAGGAGCGCACCCCCGGCGTGGCGCCGGCCGTGCTGGCTGCCCGGCAAACGCTCGACGATTCCGGGGACACGGTGTACCTGACCGCCGTCGACCAGTGGGGCAACGCGGTCAGCTGGATACAGAGCCTGTTCGCGGGCTTCGGCTCCGGGCTGCTTGAGCCGGAGACGGGCGTCGTGCTGCACAACCGCGGCGCCCTGTTCAACCTGGCGTCCGGCCATCCCAACGTCATCGCGCCCGGCAAGCGGCCCTACCACACCCTGACCCCCATGATGGCGACCCGCACCGACGGCAGCTTCGCGTTCACCGTCGGGACGCCGGGCGGGGACAGCCAGCCCCAGAGCCTGCTGCAGATCGTGAACAATCTCGTGCACTTCGGGATGACCCCACAGGCCGCGATCGAAGCGCCCCGGTTCCGCAGCTACAACGGGCTGCGGGTCGCGTTCGAGGACCGCGTCGCCGGCGCGGTGCTGGAGCGCCTGGGCGCAATGGGCCACGAGGTTGAGTTGGTGCAGGGGTGGACCGCGACCTTCGGCGGCGCGCAAATGATCCTGCGCGACCGCGACGGCACGCTTACCGCGGCCTCCGATCCGCGCCGCGAAGCCTACGCAATCGCGTACTGACCGGAGGAGGAGCCGTTCAGCTGCGGCCGCGAAGTTCCACCGGCTGCCCGTGCGGCGTGCGGCGGTACGCGTCCGCCCACGCATCCTTGCGCTCGGCCAGCGCCGCCGGGTCGACAAGCTCGCGGCCGGCGACCAGGCGCTCCAGCGCGGCGACCCAGTGATGGTAGTACGCGGACCCGTCGTCGGGGTCGCCTCGCGCATCCGCGGCCGCCAATTCCTCCGCAAGCGTCCGGGCCCAGGTCTGCCAGGAGAAATACCCCAGCTCCGAGAGCTTCACCGCCAGCGCAAAGGCCTGGGCCTGCCACGGCTCCTCGAAGACGGGCCCTTCGTCATCCCGGGGCAGCGGCGGCAAGTCCCCGAGGCGCTCCCGAACGCTGCGTGCCGAAGCCGCCATCACGCCGGCTCCAGGTACTCTTCCCACAGATCCACGTAGACGGCGTCGCGGGCGCCCGACCGGTCTCCCCAGAGTTCCCGCCCCTCGAAGCGGACCGAGTAGACGTGCTGCGGATCGTCCAGCGGCAGTCGGCCCTCCTCGTCGCTGTCCTGCAGCGCATAGACGCCGTAATCCTCGACCACCGTGCCGCGCCGACCCTTCACGTATCGAGGGAGCCGGTTGTGGCCGCGCGGGTTCAGGTTGCGGGCGCGCACGCGGTCGCCCGGCGCAAAGCGGGCATCCACATCCAGGCCCAGGAGTGCAAAGCCGAGGGAACCGTCCGAAGGGGGAAGCAACCGGGGGCTGGACTCGTCGGGGTCGGGTCGGCCGGATTCGACCTCGGATCCGGCTACGAGGCCTCCGGCGACCAGGCGCGTCTTTACCATGTGGAACCAGCGCTCGTAGTACGACATGCGCAGGTAGTCCGCAGGCGGAATGCTCTCGAGCACGAATCGAAAGCCGGGCAACCGGCGGCCCCGCAGCCAGGGCTTGACCACCCGGGTCAGCGCGTACACCCGCCCCTCCCAGCGGTGATGGAACACCGGCTCGTCGTCTTCGCGCACGACCGCGCCGAACCCGTCCATGCCGCCCATGTCGTGGATGCTGTTCACGAGTCGCTCCCCCGCGGTGCGGCGACCCTCGCGACCCCGATCATGGCGTCGCGGGTGACCAGTGCGGCCAGTTCCTCCTCGGTCATGCCCTCGGTGCCACGGGGGCGCTCCGGCAACACCAGGTAGCGTATCTCGGCGGTGCTGTCCCACACGCGCACTTCCACGTCGTCGTCAAGCCGGAGGCCGAACTCGCGCAGCACTTCGCGCGGTTCGATCACCGCCCTCGCCCGATACGCCGACGACTTGTACCACGTCGGTGGCAGGCCCAGTGTGGGCCACGGATAGCACGAACACAGGGTGCAAACCACGAGGTTATGCACGTCCGGGGTGTTGGCGACCACCTTCATGTGCTCGCCCTGGCCACCGAGGTATCCGAACTCGCCGATCGCCGCAGTGGCGTCGGCCAGGAGCCGCTCCCGGAAAGCGGAATCCGTCCATGCCCGCGCGACCACCTGAGCGCCGTTCCTGGGTCCGATCCGGTTCTCGAAGGAATCGACGATGTCGTCGAGCGCGGCAGCGTCGACCATCCCCTTTTCGACCAGGAGGGACTCCAGGGCCTTGACCCGAAGGGAGATGTCCGCGGGAACGTCCTGGTGGTCGTGGCCGTGGTGAGAGTGGTCATGGCCGTGGTGATGGTGGTCGTGCTGATGGTGGTCGTGCTGATGGTGGTCGTGGCCGGCGTCATGGTGGTCGTGGTCGTGCCGATGACCCTTGTGGCCGTCGGTGTCGTGGCGGTGATCGTGCATGGGGCTCCTCCTATTTCAACTCCACCAGCTGATCGGGATCCACCCGCACGACAATGTAGGTGATCGTCTCGGTGATCTCGCTGAATCCGTGGGGCGAATCCGCCGGGATGATGACCATGTCCCCCGGACCGACCTCACGACTTACCCCGCCGTCGATGCCGCCCACCGAACTCGGGCCGGTGAGCGTCCGCACCACGGTCCCTTCAGGATCCAGCCGGCGGCCCCCCGAAAGTACGCCGCCCGTCACCAGCGTCCCGCGCCCCGACACCACGTAATAGACCTCGGTCTGGTTGTGGTGCTGAATGGCGCCCAGTGACGTGGAGGGCGGCCGCTGAACGACGCCGACGCCGACGTTGTGTCCGCCCGCATCGATGTGCCGGATCTGCTGGTCGCTGACCCTCCCCTCCGGGGCACTGTCGATTGTCGCGCGAATATCCGCGCTGGAGATATGGATACCGGCGGGATGCTGGGTCAACGCTCCGGTCGCGAGCAGTGCGAGAATCAGCTTGTCCATGTCCTGGCTCCTACAGGTATGTGGCCGGCGGCATCCCGAAGATGTTGTCGATCAGCTCCCGTGCCTGAGGCGGCACTCCCCGCAATGAAGAGGGAATGCCCATCGCCCGAGTCTCCTCTACCACACGCTTGAGCACAAGAGCCCCGGTGAGATCGATGCGTCCCAGGCCTTCCAGGTGGATGACCACCTCGGAGACCGCGCCTGCGTCCGTGAGTCTGCTCATCAGCGCTTCCTCCAGCCGCGGCGCGGAGGCGAACCAGAGGATGCCCTTGACCTCCAGGTGCAGGACGCCGTCCTCGATCCAGCTGTCGAATCCGGCCCGCCGCTCACGCCAGACGTGAATCGCGAGGGACAACAGGATGCCCAGCAGCAGGGCCTGCTCGATCCGGGGGGCGAGCAGCAGGCACAGGGCGAGCGTGAACCAGACCACCAGCGCCTGAATCCGCGACAGCGTCCAGATGTTGATCAGCAGGCGCGGGCGCACGAGGCCGCCGACCGCCGCGATCACGATCCCCGCCAATACCGCCTTCGGGAGGGCCGAGAGCACACCTGCGAAGGGCAGGAACAGCAGTACGGCAACGCCGGTGATGGCCCCGGACCATCGGGTGCCGGCACCGGAAAGGTGGTTCAGGCTGCTGCGCGAAAGAGAGCCGTCCACGGGCATGCCCCCGCAGACTCCGGAGACGACGTTGGCGGCTCCCTGGGCGAGGAACTCCCGGTCGGGGCTCCACCGCGCGCGGTCGTGTGTTGCGAAGCTGCGGGCGATCGCAGTGGTCTCGGCGAAGCCTACCAGGGCGATGACCACGCCCGGCACGAACAGCGCCGGCACCAGATTCCAGGGCAGAGCGAGGCTGATGGGGGGCAGCGAGCCGGGAATGGTCCCCACGATCGGTCCCTGGTAGCCGGCCAGCGTGGCAAAGAGAACGCCGCCCAGGACGGCGACAAGCGCTCCGGGGAACAGCGGGTGAATCCTGCGGGCCAGCAGCGTAATCAGCACCGTGAGCACCGTGAGCACGATGGCGGCGACATTCCACGCGCCCGGACCGAGAAGCGCCTGGATCGTGTTCCCGACGAGCCCGCTCTCTCCGGACGCCGTCAGGCCCAGCGCGGACGGGAACTGCGACAACAGGATGAGAATGGCCGCCCCGGAGGTGAATCCCCTGACCACCGGCTGTGACATCAGGTAGGTGACCTTGCCGGCATGCACCAGCGCGATCGCCAGCCGCGTGATGCCCACGATCAGGGCGAGAAGGGCCGCCGCGCCCACATACTCCGGGCTCCCGGGCGTTGCAATGGTGACGAGGGCGCCGTGGGTAAGCAGCGCAGTGAGAGCGACGGGACCCGACTGCAGGTACGGGCAGGAAGCGAACAGCCCGGCCGCCAGCAAGGGCAGTGCCGAAGCGTAGAGGCCGTGCACACTCGGCAGCCCCGCCAGTTCGGCGTACGCCATGCTCTGGGGAATGATCAGAAGGGTGACGCTCAGGCCCGCGACCAGATCCCGGGACGTCGCGCGGCGCGTGGCCCACGCCGCCGCTCCCACGACCGGATCCCCGCCCCCCCGCCTCCCCACCCCCCTCACGCTCACTCCCCGGTCACCCCGGCCGCGGCCTCCTCCTCGGCCACCGCCTCCTCGGCCACCGCCCCCTTGACTACCCCCGCCGCCAGCCCGGCCAGCAGCCGCGCGCACTCCCCCGCCCTCGTGGCCCACCAGCGCGCAATCGGCTCCGGTCCCCGCCCGGCGACCCGCGCGCCCCACCCTCTCGCGTGGCTGGCCAGCCACCGCAGCGTTCCGGCCGGGTCCTGCGCGAAGAACGACCGCAACACGTATCGCCGTTCTCCCGCGCGGCAGGCCAGCCCCACCTCTTCCCCGAGCCGGACCAGGTCGTCGCGCACGACGATCACGCCGGAGCGCACCGGCGCCAGCAGCGACGAGACGAACGCGGCGCCCCCTTCCCGGCGCGGATCCGCGAGCCCCGGTGCCGCGCGCAGGGCGGCCGGCAGGTAGCGCGGGCGCTCCATTTCGCCCGTCACCTCGTCCAGCGCCTCACCGAGCAGTGCCGCCCACGCCTCGTAGAACGCGTCGCCGCACCCCTCGAAACTTGCCAGGTAGGGGCCGAGCCAGGACACCATGTGTTCCCAGACCAGGGTCACGCGGGCCTGGCGCAGGAGCACGCGCCGTGCTTCGGCACGCTCTTGCCGCTGCCATCCGTCGAGCGCGGCCAGAAGCGCCAGCAGCGAGGTGAGGTGGTCTTCCTCCGCCGCCGCTTCGACACCCAGCGCCCGGCGAAACCCCGCCACCCGGTCGCGGGCTTCGCCGCCCATCATCCCCTCGGGCCCCAGGTACACCGACGCGTAGGGGTAGCGCTGGAAGGCGACCACCGTCCCGTGCACGGCCGGAGCCGGCGGGGCAGGCATGCCGAGGACCTCCGCGATCCGCGCGTGCTCGCGGGAGGGGGGCTCGATCAGTGAGCCGAGCGCGCGGAGAAGTTCCATGGCGGAATCAGGCGCCGCGCTGTCGATCCTCGTCCGCGCCGCGCAGCCGAAACGCCTCCCGCTCAGGCCGCACCGGCCGCAGCAGCCAGTAGGGACGGCGGGTTCCGTCCGGCGAGTGGAGCCCGGCCGGGCGAGCCAGCTTCAGCCAGCGGCGGAAGGCGCGGCGCGACCGCTCCGTGTCGACCACGATGTCACCGTAGCGGTCGCCCTGCTCCGCCCTCTTCACCGTGACCGCCTGATGCCAGCAGTGCGCCCCGGATATGGGATCGGGCTGCACGGGGAACGTCATGTTCTGGTGCACGCCGACGTCCGCCCACCAGATTCGCGATGTGTCGGGGTCGTCGGAGCGGAAGGGTCCGGTGCCGTTCTTTCTCTTCATCCCCCATCCGCTTCCCTCACGGCTGAGCGCGACGGTCGCCATCGTCTGGCGCGGTCCTTCGCCCGTCTTCCACCGACCCATGTGGTGCGAGCACGCCACGACGCCGGGGTGGATCCCCTCGGTCACCCAGGCCTTCACCACGAAGTGACCGATCCCGGTCTCCACGCGGACCAGATCCCCCGTTCCCACCCCGAGACGATCGGCATCGCGGGGATGCAGCCACAACGGGTTGGTGTGAGCGATTTCGTTCAGCCACTTGGCGTTGGCGCTGCGCGTGTGAATCTGCACCGGCAGGCGGAACGTGGAAATCAGGCACATCTGATCCCGTTCCAGGTTCGCCCTGTGCACATGGCTGCGCACGTAACCCGGCACGGCCATCTCCGGCCAGCCCCACTCGGACAGCGTGCGCGACCAGAACTCGAGCCGGCCGGTGGGCGTCGGGAACCCGCGACGGACCACGCCTTCGACTTCCACGCCCACTCGCCGGCGCCCTTCCGCATCGCCGTCGAGCGGCGGCAGCGGCACCACGTTCGGCGACGGAGGCGCGGCGGCCCGCGTGTACGCCCGCCCGCCCGCGTCGACATGCACGTCCTCGAGCTCCGCCTCCGGAACCCGCCCCTCGTAGACCGCGCCCACTCCGCGGCTGATCTCGAACGCCCCGTACCGGCGCATGTACGCCAGCGGCGTCAGGCCCTCGCGCGCGGCCTTCTCCGGCAGCCCCGGGACCGAGTTTTCGAAGATCCAGCCGTAGTACTCGTCCACGGTCATCTTCTCGCCCGGGCGCTTGCGCGACTCGAAGAACTTGCGGATCCCCCGCGAGCCGTCCGGATCGATCCGCCACGTCAGCTCGATCCAGAACTCGTTCTCCTCCCACACTTCCCCCGGCGTCACGTCCCGCGTGGACGCCACATCCTCGCCCAGCCGCTCGCGCGCGGCGCGCAGCACCGGCTGCCGGAAGCCGAGCCAATAGCCGTCGTACTGCTCGTACGAAGTCAGGTCGTGGCGCTCCGAAGAGTGGCCCATGGGGAGCACGTAGTCGGCGAAGAACGCGGTCTCGTTCCAGGTCGGGGTGAGCGCGACATGCAGCCCGATCCGCTCCGGGTCGGTCAGCATCTCGATCCACGAAAAGCCGTCGGGATTGGTCCACACCGGGTTGTACACGCGGGTGAAATAGACGTCGAGACGCCCGTCCCGCTCGGCCGTGAGGTGCGGCAGAAGGAACGACATCTCCATGAGGCTCAGCGGATAGTCGGACGGCCACGTCAGGTCGTTCCAGCGCTTCGGGTGCTGCGCGGGCATGCGGATCGGCCGCGGCACGAACTTGTTCCACGAATTGGGATAGGTCCCGCCGGGCACCGCGATCGCGCCCATCAGCGCGTTCAGCAGGAACAGCGCGCGCGCCACCTGCCAGCCGCCCAGGTTGCCGGCCGCGGCGCTGCGCCAGTTGTGCGTCGACAGCCGGGTGCCCGCGCCCGCGACGGTCTCCGCCACCGCCTCGATCGTTTCAGCTGAAACGCCGCTCTCCGCGGCCGCGAACTCGAACGTGAAGTCGGCGTAGAGCCCGCCGAGCACCGACTTGAAGGCCTCGAAGGTGGCCGGCTCGCCGGAATGGTTCTCCTCCAGGTACTCGCGCCAGTTCCACCAGCGCTCGACGAAGCCCTCGTTGTAGCGGCCGGTGCGGATCAGGTGGTTCGCGACCGCGAGCAGCACCGCGGCCTCGGAACCGGGGTAGGTCGACAGCCAGTGATCCGCGTGCGTCGCGGTGTTGGAAAGCCGCGTGTCGAAGACGATCAGCCTCGCCCCGCGCTTCTTGCCCTCCATCACGCGCTGGGCGTGCGGGTTGAAGTAGTGGCCGGCCTCCAGGTGACTGCTGACCAGCAGAATGACGTCGGCGTTCTCGTGGTCGGGGCTGGGCCTGTCCATCCCCATCCACAGGTGGTAACCCATGCGGGCGCCCGAAGAACAGATGTTTGTATGAGAGTTGTGACCATCCACGCCCCACGCCGCCAGCGTCCTCTCCGTGAAGCCGTCTTCGCCGGGACGTCCGACGTGGTACATCACCTCGCGGTGCCGGTCCTCGTCCATGGCGGCCCGGATCCGTCCGGCGATGTCGTCCAGCGCCTCGTCCCAGCCCACCCGCTCCCACTTCCCCTCGCCCCTGCCTCCGGCGCGCTTGAGCGGGGTGAGGATCCGGTCGGGATCGGTGAGCTGCGTTACGGTGGCGGGCCCCTTGGCGCAGTTCCGCCCCCGCGACCCCGGATGCTCCGGATTGCCCTCGAACTTGCGCACCTCGAGGGTGTCGCGGTCGACGTACGCGAGAAGACCGCACGCGGACTCGCAGTTGAAGCAGGTCGTCGGAACGAGCATGTAGCGGCGCTCCACGCGCTCCGGCCACGCCTTCGAATCCAGTTCGACCCAGTCGCTCCAGCGCTCCTTCGGCGGAAAGGCGGCGAGGTGAACGCGGCTCGCGCCGGGGTAGAAGGTCTCGCCGCGGGCTTCAACGTCGGCCCGGGAGGCGGACACCCGGCGGTTCAGGTCGTCGACCGTGCGGCGCCGCGCCCCACCGTCACCGCTCATGCCAGCGGCACCGACTGTCCGGCCTGGACGTAGGCGTGCTCATAGGCGAGCAGCGCGGCGAGCCCGACCGGCACCGCCACCCAGCCGAGCCAGGGAGCCGCGGCCCCGACCAGCGCGCCGACGAGGCCCACCCGGAACCAGCCGCAGAAGCGGCCGTGCGTCATCTCGCGTTCGGCGAGGCGTGCGTGCGCGGTGGGCGGCGGCATGAGAACCTCGCCGGCGATCATGAGGGCGTGCGCCGCGCTGGCCACGGCGAAGACCGACAGCGCGGCCTCCGTGACGGCCCCCGTGACGGCTCCCGAGCCCTCGAACACGAGCGCGGCAAGCGCGGTCACGGCCCCGCCGGCGACCCCCGCCTGCACGAGGAAGTGTGCCGGCAGCAGCGGGTTCTGCCACATGTCGCGCGCCTTGGCCTGGCCGAAGAGGAAGGCCGTGTACACCGCTGTGAGGACCGCGAGACCGCCCCCGACCCAGCCGAGCCAGGAAGGCGGGGACACGCCGGTCAGCGCCGCCGCGAAGTGGCCCGCGAGCGCGGCCCCGTAGCCGCCGATGATGAAACCGCCCCGCACCAGCCAGCTTCGCCACTGGGGGCGGCGGAAGATGAGGTGGAAGCGCTCGGGGTGATCCAGATCCCAGATCAGAATGGCGCCCGTGAGCGCGAGAAAGACACCGGCCAGGATCGGCGCCGCGAATGTCCACAGCGGATGGCCGGGCGTCAGCGCACCGGTGAGGAGCAGGAGGAGCGGCACCAGGTACGCACCCGCCGCGATGGACTTGGTCCAGGTATACAGCGAGACGCGGAAATCCCAGGGGGCGCGGTGGGGAATGTCGTAGCTGAGCACTGCGGCCGCCGACGAGTTCCAGGGCCCCGGATGTCCTGACGGCACACCGTGCTCCACCTCGCCCTGCTCGCTCCACATGAAGAGGCCGCCATCCGGACGCCGTGCCGCGAGCGGGTCGAGGGTCACCTGGTCGCCGCCCTTGTAGTACAGCTTCGGCTTCGTCTCCTTCTCGGGCCGCCGCACCGCCACCGGATCGCGGTTGATGATCGCCGCCACCTTCGACGACGGGTCGTTCATGTCGCCCACCAGCAGGGCCTCCGTCGGGCAGACCACCACGCACGCGGGCTCCAGACCCACGTCGATCCGGTGCGCGCAGAAGTTGCACTTCTCGGCCGCGCCGTCGGACGGGTTGATGAAGATCGCGTCGTACGGGCAGGCCGCGATGCAGGCCTTGCATCCGATGCACGCGCTCTTGTCGAAGTCGACGATCCCGTCGGACCGCTTGAACATCGCCGCCGTGGGGCACGCGTCCACGCACGGGGGCGCCTCGCACTGGTTGCAGCGCGTGACCTGGAAGGACCGCCGGGCCTCGGGGAAGAGGCCGGTGTCGACGTATTTGACGTACGTTCGCGTGACCGAGAGGGGGACTTCATTCTCGGACTTGCAGGCCGTGGTGCAGGCGTGGCAGCCGATGCACCGGGTCTGGTCGACCACCTTGGCCCACGCGGGACGTGAGTTGAGGTGAACAGTTTCCATGTGTTGACAATAGACACGCCGCCCGTCGGCGAACAGGCACACCGCCCGGCCCCCGATTGCGTACGTTTGGTGGATCATGAGAGCCTGCCTGTTCGTCCGCGACCGACTCGTCCTTGCCGGAGACGCCGCCGAACTGCCGTCCGTGGGTGACGTGAACGACTGGGGGGTGGGGGACCTCGACTGGTTTCCGGTGCACGCCCCGAACTCGGGTGCGCACGCCACCGCCGCCCTGGCCGAGCCGGACTGGCAACCACCGCCGGGTGTCGCCCCCGTCGGGTTGCGAGCGGTGCTCGGGATACTCTCCGAGCCCGAGCTGTGGCTGGCGCTCACCGCGGCTCACCTTGCCAGGTGGAGACGGACGTCGCGCTTCTGCGGGGTGTGCGGAACCGCCACCAGCGGCGCGGAGCATCACAAGGCGATGCGGTGTCCCGCCTGCCGCCATCTCATCTTCCCGAAGGTGTCGCCCGCCGTGATCGTGCAGGTGACCCGTGGCACGGAGATCCTGCTCGGACGCTCGCGCCGCCATCCGAGCGGCTCGTACTCGGTGCTCGCGGGCTTCGTCGACCCGGGCGAGAGTCTGGAGGACGCGGTTCGCCGCGAAATCGAGGAGGAGTCGGGGATTCGCGTCACCGATGTCCGGTACTTCGGCAGTCAGCCCTGGCCCTTCCCCGACTCCCTGATGGTGGGCTTTACCGCGGCGTACGAGAACGGCACGCTGCAAAACCTGGACGGCGAGCTGGAGGACGTGGGCTGGTTCACCGCCGACGCCTTGCCCCCGGTGCCGCCCGGATACAGCATAGCCCGGGCGCTGATCGACGATTTCGCCCGGCGCAGCGGCGTGGATCCGGCGGATGTGCCGACCTGGAGACGCCGATGAACCCAGACCATTCCCACACGCAAGCGAGTCCCCGCATGAACCGACGCGCCCCCCTTTCCCTCGCTGTCCCCCTTGCCCTGATTGCCGCCACGCTGGCCGCCTCCTGCGCCACCGGCCCCTCCGGCCCGCCACCCTTCGACCCGGTCGGCACCTACGCCTACAGCGCCGAGGTGGACGGACAGATCATCCCGGGCTCGATGACCATCGAAGCGGCCGAGGACGGATACACGGGGCAGATCATGAGCGACTTCTTCCCGGCCATTCCGATCAACGCGGTCACCGTGGTGGACCAGGCCGTGACCATCGAGGCCTCGGGACCGGATGGCCCACTCCTGATCGATTTCGTGGCCGTAGAGGGCACCCTGGACGGGACCTGGGCGATGGGCGATCAGGGCGGCAACTTCTCCGCGACGAAGTCGAACTAGGCCGCCCGCGGGGCTACAGGCCCAAGGAACCGCACCACGGCCAGCGCCACCGCGCGCGCCCCGGCCACCAGTTCGGCCACCCCGATGGACTCGTCCTCGCGGTGCGCGTTCGCGACGTCGCCGGGACCGAAGAGAACGCCGGGGGTGCCTCCCGCATTGACGAGGTGGCGCAGGTCGGAGCCGTATGGAACCGCCGCGAGCCCGTCGCCGCCCACGCCGAGGTCGCGCGCCACCGACCGGGCCACCGCAACGATCCGCGCATCGTCCGGCGTCTCGCAGGGAGCGAACTGGCCACCCCACCACTCGACGCGGACCGGGTTGTCGCGCAGGAAGTCGTCCCCCGCGCAGCACTCCGCCACCCGGGCTTCGAACTGCCGGCGGGCTGCGTAAACGTCTTCCCGTATGCCGACGCCGAAGCGCCCCTCGGCCCTGACCACTTCCGGCACCGACGACGCCCACTCCCCCCCTCTCACGGTCCCGATGCAGATGGGGTAGGGCACCGGATTGGATTCGAAGCGGGAGTCGCCCACAGAGGCATTGCGCAGCCGCTCCAAGTCCATCAGGTGCCCGTAGACGAGCATGAACTTCTCCAGCGCGCTCACTCCCTCGTGGCGGAGCGCCCCGTGAGCGGCCTTCCCCGGGACCGTGAGCCGGAAGTTGAGCGCCCCCGCCTGGGCGTTGGCCACTCGCAGACCGGTCGGCTCCATCACGATGGCGCCGTCGCCCGTGTGGCCGCGCAGCACCGACGCCAGCGTCCCCAGTCCCCCGTCCTCCTCTCCGATGACGCTCTGGACCAGAACCGATCCCCGCAGGCCGACGCCGGAGTCGAGCACCGCCTTGACCCCTGCGAGTCCGGCGACCAGCGGTCCCTTCATGTCCAGCACGCCTCGTCCGTACGCACGACCGCCGCGAACGTCCATGCGAAACGGCGGCGTGGTCCAGCGCGAGAGGTCGCCCGGCGGCACGACATCGACGTGGCCGTTGAGCACCAGCCTGGGGCCCTCGTCGGCGCGGGCTCCCTCCACCGGGGACCCTTCCGCGAAGCGGCAGCGCCCGACCACTCCCAGCGGGTGTTCCCGTTCGAGTTCGGTGGTGTAGTCCGGATGACGGCCGACCTCGGCCTCGTCGATCTCCCAGACATCGACGTCCAGACCCAGCCCGTCCATCACCTCGGCCACGTACTCCTGAGCCCGGGCTTCGTCGCCCTTCCACGAGGGGATCGCCACCAGCCCGGCCAGCGTCTCGAGCAGCCAGGCTTCGTCGATCACCGGGACCGCTACGGCGACTCCGACAGTCTCAGCGCCCACAGCCCGGAGTTGATGTCCGCGAACCAGACCAGGTCGCGGTGGGGCATCACGCTCCACGCTCCGGGCGAGTTGGGAATGAACCCCACCGGGTCGAACGCCTTGTAGACGGAAACCTCGCGCCCCTGCGTGTACAGGTTCCCCATGAGTTCTCCGGAGACGTCGACAAGGCGCATGCCGCCCTCGTAGTAGGCCTGGTAGAGGATGTCGTCCTCGACCCAGATGTTGTGCGTGCCGAACTCCGAGACCTCGTAGCGGGCCACCATGCGGGGGTTCTCGGGATCGTCGAAATCAATGACCTGGATATAGCCCCAGCTCGCGCGCGGGTAGCCGCCGCGGCCGGTTTCGGGGTCGTACTTCTGGCGGTAGTCGGGACCCGCTCCCTCCCAGGCCATCCCTTCGCGCGTCAGGATCTCGTCGCCGATGAAGACGTAGAACTTGCCCGCCGACTCGGACCAGTAGGGGAACACCGCGTGCGTGGCGCCGGTCGGTACCGGGTAGCTGGTGACGAACACGGGCGATTCGATCGTCCCGCCCCAGCGCCCGTTGCCGACATCGACCACGACCAGCCCGGTCCCCCACTCCGCCGAATACGCGATGCCGTCATGGACCCACACGTCGTGGACACGGCTGTTCGGGTGATCGTACTCGGAGACGTACTTCGGGTTGTAGATGTCGCGGACATCCAGAATCACGTACTTGTCCCCGTTGGACAGGGCGAAGAGGTAGTCGTTGGTGGGGAAGGCGTTGTGCACGCCTCCGGTCAGCCCCTCCGTGTATTCGGCGGCGATCACCGGGTGCGCCGGGTCGGCCAGGTCCAGGATCACCACGCCGTTGCGGCGGTCCGAGGCGCCTTCGCGGGTCAGCGAGGCGTAGCGCCCGTCCGGCGAGACCTTGATGTCGTTGACGGAACGGGCATCCACCTGGACCGAGTCGGTCTTGACGACGTTCTCGGGATCGGTGATGTCGAACGCGAACCCGTGGCCGTCGGACTGCTTCGAGCCCACCAGCGCGTAGTCGCGCCCGTCCACGCCCTCGAACACCCAGAAGTCGGTGCTGTACACCCTCTCCTGGCGCCCCCGCCCCACCACCTCGATCGCGCGCACGACCTTCCGCTGCACGGCCTCGAAGGTGCGGGTCGCCCTCAGCCCCCCCGACCGCGCCACCACGGTGAACTCGCCCGGGACGTCGGCCACGATGCGCCCGTCCTCCATCTGGCCCGGCGCGGACGGTGCCACGATCCCCACCGCCGGCACGTACGAGTGGCTCCACTCCACGGGCGCATCCGCGATCACCGCGCCGCCCGCGTCACGCACGATCGCGGCGAAGGTCTGCACGTCTCCCGTGCGGACGGCTCCGTCCGCGCCACCCACGATCGCCAGCGAGGCCCCCGCGAATGCCCGCACGGTGTGCTCCACCGCGCCCGCCACCCCCTCGAACGCGGCCTCGATCCGCACGGGGCCCGGGGCGAGGGCCCGCACATGCCCGAAGGCGTCCACATCGGCGCGGTCGGGATCGCTGGTCCGCCACTCGAAATCGGCGCCGGGACGGTTCGTGCCGTCGCCGTGCAGCGCAATGGCTCGATGGGTCACGGTCGTGCCCTCGTACAGCGTGGGCGGGCCCGTCACTTCGACCCGAACGACCGGCGGCCACTCCACCACCACGGGCACGGCAAGCTGCGCGGGGCGGCCGTCCGGACCGGGCCGCGCCGTCGTCACGATGACCTCCCACTCGCCGACTTCCAGCCCCATCACGACCCCGTCGCCCATGGACAGGGCCCGCCGCGAGCCGACCATCCGCACGGCCTCGTCCAACACCCGTCCGTCCCCGTCCACTACCCGGACGGCCAGGGCGGCGCTCTCTCCGCGCGCGATCACCAGGCTGGACGGGTCGGCCTCGATCCGCCACGTGGTCTGGGCAAGGAGTGGCTGCCCCGGAAGAAGGAGGGGCGGAAGGAGGACAAGCGCGGCCAGGGCGGCCTGGACAAGGGGCGGGCGGCGGTGACGGGACTGCATGACCGAAGGACCTCCTGAAAGAGCGCCGGGTAGGAAACCTGCCCGCAATATGGGGACCGGCCGGCCGATATGACACTTTTCGTCCCGATATGTCGTAATGTCTATGTAGATATATCGCGACACATTAAACCATCTGGTCAAACCATCTGGTCAAACCATCAAATCAAACCACGGGAGATGAAGCAAATGAGATTCGACGATTATCTCGATTTCGACAATTGGCCCTGGCCCTTCGGTTCCGCCGAGCGGCGCGGGCAGCGGCAGCGGCAGCGGCGAGTGCGCTGGAAGTGGTTCGAGCGAGGCGATCTCAAGTTCGCGATCCTCGCGCTGATCGAGGAGAAGTCGATGCACGGCTACGAGGTCATGCAGGCCCTGGAGGAGGAGTCGGCGGGCTGCTACAAGGCGAGCCCCGGTTCCGTGTACCCCACCCTTCAGCTGCTCGAGGACCAGGGCCACGTCTCGTCACGAGATCAGGGCGGGCGCAAGATCTACTCGATCACCGACGCGGGCCGCGCCTACCTGGAGGAAAACCGCGACCACGTCGAGCACATCTTCGAGCGTGTCTCCAAGTTCAGCCACCGCCTCTTCGGACGTGACATGAGCCAGCTGACGCGCAAGCTCTCGCGCCTCGCGCGGACCACCTTCCAGGGCGCGGTCGGCTGGATCGAGGACGAGCAGCTGTTCAGCGACATGAAATCGGTCCTTGACCAGGCGGTGAAGGACATGGACGCGGCGTGGGACGCGGCCCGGGAGCGGCGGCGCGCCGGCAAGGCGGAACGGGCCGCACGGAACGAGGACGCCGCGGCAAACTGACTTCGGCCGGGCACCTTGCCGCTCTCGGTGCTCGGGCGGCTTTATCCACGGACTGCTACGCCGGCGGTCGCCAGATGTGCCGCATGTAGCGCTCGGGCGCCTGCAGGAAGCTCCGGAGCAGCGTCACCCCTTCCAGCGCCTCGTACTCCACCCGCTCGAGCGGCGAGGCGTCGAAGGTGTACAGCGTCGCACCCGGCACGGCCATCAGAACCGGTGAGTGCGTGGCGATGACGAACTGGCCGCCCTCGCCCACCATGTCGCTCATCATGGACACGAAGCCCAGCTGGCTCTGCGGCGAGAGCGCCGCCTCGGGTTCGTCGAGCAGGTAGAGCCCGCCGGGAACGAACCGCGAGCGGAACAGGCGCAGGAAGCTCTCGCCGTGCGAGTTGGCGTCCAGATCGTCCCCGTACCGCGACCGCATGGCGGCCAGCGAGCCCGCCGCGGGACCGCGCGCCAGCTTGCGGGCGAGGTCCGAGCGGTCCGCGTAGTCGCGGTCGACCTCCGCCAGCCGCTCCTCCATTTCGCTCTTCATCGCCCCCAGTCGCCGTACGAAACCGAAGAAGTCCTCCGCCCTCAGGAAGAACCCGCGGTGCGATCTCTGCCTCCATATCGGGGTCATCACCCGCGCGAGCTTCCGCGAGCCCGCGAGCGACTCGTCCACCGTCGCCTCCGCACCGCCCACGGTCGGCAGTTTCCCGACGATCGCGAGCGCTTCCAGCAGGGTGGACTTGCCGGACCCGTTCTCCCCCGCCAGAACGGTCACGGGACCCGGAAAGGCCACCTCGGACAACCCCTGAAGCGCCGGAATCGCGAACGGGAAGTTGCCGTCCTCGCCCCGTGGGGGAAGGCCAATGCGCACCCCCGAAAGCATTTGCGAACCGGTCATGAGGGGAGGATGGGACCACGGCCGCTTGTTGGCAAACGGCTGGCGCCCCATTATGCCCCTCCCTTCGCATAGCTCAGCCAGCCCGAGGACCCAGCCCGAGGACATTGTCATGCAGACCGTTCGCGCATCCGCCCCGATTCTTCTGACCGCCGCCGCACTTTGCAGCATTCTCTCGCCCACCCGCACCGTCGCCCAGGACGCGGCCGCCACCTCCGACGCCGACGCCACCCCCGCCGACGACCGCTGGACGCCCGCGCTCAGCATGCGGTTCCACCAGGTCGGCGGACTGGCGATATCGCACGACGGCACGAAGGTCGCCTACACGGTTCGCGAGCCGCTCATGGAGGGCGAGAAGTCCGAGTACCTGAGCCACATCTGGGTGGCCGACGCCGACGGCAGCCGCAACGTCCAGTTCACGCGCGGCGAGCACTCCGCGGGCAGCCCCGCCTTCTCGCCGGACGGCGCGTGGCTCGCCTTCTCCACGGGCCGCTCGGGCAGGAGCCAGATCTGGGTGATCGCCATGGCAGGGGGCGAGGCGCGTCAGGTCACCGACGCCAAGCCGGGAGTGGGGCAGTTCCGCTGGTCCCCGGCGGGCGACGCCTTTGCCTTCGTCATGCGCGACCCCCAGACCGAGGAAGAGGAGAAGGCGGCGAAGGAGAAGCGCGACGTCGAGATGGTGGACCAGAACTTCAAGTACGGCCACCTCTACACCGTCCCCTTCGACCCCATGGCGACCGAGGCCGCCGAGGCCGCGCGCGTCACCGAGGGTGACTTCCACGTTACGGGCTTCGACTGGTCCCCGGACGGGTCGCAGCTCGTCTTTGCGCACCAGGCCGACCCCCGCATCAACACGGGCCGCCTTTCCGGCGACATCGCGCTGGTGTCCGCCGATGGCGGCGACGTGAGCCAGCTCGTCACCGGCCCCGGCGTCGAATCGTCCCCCCGCTGGTCGCCCGACGGTTCCCTGATCGCCTACGCCTCGACGGGGGATCAGCCCGAACCCGTCGGGCTCAGCGACCTGTACGTCGTGGATCCCGAAGACGGCAACGTGCGGCGCCTGCCGGAGACCCCGAACCGCAGCGTCTTCATCCTCGGGTGGTCGGACGACTCGGACGAGGTCTTCCTGAACGAGTCGCTGGGCACCACCCGGCACGTGATCGCGGTTCCGGTCGGCGGCGGCGAGATCCGCCAGATCACCGAAGGCGCGGGCGTGGTGGGCAGCACGGCGTTGGCGGCGGGCCCCGGAAGGCTGGCCGTGACCTGGGAGACGAACGACGAGCCTCGCGAAGTCCATGTCACGGGACTGGACGCCTTCCGTCCCATGCAGCTGAGCAGCGTCACCGCCGACGTGCCGCGTCCGCCGATGGGCCGCACCGAACTGCTGGCCTGGGAGGCGCCCGACGGCACTCCGGTCGAGGGCCTGCTGACCTATCCGGTCGGATACGAGGAGGGGAGCCAGGTCCCGCTGATCCTCAACGTGCACGGGGGTCCCGCGGGCGTGTTCGCCCAGTCCTTCACGGGGAATCCCAGCATCTACATGATCCAGTACTTCGCCCAGGAGGGGATGGCGGTGCTGCGTCCGAACCCGCGCGGGAGCACCGGTTACGGCAAGGAATTCCGCTACGCGAACTTCATGGATTGGGGATATGGCGACCTCTCCGACCTGCTGGCGGGCGTGGACGAAGTGATCGAGATGGGCGTGGCCCACCCGGACAGCCTGCTGCTGATGGGCTGGAGCTACGGCGGCTACATGACGTCGTTCGCCGTCACGCAGACCGACCGCTTCCGCGCAGCCTCCATGGGCGCCGGCCTGCCCAACCTGGTGAGCATGGTCACGACCACCGACATCGGCGACTACCTCGTGGGCCACCTGGGCGATGAGTACTTCAACGACTACGAGACCTACGAGAAGCACTCGGCGATCTACCACATCAAGAACGTGACCACTCCCACCCAGGTCATTCACGGCGCCCTCGACCTGCGCGTGCCGTTCACGCAGGGACAGGAGTTCTACACGTCGCTGGTCCGCCTCGGGGTCGACACCGAGTTCGTCGTCTATCCCCGCACTCCGCACGGCCCCACCGAGCCCAAGTTCCTGATGGACGTGTCGGAGCGGATCCTGGTCTGGTTCAACAAGTACCTGCGGGAGCCGCGGCCGACGGCGGACGGGTAGGTTGACTAACCACCTGGCTAAGCCTGGTCCGTCGGCGCTGGCTGGCGTCCCCCGATCTGGCGTCCCCCGATCCGCTCGCGAAGCGTGTCGATCTCCCACAGCGGGACTACCGTGATACGGTCGCTGACCGGATAGGCTCGCGGCGCGGGGCAGACCACGAACAGGTGATCGACCTCCAGCGCATCGGCCGTGGCCCTGGTCCTGCGCGAAACGGACGGGGACTCGCTGAACTTGATCTCGAATCCCGTCCACCGGCCATCGATGGTGGCCAGCAAATCCAGCTCTCCGCCCCCGTGCGCGGCCCAGAACCAGGCATCGGCCGGACGCAGGACGCGCAGCAGCTGCTCGATCACGAACCCCTCCCAGGAAGCTCCCACACGCGGATGCGAGAGCAGCCCCGCATCGTGGGGGATACCCAGAAGGGTGTGAAGCAAACCCGTGTCGCGCAGGTAGACCTTCGGTGCCTTGACCTGGCGTTTGGCGATGTTGTGAAACCACGGCTGCAGTTGCCGGACCATGAAGGTGCCGGTGAGCAGATCCAGATAACGGCGAACCGTCTTGTCGGACAGCGACAGCGCGCGGCCCAGGTTGGACGCGTTCCATGTCTGGCCGTGCGAATGCGCCAGCATGGTCCAGAAGCGCCGCAACGCCGCGGACGGAATGGAAATCCCGAGCTGGGGCACGTCCCGTTCCAGGAACGTGCTTACGAACGAATCCCGCCAGGCACGGCTGTCATCGTCCGACGCCGCCAGATAGGAGCGGGGAAAGCCTCCGCGCAACCAGAGGTCGCGCCACTGGGACACTCCGGTCTCCTCCAGGCCGAAGCCACTCATTTCGATGAGTTCGACCCGCCCGGCCAGCGATTCCGAGACGCCGCGCACCAGGTCCGGCGCGGCACTGCCCAGAATCAGAAAGCGCGTGCGCGAATCCGGCCGGTCCACCAAGACCCGAAGAGCCGAAAAGAGCTTCGGCATCCGCTGGATTTCGTCCAGCACGACCAGTCCATCCAGGGATCCCAGAACGAGTTCGGGATTGGCCAGCCGGCGGATGTCCGGCTCCGACTCCAGGTCGAAGCGGGTGGCGTTGCGCCCAGCGGCGAACTGTCGTGCCAGCGTGGTTTTCCCGCATTGTCGCGGCCCGAGCAGCGCGGTGACGGGAGCGCGCGCTGTCGAGATTTCCAGCCGCCGCAGATAGTCGAGGCGTGCAAGCATACCGTAAGATAACGTGAAAATTCGGAATGCGTATCCGAAATTTCTGACAATTACCCGCTACGCCTTGTCCACGGACCTCCTAACTCACCGGCCTCCGCACCGGCCCGCGCAGCCACCGCCCCGGCTTCTCGCCGGTCAGGCCGCCGCTGCGGATCACCGGGACCCCGTTCACCAGCAGGTCGTTGATCCCCACGCTGTACTGGTGCGGGTCCGAAAACGTCGCGCGGTCCGCGATCACGTCGGGATCGAAGACCGCGACGTCCGCGCGCATGCCCTCGGCGATCACCCCCATGTCCTCGCGGCCCAGCCACCGGGCCGGCATCGAGGTCATCTTCATCACGGCCTCCTCCAGCGTGATCACACCCAGTTCGCGCACATACCTGGCAAGCACCCGCGGGAACGCGCCATAGCTGCGCGGGTGCGGGTAGCCGATCCCGTAGCCCACCGCGTCCCCGTCCGTCTCGATCATCGCCAGCGGATGCTGCATGATCCGGATCACGTCCCCCTCGTCCATGGCGTGGTAAATGGCGCTGAAGCCGCCCTGGAGCTGCAGCTCGATCGCGAGCTGGATGCCCGTCTCCAGGTCGTTCGGGAGGCCCCGGTCGGCGGCGTAGTCGGCGAGCGTCCTGCCGTTGTAGGACTCGTCCGAGCCCAGCACCCGGAACTGGATCCGCGACATGTCGGCACCGACCCGGTCGGTCATGATGATGCGCCGCATATCCTCCTCCATGCGCGCCCGCGTTTCGCGATCGGCAACCCGGGCCGCGAAGTCCTCGGCTCCGCCGGCCAGCGCCCACTGCGGAAACAGGATGGCCGAACTCGTACTCGAGGCCGCGTACGGATACAGGTCGTGCGTGACGGTCAGCCCGGCCGCGTTGGCCGAGTCGATCATCGCCAGACTCCTCTCGCTCCAGCCCCACTGCCCCGCCCCGGAGGCCTTGTGGTGATTGATCTGGGCCGGGATGTCAGCCTCCTCCGCGATCCGGATCACTTCGGCCACCGACTCCAGCAGCCCGCTCGCCTCGTTGCGCATGTGGCTCACGTAGATGCCGCCGTGCGCCGACGCGACCTTGGCCAGCTCGATGACCTCCTCGGTCTCGGCAAAGTTGGCGGGCACGTACAGGAGTCCCGTCGAAAAGCCGAGCGCCCCCTCGCGCATCGACTGGTCGACGAGCGCCCGCATCTCGTCGAGCTCGGCCGGCGTGGGCGCGCGGTTCTCCATGCCCATCACCTGCTTGCGCGTCCAGGTGTGGCCCGCGAAGAACCCCACGTTGGGCGCCATCGTCAGCCCCGAGGCGAACTCTTCCAGCGGCCACGGCTGGTCGCCGGAGTGCAGCGACACGATCAGCGACGTGATCCCCTGCCGCAGGAAGTTCTCGGCGAGCGGATACTCCGCGATCGTCTGCTGGACATGGGAGTGGTTGTCGATGAAGCCGGGAGTCACGACCTGGCCGGTGGCATCGATTACGGTGGCCGCAAGGGACGGGTCAATGGGCTCCGGGGACACCAGCGCGATGCGGCCGTCGACCACGGCGACATCGGCGCGGAATCGGTCGGCCCCGGTGCCGTCCACGACGGTGCCTCCGGTGATCAGCACGTCATAGGTCTGGGCCGAGGCGGGCGGCCCCGGCGCGGCGGCGAGGATCAGGGCGGGAATGAGGGCGAGTGCGGATCGCATGCGTTCTCCCGGGATTTCTGGTCGTGGGCGAGGATCTCGTAAGCTCGAGATTACACAATGTAAATCCGGGTTTACATTTCCAGCCATGCGAATCGCCACCTGGAACGTGAACTCGGTCAAGGCCCGGCGGGCGCGGCTTATCCAGTGGCTGCGCGACCACCGCCCGGACGCGCTCTGCCTCCAGGAACTCAAGACCACCGACGAGGCCTACCCCGCGGAGGCGGTGCAGGACGAGGGCTACGAGTCGGCGGTGCTCGGCCAGCGGGCCTACAACGGCGTCGCCCTCCTGAGCCCCCACCCGATCACGGAGATACGCCGGGGGATGGATGGCGACGCGGACGACCCCCAGGCGCGCCTGATCGGCGGCCGCGTCCAGGGGGTCACGGTGTATTCGGCGTACTTCCCCAACGGACGCACGGTCGGCTCCGAGTCGTACGCCTACAAGCTGGCATGGATGGGACGGCTCCTGGGCCTCCTGGAGCGCCACCACGACCCGGCCGACGCGGTCGTGCTGACCGGCGACTTCAACGTCGCCCCCGACGACCAGGACGCCGAGAATCCGGAGCGGTGGGCGGCGAGCGTCCTGTGCCACGCCGAAGCACGCGAGGCGCTCGAGCGCATCCGGGACTGGGGACTGATCGACGTGGTCCGGAAGCACCACCCCCAGGGCGGCCTCTACAGCTGGTGGGACTACCGGCGCCTCGCCTTCCCCCGCAACGACGGCCTGCGGATCGATCACATCTTCGCCACGCTGCCGGTGGCGGAGGCGTCGACCGGCGCATGGGTGGACCGGAACCAGCGGAAAGGCAAGAAGACCGACATCCCGTCGGACCACGCGCCGGTGGTGGCGGACTTCGACCTCTGACGGAACTTCCACCTCTGATCCGGCCCTTGGCCGCCCGCCATGGGAACTTCCAGTGGCGCCAGATGTATACACGTCTGTACATTCCCCGTACGCATGCCGGAAACGCACGCCAGAGACGGAAGGGAGAGCAGCCGTGACCACACGTCGAGCAAGGGACCGCCAGCACAAGCGAATCGTCGGCGTGGGCCTCGTGGTCTCGCTCGCCCTCCACGCGGTGCTGCTCGCGGGCCTCGACTTCGTGGTGCCCGAGCCCGAGGCCACGGCCGGGGCCCCCGAGAGCTCGAGGGCCGACGCTCCCGTTGAGTTCATTTCAATGGAAATGGTGAACATCGAGGAGATCGAGCCGGTGCCCGACGAGCCGATGATTGCCGACGACCAGCCCGTCGTGGCCGATCCGGCGCCCGACCAGGTGGCGGATGCCCCCTCCGGCGATCCGACCCCCGCGGGACCCGCCCAGGGCGCACCGGCCCGCATCGCAACCGGGTCGCCCCCTCCGGCGACCGCGCCCTCTGCCGCGGACCTCATCGCCGCGCTCGAACTCGAGTCGAGCGTCGCGCTGACCATGCGCCCGCAGTTCGTCGCACAGCGCGGCGTGCCGGGCGCCCTCGACGCCATCGACGCGGTCGATGCCCACGCCGGCCACGATCACGACGAAGAGGAGGGCGACAACCAGGAGAGCTGGTGGAGGCGCCTCGGGGTCCCGCTGGGCAGCGGCGGCACGAGGATCTGCAAGCCTGCCCGCCCGCCCGTGGTCATTCACAAGGCCGCGGCCACGCCTTAGGAACGCTTCAGCCCCCTCCCGGCGGTCGTCTGCGCAACTCCAGGTCCTCCAGCCTCCGCGGCCAGTCCCGTCGCAACAGCCGCGACAGGGCACGATCCGCCAGCAGTTTCCCCCCGGTCTGGCACGTCGGGCAGTAGTTCGTCTCGCGGGTCGCGTAGACGATCCTCTGAATCGGGGTCCCGCACTGGTCGCACGGTTCGCCGTACTTGCCGTGCGCGGCCATCGCCGGATGAAACGCGGTCACCCTGGTCGGAAAGTCCTCTCCCGCCTCCTCGATCAGCCGCTCCGACCACTCCGTGAGCGAGGTGCGGGTCGCCACACGAAGCCGCTCCACCTCTTCGTCGGTGAGCCGCGACGTCAATTGCACCGGAGAAAGACGCGCCCGCAGCAGGATCTCGTCCGAGTGCGCGTGGCCGATCCCCGAGAGGATGCGCGCATCGGTGAGCGCCCGCTTCAGCGTGCGGTTCTCACGCCGGACCGCGGCCGCAAATTCATCGGGCCCGGCCTCCAGCGGCTCGACACCGCCGGGATCGTGATCCAGCAGCGCGTCGGTCCCCCGTACCAGGTGAAGAGACGCGCGCTTGTGCGAACTCGCCTCGGTCAGAAGCAGGCTGCCGTGGCCGAAATCGAACGCCGCGTGACCCCGTTTGCGCGGGATCGCCGCCCCCGCATCCCGCCACTGAAAGCGTCCCGAGACCATCAGGTGGACAATGGCGAAGAGATCGTCGTCCAGGCCGAAAACCACCCGCTTCCCGAGCCTGGACAGTGTGCGCACGACCTTGCCATGCACCTCGCTGGCCGGCGGATCCCAGGTCTTGAGGAGTGAGGGCGAACGTATTCGCAAGCGCTCGATCGCCTCGCCCACGACCCTGGGACGCAAGGCGTGAAGGTAGAGGTTGACCTCAGGCAGTTCAGGCACCCCGCACACCCCGGTTGAGGTCGTACTTCATGATCCGTCCGTGCGGCCCGGTCCGGTCGCGCTCGACTTCGTACACCCCGCCCGCGACCGTGTTCGGAACAGCCGCCTCGAGCCGGGCGAAATCGGCGGGACCGAGTCGCACGCCGGCAACGTCCAACTCCGGACCGCGGCGGCTGAGACCGACGATGACCGCGCCGACGGCCGGCTGGCCGAGCACATAGGCGGCTGCCGCTTCGGCCATGGACACGCCCGCACGCGCCGCGACCGCGGACAGCTCCGCACGGGCGCGTGCCAGCGCCCGCTGGCCGCCCACCTCGTCCACGATCAGCCGGTATTTGCGCAACGAACGGTTGTCGGCGGGCTCCGGCGCGCCGGAGCCGTCCCGGGCATGCGGACCTCGGCAGCCCGGCCCGTCGCCGAGGAGGCCGCCCGCGAGCGTCCCGTAACAGAGGAGGGACACGCCGCGCTCGCGGCAGACCCGCGCGAGCCGCTTCAGGGGCCGCCGGTCCAGCAGCGACAACTGGACCTGGTTGGCCACCACCGGGATGCCCGCGTCCAGCACCGCGCACAGCGCCCGGCTGCCGAAGTTGGTGACGCCGACGTGCCGCACGACGCCCTCGTCCTGCAATTCGGCGAGCCACTCGGCAGCGCGGACCCACCCCGGAACGCCGAGATCCCACCAGTGGAGCTGGACGAGGTCGAGCGTCCCAACGCGGAGGCGCTCCCGGGAACGTTCCGCGATACGCCGGACATGGGCCCGGTCGAGCAGGGAAAGGACTTCCAGGTCCGGCACGAGCTTGGTGTGCACCACGGTCCTGCGGGCGTGCGCGGGCCGCGCCGCCATCCAGTCCCCCAACAGCCGCTCGACGCCCGTGTAGATGTCGGCGCAATCGAGGACGAGCGGACCGGGCCCCTCGGCCGCGCGGTCGAGGGCGGCGAAGGCGGTCCTGCGATCCCAGCCTTCCCCGTGGCCGCGTGCGAGCTGCCAGCATCCGTGGATCAGGCCCGACGACGGTGGCATCCAGGCGGGTGTCATGAAGCTTCCGTGTCACCCCGGTCACCCGCGTCAACTGCGTCACCCGCGCCACCCGCGAGCGGCACCCGCGTCACCTCGCTGTGACGGAAGGTTGACATCCCGGTGCGCAGGATGCGGAAGCGGGCGCCGCACAGCGGATCCGGACACGCGACTTCCATGTCGGTCGTCATCCAGTCGTGCGCGTGGGTCGGGCGCTGTTTGGCGGGCAGGAGGGGCAGCAGCGCCGCGAGGGGATAGATGGGGAAGCTCTGACCCGGCGGGAGCGACAGGTTCTCGCCGCGAAGCTCGAAGTAGTCCCCTGGACGGTGATTGCAGACCATGTCCTTCTCGGCCCCGACGACCTCCACCCGCAGGTCGTACAGCTCGAAGGCGTCGCGTTCGGTTTCGCGGGAATCGGCCAAGTCTCCACCTCGTGTGTTCATGCGTTAGCCTTGTGTGTCGCGGCCGGCGTCCCGGCGAAGGGATTGCAGGGCGCCGCCCCCGATGATACACCATCAGGCCGACAACCGCGCATCGCAGACCGGACCCCACCCGCTCCAGCCATCTTGAACCGCGAAACCGACCCCGTACCGGACCCCCGACCGACCGTCCCACTCCGCTTCCACGGCGGGCTGCCCGCCGCGGCCCTGCCTATCCTGGTCTTCGTGGCCGGCGCAGCCTGGCTGGGGTTTTCCGGCGCCCCCGACGAACGCGGACTCTGGCCCGTGCTCCTCGCAGCCATCGGGGTCGGGCTGGTGCTGGCCAGGCGCGCCTCCGACTACGGCGCGGCGGTCATCCGCGGCATGTCGCGCCCCATCGTCATGCTGATGGTGATGGCGTGGCTGCTGGCGGGGGTGTTCTCGGTCCTGCTGCGCGAGTCGGGCCTGGTCCACGCCCTGGTGTGGGCGGGCGGGGAGCTGGGCGTGCGCGGCGGCGGATTCGTGCTGCTGGCCTTCCTCATCGCGGTCCTGTTCTCGACGGCCACGGGCACGAGCCTGGGCACGATTCTCATCTGCGCGCCTCTTCTCTACCCGGCTGCCGGCGTCCTGGGAGCGCAGCCGACGCTGCTCATCGGCGCGATCCTCGCGGGCGCCACCTTCGGCGACAACGTCTCGCCGGTGTCGGATACGACCATTGCCTCGGCGAGCAGCCAGCGCGCGCCCATGGGCGGCGTCGTGCGCAGCCGGCTCCGCTACGCCCTCCCGGCGGCGGCCGTCACCGCCCTCCTCCTGCTCGTGCTGGGTGGTGCCGACACCCCTCCCGGCGCGGCCGCCGGACCCGGTCAAACCGGCACCCTGACCGGCAGTCCCGCCGCCCTCCCCATGCTGCTCGCGCCGCTGGCCACGTTCCTGTTGCTGTGGCGGGGACGCGGCCTGGTCGAGAGCCTGTTCGCGGGGGTCGCGGCCGCCGCTCTTGTCGCATTGGTGTCCGATCTGGTCGCATTTGCCGACCTCATCCACATCGACACCGACGCCTTCCGCGCCCAGGGCCTCATCCTGGACGGAATGGAGAGCGCGGTGGGGATCGTCGTCTTCACCATCCTGCTGATGGGCATCGTAGGCGCCGTGCAGGAGGCGGGGATCCTGGACCGCCTGGTGCGTGACGACGGTACCGGGCCCGAGTCCCCGCGCCGGACCGAGTTGCGTATCTTCGGGGTGACCAGCGCGGCGGTGATCGCGACCACCCACTCGGTCATGGCCATCCTCGCGGTCGGCGACCTCGTCAGGAAGTCCGGGCGGCGCGCGGGCATCGGCCGCTTCCGCCGCGCCAACCTCCTCGACATGACCGTGTGCACATACCCCTTCCTTTTTCCGTTCTTCATCCCCACCCTCCTTGCGTCGTCCGCAACCGGCTCCGGAGCCGCCTTCGGCGTTCCCCGAGTGACCGCGCTCGCCGCGGGACTGGCGAACCCCTATTCCTGGGCGCTCCTCGCCGTGATCGTCGTCGCGATCCTGACCGGGTGGGGACGCACCGAACGACCCACTACGGAATCCTGAGCCATGATCATACGCCCACGCGTTCGCGGCTTTGTCTGCGTCACCACCCACCCCACCGGCTGCGAACGCAACGTCGAGAACCAGGTCGCGTACGCCCGGGCAAGGCCCATCGCGAACCCGCCGCGTTCGGTCCTCGTTCTCGGATCCTCGACGAGCTACGGGCTGGGATCGCGGATCGCCCTCGCGTTCGGCGGTGGAGCCGCGACCTTCGGCGTCTTCTTCGACCGCGCGCCCAGGGGCCGGCGGCCGGGCACCGCCGGCTGGTACAACACCGCCGCCTTCGAAGCGGCCGCGGCGCGCGCGGGGCTGAAGTCCGCCTGCTACAACGGGGACGCGTTCTCGCACGAGGCCAGGGAACGCGTGGTCGCCGCGCTCAAACGCGACTTCCCTCCGGTGGACTGCGTGGTCAATTCGATCGCCGCTCCCCGGCGGACACACCCCGACACGGGCGAACGTTCCAACTCGGTGCTGAAGCCCATCGGCGAGACCTACCGCTCGCGCACGCTCAACACCGACCGCCGCGAGGTGACGGACGTGGAGCTGGCTCCCGCGAGCCAGGAAGAGGTGGACGCGACCGTCGCGGTGATGGGCGGCGAGGACTGGCGGCTCTGGATGGACGCGCTTGCGGACGGCGGGGTGCTCGCCCCGGACTGCCGGACCTTCGCGTACAGCTACATCGGACCCGAGCTGACGTGGCCCATCTACCGCGACGGGGCGATTGGCCAGGCCAAGGCCGACCTGCACCAGACCGCGCGTGAACTCGACGCCAGGCTGTCCGCGGGTGGCGGAAGCGCGCACATCGCGGTCATGAAGGCGGTGGTGACGCAGGCGAGCGCGGCGATTCCGGTCGTGCCCCTGTATGTGTCCATCCTGTACAGGATCATGAAGGAGAACGGCGATCACGAGGGATCCATGGAGCAGGCGCACCGCCTCTACGGCGGGAAGGTGTACGGTCCGGGGGGACTACAGACGGACGCGGACGGCTTCATCCGTCTCGACGACCTGGAGATGAAGCCCAAGACGCAGACCGAGGTCATGCGCGTGTGGGACTCGATCTCGACCCGGACCCTCGCCCGCGATGCCGACTTCGACGGGTACCGCACCGCGTTCCTGCAGCTGTTCGGGTTCGAGGTCCCCGGGGTGGACTACGACGCCGATGTCGATCCGCTGGTCGACATTCCGACGCTGATCGGCGCATGAGTCATTGACCGCCACATGAAGCCGACCGCCGAGGAACTCCGCCAACTCGCCCGCCGCGACCCCGTGCTCGGAGCGGTCATGCGCCGCCTGCCGCCGTTTCCCGGCTTCCCGACGGGGGTGCTCGCGCGCGGGTCGCACTTTCAGGCCATCGCCCGGTCGATCGCATTCCAGCAACTCGCCACCGCAGCCGCGAACACGATCTACTCGCGGGTCTGCGCGCTGACCCCCGGTCCGCGTTTCCCGACCATCGAGGAGTGTCTCGAGCTGTCCGACGAGGCGTTCCGCAGCGCCGGGTTCTCGGCCCCGAAGACCCGGGCCGTCAAGGATCTGGCCGCCCGGTGCAAGGACGGCTCGGTTCGGTTGCGCAGCGTATCCAGGATGACGGACGACGAGATCGTGAAAATGCTCTCGTCCGTGTGGGGCGTCGGCGAATGGACCGCGCAGATGTTCCTGATGTTCCGCCTCGGCCGCCTCGACGTGATGCCCGTGGGGGACCTGGGTGTCCGGGAGGGCGCGCGCCTCCTCGACGGACTGGACGAGCGCCCCGGTCCGGCGGCCGTCCTGGAGCGCGCCGAGGTCTGGCGGCCGCTGCGCTCGGTGGCGACGTGGATCCTCTATCGGCTTTCCGATGAGGCGAAGGATGGCTAGGCGGCCGACACCGCAGTCGATGGTCCGCCTGGACACGCCGCTCGGCGCAATGACGGCGGGCGCGACGGACGAGGGAGTCTGTCTTCTCGAGTTCGAGGACGGGGGGAGCGACGGTCACGACCGGCTGGCCGCTGGCCCCGACCGGGTGGCCGCTGGTCACGACCGGGCGGCCGCTGGCCACGACGGACCGGCCGCTCGTCACCTGAAGGCGCTCGAAACCCAGCTGGCGGAGTACTTCGCCGGCGCGCGCCGGCACTTCGACCTCTCCCTCGCCCTTGCCGGGACGGACTTCCAGCAGCGTGTCTGGCGGCAATTGCAACGGGTGCCCTTCGGCGAGACGATCACGTACGACGAACTCGCGCACCGGGCCGGGTCACCCGGCGCCTCGCGTGCCGCGGGCCAGGCCAACGGCAGCAACCCGGTCGCGATCGTCGTGCCGTGTCACCGCGTCATCCGCGCCTCCGGGGAAACGGGCGGCTACGCCGGGGGATCGGATCGGAAGCGGCGGTTGCTGGAACTGGAAGCGGGAAGCGCTCAGGGGACGCTGTTCAGCCTTCGTTGACGCGAGCGCGGGCCGGCGCCCGGCAAGCGACTCACTCCATACCCAGCGCCCCCTCCATAAGGATCGGATGCATCTGGCCGGTCATCTGCCAGTGCACCAGGACCGTGGGAATGACCCCGGCGGCGTAGAACTCGTCGAAGAACCCCTTGACGGTGAAGGCGTCGCCCTCCTGCAGGGCGTACTCGGCGACCAGCTCCTCGATCTGCGCCTTGCCGCTCAGGTAGCTGGTGCCGTACCCCGGCTGCCTCAGGTACAGGTGCTGCTCACCCCGGACGAGCGCGCCGTCCGGCAGCCAACCCCGCGGCGTCCACTTCATGGAGTGGGCCACGGCCTCTTCCATGTCGTAGTCGCCGGAGTGCAGCCGCAGGCCGCTCAGCGCCCGGCCCGCCCGCTGGGCGACCATGATCCAGGTGAGCTCGCGCGATCGGGGCGAGCCCTCGAGCAGGCCCAGGTGCATGAACCACTCCTCGACCCCGGTCGCCAGGCCCTCGGACCGGGCGTCATAGATGTTGAAGAGCGACGGCGTGGCCCGGATCAGGCTCGAATGCGGCTCCAGATCCATCTGTGCCAGCTCGATCCAGTGGTGCATGTGGGGACGGAAGGCGTCCGGATCGCGGTAGTTGACCTCGGAGAAGAAGTTGCGGATCTGGCCGGGCTCGGCCGGGGTGAAGCTGCCGTTCACCGCCCGCAGCGCGGAGTCCGCGTAGGGGGCGACGCTCTGCACCTCCTCGTCGGCCAGGAACTGCATGTAGCGGTCCACCGACTCGTTCAGCCGCCGATCGTACTCCTGTGCGGATCCGATCCGTTCCTGTTCAGGCAGGGCGCGATTGCGGTTCTCCTCGAAGCGCAGGGTGGCGTGCGAGCGGGCCAGCTCCCGGCTCATGAGCGTCTCCTGCTCCTCCCAGGAGTAGGGCACCAGGTGGACGTTCTGCATGAGCCACGTGTAGTTGTCGCTTCCCACGCCCGACGGCCCGGTGCGGCTCGGGGCTTCGGCCTCGATCCAGTCCCGGAACGCCAGCGAGGCTTCGCGTGCGTCGGCGATCGCCTGATCGAGCGCCGGATGCGCGCCGCGCACCTGCACGGCGAGATCGTCGAGGTCCCTCACCTGGCCGTTGAAGGATCGGACTCCGGCCTGCCAAAGGTCGGCGGCCTCGGCGTCGGCAAGGTTGACGCGCGCCTGGTCCAACAGCGCCGGTATCCTCCCGATGCGTCCGGAGAGCTCTTCGGCGTCGCTGTCGGAAAGCGGATATGCGTAGGTCCACAGGTCGATGAAGCCGTGCACGACCGGCCCCTCGTGCGCCGGCACGTCACTGCGCGCGGCGAAGACGGAGGCGTAGTAGGCAGGATCCCGTGCCCAGGGCCGGCGGACGTGATGGTCGAAGTCGAGTCCGTTCATCTCGGCCCGCACGATGTGCCAGTCGATCTGCTCCTCGACGCTCCAGCCGGTGGTTTCGAAGGCCGCCAGCGCCTCCATCCACCCCGCCAGCGCGACGTGTTGCGCGGCCATCGTCGCGGCGGAGTAGTCGGGCACGCCGTCCAGCATGGGCGGCTCCTCGAAGTCGCGCCACGCCGAGAAGAACGAGACGAACTCGGCGTGGGAGGCGCCGGGCGCGGGGGGCACCTCGAATTCCTGCGCGGAAGGCGGGTCGTCCTGCGCGGGACGCGGGTCGCCTTCGGCACAGGAGGCGGCCGCGAGGGTCACGAGAATGAGGGCAAGGGGCTGAGTCCGGTTCATGGCGTCGAGTCCAGGATGGCGAGAGGACCATGGGGATGCGCCTGGGCCGCGCAACGGCCGGTCAGCGCACGGGCGCTCGACGTTAGACTACGGCTCGCCCAGGGGCTCGGCAATGTGTGGCGCACGGCGCGGGAAGGCTGGTGCCGGCAAGGTGTTCTGGCGGGTCAGCCTTCCATGACCGAGCGCGGGTCGGCCGTGGCCGCAAGCCTTGCAGCCGGCAGCACCGTCCACAACGCCGCCGCCAGAAACAGAGCCGCCACCACAAGGAACACGGGAGCGCTGAACGGCTCGACCCCCGGCGGGCCGAACACCCCGACGACAAGCATCGCCCCCCACAGCCCCATCGCGGTCCCGGTCGCGCCGATCCTGAGCGCCTCGCCCACAATGTGGCGGCGGAGCCTGGCGGGTCCCGCTCCCAGCGCCGCACGGATCCCCATCTCACGCAGGCGGGCCCCGACGTGAACGCGCAGGGCGCCCACCATGCCCAACACGGCCACGAGCGCGGCGAGCACGCCCGCCATGCGGCCGCCGCTACCGAACCACCTGGCCGTGCCGAATACGCGCCCGCGTTCGTCGCCGGCGCTTCTGAAACCGCTCAGCAGGACGGGGTCGCCGGGAATCGAGGCAAGGGCCCGGGACACGATCCGCTCCGCATCCTCTGCGTCGGCGCCCACGCCGCTCGCGGCCGACACCACCAGCTCCATTCTCTCGGGCGGATGCTCCAGCGCCGAGTAGTACACCGAATACGGCGAGCCCGAGGCGCCCAGGCCGACGCTGGGGACATCCGCCACCACGCCCACGACCACATGCCAGTCTTCCTCGGGACCGTTGAGGGCGAGCATCCTTCCGAGCACCGGCGGGTCGCGGAAGTGAGCGCGCGCATACGCCTGGTTGATCACCACTTCGCCCGGCGCCATTGCATCCGAGTCCCGGAACCCGCTCCCGGCCACAAACCGCAGCCCCCGCGCGCCGAAGAAGCCCGGCATGACCGCGTGACGCTTGACCCGGGTCACGCGGATCGGTTCGGGCAAGCCGCCGTTCGAGCATCGGCCGCACTCGTTCTGGGCCATCCCCTCGGCACCGAGGTCGAGCCAGGCTCCAGGCGTCGCTAGACTCTCCGCGACCAGTTCGGGCACGGCGCGCACGGCCTCCAGAGCGGACGCGTACACCGCGGCGCGCCCCGCCATTTCGCCACGATCCGGATCTGCGGGCGACACGAGGCCGATCATCGTCTCGCCCTGCGTCTCGCCCTGCGGCTCGCCCAGCGGCTCGCGTGCCATGACACCCGGGCCGGTACCCACCTGACCCCGGCGATCCGAATACACCAGCAGCGCCGACGACGTGATGACGGTGACCGCGATCGTCAGCTGCAGGGTCATGCGCAGGACGCGGTTGAACTGACGCGGCCTCGGGTCGGTGAGTTGCAGGTTCTCGGCACGTTGCAGCAGTGGTCTGCCGGAGCGGTGCAGGTTGACCACCGGCACCACGGCATAGAGCACCGTGATCGCCGCAACGGCGGTGAGTCCGGCCGCTGCGGCGGCGAGGGACGGCCGCTGAAAGGAGATGCCGGGAGGTGCCAGCTCCCGCATCGCCAGCGCGGCCGCGACCGCCAGCCCGCCGCCGGCCAGCGCGGCCCACGACATGCGCCACGACCAGCGCCGAACCGTCCGGCGAACCATCGCGCGTGGGGGCGCTCCCAGCATGACCCGCACGACCCTGCGCCCCTCCAGAGCCAGGCTCTCGGACGCAATGACGCCCAGCAGACTCACCAGGGCGGTCACCACGGCCATCGCAACCAGGATGAGCGTCGTCGCCGCGAGACTGTCCAGGTCGCGCAGCTCCACGTCGCCCGCCGACACCTGCGCCAGCGGGAGTCCTGGCAGTTCCACGGTAGGGGTCACCTCGGCCCGGACGCTGTGGAACGAACGGCCACCGCCGACGGGCAGGTCACCGCCGACGACGAGCAGGCCGGCGGGCAGTTCACCGCCCCCGACGAGCAGGCCGGTGGCCAGGACCAGCGCGACGACGGCCGCCCCGCATCCGATCACGCTCCGATGGATCGCGCCGACTGGTGTCGCACCGACCGGTGTCGCGCCGGCCGGTGTCGGGCTGACCGAAGTCGCACCGCCCTCCGCATCTGCACCGCGTCTCTCCATCGGCCACCGTAGCATGTAGTTTTGGGGTCCCATGAAAGTACCCCTGCTGGACCTCGCCGCGCAGTACGCCTCGATCAAACCCGAGATCGACGCGGCAATCGACCGTGTGGTCGCCTCGCAGCGCTTCGTGCTGGGCCCGGTGGTGCAGGCATGCGAGGAGGCGGTCGCGGCTTACGTGGGGTGCGCCCACGGCGTCGGCGTCTCTTCCGGCACCGATGCGCTGCTCGTGGCGCTCATGGCCGAGGACATCGGCCCGGGCGACGAGGTCGTCACCACGCCCTTCTCCTTCTTCGCCACGGCGGGGGCAATTTCCCGGGTCGGCGCCACGCCCGTCTTCGTGGACATCGACCCGGCGACCTTCAACATCGACCCCACCCTGATCGAGGACCGCATCACGGCGCGGACGCGGGCGATCCTTCCCGTCCACCTCTTCGGTCAGATGGCCGAGATGGCCCCGATCATGGAGATCGCGCGCCGCTGCGGCCTGGCCGTCATCGAGGACGCCGCGCAGGCGATCGGTGCCCGGCACGACGGCCAGAACGCCGGCACGTCCGGCCACTACGGCTGCTTCTCCTTCTACCCCACCAAGAACCTCGGCGGCTACGGCGACGGCGGCATCGTCGTCACGAACGACCCCGCGCGGGCCGAGAAGCTGCGCGCCCTGCGTGTCCACGGCGAAACCACGCGCTACCACCACCGCGTCGTCGGCGGCAACTTCCGCCTCGACGCCCTTCAGGCCGCCGTCATTCACGCCAAGCTCCCGCACCTCGACCGCTGGACCGACGCCCGCATCGCCAACGCGGCGCTCTATCGCCGCCTCCTGCGCGACCCGACCGCCGCCACCCTCGTCCTGCCCCGCACCACCACCGAGCGGCACGTCTTCAACCAGTTCGTCGTCCGCGTCGCCGATCGCGACCGCGTGCAGGCGCGCCTGACGGCCGCCGGCATCGGCACCGCCATCTACTATCCGGTGCCGCTCCACCTGCAGGAGTGCTTCACCGAACTCGGCTACCGGCCGGGCGACCTCCCCAACGCCGAGCGTGCCGCCAGCGAAGTCCTCGCGCTGCCGATCTTTCCCGAACTGACGGCCAGGCAGATCCGGTACGTGGCGCGGAACATGGCTGATGCTGCGAAGCGCTCAAGGATGTCTTCGGCGATCTGAGCATCGAGGTCTTGCCCTTCGACCGCGCAAACGCTCTCCTGAGCGGTGCCTACCGCCCCACACTGGAGTCACCCATGGAACGACGTGAGTTCATTGGCACCGCCGTCGCCGCAGGCGCCACCGCGGGCGCCGCAACAACCGCAACACCCCTGGCAGCACGAATCACCGGGCCCGACACCGCGGACCCACCCGCGACCACCCCCGCGCCCCAGCAACCCATCGTCATCGACGGCCTCAGCCCCTCGACCCTCAACGACGAATACGTCGGCCTCGTCCGCCAGGCCGGCGTGACCGGCTGGCACAAGACGCTCTCCGAGATCCACTCGTTCGCCGACGCGTGGCGCTACGTCGACGAGAACCCCGACAGGATCCTTATCGCCACGACCGCCGCCGACCTCGAGCGCGCCCAGGCCGAGGGCAAGGTCGGGCTGATGCTCGGCTGGCAGACCGCCACCCCGCTGGGCGACAAGTCCGGCCAGGGGCTATTCGTGGGCGACCAGATCCCCGCCCACACCACCGCGCTCCGCGCCTACTACCACCTCGGTCTGCGCTTCGTCAACCTCACCTACAACACCGTCAACGCATTCGGCGCCGGCTGCGTCGAGCCGCACCTCGGCATCACGCGGGCGGGCCGCCGCCTGGTCGAGGAGATCCACGGCCTGGGCATCATCCTGGACGTGGGCGGGCACACGGGCGAGCAGACCACCCTGGACGCGATCGCCATGTCCGAGGGCGTCCCGATCGTGTGCACGCACACCAACGTGGCGGCGCTATGCGACAACCCCCGAAACACCAGCGACCGCGTGTTCGAGGCCATCGCCAACTCCGGTGGCGTCATCGGCCTGTCCGCGATCAACGACTTCGTGGCCCGCAACCGCGCCGACCGCGGCGTCCGCTCCACCCCGCAGGTTGGCATCGACGTTCTGCTCGACCATTATGACTATCTGAAGCGTCTGGTCGGGCCGGACCATGTCGGAATCGGCGCCGACTTCACCTGGGGGCGCCAGGGCGGCATCGACCCCGACATCGTGCTCTTCGGCCGCGAGATGGCCAGCGAGCAGACCCCGATCAACTACGTCCGCGGATTCGAGGTCATCACCGAACTCCCGAACCTGGTCGACGGTCTGCGCGCCCGCGGCTGGACGCAGGAGGAAATCGACAAGGTCTGCGGACTCAACTGGATGCGGGTCTACCGCCAGGTATGGGGAGGTTAGAAGGATGAGAACCAAGCACGACGGAACCCTCGCGGCCAACCGTCCGCGCGTGGCTGGCCGTTCCCGCAGGCGCGCCTGCATGAGGCCGACCCGCCCGCGCGGCCACGTGGCCGCGCTCATGGCGGTCGTTCTCGTTCCCACCGCCCTCCTCCCCGCCACACCCGTCACGTCCGCCCCCCTCTCCGCCCAGACCACCGCGCTGCGTTGCGGACGGCTCATCGACGGCATCTCGGCCGAGGCCCGCGAGAACGTCACGGTCATCGTGCGGGACGGCCGCGTCGCCGAACTGCGCGACGGCACCGCGGTCCCCGACGGCGTGGACCGCGCGCTCGACATCCGGAGCGGCACCTGCCTGCCCGGCATGATGGACCTGCACACGCACCTGCTCATCAAGCCGGACGGGCCGGTCAGCGAACTCGACCGCTCCAGTGCGGACCGCGCGCTCGACGGCCTCCACGCCGCCCAGAAGATGCTGCACGCGGGCTTCACCACCGTGCGCAACCCCGGCGACTTCGATACCCACTACGCCATTGTCTCGATCAAGCGCTCGATTGCGGCGGGGGAGCACCCGGGTCCGCGTCTCTTCGTGGCGCCGCACGCCCTGGGACCCACCGGCGGCCACGGCGACCTCAACACGCTGGCGCCGGACGCCGCCATCCAGACGCCCACGCGCACGGTCAACGGCGTCGACGAGATCCGCGCCATGATCCGCGAGCAGGTCAAGTACGGGGCCGACTGGATCAAGATCATGGCGACGGGCGGGGTCATGTCGGCGGGCGACGACCCCACGCACACCGCCTATGTCGACGAGGAGATGCAGGCCGCGGTCGACGAGACGCACCGGCTGGGGCGCCGGATCACCGTACACGCGATCGGCACCGAGGGCCTCAAGCAGGCGATCGCGGCGGGGGTGAACAGCGTCGAGCACGGGATCCTGATCGACGAAGAGGCGATCGAGATGATGAAGGCGCGGGGGACATGGCTGATCCCGACCATCTACGTGCTCAACTACGTGGTCGAGGAGGGGCCCGCCCTGGGCTACCCGGCAGAGAGCGTCGCGAAGGGCCGGGTGCTGATGGAAACCCGCGACGACAACGTCCGGCGCGCGATTCAAGCCGGGGTGAAGATCGCCTTCGGCTCGGACACGATCTTCCCGCACGAGTGGGCCGCGCGCGAGTTCGCCGAGCTGGTGCGGCTGGGGATGAGTCCGATGGACGCGATCCGCGCGGCGACCTGGAACGCGGCGCAGGTGCTCGGCATCGAGGACGAGGTGGGGACGCTGCGGCCCGGGATGGTGGCGGACATCATCGCGGTGGACGGCGACCCGCTGGACGACATCACCGAGCTGGAACAGGTTGACTTCGTGATGAAGGACGGCCAGATCATCAAGGACGCGCGTCCGCGGACCTGAGGGGAGCACCCATGAAAGGCGAAGGCGGCAAGCAGCTCATCGTGGTCGGCGACCGCGTCCTGATCGAGCCCGAGGTGGGCGAGGGCCGGTCCAAGGTGGGGCTGTACCTTCCGGCGTCGGCGGTGGACCAGCAGTCCGTGCAGGGCGGCCGCGTCCTGGCCGTGGGGCCGGGGACGCCGATCGGGGCGCCTACCGAACTCGACGAGGAGCCGTGGAAGATCGGCTCGGGCGAAGCGCGCTACCTGCCCGTGCAGGCCCAGGTCGGCGACTTCGCCATCTTCTTCCGCAAGGCGTCCGTCGAGATCAGCTTCGAGGGCAAGGAGTACCTGGTTGTGCCGCAGGCTGCGATCCTCACCCTGGTAAGGGAGAAGGACGGCGGGGTGGAGGGGTTGTTCTAGGTTGCGGAAGCTGGCGCTCGTGTTTCTGGCTGTGCTGCCCTCGCAGGTGCAGGCGCAGGATACGCCAGGCCGGATGATGCTCGAAGCCGGCATCGTGGGCGGCAACACCATCGCGTGCCCCGCACGCTATGTCGGCATCAACGGGCGGGTCGCCGGGCCGGTGTCCCTGTACGGCATGGTGGAGAACTACCGCTGCGTGGACCTGGCGGGGACGGCCAACCGGGTCGGAGCGTCGGTCCTGCTCGGACGTCCCGGCTGGTTCGTGCGCCCGGCGCTGCGTCTGGGCATCGAGTACGACGGCGGAGAGGTGTCCGAGACCATCGGCGCGAGCCTGGCGTTCGGGCGGCGCTACGGAGCCCGCTTCATCGTCCACTTCGGCGATTTCTCGCGCGACCCGGCCATCGTGCTCTTCCAGATGGGAGGGTACATCTCGTTCGGCTGATTCGTTTGGCCGAGGTCCCCTACTCCCCCTCCGCCTTCGAGCACCGTCTCGGATCTCCGCACGCGCTGCGTACGCCCGTGTCCGGGTCGACGTGGATCCCCTCGAACGCCCCGTGGTGCCAGTTCCAGGGATTGACGACGTCGATGGCGTGACCGCGGTCCCGCACGCTGTCGATCACGTCCGCGTCCACGTCCGCCTCGACCATGCTGGAGCCCGGCACGTCCAGCGACCGGCCCCCGAAGCGCGGCCGGAGCACGGACTCGGCAATGGGGATCCCGAAGTCGATGATGTTCGTGGTGTTCTGAACGATGTTCGCCAGCAGGCCCACCGAGGGCGACCCGGACGCGAGCATCGGCGTGCCCTGGCGGTTGTACACGATGTTGGGCGCGACGTACGCGGTGGCGCGCTGGCCGGGCTGGGGCATGACGCGCAGGAAGTGGGCGCCGGACGCGCACACGGTCACCCCCGCCGCGAAGAGGCCGTTGCTCCACGGCAGCGACATGCATGAGTGCAGGATCGTGGCCGTGTTGCCGGCTCTGTCCACGACCGTGACGTGGTTGCTTCCCGCCGGCGGGGGCGGGGGCGGAGGCCGCGCCGGGGAGTTCGCCCTCCCCATCTGCAACAGCTTGAAGCGCATTTCGGCGTAGTCCTTCGAGAGGATCACGTCCAGGGGCAGCGGATGGCTGTCCGGGTCGTTCTGCTTCCCACCCTCCTCGAAGACGAGGTTGTGGATCCGCGACATCTGGTAGAGGCTCTCGGCCGACTCGTTGGGGGGACCCTGGGCCTGCAGGTCCATGAGCTCGATCATGTTGAGCATCTCGATCACGAGCGAACCGCCGTGATCCGGCGGCGGCGAGCCCGCGATCCGGTAGCCCCGGTAGCTGCTCCACGCCGGCTCCTGCCAGCGGGCCTCGTAGTGCGCGAAATCCTCGGGCGTGATGACGCCGCCCGCCGCCTGCACAACGTCCGAGTACTCCTCCGCGAAGCCGCCGTGGTAGTAATAGTCGTTGCCCTCCTCCGCGAGCCGCTCCAGGGTATCCGCCGCTTCCGACTGGACGAGCAGCTCGCCGGGGCGCGGAATGTAGCCGTCGGGCATGAAGATGCGGCGCCCGGCCTCGGTCATGCCGATCTTGTGGCACATGATGAAGAGCTCGCCCCACAGGAACGGGTGCGTCTCGAAGCCGTCGCGCGCGAAGGTGATCGCGCCTTCCATGATGCGCCGGCGCGGCATGGACCCATGGCGTGCGAGCGCGGCCTCGAATCCGGCCCAGAATCCGGGCACGCCGGGGCCGCGGCCGGTGGCGATGTCGGCGGCCGAGAACCCGGTCAGCGGGGCGAGCGGGGCGTTGGCGCCGCCGTTCACGTAGGTGGTCTCGCCCGTGGCGGCATCGAAGTGGAGCATGCTCAGCACACCGGTGATGCCCGTCATGTGGGGCTCGACGACGGTCTGGGTGACGGACGCGGCCAGCGCGGCGTCGCAGGCGTTGCCGCCGTCACGCAGGATCTTCACGGCCTCGCGAGTGGCGAGGGGATGCGAGCAGATTGCCATGCCGGCCCGGGACGTGGCGGCGGTCTTGGGCCCGAAGTGGGCCTCGGCGATGAGGGCGCGGCGTTCGTCGTCGGGAGTGGGGGAGCCGTTCGACGCACTGGCCACACCGCTCCGCGGCTCCCAGGGCGCCCACGCGCCCGACAGCTCCCCTGCCCCCAGCCCGGCCGCGGCGGCACCCAGGGCGGTCGACCTGAGAAACGCACGTCGTCCCGTCCGTCCGCTGTGGTGGCCATAATTGAATGCGCTCATCACTGTCCTCCGTGCTGAACCCGTGTCCGTGTTCGCTTGCTCAACGAAGCAGGCACACTAGCTGACGGCCCCGGAATACGCACGCCCGAGGTGGGCGGGGCCGGCGCATGGCTCCCCGGGTTCTCAGCTAGCGCTGCCGGAATGCGGACTAGCGGCTGGATCAATCCTGGAGCAAGCCAAACGGTTATCTCCGGGCCTCCCGTCCCTCGCCGCGATCCCCGCGGTACCCTACCTTCTGTCCTCCGCCTTCCGCCCACATCACGTACGCGAACACCCCATGCGCGAACAATGGAGCAGCAGAGTCGGGTTCATTCTTGCCACGGCCGGTTTCTCCGTGGGGCTGGGGAACATCTGGCGGTTTCCCTACCTCGCGGGCGAGAACGGCGGCGGCGCGTTCCTGCTCGTCTACGTGGCGTTCGCGATCTTCATCGGCATCCCGCTGATGACCGCCGAAATCACCCTGGGACGCAAGGCCCAGCTCACGCCCATCGCGGGAATGCAGCGGCTGACGGAGTCGAAAACCAGCCCCTGGAACCTGATCGGCTGGTTTGGGATCGCCTCGGCCGTGCTGATCACGTCGTACTACATCATGATCATCGCGTGGATGACGGCCTACTTCGTCATCCTCCTGGGCGGCGGCGGCATGGGGCAGTCGCCGGAAGAGACGCGTGCCACATTCGACACCTTCATCGGCAACCCCGGGCCGGTTCTCGGCTACACGCTGCTCGTCACGCTGCTCATCGGGTTCGTGGTGAGCCGGGGGGTGGCAAAGGGCGTCGAACGATACGCCAAGTTCCTCATGCCGATGCTGGTCCTGATCCTGTTGGCGCTGGCGGTGCGGGCGATGACGCTTCCGGGCGCCGGCGCCGGCCTGGCCTGGTACCTTACGCCCGACTTCTCGGCCCTGAAGCCATCCTCCTACCTTGCGGCGCTCGGGCAGGCGTTCTTCTCGATCGGCATCGGGATGGCCGCGGCCTTCGGTCTGGGCAGCTACCTGGACCGGCGGGACAGCGACGTGCCCGGCAACGCCGCCCTGGTCGTCGCCTTCGACACGGGGGTTGCGGTGGTTGCGGGGCTGGTTCTCTTCCCCGCCCTCTTCGCCTTCGGCATGAACCCGGACCAGGGCGCGGGCCTGCTCTTCGTGACGATGACGTCGCTCTTCCAGCAGATGCCCGGCGGCGTGGTCTTCGGCGTCGCCTTCTTCTTCCTGATGATCATCGCCGGCTTCACGTCACAGGTGGCCGTCTTCGAGATCCTCGTGTCGTCGGTCGTGGACTCGCTGCGCATGACCCGAGGGAAGGCGGTGCTCCTGTGCGCGATCGGATCCTTCGTCGTCGGAGTGCCGGTCATCATGTCACAGGGCCCCTGGGCCGACATCCACATCCTCGGAATGAACTTCTTCGACTTCGCCGACACCGTTTCGAGCGACTACATGCTCGCGGCGGGCGGTCTGCTGGTCTCGCTGTACATCGTGTCGCAGTGGGGTTGGAAGCGGTTCCAGGAGGAGGCGAACCGGGGCGCCGGCCGCGTCCGGGCAAGCGCCGCGTGGGGATTCCTGTTCCGCTACGTCATCCCCGTCGCCGTCGCGCTCGTGCTCCTGGGCGGCTTCGGCGTCGGAGCCGGCAACCCGCCGCTCTTCCTGGGCTGCGCGGCCGCTGTCATCGTCGTCTATGCCTTCGGTCTTCGACGCTTTCCTGCATAGTCAGGGCTTCGTGCTCCTGGATGGCGGGCTGGCTACCGAGCTCGAACGCGCGGGACACGATCTCAACGACCCGCTCTGGTCCGCGAAGATCCTGCTCGAGGAACCCGCCGCCATCGAGGCCGTCCACGCCTCGTATCTTCGGGCCGGCGCCGACTGCGTGATCACGGCGACGTACCAGGCGACGTTCGAGGGACTCGCCGCGCGGGGCGTCGCGCATGCACAGGCCGAGGCCGTCTTCCGGGGCGCGGTCGACCTGGCGGTTCGCGCACGCGACCGCTTCCGGGCCGCCGAGGCCAACCGCACGGGACGCACCCGCCCTCTCGTCGCGGCCAGCATCGGCCCTTACGGCGCCCTTCTCGCCGACGGCTCCGAGTACCACGGCAACTACGGCATCGGCGCGGCCGCGCTCGCCGACTTCCACCGCCCGCGCCTGCGCCTCCTCGCGAGCACCCCGGCCGACATCCTCGCCTGCGAGACGATCCCTTCGTTCGCCGAGGCGCGCGCGCTGGCGGACATCGTCGAGGATGCAACCGACAAGCCGGCCTGGTTCACATTTACGTGCCGCGACAAACACCACACCAGCGACGGGACGCCGCTCGACGAGGTGGGCTCGTGGGCGGACGAAGCCGCGGGCGTCCTGGCGGTCGGCGTGAACTGCACGCCCGCGCGCCTCCTGCCGCCAATCGTCCGCACGCTGGCCGCCGCGACGACCAGGCCCGTGGTCGCCTACCCGAACGGCGGCGGCGAATGGGATGCCGGGACGAAGACCTGGGGCCGCGCCGACGACGAACCCGAGTGGGCCGAGGCGTGCCGGGACTGGATCGCGGCGGGCGCGGTGGCGGTGGGGGGATGCTGCCGCGTCGGGCCCGAGGCCATCCGCGCGATGCGGGCCGCGCTTGTCACCGGACCGGGCGAGCCGCACACTACGGCATGACCCACAACCGCATGAAACTCGCCGTGATGGCCTGGCGCAACCTGTGGCGATACGGACGGCGAACCCTCACCACCATCGGGGCGATGACGCTGGCGCTCCTCACGCTGATCGTGTGGACGTCGTTCGTGCAGGGGTTCCTGCGCGACCTGGAGACCACGATCGTCGAGGTCGAGATCGGCGACATGCAGGTCTACCCGCCGGACTACCGCACCCAGCCATCCATCTTCGACCGCATCGCGGCTCCGGCCGAGCTCGTGGACACCCTCGGCGCCATGGGCTACGACGCCTCGGCGCGCCTCCTGGCGGGCGGGCTGGCGGCTGCGGGCGAGGCGTCCGCGGGCGTTTCGCTCCGGGGCGTCGATACCGACCAGGACGCGCGGGTCAGCGTCGTCTACGAGCGGGTCGCAGAGGGTCGCTGGCTCGATCCCTCCGACCCCGCCGGGATCGTGATCGGCGGCAGGCTTGCCAGAACGCTGGACGTGGGTTTGGGGGATGAGGTCGTCCTCCTCAGCCAGGCCACCGACGGAAGCATCGCGAACGATCTCTTCCGGGTGCGAGGGATACTCGCGCCGTTCAGCGAGGCAACCGACCGAGGCGGCGTTTTCGTTGTCCGCCAGGCCTTCCTCGACTTCTTCGTGCTCCCCGGCGGAGCGCATCAGGTGGTGGTGCGCAACACCGCGGACCAGCCCCTCGACAGCTCGGCCGCCCAAATCCGGGCCGCGGCCCCCGGCCTCGATGTCCTGACCTGGCGCGAGCTCTTCCCGACGCTGGCCACGATGCTCGACTCGGTGGAGAGCACCATGTACATCCTCTTCATGATCGTCTACCTCGCGATCGCGATCCTGCTCGTCAACGCGACGCTGATGGCCGTATTCGAGCGCATCAAGGAACTGGGCCTGCTGAAGGCGGTGGGTCTTTCGCCGACGAAGGTGATCCGCCTGATCCTGTGGGAGGGCCTCTTCCAGGCCATGCTGGCCGCCGCGGCGGGACTGATCCTCGCGATCCCCCTCCTCTACTACGTCACCCGCGTGGGCATCGACCTGGCGGCACTCGGCGGTCAGATCTCGATTACCGGGATCGGTCTCGACCCGGTCATGCGGGGTGTCGTCAACCCGACGATCATCGTCGGTCCCCTGAGCGCAATGTTCGTGATCGTCCTGCTCTCGATGCTCTACCCCGCGCTGAAGGCGGCGCGGATCAAGCCGGTCGAGGCCATGCGGCACCAGTGAATCATGGTTGATATTGAAATGATATCATAATGCTATCGTTTGTGAGGAAGTCATGAAGAAGACCAGCCTCTGGCGGATGGCCTGGCGGAACCTGGGCCGGAACCGCCGCCGAACCCTGCTGACCCTGGCGTCAATCGCCTTTGGCGTCTTCCTCGCGATCTTCTCGATGGCGTCACAGGACCGGAACTGGCAGGAGATGATCGACCTGGGCGCGCGCATGGGCGGCGGGCACGTGACGCTGCAACACCCCGAATACCTGGACACGCCGAGCCTGTCGCGGACCGTCACCGGCACGGACGCTCTCATCGAAGCCGCCTTCGGCACCGGGGAGGTAGACCGTGCGGTCGAGCGCCTCAGCGGCCAGCTCATGGTGAGCACGGCGCGCGAGAGCTACGGTGCCTCCTTCATCGCGTACGACCCGGATTCCGAGGACGCCACCACCCTGTCCTACCTGGAAGCGGTCTCCGAGGGCGAGATGTTCGCGGCCGACGATCGCACCGGGATGGTCCTCGGCGCGCAGCTGGCGCAGAACCTCGGCGCCGGGCTCGGCGACCGGGTCGTCTACACGGCCAGTGACCGCAGCGGCGAGATCGTGGCGGGACTGGGGCGCGTACGGGGAATCCTCCGCACCGGCTCTCCCAGCATCGACGTCGGGGTGGTCCTGCTGCCGATCGAGGCGGCACGCGGCGTGCTCGGCTTCGCCCCCGACGAAGCCACCGAAGTGGCCATCTTCATCGCCGACCACCGAGAGTCGGAGGCGCTGGCCGCCCGGCTCCAGGAGCAGCTGGGCGCCGAAGTGGCGGCAGTCCCCTGGTTCGATGGCCGCCCCGACCTCTACACCTTCATCGCCATGAAGGTGGGCGGCGGGGTCATCATGATCGGCATCATCGCGCTCATGGTCGCCGCGGGCATCTTCAACACGGTGTTCGTCAGCGTCATGGAGCGGCTGCGCGAGTTCGGCATCATGATGGCGGTAGGATTCAGTCCCGCGAAGCTCTTCCGGCTGGTCGTCTACGAGAGCGTGTGGCTCGGCGTGATCGGCCTGGTGCTCGCCGGGGTGCTGACCATCGGTCCGTATCTGTACCTCAGCCGGGTCGGCATCGACATGGGCGCCATGCTCGGCGACAGCTCCACCGAGATCTCGGGCGTCGCGATGGCGACCCAGCTGAAGTTCGGGATCTACCCCGAGAACGCCGTCCGCATCGTGGCTCTCGCGTTTGCGGCCGTGGTCCTCGCGGGCATCTATCCGGCGTGGCGCGCCGGACGAGTGAAACCCGTCGAAAGCATCAGGATCGGCTGATGGTTCGGATACTCAAGAAGACCAATCTGAAGAATTACCCGGTTGTGCGCCTGGAGAAGGTGTCGAAGATCTACCACCAGGGAGCCGTCGAAGTCCACGCGCTGCGCGACCTGGATCTCGACATCAACGAGGGTGAATTCACCGCGCTGGTCGGCCCCTCCGGGTCGGGCAAGACGACGACGCTGAACCTGATCGGGGCCCTCGACACGCCCACTTCGGGCCTGGTGGCCGTCGACGGCTGGGATCTGAGCGCAATGGCCCGGAGGGACCTCAGCCGGCTCAGGCGCGACCAGATCGGGTTCGTCTTTCAGTCGTACAACCTGATCCCGGTACTCACCGCCTACGAGAACGCGGAAATGGTGATGTGGGTGCAGGGCGTGCCCGCGGCCGAGCGCAGGGAACGCGTCATGGACCTGCTCCGCGACGTCGGATTGGAGGGCCTGGAGGACCGCCGGCCCACCGAGCTATCGGGAGGGCAGCAGCAACGGGTCGCGATCGCCCGCGCCATCGCGGCCCGTCCAGCCATTGTGCTGGCCGACGAGCCCACCGCCAACGTGGATTCCGAGACGGCGGAGAACCTGATCACGCTGATGGAGCATCTGAACCGCAAGGAGGGCGTCACGTTCCTGTTCTCCACGCACGACCCCCGCGTCGTCGAAAGGGCACGCCGGGTCATCCACATGGTCGACGGGCGCATCGAACGGGACACGGGTTCCGCATCCGCAGCCGACCCTTTAGCTTCATCTCCCACGGGACGTGGCGCAGTCCGGTAGCGCACCTGAATGGGGTTCAGGGGGTCGCCGGTTCGAATCCGGCCGTCCCGACTGAGGGGGATGCCGCTAGTGCGGCAACCCTTCACTAGTGCGGCAACCCTTCGCTGATGGTGACATCCACGCCCCGGCCCACCAGGCGCCGCACGGCCGCGCTGCCCCCTTTCCAGTCCCGCAGCATCCCCCGCACCCGCCCGGTCGCTCGATCCGTCACCAGGGCCATGGGCCCCGTCCCCGATGCCTCGAGCGAGACCACACCGTCGGGGCCCGACAGCACGATCTCTTCCAACGCCCCGTCGCGCGCGGGGTCGAAGGGAATCGTGAAGAGGAACTGCCCGCTCCCGAAAACCACCGGCCGCGGCGCGAAGCTGAATGAGAATCGCAGTTCTCCGTTCGGCCCCGTCCCTTCCAGACGGTACGGTCCTTCGTCGGCGGGCATCGCCACCGGCAAGTCCACCATGAAGGACGGTTCCAGCGCCAGCATGCCCGGCCCGGTCCTGCCCCACAGCAACAGGGTTCGGTCACCGGTAGACGCTCCCGCAGCCGACACGCCGCGGGATCCGAAGCCGGCTGGCACGCCGTCCGCGGCGCCCCGGATGTTCCCGGCGACCGAGCCCTGCAGCACCGTCGACTCCATTTCCGTCCGGAACGCAAGGGCCTTTGCGAAGCTGTAGTCGCTGATCCAGGACGGATGGCAATACCCCATCACGTCCTTGTAGAGGAACGAGTCCACGACGTGGCCCTCGCGGAAGTCGTAGCCCCATGCCCCGATCGTGCCGCCCTCATATGGGTAGGCGGGATCGGGACCGATCGCACCGCCACACGGTGCGTGCCGCAGACCGAGCGTATGCCCCAGTTCGTGAGCCAGGGTGCGAGGATGGGCGGCCCCGATGGCAAGCGGGAAGCCGATGTAGGCCAGGCCATCCCAGACCGCCGCCTCGTCAAGCAGGATGGCCCCGTAGTAGTACCCCTTTCCGGGCTCCATGCGGCGCAGGAAGGTGAGTTCGGTCAGGAGCTGTCCCCATCCGGCCCCGGTGCTGAGGTCGGCGGTTGTCACATATCCTTCGTGGACGCTGACGACCATTTCCGTGATGGGCATGACGGACTGGATGAACTGCAGCTGTTCGCTGTCGGCGTCGAGATCCCGCGCCCAGTCGTAGATGCTCTCGTCCGGCTTCGAGGCGACCACGATCGGCACGACGGTCAGGTCCATGACGGGCAGCGACACCACGTCGAGCTCGAGCCTGCCCGCGGCCGGTATTCTGAGCTGGCTTCCAGGACCCAGCGGCACGCTTCTGTCGCGATCCAGCTCGATCACCATCCTTGTGCCGGGCCTGATGACCCAACCCGGAATCACCGCATTGAACGACTGATCCAGGCTGCCCTCGTGGACCTCTCCGGGCAGCACTTCGGAATCGATGCGCATGTCCGCGCCGTAGGCCAGCCGGTCGCCGTGGTAGAAGAGGGCGACCACGTGCGGCTGGTAGAAGCTGTCCTGGTCTCCGGTGACGAACACGCGCAGCAGAGCCTCGCGTCCCGCCATCAGGGGCACCCTCCGGTCGCGGTTCTGAATGCCCTGCGTGAGGTAGAAATACGGGGCGGTCAAGACCAGGCTGGGGGGGTTGATCCTGAGCCGGGTACGGGCTTTCAGGCCGGCAAACGAGACCCGGATTTCGGTTCGGGAGTGCCCGAGCGCTTCCGCGCGGCCATCGTCGTAGATCCAGATGGCATCGGGGTCCGCCGACGACCACGCCGGCTCCGCCCAGGCAGGCCAGGGCGCCAGAGTGTCGCCGTGCTGGTCGAGGGCCGCGACCTCGAAGCGCACCCGGTCCCCCACAATGAGCACGGTGTCCGATGGCGAGATCACCAGCGAGGACAGTTCGCGCTGCGGTTCCAGCGCCAGATCGACGCAACTCCCCAGGACCAGCACCGCGGCGACGACGACGCCGAACCTGCGCCGCGTCGTCAGCTCCCGCCTCCCCCAAGCTGTACCCCGAATCCGAGGTCGAGCGCGAGCGCGATGGCATGGTCGGTGCTGGAAGCCGTCGCCGCGGACATCCACCGGTAGGAGACGCCGGGAAGGAAGCGCAGGCGTCCGATGCCGATGTTCAGTCCCGCAGCGGCGTGGGCACCAAGGCCCAACTCCGCGGGCTCGCCCTCCGTGCCCACCCGGGTTGACCCGAAGAGCACGCCGGCCCGCAACCACGCATCCGCTCCCCCCCATTCGCCGCCCAGAGCCCCGTGATTGCCCACGACCGTGAGGTTCCTGTCCTTGCAGAACCCCTCCTCGCAGCCGAACGCCGTGCGGAAAAAGCCGCCGAACGCCGCGATCGACGGGGTCACCTGGCGCTTGAGCACGACGTCGAACGATACGGCCGGCGCGATATCCAGGGCCGCGGCGGAGGCCGAATGGCTGCCCACCGTCAGCCCGCCCCGCACCTCCGCCTGCATCTGGGCGCCGAGCGTGCCGGGCATCACCATGGCACCGGCCAGAACCGCGCCCGCGAAGGCGGCCAGCCACCAGCGCCTCATCGTACTCCCCCGGGCAGACCGTCGCTGACCATGATCTCGGTGTCGCCGTCGACGCGGTTGAAGCCGCCGTCCCAGTCCCGGAGGATCGCACGCACCTGGCCCGTGGCGCGATTGGTGATGATCGCCATCGGTGGCGTGCTGCCGGCCTGCAGTATGTGTTCGCCCTCCGGCCCCGTCAGCACGACGCGCGCCAGGCCACCGTCCCGGTCCGGATCGTAGGGCACGGAGAAGAAGAAGTGCGCGCCGCCGTGTTCCACGGGATCAGGGCTGAAGTCGAACGAGAAACGCTGTTCTCCGGCAGGCCCCAACCCTTCCAGCCGATAGGGGCCGGCCGCCTCCGGCAACCTGGCGGGCGTGTCGATCAGAAACGCGGGCTCGAGCAACAACTCGCCTCCGCCCGCACCCCCCCAAAGCAACAGCGTCCTTTCGGGAGCGGTTGCCGGATCCGCCGCTGTGGGCGTATCCGCCGCTGCTGGCGCATCCGCCGCACCGGACGCCGGGCGTGTGTCCCTCGCCATCCTGTAGTTCGTCGCCCGGATGAAGTGGTAGTCGCTCACCCAGTCCGGTCTGCAGTAACCCATCAGGTCCCGGTGCTGTTCCGGGTCGATCAGCCGGCCGCGCTCGATGTGGTAGCCCCATATCCCGCTGCTGCCGTCGTCGTACGGATAGTTGGGATCCGGCCCGCCCGCGCTGCCGCACGGCGCGTGCCGCAGGCTCATGTTGTGGCCCAGCTCGTGGGCATAGGTATCTTCCCTGGCCCGCCCCACGCTGACGGGGCGGTTGAGGTAGCCAAGCCCTCCCCAGGCGGACCCGGCCGGCAGCTGCAGCGCGCCGTAGTAGTAGCCCTTCTCCCCCTCCATGTAGTAGAGCGCCCTGATTTCCCGAAGAAACGCTTGCCAACCCGCTCCCTCGGTAAGGTCCGCGGACGTGTAGTATGTCTCGTGCACTTCGACCGTCATGTCGCCGATCGGCAGGAGGGTGCGCGCGAGCTGCAGCTGGGGACTCTCGGCAGTCAGGCCGCGGGTCCAGTTGAACACGCGCTCGTCCGGGGCCCAGGTGACCAGGACGGGAACGATGACCTGGTGGAGACCGGGCATGTCGATGATGTCGAGCGGCATCACGCCCTGAGCGGGGATACGGGACTGGCTCGCCGAGCTTTGCGGCACCACCCCGTCGGGATCGATTTCGACGACCAGTCCCACGCCCGGCTGGAGCACCTCGCCGGGGATCACGGCGTTGTAGGACCGGTCGAGACGGCTCTCGACGACCTCATCCGGCAGCAGTTCCGACGGCGGGTTGATCAGCACGCTGTGCACGGCCTCGCCGTCCCGGTAGAAGGTGGCGCGCACGCGGGGCTCGTAGAAGCTGACTTCGTGCCCGTTCGCGAATACGCGGAGAAACGCCCGGCGCCCCGCGAGGATCGGCACGGTGCCGTCCACGTTCTGAGCGGCCTGATTGAGGTAGACGGCGGGCGCCGACAGTGCGACGCTGAGCGGGTTGATCCGCAGCGTGGTCCAGGCTTCGAGCCCGGCGGACCGGGCGACGACCCGCGTGCTGGTGCCGGCCGACCCGATGACGGCGCCGTCGGGGGCGATCTGCACCGCGTCTGCGTCCGCCACTTCCCATTCCGGCGGTGCCCACGATGGCGGACCCGGAATCACGTTGCCGTCCGCGTCCATGACGGTCACCCTGAGCCTCAGCGGGTCGCCCTCGGTGATCAGTGTGTCCGCGGGCAGCAGCACCATGGAGTCCGGGACGCTGTCGGGTTCCAGCGCCAGGTCGGCGCAGCCTCCAAGCGCCGCCGCGACGGCTGCCCCAACGATCGCCCGGCCCGGTTTTCTCATCCCCACGAAAATCTCCATTGTCCGCCAATCCTACTGGCCGCAACCCGCGGCCGCCACCCGTATCCTGATGTTCCTGAACCAGACCGGATCGCCATGGTCCTGGAGCCCGATGTGACCCGCGCGGGCCATCCCATATGCCGGCCAGTCAACGAACTTGGTGCTCGCCACCAGTTCACGCCATTCGTCGGTCCACAGCTCGTATTCCACGATTCTCACGCCGTTCATCCAGTGCTCCACGCGAGCGCCGTCAAGGACGATCCGGACCCGGTTCCACTCGCCCACCGGCCGCGTCACGTCCTCGACGGGGGCGTGCAGCGCGTAGTTCGAACCCGCGGATGTCGCCGGGGTCCGGCCGTCCGGATGCCCCGCGTTGTGAAGGATCTGGAATTCGGGACCGGTCCAGTACGGGGCGCGCTCCGCCTCGGTTGCGCGGTAGAAGATGCCGCTGTTGCCGCCCTCCGCGATCTTCCACTCCAGCTCGAGCTCGAAGTCGCCGAACTGCTCCCTCGTCATGAGGTCGCCGTCGCCCGCGCCCGGCGTGAAGGCGAGGATCCCGTCCTCGACCGACCATCCGGCGGGTGCGTCCGCCCGCCGATAGCCGCGCCAGCCGTCGAGCGTGCCGTCGAAGAGCAGTCTCCAACCGGCGGCCTCCTCTTCCGCGGTCAGCCGGTTCACGGGGGCTTCCTGCATGGCGTTCGCCGTGCCCTGCACTGAAACCACCGCCAGACACGGGGCGACCAGGATCATACCCAGCATGCTCGCGCGCATAGGGTCCTCGCTTTCAATCTCGATTCAGAAAGGCTGCGTCGAACGCCGTATCCGATGGCGGGAACTCGAGCCGGCGTACGAACGCGCACGCTTCCGACGCCCCGTGTTCGCGATCCATGCCGGCGTCCTCCCATTCCACGGACAGCGGGCCCGCGTATCCGGTCCGGTTCAGCGCCCGGACTACTTCCTCAAAGTCCACGCGTCCTCGCCCGAGCGACCGGAAATCCCAGAAGCGCCGGGCATCGCCGAAATCGGTGTGCCCGCCGAAGACCCCGGCCTCGGCCGGAGTCCCGCTCCACCACACGTCCTTCATGTGCACATGGAAGATCCGTTCGCCGAACCTCCGGATGAAATCAACATAGTCGACCCCCTGGTACGCCAGATGACTCGGATCGTAGTTGAAGCCGAACGCCGGGTGCCCATTGAGCACTTCCAGCGCCCGGCCGGCCGTAACCAGATCGAAGGCGATCTCCGTCGGGTGGACCTCGAGTGCAAACCGCACGCCCTCTTCCGCGAACGCGTCCAGCACCGGCGACCAGGCGGCGGCGAACGCCTCGAAACCCTCGTCGATCCACTCCGGCGGGACCGGAGGGAACGAGTACAGCAGGTGCCAGATCGGGCTCCCGGTGAAGCCGTTCACCACGCCGACCCCCAGGCGCGCCGCTGCCCTCGCCGTATCCTCCATCTCGCGCGCGGCCCGCTCCCCGACTCCCGCAGGATCCCCGTCGCCCCACACCCTGGCCGGCAGTATGCCGCGGTGGCGTTCGTCGATCCGGTCGCAGACCGCCTGCCCGACCAGGTGGTTGCTGATCGCCCACACGCCAAGCCCGTGGCTGGCAAGCAGCTCCCGCCGCTCGTCGCAATACGATCGGTCGGAGAGCGCCGCCTGCACGTCGAAGTGGTCGCCCCAGCACGCCAGCTCCAGCCCGTCGTAGCCCCACGCCGCCGCCTTTTCGGCCAGCGTGGCCAGCGGCAGGTCGGCCCACTGCCCCGTGAACAGCGTCACCGGCCGGCTCACGGACGGTACCCCGCCATGTCCACCCAGCGCCCCGCGGCGGCCGACGCGAGCACGCTCTCGATAAAGTGCATGCCCCGTACTCCGTCGGTGTGGTCGGGGAAGTCGTGGTCCAGCGGATCGGCCTCGCGGCCCGCGATCGCCGCCCCGATCACCCTCCCGACCCCGCGATAGAGGTTGGCGAAGGCCTCGATGAAGCCTTCCGGGTGCCCCGGGGGCAGTCGCGTGGCGTGCCGAGCCGCCGGCGAAAGTCCGGGATTCCCGCGCGTGAGCGTCTCCCGAGAGCCCTCCGCGGGCAGCAGCCGCAGTTCGTTCGGCCGCTCCTGGCGCCAGAGCAGGCCGGCGTCCTCACCGTAGACGCGCAGCGCCAGTCCGTTTTGCTCACCCGTCGACACCTGGCTCGCCGAGTACACGCCGCGCGCGCCGCCCACGAACCGCACAAGCATCGTCGCGTCGTCCTCCATGACGCGCCCCGGCACCAGACTCGACAGCTCCGCGAAGACCTCGCCGATCTCCAGGCCCGTCACGTAGCGCACCAGGCTGTGCACGTGCGACCCGATGTCCGCGACCGCCGACGACGCCCCCGCCCGCGCCGGATCCTGCCGCCAGCTCGCCTGCTTGTGTCCCGTCGCCTCCAGCCGCGTGCCGAGCCAGCCCTGCGGGTACTCGGCAACGACCTTCCGCACCGTCCCGAGCCGCCCGGCACGGACCAGGTGGCGCGCCTCCCTGACCATTGGATAGCCCGTGTAGTTGTGCGTGAGCGCGAAGGTCAGGCCCGTCGCCTCGACGGTGCGGCAGAGGTCCTCGGCGTCCGCCAGCGTCGTGGTCATCGGCTTGTCGCAGATGACGGGAATCCCCGCGCGCAGGAACGCCGTGGCAACGGGGTGGTGGAGGTGGTTGGGAGTGACGACGGACACCGCCTCGATGCGCCGGTCTTCGCCCAGAGCGGCCTCCCCCTGCGCCATGTCCTGAAAGGAGTCGTAGGTTCGCCGCGCGTCGAGGCCGAGAAGGCGTCCTTGCTCCCGGGACCGTCCCGGCTGCGACGCGAAGGCGCCCGCGACGAGCTCGTACTCCCCGTCCAGCGCAGCAGCCATGCGGTGCACTGCGCCGATGAACGCACCGGGCCCGCCGCCCACCATGCCGTAACGAAGCCGCCGCCCGATGTGGGGATTCACGCGCCCCGACGCCTCCCGGCGGCCAACACGGTCACCCCGGCGGCCAACACGATCACCCCGGAGGCCAGCACGGTCACCCCGGAGGCGTCCGCGATCGCGTCAGGTGCTCCGGCCGGTAGCCGCCCGATCTGCGCTCGTTCAGGTAGAGCAACCCGAAAATCACCACCAGTACGAGGCTCACCGGCACCAGGTAGCGGAACGACACGAGTCCACCGTGGTTTTCCGCCGGCCCCAGGATTCCCCGCGCCCGTTCGACGGCCGGGTGGGTAGAGCCCGATTCGATGAACGCGCGCATCGCGTTCGCGGTCTCCACGGGCGGAAGCACCTCTTCGTCGTCGTAGGTCTCCAGGACGCCCGTGACGAGATCGAGCGCGGTCCTCAGGTCGTCGCCCTCCGGCCCGGGGGTGCGCAGCGACTGGGACTGCAGGGCGCCGCCAGCCTCGACCAGCACGACGAACGTCCGGTCGTCCGCGAGGACCTCGTGCGCGGCGCGGTCCGCGATCCCGCCCATCCAGGGCGAGGTCACCAGTCCGACCACCGCCATCCCCACCGTCCCCATCAACCCCAGACCCAGCGCTCCGCTGCGGGGAATCCTCTCGGACACGAAGCCCAGCATCGTCGGCCAGAAGTAGCACACCCCGAAGGCAAAGACCGTCGCGGCGGCAAAGATCGACACGGCGGAGCCCCCCATGCTCAGCCAAAGCAGGCCCAGACCCGACAACACCGCCGACGCGCACAGGATGCCGGTCGGCGACAGGCGGTGAACCACGGCGCCGGCCTTGAAGCGCATGACCGCCATGATCCCGTTCACGTACACGAGCACCAGGATGCCGGCCATCCCGCCAGCCTCGAGCACCGCCGGCACCCAGCGATTCGGGCCCAGTTCGAGCGACGCGGTCATCGCCATGCACAGGAGCATCAGCAGCATCAGGGGAGTGCCCATCGTGGCCCTGAACATCTCGCCCATGGACACGCCGGAGCGCACGCCCTCCGTGGCCGGGAAGCGCTGGCCGAGGAGCAGCACGCCGTAGGCGATCGTAGGAATGAGGATCAGGGCGATCTTGATCTGCCACGAGGTGATCCCCGCATCGTCCAGCGCGTAGGCCGCCAGCCCGCCGAGGACGATGCCGCCGGGGAACCACACGTGGAACCGGTTGAGCTTCACGGTCTTGTCGTCCGGGTAGAGCGCGGCGACCAGCGGATTGCACGCCGCCTCCACCAGCCCGTTCGCCATCGAGATGACCAGGGCCCCAGCAAACAGCGTCGCGAACCCGCCGGCGAAAATCATGACCAGAGCCCCGCCGAGGTGACAGACGAAGGCAAGCCGGACCAGCGTGCGCATTCCCCACGTGTCGCACAGCGGCGCGAAGACCAGCTGCGACACCGCGAATCCCCAGATCGCGGCCCCGCCGATCCACCCGACCTGCGCGTTGTTGAGAACGAATTCCCCCTTCAGGGAGAACATCACCGCGCCGATGGTGGCAAATGCTACGGAAGTGGCGATCAGCGCGACGCAGCTTCCCAGAAACAGGCGCCTTGCGTCCACTTCCCGGCCCCCGGTGGGTCCGCTAGCCGATGAATCGCTCACTGGCTCGCCGCTCGAATGCCGGGGGGATTTTGTCCACGGGCTGCCTAGGACGCGGAAAGGTAGCGATAGCTGGCGTCGATCGAAGCCAGCGGGTCGGCCGGCTGGTCGTGCTCCACAAAGTAGTGGACCAACCCGGCCTCTGCGGAGCGCGCAAACAGCCCGGGCCAGTCGATCACCCCCGCCCCGGCATCGGCCATCCGGCCATCGGCGGTGAGGTCCTTGACGTGACAGAGCGGGAAGCGGCCCGGGTGTGCGGCGAAGAGTTCCAATGCGTCGGCACCACCGACGGCCGACCAGTGAAAGTCGATCTCCAGGTCGACGACGGCGGGGTCCAGGTGTTCCAGGAGCAGCGAGTACCCCGTGGTCCCTGCACCGGCGTCGGACGAGCCGTCCAGCACATCGAACTCGAAGGCATGGTTGTGGTAGCCCACGCGAACGCCTGCCGCGGCTGCGATACTGCCGGCCTCATTCAGCAGGTCCGCCACCTCCCGGTATCCGTCGGCGGTGCGCATCGCCTCCGGTATCCAGGGGACGACCAGCCAGCGGTGTCCCAGGACGGCCGCGGCCTCGAGGGTGGCTTCCAACGCTTCGCCGGTGATCGCGTCCAGATCCGCGTGCACCGCGGGCGCGGTCAGCCCCGACGCATCGAGCCAGGCCCGCACGACCGCCGGCTCGTGGCCGAAGTAGCCGGCAAACTCGACCTCGTCGTAGCCGATCGCCGCGACCGCGTCCAATGTCCGGGCCACGTCCTCGGCCATCAGGGAGCGGACGGTGTACAGCTGGACTCCGATCGTCTCCAGGAGGGGCTCGGACCCGGCGGCCGTGGCGGCACCGTCACCTTGCTCCCCGCCGACCGTCGAGTCCCCGCTCCCCTCGCCCGCCCCGTCCGACATCCGCTCCCGCGCGCATCCTCCCAGCCACGCGGCACCCCACCCCAGCCCGGCCGCGCGCAGGAAGCGCTTCCGGTCCATTTGTCCGTGCAATCCGCTTCGCTTGATCATGCGGGAGAATAGGCGCGTTCGGCCCCCGCAGCACAATCCCCGCCGGCTCGGCACCCGACGACCGTGGCGCCGCCGCCGCCGCCCGTCATCGTACCCTGAATCCCCCCACCAGGGGATCCTCCGCCTCGGGACGGAAGCGCGCCGACCCCGTGTAGTGGGCCCGCCCCCCAACCAATACCGTCACGGCTTCGTGCTCGGCCACCCGCGTCTCCTCCACGATGCATCCCGTGAACACGCTCCCCGTCACGCTCGAAAAACGGCGCTCCTCACCCACGCCGGCGAGCCCTCGTGCCTTCTGGATGGCCATGCGGGCGGTCACCCCGCTGCCCGTCGGACTGCGATCCACCTGGCGGTCCGCGAAGACGCACACATTGGCGCTGGGGCGAGTACGCCCGTGGCCGCCATCGGTGAGGATCGTCCCGTAGAGAAACGCGAGATCCGGGTGGTCGGGGTGGTCGAGGTCGAGCTGGGCCTTGGCCGCGCAGGTGACGGCCCACGCCGCGTCGACCAGCGTGCGCGCCGGAGAGGTGCGAACGTCCAGGCCGAACCGGGAAGCCGGGGCGAACGCGTAGAAGGCACCGCCATAAGCGATGTCCACCGCCACATGCCCCACGCCCTCGACGTCCACCTTCGCGTCGAGGAGGGGCGCGAAGGCCCCCACGCTCTCGAAGTGGACCATCCCGGCGCGCCCGTCCCGAACCTGCACGTGCGCGGTCACGAGGCCGCAGGGACACTGGATGCGCACCGTCGTGCGCGGCTCCCGCGCCTCGATCAGGCCCTCGTCGACCGCCCGGCGCGCCATCGCGATCGTCGCGTGGCCGCACATCGTCGAGTAGCCCTCGTTGTGACAGAAGAGCACCGCCAGATCGGCGTCCGGATGATCCGGCTCGACCGGAATCACGCCGTACATGTCCGCGTGGCCGCGGGGCTCGTGCATCAGGAATCGGCGCAGGTGGTCGAGCTCGTCCCTCGCGTAGCGCCGCTTGTCGAGGATCGTGGCGCCGGGGATTTGCGGATAGCCGGACGTGACGATGCGGACGGGCTCGCCGCCGGTGTGCATCTCGCAGGTGCGGATCTCGTCGGGGAAGATGCTCATGTGCTCGTGGTCCTCGTCATGCGTCGCGCCGCGAAGAATACACCGTACGCGGCAGCCGCCGAAACCAGCCCCCACGCCGACGGAACCATCCAGGCCGGACCGCTCCCCCACTGGCGCGCGACGAGAAGCACCAGAACCCCGGCCGCCGCCGCCGCCAGTGCTTCGGCCGGGCCGGGACGCCGCGAATGCAGCCCGGCCACGACCGGCACGAAGAGGCTCACGCCCAGAAGCGAATAGAAGATGCTGAGGGCGTCCACGACCGTCGGGATGATGACCGCCAGCAGCACCCCGGCAGAGCCGCCCGCAGCCGCCGCGATGCGCGCGACACGCAGCACCTGCGCATCCGTCGCGTCCGGTTTCGCGAACCGCTTGTACAGGTCCTTGGACAACGAGGTGGAGAGCATGAAGAGAATCGCGTCCGCCGAGCTGATCTCGGCCGAGAGCACCGCGGCGAGACCAAGGAGGCCCGCCCACGCCGGCACGCCGCGGGTCAGGATCTCCGGAAGCGCGGTTTCGGGATTGTCGAGCCCCGGGGCCACGGCGTGCGCGATCATCCCCAGGAGCGGCGGCAGGATCGCAAAGAGCAGCAGGGCCGCTCCACAGGCGCTCAATCCCAGCCGGACGGTGCGCACGTCGCGCGCGCCGAAGGTCTTCTGCAGGATCCCGGGCGAGACGATGAAGGCGGGGGCCAGCAGGATCAGGTAGGGCCAACCCGAGTCACCGCTGCTCATGAAATCGAGGTGCTCCGGCGTCGAGCGGGCATGCTCCAGCACCGCCGCAAAGCCGCCGGCTCCGTCGAGCGCCAGCGGCACGGCGATCAGAAAGCCCGCCACCAGCACGACCAGCTGCACCAGGTTGACCCAGGCCGAGCTGAGGAGTCCTCCCGCCATGAAGTAGACCGTCATCACCAGTCCGCCGGCGACGGCCCCCAGCCACTTCGGCGCACCCGCCACGACCTCCAGAATCCAGGCCATGGCGATCAGCTGCCCCGCGAGGATGGCCAGCGTACCGAGCCAGAGCAGCGCCGCCATGGAAGCCCGCACCGACGGGCCGTAGCGGAGCTCCAGGTAGTCGCCGACGGTGTGCAGCGAGTGCTCCCGGGCGACGCGCCACATGCGCGGCCCGAGCCAGAAGGCCAGCACCAGCGTGCCGATCCCCGCCGATCCGACCCACCACCACGCCGCGATGCCGTGCTGGTACCCCAGGCCCGCCGCGTTGACGGTCGACCCCGCGCCGATGTTCGCCGCAAGAAGCGTGGCGAAAAGCAACCCGGGCCCGAGCGCGCGGCCCGCGACGAAGAAGTCCCGAGTGCCCGACACGCGGCGCCCGATCGCGAGGCCCACCGCCGTGATGAGGACGACGTAGAGGAGCAGCCCCGCCAGGGTTGCGTTCATCGCCCCTCGGGCTGCGCCCCCGGCCCGGCGTCTCCCGGCAGGTCGCGCACGGCGGGCAGCGATGGCAGTCCATGGGCCGAGCGCACCGCCCGCACGATGGCGTCCGCCATGACTTCGGCGGCGAGCGCGCCCACCTGCCCCAGGTTGAAGCCGGTCTCGAGCGTCCCCGTGGCCAGCGAGAACACGGTGTCCCCGTCACCCGGCGTGTGCGCCGGCACGATCGCGCGCGCCAGCCCGTCCTGGGCCATCTGCGCCACCTTCGCGGCTTCCGCCTGGGTAAGACGCGCGTTGGTCGCGACGACGCCGATCGTGGTGTTCTCGCGCGGGCGGCTCGAGGGGACGACGCCGCGCAGAATGAGCCGGGCGTCGGCGAAGCCGCCGTCGTCCGTGCGGGCACCCGCCACGATGCGGCCCGTGCTCGGGTCGATCACGTCGCCCACCGCGTTGACGACGACGATCGCGCCTACCGTGAGGCCGCCTTCCAGGGTGATCGACGCGGTGCCCAGGCCGCCCTTCATGGCCATGGCCATCCCGCGCATCTTCCCCACGGTGGCACCGGCGCCGGCGCCCACGTTCCCCTCCGCAACCACCCCTTCGGAGGCGCCGGCCGCGGCCGCGTACCCGCAATCGGGGCCGGGACGAACGCCGCCGGACAGGCGCAGGTCGAAGATGATCGCCGCCGGCACGATCGGGACGACCAGGTCGGCCCCCACGCGGTAGCCCTCGCCGCGTTCTTCCAGGTAGCGCACGACGCCGTCCCGTGTGGCGAGGCCGAAGGCGCTCCCGCCCGAGAGCACCACCGCGTTGACCTCCTGCACGGTGTTCACCGGGTCCAGCAGGTCGGTCTCGGCGGTCCCGGGAGCGCCGCCCCGCACGTCGACGCCTCCCGTCGCGCCACCGTCGGCGATCACGACCGTGCATCCCGTGTGGGCGTCGGCATAGGTGAAGTGCCCGACCCGGATCCCCGCGACTTCGGTAATTCCGTCGACGGGCGTCGGATTCTCGAGCGCCGCGACGTTTTCCTGCGCCGCCGCGGGCGAAAGCCCCACGGAGGTCATGATCAGCGCGGGCAGTCCGGCCTTCCTTGCTCGGCCCATTACCCCTCCATCGGCATCAGGCTCCTCGTGCTCGTCACCAAGATAACGGCTCGCGGGAGGGCTCGCGGGCAGCTCGCGGGCGGCTCGCGGGCGGCTGACGGCGCGGGGCCCCTGGTCCGCGAACGCGTCTGCCAAAATGGCCGAGGCAACCCTGGCACGGTTTTTGCTGTCTAACTATGCAGCGGTCCGGAGGGCATTCCGCGGGATTCAGGGGGAGGAAGAACAATGACCAGGGCACACTTGAGACGACGTTCAAACCGAAGACTTACCGCGTTGGGACTCGCGGTGTCTACAGCGCTGATCCTGAGCGCGATCGGGATCACCCGGTTCGAGACGGCGGAGGACAACGCCGCGCCGGTCCGTTCGGAGGTGGTGGAAGAGCCCGTGGAGCATCTTCAACACGCGAAGTCGCGTACCGCCCCCAGGATTGACCCCCGCAGAGGACACCGTCAGGACAGTCGCACGCTGTAGAGGCACTGCCCAGCCATCCCACGAACGCTTCGACCAACCCACCGGAAACCGACCGGAAACCACCGGAACGCACCGAACGCACTGACTGATGCGCGCCCTCCTGGGACGTTTTGCCGGCCGTTTCGCGTGTACCATGCTCCTGGTCGTCCTGGAGGCGACCGGATGGATCCTCTTCCCGCTGGTCATCGGCCGCGCCATCGACGCGGTGCTGTCCGACACGCTCCGGGGCCTCATCGAACTCGGCGTACTCGGTACGGTGACCATGGCGATCGCCATCGTCCGCCGCCTCGTCGACAGCCGCGCCTATGCGCGCATATACACGACACTCGGCCAGGAGATGGTCGTCGACGCCGCCGAGCACGGCACGTCCACGAAGACGGCCCGCCTGGGGATGCTCAAGGAGATCGTCGAGTTCTTCGAAAACTCCCTCCCGGAGTTGATCAACAGCGCGCTGGGACTCGTCGGAACCGTGCTGATCCTGTCGGTTCTGAACCTCCCGGTCTTCATCGGATGCCTCGCGGTCAGCCTGGTGACCGTGACCCTCTACGCGCTGACCGGAAAGCTCACCACCCGTTACAACGAAGGCCTCAACGACGAACACGAGCGGCAGGTCGATGCCGTGGACAGCGGCGACCCGGTGCGCGTGGCCCGCCACATCGGGCGTCTGATGCGATGGAACATCAAGCTGTCCGACCTGGAGGCCGCCAACTTCGGGATCAACTGGGTGTTCATGCTGGGCCTGCTGGTCTTCGCGGTGACCGCGGCGGCCCAATCCACCGCCGAGTACGGCGCCGTCTTCGCCATCGTGATGTACGTGTTCCAGTTCATCGAATCGATGCTGGCGCTGCCGTTCTACTACCAGCAGTGGCTGAGACTACGCGAGATCTCGGGCCGGCTGGCGGTGGTCGAGGCGGACTGACGCTGGGCTTCTAGCCGAAGACCAGTTCCCGGACCACAGCACGATCCTCCCCCAGCGAGTTCCGGACTCGGAGGAGGACGAGGTTGCCAAGGGCATCCAACCACCTCTCTCTCGCGCCCAGCTCCACCGAAAACGTCTTTCGCCCCTCCTCCCACACCGTCCAGCGCTTGACGTCATCACCAGGCATTACATAGAGCCGTATCCACAAACGTCCACTTGAATCAAACCGAACCGCGTCGATGGGCGGAGCAACCTCATTGTGCCGGTATGCCTGCTCTTCCGGTACCTGAATGGCAAGGCCCTCCGTAGGCCTTCCCAGATGCGTCAAGTACCTGAGGGTTTCTTCCTCACTGCGGATGTAGTTCGCCTGGGCCTGCGCCAAGGCGGTTTCCACTTGTTCTTCGCCTACTCTGACCCTCTCCCCCGGCATCTGAATCCGATACACCACCCTGCCACTCCGGTCAACGACCTGGATCTCCTCCGATTCGGTGTCGGCGACCGCCACGCGGTCACCATCGACCGCGACATACGTGATGCGCGGAAAGAGCACATAGCTCACGTCCTGCCCCAGGAATTCGACGATCGTCCGGCGTTCCCCGTCCAAACCGACTTCCACGAGGTACTCGGTCGGGCGCTCGTCGCTCGACACCGGTCCTATTGGCCACCCGCCATCCACAAACGCCAGGTTTCCATCGCTGAACACCGCAAACAACCGGGCAATCGCGGTTGGGTGGTCGAAGCCGGAAACGTTGACGCGCCTGGTGTCGAGGAGTTCACCCGAATCCGAAAATGTCGTCAAGCGGCGATCGTTGTTGAGGTCCCAGACGGTGAGTCCGTCCGGTCCCTTGAACAGGCCGAGTGCCAGCCCTGATCCGGCAAACTCTCCCGGTCCACCTCCCTCTCCCCCCGCCATCCTCAGCTCCCCGGTCGAGGAGTTGATGAACAGGAGTCTACGGCCGTCCAACAGCACGATGCGCTCCTCGCTCAGGATCTTCCCCTTGGCCAGGAGTCCGATCTCGGACACAGCCGCATCCGGATGGTCTTCCGAATCGAACAGTGCTGTGGCACCAAGTCGCGCGACGACATCCTGCTCGGAGCTGCTGGACGGGTCGCCAATCGCAGCCGCCAGCCCGCGCTCGCCCGGAAAGACGCCCGTTTCGGTTACGAACAACAGGACCGCGGCTTTGACGGCACAACTCAAGCGTGGTCGTCGGGTTGGCTGAATCATTGTCCCTATCCCCTCAGGACCCCCCACCCTTCGGCAGCGGCACCGCCTGCCCCTCGGGGATCGGCGAGTTGTACGGCACACCGCCCGTCTCCCGCGCGTGGGCTTCCTTCGCCCGCGCCAACAGGTCCGCATCGAGCATCAGTTCGGCACCCATCAGCGCCAGCGCCCGCGTCGCCACCTGCGCACCCTTGATCGCGCCGGCGGTGCCGTGGGACGCGCTCGTCGCCCACGAGTGCCAGGGGACGTGCTCGGCGGCGGTCGTCACGCTGAACTCCACGGTCGGCGCGATGTAGCTCACTTCGGCCACATCGGAGGAGCCGCCCCCAGCCGGCAGCGGAGCGTCCGCAAGGTGGTCGATCGTATCCCGCAGGCCGGAGGTCTCCACGCCGAGGAAGGACTGCAGTTCGCGCGCGAATTCGTGGTCGTCCTCGCTGAACCGTGGGGCGCCGACCCTTTCGAGGTTGGCCTGCATCGCCTCCTGCAGCGGCCGGACCAGCGTGTACGGATGGACACCGGTGACCAGGAATGTGTCGTGTTCGGTGCGCGTCATCCGTGCCGCGCCTGCCGCGATGTCGAGAATCCACTCGTAGTTCTCCTCGACTGCGACGCGGGTCGTGTCCCGCACGTAGTACCACACCCTGGCGTATTCCGGCACCACGTTGGGCGCGTCACCCGCGTTGGGGATGACGTAGTGGATGCGGGCGCTGGGTTCGATGTGCTCGCGCATCATGTTCACGCCGTGGTTCATGAGTTCAACCGCGTCGAGCGCGCTGCGTCCGTTCCAGGGGTCGACCGCGCCGTGCGCCGCCTGCCCCCGGAAGGTGACCTCGAAGTTGTTGAGGGAACGCGCGCGGTTGTTGCTGACGCCGGTGCTCTGCCCCGGATGCCACACGATGGAGGCGTCGAGATCGTCGAAGAGTCCGTCCCTGGCCATGTAGACCTTGCCGACGACGGTCTCCTCGGCGGGAGTGCCGTAGAGGCGGATGGTCCCGGCAGTGCCGTGGTCGGCCATCATGCGCTTGATCGCGATGGCCGCCGCGACCGACGCCGCGCCGAATAGGTTGTGCCCGCAGCCCTGACCGTGGGGGTGGCCGTCTTCGCGGGGGGCGCGGCCGGGGTGGATCGAGTTGCCGATGTTGGGCAGGGCATCGTATTCGGCAAGCACGCCGACGATCGGGCGGCCGGAGCCCCAGGACGCGACGAAGGCGGTGGGCATGCCGGCGACGCCGGACTCCACGCTGAAGCCCTCCTCTTCCAGGACACCTTCCAGGTACGTCGCGGACTGGTGTTCCTCGAGCGCGATCTCGGAGAAGTCCCACAGCCGCGAGGACATCTCGCCGACCAGTTCCTCCAGTGCGACCGCGTGGTCGAGCGCGGCCTGCTTGCCGGCGTCGACGGATTGGGAGGCAGCGGGATGGGCGAGGGATGCGGCCATCCAGGCCGCGGCGAGGGCCGGACGGCCGACTCGATCGATGCTCATTTTGCGGATCCTCCGTGGGCCGGGAGACGCGGTTGTTGACGCCCGAGAGTGCGACGGCGCGGATGGCCGGGCAAGGCCACACGGAATACTGGCGGCGATTCGCCACAGTGCCCATGATCTCCCGTGCGAACCGCCGGCCACGCCAACCGGAGCATGACAAACCACAATGAGACCTGCCCCCACGAGACCGAATCCCGCCCTGCCAACCGCCCTGCGAACCGCCCTGTCGGTCGCCCTCACGATGCTGGGACTCTTTCTGGCGCCTTCCTTGACCGGAGCCCAGGAGGACTACGACTACGGCGCGAACTGCGCGAGCTGGCTACCGGTCTCCGGACCCCACGCGGTCGGTACGGTCGAGTTCGAGGTCACCGATTCGCTGCGGAGCGCCCAGTACGCGCCGGAGCCGACCCCCCACCGGCGGCTCTACGTCCGCGCCTGGTATCCGGCGCAGTCGCCGGGCGCCAATGCCCAAGCGCGCCCCTACTTCACCGAAGCTGAGGCGACGGTGCTGCCCGGCATGCTCCTGCCCGCCCTTCAGCAGCCGGCGGACGCGCTGAGGGGCTGCACGTCCCTCGCCTCGAACAGTTATCTGGACGCGGAGCCCCGGCCCGGTTCCTTCCCCGTCATCGGCTTCAACCACGGGTACACGTCCTATCCGGCCCAGCAGACCGCGCTCTTCGAGCACCTCGCGGCCAACGGCTACGTGGTGGTCTCCGTCGGGCATCCGTACGAATCCGGCGGCCTGGTCTACCCGAACGGCGACGCGCTCCTGCTGTCGCCCGTGATCATGGACGACCTGATGCGCTACGCGGCGAACAGCGCGTCGATGACCGTGCACTACCCCCCGAGCCTCGCGGAGGGGCTGGAGGCCGTTCCCGAGTATCTAAGGGAGCTGCGCAAGACATCCCTCGGTCAGCTCGGGCCGGTCTGGCAGGCGGATGTCCGCTTTGTTCTCGACCGCCTGGAGGACATGAACGTGCCGGCGGCAGCTGCCGGAGTCGCGGCAGCGATCGACCACGGGAACCGAGGCTACATGGGGATGTCCTACGGCGGCTACATCGCAGCCATGCTGGCGCAGGACGACCACCGCGCAAAGGCGGCGATCAACCTCGATGGCGGCTACTGGACCGGCGAGCTGATCGACGCGGACGTGCGCACGCCGTTCCTGATGCTCAACTCGGACCCCACCGTGGTCATGGCGACGATGCCGGAGGAATTCAACGTGTACCGGGGTACCTACGGGGCCCACGCGCCCACCGCTGGCGACCTCGCCTACGAGCGCCTGGCCACCGCGGGCCTCCGCGACGATATCCACCGAATCATGATTCCGGGGGTCCAGCACATCGCCGTCTCCGACTTCCCCGAGGTCCTGGGTGCACCCGGCACCGCCGCCCTCCTCGGCGAGCCGGAGATGACGGCCAGGCTCACGGCAATCCAGAACGATCTCGTGCTCGGTTTCCTGGACCGGTACATGAAGAGCATCGAGTCGAACTATCCCGCCGACGTACTGGAAGAGTATCCTGAGCTGTTCGTGCGCGACCGGAGCGACATCCGCCGGCAGGCCGAAGCGCTCGGGATCGGCGCGCGGCGCTGAGCGCGGACGGCGCGCCACCCTCACACGATCCCAAACAACACCCCCTTCCCGAGAACAGACCCGAACATGCGATTCCCACGACACCTCGTACTCGCTTCCACGCTGGCAACAGCGACCCTGTCCGGCTTGCCGGCGACCCCCTTCGCCCCCACTCCGCTCGCCGCCCATCCGCTCGCCGCCCAGCAGGTCGACACCCTCGCCTTCAAGGACCTGCGCTACCGCATGGTGGGCCCCTACCGGGGCGGGCGCTCGACAGCGGCGGTCGGCTTTCCCGACGACCCGGACCGCTGGCTTATGGGTACGACCGGCGGCGGCATCTGGGAGACCGACGACAACGGCGCCACCTGGCACAACATCTCCGACGGGTACTTCGGTGGTTCGATCGGGGCGGTGAAGGTCGCCGATTCGGACCCCAACGTGATCTACGTGGGTCAGGGGTCGGTGGACATCCGCGGCAATACCTCGACCGGGCGGGGCACATGGAAGTCGATGGACAAGGGCCGGACCTGGACCTTCATCGGCTTGCCGGAAGCGGGCCAGATCGGGCGGATCGAGGTGCACCCGCGCGACCACGACCTCGTCTACGTGGCAGCGCTGGGACACCCCTTCGGCAAGAACCCCGAGCGGGGGATCTTCCGGTCGCAGGACGGGGGAGAGACGTGGGAGCACGTGCTCGCGCTGAACGACTCGACGGGTGCGTCCGATCTGACCATGGACACGACCAACCCGCGCATCCTGTACGCGGGGATGTGGCGTGGCGAGCGCAAGCCGTGGGCGCTCATCTCCGGCGCCGAAGAGGGCGGGGTCTACAAGACTGCCGACGGAGGCGACACGTGGACGAAGCTGGGCGGCGGGCTCCCCGAGGGAATCGTGGGGAAGGTCGGCGTGAGCGTCTCGCCGGCGGACCCCGACCGCGTCTGGGCGATCATCGAGGCCGAGCCGGATGGCGGCGTCTACCGCTCCGACGACGCGGGCGCCACCTGGACCCGGACGAACTCGGAAAACAACCTGCGCCAGCGCGCGTGGTACTACACCCACGTGCAGGCCGACCCGGCCGATCCGAACACCGTGTACGCGCTCAACACCGGCATGTACCGATCGGTCGACGGCGGCACGACCTTCGAGGCGATCCAGGTGCCGCACGGGGATGTCCACGACCTCTGGGTGCACCCAACCGATCCCGACCGCATGGTCGTGGCCAACGACGGAGGTGCCCAGGTCAGCGTGAACGGCGGCGAGAGCTGGTCCACCTACTACAACCAGCCCACCGCCGAACTCTACGACGTGATCGTCGACAACGCCTTCCCCTATCGCCTCTACGGAGCGCAGCAGGACAACACCACGATCTCGGTGCCCGCCTGGAGCGATGTCAACACTCTCTATCCCAAACAACACTGGCAGAACGTCGGCGGCTGCGAGACGGGGCCCATCGCCCTGGACCCGGACCGGCCCCACATCGTGTACGCCGGATGCTACGGCGGCGTGATGGACCGGTACGACCTCGAGTCCGGGCAGCGCCGCAACATCATGCTCTACCCGCAGCTCCAGCTGGGGATGGCCGCGAAGGACCTGCGGCACCGCTTCCAGTGGGTTTCGCCGATGCTGGTGAGCGCGCACGACCCGAGCGTCATCTATCACGGGTCGCAGTTCGTGAACCGTTCGCGGGACGAAGGCGCGAACTGGGAGACCATCAGCCCCGACCTTACGACCGACAACCCGGCTCACCAGGAGCAGTCCGGCGGCCCGATCAACGCCGACGTCACCGGCGTCGAGATCTTCAACGTCGTGTTCTCGCTCGCGGAATCGACCTTCGACGCCGACGAGATCTGGGCCGGCAGCGACGACGGCCGGATTCACGTGACGCGCGACGGCGGCATGAACTGGAGCGACGTCACGCCGCCCGGCATGCCGGAGCTGGGGACCGTGGACGAGATCGAGCTGTCGAGCCATCGCGCGGGCCGGGCCTACGTGGCCGTGCAGCGTTATCGGCTGGACGACTTCCGCCCCTACATCTTCCGCACGGACGACTTTGGCGGGTCCTGGGCGCTGATCACCGACGGCATCCCGGACGATTACCCGGTCCGCACCGTGCGGGAAGACCCCACGCGCGAGGGCCTTCTCTTCGCGGGCACCGAGTTCGGCGTCTTCGTCTCGTTCGACGCCGGGGATTCCTGGCAGAGCCTCCAGCGCAACCTCCCGATCACACCCGTGACCGGGATGCGCGTGGCCCACGACGACCTCATCCTTTCCACCCAGGGACGGTCGTTCTGGGTGCTGGACGACATCAGTCCGCTCCGCGAGATCGAGACGGCGGTGGCCGCCGGGACCCACCTCTTCGCCCCGCGCGAGGTTCGCCGGCTCACCAACGTGGGGGCCAACTTCCTGGCCGAGTTCAACCCGGAGACGCGCCCGGCCGGCGCCCAGATCCACTACTACCTCAGCGAGGACGCCACGGAAGAGGTGCGGATCGAGGTGGTCGACCCGGTCGGCGACGTCGTGCGCACGTTTTCTTCCGACTCGGCCGCGGCGGAAGAGGCCGACGGCGAGCAGATTCCGGCTGCGGCGGGGCTGAACCGCGTGGCCTGGGCCCTCTCCTATCCCGGGCCCGAGCTTCCCGAGGGATCGGTACAGTGGGGATACACCGGGGGCGTGACCGCGCCACCCGGCACCTACACCGTGAGAATGACGGTGGGCGAGACCATGGCCGAGCGGACCTTCGAGCTGCTGCCGGACCCGCGCATTCCCGAAGTCACGATCGCCAGCTACCGGGAGCAGTTCCGCGTGGCCATGCAGGCGCGCGACTCGATCAACTCGATCACACGGGCCATTGACGACCTCGCCGCGATTCGCGCGCAGGTCGAAGCGGTGATGGAGCGAGCGGCGTCGGCAGACCAGGCGGACGACCTGCAGGCGCTCGCGGACACCCTGAACGAGAAATCGACAGCCGTGACCGAGGACCTCATGCAGACGAAGAACCGGTCCAACCAGGACCCGATCCGCTTCGCGCCCCGCCTCGACAACCAGTGGATGGAACTGTACGGCCGCGTCACCGGCACCGACGGCTACATCTCCGGCGGCGCGGAGGGCGCTCCCCAGCCCGGCACCATGGAGCGCCTCGACGACCTGCTGGAGGAGTGGGAAGGGGTGCGGGTCCGCTACCTGAACCTGCTCGAGAACGAGCTCCGCCGCTTCAACGAGGCCGTGGAGCTGCTGGGGCTCCCCGCGGTGGTGCTGCCGAGGCGGGGAAGGATCGTGAGCTGATGAATCGGCCCGCCCCCGGCATTCGTCGGAACACCTTTTGCCGTGGCAACGTATTCTTCGGTAGTCAAGACACCCGATGAAGGGCTCTGCATATGCGTCTCAAGGAAGAGTTCAGAAAGTACGTCCCCGACCAGGACAAGCGTTGCGCGGCGATCATCCACAGTGCATCGGCGGCGGCGGCGACGGCGGCCGCGGCGACCGTCATTCCGGGGTCCGACTCAGTGGCGATCGCGCCCGTTCAGATCGCCATGATCACGGCCCTGGCGGACGAGTTCGAGGTGCACTGGTCCGATGCGGCGGTCCGGTCCACGCTGTACGCCACCCTCGGCACGATGGTCGGCCGGGGAGGGGCGAACCTGGTTCTGCGCTGGGTTCCGGTATATGGGAACCTGGTCCGGGCGGCGGTGGCGGTAAGCGTCACCCAGGGCCTCGGCTGGGCGGTGGTGAAGAAGCTGCGAAGGGATGGCGCCCTGATATAGGCGCCACCGTGGCACGGAACGCCGCCGTGGCACGCATCGGTGCCGCCCTGCTCTGTCTGACCGCGTGCGGCGCGCCGCCGACCGAACTCATCCCGGAGGCAAGGCCCGTCGACCGCTGTCCGGACCCGGGCGCCGGCGTCGAAATCGGCGGGTTCGAGGGTACCGGCGCCGACACGAATCGCAGGCCGCACCGGCGACTGGTGCTTATGGGCGGCGGCCGGGAGGAGGACCTGGCCGCGCGGCAGTTCGTCGAGGCGGCGGTGGCCGGAGATATCGTCGTCCTTCGCACGAACGGCTCCCTGACCAGCTACCCGCAGTACTTCATCGGCTTCCTGGCCAGCGTAACGCCGTCCACGGTCGTCACGATCCGCACCAGCAACCCCGAGGCGGGTGCGGACCCCGCCGTGCTGTGCCGGGTCGCCCGCTCCGAAGCCGTTTGGCTCGCCGGGGGCAATCAGTGGGACTACCTGGGCCGCTGGCCCGCCGCGCTGCACGAGGCGCTGGCGGCGGTCGCCGAGCGGGACGCCACGATGGGCGGAACCAGCGCGGGGGCCGTTTCACTGGGAGAAGGCGCTTTCGACGCACAATTCGGTACGGTGACTTCGCGCGAGGCACTGGACAACCCGATGCGGCGCGAGGTCAGTCTCTCCCGCCCGGTGTTCGCTCAGCCGGAGCTGGACGGCGTGCTGGTGGACAGCCACTTCACGGAGCGCGGGCGCGAGGGTCGCCTCCTCGTGTTTCTCGCTCGTTTGCTGGCGGAGCGCGGCGAGGGCCCCCTGGTGGGTCTGGGGCTGGACGAAGGGGTCGCGCTGCTGATTGAAGCCGGCGGCTACGAAGTGACCTCGCGCGGGACGGGGGCCGCCTGGCTGTACGAGGTCGCCGGCCCCGCGATGCTCGCGCCGGGGGTCCCCCTCTCCCTCGACGGGATTCGCCGCGTGCGGCTGCCGGGCGGCAGCGTCGGGCCCTGGCCGTTTTCCTTCGACGAGAGCGGGGATGCGCGGGTCATGCACGTAGCGGACGGCGTCGTGATCGCGGGGCCACACGGGTAGGCGGCACAGCCACCCCGCTACCCCGGCCGCCCGATCCGCCCGTCAGTCCGACGCGGGGCGCCGCCCCAGCCACTGTTCCCACCACTCCAGCTGCACCCAGGTCCGGTGCACGGTGCGCCACGGAGTCCAGCCCCCGTGATACGATTCCGGGTACCGCACGAACTTCGCCGGAACCTTCTGCTTGCGCAGCGCCACGTACATCTGTTCCGCCTCCTCGATGGGCACGCGGTGGTCGTATTCGCCGTGCACGAACATCGTCGGTGTCGAGACGCCCTTCGCGTGTATCAGCGGCGACGAGCGCAGGAGGTGCTCGAGTCCCCTCTCTTCCCAGGGCGGACCGTAGAACTCGCTCTCCTTGGTGCGCGGGATGTCGGCGACCGCATAGTCGCTCACCCAGTTGGAGATCGAGGCGCCCGCAATGGCCGCCGCGAAACGGTCGGTCTGGGTGATGACCCAGTTGGTCAGGTAGCCACCGTAGGAGTACCCCGTCACGCCCATGCGCGCGGTGTCGATGTCGTAATGGGCTATGGCGTGGTCCACACCGGCCATGACGTCGTCGTAGTCGTTGAACCCCCAGCCCCCCCACGTCCCCCAGCGGAAGTCCTCGCCGTACCCGGTCGAGGCGCGCGGGTTGGTGTAGAGCACCATGTAGCCCTTCGCGGCCAGAAGCTGACGGTCGAACGAGAAGTCGTTGCCGTAGGCGCCGTGCGGTCCCCCGTGCATCAGGAGGATCATGGGGAAACCGCCGGCCGGGGCCGCGCCGCCGTAGCCCCGTGCCGGGAGCATCCAGCCCTCGACTTCGGTGCCGTCTTCGCTCCGGAATAGCAGGCGATCGGGACTCGAGAGGTCGAGTTCGGCCAGCAGCGCGTCGTTGACCGCACTGACGCGACGCTCGCCCGCGTCGGCCCGAGCCGCGCCGGCCTCCCCAGCCGACCCGCCAGCCCGAGCCGACCCGGGCACCCCCGCAACCCAGACGTCCGCCGGGCTCGTCGGATCGGTGACCGTGAAAGCCATCCGGGAGAAGTCGGACGAGAAGGAGAGCCCGCCAAGGCGCCGGTCGCCGTCGGTGACCTGCTCGACGGTGCCGCCACCGGCCGGAACCCGGAACAGGTGCGAGTTCCCCGTCACGCTCGCAGAGAAGTACATATGGCCCCCATCGGCCGACACCGTCGCACCGCCGGGAATGAGGTCCCAGTCCTCGGTGAGGTTGCGCACGCGCTCGCCGCTGCCGGCGTCGAACACGAACAGGTCCGACGGTGCTCCACGGTCGCGTGCCTCGCGGATGATCACGTCCAGGCCCTCGTTGCCCCGTACGACGATCTCGCTGCCGTCGGCAGACCACGCGGGCCCCCCGTAGTTGTACTCGTCGTCGGTCAGCCGGGTCACCGTGCCGTCGACGGTGATCACCCACAGGTCGGCGCGCTCGTAGCTGTGCTCGTCGCGCTGGTGAGTATCGGCCGTGAAGGCGATGCGGGTGCCGTCGGGACTCCACGCCAGTCCGGAGGCGTTCACGCCCAGTTCGGTCAGCTGCCGCGCTTCGCCGCCGTCCGCCGACAGCAGAAAGATCTCGCGCGGGGGCGTGGCCCAGGGGTCTCGGGGATCGGGCAGATAGCCGCGCCGGTCGAAACGGTAGTTCATCCAGTCGTAGACGCGGCCATCGAAGCGGTCGACCGTGCGGCGCTCGAAATCCGAACCATAGGTGGGCTCGGGCCTGCTGCCCACGGGAAGCACGGCCCTGGTGAAGACGATCCACCGGCCGTCCGGGCTGAACGTCGGGGAGCCGTCCAGTCCCTCGATCTGGAACGCCTCGCCCACGGCGCCATCCATCCGCAGGAACCAGGGCCCGCCGCCGGACTCGCCGCCGGGGGCGGGGCGTCTCGACGAGAAATAGAGGTGGCGGCCGTCCGGGGTCCAGGCCGGGCTCGAAGCGCTGAAGCTCGGGCTGGTCAGACGTATCGGCTCTCCCGACCCGTCCGCATCGGCCAACCAGACCTCACTGTGGCGGCGGTTCTCATCCTCCAAAACCGACGTCACGACAAACGCCACGCGGGATCCGTCGGGAGACAGCGCCGGACTGCCGACGCCCTTCAGGCGGTAGTAATCCTCGATCTCGAGGGGCCGGCGAGACTGGGCTGCGAGTTCTGTGGGAAGGAGGAGCGCAGCCGTGGCGAGGATCGCGGTCAGGTGCAGGGCGCGTGTCGTGGGGCGGTTTCTGGACATCGTGGCGACGCTCTCCGTTTGGGGGAATGGACGGCCGTTTCCGTGTGTGGTGCCATGCCACAAGCTGGGGCCTGGGGGCGGGCCACGCCATACTGGCGCGCGCGGGTGCGGGGCGGCTAAATCTCATGTGACACGCCACGCCGTCAGGACGCCCAGGCATCGGAGGGAATCATGAACCGCAGCACCGCCCTCACCCTTTTCGGCACTGCGGCCGTGCTCGGCCACGCGGCCGGGATCGCGGCGCAGCAGTCGCCCCGACCCATGACCGTCGACGATGTCCTCGAGATGCGGACGCCGTCGTCAGTTGCGATGAGCCCCGATGGATCGTGGGTCGCGTTCGTCGTTTCGGAGCGTGACATGGAGGCGGACCGCATGGTAACCGACGTATGGGTCGCGCCGACCGACGGGGATCCCGGCGATGCGCGCCGGCTTACGACCGGCGAGGGGGCGGACGAGTCACCCGCCTGGCACCCGGGGGGCGAATGGCTGGGGTTCGCGTCGGATCGGGGAGAGCATCGGCAGGTCTACGGGATCCGCCCGAACGGTGGAGAGGCCTGGCGAGTGACCTCGCATGTCACAGACGTCGGCGCCTTCGTTTTTTCTCCCGACGGCGCGCGGGTCGCGTTCCTGGCCAGCCCCCCGAAGTCCGAGGCCGACGAGGAGCTGGAGCGATTGCGCGGGCGCCCGATGGTGCAGGATTCGGCCTACGCGGACGAGTGGACGCACGTCTACGTGGCGGAGCTGGCCGACGACGGATCCGCCGGAGAGGCGGTACGCTGGTCGCCCGACGGGTTGCAGGTGGAAAACATCGTATGGTCGCCCGATTCGCGCGCGGTGGCGTACGGGGCGCGGCCGTCACCGGTGCTGAGGACGCGGTACCAAGGCGCGACCTACGTACAGCGCGGACCGGACGCCGAGGCGGAGCAGATCACTACGATGGACGGACCCGACGGTGCGGTGGCGTGGGACGACGGGATCGGCGTGGTCGTGGCGGCGTCGGGGCACCTGATCGGTACCTTCAACCGGCAGTTGTGGAGCGTGACGCCGGACGACGGCGGCGCCGGTGCGGGTGAGCCGGTGCCGCTGACCGGCGATCTCGACGAGAACGCCGCTTTCGTGCACCTCGACGAGTCCGGTCTGCTGGTGAACGCGAGCCGCCGCACGGGGAGCGCGCTATACCACATTCCCGCGTTGGGGGGACGCGTCGCCGGGCCGCCGGCCACCGTGACCGACGGCGCGCGCTTCTACGGGGGATTCTCGGCCTCCGCCGACGGCACGCTGATCGCCTTCACGGCCGAGGGCGGCACGCGTCCGCCCGATGTCTTCGTCTCGGGCACGGGCTCGTTCACGCCCACTCGGCTGACCGACCTCAACCCGCAGACCGCCGAACTGGCGCTGGGCGCGCAGCGGGTCGAGCGGTGGCGTTCCCGTGCCGGCGGCGAGGAGATCGAAGGCGTCCTGACGCTCCCCGTCGGCTACGAGGAGGGCGACCGTGTCCCGCTCGTCCTGGTGATCCACGGCGGCCCCGCGGGCGTCTCGTCCGACCGCTTCCACGGCACCCGCGGCGCCTACCCGGTGCAGGTGTACGCCGGCATGGGCTTCGCGGTTCTGCAGCCCAACTACCGGGGATCAACCGGTTACGGGGAGCGGTTCCGTGGCCTGAACCGCGGCGACATTTCGGGGAGTGACTGGGTCGATGTGGACTCTGGCGTGGACGCCATGATTGAGCACGGCATCGCCGACCCCGCCCGGCTCGCGGTGAGCGGGTGGAGCTTCGGCGGCCACCACACCTACTGGGGAATCACGCGCACGGACCGCTTCAAGGCGGCCAGTGCCGGCGCGGGCGCCAACGACCTGATCTCGATGTACTCCCAAACCGACCTGCCCGAGTTCTACCACACCTATCTCGGGCCAAAGCCCTGGGAGGACTGGGAGCTGTACGAGGAACGTTCGGCGTACCGCTACGTCGACCGCGTGACCACTCCCCTGCTCATCCAGGTCGGGCAGAACGACGAGCGCGTCCCGGCGGAACAGAGCATCCAGTTCTTCGAGGCCATTCGTGGAATCGGCAAGGTGCCGACGGAGCTGGTAATCTACCCCGGCCAGCCGCATGGCGTGCGGTCGCCGCGGCTTCAGCGGGACCTGATGACGCGGAATGTGGAGTGGCTGCGCAGGTGGGTGCTTGGAGCGTCCCGGACTTCGTAAGCTGCGTAGCCCGCAAGTGGCCTAGATCCCCACCTCGATCCGCCGCCAGCGGCCCTGGCGAAAGCGGAGCACCCCGAGGCCGCAGCGGGTCACGTGCCCGGCGAGGATCGCGAACCAGATGTGGTGGGGCTCGAGGCCGACCGCGGCCTGGATCGCGCCGCAGAGCGCCAGCGGCAGCGCAAGCTGGGAGACGAGCGATATGTAGAGCGCGCCCCGGGTGTCCCCCGTACCCTGCAGGGCGCCGTTGTACGCCAACGCCACGGCCACGAAGACTCCGGATATGCTGAGGAACGCCAGCAGCTGCGCACCCAGCGCCGCCACCGCCGGGTCGTCCATCCCGAATGCGTCGAGCAGGAGATGGGGAGCGAGCAGGAAGAGAAGCCCGGTCCCCACGGCGACGCCGATCCCGATCCGCGAGGCGACCTTCACCCCCTGAGCGGACCGCTCGGGCTTGCCCGCGCCCAGGTTCTGGCCCGCGACGGCGGCGGTCGCCCCCATCAGCCCGACTGATGTCCAGGTCACGAGCGAGAACAGCTGGCCGTACGCGACCGAGTACGCGGCCTGGGCCTCGGCACTGCTCGCCAGCGAGCCGATGAAGCGCAGCAGCACGACGCCCCCGATGTTCATGGCCACGCCCTGGATCCCCGTCGGCAGTCCGAACCGGAAGAGCTGGCGGATGATCGCCGGATCCGGTCGCCAGCCCATGCCGCGGTGCATGCGGATGACCCAGCGGCCGCGGAAGAGCGACCAGGCGGCGGCCAACGCCATGATCCCCGCGGCGATCACCGTCCCCATGGCCGCCCCGAGGGTGCCGAACGCCGGAATCGGGCCCAGGCCGCGGATGAGGATCACGTTCAGCACCAGGTTGAGCACCGTCATCCATATGCCGAGACGCAGCGGCGTCCGCGCGTCGCCGGCCGAGCGCAGGGCCCCGCCCAGCATGAAGAACACCATCATCCCGAAGCTGAAGATGAAGAGCGTGCGGATGTAGGGCAGTGCTTCGGCCTGCACCGACGGAGCGGCGTGGACCAGATCGAGGAGGGCGGGCGCGAGGAAGTACCCGACCGGCGCCAGGATGCCGATGGACAGAATCGCGGCCGTCAGGAACGATTGATAAACAACCTTGTTAACTATTTCGGGCTCGTTCCTGCCGGCGAAGCGCGCCACCAGAACGCCCATGCCGGTGAACAGCGACCCGATGAACACGTGCACGACCAGGAAGATCTGCCACGAGACCCCGATCGCCGCGTTCCCCGCGTACCCGACGAAGTTCCCCACCATCGCATGGTCGACCAGACCCTGGAGTCCCCCGATGACGTTCTGCAGCATCGTGGGCCACGCCAGCGTCCAGACGGCGCGGCCGATGGGCCCCTCGACGATGGAGCGGTCGAAGGAGCGCGGTGGACTGCGACTAATCGCTCTTGACCAGCCTGGCGCCGAAGAGGGCCCCGACCGCTCCCAGCACCGGATTCAGCCAGGCGATCCACCTGGGCTGCTGCGCGGTCATCATGGCCTCGGTCATGGAGACATCCGGCGGACGGACACCCGTCGCCGCTTCAGCCATCCCGGCGTCGCCCATCGGTGCATCGGGCACGGCGCTCGCCACTCCCAGCACCACGACCAGGGCCACGAGCATCCATACGCCGCGGCTGTCGGCAGAGACCTTCGCGCACACAAGGCCGCCCACGACCGCGGCGATCAGACCGATGACAATCGACCCGAAGTTCCACGTGCCCGTCACCTCCCAGCTCCCTGCCTGGAATGCGCCATCCGCGCCCAGCATCATCCAGAAACCCGACATCAGCACGAAAACGCAGGCGAACATGACGATCCACCCCAGAACCGCCCCTCCGATGTTGCGCAGGTGCTCGCTCATCGTACCTCCCTCCCCGTTGTCGTTCGCGCGAGACCGTGAGACGGTAAGCCGGACGCCGAAAGAGGTCAACCGGATTCAACGGGCTGTGACCGGTCCGCACCCCCAGGGTCCCCCGCCGCCTTTCTGGCATCACTTTCTCGCATCTATATTTTAGCATATACTAAAATAACAATGAACAGCGCCCTCATGATTCGCATAGCGACCGAGCCCCGCCGCCTCGAGATCCTGCAGATGATCTGGGACCGCGAGCGGAACGTGGGTGACATCGCCGCCAGGCTTCCCGTGAGCGTGGGGGCCGTGTCGCAGCACCTCTCGAAGCTCCACGACTCGGGCCTCGTGACGGTGCGCTCCGAAGGACGCTGGCGGTTCTACCAGGCTGCCAGACACGAAATGGGGATCGTCGGCGACGTGCTGGAGGCGTTCTGGGCGGACCGCCTGCGGGCGCTCAAGCACATGGCGGAGGGCACGGAGGCGGTGGTGGCGGAACCCGCAAGCCCAGGAGCCGAGCGTGCGAACCCGCACCGGGCGGCCCAGCGCGGCCCGCGCCGCGCCCCCAATCCCCCACAACAACCCAGGGACAGGAGACAGACGTGGAAGACGATGCAAACGTGATCGAGCTGTCGGTAGAGATCGACGCGAGCCCCGACACGGTGTGGGCGATCCTCACCGAGCCGGAGCTCTTTTCGGCATGGATGCAGGGCGAGGTCACCTTCGAGCCGCGCCCCGGAAGCGCGTTTCGGGCCGCGTTCCCGAACTTCAACATCGTGATCGCCGGCGAGATCGTCGCGCTGGACGCCGACGCGCGCCACCTGCAACTGACCTGGGGAACGGAGACCGGGGCCCACGCCGAACAATACCCGGCCGGGTCTTCACTGCTGGAGTTCCGGGTGAGTCCCGCGGGGCCGGGGTGTCGGGTCGACCTGCGTCACGGCGGGCTGCCTTCCGCAGAGGCAGCGCAGGATCAGGAGGGCGGCTGGCACTTCCAGCTGAGCCGGCTCAACCTGAAGGCGAACCGGATCGACCTGGGCACGGGACTGGAGCGTACGCTGCCCCTCTGGGTCGCCGCGTGGAACGACCAGGACGCCGACACGCGTCTGGCGGCGCTCCGCAGGTGCTGCGCCGACGACATCACCTTCCGGGACGACTGGACGGGCCTCACCGGAATCGAACTGCTGTCCATGCACATCGCCAGCTGTCACCAGTACATGCCCGGCTACAGCCTCGCGCACACGGGCGACGTGCGCATCTGCCGCGGCGAGGCGCTGGTCGGATGGCGCGCGACGGGGCCGGGCGGCGGCAGCGAGGGGTTCAACCACATCCAGGCCGATCCGGACGGGACGATCCGCCGCGTGACGGGCTTCGCGAAGGGCTGACCTCGAGAAAGCCTGACCTCGAGAAGGGTTGACGCGCGGCCGCGCCCCACCCGGGCCAGCTACCCCAGCGTCTCCGCGAAGGTCGGCGGGGCCCTGTGGTTGGTGGCCTGCTCGTACGCATAGGCGATCCGCAGCAGCACCGGTTCGCTCCAGCGCCGGCCGAAGAAGGACACGCCCACCGGCAGCCCCGACACGAACCCCATCGGCACCGTGATGTCCGGATAGCCCGCGATCGCCGCCGGGCCCGCGCTCGACCCGCCGCCCAGTGAATCGCCCAGGATGTGGTCCGTCTTCCAGCCCGGGCCACGCGTCGGCGCCACGATCGCGTCCAGGTTGTGTTCGTCCATCAGCGCGTCGATCCCGTCCTCGCGGTTGCCGCGCTGGATCGCGCGTACGGCGTCCAGATAGTCCTGGTCGGTCAGCGGCCCGCGTGCCTCCGACGCGATCAGCCGCTCCTGCCCGAAGTGCGGCATCTCGACATCCGCGTTGCGCTCGTTGAACTCGATGACCTCGGCCAGCGTCTTCACGGGTGCGTCCGGCCCCAGGCCCGCCAGGTAGGCGTTCAGGTTCGCCTTGAATTCGTACTCCAGCACCAGCAGCGGCTGTGCGTCATTCCAGGCGGCGTTCGGGAGGTTGGCGGGATCCACGACGACCGCTCCGGCATCGCGCATGGCGGCCACGGCTTCGTCGAAGACCGCCATCACGTCCGGCGAGAAGCCCGGGAAGCTGCGGGCCACGCCGACCCGCGCGCCCTGGAGACCGCCCGCGTCGAGAAACTGCGTGTAGTCGGTGTGGGCGTTGCCCTCGCTGGCCGCGGTGGCCGGATCGCGGGGATCCACGCCGGTGACCGGCCCCAGCAGCGCGGCCGCGTCGCGCACCGTACGGCACATCGGCCCCGCGGTGTCCTGGGAGTGCGAGATGGGGATGATCCCGGAACGGCTCCACAGCCCCACCGTCGGCTTGATCCCCACGATCCCGTTGGTGGACGAGGGGCACATGATCGACCCGCCCGTCTCGGTGCCGACGGTCAGCGCCGACAGGTTCGCGGAGGCGGCCGTGCCCGAGCCCGAACTGGATCCGCACGGGTTGCGGTCGAGCGCATAGGGGTTGCGGCACTGCCCCCCGCGCGCGCTCCAGCCACTCGTCGCCCGCTCCCCGCGGAAGTACGCCCACTCGCTCATGTTCAGCTTGGCCAGGATGATCGCCCCCGCTTCGCGCAGCCGCTCGGCGACGAACGAGTCCTGCGCCGGGATCGACCCTTCCAGTGCGAGCGACCCCGCCGTGGTCGTCATCCGGTCGTGCGTGTCCAGGTTGTCCTTGAGTGCGACGGGGATGCCGTGCAGGGGTCCGCGCGGCCCGCTGGCCTGCCGCTCCCGGTCCAGCTGGTCGGCGATGTCGAGCGCGTCGGGGTTGGTCTCGATGACCGACCTGAGCTCCGGCCCCTGACCGTCCAGGGCGGCGATGCGCTCCAGGTAGGGCTCGGTGATCGAGCGCGCCGTCCGATCGCCGGACTCCATGGCGGCCTGCAGGTCGGCGACCGTGGCCTCGTCGAGTTCGAAGGCTCCGGGCTGGGTCCCCGCGGGCCCGGCGCCGCTGTCGGGCGCGGCTCCGGAGTCCGCGCCGTCGGGCGCGCACGCAGCCGTGCCCAAAGCGGCCGCTGCGCCACCCGCGATGGAGGTTCCGATGAAACGGCGGCGGTCGATCATGGTATCCTCCCGATCATGGTATTCCCCGCAGGCTATCCTCTGCGGCGCGGAGCCGGGGGCAGCGCGTCCACGAGTTCGATCATGCGCGCCTGCTGGTCCTCGTCGGGCAGTCCGCCCAGGCCAGCGCCCAGGTTGTCGATCATGTGTTCCGGGTTGCTCGTCGCCGGGGTCACGCACGTCACCGCCGGATGCGCCGCGGCGAACTTGATGAAGAACCGCGCCCACGAATCGGCCCCGAAGTCACTCGCCCACTCGGGCACCTCGCGGTCGCCGATCCGCGACCACAGCCGGGTCCGGCCGAAGGGCACGTACACGAGAATCGCGATGCCCTGGTCCTCGGCCACCGGGAAGATCTCCTCGGCCGCACTGCGGTTGTCCACCGCGTAGTCGATCCCGATGAAGTCGAGCGGATAGTCCTGCATGGCCTGCACAAGCGCCGGATACTGCCGCTTGCTGGTGCTCGTGATCCCGATGTAGCGGATCCGTCCCTCCTGCTTCAGCTCCTCGATGATCCCCACCTGCGTGGGCGGGTCCCCCAGGTTGTGCACCTGGATCAGGTCCATCTCATCCACCCCGAAATACTCGAAGGAACGCTCGATCTGGGCCCGCGCCGCGCCCGCATCCGCCGATCCGCCTCCCCGCCCGGCCACGTTCACCTTCGTGGCCCAGAAGATCCGGTCGGAAATCCCCATCTCCATCGCCAGCCGCCCGGAAACCTCCTCCGACGAGCCGTAGCTGGGTGCCGTGTCGAAGACGGTGCCGCCGTAGTCCACAAAGGTCTGCAGGACGTCACGAAGCTGACTCACGTCGTCGCCCCGCGCCACCCGCGAAAACGTCGCGGAACTCCCCAGCCCCACGATCGGCACCCGCTCCCCCGTCGCAGGGATCGCGCGGGTCATCATTTCCTGCCGTCCGAGGGCGCGCAGAACGCCGGGATCGAGAGACAGCACCGCCCCGGCGGCAGCAGTCGATTGGAGCCATTCACGTCGAGTCAACATCGGTCGGATCCTCCTTCGGATTGGTTCCCGCAGCCGTACCGGAGCCGCGGAACGTCATATTGCGTGGCCTCGCGCGCAGCCGCAACGCCACAGTGGGTAAAACAGGGACAAGCGGGACCCGACTCCCGTTGGAAAGCCAGGCCGGCCGGTCTTCCGAACATTCCTGTTCCGAACATTCCGAGGCCTGCGGGGTTATGGAACAGATGAGAGGACTCCCCCGCCTGATCCCGCTTCTTGTCTGGCTCAACGCGTTGACCGTGCCGCCCACGGCCGCACAGGAGACGCGGGAGACCGCCGCGGTGACGGCCGGCGCGGTGACGGTGACCGGCAACGTGGTGCACGACGTGACCGGGCAACCCGTCGCCGGTGTCGTCGTGGTCCTGGAAGCGCTGGGCCTTACCGTAGTGACCGATGGCGAGGGCCGGTTCGTGCTCGACAGCATCTCTCGCGGCGTGTACGACCTTCGATTGATTCACAAGGACTACCAGCGTCTGGACGGGGATCTGACGATCGACCGGCCCGGAGAGTTCTTCCTCGGCCTGACGCCCATCGGCGACTCGAGCGATGGAATGATCACGGGGATCGTGGGGGTTGTCACAGACCAAGTGAATGGCGAGCCGGTTTCCGAGGTCGTCGTCAACGTTGACGGAATCGGGCGTATGGCCACTACCGACGAGGACGGCCGCTTCACCCTATCCGAGTTGGTCCCCGGGCAACACGATGTCGAGTTCACGCATATCGGATACCGGCAGCGCTCGGTGTCGGTCACGGTGGAAGCCGCCCATGTCGTCAAGCTGCACGTCGAACTCGCGGTCGACGCGATCGCGCTGGACCCGATCGAGGTGACCGTGGACAGACTCGACAGGAATCTGCAGAGCGTGGGATTCTACCAGCGGGAAGAGGACGGCTGGGGTGATTTCCTGGATCGCGAGGATCTCGAATTCTGGAATCCGGTTCAGCTTACATCTGCACTGACGCGGTTTCCGGGGGTGACGACCGTGCCCGATCCCCGAATGCCCGGCCGAGGTTTTCTTGCACTACGCAGACACGGGACCAATTGCATTCCGACCGTCTACCTTGACGGCGTCCGGGTGGGCGGGGACCGCAGCCCGGCCTGGATCGACGACATCGTAAACCCCGGTGTCGTAGCCGGCGTGGAGGTTTATCGGAGTACGGCGGGGATGCCGCCGCAGTACTGGGGCACTGGCTCCTCCTGCGGCGTGGTCCTCATATGGCTTCGTCGGGGGGGATAGCAGCAACCGGGCGCCCACGTTTCAGCTGTTCTATTTCGCGCTCGATCTTCTGGCGCGACGGCTCGGCGCACTCGAGATCATAGCGAACCTGGAGACGAATCCAGAATTCGGCCGTGGTGCCGAAAAACCGTGCCAGCCGGAGCGCGGTGTCGGTCGTAATGCGACGCCTTCCAAGCACGATTTCGTTCAGACGCGGTCTCGGAACCCTGAGCGCCTGTGCCAGCCGATAGACAGTTAGTCCGAACGGTCTCAGGAACTCGTCTCGGAGAATCTCTCCAGGGTGGACCGGAGATAGTTCACCACCGGCGACCACGTCCGAAAAGTCCACCTTTCCTCGGTCGACATCGCTCCTCTTGATCGTCATCGCATGACTCGCCTAGTGGTAGTCGGTGATCTCCACATCCCAAGCTGAGCGCGTCGGCGGATGACCTCAAGTCACGAGCCGACCGCCACCACCACCTTCCCGTCCGCTCGTCCCGACTCGAGCAGCTCGTGTGCGGACGCCGCATCCGAAAGCCGGAACACCTCCGCGATGCGAACATCCAACTGCGCCGCGCTCAACCAGGCCGTCAGATCCCGGATCGCCGCCCGGCGCGCCGGGGCCGAAAGCAGGTAGCCCTGGACGAAATGGATGCGCAGGTCCTTGAAGGCGAGAGGGTAGTACGCGAGCGGCAGCTCCGGCCCCGAGGTCGACGAATACGACGCAATCGTGCCGTGCGGCCGCAGCAACTTCACGTCGGTCTCGATGTTGGCCGCGAGGTCCACCTCGATCACGCGATCCACGCCCTCTCCCCCGGTCAGATCCCGCACCCGCGCCACCACATCCTCACGGCGATAGTTCACCACATGGCGCGCACCGCCCCCCGCCGCCACCTCCCCCTTCGCGGCGCCGCTCACGGTCGCAATCACCTCGGCCCCGCTCAGCGCCGCGATCTGCACGGCCATGTGCCCCACCCCGCCCGCCCCGCCCTGCACCAGCACGCGCCTACCCTCCACCGGCCCGGCGCCCAACACGGCGTAGTGCGCGGTGCACCCGGGAACCCCCAATCCGGCCCCGATCGACCACGGCACCCCGTCCGGCAACCGCACCGCCTGCCCGGCCGGCACCACCACGAACTCGGCCGCGGTCCCGAACGGGCGCGCCCCGCCCTGGGCGTTCCACACCCAGACCCGCTCCCCGATCCGTGCCGGGTCGACGCCCTCGCCGACCGCGTCCAGTGTCCCCGCTCCGTCCGAGTGCGGGATCACGCGTGCGTGCCCCATCTGCATGCCGAGCCAGCCGCCCCGCCGCTTGGTGTCGGAGGGATTGACGCCCGAAGCCGCGACGCGGACGCGAACCTCCCCTCGCCCCGGGCTCGGCGTCTCGACTTCCCCGTAACGAAGCACCTCCCGCGCGGGGCCCGTCGCTCTGTACCAGACAGCCTTCATCGCTCAGCGGGGCCGAAGCCACACCGTCCGCACGGCCCGCTCAGCCAGGAAACAGGCTCCGGTCGATCGCCGGAACGAGCTTCAACGCGTTCTCGTAGTAGATCTTGCGCAGGACTTCGTCGGGGAGACCCAGGCCGTACATCTGCCAGAAGGCGTGGTAGCGGCGGTAGTAGTCGAAGTAGTCGTCTTCGGTCTCGAACACGCGGAAATAGGTGTGGAACTCCTCCTGGTTGTACGAGTCCTTCCCCATCAGCACGCGATCCCCATGCTCGATCAGCCACTCGCGCGCGAACCGCGGCTGCCGGCCAAGTTCGTACACGACCGCGCCGAGGCCGACGTACATGTTCGGGATCTCGTCGAGCACCTCACCGAGGCGCGCGAGGTCGTGGCCCAGCCAGCCCAGATGCGCGGAGATGAAGTTCGTATTCGGGTGCCGCCGGAAGAGATTGTGCTGCTCGCCGATGATCTGCTCGAAGGGCGGGAATTGGCCGGGAGGCCGGATCCGCCGCGGCCGCAGCCGCAGTTCGAGCCAGCGCTCGTTGAAGCGGTCGTGGCGCTGCCAGAACTCGGCGGGGTCGGCGGAGTGGATGAGCACCGGAATCCCCAGCTCGCCGGCCTTGTCCCACAGCGGCGCCAGGCGCGGATCGTCGACCGGAATCCGGTTCCCGTCGGTGTCCCGATCCGCCATTCCAAGGCCCTTGAAGATTTTCAGACCCGCGGCGCCGTTCCTCACGTCCTCTTCCAGCTGCGCGGCAGCCTCCTCACCCCAGCCGGGTTCCCCGACGCCGAAGAAGTTGGTGTTGGCGAAGAAGACGAAGCGCGACGGATGCCGCGCGGTCATGTTCTCGAGGCCGGCGGTCAGGGAAAAGCCGCTGCCACCGGAGAGGTTGACCATCACCGCCATGTTGAGCTCGTCCATCTCCCCCACCAGGCGGTCGATGTCGGCGGCCGACATCCTTTCGCCGCGCTGATGGCCGTGAATGTCCACGAAGGGGAAGCTGGCCCGGGTGAGCGGATTCCCCGGCACGACCAGCGTATTGCGCGGCTCGTAGTCGACGACGGTGACGTCCTGGGCGGCGAGTGGCACGGCGAGCGCCGCGGCCAGAACCGGCACGGCCAGAAGCGGCACGGCAAGAGGCGGCGCGGCAAGCACCGCCGTGGCCATGCCCGCTGGCGGCCATCCGCCTGCTGCATGATTCCGGAACATCGTTCTCCTCCCCATCACGTCTTGCGGATCTTCATCAGCATGTAGCGTTTCCGCTCGGCAAACCCGGCCGGATCGAGGATGGCCGTGCTGCGAACCGCGGCATCCCGGGCGCGCTCGGCCACGTTCTCCAGAACGTAATGGAGTGCGGGGCTTTTCGCCCGGAGCTTGTCGTGCGCGAAGTCGAGGGCGGACAGCGCGATGCGGTCGGCAAGCAAGCGGGCGAAGCCCAGGGTCGGCAGAACGTGGGCGGTGATGTCGGACTCGCGGAGCACCTTGTATCCGTGCTCACGCAGGCGGGCGCGAAAGGCGTCGAGCCTCCATCCGGACCCGCGAGCGCGTCCGACTCGAAAGTAGTCCGCCACAATCCAAATGTCAGAATGTGCCATGATTTTGTCCATTACGGCAAAAACACCGTTGGGAAGCATGTATTGCAGGGACTCCGCGTGGATGACTGTGCCAAAATATTCCATGAATCTGTCAGTATCGATATCCTCGAAGCGGCAACGCAGGACGGGGATGCCCGGATAGGCCGCACCAATGTGGTCCGCCTGGATCCGGTCCGGGGTCAGGCCGATCACGTCGTGTCCCGCGGCATCCAGAAGGCCCAGCATGCCGCCCATTCCGCAGCCGGCATCGAGGACCGGCGCGTCGGGTTGCTCGATCAGGTCCAGCAGCAGCTCGGCGTAGCGGCGCTGGGCGCGGTGGAGTGCATCGAAGCTGATCGACTCGGGCGGCGTATCAGGGTCTTCGAAGTAGCCGTAGTGGAGGAAATCGCCGGGCAGCATGCGGCTGTACAGCGCCAACTGGGCGTTCGCATGCACGGTTGGGACGCGGCGGTGCCCCCTCCGGCCCCGCCACCGCCGACGAAGCCAGCGGTACACGTGGTGCGGGAGGAGCGTACGTCCGAGGACCTGCTTCAGGACCCACCGACCGCTCAGGCGGGGGCCGGCTTCGTCGCCCACCGGGTCCGCCGGCCCGCCGCCGCTACCGGAGTTCACTCCACCGCACCGCCACTCGCGCGTCCCCGCCGCCTGGGATCGGCCACCCCTTCGAGCCGCCCGTCGTCCAGCCTGCGCACGGCGTGGATCGACCCCATGTTCGCGTCCCGGGGGCTCACCGGGAAAAGTGCATGGCCCCGCGCCTCCAGTTCGGCGATGGCCTCGTCGCCGAAGTCGCCCTCGATCTCGGCCGACGCGATTCCCGGGTGCGGATGGCCGAACCGCGGGGCCTGCACCACCTGCTCGCCGTCCATTCCGTACTCGACGAAGTTGGCCGCGCCCTGCAGCAGGCATTCCATGAGCGAGCGGCTGGGCGTCGCCATCACCAGCGCGGGCCGGCCGTCGCGGAAGAGCCAGAGTTGCGTGGAAAACCCGACGGGGAGGTTCGTGTACTTGCGCAGGTAGGTGGCGCGGTTCATCACGACGCCGTCGATGTTGATCCCGGTGCCGAAGGGCTCGGAAGAGCTGGAATGGGTGCCGGCGGCTACGTTGCCTTCGGCGTCGACGATCACATTGCCGCACGTGGCCGCGGCGAAGCCCACGAAGGGGCGAGGCGGGCTGTTCTGGATGTCCCGCCACACGCGGCGCGCGTTGTCGGGCGAGATGAAGTCGTCCTGGTTCGCGGGGGTGATGTCGGCTCCGCGGAGCCACAACTCCTGTGCCACCCGCATCTGGGTGTGCAGCGCTTCGACGCTCTCGGTGGGTGGGCCCATCGAACGCAGATCCGCGGCCTCGAAGACCTGCAGGCCGAGCAGGAAGAGCAGGCCGCTGGAGGGCGCGATCTCGTAGTCCCGGTAGGACGCGCCGCCCGGCTCGCCGGACTTCCACGACGGGGACACGAAGCCCTGCATGGCGGCGAGGTCGTCCATGGTGATGCCGCCGCCGCGCCGCGCGACCTCGTCGACCAGCTTGCGCGCGAACGAACCCGTGTAGAAGTAGTCGCCGCCCTCGTCGCGGAGGCGGGTCATGGTCGAGGCGAGTTCGGGGAGGTGTATGGTGTCGCCCACCCCGAGGAGGTAGCCGTCACGGAACCAGTTGTCGCGCCCCGGACCCGCGAAGCGCCCCACCATCTTCCGGTAGTGATGCGTGTAGGCCCAAAGAGTGTGGTCGATGACAAAACCGTTCTCGGCAAAGGCGATCGCGGGCTCCCACAGGTCCTGCCAGGGGAGCCGTCCGTACGCAACGTGGGCCGCCTCGAGGCCGCGCACGTAGCCGGGCACCATGGCGCCAAAGCCGGTCCAGGAACGCGCCTCCTCGTAGGGCTCGGAAGCGGGGGCGCCGCTGGGGAAGGCGAATGCCCCGCCGGCGGTGGAGAGTTCGCCGGTGGCGGCGTCGAAACAGGTGACGCCGAAGCCGCCGCCCAGGGTGGTCATGGCGGGTTCGAGGACGCACTGCACCAGCGCTGCCGTGATGTAGGCGTCCGCCGCCGTGCCGCCCCGTTCCAGCGCCCAGAGTGCGGCCTCGGTCGCGTACGGATGGTCGGTGGTGGCCATCACGCCCGAGCCGACGACCCGAACGTGGGCGCCGATCGTCTGGGGCGGCTTCATGTCGACACGGGACAGGGCAGCCCAGTCGCGCTCGCCGGGGGTGTCGGTGCGGCCGGGGAAGTCGGTGCGAGCGGTGGCGCTGGGCGCGGCGCCCGCGTCGGTTCCGGCGGGCGAGGAGCCCTCCGCGCAGGCGGTGCCACCGACGACGCCGGCGGCAATGGACGATTGAATGAATGCGCGGCGATCCATGTGGTTTGCCTGGGCTCGGAAGTTCAGGTGATGGCGATCCAGCGTAGGAGCGCGTCCCGGACGGCCTGGCGGTCTCCAGGCGACAGAATGCCAAGTTTACGAATGATCAAGGTGTGATCCAGCGTGAACAGCTTGAAGCGGACCTTGCAGGGAACACTCAGATTGGCGTCACGCCAGGCGTCAAGGATCACGTCGCTTGGCCACTCGCTCTTCGTCGACGTGATCATGGCCAGGACGAGTTGGGCGTGACCGCGGTTGAATCCGGTGGACGACACGACCAGCGCAGGCCGCCGTTTCGAGACGTCGCGATCCGTGAACGGGAATGGGACGACCACGACATCGTACGGCTCACAGATCACGCCATGCTTCCTCGTCCTCGGACTCAACCCATTCGCTCATGGTGTTCGACAACCCTTCCAGATAGCCGTCAGGCCCCGGCGTTACTCTGCGCACGACCAGCTGGTCGCCACGCACGTCGAACGCAAGCATGTCACCCTCCCGCAGGTTGGCCGCTTCCCGGATACGCTTGGGGATGGTCGTCTGCCCACGCGCAGTAATCCTTGAGAACTCCATTTCTGATTCCTCCGAAATTCTGACTATTCCGAATCTACGTCTCAGGTGAAGGCAGACGCAACGGTCTTTGGCCACCGACAAGACTGCGGGCCGCCGCAACACAGGACGCAACGCCACTTCCCGGTTCCGTTGCGCATACTTACTATTCGAGTCCCTTGCCTTGGTCCATAAAGGTCGCTGACCATCAGGTCGTGTCACTAACCCGCAGGAGAAACCAATGAAGATCGCCCGCGCCATCGCCCCCCTTGCCCTGACGCTCGCCTTTGCGGCTGCCGCCGATGCCCAGGACCGGCCGGCCAGCCCCCGCGGCGAGGCCGCCACACAGGTCGGCGGCTCATACAACGACAACGGCCGCTACGAGGGCGGCAGCTGGGTCGTCGTGGACTACGGAAGGCCCATCCTCCGCGGTCGCGATCTCTTCGGCTCCGGCGCGGAGTACGGCCAGGCGTTCCTGCGGGGCGCGCCCGTGTGGCGGCTTGGCGCGAACCAGTCCACCGTCCTCATGACCGAGACGGACCTCATGTTCGGTGGCCAGCGGCTGCCCGCCGGCGAGTACACCGTGTTCGCCGAGCTCACCGAGAGCGAATGGACGCTGATCTTCTCCAATTGGGGCGCCAAGGCCAATCCGCGCGACGAGGATCCGAACACGCTGTGGGGCGCCTACAACTACACGCCGGACCGCGACGTGCTGCGGACGTCCATGAGCGTGTCCACAAGCGCGATGTCCGCCGACCAGATGGTGATCGCCTTCACCGACATGACCAGTGACGGCGGCATGTTCACGGTCTGGTGGGGCGACCAGGTGGCCAGCGCGCCGTTTTCGGTCGCCCGGTAGGGGGACGGCCGGCGTCGGGGCCCGCCCCGGCCCGCCCCGCCCCTAGCGCCTGCCCCCGATCAGCAGCGGGCGCTCCGGTACGTACCGGACCATGCGCATGCGGTTGATTTCGCCGGCGTAGATATTGCCGTCGAGGTCGACGCCCAGAAACTCGATCCCCGGGCCGACGTTCTCGTCGTGCTGGGGAATGAAGTAGGTGACCCAGGCCTGCTCGGTCTTGAGGTCGCCGATGCGGATGCCCTTCTCCCAGCCGAAGTTGCTGCGCCAGGGGTCGGGCGGGCCGGTGCGCAGATCGCCGGAGAGGCCGTCGCCCGCGTACAGGATGTCGTTGGGATCGATGAACAGGCCGCTCGGCTTGCCGTATTGCGTCCAGATGTAGAGAAGGTTCCCCTCGGGATCGAAGACCTGGATGCGGCTGTTGCCCCGGTCCGCCACATAGACTCGCCCGCGGGAGTCGACCTTGATGTCGTGGGGATCGCTGAAACGGCCGGGTTCGCGGCTCTCGGAACCGATCCCGCCGCCGACCGCGCGGATGAAGGTGCCGTCGCTGGCCACCCGGACGATTCTGTTGTTGCCGCCCCGGTGGCCGTCCGCGATCCAGATGTCCCCGTTCGGGGCGATCGCCACACCGGACGGGCCGTTGAAGTGCGAATCGTCGTCGCCGTGCACGCCCGCCTCGCCGAGGCGCATGACCACCTCGCCCGTGCGCGTAAGCTTGAAGACCTGGTGCCCCATGCCCATGGACTCGCCCAGTACGCCCCGCGGGTCGCCGTGCGCGCCGCCCTCCGTGACCCACAGGAAGCCGTCGTGGTCGAGGGCGAAGCCGTGCGGGAAGGCGAAGAGCCCCGCGCCGAAGCTGTCGACCAGGTTGCCCTCGAGGTCGAACTTGAGGATCGGGTCGAGGTCGGTGCCCGCGCACTGGTTCGCGCCGCAGCGGTCGAGGATCCAGAGGTGCTCGCCGTCCGGATCGGGAATCACTCCGCTGACGATGCCGAGGGTGCGGCCTTCGGGCAGCGACTCCCATCCGAGCGTGGCGCGGTACGGGTTGGGGAAGGTCTGAGCGGCGAGTGCGTCGGGCGCGGCCAGGCCCGCGAGGCCCACCGAGCACGCGACGGACAGCAGGAGCCCACGTGCAATCGTCTGTTCGCTGCGGCGTACATGTGCATTGCGGCGTAGCTTTGTCGTTAGCTCTATCATGTTGAGGCGGCTCCTGGCTGGGTCACCGTCGCGACGTGATCGTCGGCGTTTCAGCTGAAATCTATCGTAGGGATATGTCATGAAACCGAGAAAGCTGTATCGGGCGGCAGTCGGGGTCACGGCCGCTGCTGCATTTGCCGCTGCCTTCGTTGCTGCGTTCGCCGCCGCGTGCGGGACCGCTGACTCCCCCGCTCCCGAGGTGCCGACCGAGGTGCCGGAGGATCCGCTCTGCGATCCGGCCATCAGTGTGCCCGACGGCTTTTGCGCGCGGGTCTATCATCCCGGTGTGGGCGCCGCCCGGCAACTCGCGGTAGCGGCAAACGGAGACGTTTTCGTAGCGATACGCAACCGGGGCAACACGACCGGCGGCGTCATGGCGCTGCGCGACCTCGACGGTAACGGCACGGCCGACCAGACGGAGCGCTGGGGCGATGAGGGCGCCAGCGGCATCGTGCTCGGCGAGGGCGTGCTTTACCTGGCGACCAACAACGCGGTTCTGCGCTACGCGATCGCCGCCGGTTCGCTCACGCCATCCGGTCCCCCCGAAACAATCGTCGACGGGCTTCCGAGCGCACGCAATCATCCGACCAAGAGCATCGCCCTGCATCCCGACGGAAGCGTGTTCATCGGCATCGGCTCGCCGTCCAACGCCTGCCAGACCTCTCCGCGCACACCCGGCGTGCCCGGCCGCGATCCGTGTGGCGAGCTGGTTACGCGGGCGGGAATCTGGCGCTTTGCGACCGACCGTCTCGGACAGACGCAGGCCGACGGCGAACGCTTCTCGACCGGCGTGCGCAACGCGGCGGCCATCGCCGTGCATCCGGCATCCGGCGAACTGTACGCGGTAATCCACGGGCGCGACCAGCTTCGCGAACTGTGGCCCGGGCACTTCACGACCACCGACGGCACCGAGAAGCCGTCCGAGGAATTCGCCCACATCCGTCAGGGGTCCGACTTCGGCTGGCCGTACTGCTTCCACGACCCCAGCAACAACACCAAGGTGCTGGCCCCCGAGTACGGCGGCGACGGCGTCGAGGTGGGGCGCTGCGCCGACATGGACATGCCCGCGATCGGCCTGCCCGCCCACTGGGCCCCCAACGCGATGGCGTTCTCGAGTGGCGCCGGCTTCCCTCCGGCTTACCAAAACGGCGCGTTCGTCGCCTTTCACGGGTCGTGGAACCGAACACCCGTGCAGGCCGGCTACAACGTGGTGTGGATCCCCTTCGAGGGCGATGTGCCCACAGGAGACTGGTCTGTCTTCGCGGACGGGTTCGCGGGAGGACAGATCACGTCATCGAACCAGGCGGACAACCGGCCGACGGGGGTTGCGACGGGCCCGGACGGATCGGTCTACGTCAGCGACTCGCTGCGCGGAAGGATCTGGAAGATCGTCGCGGGTTAGGGGTTGCCAGCGCTGGACAACGGTCGCGCGGGCCTCCTATCGCCCGAACATCCTCCCCAGCGCCTCCGGGTCCGCCGCGCACACGCCGCGTTCGGTCACCAGTCCCGTGACCAGCCGCCTGGGCGTCACGTCGAAGGCGTAGTTGGCCGCGTGGGTCCCCTCCGGCACCACCCGCACGCGGCGCTCGACACCCTCCTCGTCCACGCCCCACACGCGGGTGATCTCTTCCGGGTCGCGCTCCTCGATCGGGATGCTCGCGCCGTCCTCGATCGACCAGTCGATGCTCGGAGACGGCGCGGCCACGTAGAACGGGACCCCGTGTCGCGCGCCGCCAGCGCGAGCGGGTAGGTGCCGACCTTGTTGGCCACGTCACCGGCGGCGGTCGTGCGGTCGGTTCCCACGATCACCACATCGACCTTGCCGCGGCTCAGCAGGTACCCCGCCGCGCTGTCGGACACCAAGGTGTGCGGTACGCCGTGCTGACCGAGTTCCCACGAGGTGAGGCCCGCGCCCTGGAAGCGAGGCCGCGTCTCGCGGACCCAGACGTGAACGCGCAGGCCCTGGTCGTGGGCCAGGTACATGGGTGCGGTCGCGGTGCCCCAGTCGACCGTCGCCAGCCAGCCCGCGTTGCAGTGCGTCATGACGTTGAGTTCGCGCCCGCCGCCGCTCGCCTGCGACCCGCCCGCCCGCGCGATCTCCCGGAAGACCCCGAGCCCGTGCTCGCCGATGCCGCGGTTGCGCCGAACGTCGTCGTCGCACAGCTGGGCAGCGAAGTCATACGCCGCGTCGGCGCGCTCGCCGGGCGCCGTGTCCCGCAGCAGCGCACCCGCCGCTTCGAGCGCCCAGCGCAGGTTGACCGCCGTCGGCCGGGTCGCCGCCAGGAGCGCGGTCGCCCGGTCGAGCGAAGCATCGGAGGGGTCCGACCGCATCGCCAGCGCAATCCCGTACGCCGCGGTCGCGCCGATCAGCGGCGCACCCCGCACGACCATGTCGCGGATCGCCCGGGCCGCGTCCGCAGTCGACTCAAGGGGGATGGTCTCGAACCGGTGAGGCAGGAGCGTCTGGTCGATGACCCGGACCTCCCGCCCGTCGCGCCCGTCGCGCCCGGTGAAGATGGCCCGGTAGGAGACGCCGCCGACGTTCATGGGGCCGCAACCCCCTCAACCCCTCAAGTCACCGGCCTTTCCCTCTCCGCCAGGTGCACCTCCAGCCACGCGGCCCAGCGCGCCCACAGGTCGAGGAGCGTCTCCCGGGTCGCGGGTCCGTGGTCCTCGAACGGATAGAGGTACATCGCGGCCTCCTTGCCCAGCCCGTTGAGGGCGTGGAAGAGGCGCGGCGAGTGGTCCGGAGCCGTGCCGACATTCTGGTCGTGCATGCCGTGGTACAGGAGCAGGGCGCCGGTCAGGTTGTTCGCGTAGACGAACGGGGACATGCCCAGATAGACCTCGCGCGCGTCCCAGAAGTGGCGGCGCTCCCGCTGGAATCCCAGGGGGGTGAAGGTGCGGTTGTAGTTGCCGTCGCCCGCGATCCCCGCCTTGAAGAAGGGCGTGTGGACCATGGCGTTGACCGTGCCGAAGGCGCCGTAGGAATGGCCGCCCAGTCCCAGCCTGCGGCGGTCGATGATCCCGCGCTCGTCCAGTTCGTCGATTACCGCGGCGAGGTTGTTGCGCAGATCGTGCTGGTAGTTGTTGTTGATCCGGCCCGCCTCGCCCACGATCGGCGCATCGGGCTCGACCACGACATAGCCGAGCCGGATGAGGTACTCGATCGACCGGGTTCCGAAGTTGGGGAAGGCGTTCTTGTTGAAGGTCCGGGCGCCCTCGTCGTACGACTCCTGGTCCTCGTACTCGCGCGGGTAGAACCAGAACATCGCCGGGCGCTCCTGCCCCTCCTCGAAGTCCGGGGGCATCGTCACGTTCACCAGGAAGCTGAAGCCGTCGGGACGCTCGACGGTAAACCGCTCGCGCGGCGCGTTGGTCAGGTCGGGCGTGTAGTCGACGTTGTTCGTCAGCTGCGTGCGCGTGTCGCCGTCCACCAGAAACGACTGGCCGATTTCGGTCGGCGACTCCCGGTGCACGACGAAGCGGCCCGCGGCCGCGTCCAGCACCGAGGTGATGCGCTCGTACTCGCCGTCGTTGGAGCTCTCGTAGACGCGCTCCTTCTCACCCGTACGGATGTCGACGCGATCCATGAATGACCTGGGCGACTCCGCGAGGGGATCTTCGGAGTACTGCGTGCCCGTCAGGAAGACGGTCTCGGCCCCCTCGTCCCCCGAGATCTGCACGAACTGCGTGCCACCGCCCCCGCCCCCGCCGCCCCCGAAGCGGAAGACGGCGCCTCCGGCCGCGCGTCCGCCGCTCATCAGCAGCGAGCCCGGGTTGGCGTAGAAGTCGTCGGAGTCCCACTCGCTGATCGTGTAGCGGGTCTCGGGGTCGTCCAGGCGGACGGCATACTCGGTCACGGTGCCACCACCGCCACCTCCGCCGAAGGCCGCCGGTCCACCCCCGCCACCACCGGGCCGCTGAGTGACGAAGAGCCATCCGTAGTCGGACGAATACCGGTGGTTGGCCATGCGCCGGTCGCTCTCGTAGAGGATCGTCGTGTCCTCTTCGCCAAAGGGCGGCGACCAGAGTACCACGCGGTCCTTGCGGCGCGCGTTCGGACCCTCGTCCCCTTCCTCCTCCTCGGCGGCCGGCTCTTCGCCCTCTTCCTCGTCCTCTTCGGGTTCCATCCGCAGGAAGACCAGCCCGGCCCCGTCCTCGCGCCACGCTATCTGGCGGCGGTCGGGCTCCTCCTCGTCCCCCGCGACTCCGGGGGCGGACGGGGCGCCGCGAATGCCGGTGTTGAGTTCGGTCTCGGCGATCTCGGCGAGCACGTTGCCCTCGCGGTCCCAGATCTCCTCGACGCGTCCGAAGCTCGTGACGGGGACGATGTAGCTGAACGGCTCGACCATCGTCGTGACGCGCGCGTGCTGTCCGTCCGGCGAAAAGTCGAAGCTGCGGATCATCGCCGGATCGCCGACGGTGGTGACTCGGCGGTTGTCGACCGCGATCGTGGCCAGCTGGCCCGTGACGTGCCACGTGAGCAGCGCCTCGTCATGGGGCGTGGCCATGAGGCTCGCGTAGGTCCGCAGCACGTTCTTGCCGTCTTCCGTCTGCTTGACCTGCGGGCCGCTCGGGACGCCCGGCGCCATGGGGCGGGACGGGCGATCCTCGGGAACGAGCACGGTCGCGATCTCCTCGCCGCCGGAGGTCCACTGGAAGTTGGTGACCATGGTCGCGAGTACGGGGTCGCGGGTGACCTGCCGCGAATCGCCGCTCTCGGGGTCGGCCACCTGGATGTGCGTGGCGTCGTCGAAGTGGACGTAGAAGGCGATCCGGGAGCCGTCGGGTGACCACTGGGCCGCAGAAACGCGTGCGTCGTCCGGGACCTCGATGTCGGTGACGGATCCGTCGGCCGCGGAAATCACCTGCAGCCCGACGGAGCTCCGGGTGGACAGCCTGCGGTGGCGATTCGCCTGGGGCTCCAGGAACTGGCCGCCCAGTTCGTCGAACGGACGCGAGAAGCGGTCCATCGTGACCGGGCCGTCGCCCACCATGTGGAGGAACCAGCGCCCGTCCGGACTGCGCTCGTTGAGCGTCACGTTCAGGTAGCGCGGCGCCAGCACCGCGTCGGCGATCTCCGTCGGCGGCTGCACCCATTCCCTGGCGGCGAGGAGCCTTTCCGCCGGGCTCGGCGGCGTCTGATCGGCGCCGTCGCCGGTGTCCTGGGCCGAGAGCGTGCGCCCGGGCAGGGCAATGGCAAAAATTGCCAAAAGCGCCCAGAGCGCGTGGGAAATCCTGCTGGAGAGCGTGCTTGGAGAAGCGCGGCGGATCATGACTTCCTCCTGTCCATCCATTTCTTGTGGCTTCACTGGCGACCAACGGGGGACCGATAACGTGGGGCCGAGAGGGCAAACCCGACAGGGGGCACAGATCGCGCCGGACCAAACCCTCGCGGCGGGCCTGGCAAGACGCGACTTTTCCGCCCCCGTCATACAAGGAGGAAACCAGTGTCGAACGCAATCCCGGCCAACCTGCTCGTACTCGCGGCCGCCCTGAGCCTGTCGCCAGCGTCCGCCCTGTCGCCAGCCTCCGGCCAATCGCCGGCGTCCGCCCTGTCGCCAGCCTCCGGCCAATCGCCGGCGTCCGCCCAGTCGCCCGCCGAATGGGACATCACGATGCCCCGCGGCGAGACTCGCGAGATCGCCTTCACCACAACCGAGGGCACCTGGATGTCGGTCGATGTCTCGCCGGACGGGGAGTGGCTCGTCTTCGACCTGCTCGGGCACATCTACCGGATGCCCGCGGGCGGCGGCGAGGCGGCCAGCATCACGCAGAACTCGGGGCTCGCGCTCAACATCCATCCCGTCTTCTCGCCGGACGGTTCGGAGATCGCGTTCATTTCGGACCGCGAGGGCCAGAACAACCTCTGGATCATGAACGCCGACGGCACGGATCCGCGCGCGGTGTTCACGAACATCAACATCCGCGCGATGGAGCCGGTGTGGACCCCGGACGGCCAGTACATCATCGTGCGCCAGACGGACATGGCCGGCGGCGGGCTCTTTTCCTACGGCCTGTTCATGTACCACCGCGACGGCGGCACGGGGATCGAGCTCGTCCCGTACACCACCGAGATGCCGGGCTGGCCGTCGGTCTCGCCCGATGGACGGTACCTCTACTTCCACCAGTTCGTGGGATCGATCCTTCCGTATGGGGGGCAGGACTCGTCCAGGGGGGACTTCCAGATCCGTCGGCTGGAACTCGCCACCGGCGAAATCACCCGAATCACGAGCGGACAGTCCCAGCAGCAGGGGCGGATGACCAGCGGCGGCGCCTTCGCCCCCGAAGTCTCTCCGGACGGACGCTTCCTCGCGTTCGGGCGACGCATCCCCGACGGTCTGCTCGAGTATCGGGGCCACGTCTTCGGTCCGCGGACCGGGCTGTGGCTGCGGGACCTGGAAGACGGCACCGAGCGCCTGGTGATGGACCCGGTGGAGTGGGACATGTCGCAAGAGATCACGCGGGCGGCACCGATTCTCCCCCGGTTCACCTGGTCCGCCGACGGCAGGCGCATCTACCTGTCGCAGGGCGGTGGCATCCGCGAGCTGGACCCGGGCAGCGGGAGCGTGGGGACCGTGCCGTTCACGGCGAGCGTGCAGCGCACGATCTCGGAGATGGCGTACGCAACCAGGAGCATTCCCGAGGGGACGTTCGACGCGCGTTTCCTGCGCTGGCCCACCGGGTCGCGCGACGGACGGGACATCGTCTTCGAGGGCGTCGGCAAACTCTGGATCCAGGATGCGGCGGGTGGAGAGCCCCGCCGGCTCACTCCCGGTTCGTTCGCGGGCTTCGAGTACGCGCCGGCGTGGTCGCCGGATGGGACCGAGATCGCCTTCACCACGTTCGACTGGGCCGAAGGCGGCCACCTGTGGCGCATCCCGGCCGATGGCGGCGAGCCGACGCGCGTCTCCGACCGCCCAGCCGAGTACATGAACCCGGTGTGGAGTCCGGACGGCAGCGAAATCCTCGTGGCGCGGAGCGCGGGGGCCACAGCGCGCGGGCGCACGCCGGAGGACAATCCGTGGCACGAACTGGTGCGGTTCCGGGCGGCCGGGGGTGGTGGTGGCGGCGCGCAGGCGGGTCCGGCCGGCGGCACGGCGGTCGTGAGGGTCCCCCGCGAGATGGGCGCATTGGCGCCGCTGGCCAGCTGGGGCGATGACGGGCGCATCTATTTCGTGGGCGGCGGCACGCTCGTTTCCGTGACCGCCGACGGCGCGGACCGCCGGGAACACGTCCGCCTGCCGGCATCGGTCGAGGCGGTGGCGTCTCCGGATGCCACGCACGTGGCCTTCGTCACGGTCGGCGACGTCTTCGTGGCGCCCTTGCCGTCGGCACGCTCCTCGGACGCGGTGCCGGCGATTTCGCGCAACGCCGGCAGCCTGCCCGTCACGCGATTGACGACCGAAGGCGGACTCTTCCCGCGCTGGCGCGATGCCTCGACGCTGGAGTTCGGGAGCGGCGGCGCCCGGTACACCACCCATGACCTGGCCAGCGGCGAGACATCGTCCGCCGACCTCCGCCTCACCGTCCCCCGGAATGTCCCCGAGGGGTCCGTGGCCATCACGAACGCGCGCGTCGTCACCCTCGACGAAGCCGGGGTGATCGAAGGGGCCGACGTGGTCACGGCGCAGGGGCGCATCGTGTGTGTCGGATCATGCGACACCTCCGGCGCCGACCATACCATCGACGGCACCGGCAAGACCGTCATTCCAGGGTGGATCGACGTGCACGGGCACCACAACCGGCAGTCCGCCGGACTCCTGCCGGAGCGGGGCTTCGAGCACGCCGCATACCTGGCGTACGGCGTGACCACGACGCGAGACCCGGCCGCATGGTCAGTCAACACGTGGAGCACGAAGGATCTGGTCCAGGCGCGCGCGATGATCGGGCCGCGCATCTACGCAACCGGCGAAACCCTGACCGCGGGCGACACCCCCTGGAAGGCCGACGTGGTCTCGCGCGAGGACGCGGATCATCAGGCCGCGCGGCTGCAGAACTGGGGGGCCGAGAGCATCAAGCAGTACCTCCAGCCCAATCGCCGGCGGGCGCAGTGGCTGGTGGACGCGGCCCGGGAACGCGGCATGATCGCCACCTCCGAAGGGGGCAACTTCGACATCTCGCACAACATCGGGCTCGTGATGGACGGGCACGCCGGCTTCGAACACGCGCTGGTGCAGTTCCCCATCTATTCGGATGTCTCGCGGTTCCTGGGGCAGGCAGGCTTCTACTATTCGCCGACCGTTGTCGTGGGGGGATCGTCTCCGTGGGCCGAGGAGTACTTTTTCCAGCGCGAGGACACCTGGCTGGACGAGAAGAGCCGGCGCTGGCTCCCCTGGCGCCACCTGATCCCCCACGCGCGCCGGCGCATGATGCGCCCGGAGACCGACTACGGGTTCAGCCTGGTGGCCGAGGGACTTGCCGACGTGATCGCCGCGGGCGGCTACGGTGGCATCGGGTCACACGGTCAGCAGCACGGGCCGGCTTCGCACTGGGAGGTGTGGATGTACGCCGAGGCGCTGGGACCGCTGGGGGCCCTCGAGGTGGCCAGCGTGCACGGGGCCCGCATGATCGGGCTTCAGGAGGAACTCGGGAGCCTCGCGCCGGGCAAGTACGCGGACCTGATGGTGCTGGGATCGAATCCGCTCGACGACATCGAGAACACGCTGGACATCGATCTCGTGATGAAGGACGGAGTCGTGTACGACGCGGCCACCATGGACGAAGTCTGGCCCGCGCCCCGGCCCTTCGGACCGTACTATTGGGTCAACGACGACATCATGAAGACGGACACGCTGCCGGTCAGCCGCTGGCGCCCCGGAAACTGAGCGGGGCGCCAGCGGGCGGACCGCAAATCTGGCTGCAGATCTGGCCAGATAATCTGGCTAGAACTTCAACTGGCCTCTGAGGGTGAGCCCGTGCCGTGCCCCGTTGAGGACGCTTTCCCTCCGCGTCGCCTCGAGGCGCATGTTCATGACGCGGCTGATTTCGTAGCGCACGCCCGTTCCGAACGCACGGTCGCCGCCATCCAGCAGGTAGAGCCGGCCGTATGGCGTGCCGCCGAAGTCAGGAAGTCCGTATTCGACCTCGGCGTCCATGCGGGCCCTGGCGAGTGCGCCGGTGCCGAGCCGGTCGGTCACGCCGCGGTCCCACAGCTGCTGCACGCCGCTCGACGCGTCACCCCAGGCGGGCGCCAGCCGCATCGAGAATCCATCGCCGCGGCGGTGCATGTCGAACTGGACCATGCCGCTGACACCCCACTCCTCGTAGCCGAAGTGCCCGGTCGCGAGCACCCGTCCCCGACCCTCGACGATCAGCCGTGACCTCGGGCTCACGTACCGGAGGCCACCCCCGACCTCGGCGCCTTCACCGTTGCCCGCGTTGCCGTCGTCGTAGCGCAGGCCGCCCTCCACGACGGCCGAGACCTCGTGTCCCCGGAACCGATACCCCTGCTGCCATTCCAGGGCCAGACGCCCCCTCCGCATCTCCAGGGACATCGCCTCCACCTCGGCGCTTCCTTCCACCTCGGCCTGCGACATCCAGCCTTCCGCCCGGACACGCAGCTTGGCGGAGCCCGTCGACACGAGGATCCCGCTGGCGCCCACCGCCCCGCTCATCATGGTGGTGCCGCTCCGGCGCAGGGCCTGGCGTTCATCCTCGATTTCGACGTCGCCCCACCCGAAGCCGCCGGTCGCCCACGCGACCACCCCGCCACGGCCGAGGAACCACGCGGCGTAGGGGTTCACGGTGGTCATCTCGCTCATGTAGGTGCCGTCGACGTCGCTGGGCCCCGTTTCGTCCGTGAAGTCGAACTCGCCGGCGGACCGGCTCGCCGCAACTCCCACGAGGACATCCCAGCGCAGCTGGACGTCGGTGCCCACGTGCATGTTCAACATGTTCCCATCCCAGTCGACCGATCCGGTGCGGTTGCGCGACAGGTTCTGATACTCGCCGCTGCCCCACGCCGCGATGTTCGGGATTCCGCCGTCCGCCGCTTGCTGCGTGCCGCTTCCGCCGAGAGGCAGCAGGAAGGAGGCGCCGTCGAACAGCTGACCCATGCCCAAATCGCGGGCCGGGCCGAAGCCGGCCGCACCACCGCGCGGGTCCATGGCGGCCCCGTTCAACCCGGAAGCCAGCAGGCCCATGGTCGCTTGCCGTCCATACGGAACGCCCGCGGCCACCGCCTCGATCCGTCCGCTGATCGCCGAAACCGTGCTCGACGTCAACGCCGCGACCGCGTGGGGCAACACCTCGGCGTTGACCCGTCCGGCCCGTTGCACGGGATCGTCCGTGCTGGCGCTGGCGACGTTGGAGGGCAAGCCCGTCCCGGCGACGTTGGTCGCCGAGACCCGATAGTGGCGCGTGCTGCCCGGCTCCAGTCCGATGTGTGAATACGAGGTGCCCGTCGCGGCCGTGGAGGGCACGAGAACGCCCCAGGTGCTGCCGGCGTCCGCCGAGACCTCGACCTTGTAGCTGGTGATGGGTGCACCGCCATTGTAGCCGGGAGCGGTCCACGTAAGGTCGATCTGCGTCGGACTGACATCCGTCGCGGCCAGGCCGGTGGGCGCGTCCGGTACGGTGGCGTCGGTCGTGGCCCGGACGACGCCGGAAGATCTTCCGCTGCCCACGGAGTTGATCGCGAAGACCCGGTAGTAGCGGGTGGTCGCCGGCGCCAGGCCGGTGTCGGAATGCGTGGTCGCGGTAGAGCCGGTGTTGGCCTCGAGATCGGTCCACGGCCCATTGCCGCTCGGCGCGGATTGGATGCGATACCCCGTCAGCGCCGCACCCCCGTCGTAGCTCGGCGCGGTCCAGGACAGGTCGATCTTCGACGTGCCGTCAGCCGTGGCCGACAGCGCGGTGGGCGGACCCGGGACGGTCGCGTCGGTTGTGGCGGTCGCGATGTTCGAAGGCGGGCCCGTGCCGGCGACGTTGACCGCGGAGACCCGGTAGTGCCGGGTCGTGGCGGGGGCCAGGCCGACGTTGGAGAACGAGGTCCCCTGATGGTTGCTGCGCAGCGTCCTCCAGCTCGTCTTGTTGCTTGAGGACTCGATCCGGTAGCCGGTGATCTCGGCACCGCCATCGCTGGTCGGCGCCTGCCAGGTGAGGTCGATCCGGCTTTGTCCGTTGGCGGTGGCGGTGAGACGCTGGGGCGCGCCGGGCACGGTGGCGTCGGTCGTGGCGTTGGCGACATTCGAGGCCGGGCCCGTGCCCGCCGAGTTGATCGCGTAGACGCGATAGTGCCGGGTGCTGGCCGGGCTCAGTCCCTTGTGCTCGTACCTGGTCAGACTGTTACCCGTGTTGGCCACGCGGGTCGTCCAGGTGTTTCCGCCGTTCGAGGAAACCTCGATTCGGTAGCCGGATATATCCGCCCCGCCATTGGATATGGGAGTTCGCCACGAGAGGTTGATCTGCGTCCGGCCGTGCGCGGTGGCCACCAGATTGCTCGGCGCACTCGGTACCGTGGCTGCGGTGGTGGCGTTCGCGACCCTCGAGAACGGACCCGCCCCCTGGGAGTTGACCGCCGCGACCCGGTAGAAACGCCGGCTACCGGGGCTGAGACCCGTGTGCGTGTAGGTCGTCGTCCGGTGGTTGGCGGTCACCAGGAGCCAACCGGATGTGCCCGTCCGCGAAACCTCGATCCGGTAACTCGTAATCGAAGCACCGCCGTCGTCGGTTGGCGGCGACCACGCGAGCCGGATGCGGTTCTGCCCCACTGCGGTCGCCGAGAGGGCCAGGGGCCGGCCCGGCCTGCCGATGTCGGTGGTGGCGTTGGCCACGTTGGATGTGGGGCCGTCACCCGCTGAGCTGATCGCTAAAACGCGGTAGTACCACCTGCTGCCCGCATCGAGGTTGCGGTGGGAGTAGGTGGTCTGCGTCGGGCCCGTGTTGGCGACATGGTCGTCCCAAGAACCACCTGTGCCTTCCCGCGCTTCGATCCGATAACCGGTAATCCCATCACCCTCGTTGGTCGGGGCCGTCCAGGAGAGGTCGATTCGGTCTTGTCCGTTTGCGGTTGCGGTCAATCCCGTGGGCGCACCAGGCACGTCGGAGTCCGTGGTCGCGGAGGCCTCGTTGGATACCGGCCCCCTGCCCTCGTCGTTCCACGCTGATACGCGGTAGTGCCGGGTTGTACCCTTCGAGAGACCAGTGTGCCTGTAGTCCGTGTCGTCATCCCCCGTATCGCTCTCCAACGTCCTCCACGAGGTCCCCCCATCCCGCGACTCCTCGATGCGATAACCGATGATTGTGCCGCCGGTACCCGCACTGACCGGCGCCCGCCAATCAAGTTCGATGACGGTTTGCCCATCGGCGGTGGCCCTGAGGTCACGGGGGGCGCTGGGATAGCGGTTGCTGGCCGTGGTGTTGTTGGTGACGCTTTCGTTGGTGAGTTCGTCAGCCTCGTTGCCCGCGATGTCCTGGATGCGTCCGCCCGAGCCATATTCGTAGTCAATCCGTACTCGGTCGCCTCGGTCGACCGGATTGTCAAGCGTCAAGATCACCTCGTCGCCTCTGACCCTGACTCGGTCGGGGAAGTGATCGGCGGTACCTACATGGACGATGAAGCGCCCCGTGCCCGGTTCCGAGTCCTCGTCGAGGGGCTCGTCGTAGGTCAGGATGAGTTCGTCGCCGTCCACGGTGGCATCCTCCAGCTCCGGCTCGATCGTGTCGACTTCGAAGGTCTCGCTGTACGCGGCGTTGCCCTCGTTCACGGCGTTGGTCTTGATCCTGACCGTCAGGGGCCCGTCGTAGTCGTCATCGGGTGTGACGTCGAAGTCGTACTCATCGGCGCTCACTTCGTGCAGATTCGAAACCGAACCATTGGGAGTGACTTCGACCTCATCGAGATCGAAGCCGGTGACATTCCCCGAGAACCGGACCGTGACCGTGAACTTACCGTTCGCCGGGAGGTCCTCGTCCGTGGTGATCGACCTAACGCTCGCCACGCGGGCGGATCCGGCACGCCCGGCAACGTTCCCGAGTCGCCCCCCCTCCACACCCGCCACCCTCTCACCATCCCCATCCTCAAAGGGCGCCTGCTGCGCTTGCGCGCTGGTTGGGGAAAGAAGGACCACACCCGCCGCAACCCAAGGCATCCATACACGCATTTGGCACACCCTTTGGAAAACCCGGGAGGCACCGCGAGCGGGGTCCCGGGTTGTCGAGGCCGGGCTGCGCGCGCCCGCTCATCGGATGCGGCTACCGACCTCACCCGTATTATCTAATCTCGGAGAAATCCGCCGGGTGTCTACACGGGGCGCGTTCAGCGGTTCCACGGCTGGGGGCGCGGACACGCTCGCGGGGCGGTGGCGACCGCAGGGAATGGCGCCGGCCTCAGCTGCCGAAAAGCGCGTTCTTTCCCACCTCCGAGAGCCACATCGACCGGCTGGAGTGACCCACGCCCGGCACGACCATCTGCACGTGGGCGTTGTCTTCGTACAGGGCATCCATGAAGCGCACGAGGGTCAGGCCGCGCAGATAGCGGTTCGGGCCCTGCAGGTTGGCTCCGCAGCTCACATCGAGCGACGCGCTGAGCGTGTCCGCGTCACCGACCAGGATGCGCACGTCCCGGCGGGTCAGCAGCGCGCGAATGGTGTCGGCTTCGAGGCGTGTGGCGTAGGTGTTGCGGTCCTGCAAGCCGTAGTGCCACTCGTCGTAGTCTTCGCATCGGCCGCCGGGGACGGTGAACCCGCCGTTCGCGTCCAGCCGCTGAGGGCCCAGGTAGAGGTAGGTCGACGGATTCGCTACCACGTAGCGGAAGGTCACGCCATCGCGCGCGCCCTCCTCCACGAGGCTTGATGCGGCAAAGCGGTGGAGTACCTGCCCCCCGGCCGAGTGTCCCGTGACCGTCACCTCCCGCACCGCCGGGAAGCGATTCGCGTCCAGCAGCTGCTCGACGACCGTTTCCAGCGCTGCATACGAGCTGACACGGGGCGTCGGGCCCTCGGGCCGGGACAGGTTCCCGCGCTTCCATCCCGGGCTGGACCAGAACGGCTCGTCCGACTCCGGACCGTCATCATCCGTCTGAAAATGCGGTGAGACGACCACGGTGGTGGGCCCGAAACCGGCCTCGGCGGCCGCCATGAAGCCGCTCTCGAAGTAGGTGTCCGCGTTGCGGTTGTTGCCGTGCACGACGACGAGCGCCCTCGTCACCCCTTCATGCCCCTCGGACAGGAGATGCGTGCTGAATACCGGCAGGTAGAGCCCGCTTCCGATCTCGACTCGCTCCGCACACGTCGAATTCGCGAACGTGCACGGCACGGGTCGCGCAGGCGGAGCAACCGGTGTGGGCGTGTCGGTCGGCGTGGTCATCTGGCCGCCTCCACCGCCGCAGGCCCACAGCAGGGCCAGGGCCAGGACGCCGGGGGCGCTGGCAATCCCTGGCAGGCGGCGGGTTACCCGGCCCATCGCATCCTCCGGCGGCTCACCGCATCCTCCGGCGCCTCACCAAATCCTCCGGTGACTCACCGCGCCCTCCGGTACCGTCCCATGAACCCCATGTCCATCTGCGCCACGCCCCCGTCCGGACCGATCGTGAAGGTCACGAAGGAACTTCCGTACGCCTGGCCGTCCCCGCCGTCGTAGTGGAGCTGGAATACGTCGTGATGCCAGTGCTCCATGTCGCCCGAGAATGAGCCCGGTGCTCCGAAGTGCACGCGCAGGCCGGTGTCGCCGTGGACCACATGCGCCGTCGCGGCACCGTATTCGTCCACGTAGCGTCCCGCGTACGCGGTCAGCGGGAGCGATGGCCGTGTCCCATCGATGCGGCCTGTCGCCCGGGCCTCCAGCGCCGCATCCACCTGGGCGTGGATCGCCTCGGTACGCGCCATGACCTCGCCGTGCCAGTCCCTTCCCTCGACCCCCAGCAGACGCGCGAAAACCCAGGCCGCGATCTCCTGGTGGGGGTAGTAGGGCGTCCACATGCTGCCGTTGGCCAGGACGACGACTCCGGCCCGCAGCTCCGGCAGCATCGCCGCGTACGCCGGGAACCCAAAGATGCCCCCGCCGTGGGAGAGGTAAGTGTGCCCGAGGAAGCCCGCGCGCCCCCATCCCAGCCCGTAGGCGCCGGTCCCGGGGTCGGCGAAGACGAATGTGGACGGCGTGCGAACCAGCGGCACGTGCATTTCCGACACCGTCGCGGAATCCAGCACGGCGACACCGTCGAACCGCCCGTGGTCGAGCTGCATCCGGACCCAGTTCGCCATGTCGACGACGTTGGACACGACGCTGCCGGCCGCCTGCATGTTGTCGTAGGACTGCCACGACAGGACCCGTCGATTGCCGTCGCGGTCCACCCCGTGGGGCATGGCGACGTTGAGACCCGGCGCATCGTCGATGCCGGGGATCCCGGCGGACGCGCTCCCGAGGAAGGTCGGCGCGACGTATGCGGAGTCCCACACGTCATATGGACTGGTCCCGGTGTTCCGCATCTCCAGCGGCGCCAGCAGCCGCTCGCGCACCCACGCGCCCCAGCTCATGCCCGCGGCCGCCTCTACCACGAGTCCGGCCACGCCATAGGCCTGGTTGCTGTACCGGTAGCCCTGCCGGAGTGGGCCCTGGTTGTCGAGCAGGCGAAGGCCCTCGGCGGTCTCGCGCGCGTCCACGACGGCCAGCACCGGGTACGCGGCCCCGGGCATGCCGGACTGGTGCGACAGCAGGTCGCGCAGGGTGATCTCACGCGTAATCCAGGGGTCCTTCACGCGGAACCAGGGGAGGTGCTCGACTACGGGGTCATCCCACGCGGCCAGCCCCTCGTCGACCATGGCGCCGATGGCGGCTGCAGCGAAGGACTTGGTTACGGAGCCGATCTGGAAGAGGGTACGCGCATCGACCGGATCGTTGCGGCCCACCTGCTTGACGCCGAAGCCCTGTGCGAAGACGACCTCGCCCTCGTGGACGACGGCGACTGCCAGACCGGGGAGGTCCCAGTCGGGCAGGGACTCGGTGATGTAGGTGGCGAAGCCGGAGAGGGGGTCGGGGGGCGGGGCCTGTGCGGGCGCTTGCGTTTCCTGTGCGCTGACGCTGCCGGCGGTGGTTGCGAAGCAGAGACAGAGCAGGCAAGGCGAGGGCCGCCAGCGCGACATTCTTTCCGAGAGGCGACGGGCGACGCGCCAAGCCCACCATCGACCCTCGGTTCGGCAGTTCTTTACCGCTAACCCTGACGTAACGTTAGGGTCGGATGGTTGGCCGTTCAATGCGATGCTCCCGTAGGTCTTACTTGGCGTCTGGTCATTAGTACGTATAGACCTGGATGTCCTCCACATCGAGGGCATCGCGCTGCTGCACGGCGAAGCGCTGCGCATCGACAGCCAGAACCATCGCGTCTGCGGGCAGCTGGATGCTGCCCTGCAACTGTCCATCCGGCTTCACGATCAGCCACGTCCTCGCTTCATCACCCCAGCGACTCTGCAGGCCGATCCATACCAGTTCATCCGGACCCAGCACTGCGGCGGCGAAGGCCGGGTACGTCTCCGCGTGGATCCCCTCGATGGCCCTGACGAACGGCTCTGGCGGGTCCGAACCCAGCTCGGCCAACTCTCCATCCCTCCATGCTCGCATCTCGTCTGCGCTGACCCTGCGCTCGCCAGCGCTGCCCCGGATCCGCCGCGTCACTCGCCCATCGGCAAGACGGACCGAGAGATCGAGCGAGTCGGTATCGCCGATAATGGCCCGGTCCCCGAAACCGAACGCGACAGCGTCCCGACCGAACGCCATTTCGTTGCGGAAGGACATGACTTCAGTCACCGAGTAGCTCCATTCCTTCGCGGGAAGAAGCGCCAGGGTGTCGGGCGCGGCTTCGCTGTCCCGGAAAACCAGCAGCGGCGTAATGTCCCTCCTGACCTCGTTGCGGTCGGAGAAGAGGCGCAATTCGCCCAGGATGGCCAGCATCTCTCCGCCGGTCGATTGTGCCAACGGTTTCAGGTCGGCAACACGGCTCCCGCTGGACAGCGCCCCGGAAGTGACGAAGTCCCCCGCTTCAGTAAACTCGCTGATGCGTCCAAGCCGGGAATCGTACACCAGAAAACCGGCGGGCGTCTTGATCAGGGAAGTCACCTCCGTGAACTCGCCCGGGCCCTCACCCTGCCCCCCGACCCGTGTGGCCAATGACCCGTCACCGGCCAGGAGCAGCACTTCCATTGACCCGGCGTTGCCCAACGCCAGGCCGCCGCCATCGAGGAAGAGCGCCATCGTGGCGTTGAACAGTTCGATGCCTTGCTCCCGCGTGGAAGCCACGAGGTTTGGGGGGATCCGGGTAGCCGACAGCTCATCAAGGCTTCCCAGGTGGACCGTCCTCACGCCTCCCGAGTCCGTGACCTCCAGTACGGTCTGGATCGCTTCCCGGCCAGCGTCGCCCGGGTCGCACGCGGGTGTGAGGAGGACAAGGGCCGCGCAGATTGGTCCCGCGAGTGTCGGCAGGGCGCGCGAGCGGGTGTTCATGCGGCTGTCAGCCATGAGTGGTCGGCCTTCCGAGCACGGATTTCATGATGCGATGAAGCGCAAAAGTGTTGGGCCCTCGTGGGGGCAGCAAGGTGATGCTGAGGACGCCGGGCATCCCTGCGACCTGACCACCGTTGTCGCCGGTCAGCAGGTCTCGTGGCGGCGGTACCACTCGACGCCATCGTTCCGGATATGTTCCCGCAACGCTCGATCTCGTATCGAATCGTACAGCAGGAGATCCACCGTCTGCGCCATCGGAATCTCCTCCAACGCCACGGAGAGATGGGCCTGATCCGTCAGGGTCAACCGGTCACCGAACAGCGCGATGTCCACATCGGAAGTCACGGTGTTGGTCGCGGTCGCCCTCGATCCGAACAGCACGGCCCGTTCCACCCGGTCGTTGGCGGCGATGACGGCGATGATCGCCTCCCGGTGCACATCCTTCAGTGGGTCCGTCACTGCGTTCGCCTGGCGTCCAGAGTCCGGTGGAGTCGCAGCAGGACCGGGTGGTAGCGATCCTTGATCAGCGTCTCGGCCTCCTGCGCCACGTCGAGCAAATAGGCATGGCTCAAGAGGTTCCGCTTTTCAAGCGCGTCAAGCAGGGTCTCGCAGTCGCTCTCGTCGATGTAGTCTGCCTCGAAGCTCTTGCGGATCACCGTGCGCGGGGTCTTCACGTCATGGCCTTCGTAGAAGAGGAGGTCCTTGAGCACCTTCCAGGACAGCTCGAAGCTGAACTCGAACGTCTTGATCAGTCCGGCCAGTTCCAGGTACTCGTACCACTCCCGGTCACAGGCGTTCGTCAGTTGCGCGAGGGCCGTGCCGAATGTGTCGAGCCGCTGCTGCCATCGTCGTTCGTCGGAATTGCTCACGGACCCCCCCCTCCCCTGGAATATGACATGTGCAAACCTCATGTGCCCGGAGCGGGACCGGCCATGGATTCGGGCCCGCCGCCTGGACTAAAGCCGCCCAAAGGCCCCCAACCCCTCCACCTCGAGCACGCCCGCCATGCCCGCCGGGCCCACGGTGAAGGTGAAGAACATTGCGGCGTTGGCCGGGTTGTCCGGGACCGCGCGGAAGACATCGTAGTGCCAGTGCTCCATGCGGCCCGTGGTCTTGCCCCCGAAGCTGAAGCGCAGCGAGCCATCCTGGTGGGCGACGTCGATGGCCCCGTAGTACTCGTGGCCGTAGCTCCCGGCGTACTCGGTGAGGGGCCGTGAGGGCTCGGTGGCGACTGCCCGGTCAGCCGCCCGGCGGCTGCGCGCGTCGGCCTGTGCCGCGGCGGATTCGCGGTATTCCGCAAGCATGAGTGCGCTCCAATCAGCCATTGCGTCGGCCGGGCCGCTGAAAACGCCACCGCCGCCCTCTCCTCCCTCCACCTCCGACAAGAAGTGATCGAACACGCGGTACATGAGTGCCACGATCAGGTTGTTGGGACGGGCATTGGAGAGCGCCACCATACCCAGGCCCTCTTCGGGCATGAACGCGACGTGCGCGCGCATGCCGTCGATGCCGCCGCCGTGGTCGACCACCTTGCGGCCGCGGTAGTCGAGGACCCACCAGGCCAGGCCGTAGGCGTTGAAGTTCATGTGGGCATCGCGCGGGTGCAGGCTGTTCTCGGGCGCGTCCGCCTGGATGAGCATTTGAGGGCGGTGCATTTCCGCCATGACGCTGTCGCTGAACAGGCGCTCCCCGGCATGGACGCCACCGGCCAGGTGCAGGTTCACCCACCGGGCCATCTGCGCCACGCTGGAGTAGATCGACCCCGCCGGGCCCACGTTGTCAATGTTCTTGTGGGCGACGGGCGTGGCGGCCCCGTCAATGGCCACATGGGGCGTCGCGATGTTGTCGAGGCGGTCGAGTTCGGTGACCGAGGTGACGCTGCGGTCCATGCCCAGGGGCGTGAAGATGCGTTCGTCCACGAAGTCGTCCCAGGTCTGCCCAGAGGCGACCCGCACGACCTCGCCGGCGGTGAGGAACATCAGGTTCTGATACTGCCAGGCGCCCCGGAAGCTGCGCGTCGGCTCGAGGAAGCGGATGCGGCGAATGATCTCGTGGCGGTCGTGCGGCCAACGGGACCACACCGCGTCACCGCGCGCGAGACCGCTGCGGTGCGTGAGGAGGTCCCGCAGCGTGAGCTCGCGGGTGGCGTACGCGTCGTGCATGGCGAACCAAGGGATGTGGTCGATGACGCGGTCGTCCCAGCTGAGGCGGCCCTCGTCGACCAGCAAACCCAGCGCAGCCGAGGTGAAGGCCTTCGACGTCGAACCCACCGCGAAGAGCGTGTTCTCGTCGACGGGCGCGCCAGTGCGGACATCGCGCACACCGTAGCCGCGCGCGTGCACGACCTCGCCGTCCGCGATCACGGCCAGCGCCAGGCCCGGGACGTTCCACGCCTCCATCGCGGCGGTGACGTAGTCGTCCAGGCCCTGGAGCGGGGCGGGTTGGGCGGCGCCCGGGTGCGCGAGGGCGAGGAGAGCTGCGGCAGCGAGTCTGGCGGCTGCGGCTGCCCCCGCCCGGCTGGCGGGGCCACGCGCCCGCAAGCCCGGCCGGCTCACAACCCGGCGGGCCCGCCCGTCACTAGCCACGGTTGAACACGAAATAGTCGTGCACCGCCCTCGCGATCTGTGCGATCACGGGCTCGCGGTCGGCAACGCTCTCGACCTCCGACTCCTTGATGTACACGACCGTCACGACGTGGCCCGCACCGCCCGGCAGATCGATGATCCCGACATCGTTGGTCGTCTGGCCGATCGTGCCCGTCTTGTGGGCGACTTCGGTGCCCGGCGGCAGCGAGCCCTTGAGCCGCGCCTCACCGGTCTGGCAGCGGTACATGATGTCGATCAGCAGCGCCGAACTCTCCTCCGACAGAATCTCCCGGTTCCAGATCTTCTGCAGCAGCGAGGACATGGCCTCAGGGGTCGAGGTATCGCGCGGATCGGCGTTGAAGGCGTCGTTGAGGGCAGCCACCGACGCGTCGGTGCGCTCCGCTTCGAGCAGCCTCCGGTAGTCCTCCGGCGCCGGCTGGTTGTCCTCCGATATGTCCGCATCGCCGAGCCAGTTGGCGATCAGGGCCCAGGTGGGGCGGTCGACCCGGATCCCGCCGGCCCCGACCGCGGCCATTCGCTCGGTCACGGCAGCCGCTCCACCCGCCTCCCGCATGAGCAGGTCCGTGGCGATGTTGTCGCTGATCTGGAGCATCATCTCGAGCAGGTTGTGGATCGAGATCTGGAGGCCGGGGTCGTCGATGAGGTCGCTGATCGCGCTCGCGGTCAGGTAGACGTCCTTCTGGTCGACTTCGACGAGGTCGTGGAGCGAAAGTTCGCCGTTGTCGACCATCGTCAGGATCTGCACCGCGATGGGGACCTTGTAGGTGCTCGCCATGGGGAAGCGTTCGCCGCCGTTCAGCGTGATCCCGCGCCCCGTTTCGAGGTGGTAGGCCGCGACGCCCACCGTGCCTTCCGCGTGTTCGGCCAGCCGCGCGACCTCGTCGGCGAGGTGGGCGAGGCCGGGGTCGTCGCCGAATGTGCGGGTGGTCTGTGCGCAGGCGGGAGCCGCGAGGATCAGCAGGGCGGAGAGGGCCGCCGCAACGGATCGGGACCGAGGCCGGGTGAGGGGGGTAGGGCGGGTAGGGCGGGTGCGCCGGATGGTGACGGGGGCAAGGGGACTGCGGGGCATGGTGCGCTCCTTGGGGGGCCGTGGGGAGGAACGACGGGCAACCGGGAGCAGGTTAGACGATCCGCAGGCCATGGGCAAACCGGCACGAGGCGTGACGCGGCGGCCCACGACAGCCCAGTTTATGGGAACGTCAGACCAGCCCGCATTCCCGACCGTTCAGAAAGGCCTTGCCTCCGATGCCCGTGACGTCCGTCCTCCGCCGCACCGTCGATCTCGCCGTGCTTGCTCTCTGCCTTGCCGGCTTCGCTCTCGGCCTCGCCGTCGTCCTCCCTGCCCTCGGCCCGGCAAACGCGGCGGCCCAGCGGGAACCGCCCGCCGACCCTCCTCCCGGCTGGGAGCCGACAGCCATCGACTACTCCAACGTCCCGTATCCGCATCCCGTCGCCTACATGAACGTGCACCTGATGGGGCGCGACCACCGCATGGCCTACATGGATGTCGCGCCATCGGGTGAAGCGAACGGCCGCACGGTCGTCCTCTTCCACGGGATGAACTTCTTCGCGGCTGCCTTCGCCCCGACCATCAGCGCACTGACCGACGCCGGCTTTCGGGTGATCGCCGTCGATCGCCTCGGCTACGGTCGCTCTTCCAAGCCCCTGATCCACTACAACCTGCACATGCCGGCAAGGAACACGAAGGCTCTGCTCGACGAGCTCGGCCTCGAGCGCGTGGCCATCGTCGGGCACTCCATGGGCGGGATGGTGGCGACCCGCTTCGCGTCGACCTATCCGGACGTCACGTCGCACGTGGTCATGGTGAATCAGATCGGCCTGACCGATACACGGCCGGGAAGGCCCTGGACGGACCCGGAGGATACCTACCGTTCGGTGCTGGAGGGCACCACCTACCGTTCAGTACTGGCCGGGCACCGGCGCTACTACCCCAACGGCTGGCGGGACGAGTACCTGCCCTGGGTCATGTATCAGTACGGACTCACCCTGGGCGGCGACTGGCCGCGCATGGCCCAGGTGCGGGCTGCCCAGCGGCGGATCCTGTTCGAGGACCCGGTTGTGCACGAATGGCAGTACATCGGGACCAAGGCGCTGGTGATCGGTGGCTCCGAGGACCGCCTGGTGCGCGACTATCCCGCCGCCGCGCGCAACGTGGCCGAGCAGTTGCAGAACGCCGAGCTGGTGCTCTTTCCGGGCGCGGGCCACTCACCTCATTTCGAGATCCCGGACGAGTTCCACGCCGAGCTGATTCGCTTCCTGATCTCGGATCCGGACGAGCCGGCGGATCAGGGGTGGCGATCCCCCCAGTGAGCCGGCTGGGGATCGAACCCAGGACCTACGGATTAAAAGTCCGTTGCTCTACCAACTGAGCTACCGGCTCGCCGGAAAAGTAACGCCGGAGCGAGGCTGGCGGGACACTCGGCTTCGGCAGGGTCGCCGGCCGCCGACACCGCTATTGGTCCCCGACACCGGTTATCCCGTCCGCGACACCGCCTATCCGTCCTCCAGGTCGGCCAGCGGCAGTTCGAGTTGCAACAGGCCGAAGGTCGTGCGGTGGTGCGGTGTGAGTCCCGACTCCCGCAGGGCCGATCTGTGCCGGTGGGTCGCGTAGCCCATGTTGTGCTCCCAGCCGTAGTCCGGATAACGGGCCGCCAGCAGGGTCATGAGCCGGTCGCGGCAGACCTTGGCCACGATCGAAGCGCACGCGATCGAGTGGACCCGCGCGTCACCTCCGACCACAGCCTCGTGTTCCCATCCCAGATCCCGGACCGGCAATCCGTCCACCACCACGTGGTCCGGCGTAACCGGCAAGCGGCCAAGGGCCCGGGTCATCGCACGGGTGGTGGCGCGCAGGATGTTCAGCCGGTCGATCTCGCGCACGGACGCGGCACCGAGCGCAATCGCCGCCGCGTGCGCCTCGATCTCGGTGGCGATCTCCGTTCGGCGCTCCGGTGTCAGCGCCTTGGAGTCCGTCGCGCCATCGATCGCGACATCTTCGGCCAGGATGACGGCGGCTGCCACGACCGGTCCGGCCAGTGGTCCGCGCCCGACCTCGTCGACTCCGGCAACCCGCGCGACGCCGCGCGCCCACAGGTCCCGCTCGTAGTCAAGAATGCCAGAGCGGGATTCCACGATCCCGGCGCACTAGTTGGGCCGGTGGGTGCGTTTCTCCTTGATCCGCGCGGCTTTCCCACGCAGACCGCGCAGGTAGTAGAGCTTCGCCCGGCGCACGCGTCCGCGCCGAACGACCTCGACACCGCCCACGGTCGGGGCATGGACCGGGAACACGCGTTCGACACCGATGCCGCCCGACCGTTTGCGGACGGTGAAGGTCTCGCCCATGCCGGAACCACGGCGCACCAGGCAGACGCCTTCGAAGACCTGGATACGCTCCTTCTGTCCTTCGCGCACCCGGTAGAGCACCTTGATCGTGTCGCCGGGCGCGAAGTTGGGCAGATCGGTCCTCGTCTGTTCCGTATCGAGTTGCTGGAGGATGTCCGCCATGGCCGGCCTCCTGACTGTGACGTTGCCGTTGTGCACCGTTCCAAATGGTAGCCCTGAAAGGTAGAAACAGCAGCCGTCTTTTGGAACCCCGGCACCCTGCCGATACTCCATCCGGCACCCAATCCGGCACCCTGCCGCCACCCCGCCCGCCAACCCAACCGCCAACGCACCGGCAACCCTCTCGAGCGTTCCCCGTGTCTCAAGCGCACTCACACACGATCACTGCAGGGGAGGAGAGGACAATGCGCAAACCGGGGACCGATTTGATGGCGACGGGGGTGATCGTGGGGAGCACCGCGCTGGCCGTAGCCGCGACGCTGGCGTTCACGCGCTCGAACTCGGCCGAAACCCGGGATTCCGCGATGGGGTGTACGCCGCACGAGGCTCACTGGTCGGTGATGTATGCGGTGACCGTCGACGGCGCCGACGTCACGAGCACGCCTGCCGGATGGCACTTCCGCACGGGATTCCAGGTTCCACGGGCATCTGAGGGCGCCACGCACCGCTGCAGACATTTGACCGTTGTCGCGCCGCGGAAGAGCCTGGAGGCGGTGCGGGAGCGCCTGGAAGCGGTCAGGGAGCTCGCCGAAGAGCGGCGGCATCTTAGGGAAACGGTGCTGAAGAAACTCGAAGCGAACAGCGCCAGGGAGCGCTGAAGCCACGCGTTCGGCCGCCAGCAGCTGCGGCGGCTACGAACGTTTGCGCGTGAGCCTCTCCGACTCGGCCGCCCGCCACTCCTCGATGCGCCGGTGGTCGCCGCTCCGCAGCACTTCCGGGACTTGCATGCCCCGGTAGTCCGCTGGCCTCGTGTAGGAGGGAGCGGATATCGCGTCACCGTCATAGAACGAATCCGACGATGCCGACTCGTGGTCGCCGAGCGCGCCGGGCAGCAGGCGCACGACCGCATCGATCATGGCCAGCGCCGCGACCTCGCCCCCTGAGACGACGAAGTCCCCCAGCGACAGCTCTTCCGTCGCCAGGTGGTCGGCAACACGCTGGTCCACGTCCTTGTAGTGCCCGCAGAGGAATGTGACCTCGGGCTCGAGCGACAGCCGGACCGCGTCGTCGTGGCGGAACCGCCGCCCGCGAGCGGACAGCAGCACGATGGGGCCGGCCGGGCCGAGATCGTCGATCGCTTCGAAGAACGGCTCGGGCTTCATCACCATGCCCGCACCGCCGCCGTAGGGCTGGTCGTCGACGGTACGATGCACGTCGTGGGTGTAGTCCCTCAGGTCCACCACGCGGTAGGACACCAGCCCCGACCCCGCGGCCCTGCCGGGGATGCTGGCCTGGAGGGGCGTCGTGAAGAAGCCGGGGAAGATGGTCACCACGTTGACGCGCATCAGGAAAGCAGCCCTTCGGGTGGATCGACCACGACCTTGCCCTCCTCGCGATCGAACTCGACGACCATCTCGGGTATCAGCGGAAGCATGATGTCGCCGTCCGGACCCGCCACCTCGAGCATATCGGCGGGCTTCAGCGCGTACACCTCCTTGATGCTGCCGAGTACCGACCCGTCGCGCGTGACGACGGTGGACCCCAGAAGCTCATGATAGAAGATCTCGCCCTCTGCCAGCTCGTCCATCGCTTCGAACGGCCGGAGGAGATACCGGCCCCGCAGTCGTTCCGCGGCGGTCCGATCGCCGATCCCCCGGAATCGGGCGAGGAAGCCCTTCCGGTAGGGCCGGACGGACTCGATGGTGAGCGGATCGAGGTCGGTCGAGGGCGTCTGTCCCTCGTCGTCCCCGGGAAAGTGGACCACTCCGGGAGCGAAGTGCGTCTCCGGATAGTCCGTCAACGGCCAAATGAACAGCTCCCCGCGAGTACCGTGGGCCTTGTTGAGGTGGCCCACGACCAGGAAGGGAGGGTTGTCGCCGCTGGCCACGGCCGACTACGCGGTTTCGCCCTCCGCGGGCTCGGAGCCGGCCTCGGCTTCGGCGGGCACGTCCGCTTCGGCTTCGGGTTCGTCCTCTGCGTCGGCGGGCGCGTCCGCTTCGGCGGCCTCGGCTTCGGCCTCTGCGTCGGCTTCGGCCTCGGCCGATGCCTCGGCTTCGGCGGCGGGATCGGCGTCAGTTCCGGCCTCGACTTCGGGCGCGGCATCCGCCTCGGCGGTGGACTCGGGCGCCGCTTCGGCTGCAGGCGGCGCATCCGCCCCATCGGCCTTTCCGTTTCCAGCGGCCACCGCATCGGTGCCGAGGTCTCCCAGGGCCACGCTGTCATCCCCACCGGCCCTGGCCTTCGATACCAGGTTGCCGACGGTCCGGGTCAGGATCGCCCCCTGGCCGACCCAGTAGTCGACCCGGTCGAGGTCGAGGACCAGACGGGCCGGGTCCGGGATCGGGTTGTAGTACCCCAGGTTCTCGACGAACCGGCCGTCCCGTGGGGAACGGCTGTCGGCGACAACGATGCGGTAGTGAGGCTGCTTCTTCTTTCCCATCCGCCTGAGGCGAATCTTTACTGACATTTTTCCCTGCCGGGTTTTCTGGGGTTACAGCTGGGGCATCAGCCCCTTCATTCTCTTCATCACTTCTTCCATTTCGGCGAACCGCTTCATGAGCCGGTTCACCTCGGACACGGGCCGGCCGCTTCCGCGGGCGATCCGCCTCCTGCGCGACCCGTTCAGGATCTCCGGGCGGCGGCGCTCGTCGGGCGTCATCGAAAGGATGATCGCCTCGATGTGCTTCATCTTCTTCGGGTCCACGTCGTTCGGCGAAAGCGCGCGCGGCACCCCCGGAATCAGCTTCAACAACTGGTCCAGCGGCCCCATCTTCTGCACCTGCCGCATCGCAACGAGGAAGTCCTCCAGGGTGAAGCGCCCCTTCCCGAGCACCTTGTCCTGCAGGGCCTCGGCCTCGCCGGCATCGACGACCGCCTGCGCCCGTTCGACCAGCCCGACCACGTCTCCGCGCTGGAGGATGCGGCCGGCGATCCGCTGTGGATCCACCGCGTCGAGCGCGTCCATCCCTTCGCCGGTGCCGACGAACTTGAGCGGCTTGCCGGTGACGCTCCGGATCGACAGGGCTGCCCCGCCGCGCGCGTCGCCGTCCATCTTGGCCAGGACGAAACCGGTCAGGTCGAGCACCCGGTCGAAGCCTTCGGCGATGCGAACGGCCTCCTGCCCGGTCATCGCATCCGCGACCAGCAGGATCTCGCGCGGCTTCAGCGTGTCCTTCAGTCGAGCCAACTCGTCCATCAAGGGCTCGTCGATCTGAAGCCGCCCCGCCGTATCGACGATGAGGACGCCTGCCTTGGTGCGACGCGCGTGCTCATGGGCATCGCTCGCCACGGCCACGGGATCGGTGGCGCCCTCCAGGAAGTGCACCGGAACCCGCACCTGCTTGCCGAGCACCCTCAACTGATCGACCGCGGCGGGCCGGTACAGATCACACGCCGCGAGCAACGGCGACCTTCCCTGCCGCGCAAGCCTCCGGGCGAGCTTTGCCGCCGTGGAGGTCTTTCCGGAGCCCTGGAGCCCCACCAGCATGATGACGGTCGGAGGGGCCGGTGACCACGCAAGCACGGTCTCGCCCTCGCTGCCGATCAGCGCGGCCAGTTCGTCGTTGACGATCTTGACGATCTGCTGCCCCGGCGAAACCGATTTCAGCACCCGTTCGCCAAGGGCCTTTTCCTGGACCCGCTTCAGGAAGTCTCGCGTGACCCTGAAGTTGACGTCGGCTTCGAGGAGTGCTAGGCGCACCTCCCGCAGCCCGTCGCGGATCATGGGTTCCGTGAGCACTCCGCGTTGGCGAAGGCGTCCCAGAACCCCGTCCAGTTTCCTGCTCAGGTCTTCAAACATCGAATCCGCCGTGGAAGGCGGTACAGCCCTTAAAGATAGCCGGAGCCAGGGCAGGATTCAACAAAACCGGCACCGATCCCCTCACTGCCGGCAGATCACCTGGCTTCGGCGGGTCCCGACCGACACCATCACGACCGGCGTGTCCACCAACTCCTCGATCCGCTTCAGGTAGGCGCGCGCGTTGGCGGGGAGTTCGCTCATCGTGCGTGCACCCGTCGTAGGGGTCTGCCAGCCCGGCAGGGTTTCGTAGACGGGTTCGGCGCCCTCCAGCTCCCGCACCCCGGCCGGGAAGAGCGACTGCACCGCACCCTCGATCCGGTAGCCGGTCGCGATCTTCAACTCGGGCAGCGTGTCCAGGACGTCCAGCTTCGTGACGGCGATGCCGGTCAGTCCGTTCACACGCGCCGAGTAGGCTGCCAGCACCGCGTCGAACCAGCCGCAGCGGCGCGGCCGGCCCGTCGTCGCGCCGAACTCGGCGCCCAGTTCGCGCACGACCTTGTCCATGTCGTCGTCGAAGGCCGTCGGCAGCGGGCCGTTTCCGACCCGGGTGGTGTAGGCCTTGACCACGCCGACGACGGAATCGATCGCGGTCGGACCGATCCCGGTCCCCACGGCGGCGGATCCGGCCGTGGTGTTGGACGACGTGACATACGGGTAGCTGCCGTGGTCCACATCCAGCGCGGTGCCCTGTGCGCCCTCGAGGAGCACACGCTTGCCGTCCTTCAGCGCACGCGCGATCTCGTCCCCCACATCCGTGGCCACCGCGGGCAGGCGATGCGAAAGCTCGAGCGCCCCCTCCACGGTTCCCGCCAGATCGGGATCCGCCCTCAGTTCGCGCAGCCGCGCCCTCGCCCACTCGACCCCGCGAATGACCTTGTCGATCACGCTCCCGCGCTCGAGCAGGTCGGCAACCCGCAGTCCGCGGCGGCCGGTCTTGGCCTCGTAGGCAGGGCCGATTCCCCGGCCGGTGGTCCCGATCTTGTCGCGCGCGGCGTCCTCGGCTGCCAGATCGAGGGCCTTGTGGTAGGGGAAGACGATGTGCGCCCGGGTGCTCACCCCGATGCGCCCGCCCGGGTCGATCCCGCGCTCGGCCAGCTCGTCGAGTTCGCCGAAGAACTGGACGACATCCAGCACGACGCCGTTGCCGAGCAGGCACCGCTTCCGGGGGTGCAGCACGCCCGAGGGGACCTGGTGCAGGACGATGTGCTGGTCCCCGACGTGCACCGTGTGCCCCGCGTTGGCGCCCCCCTGATAGCGTGCGATGACGTCCACGTCACCGGCCAGCACGTCGACGATCTTGCCCTTGCCCTCGTCACCCCATTGGCAGCCTACAACGACCGTGCAGGATCCGTTGAGCGCGCTCGTGTCCACCGAGGTCACTGAAAACGCCGGTCAGGAAGTTGCGCCGACGGTCAGCACGCCCGCCGCGTCGAGGTGGTCGATCACCGCGTTCCGGCGACCCTCGGCCAACGGCTTGAGCGGAGGCCGCGGCGCACCGCCGTGGTAGCCGAGTACGTCGAGTCCGCACTTCACCCCGGCCACGCCCATGCCCCCGACCACCGCATTGTGCAGCGGCCCGACGCGCTCCTGGAGGGCACCCGCGCCCGCCCGGTCGCCGTTTACGAAGAGCGTGTGGATGTCCGCGCATTCGGCAGGCGCCAGGTTGGCCACGCCCAGGATGCCGCCGACGGCACCGATCTCGAGCGACGCGTAGAGGAGGCTTCCACTCCCGACGAGCACCTGGAACCCGTGCTGGGTCTGCGTCACCAGCTCGCCCACCTTCTCCAGGGATCCGCGCGAATCCTTGATTCCGATGATGTTCTCGTGTTCGGAGAGCTCGGCGATCAGGCCGGTGGGGAAGTCCAGCGTGCTGAACCGCGTCGGCACCTGGTACAGGATGACCGGCACTTCGGCCGCATCCGCCACGGCCAGGTAGTGGTCGCGGACCACCTCGTCGCTCATCGCCCCCTTGTAGAAGGCCGGCGGCTGAACGAGCACGGCATTGAATCCCCGGGTCACGGCCATCGCGGTCAGCCGCAGGGTCGTGCGCAACGATTCGGCACCGGTTCCCGCGACGAGCGTCATGTCGTCGGGCACGGAATCGCTGACCGTGGCCCAGCACCGGTCGCGTTCCTGCTCGTCGAGGAAGACGGCCTCGCCTGTCGAGCCGCCGATGACCAGCCCGCTGACCCCGGTCGCCGCCCACTTCTCCACGTTCGCCCTCAGGCCCGCCAGATCGACCTCGCCCGTGACCGGGTGGAAGGGCGTGGTCGTCGGAATCATTACTCCGCTGATGTCTATGGTACCGCTCCTTTTGGTTGGAATACGCCGAGCTTGTCCCTCGCGATGGCCAGGGTGTCTCCGGCCATGGCGCGCGCCTTCCCCGCCATCTCCATGATCCTTCCGTCCAGGTCGGTTTCGCTCCGCAGGATGTCGGCGCGGCGCTCGCGCATCTCGCTCGTGAGGGCGACCAGGGCATCGGCCGTCCGCCCCTTCAGATCAACGTAACGCAAGGTACCCGCGAAATAGTCCGCACGCATCTGGTCGGCGTCGTCCGCGTGACCACACGCCGTCAGCATGGTCAGGAGGTTCTCGATTCCGGGGCTGGCCTGCCGGTCATCGCCGTCGTCCTCGCCGGGCGCCCCGGCATTCGCGGGCATTCCCGAGTCGGTCACGGCGGAGCGGATCTTCTTGCGAATCGAGTCCTCCTCCTCGAAGAGCCCGATGTAGTGCCGTGGTCCGAGGCTCTTGCTCATCTTGCGGGTCGGGTCGGCGGTGGACAGGACCTTCGTGACCGGCGTGTGCAGTGTCTCCGGTTCGGGGAAGAGGTAGCCGAAACGCGAGTTGAATCTACGGGCGATCCCGCGGCTGAGTTCCAGGTGCTGCGACTGGTCCTGCCCGACGGGGACGCAGTCGGCGCGGTACGCGAGGATGTCGGCCGCCTGGAGCACGGGGTAGAAGAGCAGCCCCGCGGAAATGAAGGTTCCCGAATCCTCGGCCAGTTCGCCCTTGAGGAGGCCGGACTTCTCCTTGAACTGGGTCATGCGCGACAGGTCGCCGAGCGATGTGAGCGTGGCCAGCATCCAGCACAGCTCGGTCTGTTCCGGCACGGTCGACTGGATGTAGACGGTCGTTCGATCGGGATCGATGCCGGCTGCCAAAAGACTCACGAACATCTCGCGCGACGCCCGCCGCAGTTCCTCCGCGTCGTAGCTTCCCGTCATGGCGTGAAGGTCCACGACGCAGTAGACGCAGTCGCACTCGTCCTGCAGCCTCACCCAGTTCTGCACGGCCCCGAAGTAGTTGCCGATGGTCATGACCGCGGTCGGCTGGATGCCGGAGTAGACGCGTTTGCGAGGGGGCATGGGTGTCGGCGGACTGTGGTGTTGCGGGTCGGAGGGGCGGATCGTTGCTCGGCGCGCGGCACCGGGGCGACGGGGTGGTTACCCTCGGCAGCCAGCGTCCTGTCCCGGGGATTCGCGAGCCACCGAAGATACTAAGTTAGCGTAGCGTGGCCGCGAGTACGACCCTGCGGCCCGAGGACGCCCCCGCGGCCGCATACGACCCTGCGGCCCGAGCATGACCCACCGGATTCATCCATGCGAGAAAGATCGGACGTTCTGCTGGCGACCGCACGGGAGGCGGCGCGGGTGGCGGCATCGGTACACGAGGCGGCCATCGGCGACGCCGGCGGACGATGGGTGAACGAGAAGACGATGTCCAGCGACTTCGTGTCGGACGTGGACATGAAGGCCCAGGAGGCAGCGCTGGAGGTCATCGCGACCCGGCATCCGCACCACCGCATTCTCGCCGAAGAGGAGGGCGGCGGGCGTCCCGGCGCGGAAGGCACCGAGTACCTCTGGCTCGTGGATCCGCTCGACGGCACGACCAACTTCCTGCACGGCCACCCCTATCACGCGGCATCGGTGGCGGTCTGGGACGCCGACGGCCCCCTTGCGGCGGCGGTCGAGGCCCGCGCGCTGGGCAAGGCGTGGTTCGCGGCGCGGGAACAGGGCGCGTACGAGAACGGCAAGCGGATCCAGGTCAGCCACACGTCGCGCACCGACCGATACCTGCTCGGCACCGGCTTCCCGTTCAAGGCGCATGACGTGCTCGCCCAATACCTGGCCGAACTGGACCGGGCGTTGCGGCACACCTCGGGCGTGCGGCGAACCGGAGCCGCCGCGATCGACCTGGCCTACGTCGCCAACGGCATCCTGGACGGCTTCTGGGAGGCCCGCCTGGCGCCCTGGGACTTCGGCGCGGGAATCCTGCTGGTGACCGAGGCGGGCGGCGTGGCGGAGCGCGTCGAGGGCGGTCGCCTGGATGCGACGCCGGGCTCGGTCATGGCGGCCAACACGCGGGAGGGTCTGGAGCGGCTGCGGGAGGTGCTGTCAGGGCGGTGAGGGAGAGCGCGGGAGGGCGCGGGAAGCCGTGGGAGGGCGCGGGGGAGCCTGCTACAGGACGACACCCGCGACTTCAACCCACTCGAAGCGCGCCTGCCGGTCGGCAGCCCCCTACCCTCCCACCAGCGCGTTGAACACCAGCTTGAACGTGCCGTGGGTCTGTGCGCGATGCTGGGCGCGGAACCCGATCATGACGATCGTGCCCTCGCCGTGGGCCACCGAGACCATGGCCGCCTTGTTCGCGATCGCCTCCTCACCCAGCAGCCAGCCGCTTTGCAGGATGTCGCGGTCGATGTAGGTGACCACGCGCCGCACGTCCGAGCTGCGCGCGCCCGGCATCGTCTCGTAGACCTGACCGCCGGCGAGATACGCGGCGAGCGCGTCCTCCGGCATGCCGTACCCGTAGGGGCTCGATGTGTCGACCTTCACCTTGAGCGTGGATCCGGGGGCCCAGAACTCGTTCCCCCACATGCCGGCCACCGCGTTGCGCACGGGGACGTCGAAGCCCTCCAGGACCAGGTCGCCGGCCTGAGCGAAGGTCACCAGCGTGCCGCCGCCGCGGACGAATGCGTCGAGGGCCGCCACACCGGCCTCGCCGAAGCCGCTCCGGTAGTCGGGCGGAGTGCCGGACGGGTCGGGTCCGCGGCCCCCCGGCGCCCGCTCCGTGGGCCCAAGCATCATGGTGCGCGAGTCGTTGGGCAGGATGATCACGTCCCAGCGCTCGTGCAGGTCGCCCGCCAGGATCTCGGGATCGAAGAGCGACGTGTACTCGAAACCGAAATCTTCCAGCAGCCACCGCGTCCAGCCTTCGTCCATGTTGCCGCCGTAGAAGCGCTGGTACATGCCGATGCGCCGCCGGGTGAGCGGGTGGCTGATTCCCGAGGGGTCGCCGGCGAGCGCGGTGAAGTCGACGCCGGTGGCGGCCGCGATCTCGGCGAGCGCGTCGGGGGCCGCGCCGGGCTCGACGATGAAGTCGCCGGGCCCCGCTCCCGCGCCGCTGCCGGTCGCCCGCCGCACCGAGGCGCCCGCTGTGAAGAGCATGTTGACGGCCCTGAAGGCGTCGTTGAGGGTGCCATCGATCCGGTATCCGTGCGGCGCGGAAGCGGCGACCATCCCCGCAGGCTCAACGGGGCCGGACACCACCGTCAGGTCGGCCTCGACAGCCGTGCCGACGGGGTCGACCCTGACCCCCATGAACTCCGCGATCACGTCGGCCGACATGTCGTACGGGCGGATCGGGTCGCCGGACGCCGTGCGCGTGTAGCTGTTGTCCGGATAGTACGTCTGGCCCAGGAGCCAGCGGATGACGCCGCGCTTCGGCTGAGCGAGCGAGACCACGTAGCTGCCTTCGCCGTAGACGCGGCCCTCGTGGGTGAAGTCGGCGGGCGCGCGCTCGACCGTGATGCCCTGCAGGAGCAGTTTGTCGACCATTTTGGCCATGGTCAGGGGGTCGTGCTGGGCCGCGGGAATCACGTAGGCCTTGACGTCGCCCTCCCGGCCGCGCTGAATCTGGCGGCTCGACTTGTTGTGCGCGTTGCGCAGCACGGTCTCGCGATTCTTCGCGGCGATCTCGAGCGGCGAGAAGGTCGCGACGATCTGCCGCTCCACGATGTCGCGCACGCGCCACCAGCCGCCCGGCCACGGGTTCGGGAAGGTCGTCTGAGCCTCGTACTCGGGGAGCTGGCGCGAGCCCTGCAACTGGTCCGGATGCACGTAGAGCGGCGTCGCGAGGCGGGCGCTGGCCGACTCCGTGAGCATGCCCGCGATGTTGTGGAAGGGCGTGATCCAGTGGAACCCGAAGTGCCCCCACCCCGAGTAGATCGCGGCGTTCACCGTGCCCTGGAAGCCCTCCTCCTCCATCCGGTACGCCATGTGCGCGCCGTACCACGCCATTTCGCGCCACACGAGCGGGTCGCCCCCGGGGCGGATCGGCTCGGCATAGGGAGGCAGGTAGATGCGGGCGGTGTACGGCCCCATCTGGTGGTGGTCGATGTACGCCTGCGGGATCCACTCGCGGAACAGGATCTCGGCCCCGTAGCGCGACTCGACGGTGTTCTGCATGAAGGCGTCACGGTTGTTGTCGTGGCCGATGTAGTGGTGGTAGAGCTCCGGCGGACTCGCGCCCTCGTACTCGGTGCCGACCCAGCGGTCGTACCACTCGTTGACGATGCCCACGCCGTCCGGATTGAAGGCGGGGATCAGGATCGAGATCGTGTTGTCGAGGATCTCGTGGATCGCCGCGTCGTCGCGGGTGGCGAAGAGGTACATGACCTCGGCGGGCGACTGGCTGCACGCGACCTCGGTGGAGTGGAGCGCGTACGACTGCACGAAGACGACCTTGCCGTTCGCGACCGCGTCGTCGATCTCGGCCTGCGTGTGCCCGCGCGGGTCCTGCAGCACGGCGTTCATGCGCTTGAAGTCGTCGAGTCGGGCGAGGTTCTCGGGCGCCGAGACGTAGATCGAGAGGAATGGCTCACCCAGCGTCGACGGCCCCATGTGCACGACCTGCACCCGGTCGCTGGCGGCGTCGATCAGTTCGTAGTACTCGACCAGCCTGTCCCACCGGGCCAGCTTGCGGTCCGCGCCCATCTGGTGGCCGAAGAACTCCTCGGGCGAGGGGATCGGCGCACGCTGGGCGTTGTCGGCCTGGGCGGCGGTGGATTGGGGAGCGAGGGCGATGGTGGCCAGCGCGGCCGTGATGATCGCGCGTCCGGCCCACCTGGCGGTCACCGTTGCGCCTGCGGGAGTCGAAGAGAGGTGTCGCATGGGAGTTTCCGGGTCCGTGGGCTCAGGGAAAGGAGGGTCGGACAGTGGCATTATGGGGGCAGATCCGCGCTTCGGCGCAAGGTGTGCCGTCCGGGCACCGGGCATTCCGACCGATCAATCGTCAGAGCGAGTTCAACGAGGGCCCGCGCATGCTGTGCGACTGTTAGTACAGTTTAGACCGTAAACTAAACTAAGAGCGCGACGAGTCCTGCCGATGGGTCCGTGCTCGGCCTAGCGCCCCGCCGCCATCCGCCCCGCCGTCACCGCCGCCGGATCACTCACGATAAACATTCGGAAGCCCTGCGCGATCCGTTCGGCGACATCGTCGACGCCCGCGGTAATGCCGCACGGCACCCCGTGGGCCTGGCACGCTGACAGCACGGTCTGGATCGCGCCTTCCACCGCCTCCATGTCACCCTCGTAGGAGCGGCGCAGGTCGCCAGGACCGGCGAAGACCACGCTCACGCCCGGCGTCGCGACGATCTCGTCCACGCGCTCGACCCCGCTGCGATCCTCTACGATCAGGATGCTCAGCAGCGTGCCCGATGCGTTGCCGGGCCAGAGTTCATCGCCCATCACCGAGACGGCCACGGCGGCGTCCTCCGCTGATTCCACATGGGGGAAGACGATCGCGGCCACACCGGCGTCCAGCGCCTCGGCGACGTGGGCGGCGGCCGCGTCCACACCGTTTCTGATCGGCGGCACACGCAGGATCAGGGGGTGCGGCGCTTCGGTTCCCGACCCTTCCGCAATGCCCGACATGTAAACTCTGGTTGACATAATGTCGAACGGGCCGGACTCCAGGGAGTAGAAGACGAAGTCGAGGTCGCGGTTCTGGCCCATCAGCGCGCCCTGTTCGGCAGTGGTGGGGCCGGAGAACGTGCCGAAGACCGCGCGGCCGTCAGCGAGGAGCTGGGCGAGGGCTGACGCGTCGGCAGGGGCGGCGGTGGCGGCGGCGGTGGACGTGGCAGCGGCGGGATCGGCCGCGGCGTCCGCTCCGGCCTCTGCGGAGCCCGGCTGCTCTGGAGCGGCGCAACCGGCGGCGGAGAACGCAGCCGTGACGGTCACAGCCAGCGACAGGATCAGCGGGAGAGTCGGGGTCTTCGGCTTGCGCGGGGACATGGCATTCTGGCCGTGTTCGGGTGTCGCGACCGGCTCGGGGACCGGCCTGGGGCAAGTCTATGGCTCGGGCCCGGGCGGCAACAGGGGCCAGGCGCGGGCCGGCCGGCCGTGTGGCGGCGTGGCCCCATCTGGTTCAGCCCGGCAAAGATGCGTACCTTTTTCGCCCGCAAACGACCTGTCTTACGAAATCGTCACACTCTAAACCCAAGGAGTAGCAACATGGCGAAAGCGAACGTCGCGATCGGCGCAGCCCTGGCAGCCGCGGTCCTCGTGGCCGCTGCGCCCGATACCGCGGAAGCCCAAAGCGCCGCGCACCGTCACATCGGCCATGTCGGCGACATGTTCAACGGCACCCCGGACAACGTCGGGTTGCTCGCGGCCGCCCAGGCCGAGGCGGAGGTCGCAGCTCAGCACGCCGGCCTGGCGGCGGGATCCGACGATCTGGCCGGGATTCAGCGGCACATCGTCCACGTGCTGCACGCGGTCGATCCGTCGACCTCCGAGAGGGGTCCCGGCAAGGGCTATGGGCTCGCGCGGGCGGCCGGCGGCTGTGCCCAGCACATCGGCATGGCCGGCGGGTCCGACGACGCTTCGGACGCGGTCAAGGCCCACTCGAACCATGTCGGGACGAGCTGCAGCAACGTCGCGATGTGGGCCGAGAGCATCGCCGAGAAGGCGGCCGAGGTTGCAGCCGCCACCGACATGGCGGCTGCGAAGGCGCTCGCGGAGGAGATCGCCGCGATGACCCAGGCGATCCTGTCCGGCACCGACGCCGACGGGAACGGGCGCGTGTCCTGGGGCGAGGGCGAAGGCGGCCTGGAGCAGGCGGCTACGCACCTGCGCCTGATGAAGGAGGCCGAGGGGCTGGGTTGACCACCTCGGAGCATCCATGACAATTGAGCGAATAGTGAACAAGGCACGGGGTGCGTCCGCGATTCTGGTGGCGGGTGCTGTGGTGGTGAGCCTGGGGGCTTCGGGGTCGCTCGGATCCGGCGGAGTGGCCGCTTTGACCGTGCCCCAGGATACCGTCAGCTTCGCCGAGGACATCCTGCCCATTTTCCGGCAACGTTGCGCCGAGTGTCACGGCGCCGAGGACGAAAACGGCGAGGTGCGCACCGAGGTCAGCCTGAACCTTCTCAACTACGAGCGGGTCATGATGGGGTCCGAATTCGGGACGGTCATCGAGGCGGGAGATCCGGCCAACAGCTTCCTGCTGGACATGATCACCGACGGGACCATGCCCGAGGCGGGCGACCCGGTGCCCGAAGACGAGATCGCGCTGATCCGGGCGTGGATCGAGGCGGGCGCGCCGAACAACTGAGCGGGCGGGGGCGGACGCACCTGGCGCGGGGCCGGACGCACTGCGCCAGGGCCGGACGCACTGCGCAGGGCCGGACGCCGCAGCGCGGGGCCGGACGCGGCTATCCGCGCTAGGGCGCCGACCCGTTCCGCCTCCTCAGCCACTCCACCGCGAAGAGCAGGAGCACGGCGAACCCGATCAGGAAGGTCGCGACGGCCAGGATCGCGGGGCTGATCTGCTCGCGGATCCCCGCCCACATCTGGCGCGGGATCGTGCGCTGCTCGACCCCCGCCATGAACAGCACCACGACCACCTCGTCGAAGGACGTCGCGAACGCGAACAGCCCGCCCGACAGCACGCCCGGGGCGATCAGCGGCAGCTGCACCTTGCGGAACGTGCGCACGGGGCCCGCCCCCAGGGACGCCGCCGCCCGGGTGAGGTTGTTGTCGAAGCTGGCGAGCGTGGCCGTCACGGTGATTACCACGAACGGAATGCCGAGCGCGGTGTGCGCCAGGATCAGCCCGAGGTGGGTCTGGCCGAGCCCGATGCTCGAATAGAAGAAGAACATCCCGGCCGCCGAGATGATCACCGGGGTGACCATCGGCGAGATCAGCAGCCCGGTGACGAGGCGGCGTGCGGGCATGTGTGCGTTCGCCAGCCCCAACGCGGCGCACGTCCCCAGAACGGTGGCAAGCGCGGTGGCCGAGATCCCGATGGTCAGGCTGTTCACGAGGCTCCGGCGCCACTCCTCGTTCTCCACGATCTCCCGATACCAGCGCAGCGAGTACGCCTCCGCGTCGAAGCTGAGCATGCCCTCGGTGAAGGTGAAGTACGGTTCGGCGTTGAAGCTGAGCGGCACGATCACGAGGATCGGCGCGACCAGAAACAGGAACACCAGCGCGCAGAACCCCAGGTAGGCGTAGCGGCCCAGCGCCGCGTTGCGGGCACCCGCGGTGGAGGTCAGGACGGACACGGCGATCTCAACTCAGGCTCAGCCGCTCGATGCCCACGAGCCGGTCGTAGAGTACGTACAGCACGAAGACCCCTGCCAGCATGATTCCGCCCAGCGCCCCCGCGAGCCCCCAGTTGAGCGACGTCTGCATGTGGTAGGCGACCATGTTCGAGATCAGCTGACCGCTGGAGCCGCCGACGAGCGCCGGGGTGATGTAGTACCCGATCGCCAGGATGAAGACGAGGAGCGAGCCCGCGCCCACGCCGGGCAGCGTCTGGGGCCAGTAGACCCGGCGAAAGGCCTGAACGGGCGTCGCGCCCAGGGAAGCGGCCGCGTCCATGTACCGCGGAGGGATCGCGCGCATGACCGAGTACAGCGGGAGGACCATGAACGGAAGCAGTACATGCGTCATCGCCACGATCGTGCCCGTCATGTTGTAGATCATGGTGAGGCGGCCGTCGTCGCCGACCAGCCCCATGGCCACAAGGATGTCGTTGATCACCCCCTGCGTTTGCAGCAGTACGATCCACGCGGTCGTGCGCACCAGCAGCGAGGTCCAGAACGGAACCAGCACCAGCAGCAGAAGCAGGTTGGCCCGGCGGGGCGGCGAATGGGCGATCAGATGTGCGATCGGGTAGCCCAGCAGGAGACAGAGCAGCGTGATCGCCCCGCTGACCCACAGCGTGCGCCACATGAGCGACATGTAGATCCGCCGCTCTTCCGGCTGACGAGCCACGGACCCATCGGGCAGCCGCTGCATGTCGACCGCATTGAGGTAGTGGCGGGCCGTAAAGCGCTGCCCGGTGGCGCGGACGGCGCTCCAGACCGCCGGCTGGCCCCACGCCTCGTCCAGTTCGACCATCACCTCGCGCCACGGTCCGTCGGCCACGTCCGGCAACCCGCGCGCGGTCCGCGTGAACAGGCTGCGCATTCCGCTCTCGACGCGGTTGACCCGCCCCGCGACCTGCCCGAGGGTCCTCTCCTCGCGGGCACGTGTCAACTCGCGGGCGATGGCCTCGTAGGCGGCCTCGGCGGGAACTCCCTCGCCCTCCCACTCACGAAGCACTTCCAGCGTTTCGGGAAGGGCGTCCGCCACCACGGGATCGTGCACGCTGCGGAGCAGCATCATCCCCAGGGGCGCGAGGAAGGTGACGCCGATGAAGAGCAGCAGCGGCACCACCAGGAGCACGGCCCGCAGACGCTCGCGGCCCATCGGTCTAGCGGGCCAGCCAGGCGCTGAAGCGCTCGTTCAACTCGTCCTGGTTGTCGACCCACCACTGCCAGTCGTAGCGCAACGCGCGATCCACGTTGCCGGGACTCGCGGGCAGGTGCGGGGCCATCTCCACGCCCGTCTCCACGTGGGTGGTGACAAGGGGCGCTCCCGAACGGCGCGTCGGGGAGTATGAGATGCGCCGTCCGACCGCGGCCTGCTGCTCGGCGCGGCTGGCGAAGGCGACGTACCGGAGCGCCGCTTCCAGCCTCGGCGTGCCCGCCACGATTCCGATCTGCCCGACGTCGAGCAGCTGGCCGTCCCAGACGATCACGAACGGCTGATTCTCGAGCACCTGCGCGTTGAAGATGCGGCCGTTGTAGGCCGTGCTCATCGCGACCTCTCCGTCCGCAAGCATCTGCGGCGGCTGGGCTCCGGCCTCCCACCAGATCACCTGATCCTTGATCGTGTCCAGCTTGCGGAAGGCGCGATTCAGACCTTCCGGCGTGTCGAGCACCGCGTACACCTCGTCCAGCGGGACACCATCGGCGATCAGCGCGAATTCCAGGTTGACCTGGGGGACCCGCCGCATGCCCCGCCGGCCGGGGAACCTGTCGAGGTCGAAGAAGTCCGCCATCGTCGCGGGCTTCTCCCCGGCGATGTTCTCCGAGTTGTAGGCGTAGACCGTAGACCAGTAGACCGCCCCCACTCCGCATTCGGTCCGGGAGTCCGGAGCGAAATCGTCCTCGGCCGGCGTTCCATCCGCTCCCGGAGGCATCGAGGCGACGTCGATCAGCTCCAGGAGCCCTTCGTCGCATCCGCGCACCGCGTCCGCGATCTCGAGGTCCACGACGTCCCAGTGAATGTTGCCTACGTCCACCTGGGCGCGAATCTGCGCGAGCCCGCCGTTGTAGTCCTCCACGTTGATCCGGATCCCGGTCTCGGCCGTGAAGGGGATGTTGATGCCTTCGTTCACCGCCCGACCGTAGGAGCCTCCCCAGGAAACGGTCGTGAGCGACTGCGCATGCGCTTCGTGCAATGTGCCGGCGCACGCAATGGCCAGAAGCGCCGCCAACCCCGGGAGGCCGCCGCAGGTCTTCGTGCGGGGGCGCAACCGGCGCTCAGGTGGTTTCGTCATCTTCTTCCTTTCGTTCCGACTTGGTTTCGTAGTCGAGGACCCGGCAGTCGGTGACCGTCCAGCCGACGCGGACCGTGTCGCCCACCAGAATCCCGCCGTGTCCCACGACGTTGGGGATCTTCGCGATGAAGTCCTTGCGGCCGCAGGCCTCCATGTGCACCCGCAGGTGATCGCCCAGGAACGCCAGGTCGCGCACCGTGGCACCCACCTGGTTACCGAACACGCCCGGCTCGGGATTGACCGAAACGCGTTCCGGACGGATCGACAGGGTCACCCGGTCACCCGGGCTGCAGTCCACAACCCTGAGCGCCCGGATTCGTGAGCGGCCCGCCTCGACATCGCAGAACTCCCCCTCGACCGTGGCAACGCGTCCGTGCAGCCGGTTGTTTTCGCCGATGAACCGCGCCACGAACGCGCGCTCGGGCTCTTCATAGAGCACCTCCGGCGGGGCGATCTGCTCGACTTGCCCGTCCTTGAGCACGGCGATCCGGTCGGACATGACCATCGCCTCCTGCTGGTCGTGGGTCACGTACACGACCGTGACCGCCAGCTCGCGGTGGATGCGGCGGATTTCGTATTGCATCTCCTCGCGCAGGCTCCGGTCCAGCGCGCCGAGGGGCTCATCCATGAGGACAAGACTGGGCTCGAAGACCAGTGCGCGCGCGATCGCGACGCGTTGTTGCTGCCCGCCGGAGAGCTGGCCCGGGCGACGGTTCTCCATCCCTTCCAGGCGAACCAGCTCCAGCGCGCGTTCCACCCGCTCCCGCCGCTCCTCGCCGCTCATCCCACGGACCTCGAGGGGGAAGGAGAGGTTCTGTCCGACGGTCATGTGGGGAAAGAGGGCGTAGTTCTGAAAGACCATCCCGATGCCGCGGCTTCGCGGAGGCAGATCCTCGACCGACTCGCCCTCGATCCGAATGTGTCCGGACGTAGCCGACTGAAAGCCCGCCAACATCATCAGGATCGTGGTCTTGCCCGATCCCGAGGGACCCAGCAGGGTGACGAACTCGCCCTTCGCCACCTCGAGGTTGAAGTCCTTCACGACCAGGGTGGTGCCGTCGTAGCTCTTGCTGACTCCCCCGAACTCGACGTGCGGGGCGCCGTTCCCCCCCGCCACCGCCTCCCCTGCCGTCACGACACGCCCCCCGGCATGGTGAGCAGCGCCGCGTAGAGGTCGATCGCGTACCACAGGTTCGCAATGCGCAGGTTCTCGTCGGGGGCGTGCTGGTTGTTGTCGTGATTGGCCACCGGGACCACGATCGCCGGCTTCCCCGCGACATCGGTGAAGAGGTAGAGCGGCAGCGTGCCCCCCATTCCCGGCGCGAGCACGAGCGCTTCCGGCCCGAACGCCCGGTCGGCGGCCCGCGTCGCCGCCCCGATGACCTGCTTCACGAAGGGATCGGCCATGCTGGTGCGCGCCGCCGGATAGCCGCCGCCCCCCGTCACCTTGGCGATCCTCGGGTAGCGCAGCCTCGTCTCCATGTCGGGATCCTCGGACACCACGTGGAATCCCTGCCCCTCGATGTGATCCACGATCAGCCGGCGCAGGTGGTCGGGGTCGTTGCCCTTCACCAGGCGGATGCCCAGCGCCGCCACCGCCGTGTTCGGAATGACGTTCCGGGCCAGCGCGCCGGTGTTCCCGCTCGTCATGCCGCGAATGTTCAGCGCGGGCAGCAGCAGCCGCTCGGCGATCGTCTCCGGCTGCCCCTCGGTCCACGCGAGTCCCATCTGCTCGCGGAGGAGCGGGTCCACGTCGGGAATCGACGCGAGCGCGGCCCGTTCCTCGTCGCCGATAGGGTCGGCGGTGTCGTACCAGCCCTCGACGAGCACGTGGCCGTCTTCGTCCTTCATCGACGCCAGCAGGTGCGCCAGGATGTTCCCGGTGTCGGGCGTCCAGTTCCCGTAGTGGCCCGAATGCAGGTTGCGCGTGGCCCCGTAGACCGTGACCTCCATGCCCATGGCGCCGCGCACGCCGAAGGTCAGCTGGGGGCGCCCGCTCTGGTGGGCCGGCCCGTCGAAGAAGAGCCAGATGTCGATCTCGTCGAGCACGTCGTGCCGCATTTCCATGTAGCGGCCCAGGTTCCGCGAACCCGCCTCCTCTTCGCCGTCGAAGAAGAAGACCAGGTTCGAGGTGGGCGTCACGCCGGCATCGCGGAAAGCCTTCATGACTTCGAGAACCGCCGCGATGGGAGCCTTGTCGTCGCCGGCCGAACGCGCGTAGATGCGCCACTCCGGGTCGACCGCCTCGCCAGGCTCCGGGAACGGGATCGGTTCGCCGTCCGCCTCCATCGAGGCCGAATAGAGGGTGGGCTCGAAGGGCGGGTGGGTCCAGTTGGCGGGGTCGACCGGCTGGCCGTCGTAGTGCGCGTAGATGCCCAGCGTACGCGTCGCGCCCGGCACCGCCAGCCTGCCGTAGACAAGCGGCGCCACGCCGTCCAGGGTCAACAGCTCCGATTCGGCGCCCGCTTCGCGCAGGCGGTCGCGGATGTAGAGCCCGGCGCGCGTGACGTCCTCGATGTCCTGGGCGCGGTTGGGGTAGGTCAGCATCTCGGCAAAGTCGCGCACGATCTCCGCCTCGTGGGCGCGGCGGTACGCGCTGGCCACGTCGGCCCCGGACTGGGCGCCGGCCACGGACCGGGCGCCGGCCACGTCGGCCCCGGACCGGGCGCCGGCCGCGCGCTGCTCCGCCTCGATGAAGCGGTCGATGTGGCTTTCCAGGACGGTGATCGGGACCGATCCCGGCTCCAGCACGGCCTCGTGGAAGCGGCGCAGGTCGAAGTCGTCACCCAGCTCCGCTTCCGCCTTGCGCCGCAGCCCAAGAATGGCGCGCTTCCCCATCTGGTAGCCAAGCGCCTGTCCCCACATGTCGGTCGAATAGCGCAGGGACTCGGACGCGATCTGGGTCTCGGAGTCGAAGATGTGGTCGCGCATGTACTGGCGGCCCTCTTCCAGCGTCCAGCCGAGCAGGTTCATTCCCGTGTCGACGACGAGCCGGGTGGCGACGAAGATCTCCATCATGTAGGCGCCGTACTCGCTCAGGGGATCGTCGGCGAGGAAGCCCGAGTCGATGCCCAGGAAGGTCGAGTACATGCCCCACCCCTCCGTGTACGCCGTGTGCATGCCGTTGCGCCGCACCGCCGTGAGGGCGTCGTTGGCGTATTGGCGCGTGATGTGGAAGTGGTGGCCGGGGAAGAGCTCGTGAAGCGAAATCCCCGCGTAGGTGAGCCAGCTGCGCTGGTCGAGGTCGGAGCCGTTGAAGTTGTAGTAGCCGACCGGGTCGTTCGGTGTGGGCGGGTTGTAGTACCCGAAGGTCTGGGAGCCCTCCAGGGCCGGATCGAGGCGCCGGGCGCCGAAGGGCGCGTCGGGCTTGGTGAGAAAGAACTCGTCCGCGCGCTCGAAGAAGCGCCGCGAAGGCGAATCGAAGCGTTCCCGCACCTCTTCCACCGACCTGGGGAAGTAGTCCGGGTTGGTGGGGATGTGGCGCCGGAAGTCGTCGATCGAGCCCTCGAAGCCGATGCGGGCCTGGACGGCGAGCATCTGTTCCTCGACCTCGGCCACGTTCTGCAGGCCGATCTCGTGGATCTCCTCCGGGGTGATGTCCATCGTGGTGTGGGAGCGCACGAGGTAGCGGTACGCCGCTTCACCCCCGGGCTGGCGCGACAACCCGACCTCGGGCGCGGCGGCCTCGCGGTATTCGCCATCGAGGAAGGCGGCGAGGCGCTCCAGCGCGGGGTTGATCTCGTCCGCGACGATGCGTTCGGCCTCGGCGACGAACGCCGCCGTGGCGTCACCCGCGTCCGGATCCCCGCCCTGAGCCCCGAGGCGCGCTTCCGCCACCGCGAAGGGACCGGTCGAAAACGGGGCGATACTCGCACGAACAATCCCCACCACGGCGTCCATGTTGGGCTCGGGCACGGTGATGCCCCGTTCCATCTGGCCGCGTGAATGGGACTCGACGAACGCGACCGCGTCGGGGACCTGGGCGAGGAGCGTGAGGTAGATGTCGCGGCCCGCGTCATCGGCCACCGGCACCATGCCGAAGAGCTGGCGCATGGCCCCGATCGGCGATGAATACGGTGTGAGGACGTTGGTGATGACCCAGTAGTGATCGAGGCCCTCGATCGTCATCTCCGCACGGCGGCGCAGAAGCTCCCAGGTGATCAGGTCGTCGGCCTCGAGAGCGTCGGAGTCGATCGCGTCGAGGCGGTCGAGGACCTCGCGGCTGAAGTCGGCGTCGGCCTGGGCGCGCTCGAGCGTGGGGATCGGCAGCCGGTCCAGGGGCAGGCCCTCCCGCGCGCGCGCCCGAAGATCCACCTCCAGCTGCCGCTGCCAGACGTCTTCGGCGACGGCCGCCAGTGCTTCCGCTGGGTCCGCCGTCACCGCCGAGTCGCTGCACGCCATGGCCGACGCGCACAGCGCGAGCGAGAGGGCCATGGACCTCGAAGCCATGGGGCTCATCACTTCCGTCTCCCCTGCCCGGTCGCCATCTCTTCCTTCAGCTCGGCGACGGTCACGACCCGCTGCTGACCGTCGTCGCTCCGGAGCGTGATCGTTTCGGTGAAGATGTTCACGCTGGTCACGCGCTCGTAGCCCAGTCCCGTGCGGATCTTCCGGCCCTCGCGGGGGAACCGGCGGCGGGCCTCCACGTAGCTCTGGTGTTCGTACATCAGACAGCACATGAGCCGGCCGCAACACCCCGAAATCTGGGCCGGATTGAGCGACAGGCTCTGGTCCTTGGCCAGCTGCAGGCTCACGGGCCTCAGTTCGGGGAGCCACGTCGAGCAGCACAGCTCGCGTCCGCACCGCCCCACCCCGCCCAGCAGCGCGGCTTCGTCACGGACGCCGATCTGCCTGAGTTCGATACGGGTGCGGAACGCCCGTGCCAGGTCGCGCACCAGGGCACGGAAATCCACCCGCTTCTCGGCGGTGAAATAGATGATCAGCTTCTTGCGGTCGAACTGCCACTCGGTCTCGGTGACCTTCATCTTGAGGCCGTGGCGCGCGACGTGCTCCCGCGTCTCGGTGCGGGCGCGCCGTTCGTCCTCGGCCTTGTGACGCGCGCGGTTCACCTCTTCGGCACCCGCGCGCCGGATCACGCGCAGCGAGGGCGTCGGCGTCGCGCAGCCACCCGACGAGGAGCACTTGCGCTCGGCGATGCTTCCCAGCGCCGTGACCCGCCCCAGGTCCTCGCCGCGGTCCGACTGCACGATCACGCGGTCGCCCGGTGACAGGTCGAGCGCGTCGAACCGGAAATAGCCCCGGCGCGTGCCCTTGAAGCTCACCTCGGCGAAACCGGACATGCTGGCTCTAACGGTCCGTGTCCACGGGCTGCTACACCTCGGTCCATTCGCCGAGGGCCTCGTACTTGGCCCAGCGCCGCGCCAACATGTCGTCGGGCGCAATTCCGCCAAGTTCGTCGAGGTGCCGCTGAAGGGCGTCGCCGAGCGCGGTCATCGCGGACTCGGGATCGGCATGAGCCCCGCCCGGCGGTTCCGGAATCAGCTCGTCCGCCACGCCCAGCGACAACAGATCGGCAGACGTCAGCCGCAACGCCCGCGCGGCGCTTTCCCGCTCGTCGGCGGACCGCCACAGGATGGCGGCGCATCCCTCGGGCGAGATCACCGAGTAGATCGAGTGCTCGAGCACCAGGATGCGGTCCGTGACGCCCAGGGCCAGGGCGCCGCCGGAGCCGCCCTCACCGATCACCACCGAAATCGTCGGGACCCGCAGGCGCGCCATCTCGCGCAGGTTCGTGGCGATCGCCTCCGCCTGGCCGCGCTCCTCCGCGCCGAAGCCCGGATAGGCGCCCGGGGTGTCGATCATCGTCACGACGGGACGCCCGAACTTCTCCGCCATGCGCATGAGGCGGAGCGCCTTGCGGTAGCCTTCCGGGTGGGGCATCCCGAAGTTGCGGCGCAGGTTCGCCTTCATGTCCCGGCCCTTCTGGTGCCCGATCACCATGATGGACTGGCCGTTCAGCCGGGCCCACCCGCCCACGATCGCCTCGTCGTTGCGGTAGCCCCGGTCGCCCTTGAGCTCGAACCAGTCGGTGAAGATCCCCGACACGTAATCCAGGGTGTACGGGCGTTTCGGGTGGCGGGCAACCTGCACCTGCTCCATCGGGGTCAGGTTGCGATACGTCTCGTCGCGAAGCACATCGAGCTTGCCGGTCAGGACGCGGATCTCGTCGGCCACGTCCAGGCCACGCTTGGAGGCCATCTCCCGCAGACGGGCAATCTGGTCCTCCAACTCGACTATGTCCCGCTCAAACGCCAGATGTGCTGAGGAAGACACGTGGCGGAAACTCCTTCAAAAAAGGGGTAATCCTAAAAGTACGTCATCTGTTCCCGGGAGCAAAAGCCGGTTGGGCCGGCAGGGCCGCCGGGCGGGTCCGCGTGGGGCAGCCGACGAGTGCGCGCCGGGCCGCCGGGCCGCCGGTGAACAGAGCACCCGGGAATTGCGTACATTGTCCGAGGGTGGGCGGCGACGTCCAAGCCGCGGTGCGAACCCGGCCAAAAGACAGGACAAGGAATTGTGAGAACCGTTGTCAGCACGTGTTTGCGTGCCGCCGCAATCGTGGCCACCGCCTGCTCCACCGCCTCCGTCGCTCCCGCCACCGCCCAGGACCGGGATCGCCCGCTGGACGCAAGTTTCGACGAGGTCTATCGCGTCGGCGGGGTCGCCGCTCCCGAGTGGGCGCAGTTCACCATGCCCGGATCGATGGGCTTCGACGAATCCGGCAACCTGTTCATGCTGGATGTCCTGGCGGCCCAGGTCGTTGTGATCGGCCCGGAAGGGCAGCTGGTCCGAACCATCGGTGGCCCGGGGGAGGGACCCGGAGAATTCCGGTCCGCCGGAGACCTGGTGGTCTGGCGGGATGGCCGGATCGCCGTCGCCGACATGGGGCACAGCGCCTACCAGCTCTTCGATCCGGCGGGCGAGCTGGAGCGCTTAGTCAACATGGGCGGAGACGACAACCCGTTGGCGATGATGACCAGGATGCGCAGCGCGCTGCGTGGCGAACCCGACGGCGGGTCCCTGCTCGCACAGGGGGTGCCGGGCATGCTCGGCGGATTGTCGACCGCGATGGCCGAGATGATGGGACTGGAGATCGAGACGCCTGACGGAGTCGACGATCACGGCATCGAGCGGCTGGACCTGTCCGGCGATGTCGTCGCCGCCGAACCGGTCCTGCAGGCCTGGTCCCCGCCGTCCGAGCCCGCGCCGGAGCTGAGCGCCAGCGACCTGACGAACGTATCCGCAATGATGGGGAGCATGTTCGGGCAAGTCACCCACTACGAGCCCGCACTCCACTGGGATCTCCTCCCCGACGGCACCATCGCCTACTCCGATTCCTCGGCATACGCAATCAGGCTGCGGGCCCCCGACGGGTCGGTCCTCGCCGTGCTGACACGCCCGCTGCGTCCCGAACGGGTTACGCCGCGAATCCGAGCGGCAACGATCGAGCAGCGGATCGAGGAATTCCAGAGTGAGGCGGAGGAAGCTCCGGAGGCGATGCGGGGCCTGGTGGACCTCATGAGCGGCAGTGGAGACGCCATACGCGAGGGGATCGAGAATGCGCCCTTCTTCGACGAAATCCCCGTGATACGCGCGATCCGGGCCACCTGGAACGGGAGCCTGTGGGTTCAGCGCCGGGGCGAGGAACCGTGGGACGACGAGGGCCCCATCGATGTCTTCGGCGCGGACGGCGAGTACGTGGGCACATTCGGCGAGGACCAGACGGAGATGCCGGCGGCTTTCGGGCCCGACGGGCGCGTTGCCTTCATCGAGCTGGACGAGTTCGACGTACCCACCATCGTCGTCCGGACGGTGCCGGTGGAGGTCCGGTAGAGCCCGGCAGGAGCAAGGAGACGCCGAGGTCATGAACGCACGCGACAAGGCAATCGCGGTCCTGATGGCGTCGGCGGCCGGGGTGATGGTCGGGGTGTTGCCGGCTTCGAGCGGGCGTCTGCAGGCCCAGGTGCCGGACGCGGAGGCGGAGCCCCCCGCCAGGATCATCTTCGAGGGCGCGACGGTGATCGACGGCACAGGCGCTCCCCCGCGGACCGATATGGCCATTGTTCTGGAGGGGGAAGAGATCGTCGCGGTCCTTCCTGTGGGCGAACTGGGCGCCGAGCGGCGCGATGGGGCCGAAGTGGTGGATGCAAGTGCGTGGTTCGCGATCCCGGGCCTGATCGAGTCGCATACTCACGTGGCCACGATGGCGAACCGCGCCCGGGCCGAGTTCATCCTCAACCGCCAGCTTTACGGCGGCATCACGACGGCGCGGGACATGGCGGGCGACGTACGCTCGCTCATGGACCTGCAGCGGGCTTCGCTCGTGAAGGAGATCGACGCGCCCGACCTGCGCTTTGCGGCGCTGATGGCCGGCCCCGAGTTCTTCACCGACCCGCGCACGGTGTCGTCGGCGGCGGGTGAGACGCCGGGCGCGGTTACCTGGATGCAGGCGATCACCGAGGAGACGGACCTGCGCGAGGCCGTGACGCTGGCACGGGGGACCTGGGCGACCGGGATCAAGACCTACGCGGCGATCGACGGGGACCTGCTCGCGGCAATCGCGGCCGAGGCCCGCCGGCAGGGGATCCCGGTGTGGGCGCACGTGCACGTCGGGCCCGCACGGGCGCTGGAGGTTGCGCGCGCGGGCGTACGCGCGATGTCTCATGTATGCGACGTCGGCAGCGCGGCGATCCCCGACGACGTGTTCCAGGAAGGGCAGGAGGGGCTGCGTTCCGGGTTCGTGGACGTGGACCCCGACGACCCGGCGATCGACTCGGTCTTCGCGGCGATGCGGCGGAACGGGACGGTCCTGGACGCGACGCTGCGGATCGTGGTCCAGGTCGGGCAGCGGCGCATGGCGGCGGTGGATACGGTGGGGGCGCGGCCCGCGGGTGCAGCTGGGGACTCCGCCCGGGCACGCGGTCCGCGCGCCGCCGGGGACAGCGCCCGCGCCCGCCAGGGCCGCCCGGACCGCCCACCCGTTCCCCCGATCGACCGCCGCCGCCGCGGCGTGCGTCCAAGGTGCGAGACGGCCGACGCGATGGCCCTGACGCGGAAGGCCTACGAGGCCGGCGTTATGATCGCCGCGGGCACGGACGGCATGACCCCGCCCGATTCCCTCTTCCCGGCGCTCCACGAGGAGATCCGCCTGCTGCACGAGGAAGTGGGCATGCCGATGCTGGAGGTGCTGAAGGCGGCCAGCTACCACGGCGCGGTCGCCCTCGGCCTGGAGGACACGATCGGCACGCTGGAACCCGGCAAGCACGCCAACATCGCGTTCCTGCGCGAGGACCCGCTGGCCGGCGCGGAGAGCCTCCGCTCGGTGGAGTTGACGGTCAAGCGCGGCACCCTGTACTACCGGCGGGATTTCGTCCTGGGGGAGCCGCCGCCGGGGCCGGGAGGGCCACCGGGCCAGTAGGGGTGCGGAAGGTGCTGCTGCCGGGGTTGGGACGCCTCGGGAACTAGCAGTCCGTGGATGAAGCCGCCCGAGCACCGAGAGCGGCGAGGCGCCGGGCCGGCAAGGCGCGACGAAGGGCCAGTAGCAGCGCTACGGGCCCGAGGAGCAACGCAGAGCGCGGCCCCGACAACCGAATATGTAAGGTAAACATGACATCGTGTAAATTTTGATTTACAGTTTGATGAGGTGAGGCCGAGCGTCCGGCCCGGATGCATCGCCGCTCGAATGCCGGGGGGATTTTGTCCACGGACTGCTAGCCCAGCGGTATCCTGAACGTCACAAACTCGCCCACCGACACCGAGTCGAACGGCTTCGCCTTGCGGAACAGCCACCACGTCAAGACGCCCACGCCCGTACCCAGAATCGCACCGTTCAGCCGCGACCAGTGCTTGCTCTCGCGGCAGATCCCCCCGGACTCGAGCCCCAGCCCGATGCGTTGGCGCTTGTCGTCCGAGCATACCTGCGAGGCGACCACAATCCCCGTTGCCATGCCCACGGCGGCAAAGCCGTAGAAGACTTCGTCCGTCCTTTCTTCCGCGTGACCCTCCCAGGGGCCGGGAGAGGCTCGATGCTGCGCGAGGGCCGGCGGGGCGAGCAAACTGGCGAGTATCACGGCGATGAGGTGTCTCACGGTAACGTTCCTTGACTCGGGGAGGCGGCCGGCTTCCAATGACTCCGTGAAAGGTGTCATCCACGTAAGCTAAGCCATGTACACCACATGCATGTTCTGCAAGAAGTCGCTCGGCTCCAACGAGGTGCTTGAGAGCTTCCCTGTGGGTCGCCGCCTGGCCTTCGACGCGGCGAAGGGGCGGCTATGGGTGGTGTGCCGCAGGTGCGAGCGGTGGAACCTCACTCCGCTGGAAGAGCGCTGGGAGGCTGTGGAAACGTGCGAGAAGCTCTTCCGCGGCACACGACTCCGCACTTCCTCGGAGAACGTAGGGCTGGCGCGACATCCCGAGGGGCTGGAACTGGTGCGGATCGGGAAGCCGCTCAGGCCCGAGTTCGCGGCGTGGCGGTACGGGGACCAGTTTGGCAGGCGGCGCAACCGGATGATTGTGTACGGGAGCGTCGCGGGCCTGGCGACGGCCGGCGGGATCGTAGCCGGCGGGGCGCTCATCGGAATCGGTGGCGCCTCCTTCGCCCTGAACCTCGCCCAGTTCTCTTACCAGATGTGGATGTCCCGAACCCGCATCCGGATCCGCGGTTCAGACGGCAGAGTTACATCGATGAAGACCGGCGAAGTCGGGTCGGCCACGCGAATCGAAGCCACCGACGACGAGGTCGGCTTCCGAATACAGACTGCCAACGGAAAATGGGTTGGCAGCCACCGCGAATGGTTGGAGGGAGAGGACGCTCGGCGCGCACTGGCCACGATCATCCCCTCGTTCAACATCATGGGCGCAAGGGCCAGCGCCGTACGGCAAGCGGTTTCCGAGATCGAATCCCGAGGTGGACCGCAGCGATTCGTACGTGACATAGCCGGCCGGCAAGGCGACTACAGCCGGAACGGTCTCAACGGCTACGTCAACAAGATGCCGAAACCGATCAGGCTCGGGCTCGAGATGGCGCTCCACGAAGAACAGGAACGCCGAGCGCTCCAAGGCGAACTATGGCGACTCGAACAGGCCTGGAAGGAAGCGGAAGAGATCGCTGCGATTTCAGACGACCTGCTGTTGCCCAAGGGGACTTCAAGGTTCATCGCCCGCCACTCATCTTCCGATAAGCCCTCACGATCCCCACCGCCGGCGTGAGCTGCTGCGCCTCGTACGGCGCTTCATGGATCGCGCGCACCACATCCATCCCCACAACCACGCTCCCGAACGCCGCGAACCCCTGCCCGTCCGGGTTGCGCATGCCGCCGAAATCGAGTGACGGCTGGTCGCCGATGCAGATGAAGAAGCTGTGCGTGGCGGTGTCGGGGCCGCCGCGCGCCATCGAGATCGCGCCGTCGGTGTGAAGGATCCCGGTTTCGCTGGTGCGTTCCAGCGGGATCGGCGGGAGGGACGCCGCCGCCGCCCCCGGGTTCCGCCCGCCCTGCACCACAGCGATCCGGATCGAGTCGTTGGGCTGGTTCGCCGCGTGGACGGTGCGGAAGAAGGCGCCGCCATCGTAGTGGCCGCCATCGACGTAGCGGAGGAAGTTGTTGGCCGTCACGGGGGCTCGGTCGACGTCCACGTCCAGTTCGAAGGTGCCCATCGAGGTCTCGACGACGACCCGCACGGGGTCCGCGTCGGGCACGGAGCGAGTGAGGCAGGCGTCAGCAGCCCCGAAAGCCAGCAGCAGGAACACGGCCGTCGTCTTCATTCTTTCCCCCTTCTTTGCTGACCTGATCGGCAGGCGCTTACGTTTTCGGGCCAGCCGCGGGCCCGGGCCCGCCGTCCCGACCTCCAACGCAGCCGCAGCCATGAGCCAAGAGAGAAAGTCCAGTCCCGAGCGACCCGCCGCCAGTAGCCGGCGCAAGTTCGTCAAGTCCGTCGCGGCCGGCTCGGCGCTGGCCGCCGGCCTCCCTTCGCTGGTGTCGGGTGAGACCCGCGTGAGGCACCGGACACTGTCCCGCCAGGACATTGCCTCGCCCCACCGGCAGCCGGCCAACCAGCTCCCGCCCTCCGACCGCATCGGCCTGGCCGTGGTCGGCGCCGGCGGCATGGGGATGGCCGATGTCGACACCGCGCTCCGTATCCCGGGCGTGGAGCTCGTCGCCGCCTGCGACGTTTTCGATGGCCGCCTCGACGCCGCCCGCGAGCGCCACGGCGACATCTTCACCACGCGCGACTACCGCGAAGTGATCAGCCGCGACGACGTCGACGCCATCATCGTCGGCACGCCCGATCACTGGCACCAGCCGATCTCGGTCGACGCGCTCAGCGCCGGCAAGGCCGTCTACTGCGAGAAGCCGATGGTGCACAACATCGCCGAGGGCCACGACCTGATCCGCGCGCAGAGCGAGTCGGGCCAGGTCTTCCAGGTGGGCAGCCAGGGCATGAGCTCGCTCGGCAACGAGAAGGCCAAGGAGCTGTACGAGGCCGGCGCCATCGGCCAGCTCAACTACGCCGAGGGCTTCTGGGCGCGCAACGATCCCATCGGAGCATGGCAGTATCCCATTCCGCCGGACGCATCGGAAGACACCGTCGACTGGAAACGCTTCCTCGGACCCGCCCCCGACCGGCCGTACGACCCGCTCCGCATCTTCCGCTGGCGCAACTACCGCGACTACGGTACCGGGGTCGCCGGCGACCTCTTCGTGCACCTGTTCTCCAGCCTGCACTTCGTCGTCGGCTCGCGCGGGCCCACGCGCATCCAGGCCGCCGGGGGACTCCGCTACTGGAAGGACGGCCGCGAGGTGCCGGACGTGCTCCTCGGCGTCTTCGACTACCCCGAAACCGACACGCACCCGGGCTTCAACCTGTCGCTCCGCGTCAACTTCGTGGACGGGACTTCGGGCAGCACCTTCCTCCGCCTGGTCGGGAGCGAAGGCGCGATGGACGTGACGTGGACCGATGTTGTGCTTCGCAAGAACGTTGCGGTCGACCCCATGGACGCCTTCTCGCAGGAGAAGATGGCCGAAGCGGCGGCGGGCGAAGGCGGCCTCCCCGCACGGGTTCGCATGCTGCCCCCGGCCGAGACCCGATACGAGGTCGAGCGCGGCTACCGCGGTGCCCATGTCGACCACTTCTTCAACTTTTTCCAGGCGATCCGCGGCGGCCCTCCGGCGCTCGAGGACGCGGCCTTCGGGATGCGCGCGGCCGCCCCGGCGCTGGCCTGCAACCTCAGCTACTTCGAGGACCGGATCGTCCGCTGGGATCCCGACGACATGAGGCTGGTATAATGCGTATTTTACACAAAATACATACTGTGGTCGGTCCCGCGGTCGGCCGCCCCTTGCCGTGGAGCCTGGCTGTCCTCCTGGCCATGCTCATGGCCGTCGCCACTGCTGCCTGCTCGGGCGACGCCGATGGCTCCGGCGCCCAGGCCGCCCCCGGTGCCGCTGCGGCCGCCGATCCCGACCCCACGACCACTCCCCCCAACACCCTCACCGACGCCGAGCGCGCCGCGGGCTGGCGCCTCCTCTTCGACGGCGAGACCACCGAGGGCTGGCGCGGCTACAACCTCGAGGCCTTTCCCGACACCGGCTGGGCGGTGGTCGACGGCATGCTCGTTGTCGGCGCGACCGCCACCGACCCCGACGTCCCCATCGGCGGCGACATCGTCACCACCGAGTCCTTCACCGACTTCGATCTCAAGTTCGAGTTCATGCTCTCCGAGGTCGCCAACAGCGGCGTCCTCTACCGGGTGATCGAGGAGCCCGGCGCCGCGATCTGGCACAACGCGCCCGAGTACCAGGTCCTCGACGACACCGCGTACATCGAGATGGGCACGATGGACATGAACACGCACCTGACCGGCGACAACTACGACCTGCACGCCGCGGGCGCGAAGACCCTCCACGGCCCCGGCCAGTGGAACACCGCCCGCATCCGCGTCGCCAACAACCACGTCGAGCACTGGCTGAACGGCACCAGGACGGTGGAATACGTGCTCGGCTCGCCCGAGTGGGAGGCGCTCGTCGCCGCCAGCAAGTTCGCCCCCTTCCCGCAGTACGGCCGCGCACCCGCCGGCCCGATCGGCCTGCAGGACCACGGCCGCAACGTCTTCTATCGCAACATCAGGATCCTCCCGCTCGAACCCGTCTCGCTGTTCAATGGCACCGACCTCGACGGCTGGCAGGTCCACGGCACCGAGCGCTGGTACGTCGACAGCGGCGAACTGATCTGCGAAAGCGGCCCCGACGCCGCCTACGGCTATCTCACCACCGACCGCACCTTCCGCGACTTCGACCTCACCGTCGACTTCAAGCAGGAGGCCGACGGCAACAGCGGCGTCTTCTTCCGCTCGAGCGTCGAAGGCACGACCGTCAGCGGCTGGCAGGCCGAGGTCGCGCCCCCGGGCCTCTTCACCGGCGGCATCTACGAGTCGTACGGCCGCGGATGGCTCGTGCAGCCCGACCCGGCGCTGGATGCCGCGCTCCAGATGGGCGACTGGAACACGATGCGGGTCCGCGCGGTGGGAGACCGGGTCACGACCTGGCTGAATGGGACGCGGATGGTGGATCTGGTGGATGAGGGCGTCGGTGCCGGCACGGGCTCGATTGCGCTACAGATCCACGACGGTGGCGGGATAAAGGTGCGCTGGCGGGATATCGAGGTGGTGGATCTGGGGGGCGGTCCGCAGGCTCCCAGGGCGGCTCAGAACGAAACGTAGCCGCCCATCTGGAGCCGGAAAAGCCCTGAACCCGATAGGGGGAAAACCCTGAGTCTTGCTAGCGGCTTTGTAATTAGCTAGCCTAAGTTTAGCCAACTTGGATCACCTCAGCTTGACGCGGAGGGCGCTCCCCATGAGGGTCAACATGCACGAAGCCAAGTCGCAACTCTCCCGCCTGGCCCGACTGGCGTGGCAGGGCGAAGAGATCGTGATCTGCAAGTCGGGGCGCCCCTGGTTGCGACTGACGCCCTACCGCGAGCGACTCGATCGTCGGGAGCCCGGCGGCCTCGAAGGCCGGATCCGGCTGGCCCCGGACTTCGACGCGGACGACGACGATATCATCGCCGCGTTCGAGAGGTCCAGGCTTTATCCGGGGAACGAATGACGATGCGGCTGTTGCTCGACACGCACGCGTTGCTCTGGTGGCTGTCCGACTGGGCCCAAATCGCCGAATCGACGCGCGAGGCCATCGCCGATCCCGACAACGAAGTCTTCGTCAGCGCGGTCTCGGGCTGGGAAATCGCGATCAAGAAGGCCAACGGGCGTCTGGCGGCGCCGAGCAACCTGGCGGCCGTCGTGGAGGACAAGGGGTTCACGCACCTGCCACTGACCTTTGAGCAGGCGGAACGGACCGCAGCCCTGCCGGACCATCACCGTGACCCGTTCGACAGGATGCTGATCGCCCAGGCGCAGGCGGAAGGCCTGGTGCTGGTCACGCGGGACGCCCGCATTCCGCTCTACGATGTGCTGACGATGTCGGCCTGATCCGGGGCCGTGCCGACTCTAGGGTCGCCGACTCGGCGGTCGTCCGGCTTCCAGCCCCTCCACCAGTTCAAGCAGCCCCGCGGCTTCCCAGAGACGGTTGCGTTTCGACTTGGACAGCGGAATCAGCACGCCCCCGTTCACAAGCTGCCGCACGGCCGCGTGCACCGCCGACGGGGCCCGCCCGGTGTCGGCTATGGCGTCGGCCGCAGACATGACCGGATGAGCCGGCAGCGCATCGATCACCGCCCACGCCGCGGCATCGGCTCGCGGGTTCGGGCCCGCCGCCAGTCGAAGGCGCCACTGGTCCTGCAGGTCGCGCACAGCACCCAGGTAACGCGACGCTAGTGCGGCGGCGCGCGCCGCGGCTGCCGCGAACTCGGCGATCCAGCGCATCGAGTCTTCAAACCGGAACCGGCCCAGCCCTGCGATGTAGGCGTCCCTGTCGGCAGCCAGGATCACGCTGATGGGGGGAACGTAGTGGGGCGCGATGCCACGCCGGCGGAGCACGACCTGGACAAGTGCGCGACCGGTCCGTCCATTGCCGTCCTCGAAGGGATGGATGGTTTCGAACTGCGCGTGCACCAGCGCTGCCTGCATGAGGGGTGGGAGGTCCTCGCGGTTCACTGCGTCCGTCAGGTCCTCCAGCAACGGATGAACGTGTTCTGGCGGAGGGGGCACAAAGTCGGCACCACACGGGTTGTAGTCGTTTCCCCCGATCCAGTTCTGGACCGTCCGCACCTGTCCCGCGACGTGGCGGTTGGTCGCGTGGGCCATGACGAGCCGGTGTATCCCGACAATGTCCTCAATGGTAAACCGGCGTTGGTCCGACGCCGCGTCCATCGCGGCCTGCATGGCGTTCACGTTGTCCAACACCTCACGGGCCGTCGGACCGACCCGCAAACCCGATTCCGCCCTCGATGCGGCACGTGCCATCGCCCGTGCGCCGACCGCAATCCCCTCGACCCTGGAGGAAGAGATCGACTCCGTGCGGAGCAGCAGGCGAGCGAGAGGAGCGAGCACATCGGAGCGCTCCGAGTTCAGCGCGTGGATCGTGCCCTCCGCATCCGATACGAGGCCCGCCGTGGCAGCGTCGAGCGCAAAGGGAAGGTCAGCGATAGGGTCGGGAATGAAGGCGTCGTACGCGCACGCCCTCCGGTACTTCGGGGGCGCGTACAGAATGGGATCGTGGCGCCAGATCAGACGGATGTGATGTCCGGGCATCCTGAACAATTGGTTGCTGTTAGTTTAGGTTAGCTCGTAAACTAAACTATAGCGCCACTCCAGGCCAGCATTCCGCGGACCACCGCGGATCGCGCGGCAGCGCTCGAAGGACGACGCCGACTGACCGAGGTCGACCGGCCCCCTCAAGAGCGGCGCGACACCTCCAGGGCTGCGGCCCCCTCAGTCCCGCGGCGACCCCTCCAGCAGGCCCTCCAGAGGCTTTTCCCGGGCCCCGTTCTCGTCGCACACCGCGAACGCCGACTCGGCCGATCCGTACATGGCGACGCCCGCGTAGTCGCCCGCCTTGTTGAGGATGAAGAAGCGCAGGTCGAAGCCGGGCAGTCCGCGCGAGTTCTGCAGGCGGGCCTCGACCGTGTTGTCGCGTACGCGCCCCAGCACGGCCAGGCCGGCGTCCCTGGGCGACATGCCCTGCCGCATGAACTCGACGATCATGGCGCAGCTCAGATTGTAGAGGTTGGCCTCGCCGCGGCCGGTCGAGCCCGCCGCGCCCACGTCGTTGTCCACGTACTGGCCCGCCCCGAGGATCGGGGAGTCCCCCGCCCTGCCCGGGATCTTCCACGAGAGGCCGCTGGTGGTGGTCACGCCGCAGATGTCGCCGTCGGGTGAGACGGCTTCGAGGCTGGTGGTGCCCCAGAACGAGTCCGGGTCGATCAGGCCGTCGTCGACCATGGAGAGACCGGCCGCGAGTGCGGCGTCGTGGAAGCGGCGCATGCGGGCGGGTGCGTCCTGGTCGGGGCGTTCCCTGCCGCGCAGCCGCTCCTCCGGATCGAGCCAGTGACCGGGATCGACGCGGCGGCGCCATTCCAGCCAGAGCGCGCGGGAGGCTTCGGTGTTGAGGTCGTCGTGGATCTCGAAGCCGAGCGCGCGCGCGAATTCCTGCGCCCCCTTGCCCACGATCAGGTGGTGGTCGGTCAGCTCGGCGACCGCCTTCGCGACGAGCGACGGGGTCTTCACGCCTTCGAGACCCGCCACTCCGCCCGCCCACTTGCGCGGCCCGTGCATCAGGCAGGAGTCGAGCTGGACCACGCCGTCGGCGTTGGGAAGGCCGCCGTACCCGATCCCGCGCTCCTCGGGGTCGCGTTCGGGGATGTTCACGCCGGCGACGCACGCGTCGAGGATGTCCTCGCCCTCGGTGATGCCGCGGAATGCGCGCTCGATCGCGCTCTCGGGACCGCCGTTGCGGAACCGGATCGAGGACACGTCCGCGACGAGAACGGGCCGCGTGGCGCGGGTGTGGATGGCGGGCGCGGCGGGCTGGCCGGGTCGCGTGGCCGGGTCCGCTGCGTCGGCGCCGGACGGTGTCGCCAGCACGGGCACGCTGCCGACGGCGGCGCCTGCGGCGGCGGTCTTCACGAAGTCGCGTCGTTTCATGGGATGCTCGGGAGTAGCGGGATCAAGCGCGGTTCGGCCGGGCAACCCCAGGCCCCGCGAGGACGGACATTGTAGAATGGGTGAGCCATGACCGTCATGCCACCCACCCCCATCCTCGTCTCCTGGTCGTCCGGCAAGGACTCCGCATGGGCGCTGCACGTGCTTCGCCAGGAGCCGGAGACCTGGGACGTGCGCGGGATCTTCACCACCGTGACCACCGCCTTCGACCGCGTGTCGGTTCATGGGACGCCGCGGTGGGTGCTGGCCCGGCAGGCCCGCCACCTGGGGCTGCCCCTCTACGAGATCGAGATCCCCTACCCCTGCTCGAACGACGCCTACGAGGCCGCGATGCACGGCTTCCTAGAACGGTTGCGACGGCTTCCCGAAGCGCGGGCCGCGTCCCATCTCGCGTTCGGCGACCTCTTTCTGGAGGATGTGCGCGCCTACCGCGAAGACGGGCTGGCCGGGACCGGATTCACGCCCGTCTTCCCCATCTGGGGCACCGACACCACGCGCCTCGCCCACACCATGATCGACTCGGGGCTGCGCGCGGTCGTCAACGCGGTCGATCCCGAAATGGCTCCGGCGGGAATCGCGGGCAGGTGGTTCGACCGCGACCTGCTGGCGGATCTGCCGCCGGGAGTCGACCCGCTCGGCGAAAACGGCGAGTTCCACACCTGCGTGCTGGATGGGCCGATGTTCTCGTCCCCTGTGCCGGCCAGACCCGGTCTGATCGTGCGCCGGCCGGTTGCGGCGGATGCGGACGGCAATGGCGGCGGCAATGCGGACGGCAACGCCAGCGGCAACGCCGGCGGCCGGGAATGCGTCTACGCGGACCTGGTGCGGGTTTGAGGGCGCGGCGAAGGCCGGCTCGCCCCCCAATCGGCGTGGGGCAAGCCTGAGTCAGCCCCCCGCCAGCCAGCGGTACACCGCCCCTACGTTCATCGGGAACCAGGCCTCGTACTGGCCCCAGTGGGCGTAGTCGTCCAGACGGACCTGGGCCATAGCCTCCTCCTCGGACAGCCCCTCGTCCACCGCAGCCTGGACGGCGTCGCGCAGATCCGCGTAGTAGGCGAGCTGGCGCTCGATAGTCCCTCGGTCGCCCACCGCGCCGTGGCCGAAGACCACGGTCTCGAAGGGGATCTCCATCAGCCGGTCGAGCGCCACGTAGAGGTCGTCGAAGTGCCACCCCGGGAGGTCCCGGTAGCCGACCCGGTCGTTGCTGACGAAATCGACCGCGAAGAGCACGCCCGCATCGGGGACGAGCGCCACCAGCAGGTTGTCCGTGTGGCTCGGTCCCAGGTAATGCAGCTCGATCGCGCGCCCGCCGAACCGCAGGGTCATGTTGTCCGCGAAGGTGAGGTCGGGGGGCGGCAGGTCGGGGTCGCCGCCCGCCGTGATGATGGGGAAGGCGTTCTCCTGCGCGATGATCGGCACGTCGGCGCCGAACGCCTGCCGCAGCATGGGGGCTCCCGTGGCGTGGTCGGCGTCGCTGTGGCTGTAGACGATGGCCGCGAGCGGTTTGTCCGGGGCCGCCGAGCGAATGGCGGCCACAAGCCCGGCCGCCGCGTCCGTCGAGATGGGATCGAAGGCGACAACGCCCGCGTCCGTGTCGACGAAGAATGCATTGTGCGAGCCGGCGTTGAGCTGGTAGACGCCGTCGGCGACCTCGGTATGGGAGACCTCGATGCCCTCGTCCGGCGCGGCGGCAGGGTCGCCGGCCGGATCGTCGGCTGGCGCCGCGCACGCCAGGGGGGCGAGGGCCAGAGCGAAGGTGGAGCACAGGATGCGCGTGTTGTTGATCATGGGTTTCCCGTTTCCAGCAGTGTCTCAACATGTGCGGCCGCGGCGAGTGCCGTGCCGTCGAGATTGTATCCGCCCTCCAACAAGGACACCAGACGGCCATCGCAACAGCTGTCGGCATAGTCCATTGCGATCCGGGTCATGTGGCGGAACGCGTCGTCGGTCAGAGCGAAGCAGCCCAGGAGGTCGTCCCGGCGGCTGTCGAACCCGGCCGAAACCACCACGAAGTCCGGATCGAAGGCGGCCACGGCCGGCGAAAGCACGTTGTCCCAGTGGCGGAGCATGTCCGCGTCGGTCGCGCCGCAGTCCAGGTGCACATTGATGTTGAGGCCGGTGGCGTTGCCCGCGCCGGTGAGCGACGGATCGCCGGTGCCCGGGTAGGCGTTCCAGTCGTGCGCGGAGAAGAAGAGGACGGACGGGTCGGCGTAGAAGGCGTTCTGCGTGGCGTTGCCGTGGTGGTAGTCCCAGTCGATGATCAGGACCTTCTCGTGCCCGTGGATGTCCTGCGCGTACCTGGCCGCGATCGCGGCGTTGCTGTAGTAGCAGAATCCCTCCTCGGCACCCGTGTTGTTCGCATGGTGGCCGGGTGGGCGGATCGCGCAAAAGGCGTTTCGCACGGTGCCGTCGGCGACGGCGTCGATGGCGGTCAGGGCCCCGGAGACAGCGAGTTCGGCGACGCGGGCGGTGACCCCGAGTTGGCGGACGGCGTCCACGTGCTCGCCGGTGTGGTGCGCGCGGATGCGGTCGAGCGGGTCGGCTGCGGGCGACAGCGGCACGGTGGCCTCGATCAGGCCGCGGGCCTCGAGTGCGGCGCGGATCCGGACCAAGCGCTCGGGGACCTCGGGCGGCCGGCTGCCGTTGGGGCGGATGAGCACGTGGTCGAGGTAGCGGGCGTCGGAGACCAGGGCGGTGCCGGTGGTTGGGGTGGGGGCGTGCAACCCGGGCATCGCGCCCGCCATGGTACTCGCGGCCGCCGTCTTCACGAAGTCACGTCGGTGCATGATGATGCTTTCTTTCATTTGGCCGATATGGTTTCTTTCATTTGGCCGATGTTAAAGTTACATTTGGTCGATGATCGACACCACCGTTTATCCCCGCTTGGTCGAGCCGCACCTTGTGGAGGCGCTCGCCGACTCTCCGGCCGTCCTGATTCACGGACCGCGCCAGTGCGGCAAGACCACGCTTGCCCGGATCGTGGGCGCGACCCGCGGGTACAGCTACGTGACCTTCGACGACGATGTGGTCCGCAGCGCCGCCGACGAGGATCCAAACGGTTTCGCGGCCAACCTTCCGGGGCGAGTCATCCTGGACGAGATCCAGAAGGTACCCGCGCTGTTCACGGCCCTCAAGGTGGAAATTGACAGGAAGCGAACTCCTGGACGGTTCCTGCTGACAGGTTCCACTCATGCGCTTCTGGTGCCGAAGCTCTCGGAGTCGCTCGCGGGCCGATTGCAGACGCTCCGGCTGCACCCCCTGGCACAGTGCGAGTTGACGCGCCGCGGATCCGGTTTCCTTGACGCGCTCTTCGGCGGCGACTTCACCGTCGAGCGCTCCGAGCGGCTGGGAGCCGGACTGCCGAGTCGCATCACCGCCGGGGGGTATCCGGCCGCACTCACCCGCCCACCGGGACGCCGACGCGCCAACTGGTACCACGACCTCGTCGATGCGCTTGTCCAGCGTGATGTCCTTGACCTTGCCCGCGTTCGCCAGCTGGAAATCCTGCCGCGACTGCTCGCCGCGGCCGCCAGCCAGACGGCCAGAATCTTCAACGTGAGTGACCTGGCGGCGCCCTTCGAAGTCAGCCGGCCGACGATTCGGAGCTATACGACGCTGCTCGAGCGGGTCTTCCTGCTGGAACGCCTTCCCGCCTGGCACAACAACCGCATCAGTCGGCTGGTCAAGAGGCCAAAGCTCCACCTTGGCGATACCGGAATCGCGTCCGCGCTCCTCGGTGTGGACGGTCCCGCGCTGGCCTACGACCGCAACCTGTTCGGCCAACTCCTGGAAACGTTCGTGTTTCAGGAACTCCGGCGGCAGGCCAGCTGGGACGATGCGCGAATGTCCTTCCACCACTTCCGCGACAAGGACGGCGCGGAGGTTGACATCGTCATCGAGCGCGGGGCTGCGGCAGTCGCGGGCATCGAGGTCAAGGCGTCGGGGACGGTGCGCCCGGGCGATTTTCGCGGGCTCCGCAAGCTGCGACGGGCACTCGGTGACCGTTTCGCGGGCGGTGTCGTATTGTACGACGGAGAGGCCACCGTGCCATTCGGCGATCGGCTTCATGCCGTGCCCGTGCGGCGGCTTCTCGAGGGCTCTGCGTAATCAATCTTTCAATTGGACGATTATAAATATTTCATTTGGCCGATTTGATTTCTTGCATTTGGCCGAGAGCGGCTCGCAGCTGTGGGCGCGCCCGTCTGCCCCCAGGATTAGGCCTGACCCAAGCGATCTGCGCGCCGGTCCAGCACCAGTGGGCGGACGGCCGTAGGAAGCATCCGGTCTTGCCGGCGACGTTCCCGTTCCATATCGGCGCCCCCCTGTGCAACCGCCTGGAGCGCGTAGCTTGCGGCCACCAGGCTGTGGTCGGCCATGTGCGATGTCGCAGCCGCATGGCCCGCTGCGCGTGCTGCGGCCCGGGCCGCCCCCGCGGATGTCCGTGCCGCGGCGTGGGCGGCGTACGCCGATCGCATGACAGTACCGGTGGCGACTTCCCCCCGTGCCCAGCCCTCGGCTTGACGCACCGAGTGGATGGGCCGGTCGTCCTCCGGATCGTCCCAGAACAGGCCGAGCACGTGTTCAGCGCAAGCTGCGGCCCACGCGGCCAGCAAGCGGTGGTCCTCTCTTCGCAGCATGCCGCCGCGATGCTCGGCTACGAACGTTCGGTCGCGGCCCCGTTCCCATCTGATCATTCCCACATGGCTTCGTCAATAGTCTCGAAGTGCCGCAGTGCCCGCTCGAATTCGTCCGCCTCCGCGTTGCTCCAAGTTCCGATCAGGTGGTCCAGCGAGGAGCCGACCGTGTTGTCTCGCGGCCCGTGTTCCTCCGGCCCGACCCCCCGACGCAGCAGCTTGACGGCCGCCCGGTTGAGCGACGCGCCACCCTCTGTCCGCCTCATGTGCCCTCCGTGTGGCTCAATTAGTGATGCATAAGTCGTTCTATGACTAACCTGCCCGAGCGTCAAGCCCAAGCCGCCGCGCTCAACACGTGGCTCGTCGCACACGAGCCCGCCGCCGCTGCCGCCGCCTCGGCAGCCCCGCCCGCCGCTCCCCCACAGCCACCCGCCGGACGTACCGCGCCACCTGGCGCATCCCGTCTACGCCCATCTGCGCGCCGAGCGCCTGGTTATAGTTGGTCGTGCCGTTGATGTCGTAGGTGTAGCGGTTGCCCTGCGCGTCCTCCACGAACTCGATCCCGGCAACCTCGATCCCCTCCTCCAGGCACAGCCGGACGTACTGCTGCACGAGCGGGTCGTCCGCGGTGAGCGGCGACGGGGCAAAGAGGCCGGGTGCACCCACGCCCGCCGAACCCTGGCCGCCCCCGCCCGCCCCCACCGGCATCGGATTGCACACGTCCGACGGGCACAGCTCGAAGCCGTCCGCCGTCGAACTCCGCATGGCAAACACGAAGCGGCCGCCGACGATCTCGACCCTCGTGATGAACGGCTCGGGCGCGCGGACATACTCCTGCAGGATCACCCTGGCCCCAGGCCCGGCGTCGAATCCGCCGCCGTCGAGATGCCCCTCGAGTTCCGCGACGCTGCGAAAGTGCCGGATGCCCAGCCCCTTCCCCCCCTGGTCGTGCTTCGTGATGAACGGGCCGTCGAAGGTGGCGGCCGCCCCGAGCAGATGCTTCCTCCCGACGGCAAGCACCGTGCGGGGCGTCCGGATCCCGTGCCGCCGCAGAACGAGGTCCTGCCGCAGCTTGCTCATCTCCAGCTCGAACGCCGGCAGTCCGTTGATCACCCGCCGGCCGTGATACTCCAGCCAGTACAGGAGCTGTCGCGTCAGCTCCACCGTGTGGACATGGCCGCGGGTGTGCGACGACGGGCTGATGCGATTCATCCAGATGCCGTCGGGCGGCAGCGCCGACGCGTCGATGCTCCCCTCGTTCACGTGCACGAGGTGCACCCGGAAGCCCTCGCGCTCCAGCGCCTCCCGCAGCGGCGGAATCCAGGCGGGGTTTTCGTAGAGGACGTTTATCGTTGGAAGAACGGTGCTGAACATGTCTATTGCCTCGTGTTGGAGAGGGGCCTCGTGTTGGAGAGGGGTCTCGTGTTGGAGAGGGGTCTCGTGTTGGAGAGGGGTGGAGGAAAGCGCGACGCGGGCACGAAAAAGCCGCCCGGATCGAACGACCGGGGCGGCTTGGGAAGCGGTTTGCCTGCGTGAGGCTCAGCGCATCAACACAACCTGACCCGGTCGGCGCATGGCGGCCGACACATACAGGCGCAGGTCGCGCCGCGGGCGAAACGGGAGCCGTCGGAGAAGAGGGCTCGAATGTCGGATGCGTGGATCATGGCCGGGTCACCAGCTCGGGAAACCGATAGACGACGACACCCGTGCCGGGCGCGTTGTCCACATCCACATACCCCTTGTCGGCCATCTTGTTCAGCACGCTCTCGATTTCCTCGAACGAGCGGCCGGTCGCCATCACGCCCTGGCTCACCGTGATCTCCCCACCGTTGCCCATCGCGGCTTTCAGCAGCTGCTGGCGCAGGTTCAGGGGTTGGGAAGGCCTGCGGCCCGCTTCGCCCGGACCGATCGCCGCCTGCCCGACCGCCGCTTCACCGGCCGCCGTCCCGGCGCGCGCCAACTGGAACGGATGCGGGACGCGTCCCTCACGGATGTTGGCGTCCTTCACCAGCGACTTCATCCTGAGGAGGTCGATGACCTGGCCGACGCCCAGCAGCCCGAAGGTGAGCAGCCAAAGCACACCCGTGCCGAACTTGCCCAGGTAGAGGCGGTGGATCCCGCAGGCGCCCGCCAGTCCTGCGCACCACAGTCCGTAGCTGAGGCCCGTCGAGTACGGGGGCGCATGCTCCGCCTGCGACGCAGCCGGAACATTGACGTTGACGTTGACCGAGAGTTCGCCTGGTTTCTCGCTCATGGTGGCCCTCTCCCCCCGTGATGCCGCTTTCCCGACCGATGAATCTGTCCAAAACCCGCCGTTTTGGACAAGGGCTGGGCGCCGGGTCGGGCGGCCAGGACGACATCGAGGGCACGGCTGGTGGCAGCAGTGGCGGCTACCGCTCCCAAAGCTCGCTCAACGGTACGGCCACCATCCTATCGCCTGCGAGCGGCAGAATGTCGCGGCCGTTGTACAGCACGATGCCACCTGCAAAATCGTCTCCGCAAAGGGCCGCCAGGCGCGCCAGGCCTCGTCCCGCGGACCGTCCCGGCGTGCTCGTCGCCTTCACCTCGATGCCCCACGTGCGCGCGCCCAGAGTCATAACGAGGTCGACTTCCCGCCCATCCCTGTCACGAAAGTGCCAGAAGCGGAGGTCGGGGTCGGTCCATCCGGCCAACGTGACCAGCTGCTGCGTTACGAAGGACTCCAGCAGATGCCCCATGCGATCCCGCTTTCCGATCCAGTCTCCGGGCCCGAGCCCGGCCAGGCTGGCGGCGAGCCCACTGTCGACCATGTGCATCTTCGGTGTCCTCACCAGCCGCCTGCCGACGTTGCGGTGCCAGGGCAGGAGGCGTCGAACCAGGAACAGTCGTTCCAACACCGCGATGTACTCCCGGACCGTGGCTCGGTGCAGGCCGAGTTCGCGTGACAAGCCGGCGGTGTTGAGGAGTTCACCGTTACGCACGGCCAGGAGACGCAACAGGTGCGCGACGCCATCGGCATCGCGCACCCTTCCCACGTCCAGAACATCGCGGTCGACAATGCTCCGCACGTATTGCCGATGCCACTGGCGTGCGCGAGCTGGAGTGCGGGCCAGCGGTTCCGGGTATCCACCGGCCACCAGCCGGCGCGCGAGATCATCGGAGTCCGGCAGCCGTCCGCCGGCGCGCAACGCGGGGGCGACCGCTCCCGCCAGGAGGTCGGCGAGGAAAAGCCCGGGTCGACGGTCCTTCTCGGCCTCGCAAAGTGGCATGAGGCGAGCGATCTCCATGCGTCCGGCCAACGACTCCGTGACCTTGGGCAACAGCAGAAGATTGGCCGAGCCGGTCAGGACGAAGCGGCCAGGACGCCGATCAAGATCCACCGACAGCTTGATGGCGGGGAGCAACTCCGGTGCACGCTGGATCTCGTCAATGGTGACCTCCCTGGGGAGCGCAGCGACGAAACCCGCGGGATCCGCTTTGGCGGCGGAGAGATATGGAGGATGGTCAAGACTGAAATAGGGACGCTCCGGCATCAAGGCGCGCACCAGGGTGGTCTTGCCGCTCTGGCGCGGCCCGGTGAGGCATATCACGGGTGTGTCGGCCAAGGCATCGTGGAGGACCGAAGCCAGTGGGCGCGGGTAAAGCGTGCGGGAATCGAGCATGGTCGAAAAGTAGCGGCCATGTGTCGATCAGGGAAGCGGCCAATTGTCGGTTGGAGGCCCCGCAGATTGTCGGTCACAGACCCCGCCGATTGTCGGTTAGCCGATCAGAAACGCATTCGCCGCTGGATGTTGAAGCCGAGGCGCCAGGAGTCCGGGTCGAGGAAATCGGCGGCGGCGCCGGCGAGGGTCTGAGTCGGGTTCATCTGATGTTGATTGGTGACCAGGAGCTTGAAGAAGTGCCCGCGTGTGCGGATTTCGACGCCGAACGAGCCGGAGTCGTACTCCTGATCCTTCCTGGGCTGACTGAAGATCCACTCGCCAAATACGCTCCACGTGCGGTCGAGGTACAGCTGACCGTTGACGCCGACTGAAACGGTCGACACGGGGTCGGCGTCCTGAATCCGGGGATTCCACAGGAGGGTGGGCACGACACCGAGCGCGACGCGACCGGCGACCATCGCGTTGGCGATCACCTGGGCGTAGGCCTGCATCTCGTTTTCCTGAGCCGTGTCGTCGCGGCCGCGGTCGGCGGTCCCCGCGTTGTCGGCGGTCCGCGGGTTATCGGCGGTCCCCGCCTTGTCGGCCAGCAGAATCACGTGCTGATGGCCCACGTGACCGTCGTCCGTATCGACTTGCAGGTTCCACGCCACCCCGGCTTGCGCGGCGAACTCGATGAGGCCCGTGGGGGCATCGAATCCCAGTCCCGCGAAACGCGCATTGAGCTCGGTGTTGTCCAGGCTGTTGGACCGGAGAATCCCGATCGTGAGGGCGTCGGCGGGCGCGAACGCCAGCCCAAGGCGATTCAGTACGAATCCATCCAGCCCCCACAGATCGCTCGGGCCGTCTGACAGGTGACCGAACCTGTGGGAAATCTCGACCAGTATGTCGCCGGCGTCGGAGGGGGCCGCGGTCGGCAACGTCGCCGACTGCGTGGAGGCGAACACGGTCTGGCCCGAGGCCGCCGCCGGGGCGGTCATGGAGAGGCCCAGGATGCAGAGGCCGGGCCAGGCTCTCGCGGTGATCCACTTCATGTCGGAATGCTAGCCGTGTGGCCGGCGAGAAGCCAACGGGTTCGCGCGTTCGAGGCCGATGCGTCCCGTCAGTTGCAGGCGTGGGGCGCCCGACGCGTGATCGTACACGGTGGCGACTTCGAGCAGTTGGCCCCCGAGCCGCGCCCTGTAAGCGCCACGCACGTCCATCGTCCAGCCCGCGGGGATGTCGGGTCCCGGCGTCGGCGTCATGCCCGGCGTCATGCCTGGGGGTCCCGGCGTCATGCCGGGCGGGCGGTCCTGCCAGAGCGCGAAGCCGCCCCTGGTCTGGCCGCCCCAATGAGGCGACGCGGACAGCGAGAATCCCTCCTCTTCGCGCCCGCCCACCGTCAGGGTCAGGCCGGCGCCGCTTTCGCCGTAGCTGGTGGCCGAATGGAAGGCGAGCCATCGCCCCTGCACGTCAAGGCCGACGACGCCGATCTGCGTACGCAGTCCGCCGGACAGCTCCACGCCGCGCCCGGTCCGGCCGTCGCCGCCATCATTGCGCAGGTGCACGGCGCCGAATGGGGCGAGTCCCGCGTCGCCGACCCGCATCTCGCTTCGCACGTCAAGGCCGAGGCGGGCCTGGTGCACGCGGCCGCGCAGGTCGTCGACCGTCTCCGTGCCCTCGCCGGTCGACAGGCTGGCCCATCCCGCGTCGGCCCTGAGTCCGAACGCGACGGGGCCGCCCACCGGTCCCAGCCGCCGCCGCACTTCAACGAGTCCCATGGCAAGGCTCAGCGGGCTGGTGCCGACCTTGCCCGTTGCGGCGCGTTCGTTGCGGGCCTCTCCGCTGCCCCCGCCGAATGTCGTCCAGACTGCGGTGGCCCCTCTGGACCAGCGCAGGTATGGATGAACCGACGTCATGGAGGTGCTCAGCCGGCCGCTCGCCGTCCCGGCGTTCCAGTCGCCGCTGCCCCGGCTGCGGCCGACCGCGAGGCCGAAGAGCCAACCCGAAAGCCGGGCGTCGAGCCCCAGGTATCCGATGCGCAGGTCGCCGTCGTAGTCGCCGGAGATTCCGCCCGGCCCCGCCCCCAGCTCGGCGCTGCCGCCATCGTAGCGCTGCACGTCCGTCTGGCCCCACAGCGACCACGCGACTGCGGGGCGTGCCGAGTCGGCGGCCTGACCTCGCCAGCCAAAGGTGAAGTCCGTGGCGGAGATTGCGGCTGGAGGTCGGATTCGGTTCAGCGGGTTTGCGAGCCGAGGCGCGTTCGGCGTCGCCGCCATGCTCCCGGGGTCGGGCAGCCATCCGGCCACGATCCGCGTTGCCGCGTCCCAGAAGCTGTGCCCGTCACGGAGCCCGTCCGGGAGGTCCGGGAGGTTCCGGAGATCCGGGAGCGCCACGGTTCGGCCGTTGACGCGCAGCCCCGACTGTCGGCCGGCATCGGTACTTCCCGGGTGAGTGCCGGGCGCGACGCGTCGTTCGAGCGTCATGCGGGCGCTTGAAAGGTAGGACCGCGCCATGGCGGCGAATGCGTCGTTCAGGACGGCTCGTCCCGCCCGGTCGCTAACACCAACAGCCACGCGCTGGGTCGCGGCCAGTCCGCCGGGGTCCGTGGCCGTCACGATGACCGTGGCGTCTCCATAGACGACCGGAAGCAGGACGAGCGACGCCCCGCTCACCGTCGCGGTGACGATGTCCGCGCTGGAGGTTTCGGCACTGAAGACCAGCGGATCGCCGTCGATGTCGGTGAAGAAGGGCGTAAGTTCCACCGTCACTCCGTCTGCGCCCTCGTCCAGCAGCTGATCGGGGATCGTCCCCACCGCCGTCGGCCCGTCGTTGACCGGCACCACGGTCACGTCCACGCTGGCTGTGTCGGCGAGGCCGTCCGGGTCGGCGACCACGTAGGTGAAGCGGTCGGGGCCGTGGTAGTTCGGGTCCGGGACGTACGAGACGTTCGCGCCGTCCGCTGCGACCTCGGCAGCGCCATGTTCGGGGGGTGAAACGCTCCGGACGCGCAAGCGGTCGCCATCGAGATCCGTGTCGTTGTCGAGCACGGGGATCTCGATCGCCTCGTCCTCCAGGGTTGTGGCCTGGTCGTCGGCGGCTTCGGGCGCGTCGTTGACCGGGGTCACCGTGACCTCGACCGTCGCGGTGTCGGCGAGGCCGCCGTCGTCGGCGACCACGTAGGTGAAGCGGTCGAGGCCGTGGTAGTTCGGGTCCGGGACGTATGAGACGCCCGTACCGTCCGCCGTGACCTCGGCAGCGCCATGCCCGGGCGACGAGACGCTGCGGACGCTGAGCGGATCGCCGTCGATGTCGGTGTCGTTGTCGAGCACGGGGATCTCGACCGCCTCGTCTTCCAGGGTGGCGGCCTGGTCGTCGGTGGCTTCGGGCGCGTCGTTGACCGGGGTCACCGTGACCTCGACCGCCGCGGTGTCCGCAAGGCCGCCCGCGTCGGCGACGACGTAGGTGAAGCGGTCGGGGCCGTGATAGTTCGGGTCCGGCGCGTACTGCACGGCCGCCCCTGCGTCGACGATTCGCGTCTGCCCGTGTGCGGGCGCGCCCGCCTCGATCACGCGAAGCCGGTCCCCGCGGTCCGGATCCTCATCGTTGGCCAGGACATCCGCTCTCGTTTTCCGGTCCTCGGCCACGCTCAGCGTGTCGTCCATGGCCGCCGGGCGCTCGTTCACATTGGCCACGCTCACCACGACCTCGGCCTGCGCTTCGCCGCCCAGCGAATCCGTCGCCGTCACGGTCAGCGCGTAGCGGTTCGGCTCGGTTTCGAAGTCCTCGCCGGGGCCGATGTAGCTCAGCGCCCCCGACGCCGCATCGAGGATGAATCGGTCGTTGTCCGAAGCCAGCGCGAGCTCGAAATCGTCCCCATCGGGATCGGTCGCGCGAACGCGGCCCAGGGTTATGGGCGTGCCGCTGCCGTCGCGGTTTTCGGCGATCACGAAACGAAGCGACGGACCGAACACCGGGGGTCGGTTCACGACTCTGATCGCCACTTCCGCGACCGCCCTCCCGCGCCGGTTGTCCGCGGCTTCGACCCGGATGACGACCGTCCCGATCCGGTCCGGTGCCGTCCAGCGCGCGTTCTGCCTGTCGGTGGCACCCGTGAACGTCCCTCGCGGGGCCTCCCAGCTGTAGGTAATCGGGTCGCCGTCCGGATCCGAGGCTTCGGCCCTCAGCCGCACCTCACCACCGCGCGGCACCGTGCAGGGCTCACAGGTCGCCCGCACGGTGGGTGGATTGTTCGGAGGGACCCGCGAGTCGCGGATCGTCACTTCGACGTACGACGGATCGCCCGCCGTCAACACCGACGGCAGCTCGCCCAGCGCCACCGTGAACGTTTCGTCGTCGTTGTCCACGTCCTCGCCCGTGGAGATCGTGCCCGAGCCGGTGGTCTGCCCACCGGCCACCGTAATGCTCGCCAGGTCGCCGTAGTCGTCCGATTCGGCGGTGCCGGAGGCCAGGTCCAGCGGGATCGTCACGCTGCTCGACAGTGCCTGCGACAGCCGCGCCGTCACCGTCACCGGGTGCCCCTCGTCCACCGGATTCGGAGAGGCCGACAGGCTCACGCTGGGCCCGGACGGAGGGGGAGGCTCCAGGCTGGTGAACGTGAGTCTGGCCATGCGCACGTTCGAGAACTTGCCGGTTCCCGCAATGCTCGTAATGACGCCCTGCGGACTCGTGGCGGGGTTGGACAGCGAGAACTCCGTCCCGTCCTCGGTGCCGGCATCGTACGGAAAGAGGTCCACCACCAGCGACTGCACCCACTGCCCCGAGCCGTCGAGCAGGGATTCGCCCGACACGCCGACGAACCAGTCGGGACTGGGACCGATCATGGACAGGAGCGTCACCTGTGGATGCTCCGGCGTGACGTCGATGGTGAACGACGCAGTGCCGGTGCCGCCTCCGGAGACGCCCTCCTCGATGACGGACCGCGTGTGCGAGCTGCGCTGGACTTCGCTGCGGAAGGTCCCCGTGGCGCCCAGCTCCGCCACATTCTCGACACCGGAGCTGGCTTGTTGGCCGGGTTGCCAGAAGGTGACACCGCTCCCGTGCACGCCGCCGATCAGAGTCGTGAAGTGCGCACCGCCCACGACGCCGCCGGGCGTGCTGGCCAGCGTCCAGTTGCCTTCGAACGTCACCCGGTAGGTAACCGTTTGCGGTGCGGCCGGCAGTGCTGACACGCCAATGGCAACGGGCACGGCCAGAAGCGGGCCGAGGCGTCGGAGTCGCAGGAATCGGAGTCGCAGGAATCGGAGTCGCAGGAATCGGAGTCGCAGGAATCGGGGTCGCATTCGTGGAATCTATGCCCGTGGGGGCTGGAAGGCGCGCATCGATTCCACCTTCGCCCGGTAGCCGTCCTGTCCCTTCTCCAGGAAGCCCCGTTTCAGCAGCCAGTTCATGTCCCGGGTCAGCGTCTTGCTGGTCCTGTCCGCATAGAGTCTGGCCAGGTCGGGGCTCAAGTCCGGTATTGCCCGCTTTCGGACGGACGCATCGACAAGGCCGAGCGCCAGGGTGACCTCGCGGCGGCGCCGCATGGCAGATGACGACGGAATCCGTCGGAATTCACCGTAGACGAAGTGCTCCCAGGCCAGCCTTAGCTGGACGCCCGCGATGGATTCGCTCTGCAGGCGCAGGCCGTCGACGAACCCTTGCAACGAGTAGCACAGAAAGCCGAGCGGGTCGCCACGACCGGAGTTCGCCCGGCTGGAGCGATCGAGCTGCCGGTAGTATTCGGCCCGCGTGACGTTGTAGTGGTTGCTGAGAAGATGGGCACAGGGCGACGGCACGCCCTCGCGCGCGAGGATCATGAACTCGGCGAGCCGCGCGGTCCTTCCGTTGCCGTCCCCGAAGGGGTGGATCCAGGCGATATAGAGGTGAACGAAGACGGCGCGGAGGATAGCGGACGCGATCCGGTCTTCGTGCCGGTCCGGGCGAACCGGCCAATCGTCGCCCTCGAGCCATCCGCAGAGCCGGTCGAGCAGGAAGCCACAGTCCGCTCTGGGGGCACCCCGGTACCGCAGGACTCCCACGGGATGTGTCGGTATCTCGCCCGGAACCACACCCTCCTCGACATGCTCCTCAAGACCCGCAAGCAGACGCCGATTCGCTCCGGCAATCCAGTCCGGCGTCAGCTCCGGCGGGCGGCCAGCCACGATCTCGCCAAAGATGTCATTGACGGCCGTGAGGACGTTGCCGACCTCCCGCTGCAGGTATTCCCGGGAAGGCGGGAGCTCCAAGCGCCCCTCCAGGTGGGCCGCGATCTGTTCCTCGCTGAGCGTGTTCCCCTCGATCGCGGTCGTGGCGCGAGCCCCCTTGACCAGGTAGACCCGGTGCAGCTCGCGGGCGTCAGCAGGCGGAAGGACTGCCTTAGCGATCTGATCGCACCTCGCGGCCGCCTCGCCGAGCAACGCCCAGTGGAGCGGATCGGCGCGTTCCAGGTGGTGGCGGAAGCTGATCCAGGGGTGGGTCCGGCGGTATTCGCGGTCGTTGGTCAATGGTCGGGGCTCCTGATGGGTTCAGCAGGGACTCATCCTATCGGATGTCCAGCAAAATGTCCAGGAATAGTCCCATCATGACAGTGTGCTGGCTAAACCGTGAATGATATGGCAATATTGATGTTATGGAGTCAATGCAGTTTCATCATCAATGATTACGATATCTGAAATGACCTGTAGAATGTCCGCATGACATATACACAACGGTTCTGTTGGCAACGATTCTGTTGTGTATCGGTTGCCAGGCGTTCAGTAACGTCACAGTTTTCTCATATTCGTTGTCTTATATTACAATTGTTCTCCTAATGGGATCCATCAGGCTTGCTATCAAGCGAGAATTCACATGAGTCGCATATTGAGAGAGCTACCCGAGGCCTTCGTGTCCCACACCGCGATCAGCCGTGCGGTGTCACGGGCGGTTAAGGCCGGCCAGCTCCGGAAGCTTGCTTCGCGCCTCTACACCAGCAACCTGGAGGACGCTCCCGAGGACATCGTGCGCAGAAACCTGTGGGGGATCGTCGCGGGGTACTTTCCCGGGGGCCTGATCGCAGACCGCACCGCGTTCGAAGCAGGTCCCGCCTCGGATGGCTCCGTGTGCCTTGTCAGCGACCGCGGGCGAAGGGTGGAGTTGCCGGGCATCGTGCTGCGTCCGCGCCGGGGACCCGGGCCGGTCGCATCGGACATGCCGTTTGTCGCCGGGCTGTCTCTCAGTTCGCGAACCCGGGCCTATCTCGAGAATCTGCGTCCTTCCCGCGCCCGGGACGGTCGTGTGCCACGCACTCTCAGACGAATCGAAGTCGAAGCGCGCCTTGACCGTCTCGTCCGGACGGCCGGTGAAACGGGCGTCAATCGACTGCGAGACGCTGCCCGGGAGATCGCGGTCGAACTCGGCCTGGAGACCGAGGCTGCCCAACTCGATTCACTGATCGGCGCCTTGCTCGGCACGCGTCGGAGTCAGCTCGAGTCTCCGGTGGCCATCGCCCGCGGCCGGGGGCGACCCTACGATCCGGATCGGCCGGAGTTGTTTCACAAGCTGCATCAGGCACTTCGCGGCCGTCCTCCGAGTATCCGGCCCACGCCTGCCCGCGACGCAAGGGGTCGGGCGACGCTGGCGTTCTTCGAGGCCTACTTTTCCAACTTCGTCGAAGGCACCGAGTTCCTGGTTGACGAGGCCATTCGCATCGTCTTCGAGGGCGAGATTCCGCCTCACCGGCCGGCGGACGCCCATGATGTCGCCGGCACATGGCGTATCGTATCCGACGAGGAGGAGATGGCACGGACGCCCGCGTCCTTCGGGGCATTCACCGGCCTCCTGCGAGAGCGCCACCGGCAGATCCTGGCAGCGCGGCCGGAGGTGTTGCCCGGCGAGTTCAAGGTGGAAGAGAACCGGGCGGGACTAGCCGTCTTCGTCGCTCCGGACCTCGTCCCGGGCACCCTCGATGCAGGATTCGACCTCTACCGGAGCCTTGAGTCGCCATTCGAGCGCGCCGTCTACATGATGTTCCTCGTCAGCGAGGTGCACCCCTTCGCCGATGGCAACGGACGGATCGCGCGGGTGATGATGAACGCCGAGCTTGTCGCCGGAGGGGAAGAGCGGATTGTGATTCCGACGGTGTTTCGCGGAAACTACCTCGCGGCGCTACGTGCGTTGTCCCGGACCGGGCGAGCGGAACCACTGATTCGCGTGCTCGACTATGCGCAGCGATGGACCATCGCGATCGACTGGAGTTCGCTCGAAGTGGCGGGGCGGGAGTTGGAGGGTTGCAATGCGTTCCTGGACTCGGACGAGGCGGAGGCTGAGGGGAAGAGGCTGCGGATGCCTGGGTGAGGGGAGCGACGCCGGTTCCTCAGGCTTCTCCAACGATGACGGAACCCTGATCGCACCGCTGTACCCCTCCTCTCCCGGCAGGTTCGCGCACCCGAAAGCGGGGAGGTATGATGTGTCCACTATGCAGACTCAAGCACCGACGACCTGGGAGGATGTCCTGCGGATGCCGGACGACGGCAACCGCTACGAGTTCATAGGGGGGCGGCTGTACATGACGCCAGCTCCCATGACCCGGCACCAGCGCGTCTTGGGGCGACTATGGTCGGCTCTGGTGCGGATCCTCATGGACGCTGGACGAGGAGAGGTGTTCTCCGCCCCGCTCCTGGTCGAGTTCCCGGGGACCGGCGACCGCGTCCAGCCCGACCTTCTGTTCGTGTCCACCGAGAGGCGGGCGATCATCGGCGAGAAGCAGGTCCTGGGCGCGCCCGACCTCGTTATCGAGATCCTCTCGCCGTCCACCGCGCGCCGAGACCGCGGGATCAAGCTGGATCTGTACGCGCGTCACGGAGTGCGGCAATACTGGATCGTGGATCCGGGCGAGGATGTGGTCGATGTCTGGCGCTTCGCGGACGAGGCGGGGCACGAGCGCTTCTCGGGCGAGCTCCCCGTCCGGCTGGGTTCCGAGCGCCTGGGCCTGATCGACCTCGACGAGGTCTTCTCGCGTCATTTGGACGTGTGGGAGAGCGGGGGCTCCTGAAACCGGCGGTCACCAGGAAGAGGAGGTCAGCGTGAAAGACCGACTGAACGCCGAAGAGTGGGAAATCCTCAAGAAGTTCGAGCGCGACGAACTGCGGCCCGCGACGGGCGTTGACCGCGAGATGGCAATTGCCCCTCAGGCGGCCCGCAACACGTTCAAGAACGCGATGAAACATCTCACATGGGTAGCCGCCGTCGCGGCCCTGGCAATCATCGCGTGGCTCGGGTCGGGCACTGGGGCGGCGGACGAGGCCACCTCTGCCACCGACGAAGGCGTTTTCGCCACCATCGCCCCATTCAACAGCTACGGCGTCGTCCACGACGCGGACAACGTCGAGGCCATGCGGCCGCGGGTCATGGGCACGCGCGGGGTCATCTCTTCCGGGCACTACCTGGCCACGCAGGCCGGGTACGAGGTGCTCAGGGCCGGGGGCAACGCCTTCGATGCGGGGGTGACCGCAGGGATGGCGCTCAAGGCGCTCAAGATGGACTACGCGGGCTGGACCGGGGTCGCGCCCCTCATCCTCTACAGCGCCGCCGAGGACCAGGTGATCACGCGGGTCGGGGCCGGGACCTCGCCCGCGCTCGCCACGCTCGACCATTTCCTCGAGCACGGCAAGTCGCCCATCAACAACGCGCTGATTCCGGCCGACGTCGACGTCTGGCTCGCCACGCTCGACCGCTTCGGCACCCTCAGCTTCAGCGAAGCCGCGCGGCCGACTCTGCGCATCGCCGAAGAGGGCTATCACCTCTACAAGATGCAGAAGTGGATGATCGAGGATCAGATGGAGGAGATCCTCGCCTTCCCCTACAACCGCGACTTCTGGTTCCAGAACGGGGTCGGCGAGCAGCGTCTGGGGGACTTGATGGTGAACGCCGACCTGGGGCGGCTCATCCGCTACATGATGGAGGCCGAGGAGCAGGCGCTTGCCGCCGGCGCAAGCCGCTCCGAAGGGATCCGCGCTGCGCGGGACGCGTTCTACAAGGGTGAGCCCGCGCGCGACGTGGACCGTTTCTTCCGCGAGCAGGGCGGAATCGTTCGCTACGAAGACCTGGCGGGCTACGAGAGTCGCTGGGAGGAGCCGCTGGGCACGAGCTTCCAGGGCTACGACGTGTACACGGGCGACGGCTGGAGCCAGGGGCCGCGCATCGTCCTGGTGCTCAACATGCTCGAAAACCATGACTTGCGCGCGCTCGGCTACAACACCCCGGCATACATCCATCTCATCTCGCAGGTCATCAACCTGGCGATGTCGGATTCCCACAGGTACGTCGGCGATCCGGACTTCGCGCCGGCGCCTGAGGGGCTCTACGGGAAGGAATACGCGCGCGAGCGCATCGAGCTCATCGACGAGAAGCGCGCGTTCCAGGACATGCCGCCGTGGGGAGATCCGGCGGCGATGGCGGCGGTGGCGGACGACGCGCCGACGAGCTTCGTGGTGGCGAGCAGGGCGCCAGCGAGCCTCGTGGTGGCGGACGGGGGTGGCGATGGGCCGGCCCGTTCCATCGACACCTCGTCCCTCAACGTCATGGACGGGGAGGGCAACCTGTTCTCGCTGACCGAGAGCGATGGGCACACGTTTACGCCCATGATCCCGGGATGGGGGTTCGGGCTGGGCAACCGCATGGGCCAGTTCAACCTGGATCCGGAGCTGGCCAACGTGATGGCCCCCGGCAAGCGCCCGCGCAACACCAACTCGCCTCTTCTGGTGATGAAGGACGGCCGGCCGTTCATGGGACTCTCCACCCCCGGCGGCGACCAGCAGCTGCAGTCGCTCCTGCAGGTCTTCCTGAACGTGGTCGTGTGGGGGATGTCACCCGAGCAGGCCCTCGACCAGCCCCGCTTCGGCAGCTACAACTTCCCCGCCTCGGGCAGCGAGGTGAATACCAGTCCGGCGGTGCTCCGCCTCGAGGACCGGATCCCGGCCGAGACGGCGGAAGCGCTGCGCGCGATGGGGCACGACGTCGAGTCCTGGGGCATGTGGAACTGGCGTGCGTGCGCGCCGACGGTGACCTGGCGCGATCCGGAAACGGGGGTCATGATCGCGGCGGGGGACGTAAGGCGAGAGACGGCGTCGCTGGGGTTTTGAGGGGGGTGAGGAGAACCGCGCCTCGCCCCGATGGCGGTGGCCTCACCGCAGCAGTTCGACACCCTCCATTCGCGCCGCCTGCCGGTCGAAGGTATAGAGCGGACGCGCACCAGCCCGGTGCGCCGCGGCGAGGATCATCAGATCCGAGAATCCCGGGCCACCCTCCTGGTAGCGAATTGCGGCTCGGGCCACATCGTCCGCGGCCTCGACAACGAGACTCTGCGTCGCCACAAGTTCCTGGAGGATCGTCGCAATGCGTGCGCGCGAAACCCCATAGGCCCGTTCCAGGACCCAGACGAGTTCGACGACAACTTCGCGGCAGGCATAGCCCGGTCGTTCGCTGGTAAGCGATTCCAACAAGGCGCGAGCAGACTCCGCCTGCTGCTCGTCGTCCCGCACCAGGTAGCGAACAAGAACGTTGGTGTCGAGCGCGATCATTCCCCGGACGCCGCGTCGGCTATGGCTCGCTTCATTTCCTCCACGGTGACGGGTGGCCCGTCGTGCTTCAGTACGCCGAACAGCCGACCGATGGGACGGACGGGCAGAATGCGCGCTTCCCCGTCAAGAACGACGTAGCGCACGCGGTCACCGGCCTGTACGCCCAGTGTGTCCCGGACGGGCTTGGGGAGCGTGGTCTGTCCCTTTTTTGTCACCGTGGATTCGAGCATGGGCGCATCTCCATTTGCCTTACAGTGTACACAGTTTCCTTACCTTCTGCAATAAGGTAATGAATCTGCGACGCACGCTCCGCCGCCCGAAATGGCCGGGCGGCCGGTGCGTTTCCGGTCACGACACGAACCATGACCCACTTTGACGATCAAATTTGTCATGATGTGATCGACAAATGGTTTTGGCGATCATTCGTGATCGTCAAATGCTGGCGGGTGCCTGGCTGCCCTCCGCAAGGTTGAGCAGGTGGCTGAACACAAACAGCGCAGGCCGCCGACCACTGGCTGGATCGATCCTCTGTAACACCCCTGAGTCGCACAGGCGCCGAAGGATCCGGCGAGCCGTGGGCGCAGACGATTCGGTTCCTTCTACGAACTGGGCGCTCGCAAAGACCGGCCGCCGGAAGATCGAGTCGAGAGCCCGAGTCGCATATCGGGAGTTGGTCGCCACAAGGACACGGTCCTTCATCTCCTCATACAGCCGAAGAATCGCCTCGGTCTTCGCCAAGTTGTCCTCCGCTTGCGTCCGCACGGCATCGAGGAAGAACGCGCACCATCCGCTCCAGTCGTCGTCACGCGATACGGATCGCAGCCCTTCGTAGTAGGCGTCACGGTTGGCCTCGAAATAGGCACTGATGTAGAAGGCCGGCTGGCGGATCACCTCACGCTGCCACATGAAAAGCGGCACGAGCATCCGGCCCATGCGACCATTGCCGTCCAGAAACGGATGAAGGGCCTCAAACTCGGCATGCATGATGGCGAGTTGGACCAGGCGGTCCGGTCCGTCCTGGTGGATGTATCGTTCCCAGGCCCCCATGCCGTCGGCCAGGTTCTGAGCGGCGATCGGAACGAAGTTGGCTTCTTCCACGGGGCAACCAGGCGGCCCAATCCAGTTCTGAATCCGCCGATACTCACCGGGTGAACGCTGTCTGCCTCGGCCGCTGGACAGAAGAACCCGGTGTGATTCACGAATGACCCGGAGAGACAGCGGAAGCTCGCGCAGCATGTGCTCTGCATGCCACATCGCGCGGCGGTATTGGACTACTTCGAGGACATCGTCGCGGCGGGAAGCGGACTTCGCCATACCCCGAGCTTCGAACTCCAGAACCTGGCCCATCGTGGCCTGAATACCCTCTATTCTCGATGAGAGTACCGCTTCCTGCGTGGAAAGGGGTGCGAGCAGGATGCTGGAATCGGGAACAGCCGACAGCATGCCGTCATACCTCGCGACCGCAGAATACGCTGGGCCCAACAGCGGGACCAGCCTCTGCCAGTCCAAGCGGTCGTCCGGCGGGAATCGTCCTTCGTGGTAGTAGACTGGCACCACTGATCTCGGCCCCTCGAGTTCGCGCGTTTGTCCTCGTCGACCCCATGTCACGGGGTTCAGAAGCTAATCCGAGTCCAATCGCTTGCCAATGGTTTGGCGATCATTTCGATGATAATATGATCGACAAATGGTTTTGGCGATCATCTGTGATCGTCAAATGCGGATCCAACTCACCGGGAAAGCAGCAGCGTCACCCGATGCCTCTCCGCACCCGGCGGACGCAGCCGCCCACCATGGGGGTCCCGCAAGGTGAACGGGTGGTGGATGACGATGTCCTGCCGGCCGTCCCGATTGAGGTCGGACAGCCAGGTGTACTCGCCGTCGTTGGGCAACTCGACCGCCACTGTCTGGGGAATCCGGGCGAAGAGCTCAGGGCCCGGCACTCCAGCGAAAGCTTCAAGCGCCCAGGGCGTGGTCTCGATCAGTAGATCCGAGCGGCCATCGCCTGTCACGTCTCCGATGAGCAGAGTCCGGTTGAAGGCGCGCCGGTAGCCATCCTGCGTTCTACGCCTCTCGTGGAGTCCGCCGCGCAGCACGACGTCCAGCGGCACCCACCCCGGCTCCCTGTGGCTGGGGGCGCCGTCGAGCGCCATCGGCCGCCTGGCATTGGCGGCGTCACCGAAAACGCCCCGCCCCGCGCGGTAGAACTCGAGGTGGAGCCAGGTGTCGTCGCCCATGGCCCCCTTCAGCCTCTTGAAGAGGCCGCCGCTGAGGGACGCGACGTCGATGGTGGTGAACATCAGTTCGGCCTGGCCGTCGCCGTCGAGGTCGTGCCGGTCCACCGCGAGCTGAATGCGGCCGGGAGACCTGAAGACGATATCGGCGCTCGGCGCAAATTCCGTCCGGCCGTCGGGTGTCCGCGTCCCGAGATGAACCTCGTAGCTGGACTCCTTGCTCGATGAGCTCGCGCCCGCCAGGGCCAGGATCGCGAGATCCCCTACTCCATCGCCGTTCACGTCGGAGAGGGCATGCAGCACCCTCCCCGTCATGTCTCCGCTGGCAAGCGAGGAGAGCTTGTCGGAGTCGAAACCGACCTCGGTCGTGAAGGTCTCGGCCACCGCGCGAAACCGGCCGTCCGCTTCCTGCAAATGCACCGCGAAGTGGTCGCCGTTCCAGAACGCGAGGTCCCTTCGGCCATCGCCGTCGTAGTCGATGGCGTGGACGCGGCTCTGAGACCAGGGGTCGTAGCGGTATCCGTCGGCCCCGCGGATCCGGCTCATGTCCGTCGGAGGACCGATGCCCACGGGGTTGGTGAAGGTGCCGTCGCCGGCCTGGACGAACACCTGGAATCCGGCGGAGTCCGGCACGACCAGATCGTCGCGGCCGTCCCCGTTCACGTCTCGCGTGATGTCGACGTGCGGGACCTCGCGGTGCCGCGGCGAGGCGAAGTCGGACGGCACCGCCACGAGCAGCTCCCCGGTCCCGCGCTTCGGGTCGAGCCAGCTCAGGCGGCCGGACTCGTAGGTGACGAGCCGATCCTCGCCCCCGATGTTCGCGATGTCCACGAACCGCACTTCGGGACCCAGCGCGATGTCGAGACTCGGCCGCCAGGCGCTGCCGGCGAAGGCGTAGATGCGGAGGCGGCGGCCGTCGTGTTCATCGACGCTCACGACAGCCAGTTCGGCGATCGGGCCACCGAGGAGAAACCCCGTGAGCACCGTCTGGCGTTCCGCCGAGTCGGTCACGACCTCGTATCGGTCGAATGCGACCTGTGGCGGCAGGAGCGTTGGCGGGTTTGGCGCCGGACCGGGCGGCTGGCGAGAGGTGACCGGCGTGCCCGAGGGGACGTGGACGGCCCCGCCGCATCCGTGGAGGGCGCCAAGGGCAAGAGCAGGAAGCGCGAGAACGGGAAGCAGCAGGCGCGCTTTGAGCCGCCGCCTCACCGCGCCCGCATCTCGAAGCATTGCCGTCCCGAGCCGTGCGCCCACAGGTCCCGAAGCCCAACGCGCGCGGCCGCCTCATCGTCGGTCCAGGTCGCGAGAGGCGACCCCGGGGCATGGCAGCCCTGGCAGGTCCGCTCCATGATCGGGAGGCTCCTGGTCGGTCCCCCGGACTCCTCGGCGAAGGTGGCGCACACCTCGTAGCGCCCATCGTCGAGCGCCCGGTACCCGTATGTCTCCGAGCTGGTGGGATCGTGCGTGCTGATCGTCAAGCCGGGCTCGGCCGCCAGTTCGTCCAGGGAAGCCGGAAGCCGCCCATGTCGAGCCCGGTAGAGATCGGTAGCCGCCGCGATCGCGTGCAGGTCGGCCGCTCGCCGATCGTCGATGCGGCGCTCGCGCTCCTGCGCGGGGTTTCCCAGGAGTACCAGGGCGACAACCACCGCCGCGACAACGGCCGTTCCCGAGGCTCCCAACGCGATGGATCGGGGCGAGAGCTTCATTCTGCCACCTCCTCCCTGCGCACGTCGCGAAGGAAGTACCCGAACAACGAGCCGGTGATCGTGGCGACCGTGAGGACCTTCAGGGTGAACCGGACCGTCAGTTCGCCGCCGAGGAGGTTGTAGACGATGCTGGTGACCACGCCGATGAGGGTGGCCGCACCCACGAACAGCGACAGATACGTCAACGACTGCCGAACTCGCGAGAGCCGTCGACCCGGGTCTTTCCGGACAGCACGATCGTTCGTCCAGAAGACGAAGGCGAAGACGGGGAAGGTCGCGACCAGGAACGAGACCGCCCACCGGATCTCCTCGCGCGCCATCTCCAGGGCGGCCGCGGGGTCCAGGGAGGGGTCGGGAAACGCCTGGTGAATAAATGCGAAGATGAGGCTCCCGAGGCTGATCGCGCTGCCGTACAACGTGCCGAAGAGAACGAGGTAGAGGAAGGCCTCGCGAGCAGACAGGTACGGTGCCGGGCGGGGGACGGGGATCGGAAACGCGACGTCGGCGAAGCCGCCAAGGGCGCGTCGGACCTGGTCCTGGGGCCAGCCGGCCTCGAGCAGCACCTCCTGGAGTTGCTCGCGGGGAAGGCCTCGCTCCAGGCCCGCCTTCAGGAATCCGGAAATCTCGTCGTTGACGGCCATCTGGTTCTTTCTCCCTTGAGTGGTCGATTCCGCGTCCTGCTTACCTGTTTAACTTAATGAATAGTGTTGACGTTGTCAACATTGCTGATCACCACTGGACCGGTCACTTTGGGGACATGACCCTCGACGGCGGCGCGTATCACCACGGAGACCTGCGGGCGGCCCTGCTCGCCGAAGCCGCTGCGATGATCGACGAGGGCGGGACCTCGAGCGTGACGATGCGTGCGATCGGGCGGCGCCTGGGCGTGTCGCGGTCCGCAGCCTATCGCCACTTCGCAGACAAGTCCGCGCTCCTCGTGGCGGTCGCCACCGCCGGTTTCGGCCACCTTCGAGACCGGCTGGAGGCCGTGGGCGCGGGAGCCCCGGGCGCAGGGATCGAGCGGCTCCGGCAGTTCGGCGAGGTGTACGTGCGGTTCGCGCTGGAAAACCCGGGGCACTATCGCCTCATGTACGGAAAGGAAGCGATCGCTCGCGAGGACCAACCCGAACTCCGCGAGGTCGCCAACGGTTTGTTCGACGAACTCGTGCGCGTCTTCCAGTCATACCAGCGGAGCGGAGCGATCAAGGGACAGGATCCCCACCTGCAGGCCTACGTGGCATGGGGTGCCGTACACGGTCTGGCGTCGCTGCTGATCGAGGGGCAGATCCTTACCGACGTGGATGTCGACGGGCTGATCCGACAGACCACGGCGATGCTCCTCGACGGCGTGCGTGCCGGTCGCTAGAAGCCGTACACGAGCGAGACGGCCACCGCATAGAACGCGATGTCACCGAGCACCAGGTCGAAAGTTGCGGGCGTCCGACCGTCCGCGAGCACCGGCGCATGGCTTCGCAGTGAATCCCATTCCCCGGACTTCCGGACATCGCGGTAACGTGCGTAGCGCCCGCGCAGCGCGATGCTGAATCGCTCGTTCGCCTGGAACGCCACCCCTCCGATCAGATTCGCTCCGAGCGTCGATTCGGCCATGAGGAATGACGTGTAGTCGGCCGTGCCCGCCGCGCGCGACTGCCACGCGGGCATGACGATGTCCGTCGCAGGGTCCACGCCGCCCGCAGGCGCAAACCCGTCGGCGAGGGTTCGTCGTACCCGCAGCGCCTCAAAGGCGAGCACCACCGTGGACCCGCCACCTCCTGCACCGACGAACGGCGTAAAGCGCGACGAATTGTGGAAGTCGAGGTGCACGTTCACGAACACGTCCGACAGAGTGAGCCCGGACAACCTGGCAGAGGGTGGTTCGATCGTGCTCCACTCCTGCGCGGCCTCCGTCGCGAGTCGGCCCGCGGCCAACAGCGGTGCCGAGGTTCCACCCAGCGCGGTGTTGCTCAGTTCAGCTTCCAGCCGAATCCGGCCACGGGTGTATCCCAGCGCAAGAGCGGTGGCGCTGGTCATGGTTTCCGCGCCGCGATCAAACCGCACGGTCGCGAACACGCCCGATCCCGACCCAGCGCACGCCGGATCCCGCGGGACATTCGCCGGGTCGGGATGCAACAGCCGGTCACAACGCGTCGGCGGATCGACCCCCATCATGCTCCCCAGAATGGTCAGCGCATCCGAGTCCCCGAAATCGACCCGCAGATAAAAGCCGTCCCGATCCTGGGCAGTCGCCGCCATAGGGGCTGCGAACCCACTCAGCGCGACGAGGGGGGCGGCCGCCGCGAGCGGGGCGGCGGTGGCAACCCGCCAGGCGCATCGGAGTCGGCTGGCGATCTTTTCGTTGACGGCCATCGGGGGGTTCCTTCCTGACTTGGTGGGTCCGGGGTCAGCGTTGACGCCGTCAACTTAAGAGGGGACGTTGACACTGTCAACATTGCTGTCGACGACGGAAGGAGGGTCAAGTCATCCGAAAACCGGCTACCCCAGCCCCGGCAGCAACACGTCACGTACCCACATGTACCCGGGCTCCAATTCCAGCGCGCGCTCGAACGCCGTGCGTGCGGCCTCCGAGCCATGCACGGGTTGCCACAAGTCGCGCGTCTCATCGAACGCCGCGCCCGTGATCGGTGTGAAGGGCACGCCGGTGGCCGCTCGGTAGGCCACGCCCAGATCCAGCCACTCCCCGACGCCACGGTTGACAACCAGGTTGAGGGTGTGGGTGGCGTCGAAGGCCGACGGGGCCAGGCGCCCGGTGTCGGGGTCGGTTCGCTCGGAGCGGATGAAGCTGTATGCGATCCGGCCGTCCCCCTTCGAGGTACGCGAAATGTGTTGACAAAACGCACACATTGGATGTTGATTGGGGTATGGAATCCGGTTTCGATTGGAACGAGGACAAGAATCAGCGACTCGTCGAGCAGCGCGGCATCTCGTTCGAGCGAGTCATCTCCGCGATCGAGCAGGGCGGGTTGGTAGACGTACTCGAACACCCCAATCAGGAACGGTACAGGGGACAGATGATCTACGTGGTCGACATCGAGCAGTACATCTACCTGGTGCCCTTCGTCACGCGATCGGACGGTTCGCGGTTCCTGAAGACGATCATCCCCAGTCGGAAGGCGACGCGGGACTACAGAGAAAGGAAGTCATCGTGAAAGACCAACTGAACGCCGAAGAGCGGGAAATCCTCGAGAAGTTCGAGCGGGACGAACTGCGGCCCGCAACGGCCGTTGACCGCGAGATGGCGATCGCCCCTCAAGCGGCCCGCAACACATTCAAGAAGACCCGGCGGGTCAATCTGCGGGTCACGGAGCGTGACTTCAATCGAGCGCACGCTCGGGCGCGCGAGGAGGGCATTCCTTACCAGACACTGCTGTCGAGCGTCATCCACAAGTTTCTGGCAGGACGGTTGACCGAGAAGAGATGAAGTCCAGCGAGCAGGGAACCTGCGGCTCGATCATCGAACGTCGCACCTTCATCAAGGCGGGACTCGCCGCGGCGGGACTGGGCCCCGCCATCTCGGCTCTGCCGGGCTGTGGCGACGCCTTCGACCGGTCGCCCCGCCAACGCCGCACCGCACCCCCACCCACCCGCACCGACGAGCGCGTCCTGGTGATCGGCGCCGGAGTCGCGGGCCTGGCCGCGGCGTCCGAGCTTCGCGCCAGCGGGTTCGGCAACGTCGTCGTCCTGGAGGCCCGCGACCGAATCGGGGGGCGCATCTGGACCGAAGCCCTCGGCGGCACGGTTCCCGTCGACCTCGGTGCCTCGTGGATTCACGGCGTCCGCGGGAACCCGATCGCCGACATCGCCCGCCAAAGCGGCATCGAGACGCGCCCGACCGACTGGGACAACGCCGTCCTGCACTTCCACGACCGCGCCCCGCGCACCTCCGACACCCCCGACCTTGACGGGTTCTGGACGCTTGCCGAGACCCGACCCCACGCCAGCCTTCGATCCGTCCTGGACGAGTACGTGGAAACGCTCGCCCTCACCACCACCCAGCGCCGGCACCTGGAGCATCTGCTCAACACGACCGTCGAGCACGAGTACGGCGCGGATCTGGCCGACCTCTCGCTCGAAGGAGTCGACGGAGGCAGCGCGTACGGCGGCAGCGATGTCCTCTTCCCGGGCGGCTACGGTCAGATCGTCGAGGCGCTGTCGGACGGTCTCGATGTCAGGCTCGGGCAGGCCGTGACCGCGATCGACCACAGCGGAGCGCGCGTCCTCGCGACCACGGCAGCGGGCGCACGGTTCGAGGCCGACAGGGTCGTCGTCACGCTCCCCCTCGGCGTCCTCAGGAACGGGCTGGTGTCGTTCTCGCCGCCGCTGCCGCCGGCCAAGCGCCGGGCGATCGCCGACCTCAAGATGGGCGTGCTCAACAAGACCTGCCTGCTGTTCGAGGACGTCTTCTGGGAGCCGGGGGTCGAGGCAATCGGGTACGTAGGGGCGGACAGGGGCCAATGGGCCGAGACCCTCAGCCTTCACCCGTACACCGGCCAGCCGATCCTGATGATGTTCAACGCCGGCGCATACGGCGCCGAGATCGAGAGCCTCACCGACCGGGAGATCGTGGCCGAGGCCACCCTGGCGCTCGCGGACATGTACGGGACCGTGCCGCAGCCGACGGACGCGCTCGTCACGCGCTGGGGCTCCGACCCGTGGACGCATGGATCCTATTCGTACGTGCCCGTCGGTTCCTCGTTCGCGCGCTACGCGACGCTGGGCGAGCCGATCGGCGACAGGGTGTTCTTCGCGGGCGAGGCAACGGATCCGGACCACCCGGCGACTGTGCACGGGGCGTTTCTGTCCGGCGTTCGGGCGGCGGGCGAGATTGGCGCGGTAGAGGTGGGTTGAGGCGGGGGGAGGGGATTGGGAGGAGAGGGAGACGTGTACCTCGCTGCCGGCGTCTCGTGTAAGGGATCAGCGGGGCTGCGGAGCCCGGCAGCGGGGGAAGGATGGGGTTGGCCCACACATTCGCTATCATTTTGCGATCATTATGATAGCATACCATCACCCGCCTCACTACGTCACCCGCCTCGTTGTCGCGGTCGTCTCTAGCCTTCCCTCGCCAGCCGAGCACTCACCAGGCGATTCATGCTCACTCCCTGCTCCGCCGCTCGTATGGCCAGGGCACGGTGCGTCTCCGGCGGCACCCGTACCATGAACTTCCCGCTGTAGGCCCTGGCCGCCATCGGCTCCGGGACTGGCTCGCCATTGGTCCGCATGTCGTCCACGCAGTCGGCCACGAGGCGTTGGATGCCCGACAGGGCTTCGGCCGGGTTGGCCGCCAGCCAACTCAACGACGGGAACTCGGCGCAGAGGCCTACATGTTCCGCGTCCTGGGCGGACCAAGTGATGCGGTAGGTGTAGTGATCCATCACTGCATGTCCTCCAGTCTCTCGACTGCCCGAATGACCTGGCGCACCTGGTAGCGAACGCCCGCTGGGTTCCTACGGAATTCGTCGGGTGCGGCCAGCAGTGTTCGTCATTTCATAATAGCATTATTGATACTATCGACAACGCTTTTTTCTGCAATTCAACGAGACGATGCCGCACGCCGGGAAATCGCAGACAGTGTCTCCGATTTCTGCTGCCGCACACATTCCGCAGACACCGTCTGCGAAATCTCGGGTATCGGGACAGGGCCTTTCCGAGATGCTGCCGTCGGCGTCCAAGGAGCTGTTTGCACGGTTCACCCTCGGCTGGTCCCACTACGTCACCCTGCTGTCGGTAACCGACCCCGACGCCCGCGGCTTCTACGAGATCGAGGCCGCCGACAACGGCTGGAGCGTCCGAGAACTCAAGGGACAGTTGAACAGCTCCCTGTACCAGCGGCTTGCACTCAGCCGCGACAAGCACGAGGTCCGCCGCCTGGCGCGTGAAGGGCATCGCGGTCGGTGAGGGTGACGGTCGCTGCAAGCCTTGGGACATGGCCGACTAACCGGACCGACCCAACCCCCAGACCTGCACGTACTCCACCCCCAGCTCATCCCTGACCATGCCCAGGATGTAGTCGTCGCCGATCTCGTAGATGACCAGTTCCGGAGGCGTCTCGACGAATCCGACAGCGAGGCCGTCGGGGTCGAAAACGGTCCAGAGAGCCCGGCCTTCCTCGCCGGGGAGGTTATGTTCGCGGACCCAGAGGTTGTCGAGAAGATCCACCTCGATGGCGGAGATGGCCGGGAAGGATTCGGCGAGTGGGAGGGCGTTCCAGGCGGCCAGGCGGTTGCGGGCGAAGTTGGTCAGCTCCCCCTCGGGTGCTTCGGCCGCCCGGTAGCCGTCCAGGTCGGCTTGCGTGGGACTTCGAGCGTCGTTTTGGCGCCGCACGATCCGCGCCAGTGACCCGTCCTGCCGGTAGGCTTTGAGTTCGTAGCGTTCCGTGGCGGCGACGACGACGAGTTCGCCCCAGGCGGCCCACACCAGCGACTTCTGGAATGGCGGTTGCATGATCGTGAATGCGGTGCCGTCCCAGATGGCGTCTTCCCAGTGCCAGAAGGTCTCGGCGCCGGGGTGTGGACCGAGCGAAACGTGAGACAGGCCGTCTCCCGAGACGATGAACAGTTCCAACTCCTGGCGGTAGAGGCCCTTCTCCGGGTCCTCGGGCGGGTGGGGAGGGGATGGCCCGAGGGAGCGACTGGCCAGGATTGCTCCGCCCGGCAGCAGATCGCGACAAATGGGTACAACTTCGTCGCGAGCCAGATCGAGTCTGCGACCATGGCGTCCCCGCGTGTCCAGGACGGACATGAAGTGCTTCGGTCCCACCGGCGGTCCACCGTGACACACGGCCAGCGAGTCCCCCGGCCAACGACCCATCGTCAAGAGACCGGCACTCAAACCATCGTGGCCCGGTGAGCCGCCGAAGTCGCCGGGACCCTCGCCGCGCTGTCCCCACGCCGTCAGGTAGTTGCCCGCCTCGTCGAAGACCAGGAGCTCATGAGATCCTCCGTTGGCGACTACGATCCGCCCGTCGTTCAGCCTGAGCGCATCGTCGACCCGGTGAAGCTGGAAGTCATCGGTGCCCTCCGCGGTCCCGGTCGACAGGCTGGGCTCCGGGCTGACCTCCCAGCCCAGGCGCGAATCCAGCGCTGGACGGGCGTTCTCGACGATGACGACGCCGGCGCTGTCCTCGACCTGGTTCGGCGATGCGAGCTCGCCTGGCGGGGAGGGTCCGCAGGCGGTGGTCGTCACCGCCGCAGTGACAGCGAAGACTGCGATGCGACCGGTGGTTCCGACGGACATCAACTTCATGGGATCCTATGTTAAAGGGCCGGCGGGCCACCCGCAGCTTTCTCGAACAAGGAGTCGTGAGGCCCAGTGACCGGATACCTGTTCGTGGCGCTCGCGGCGCTCGTGGCCGTTGCCGGCTGGAGGGTACGACATCGGCTGCGTCGTCAGGCCCGAAGCGGGGTGACGGATGAGGTCGTCCGTCAGATCGAGACTGTCGGCCGCGTAGACGCGGAAGACGTCGACCCCCTGGATATGGAGCGAGTGCGGGCCGAGGAGGACGAGTTCTGGGCCCAGACCTGGGATGAGCCCGAAGAGAGCCGGTAGGCTTTGCGAGGCCCCCCGAGAAGCGCGTCGAGCCGGTCCCTGGCCCTGCGGCGCGATCTCCTGGACATGGCACGGCTGGACCGGTCGGCGCGGGCCGAACTCGCAGCCTCGGGCGCCCTCTTCGAAACCGGCTATGAGCCTCGGATGGCTCGGATCCACCAACGCAACGCCAAGCGCCTTCGGGGCATCATCGAGTCGGTCGGATGGCCAGGTGCCGATCTGGTCGGTCCGGATGGAGCAGAGGCCGCCTGGCTGATACTCCAGCACGCGATCTCGGAGCCCGACCTGCTCCGGCGCGCACTGCCGCTCCTCACGGCCGCGGCGCGAGAAGGGAAGGCGGATCCCAGGCACGCCGCGATGCTGGAGGACCGGATCCGATTCTTCGAGGGGCGCCCGCAACGCTACGGCACGCAATTCGATTGGGACGCCGACGGCAGTCTCTCGCCCGGCGAAGTGGAAGACCCGCAGAGGCTTGCAGAACGCCGCGACGCCGTTGGCCTCCCGCCGCTGGAGGAACAGATCGAGGCTGCCCGGAGCCGGGCGACCGCCGAGGGAGAGCGACCTCCGGCAGACTACCAGGCGTACGCAGACGCCCGCGATGCGTGGGCGTCCAATGCCGGGTGGCGCTCAAACCGGGACCCCTGAGAGGGAGCACTTCCCTGCACCCTGTTGGCAGGACTGCCTGTTTTGGTGATCATGCGTGATCGGCAAGACATTTTGTCGATCATATTGGCCGTGATATGAGCGACAAATCATTCAGCCAGGGCCCGCACCACGGCGTCGGGATCGCGGTCGATGACGGTCAACAGAACCCGAGCCGCCCGGTCCGGGACGCGCCGTCCCTGTTCCCACTCCTGTACCGCCCGCGCATCGAGACCGAACCGGTCCGCGAATCTCTGGCGGCTGAGCTTCATGCGCTTGCGGATTGCCACGATATGCTCCGCAGCGGGATCATCGACGATTCGGCAGGGGAGCGACCTTTCTCCTCGCACATGGGCGAGCACTTCGCCAAGGGCCGCTTCCACCTCGCGTCCCAGATCCGTTCGTCCGGTTGTCATCGGTTCCGTTCCTCCTTCTTGCACCGCGGAATGTGCGGCAGTGCCGCACTTTGAGCAAGTGGGACCATTGGGACTAGATTCGTCCATGGCGACCACCACCCGCTTCGGCGACCGAAACAGCTTCGGATGAGGACCTCATGCTCGAAGCGCGGACGGGTCGAAGGGTCACCGCGGCTGCGATCGACGGCGGATCGCAGCGAGGCGTTGCAGTCACTCGCTCGCGTTCTGCTGGCGCACGATCCGGGTGCGGCCCGGAGCCGGAGTTGGACGCGCGATATCGGGCAGCGTCTCCTCCACGCGTCGCCCTACGCCCGCGAACCCGATTTCACGAGCCTTCATCCCGACGATCTCTCGTTTCTGTTCGACGCCTACGACGCACGTTTCCTGAACGGGCTCTGCAGGAAACTGCTCGGGCCGGACGGGGTGACGTTCCGCCTTTCCGATCGGATGACGCGCGCGGGCGGGAAGACGACGCGCGTGCAAGGCCCGGATGGCGTCGCCCGCTTCGAGATCGCCGTGGCCGCTTCCATCCTCTTTGACGGCTTCGCGGCCGGCGATCCGGAGGTTACGGTCTGCGGTCTGCCCTGCCGCCACCGGCTGGATGCGTTGCAGCGGTTGTTCGAGCACGAACTCGTCCACCTCGCGGAGTGGTTGTGCTGGGGCGAGAGCCATTGCAGCCAGGCGCGTTTCCAGGACATCGCATCCCGACTGTTTCTCCACCGAGCCCACACGCACCAGCTGATCACCCGCACCGAGCGCGCCGCCACCCTCGGAATCAGCGTCGGCACCCAAGTGACGTTCCGCTACCGGGGAACGCGGCTGCAAGGGCGCGTCAACCGGGTTACGAAGCGCGCCACCGTGCTGGTCAACGATGCGACGGGCGAACTCTGGTCCGACGGACGGCGGTACATCCGCTATTATGTGCCGCTGGGGGAGCTGCGGCCGGTCAACCCATCCGCACGCGCTCGATGAACTCGTCGCCCGTGGCGCACTCGATCAAGGTCTCGCCGCCGTCGCTCTTTGGCGGGCCTCCAGACTAGACAGGCGAAGCCAGTCAACCCATACTGAATTGAGTCCGAATAGCATATGGAGGCTGACATGCACCGCACTCAAGACACCTATTCGCTGAGCGATTTTCGCCAACGCACGAGCGAGCACCTGAGCCGGATTCGGGAGGGGCGGGTGGAGACGATCACCCAGAATGGCCAGGCCGCCATGGTGGTCATGAGTCCCGAGCGCTACGACTTCCTGGTCCATTCGGCCGAGCGCGGGCATATCTGGCGCGAGGCGATCCGAGCCCACAGAGCTGGAGAGCCGGGAATACCCGCAAGAGAGGCGATCCGTGACCTGGCGGAGGAGCTTGGTCTGGAGTTGTGAGCAGATATGAGGTCGTCTTTTCCGCGAGGGCGCTGGAATCGGCGAAGCAGGTGACTCGTTACATCGCCGAGGAAGCCAGCCGGGGCCGAGCCGCCGACTGGTTGGGCACGGTCACGGATAGCACGGTCACCCTCGAGACCCACCCATACGCGTTTCCTCTCGTGGGCGAATTCGAGGGCGTGCGTATCCGCGCCCGGTCTGTCATGCGGCACGTCCTCTACTATTTCGTAGACGAGTCCGCCAACACCGTGACCATCGTAGACGTGGTCCACTCCGCGCGCGCGAGTGAAAGGGAACGATACGAAGGGGGTTGAGGGACTTCGGCAGCCCATTCCGTGGCGTCCTGGGCATCTCGGACGGCAACGAAGGTGTCCAATGGAGCGCCGGATAACGCCCCGGTGACGGCTTCGTCTGGTTGGGCGTCAACCTCGAGGGCAAGCGGAACGACGATCGGCCGGTCGCGCGACTCATGTGCAACCATTCGGCCAACGCCCGTGTCCGCAAGCCGTAGGAATGTCGAGATCTCCCTCGGCAAGGAAGGGCACCGACCCCCAAGGAGAGTTCCATGAGCGAGAGTCCCGAACGACTGAAACGCGCGATCCGTTGGCTCCAGGCCTACGCCGCCCTCATTACCGTTGCATTGGTCGTCCTGTTCTTCAGGAGCGGAAGCGGGCCGGATACCGACGGCGTGTTGCGCGCGCGCGGACTGATTATCGAGGACGACGCCGGACGCGAGAGGATTCTTATCGGCGCTCCGATTCCCGAGGCGGCCAACCGGGTCCGCACCGACGAATCCAGGGTGCGGGAGCTCTGGGGACCCCGCTTTTCGGAAGAGTATATGGGTTGGTATCAGGACTACAACCACTCGACCAACGGCATCCTCATCCTGAGCGAGGACGGCTTCGACCGGATTGCCCTCGGCGACCCGAAACCCGATCCGAACATCGGCAAGCGCATCGGACCGAGCACGGGCATGGTGATCAACGACGCCGAGGGATTCGAGCGTATGGGCTATGGCCTGCTCGACATCGACGGCACCTATCGCGTCACGCTGGGCCTCGATTCGGATCGCATCACCGAGGGGCTCGTGTTGTTCCTGGACGACCTGACCGGTGAGGTGGGCATTGAAGTGGGCGATGGCGGCGACCGGATCTTTCTGGGCAAGGCGTCCGCCGGACACGGGCTGTCGAGCCTTCCGGATCCGTTTCAGGGGCTGCTGTTCCGGCGTGATGGCGAGATCGTGTACCAGAACAATGTCGCAAAGGACGAGTGACTCGTTCACTAGCGCCTCGGACCATATCGCTCCTGGAGGCTCCTTCCGTCGCGACCGCGATGTCGCGCAACCGCTCAAGTCGAGTTCCCGCGGCATCCGGACGCTCATCACCTCCCGTTTCTGGCGGTCCGGAGACCGCGAGACCCGGCAGGCAGCCGTAACGACCAGAAAACGACCAGAAAACGGCCAGAAGACGGCCAGAAAACAGCCAGAAGCGAAGACTAACCGCCAGAAAACGACCAGAAAAACCGGCGGAAGCGAAGGCAAATCGCTAGAGACCCGCCAGTGGGCGTCCCGGTCGGCGCTGCTAAGCCGAACTGCGCCGGCAGTACATGTCCACGGCCCACCGGTCACCATGTCCCTTCGGCAGCTCTATAGTCTGGTCCGCAGCCGACACCTGACCGGTGATCTGGATGGTGCGTGACAGGCACTGAGGTCCTTCTTCAATGGTCCCGCCGAGCCAAACGGGGAAACACCGCGTGCGCACGTGCTTGCGGCAGTCGACTTCCTTCAGCTGCGTGGGGCGGAAGATGCCGGCGGCATGGTTGCGGACAGCCCGGTCATAGCCGGGGCTCCGCCCTCGACGCGTGCCGCGGTCGCGCTTCGGCTGGACCGGTCGGACTGACGAGCTGCACTGCCGGACCCGCCGGCCACGCTCGCCATTGTCGGATACGATCTCTACCCCTCCTGGGACTTCGATCTCCCCAGTACCACGGTGAAAAGGGGACCGGCAATAACGATTCCGGCACCCCAGATATGCCCGAGAGCCGCGAGGTAGATGCCGCCGCCGACAGTGGCGAGACTTGTGAGGAGCGTCCCGACGCTCAAGGCCCTGATGGCTGCTCGACTGAGACGGGCTTGTCTGCCGTATCGGCTGGTTGGACGGCTGGCAGATCCGGTCCCGCACTCGTCCGCTTCCGCCGCCGACGCGCCATCCGCTCAGGAGCCGGTCTTGGTCGACTGCCTCTTGATGACGCGAGCAGACGCGGTACCGAGATCGGAAATGGTCGTGGCAAGATCGGAAATCACGGCCTCGCCATCCGAACGGTGGTGCCGAAGACGGCTCCGATTAGTACCGCCTGTCGCCACCGACAGGAGAAACCCCGTCACTTCCGTATGGGCATCGACCATCTGGCGGAGAAACGCACCCAATGAACACCTCCGTTTTCCGTAGATCCGCGATCGTCGAAAGGGCCGCAAGACCTACGCAGAACCTAGCAATCCTGTCAACCATCGCCTGATGATCCGGGTACGGCGTCACCACGAGGTGGTGCTGCAGTCGAGGCTGGCGGCGAGCCACGGGGCCAGGTAGAACCTCTATCCATCGTGCGCGGGCTCGGGCACCTCCACATGCTCCCCGTCACCGGCTGCGCGCTGCTCTGCGGTGCCATTCTCCTCCGACCGCTCGTATTCGACGGTCACGCCGCCCTGCCGCAGCCGCAGGCGTTCACCGGCCCCCGGTTCGAACGGGTTGGGAAGCCAATCGCACTCGGGGCGCTCGGACAGCGCCCGTCGAACGCGAAGGATGCGCCAAAGCTCGTCCGTTCTGGGAGCAATGCGGCTTGCCGCGTTCAGTTCGCTCGATGGCAGATCAAAGCTCGTGCCGTCCCCGGTGGTGGCCTTGACCTCGACGCACCATGTCTTGCCGTTGTACTCGAACCGGAAGTCGTAGCCGTGGCTGTCGCTTGTCCCGGGTTCCTCGCGGTCCAAAGGGTGCACAACCCTGCTTCGAAACTCTGATACCCATGCGCTCTCGTTGATCCCGAACCTGTCCTTGAGGAAGCGGAAGGCTTGCATCTCTCCGACGATCCCCACGAATTCGGGAAGGTGGGGCGAGCCACGCAGGTGCGCGGTCTTGGGGCCCTTCTCGCCGATCTCGGTGTTGCGGCGGCGCGGCCCTCCCCCACCACCGCCCCGTTCCGTCGATGGTCGAACGATCCCCCTCCCTGCCTTCGGTGGCTCAGGCAGTCTCTTGAGGCGCTCAAAGATATCGCGGTAGTTCTCGTCGCTGCTGTCTACAGGTTCGGGCACGCCAGCGACATCGCGCATCGGCTCTGGTCGTGTCGTTTTGACGCCCCTGCCTGTGCTGGTGATACCCAGCCTCTTGCGCATTGCCTCTATCGTGTCGCAAGCAGCGACTGCGTCGTGGAAACCGCTGTCGTCGACCGCCTGCTTCGCTCGCTCAAAAAGGTCGTCTTCCGGCCAGTCGAGCAGGTACATCGAGTCGTCCAGACGGACCTCAGGTGCCTTCGCTCCTGACGTCGGATTGGCACCCTCATTCTCGAGCCAGCACTCGTAGAGCCTGCGCACCCCACGGACCGCCTTGTCGAGGCGGTATTGGTTGGCGTGCGCCACCTCGAGCGGGTCTGGTTCAAGGGCAACTTTCCGCCGCTCCAGTGCCGATCGGAGTCCCTTGATCGACGTCACACGCTCGAAGACAACAAGATGCGGCTTCGCCTTTCCGATTCCTTCGTATCCTGAGCGGAGAACACCGAAGACAGTGTCGAACGGCACCTTCCAGAAACTGCTGGACCATTGGGCGCAACGACCCGGCCATTCCGGATCCTTCTCAAAGCCCTCGTGCACGTTGGCGAGCCGGCGATAGAGCTTGCCCTGGTCCTCGATGGATTCGCCACCGATCGCTTTAGCGACATGCTGGGCAAAGACGCGGAGCAATCGGGCGGCTTCGTACAGGCACCGTTTCGCCTGCGCTTCGGCCTGCGTATTGCTGACCTGCTTGTACTCGCCACCGAGCGTGACGAGAGCCTTGTTCCATTCCCTGAGCTCGAAGGCGTCACCCAGCACCTGCCACGTCCGATACCCCATTTCGAAGTCGTCGTAGCTCTCCCTGGCGGTTGCCAACAGTTCCTCGGCGGGCCACCCGTCGATGTCTGCCCTCCTGAGCGCCTTCCTGAGCCATCGGGTCAACCCGGAGGTGTCCTTGGCGGCGTCATCGAGACCGTCCTGGGAGACACCAAGGAGCTGCAGCACCGGCCGGATGCGACGGACCAGCGTGGAGGTCCCGACGTCCCAGCGATGCCTGATGTCGGCCACGGCCACGGTATCGATCTCCGCCCGGTCCAACGCCGCCTCGATCTCGTTCCGGGTTGGTTGCCGACGACCGTGTAGGGCGCCAAGCACAAGACGAAGATCCTTCAGCAGGTCCTGGCGGTCGAGAATGGTCTGGGATGCGGCGGCGATCTTCTCGTACCGTCCGCCTTGCGTGATGTCCCGGCGCAGAACGAGGATGCGATCCCGGGAGAGCCAGTGCGCCAAAGGCTCGCTACGCGCGACTCCCCGTCCGGCGTCGACAAGCTCCACCCTGACGGAGGAGCATTGGCGGACACGGGCACGGCGAAGTCGGCCGGCGGCCTCAAGCCACGCCTTGGTCGCAGGTCCCGCTGGATTGCCGCCTCCGTGAGCGTGAAGCGAGAGCAGGACGACCGGAAGCCAGCCCAGGCCCGCCGCATCGAATGTTTGCGTGCCTTCCAAGCCTTGGGCGCTCGGGAGATGGTCTATCGAACAGTGTTCCTCCAGCCCGGCCGCCCGTCTCGCCCCGAGCTCCACGAGGCGGTCCCGGAGCGCCTTCTTCGACGCCTCCTCCGGCCGCATGGCGACGATGGGCTGACCGTGTTCGCGCAGGAGCCGTGTGTTCCAACTGTGGTCGGGAAGATAGACATCCTTGAGCTCGTCGCGCTTGCGGACCGTCAATGTACGCGGCTTCGTGCGAATGACGAATCGCGTCGGAAGGTCACCCTCCGGGTCCAAGTGCCTCCATCCGTGGCGGATCTGGCCCAGAAGCACGTCGAAGCCGCCCGCGGGCATTGCACTGCGGACGTGGCCCGCGTCCGCCAGCCTCTCGGCGACATCGGCCAGCGTCTCCAGGAGAGCCGGCCCCGTCCTCGCTTCCTCAGTCGGATAGATGTTGAGTCCGAGTCCCTTCAGCACCTCAATCATCTCCGCGTTCTCACCGAGCCGTTGGGCCAGCGGCAATGCAAGGGGCGATAGGTGGCGGAAACGACCGCTTTGGCCGCGAAGAAGAGATCCCGGTACTAGCCAGCGCTGGTGCAGTGGTCGGGGGCCTTTTCCCAGTCCCTGGTCGACGTGCGCGTCATCGAGCCATGGCAACGTCGATAGCCAGTGCTTGAGCGGAGAACGGATTCGTTGTGACCACCAGCTCCTTCGGATCGTGACTTTCTCCCAGCCTGCCTTCCAGTGCGAGAGCGAAGCGAGGAGCAGGTTGGACAGCGCTGTGCGAGCGGAATCGCCGAGATCCTCTCGGTGGAGTATCGGAAGCACAGTGACATCCTGAAGCTCGTACTCAAGCCACCCCTTCCAATGGGGCTTGACCTGACCTAACGCCGCCTGCTTCCAATCATCCCACGCCGATTGCGGTATTGAATCGGGGGCCGTGTCCGGGAGATTCAGATGAGATCGGCTCATCTTGAAGCGGATCGGTTCACAGGCCTCTAGCCGCAGCCCGTTTACCACTCCCGCGCGGGCGAACAGGTCCGCGCGATTCACGAGGTTGGTCCCGTCCTCGTGACCGTCATTAGCACCCTGCTGGTCTTCGCGCGGCGACCAGCGGTCGTCGTCCGGGGGCAAGAGCGCGCTTCGAAACAGTTCCAAGCCCTCCTCGCCCGACAGCCCATCGGCCAGCGCCTTCAGGTGGTCGCCGGAGCGCCCGGGCCAGCCCGGCCCGAATACGGCCTCCTTCATTGGAAACCAGCCAGCCGTGCAGGCGACGGGAAGGTCGGCGAGGCGATCCAACAGGCCCTCCGGTTCCTCATCGCCGATCACCTCCAGCGTCCAGGCAAGCGCGTCGGCGCAGTCCGCCGCCTCGGCACTTCCATGCGCGGGGGGAAGCACGGGTAGCGACGGGATGACCACTTCTCGGACAAGGTCCTCTCTGCGGAAGCTCTGCACGAACCGTCCGTCGAGAAACTTCTGGACTGCCGTGCGTCGGCGTTGTGGGCCTTGGTGCGTCTGCACGTCGTGGTGGAGGAATGCGATCCGCCCCTTAAGGGAAGCGGGAACGGACCCGACGAAATCCACGGCGTCGTCGGCACCCTGGCGAGGCTGGAAGAACATCCGCACGGAGTCGGACGCCGAGAGCATCCGACCGTCCTCGGTGGGCAGGAACCCCGCTTCGGCGAGAGGGTCGTTTTCCGCCTCCTTCGGCTCGGCCCGCTGCTCCTGGGGCAGCACCGCAAGCACGCCGCTCAGGAAGGTGTTCCAGTCGGGCAGCTCCTCCGTAGCAAGTGAGGGATCGCCTTGGGCGTCCGCCTGGCCACGACCGACGTGTCTGGCCATTCGCTCCAAGGTGTACGCCCACTCCTCGTTCTGCGGGCCCGGCAAGCCACCGAGAGACCCGAGCAGGGCCTCGACGGGTTCACGCCGTTCGTCGAGCGCGGAACATGCTGCGGCGAAGCCGGCATGTGTGCGCCACTCGGCCTCCCCAAACGGATCACCGGACGGGATGGTCGGCATTGTTCGGGCGACATCGGGCTTCCGCCAACCCCCGTCGCAGAGGATCAACGCCTGCTGTTCGAGAGGAGGATAGTCGTCTCGGTCGCGAGCGCGTTCACGAAGACGCCGCGTTAGCTCGGGATCGTCGGACGGGGGTGAACCGGCCCGCGCCAACAGGTCGATCACGGCCCGGCCCCGCCACGGCTCCGCAGGACCCTTCACGAGTTCGAGAACCGCGTCGAGCGCCAGGTCCGTCACGAACTCAAGCATCAGCTCGTTGTACTCGTCGCCGAAGTTGATTGTCTTCCGGTCGAGGGAGCCGTAGAACGGGGCGTTGACGTGGGCGCCGATTCCGGTCTTCATCGTGGTCGGCAGAAAAATGACAAGCGCGCCCCGCCTTGCTTCCCGCGTCTCCTCTACCGAAATGGAGACCTGGACCGCGCGCACCTCCGGCCATCGATTAGGCAGATGGCGGACGGCCGCGGCGATCCGTTCAGTCGCCCCCGGCTGATCATCACCGCCAATTACGCGGCTCCAGACGTGGAATGACCGCTCGGTGGTCGCATCGCGCCCCGTCCTGCCGACCCTCAGTCGGGTGTGACGGGCTTGGGGGATCCCGCTGTCGTCAAGCTTCTCGCGACTGGAGGGAAGCGTGCGTTCGGCAACGACTTGCCGCCTGAGTTCGACCAATTCCTCGTCCATCTCGATCCGAAGCATCGACAGGTCCGGCAGAAACACCATCGCCGCCTCGTCCAACGCCTCAAGTTGCTTGCGTACCGACTCGACCGCTTCTTCCGCACTGCCCGCCCGCCCTCCATCCAAGGGAAGGCGAATGACAGTCACGTGTCCGCCAGTAAGCAGCCTGACGACTTCGGGCGGCGGATCGCCGAGAAACCGCGGAATCACATAGGGAGAGAGGTAATTGCGCACCTCCTCCGTAGGGTCGACTTCGTCCTCGTCCAACCGCCTCCGGTACTCCTCGATCTGTTCCGGAGTCCAGTCAACGACGTGTTCCACACCGAATTCCGGGTCGGTCGGCAGGTCACCGGTGAGAAGCGCCCTGGCCACGCGTTCTATCGGTTCGCGCACGTCGGGGTCGAAGCCGAACGTAAACGCGATGCCTTCCTTCGCCGGGGCCGACGACCACACCTCCGGGCGAGTGGACACTTCGAGCACACTCTGGAAACCGAGTCCCTTGTTGCCGACACTCTCGTTCGGATCCTTGGGACTCTGCGCCAGCTGGCAGATTCCGCTGAAGTCCTCGTGGCGGAAGGGGCGGCCGCTGTTGGCGACCAGCAGTTCGGGTTCGGGCGACGATCTCAGCACAAAGGAGATCTGCCGGGGATCGGCGGCGGCGGCGAAAGCGAGGACATCGTGGGCATTCTGCAGCAGCTCCAGAATCGCGCGGCCCCGGTATTCCTGCGCGACCTGGCTGCCCAGGCTGGCGACCGTCCGATAGTTCCGCGTGCCGTTCTTGAGCTCATCGAGGAAGGTCCGCACCTGGCGGCGGGCCTGCTCCTCGATGATTGCCTTGCTCGCCTGCCTGCGGTCGGGGTCGAACCGTGGCGGGCCTTCAGTGGAGTGGTAGACGGGTCGTTCCTTCATCTGCCTGGCTTGCTCCCGTCTCGATGGTCGGGTTCTGAAGATCGAGTTGAAGTGTGGTGGATCGCCTGGCGAGAGGCGAGTGAGTTCGTCGCCCGGATTCCGCAGACACTGTTAGCGGAATCTCCTGGGGAAGAACTCATGACGCATGTCGATGACAGCTCACATGGAAACTATACATGACATTATTCCACGTTTCCTCGCAACTAAGACCGGAACGCATGGACCCCAATGCCTCCCAAACCTGACAAGACCACCGCCATCGACCCCGATTCTCCCGATGTCTCCGCCGAAGCCGTCGCGCCCCTGGATGACGACTTCCAAATAATCGACGATCCACCCGAAGAAGACGAACCAGCCGGACCGGACTCGGTCGAACGTGGCAAGGCTGCCCGCCTGCGCGGCGCGGTAGACTCCGCCACCGGGACGTTGAGGCGCGGGATGGCCGGCATCGGCAAGACCGTCGGAGCCGTGGGCGATGGGGTGATGGGCTCCGCGAAAGCGGTCGGGGAACGCGTGGGTGATGCATCCGCCCGAGCGGGGCGTCTTGCCTCGGATTCGCTCAGAAAGGTGCCAGTGCGCCGCCTGTCCGAACCGGTGACGGCGAAGGCAGCCAGTCTCGGCAACGCCCTGCTCGCAACCGAGATCGCGACTAGCCTGGACCGGTGGACCCGGGACGTGTTCGCTTCTGGTCCCCCCACGCGTTACGACAAGGCACTGGATCAGTTCTACATCGACACGGGGAAGTACGGCGCCGATCATCGGCTATTCGATGGCAGCCACGACCTCGTCGGCGCGTGGAAGACCATCGCCGAGACGTTCCCCGACGAGGGGTGGCTTCAGAGGGCGGAAGGGTACGTCTCGGCACTATGGAAGGACATGGCTACCCCCAGGGGAATACCGGTGGTCACCTGGGACAAGGAGGCCTTTGACACTGTCGCGGGATTCCTGAACGAGACTCTCGGAATATCCCGAAAATGGGTCAAGGACATGGCCGATTTCACGGCCACAGAGTTCGTCGGCTCGGTCCTGGCTGCCCTGGCACTCGTTCTGAGCTGGAACAAGGCCGAGCTCCGCCGGTTCTCGGAAATCGTCGCGAGTCTGGGGTTGTCCGCACTTGTCGGCGCCAATCCGCTTCTGGTCATGGTCACGATCGTCGGGCTCGCGAAGTGTTTTCACGAGGCCAGGCACGGCGCGGGGTTCAAGCGGGTCCTGAGTGGCGGTGGTCGCGGAATGGCTGGAACGACGGCGCTGCTCGGCGCGTCGCGGCTCATGCCGGCACCCGCGTGGGTGACGCTGATTGTGGGCGTTGTGAGCTATCTCGTGGCGACCAGGCTCTACGACAAGGCCGAGCCCAAGGCCGAAGAAGTAGCCCGGATCGTCCGCGACTGGTTCGGATCACAGGAATGGACGAACAACTGTTCGGACCTCGCGCGGAATACGTACCTGCGCGGCAAGGCCATCGTCGGGAGCGTTGGCGATTCGGAGTTGGCGCGGGATGTCGCGAACACGGTGTCGGTGTGGTCCCGTGCGAGTGCCAGGGCGGTCGAGAGGGGATGGTCGGCGGGGTATCGCAGCACGATCAGGGTGGCGTGCGCGGCGGTGCCGGGGTGGAGGTCCGCGGGGGCCTGATCGGGCCGGTTGTCTGTCCGGCGGTGCGACCCTAGGGAGCGCGACGTCAGAACGTGATGCGCGCTCCGAAGCGTGCCGCAGGACTGGCGCCGCGCAACCGCAGGTCGACGAGCGTGCTGGCAACGATATCGCCACCCAGGGGAATGCTCTCCCAGCGCTCGGGCAAAGGCAGCAACGCCCCGATGCCCATGCCCACGACGCCGCCGAAAACGGCTCCCAGGATGGAAATGCCGCCGGCACATTCGGAGCCCAATAGGGGGATGCACGAGGGGAGCACCACGGCACCAATGGTCCCGACCGCCACGCCCGACACGAGGACGCTTGTTTTCCGAGCCGACCCGGATCCGACACTTCGTTCGAGCCCGATGATATCGATGCGCCGGAGCCCAATGACCTCCATGCCCCGGAGAGATCCGCCGCGGCTCAAAGTTATTCGGTCCTCGTCGATCCCGACGACCTCACCCACTACCATACTGTCCAGAGTGGTGACGCGAACACGTTCGCCCACATCTTGCGCAAACAGGGCATGAGGGCCGGCTGCCAAGCCGATGAGGACGAAAAGCGACATTGTGAACTTTTCCATGGGTCGTCGATGGTATGGGTCGGAGGCCCGGCGCTCGGTAGGAGACACGCCAATAGACAAAAACTAGCACGCTTTGCGTGGCATTAACGTGGCCATCTAGCACAATAACATGGCCAATTCATGGCAAGGCTCCCGCTCCGGGCGCCACTGGACCCATCCAGTGAACCGTCCGCCTGTAGGCAGGCCCCGACCGACCCAGGTCCGTTCTGCCGCGTGGCTGGTCCATCGCCGATCCTCGCATCCCACCCTGCGAGTCCGGGACACCGCCCAGGTGGGAGCCGTCAGCCACCGCATTGGCGGCCTGATGTTTAAGCCGTCCACTTGTCCAAGAAACCGGGACCGGTACAACCGCATGTTTCTTTCGCCTAACTGCGACGGCGGGAAGACCGTCCACCTTGACGGGAAACGCGAAGCCTCCGATGGTGTCGGCGGGCTAGCGCGATGATGTCATCATGCTGGCCAGGTCTGTAGGTTTCGGTGGGTAGAAGCCGAGGTGCTCGCGACGACGAGGTTGGCGGAACAGAACCCACTTCAGAGAAAGAGACGAACCGGTATGGATGCTGCTGGCAAGAGGACACGGCGCGCGGGAAGGATCAGTCTGGTACGCTGGCTTTGCGTGGGCGTGGGGCTCCTGGTCTCGGGTGCGGCGCTCACCGAGCACGAACAGTATGAGGTGGTGTTCGAGGGCCGTCCGGGGAAGAGGGTCATCGTAGGCCTAACGCAGGCAGGCTGGACTGTTCACGAAGAAGCGCTGGACAGAGCTGATTCCGAGGAGTACCTCGTCCGGGTGGTCAAGGATCGTCGTGGCAACCATTTCTGGGCAAGCAGGGAAATGCGGCCAATGGCGAGGGAGGAGTCAGAGGGATTCGTGACCTATTCGGCGGGGCGATTCGGCTACGTAAAGGCGATGAAGGAAAGCACCGTGGACGCGGTTCGGGAAATGACGCGAGGAGACGACCTCGGGGAGCACTATTCCGAGTACATGGAACACGTCATTGATGTCCTCTACACCATAAGCTACTGGGGGACGCGGACCGACTATTGAGGTTGGAGATGATGGCCCTCAAGGCCACGGACGTCTATGTCGAGCCGCCCAGATGACTATTCGGTCCGATATCCGCTCGAAGAAGTTCCCACCCGGGCCACCGTATCCTTGATCGGCGGCGGCCCGATACCACCGAGCAGCTGCGGCACCGTCCTGCAGCACCCCATGGCCGATTGCGTATGACTTTCCAAGATTCCATTGGGCATTGGCTAGCCCTTGTTCCGCTGCGGCTCGATACCAACGAACGGCTTCGGCAGCATTCCTGTTGACGCCCTTACCGTCCGCGTAGGCAACCCCGAGGTCGTTTTGGGCCCACGCAAGCCCCTGCTCGGCTGCGGCACGGTAGCACCTGACGGCTTCGGCTTCGTCCTTCGGGACGCCGGCTCCATTTGCATACGCCACTGCAAGGCTGTACTGGGCCTCCGCGAATCCCTGATCGGCCGCGGCGCGATACCATCGGACAGCTTCAGCTTCGTCCTTCGGAACGCCTTCTCCGATCGCGTAGCAGTACCCGAGGTTGTTCTGGGCCGAGGCGTCACCCTGTTCCGCGGCAGCGCGAAACCATCGGACAGCTTCAGCTTCGTCCTCCGGAACGCCTTCCCCATTCGCGTAGCAGTACCCAAGGTTGTACTGGGCTAAGGCAAGCCCTTGGTCGGCCGCGGCGCGATACCATCGGACAGCTTCAGCTTCGTCCTTCGGAACGCCTTCTCCGATCGCGTAGCAGTACCCGAGGTTGTTCTGGGCCGAGGCGTCGCCCTGTTCCGCGGCAGCGCGAAACCAGCGGACAGCTTCGGCATCGTCCTGTGGGACACCTGCCCCGTCCCGATACGAGACTCCCAAGTTGTACTGGGCTTCGGCAAGCCCCTGTTCGGCTCCGGCGCGCTCCCACCGGGCGGCTTCGGTCACGTCCTTTGGGACCCCTGCGCCTTCAGCGTACGCGAAACCCAGTTGGTACTGGGCTGGAGCATACCCTTGTTCGGCGGCGGGGCGAAACCAGCGGACAGCTTCAGCAAGGTCCTTCGAGACCCCGATGCTCCCCTTATAGCAAATGCCGAGGCACCATTGAGCTACGGGATCTCCGTTGTCGGCATCGAAGCGGATTTCCGCGAGGGCAGTGTCGCTACGCTCGACCATTGATCGCACGTCGCTTTCCCGCAAGGTCTTGAACCGCTCGGCATTGGTCAACGAATCACTCCTCCCAAACCGAGATTCCGCGAGGCTCCCTGCTCGTTACGCCAGCAACCTGAGCTGCAGGGAAACGACGTGCAAGGCCCTTCGCAAGAGCTCGTTTCGTTGGCGAGGCGAAGGATCATCCGCCCGCCATTGGAGTGCTCGCGGACAGATTGTTTCGCCACGTCAGTCGTACCTCCAACCATCGCCCGAGTCGGTTGGTGCCACGCTCTCACCACCATCCGCGGTGGCGTCGGGATCGACAGCAACGTGCGACGCGGCCTGCCACCATCCCCTGCCCTTCTTGACGACCCAGCCGTTCTCACGCGCGACCTTCAGGGCTCCGACCACCGAGTAGACCGGGTTCTCGGAAATGAACGACGTTCCGGTTTCCTGAAGGATCGTCAGGATGTCGCGCGCACGTAGCGGGCCTCCGTCATGGCGGAGGATTCCGACGACGCGTACGGCCAGGTCCTCCGTGGTCTCCCACTCCTTGTGCGACGTTCCGTCCGTCAGTTCCTTCAGAGCTTCGACGCTCGGCAGTGGGGGGGCACTCGCGAGCCATTCGTCGAACTCCGCCACGAGCTTCCGCGCCTCCTCTACGCGCTTGAGGTAGGCCAAGAGAGCCGGGAGGTCGGGTCGAGATGTCGAGATCATTTGTCGGCTCCTCCGAGGAGATTCGAGGGACAAGGGTGCCTCATCCGGGTCGGGGGCTGTCCGCAGAGGTAACGTAGGGACGATAGCCCATCTGTCAAGTTAGTGAAGTTGATTACCATTAAGATTATCTATATAGTGATGACAGTGTTTATTTTTCACTAGCGTCACAGGGGATTCGGCCATCCCCCTTTCCAAACCGCCGTCCGAGACACCGTCCCCGTGGACGGCCATGATGACACCACGACCGCGCCACGCCAGATTGTGGACCAGCCCCCCGAGTCCACCAGTGCGCTCGACTGCCTTCTTTCACACGCGGAATCCCGGCCCTCCTCCATGCCCGTCCCCAAACACCCCGCCGACGCCCTGAAGAGCCACTTCAGAGACATCTTCGGATGCCGCGGAAGGGACTTCGGCAGCCCATCCCGTGGCGTCCTGGGCATCTCGGACGGCAACGAGGGTGTCCAATGGAACGCTGGCTACCGCCCCGATGGCGGCTTCGTCTGGTTGGGCGTCAACCTCGAGGGCATGCGGTACGACGACTGGCCGGCCGCGCGACTCATCGAGCGGGAGATCTCCCGTCCGCTCCTCCTGACCCGCTATCGCGGAAGGGTCGCAAGACCCGATGAGGTCACCGTGCAGTGGACGCGCGACGCGTGGCAGTATTCCGCTCGACCGCCAATCAGGGAGGCGACTCTCGGCCCCACGCCGAACGCGCTGAATCGCCTCGATGGTCAGGGCTGGGCAGATGCCCTGCGAGGCGCGAGGGAATGCCTGGACCCCCGGAAGCGACATCGCGGTCGCAGGAAGGTCCCGGTCACCGTGCTCCCTTCGAAACGGCATCCGTGGGAACGACAGGTTGAGATGTATGTGAGCCCTCACCTCAAGGTCCGGACCCCGCTCGCCGAGATCACGCCTCGGGCGATGCGGCATGCGAGGGACAACCTGGAACCGCTCTACGAGTTTGTCGCTGAGCAGTCGAGCGCGTAGGGGCAGAGGCCGCTTCGCGCCGAATCAGTTCGATTTGTCGGTCACGCCTTAGCAGTCAGCAGTCTCATTTCGTCTGATATTGGTAGCCTGAAGGTGTCGTCTCGTGGCTTTCCGAGAGTGGACACGGCGAAACGGTATTCTCGCTCTCCTGAGAACTCCGTCTTCTTTGTGAACCAGCCCTTCGGAACCATGGAGGCATCGACGACATCCTCCCCAGATCCCAGGACGCCGGACTGGTCTTCGTAGACCACCGGGCCGTGGTACACACGGACGATCTTGTCGATGGGATGTTCCCCTTCCCAAAGAGGCACACTGTAGCTGCTCTGGTCGTACGCCCACCTCTCTAGTGGACTGAGTTCGACATGGATGGGCTTCTGGACGCTGAATGCGAAATCGATGCCCAGCCGCACCGCGAAGGAGGTTGGATCCTCGATCGCAGTCATCGCGTCATACTCGGGGAACCTCTCTATCAACTCCTTCCGCTCGGCCTCATTCGTCGGGGGGATCGAGGTGCAGTAGACCCAGGGCTCCTGGTCAGCGGCAAACGTCATCGTCGCGTTGAGACTATCGATGGAACCGACCTCCAACGCCACAGTTCGCCGCATCCAGGGAGTGGCGTCCTTGGTCAGGAGACCGTCGTGTGGATCGGTGGGTTTGGTGTCAGCGCTCTCAATCCTCCGATAATACGCGGGTGTCCTCAGCCAAAGCTCTCTGCCCCGATAAGGTGCGGTGCACCGTTCAGATAGCTTCAGGAGTTGACTAACCGGTGGGGTCGCAGTGGGGCAGAGGTCAACCTGATGAAGGAAGACCAAGTAGCATTCCCTCAAGAGAAGGTTGAGGACCACGACTATGTCGGAGATCTTCGGCTGCGTGACTCCGGCCATGGCCATCTCTTGGTTGCACCGATCTACCACGGTGGCATCGAGCCGACTGACGATGGATCGCTGGAGTCGCTCGCCGCGACTCTTCGCCGAAGCCTGCTCTTCAGTACCCCTAGACATTCCTTGCCTCTTCTATCCTGCACCCTGGATCGTCGCGCGGTGGTCCCCCACCCCCATTGGTTCAGGCTACCCCGTGCGTCAACAGGCAGACTCCCGGCCTCCGGCGGCCCTGCCGGTCCTATTCGGCCCCGTTCGCGGTCGCCATGATGTGCCTGAACCAAGGAGCGCGGCCGCGGATCGGCCGACTGTACTCAAAGTATGATATTCGCGATGTCTATTGACAGCCAACGTACCAAGTCGATTAGAATACCGATGCGTTGCGCGACAAATTAGCGTCCCGCCAACCAAATAGACTGCTCCCCCAGTAGCAGGAGATTCGCTCATGAGGCGCCTTGTCGTCCTGCCTCCGCTCGCCGCCCTCGCTATCGGGTGCTGGATTCCGAGTCGGACCGGACCTTGGTAGGGCTTCAATCGCCGAGCAGGACTCCATGCGTTCCATGACCAGAGACGTCAGATGAAAGGAGATGGAGAGTAGATGACAGCCAAGGAGAGGCTCACAAAGACCCGCATCCTCGTGGTGGCGATGCTGGCGTTGCTCACCTCGGGCTGCTCAGTGTTGTTTGTGGAAGGCCCGCCTAATCCGGCTTTCCGAATGGCGGACGACCCCGTGTACTGCACCGAGTCATCGATACTACCGGCCGTTGACGGTGTGGCTGCGACGATGAACCTGGCGGGAGCTGCCCTGGTCGCGGCAGACAATAGCGGCAGCTTCACGACGGACGAAAAGAACATTATCATCGGGTCCGGCATCTTGTGGGGCGTGATACAGGCGTTTTCATGGCACGAGGGACGCAACCGTATCCGGGCGTGCCGGGAGGCGAAACTGGAGTGGATGAGAGCGAGGGAGAGGACTGATCCCGAACCCGTATCCTTGCCACCGGCGATGAGGGAACAGGCCAGAAACACAAGTATCTCCAGCTTCGAGGCGGGGAACCCGTGCGCGTGGACCGATACGTACGCGGTACACATGCCCACGGGTTGGCACGTCGTGCGCTCGGCCCTTGGCATGCAGGAGCTGTTGGAGCCCACGTATCGGTTCCCGTGGCAGGTCATGCCCACTTTGGAGCTGGTCAGGCGCTACTCGGGCCTCTACCGGGCCGAGAGGGGAGTGGACCGCTTTCTTGTCGCAGACCTCCTGGCATGGCTGGGGCTGTGCGTCTCATGATTGCCACCCGAACACCCTCCCCGACGAAGTTGCTCGATTGTTGCAGTAGCTACACCTTTCGGGACTAAGTTCAGCGACCACCACGCGGTAGCCGACGCCGACATGCCAGTCGCCCCGTGGCTGGTCGTTTCTCACGCGCCGGATCGGCTCCCCTCCCGCGCCGATCGCGGTCTGGATTAAACCCGACACCAAACCACGGAGAGCCCCATGAAGGTCGCAGATGCGATCAAGCAGATGTCGAAGCTGCCGCTGCAGCGCATTGTGGACAGCTTCACGAAGGACTTCCCCAAGCCTAACGAGCAACAGGCCCGGGACATCATTCTGCGGAATGTCGAGGAACTCACCGACAGGAAACGGATCACTACCGTTCTGCAGTTCGATGGTCCCTTCAAGGACCAGATCCGGCAGATACTGATGCTGGAGGCGTTCGTGAATCGTCCCGACTGGTCGGCATCTGAGCAGGATATCGTCGAGAGCCTGACCCGCTTGGAGCAAGACGTGCTCGACGCCGCCGCCACAGATGATAGCCTGCGCTATGAGGATCCTGACCGCATCGAAATCCTGAGGGACGTGCTCAGGGCGGCGCTGGACGACAAGCTGATCACATTCCGCGAGTTGAACCTGCTGCGCACTCTCCGCGACAGCCTCGGACTATCGGAGGCTGTCTTCCGTATCGTCCTTGCCCAGCTCGAACACTTCCCACAGCGAGGCAACATCCTCCATACGCCGAGCGAATGCCGCGACGTGCTGAACAAGCTGCAGTGGGGTGGCATCGTCTTCCATTGCAACAAGGCCGACGGCGCTCCCTACCTGATTCCGGACGAGATGCGGGCCTCCGTGATGGATGCACTCGGCCTGGAACTCGGGCTGCACGCGTGGGGCCTGCTGCTCGACGCTCTCACGGTCAGCCAGCTGAAACAGACGCTGGTCAAGAAGAAACTCCCCTCATCGGGCACGAAGTCGGAACTGAAGGGACGGGTGATCTCCTCCGGCCTGACTCCCAGCCGCGTGCTGGGCATCCTGTCCAGTGAGGAGCTACGCAAGCTGTGCGCCTCGCTTCCGGGCGTCCCGGTGAGCGGCAACAAGACCGAGCGCATCGGACGGATCATAGGCTACTTCGCCAATCTGATCACCAAGGAGGTGTCCGAGGAAGCGTCGCCAGGTGAGCGATTCTACCAGTACCTGCCGGAACTCGCCCGACGCGACCGCGAGAACCTGCTGGCGAACCAGATCATCAGAAAGGACCTCGACATCGAGCACGGGTTCGAGGCGGCAACCCGGTTCCTCTTCGAATCAAGGCTGGGACTCGAACTGATGGAGATGCCCGGCAGCGAGCACCCCGACGGCTGCATCCGGTTCGGCGGGCGTCGGAAGGCAGCTGGGGATGTGCTGATGTGGGACAACAAGAGCACGGAGAGCGCCTACACCTTCCCGCCCACCCACCTGAGGCAGTTCAAGCGCTACATCCGCGACTCGCGTGACCCGGTCGCCTGCTTCCTGGTCGTGGTGGCAGACGCGGACGACTCCGCAATGGATCGAGTCTGGCAGCTTGCGGCCGACTGCGCCGGCACCAACGTCGCCGTGATCGCCGCCGAGAACCTGGGGTGGGTGGCGGAGGAATGGTGGGGGCGTGGAGGCGATGGTCGGTTCAATCTCGAGGTGCTGAATATGACGGGGATTCTGAGTCGGCCGCTGTTGGAGCAGAGGATGCGGTTGTTTCTGTAGGTGCCCGGTCCGCGTCCGAATGGACTCGCTGCCGCGCCAGGCCCCCCGAATCTTCGTTTTCCCCACACTCGTGGGGCCATCCATCCGTCCGAAAGGACGACAAGGGGTGTTTGTTGAATGAGAAGGGATCATGCACCTGCTCGGAGCGGTGCGCCAAGCGAACCCACGCCCAAAAAACGGAGATAAGAAACGACGACCGCTGCCTATTCCGACGAATTCGACCACCGATTCCGAGCGAAGCCGTCCACCCGATCCAGGCCAAGCTGTCCGTCCGGGTTGAACGCTAATCCTTGGGTGCTGGACACGCCTGGATCAGGCGCGGTCGTTGGGGAGAGCGAGGAACGGGCTAACGGGGCCTTGGCCGACCATCAGTCCTCCAGTCACTCACCCGCTGACTGAGCCTGTGATCGATCTCTCCCTGGGTTGCCTGCAGATTCTTGCCGCGGAGGTCATGTTCCCAATAGCGCCAGACCGTGTAGCCGAGTTTGCAGAGCTTCTCCCGGTTCTCCGCATCGCGCCGGACATTGCCTGCCAGCTTAGGCTCCCAGTACGACCTGTTGGTGTCGGGGATACGTCCGTGATCAGGACACTGGTGGAAGAAGCAGCCGTCTGCGAAGATCGCCAAGGAGAGGGTGGGAACGACGATGTCTGGCTGCCCTGGCAGATCGCGGGCGTTTTGCCGGATTCTCCAACGGTGTCCCAGACTCAGCCTTACAATCTGATAAAGCAGCGCCTCAGGAGCCGTTCCCGTACTCCGGATGCGCGACATGATCTGGCTTCTCTTTTGAGGATCGAAGATGTCGGTCATGGTGGGCTGCCCGGCGTCGTGGGCCGTCACGATGCGCGGTTGCGATCCAGGGCCTCACGGGGTCAAGCCTGGCGGGAATCGATGTGGCGTCGCACCGCTCGGCCCACCGCCGCTGCCATGAGAGGCGGAACCGCGTTCCCCACCTGCCGGTACTGATCGCTTATGGAACCGCAGAACTCGAAACGGTCGGGGAAGGACTGCAGGCGTGCTGCCTCGCGTACTGAAATGATTCGGTCTTGCGAAGGATGGATGTATCGACCCCAGTGGGGATCGCATTTCGTCAGGATGGTGCTGCAGACCCCATGTCGGCTCAGACGCCCATACCGTGTCGTGTGGGAGTTCCGCTGGGCTCGCTGCATTCCGGCCGGCAGCAGTTGAAACGGGATGTCTCGCCACGACCCTCCCTGTGGGATGAAGCGCAGGCGCTCCATCATGAGGCCACCCAGCGTCCTCGTCTTGTGGTTGGGGACGAAGCGTTCACCGTTGCGCAGCAACTTCTGGAGTACCGTCCGAGCTGGGGCAGCGTACCGCAGCCGGTCGGCCCCTCCTCCATTCGCGATCGCGGGCAGGTCACTGATGGCTGGCCCGACCTTGACAGCGTTCAGGTGACCGTACTGCTGATCCGGTTGGCGCTCCCATGTGTGAACGTAGTCGTCGTTCCGGGGCTTGGGCTTCGGACAGGGTCCGAAGGTCCCTTCTGGAAACAGCTCCTCATCCCATCCCAGGCGCGTGGCAACGAAAAACACACGCCGGCGCAACTGAGGTACTCCGAAGTCCCGGGCATACAGGATCCGTCCCTCGCACTCGTAGCCCAGTGCCTCTAGCGCCTCGTAGATCTCCTCGACGACAGTTCCTCCCCCGACGGTCAGGATTCCGGGAACGTTCTCCATCACCAGCGCCTTAGGCCGGAGCCCCTTCACGATCCGCAGGTAGTCGCGGAAAAGGCCAGCCCTGATGTCGCTCTCCGAGCGCTGATGGTTGTTGTAGCTGAAGGCCTGACATGGCGGGCCTCCGATCAGGCAATCAAGAGATCCCGCCCTAACAACCGAAGCGGCGATCAGGTGAGCGCCGCGGAGCTTCGCAATCGGTCCTGCAAAGAAGTCGGCTTCTGGAAAGTTCCGGCGAAAGGTCACGCCTGCTGCGGGATCGGAATCGCTGGCCGCGACCACTGAGAAGCCCGCTGCGCGGAATCCCTCCGCTAAGCCGCCTGCGCCCGAAAACAGGTCAACGCACGTGGGCCCGTCGGGGGGCTGAGGTCGCCCCTCGCCTGGGAAACGCACGAGATCAGCTGCGGGCTGAGTCTTCAAGAAGCGGTTCGTCCCTTATCAGGAGGGTTTGGAGGGAGCGTTCGGCAAACCGAACAAATACCATAATAAGGTAACCGTTGTCCGTACCCAGCGGGAGGGGAGGGGGCCCGGAACGGTTGGTTGGCTTGGCAACCTCGTGTGCCCTGGAATGAGCTCAAGGGTGGTATCGGCACTGTAGGAAGTGGACGGCGTCCGGCGCGCATCGGTACACGACCCGGTGCTCTCCCAGAAGGCGGCGGGTCGAGCAGCCCTCGAGAGTGTGCCGAAGGGGCTGGCCCAGTTTTCGGGCGGCTCCAGATTCCTCGAGAATCGCACGTGCCAGGGAGACCACCCTTCGTGCGGTTCTCGGACGGTGTGATGACCACCACGCTAGATCCTCCCGAAACTCCTCATGGAATACCCCCTTCTGCAAGCCTTCCGGCACCTCGAACTTCCCAATCAGATGTCCTCCTCGCTTCCATCGCCGGACTTCAGTTCGGACAACAGTTGGTCGACAGACATCGGCTCGCTGCTCCCCCCAAGCGCCCGCGTCAGCGCGACCAACAGTCGCAGGGCAGTATTCGGGGATCGCACGAGGTGAGCGGTCTCCCGGAGGGCCGCGAGCTCCTCAGCGTCGACGACTGCCAGGTCCTTGTGACCCCGCCGCTGCAGGATCGCAACTTCTCCGCTCTCCTCCAGCCGATCCCACAAGGCCGCGAGCGAGCGCCGAGCCTCCGTGTAGCTCCTGACGATGGTCATGGTCCATAATATGTACAGAAAAGGCCATATTGCAACCTCTAATGGGGGGTAATTGTACAGATTTCAGCATCTCTTGTGTTTTGTTTGGATCGTATTACCTTATCTGCATCATGTTTTCACTTGCTCACGCAACACCGATCGATCCACACTGGATCGGGCCAAGGCTCCTTTCCACCCCAGAGGTGGCCCGGATCTCGGATGGAGCCGGAGGCGTCTACCTCCTCCAGGTCTTTGCAGAGAAACTGGGCGGATACCCCGTCTTCTACGCTGGTCGATCTGCGCGCCTGAAGCGCCGGCTTGGCGAGCACATGGATTCAAGGCGTTGCAAGGGGTGCATTGGAGCCATCAGAGCCAGTGAGCGCACGTACTTCAGCGCAGCAATTCTGCCGGAGCACCTCGCGGCCGGTGTGGAAGCCAGTTTGGTACGGTTGCTGCGCCCGGTCTGCAACGACCAGGTCCCACGGGCGGTGCCTGTCCTGGTAACCCTGCCGCCGCTCTTCGTGACGAACCTCCTCACCGGAGATCAGAAATGACACCGTTACCGAAGGATGCCCCCAACCCGAGGAAGTACTTGGAGCGTATCGGCTCCCAAGAGTACCACCTCCTTGAAGCTCGCCTCGACGTGCATGAAGACGTGCGCCTGTGGACCGATAATCCGCGCCTGCTTCCCCACCTGGCCGGAAGAAAACCGGGAGACGAGGATGAGCTGGCGGCCATGCTGAAGGATACCAGTGGCTACAGCACCCTCAGAAACTCAATCAGGGATCTCGGCCAATTGGAACCAATCTACGTATGGCGCGCCAATAGCAGGCACCCCAAGTACTTGGTGATCGAAGGGGCGACTCGCGTCACGGTCCTTCGTGAACTCTGGACCAAACACGAAGGCCAAGCGGACCGTGACCGGTTTCGGTTCGTCATCGCCAAGGTCCTGCCCGAGGAGTTCGGCGACAAGGAGCGGGCGATTCTGTTGGCTCAGAAGCATGTCAGGGGAACCGGCGTGCGGAACTGGGGCAGGTACGTTCAAGCAAAATTCATTCACGACCAAGTCGAGGGCGATCCACCCATCCTCACCCTGACTGAAATGGCTGGTCACATGGGCAAGAGTACTTCATGGGCATCCCGCCTACGAGACGCTTACAGGTTTGCCGAGCAATTCGTGGATTGGGTGGACGCCCCCGATGGAGACAAGCTCGCGCTGCGGCAGTTCAGCACTTTGGAAGAGATCAGCAAGTCTACCGGATTCGGACCACGGGTCCGGGCCCAGACAGAAGAGGGCGAACAGCTCCGCGGCGAGGTCTTCGACATGGTCAAGCACGATGTTTTCAAAGAGTACCGTGATGCTCGCTTCATGGCCAAGTACTACGAGGACTCCGAAAAGTGGAACCGCCTCAAGAGCCACCAGAAGCACGCCGCCCACGAGCTGTACAATGAGATCCGGGCTGGCCAAACGGGTGTCAAGAGTCGGGTGCGGGCGCTGAATGGCCAACTAGAGCGCGCCATCAAGCAGGGCGCAGCCACCTTCGATCAACAGGATATCGATAGTCTCCAGGCCTGCATCGATCGGCTGACTGGTCATGTCGCAGGGGAAATCGGCCCTTTCAGAATACGGCTTAACCAGTTCAGCAAAGCTCTCTATGCTGTTCCTCTCGAAGAGGTCTTGGCGATTACCCCGGAAGAGTACGAACGGCTTCGAGCAGGGCTGGACGATCTCGAGTTCCGCTTGGACCGCCACGCCACTTGGAGGAAAGATGGGCCGTAGGTACCAGCTGATGGCCCATCAGGAGGATGGTGTCCGGTTCCTGATCCAGCGGCGCGGCGGCATCCTCGCCTTTGAGCAGGGACTTGGCAAGACCCTGACCGCGATCGACGCTTTTCGCGAGCTTCGGGAACGGGGCATTGTAGGCCATATGGTAGTCTTATGTCCGAACTCCCTGAAGGACAATTGGGCCGGAGAGATCACTCGGTTTGCACCGACGTGGCAGATAAGGATCGTCGGCGGATCGGGACATGATCGGCGCGCCGGATTTGCGAATGCCGACGAAGCGGTTGTGATCGTGAACTACGAGGCGGCGAGGGCCGACATTGCGTCTGTCCGAGCCATGATGCGTCGCCTACGACCGGTTCTAGTGCTCGATGAGTCACACCACGTGAAGAACCGGCGATCCCTTACCAGCATCGCCGCCCGGCAATTTGCCCCACTCGCCGCGTTTCGCTGGCTTCTCACCGGCACGCCTGTGACGAATAGCCCGTCGGACATCCACGCCCAGTTGAGCGTGGTAGCGGATGTGAATCCCCTAGGCCCGTACGAAGTCTTCATGCTGGACTACGGAGACTCTGGGACCAACCCCCGCAGGCAGAAGAAGCTGGCCGAGCTTCTCAAGCCCCATGTACTTCGCCGTACGAAAGAGGAATGCCTGAGCCTGCCCTCCAAGAGCTTCGTGGACCTTAGCGTCCCGCTCCCAGATTGGCAGCGCCGGATGTATGATGCGGTGCGAGACGGAATCCTCGACGACGTCCGACGGATGAGCAGAGACGCATTCCGCGCTTACGCGCCCACGGCTCTGACGAAACTGCTGAGACTGGCGCAGATCGCCAGCAATCCAGCGCTAGTAGTTCCCAATGAACAGCGTGAGCCTGCGAAGCTCGCCGAGCTTGACCGAATCCTGGAAGAACTGATTCGGGCGAAGGGGTGCAAGGTGATTCTCTGGTCGTACTATGTGAACACCATCACCCGGCTTGCGGCGCGCTACAACGAGCTTGGAGTCGTGACGCTGTTCGGAGGGGTCCCCGCATCCGAACGGCAGGCACTGGTTCGATCGTTCCAGGAGGACTCCGGTGTTCGTCTGTTCGTGGGCAACCCGGCGGCAGCTGGAACGGGATTCACGCTAACGGCGGCTACGTATGCCATCTACGAAACCCTGACCTGGCGATACGACCTGTATGCGCAGAGCCAAGACAGGAATCATCGCATCGGGCAGCACGCGCCGGTCACGTACGTCCGCCTCCTAGCGGCCGACACGATCGACCTCGTGATCGCGGAGTCGCTGGCCCGCAAGACGAGGATGGCAAGGCGACTGGTCGGTGACGCAGACCATGCAGCGACCATCGCGGACATGACACCAGAGGAGTTCCGGGACATGCTCCTCATGAACAGGCTGCCGAATGCGCGGTCGACGAAAGGATGAGACGAATGGAGTCCTACTTCGAGATCGACTTATTGAGCGTTGGCGAATCCAAGAGCGGTGATGCGATCACTCTGCGTTACAAACGGGACGGAGCCATCCAAGTGCATGTCGTGGACGGAGGCTTTCAGGAGGACGGGCCGAACGTCATGGCTCACCTCCGCAAGTACTACGGAGGCAACAGCGTCAACCATGTGGTCCTAACCCACCCGGATGCCGATCACTCCGGCGGCTTGAGGACCGTTCTGGAAGAATGTGAGGTGCCTCCCGGGGGCGGTCTGTGGATGCTGCGCCCTTGGCTCTATGCTGCCGAGCTCTTGAGTCACTTCGCGAGGTTCAGCACGGTAAGCGGGCTCGAAGAGGCTCTTCGCAAAGCCTATCCCAATGTCGCGGAACTGGAAGAGATCGCGCAGCGCCGCGGGATTCCCATCTACGAACCTTTCCAGGGCGCAATGATCGGTGAGTTCACGGTGCTCGCGCCGTCGAAGACGCGGTTTCTCCAGCTGATCGTGGACTCCGACAGGACGCCGGAGCCAGCTGTTCCGGCAGCCGGCATGGGGCTTTTCGGAGCCATTCAGAAGGCAGCAGCGAAGGTCGTCTACTACGCCAGGGCCGCTTGGGGGATCGAGGTCTTCTCAACCGGGCCGACGAGCGTAGAGAACGAGATGAGCGTTGTGCAATACGCCAGTTTGTGCGATAAGAAGGTTCTGCTCACAGGGGACGTGGGCCGAGACGGACTCAATGAGGCCGCCAACTTCGCTCCTGTCATCGGGCTCCGGCTGCCAGGCATCGATCGCTTCGATGTTCCACATCACGGATCCCGGCGGAACTTGTCGACCGACGTGCTCGACCGGTGGCTGGGGCCTCGCCTCCCGCGACAGTTACCCGGCGGCCAAGGCTTGCTCCATGCGCTCATCAGTGCCAATCCTGACGACAAGGACCACCCACGACGTGCGGTGGTTCGCGGCCTGATACATCGCGGCGCGGATGTGACGCAGACGACCGGGGTACGCGGAGAATATCTGCGGACCTACAGGAACCTTCCACGTCGGGACAACGAAGTGCCTGCCAAGAGACTGCCGTACCCCGAGGATCAAGAGGAGGAGTAGGGATATGGCGACCGGCGGCAGCATCAAGTCGCGCTACAGGGGGCGACTGAAGGGCTTCGTCACATTGATCGCACTCCTGGTGTTCGCGGTGTTCTCGGGTAGCGATGTCCTTGGGGCCATCCAAGCCCGTCAGTGGACCGCTCTGATCGACCTCAAGCTCGTGCTGACCCTGCTACTGCCGTTGGCCACCCTCATCCTCGATGGAATCGTGACATCCGACTTCAAGGCGGTGCTGGTCTATTGGAAGTGGCGGAATCCGCTCCCTGGTCACGACGCCTTCACTGTGCACGGGAACGCAGACAGCCGCGTCAACATGGATGCGTTAGAGGCACAGCACGGTCCGCTACCGACCGACCCGGCCGACCAGAATCTACTCTGGTACAGGCTCTCGAAAGCGACCGCAGATCGGGAGTCTGTTGATGAGGCCCACCGCGCCTGGTTGCTCACGAGAGATCTGACAAACCTGAGCTTCGCGCTCGTCATCGTGAGCGTAGGCCTCGCAGCTTTCCTCGGTATCAGTGGGCGGGAGTGCATCGTCCTAGTCAGCGCTCAAGGGTTACTCTACGTCGTGCTGAGCCTGGTGGCAGCGAACAAGGGCATCCGTTTCGTCACCACGGTGCTGGCCGAGGCGGCGACCTCAGGGCGTTCTAGTACGGTAAGCCCCTGACTTCTCCGTTGTCGACATGCAAGATCTCAGGCTCCCTTCCCAACGAGACCCACGATCCCCTCACCACATTCTACACCACCACCCTCTCCGTTCCACAGGTCCAACTGAAAACAGCCGATCCAATACGGACCCAGTGTCGACGTGTAGGGGCGCATAACGCTTCGGAGATCTTCTGCGTGGACATCCTCTCCATCGCGTCAAGGCAACGATCCAGTATCCCATCGCCAAATCTCGGCATCAGCCAGCATTCACACTCATCCACACTACAGCATCGACCACGCTCGACACATTCGCTCCTCACAAGCGGCAGTATTGTACACATACCGATTCGTCGAATCCAAAAGTCTCGCGTCGAGCCGGCCGGCAGCGCAAACACCCATTCGAGTAGCGTGCCGTTCTTTAGGTCACAATAATCCCGTAATTCAGACACAGAGGCTCCGGTATCAAGCCGTTCAAGGCATGGGATCATCTCTCGCAACGTCGCATCATCATTCACAGCGGTCTCCACTAATCTGGAAGAGAGCTGGTTCTCTGATTCCCGACATTCGGTTACCAAAACGTATGCCCACGGTTTCTCGGGGTCCACCTCCCTGATCACCTTCCGCGCCGTCGATCCCATTCCATCTGAAGGAGCCGCCTTGTCGCTGTCTACTACACAGACACAAAGGCGCGTTTCATCCCGGACTTCTCGAAATACCTCGGCTGTTGTGTCTCCGCCGCCACCCATGCGCACACCGCATTGCTTGACCTGAGACATTCCGTTCGAACGCGCGTAGACTCTTGCCATGACCTCTGCAAGTCGTGCATCTCGTATGTTCTCTCCGAGAATCACGGTTGGGGACATTGAGCCGAAGCCCCTAAAGTCACCCAGTCGAATGTTGATGATTGAGCGATCCCCACGACTTGTCACACACGATTCATCGGTCAATGACACTCTAACGCGAAAGGCGACTGCTTCTCGTAACCCACGCTTTTGAATCTGCCGGTCATGTACCCTCTTGAGAATCGCTCGACCACTCGGGGATAGCTCCTGTTCCATGAGACGACTGAGCAGATCGTCACTTCCCACCAGCAAATGATAACCCAGGCGACGGGAGTGCAATAGTAACTCGATGGTGGCTAAGTCCTCTCCCGACAACCCATCGGTAAGATCGTCAGCAAGTTCGATGAGCACCTATTGACACCCCTCACTCGGGTTCGAAGAATCCGTATGGCCAGTTGCGCAGGGCACCGTCACTCCCAAATATACCGGTACTGACCTTCGACACTCCGTCCGTACCGTCAGAGTCAAACAATACGACACACGCCCTTTCCGGGTTAAGGTCACCCTGCCCGATTCGTCGACCAATCCGATTGACGATCGCCTCGCTATGGGTCTCCACAACCAACTTTAGGCCGATTCGCTGGCGCTCAGCAGATACCACAGCTCGTATCAGAATGTCCGCCAGCCTAGCTTGTAGTCCTGGATGCAGGTGCAGCTCAGGTTGTTCAATGGCAAATGTCAATTCCGACGCGTAGGGCGTGCGCTGCCTAAGGCGCCGGTGCTGCATAGACCACAGCTGCGCGATCACTGGCAGCAGTTGACTGAAACCGAAACCCACGTCCGTTAGGTTATAGCTGGTCGCCTCAGCTTCACGTATACTTAACGATACGTGTCCTCCTTCAAGGCGTGTGTCTATCGTCCACCCTAATTCGCTGAACATCCAGTCGTTGAACTCCTCACCCTCTTTTTTTGTAAGGCTCCGGAGGAACATTGCCAAATTCTTGCCTTCCGGATCCACCTCGCCAACCGCCAAGTCCTGTGGGCGGTAGTATCGCTGTGCCGTGGCACGAACAGGCTTTATGTACCGTATACCAGACGCAAACTGCCACAGCTGGCCATCAAGATGTTGAAGAATAGCAGCCAACGAGTTCGCAATCAACAAGTCTCTTATCTCGGCAAAGCGCCGACTGCTCGTCTCAAGCCTGCCGACAGATTCGGCCCATCGCTTGCCCAGGTGCTTGAGTGACCGCAAGGATGCGAGTACAGATTTGTCGGATCCGAAAGGCACTCGCTGCGCGACTTGTTCTATGGTGCTTGCTGCGGTATTTCCATGAAACATTGGACGGAGAACATCGACCAACTGGGCAACAGCGAGCGGTCGGCCGAAACCGGAAACGGTGTAACGCAGATCGGCATCTTCGGCCTTGGCGGATCGGAATCTCCGGTGTATTGACGGGAGTAATGCGCCGGGAGCTGTCGCTAGGTCTTGAGAGATCTCCTCGAGTGGCTGACGGCCATTGATTGTGATCTTAGCAATCCGATCTGAGCCAGTGATCCCAATCTGAATCAGTTGATCCGCTGCTCGGATAGAAAGCGACTCGAATCGAGTAATGGAGTTGTCTTTAGGATCGGGTACAATTGTAAGGGTAAGTTCGCAATCAACTAGGTCTTCCGCTCTACCACGCCGTCGAGCACCCCTAGCCCAATGGGTCGGGTGGCGCATGTGAGTCAGGACGCTTCCAGGATGTATAGTGAGCTTGAAGTGAAACCGGATTTTCTGTTCTTCGCTAGAGCTTGAAAGCGTCTCTTGAAAACCGCCGAAGTCAACATGATCCCCATACCACTGAATCGGACCGGTAGTCGGAGCGTCAACACTCTGTCGGAGCAAAGGCAGGAACCGGAGAAAAGAACTCTTCCCTGAGCTGTTTCTTCCAACAAGTATGGTTATGGGCCGAAGCTTAACAAACCCAGTGTCGTCCAAACATCGAAACGATTCGAGACGGATTGCCTTCATAGCAGTGCCATGTGGAAGTTGTGGACTGTCTATATCTCTTCTGCGGATCCTAGCTTGACCGCCTGGGGAACAGGCGTTTCAGCAATCGCAGCACGATCTCCAGCTCCCGGACGCGCGACGGAGACCACCCCCCTCACCCCGCCACCCCCTTCTCCCGCAACACCTCCCACACCCGATCCGGCCGAATCGGAATCTCCATGTGAGTCACCCCCAGGTGCGCCAGCGCATCCACCACCGCATTCGCAATGGCCGGCGGCGCCCCCACCGTGGCCGACTCCCCCACCCCCTTCGCGCCCAGCGGGTGATGCGGCGACGGCGTCACGGTATGCCCGGTCTCCCACGCCGGCGTCTCCACCGCGGTGGGCACCAGGTAGTCCATGAACGACCCGGCCAGGTTGTTCCCGTCCTCGTCGTACGGAATCTCCTCGTACAGCGCCGGTCCCAGCCCCTGCGTCAATCCGCCATGGATCTGCCCCTGCACGATCATGGGGTTGATGATGTTCCCGCAGTCGTCCACGGCCACGAACCGGCGCACGCTCACCTCGCCCGTCCCCCGGTCGATGTCCACCACGCAGATGTACGTCCCGAACGGGAAGGTCAGGTTCGGCGGATCGTAGTAGTTCGTCGCCTCCATCCCCGGCTCCAGGCCCTCGGGCAGGTTCGTGTACGCCGCGAACGCGCAGTCCTGGATGGTGACCGACTTGTCGGGCGCGCCCTTCACCGAGAACTGCCCCGGCTCCCAGTCCAGGTCCTCCTCGCTCACCTCCAGCAGATGCGCGGCGATCTTGGCCGCCTTGTCGCGGATCTTCCGCGCGGCCATCGCGCCCGCCGCCCCCGCCGTCGGGGTCGACCGGCTCGCATACGTCCCCAACCCGTACGGAGCCGTGTCGGTGTCGCCCTCCTCCACCTGCACGTGCGCCGCCGGCAGCCCGAGTTCCTCGGCAATGATCTGGGCGTAGGTGGTCTCGTGTCCCTGCCCCTGCGACTTCGTGCCGAATCTGGCTATTGCCTTGCCCGTCGGGTGCACGCGCACCTCGGCCGAGTCGAACATCTTGATGCCCAGAATGTCGAAGTCCTTCGACGGCCCCGCCCCCAGCACCTCGGTGAAGCTGCACACGCCGATCCCCATCAGCTCGCCGCGCTCGCGCTTCTCGGCCTGCTCCCGTCGCAGATCGTCGTAGCCGATCATCTCCCTGGCCTTGTCCATCGCGGCCTGGTAGTCCCCGCTGTCGTACTCCCAGCCCAGCGGCGACTGGTACGGGAACGCTTCCTTTGGAATGAAGTTTTCCTCGCGGAGCGTCGCGGGATCCTTGCCCACCTTGTGCGCGAGCGTGTCCACGATCCGCTCCATGCAGTGCACGGCCTCGGTCACGCGGAAGGAGCAGCGGTACGCCACGCCCCCCGGCGGCTTGTTCGTGTAGACCGCGTCCACCTCGGCGAACGCCTGCTCCATGTCGTACGAACCCGTGCAGATCGAGAACAGTCCCGCGGGGAACTTGGACGGCGCAGCCTGTGCGTCCGAATAGCCGTGGTCGGCCAGTGTTTTGATTCTCAGAGCGCGGATCTTGCCGCTGGAATCGGCCGCAATCTCGGCGTCCATGTGGTAGTCACGCGCGAACGAGTCCGCCTGGAGGTTCTCCATCCGATCCTCGATCCACTTGACCGGCTTGCCCAGCACGACCGACGCGGCGATCGCGATCACGTACCCCGGGTACACCGGCACCTTCCCCCCGAAGCCGCCCCCGATGTCGGGCGACACCACGCGGATCTTCTCCTCGGACAGCCCGACGTGACCCGCCACCAGGGCCAGCACGGTACGGATCGCGTGCGGGGCCTGCGTGGTCATGTACACGGTGAGGTGTCCCTCGACCGGGTTGAAGTCGGCCAGGCACCCGCACGTCTCGATCGACGCCACGTGAATGCGCGGCACGTGCATCTTCTCGCGCACCACCACGTCGGCCTCGTCGAAGACCTTGTCCGTCGCCTCCTTGTCGCCGGCCTCCCAGTGCCAGATCCGGTTGTCCTCCTGCCCATCCTTGTCGGTGCGGAGCACGGGCGCGTCGTCGTCGAGCGCCTGGAACGGGTCGATCACGGGCGTCATCGGCTCGTATTCGACCTCGACCGCGGCCACCCCGTCGGCGGCCGCATAGCGCGACGTCGCGATCACCCCCGCGACCTCCTGGGACTGGTACATGACCGTATCGGTCGGCAGCACCATCTGCGTGTCCGACATGAGCGTCGGCATCCAGTGCAGGTTGTAGGCCTCGAGGTCCTTGCCCGTCAGCACGGCGAGCACGCCGTCGACTTCGAGCGCCTTCGAGGTGTCGATGTTCACGATCTTCCCGTAGGCGATGGGGCTGCGCACGATGTCGAGCCACAGCATCCCCGGCAGGGTGAAGTCGTCGATGTAGTTGCCCTTGCCCTGCAGGAAGCGCGGGTCCTCCTTGCGCTTCATGGAGTGGCCCATGCCGCAGATCTTGGCGGAAGTCCTGGGTGCGTTGGTCTCGTTGGCCATCAGTCGGCCTCCCCCATTTTGGCGGCCGCGTACTCGACCGCCTTGACGATGTTCACGTATCCGGTGCAGCGGCAGAGATTCCCCGATATCGCCTCGCGGATCTCGGCCTCGCTTGGGTTCGCGTTGGCGGCGAGCAGCGCGGTCCCGGTCATCAGCATGCCGGGGGTGCAGAAGCCGCACTGGAGGCCGTGCTCCTGCATGAAGCCCTCCTGGAGCGCGCTCATGCCGTTGGCGTCGGCGAGCCCCTCGACCGTGCCGATCTCGGCGCCGTCGGCCTGGACGGCCAGCACGGTGCACGACTTGGTGGGCACGCCGTCGACCAGCACGGTGCACGCGCCGCAGTGCGTGGTGTCACAGCCGATATGGGTGCCGGTGAGCGCGAGTTCGTCGCGGATCAGATGGACGAGGAGCAGCCGCGAGTCGACCTCGCGCGAGTGCGCCTCGCCGTTGACGGTGACGGTGATGTTGTGTCTGGCCATGGCGCTACCCTCCCGCCGGCGTGTGGGCGCCAGCGTCACCAGCGGCGCGCGAAAGCGCCTTGCGGATGGCCCTGCGGGTCAGCACGCGGGCCATGTTCCTCTTGTATTCGACCGAACCGCGGCGGTCGGCCACGGGATCGGTGGCGTCGGCGGCGGCCTGTGCGGCGGCCGCGATGACGTCGTCGGCGTCGGGGGCCTTGGCGATCGCGTCCCGCACCCGCTGGAACGCGCCCCGGAGGCCTCCCCGCTCCACCAGCCTGGCGCCCGTCAGCGCCGCCTCGGCCGCGGACGCCCGGATCGGCGCCATGCCCAGATTGGTCAGCCCGATGCCCGCCTGGGTCACCTTGCCGTCGTCGCCCAGGGAGAGTTGCACGGCGGCGCCGGCGACCGCGTAGTCGCCGACCTTGCGTTCGAGCTTGAGGTAGGCACCGCCGTGGTGGGCGCCGCCGGAGCCCGCCCCGCCGCCGGCCCCGCCAGCCCCGCCGGGCGCCGGGATGCGTATTTCGGTCAGGATCTCACCCTCTGACAGCGCCGTCATGAACAGTCCGTGGAAGAAGTCGTCCACGCCGATCGTGCGCTCGCCGTCCGGCCCGGTCGCGACCATCTGCGCCCTCAGCGCGAGCATGGTGGCCGGGTGATCATTCGCCGGATCCCCGTGCGCCACATTCCCGCAGATCGTCGCGCGGTTCCGCACCAGCGGGTCGGCGATGACCTTGGCCGTATCCAGCAGGATCGGGTAGCGCGCGGCCACCACGGCGCTCTCCTCCAGCGCCGTCTCGGTCACCAGCGCGCCGATGCGCAGGAAACCGCCCTCTTCACTGATCGAATCGAGCCCCGGAATGCCCCCGATGTCGACGATATTGGCCGGCGTCGCCAGGCGCAGCTTCATCATCGGAAGCAGGCTCTGCCCGCCCGACATGACCTTGGCGTCGTCGAGGCTGCCGAGCAGGCTCAACGCTTCGTCGAGGCTGCCGGGCGCGTGGTAGTCGAACTGCGGCGGAATCATGTCAGCTCCTTCCCCAAAACCTCGGTAAACTCCTTGAACATCTTCTTGCTAACGTGCTGCATCATGCCGCGCCCGAGCTGGGCGAGGATGCCGGTCACCGACAGCTGCGCCTCGACCGTCACTTCGGTCTCGTCCGCCCCCAGCGAAACGACCCGACTGGTCATCTTCATGTCCGCATTGCCCATTCCCGCCTTCCCCTGCCCCTTCGCGTGCACGACCGCGGAGCGCGCGTCCTCGTCGAGATCGAAGGCGACGGTGCCCGCGTAGACGGCGTTCAGCGGGCCCACCTTGACCCCCATTCCGCCCTTGTAGGTGTTCTCGTCGACCTTTTCGGTGATTTCGGCGCCGGGAAGGGCGGCCGCGACGCGTTCGGGGTCGGTCAGGAAGGCCCAGACGTCGTCGGCGGGGGCCGCCACGGTGAACTTCTCTTCGATTCGCACGTTGGGGTGGCTTTCGCGTCGGGATGGCCTCGCGCCCGGCCGGCTCCCGATGGCGGTCGCTCAGCCCCGCCCCAGCATCGGCAGCAGCGCCTCGAGCGACTCCAGATTATGAGCGGGCACGAGGTGGTCAATGTGAGGCAGCGCCGCCTTCATGCCCCTGGCCTCGGGCCGGTATCTCGGATCGCCCATGAGCGGATTCAGCCAGATGACACGCCGCGCGCGCCGCCGGATCGCCAACAGCGCGGTCTCCAGGGACTCCGTAGCGCCCCGGTCGAGCCCGTCGCTGAAGATCAGGACCGATGTATCACCCGCAACCACCTGGCGCAAGTAATCCATAGCGAAATCGGCCAGACACTCGCCGATCCGGGTCCCCCCCGACCAGTCCTCGACGTTGCGCGCAAAGCGGGCCAGCGTGGCGGTCAGGTTGCCGGCGGTGATCCAGGGCGTGAGGCGTGTGAGTGAGGTATTGAGAGCGAAGACCTCGGTCCGGCGCGCGACCTTGCCCAGAGCCAGGATGAAGGCCAGCGCAAACCGGGAATAAGGGTCCATCGAGCCACTCGTGTCGCATATGAACACGATCCGCGGCAGTTCCACGGCACGCCTGCGACGGGCCAGATCCAGGAATTCTCCGTCGCGTGCGAGCGCACGGCGGAAGCTGCGCCGCAGATCGATCGCGGCGCCCCTCGGCGACGGCACCAGGCGGCGGCTCGGGCGGATCGCGATCCGGCGCACGACCTGCTCGATCAGGCGCTCCATTTCGGCAAGCGCTTCCGCGCTGCACGCCTCGAACGACTTGCGGCGGAGCAGCGCGCGCGGGCTGTAGCCGGGGCGGCCCCCGTCGGTGCCGGGGCTGTCGTCCTCGACAGGGTCGACCGGCCCTACGCGGCCACGCTCGGCGATCGTTTGGGCGAGTTGGGCGAGCGGGTTGTCCTGGCCCGGCCAGGTGCGGGGGGCCTGCTGGCGGCGCTGCCGCCGCCCACGTCCCTCTCGGCCATGGCGCCGCCCGCCTTCCGTTCGCCAGAAGTCGTCGAACAGGTGGTCGAAGAGCGGCCACGCGCGCGGCTCGACCTTGAGGCTGGTCCGGAGCGCCAGCCGCACCTCGGCGCGGTCCCCGATGTCGATGTGGGCGAGCGAGTCTGCGGCATCGATCTCGTCTCCGAGGGTCACGGCAATGCCGGCCTCGCGGAGCGCGCCGCAGAAGCGGGCCAGGTGGGTGACGAGGTCTTCCCACGTGGTCGGTGCGGTTGTCTGCATGGTGGACACATCATATCTCCCCGTGCACGCCGTCGTTCCCTCCCAGTACAAACGCCAGCTCGGCATCGAAGGAACCGGAGCCGGCAGTTATTCCGCCCCCTCACGGGCCGCGTCGTCCCACACATCCAGGTGGCGCGAGAAGACTTCTTCGAGGTCGATCGTGCCTACCTGTTGGGTTCCCAGCCGGACGGGCAGCTCACCGGTGAAGCGTTCGCGGCCCGGACTGGCCTCGAATCGCCAGACATCCACCACGTCCTCAACCGGGTCGACGATCCAGTACTCCCGCACGCCGCGCCGCGCGTACAGATCCAGCTTGATCCCACGGTCACGGTGCGCGGTAGACGGCGACAGGATCTCGACCATTAGATCGGGAGCACCCGTCACCTGCTTCTCGCCGACAATCCCCCGCCTCTCGTTGGACACGAAGAAGATATCGGGCTGAACGCGGTCGCCCGTGCCCGGGAACTCAACGAGGACCGGGGCGTAGAACACCTCTCCGTGTCCGGCGCGTTCCAGAATCCGCATCAGGGCCTGGTGCAGCCGCCTTGAAACGCGGTGATGACGAACTACCGGGGCCGCTGTCACGTACAGCCGCCCCCCGATGAACTCGTAGCGGTTGCCGTCGTCCGGCATCCGCAGAACGTCTTCCCACGTGGTCGGTGCGGTCGTCTGCATGGTGGACACATCATACCTCCCCGCTTTCGGGTGTGCGAACGATTTCGAAAGCGGAGGATACGAGGTGCTGATCATCGGTCGGTCAGCGTGGCGCCCAGCTCCAGCCCCTCCAGCGCTTCCGGCTCCACCCCGTACAGCACCGCGATACCCGGGTGGAGCGTGCGGAACGAGCTTTCGACGAAATCGAACACCTCCTGCTGATCCGCGAGCGGGATGTCGGCGTCCTCGATCATCCGCCACACCCGCCTGGGCTCGAATCCCCGCCACCTCAGGATGCAACGACGGACGGCCCGGTTCGTGAAGCGGCGGTATACCACCTCGACCCTGTCGATCGTGATGGCCTCCGGTCGCAGGTAGCGGTAGCGCCGTGCCGTCTCGATGTAGCCGTTGACGAACGCCTCGCGCAGGAGCGAAACGTCGTTCAGCTCGTACACGCCCAGCAGGCCGTGGATGTAGTCGCGGTCGTCGATGGCGAAGAAGGACATGGGGGCCAGATCGGCCTTCAGAAGGGGGATGTTCGATGCGATCCGCGACGTCCGCTTGTTCACGTCGGCGAACGGTTGCAGGTACGGAACGTGGACGAGCAGGAAGAAGGATTGCTCGAACGGGTCGCTGATGCGGGCCGCCTTCGAGAGCACGATGTCCAGCTCCTCCCGTAGCGCGAAACGGTCCTCCAGGGGCGTATAGGACGATCTGCCGACCGCGACCGGCATGCGCCGCAGGCTGCCCACCAGGCTGCGATCCCGTGTCAGCTGGGTGGCCAGGAGCGAGTGGATGTTGCGCAGATCCGGCCACCCGATCTCTATCTCGGCGAGGTTCTCCACCACGTACCGCGTCGCGTTCTTGTGATTGAGGATCATGACCGTCTCATCGATCGACTTGCCGCGCGCGGTCCTGCCGGTCCGCACCAGGAAGTCGGTGTCCAGGTGGTCGTAGCTGTTGCCCTCCAGACGGGACGAGGCCCACGACATGTCGACTTCGAGCTGTTTGCGGACGCGCTGAGCATAGGTCACGCCCATCGACGCGTGGTAGGGCTCCAGGACGGGGGTACCCGCCTTCTTCAGCTCCGCCCGGTCAGCTTCGGTCAGGTAGCGCGACTCGTTTGGCCGGTAGCTCCCTGCAAACTCGCTGTGGTAGCCGGTCCGTGGACGCTCTTGGTACGGCGTACGAAGGTGCGCGAGGACAGCTTCGCCCCCGGCCACCCGATAGCGGGTCCCGCGACCCTCGCCGACAACCTCCAGCAATCCGTCGTCCACCAGCCGCCGGAGAGCCCTCCATACCGTGGATGCGCTCGCATCGGGTGCGACATCCCGGCGAACCTGGGACCGGCTGCACTCCGGGTGATTGGCGACGTACGACAGAACTGCGCGGTCTGTGAGCAGCATGACACGTATCTGGGTTGATTATGACACGATTATCTACCCATACTGACCTATTTGGGGCTATCTGTCAAATAATCACGTCATATATATGACATGAATAACAATAGGCGGTTCGTCGCGCACGCGGCTCCCGCGACACATGGCAACCCAGCCCGGCGACGAACTCGCGCCGCCGGGCTGGTTCACATGTAGCTGCCTACCCCGCCACCTTCGTCAGCGTGACCCGAATCACGTCGCTCAGATCCGGATAGGTGAAGCACGCATCCAGGAGGTTGACGAGGCCGTTCTCGTCGGGACCGCTGTCGGGTCCGGGCTGCCGCGGGGCCTGGTAGACCCCGAGTCCGGGCTTCTCGTTCACCTCGGTGCCCGCGTCCCAGAGCATGATCCGGTCCGTGATGTCGCCTTCGAGCGCGACGCCGTTCGGGAACAGGTCGATCCCCTCTGCCGCCGGAGCGTAGAAGAGATCGTTGGACTGCACGAACATCGTGACGAACGACAGGGCGTCCCCTGGCGTGGCGATCACCTCGAACTCGTAGGCCTGGCCGGGACCCACCGGCGCGGGGCCGTCGGCGCCCACCGGCACCGCGAACGCTCCCGCGTCGAGGAATCCGCCCGCCGCCTCGACCTCGGCGGCCAGCGTCGCCGGGTTCCCGTCCTCCGCCATCGCTTCCAGTCCCGCGCTCGCTGCCTCGCCGGCCCTGAACAGCAGGGAGCCGCCCGAGTGCGTGGCGTAAACACCCGGCGCGATCAGGCTGGTCAGCCCGGACCGCTGCTCCACGGCCGCCGCGAGCGCGCTCACGGTGCCGTCTTCGGCCAGGCCCTCCAGGCCCTCGCCGCGGTCGGGCTCGCCGACGGTGAACAGCGGGTTCTGGCCGGCGTGAACGACGAATACGCCGGGTGCGAGCGGCGTTGGGTGAGCGCCGCCGTCGACCGTCCTGAGCGTCGTCGCCGTGCTGATGTTCTCGATCGTGAGCCGCACCAGCGTGGGGGAGGCGCCCTCGCGGTGAAGCGTGACCCGGATGACGTCCGCGACCTCGGGCAGGTTGCCGAAGTCGTCGGTGGCGAGACGCACGTTGGGGTCGGGGTCGGCCGTGCCGGAGTTGCCGCCGCCGCGAATGGGCTGGTCGGCTCCCGTGCCCGGCTCCTGGTTGATCTCGGTGCCCGCGTCCCAGAGCATGATCTGGTCGGTGATGTCGCCGGTGACCGGGCCGCCGTCGCCCCAGACCGCGATGCCGCGTCCGTCCGGCGCGTAGAAGAGGTCGTTCGACTGCACGAACATCGTGGCGAACGAGAGGTACAGGCCGGGTCCGGCGTGGAAAAGGAACTCGTAGGTCCCGCCCGGCAGCAGCGGACCCGGGCCGGCGGCACCAACCGGCACCGCGAAGTGTCCGCTCGAAGAGAACTCGTACGCCGGCGAGACGTTCTCGATACGGACGAGGTAGTCGACCTGCCCGGGCAGGCGCGTCGGCGTGCCCATGAAGCTGACGTTGCCGGATTCGCCGACCGCGACCGACACGGACTGGCTCGTCTCGTCGAACGTGTACTTCGCCGGGTCGAAGTCCGAAATCGTGATCGTGTAGTCGCCGGCGCGCAGGGCGGAGAAGTCGTATTTGCCGTCGGCGTCGGTCTGTGTGGACTTGGTCTCCGTGCCGCCGAGCGTCACCGAGACTCCGCTGATGCCCGTGTCGTCGACGGTCACGGAGCCCACGATCGTGGCCGTGCGGATGTACGAGCCGTTGAAGTCGATGGTAACCGTCGCTCCGGCGGCAACGAACACGGTAGCCGTGGACGTCTGCGAGAACTCGGCCTCCGGCGGGAAGCCGCTGATGGTTACCGTGTAGTCTCCTTCTTCCAGGTTGTCGAATCTGAACGCGCCGTCTCCGGCGGTCGTGATCGAGGTTGTGCCGTCGAGGGTCACGGTCACGCCTGCAACGCCCATGCCCTCGATGCTGACGGTCCCGACGATGGATCCGGGAGCCGGGGGGTCCACGGGCTCGCCGCAAGCGGCCAGAAGCGCGGACGCGAGCGCCAGTATTCCGGCGATTGATTTGATGTTCATAGCAACTGTATTCCTTATCTGATTGGATGCTCGATCAAAGCTCGACGATCGAGCTGAAGGCCGGTCCTACACCGCTGATCACTTGATGATCCGCGGGTTCCCCGGCACCTCGAGTGTTCGTCGCGGTGTGTTCCCGTGAGGGCAGAGCGGTTAGCCAGGCGAATGCTCGCGAGGAACCTGGGAACGAAGTCCCGCGTCTCCTTGGGCAGTCGGTCGCGAATATGCCCGAACAGGGCGTCGTCGCGGGGTCGGGCTCCGCCGTGCCACCGGATCGCCCGCTCGATCCGCGTCGGCCCTCCGTTATAGGCGGCCAGGGCGAGAGACCAGCACTGGAACCTGTCATGGAGAGCTGCCAGGTAGTCCAGCGCGGCCTGGGTGGACGCGTACACGTCGAAGCGCTGGTCCACGAGCGAGTCGACCTCGAGCCCGAGCCCCCGGGCAGTCTCGGGCATCAGCTGCCAGAGCCCGGCCGCCCCCGCCGGCGACACGGCCAGATGGTTGTAGTCGGACTCGATGAGGGGAAGGTAGCGGAGCGAGAGCGGCAGGCCCCGGACCGCCAATTCGGCGTCGATGTAGGCCTCGTATCTGCCCATTCGCTCGAGGCCGCGCTGCACCGGACCCTGCCCCCGGGTCCACCAATGGTCCACCCACCGCGTGACCTCCTCCTCGACCACGCTGTCGCTGGCCAGGGGTGACTTGATCTCGACCGGGTAGGCGTCGCACGGCCACGCGTCACGGCCACCGTGGCGAGGGCCATGGCCGTGATGGCGAGGAAGAAAGGAGTCAGCGATTTGTCCATGGGAATGCCCTCCAGCCGTCTCGGGTGGGCGGCAACCACGCCTGCCAACACCAATTTCGGCAGCGCATTTCGGCGCAAATAGAGGGAAAACCCGGTATTGGGTGGGGGGAAAACCCTGTCAGCGCCGTGCGGGAATCAGCGGGCTTATATTCCTGTCCCGCCTACTTGTTCCCGGGCCGCTAAATCCCCCAGAGCAGAATCGCCGCCCAGATCGTGCCCGCCAGCGCGCCGCCGTAGCACGGCACCTTGAGCAGGCCGGAGTATCGGCGCAGCCCCAGGTCCATCATCGTGTGGCGGATCCGGTGTCCGCAGTGGACCAGCGACAGCGCCAGGATCCCGAGCAGCGCCAGCTTGACCGGCCACCAGCCCACTGCGGTGGCGAACTGCGCGGTCCGTTCGGCGGCCACCGCGGGGTCACCCGCCGGCAGCAGGAACCCGGTGACGATCACGAGCGCCGGCACGAAGAGCGCCGCCATCACGCCGCCGGCCGAGAAGAGCGCCCACCAGAGTGCTTCGCTGGAGCGCTTCATCGCAGCACCCACCACACGATCACGGCGGTCACCGTCAGCCACGGCCCGTATCCCATGACGATCGCCGCGACCGGCGCGGGCAGCCGGTTCTCGCCCAGGTAGATCGGCATCGCCTGCGGGACGGCGCCGAACCAGGTCACCGCGTGCCACACGGCTGCGGCCAGCGCGACCAGGTGCGCGGTCAGCCACCACGGGCCGCTCACCGACGCAAGCCACTCCGTCAGGGCCGCCTCACCGCCGCCCAGCTTGCCGAGCGTCAGCAGCAGCACCACCAGGTAGCCGGCGACGAAGAAGCTGGTGAGCTCGCGCACCATGAACCGCACATAGCCCGGGCGCTCGAAGAACCAGGCCCACCTGTGGGACCGGTGGTACTGGCGGCTCATCCGCCCGTTCCCTTCGGCATCACGAAGCCCTTGAAGTACTCCTGGGCTGCCATCGCCTTGGCCTGCTGGATCGCGCCCGCCGGGTCGACGTGTTTGGGACACACGACCGTGCACTCGCCGACGAAGGTGCAGCCCCAGATCGCCTCGCCGGCCAGCATCACGTCGAGTCGCTCGGCCTGGCCCTGGTCGCGCGAGTCCTTGTTGTAGCGGTGGCCGAGCGCGAGCGCGGCCGGGCCCAGGAACTCGTCCTCGTGGCCCGCCACCGGACACGCCGCGTAGCACAGCATGCAGTTGATGCACATCGAGTACTGCTTGTACTGCGCCAGCTGGGCGGGGGACTGCCGGTATTCGCCCTCGGACGTGTCGTTCACGTCGTCGCGGATGATGTACGGCTTCACGTCCTGCAGCTTGTCCATGAACCCGTCCATGTCGACCACCAGGTCCCGCTCCACGGCGAAGTTCACCAGCGGCTCCACCTTGATCTCGAACGGGTAGTAGTCCTTCAGGAACGCGGCGCACGTCAGCTTCGGCTCTCCGTTGACCATCATTCCGCAGCTTCCGCACACACCCATGCGGCAGCTCCAGCGGTGGGTCAGCGAGCCGTCGATGTGGTCCTTGATCCAGTTGATCGCGTCCAGGACGACCCAGTCCTCGTTGTAGGGGACTTCGTACGACTGGAAGCGCGGCTCGGAGTCGGTCTCCGGATGGTACCGGAAGATCTCCAGCGTCATGGTATCCTTGGCGTCCATCGTCCTATTCCCGCTTCAGTCCCGATCCGGCGCCGTAGGTACGCGCGCCGGGCGGCCACTTGGTGATCGTCACGGGCTTGTAGTCGATCCGCGGAACGCTGCCGTCGGCCTGGTGGAAGGCCAGCGAATGCGCGAGGAACTCCTCGTCGTTGCGCTCCGTGTGGTCGAGCCGCTGGTGGGAACCGCGCGATTCGGTGCGCTGCAGGCCCGAATGAGCCATTGCCTCGGCGCAGTCGAGCAGGGACCCGAGCTCCAGCGCCGCCGTCAGCTCCGTGTTGAAGCTGTGGGTGCGGTCGTCGATGTTGAGCTTGCCGTAGCGTTCGCGCAGGTCGGCCACGGTCGCGCACGCGGCCTCGAGCGACTCGGCGTCGCGGTAGATGCCGGCGCCGTCCTCCATCGCGTCGTGCAGCTCGGTGCGCAGGGTCACGATCCGCTCCCCGCCCTTCTTCGGCGCATCGAAGAAGGCGCGCCGCACCCGGGCGCCCTCGTCCTCGGCCTGCGCCTCCAGCCTCGACACGTTGTAGTCCGGATGATCCATCGCGAAGCGCGCCGCGTGCTTCCCGGCCTGCGCGCCGAACACGAGCAGCTCGGTGAGCGAATTCGACCCCAGCCGGTTCGCGCCGTTGATCGAGACGCAGGCGCTCTCGCCCGCCGCGTACAGCCCCGGAATGGTCGTCGCCGAGTTGGAGTCGACGTCGATGCCGCCCATCACGTAGTGCACGACCGGGCGCACGGGGATCGGCTGGTGCACGGGGTCGATTCCCGCGTAGCTGCGCGCGAGCTCGCGGACGAACGGGATCCGCTTGTCGATCTTGGCCTCGCCCAGGTGCCGCAGGTCGAGGTGGACCACGTGTCCGTCCCGTGTCTCTATTGTCCTGCCCGCCCATCGCTCCTTGATGAAGCACTGGCTGAGCTTGTCCCGCGGCCCCAGCTCCATCGCGCGCTTCAGCGGATGCCGGGGGTCGCTGACGTCGAGCGGCTGCCCGAGGTCGTAGTCCTGCAGATACCGGTACCCGTCCTTGTTGACCAGAATGCCGCCCTCGCCGCGGGAGGCCTCGGTGATCAGGATGCCCGTGCCCGGGAGTCCCGTCGGATGGTACTGGATGAACTCCATGTCCTTCAGCGCGACGCCCGCCCGATAGGCCATGGACATGCCGTCGCCGGTCTTGATCGCGCCGTTGGTGGTGAAGGGGAAGACGCGTCCCGCGCCGCCGGTGCAGATGATCACCGCCTTGCCCAGAATCGTCTTCACCCGCCCCGTCTGCAGCTCGATCGCGGCACACCCGCGGCAGCGCCCGTCATCGTCGATCAGCAGCCGGGTCGCGAAGTGCTCGTCGTAGCGGACGATGTTGCCGTACTTGAGGGTGGTCTGGAAGAGCGAGTGGAGCATGTGGAACCCGGTCTTGTCGGCCGCGAACCACGTGCGCTCGATCTTCATGCCGCCGAAGGGGCGGACCGCGACGGACCCGTCCTGCTCCCGGCTCCAGGGACAGCCCCAGTGCTCCAGCTGGACCATCTCCGACGGGGCCCGGTTGACGAAGTACTCCACCGCGTCCTGGTCGGCGAGCCAGTCGGCGCCGCTGATCGTGTCGTAGATGTGGTCTTCCAGCGTGTCGTTCGGCTTGATCGACGCCGCCGCGCCTCCCTCGGCCGTAACCGTGTGGCTACGCATCGGGTACACCTTCGACACGCAGGCGACCGAAAACGACGGGTTCTCCTGCGCGATCGCGATCGAAGCGCGGAGGCCCGCCCCGCCGCCTCCGATGATGATCACGTCGTGCTCGTGAGTTGTGCCGTGGCTCATGCGTCGGGTCGGGGAGGGCGGGCCGGAGAGGGCCCGGCCGCCGGAAGGTTGAAGGTCGAAGGTCGAATTGGAGCAGTCACTCGTGGAGCAGTCACCCGTGGAAGCTACCGAAGCGCGGGACCTTGGATCAAGAGCGAACGGGGAACGGCTACCACAGTCCCTCCACCTCTCCCTGCGCCAGCTCCCGCATGTCGTGCCGGTCCTTGATCAGGCACCCGAGCGTCTCGCCGACGACTTCGGCGTCCAGACCGTCCCGATGCAGCGTGATCAGCGCCCGCGCCCAGTCCAGCGTCTCGGCGACCCCCGGCGGCTTCATGAGCTGCCGCTGGCGCAGCGCCTGAACAAAGCCGGTGATCTCCTCCGACAGGCGCTCCGAGATGCCCGGCACCTTGGCCCGCACGATCTCGACCTCCTTCTCGAAGCTGGGATGCTCGATGTAGAGGTAGAGGCACCGGCGCCGGAGCGCGTCCCCGATCTCGCGCGTACGGTTCGAGGTCAGGAACACGAGCGGCCGGTGGGCGGCCCGGATCGTGCCCAACTCGGGAATCGTGACCTGGAAGTCCGACAGCACCTCCAGCAGAAAGGCCTCGAACCCCTCGTCCGCGCGGTCGATCTCGTCGATGAGCAGCACGGGCGCCCCGTCCACCCGCGTAATCGCCCGCAACAGAGGCCGCTCCAGCAGGTAGGCCCGACCGAAGATGAGATCCTCGAGGTCGTCGCCGGAGGCTTGCCGCCGGCGGTCCGATCCGCCGTCCGATCCGGCCATGGCGTCGCCCGCGATCCGCAGCCGCAGCAGCTGCTTCTGGTAATTCCACTCATACAGCGCGGTGTTGACGTCGAGTCCCTCGTAGCACTGCAGCCGAATCAGTTCGGTCCCCATGACCCCCGCCACGACCTTCGCGATCTCGGTCTTCCCGACCCCCGCGTCCCCCTCCACGAGCAGCGGCTTCCCCATGGCCCGCGCGAGGTGAACCGCCGTGACGATCGCAGGCTCGGCGACGTAGTCGAACTCCCGCATATCGGCCTGCAGCCGCCGGATTTCGGGCCTCATCGGCTCGCCGCTACCCCGCCGCCGCCAGAAACGCCGCCGGATCCGCCTCGAACCGCGCGCGACATCCCGGACAGCAGAAGTGGTACGTGTGGTCCTGATAGGTGAAGGAGGGCCGCGATCCGTCCGCGGCCACGGTCATCCCGCAGACCGGGTCCGTTGCGGATGCAGGTGCGCCTGCGGGTGCCGCCTCCGTCTCGGCGGCTTCCTCCGCCGCGCGCGCCCCGGCTGCCCCCAGCGCCACAATTTCCGCCAGGATGCTCACCGCGACCTCCTCCGGTCGCTCGGCCCCGATGTCGAGCCCCGCCGGTCCATGCACCTCCGCGACGCGGCTGCCGCAGATCCCCCGCCCCTTCAGGTACTCCCGCACCTGGAGCATGCGCTTCGGCGACACCACGACGCCCAGGTAGTCGGGCCGCGCGGCGATGAGCTGCTCGACCGCCTCCTCGTCGCCCTGCCCCATCGTCGCGACGACGGCGTACAGCCGGGCTCCCGGCGCACGCTCGGCACCCTGGCGCTCCAGCCCGCCCAGCTCGTCGGCGACCTCGTAGCCCATTGCCTCGCCCAGCCTGGCCACGGCCCGCGCGATGGGCGAATCTCCTGCCACAACCAGCTGCGGCGCGGGAAACACAGGATTGACGTGCACTTCGACCTTCCCTTCGCTGCCACAGGCCATCGGAACCATCACCATATCGTCGCGGTCGCCCGGCGAGCCACCGAACGAGAGCAGTCGCGGGCTGCGGTCCCCGAGCGCGGCGAGGGCGTGGCGCACGACTTCGGGCTGGGTGCAGCTGCCCCCGATGAACCCGTGCACGGTGCCGTCTCCGGTGATGAGCGCCGTGTTGCCGGGCGTCGCGGAGCTGGGGCGCTCGCGCCTCACGACGGTGGCGACGGCGTAGGGCTGCCTTCGGTCGAGCAGCCGGGCAGCGACGCCGAGCAGATGCCTATTCACGGGCGCCCGCCCCCTCGAGCGTGCGGCCCACGCCCTCGCGAGCCCCCTCCAGCTCCTCCCGCGCCCGCTCATAGTCCGCCGGGCGGTCGAGGTCCCGAGCCGCTTCGGCCGGCCAGTCGACCAGGACAGCCTCGTTCAGGTGGCGCCGCACGACCGCACGCCCACAGCGCGAGTCCATGGTCGCGAGTTCGCCGAACAGGGCGCGGTCGTACAGGATCGGCGGGGCGGTCACGTCGCCGCCGTAGCGCGACACCACCAGGGGCGGGCCCGAGCGGTCCTGGCCGGCGACCCTGTAGCGGCCGACGACCTCGCGCAGCATCGCGGGGGTGACGAAGGGCATGTCGGCCAGGATCACGACCGCGGCCGCACAGTCGTCGCCAGCCGTGGATGGGCTGAGCGCGGATACCCCCGCCGCGACCGACGTGTGGGTTCCCTTCGCATGCTCTGTATTGTTAACAACTGAAACGCTCAAATCGTGTAATCGGGCCGTCACGGCATCGTGCTCGTGCCCCGTGACGACGACGACCGGATCCAGTCCGGCGGCGCTCGCCGTGCGGGCCGCGCGGCGCACCACGGCCTCGCCGTCCAGCTCCAGGAGCAGCTTGTTGCGCCCCATGCGCGTGGAGGAGCCCGCCGCGAGTACGATGCCGGCGACGCGCCGCGCCGCCCCGCCGCTCATCGGTCCTCCCCGCCCCGTTCGACCGGTGACGCGCTCTCCAGCCAGGCGGACCACCAGAGCGCGGCCAGCATGTCCGCTCCGGCCGCGAGTCGCACGGCGGCGAAGTCCTTCGCGGCCGGGTCGGCCGGCTGCTCGGGATCGAAGCCCACGTCCCGGTCCAGCCGGTACAGCGTCTCCACCTCCGCATGCGACTCCTGGATGTGGGCCAGCACGGCCTCCCGCGCCGACCCCGCCACCGAGCGCGGCGGCCCGTCGCTCGCGTGCGCCGCAACATCGCCGCGGGTCACGTGCGCCTCCACGAAAAAGCGCTCGAAGCGCGCGTGGAACTGATTGTCCCGCGTGTACCCCTCCGGGTTGGGCGTCTCGAGGTCCCATCCGTTGAAGTGGATGGTGGTGTGGTGCGGCTGCGATGCGTCCGTGACGTAGTGCCCGAGAATGCCCGCGTCGTTCACGATGCGCTCTTCGATCCACTCACGCCGCTCCGCGCTTTCCTCGGCCCTCCACCGGCGCCAGCCGGAGACCAGCCGCTGGTAGAGCTCGACGATCCGGAAGTGCAGAAACCCCCCGTCGCGCTCGGGCTTCGCCAGTTCCGCGTCGTAGAGCATGGCGAGGTACTCGAATCGGTCGGGGGCATCGAGGGCCCCGTCGGGGAGGTTCTCCAGGTCGACGTAATGATCGTAGGAAAAGGCCTGGTCCATCTCGCGCTGCTCCCACACCCGCCAGCGGTCCGGCTCCGGGTTGAGGTGCACCAGCTGCGGCCCCGCGTCGCGGAAGAAGGCGGGCATGTCGTCCGGCAGCGCGGCCACCGCGACCCCCGCAGCCATTTCATGGCCCACGAATCCCCAGGGCGGAGGGGCGAACCCTACCGTGCTTGCAAGCACAAAGCCCACTACTGCCGGTATCATCGCCATCGGCCCTCAGTCCTCGCTGCCGCCGGCCGGCTCGCGGGCCAACACGTACGGCGATCTCTGCACCGTCGGCATCATCACCAGGTGCAGGACGTTCACGTGCCGCGCCGTGTTCACCACGTAGTGGACCGCATCGGCGATGTCCTCGGCCACCAGCGGCTGAGTGCCTTCGTACACGTTGCGGGCGCGGTCCTCGTCACCCCGGAAACGCACCACCGAGAACTCGGTCTCGGCCAGGCCGGGATCGACGCTCGACATGCGCACCTTCGTGCCGACGAGGTCCACGTTCGCGCCCTCGGTCAGCGCCCGCACGGCGTACTTGGTGGCGCAGTAGACGCCGCCGTTCGGGTAGACCCAGTGGCCGGCGATGCTGCCGATGTTGACCACGTGCCCCGAGTCGCGCGCGACCATCCCGGGAAGGATGCCGCGCGTCATGTTGAGCAGGCCCTTGATGTTGGTGTCGATCATGTCGTCCCAGTCGTCGTGATCGCCGTCGTGCACGGGGTCGAGCCCTCGGGCCAGCCCGGCGTTGTTGACGAGGATGTCGACGTCGAGTCCTTCGTGATCCAGCCAGGCGATGAAGTCGCTGACGCCCACGCGATCGCGCACGTCCAGGGTATAGGGGAAGGCCCGCGTTCCGTTGTCGGCGGCAATGTCGGCGGCCAACACCTCCAGCCGGTCCGCCCGCCGGCCGATCAGCACCACGTCGACACCCGCTTCGCCCAGGGTCCGGGCGCACGCCTCGCCGATGCCCGCGGTGGCGCCCGTGATGACCGCGGTCTGTCCTCGGATTCGATTCATGGAGCCACGTTAATCGCGCCGGAAGAGGGGGAGCAAGGCTGTCGAAGGCCGCCGTTGTGCGTACTCCATCACCGACTTGCCTCGTCGAAGAGTTCGGGCTCTTCGGCCGGGTACTGCCGCCGGATGAAGTCCCCGAGAAGAGGCACTGCGAAGGAGTACTTGCCGTGCCGGTTCCTGAAGACGATGCCCGATTTGATGAGCGCCGCAAGGATCTGGCTCGCATGACTGGAGCTGAATCCCTTCACGGGCAGTTCCCTGGCAAGCTCCACGATCTCCTGGACGGTGAACTCGGATTCAGGGTCGTCCAGCCTCGAAACGACATACAGGAGATCGCGCTGCCGGTCCGTCACCCTCGACCATCGGCCAGCAAAGAAATCGCTGTCCAGCTTTGCCGTGATCTCCTCGATCGGGACGCCTGGGCTTGTCGATCCGGTGGTGACCTGCGACACGAAAACGTCGAAGGCCTCATGGCAGATGAACTGGATGAAGTATGGGTATCCGCCCGAATGCTTCTCAATCTGGCGGATGGACTCTTCGGTGAAGCTGATCGGGCAGCCATCTTCCTGGATCGGCTTCACGATCGCCTCTCGAACGTCCGGGGGATCCAGGCGATTGAGGAAAAGCACGCGGAACATTCGTTCCGAGTAGGTCCTGGCCTCGACCAGCTTGGGGAAGAGGGTGGGCAGACCGGTCAGGGCCAGGAGAAATGGGGCACCCTGTCTCTGGATCGACTGGAACACATCGAGCATTACCGAGAGCGGGTATTCGTCCTTCCCGGCATGGTCCGCCATGTTCTGGGCCTCGTCGTAGGCGAAGACGATGCCTCGGGGTGGATGCGGCGATGCGCGTAGAGCCTGCCAGACGACGGTCAGCGTGGCCTTCAGTCGATCAGCGACCAGGCCTCCCGTCTGCTCGTACACGGCGCGAAGAGTTGGATAGTTGAGGGTGGCATCGAGTGGCTCTGGCTGGCGACCGAAACCGGGACGACGAATCTCCTGCCTGTCGTAGACGAAGCCTGACGTCGCCAGGGCCACATCGGTCAGTATCCGTGTGGCCAGGCGTCCCTCGTCGACGGTCGTGCTCTCCGAAAGACCCGTGCCCACCCACAGCCAGCCTTCCCGCACCGCCAACGGCTTGAAGGTGTCAAGAAGGACCGTCTTGCCGACACCGCGGAGCCCGGTGAGCACGAGGTTGGAATGGACGATATCCTGGTTCAGGAGCTTGAGAAACTCGCTGCGCTCCTCCCTTCTTCCGGCGAGATACGGGGGCGTGTGGCCAGCTCCGGGACGGAAGGGGTTTCGAAACACAGTTGCAGCGTCCATGGAGCACCCGCCTTATCGTTAGATGTTGTTAGGGTATAATCTAAATTTAGCGACGATACTAATGTTAGGTCAATACCTAACTCATTCTACGAACTGTCCGGAATGGGTACGACTCCGCACCCGCGTACCGAACTGGCGCCGGAGGCGCTGGCATCGCGCGAAGGTGGAGGGCCCAATACGTTCAGGCTCATCTCCGCACTGGAAATGACTCGGAGTCAAAAGATGGAAGCACTGACGGAACTGTCGAAGGAGTCCTCGAAGGCTGGAAAGCCGACATGGTGGCGGCTGGTCTACGCGGGATGGGCCCTTTTTGCCGTGTCGTTCGTGTTGCCGGCGTATGTCGAGAACGGCCACCTGGCAGCGACCCTGCCGGATCCAAGTGATACTGACGCCCTATCCACTGATATCGGTGCGGAGGCTTTCCTGAACGCCCTCGTATTGGGTGATTGGCTCGGCAAGCTGAGCGCCCTGACCAACCTCCTCATGCTGGCCAGCTTGCTGGCTCTGCGCACTTCGCGATCCGGCCAAGGTCGTCGGCTCCGATGGCTGGTCGGGGGCGCGGGCGTGCTGAATCTGGTCTACTGGCCGATCTGGATGGTGGGCGAAGGGGACCCGGTATCGTATCTGCTGATCGGCTACTGGTCCTGGGTGGCCTCGTTCTTTTGCGTGGCCGTCGGGCTGTGGATGGTTGTCAACTCCAGTTTACATCATGTAATCCAAAGTTGACATAACGATCCGCTTCACCACCGCCGGGACACCCGGCTCGACGAAGATCGTGGTGGGCACGGTCGGTTCCGCGCCGGGGCGGCCGACGGTGGCCGCCAGGCGCAGACCCGGCGGCACGTCGCAGAGCAGGAAGAGGCCCCTCGCGTCCGTGGTGGTGGTGGCTGTGGCGAAGTGGCCGTCGCGGCCGGTCTCCCAGGCCGGTCCCGGCTCGCCGGAAGGGTCGTGGGGGGTCGCGGGGCCGGTCGGGCTGTAGCCCGTCGCCGCCGGCCAGCGCACGGTGACCCGCGTCTGACCCGCCGGCACGTCTTCCGGTGTGGTGACCCGGCCGAGGAGCGCGGCGGTACCGGGGGGACTCGGCGCACCCCCGCATGAAGACGCCAGAGCATCGGCGACCGACGGCGCGCGGACCCGGACGTACGCGACCTCGCCGATTTCGGCGTCGACCGCGGCCTCGGCCGCCGCCAGGCCCCATGACGAGAGAAGCGGACGCTGCAGCCGCACGACGTGGCGCCCGGCGTCCAGGCCGCTGAACAGGAAGGAGCCGTCGTCGTCGGGGATCATGCCGGCGGCGGTGCCGGGGATGTCGACGAACACCGCCTCGCCCGGCGGCCCCGTCCCCAATGAGTCGGTGACCACGCCGAAGATGGTGCCGGCCTCGGCGTCGAGCACGGTGCGGCCGCGGTTGTCGGTGACGGCCCGGGTGACGCCCCCCTCGTCGTGGTAACCGTAGCGGCGGATGATGCCGAGAACCGACTCCAGGCGCGGCATCCTGATCCTCCAGTCACCGACGATCCAGGCACCGTTCGGAAGGCGGGAGAACGAGACCTCGCCACCCGGATCGCCGATCTCGCTTGAGCGGATCAGGTTCCGGTAGCCGTACTCCAGCCTGTCCAGCTCGCCGGTCGCCGCGTCCACCCAGAGGACGCCGGCGATGTCCGGAACCCGGCGTTCGGGGATCGGCTCGAAGGTGAGCCCGAGGCGGCCGTCGTCGCCTTCCCGCACCCTCATGCAGTGCGTGTCCAGGAACACATCGGAGATCAGTGCCCCCGCGTCGGGTGCGTAGTAGGTGGTGGCGGAATCGCCCTCCGCCTGCACGAACCCCTCGGCGGCGAGCCGTTCGATCGGTGCCGACACGAAGGCCGCTTCCCGGTTCGTGGTGATTCGCGTCGTGTCCGCGAGCACGTTGTCGCCCTCCCGGTCCAGGGCCCGCGAGAAGCGCTCCAGCGTGTAGCGGTACAGGGCGGCCTCGCGCGTCCACGCCTCGGCCGTCAGGGCCTTGCGCACCTCGTCCCAGACGCGGGCCGTCACCCGTCCCTCTTCGGGCCTCACCTCGCAGCGGCGCCCGCTCTCGACATCCAGGCCGGTGAGCGCGACCGGCTCGATCGGGACGTCGATGGTGAGGTAGAGGTCGTCGGGGCCCGCGGCGAAGCGATCGGTGGTCAGCGTGGCGTAGCCGATCCTCTCGACCGTGAGGTAGTGGGGCCCTGGAGCGCGGGCGTCCAGCGCGAACCTGCCCGCGACGTTGGTCAGCATGCGGTCGACCCGGTCGCCGCCCTCGTCGAAAAGCATGACCATCGCCCCCATAACGGGCCGGCCCGTGCCTTCCTCGACGACGATGCCCAGTACGGGCTGCGCCTCCGCGCGGACCGGGCAGAGGAGGATGGGGAGGAGCAGGATGGGGAGAAGGACGGGCAGCGGTCGGCTCATGAGTGGATAATACACCGCGGCGTTCCGCGGCGCGCCGAGAGGCGGCCAGGCTCGGGAGGGCAGGCGCGCCGGGAGGTGGCCAGGTGCCCGGGGCGGTGGCCGCGCGGCGATCTTTCCAATCCTCCGCGGCCGGTACAGATTGGGAAGCCTTCCGGGCGCCGGTTTCGCTCCGCGCCCGGCCACACCGCCCTCATTCCCTACGGAAACCCCATGAGCGATGCAGCCGTCACCCACTATCGCGTGGCCGAGCAACCCGTCGAGGAACTCAACCCGCTCATTTCGCGGAGTCTGATCACCGGCGAGCGGGCGATGCTGGCGCACGTCTATCTCAAAAAGGGTGCGCTTGTGCCGATGCACTCGCACGACAACGAGCAGATCACCTACGTGCTGGAGGGCGCGCTCAAGTTCCGGATCGGGGACGACGGGCCGCAGGACCTGGTGGTGCGCTCGGGCGAGGTGCTGCACCTGCCCAGCAACGTGCCGCACGAGGCCGTGGCGCTGGAGGACACGATCGACGTGGACGTGTTCACGCCGCCGCGGCAGGACTGGCTGGACGGAACGGACTCGTACCTGCGGAGCGCCGGCTCCGGCGGGGAGGAATAGTGGGCTCGGCGGGCAGGCTCGTCGGGAGCCCGTGGATCTGGAAGGACGGGGAGTTCGTCCGCTGGGAGGACGCTCAGGTCCATGTGCTGAGCCTGGCGGTGCAGTTCGCGGCGTCGGTCTTCGAAGGCGTGCGCTGCTACGAGACGGCGAAGGGGCCGGCGGTCTTTCGGCTGGACGCGCACCTGAAGCGGCTGATGTCGTCGAGCCGGACGTACCGGATGCAGCCGGACCACACGATCGACGAGCTGGCCGACGCCGTGAGCGCGACGATCCGCAAGAACGACCTGAAGTCGTGCTACATCCGGCCGATGGTGTTGCGCGGCTACGGGGCGTCGAGCATGCGCCCCGACCTCAGCCCGATCGAGACCTATATCCCGGTGTGGCCGTGGGGCGCGTATCTGGGCGAGGAGGGGCTGGCCAAGGGGGTCGACGTGTGCGTGTCGTCGTGGAACCGGCCGGCGCCGAACACCGTCCCGAGCGGGGCGAAGTCGGCGGGCAACTACCTGGTGTCGACGCTGATGGTGATGGAGGCGTCGTCGCACGGCTACGCGGAGGCGATCGGCCTGGGGCCCAGCGGGCTGGTGAGCGAGGGCAGCGGGCAGAACCTGTTCATGGTCGTCGACGGCGAGGTCGTCACACCGATCCTGGACGGGACTTCGCTGTCGGGGATCACGCGGCATTCGGTGCTGAAGATCTCGGAGGAGCTGGGCTACACGGTCCGCGAGCAGCTGGTGCCGCGGGAGATGCTGTACGCGGCCGACGAGCTGTTCTTTACGGGGACCGCGTCGGAGGTGACCCCGATCCGGTCGGTGGACGGGCTGGAGGTGGGGACCGGACGCCGGGGGCCGGTGACCGAGCGGATTCAGGCGCGCTACCTGGAGCTGGCGAACGGCGAGGCGCCGGATCCGTGGGGGTGGCTGACGTACTTGTAGGGGGGGTGTCCCAACCGGCCATGGGGGTGCCCCGCCAGCTGGCCTGGCCGGCGCCCGCTCAAATCTCCGCGTTCAGCGCCAGCACCCCGTGCAGCAGCACGTTGGCCCCGCGGGTGATGTCCTCGGGCGCGGTGTATTCTTCCGGCGCGTGGCTGATGCCGTCGCGGCTGGGGACGAAGATCATGCCGACGGGACCCAGTTCGGCCATGCTCTGGGCGTCGTGCCCGGCTCCTGACGGCATGCGCATGGTCGAATAGCCGAGATCGGTTGCGGCCCGCTCAAGGATGTCGCGGAAGGCGGGGGCGGTGGGCGCGGCGAGGCTCTCGTAGAATCGCTCGAATTCGATGGTGACGTCGCGGGCGGACTCGATTTCGCGGGCGGATGCGACAATTTCGGCGAAAATCTGTCCGATTTTGTCCATTTCGAGGTCCCGGATCTCAAGCGTGGCCCGCACCTCGCCCGGCACGACGTTGGGCGCGCCCGGCACGGCCTCGATCCTGCCGACCGTGGCCACCTGCCTCCCGTCCATGGTGGTCGCGACCTCGTGGACGGCGCGGATCATGTCGGCGGTGGCGACGAGCGCGTCCCGGCGCTGGGGCATGGGTGTCGTGCCCGCGTGGTTCTGGGCGCCGAGCACCGTCATGTTCCAGCGACGGATGCCGACGATCCCCTCGACGATGCCGATCTGGGTGCCGGCTGTTTCGAGGACCGCGCCCTGCTCGATGTGCAGCTCGAGGAACCCCGCCATGGAACCGGGTTCGCGCTGCGCCTCGTCGAGCCGCGCGGCGTCGCCGCCGAGCCGGTTGATGCCGTCCCGTATGGTGAGGCCGGAGGCCGTGACGGCGTCGAATTCGAACGGCTCGACCCGCCCGACGAGCGCGCGGCTGCCGGTCTTGCCCCCCTCTTCGTTCTGGAAGACGACGACTTCGAGGGGATGTCCCAGGGCGACCCCGTGGTGATGCAGGGTGAGCGCGACCTCGAACGCCGCCGCGCAGCCCACGTGGCCGTCGTAGCTGCCGCCCCCGGGCACCGTGTCCAGGTGGGACCCGATGACGATCGGGAGCGCGGCCGGGTCGGCACCGTCGCGCCGTCCGATGAGGTTGCCGGCGATGTCCACCGACACTTGCAGGCCGGCGCTCTCCATGACGGAGGCGGCGTAGGCCCTGGCGGCGATGTCTTCGTCGCTGTAGGCCAGGCGGGTCGTTCCGCCGTCGTCGCCGCCTCCGTAGCGGCGGAAGACGTCGAGGATCGCGTTGAGGCGGTCGCCGTCGACGAGCGGTGCCTGTGCGGACGGCGCGGCAGGCGCGGCGGGCCGAAGCGAGGCGGAGAGGGTGGGCGGCAGCGCGGGGAAGGTGGCCGCCAGGGCCGCCGACGCTTTCAGGAAGTCTCGTCGCGCGAATGGCTCGCCGGGTGCGGCCGGCGGTAGCGGGTCGAGGGGCATTCGTCTTATCCTGGCCGATGGCGTTGCCGAGGTGCGACGCTGTGGGCGCGGCACTGCCGAAGCGCAACGCCGTGAGCACCTGTCAGTCCCTACAGAATAGGTGGGCAGCCCGCTTTGGACGAGGGAGCCTTCAACTTCGACGGCGATTACGGGGAGAGCTACGAGGCCCTGGCCCGGCAGGTCATCCCCGGATACCTGACCTTCTTCCCCATGTTCGCCGCGCTCGTCGAGCCGGATCTTCCGCCGGGCGCGCGGGTTCTGGTGATCGGGGCCGGCACGGGAATCGAACTCGTGACATTGAAGCAGGTGCGGCCCGACCTCGAAGTCCATGGAGTCGACCCCTCGGAGCAGATGTTGGAGATCGCTCGGCGCCGCGTTGCGGAGGCGGGGATGGCCGACGGCGTCACCTTTCAGCTCGGGTACGCCGCGGATGTCGCGGCCACGCCGCTATACGACGCCGCCACCCTGATCAACGTCCTTCACTTCGTCCCCGACGACGGGAGCAAGGCGGCACTGCTGGACGACATTGCACAGCGGATGAAGCCCGGCGGCGTCTTCGTCCTCTTCGACCTGCACGGCGGTGCCGACCCGGAGGAGCACGGGCGCTACCTGTCGGCCTGGCGGCGCTACTGGACCATCCGCGGAATGACGGGGGACGAGAAGCGCCGCTTCGACGCGCGGATTCGCGAGGGGATACACTTTGCCCCGGCGTCGCGGGTTGTCGAACTGGCGCGCAAGGCCGGCCTGGTTGAGCCGCGCCGATTCCAACAGAGCCTGCTGTACGGAGGATGGACCTTTCGGCGGGCCGACGGTAACGCATCCATCCGAAGTGAGGCTTGACATGTCTGGATCGACTTGCAGAACACGTTTTGCGGCGACGTTCCCCCTTCTCTTCGTATCGGTTGCGCTGGCGGGCGGCTGCGAAGCCGGATCCGACGCGCCGGCGTCGAGCGCCGTCGTCTTCGAGGGAGCCCGGGTGATCGTGGGCGACGGTGCGGTGATCGAGGGCGCCGTCTTCGTCGTGGACGGCGGCCGGTTTGCCGAGGTCGGGGCGACCGGCGACGTGGAGGTTCCCGAAGGGGCTGCCCGCATGGACCTGAGCGGCAAGACCGTGATGCCGGCCATCGTGAACGCCCACTTCCACCTCAATCCCGAACGCGGGGCACGGACCGAGCAGCTCCAGCACTCCGCGTACTACGGGACCTCACTGGCGGTAAGCCTCGGACTGGACGAGGGCGACGCGTCCTTCGAGATGCGCGACGAGGTCATGCCCGACGCGGCGCGCTCACAGACCGCGGGCCGGGGCATCACGTCGCCGGAGCCGGGCAGAAGCGAGGTCCCCCACTGGGTCACTACGGAGGACGAGGCGCGCACGGCGGTGCGTGGACTGGCGGACCAGCAGGTCGACATCGTGAAGATCTGGGTGGACGACCGCGGCGGCCAGTACGAACGCCTCTCGCCCGAACTCTACGGCGCGGTCATCGACGAGGCGCACGCGAACGGCTTGCGCGTGACGGCCCACGTGTTCCGCCTGGAGGACGCGAAGGGGCTGCTCCGAGCCGGTGTCGACGCCTTCGCGCACGGGATCCGCGACATGGATGTGGACGACGAGCTGGTCGACCTGTGGCGCGAGCGCCAGCACGTGGTGCTGGTCCCCAACCTGCCCGGACCCGGCGTGGCCGAGACCTTCGACTGGCTGTCGGGTTCGGTGCCCGCCGAGCGGATCGCGGAGATGAACGCCAATTCGACGGACCGCCCCGAGGCGCAGGAGTTTTTCGGGATCCAGGCGCGCAACATGATGCGGCTGCACGGCGAGGGATTCACGGTGTCCTTCGGCACGGACGGCGGTTCGCCGTGGGCGGTCCACCAGGAGCTGGCGGACATGGTGCGGGCCGGGATGTCGCCGGCCGATGTGATCGTGGCGGCGACGAGCACGTCCGCCGAGTTCGTGGGCGCCGACGACCTGGGCACGGTCGAGGCCGGCAAGAGCGCCGACTTCATCGTGCTGGACGCGAACCCGCTCGACGACATCACCAACACGCGCGCGATTGATGCGGTGTATCTGCGTGGAGTAGCCGTGGACCGCGAGGGGTTGGGCGCAGAGTTGCTGGGAAACCCCTAGCCCGCGGGGCCCCTAGCCCGGGGGGACAGCGTGCCCCGGAGTCTGCGGCGAGAGGTGGGTGTTCCTCTCGGAACGTGTCGTGCTGTTAGTTCAGTATAGCTCGTAAGCTGAACTAACAACGATACGTCCGGGGGCAACATGCTCGTACGCCCCTTCCCTGGCGCATCCCCCCCGCCGGCGTTCAGCCCCCCGCCGGCGTTCATCCCCCCGGTCCCGTAATCCTGTACTCGCTGGGCGGCACCTCGCCGCGCAGGTGCTCGATGAAGTAGTCCCAGGTCCGGCGCACGACGTAGGGCTCGCTCGAGTAGCCATGGTTCCGGTTGGGCAGCACGAACATGTCGAAGTCCTTGTTGTGGGCGATCAGTTCGTCGATCACCCGGATCGTCATGTTGGGGTGGACGTTGTCGTCGAGCGTGCCGTAGTGCAGCAGCAGCTTGCCCTTCAGGTTCGCGGCCAGGTTCTGGTTGGCCTGGCTGTCGAAGCTGTCGGTTCCGTCCGGGTTCTCGACCAGCAGGCCCTGATACTTCTCGCCCCACGGGAAGTGATAGCCCCGGTTGTCGTGATTGCCGGCACCCGACACGGCCACCTTGAAGAAGTCGGGCCAGCGCAGAATCGCGTCGGTCGATGAGAAGCCGCCTCCCGAGTGGCCGAAGATGCCCACGCGGTCAAGGTCCATCTGCGGGTAGCGGCCCGCCAACTCCTTGAGTGCGGAGATGTGATCGGGGATGCCGTTGTCCCCCATGTTTCCGTAGTAGGCGTCGTGGAAGGCCTTGGAACGGAGCGGGGTGCCGAAGGCGTCCACCGCGAAGACGATGAAGCCGAGTTCGGCGAGCGCGCGGCCGTTTCCGCGGCCGGAGGCCGAGAAGTCGTACGTGGTGACGGCGCCGATCTGTGGACCTGGATAGATGTAGTCGACGACCGGGTAGCTCGCGTCGGGGTCGAAGCTGGAGGGGAACCAGAGCAGCCCGTAGACGCTGGTGGTCCCGTCGCGGCCCTTGGCCTCGAAGGGGACGGGGGGAATCCAGCCCGCGTCCTGGAGGCGGGAGATATCGGCGGTTTCGATGGTCTGGACAGCGCGCCCGGCTCGGTCGCGCACGACGGTGGCGGGTGCCGTCTCGGGGGTCGAGTACTGGTCCACGAAGTAGCGGCCGGACGGGGCGGGCGTGATCTGGTGCACCGCGTCCTCGGAGCTGAGCAGCTGCAGGCCGGTGCCGTCCAGACCGACACGGTAGAGGTGGATGAAGTACGGGTGGCGTCCCTCCTCCCGGCCCACTGCGGTGAAGTAGGCGGTGCGGTCGGTTTCGTCTACGGAGATGAGGTCGACGACCAGCCAGGGGCCGCTGGTGACGCGGTTCTTGAGGTTCCCTTCGCCGTCGTAGAGATAGAGGTGTCCGAAGCCGTCCCTCTCGGACCACCACAGGAACTCGGAGCCGTCGCCCAGGACCCGCCAGGCCGGGGCGTAGCGGGTGAATTGGTTGAGTTCGACGTACGTCGGCCCGGTCTCTTCCAGCAGTTCGGCCGCGCTGCCGGTGGCGGCGTCCACGCGGAAGAGCCGGTAGCTCCTGAAGTCCCGGCTGCGGTGCGTGTAGAACACGCTGCTGCCGTCCGCCGTCCACTGCACGTCCACGAAGCTGGTGTCTCCGCGAGCGAAGTTGCCCGGCTGGGGCTCGATGTCGGCGCGGACCGAGGTGCCGGCCTCGACGTCGAGGATCCACAGCTCCGACATAGGGACCACCGGGTCGCCCGGAAGCGCGTAGGCCCACGAGTGCAGGATCGGGCGGCCGTCGGCGGCTTCGAGCAGGTGGAAGCGCTCGACTTCGCGCTCGTCGTAGCGGTGCGTGGCGATGCGGCGCGAGTCGGGCGACCACTGCATGACCGGTGAGCGCTCGCGGTTGGCGCGTCGGCTCGTGATCTCCTGGCAGCACCCTTCGGGGATCGCGCCGTAGCCGAAGTCGGTTTCGCCGTCGCGGGTCAGCTGCGTTTCCGTCCCGCTGGCGGCATCGCGCACCCACAGGTTCTCGTCGCGGGCGAAGGCGATCCAGCGGCCGTCGGGCGACGGGCGGTCCGCGTCGGAGAGCGCGGTCGCACGGGTCGGTCCGGCGCAGGTGTAGGCGCCGATGTCGCACGTCCACTGCACGGAGTCGGCAACCTGGAAGCGGATCGCGCCGAAGCGCGCCGAGCCGTTCCCATCCACGAAGTCGAACTCCTCGAAGGGGAGCGCGCGCCCCTCGTAGGCGGTGTCGGCGGCGAGGGACAGAGCGGCGGCCAAGCGCGCGTGGTCGAAGGCGGACCGGCGGGTGGCGGCGGCGGGGTCGACCACGACGAATTCGTGACCCGACTCCGTGCGGCTGCGGAACCAGAAACGGTCGCCGTCGAAGAACTCGGGCTGGACCTGATCGCCCGAGATCAGCCTGGAAGCGTTCCAGGGCAGGAACTGCTCGGCGCGTGCGTAGGCGCTCTCGGTGACCTGCTGGGCGGCGAGCGGCGGGGCCGCGAGCACTGGGGCGACGACCGCTGGGGCCGCGATGGCCAAAAGGGCGAGCGCGGCCGCGGTGTGTGGGAGTCTGCGAAGGAACGTGGGCATTGTGACCTCGGTGGCTGTCATGCAGGCGCAAGTGGATGGGGGCGTGGCTGGTTGAGCGACCACGTCGCCGATATAGTGACTTCGGGCTGGGTTCTGAACCAGACCCTTCCTGCCGTTTGTCGTCCACCTGGAGTCCAGTCATGCGCCTCGCCGCCTGTTTCCTCGCTCTTTTCGGCGCTCTCGTGCCGGCCACCGCCGCCGCCCAGGAATCGCTCGACCCGGAGCGGGACGAGATGTACGCTCGCTACATGGCGATCCCGAGTCTGATCGAGGGCGGGGTGATCTGTCCGGACGCCGGGCCCCTGGGTGCGGCCGCGTGCGCCGTCAACTGGATGGCGGACGGCCAGAGCTTCTGGTTCGCCGAGGGACAGCCCGACCAGACGGTGATCCAACGCACCGATCCCGCCGCCGGCGTCACCGAGCCCCTCTTCGACACGGAACGGCTTCGCGAGGCGCTGACCCCCGCGCTGGGGCATGAGCCGCCGTACGCGGGCCTCCCCTTCGACAGCTTCACGTTCGCGGGCGAGGGCGCGGGCCAGGGCGAGCGCATCGTGCAGTTCACGGTGGAGGACCGCGCCTTCGAACTCGATCTCGACAGCTACACGGTCACCCCCCGGCCGGCTGCGGAATCCGAGGCCGCGGCGCGCGCGGCTCCCCGGGTCGTGCGCGAGGGCTTCACCAGCGGGGCGCCCGCGGTCATGGAGGTCCCCTCGCCGGACGGCCGCTGGCTGCTCACCGAGAAGGACCACGGCCTCTGGGCGCGCGCGACCTTCGACGGCCGTGAGCATCCGGTCATGGAAGACGGCGAGGAGGACTACGCGTGGAGCGTCGAGGGCGCGATGTGGGCTCCGGACGGGGCGCGGGTCGCCGCCATGAAACAGGACAGCCGCCACATGGAACGGGTGCCGATCCTGCACTGGCTGAAGCAGACGGAGGAAGTCGAGTACGCGCCGTACGCGAAGGCCGGCAATCCGATGCCGCGCCAGGAACTGCACATCGTGGACGTCGTCGGGCGCCGCGCGGTCCAGGTCGACGTCGGAGAGGACGAGCAGATCCTGAGCCCTGTCGGGTGGCTGCCGGACGGGTCGGCGTACCTGTTCCTGCGGATGTTCCGAAGCTACGAGACGCTGCACCTCGTCGCCGCCGACCCCGCCACGGGCGACACCCGCGTCGTGCTGGAAGAGACGCAGCCCACCTTCATCAAGGGGATCAGCACCTCGCCGTCGTGGCGCGCGTTGGCCCGTCCGCTCGCGGATGGCGAGCGCTTCCTCTGGATCAGCGAGCGCGACGGCTGGGACCACATCTACCTGTACGGGATGGACGGCCGGCTCATCCGCAGGCTCACCGCCGGCGAGTGGCCGGTGCTCGGGATCGTTCACGTCGAACAGGCCGCGGGACACGTCTACTTCACCGGACACATGGAGGAGGAGAGGCCGTACGACACGCACCTCTACCGCATCTCGCTCGACGGCGGGGACGTGGTCCGCCTCACGGAAGGAGAGGGTCAGCACAGCGCCACGGTGTCGCCGAACGGCGCATACATCGTCGACACGCATTCCAGCACCAGCCGCCCACCCCGCACGGAGGTGCGCACGGCGGACGGAGAGTTCGTGCACCTCGTGACCGAGGCCGACGTGAGCGCGCTGGACGAGCTCGGCTGGATCCCCCCCGAGGAGTTCGTCGTCAAGGCAGCCGACGGCGAGACCGACCTGTACGGAGTGATCTACAAGCCGCACGACTTCGACCCCGCCCACAGCTATCCGGTCATCGACTACATCTACAACGGTCCCTTCATCAGCTGGGTCCCGAAGACGTTCACCGACGGGCGCGGCCTGAGCCAGGCTGCGTTGGCGCAACTGGGCTTCGTCGTGTTCATGGTCGACGGGCGCGGCACCACGGAGCGCGGCAAGGCGTTTCAGGACGTGGCCTACCGCAACTTCGGCCGCAACGAGATCCCCGACCACCGGGCTGCGATGGAGAACGCCGCGGCCACCCGACCATGGATGGACCTCGACCGCGTCGGGATCCACGGCGGTTCATGGGGCGGATACATGACCGTGCGGGCGCTCGTGCTCGAGCCCGACTTCTATGACGTCGGCGTCGCGGTGAACGGCGTCTACGACATCCACGACCAGAACGCGTGGGCCATCGAACCCTACATGGACCGGCCCTGGGAGAACCCCGAGGGCTACGACTACGGGTCAAGCCTGCGCCTCGCCGACCAGCTCGAGGCGAAGCTGCTGCTGATCCATGGGACCAGCGACGTCAACGCCACATTCTCGGCCACGATGAAGCTGGTCGAGGCGCTGATCCGGGCCGGAAAGCCGCACGACCTGATCGTGGTGCCGGAGCAGCCGCACTGGTTCACCGGCCAGAGCGCGGCGTTCACGGACGCGGCCCGGCGGCGCTACTTCCAGGAGCACCTGCTGGGGCTGACGGGGCGGGAGCGGGAAGTGATTCCGTAGGCTGGCGGCTGGCGGGATTGCCGGGGGTCAGCGTTTCACCTGAAACGTTTCACCCCCCAAATACCCGCCCGAACACCCGCCCGAACACCCGCTCACCCCCCGGCCTCAGCCCGGCGATCCCTCCCGCCCCCAGCACCGCCTCCGCGAACGTCTCGCCGTAGCCGCGGGCCAGGGTCATCACGACGAGGTCGGGGGCGAAGGTCACCACCTGGCAGGGCACATGCAGCACGGGTCCCTGGGTGAGGAAGGGCATGTCGCGGGCCGGGTCGAAGAGGTCCAGGGACGTCAGGTGTTCCAGGACTTCGGGGACCCCGTCGCCGACGAAGGCCAGCATGCAGTGTCCGTCGGTGACCTCCGTGAAGCCGGTTTCCGCGGGCGTGTCCGGCGCCGGCGCCGCTCCCAGGTGCCAGATCGCGACCTGCGTACGGTTCATGCGGTTGATGACGAGGCCCTGGTGCACGCCCACCTGGCCGAATCCCTCTGGAACGGGCAACCCCATCGGCCTCAGGCCCGCCACGCCGCCGTCCTGAAAGTCCCAGCGCCGCCGGTGGCTGAGGTCGACGAGCCAGGGACCCGCTCCTGGATGGCCGTCCTCGCGACCGGAGTGGCCACCCTCGCCCTCATAGCGCAGGACGACCTCCCAGCCGTCGCGCACCTCGGTCTCGGCGGGCTTCGCGCCAAACGAGCAGGGCGAGCGGCGGAAGGCCGGGGGACGGCCGGGACCGCCGGGAACGCCGGGACCGCCGGAGGAATGGGGCGTCATGAGCGCAGTCTCTGTCCCCGGGGGTCGTAGAAGTGCGGCGATATCACGAAGGCGGTGGAAGTCACACGCTCTCCCGGCGTCTCCTCGTGGCAGAGATGGATCCGCCGCCCCGGAAAGGCATGCTCCCTGTGCACAAGCGCCAGGCCGTATTGCCACCCCAGCGCCTCGCTGCTGCGCGTCGTGCACACGTATCCCACGATCTTCTCCCCGTCCACCACCAGCGTCCCGTCCTCGGGAGCGTCCCCCCCTTCCTCCACCCGGAGTCCTACCAGCTTCAAGCGGCCCGGCTGCCGCTCGCAGGCCCGCAGCGCGGGAGCGCCCACCTTCTTCGAGGCCGTGTCGTCGCGGTCCCACATCCACCCCATCCCGATGTCCGTCAGGGTGACGCGCTGCTCCGACTCCGTCCCGATGATCACGTGCCCCTTCTCGGCTCGCAGACAGTTCTGTGCCTCCAGACCGAACGGCCGGACCCGGAAGTCGGCCCCCGCCTCCATCAGCAGATCCCACAGGTACGGGACGCAACTCGCCGGCGCGTGCAGCTCGAAGGACAGTTCGCCCACGAATCCGAGCCGCAAGCAGCGCGCCTCGATCCCGTCGCCGACGGTGATCCGCCGGCACGCCAGGTATGGAAACGCCTCGTTCGAGACGTTGTCGCCGGTAACCCGCTCCAGCACCTTGCGCGCATGGGGCCCGGCGATGTTGAGCGAGCCCAGCACGTCGGTGAGGTTGACGAGGTTGTAGTCCCAGCCCTCGTGTCGGGTGTGGAAGCGGAACCATTCCACGGTCGCCCCCGCGCGCGCCGAACTGGTCGTGAAGTAGTAGTCGTTCGGGCCTTCAGCAACGACGACACCGTCGTCCATGAGCTGGCCCATGTCGTTGCACATCGCCGAGTACTTGCAATAGCCCGGGCGGGCCTTGCTCATGTCGGATATGTAGACCCGCTGCAGCGCCTTCAGCGCGTCCGGGCCGTGGATACGGAACTTGCCGAGCGGCGAACTGTCGAGGATGCCGACGTTGGTGCGCACGTTCCGGATCTCCTCGCGGCAGGACGGATCGTCGCCGAAGTGGCGGGCCCGCTGCCAGGACCCCGCACGGCGGAACGTCGCCCCTTGCCGCGCCTGTTCGGCGTGCACCGGCGTCCGCTTGTGCACATCGTGGCCCGGCCCCGCCAGTGTCGCGATGCTTGGCGCGCCCAGCGGCGGGCGCACGGTGGTCGCACGCGCCGTCTCCACCGAGTCGCCCTTCAGGTCGGCCATGATCATCGCCAGGTTCTGGCCCGCGACCCGGTACTGGCCCGGTCCAAGCCCGAAACCGGCAAAGCGCTTGGCCAGCTCCGGCACGTCCAGCCCCCGGGCCATCGACTCCTTCACGTTCTTGTAGGTGCCGTCCTCGTCGAGATCGACGAACGCCTTCGCGCCGCGGCCGATCGCGGGGGCATGGATGATCCCGCAGCCGGCTGGCGGGCCGGGCAGGGCTTTCGCCTCCCGCACGGCGGCCTCGGCGGCCCGCACACCACCCTTGTCCCGGTCCCCGCACCACCCCGCCGCTCCGTAGCCGGCAACCCGCCCGGAGGCTTCGATGGAACGCGGATCGCGCAGCCCCGTCATGCTTCCCGCCACGAATACTCCCGGCGGCAGATCGGTGGGCTGGTATCCGTGGGTGTGCGGGCAGTACGCGAGCCGGGCGTTGGCCGTCGCGAGGGTCCCGATCCGGGGCTGCATCCCCCCGTTCGCGACCAGCAGGTCACAACGGAAGCGGCGGGACCCGCGGCCCTTGAGAGAGCGAAGGACGCAGCCCCTCACACGCTTCCCACCCACCGCCCGAGAGACGGCGCACCCCGGGAAGAAGGGGATCGCGCGGTCGCTGAGGGACTGAAAGATCTTCGGATCCTGTGATCCGGACTCGCGGGCGTCCGCAATGAACCGGACTCGAACGCCCATATCGTCCAGATCGATCGCTGCCTCGAGGCCCAGGTCGTCGGCCACGCTGAATGCAACCGACTTGCCCGGGCGAACCCCGTACGTGCGCGCCAGTCGCCACGCCGTGCCGACCTGCATCACGCCGGGACGGTCGTTGTGGTTGAACACGAGCGGCCTGTCCATGCACCCGGCGGCGACCACCACCGTCCCCGCCCGGCATTCCCAGTGGCATTCCCGAAAGGGGTCGTCCTCCGTGCCCACCGTGAATCCCGTCACCAGGTTCTCCCCCCAGATGCCGGTGGCCAGCGAGCTTGTGAAAACTTTCACATGCTCCGCGGCCCGCACCCGGGCGGCAAGCGCCTCGGCTCGCCGGTACAGGGGCTCGCCTTCGAAGTCCCGAACCCGCCAGGCCAGGTGTCCGCCCAGCTGGTTGCGCCGCTCGAAGAGACAGACCCTGAGCCCGCTCTCGCCGGCCGCGAGCGCCGCCGCCATGCCCGCCGGACCGCCCCCGATCACCACCACGTCGGCGTTCAGGTAGCGCTCGGCCCGAACCCCGTTCCCGTAGTCCCCCTGCGGATCGAGAACCCCGGTGCCCGCCATCCGCCTGAGACCGGACTGGAACAGCGGCCAGAGGAACTGCGGACGATGGAAGAGATGGTAGTAGAATCCCGCCGGCATCAATCGGTCGAACGCGTCGAGGAAGCCGAAGCGATCCCTCCCGGGGTCGCCGCGCACGTTCTGGGGCCCCACCGCCATCCCCGCGCGGAGCGCCGTGGTCTCCGCGCACTCGTTCGGGACCCCGTCGATCGACATCAGCGTGTTCGCCGACTCGCCTTCCATGCTGTACAGGCCTCGGGGGCGATGGTACTTGAGGCTGCGCCCGAAGATCCGCACCCCGGCGCCGTACAGCGCGGAGGCCACGGTGTCGCCCGCGTACCCGGTCATCTCCCGGTCCAGAAAGGTGAACTCGAGCGGGCGGGAGAAGTCGACGCGGCACGTGGGCCCCGGAGGCAGGCGGCTCCCCCCCGAACGCCCGCGGCTCACCTGACCTCCCGGTTGGTGCCCGGATCCCGTGTCGTCTTGAACCACACGCCGCAGCCCTGCCCGTGATACCACCATTCCTCCTGCGGCTCGTTCGGGATCAGGCGGAACTGCGTCCACCGGAAGTGCTCCTCCGCGCTCAGCCCGTCCTGCTCGGGCCGCGGACCCCGCTCCTGTCCGCCGAAGGTGAACTCGTACACGTCGCGCTTGCCGCAGACGGGGCAGGTGAGTCGAAAGGTCATGGCCGGGCCCCCGTCAGTCGCCGGGCCCCCGCCGGTCGCCGGGCCCCCGCCGGTCGCCGCGCGCGCATCAGTCCCAGTGCCCGTATTTCATGACCGACGCCGTCTCGCCCGAGTAGCGGCCCTCCAGGAAACGTTTCAGCTGAAACGCCCTGAGGATCTCCGGCCGCTCGCCGCTCGACATGTATTCGGCCATGTACTTGCCCGCTACCGGCCCCGACTTGAAGCCGAAGTACCCCCAGCCGGCGTCGAGGTAGAGCCCGTCGTAGCCCAGTTCGCCCTCCATGATGGGCGCCATGTCCGGGGTCATGTCGGCGAGGCCCGACCAGATGCGCATGAACCGCACGCCGCGCAGCGCGGGCATGAGTTCGCTGAGCGCCTCGGCCTGGTGCTTGAGGTAGTACGCGGTCGCGTCGGTCGTGTAGTTGACCTGCGGATCCATGTGGGCGCCGGTCGCGATCTCGCCCTTGAGCGTCTGGTTGGCGTAGACGTGGTAGGCGCCCGAACTGAAGACGTGGTGGAGAAACGGCTTGAGGGGGTGCGTGACCATCGCCTGGATCGTGAGCGGGTGGATGGGCAGCTCGATCCCCAGCATGGCGGCCACCGCCGAACCGTATCCGCCCGCCATGATGCCCAGCCGCTTGCACCCGATGGGTCCCAGGCTGGTGCGGACGCCGGTCACGCGGCCGTTGCGGGTATCGATCCCCTGCACGTCGCACCCCTGGTGGATGTGCACGCCGAGCGCGCTCGCCCCCTTCGCCAGACCCCACACGACCGCGTCGTGCCGCACGATCCCGCCGGGCGGATGGTACAGGCCTCCGTGGATCGGAAACGCGAGCCGGTCGGAGATGTCGAGCCCGGGAATGACCTCCGCGCACTGCTGCGGATCGAGCACCTCCGACTTCACGCCCAGGAGGTTGTGGGTGCTGGCCTGCATGCGAAACCCGTTCATCGCGGCCTCGCTGTGGCCGATGTTGAGGGTCCCGCAGTTGAAGAACATGAGGTTGAAGTCGAGCTCGTTGGTGAGGACGGGCCACAGCTTCAGCCCTTCGTCGTAGAGCCGCACGTTCTCGGCCGTTCGCTGGTTGGCGCGAACGATTGCGGTGTTCCGTCCGGAGCCGCCGAAACCGAGGTAGTGCGACTCCAGCACGGCGACGTCGCTTATTCCGTGGGTGCGCGCCAGGTAGTAGGCGGTCGCGAGTCCGTGGATGCCGCCGCCGATGATGACGACTTCGTATTGGCGCTTGAGCGGTGCGGAGCGCCATAGACGGCCGGGTCGGAGCCAGCGGCATCCCGGTGCGGGGCATCCCGCCGGTGCGGCGCGTCCCGCGTTCGGCCGGATCCATCAGCCGATCACGGAATACGACGAATCCGGATTCAGCGACCTCCTGCGGCTGAAGAACCCGATGTCGCAGGTCCTGCGGGTGTACGTGAGCGGCATTGTCACCGGGTCGACATCGTGGTCGCGGCCGCCCTCCACCTGCTCGATCAACTCGGCCATGAGCTTGCCCGCCACCGGCGCGTTCTTGAACTGGTTCCCCGAAGTCCCCACGGCCATATAGAAGCCGGGAAGGTCGGACTTGTCGTAGATCGGGATCCAGTCGTCGGATACGTCGTAGAGGTCGACCAGTCCGCCGGTCTGACCGGGGATCCCCAGGCCTTTCAGCCGCTGGGCCTCGCGCATGACCTGCGTCTCCCACTGGTGGGTGAAGTTGGTGTTGTAGTCGTCCGGGTCTTCCACCCACTCCAGCACGTCGCAGGGCGGGTCCTCGGAGCCGATCAGGATGTGGTTGCCGGTGGTCGGCCGCGAGTAGCACCCGATGTCGCCGTCGGAGATGAGCGGCGCGAGCTGGTTGTAGTCCATGCCGGCGGGGGCCGGGACGTAGCACACCTCCTGCTTGAGGGCGCGCGTCGAGATGTTCATGCCGTCGAGAACGCCGGCCATTCGGTTGATGATCGCCGAGTGCGGTCCGCCCACATTCACCACCACCGGCGCGTGGATGCGGGTGCCGTCGGCGAGGCGGATTCCCGCGACGCGGCCGCCGCTCTTCAAAACCTCTACAACCTCGGCCTTGAAACGGTACTCGCCGCCATGCGCCTCGTTCGCCCGCTGCAGGTTGTGGCACGCGAGGGTGGGATCGTCGATGTAGCCGGATTCGGGGATGTAGACGGCCCCGCGGATGTCCCCGCCCGTGGGCTCGCCGAAGCGCTCGTCGTCGGTGGTGACCGGCGGGCCGTAGGTGCGGGTGTCGATCCAGGGGAAGCGCGCGCGCACCCCGTCGGCGGTGAGGTCCTCGTAGGCGACGTGCAGCTCGTCGAGCGCGGCCATCACGTTCGTCAGGTTGCTGTTGCGGTCGTTCTTGACGACGAGGCATCCGGTGTTGACGTACTTCGCCAGCCCCATCTCGTCGGCCACGCCCAGGTAGCGGCCCCAGTCGAGCCAGTAGAAGTAGCTCTCGCGGGCCATCGCGCAGCCGTCGGGCGTGGAGTAGTGCAGGCGGATGATCGCGCAGGTGTTGCACGTCGAGCCGGAGCCGGCGGTCGGCTGCTTGTCCACGTTGAGGGTGCGGTAGCCGCGCTTCGCGAGTTCGAAGCCCGTGGCGGTGCCGATGACGCCCGCGCCGATGATGATCGCGTCGTAGTCGTGGTTCAACTGCTGCTTCCTCTCTTGTTTTGGTCACAGCGGGCAACCATGGTGATCGACACAGACTCTCGACCACAGCCCCATTCTGCAAGGATCTGGACCATGAAGACGAGTGCAATGCCGGCCATGGCCACGACGGCGGCTGGCCTCGCGGTCGGCGTTGCCGCGGCCGCGATGATCCCCGCGGCCGGCCCTCTCGCCAGTCCTCTCGCCGCCCCTCTCGCGGCCCAGTCCCCCGAAGTCGTCGTCGGCCCCAACCTCCGTGTGGGGCCGGGCCAGTACAACGAGCCGTGGATCGCGGCCAGTCCGGACAACCCCGACTTCCTGATCGCGGTCACCCAGACGGGCGGCATGAGCTTTCCGGACCCTTCGATGGCCCTGACGCTGTCCACGCGCAGCAACGCGGCCTTCCTGAGCCGCAACGGCGGGGTCGCGTGGGAACCGGTCACGCTGCCCGGCGACGAGCCCGGGGCCTTCGACCCGATGGTCGTGCCCGGCCCGGACGGACGGATGTGGATCCTCTACTGCTACGTCGGCGCCAACACGATGGGAGGCCTGCTGCCCGATCAGCCGGTGCGCACCAACGGCACGATCATGGTGTGGTCGACCGACGACGAGGGCGCGACCTGGACCGGTCCCGCGCGTCTGCGCAGCCCCGTGCCGCCCGACCACGCCCGCATCGCCGCGGACTGGAGCGACGGCCCCAACCGCGGCCGCCTCTACGTGGTGTGGAACGACGTGCGCGACTCGTTCATCCGGGACGACTTCCAGCTCTTCCTGCACACCCTCGACGACGGGGGCGCCACGGTGAGCGAGCCGAAGCTTCTGGCGACCATACCCGGCGGCAAGCTGGTGGCCACCGAGCCCGTCGTGCTGTCCGACGGCGCGCTGCTGGTGACCTTCTACCAGTACTTCTTCCCGCTGACCGACGAAGAGAACGCCCGGATGCCGTTCTTCACCATGCGGTCGGAGGACGGCGGCGAGACCTTCACCGAGCCGGAGGTCGCGTTCCGGGTGGGCACCCACTCCTGGCCCTACGCGCAAACCGAGATGACCAGCGCGTTTACGCTGCCGATCGTGGCCTGGGACCGGACCGACGGGCCGCACGCCGACAACATCTACGTCGTGTGGGACGGGGTGACCGGAGGGGACGCGGCGGCCGGCGCCACCTCCGACGTCTGGTTCCGGCGCTCCACTGACGGGGGCCGGAGTTGGTCGGACCAGATGCGGCTCAACGACAACGAGCGACCGGCACCCGGCGACCCGCTCGACGACCGCATGCTTCCGGTGGTCGAGGTCAACCGGGACGGCGTCGTGGGCGTGGCGTGGTACGACCGGCGCCGCGACGAGACACGCCGCTGCTGGGAGCTGTTCTTCACGTCGTCGTCGGATGGCGGGGAGACCTTCGCCGCGAACGTCCCGGTGGCGAGCGCGCCGTCCTGTCCGCCGCCGGCGCACGCCCCCGTGGCGCGCGTCCACAACGTCGCGGCCGACCCCGACGTGAAGGACCTGACCGAAGAAGAGATCGCGCAGATGGACCTGGTTCAGCGAATGACCATCCAGATGGCCGAGCAGAGCCGCAATGCCAGGGCGGAGTACTTCGGCGATCTGGGCCACGCCCGACTGGAGGTATCCTTCGACAATGCGAGGGGCAACCAGCCCGGTCATTACCTGGGGCTCGCGGGCGACGCGAACGGCGCCTTTCATCCCCTGTGGATCAGCCGCCGGAACGGGATCGACGAGCTGTTCACGACAACGGTGGAAGTGTCGGCGGACGGCGTACCGGCCCCCGCCGCCCCCGCCGCCCCCGCCGGCGAGGAGACGGACGTCACCGGCGAGCTGCTCGTGGTGACGGGGCCCGTCGTCTACGACGCGGCGAGTGGCACGGCGACGGTCGAGGTGCAGCTCAGGAACGTGTCGGACGCGGTGGTGCACGGACCCGTGCGGCTGCGCGCGGAGGGCGGCGACGAGGGCGGCGGCGGCGAGGACCGCGAGTGGTCGTTCGAGGGCCGGATGGGCTCGCACGACCGGCTCCCGCCGGGGGGCTTGAGCGAGCCGGTGAAGGTGGAGCTGACGACGGGGCCGGGGATGGACGCGAGGCTGGACTTCAGGGTGTATGGGAGGGGTGGCTGACGTCGGTAGCGAGCTCCTGGAGGCGGTGCCACGGGACGACTCGTACGTCACCGTGCGACTGTCGGCGGTCGCCCCCGTAGACGACGCGACGCTCGATTGCGAAGCCGGCGCTGGCAAGCTCGCGCCCGAGTCTGCGAATGCCCGCGAAGAAGCGCGGCGTAACGGTGCGTCCCGACTTCACCACGGTGAGGATCAGTTCGGATCCCGTGTCGACGATCAGGTCGACTTCGGTGCCGGCCGCTCTGTAGTGGTGCATCCAGGGCTGCACTCCCCGGTGCGTCGCAGCCTTGAAGATTTCGGAGGCGACCCAACTCTCGAAGATTGCCCCGCGCAGCGGGTGGTGGCGCAGCTCTTCCGGGGACCGAATGCGGAGCAGGTGACAAGCGAGCCCGGAGTCGAGGAAGTGCAGTTTCGGGGCCTTGATCTGGCGTTTGCGGACGTTCCTGCGAAAAGCGGGCAGTCGGAAGACCAGAAAGCTCGCCTCGAGAACCGACAGCCAGGCACGGATCGTGTTGTGGCGGACGCCGATGTCGTCGGCCAGGGCCGAGAGGTTGATTTCGGCAGCCGTGCGTCCGGCGGACATTCGCACGAAGGTTGAAAACGCCTCCAGGTCGGTAATGTTGCGAAGCAACCGGACATCGCGCTCGACATACGTGGCGAAGTAGTCGCGCAGCCACACATCAGGTGGAATGCGGCGGTCGTGAATCCGCGGGTATGCGCCGGTCCACAGCACCTCCAGCAGGCTCGGCACCGGCTCTCCGAAGCGCGCGAGCTCGTCGAGCCCCGGCGGCAGCAGATGGAGCGTGCCCACGCGGCCGGCCAGCGACTGACTCACCGCCTCGGTCAGACCGAAGTGCTGTGAGCCCGTCAGTACAAAACGGCCCGTAGTCGGATCCTGGTCCACCACCTCCTGCAGGTACGAGGTCAGGTCCGGTGCCCGCTGCACTTCGTCGATGACGGCCCCGTCGCGGTACTCGTGGAGGAAGCCGCGGGGGTCTTCGCGGGCATAGGCACGCACGTCCATTCCCTCGAGCGAGACGTAGGCGCGATCGGGAAACACGGTGCGGCAAAGCGTGGTCTTGCCCGATTGCCGGGGACCGGTGACGGTCACGACCGGGTAGTGGCGCGTCCGGTTGCGGAGCGGTCCCGCCAGGTTGCGGTCGATGACGGGCATTTCAGTTCCAGGGGGTCACTAACGGATCAGGTGGGTGAGGCGGTAGACGAATTGCCGCCCGAAACCTTGCAGATTGTCAATCTAATTAACAGATAGCAAGGACTTCAACCATCCCGGCAGCCCACAGGGTTTGGTCACGGTGCCGGGGGGTATTCCCCCCATTAATTCGGGGGTTTTTCACTCTACTCGCCACCGCATCCGTTTGCGAATGTACCGACACCGCTGGAGAGGACCGGTGATCGCCGGGCGAACACAAGGGGCTGTTCATGTACCGGAACAAAGCCAACTCGGCAATGGCAGGAATCATCGCGGCCTTCGCGCTTGCCGCTCCACAGGTGGCCGCGCAGGAGGTCGTGCAGGGGATTGTGCGGGACAGCACGAGCCTGGAGCCGGTGGCGTACGCGCGGGTCACGGTTGCCGGCCGGGAGGTCCGAGAAGCCGTGACGGATCTGTACGGCGCCTTTGTCGTCACGGATGTCGGGCTACCCGGACCGACGGTGGTGCGGGTGGAGGCACTCGGCTATGCGGCGTGGGAGTTCGAGTACCCACATGGGGAGCTGCCGCCCGATGGCGTTCGAGCCCTGCTCGCCGGTGCACCGATTCAACTGGACGGCATCGAGGTAGCCGCTCGGCGCGCCAACGATCCGCTTTCAGTCGGGAGCGGCACCTACCTGATGGACGCGGAGCTCGTGCGCGCGCAGCCGGTTGTCGTGGAGACGGACGTACTGCGAGCAACGGTGCTGTCGCCTTCGGCATCAGCCGCGTCGGACTGGGTATCCGTTCCCTTCATCCGCGGCGCGTCGGCCGAAGGTACGCCGGTGCGGCTGGACGGTGTGCGCCTGTTCAATCCGTTTCACGCTGGCGGGTTCGTGGCCGCGCTGAATGCGGAAGCCGTCAAGAGTGTGGCTCTGGTGACCGGATCGTCGGCGGCCGCGCTGGAGGCAGGATCATTATCGGGCGCAATCGACATCACAACCCGTGATGGCGCGCGGGACCGGCTTCGCACGAGCGGGTCGGTTGGCCTGGCGTCGGCGCGGCTGACTGCCGAGGGCCCTGCCGGGGAGTCAACGTCGTTCCTGATCGACGGAAGACGAACCTACATCGACCTCGTTACGAGGGGGATTGACGCGGTGGGACTGGCAGCGCCGCGCGTGCCGTACTCGTTCGGCGATGTCCACGCAAAACTCACCCGGGACTTCGGTGATGTCCGGCGGCTGTCGCTGACAGGCTACTGGAACTCCGAGCTCCTGGACTCCCGCCCGGAGGACGTGCCGCAGGGCGACGCCGCGTTGAACAGGGCAACCCGGGCGCACTGGAGAAACGGTGCGGTGGCCCTGCACTATCGGGATCTGGTCGGTCCGCGGACGCTGGTGGACTTCAATGTGGGACTAAGTGGGTTTGGCGGGTCATACGTGGTCTTCGAGGACAGGATCCCCGACTCTGACTCGGCCACGGTGGTTCGCGGGAAGATGCGCGAGTACCAGGCCGCGATGCGCTTTCGTCATCACGCTGGTTCGATCACGCTGGACGCGGGCTTGCAGGCGGCGCGGTTCGAGGCGGCCCATCGTGGCGTGGGCGGCGAGTGGGACGGAAGCGACGAAAAAGGCCTGTTGCTCCCGTTCGACATCTCTCGTTCCTCGCATCGCGGCGGGGTGTACGCGAGCCTAACGGCCACGGTCGGACACGGCGTAAGCGCGACGGTCGGTGGCCGAGCCGACCGTTTTGTCGGCGTTGGATCCGCAGCGGCCCCGTTCGCCGAGCTGTCGCACGAAGTGGGCGACCGGAGAATCTGGCTCGCGGCATCGCGAGCTCACCAGGTTCTGGCTTCAATCCGTGACGAAGAACCCGTGTCGGCCAGCTACCTCGCCTTCGACCTGCTGGCCCCGGTCGAGCAGGGTCCGGCTCTACGCAACACGGAGCTTTCCGGCGGATGGGAGAGTCGGATTCTCGGTATGAGCCTGCGGCTGGAAGGATACGCCCGCTGGCTGGACAACCTGCGATTGCCACCCCTTGGCGCAAATCCGTTGGCGTCGCATCTCCTGGTGCCTCTGGACGCGCGGTTGGTCGGCAGCGGGACGGCCCGCGGGATCGAGGCGTCGTGGAGCTGGACGCACCGCGGATCGAGCCTTCTTGGCAGCTATGGATGGTCACGCGTAAGCCGCACCGTTGCCGGCCATACCTACGTTCCCCGTTTCCACAGGGATCACGAAGGTGAACTCAGTGCAAGTCTGAAGCGCGGCGCGTCCATGTGGTCGCTCCGGTTCTCGGCCAGATCCGGGCAGCCGACGACCCCGCTCGTGGCCTTCCTGCCGTTCACCGGCCATAGGTTCCCGGACGAATCGACTCAACAGGTGACCTACGGCGTCCTCAACATCGCTGGCGAATACAACTCGATGACGCTTCCGCCCTACGTTCGCATTGATGTGGGCTGGCGCGGATCCTGGGAAGTGTCGTGGCTCGGAGGGGGGATCCTGTCTCCGTATGCGTCGGTCGCCAACCTGTTCAGCCTGCCCAATGTAGTGGGCGTGGGCCCGGAACTCGGGGATGTGTCGCCGGGACCGGGCAACGGTGTCAGCGAGCTGGTCTACGCGCCTCAACTTCCGATGCTGCCGTTTCTGGGAATCGAATTCCGGTTCTGACGATCACGGACAAAACCGATGTTCAAGGAGAAAACCAGTGTCAAGCAAGAGCATCTCGAGGGCAGGAACCATCGTACTGACTGCCGTCATCGCGGTAACCGCCACCGGCTGCGACTACACCCGCCCTTCGGAATTGTTCGTACCGGAGGGCGACGTAATCACGATCGGGGTGGTTCTCAGCGCGGGATGGCAAACGGCGCATTTGATCGCCACCCATCCACATCGGCCGGGCACGGCCGACGCCCCCGTCGTGGAAGCGGTTCTGACCGGACCAAGTGGCCCCTCGGCGTTTACCCGGGAGGTGGCGTCGCACCATTGCGGCGTTCTGATCGACGACTTCTGGCATGGGCCACACGTTTGCCTGGAGGCGACGCTGCCCGCCCCGGTTCGGAGCGGCGAGCGCTACACTCTGACAGGATCAACGCATCTCGGTCGGTTTGGTGGGATCACGGTGGTCCCGGACCCGGTAACCATTCATGATCCTGAAGGCGAAGTGGTCCTGAGGCCCATCCGCCACTACGGCAGTGATATCGTCCGTCTAACGTTGCGATTCGAGAGCCCGCCCGAGGTGGGCATGGTCGTCGCTTCCGTCGCCCAGGCGTTGCAGATGATCGCGGACAGCGCAGGCAACCTGTTGGCGGAGCCAACTCAGCTCGCCTATGTGCTGCCCCGCGAAGCCGCTCCGGATCAGCGCGAGGTGGATCTGGCAGTCTGGTCGAACCCGCAATTCCCATGGGAGCCCCCTGAAGCCCGCTTCAACCTGCGCCTCGTCGGGTTGGATGAGAATGTCGGCCGATTTGCAGCGCATCGATACGACCATCTGCTTGTCGAGCCCTGGCCCTATTTCGGCATCGAGGGCGATGAGGGCATTCATGGGTACTTTGGATCCGCGTCCCGCTCCCGGGCGGTGCGGGTGATTGTGAGGCCATCATGAACGAGGACCGGTCCCGCACATGTCTGCGGTTTGCCTCCGCGCTGGTCCGACCCTTCGGAGCTCCTCCGGCGGCAAATCCTCCGGTGTGGCATGCTGCCGATTGCGTGGGTACAATGCGTCATGCTTGCGGACAACCTGCTCAGAGATGTCCTCAATGCGTCGCCCGACGCCATCCTGGTAGTGGATGACGCGGGCGTGATCCGGGACGCCAATGAGCGCGCGACCACCATGTTCGCATGGGATAGCGACGAGTTGGTCGGGATGAGTGTCGATCTCCTCGTGCCCTTCCAGCACCGCGCGCGCCACGCGGAACTCCGGACGAAATACGCGCTCCGACCCCGCGCTCGGCCAATGGGACACGGCTTGCTCCTGCACGGGGAACGAAGAGATGGAAGCCAGTTCCCGGTGGAGATCGCCCTAACCCCCTGGCAACCAGCCGGTGACGGACCGATGGTTGTCTGCACGGTTCGCGACCTGTCCCGATTCGACCGTTGGCGCAGCATGTCCATGGCGAGGGTGGAGGCTGCGGAAGCGGAGCGGACGCGAATCGCAGGCGAACTGCACGACGACATCGTCCAACGGATGGTCTTCCTCAAGCATCGCTTCACGACCTTGCGGAACACCGAGGGCCTGACCGCCGACGATGACCGTCTGCTGGAGCTGAATACGGCGATTGACCACACTATCGCGTCGATTGAGCGGATCTGCCGAGGTCTGACGCCGTTGGAACTCAAGCATTTCGGCCTGAGCTTCGCGTTGAGGATACTGTTTCGCGAGTATGCCGAAGCCGGGTTCGCGGTCCACGGCAACCTCATGGATGTCGGGCGCGACCTGGACCCGGCGAAGGCGCTTGCCCTGTTTCGGATCGTTCAGGAGTCCCTCTCCAATGCGCGCGAGCATTCGGGAGCCGTCGAGGCCCTCGTCACCATGACCCGCGATTCCGACTGGATCGAAGTTGAAGTGCGGGACACTGGCGTCGGTTTCGATACCGCCGCCGTCGCTTCGGCGGGGAGCGGCATCGGGCTCCTTGGGATGAGTGAACGCGCCGCCATGGTCGGCGGAGTCTTCGAGATCCGAAGCAACCGCGGGGAGGGCACCAGGATACGAGTTCGCGTTCCGGTTGCCGAGGGGGCCAACGCAGAGGCAGACCTGTGAGTTGGGACACGCAGGTACTCATCGTTGACGACCATGAAATGGTTCGGGCGGGTCTTCGGGCAATCATCGAGAACACCGGTCGAATGACCGTGGTCGGCGAGGCGGCCGACGGCGAAGACGCTGTTCGACTGGCACAGCAACTCGAACCCGACGTGATCCTGATGGACATCGACATGCCTCGGCTGGACGGCATCGAGGCGACCCGGCGAATCAGCGCGCTGGAGCTTGGCACAGGAGTCCTTATCCTCACCAGGCACGACCACGAGGAGTATCTTGAACCCATCATGTCAGCAGGTGCGATGGGTTTTATTCGGAAAAGCCGGGGGCCTGAGGACCTGGTCCGGGCCGTGGATCTGATTGCCGCCGGACGGACAACGATGCCGCGCGAGGCAACCCGGCTCTACATGCGGAGACGGCGGGAGTTCGACGCCCAGCCGGAGTCCCCACTGTCCTCCCTGAGCGCTCGGGAACGCGACATTCTGAGACTCACCGCCAGAGGTTATACCTCGGGCCAGATCGCCGAACAGCTGTCCCTGGCACGGAAGACGATCGAGAACTATCGCGCCCGCCTGAAGGACAAACTCAAGCTGCGCGACCGGTCGGACTGGGTGGATCTGGCACTCAAGTCGGGTTTGCTGCTGAACGACTAGAAAGCGGGCCCGACAGCCCCCCTACGAAACCGGCCTCCTCCTCACCGGCACACTCAGCCGACTCTGATAATCACCCCCGTGATGGAACGTGATCGTCGCCGTCCGAGCATCCGCCCCCGACTCGTGCGTGACTCGGCCGCCGCTGTTGTAGTTCTTCTGCAGCCACGGCGAGTTGGGTGAGTTCAGGATCAGGCGCAGACGGCTGCCCGCCGCGACCTGCCGCGCGAAGAACTGGAAGCCGTCGAAGCGGTACAGGTCGACCTCGCCCGGGGTCACCAGCTCCTCGACCGTGCGCGAGTCGCGGTAGCGGGCACGCATGATGTCGCCCGTCAGGAAGATGCTGGTGCCGTCGGGCATGATCTCGTAGACCGTGACCATGAAGTCGGTGTCCGGCACGTCGAGGCTCATCCACGCGTCGAACTCCATGAAGCCCGCGAGGTCGGTCTCGGACTCGAACGGCTCGGTGTGATAGACCAGGCCGTTGCCGAACATGTTCAGCGCGAAGTGCTGGTTGAGCGGCTGCTCGCCCCAGAAGAAGTGGGAGAGGTTGTTGCCGGACTCGGAGCTTTCGAAGTGCCCGGGGCGCGTGTCCAGGGGATCGTAGACGTAGGAGTCGGCCGGTGTGTTGCCGGTGGGCTCGGGCGCGAGCGTGCCGGAGCGGAAGACATCGTTGGGACGACCGTCCGCGGAATCGAAGTAGTAGACGAGTTCGTCGTTCGCGACATCCTCCAGCGCGTCCGCGTATTCCCAGGCGTCGCGGCCGGCGACGTAGACCGCCACTCGCTTCTCGAGGAACCAGGGGCGCGGACCGTCCTTCAGCGTCCAGTCGTACCACGCCTTGCGGAGCGAGTCCTGGGGGACCAGCGCGCCCGGGCCGAACTCGAGCCCGCCCACCTGGTCCACCGAAGTGCCCACCCCGCCATGGTTCCAGGGGCCGATGACGAGGTAGTGCCGCGCCTTCGCCGCCTCGTTACCGTGGCGCATGTGCATGCGGTAGTGCTGGAGCGCGCCGCGCTGGTCGCCGTCGTAGTGGCCGGTGATGCTGAGGATGGGAATGTCCATCGCCGCGAGCTGCTCGGGCCTGGGCGCCGACGCCAGCCAGTACTCGTCGGGCGTGGGGTGCTCCATCCACGTCTGGAAGCGCGTGGTGAGGTTGCCGACGATTTGGTCCAGCTCCGCGAAGGGGCGGTGGTCGAAATACCGCTCGCCGAACGCGTCGGCCCACAGCTCCGCGTCGCCGAAGATCGTGCTCTGCGCCGCCTTCCCGCTGGTGAAGGTCAGCCAGGTCATGTTGTAGGGCACGTATACGTTGTGCACGAACGGGAAGTCGGTTCCGAGATAGGCCGCGGCCGCCGGCACGATCGACTCCAGGCTCGGCGGGAGCTCCTTCGCGGTCGCCCACTGGTCCCACCCGCCATACGACGCCCCGTACATCGCCACCTTCCCGTTCGACCATGGCTGCGCCGCGAGCCACTCGACCACATCGTGGCCGTCCTTGTCGGCATCGTGGAAGGGTTCGAACTCGCCGTCGGAGTTGCCGCGGCCGCGGACGTCGACAGCCGCAAACACGTAGCCGCGCCGGGCGTAGTACCTCGCCTTGCCGTGGTACACGTCCGCGATGTAGGGGGTGAAGCCGAGGATGACCGGCAGCGGTTCCGTCTGGTCCGCCGGGCGGTAGATCGTGCCGCGGAGTTCGGTCCCGTCCCGCACGGGTATTGTCACGCCCCACTCCATTTGCACGTCGGAGAGCTGTGCGGCGGTGGGGAGCGGCGTGAGCAGCAGAGCAGCGGCCAGTGTGGCGGCGGCCGGCATGGCAGCGCCCGGCACGGCAGCGCCCAGCGGGGCCGGGACCCTGACGAATGGTCCGAATGTCATCGATGTCTCGCTTTCGACCGGATTCGTGGGGAGGAAGCGGGGCGTTCGCCGGCGCGGCGACCACACCGCGCAAGGTCGGCCAGCCCGTCGCGGCGGGCAATGGATGGTTGGGACATGGGCTCCTGCTACATTGTCCCGACCCCATCATGCATACGCTCGCAGCCCCGATCCACGCCCTCCCGCTGGACATCATGCGCATCCTCGCGGGAGGCGTGCTCTTCGTCTATTTCGCCAACGCGTACCGCCACGCGGGCGACTTCTCCGACCCCGACGGCCTGATCGACCACCGGCTTTCGGTTCGCCTCTTTCCCCCCACCCGGATCAGCCTCTTTCAGCCGGGAATGCCCGGGTGGGTCTTCCGCGCCGTCTACCTGGGCGCGTGCGCGGCTGCGATCCTGGTCGTCATCGGCTGGCACCCCCGCGCGGCGGCCGTGTTCCTGTTCGCGGCGGCGGTCTCGACCTATCGCTGGAACGCGCTCGTCGCCTACCTGGACGACTCGATCGTCCACCTCTTCTGCCTGTGGCTGATCCTGCTACCCGTCGGCACCACCCTGAACCTGCCGGACCTGCTGGGGGGCAGCTGGGCCACCGCGACCGTCCCCGGCACCGCCCCCCGCGCCTTCATGGCCAACATGGCGCTGATCTACCTGGTCGCCGGCCTGTACAAGTTCGCCAGCCCCATGTGGCGAGGCGGCTCCGCCATGCACGCCGCGCTCAGGATGCCGATCGCACGCACGCCCGACTTGTGGTCGATCCGCCATCGGTCCGGTCTGCGCATCGTGACCTGGGCCGCACTGTTTCTGGAACCGCTCTTCGTCCTGATCTTCGTGCTGCCGGCGGGCTCAGCCGCCAAGTGGGCGCTCCTGGCGGCCGCCGCCGTCTTCCACCTGGGCATCATCGCCACGCTCAAGATCCCGTACTCCAACGCGCTCATGCTGTCCGCGCTGGCCCTCCCGTTTGCGCCCGAGATCGTGCAGGGAGTCTTGCAGGGCGTCCCGGGACTCGCCGCCACCGGGGCCACGGCCGCCGCCACCGGGGCCTCTGCCGCCGCGCCCGGGGCCGCCGCCGAAACCGCGACCGCGGCCGGCCCCGCGGACCTCGCCGCGCTCACCCTCGTCGCGCTTCTGGCGATCATGAGTGCGTGGCAGGCGGTGAGGGCCCGGTTGAGGCTGCCCAGGCCCGGCCAGCCCTACTCCGGCGAACGATGGGCCAACCCCGTGCGCGCCCTCCTGTGGCTGGTGGGACTCTACCAGAGCTACCGGCTGTTCGACTGGGTGGACGAGCGGAACTATCACGTCCGGTACGAGGTGCGGAGCCTCCGCCCGGGCCGCGAAAGGCGCATCGAGCCGCGTGAGCTCTTCCCGGGAGGTATGCGGCACCTTCTCCTCCAATCCTACTTCTTCGGCAACGTGTGGCTGCAGATGGAGCCCCAAAAGCTCGCCGCCGTCCGCCGATCGCTGCTCGAGAGGCACGCCCAGCGGTTCGCGCGCACGCACCCCGAAGCCGGCGAAATCGAGGCGGTCGCGGTCGTCCAGCGGATCACCCCGGACAACCTCGAGCTCACCCGCGGCGAGCAAGTCCCCCTGATGCGCTTCAACTGCGCCAACGGGCAAGTTGCCGTGCACCTCCCCGACTGAGCCGCCGATGTGTGGAATCGCCGTAATCCTGTCGCCGGATCCCGGCCACCCCGTGCCCGAGCAAGCCCTCCGCCACGCCACCGCCGCGCTCCGCCACCGCGGCCCCGACGGCGAGCGGATCTGGGTCTCCCCCTCGGGACGCGCGGGCCTGGGCCACAACCTCCTCGCGATCACCGACCCCGAAGGTCACCAGCCGATCGCCAGCGAGGACGGGCGCCTCCACATCGTCGTCAACGGCCAGTTCTACGACTACAAGCGCATCCGCAAGGGGCTCGAAGCGAAGGGCCACCGCTTCCGCACGCGCTCGGACAGCGAAATCGCGCTCCACCTGTACGAGGACCTCGGCCCCGCGTGCCTTCAGCACCTGCGGGGACAGTTTGCAATGGCTGTTTGGGATGAAGAGAGCGGCGTCCTCTTCGCGGCACGCGACCGGTTCGGGCTGAAGCCCCTCTTTTATGCCGAGAAGGAAGGCCGCCTCTACCTCGCGTCCGAGGCAAAGGCGCTCATGGCGGCCGGCATCGCGGCTTCGTGGGACCCGCGGGGCGTCTACCACGCGCTTCACGCCTGCCCCGACGAGAGGATCTCGCTGTTCGCGGGCATTTCGCAGGTGCCGCCGGGCCACGTGCTGCACGCCGACCGATCCGGGGTGCGTCTGGAACGCTACTGGGACCTCCCCGTCCCGGTCCACCGATCCCGAGCCGCCGCGTTCCGCCGCGCGCGGTCGACCGGCCCCCCAGTGGACGAAGCCATCGGGCGCGTGCGCGAACTCACGGAAGAGTCGGTCGCGCTGCGCATGGTCGCGGCCGTGCCCGTGGGATGCCTGCTGAGCGGCGGGTTGGACTCGTCGGCGGTGCTCGGCGTGGCCGCGTCGTGTGTAGACGACCCGGTCGCCGCCTTCACGGTCGGCTTCGAGCGCCGCGACTACGACGAGAGCCGGGGCGCGCGCGAAGCGGCCGCGGCGGCCGGCGCACGGCACACGGTCGTGACCGCAGCGGATGGCGACCTGGCCGATCACTTCGCCGACGCGGTGTTCCACGCCGAGACGATCCAGTACAACACGCACGGCGCCGCGCGGTACCTGCTCAGCCGAGGCGTCCGGGACGCCGGCTACAAGTCGGTGCTCGCCGGCGAGGGCGCGGACGAAGCCTTCTTCGGCTACGAGTTCCTGCGGGCCGCGGCGGGGGCCGGCCGCGCTTCCGACGCTGGCTCCCTCGCCCGCGTCGTCACCCTCCTCCCCCGCATCCTGTCAGCATTCCTGCGCTCGCCCTCGCGCCACTACCCCGGCCTGGCGGCCGCCTCACCCTGGCTCGCGCGCCTCGCTCTCCTGCTTCCGGCGGCGCCCTCGCTCTTCACGCGCCTGGCGGGCGGCCTCGGCCGGCTCCACGCGGTGTGCTCCCGCGACTTCCTGGACGACTTCGCCGGGTACGACCTCTACCGCGCCTACTACCGCCGCTGCCGGCGGACCGCCGACCTGTCCCGGCGCGAGCCCGCCCGGCGACTGCTCTACCTCTGGCTGCACTCCCTCTTCGCCAACTACCACCTCGCCGCCGACCGGCTCGACATGGCGCACGGCGTCGAGGTGCGGCTCCCCTTCCTCGACCACCACCTCTTCGAATACACGAACAGCCTCCCCGTCTCCCTCCTCGCCCACCACCCCCGCGAGAAGCACCTGCTGCGCGAAGCCATGCGCCCGTACATCCCGGACCCGGTCTACCAGCGCGTTAAGCGTCCGTTCATGGGACCATCGGCGGTCGGCACGGACGGCCCACTCCACGACTTCCTGCAGGACACCCTGCGCGGGACGGCCATGCGCGCGGTCCCCTTCCTGGATCACCGGGCGGTGGAGCGCCTGCTGGATCAGTTGCCCACGCTGGCGGCCGATGACCGTCCTTCCCTGGACTCGCTCCTGCTCATGCTGGCGTCTGTGGCGGTGCTGCAGGAGCGGTACCGGCTGTAGCGGGCCCTTGCCTTCGTCTACTTACGAAAATACCATAATACGTAAGGCTTGTTTCCAGGAAGGGGACCCCATGCTCATCAGGATCACATCGAAGCGCCAGGTCACGTTTCCTGCACGGGTGCTGGAGGCGATGGGCGTGCAGCCCGGCGACCGCCTCGAGTTGGAGGAAGGTCCCGACGGCTTCGTCGTTCGCCGGCACCGAATCGACCTCTCCCGCCTGGCGCCGCTACGCGGCAAGTTGCGACCCGGATACGAGACGTTCGATATCCATTCCTTCCGTGCGCAGCCCCATGATCCGTCGCTACGGGATTGACACGTCCGTACTGGTGCGCCTGCTGACCGGCGTCCCCGAGGCTGACTTCGCGAGGTCCGTGCAGGCACTGTCCGTCCTCGTGAGAGACGAAGGCGCCGGCGTGTTCGCGTCGAACCAGGTGATCGGCGAGGCATATGTCGCGGTCCAGCACCACTACGGCGTGACCAAGGCGGACGCCCGTGCGGGGCTGCTTCATGTGCTGCGCAGCGGCCTCGTCGCTCCCTTGAACGGGAGGAGCGTCCTGGACGCGATCGGGAGCACCGGCGGTGCCGGCTTGCTGGATCGACTCATCGCCGACGACTACACACGCGAAGATCTGGATGTCCTCACGCTGGACCGGGCGATGGCGAAGCTGCCCCGCGCCCGGATTCTGCAGCCCTAACTCGCCCACCGGGCGATTCCTGGACCAACTCTCCACGTTGCCGGCGAAGACACGTCACGCTCGACGAATGAACGTAAGCCGCTTATGATATGACCATGGACAGCAACATCCAGAGATACCTGGCGGAGATCGGCCGCAAGGGGGGCAGGAAGAGTCGTCGCTCACTCGACCCCGAGACGGCCAGGGCCATGGTGCGCGTTCGCGAAGCCCGGCGGGCCTTCCGCGAGTTTCATGCCCCGTGCTTCTGGTCCTACCGCAGGGATCTGGAAATTGGCCCCACCGACGTTGCCTGGGTCGCCGAGACGCTGAAGAAGAACGGAGACATGAGGGCCTGGAGGATGGCGGGGCGACTGCTTGGCGCCGGTGATCCGATGGCCTGCCCCAACTGGGCTCACGACTCGGCCTGGCGCTTCATGCCTCTGGTGCGCGACGAAATGGGCGGCCAGGTGTTGCACGAGGTGGACTTGGCGATCAACAAGGTGCTGACGCTTGCGGGTCGCGACGAGGCACGCGACTTCGTAGACATTCTCCACGCGCACCAGCATGTCCTGCCCCTGGGTGCAATGGTCTGGGCGGCCGTCGGCAAGGATCCCGGATTCACGCCGGCTTCGCTGCTCGAACAGCTGAAACGCCGGGGCCGCTTCCAGCCAGAGGAGATCGCCCGGCTTGCCCTCGCCCGGCCCTTCGATCTCGTCGAAGCAAGGACCGTTTGGCAGGCGGCGCTCTCTGATGCGGACGAGTTCATCCGCAGAAGGCCCCACGAAGAGGTTGGCTGTCTATACCATGCTCCGAACCGCGGCCACTTCGCTGCGCCGTCCCCCGGGCTCTCCCTGGAGGAACAGGGTCTGGTGCCCCACTTCGGTCAGCCGGGGGGGATCCTGCCGAGGGTTGCCGACGAACCGGCTTGACTCGCCGCGGGGGTCCGGTTAGCCCGCATCGACCGTTAGGGACAGACGCCAAGCCGCGAGCACGTCGCCCGGTGGTCCGCCAAAGAACACTCCCGAGACGAAGACGTTGGTATCGACGACGACCTTCACGCCGATCGTACGGCGCGGATCGCATCAGCGATATCGGATTCGCGCAGTCCGGCAAGCCGCGCACCGCTTCGCGCCTTTGCCACAATCTCGTCGAAATCCCGCATCGAAGGCGGCTCGATCACCTTGAGTACCACCGTCCCATCTTCGCCGACCACCACAAACTCGGTGCCCGTTTCGAGTCCCATCCTCTGTCGAATCGCTTCCGGAATAACGACCTGACCTTTGGACGACAATCTGGTTGTTGCGATGTCGTTCATGACAGGAATCTTACTGGTAAGATGGTGCCGAGTCAAACCCAGGCCTGGACCTGAGTCAACTCGCCACCGGCCTCACCGTCACCGTGACCTCCACGTCCGCGAACAGGCCGCCGTCGTCCGCACGCCCGCGCAGCAGGTAGGTCCCCGGCTGGTCGAAGGTTACGTTTACGGTCCAGCGGCCGTCTTCAGGCAGTTCGGGCGGCACCCACAGCGGGGCCCAGGGCGAGTTGGCCCCGGCGCGCGTGTCCTCCCACACCTTGATCTGGGGCGGATCGAAGGTCACGGGGCTCTCGCCGGCCGCGGGGCGCTGGCCAGCCGCGGGGCGCTCGCCGGCCGCGGGGCTCTCGCCGGCCTCGATGTCGTCTTCGGCCCCGTCGCCCCGGTACAGGAACCACGACATGAACAGGCCGTTGGCCTTCTGCACGGTGATCCGGGACGGAGGGGTGAGCTGTCTGCGGCTGAAGGTCGGCGGCGCGTTCCAGATCGAGTCGGCGCGCGCGGAGTCCTCGGGAGTCTCCGGGGGCGGGGGCGGAGGTCGGCGGCGAGATCTCAGCAGGCCGTCGTCCTCCACGAGCACCGTGATGCCGAGCGGGACTCCCACGGTGGCCTGGCGCGCTTCCGGTCCCTCGAGCGTGATCGTCGGAGGCTGGTTCGCCCGCATCTGCGCGTTGCTCGACCCGGCTCCCAGGGCGCCCGTCTCGGACATGATCACGACGTTGTCGACCACGTAGTCGGGCCGCAGGGTCGCGTAGGCGCGCTCGGTGACGCCGTTGCTCGTGAGCGTCCACACCAGTTCCCTGTCGCCCCAGTCGGCGGGCACGCGGACCTTGAACACGAAGCGGTTGCGGCGCGGCAGGAAGTGCGTGGGCTGTCCCCGGTCCGCCGGGCCGGGCGAGAACGCGTTGTGCTCCCCGACCGGCACGTCGACCTCTTCGAGCCAGTTCCGGTTCATGTAGCCGAAGAGGAAGCTGAACGAGCCGTCCTCGTTGCGCTCCCAGCCCTCGAAGGCGGGCGCCACGTTCTGGCCGCGCTGATAGGTCTGGGCGGCAGCTTCGGGGGGGGATCGCGAAGGCAACGAGCAGGGAGATCGCGAACGGAACGGTCACCGCGGCCACCTGGCCCCGCGCTCGAATCGGCGTCCGGTCCCGCCAGCCAGGCGGCGCTGTCACCGCGAACCCTCCTCCCACGCCGCTACCGATTCCCGCGGCCACGGTTCGCACCCGTCGAATTGCCGGTCTGGTCGCTCTGGCCTCCGGCCCCATCCCCATCTGCGGCATAGTAGCGGGGATTCCCGTTCTCGGGGATGACCATGCAGAGCGGACACCCGATCACGTGGTCGTTGGGACCGAGTGCGAGGCGTTCGCGGCGGAGCGCCATCTCCTCGACGAACTGCTCGTCGGTGAGGGCGACGCGCATGCCGAGGTCGATGAACATGTTGGCGACGGAGCGATTGCCGGAGCCCTGCCAGTTGCGGGTGTCGGGCACGTTGCGGTTCGCTTCCGAAGTGTCCATGTAGCCGACGATGTGCAGGACCGTTCCGCGCGGGAGCAGCGGCTGGTGGTCCTGGGCGTAGGTGTAGCCGCGCACCCAGTTGTGATCGTAGCCGACGCAGTTGATCGTCTCGACGTTGAAGCCCCAGATGGCCTCGAGGCACATGCGCATGCCGGGGGCGTGCAGGTGGGGTTCGAAAGTGACGATCTTGGTGTGCTGGTTGAGGACCTGGTAGGCGTGCAGTTCCTGGCCCGCCTCACCGGCGCGGATGTCGATGTCGCTGCCGTTGCCCAGGCCGAAGAAGGCCCGCCGGTATTTCGGCTCGTAGTCGGGCGGGTGGAAGCGGAAGCCGATTTCGAGGTGGGCACGCGTGTCGCGGCCGTTGGAGTGCAGGTGCAGCGAGTTGGAGACGACGGACGAACCCGCTCGCAGGAGGCGGCCCGCGTCGTCGTCGAAGATGTCGGGCTCGCGGCCGACCTCGTGGACCGGCCAGCTCGTGCTTCTGGGGCCGTCGCCCGCTTCCTCGGCGGGGACGCGGGTGCTCCAGATCATGTGGTGCACGACGAAGCGGCCGCCGACGGTGTGGCGTCCCTCGTGTCCGCCGTCGGGGTTGCGGCCGACGTCGTTGACCTCGCGGATCTCGACGGACTTGACGTAGCGGTCTTCGGTGAGGCCGGTCGGGATCGGTTCGATGTCGCCCCACCAGTCGGGGACGTCGTCTTCGACCAGCACCTCGGGCAGCTTCACGATCAGGTCGGGCTCGCCCGCCACCCACACCACTTCGTCGTCGAACTCGAGCGGGGGAGGAAGATCCGCGGGGTCGCCTTCGGGCGTTCCGGCGCGCCACCACTGCTGCAGCGCGGCGATCTCGTGGTCCTGGAGGGACATGTCGTCCTTGAAGTGCTGGATGCCGATGTCCTTCTCGACGTACCAGGGGGGCATCGCGCCTGCGCGGTCGCGGATCTGCGTGCGGCGCGCGATCCGGCTTGCGTAGGGCTTCACCTCGTCGTAAGCGACGAGCGACATGGGGGCCACGCCGTCGTCACGGTGACAGCGCACGCAGGCGCGCTGGAGGATGGGCGCGATGTCGCGGGTGAAGGTGACGTCCTCCTGGGCGGGCGGGGCTTCCTGCGGGGCCGCGTCGCGCCGGGCGGACACGTCAGACTGCGCGGCGAGAGGGGGGGACGCCAGGCTTGTGGCGACCAGGGCCGCGGCAGCGGCTCCCGGCAACGTGAGCACCCCCGCCATCAGGGAGGTTCCGGACAGCTTTGCGATCGACATGCGGCACGCTTCTTTCCGTTGGGGCCAATTCGGTGGGCCACGGCCAAAGTCTATTCGGCTCATCGGCGCTGCGCAAAACAGCGGCAGCCCGGTGGCGGCCCGGTGGCGGCTCCGTCCGTTTGACCCGGCGGACCCGCGACCCAACCTTGTCCCCGTTCCATCACCAGCCATCACAAGCCTGGACGTTCGTATGCGCCGCACGCTCCTCATCGCTGTCCTGCTGTCCGTCGTTCCGCTGTCCGCCGCATGCGGCCCAGCCGACGATCCTTCAGCCGAGCCCCCGGCCGATGCCGCGGACGACGGTCCGGCGCTCCCCGAAGGCGCGGAGGCCATTTCGCTGCTGGGCGAGCCGCTGTATCCCCCACAGGCCCCACCCGAGGTCGCGGCCCGCCAGGCTGAGGATGTGGACGCCGCCCGCGCAGACTACGAGTCCGATCCGGACGACGCGGACGCGATCATCTGGCTGGGCCGGCGGATCGGGTACACGGGCCGGTACCGCGAGGCGATCGAGGTGTTCTCGGAGGGAGTCGGCAAGCACCCCGGCGACGCGCGCATGTACCGCCACCGCGGGCACCGCTGGATCAGCGTCCGCGAGTTCGACCGGGCCATCGAGGACCTGTCCCACGCCGCCGGGCTCGTCGCGGGCCAGCCGGACGAGGTGGAGCCCGACGGCCAGCCGAACGAGCGCGGGATCCCCACGAGCACGCTGCAGTCGAACATCCACTACCACCTCGCACTCGCCCACTACCTGAAGGGCGACTTCGACGCCGCGTTGCAGTCGTACGAGGCCTACTTCGCCGTGACCACGAACCCCGACCAGCTCGTGGCGATCTCGCACTGGTGGTACATGGCGCTGCGGCGTCTGGGCCGCGACGAGGAAGCCGCGGCCGTCCTGGAGCGAATCACGGCCGACATGGACGTGATCGAGAACACGAGCTACCACCGCCTTCTCCTGATGTACCGGGGTGAGATCGAGGCGGATGAACTGTGGGACCCGGAGAGCGAGGACCCCGCCGGCGTGGCGATCGCGTACGGGGTCGCGGCGTGGCACCTCTACAGCGGGCGCCCCGAGCAGGCCGAGGAGATGTTCCGACGCATTGTGGAGGGCTCCGGCTGGGCGGGCTTCGGCTACATCGCGGCGGAAGCGGAGATCGCGCGGCTCCAGGGCCCTTGAGGGACTTGCCTGTGGCTGTCGTGTCCTTGGTATGGTTTAGCTCGCAAACTGTACTAACCGCCGCACTGCGCGTGAGCGACCCACGGACGGCACGAGGGCTCCGTTGGGCTTATTTTTAGGTCGCCCGGAAAAGGGCCGTCGTCCGCGAACGAACCGGCGCGACGAAGTTTCTCCTGAACCGATCTGAAGAATTGGAGCCCACCCATCCGATGCATGTGTTTGAGCGTCTTTCCGAATACGACTACGAGAAGGTGGTTTTCTGCAACGACAACGAGTCGGGACTGCGGGCAATCATCGCGATTCACGACACGACCCTGGGCCCCGCGCTCGGCGGCGTGCGAATGCTGCCGTACGGCACCGAAGAAGAAGCGTTGAACGACGTGCTGCGCCTGTCGCGCGGCATGACCTACAAGGCCGCGATCAGCGGCGTCGACCTGGGCGGCGGGAAGTCCGTGGTGATCGGGGACGCACGCACCTCGAAGAACCCCGCGCTGCTGCGCGCGCTGGGCCGTTTCGTCGAGACGATGGGCGGCGAGTACATCGCCGGTCAGGACATCGGCACCAACTCGCACGACATGGCCGTCATTCGCGGCGCAACAAGAAACGTTGCGTGCGTGAACGAGTCCGCGGGGGGCGCGGGCGACCCCTCGCGCACGACCGCGTACGGGGTCAGCTGCGGAATCAGGGCGGTGCTGAAGGCCACGACGGGCAACGACTCGCTGGCCGGGCGTCACATCGCGATCCAGGGGCTGGGCAACGTCGGCTTCTCGGTGGCGCGCTTCTGCCACGAGGCCGGCGCGAAGCTCACCGTTGCCGACATCTACGAACCGGTGGTGGTCCGGGCAGCAAGTGAAATGGGGGCCGAAGTCGTGTCCACGGATGACATCTACGACGTCGAGTGCGACGTGTTCTCACCGAATTCGATCGGTGGCGTGCTCAACGATGACACGGTGCCCCGGCTTCGCTGTCCGGCGGTGGCGGGGGGCGCCAACAACGTGCTGGCCGAAGCTCGCCACGCGGATGCGCTCACGGCGCGCGGCATCACCTACGGGCCCGACTACCTCGTCAACTCGGGCGGCCTGATCCGGTGTCAGGAGGAAGTGTTCGGGCGGCCCACCGAGGACTTCACCATCTACTCGAAAGTGACGCAGATCTACGACCAGACGCTTCAGGTGATCAAGCTGGCCGAGGAACTGGGGATGAGCACGGTCGCCGCCGCCGACTGGATGGCCGAAGAGCGGATAGCGACGAAGAAGTAGGGACTCGCGGCCGGGCGCGGGCGGCCCGGGCCCTGGCTAGCGGGCCCGGCCGGCCGGCGTCACACCTTGTAGACGTGTTCGGGTCCGGGGAATTTGCCCGTCCGCACCTCTTCCGCGTAGCGCTTGACCGCGCCCTCCACCTCCGCGCCCAACTCCGCGTAGCGCTTCAGGAAGCGGGGGGTGAACCCCTCGTTCAGGCCGAGCATGTCGTGCAGCACGAGCACCTGCCCGTCGCAGCGCGGACCGGCCCCGATGCCGATCGTGGGTACCGCGAGGCCAGCCGTCACCCGTTGCGCGATCAGCGCCGGCATCAGCTCCAGCACGATCGCGAAGACACCCGCGTTCTCGAGTGCCCTGGCGTCGCGCAACAGCTTTTCGAGCGCCCCTTCGCCACGGCCCTGGACCCGGGGCCCGCCCAGCGCGTGCACCGACTGGGGCGTGAAGCCGAGATGTCCCATCACCGGAACCCCCGCGTTCACGAGCGCTTCCACCGCCGGCGCAATCTCGGCGCCGCCCTCCACCTTCACCGCGCCGGCACCCGTCTCCTTCAGGATGCGCCCCCCGTTGCGGACCGCGTCCACGGGCGACACCTGGTAGCTGAGATAGGGCATGTCGACCACGACCAGGGCCTGTGACGCACCCCGGCAAACGATGCGGCCGTGGTAGATCATCTGGTCGACGGTCGCCGACAGGGTCGTCTTCTCGCCGCACAGCACCGACACGAGCGAATCCCCCACCAGAATCGCATCGACTCCGGCCGCGTCGACCAGCGAGGCGAACAACGCGTCGTACGCCGTGATCATGACGATCGGCTCTCCTGCCTTCTTGCGGCGCGCGAAGTCCAGAATGGTCATGGTTGGCTATACCTCGAACGGCTCGCCCGTCGCCGCGTCGCTCAGCTGGATCGCGGCCGTCGGGCAGTTCTCGGCAGCGATGACGATGTCCTCGACCGCGTCCCCCTCCGGGTCCACGACTTCCGACTGGCGTCGCGCGTTGTGGGCGAAGACCCCGGTGGCGAACTCCAGGCACATGCCGTTACCGACACAGCGTTCATGGTCGACGTGGACCTCGAGCCTCTTGGGCAGGAGCCTCTCGGGCAGGGGCTTCGACCCCGCGGGCAGGGACTTCGACCTCCCGGGCAGGGGCTTCGACCCCCCGGGCGACCCTCCGGACGACCCGCTCATGCCGGCCACCTCACGGGCAGCGACTTGACCGACCGGAACTGCAGGCTGGGCTGGTACTCGATCCGGTCCGTCGCCAGTTCGAAGCGGGAGAAGCGCTCCGCGAGGCCGCGGAAGATCTCCTGCCCCTCTACCCGCGCCAGCGTGGCGCCCAGGCAGTAGTGGATTCCCGAGCCGAACGACAGATGCGGGTTGGGCTGCCGCCCGATATCGAAGGTGTCCGGATCGGTGAACACCGCGGGATCACGGTTTGCCGCCGCCATGATCCAGCGCAGCGGCTCGCCCTTGCGGATGGTCCGCCCGCCGATCTCGACGTCTTCGGCGGCGATCCGCTGGGTCGACTTGACCGGCGGATCGTAGCGCAGGCACTCCTCGGTGGCCAACCGCGCCATCGCTTTGGGGTCGGCCCGGAGCCGCTCCCACTGCTCGGGGTTGCGAATGAAGGCGAGAAGCCCGTTGCAGATCAGATTCATCGTGGTCTCGTGGCCCGCGAAGAGCAGCAGGCCCGTGTTCACCAGCACCTGGCGCCGGTTGAACACGCCCCGGTTCTCGCCCTCCGCGAGCACGGAAATGAAGTCCGTCCCCGGCTCGACGATCCGTTCCTCCACGAGGGGCGACGCATAGTCGACGATTCCTCTCACCGCGCGGGCGAGCGGGCGCAGCCGATGGGGCTCGCCCCGATTGATGTACAGGATCCCGTCGGCCATCTCCCGCAAGCGGTCCCGGTCCTCGTAGGGAACCCCCATCATCTCCGCGATGATGCGGACCGGAAGCGGGGCGGCGAGCTCCGTCAGCACGTCCATCGACCCCTTCGCGTGAACGCCATCGAGGAGCTCGGCGACCGCGGCCCGCACGAACGGGCGCCACCGCTCCATCGCCTTGGGCGTGAAGTACCCGTGGACAACGCTTCGCTGGTGCAGGTGCTCCGGCCGGTCCTGCTCCACCAGCTGGTTCGCGCGGAAATCGCGGATCTCGTCGAAAAGGGGCAAGTCGGCTGGGTCGACCGGCGGATACGGCGGCGCCTCGACGTGCCTGATCACCGCCGACGAAAAGAGTTCGTGGTGGCGCAGGATCCACACGAGTTCCTCGTACCCGGTGACCAGCCACAGGCCGAAGCGGTCGTTCCGGTGCACCGGCTCGATCTCCCGGAGGGCGCCGAAATAGCTGTATGGGTCGGCGATCACCTCCGGCGCGAAGAGGTCGTCGGTGAGGGTGGCGGTCGCGCGCACCGTCGGCTCAGTTCCCGACCCGCTCGAAACGCAGGTTCCTGACCCGCCCCGCGTCGACGGTCATCGCCTGGTAGCGGCCGCCGGCCGGTTGCGAGAAGCGGAAGGCCATTCCGCGCTCGTTCGTGAGCACCCCGTCCGAGTCGGCGTGCAGGGTGAGGGGCTCCCACCGGCCCGCGTGAAGCGTGAGCCCGGCGCCGCCCTCCTCCAGGATCCGGTAGGTGGTATTCAACTCGGGACTGTGGAAGGATCCAGCGTAGCGCGTGCGGTCCGGAATGTCGTGGCCGGGTCGATCCTGCGGAGCGTCCCCCTCCTCGGTCTCCGCCGGCGTCTCGGTCTCGGCCGGCGTCTCCGCCTCCGATTCCGCGGCCGCGGATGGCCCGGACGGCCCCAAGCGGTCCTCCAGGTAGATCTCCGCGGTGCTCGCGATGAGCGCCATCGGGTCGATCTGCGAGCGGTTGCACAGAGCCACGAAGGAATGGCCGGTCTCGGGGTAACGCGACATGCCCGCACGGTATCCGACCCACGCGCCCCCGTGGCCGACCGTCGCCAGCCCGCGATGCTCGCCGTGCACGATGCCGAACGCGTAGGGAATGGTGTCGCCCGAATTGAGCACGCCCCGCTGGTGCATGAGCGCCACCCACTCGGGCCCGCCCACCGTGCCGTCGGTGAGGTTGCGGTCCCACGCGGCCCACTCCTCCACCGACGTGAAGATTCCCCCGTCGCCGACCATGTCCAGAGTGGTCACGTTGATACGGAAGCCGCGGTCGTCGCTGCTGGCGCCGTCGCTGCCGCCGCCGTCGCCCCCGCCGCCGTTGCCCGTGGGCGCGTAGCCGATCGCACGGTCGGGCACGATCTCGTTGTGGTCGTCGTGGAAGTGCGTGCGGGTCATCCCGAGCGGCCCGAAAAACTCGGTCGCGGCGAACTCCCGCAGGCTCCGGCCGGACACACGAGCCACGATCTCGCCGAGCAGGAAGTAGCCGGAGTTGCTGTACAGGAACTCGGAGCCGGGCGTGAAGTTGAGTTCGCGCTGCCGGCTGATCGCGTCCAGCACCTCCTGGTTGGTGTAGAAGTCTTCGCTCCGGTTCCCCGCCAGCGACATGAGCACGATGTAGTCGCGCACCCCGGACGTGTGGTGCACCAGGTGTCTGATGGTGGGAGGGTTGGGGTAGTCGGGAAACTCGGAGATGTAGTCGCGGACGGGAGCATCCAGGTCGAGCTCACCACGGAGGCTGAGCAGGGCAATCGCGGCGGCCGTGAATTGCTTGGAGACCGAGCCGACGCGGTGAATCGTCGCGGGACCATTCGGGATGCCGTGATCGAGGTTGGCGGTGCCGTAGCCGGTGGCGTGGACGAGGCGGCCGTCGCGGATCACGCCCACCGAGCAGCCGGGCCCGTCGGGGCTGGCGTAGTCGGCGAAGACGGCGTCGACACGGGCGAGGAGGGCCGGGTCGGCAGCCCGTGGGACCTCGCCGTCGCCGGGTGGGCCGCAGGCGGCGAGCGCGGCGGTGGCGAGCGCGGTCGCGAACATGGCTGGGCGCGCGGTGGCGGCGGTGGCCGCAAACGAGGCCGTGCGCGCCGTGCGGATCGCGGAAGTGCTTACTTTCATCCATGAAACGTGATGGTCGCCGCAAAGACGCCGCAAGCACGTCCCCCGTAGAGGTCTACGCGGAGCGGGCCGAGCGCTTCGACCGGGAGGCGGCCGCGAGGACGGCAACAGTCGGTGCGTACGGGACGTGGCGCCTGGTCCTCTTCGCGGCCGCGGTGGCTGGTGCCTGGTGGCAGTTCGCCTCGGGCAACGGCACGGCGGCGTGGGCGGTCCTCGCCGGCTCGGCGATCGCGTTCGCGGTCCTCGTCGTGCGGCAGCGGGCCGCGCGGCAGCGCTTGCGGCGCGCCGAGTTCATGGCCGACTTCAACCGGGCCGGGATCGCCCGGGTCGAGCGCCGCTGGGCGGATCTGCCACCTGCGCCCCCGTTCACGGCTCCGGCAAGCCATGACTACGCCACGGACCTCGACCTCTACGGCGATGCGTCGCTCCTGCGGCTGGTCGGGACCTGCGGGACGGCGCCCGGGTGGAGGACGCTGCAGTCGTGGCTGCTCGGCCGGGCCGATCCGGAGACCGTCGAGCTGCGTCAGGAGGCCGTCCGGGAGATGGCCGCGGCGATGGACTTTCGGGACCGGCTCGCGGCGGAAGCGCGGCTCGCGGAAGAGGCGCGGCTCGCGGCGGCCTCGGCGCCCGGCCAGGAGGGCCCGATGCCCGGCGAGGATGCCCCGACCGAACGCTTCCTGCGCTGGGCCGAGGGCGATTCCTGGTTGCGGGACCACCAGTGGGTCCGGGTCACCGCCCTGGCGCTCACACCGGTGAACCTCACGGCGATCGCCCTCTACGTTGTCGGCGCGGCACCCACCGCGGCGCTGGCCTGGACGTTGCTCGCCTCGGTCCTGGTGCGCACGCTGAGGCGCAAGGCGATCCGCCAGGTCTTTGCGGAGGCGAGCGACGGCGAATCCGGGGTCAGGCGGTACGGCGACCTTCTCGGCCACCTTCACCGCGCACCCCTCACCTCGCGCTACATGACCAGGGTTCGAGAGCGCATCGGCGAGGGTCCGCGGGCCGCCCCCGAGGAGATCGCCGGGCTACGGCGGGTCCTGGACCTGGCCGACGTCCGCAGGTCGCCCCTCTTCCACCTCCCCCTCGCCATCGTGCTGCACTGGGACGTGCATGTGCTGGCCGCGCTCGAGCGCTGGAAGGCACGGTCGGGCCGGCGTGTACGGGACTGGCTCGACGCGATCGGCGAGGCGGAGGCGCTGGCCGCCCTCGCCGCCACCGCGACCGACCACCCCGACTGGACCCTCCCCACGCTGGACCCCGGCGCCAGCACGCTGCGCGCGCGCTCACTCGGCCACCCGCTTCTCGCGCCCGCGACCTGCGTGCGCAACGATGTCGAGGTCGGTCCCGCGGGCTCGTTCCTGCTCGTGACGGGCTCCAACATGTCCGGCAAGTCGACGCTGCTTCGGGCGGTCGGACTGAACGCGGTGCTCGCGCAGGCCGGGGGGCCGGTGTGCGCCCGGGAGCTGCGGATGCCCCCGACGCGGGTCGTGACCAGCATGCGGGTAGAGGACTCGGTCACCGGTGGCGTGTCCTTCTTCATGGCGGGTCTGCACCGGCTGAAGGAGGTCGTGGATGCGGCCCGCTCAGCCATGGACTCCTCCCAGCCGGCTTCCGACTCGTCCGGCGACGGCGCACCCCGCACCCTCTACCTCCTCGACGAGATCCTGCGGGGCACCAACAGCGCCGAACGGCGGATCGCGGCGCGCACCGTGTTGCGTCACCTCCTGGAAACGGACGCCGTCGGCGCGGTGACCACGCATGATCTGTCACTCGCCGACGCCGATGATCTCGTCGCGCGGGCCGTGGCCATGCACTTCACGGAATCGGTGGGCGACGGAGCGGACGGCCTCGCCTTTGACTACCGGCTGCGCGCCGGCATCGCGACGTCGACGAACGCGCTGAAGCTGCTGGAGATGGTGGGGCTGGGGGGATCCCCCAGGTGACGCCGGTAGAACTCCACCATGCGCCGGGCCGCATCGATCGCGCTCTCCCTCTTCCAGGACGAGATGACGTGGCCCTGGTCCAGGTAGGAAGCCAGCTGGGCGGGTTTGCCATTGGGGTGATTGCCGGCGTCGTCTGTCCTGCCGTGCACGACAGGACTTGTATCTTGTCCGCGTTGTAGTACGGTTGTCCAACCAAACCGAAACCGGTGGCGGCGCAACTTGAACACACCCCTGACCCTGGTCATCCTCGCGGCCGGCCGCTCCACGCGCTTCGGCCGTCTCAAGCAGCTCACGCCGATCGGTCCCGGCGGCGAGGCCCTCCTCGACTACGCCCTCCATGACGGCGCGCTCGCGGGGTTCACACGCTTCGTGCTGGTGATCCAGGAGGACAAGCAGGACGACTTCGACGCACACCTCGCCCCCGCCGTCGCCGCCGGGCTCGACATCGGCTACGTGTACCAGCGGCTCACGCTCGGAGCGTCGCGACCCGCCGTCGGGCCGCACGCGTCCCTGGGGCACGGGCCACGCCATTCTCACGGCGGCGGAGCGCATCAGCGGCTCCTTCGCGCTCTGCAACGCCGACGACTTCTACGGCCGCGGGGCTTTCAAGGCGCTGGCCGACGCGATGCGCGAAGGGGCGCGGGCAGCGGCAAGCGGGTCCCCCGACGGCGCGCCGACGACCCGCGGCACCGAAGCCGTCATTGCGACCGATTCCGCTCCCGATCCGCTGCCCGCATTCGTGGTCGGGTATCCGCTCGAGGTCACGCTGTCCGAGAGCGGTGGCGTATCCCGGGGGATCTGCGAAGTCGACGGGACCGGCACGCTTCAGCGCCTGGCCGAGGGCTTCGAAATGCGCCGCTCCGGGAACCGGGTACGCGGCCGCGACGTGGCCGGAAGGCGCGTTGACGTGCCCCTGGACACTCCGGTGTGCACGAACCTGTGGGGATTCCCGGATGATTCTGTCAACGCCACCAGTCGACGAGGCGAAGTCGCGAGCAAGCGGGCGGGTGGCCGGTTCTGGAGTCTGTGGACCAGCTGCACCGCCTCTTCTCGGTTCGAGTTTCTCGCCTCGGGCCCCGGACTCGACCGCGAGTTCTACCTCACCGAGGCCGTGAACGACCTGATCGCCGCCGGACTGGTCCACTGCAAGGTGCTGCCCACCCGCGAGCGATGGCTTGGGGTTACGTTCCCCGAAGATCACGCGGGAGTGGCCGAATCCCTGCGGTCGCTGGTAGACTCGGGGGTCTATCCCATGCGTCTTTGGGACGCTCCGCCAACCCTCCCCGCGCAAGGCTGAAGCGATGCAACTCGTCCCCCTCGACTGGATCGTCATCGCGCTGTACGGGCTGACGGCTCTCGCGATCGGCCTCTACTTCGCGCGGCGCGCGGGCAAGGGCGCCGACGAGTTCTTCCTGTCGGGGCGCAAGCTGCCCTGGTGGCTGCTGGGCACGTCCATGGTCGCGACGACCTTCTCGACCGACACGCCCAACCTGGTCGCCGACTTCGTGCGCACCGGGGGAGTCGCGCAGAACTGGTCGTGGTGGGCCTTTCTGATTACAGGGATGTGCACCGTTTTCTTCTACGCGAAGCTGTGGCGCAGATCGGGCGCGCTCACCGACATCGAGTTCTACGAGCTGCGCTATTCGGGGCGCTCGGCCGCGTTCCTGCGCGGATTCCGTGCGCTCTACCTGGGCGTCTTCTACAACGTGATGATCATCGCGACCGTCACCCTCGCCGCGACCAAGATCGGGGGCGTGCTTCTCGGTCTGGACCCGCTCACGACCGTCCTGATCGCGGGGTCCGTGACCATGCTCTATTCGGCCACTTCGGGGCTCTGGGGCGTGGTCGTCACGGATCTCGTGCTGTTCGTCGTGGCCATGGTTGGATCGGTCGCCGCGGCATACTTCGCGTTGGCGCAGCCCGAAGTCGGCGGCCTCGCGGGGCTCGTGGGCAACCCCGAACTGCGGTCGGCGATGAGGTTCTTCCCCGACTTCTCGAATTGGAGTGTCGCGGCGGGGATCTTCATCATTCCGATCGCGGTGCAGTGGTGGAGCGCGTGGTACCCGGGATCCGAGCCCGGCGGCGGCGGTTATGTCGCACAGCGGATGCTGGCCGCCAAAAACGAGAAGGAGTCGATGAAGGCGACGCTGTGGTTCAACGTCGCCCACTACGGGCTGCGGCCCTGGCCGTGGATCATCGTGGCGCTCTGCTCGATGGTCATCTACCCGGAGCTGGCCGACATCGAGACCCGATTCCCCGACCTCGATCCGTCGCTCGTCGGCAACGACCTCGCCTACCCCGCGATGCTCGTGTTCCTGCCGGCGGGCCTGCTGGGGCTGGTGGTCGCGTCGCTCGCGGCAGCGTACATGTCCACGATCAGCACGCAGCTCAACTGGGGCTCGTCGTACCTGGTGAGCGACTTCTACCGTCGTTTTGTGAACCCGGAGGCGAGCCAGCGGCGACTGGTGGCGGTGGGTCGCCTGTCGACGGTCGGACTGATGGTGCTCGGCGCCTTCATCGCGCTCCAGCTGGATACCGCGGGTCAGGGATTCCAGATCCTGCTCCAGATCGGGGCCGGGACCGGGCTGATCTTCCTGCTGCGCTGGTTCTGGTACCGCGTGAACGTGTGGAGCGAACTCGCCGGAATGACGATCTCGTTCCTCGTCGCCATCTATTTCGCGTGGGTGCACGGTGCGCTGGGCTTCGCGCCGCTTACCGGCTGGCAGCAGCTGGTCGTCGGGGTGGCGGTGACGACGGTCGGGTGGGTCGGGGTTACCCTGGTCACGCCGCCAGCGAGCCGGGAAACCCTGCAGGGCTTCTACGACAAGATCCAGCCGCTGGGCAAGGGGTGGCGGCGGGTGGTCGACGTGGGCTCCGGCCCGCGTGACGCCGAATCGATCACGGCCGCGTTCCTGGCCTGGTTCCTGGGGTGCGTGCTGGTCTACGCGGCACTCTTCGCCACGGGATACCTGCTCTATGGCCAGGTGCTTGCGGGGGTGGCCGCACTGGCGATCTCGGCGGCGGCGGGGGTCTGGCTCTTCCGGCTATTGCCCAGACTCGGCTTTTAGGATTGAGCTGGCTGGCCACCGCCCCCGGCCGCGTCAACCTGATCGGCGAACACACCGACTACAACGGCCTGCCCGTGTTCCCCATCGCCATCGACCGGGACGTGCGCATTGCGTTCGTTGTGGCGGACGGCCCGGTGGTGCGGCTGGACAGCCCGCTGGCGCGTTTCGACCGGTTCGAGTTTCAGCTGAAACGTCCCATCGAGGCAGCGGACCAGGGTCACTGGTCGAACTACGTGCGGGCGGCGGCCAGGGGACTGCTGGACCATGGCGTGCGGCTGGACCGGGGCATCGAGGGCACCGTGACCGGCGACGTGCCGATCGCGTCCGGACTGTCGTCCTCGTCCGCGTTGGTGGTAGCCACGGCGCTGGCGCTGCTGAAGGCGAATGGGGTAGAGGTAGGGGCCGGACAACCCGAGTCCGGCAGTCGTCCCGGCCCGTCTGCCGCCGCCATCTCCCGCCTCGAACTCGCCGCTCTGATGGCGCGCGCCGAGCGGTTCGTCGGGCTCGAGGGAGGGGGCATGGACCAGGCCGCGTGCCTGCACGGTGTCGCGGGCCACGCGCTGCGTATCGACTTCGAGCCGTTGCGGGTGACTCCGGTGGCGGTGCCGGAGGGGTGGCGGTGGGTAGTGGCATCATCGCTGGTTCGCGCCGAGAAGTCGGCCGGTGCGCGCGAGGCATACAACGAGCGGGCGCGACAGTGTCGGGAGGCGCTGGCGACGGTGGGCGGAGCCTTCGCCAACGACGGACCGGCGACGCCGGAACGCGACCGTCGGGGCGTTCCCGCGCTTACCTATAGCGACCTGATCGCCGACGACGACATGGACCGCCTGCTCCAGCGCGCCCGCCGCGTCCTCGCCCCCGTGCTGTTTCGCCGCTTCCGCCACGTCGTGACGGAGGGCCGCCGGGTGGCGCTCGCCGAGGTGGCCATGCGCGATGGTGACATGCGCGAGTTCGGCGAACTGATGCTGGGCTCGCACGAGAGCCTCCGGGACGACTACGAAGTGAGCACGCCCGAGCTGGACGAGATCGTCACGGTGGCATTGGAGGCCGGAGCCGCGGGGGCGCGCCTGACGGGTGCCGGATTCGGTGGCTGCGCCGTCGTGTTGTGTGGCCAGGGCGCGGTCGGGGAAGTCCTGCAGGCCCTCGCCGCGCGCTTCTACAAGCCGCGCCTGGGACGGCCGCCGACTCGCGACGAGATGTTCGTCGTGAAGGCCGGCGGCGGCGCAAGGGTGCAGGTCGCGGACAGCTTTGGCGGCGGGCTGTGACGCGGACGGACTGTAAAGTCGCGTCAGAGGCTGTCCGACGGTTAGTACAGGTTAGGCGATAAGCCGAACCAAGAGCAAGACAGCTCGCCGAAGGGGGGTACAACGCAACGTACAATGCAACAGTGCCGACCGGGGCAACGCCCTGGGCGCGCTGGTCGTTAGCCAGGCTGCCCTTGAGGCTTGACCAGTCGCAAGACCTGCGGATGCTCCACGTCGTTCAGGTCCCGCCGCACGCCGAGCACCTCGTCCACACCCACCCGCATCAGCTCGAACCGCGCGGGCGTCTCGACGATGCCCAGCCATACTCCGGATGAGTCCCACACGTACCAGTCCTGTGGCTCGTAGCGGCGCGCAAGGCCCAGGAACTCGCCGGCCCAGACGTTCCCCTCGGCATCCAGGAGCATCCTTTGGTAGGCAGGCTTCTCGGTGGGAACAGGCAACCGATCCACAAGGTCCCGAATGTACGGCCTCGGGTTGGGCCCCAGGCGCACCCGCAGTTCGCGGTCGACTTCTTCTTCCGTCACGGCAAGCGAGATTCCCGGAATCCTGGCAATCAGCCGCACAGCTCCGGACTGGCCGTCGAGGATCGAATACTCCAACCCATCCGCAAGTCCCACCACGACTTCGCCCCGACCGGTCGGCACCACGTACGTCATCCGCCCCATTATGGGATTGACCTCAACTTCGGGCAGGAAGAAGAGTTCGCCCCCGCGAATCCGCGCGACCGCATGCACAGTGGTCCGGTCCTCGGACAATCGAATGATCGTCGCCGGATGGCGTTGGAGGCCAGCAAGGGTCCCTACGTCTTCCATCGTGTACTCCGCGTCCAATCCCCACACGATGTCCGAACGCACCGGATGCCGAACCGGATTCTCCTCGCCAGGCCACCTGAAAGTGCTGATTAGCCCCGAGTCGATGTCGAACTCCGCGCCCGCCCCACCCACCGTGTAGTCCAGGCCGAGGAGCGTGCCGCCGTGGGTCTCCACAACGGCCCACAGGCTGCGAAACTCGCCGGGTCCCTCGCCTGAGCCGCCGAAAGCGCGCAAGTAGCGCCCGTCCCCGTCGTAGATCCGGATCTGTTGGGAACTCAAGTCGGCAACCACCAGATGGCCGCTCCGAGTGCGCAACACGTCCCGCACACGAAAGAAAAGGTGCATGTCCCCGTCACCGGTCTCGACAAGGTCCACGACGGGTTCCTCATCGATGCGCCACCCGGCGCCCTCCGCCCAACTCGGCGCGGTCGACTCGACGATCGTAATCCCGAGGCTGTCGCGCGAAGTGCTTGCCGGGGCAGTAGCCTCCCCGCAACCGGCCGCAGCTCCCGCAGCTCCCGCAACTGCCGCAACCAGCCCGAAAAGTGCCAGCCTCAAGGGATCCCTGGCGTGCGCGGCCCTGCGCTCCCCGGCGGCCGCGACTCCGGGCGTCCTGGCGTCCCCGTCTCGGGCCGCAGCGGCCTGCCCCTGGTCCGCCAAACCTCCCGCACGCTTCGCACCACATCCTGAAAGCGCGGGTCGCTGCGCAGCGGGTCCCACATGGCGTTGCTTCTCAGCGTCACCAGAGCCGGATCGCGGTTCTGGACCGCGGCCTCGAGATGTTGCAGCGCATCGTCGTGCTGGCCGAGACCGACGGCGATGACCGCCTTCTCCGCTTCGGATACGCGCTCGCCACGGGCCTCCCGCTCCACGTTGTGGTCCCGCCGCCACCGCCAGTAGCTGGCCGGATCGTCCTCGTTGAAGGTCGCGTGCAGGTGCTCGACCGCGGCCCTGGCCTCCGGCCCCTCCCCGCGGGTAGCCAGAATCCGCTGCTCCCGGACATCGACCGCGCCCTCGTAATGGCCCTGACGGAGATGGGCCTCCTCAAGGCCGGCCCATGCCGGGACCATACCCGGTTCGGTGTCCAGGATCCGCTCGAACGCCACGGCCGCGCTGTCGTACCGACCCGTCTCCAGGAATCCCATGGCGACCGCGAGGGGAGACCGACGTCCGAACTGGCGCCCGAACCGCGTCGACTCCAGCAATTGGCGGCGCCGGAGCGAGTCCGTGACAAAACCGGCAAGCGAACCGGCCTGCGCACTCGCGTCCTCGATCACCGCAGCGACACCGGCTCCCACGCGGCCCATCTGATCGCCAAGGATCACCATCGTCGCCGCTACCTCGTCTTCTGCACCGCCGAGCGTCCCGGCCCTCTCCAGATCACCGCGCACCTGCGCGAGGACTTCAGCCGGCACCGAGTCGCGGTCCGTGGCCAGCATCAGGTGCGTCCCAGCCCTCCAGGCCAGCGGCTGTGCATATCCGGGATCGAGTTCCGCCGATCGGTCGAAGTGCCCGATGGCCGCGTTCAGCGCCTCCGGAGTCCCCCGCTCCAGTTCCCGCTGACCCTGCAGAAACGCCCGATACGCCTCCGGATCCACCTCGGCGACCCTGTCGACCTCCTCGATCATCTGATCGCCGAGTTCGCCCTGGACCGTGCCGGCGATCTCGACCGCGACCTCGGTCTGCAGTCGCAGAATGTCCTTCATCTCGCGCTGGAAGGTGCGCGACAGCATGTGCGTATCGGTCGCGGCGTGCAGCAGCTGAAGGGTAATCCGCACGCTGTCGCTCTCGGACGTCATGGCCACGGAGCCCGTCACGACGGCCTGCACCCCCAGTTCGGCCGCGATTTCGGGCAGGAGCATGTCGGAATCGGCGTACCGCTCCACCGAGGTCCGCGATACGATTCGGAGGCTTGTGAGGAGACTGAGTTGGGTGATGATCTCCTCGTGAAGCTGGCGGGCGAAGAGGTCGTCCCCCTCCGCGAAGTCCGCCAGGGGAAGCACCGCGATGGCGGTGATGGGCGCATCCGGGTCCAGGCTTGCGAACCGCGCGCCCGCGGGTGCGGGGGACTCGGCTCCGGCGCCTGCGTCCGAGGTCGCGGCACTCCGCTGGAACCACACCAGCCCGAGCGCGACCGAGATCGAGGTCACGGCCAGCAGCGCCAGACGCGGCGCCATGCTGACCTTCACGCCGGCCGGGGACTGGCGCGTCTTGGCAAGCCCCTCCGGAGTCAGGTCGTACACCCACGCGAAGGCCAGCACGACGGGCAGACCCAGAAAAGCCGCCACCACCAGCGACTGCAGCACCCAATCCGGCGCGTTGAAGGCCGGGAGCACGATCTCGCCGAGCTGCAGCACCACGAACGCCGCCGCGACGTATACGCCGCCCGCGCGCACCACGTGCCTCCGGCGCAACTCCTGCCAGAAGGCGCCCAGGCCCTGCTTCGGCTTCATCTATCGATCCCGTCCGGTCATCGGCGGCCAGCAACGCATCACGCTCACCGCATTATACACACCGCACCGTTACATACCGCATTATGTACACCGCAATTATGTACACCGCAGTCCCATAATGGGACCCCTGAGGGTTGGGTTTCGCTAGTGCGTACAGGGTTGCACCACCACGCCGAGGGAGGACGGATGGGTCCTGGGCCACGCAAGGCGAGCGCCGGGCGAAAATGCCGCCGATCACATCAGAAACAGCATTATCCTTGCTAATCACTAATGACTATTTGATATTAGCAATCATGATCACGCGACGCCACACCGCCCTGGTCCAGCGCGATCTCGCCGCTTTCCCCGCGGTCGTCCTCCTTGGGCCCCGCCAGGCGGGAAAGACCACGCTCGCCCGGACCATTGCCGACACGGATCCGCACTCCATCTACCTGGACCTGGAGGATCCCTCCGATCAGGCGCGTCTGGGGAACACCCGCGACTATCTCGACCTGCACCGGCACCGGCTGGTCATTCTGGACGAGGTTCAGCTCGTGCCCGATCTCTTCCGGATCCTTCGCGGACAGATCGACATACGGCGCCGCGCGGGTCGCGCCTGCGGGCACTTTCTGCTGCTGGGATCGGCTTCAGGGATACTGCTTCGCCAGTCCGCCGAATCTCTCGCGGGGCGCACGGCGTATCACGAGCTGCCGGGATTCGATGCGCTGGAAGCCGGTTCCGATCTCAATCGGTTGTGGCTGAGGGGCGGGTTCCCGGAGAGCTTCACAGCCAGGGACGACGATCTCAGCATCCGCTGGCGTGCGAACTTCATCCGCACCTACCTCGAGCGGGACCTCCCCCAGTCCGGACTCAGGGCTCCGGTGGAGACGCTTCGCCGGTTCTGGACGATGTTGTCCCATCGGCAGGGCTCGACTTTCAACGCCGCCGAGTTGGCCCGGAGCCTGGGGGTCTCGGTGCCATCCGTGAACCGCTACACGGACACGCTGGTGGACATGATGCTGTTGCGCCGACTTCAGCCCTACCACGCCAACGTGGGGAAGCGGCTCATCAAGTCACCCAGGGTCCTCGTGCGTGACAGCGGCATCGTGCACGCCCTCCTCAACATCCGATCCCTCGACGACCTCCTGGGGCACCCGGTCGCGGGCGCCAGCTGGGAGGGCCTCGTCGTCGAGAACCTGATCGGAGCCGCTCCCGTCGGCACGGACGCGTTCTTCTACAGGACCAGGTCCGGGGCCAAAATCGACCTCTTGCTGCTCCTCCCCGGGCAGGAGTTGTGGGCCGTCGAGGTCAAGCGTTCCTCGGCACCGAGAGTGCCCCGGGGATTTCGCGTTGCCACGGCGGACGTCGCGGCCACCCACAGTTTCATCGTATACCCGGGGACCGAGACCTACCCCCTCGGGGACGGGATCACGGCGATTCCGCTGCCCGCGCTCATGGAGCGGCTGATCGCGCGAGCCTAGTCGCGGCGGTGCGGGCCCCGAACGGACGAGTGCCGCGGGCCACGTTTGCCCGCCGTGGGCGCGCGAACCACTATCCTCGCGAGCCGTCCAGTGCCCCAAGGAGGACCCCATGCGCCGCCCGCCGACCCGCTTCGCAGCCCCGACCCTTCTCCTCGTCGCCGCGGCCATGCTCGGCCCGCCGGCGCAGCAGAACGCCCACGCGCAGTCGCGCTCGCCCATTGATTCCAACACCCGCTGGACCCTGGCAGCGGTGGGAGACGTGATCATGAACCGGAGGACGGCGCCGTTCGATCATCCGGGGGATCCGGGGTTCCATGAGCTCGCCAACATCATTCGCGGGGCCGACGCGGCGTTCATGAACCTGGAGCAGTCGGTGTTCCGGCTGCAGGAGTTCACCGGCTGGCCGGCGGCGGAAAACGGCGGCAACTACGAGGTCGGCTCGCCCGAGACGCTGCGGGACCTGGTCGACATGGGGTTCGACCTCTTCAACAACGCCAACAACCACACCACCGACTACGGCGTCGAGGGGATGCGGCTGACCAACCGGCTGATGGACGAGTGGGGGCTGGTGCACTCGGGAGCCGGCGAGAACCTGGGGTGGGCCAGCCGTCCGGGGTACCTGGAGACGCCGAAGGGGCGGATCGCGTTGATCGGGATGGCGTCGACGTTCACGCCGATGTCGCGTGCGGGGAAGGCCGGGCCCACCGTGCAGGGGCGGCCGGGGCTGAACCCGCTGCGCCTGAGCACCCGCTATGAGGGTTCGGCGGAGACGATGGCCGCGCTGCGGGATGTGGCGCGCAGGCGGGGCGGGAACGTTTCGGAGGATGAGGACGCGCCGGTGCGGGTGCTGGGGCGGACCGTGTACCCGGGCGAAGAGGACCGGACGATCGTGTCGCTGAACGATGTCGACCGCGAACGGGTGCTGCACGAGGTGCGAAACGCGACCGATCAGGCCGACTACGTGGTCGTCAACAGCCATTCCCACGAGCCCGGCAACGCATCGCAGGTGCCACCGCCGTGGATGGAGGAATTCGCACGGCAGGCGATCGACGCGGGAGCGACCACCTTCATCATCCACGGGCCGCACCAGCTGCGCGCGGTCGAGATCTACAGGGGCCGCCCGATCTTCTACTCGCTCGCCAACTTCATCTTCCAGAACGAGACGATCGACCCGATGCCGTCCGACCAGCGCGACCGCTACGGGATCCCGCTCGACCGGCTGGCGTCGGAGATCTACGACACGCGCTTCCGGGTGGACGAGGACGGCAACCCCACCACGGGCTTCCCCACCGGCGCGGAGTGGTACGAGAGCGTGGTTCCGGTGGCGACATTCGAGGGCGGCGAGGTGGTCGAGATCGTGTTTCACCCGATCGAGCTGAGCTGGAAGGCGCCGCGGGGCCGCCGGGGCACGCCGCGCATCGCGCCGGAGGAGCTGGGCCGCAAGATCATCGAGCACCTCGCGGCGCTGTCACGGCCGTACGGGACCGGAATCCGGTACGAGGACGGTGTGGGGGTGTGGCGGCGGTAGCGCGCAGCTTCAGCTGGTTGGGAGGATGAGCTTCGGCGCTGGCTCCGGCGGCTTCCGTTACGGCACCCCCGGCGGCGGCACCCGTCGCTTCGTCGCCTGCTCGAAGGCGTAGGCCAGTTCGATCAGCCGCGGCTCGCTGCAATTGGCTCCCGTGAAGCCCACGCCGAAGGGTGCGGGGCGGGCGTCGAACCCCTCCGGGAACGGCTGCGCGGGCTCGTTGGGCACGAAGCCGAAGGGGACGACGATGATCGGGGTGCCTGAACGGGCGGCGAGCCCCGCGCCCCGGCTTCCGGGGGTCAGGATCGCGTCGAGGTCGTGTTCCGCGAGAACCGCGTCGATCCCGCGCGTCCGGCTCAGCAGCTCGTCCCTTGCCATGTCGGCCTCGTTGCGCTCGCGGTCGGTCTCGACATCCATCTCGTCGGAGATGTCGAAGCGGGCCTGACCGTACTTCATGGCGCCCGCGCGCTCATGCTCGATGTTCCACTCGCGCAACTCGGTGAGCGTGCCAACCGGGGCACCCGGGGCGAGGGTCGCCAGCCACGCGTTGAAGTCCAGCTTCGCGCCGTACTTGAAGTTCACCGAGCAGTCCTCGTCGGCGCCCCTCCCCTGGTGGCCCCCCGCGCAGAACCCCCACGCGGCAAAGTTCGAGTCCGGGTCGGTCGTCGCGTAGCTGGGCACGTCGGCCGGGTCGATCACCACCGCGCCCTGGGCCTCGAGGACCGCGATCGCCTCCTCCATCAGCGCGAGCTGCGGGTCGTTGAGCCCGCCGCGCGTTCGGTCCTCGCCGTCGAGCCGGATCGGGTCGTAGTAGAACGCCCGCGGAATGCCGATTCGGGCCCCGCGCAGCCCGTCCGGGTTCAGGAAGGGCCGGTAGTCGCGCCCAGGCGGCGGCTCGCAAACCTCGGTCGCGAGGTCGTTGGGGTCGGGCGCCGCGCTCTCCATCCCGCCGAGCAGGATGGCGGCGTCGGCCACGGTGCGTGCCATGGGGCCGGCCATGTCGTGGTCGAGGGTGACCGGTGCGATTCCCCAGCGGCTGATCCGGCCCAGCGTCGGGCGGATCCCCACCAGCATGTTGGCGTTCGACGGACTGATGACGGAGCCGCCGGTGTCGGTTCCGACGTTCGCGGCCCAGAAGCCGGCTGCGGTGCCGATTCCGGAGCTGGACCCGCCGGTGCTGAGCGCGGGACGCCCGTCGAAAGTGGCCGGGCGGGGGTCGCGGCGCGGGTCGTACGGGTTGTACGCGAAGCCGGTGAGCGCGTTGTAGTTCCCGGGCATGGGATTGGGTGGCCCCGCCATCCAGTTCGCGAATTCGGTGAGGCCGGCCTTGGCGATAATGATCGCGCCCGCCTCGCGCAGGTTGGTGGTCAGCGTGGCCTCGTACGGCGGCACGAAGCCGTCAAAGGCGAGCGCCCCCGCGGTGGTCGGCAGGTGGGTCGTGTGGATGTTGTCCTTCAGCGCGACCGGGATGCCGTGAAGGGGTCCCCGCACATTGCCCGCCGCGCGCTCTGCGTCGAGCGCGCCGGCTTCGGCCAGCGCATTCTCGTTGATGGAGATGGCTGCGTTCAGCCGCTCCTCGTAGAGCGCGATGCGCACCAGGTGCGCGGTGACAAGCTGCCGCGAGGTCAGCTCGCCGCTCTCCATCGCGGCCTGCAAATCGGGGATCGTGGCTTCCACCACGGGGAACGGGTCGGGCGCGGCGGAGGGGACTGAGCACGAGGCGAGTGCCAGGACCGCCGCAAGGCTCCCGACCTCCGCGGCGAGCACCAGCCGTGCTTCGAGGCAGTTCAAGCCGCGTGCCACGCGTCCAGCACCGCCCGCTCCCTCTCCCGACTCATCCCGAAGCGGCGCTGTTCCCACTCCGACTCTGGTCGCGTCCGGTGCCACTCGAGGGTGTCGCGCGTGGTCACCGCCAACGGGCGGAACGTCAGCCCGGCGGCCACCGCCCGGCTCACATCGACGTGCATGAGTTCGTTGCCCGGAACCCACGCAGGCAGGTCGCCCCACGCCGTGACGCCTTGCGCCTCCAGAAATTCCGACGGCACCCAGGTGAACTCCACCGGCCGGGTCGTGACCGAGCGGATCCCGTACAGCATCTCCGCCATCGAGAGGCGGCTCCCGGGGCCCGTGGCATTGAAGTCGCCCATCACCCCTTCCTCGGCCATGCGCACCGTCCACTCGGTGAGGTCGCGCTGGTCGATGATCTGGGTCGAGTGGTCGGGGTTGCCCGGGGCCAGCACCTCTCCGCCTTGCTCGATCCGCACGGGCCAGTAGGTGAACCGGTCGGTGGGGTCGGTGGGGCCGACGATCAGCCCAGGTCGAATGATGGTGGCGCGGCCAGGAAAGGCGGCGTGCGAGATATCCTCGCTCAGTCGTTTCATGAGCCCGTAGTGCGCGTCGTCACCGTCCTGCCATCCCTCGGGCGGCTCGAAGCGCGGGTAGTTCTCCGGCACCGCGGGGTCCCAAAGCACGGTCTCGCTCCTGGAGAAGTCCATGCCCTCGATCGCGTAGGCGGAGATCGACGAGATGAAGATGTATTGCTCCGCCGCATCCTTGAGGAGTTCGGTGCTGAGCTGCGCCCAGCGATAGTTCTGGCAGTTGTTGTCGAAGACGACGTCCCAGGTTCGCCCTTCCAGCGCGGTCAGGTCGCCGTTGCGGTCCCCGACAAGGCGCTCGACGTCGGGGAGGTCCGCGTCGGCGCGGCCCCGCGTGAAGATCGTGACTTCGTGGCCGCGCTCCACGGCGTACCGGACCGTGTGCGGCCCGATGAACCCGGTCCCGCCCAGTATGAGGAACCGCTTCGGCGCGGGGGAGCGGTCGGGAGCGGGGGCGCAACCGGCGCCCAGGGCAAGCCCGGCGCCCGCCACCCCTGCGGTCAGGAGGAATTCGCGCCGGTTTGGGCCAGGTCGTGTCGTGTCGTTCATGCGCTTGTTACCGATCGAGGGTACATCGGGACTATTCCTCCGTGGGAACATGTCCGCGGCCATCATACTTCGGCGGTGGGTCGATGCCAAGCAACTCCGCGGGCCCGCCTGCCATGCCCTCGGCTTGCTTGGCGATCCGGTGCACGCGCATTGTTATGGGGAGTTCGGAGCCGCAATGCGCCGGACGCGCCAACGGGTCGGCTCCGCGTAATCGCTTTGCAGGAGGATCTGCCCATGCGCACGCTGCCTGTCCGCTCGGAGCATCTGTCGAACCGATTGGCCGTGTCGGCACCGTCCGTCGCCGCGCTGGCGACCGTTGTTTTGCTGGTCGTCGCGTCGCCCGTCGCCGCCCAACAGACCGCCAGTAACGGCGGCGCCCACGAGGCCGACGTGACCTATGCCAGGGACGTCGCCCCCATCCTCCAGGCCAACTGCGAGATCTGCCACCGGCCTGCTTCCGTGGGTCCGATGTCGCTCATGACGTACCAGGAGGTCCGCCGTTACGCGTCGCGTGCCCGGAACCTCGTGTCGAAGCGCCTCATGCCCCCGTACCACCTCGACACCGGGGTCGGCATCCAGGACATCAAGGATGACTGGCGGCTGAGCGAAGAGGACATCGAGACCTTCGTGGCGTGGGTGGACGCCGGAGCGCCCGAGGGCGACCCCGCCGATTTGCCGCCGCCGATCGAGTGGCCGAACAAGCAGATGTGGCAACTCGAGGACATCCTCGGCCCGCCCGATCACGTCATCAAGTCGAAGCCCTTCGACGTGTCTGCCGAGGGCGGCGACACCTGGTGGCGGCCGCGCGTGCCGACGGGGCTGGACGAGGACCGGTGGGTGATGGCGGCCGAGACGCGTCCCTCCTTCCCGGCAGGCCGCCAGGTCGTCCACCACGCCATCCCGCGGCTCCTGCGGCTCAACGAAGAGGGCGAGTACCGCCGCATCCAGAGCCTGTCCGAGTACGCCATGGGGAAGGTCGGCGAAATCGTGCCCCGCGACGCCGGGCGACTCCTCAAGACGACCGACATGATCGAGTGGGACGCCCACTACTATCCCATGGGATACGACGTGCCCGGCGACCAGCTCGAGCTCGGGATCTGGTTCCACGAGGAGGGCTACGAGCCGGAGTTCCGGCAGGACCTGCGCCTGTACCCGCTCCGCGGCGACATCGCCCTAGCCCCCGGAGGGACCGCGATGACCCAGGGCTTCCACCGCTGGGACCACCCGGTGCGGATCGACAGCTACCAGCCGCACGGCCACGTGCACCTCCACGCGATGTCCATACAGGCCGTGTATCCCGACGGCGATGTCGAGCTGATCAGCATGGTCACGGACTTCGACGCGCGCTGGCACCACAGCTACATCTACGAAGACGACGTCGCGCCGCTCCTCCCGGCGGGGACGGTTGTCGTGCTGACCGGGTGGTACGACAACACCGCCGATAACGAGCTCACGCCGGATCCGGAGATCTGGTACGCGCGCGGTTCGCGCACGATGGACGAGATGTCGCACGCGTGGATCGCCGTCACCCACCTGACCGAGGACGGCTACCAGAGGCTGGTCGAAGACCGTGAGGCCAAGCTCGCGACCGACAGCGAAGACAACAGCAGCGGCAACGGCAACGACGGCACCGACAGCCGCTGATGCGCAGCCCATTTGTGGCGCGGACCGTCGCCGCGGCGAGGATCCTGCCGGGGACGCTCCTCCTGCTCGCTGTGTACGCGGCGGCGGGCGTGTCCCTGCACGCCCAGGAGCGACAGCGGCTGCCGCTCGCCCCGATCCTGACCAAAGGGGACGAGGTGGCCCCCTTCTTCGAGGGCTGGTACCGCAACGACGACGGCACCTTCACGCTCTCGTTCGGGTTCTTCAACCTGAACAGCGAGCAGGTCCTCGACATCCCGATCGGTCCCGACAACTTCATCGAGCCGGCCGAGTTCGACGGCATGCAGCCCACCCACTTTCCGGTGCGTCCGCGACGGGACCGGGGCGTCTTCCACGTCACAGTCCCGGCTTCGTACGAGGACGGGGAGCAGGCGGTGGTGTGGACGATCACGGCGAATGGCTGGACGAACGCGACCCCGGGGCGCGTCGGCATCCCGGCGCTGCAGCTGGATTACGGGCCGCGGGCCATGGGATCGGTGCCGCCGGTCGTGCGCTTCACCGCCGACGGGCCGGCGGGCCAGCACATCCAGGGCGTGTGGGGGGAGCCGCTCACGGCCACGGTGGGCGAGCCGCTCACGCTGACGCTCTGGACCGAGGAGGTATCCGTCCGCGCACCCGACGACATGGTGAACGAGGTCGTCGACGTCGGGCTGAGCTGGTTCAAGCATCAGGGGCCCGCCGGGCAGATCACGGTCGATCCCAGGCGGGTGACGGTCGAAGGCGGCACCGGCGAGGCCACGGCGAGCGTCGTGTTCAGCGAGCCCGGCGAGTACGTGCTGCGCGCGCGCATCGACAACTGGGATGCGAACGACAGCACCGGCGGCGACCAGTGCTGCTGGACGAACGCCTACGTGCGCGTCACGGTTACGCCCTGACATGCGGGTGATCGCCTGACGTGACCGTAATCGAAACCACCGGGCTCACCAAGCGCTTCCCCGCGGTCCTGGCCGTCGACCGCGTCTCGCTCACGGTCGAGCAGGGCCAGGTCTTCGGCTTCCTGGGCCCGAACGGCAGCGGCAAGACCACGACGATCGGGATGCTGATGGGCATCATCAAGCCCACGGCGGGGAGTTTTCGACTCTTCGGCGCAGGCGCCCCGCGGGACCTCCTGACCGCCCGCGCGAGGGTCGGGGCCACGCTGGAGACGCCGAACTTCTATCCCTACCTCAGCGGCCGGGACAATCTGCGGATCGCTGCGGCGATCAAGGGAATCGGCAAGGCGCGGATCGAGGAATGTCTGGATATCGTGGGGCTGCGCGGGCGCGGGAAGCATCGCTTTCGGACCTATTCGCTGGGGATGAAGCAGCGGCTTGCGCTGGCGGCCACAATGCTGAACGACCCCGAGCTGATCGTGCTCGACGAGCCGGCCAACGGGCTGGATCCGAAGGGCATGAAGGAGGTCCGCGACATCATCCGGCTGCTGGCGGACCGCGGAAAGACGATCTTCCTGTCGAGCCATCTCCTGTGGGAGGTGGAGCGCACCTGCACCCACGTTTCGATTGTGAGGAAGGGTCGGGTCGTGGGCACGGGGACGGTGGCCGAGATCGTCGGCGGCGAGATCACCGCGGTCGTGCGGGCGGAAGATGACGAGGCGTTGCGCGCGGCCCTGGAGGCCTTTCCAGAGGCAACGTCCGTGCGCGCGTCCGACGACGGGCTGGTCGTCGCGCTGGCGTCGGACGACCTCGCGGCCCTCAACCGGTACCTCGCGGGCCAGGGGATCTACGTCTCGCACCTCGCGCGCCGGCACCGGAGCCTGGAGGACGCCTTCATGGACCTGACCGGCGAGGACGAAGGCGAGGGCGAAGGGGTGGGCGCGGCGTCGCTGACGGAGTTCGCCTCATGAGGCTGCCGCGCGTTCTGTGGCGGATCGAGACGCTCAAGGCGGTCAAGCGCCCCGCGTGCTGGGTGACCCTGGGCGTGTTCACCGCGTTCAATGCGATCGCGATCGTGTCGTCGGGCGGCTCGTCCTCGGAGGTTTCGTTCCCCGACGCCTGGAGCGGCATCATCGAGCCCGCGATCAACCTGGGGCCGGTGTTCCTGGCCGCGCTGATGATCCTGCTCTTCGCCCCGGAGTTTCGGTGGCGAACCGCCCGGCAGAACGTCATCGACGGGCTCGGCAAGGAGCAGTTCTACTGGGGGAAGGTCCTGTTGCTGGTGCCGATGATCGCCGTCTTCATCGCGATCCCGACGGTGATCGGCATCCTGCAAGTGGCCCGGACTCCGGGTTCGGGCGGCGGCGCCTTCATCGAGCCCATGGACTTCAACTACATGCTGGGGTTCGTTGCCGCGCTGTCGCTGTGGGGAACGGCTGCGCTGATGATCTCGGCGCTGATCCGGGCGGCGGGCGCCGGGCTCGGTCTGCTCTTCCTCTACTTCATCTGCGAGCAGATCGTCACGGCGCTGCTCTCGCTGCGGTGGAACGCGCTCGAGCCCGTGTTCGAGTTCCTGCCCGGCCAGTTGTACCAGACGATCACCGACACAGCTCTGTACTACCCCGAGGTGCTGGCGCGCACGAACGCCGCGCGGGCGGAACGCGGCCAGGACCTGATGGCGTACCCGGATCTGTGGATCCCGCTGGTCGCGGCGATGGCGTACGTGGTAATCTTCCTGGGGCTGGCCTACGTAAACATGCGCAGGCGGGATCTGTAACGGGACCTGTAGCCGCACGCGGGCCGCGACACTCTACACGAAGGAAGGCGAGAATGAGGACGAATCGGCGTGACTTTCTGAAGACTACGGCAGCGGCGGGGGGCGCGGTCGCCGCAGGGATGGGTTCGTTCGCACTCACGGGCTGCGCGGTTGACGGCGATGGACCCGCGGCGGGGTCCGATGACGCCGGCCAGTCCCGGGCCTCGAACCCGCTCAGGATCCTGATCCTCGGCGGGACCGGTTTCATCGGCCCCCACCAGGTCGAGTACGCGCTCTCCCGCGGTCACGAGGTCACGCTCTTCAACCGGGGCCGTACCAACGCGCACCTGTTTCCCGAGGTGGAGAAGCTCGTCGGCGACCGTGAAAGCGACCTTACGGCGCTGGAAGGGCGGAGCTGGGACGTGGTCGTGGACAACTCGGCGACCAACGCCCCGCACTGGGTCGAACTGAGCGCCAACCTGCTGAAGGACACCTGCGAGCGGTACATCTTCGTGTCCACGCGGTCGGTGTACGCCGACACGAGCCGAATCCCCATGACGACCGACGCGCCCGTGTGGACCCACGAGCTGGCCGGAGTGGAGCCGGGCGCGGAGCGGCTGCCCTACGGACTCGGCAAGGCGCTCTCCGAGCAGATCGCCCGGGACGCCTTCGGCGAGGACCGCACGATCGTCTTCCGGCCCGGCCTGATCATCGGCCCCGGCGACCCGACCGACCGCTTCACGTACTGGCCGGTCCGGATTCATCGGGGCGGCGAGGTACTTGCGCCCGGCGACGGCACCGATCCCGTGCAGATCATCGATGTGCGCGACTTCGGCGACTGGCTGGTGCGCATGGCCGAAGCGGGCGAGTCCGGCACGTACAACGTGGTCGGTCCACGGACACCGCGCCCGATGGCCGAGTTGCTGTACGGGATCCGGGCCGTGACCACGGCCGAGACCACCTTCACCTGGGTGGACACCGACTTCGTGATCGACGCCGGGCTCCGCCCCTACGGCGAGATGCCGGTGTGGCGTCCGGCACGGGATGGCGCCGAGGGCTTCGCGCGTTTCGACCTCACTCCGGAAGTGGAGAAGGGGCTCACCTTCAGGTCTCTCGCCGACACGACCGCGGCAACGCTGGAGTTTCACTTCTCGCGCACGGCCGAGCGGCAGGCTGAGGTGTTGAACAGGCTTAGCCCCGAGCGGGAGGCCGAGGTGCTGGCGGATTGGCACGCCTCGCAGCAGAGCTAGGCGCTCGCAAGACTGGAAAGTAAACATTACATTATGTCAACTAACGTATACATTCGTGGATACTCGGCCGCGGTGCCTGCGCGCTCTGCGGTGGTCGCCTCCGCTCTCACTGCGGGCATCCTCCTCGCCGGCTGCACCGACGCGCCCACCCCCGGCGACGCGCCTGCCCCGGCCGACCTCGTGCTGCGTGGCGGCATTGTGGCCACGGTCGACGCGGGCAACACAATGGCCGAAGCGGTCGCGATCGACGACGGCTGGATCGTCGCGGTGGGCAGCGACGCGGACGTGGAGGGCTACATCAGCGCCGACACCGAGGTGATCGAGCTGGACGGCCGTTTCGCCATGCCTGGCTTCATCGAGGGACACGGCCACTACATGAGCCTCGGCAACAGCAAGACGATCCTCGACCTCAATGACGTCGCCAACTGGGACGAGATCGTGCAGATGGTCGCCGACGCGGTTGCGGACGCCGAGCCCGGAGAGTGGATCCGCGGCCGCGGGTGGCATCAGGAGAAATGGGACCGGCCGCCGGATCCCGTCGTCGAGGGCAACCCTACCCACGCGTCGCTTACGGCGGTCAGCCCCGAGAACCCGGTGTTGCTGGGGCATGCGTCCGGGCACGCGGGCTTCGCCAACGCGCTGGCGCTGGAACTCGGGGGCTACGACCGCGACTCCGAACCGCCGCCGGGGGGCGAGTTGGTCCGCGACGAGAACGGCGAACTGACCGGCCTCCTGCGCGAGACCGCCCAGGGACCGGTATCCGCGGCCTTTTCCGATTCGCAGCTGGGCCGCACGGCGGAAGAGATCGAGGCCCGGTTCCGGCGCGAGGTGATGCTGGCTGCCGAGGAAGCGCTCTCCAAGGGCGTGACCTCCTTCCAGGATGCAGGCACCGGCTTCGACACCATCGACCGCCTCAAGCAGATGGAGGCCGAGGGCTCGCTCCCCGTCCGTCTCTATATCATGGTCCGCCGCCAATCCAACGAGGAGATGGACGCGCGTCTCGCCGACTACTACATGCCGTCCGAGGGCGACGACTACCTCACCGTGCGCTCCATCAAGCGCCAGATCGACGGCGCGCTCGGTTCCCACGGCGCCTGGCTCCTCGAACCGTACGAGGACATGCCCTCGACCGAAGGCCTGGTCCTCGAAACCGTCGAGGACATCACCGGCACGGCCCACGTCGCCGTCAAACACGGCTTCCAGGTCAACACGCACGCGATCGGCGACCGCGCCAACCGCGAGGTGCTCGACATCTACGAGGCCGTCTTCGACTCGGCCGGCGCCGGCGACGATCTGCGCTGGCGGATCGAGCACGCGCAGCACGTCCATCCCGACGACATCGCGCGCTTCGCGGAGATCGGCGTCCTCGCCTCCATGCAGGGGGTGCACGCCACCTCGGACTTCCCCTGGGTGCCCCTCCGTCTCGGCGACACCCGCGCGGAGCAGCGAACCTACCTGTGGCGCTCTTTCCTCGACGCCGGCGTGCCCATCAACAACGGCACCGACGTCCCCGTCGAGGACATCGACCCCCTCGCCAGCTTCCGCGCCTCGGTCACCCGCCAGACCGCCGACGGGTCGATCTACTACCCCGAGCAGAACATGACCCGCACCGAGGCGCTCCGCAGCTACACGATCAACAACGCGTACGCCGCCTTCGAAGAGCAGTACAAGGGCTCGCTCGAGGTCGGCAAGCTGGGCGACGTGGCCGTCATCGACCGCAACATCCTGACCGTGTCCGACGAGGACCTGGCCGACGCGCACGTCGACATGACCATCGTGGGAGGAGTGGTTCGGTATGAGCGGTAGAGAGCGGCCGTTTGCGCCATGGCTTCGCCCCGGCGGCAGACCGGCGGCGACCCCACCCAGGCGCGCCTGCATGATGCCCGCCCTGGCCACGCTCGCCACGATCCTGGCCTGCGAGTCACCTCCCGCGCCCGGCGAGGGCGCACAGCAGGAAGGCAGCGCTATGCCCGAACCCACCCCCATCGAGCACATCGTCCCCGAGGGCGTCGCACGGCTGCCGGTGTTCACGCCCGCGGTGCGCGTCGGCGACCTCGTCTTCCTCTCCGGCGCGATCGGCACTCCGCCCAGCGGCGAACTGCGCCTCGTGGAGGGCGGCGTCGGCGCCGAAACGCGCGCAACCATGGACAACATCGGCCGCATCCTTGAAGCGGCGGGACTCGGCTTCGCGGACCTCGTGAAGTGCACCGTGTTCCTCGCCGACATGGCCGACTACGCGGAGATGAACGAGGCCTATGTCACCTACTTCGAGGGGATCGAACCACCGGCGCGCTCGGCGATGGCCGGAAGCGGCCTGGCGCTCGGCGCGAGGGTGGAGATCGAGTGTATTGCGCGGGGCAGGTGACGTGAGCTGGCCAGGCGCTGGCTACGCGCTGGCGGCGAGCATCCCCGAGGCCATGCGTGCAAACAGGCCGCTCGCGGTTTCGCCGCGGATCGCCATCCGGATTTCCCAGGGCTCGTAGATCGGCGCGTATATCGGCGCGTCCAGGACGCCGGCTGCGATCAGCTGGCCCCGGTCTCCGGTGCAGGCGCCCCGGGAGATTTCGAGCAGCGCGGACCGCTCCGCACGAGTGAGGTCCTCCAGGACCGCAATCTTCTTCCGGCAGCGAGTGCCGTCCAGCACGCGTTGCGCATCCATGGCGCCATCGGCGGCGTCCACCAGAACCACGCTGAGTCCGGTCTGCTTCGCGATCAGGTCACAGAGCGCCGACCACCATCGCGCCTCGTGAGCAGGGTCTCTGCCCTCGGGCAGTTTGATCGGTGGCTGCCGGGCCGGTTCGCTCGGAACCACGAGGACGAAGCCGCGCGTGATCCCGGCCCGGTGCAACCGACGCAGCACGCGCGCCATCTCCGCCGGGCCGCACCCACGCCGACGGCGCGGTGCGGTCAGAAACGGAATCACGTTGGCGGGCCGGCCGGGTCGCGGACCGGACAGCGTGTCGCTGTGAATGGCGCCGTTCATACATGAGTTTCACGCGCCAGGCACACGGAAAGCCGTCGATCGTGTAACAATCAGGTCACGGCGACAACCCCCGCAATTCCTCGATCACGTCATCCAGCCCGTCCAGCTGCTCCTCCGCCGCGCGCGCTTCCTCCCAGATCCTCGCCATGCGGCGCCGATGGTCGTCCGACGGCCCGGTGAGCGACCCCATCGTCGACGGCCCGCCGTCGAACTTGCCCAGCAGGCCGGTCCACCAGTTCCGGATGTCGCTGTTCAGGCGACGCCATTCGTCGGCAACCTCCTCGATTTCGGCGGCCAGCTCCTCTGCGCGCTTCAGGTCGTCCTCGTCGCTGTCGCCGGCCTCTTCCAGCGCCTCGATCGCGTCCTCCGCCTCGCGCTCCAGGTCGTAGGCGGCGACGCCCTCTTCGTAGGCGAACCGCTTCAGCTCGTGCAGCTCCATGGTGAACTCGTAGCGCGCGAGCCGCTCCTCCGCGGTCACGCGCAGGCGCTCGTCGGGCCGCACGGTGAGGTCCTGCTGGCGAAGCTCATCGCCAACCGTGAGGACCACCGTGAACTCGCCCGGCAACACGAGCGGTCCGTCGGGGCCGGAATCGAGGTTGGGCACCTCGTAGCGGGCCGTGTCGTGCGGGATGGGCTCGTGGCGCAGGTCCCAGGTCACCCGGTTCGTCCCTGCGGTCCCGGGCCCGGTCAGGGCGCGCACGACCGCCCCGGAGGCGTCGCGAACCTCGATGGTGACCCCGCCTTCGACCGCATCCGGCAGCCAGTAGTCGAAGTTCGCGCCGTAGGCCGGATTCTCGGCCCGATACATCCCCTGCCCCTGGGACGGGACGTCGTTGCGGTAGAGGAACATCATCGCGGGTCTGGGCGGCGTGAAGATCGGCTCGTCCGCCGACGTCATCGTCATCGTCACCCTGTCGCCTTCGACCCGCAGGTACGGCGAGATCAACCCGATGTCGTCCAGGACGTAGATGCCGCGGCCGTGCGTCCCGGCGACCACGTCGTTGTCGCGCGGGTGGATCTCGATGTCGTCGACGGGCACCGCCGGCAACCCGGAGCCGAGAGGGCCCCAGGTGGCGCCTCGGTCGATCGACGCGAAGGCCCCGTCCTCCGCGCCCACGATCACCACGTTCGGGTTGGCGTGGTGCTCGCGGATCACGTTGACGGTGGCGGCACCCAGCCCGGCCGTGACCGACCGCCACGTCGCGCCCAGGTCCTCGGTCACAAACGCATACGGCGCGTAGTCGTCGTCCCAGTGCCCATCGAGGCTGACGTAGGCGCGCTCCGCCTCATGGTGCGACGCCTCCACCCAGCTCACGTAGTACGCGAACGGCGGGGCACCGGCTGCGGCGAGGACATCGGCCGTGACGTCCGTCCACGTCATGCCGTCGTCGCGGCTGACCTGCACGGTGCCGTCGTCCGCCCCGGTCCACAGCACGCCCGCCGTCACGGGTGACTCGGACACGGCCGTGATCTCGCCGTAGCCCGAAACGCCGTCGTGCTTCGACAGCGTCGTCGAGTCCGGCATCATTCCCATGATGGGCAGACTGTCGGGGTGGAGTCCCCTCGTCAGCTCATCCGTCGCGCGCCAGCTCTCGCCCCGGTCGTCGGAGATGAAGAGGCGGTTGCCGCCCAGGTAGACGCGGTCCGAGTTGTGGGGAGAGACCAGGATCGGGGACTTCCAGTCGAAGCTGTACGTCTCCGTGGTGTCGCGCGGGAAGGGCTTCAGGGCCTTGCGGTCACCCGTCGCCAGATCCACGCGCACGATCCCCGCGTTCTGCGACGTAACGTACACGGTTCCGGGGTCGGACCAGTCCGTCTCGGCGTACATCCCGTCGCCGTAGTCGATCACCTGCCAGTCACGGTTGAGGATGCCGTGGTAGCGGGTGTTCCGGCTCGGTCCCCGGTAGGAGTTGTTGTCCTGCAGGCCCCCGTACACGAAGTACGGGTCGGCCATGTCGAGGTCGATGTCGTAGAACTGCTGGATCGGGATGTTGCCGATGAAGGTCCAGTTGTCGCCGTTGTCCCAGGTCGAATACAGGCCGCCGTCGTTGCCGAGGATCATGTGCGCCGAGTTCTCGGGGTCGATCCAGAGGTCGTGGTGGTCGACATGCACGCCGGTGTTGTACACGACCTCCTGCGCAACCGTGGCGAAGGTCTCGCCGCCGTCGGTGGTCCGGTGCAGCGAGCCGGCGACCAGGTACACGGTCTCGTCGTCGTTGGGATCGATCCTGAGCTGGCTGTAGTACATGGGGCGCTGGTTCAGTTCGTTGACCCGCGTCCACGACTCGCCACGATCGGTCGACTTGAAGATCCCGCCCTCTTCAGCCTCGACCACCGCCATGACCAGCTGCGGATTGCGGCGCGACACCGCGAGGCCGATACGGCCCATGTCGTCCTCCGGCAAACCCTCGGTCAACTCCCGCCAGGTATCGCCGCCGTCCGTGCTCTTGTAGATGCCGCTGCCGGGACCGCCCCCGATGAATCCGTGCGCCCGGCGCTGGCGCTGGTACATCGCCGCGTAGAGAATGGCTGGATCGGACGGATCCAAGGCGAGATCGGTCGCGCCGGTGTGTTCGTCCACGTAAAGGAGCTTCTCCCATGTGGCGCCCCGGTCGGTCGTGCGGAAGACGCCGCGCTCCTCGTTCGGACCGAAGAGATGGCCCACCGCGGCGACCCAGACGCGATCCGGATCGGTGGGATGCACGACGATGCGGCCGACGTGCCTCGTGTCCTCGAGCCCGGTGAGCCGCCACGTCTTGCCTCCGTCCGACGAGTGGTAGACGCCCTGGCCCCACGGCGAACTGTTGCGGTTGTTGGCCTCGCCGGTGCCGACCCACATCTCGAGCGGATCGGACGGGGCCAGCGCAATGTCTCCAACGGACAGATTGGGCTGGTCATCGAAGATCGGGGTCCATGTGGTGCCGTGGTTGACGCTCTCCCAGACGCCACCCGACGCGGCCCCGACGTAGATGTGCGACTGGGTGCCGGGGACGATCTCGACGTCGCTGATGCGGCCGCCGGCGATGGCGGGGCCGATGTATCGCCAAGTCAGACCGGCCGCGATGCGCTCGGGCGTCTGGGCGGCAGCGGGCGCGGGCGCCAAATGCGTTGCGGCGAAATGCACTGCGGCGGCGCAGGTCAGGGAAAGGACAAGGGTGGTCGTCGTGGAGCGCTGCATTTGTGGCTTCTCCGGCTGGGGCGGTGGGTCGCCCGTGAGGCGGTGGGTCCCCCTGGGGCGATGGGCCGCCCTTGGGGCTCACGCTGCAAACGTGGCGCGCGACGAGTCGTCTGGGCAACTTGGTTTCCATGAGTCAGGACGAGACCCGCATCTCCGAAGAGAAGGCACGCACACTCTGGCGCCGCGCGGCCGAGCTGCAGGCCGAGGCCGCTCGTCGCCTCGAAGAACGTTCGAGACAGCTGGCTCCGCGGGGGCAGTCCGCCGACAAGGAGGAAGCCGAAGGGTACCGCCTGGCGGATGTGCGGGCGGCCGCCGAGGAAGCCGGAATCTCGCTCGAGTTCGTCGATCATGCGCTGGCGGAATCTCGCAACCGGGATCTGGCCGAGGGAGCCCAGGCCCAGCCATCGGCGATGGCGGCGCGTTTCCTGGGTCGGCCGCCGCTGACGCTGGAGGTTTCCCGGGTGATCCAGGCTCCGGCAGAGGACGTCTACGCCGCCATGCAACGGATCCTGCCCGGACGTCCGTTTCGCCTGAGTCTCACCGATCACTACGGAGCCGATCCCCTCGACGGAGGCGTGCTGGCCTTCAACGTTCCCGCCTACTCGTACACGTCTTCCCAGGCGGATCAGTCGTTCGCGTACGAGATGGCGTGGGCGGACCTGAAGCAACTGCTCTTCAGCCTCCGCCGCCTGGACACCGATCCACCCGCGACCGAGTTGACCGTTCAGGCCAGCCTGGTCCGCAGCCAGAAGCTCAGCATGTGGGTCGGGGGCGGGATTTCGGGGGTGGTCGGGTTGTTCAGCGGCGTCGGTAGCGGGTTCGTGGGCGGGGCCGTGGGCACCGCCCTCGGTATCGGAGGCCTCGCAGCGGGTACGGCGGTGGCGGGCTTCCTTGTCGGCGGAGCCGCGGTCGGGGGGCTGGCGATGCTGGGGTGGCGCCGTGTTTTTCGTTACGCGTTGCGCCGTTCGGAGAAGGCCATCCGGAACCTGATCGGCTCGATAGCCGTCGATATCGAGACCGGCGGGGGGTTCTCGAGCCCGAAGTCTCTTCCGGACTCCCTCAAGGGCTTCCTTCGGGAGGGCCCGGAGGGAGTAACGGTCTGGACGTAGCAGTCAGGGCGTAGCAATCAGGCGCAGCGCTCAGCGTCCGGCCCGGCGGGCGAGGCCGCGGTGGTCGAAACCGCGGCTTGTGTGGACGAGCAGCTCGAGCTCGCCGTTCATGATGTCGTGCAGGAGTCGGGTGGACAGTTCCACCATCCCGGAGGGCTCCGGTTCTTCGGGACCGCCGAGGCGCAGGACCACGACGGGGCCGTCCTCGCCGGAGGTGCGGCGAAGCACCGTGCCGTAGACATCGGCGGGATCGACGGCGGAGATGGTGATGCGGTAGGACAGCGTGCCTGTGGGCAGATCGACGGCCATGATGGCATCGACACCGTTGCCGCCGGGGGGATCGGTCGCGAGCTGCACCGGGAACGGGGCCGCGCCGTTGGCGAGCGGGGGTGTGCGCAGTGGAGCGCGCCGCCTGGGATGCGCGGCCTCGTAGGCGAACGCGAACGCGACCAGGCGGGCGTCGTCGAGCGAGCGGCCCAGCAGTTCCAGGCCCACCGGGAGGCCGCGCTCGGTGAAGCCGGCCGGGATGGTGAGCGCGGGCAGGCCCGTGTGTGCGCTCAGGAAGCAGGTCGCGCCAGCGGGTGCCGCGCCGATCAGCGCGGTCTCCTGCCGCATGGTCGGGTAGGCGAGCGCGTCGAGATCGTGCCGGGTGAGGAGGTCGACGACCGCCGCAGTAAGCGCGCGCCGCCGTTCCAGGGTTTCGTAGAGTTCGGGGGACTCGCGTGTGGTGCGTTCGTTGCGGCGGCGGAAGTTGCCGTCCAGCGCCTCGTGATGGAGGCCGGCCTCCAGGATCTCTTCCAGCGACGAGATGGGCGCGTCGGGGACGCCGGCCAGGTAGTCCATCAGGTCGAACTTGAACTCGAAGTCGATGAGGCCCGTGTTGGAGAGCAGGTCGTCCATGTCGGGGATCTCGACGTCCACGACCGTTGCGCCGAGGGCCTCCATTTCCGCGAGCGCGTCGCGAATCACCCGCGTCACCGTTCCCGCGCTTCCCTCCTCCGGCACCCACGCCTCCAGCACGCCGATGCGGGCACCGTCGAGGGCGGCCGGGTCGAGCGCCGCCTGGAAGTTCGGCGTTTCGCGGCCCTCCAGAATCGCGGTGGCCGGATCGGCCGGATCCGGTCCCACCGTGGCGTCCAGCGCAATGGCCAGATCGGTCACCGTGCGCGCCAGCGGCCCACCCGTGTCCTGCGAATGCGAGAGCGGCAGAATCCCGTCGATGCTCGACAAGCCCTTGGTCGGCCGCAGCCCGAACAGGTTGTGCACGGAAGCGGGGATCCGGATCGAACCGCAGGTGTCGCTGCCCCAGGCTACGGCCGCGAAGCTGGCGGCGACCGCCGCGCCGGTCCCCCCGGAACTGCCGCCAGGGTTCCGCGCGGGATCGTAGGGGTTGCGCGTCTGTCCGCCCAGTGAGCTGATCGTGGTGATCCCCGCCGCGAGTTCGTGCAGGTTCGTCTTGCCCAGGATCACGGCGCCCGCCTCGAGAAGACGTTTCACCTGAAACGCGTTGTCGGCCGGTCGAAGGCCGGCCAACGCCAGGCTCGACCCCGTCGTCGGCATCCAGTCCATGTCGTAGTTGTCCTTCATGAGGACAGGGATGCCGTGCATGGGCCCGCGCACCGTACCCGCAGCCCGCTCCGCGTCCAGGGCCACCGCCTGCTCTCGCGCCAGCGGATTGAGGCGGACGATCGTGTTGAGGGCAGGACCTGCGCGGTCGTAGGCCGCGATGCGGGCCAGGTAGGAATCGACCAACTGCACCGAGGTGACCTGGCCCGCAGCCATCGCACCCTGCAACTCGGGAATCGTGGCCTCGGCGACCTCGAAGTCGGTGTCGCTGGCGGACCTCGGGGGCCCGCACGCAGAGGCCATCGCGAAAAGGACGACGAGAGCCGGGCGGCGAAGCATGGGTCAGGCGGTCAGGAACAGGACGACCGCAGTCACGGGACTTACGATCATGGAGTACAGGCTAGCCAGCACGAACGCCTTGATGAGCGTGAAGAACCAGCCGTTCCCGTAGAAGCGGCGCAGGGCGATGACCGGATAGGCCACAACCGCCAGCCCGAGGATTCCCTGGGTCCACCCCTGCCCGGCCGCGCCCATGGGTGTGATCGACACGATCAGCATCAGGGTGACGATCATGAACAGGAACGAATGGACATGCATGCCGAAGACGAGGTGCTCGATGTAGTACCGCTTCTGGCGCCAGTAGAGTACGGCGAGCACCAACGCGTAGAAGGGCAGCAGGAAGAACATGGCAATCGACAGGTTGCCGATGATGCGCTCGGTGAACGCGTCGGGGTCGTGGAACAGGTCGACGAAGCTGCTCAGGACCATCCTCGCCAGGAAGCCGCGGGATGTCGGCAGCACGACTGCATCGCGAGCGGGCGGGTCGCCGGCGTCCGGCGCAGCGTACTCCTCCGGCCCTGGATCCGCTTGCCGTCCGCCCACCGACGGCTCCTGGACTTCGGTATCGAAGGCCGCGGCCGCGATAGCGAGGAAGGCCTGCGTGACCCTCGCCGACTCGCGTTTGAGCAGATCGTCCAGCTTGGCGTGCTGGGAAGGCTCCAGGTTCGCCTTGAGCGCCGCTATCCCGGATTCGCTGATCTCCGCCGACACCGGAATGTCCTCGCCGTCGATCTGCAGCTCTATTCCGGGAATCACGGCCTGCAGGGAATCCATCGCGGCCTGCAGGGAGTCCATCACCTCCCCCGGTATCTCCGCGAAGGCTGAAGATGGATCCTGATCCGGCTCCCCTTCGAGCGGGTTGGGAAGCCTCGGCGTTACCAGCGACATCGTGAGGAAGAAGATCACGCTGGTGAAGAGGTAGAGCCGCACCGGCGTCATGTAGCGTGCGCGCCGGTTGCGGGAGAACTCGGTCGACAGGCTGCCGGGCTTGAAGAGCAGGAGCTTGAGCGTCTGCGCGAGCCGACCGTCGAACTCGAAGGACTCGCGCACCAGCTCGCCCAGCACGGGGAAGAGGGACCGCGAGTAGGTGCGATCGTTCTGGCCGCACTGCGAGCAGAAGCGCTCCGCGCGCGGGCGTCCGCAGTTCTCGCACAGGGCACTGGCGGCGCTGGCGCCGGACGTGGCTTCGGCGGTGGGCTCGTTGCTGGCGTCGGTCATGGCCGCAACCTAGAATGACGCCGGACCGCGCGGCAATCCGCCCGGGCCCGAGGCACGGGAGCACGTAGTCTCTTCCTAAGAGTTCTCCAACGAAGCCGCGTCGTCGAACATCTCAGGGTCGGGCTCGATCTCCACCGTCTTGCCGTCCACATGCACGACCACCTTGGTGCCGTGCGCCCGGGCGGACTCGTGAGCACGTCTGGCGGCGCGGCGAAGGGCGGCCATTACTCCAGCGGAATCAAGCTGACCGCCGGGCCGATCCCTGGCATCTGTCACCATCTGCTACACCTCGCTCCCGCTTTCAATAAGGACAGGCTCCCGACCGCTGTTGTCGTACCAGGACCACTGGTCAACCTCTTTGCGGTAGATCCGACTGAAGTTACTCCATCCCGAGGCAAACCGCCGTCGAATTACTACCTCGGGCACATCGTGTCCACCCTTCTCAACCCGCTCTCGTACGCGTGCGATCGCGTCCTCCGGCGTAGGAAGAGACAGGAAAAGAAGGGTCACGCGATACCCCTCGGCTCGCCAGCTCCTGATCCTCTTTACGTATCTGCGGCCCGAAAGCGTCGTTTCGAACGCAAAGCTGCGCCCCGCGCGAGCGTGGCGGTTGATCTCGGACAAAAAGTCGTCTTTCCGGCGCCGTTCGGGCCGGCGATGATGATGATCCGCTTGGCTGCCACTCTCAGAGGATCCTCCGCAGGCACTGATGTGGGTCCTGGCTCGACGAAGCGCGCCTATGATGCCGGTCGCCTCCCCTCCGGGTCAATGAGGCCGGTCACCGCCGGTGCGCGGCGAGCCGTCACCTCCTTGCGGCTACCATCCCCGCGCGGTCCATTTCCATCCCACCAGGGCGCTCCGCCCCACCGCCGCATCCCACCCTGCAAACCAGGCCGCACCCATGTCCCGCACCACGACGCGACCCATGCTCGACCACCTCGCCCGCGCGACCCTCGCCGCCCTCATCCCCGCCGCCGCGCTCGCGGCGCTCGCCGCCACCCCGCAAGGCGCCGCGCCCCAGGCCACGCAGGCCGCCCAGCCCGATATCGCCCTCGTCACCCAGGCCACCCGGGGGCTCGCGCTTCGGAGCATCGGTCCGGCGCTGATGGGCGGGCGCATCGCGGACATCGCTGTCCACCCCGGCGACCCCACCACCTGGTACATCGCGGTCGGCTCTGGCGGCGTCTGGAAGACCACGAACTCAGGCATCACGTGGACGCCGGTCTTCGACGATCAGCCGTCGTATTCGATCGGTGCGGTCGCGATCGATCCGTCCGATCCGGACATTGTCTGGGCCGGCACCGGCGAGAACGTCAGCGGGCGGCACGTGGCGTGGGGCGACGGCGTCTACAGGAGCCGCGACGGCGGACGCACCTGGGAGCACGCCGGGCTGGCCGCGTCCGAGCACATCGGCAAGGTCCTGGTCGACCCGCGCGACGGGAATGTCGTATTCGTGGCTGCCGAGGGTCCGCTCTGGTCGGCCGGCGGCGAGCGCGGTCTCTACCGGACCGAGGACGGCGGCGAGAGCTGGCAAGCCGTGCTCACGATCGACGAGAACACGGGCGTGACCGACGTCGAGTTCGATCCCGTCGACCCGGACATCATGTACGCGGCCACCTACGAGCGCCGCCGCACCGTGTGGTCGCTGCTGGCGGGAGGCCCCGGCTCGGGCATCCACAAGTCCACCGACGGCGGCCGCACGTGGCGCAATGTCACCGCGGGACTCCCCAATGGCGACATGGGCAAGATCGGCATCGACGTTTCCGGCGCCGACCGCAATATCGTCTACGCCACCATCGAAGGCGGACCCGGCGACCGCGGCTTCTACCGCTCCACGGACCGGGGCGAGAGCTGGGAGCGCCGCAATTCCTACATCTCGGGCGGCACCGGGCCGCACTACTACCAGGAGATCGGGGCGTCGCCGCACGACCCCGACCTCGTCTACCAGATGGACGTCTTCATCCACGTCACCCGCGACGGCGGCGCCACCTTCGCCGAGCTGGGGACCGGCCGCGAGAAGCACAGCGACAACCACGCGCTGTGGATCGATCCGGCAAACGGCCGCCACATGCTCGCCGGCACCGACGCGGGCCTCTATGAGACCTTCGACGAGGGCACGACCTGGCGGCACTTCCCCAACATGCCGATCTCGCAGTTCTACAAGCTCGCGCTCGACAACGCCGAGCCCTTCTACAACATCCTCGGCGGGGCGCAGGACCTGGGCACCCTGCACGGTCCCTCGCGCACGATGAACATGGAGGGCGTGCGCAACCGTGACTGGTACGCCCCCCTGGGCGCCGACGGGTACGCGCTGGCCTTCGACCCGGCCGATCCAGCCATTGCTTATATCCAGTCGCAGCAGGGCAACCTCCAGCGGGTCAACCTGCACAACCACGAACTCATCAACATCCGCCCGCTGCCGGCCCCCGGCGACCCGCCCGAACGCTGGAACTGGGACAGCCCCGTTGTTGCGAGCCCCCACGCGGAGGGCCGGATCTACTACGCGTCCCAGCGGGTGTGGCGGAGCGACGACCGCGGCAACTCCTGGATGGCCGTGAGCGGCGACCTGACCCGCGACGACAACCGCTACGAACTGCCGGTGGCCGGGCGCGTCCGCAGCGTGAACGCGCTCTGGGGCAACACCGCAATGTCTTGGTACTCAACGATTTCGGCCATCTCCGAGTCGCCACTGGACGAGGACGTCATCATCGCCGGCACCGACGACGGGCTGGTCCAGGTGACCGAGGACGGAGGGGCGAACTGGCGCCAGGCCGCCCCCGTGCCGGGCCTCTCGGAGCGCGCGTTCATGAACGACGTCAAAGCGTCCCAACACGACCGCGCATCATTTTTCGTTGCGCCGGACAACCACAAGGAGGGCGACTACACCCCCTATCTCTTCGAGACCAACGACGCCGGCCGCAGCTGGCGCTCGATCGCCGGCGACCTGCCCGACGGCGTCATCATCTGGTCGGTCGAGCAGGACCACGTGCGTCCCGATCTGCTATTCCTTGGCGCCGAGAACGGCATCTACTTTACGCCCAACGGCGGCACCAACTGGATCCTGCTGGGCGCGGGCGCGCCCACGATCTCGTTCCGCGACCTGGAGATCCAGCGCCGCGACAATGATCTGGTGGGAGCAACCTTCGGCCGCGGCTTCTACGTCCTGGACGACTACGCGCCCCTGAGGGATATGGCCGACGGTGCGCTTGCGGCGGGAGCCGTTCTGTTCCCCGTGCGGGACGCCTGGTGGTACGTCCCCAACGCCCCGCTGCAGGCCCCGGGCCAGCCGACCCTGGGCACGACCTCGTTTGTGACGCCCAACCCGGATTTCGGCGCCACCTTCACCTACTGGCTGGCGGACCCGCCCGGGACCGCGCGCACCGAGCGGCGCGAAGCCGAGCGGGCAGCGGCCGAACGCGGCGAGGACATCGCGTTCCCCGGCTACGACGCATTGCGGGCCGAAGCCCTGGAGGGCGGCCCGCGCGTGGCAATGGTCGTACGGGACGCGGACGGGGCCCCCGTACGGCGCGTCATGGGCCCCGCCACCGAGGGCCTCCACCGCATCACCTGGGACCTGCGCCGCCCCGCCCCCGACCCCGTAAACCTCGCGACGCCGGGCTTCACGCCGCCGTGGGCGGGCACCCCGCGCGGCCCGCTCGCACCGCCGGGCGACTACACGGTCGAGATGGCACTGATCACCGAGACCGGCGTCGAGCGGGTCGGCGACCCGCAGCCGTTCACCGTGAAGCCCGTCCCCAACATCGACGCGGCGACGGACTTCACGGCCGCGATGGCCTTCGCCGAGGAGACCGCCGATCTGCAGCGCCGCGCACGGGGCGCCGCCGCCGAGATCGGCCGCGCGCGCGACCGTCTCCGCCACATGCGCGCCGCCCTGGACGAGACCCCCGCCGCCGGCGACGACCTCTACACGCGCCTGGATGCCATCGAGAACCGGCTCGCCGGCATCGCGGCGCGGCTGCAGGGCGACCCCGCCCGCGGCGCGCTCAACGAGCCGAGCGCGCCCTCGATCCTGGGCCGCATCGGCCAGGTCGCCGGGGGGCACTGGGGTACGCGCCAACCGCCCACCCAAACGCAGCGCGAAAGCCTCGAGATCGCGCGGGGCGGCTTCACGCGGGTGTCGATCGCGCTGAGGACGCTGCTGGAGGAGACGCTGGCGGAACTGGAGGCGGATATGGAGGCCGCGGGCGCGCCGTGGACGCCAGGGCGGCGGGTGGGGTAGCAGCGGTCAGTCCCCAGGACGCCCGCCCTCAATCGCAGTGTCGACCACAGCGAGGCCTTCGCGCTCGGCCGCCTCGCTGAGGCGCTGATCAAGGCAGAGGAACACCAGCGGCTCCGCGAGCTGCTCGCTCACCAGCAGGGCCGCGCCAAGCTGGCCGGCATCGGCGGCCCGGAGCGGGTGCCGCGCCAGCACCGCGTTCGCCCGGGTGCGCACGGAAAGCACGTCGATCACTTCGTCCCAGCCGGCGGCGAACGTGCGAAGGCGGGCGAGGACCGCCCGCCGCTGCGCCCGGGTGAGCGCCCCTTCGCGCGCACGCCTCTCGATCGCGCTCGTGATCTCCGTCCTGGTCCAGGCCCAGGTGACGATGTGGTCGTCTTCCAGGAGCCACGTTCGAGCCAGCCGGCTCCGGGGCTCGGAGACGATCAGCGGGACAAGCGCCGACGCATCCCAATACCTCACAGCCGGTCAGTCCGGTCCTCCGCGAGGGCCTGCGAAATGCTTGTCGGCAGCTCGAGGGGAGGGCTGTCGAGGATCGACATGGCCGGGCCCGCGCGGGGCCGGAGCACGCCATCGCCTACCAGCCGGTCGCGGACCGCGTCGTCGCCCCCCGGCCTGGGAGCCATCAACCGGGCAACCGGCAGGCCGCGGTCGAGGATCTGAACTTCACCGCCCCGCCGGACATGGCGAAGGTATCGCGAGAGGTTGGCCTTGAGGGCAGAGATCGACACGGTAGTCATAGGGACCAATCTAGTCTCGATAAAGTGACCAATCAAGTCACATAGCGTCACAACACAGGAGAGCCAGCATGAAGCAGAAACGCCCCATCTCCGTCGTCGCCGCCGTGGCACTGGTACCTGCCCACACGGCGAACAGTCCAGAAGGTACCTATTAGCAATCTCTATAGATTGACAGTTACGTCCTAAGTCACTGCGCCATAGGGATATAACTGGCATCATCAACTCGGCACGCCGGCCCAACTGTCAATTGCAGGCAGATTGACAGTTGCGGATGCGCAGCCTACCGCCCCCCCATCCGCGCCTCGCACTCCTCCACGCCCGCCGTGACCCCGGCCGACCGATAGAGCCGGGCCGCCTCCCGCCACACGCCCACGGCCCCATCCTTGTCCCCGCGATCCTCGAGGAGTATGGCCATGGGGCGAAGCGCGTTCGCGTGGTCGAGCAGCGAAGCGCCGGCCGTCCTCTCATACAGGTCGAGCGCTTCCCGGTAGCACTTTTCCGCCCGTTCCCACCGCCGCTGTCGGTGATGCACCTGCCCCAGGTGCCTCACGGCGTGCGCCACCCGCAGCGAATCGCCGGTCTCCCGGGCCGCGGCAACCGCTTCCTCGAGCAGCTCCCGGGCCCTGTCCGGCCGGCCGCGGTCCAGCGCGACGTGCGCTAGCTTGCCCAACGCAATCGAAAGCTCCTTGCCCGCGCCGATCTCCTGGCAGATCCCGCAAGCCCGGATCAGGTCGGCTTCGACCCGTGCCGCGATGACCTCGGCCGCGGCCGCGTCGGCTGGTGGCGACTGCATCGCCTCCCACCGCGTTCGCCAGGCCTTTTCGATGAGTGCAAGAGCTTCCGACTGCGTCGTCATGGGCATGACCCTCCTCAGCGCAACGGATCGACCACGGTGTCACAATACGGCTGCGCATGGCAACCTGCCCTCCCGACACGATGGCGGCCACCCCTCAGCCCGACGACCGCACCAGCACGAACTCGCGCTCCGCCGAGTTGAAGGCGCTGAAAACGCCAAGACCGCCCGAGATGTTGCTCGGCGGTTCGTTCAGGTCGCGCGAGTCCTGCACCCGGTTGTGGTAGAGGTCGACGTATTCCCCGTTGACGCGGTAGACGATCGTGCGATGGAGCCCCAGGTGTTCGAGTTGCGGGAGCCTGATCGTGTGAAAGTTCTCGTCGGTCGGCTCGCTTCGGATACGGAACCTCTGGCCGCCCGGACGGTTGAAGCCCGGAAGGATCGACTCGGCTTCCGGGTCCAGTCCCTCCACGTCAACGAAGTGGAGGCCTCCGTCCGGGTTTTCCCATGTCACGGTCACCTGGAGCGCCTGCAGGATCCCGGTCTGGATGATCCCCGGCGTGATCTCGGGCACCTCCAGCATGTCCGTGTCGAGTTCTACGCCGGCAGGCGGTCCCGGAACAACGGTTTCGCCCGTGGCAGTGCGGCCGAACGCCTCGATCTCGATCCGAAAGAGGTCATCTTCGCGCACCTCCAGGTCGTCGCCCGGATAGCCGTAGGCGCCGGGCTCCGCCAGGCGGGACAGGACCCACCGCTCGCCGCCGCGCGTCAGGGTCACGACCGCGTCATCGACCGTTGGCGCCAGGGCCGGATCCTCGCCCAGCGGCACGGTCTCGGTGAGCCGGACATCGTCGACCGGCTCGCCCGCGAAGAGGAAAGCCTCCACGACGACCTGGCGCGCGTCCGCCTCGGGACTGGTCGTGGTGCCGGAGCACGCAAGCAGGCAGGCCGACGCGGCGAGGAGCCCGAGGACCCCGCCACGCGCCGGCCCTATGCTGAAAGTGTTCTGCGAATTCATGTCTTTCGCTCCCGTGTCTAGCGGTTGAAGCGGACGGAGAGGTTGAGGACCCGCCCGACGTAGTTGACGTCGGTGACGATGGCGGGGGTCGTGTCGAGTTCGAACTGGCGATACCAGACGTTGGCGCGGTCGTAGGCGTTGAAGACCGAGATGCCCAGGTCGCCACCGTAGTCGCCGAGAGAGAAGCGGTAGCGCGCGCTGAGATCGAGCCGGTGATAGGCCGGCAGCCGCAGGCCGTTCTTCGCACTGACGTTGATGTAGCTGAAGGAGCTTCCGTCAAGGAGTTGGACGCTGTATTCCCCTTGAGGAGCCGTGTAGGGCGTGCCCGATCCGAACGTCCACGTCGACGCCAGATCCCACCGGCCCAGCGACAGAGTGCCGACAGCCTTCAGTTCGTGAAGCTGGTCGTGGAGAGCGGGGAACGAGTTGCCGCCGTTGAGTTCGGGGAAGGTGTTGCGCACCTCGGCAAGCGTGTACGAGACCCAGCCGGTGAAGGCTCCGAATTTCTTCTGGGCGAGAAGCTCCGCGCCCTGTGCCAGCCCGGTCCCCGCGTAGAACAGGTTGAGCGGATCGATGTTGTTGCGACGGAACCTCAGCGAGAACTCCGACAGCCCCGTCGTCTCCTTGCGATACAGCTCGATGTCGAACAGGTAGCCGTCGGTCTCGTAGGACATCCCGGCCACAAGGTGGTCCGACGCGGTCACGTCGACGAGATCGTTGTCGACGAGCAGCCAGAAGTCGCGTGAACCTTCGGACACGTTCTCGTTTATGACGCGGTTGACGAACTGGTGGTATCGCCCGGCCGCCGTCTTCAGCGTGACCCTGTCGGTCAGCGCCAGGCGTGCGGACGCGCGGGGCTCCAGATAGCTCCTTGCCGTGGCCTGATCGTACGAGACGCGGCCGCCGGCCGTCAGCGAGAACCGCTCCGCCACGTCCCAGGTGTCCTGCGCGTAGGCCGCCACGCGCGTGGATGACTGGGTCTGGTCCAGAATCGTGATGCTGTCGTTCCTCACGTAGCGGTATTCGGCGCCGGTCGCGCTGAACCACCCGCCGAAGCGCAGATTGTGCTCGGGCGAGGGACGCCACTCGTTGTCGGCTCGCAGGGTGAGATCGGTGAGGAAGTTGTCCTCGGTCGACTGCAGGTCCCGGGTCAGCGTGACTTCAGCGGTCTCCGGGTCCGAAATGGTCACCCGCGTGTTGCGGCCGTAGTCGGAGGTGTACTCGGAATAGGCGGCGAGCACGTTGGTCGTGAGCCCGCCCGCCCATTGGCGGCCCCAGCGGCCCGACGCGCCGCGGTTGCCCCAGTCGGTCAGGTCACCGATGGCCGTGGTGAAGTTCTGGTCGCCCGCCTGGCCCCTGGGGGTGAAAGACAGGGACCGCTGCTGCGACTTGTCCAGATGGTCGCGTCCGCCGTAGAGGCTGAACGCGACGACGTCCCGGTCTCCCGGCAGCCAGGTCAGCTTGGCGTTGAGGTCGTAGAAGTGGAAGTCCGGTGTCGCCGCGTCCTGGTTCGCGGACCCGAAAAGCCCTCCCGCCCCGCCGAAGCCACGTCCCCCGCCGGCTCCGCCACCCGCAGGCGCCTGCGGTCCGGTGTTGACGTTGAACACGTCGAAGATGCTGTTGTACAGGCCCGTTCGGACTACGTCGGTGTAGGAGCGACGCCCGGTGACCAGAAGATTGGCCGTTGACCCGATGGGGGTCTGAAAGGTGCCGCTGGCGCTGAGTAGGTTGAGACCGGCGCCATAGTGCATCCGCTCGGGATCGCCGGACTTGCCGACCATGTCGACTACGCTGGACACCCGGCCACCGTATTGTGCGGGATACGCTCCCTTGTAGACCTGGATGTCCTTGATCGCCTCGGCATTGAAGGCGCTGAAGAACCCGAAGAAGTGATCGACGTGGTAGACGGTGATTCCGTCGAGCAATACGAGATTCTGATCCGGGGTGCCGCCCCGCACGTAGAGCCCCGAAGACGACTCCCGCGTGCCGCTGATTCCGGGCAGGAGCTGAAGTGAGCGAAAGACATCGACCTCCCCAACCGATGGTAGCACGGCCATTTCCGCAGGCGACGCCGCGACCCGGCTCACGCCGTCCGTGGCCTTTATCAGGCGGTACTCGCCAGCTACGAACTCGACTCCCTCCAACTCCACGGGCAGTGGAGCAATCTCGATGTTGAGCCTGCCGGTGAAGTCGGAATCCACGATTACTTCGACGGGTGTGTAGCCGATATGGACGATTCGAAGGTTGAAGGATTCGCGCGGGGCTCCCACCAACGTGAAGAAGCCGTCCGCGTTCGTGTTGACCTGGTACGCCGTCCCGGCGACCGCGACCGCCGCGTGCACGATGGCTTCGCCGTTCAGGGAATCGCGGACGACTCCCTGGATGGAGCGGGTGTCCTGGGCGCCAAGGGCGGACAGCGGTACGATTTGCGAGGCCAGGAGGAAGAGTATGGAAAGACCTGGCGGAGTTCGGTCGGCGGTAGTTCGCTGGTGCATCGGCACTCTCCTGTTCGGGGTCCGCAGATCGGACAGTGCCTCGCAGGCATACGTTAGGGAGCCGTGGCAGCGCTAATACTTAACCATTATGTTTAGTATTCGTCCCATCCACCTGACATCCCGACAGTCCCCCGCGACCGGAGTCCGTCATGCCTGCCGTCCAGGAAGACACCCTCGACCGCACCTTTGCCGCCCTGTCCCATCCGGCCCGGCGCGCCATTCTGGGGCGCCTCGCCCGGGGTGAGATCGCGTCGGTCACCGCGCTGGCCGAACCCTTCGACATATCGCTCGTGGCGGTGTCTCGACACGTGCGGATCCTCGAAGACGCCGGGCTGATCAGCCGGAAGAAGGAGGGGAGGTCGCGGCGTTGCCGGTTCGAACCCGCCGCTGTCGCCGAGGCGAAGGACTGGCTGGAGGCCCACCAGCGCTACTGGTCCACACAGATGGACGCGCTGGCCCGGTACCTGAAGGAAGGGGAGTGACGGACCGATGACCGAGACGACAGGAGCACTGCACATCGTTCGCACCCTGGACGCAAGTCCCGAGCGGGTCTTCGAGGCGTGGACCAACCCGGAGCAGGTGAAGCTCTGGACATGCCCCGACCCGGGCGCGCGCGTGGACGTGGAGATCGACCTGCGGGTGGGCGGGCACTACTCCATCCGCATGCACGTGGAGGGCGGGCCGTTCACCGCCCACGGCACCTACCGTGAAGTCGACCCGCCTCGGCGGCTCGTGTACACTTGGGGCTGGAAGGAGGAGGCGCACGCGATGAACGCGGAGACGGTGGTCACGGTCGACCTGGTGCCGGTCGAGGATGGGACCGAGATCCGTCTGACGCATGACGGATTCCCGACGCCCGATGACCGGGACGGTCACAAGGAGGGGTGGACGATCTGCCTGGAGCGGATTGCAGAGACGGTGGCCGGACGATGAGGCGCACACGGATCCCGACCGCGGCGCGCGTCATGGCCACCTCCGCGGCGCTCGCCCTGGCGGTCTCCGCGGGGCTGGCCGCCCAGCCGACCCCGAAGGTCCTGCTGATCGGGATCGACGGCGTGCGTCCGGACGTGCTTGCCGAGGTGCCGACGCCCAACATCGACGCGCTGGCCGCGGGCGGCTGGTACACGGCCGAGGCGCGTACCACCACGCCATCGGTGAGCGGCCCGTCGTGGTCCTCGATGCTGACCGGTGTCTGGCCCGGGAAGCACGGCGTCACCAACAACAGCTTCACGGGCCGCGACTACGACAGCTGGCCCGGCTTCCTCACGCGCATCGAACGCGAGCGCCCCGAGCTGGCCACCTTCGCCGCGGTCGACTGGCTGCCGCTGGCGGAGCTGCCGGAGGGCGGCCCGGTGCTCCCCGACGCGATCGACACGCGCGTCGTGCTGAACGGGTACGACCACGGGTGGGCCGAAGGCGACGGCGAAGTCACCGCCCAGGCCGTGCACCATCTTGGTCAGGCGGACCCCGACGCCATGTTCGTCTACCTTGGCAACCCCGACGAGACCAGCCACCAGCACGGCTCGATCGGGGTCGAGTATCGGGACGCGATCGCGCTGTCCGACCGGCACGTCGGCATGTTGATCGATGCGGTGCGGGCCCGTCCCGGGTACGCGAACGAGGACTGGCTGGTGCTGATCAGCACCGACCACGGACGGCGCGAAGACGGGGGTCATGGCGGGGACTCGCCCGAAGAGATGACGATCTTCATCCTGGCGAGCGGGTTGGGAGACAGCGGCGCAGGCGGCAGGGCGGGCAGCACGGGCAGCGTCCCGGGCGCCGTCACCGCCGACTGGCCACCCCCCGGACCCGCCTACATCGTGGACATCCCGGTTACCGCGCTCGCCCACCTCGGCTTCGCGATCGATCCGGCGTGGGGGTTGGACGGGAGGCCGCTGGGGGAGAGGCGGTAACCGCGCGGGCACGCCGGGTCCGTACGGTGGCCAGTTGACGTCCGGGGCAGCCGGGCGGCGGCCGCGAACCTCCCCCCGCGGTGGGCACCCAAAACCGTCTTGTCCGCGGAACGGTGGCCGCCGTATGGTAACCGTCGCACTGCCCCACCCACCCCTTCCGCGAAGGAACGACCCACATGCGGACCGCGCGGACCACCTGGCCGCTGTTGCTCGCGGCACCGATCCTGCTGCTCCCATGCGCGCCCGCGGTGGCCCAGGAGGCTATTGACACGCCGGTCGCACTGGAAGATGCCGAGCGCGCCGAGACGCTCTATCGCGCCCACTGCGCGCGCTGCCACGGCGTTCAGGGGCTCGGTGGCGAGGGGCCCGAACTGGCTCAGCTCGCGCTGCCGAGGGTTGCCGATCAGGGGCAGCTCGAACGCATCATCCGCTTCGGGATCCCGGGGACGGGCATGCCCGGGGCTCGCGCTACGGTGCTGGACGACGACGCGGTGTCGCTGGTGGCCGGCTACGTGCTCCGGCTCGGAGCGCAGGCTGCCGCGGACGCCTCGACGGTTGCCGGCGACGCCGACCGGGGCCACGACCTCTTCTGGGCGGACGGTGACTGCGCCTCGTGCCACATCGTTGCCGGGCAGGGTACGGCCGTCGGGCCTGAGTTGACGATCGTCGGGCTGCGTCGGGGGGCGGACTACCTGCGCGAGGCCCTGAGCGCGCCCGCCGCCCGGCTGCCCGTCGCGCGGTCCGGGGCGAGGAGCGGCTTTTTCGAGTACCTGCCGGTGCGGATCGTGACGCGCGACGGCGACATCTACAACGGCATGCGGATGAACGAGGACTCGTTCACGATTCAGCTCATGACGGTTTCGGGGACCTTCGTGTCGCTTCGCAAGAGCGAGATCGCCGAGATGGAGAAGCGTGTCGGGCACTCGCTGATGCCGGTGGCGCAGGACCTCGACGAAGACGACGTGGAAGACCTGGTTGCGTACCTGACGACCCTCGGGAGGGGATCATGAGGAGACGGAGCATGAAGATGCCGGACGGCTGCGGGCTCGCGGCTCGCATCGGGTGCGCAGGTTCGGGAATGGCCCCGGCGCTGACTCTGGCGCTGGCCTTGGTGCTGGGCGTGGCAATGGCTCAACCGGCCACCGCGCAGGTCCCCTACGAGCGCCTCGTCGCGGCCGATTCCGAGCCCGAGAGCTGGCTGACCTACTCGGGCAACTATGCGTCGCACCGGTTCTCGCGGTTGGACCAGATCAACGCGGGGAACGTGGCGGATCTGCGCGTGATGTGGGCCTACCAGATGGACGAGGGGCTGATCGAGACGACGCCGATCGTGGCCGACGGGGTCATGTACGTGACCGAGCCGCCGAGTTCGGTGACGGCGTTGGACGCGCGCACGGGAAAACGGCTGTGGAAATGGACGCCGCGGATGGGATCCGACGTGCTGCACATCGGCTTCCCCGAGGTGAACCGGGGGGTCGCGATCCTGGGCTCGACGCTCTACGTGGGGACGCTCGACGCGCACCTCGTGGCGCTCGACGCGCGGTCCGGGGCGGTCAGGTGGGACGTCGAGGTGGCCGACAACGCGATCGGGTTCTCGCTGACGCTGGCGCCGCTGGCGCTGGACGGGAAGATCATCGTGGGCGTCTCGGGCGCGGAGGCGGGGGTGCGCGGCTTCATCGACGCCTATGATCCGGACACCGGCGAGCTGATCTGGCGCACCTACACGATTCCGGCCCCCGGCGAGTTCGGCAGCGACACCTGGGGCGGCAACAGCTGGGAGACGGGCGGCGGATCGACGTGGCTGACCGGCTCGTACGACCCCGAACTCGACCTGCTCTACTGGCCGGTCGGCAACCCGGCGCCCGACTGGAACGGCGACGTGCGCCCCGGCGACAACCTCTACACGGACTGCCTCCTCGCGCTCGATCCCGACACGGGCGAGATCGTGTGGTGGTTCCAGTTCACCCCGCACGACACCCACGACTGGGACGCCAACCAGATCCAGGTGCTGGTCGACGCCGAGTGGGAGGGCGAGCCGCGCAAGCTTGTCGTCACCGCCAACCGGAACGCGTTCTACTACGTGCTGGACCGGGAAACCGGCGAGTTTCTGCACGGCGCCCAGTATTCGAAACAGACCTGGGCGGAAGGACTGGACGAGAACGGGCGGCCGATCGTGATCCCCGGCACCGATCCCACCGAAGAGGGCAACCTGGTGTGGCCCAGCCTGCAGGGTGCGGCCAACTGGTTCAGCCCCAGCTACAGCCCGATGACGCGCCTGTTCTACCAGCCGACGCGCATCATGGGCGCGATCTACTACAAGGCCGAGGTCGAGTACGAGCCCGGCCAGCCGTTCATGGGCGGCGGCGAGCAGGCGCTGCGCGGCGAGGAGGCGAGCGGCGCGATCAAGGCGCTCGACGTGCTCACCGGCGAGCTCACGTGGGAATTCCCGCTACAGTCGCCACCCTGGGCCGGGGTGATGGCGACGGCGGGCAACCTCGTGTTCGGCGGGAGCGAAGAGGGCAACATCTTCGCCCTCGATGCCGAGACCGGTGAGCCGCTGTGGAACTTCCAGGCCGGTGCGGCGGTGCGGAGCGGCCCGATGTCGTTCGAGATCGACGGACAGCAGCGGATCGTGAACTCGGCGGGCGGGACGATGTTCGTGTTCGGGCTGCCGTAGGACGGCGGAGCTACCCCAGTACGGCGGAGCTACCGTAGGAGGGCGGGGCTGGATCGGGCGGCGTCCGGAGTCGCCTCAATCAATCCTCTTCGGCGTCGGCGCACACCGAGCAATCGCCGGCCTTGCAGATGCGGGCACTCCGGACCATCGCGCCCGCAACGATCAGACTGCCGGCGGCCGACGTCACGGTCTCGGGCACCGGCTCGAGCCAGCCGGCCAGCGAGGCGGCCCAGAGCAAGGCCCCTCCCGCGAAGGTGGAGATCAGGGCCGTGTTCCTGCGGGCCGGACCCATGAAGAGCACCAACGCGCCGACAACGACGGTCCCCAGCCAGAAGGCCCGCTCAAGGCCTTCGGAAAGCGCCAGCGCGGGTGCCGCCACGGCCAGGAACGGCGTGAGCGCACAGTGCACGCCACACCACAGCGACGCGCACGCAGCCAGCCGCGATGCAGAGGCCAGATGCGTACTCGACCGGGTGATTGCGAGAGTGTCGTTCATGTGTTTGTCACAATAATGGATTCTCGATCCCGTGTCACCAAGGTTGTCCACGGACGTTCCCGCTGGTTACCGTTCCTCGCCCTCTTCACGGATTGCCAGCCATGCTATACGGAATCTACGGTAGCCACACGCCCGAAACCTGTCCCATCTACGTACGGAAGTACGCCCAGGTGTTCGTCGACGTCGCCGCGCTCGACCCGGCGCATATCGCCGAGACCTACGGTATCCGGCGGATCGAGGCACAGTACCATTCGGCGCTGGAACACACGTTCCTGTGGATCGTGGAAGCGGATGATCCCCACTCGATCGAACGATTCGCCATCGACACCGGCCTCGCCTCGTTCAACATGCTGGAGATCGTTCCGGTCCACACCTTCGCCGAGACTGTGGAGCGCCTGAAGGACACGCATCAGCTCGGGCAGGGGTAGCCCCGAGAGGACCCTGAGACGACCCCGAGAGACCCGAATTGAGCCAATCGCACCGCACCCGGATCGCCCGCACCGTCGAGCTCTTCGAGGCCGCGCGCAAGTCGCTGTTCACGGTGCTCGACGGGATCGCGCAGGAGGACTTCGACTGGAACCCCGCGCCCGGATCGCGCGGGATCGGCAAGATGTGCCGCCACATGTACCGCGTCGATGTCTGGTTCCTGAAACGGCTCGGAATCGAGCCCGTGATCAGCCACGACGCCCCGGGGACGGTCGACGAGGTCGCCGGGCGGATGCGCACGATCCAGGAGCAGATTCTGGCGGAGGTGGAGGGGTGCAAGAGCGACGCGGACCTCATGGCCGAGCGGACCTCGCTCGACGGCGAGACAGGGGCGCGGCTGGGGGCGGATGTGGTGCACATCGCGCAGCACTATCTCTATCACCTGGCCCAGATGACCTACCTGCGACGGATCCGCGACCGCGACTGGAAGGCGCCCCTCGACGAGTGGGAGCACGCCACGCACCTGATCGGGGATCTGGTGCTGGAATAGGGGGGCGATCGCCGCCCCCCCCTTCAGCCCAGCACCCCCACCACGATCTCCACGATCGTCTCGAACACGCTGGACGCCGCCTTGCCGACGGCCTCTCCCACAACCGGCGCCGCCTCTGCCGCGGCCGAAGCGGCGTACCCCGGCGCGGCCAGCAGCTCCGGCGCCCAGAACACACCCTCGAACAGGAGTGCCGCGCCCTCCCCGTCCGTGGTCTGCCTGAGCTTCCCTCGCCGCCTTCGCTTCGCGACGAGCTGATCGCGCTTGAGCTTCCAGATCGCTTCAACTTCGTGGTGGTCGAACCACACGCCCTTGCACCGCTTGCACACGTCGAGGGTCAGCTCCGACCGGCGAGCCCACAGCATTTGGGTGTCGCAGGCGGGGCAGTTCAGGCGGGCCTTCGCACCGCACGCGCCGCATTCGCGCTCGTCGCGGTCGAGGAACGCACGGCAGGCGTGACACTGCGCCCGGTGCCGTTCGGTGCGGGTCGGCACATGCGTCCACAGCGACTCGGGCGGTTCCGAACGCAGCCGCTGCACCTCGCCCAGCTCGAACCACATGCCCCCGCATCGGGGACAATGATCGAGGGTGAGTTCGCCAGCGCCATCGTCGCCCCTCGTGACCACGGTCGCCTTCTCCATCTTGACGCCGACACAGACGGGACACGGCCAGCGCGGCTCGCTCACGGCCCGGTCGAAGGCTCGAGGATTCCCCTCGCGGCGGCCTTCTCGGAAAGGTGCCGCACGTCGTGAAAGGTGTACACCAGAAGGCCCGAATCGGTGACTTCGATCTCGGCCAGCTCCCTCGTCATCAGCCCGTTCAGCACCTCCTCGGCCATCGCCGGTGACACGGCCAGTTCGCCCGCGACCTCAACCGCGGTCAGCCGACCGTCGTTCCGCCCCGCCATCCTCAGGACTTCCGCCTCGATTGTGTCGCGGCGGAGCTGTTCGCGGCGTTGCCCAATACGGCGGCGAGCCCCGAAGTGGCGTGCCAGCAGCCACGCGGCCCCGCCGGCCGGGAGCCCGGCCCCGATTGCGAGCGCCACAATCGTGGAGAGGGCCAGCGGGTCGACCTCCGAGCGCACGAATCCCAGCACCACGAAGAGCGCGATCGCGATCAGGGCTCCGCCACCCCACAGTCTTCCCATCAGCCAGGTCTCCGATTCCGGTCGTCCGGCGGCTAGTGTATCAGAAGAACGTATCCCCCAACAGGTGCAGTCTGAGGACGGCGTCCGGGCGACCCACCCTCCCGAACCTGAACCCTTTGGCCAGGTCCAGGCGGACGATCCCGTCCATGAAGACGAGGCCGACGCCGGCCGCGTACAGATCGTCGCCCCCGGTGGACACCCAGTCCCCAAAAACGGACGCGCGCAGGAAGCGAACGGGCTGCTGCAGGTCCAGTCTGGCACCCCATACCCTGTCCTCACGCACCGAATTGCGATGTCCCCGCAGCCAGTTGGCGCTGCTTCCCAGGTTCCACAGGTCGAGCGGGGCCGGGTCGCCCCACACCGCGGCCGCCCCGCTCTGGACGCCGAGCGACCTGCCACCTCCCAGGGGCATGATCAGCACGGCTTCGGCGATGGTCTTTACGTGCGGGTTGTCCCCCAGCGATCCCCGCACCAGGGTCCGGCCCCCTCCGGCCAACGCCCCGTCGCGCCCTCCCCACCAGGGCCGCCACCCGACCGAGGCGCCGAAACGGTCCCGCTGCACGCCCGTCCCGATCTCGGTGTCGCGTTCACCGAAGACGGTCAGAGAAAGCCAGTTGCGCTGACCCCCTCCCGGCAGGATGCGCAGCGAGGCGCCGGTGGACCAGTGAAAGGCGGTGGAGTCGGCTTCGGTCAGGATGGCATCGGGACTGCCGCCGCCCCCTCCGGCGTCCAGTTCACCACTGCGCAGGTCGTGGTAGAGGGACAACCACAGCCTGTGACCCGGACGGTCGCGCTGGAAGGTCAGGTCCATGTCGGGAATGTCCAACTCGCGGGTACCCACTCTCGTCGTGAACAGGACTCTCGACCGCCCGAAGTCGCGCAGCACCCTGGCACCGATCGAGACGCCCTCGACCGGGTTGTAGCGCAGCAGCCTCAGCGTCTTGACCGGAGGTTCCAGGATCCACGGGCTCGCCTCCTCCTCCGCGGGGCCTCCCTCGCCCGTGCCGATCGCGGCCAGGTCGGAGGCAATCCCCGCCAGCAGTTCCGGGTCGAGCGGGCCTCTCCTGTCTTCCCAGATCGTCGGGGGCAGCAGGGTGCTCTCGGTCAGCGCCGCCCGGTCGTCGGGTGTGATGGTGACCAGCTCGCCGGAATCGGCGGATTTCAGGTCGCCCTCGATGCTGTCACCGGGTTGGCGCCAGCGCTCCAGAGCCTCCAGGGCCGTCCCCGGCATGCCCGCAGGCGCCTCCGCTCCACGCTCTCGGATGTCCTCGACTTCCAGCGCCCAGTCGAAGGAGACCGGCATGGTGGGAACCACATCCGCCTCCGCCCCGTCGTCCATCCGAACCGTCATGTGCGCCTCCAGCACCACGCTGCGTGGAAGCCAGTGCTTCAGCTCCCACAGTCCGTAGTCGACCACCATCGCGGAGATATCGAGTTCCAGCGGAGCCATGAGCCCGTTGATCGCTCCGCTCACCACGCGCTCGAAGATGCCGGGCCGGGCACGCGCGGAGTCCTGATCGGCGCCGGGGTCGTCCGCCGTTATCGCCAGGCCCAGGCTCCACCCGTCATCGTGCCTTAGCTGCCAGGACAGCTCGGAATCGACCCGCTTCGCCGGCCGAGATGCTACACGCACCAGATTGAAGGACTCGCGGTCGACCCACATGATCGCGGAAACAAGCCGGATGCTGCGGATGCGCGGAATCACGGTCACGGCGACGACATCGATCGAGCGACCGTCGGCCAGTTGCACGGAGAGGGTGTCGCCCGAGCGGTACTGATAGTAGCGCTCCGCATCGGCGGCGAGCGGGCTTCGGACTACGGTGCCGCCCCCGTCTGACTCAGCCGCGTCGGTGGCGCCCAGTACGAACGGATCCCACAGCGGATTGGCCGCGTAACGGTCCAGTCCGAGTCCGGGGAAGAACTGGCGGCGATCGTTCGGCCCGATCCCCGGGTGCCGGAGCCGGGACCCCAGGACGTGCACCACCGAGGGCTCGCTGCGCGACCAGCGGACCCGCGTCACGCGCTCGCCGTTCACCCAGGGCCGGTCGCGGCGCAGGGCGGGCGCCTGGAAGTTCACGCGTTCGCGGGTCAGGCCGGTGTACGAATCGATGCCGAGCCGCGCGGTGTCGCGGGCGGCCTTCACGCCCAGCACGAGGCGGCGGGCGGTCTCGTCGAGATAGGCGTCCCGGGCGGGGTCGCTGGGCACAGTGTCGGGCGGCAGGGTGTCGGTGGGCACGGTGGCCTGGGCGGCAACCTCGCCGTGCACGGTGACGGCGAGGAGCGGGAGGAGCAGTGAGACGGCGCTCAAAGATCGCAGTTGCAGCTCCAGGATTGGCAAAGGAGAGTCTCGCGGGTGGATCGGCAGAAGCCCGGCCGACGAACAAGACCAACCGCAAAAAACATACCGCTCTTGACGGCTGACCTCTCTCCGACGTCAAATCGTTCATGAAGCTGAACGGCAAAGCGTACACCCTGGACATCCTCCGCGGCGACCTGTTCGGGGGTGTGACGTCGGCGGTGGTGGCGCTGCCGGTGGCCCTCGCCTTCGGCGTCGCGTCCGGCCTGGGCGCGGCCGCCGGTCTCTACAGCGTGATTGCGGTCGGCTTCTTCGCGTCGGTATTCGGGGGCACGCGGTCCCAGATTTCCGGGCCGACCGGTCCGATGACGGTCGCGATGGCGGTGGTCATCACGACGCACGCGTCCACGCTCGCCGAGGCGTTCACGGTCGTCGTACTCGGAGGGGTGCTTCAGATCCTGCTGGGGCTGCTGCGGATGGGCCGCTTCGTAGTCTACACCCCCTACGTCGTGATTTCGGGGTTCATGTCCGGGGTCGGGCTGATCATCATGCTGATCCAGGCGCTCCCGTTCCTCGGCGCGGCACCCGCCGCCGGCGGACCCCTGGGTGCACTCCGCGCACTGCCCGAGGCGCTGGCCGAACTCAACCCGGGCGCACTCGCCCTCGCCGCCGTCTCTCTGGTCATCGCGGTATTGTGGCCCCGGCGCCTCGCGAAGTACCTGCCGGGACTCCTGGTTGCGCTGCTGATTGGCACCGCCCTCTCGATTCTGTGGCTGGGCAACGTGCCGGTCATCGGCGAGATCCCCTCCGGACTGCCCCGAATGCAGCTGGAACTGCCCACCGCGAGCTTCCTGGTCGGCGCGTTTCAGCCCGCCCTGATCCTGGCGCTTCTCGGCTCGGTGGACAGCCTGCTGACCTCGCTGGTCGCGGACTCCCTCACCGGGACGCGTCACAACCCGAATCGCGAACTCGTCGGCCAGGGCATCGGCAACATGGTGTCGGGGGTCTTCGGGGGACTTCCCGGCGCCGGCGCCACCATGGGCACGGTGACCAACATCCGCGCCGGCGGCGCAACGCAGGTGTCGGGCGCACTGCGCGCGCTCCTCGTCCTGGCGCTTGTGCTCGGACTCGGGCAGTATGTCGAACCGATCCCCCACGCCGTCCTTGCGGGGATCCTGATGAAGGTCGGCTGGGACATCATCGACTGGCCGCTGCTCACACGCATCCACCGGATCCGACGAGAGCATCTCCTGGTCATGCTGCTCACCCTCGGGTTGACCGTGTTCGTCGACCTGGTCACGGCGGTGGCCATCGGTCTGATCGCAGCCGGCATGGTGCACGCCCGGCAAATCGAAGCGCTGGAGCTGGAAAGCGTGGTCTCCGTGCCCGTGCTGGACCACGTGATGTTCGCCGGTCTCGCGGGCGCGGAGGACCTCGACCGCTATGCCGCGCGCGTGGGCCTCGTGCGCCTCAACGGGAACTTCACGGTCGCCTCTTCACAGAAGCTCTACGGTGTGATCGGGGAGGACATCAAGGACCACGAAGTCGTCATATTCGATTTCACCGAGGCAAGACACATCGATGACAGTGCCGCCATGACCATCAGCCGGCTCATCACCACCGCCAAGGCCCAGCATACCGAGTGCATCGCCATGGGTCTCTCCGGTTCGGTCGCGCGGACCCTGGCCACGCTCGACACGTTGCGGGAAATACCCGAGAGCCACCGGGTCGACACGATGGACGAGGCCCGGGAGATCGCGTTCTGGCTGCTGACGGAGACCGCACACTGACCTTGCGGGCCGGGGGGATCCTGTCCACGGGCTGCCAGAGCCCGCCGCTACCCGGCGCCTCCTTCTGCCACCTTCCGTGCCTGCGCCCTTCCGAGTCCCATCGACAGCACTATCCACATCGCCGCCAGCGGCCCCGTCGACACCGCAACCCACACCAGGGTCAGCCCGAGTAGCGCGAAGGCACCATCGATCCCCGCGCCGGCGAGATCGCCGCCCCGGTACAGGAACACGTCGACGACCGGCTTGGCCTTGTACTTCTCGGACGGCGTCACGACGCTGAAGAGCGTCTCGCGGGAGGGCCTTGAAATGGCGTAGCGGGTCGCCCGGTGCACGGCCTGGAAGATCAGCATGACGCCGTAGACCGGCCACACCGCGAGCACCGCGAATCCCGCCAGGGTCACGAGCGGCAGGATCGCCAGCGTCCACCCCACGCCCAGCTTCCGGATCACGTGCGTGGTGATGAAGATCTGGGTGATCAGCGTCGCGATCTGCGCCAGGTTGTCGAACTGCGCGAAGTTGCCGAGCAGCTGGCTGAAGGTGTCGGAATCGCCCAGGATGATGTTCGCCTGGGTGAAGTAGATCAGCGTGTTGGACACGGCCATGAACACCACCCACAGGCCGACCCCGAGCAGGTACGGCGAGGTTGCGACCGCACGGGCGCCGTCCCAGAAGGTACCCCCGATTGCGTCGTCCCCGCCCCCGGTCCTGCCCTCGCCTTCGCCGTCTCCCGGCCCATCGCCGGCGGTACCGCTGCCGATCGCTTCCATCGCGGATGCGTCCGACTGCACCGCCATCCTTTCCAGAATCAGCATGACGGCGATCGCCACCGCGAAGAACGCCGCCCCGATCAGCATGAGGCCCGCGGGAAGGTAGGGGCTCTCCGTCCAATTGCTGATGACGGTGGTCCACCAGCTTCCGCATATGGCGCCCAACGTGCCGCCGATCCCGATGAAGGCGAACATCCTCTTGCCCTGGTCGACGTTGAAGATGTCCACCATGAACGCCCAGAAAACGCTGGTGGTGAACAGGTTGATGACCGTGAGCCAGATGTAGAAGGAGTAGCCCACGCCCCGTGAGAGCGCGGTCTGCGCATCGGTGCCGATCAGACCGCCCCCCGACCGCACATCCTGGATCAGCAGTGCGGCGAACCCGATCAGGCACACGATCACGAAGAGGTAGGCCACGGGGATGAAGCGGCGCCGGTTCGTGCGCGCCACGACGCCGCCGAAGGCCAGGACCGCGCCGAGCGACGCGAAGCAGTTGATCGCGAAAAGCCAGCGCAGTTCGTCCATGCCGCGCGCGACACCCATCGCCTCGCGCACCGGACGGAGGAAGAAGTACCCGCAGAGAATGACGAAGAAGAAGAGCGCGGACATGGCGGCCAGGGGAAGCTCGCCGCGCTTCATGTTGATGATTCGGTTCACGGGCGCCGTCCTGCGGAAGCGAGAGATATGCCCACCCGGCCATTGACGTACCCGAAAAGAAGCCCATCCTCCAACGGAGGCAAGTTGCGACCGCTTCCGAGACGGAGCTCCAGGAACGCACCACGACCGCCATGACAATCGCCTCCCGCCTTACCGGCACCCGCCCCGAGGAAGCGGGTGTCGTCGCGCTCTCCGCGGGCTACTTCTTCTGCGTGCTGTCGGCCTATTACGTGATCCGGCCGATACGGGAGGAGATGGGCGTCGCCGGGGGCGTGGAGAACATTCCGTGGCTCTTCACGGGTACCCTGGCCGCGATGCTGCTGGCGCATCCCGTCTTCGCCGCGCTCGTGTCCCGGTGGCCACGGAGGCGCTTCGTAACGGTGACCTACCGCTTCTTCATGGCGTGCCTGGTCATCTATTACATCGTGCTGAACGCGCTGCCGCAGGGCGGGCAGGCGGCGATCTGGGCCGGGCGGTCGTTCTTCGTCTGGACGGCCGTCTTCAGTCTGTTCGTGGTTTCGGTCTTCTGGTCCTTCATGACCGACATCCACACGGAGCGGCAGGGCCGCCGGCTCTTCGGCCTGATCGGCGTGGCGGGAACCCTGGGGGCGATCCTGGGGTCGTCCATTACCGCGTTCCTGATCGAGAGCCTCAGTCCCGCCACCCTGCTGTGGTTCTCGATCGTGCTGCTGGAGTGCGCGGTGGCGTGCATGAAGGGGCTGGACCGGAGGACGGGCGGCCGGAGCGGTGACGCCGCCGCCCCGCGCCGGGACGAAGAAGTCATCGGCGGGTCTCCGCTGGACGGGATCAGGCACGTCCTGGCCTCGCGCTATCTGCTGGGCATCTGCGCCTTCATGCTCCTCTTCACGATCGGGTCCACCTTCCTGTACAACATCCAGGCCGACATCATGTCGCGCACCTTCGTCGATCCCGCGGAACGCACGTCGGTCTTCGCGCGCATCAACCTGGCGGTCAACGCGCTGACGCTGCTGACCCAACTGTTCCTGACCGGGCGCATCATGAAGCGGTTCGGCGTCGGTCTCACCCTCGCGTTCCTGCCGCTGCTGAGCGTGGTCGGCTTCCTCGCCCTCGGCGCGGCGCCCGTCTTCGCGGTCTTCGTCGTCTTCCAGGTGCTGAGGCGCGCCGGCAACTTCGCGCTCGCGGTGCCCGCCCGGGAGGTTCTCTACACCGTCCTGCCCCGCCGCGACAAGTACAAGGCGAAGAACTTCAATGACACCTTCGTCTACCGTACGGGCGACCAGGTCGGGGCATGGTCCTTCGCGGGATTCGGGGCGCTCGGGCTCGGCACGGCCGCGATGGCCTGGTCCATGGCGCCGGTGGCGGCCGTGTGGCTGGGGGTGGCGTTGTGGCTGGGCAGCAAGCAGAAGGGGCTGGCGGGACGAGTGGCCATCGACTAGCCCTCTTCGCGCCGTTCAGGGTCCCCCCCCTTCAGAACGCCGAGATCCCCGTGACCGTCTGACCAAGGATCAGCGAGTGGACGTCGTGGGTCCCCTCGTAGGTGTACACCGACTCCAGGTTGGCCATGTGGCGCATGGCGGAGTACTCGGCGAGGATCCCGTTGGCGCCGAGCAGACGGCGCGCCTCGCGCGCGATGTCACACGCCATGTTCACGTTGGCGCGCTTGGCCAGACTGACCTGCTGCGGCGTCATCGTGCCCTGGTCCTTCAGGCGCCCCAGCCGCAGGCACAGCAGCTGCCCCTGCGTGATCGAGGTCAGCATGTCGGCGATCCGCACCTGCTGGATCTGCTTCCCCGCGATGACCCCGTCGAACATGACGCGCTGGCCGGCGTAGTCCACCGCCTCGTGGAAGCAGCCCATGGCCGCGCCCACCGCTCCCCAGGAGATCCCGTAGCGTGCCTGGGTCAGGCACATCAGCGGGTTCTTGATCCCCGAGGTCTCCGGCATCAGGGCGTCGGCGGGCAGGTGCACGTCCTCCAGGACGATCTCGCTCGTGTCCGACGCGAGGAGCGACAGCTTCCCCTTCTGGTCGCGGGCGCTGAAGCCCGGGGTGTCGGTCGGGACCACGAAGCCGCGGATGCCCCGTGAGTCACCCGGCTCGGCGGTCTGGGCCCAGACCACCGCTACGTCGGCCATCGAACCGTTGGTGATCCACATCTTGGTGCCGTTCAGCACCCAGCCGTCGGAGGTCTGGCGGGCACGCGTGATCATGCCCACGGGGTTCGACCCGTAGTCGGGCTCGGTGAGGCCAAAGCAGCCGATCTTCTCCCCGGACGCGAGCGCCGGCAGCCAGGTTCGCCGGTGGTCTTCGCTGCCGAACGCGTAGATGGGGTACATGACCAGCGCCCCCTGCACCGACACGAAGGACCGGATGCCGGAATCGCCGCGCTCGAGTTCCTGCATGATGAGCCCGTAGCAGACGTTGTTGAGTTCGGCACACCCGTACTCGGCGGGCAGGTTGGCGCCCAGCATGCCGAGTTCCCCGATTTCGGGGATCAGCTCGGTGGGGAACCGCCGCTCGGTGTACGCGTCGCCGATAATCGGCATGACCCGGTCCTCGACCCAATCCCGGATCGTGTCCCGGACCATGCGCTCCTCTTCGGACAGGAGCGAGTCCACATCGTAGAAGTCAGTGCCGTCGAACTTGGCTGCCATTCAAGTCGTCTCCGGATCGATGGTCACAAATTTCGACTCAACGCGGCCTGTGACGGAAGCGCAGAACCCCGTACGTCAGTTCCCGTCCCGCCCGGGCACCCAGCCACAATGTCGCCAGCACGGCGCCGATCCAGCCCCCGAGCAGCATCGCGGAGGGCTGCTGGACGAAGTAGATCCACGCGGCCAACAGGGCCGCCATCACCGCACCGCAGATCCACCCCACCCGCCCCGCCTCCCCCCGCCCGGCCGCCACGCAGTCCTCGCACCAGAGATGGCGGTCCAGCACTCGGGCACGGCATCCACGCCCGCACCGGCCGCAGGTCAGGTCCCCCGCACGCGGCTCGGTGCTCACGCCAGCGCCCCGATGACCGCATCGGTGAACGCCGCCGTGCCGTGCGTGCCGCCCATGTCGTGCGTGCGGGCCGCACCGTCGCCGATCACCGAGGACACCGCCGCGCGCACGCGCGCGGCCGCTTCGGCCTGGCCCACATGGTCCAGCAACATGCAAGCGGAGAGCAGCAGTCCCGTCGGGTTGGCGACGCCCTGCCCCGCGATGTCGGGCGCGGAGCCGTGCACGGCCTCGAAGACCGCGTGGCCCTCGCCGATGTTGCCTGCCGGCGCAAACCCCAGCCCGCCCACGAGCCCCGCCATCAGATCGCTCAGGATGTCGCCGAACATGTTCTCCATGACAAGGACGTCGAACCGGTACGGGTCCAGGACGAGGTACATGGCCGTGGCGTCGATGATCCGGTCCTCGAACCCGACCCTGTCGGCGTAGTTCTCGGCCATGCGCTTGCCCACCTCCAGGAACAGCCCCTGCGTGTGCTTCAGGATGTTGGCCTTGTGCGCGAGCGTCACCTTGCGCCGGCCGTTCGCGACCGCGTAGTCGAACGCGAAGCGGACGATCCTCTCGGAGCCGTAGCGCGTGGTGATCATCACCGATTCCGCCGCCGCCTTGGGGTCCCGGTCCATCCCGATGAAGTGCTCGACGCCGACGTACAGGCCCTCCGTGTTTTCCCGGATCAGGACGAGGTCGATGTCCTCGTAGCGCCCGCCGGGCAGCATGGTGCGAACCGGGCGGACGTTGGCGAAGAGATCGAAGTGCTTGCGAATGGCGACGTTGATGGAACGGAATCCCGACCCCGACGGCGTGGTGAGCGGACCCTTCAGCGCCACCCCGTTGGCGTCGATCGAATCGACGGTCTCCTGGGGGAGCGGGTTGCCGTGCGAGGCCACCGCCCCGATTCCCGCCGTCTGCCGGTCGTATTCGAGGTCCGCGTCCGCGGCCTCGAGGATGCGCAGGACCGCACCGGTCACCTCCGGGCCGATCCCGTCACCGGGGATCACCGTGATCGTCTTACTCATATACTCATATACTCATTCCCCGCCCGCGGATTCGAAGTCCAGCGACGCGGAGTTGATGCAGTAGCGCTGTCCCCCCGGCCCCGGTCCGTCCGGAAACACGTGTCCCAGATGGGCGTCGCAATGGTTGCACACGACCTCGGTCCGGCGCATGAAGAACTTGCGGTCCTCCTTCTCGCCGACGTTCTCGGCGGCCGCGGGCCGGGTGAAGCTTGGCCATCCCGTGCCGGAGTCGAACTTGTCGGACGACTCGAAGAGGGGCTGGCCGCAACACACGCAGCGATAGGTTCCGTCCTCCTTGTGGTCCCAGTATTCGCCGGTGAACGCCCGCTCGGTCCCCCCCTTGCGGGTGACGCGGTATTGTTCCGGTGTCAGCTCGGTCTTCCAGTCCTTCATGGCTTCCAGTCCTTCATATCAGGTATCCCCCGTCAACGGGAATCACGGCCCCGGTAATATGGCGCGCCATCTCCGAGCAGAGGAACAGGATCACCGACACCACATCCTGCGGATCGCCCAGCCGCCCGAGTACGCTCGCCTCCCGGGCCCGGTCCAGGATCTCCGCAGGAACCCGGTCCGTAAGCCGGGTCGTACGGATGTAGCCCGGCGCCACGGCGTTCACGTTGATGTTCGAGGGCCCGAGTTCCACTGCCGTGCTGCGCGTAAGCCCGATCATCCCGGCCTTCGACGAGCAGTAGTTCGCAAGACCGAATTCGCTCGAGAGCCCGTGCACGGAAGAGATGTTGACGATCTTGCCGAACTCCTGTTCACGGAGGTGGGGCGCGACTTCACGGGTGAAGTAGAAAGCTCCCGTGAGGTTGGTGTCGATGACCGACGCCCACTCCTCGTCGCTCATGCGCCACAGGGCCCGGTCGCGGCCCACACCGGCGTTGTTGACGAGAAAATGCAGCCCCCCGAGCCGCTCGTGAGCCGATGCGACGAATTCGCGGACCCAGGCGGAATCGCGCACGTCTCCCGAGCGCGCGAAGACCCGGACTCCGCTCTCCTTGAGCGTCCCCGCGGTTTCGACGGCGGCGCGCCGGCTGGCAGCCCCGGTGTCCAGGTAGTTGAACGCGATGTGGACACCTCCGCGGGCGAATCCGATCGCCGTCGCCCTGCCGATTCCGCTCGAACCCCCGGTGATGAGCGCGACCCGGCCTCGCTGGAAGGGAAACTCGACGGCCGGCTCGGGTCCCGGCTCGGTGGTCACCTGGCTCAGCAACTCCTCCACGGCACCGCTCATGCCGGGCCCACCGCCTTGCTGGCTGCGTGCTTGATCGATGTCCCCTCGACCAGGAAGACCACGTCCTCGGCGATGTTCGTCGTCAGATCGCCGATCCTCTCCAGGTTCTGAACCACAAGGATCAACTCGAGCCCGGGGCCGATGTAGCGGGGCTGTTCGAGCATGTACGAGACGATGATCCGGAAAGCGGACCAGCGCAGGTCGTCCACGCGGTCATCCTCCGCAATGACCTCCCTGGCCGTCTCGGCGTCGCGGTTGACCATTGCGTCCAGCGCCTTGCGCATCATTTGCCGGACCTGGCCGCTGATCTCGGCCACTTCGAGGATGTCGGGCATCGGAGGATACCGTGTCATGCGCTCGCAGGCATTGGCGATGTTCACGGCGTGGTCGCCGATCCGTTCGATGTCGTTCGACGCCTTCAGCGCCACCAGGACCAGCCGCAGGTCGCCCGCAATCGGCTGCTGCAGCGCGAGCAGCTCCAGCACGCGCTCGTCGAGCTCGATCTCCAGGGCGTTGAGACGATCGTCGGCGCGGCGAACCCTCAGGGGAACCAGGGGGTCCCGATCGGTCAGCCCCTCCATGGCCATGCGCACGAGTTCCTCCGCGCGGCCCGCCATGTCCAGCAACATCTGCTGCAGACGGTTGAGCTCGGTATCGAAGGAGCCTCGGGGGCGATGCAGTTCCGTCATTGGGTTCGCCCGGTCAGGTAGGACTCCGTGCGCGCCTCGCGCGGGTTGGTGAACAGGATCTCGGTGAGACCATACTCCAGCAACTCGCCACGGTCCAGAAACGCCGTGAGATCCGACAGCCGGGCCGCCTGCCAGCGGTTGTAGGTGGCGATCACGATCGTGTATTGGGGACTGAGCGCGCGGATGATCGACTCGATGCGCGCCGTGGCCTCGGGGTCGAGCGCCGAGGTGGGCTCGTCCAGCAGCAGGACATCGGGCTTGAGCGCCAGCACGCGGGCAATGCAGAGCCGCTGCTTCTGTCCCGCCGACAGCTCCAGGGCGGGCGTGTCCAGGTCGTCGGCAACCTCCGACCACAGGCCCACGGCCGTGAGTACCTCCTCCACCAGACCTTGAAGGTCCCCCGTGAAACCGCTCGCGCGAGGACCGAATGCGATGTTGTCGAAGACCGACTTCGGGAAGGGCGTGGTCTCCTGGAAGACCATTCCGATGCGGCGCCGCACCTCTACAGGATCGACATCGGGGCCGTACAGATCCATTTCGTCGAAGCGGACCGTTCCGCTGGTCTCGGCCCCTGATACGAGCTCGTTCATGCGGTTGAAGCAGCGCAGCAGCGTCGTCTTGCCACATCCCGACGGGCCCATGATCGAGACGATCCGCCCCCGCGGGATGGCCAGGGACACGTCGCGGAGCGCGATATTCCGGCCGAACCGCACGCTGAGCCGTTCGGCTGTCAGCACCGGCGCATCCGTCGGGGCGGACGGGCCGCTCATCGGGAGGCCGCGCCCAACCGCCGCACGAGTGACGCGCTGACGAGATTCATGGTGAGCAGCAACAGAAGCAGCACGACCGCCGCACCGGCTGCCACCGCGGTGAAATCCTCCTGCGAGCGGGTCGCCCACGAGAAGATCTGCGTCGGCAGCGAGACCAGCGGATGCGCGGGTGTCTGCGGGGCGAAGCTCACGAACGAAGCGGTCCCTATGACCAGAAGTGGCGCGGCCGCCCCAACCGTCCGCGTGAATGCCGTGCAGCAGCCCGCCAGGATGCCGGGACCGGCCGCCGGGAGGATCTGGTCGCGAACGACTTGCCAGCGTGTGGCGCCAAGCCCGTACGCGGCCAGCCGCAGACCCTCCGGAACCTGGCGAATGGCGGTCCTGGAAGTCACGATGACCACCGGCAGCGCCAGCACCGCGAGCGTGCAGCCGCCAGCGAGGATCGTCGGTCCCATCCCAAGCGCGCGAACGAACAGCGCCAATCCCGCGATTCCGTAGACCACCGCTGGAATCCCGGCGAGATTGGCCACGGCCGACTCGATGAACACGGTCAAGCGTGTGCGCGGGGCGTATTCTTCCAGGTAGATCGCCGTGCCGATCCCGATGGGCAATGCAAGCACGGCGGTCAGAAGCAGGAGCCAGAGCGTTCCCGCCAGCGCCGGTCCGATGCCCGCGCTGTTCGCCGCACCGGAAGGTGTCTCGCGCAGGAAGTCGATGCCGATGACCTGCGAAGCGGTGAACCCCAGGTACGCGGCGAATACCAGAAAGCCGAGCAACAGGACGAGTGCGGCAACGCCGCAGGCTGCGCCGACCGAATCGCGTCGTGAGAACGGGCGACTCATCGAGCCAGCCTCCGCGCACCGCGGGACAGGAGCATTCTGCCGGCCGCGTGAATCCCGTACGTGCCGGCGAACAGAACCGCCCCGACGGCGAAAAACGCCCGATACTCACCGGTTCCGGTCGCCGCATCACCTACGCCGAGCTGGGTTAGAAAGGCTGTCAGCGTCTGAAGTCCCTCGAATGGGCTCCACGTCAATCGGGCCTCGTTCCCCGCGGCAAGGCTGACGATCATCGTCTCGCCGACGGCCCGGGCCACGGCGATCAGTACGGCCGCGAGGATGCCCCCCGAAGCGGCGGGCAGAAGGATCCGGGTCACCACCCGTCCCTTCGGGGCACCCAGCGCCAATCCCGCGTCCAGGAGCGGGGCCGGCACCGAGTCCAGTGCTTCGCGCGACAGCACCGCCACCGTGGGCAGGATCATCAGCCCCACCACGATGCAGGCGGACAACGCGTTGAACGCCTCGACCCCGGGCCACAGGACCTGGAGGGCCGGGGTCACGAAGTTGAGCGCGAACAGGCCATACACAACGGTCGGAACACCCGCCATCACTGCTGTGACACCGCTCAGCAGGCGGACTGTGCGGCCGCCCGCGTACTGGTGCAGGTACACCGCGGTCATCAGTCCGACGGGCAACGCGAACACCGCAGCGCCGACAGCGATCTGGATGGTTCCCACGAGGAGCGGCAACACGCCGAACCCGGGCTCCGCCGCAGCGGGCGCCCACGTGATCTCCGTGAAGAACCGCCACGGCGAGACTGCGGCGAAGAACAGGCCGGCCTCGCGCAGGAGCACCGTCAGCACGGCGCCGAGGATGACCACGGCCACCACCGTGCAGGCCAGAAGGACATGCGCCACCAGACGCTCGCCGGCCGCGCGCGACGCTGTCCCCGCACCGGACACACCGCGTCGTGTCATGACGGACTCGGCCTCGGCACCCGTCGGGTACCCTCCACGAGCACGCGGGGATCGTACGGCGTTCGCACCGACCGTGCCAGCGCCTCGCCGCGCGCCTCGTCCAACAGTGCCCGGTTGCGCGCGTATTCGGCCGCGGGAAGGGGCGCGTAACCCGTGTCGTCCGCGAGCGACTCGCTGGCCGAGACAAAGTGCTCGACGAAGTTGTAGACATCGTCGTCGGCCAGCAGCACGCGCTTGACGTAGATGTATAGATCTCTGGAGAGCGGGCTGTAGCGGCCGTCGCGGATCGCAGCCGGCGTCGGCAACACACACCCGAACCCCGTGTCGACCGCGAGCAGCCGCAATCGGTCCGCGTGGGCCGCATGGTTCGCGGACCCGAAGTACCCGAGCGCCCAGCGGTCCCCGGCGACCCCCCGGGCGATCAGGTGGTCGTCCTCGGTCGGGTGGTAGTCCATGCGGCTGGCTTCGGGCCGGCCCACGACCACCCGCGTGAAGAAGCGAAACGTTCCCGAGTCCGGGCCCGGCCCGAAGAGGCGAACCCTTTCCGCAGGAAGCGCGGGCCTGAGATCCCGCCACGTCACTACGGAGGCGTCCGGCCCCCAGATCCGGTCGAGCTCGGAGAGCGTCAGGCACGCTACCGCCTCGTGCGCCGGGTTGGTCACCATGACCACGCCGTCGCGGGCAACGGGAAGGGCCAGGAAGCGGACCCCCGCCGCGCGACAGCGGGCCGTTTCGGCGGCGGTCATCAGCCGGGAGGTACCGGCGATGTCGGCCTCGTCCTCGCAGAATCGCCGCAGTCCCCCGCCCGAACCCGAAACACGGATGACGATCCGTGCCGACGTGTGCTCGCGGGCAAACCTCTCGGAGACCGCTTCGGCAAGCGGGTAGAGGCTGCTGGAGCCGTCGACCACGACGATCCGCCCCCCGTCGGGCGCGCATCCGCACAGCAGAACGGCAACGATCAACCCGGTGACGCGCCGGCCGACGCGGACGAACAGTACCGTCATGCCAACGCCACCTGGGCGGGGACCGCGCCGTGCAGGGGAACGGTGAACGTGATCGTCGTACCTGAACCCCAGGTGCTCTCGGCAGCGACAGTGCCGCCCATGCTCGAAACCAGGTGCCGCACAATGGCCAGCCCCAGTCCCGTCCCTCCCTCCTCCCTGGAGCGGGCCGCGTCCACCCGGTAGAATCGTTCGAAGATCCTGGGCAACGACGCTGCCGGAATACCGGTTCCGTTGTCCCGAACCGATATGGTCAGGGTGTCGCCTGCCGCACGGATGTCCACAACGACCTGCCCCTCCTTTTCCGGGACGTACCGCAGCGCGTTCTCGAAAAGGTTGCGGAAGATCTGGTAGACGGCGGCCTCGTCGCCCAATCCCTCGCCGCCGCCCTCCACCCGGAAACCGACATCGCCCCCGGCACGCTTCGATTCAAGCTCCTCCCACGCCGACCAGGCAACGCGCTCGGCGCTGAAGGGCTGTCGGTCGGGTCGCCAGGCGCCGGATTCGTACCGCGACAGATCCAGAAGGTCGTCCACGAGCCGCTGCAGCCGGACCGTGTTGCTCTCGATGGAACGCAGGAACTGTTGTCGCAGCCCCCCGGGCAGCCCCTCGTCGAGCACGGTCTCCGCCGCAGCCCGGACAACGGTCAACGGCGTCTTCAATTCGTGTGAAGCATTGGCCACGAAATCGGAACGTACCGCCTCGAGACGGCGGATCTCCGTAATGTCCACCAGAAGAACCACGGACCCTCCCTCCGTACCCCGCCGGGTCCGAACCTCCAGTTCCCGGTCTCCCACTGCAAGTTCCAGTCGCGCCTCCGGCCGGACCACCGAACTCTCCAGCACGTCCCGGAGTTCCGGGTCCCTGACCACGGCCCCGATCGGCGAAAACGGCAGCACATCCGCCAGTCCGAGCAACTGCATCGCGGCGGGATTGATCCTCAGGATCCGGGCGTCGTCCGTAAGGGCGATCAGGCCCTCGGCTACCTCGTCCATGAGCTGTGCCAGTTCGTCCCGCTCACGCGTCACGCGGTTGACCTGCTCTTCCATTTCACCACGAACCCGGTTGGCGGCCGAAGCAAGCCGGGCCAGCTCCGCAATCCTCGAGAGCTTGACGCGCGGCCCGGAGAACTGCCCTGCGCCCAATCGCTGGAGAAGGAGTCTGGTGTCGTCGACCGAAGTCGCCCCCGCACCCACGAACCGGTGCAGAAGCACGAGCATGACCAGTCCCGCGACCGTTACGCCAAGCGCCACCCAAACCGCTGCCCTAGCCGCAGCCTCACGGATGGGGGCGACGGGTGCACCGAAGCGGATCACGATGCTCTCGCCGCGCCAGTACACCCGGGTCGCGCTGAACAGATAGGCCTGGCCATCAAGCGAGCTGACCCGCTGCGCAAAGCCGTCGACCCTCAGCAGCGCGGCAGCTGCCTCCGGGCGGCGGGCGGGATCCGCAATCGTGTCCGCGTGGGCGGGCCCGAGGTCCGAATCGGCCATCAGCGCGAGTTGCGCGTCGAAGACACTGACCCGATAACCGGTGGCCAGCGCGAGCGCGTTCGCGACGCTGTCCAGCGGTACGTCCCGGGACCCCCGCAACTGCTCCGCGCCCAGCCGAACCGCCGGTTCGAGATGCTGCCGGCTCTCGCGGTACATCGCGCCCGTCCCGACCACGCGCGTGACGCTCCATGCCACGGTCGCGATCATCACCACCACCCCGGCCCCCACACCTGCGACGGCCGGGCGAAGCGGGACCCTCATTCCGATCCTCGAATCATTCCGATCCTCGAAACCGGTAGCCGAAGCCGCGCACGGTCTCGATCCACTCTCCGGCGACGCCGAGCTTGGTGCGCAGACGGCGAATGTGCATGTCCACCGTGCGGGTGCGAATGCGCCGGATCACATCGGGATCGGCGCTCCACGCCTCCGCGAGAAGCTGGTGGCGATCCTGAGTGCGTCCACGGCGCTCCATGAGCGTCTTGAGCAGGCGCAGCTCGGTGGGGGTGACCGGCACCTCCTCACCGTTCAGGGTGACCTGCATGGCAGCAAGGTCGACGCTGAGAGGCCCGGCCTTCAGCACGCGTCCCCCATGGCCCGACGCCGAAGCGTCCGCGCGGGCGCGTCTGAGTATGGCGTCGACCCGCAGGACCATTTCACGGGGACTGAACGGTTTGGTCAGATAGTCGTCCGCTCCCAGTTCGAAACCCTCGATTCGCTCGAACTGCTCCCTCTTCGCACTCACCACGAGGACCGGCACGGAACGGGTGGCCGGCTCCTGCCGAATCGCCCCCAGCACCTCGTCACCCGAAAGGCCGGGCAGCATCCGGTCCAGGACGACCAGGTCGGGGATGTCGCGGTGGAGTGCATCCAGTCCCTCGGTCCCGTCCGCCGCGGTCTCGACTCGGTACCCGGCCCGCGTCAACTGGTAGGCGACCAACGCCGCGATATCGGCGTCGTCCTCGATCACGAGCACCCGCGGCCGGACTCCCGACTCGTCGCTCACGAGGCCTCCCGGCTCAGGCGCCCGGTTCCCCGTCGGAAGCTCCCAAATCGGGCGCCCCCAAATCGGACGCTCCCACGTCGGGCGCCCCCACGGACGGCCCGCGAACGATCTCCAGCACCTCGGCCTCCGTAAGCGTATGGTCGACGCTCTTGGCGCGCTCCAGCACCCGCGCACACAGATCGCCGTCGCCCGGATCGAAGCCCCGGCGGGCCAGCCAGTACTTCACGTTCGAGATACCCGACATGGGCCCCACCTCGATTTCCTGGGATCTGCCGACCATCGACGCGGGCACGCCGGAGTAGACCCGGTCCGCCAGCCAGTTGGCGCCCTTGGTCTTGGCCTTGACGATCGCGGCCGCGTGCACCCCGGTGGCCGTGCGGAAAGCGTCATCTCCCAGTACCGGGTAGTTCGGCGGCAGGGGGACACCGCACTCGCGGGAAACCAGTTCGCAGTAGTCCGCAAGTCTCGCCAGATTGGCATCGTGGACGCCCGCAAGCGCCAGGTTGACCAGCAGCAGATCCATCTCGACGTTGCCCACTCGCTCGCCGATTCCCATCGCGGTCGCGTGGATCCGATCGGCACCGGCCTCGATCGCAGCCAGTGCGTTTGCCAGCCCCAGTCCCCGGTCGCGATGTCCGTGCCAGTCCAGCTTGACGCGCACGCCGGACGCGTCGATAATCTCGCGCCTCACAAAGCGAATGAGTGCCCGGACGCCCGAGGGCGTGGCGTGGCCGACCGTGTCCGAAAGGCAGATCCGCCTCACGCCCCACTCAATCGCGTTCCCGTACAGCGTCCGCAAGGTGGCGGCGTCCGCCCTGGTCGTGTCCTCGGTCACGAACATGACGGGCAATCCTTCGCGCACGCAGAACGAGACCGACTCCTCGGCGGTCCGCAGCATGTGATCCAGTGTCCACCCCTCCGCATAGCGCCGTATGGGCGAACTGCCGATGAACGCCGAGACCTCCAGGCGGACGCCCGTTCGGTGCGCTATCCTGACGACCGGCTCCACATCCGCCAGCATGGTCCGGGCCGCGCAGTTGGGCTCGATCGACAGGTGGGCGTCCCGGATTTCCTCGCACAGGCGCGTCACGTCGCCCGCCGCCCGGGGACCGGCGCCGGGGAGACCGATATCCGCGGCGTGGATGCCCAGCTCGTGCATCATGTGGATCAGCTGGATCTTGGCGCCGATCGGGGGATCGATGACCGACGGAGACTGGAGCCCGTCCCTCAGGGTCTCGTCGTCCAACTCGACATGGCGCCCCCATGCCAGCGTGTCGAACTCCTCAACGTTCCAGTCGTGTATCAGCCGATTCTCGTCCATTCCCTCTCCGTTCAATGCCGGGCGATTTCCGATCCGGCACTCGCGCCTCACACCACAATCAAGATTGCGGCTTACGTCCGCCGGAGGAAAGCGCTCCCCGCAGCGGTCGCGTACATTCACAGCACCATGGGCCCCCGGGGCGACCGAACCGCAGAGCCTCGCCGGACGCCTCGGACCACTCCGGTGTTGACCTCATATGCCGCCCTTGAACAGCTTTGCCATGGGACACCTCGGCACCTGCCGCCACACACGGAGCAATACTTGAACATCGGACAACTGTGAGATTCTGGAAGGGATTCGCGGGGCAGGACGTCCGGACCAGTGCCGATTCCGACAATCCCGGTCTCGTGGGACGCACCTATGCGATCCCGTTCGGCACCGTCTGGGATGCAATTGTCGCGTTGGCCGGTGGCGGACTGAAGGGATGGAAGATCGCCCGGTGGGACGATCAGATCGGCCTCGTTGCAGCCGACGTGACCAGCTGGCCGATTCCACTGGCAGCCACCGTGCTGATTTCGGTCAAGCTGGACGCGGACGGGCAGACGCGCGTCGACATGTCCATCCGCAACGTGGCCGACGAAGGAAGACTGCCGATCAACCAGCGCCGGATCGATCGATTCTTCCGCGAGCTGGACCGCTCATTGGCGGTACGTCCCGAGCAAGTGCTGGCCGCCCGACCCCACACCGCCCCGACGGTTGTCCTCATGACGGCGTGCACGCTGGCGCTGGCCTGTGACCGCGGTTCACCCGACCCGGCCCCCACCAGCGCGGAGGATCCGTCGGCCGGCTCCGTCACCGCCGAAGCGACCCCCGAGGCCGAGGTGTCCACCACCTACCATAGAACCGTCGTGTTCGTCGACACCGAACAGGACACCACGGTCTTCGTGTCCTGGGACTTCGAAAACCTCGAACTTGCCGACAGCACCCACCGCACCATGCGGGGATGGGTGGGAAGGGGCGCCCACTGGATCATGCTCACGGAAGAAGCCTGGGCCACCGCGCCCACCCGGCGCGCCCCGTGGCGCATCATCCCCAGGGGTCCTACGCGCATGATCGTGGAACAGGATGACGTACTGCGCGAGATCTACTACCAGGACGGGATCCGCGACGTGTCCGTAAGGGTCGGCGACGCCGTCGTCGAGTGGATCGACTCGCGCGGGGGGCGGTATCGGCTCCTGAACGGAATCACGCGCCTCGGAGGGGAGGAAAGGTCCGGGTGGGTTTTGGACGCCGCGGGGGCGCGTGCCGGTTCATCCGATGGGTCGGGTGAGTGGGCCCTGCTCCTTGGCGACGACCAGCTGCAGATCCTCCTCTCGAACGGGGACGGATCCGACGAGTACCGGGCCTGGGCTCGACTGGGCGCAGAGGAGCGATTCTGGCCATCGGTCTCCGTGACCTGGAGCGAGACCCGAAGCTTCGAGCGGGCGCGCCGCGACATCCCGGTGCTCTGGCGCTTCCGTTCCTCGGATGGCACCCTCCGCGGCGAGTTCCAGTCCGTGAGCGCCCATCACCTCACCCTGGACGCCACGGGCCCCATCCTTCCCGTTCTGGGGGTCTACGAAGTCGATGGCACGGTGAGCACCGACGACAACCGGGTTGCTGTAAAGGGCTTCCTGCGGCACCAGCAGAGATAAGCGGCAATGAGCGAAGCCGTGCTCCGGGCCATCGTGACGGTCGTGGTCGGTTCTCTCGCCGGAGGCTTGACGAACACGATCGCGATCTGGATGCTCTTCCATCCGTACAGACCGCCGACACTGGGCGGTCGCAGGCTGCGACTTCTACAGGGCGCAATCCCCAAGAACCAGCCCAGGCTCGCCACCGCCATCGGTCGTGCGGTGGGCGACCGGCTCCTCACTGACGAAGACCTGACCCTCGTTTTCCGGCAGCCCGAGTTTCGGGAGGCATTCGACGAGAGACTCGGCGCCTTCATTCATGAGGTCCTCGAGGTCGAGCGCGGTTCGGTCAGCAACCTTCTTGGCCCGGAGCTGAAGCCCGAGGTCGACAGTATCGTCGAGGAGGTGCTCAGCCACGGCCTGGTCCTGCTGGAGGAGCACCTCCAGTCACCCCGCTTCGAGGCTTCCGTCCAGGAAAGAGCGGCCGAACTCACGACATTCCTCGCCGCCGAGCCGGTGGGCGACATCCTCACCCCGGCACGCGAGGCTTCGGTGACCGCGGCGGTCGAGCGGTGGATGCAGAGTTCCGTCTCCAGCGACGGCTTTCGGGAGACCGTCTCGATCTACGTGAAGCGGGGTGCAGAGCGACTGCTGACCCCCGATCTGACGATCCAGGACATTCTTCCCCCCGGTCTGGTCGACACGGTGGAGCGGGCCATAGCCGGGTACGTCCCGCTGGCGATTCGCCGGCTGGGATCGGTGCTGGAGAAGCCCGCCGCGCGGAAGCGCTTCGAGCGGGCGACACAGGACGTTTTGCGGCGCTTCCTGCAGGACCTGAAGTTCCATCAGCGCGTCGTCGCCCGCCTGGTCATGAACGAGGACACCGTAACGAAGGTGCTGGATGCGTTGCGCGTCGAGGGTGCCGACCGGATCGCCGAGATGTTCCGGGAGCGTCCGGTACGCGAAGCGATGGCGACGGGAATCGGCGATGCGGTCGCGGACTTCCTGAATCGGCCGATCAACGAGGTCCTCGGCGACCCCGACGACCCCGCGGTGATCAAGTCCATCGATGCCGTCGTCGACTGGGTCGTGGAGCTTGCAAGAGATCCTTCCACCCGGGCATTCGTGATCGAGAAACTGGAAGCAGGCCTCGCCCGCGCGTCCCGACGGACCTGGGGCGAACTGCTGGAGGGCGTGCCCCCGGACAGGCTTGCGCAATGGGTGGTTCGGGCCGCCCGCAGCGACATCGCCTCCGCCATCTACCGCACAAGCTCGCAGCGCCTGGCGACGGCGGTGATGGAGCGTCCCATCGGCCGCCCCGCCCGCCTGCTGCCCGCCGACGCGCCGCGCCGGCTCCAGAACGCCGTGAGCGGGCCGTTATGGCAGTGGCTTCAGTCCCAGATACCCGCGGTGGTGCGGCGTCTCGACGTCCGGCGTCGCGTTGAAGACAAGGTGCGTGAGTTCCCTGTCGAACAGATGGAGCACCTCGTCCGCCGGGTGACGGGCCGCGAACTGCGCACGATCATCTATCTCGGGTACATGCTCGGAGCCGTGATCGGGGGACTTCTGGTCCTGCTCAACACCGTCTGGACGTAGCCGGACGTCGACAGCCGCTGCGTCCGCGGCGTCCACTTGTCCCCGGCGTCCCCGGCGTCCCCCGGAACGCCGCTGGCCCGGACTAACGGCCGCCCCGTCGCCTTCCTCCGCGCCCCCGGGAGGGTGCCGCAGTGCGGAAGTACCGGCGCGTGCGGCGTCGGTCCGAGGCCCGCCCGCGACTTTTCAACAGGTCGAGCGGCGTGAAATGGCGCTTGGCGCGCCTGCTGAGCGTCGTGGCCCGGCCGAGATCCCGCTCCAGCTGCTCCAGCTCGGCTTCGTCGTGGGCGGCCTTCTTTCCACGATCGTGCGTCAGCCAGCGTCGGCCGCGCGCGGCGACCGGGCCACCCTTCCCGGGGAGCCCCAGGTAGATGCCCAGTGCAAGCGCGGCGATGCCGCCGAGGATCTTCAGGATCATGGCGTCTCCTCACTCGTGCGCGCCGTCCCGGATTCCGGATCGGCTTTCGTCTCCTCCAGCCGCTTCCTGGCTTCGGCCAGATAGCCCGTCTTGAGCCCGACGAGGCGGGAGATCTTCCTCATGATGTAGTCCTCGCGCGCGGCGAGCTTGCCGTCGGCCAGGACCAGCCCCCACATGGCTTCCGCGAGAACCAGCTTCTGCCCCGTGGAATAGTGCGCCTTGACCAGCCTTGCGAAGCCCCAGAGATCCGTGCGGCGCTGGCGCTCATATTCCGCGACGACGATCAACTCTGCCGCCGCTTCCGCCCGGAGTCCGAAGTGCCGCCGCACGAGGTTGCGCAGGTGTCGGCGCTCGCCCGCACTGAAGTGGTCGTCGGCGTGGGCCACCTCCAGCAACAGGGCGCAGGCCGCGATACGGAGGTCCTCGGCGCTCGGTCCGCCGGCCTCCTCCTCGCTCGGAGGTGCCATCTCGCGGAAAAAGAAGGATTTGATTCGATCGAGCATCTCGACTTCAGCAGCACTCATTTTCCACCCACTCCAGATAGTCCGCGCATCCGGCCACCACCGGCTGGACGAGGAGTTCGGGCACGTCGTACGGGTGCAATTCACCTGCCCGCTCCAGCATGCCGGGCACCAGGCGGCGCAGGGTCTTGAGGACGACGAGCGCTTCCTCGTCGCGGTGGACCTCTCCCTCCCAGCGATACAGGCTGACCGCTCCTGGCAACACGTTCCCGCAGGCGATGAGCCGGTCGTCCAGCAACCGGCGCACGACCGCCTCGGCAACTTCCACGCCCGGCGCGGTCATCAGCACCGTCACAACGCCGGTCTCGCTCCCAGCCGTCATGTCAGGTGCCCGTCCAGACGTCCTATACCCGTCACGACGCCAAAAAGATCGTCTGCTCGACGGACTCGGGCCGATAGAAGGAATCGACCAGCTCGGCATACCGTTCCGTGACGACGGAGCGCTTCACCTTCTGGGTCGGGGTAAGGGTACCGTTTTCGACCGTGAACGGCTCGCTCAAAAGCCCGATCTTCTTGGGCGTCTCGAACCGGGCAAGGTCCCGCATCTCCCCCAGAATCTGGTCCCTTAGCAGTTCGCGGGACCGGGACTGCGCCAGGAGGGCCCCCACGTCGCCGGTTTCGAGGCCTGCCTCGGCCGCCCAGATCTGTAGCCGTTCGAAGGCCGGGACAACCAGCACCGAGCAGAATTTCCGTCCCTCCCCGACGACCACCGCCTGGTCGACGTACGGGTTCTTCTTCAGCAGGTTCTCGATCGCCTGCGGCGCGACGTACTTTCCGCCCGAGGTCTTGATGAGGTCCTTCTTCCTGTCGGTAATCTTCAAATACCCGTCGCTGCTCAGTTCACCGATGTCTCCGGTGCTGAACCAGCCGTCCTCCGAAATCACCTCGCGGGTCATCTCTTCCAACCCGTAGTACCCCATCATCACCTGCGGACCCCGAATCAGGATCTCCCCGTCATCGTCGATCCTTATCTCGGTGCCGGGCACCGGACGGCCCACCGTCCCGATCCTGAAGTGCTCGAACGAGTTCACGTTCGTGACGGGAGACGTCTCGCTGAGGCCGTATCCCTCCAGGATGGTGATGCCCGCCCCCAGGAAGAACCGGTTGATCTCGGGCGCGAGCGCCGCCCCGCCGCTCACGAAGTACCGGAGCCGCCCGCCCACGGCCTCGCGAATCTTCCCGAAGACCAGCCGGTCCGCGATCCCGTACTGCAGGTTCAGAAGGAACGGGGGCTTCACACCGCGCTCCCTGTGCAGCGCCACGCGGCGCCCCACTCCCGCCGCCCAGGATACCAGCTTCCCCTTCACCCCGCCCGCATCCAGTACGCTCTGGTAGACCTTTTCGTACAGGCGCGGCACCGAGACCAGCACGGTCGGCCGCAGGCGTTTCATGTCGGCGGGGACGGTCTCGATCGAGCCGTGCGTCACCGTGCACCCTGCCGCGAAGAAGACGTAGTCCACCATGCGCTGGAGAACATGGGACAGGGGCAGGAACGACAGGCTGCAGTCGTTGCTGCCCAGCGTCAGGATCTCGCCGGTCGCCCAGATGTTCGAGCTGAGGTTGTTGTGGGTCAGCATGACCCCCTTGGGCGTACCCGTGGTACCCGAGGTGTAGATCATCGTGGCGAGATCGTGCGGCCGGGCCCGGCGCGCCTCTGCCACGAAATCGTTCATCGACGCACCGTCACCGGCTGCAACGAAATCGTCCCAGCTTGTGGCGCCGTCCAGGTCCGCCCCACCGTCGAACACGACGACCGTCAGGTCCAGCCCCGCGCGCGCAATGGCCTCCCGCGCCTTTTCATGCTGCTCGGCGTCGGAAACGAAGACCAGCGAAGCGCCCGAGTTCTCAAGGATGTAGGCGACCTGGGCCGCGGGGAGGGTGCTGTAGATGGGTACGTCGACCGCCCCGGCACACAGGCATGCCCAGTCCGCCAGTGCCCATTCCAGCCTGTTTTCCGCAAGAATGGCGACACGGTCGCCGCGCTTGATCCCGAAGTGCGCGAGGGCGGCGGCGCCACGTCGAACCTCGTCCCGCACCCTGGCATAGGTGAGGGCTCCCCCCGTTCCGGCCGGATTGTAGGCGTCGTGGTCCGAAAACCGCTCGCAAGTGTCGAAAAAGAGATCGACCAGCGTTCCATCCGGGATATCCGCCGGGTTGGCAAAGTAGTTGACGGTGTCGGACATGGGCCTATGCTCCCTCGATAACGGTATCGACCTCCAGGTCCTCCCGAAGCGAAAACAGGACCGAACAGTATTTCTCGCGCGACAGCCGGATGGCGCGATCGACCCGGTCACGGCTCGCGGGGGGCACTCCCGTCACCGTAAACACTAGTCGCGCCGCACGATAGCTTCGCGGCGGCTCTTCGCGGCGTTCTCCTTCGGCGCGCACATCGAGACCGTCGAACGGAACACGGCCCTTTTCGAGAATCACCTTGACGTCGATGGCCATGCACGCCGCAACGGCCATCAGTACCAGATCCATGGGGGACGGGCCGACGGCGCAGTCCCCGTCGATCACGATCTGTGGACCCCCGGGGGCCCCGCCGTCAAAGACCAGACCGGAACCGGTCCAGCTGAGCCGAGCCTCCTTGTCCACCCTCAGGATTCGTCGCCGGCCGGCGCCGCCAGGCCTTCGCCCTGAAGTTCCTGCAGGGTGTTCCGGGCGTGGTCAACATGGTCTCGTGCCTCGTCGTCGACCGGGGACTGGGCCAGGAACGCCTCCAGGTGGCCGATCGCCTCTCCGCGCGCGCCGTGCCGCAGAAGCAGGAATGCCAGCCCGTAGTGGGCTCCCGGAGAATCGGGGTGCTTGTTGAGGACGTGCCGGTACGTCTTGATCGCCTCCTCCTCCATGCCGATACGCGTATATGCGATCGCGATCTGCTGGAGAACGACGGGGTCGCCCGGCTCCTCCTTCAGCGCAAGTCGGAACGAGGTGAGGGCCTCGTGGAACTTCCCTTCCTGGGCAAGGGCGACGCCTTCCTCGTAGTAGTCCACCCGGTCGGCCCCGCCGGGCCCACCGAAGATCTTGCGTAAGAACGACATGGAAGAGGATCGCAGTCCTGTTTCCGGGAAGGCCGGACGCACCGCACGGGCGCGCCGTGTCCCGTTCAAGCTACCCGATTCTCCGGTCGGGACAAGTCACGCGCGGCATCACCACCACCCACGCAGGCGTTGGCGGAACATTTTGCCGACGTTTCCCGTAGGAAATGAACCAGAGACCGCTGCAACGAGAGGACCGGAGGTGCGGGGATGCGACATCGACCGACATTGGCAGAAGACGCAAGGAACCTCACTCTCATCGGCGGCTCCGCAGTTGCGGGCATCGTCGCCACGATGGCTTTTGCCAACCCGGGTTACCAGGCGAGTCCCCGCAGTGCAGCGGAAGCCGCACCCGCAGCGCCGGCCCGAAGTTACGACCTCGTCGAGCCGCTGTCCGGAGTGAACCGTCTGTACGGGACGGTCCTGACGCACAGCGGCGAAACGCATACCGGCTACCTGCGCTGGGACCGCAACGAGGGCAGCTGGGGCGACCTGCTCGACCTGACGAGAGTCGACAACGGCCGAAACGGCCTTGCCGGCGTCCGTTTCGGGCACCTCGACCACATCCTGGCCACCGGACGCAACAGGGCCGTGTTCGTCTTCCGGTCCGGAGAGGAAGCCACCATGCGCGGGCGCTCCAGCGACCTGGGGCCCGGCATGCGCTCGCTCGTCGTCACGCCGCCCCGGGGCCAGGACTCGGCCGGGGGATCGGCGGCGGCCACCGGCGATGACGCGCCTGGCCACGGTATGGCTGCCGATACGAAGCTGGAGTGGTCCGACGTCAGGCAGATCACCTTCCACGACGCACCAGCCGGCGCGCGCCCGCATGGAGGCCGGCTGCACGGCACGCTGACCACCGCGTCGGGACTGGCCTTCACCGGATTCATCACCTGGGACGTCGACGAAGTCCTGACCACCGACGTGCTCGACGGGGAGACCTCCGAGTATGAGTACGAGATCCCGTTCGGCGCGATCGAGGCGATCAGCCGCAACAACAGGCGTTCGGCCAACGTCGTCCTTCACACCGGCGAACACCTCACGCTGTCGGGAACCAACGACGTCAATCGGAGCAATCGCGGGATCACCGTGTCGGACCCGGCGCTGGGTCAGGTCAAGGTGCCGTGGAGCGCTTTTGCCGACGTCCGTTTCCACGGCGCGCAGTCGGAGGAGTCCCGCGGGGACTTCAACGGGGGCGAACTCCTGCGCGGCACCGTGTGGACCGTCTCGGGCGACGAGTTGACCGGAACGATCACCTGGGACCGCGACGAGACGCGGTCCTGGGAAATGCTCAGTGGTCACGCCGGCAGGATCGAATTCGACGTCGAACTCTCCAGGGTCGCGACAATCGAGAAGAATGATCACGGCTCCACGGTCGTGCTCCGCGACGGACGCTCGTTCGAACTCGACGGGTCCAACGACGTGGGCAAGGGCAACCGCGGAGTTGTCGTGACCGCGGAGGGCCAGACCTACAACGTCAGCTGGGCCGACTTCCGGGAGCTGCGGCTGGACTGGTAGCGCGGCAGACTGGTAGCGCGGCTGAGGGACTCGGCCGAGCTTCGCAGCCCGCCTTCCGCCGCCGCACCCTGAATCCCGCTCGACGCCCCCCGTCTCCCTATTTCACATCGCCCATCAGGCGCTTGATCAGCGGGCTCGCGAGAAGCGCCACGAACCCGGCCGACCCGATGATCGTCGTCACCGCGAAGAAGAGCGGCGAGGGCTCCAGCGCTTCCAGCCGTCCGGCGACCAGACCGGCCACTACGTTGCCGAGCGAAGTCGCCACGAACCACAACCCCATCATCTGACTGATCCGGTTGGCGGGCGCCAGCTTGGTGACCGCGGACAGCCCGACCGGTGACAGCGCCAGTTCGCCGACCGTGTGCAGGAAGTACATGACGACGAGCCACGACGCCGAGACCGGAGAGTCCGGCGTCGCGTTGGCAGCGCCCCACGCGATCACGAAGAAGCCGGCGGCGAGGAGCAACAGGCCCAGCGCGAACTTGACCGGGGTCGAGGGATTGGCGTTGCGGTTGGCGAGCCACACCCAGAGCCAGCCGAAGACCGGTGCCATGCAGACGATAAAGAAGGCATTGACCGACTGGAGCCAGGACGCCGGATAGCTCCAGTCCCCGATGGTGCGGTCCGTATAGTTCTCGGCGAAGAGGTTGAGAGACGAGCCCGCCTGCTCGAAGCCCGACCAGAAGAGCACGGCCAGCAGCGCGAACCAGAAGATTGCGGCGATCTTCTTCCTCTCGACGGCGTTGTGCCCGCCGAAGAACATGAGGTACAGGAAGTAGACCACGACGACCCCACCGATCACCCAGGCCAGGCCGCCGGCGATCTGCGTGAGGGTGATCGGAATCGACCCCTGCGACACAAGAAAACCGAAGGCGACCAGCGCGAGAGCCAGCGCGGCGCATCCGCCGAAGAACCGACGACTCAGGCTGGCGATCTGCTGTGGAGTACGGTCGCTGCGCAGCACCCCGGCGTCACCCAGGCGGCCGTATCCGAGGCGGAACTGAATCAGTCCCAGGACCATTCCGAAGCCGGCCGCCGAGAAGCCCAGGTGCCAGTTCCAGCCCTGGCCGAGCCAGCCGCAGATCAGGGGACCGGCAAACGCCCCCACGTTGATCCCCATGTAGAAGATGGAAAACCCCGCGTCGCGCCTCGCGCCGCCTTCCGGGTACAGGTCCGCGACCACCGAACTCACGTTCGGCTTGAGCAGACCCGTGCCGATGACGATCAGGATGAGTCCCAGAAAGAAGTTGAAGTCATTGGGCACGGCCATGCTGAAGTGCCCGGCCGCGATGACGCACCCACCCACGAAGACAGCCTTCCGCTGTCCCCACAGCTGGTCCGCCACCCAGCCTCCCGGCAACCCGAGCAGGTACACGAGCCCCGTGTAGAGCCCGTAGATGGCGCCGGATGTCGCCACATCCAGTCCCATCCCCGGGTTCTGGACCGTCGTGGCCTCCGCCAGGTAAAGGATGAGCAGCGCCCGCATCCCGTAGTAGGAGAAGCGCTCCCACATCTCCGTGAAGAAGAGGGTCATCAGCCCCCGGGGATGCCGGATCCGCGTAGCTGTCGTCATTCTGGCCTCTGGGTCACGAGAATACTAAACACTTTTGTTTACTATCGAGCCTCCGTCGCGGCGGGCAAGATACCCCGCATGGCCCTCGACGGCGAATCAGGGGGTTCGCCCTTCAAGGATCGCCCGGAGCACGTGCAGATCGATGTTGCCGCCCGATACGACCGCGACCACCGGGCCCTCCTCCACTCGCGGCAGCCCGCGCAGGGCGGCCGCGACCGCCGTGCTGCCCGCCCCTTCGGCCACAACGCGTGCGCGCCCCGCCAACACCCTGATCGCGTCGCATGCCTCCTCGATGGAGACGACCAGAGACCCTGCAAGCAGCGAACTGGCCAGCGGCCACATCTCCCGCAGCAGGCTCGTCGAGCCGATACCGTCCACGAAGGTCGGCGTGTGGGTGATTTCGACGGGCTCACCGGCGCGAAGGGAAGCCGCGAAGGGGGCGGCGGTCTCGACCTCCGCAGCGAACACGGGCACGCCCGGGCGCACTTCGCGCATCGCCGAAGCAATGCCGCAGGACAGCCCGCCGCCCCCATACGGCACGATCACCGCGCGAACATCCGGGAGTTCCTCGACGATTTCGAGGCCGATCGTGCCATTGCCCGCGATCACCGCCGGATCGCTCACGGGGTGGACGAAGTACCCGTCCTCGGCGGGGTGACCATGGTCGCGCAAGACGCTCCACCACTCGTCGAAGGGCAGCGGGGTCGCGGTGGCCCCCAGACGCGCGATCGCGTCGAGCTTGGCGCGGGGAGCCGTGTCGGGCACGACGACCCGGCAGGGGACGCCCAGACGACGGGCGGCGAAGGCCACCCCCTGCGCCATGTTCCCCGCGCTCCCCGTGTAGACGCCGCGCGCGATGACCCCCGCATCGGCGAGCGCCATCGCGTTGGCCGCGCCCCGGATCTTGAACGAGCCGATGGGTTGCAGACATTCCAGCTTGATCCACACCTCGGTGGGCGCGCCCGGCACGTCCAGGGGAATCAGCGGCGACCGTATCGCGGCCCCGGCGATTCGCGAACGCGCGGCCCGTATGGCGTCCAGACCGACCGGGCCGACCGGGCCGACAGCCTTCACGCGCCCGCGGCGCCCGCGTCCCGGAGTGCCGCCGCGATACCGTCGGCGGTGCGCGCGATGCACAGATCGCCGATCTCACGGCTCATGCCCCGCGCGTCTCCCAGCACGCCGTTGGCCGTGATCGCGCGAAGGCCGTCCCGGAAGAGGCGCTCGGCGAGCTCGTCGTCGAATCCGGCGACGTGGCCGGGCTCGGCCAGCTCCCCGCGCACGAGGTCGGGACGGATGCACAGCATCTCCGAGCTCTCGGCAATATCGGCGTGCCCGCCCACCCTGTGCGCCAGGCCCGGCGCCAGCTCCGCGACCGCGCCCTCCCACAGCGCCACGAATCCCTGCAGGTCCGTGTAGGCCAGCACCCTGCAGCCGGGCCCCGCCGCCTCGCGCAGGCGCGGCAGGATTTCGGCAAGGGGGGCGAAGTTGCCGCCGTGCGACGGCACGAAGCAGATCGTGCGGAAACCGTGCCGGGAGAGGCTGGTGGCGTAGTCCGCGCAGATGGCTCTGAAAGTCGAATCCCTGAGCGACAGGGTGCCCGAAAACCCCATGTGGTGCTCGGAACACCCCACCCGGATGGTCGGGGCCACCAGGGTGCGCCCCAGCCGCCGCGCCACCTCCAGGGCCAGGCGGTCGCCGCGGACCGCATCCACGAGCAGCGGCAGGTGGGGGCCGTGCTGCTCCGTCGCGCCCGCCGCCACCACCACCGATGTGAAGCCGTCGGCAAGCAACCCTTCCACCTCCGGCCACGTCAACTCTTCGAGAAGCAGGTTACGTTCAGACATGCGGCAACGTAGGATCGGGGCCGCCGCGCTGTCGAGTCGCCGGGTCCGCCCGGGGTCGACATCCCGGCGCCGCGCACCCGTCCCGGGGGGAGCAGACGACGATGGGTAATCCGGCACCATTCGAGACGGGCGTCGAAGCCGGCCACAAGGGTTCGAGGCTTGTCGATTTCCTCTATCCGCTTCCGGCCAAGCGCTCGGTCGGCAAGATCTTCAGGTGGTGGGAGAAGCGGCGGCTCGCCTACAACGCGATCATCTGCGCGGGTGGTTCGGTCTCGCTGGCAGGCATCGCCGCAGTCAGCCTTCTGAACGGCACCGGCCTCGGGCTGGCCGACGTGACCACCGTGCTTGGAGGCTCGTTCGTCATCCTCGTGGCCGCCAACATCCTGTACTTCCTGGGCCCGGTGACCGAATCGCTCGCGCACAAACTATGGGGCCGGGATGTTCGTGCGATCGGCCCACACCTTTTCAGGGCGGGACTGATCTTCTCGGTGGGACTCACATTCCTGCTCCCCACGATCCTTGTGGGCCTTCAGCTGGTGGTCCTGATGCTGAGAGGGATTTTCGGGTAACGCTACCGGGCTGCCCCGATCAGCGGCACGAAGCGCACGCGTCCCAGCTTCTCGCGGGTGAACGTACCGGCTCCCTCACGCCGCTCCCGGACCAGCGACTGCCCACGCCAGCCCCGCCCCACCGGCATCACGAGTCTGCCGCCATCGGCCAGCTGTTCGCGCAGCGGCGGCGGGACGCGGCGCGCGCCGGCGGAGACCACGATCGCATCGTAGGGGGCATGATCGCTCCAGCCCAGCGTGCCGTCGCCCAGCCGAACGTGCACGTTTGCGTAGCCCAGGGCGCGCAGCCGGTGGCGGGCCGCCTCGGCGAGCAGGGCGTGCCGTTCCACGGAATGGACGGTGCGGGCGATCCGGCTGAGCACCGCCGCCGCGTACCCCGATCCCGTGCCAACCTCCAGCACCCGGTCATCGCGGCCAAGCTCCACGGCCTCCGCCATCAACGCCACCACGTACGGTTGCGAGATCGTCTGGCCCTGACCGATGGGAAGCGGTCCGTCGTCGTAGGCACGGCGCAGGCACTCCGGCGCGACGAACCGCTCCCGCGGCACGGTCGCCATCGCCTCGAGCACGCGCCGATCCGCAATGCCCCTCTCCGCCAGATGACGCCGCAGCATACGGCGCCGTGCTTCTGCAAGCGCGGTCTGTTCGTCCGTCAACGAGTCCCGCCGCTCACCGGTGTCACCGACCAGAAGTCGATGCCCCCGGACTGGTGCCCGAGTTCGACGGATGCCACCACGTCGAGCGTCTCCAGGTCGATCACGTCCAGGGTCCCGCGCACCGAGCCGACCGACTCGTTCGACACGAACGCGTAGCGGCCGTCCGGGCTGGCCACCACGCCGTGCGTCACCGGGCGGGACGTCTCCACGCGCCCGACTTCCCTGCCGCTCTCGATGTCGAACACAGCGACCGCCTGCTCCCCCTTGAGGGTCGCGATCAGACGCTCACCCCCCGCCGTCACCTCCAGGTTGTACGGTGCCATCCCCGTGGCAAACCGGCGCGAGACCTCCCAGCGCCCCGTGTCCACCTCCAGCACCTCCTGGTTCCTGTTGCAGGCGACATAGACGACGCGGTTGGCGCGCGAACCCAGCCCCGGCTCCACCCACGTCGGGCTGCACACGGCTTCCGGAGCGGGCGAAACGTCGAAGCGGGAGCTCACCTCGAAGGTCTCCAGGTCGATTTCGACCAGCTCCTCGGAGTGCATGCAGGCCGAGTACTGCCTGGTGCCGTCCGGTCGCACGCGGCTGCCGTGCGGCATGAGGCAGGTGCGGATCCTGGTGACCTCGATCATCTCGGGCGTGTAGACAACGGAGATGTCCGACGGGACCATGTCGCCGTGCAGATTGAAGTTGGCCGCCAGCAGGAACTGGCCGTCCGGCGTGATCCCCATGGTCGCGGGAAATAGCCCGAGACGGGTGCGCGCGATCAGCGTGTCCGGTCCCGCGTCGAACTTCCACAGGTATCCGTACGGTGTCCCGTGGGCGATCGTGAGGTACCAGTAGCGCCCGTCAGGCGAGACGCTGAGCCCGTGCGCGCCGTCGTTGTCCCCCGGCATGACGCCGACCGCGATCTCTTTTTCCACGACCGCGCCCTCACCGGGGGTGAAGGCGACCCTGCTGACCAGGTCCGACGATTCGTTGGCGACGTAGACGCGGTAGGTGGCGGGCTCCTGGGCAGCCAAGCCGGCACCGCCGCAACCCACGACCGGGACGCCTGGAACCGCCAGCGCTGCCACAGCACCCCACGCCATAACGGCACTCCACTGCGCGACAACACGCGGCCTCACGACACCGGCGCCTTCTGCTTCGGCTCGAGGCGGACCACCCACAGCCCCGAGTTGAGGTCGGAGACGAAGACGTGGCCCTTGAAGGGGTGCGGTCCCCACGCCATCGGCGAGTTGGGCACGTGGCCCTCGGGCGTACCAGTGGGGAACCACGCCATCTCGCGCCCCTGTCTGTAGAGATCTCCCCGCAGCTCTCCGGAGACATCGACGACCCGCAACCCGGCCTGATAGTAGGCCACGTACATCCGGTCGTCCTCGATCCAGAGGTTGTGCGCGCCCGCCTCGGGCACCTCGTAGCGAGCCACTTCGCGCAGGTTCTCGGGGTCTTCCAGGTCCAGGATGTGGACGAAGCCGCGCGACCCGTCGCCCGGATGTCCGTTACGGGAGATGCAGTCCTCGCACCCGAAGATCTCGTCGCCCACGAACAGGTAGCGATGCCCGTCCGCGTTGGTATACGGATACGCGAAGTGCGTGTTGCCCTCTTCGTAGGCGAAGCTGCTCACCTCCACGGGCTCGGTGGGAGTCCCGCCCCAGCGTCCGTCCCCGACATCGAGGATGTACACGCCGTCGTTCCAGTAGGACACATAGGCGAGGCCGTCCACGACCCAGATGTCGTGCAGGTACTTGCCGGGCGCGTCGATGCCCCAGCGCCCCACCTCCTCGACATCGGACGGGTCGCTGATGTCGAGGATGTGCACGTCGAGGGTGCCGTTGTGGATCGCGTAGAGGATGTTGCCCGAGAAGAAGACGTTGTGCACGCCGCCGGTGAGTTCGTTGGTATAGGTGTCGGCGATGACCGGATGCGCCGGGTCCGTAATATCGAGCACGACGATCCCGTTTCTGCGGTCCGAGGCCCCCTCGCGGGTGATCACGGCCACGGTGGCGCTGCTGTTGACCTTGACGTCGTTGACGACCCGGGCGTCGACCTCCACGAAGTCCGTGAGCACGGGACTGGCCGGATTGGTCACGTCCCACGCCAGCATGCGCTGGCCCCCCAGATGCGTGCCCGTATAGACGTAGTCCCGTCCGTCCACGCCGGTGAACGCCCACAGATCCGCGGTGGGCCGGTCGGCCACCAGACCGTGACCGGTCACGATCACGTCGTGCTCGACCCCACGCTCCACGACCTCCACGAGAACCTGGCCCGTGCGCGCTCCCGCGTTGGCGGTCACCCGGTAAAGGCCCGGACGCTCGGCCACGAAGGCCCCGTCGGGGTACACGGAGGCACCCATGTCGGCCCGGGTTTCGAAGGATGAGGCCGAAAAGTCCACCGGGGTCCCTTCGACGACATCGCCGCCCGCGTCGAGCGCGACGGCCGAGAACCGCAGCACGTCGCCCGTCCGCCCCCGGGAAGGACCCTCGACTTCGACCGCCGCTACCGGGTTCTCCTCCACCTCGAGCGAATAGGTGGCCTCCAGTCCCTCCACCGCCGCGGTCACGGTCACCGCACCCGGCCGGATCGCGCGCACGAATCCGTGAGCGTCTATCGTGGCCAGACGCCTGCGGTTGCTGGTCCAGGCCACCTCGACGCTCTTCCGCACGCTGCCGTCCTCGGTCAGCGCGCGCGCCTCGATCTGGACGAGCGAACCCGTGAAGAAGCGGACTCCGGGATCCATGATCTCGACGGATGTGACCGGTGGACCGACGACCAGGAGCGGAGCCGTAAAGGTGCGGATCTCCGGCGGGCCGGTGCCGCCGGGGGGCGGGACGCGGATCGCCATTCTCAGCTCCGCCTCTCCCTCGGAGACGCCCATGATGTGGCCTTCCTCAAGAGCCGCGAAGCGGGACTCGATGTTTCCCAGGATCCGCACGCCCCTCACCGGATTGCCGGCCGCGTCGTACGCGATCATCTCCACGTCGTCACCCATCGCCAGCGAGTCGCCCACCTCGACGACGATTTCCGCCGGCTCCGTTCGCACGTCGGCGACGCGGGCCCCGATCAGGACGGCGGGTGGGTAGCCCGGTGCCGCGGCCAACGGCTCGATGGCAGGCTCGGCGACGGCGCTGTCGGCCGCGCCCTCCTCCGGCGCCCCTTCAGGGTCTGTGGATTGTACGTCCGCCTCGGCCTCCGGAGAGGGGGGCGGCGGTGTCGAGTCGACCGTCGCCCGGGAGGCGCCGCCCGCGATACAGCCCGCGAAAAGGAACGAGACCGTGAGGATCCCCGCTGAGATTCTGACCATTGCACATCTCCGTTGAACTTCGGCGCAACCAACGCACCTCAATATACCCGCGCCCACCACGCCCCGGTTCCCTCGGGCCATGTGTTCCCATCGGCGCGCACCGCACGATACCTTACCCTGCCATGACCGCGTTTTCAGAACGAGTATACGCCTGCGTGCGGCGGATTCCCAACGGCAGGATCATCAACTACGGGGCCGTCGCCGCCCTCGTCGGCAGGCCCCGTGCGGCCCGGGGGGTCGGCTATGCGCTGAGCCACCTCCCGATCGACACGGACGTGCCGTGGTGGCGGGTCGTGAACCGCCGGGGCGCCATTTCGACCTCGCGCGTGATGGGGGTGGCCCAGCGCCAGCGCGCGCTGCTGGAGCACGAGGGCGTCGAGTTCAACGAGGAAGGGGAAGCTTCATGGGAGCGTTTTGGATGGAATCCGCACGGGTGAAGCGGCGGGGTTACCGGGCGCCTGCATGTTGCGTCGGGTCAGGCTTGGCGTTCGCGCTTGCCGGATCGCTCGCCGCGGCAATGGCGGGCTGCGTCCAGCCGCCGGACGGCCCCCACGCCGAGTACGCCGAGATCGTGGCCGAGGAAGACGCGCGTGGGCTGGACGGGCTGCCACGCGCGCGCGCGCACCTGCAGGACGGGGACGCGACCGTACGGGCGTACGCAACCCGGGCGCTGGGGCGTTTGGAAGATCCGGGGCAACTGGCCGGTCTCGAGACCAATTTGAACGATCCGGAGCCCGTGGTTCGGGCTGCAGCGGCGATCGCGATGGCGCAGGCGGTATTCCGCGTGGACCCGCAGGCCGAGGCAGGTCAGGCGGGTGCGAATGAGATCGACCGGGTTCGGCAGGCGCTCGTGGCGCGGATCGGAGTGGAGGAAGATCCGACCGTGCTGGGTAGCCTGGCGGTGAACCTGGGGCGGTTGGCGCAGCCCGGCGCGGATGAGCGGGCCGCGGTGGAGGCCGGGCTGATTGCCGTCATGCAACGCGTAGCCGGCCCCGCGGCAGATGCGCCCGCGACCGGTGGATCCCGGGAGTGCGAGACGCCGTCCTGCCAGCCGATGCCCGGTCTGGCGCGCGGGATCGAGGCCATGGCGCGAAGGAGCCCGGGGACCCCGCTATCGCCCGCACTGCGAGCCGCGACGGTCCAATTGTCGTCCGTGTCGATTGGCGGGGACATCCCGGATGCGGCCCACGAAAAGGCCACGCTCGCCGCCGCCCGCGTCCGCCGCGTGGCCGCTTCGGCCCTCGTGCACGCCAGCCAACTCACGGTCGAGGACGCCGCCCGGCTCATCCAGGACGAGGACTGGGGCGTGCGGCGGCAGGTGGTCATCGCGGCGCTGCGCCACGGCACACTAGCCGACACAGTGATCCAGGCCGGCCTTGCGGACCCCGACCCGCGCGTTCGGGTCGAGGCCGTGCGGGCGTATGACCGCTGGACCCGCCCGGACGAGGGCTGTGCCGCGGTCTTGCGCGCCATGCGTGACGCCGACCCGCACGTGTCCAACACCGCGATCGGGCTGCTCGCGCAGCCGTGCCCGGATCTGGAGACGCAGCGCCAGGCGCTCGCGGAAAAGGCCGCCGAGCTGGCCGACGCGGAGAGCGACTGGCGCGGGCCGGCGCGGGCACTTCACGCGCTGGCGGGGATCGCGCCGGGTGAGGTGGGGGACCGGGTGGCCGGGGCCGCGCGGCACACCAACCCCTTTGTCCGTGCGTGGGCGGCGCGGGCCGCGGGCCTGGCGGGAGACGCAGCCGCGCTCGAGGAGCTGAGCGACGACTCCGACGCGAACGTGCGCGAGGCCGCGCTCACGGGGCTGGGCGAGGTGGCGGGGGCCGCCGGCCGCGAAGCCTACCTCGCCGCGCTGGCCAGCGACGACCCGCAACTCGTGATGACCGCGACCCGTCTCCTGGTCGCCCACACCCCCGCCGAAACGCCCGTTTCCGCACTGCTCGCGCCCCTCGCCCGCTTCACGGCCGCGCAGCGCGAGACGGAACGGGACGCGCGCGCCGCCCTCCTCGACGGGATCGGCGCCGTGGGCGGCTTCTCCCGGCACGACCTCGCCCCGTATCTCACCGACTACGACCCCGCAATAGCAGAACGGGCCGCCGCGCTGTTGACCGAGGCCACCGGCGCAGCCGAGGAAGCCGCGCCCGGACCCCTGCCCCGGACCCCGACTCCCGACGCAGCCCGTCTCGCCGAACTGCAGCGCTCGACCGTCCGGCTCCACATGGCGGGTCTCGGCGACATCGTCATCGCACTCCGCCCCGACCTCGCCGCCACCAACGCCGACCGCTTCGCCCGCCTGGCCAGCCAGGGATACTTCGACGGGCTCACCTTCCACCGCGTCGAGCCCAACTTCGTCATCCAGGGCGGCAGCCCCCACGCGAACGAGTACGCCGGCGACGGCCCCTACAGCCGCGACGAGATCAGCGCGCAGCCCCACTGGCGCGGCACCGTGGGCCTTTCCACCCGCGGCCGCGACACCGGCGACGCCCAGATCTTCATCAATCTGGCCGACAACGTGCGCCTGGACTTCAACTACACGATTTACGGGGTGGTGGTGGAGGGAATGGAGGTCGTCGATGCCATACAGGAGGGTGCCGTGATCGAGACGGCGGAGGTGTGGGTCCGGTGAGCCTGCGGGATACCCCGTGGGCGGTCGCGGCGACGTTGGCCGTAGCGCTCGCGGCCCTCGCCACGCCCGGCGGCGTGGCCATGGGGCAGACCGATCCACCCACGGTGCGTGACCCAGCCACCGCGGCCGATCCAGCCATTGACCTGGCCCAGCGCGTCATGGTCCACCGGACCGAGTACGGAATCCCCCACATCTTCGCCGACGATCTCGAAGCGATGGGCTTCGGCCTCGGATACGTCCAGTCCGAGGACTACAGCATGTCGATCGCCATGGCCATGATGGCGAGCCGGGGCACCCTCGCCCGCCACCTCGGCCCGGAGGAACTCGACGCCGACTTCGCGGCCCGTCCGGTCCACGCCCGGGCGGTGGAGACGTTCCACCGTCTGGAGCCGCGCACGCAGGACGTCTACCGGGGCTTCGCGGAGGGTGTGAATCACTACATCCGGCTGCACCCCGACGAGTTCCCCGCCTGGCTGACCGCCGATTTCACCGGCGCCGACGCGCTCGCACGGGATGTTCAGGGCTGGAGCCGCGCCGACGCGGCCCGCTTCGTGGCCGGACTGAGCGACGAGGACGCGCCGGAGCAGCCGCCGTCGTCTTTCGCACTCGACGGATCCAACGCGTGGGCGTTTCACGGCACGCGCACCGCGTCCGGCAACACCATCCTTCTTCGCAACCCCCACCTGCCCTGGGAAGGCCGGCACGACCTGCTCGAACGGCCATCCGGACTGACCTACTACGAGGGGCATGTGCGGGTGCCGGGCGTGATCGACTTCTACGGGGACCTGCGAATCGGGACCGCGTTCGGGATCATCGGCGGCTTCAACGCCCGGCTGGGATGGGCCACGACGAACAACTATCCGACGCTTTCGCAGGTGTACAAGCTGCGGATGCACCCGGACCTGGCCGACCATGCACTGCTTGACGGCCGGCCGCTGGCTCTTGAGAGACGCGAGACGACCGTCGACTACCGGACGCCCGGCGGTGGCAGCGCCGTCGAGACCCGCGTTTCCTGGCACACGCCGCACGGGCCGGTCATCCACCGCACCGACGAACACGTGTACCTGCTGAAGGATCCCCGCGACGGCGAGTTTCGGCGCGGCGAGCAGTTCCTGCGGATGATGATGGCCCGGAGCCTCGAGGAATGGCTCGATGTCATGAAGATGCGCGCGCATCCGACATCGAACTTCACGTACGCCGACCGGGACGGAAACATCGCGCACTACTACAATGCGCGCTTGCCGCTTCTGCCCCACCCAGTGACCGGCGACACCGCGGCGCTCGCCACGACTTCGGCCGACATCTGGTCGGAACTGGTCCCCTGGGAGAGCCTGCCGCTGTACCTCAACCCGCCGGGCGGGTACGTCCAACAGGCGAACGACACCCCCGACTACACCAACCTCAACGTACCGATGGACCGGGACACGGTGCCCGCCAACCTGCCGGAACCGAGGCTGCGGCTGCGGAGCCAGCTGTCTCTGGAGCTGGCGGCGGCAGCGGCGGGAGCGGGTGGCACCGCGGGAGCGCCGGGAATCTCCGGTGCGCCGGGGATCTCGGGTGCACCGGAGTCCGGAGGGCGGCTCCTCACCGTGGAACACGTGGTCGCGCTGAAGCACACGCCGCGGATGCTGCTGGCCGAGCGCGTCATCGACGACCTCCTGGAAGCGGCGCGGGCCTCGGGCGATCCGGGGGTTCGGGAGGCCGTGGAGGTTCTGTCCGGCTGGGACCTGACCGCGGGTGCCGACAGCCGGGGCGGGGTCCTGTTCGTCCGCTGGGCGAGTCAATACTTCGATGGGGACTTCGACGGGACAGCCACCGACGCCGGCGGGCCGGTGCGCTGGCGCGAGCCGTGGGATCCCATGCGTCCGGCCGCTACGCCCTACGGATTGAGCGACGCCAACGCGGCGGTGCAGGCGCTTGGGCGTTCGGTCGAGTTCCTGCGAGCTCAGGGCATCGCCCTCGATGCCCCGTGGGGCCAGGTGCACCGCGTGATACGGGGTGAGGTGGACGAGCCGGTGTCCGGCTGCCCGCCCACCCTGGGGTGCTTCCGCGTCCTGTCCTTCGCGCCGACCGAAGACGGGCGACTCGCGGCCAATCGGGGCGATTCCTGGGTCTTCGTGGTCGAGTTCGGGGACATCCCACGGGCCCGGACGGTCCTCGCGTACGGCCAGACCGCGCGCGCCGGTGCCCCCCACCACGCGGATCAGGCGGCCATGTTCGCACGCGGCGAAACGAAGGAGATCGCGTGGACGGACGAGGACATCCGCCGGACGACGATCACGAGCTACCGTCCGGGGGAGGAATCCCGGCGGTAATGTCAAAACCGGACATACCTGTGCCAAAAACGGACGAGCATATGTCAAAACCGGACACGCTAATGACAAAATCGGACACCCGACCGGGTTTGACGTCGTTCACTACCCTCCCGCAGCGCGCGCGAACCGGCATCCCGGGGACGCTGGCCACCCTGGCCATCCTGGCCACCCTCCTCCCCCTCCACCCCGCCACCGCCCAACCACCCCCCACCCCGCCCCCCTTCCACCTGGCCACGCTGTTCGATCTCGGACATCTCCTCCTTGACGAGAACGGCGACGGCGTGCCCGACCGCCTCGGCGCGGCGCTGATCTTCGCGCCCGACCCCACCGACGCCGAGCGGGCCGCCGCCGCCGACATCACCGCGCGGCTGGGATTCGAGACGATGGCGCTCGACCTCCCAATCCGGCGCGGCCCCCGGCCCGGCCAGATCGGCATCCTGATCGGCCACCGCGCCGTCGAGGCGGCCGGGCTTTCCGTCGCGGACTTCGGTGTCGACCCCTCGGGGATCCCCGCCTCGGCAGCCCCCGACGCGGCGATCCCCGATACGGCGACCCCCGGCGCGGACCCCCCATCCGGCGATCCGCCGCCCACCTCCTCCTTCCCCCCAACCGTCGCCACCCACACCACCCCCTCCGGCGACCGCTGGCTGGCCGTCCTGGGCGGCGACGACGATGCCCTTCTCGGCGCGGCCCGCCTCCTCGCCGGCGCTCTTCCGCACGTCCGGACCCTGTCCGGTCCCTCGCTCACCGACGTCGGCGACGAACTGTCCACCTGGCTGAACGCGGGCGACACCACGGCGTCCGCCGCCACGCTCCACTACTCCCGCGCCACGCTCGATGCGTCCGCAGGCGGCGTCCATCTCCACGCCGATCTGGACTTCGAATCCGGTCCCGACCCCGGCCGCGCCGCCGACGCGCTCGACCAACTGCAGTTCCTCGCCTGGGAACGCCTCGGCGACAACGCCGCAGGGCCCGATTCGGCCGACCTTCGCCTGCCCGGCCTGGCCTCGCTCACCGTCGGCGCGGGCGGACGCCGGGTCGTCCTCCCGACGCTGGCCGAACCCGGGCCCTCGGGCGGCGGTTCCGCGCGCCCCGGCGGCGGCAGCGGCGACCTCGACCTCTCCAACCTCTACACCACCGACGGATTCCTCACGGGAAGCGACATCCCCACCGGGATCGGGGTGGTCGTGGTGCCGGGAAGCGGCGCCGAGGGCGTGGCCGATCTCACCGCCCGCATGGGTCTCGAGGCCACCGGTCTGACCGTGCCGCTGGTCCGCCGGCTGGACGAAATCGAGTCCGCCGCGAGCGAGCCCACGGCCGTGCTCGTCGGCAGCGACCACCCGTTCATCGACGAGTTGGCGGACTCCGGCAGGATCTCGACCGGCGACCTGGGCCCCGGCCAGGGCCTCATCGAACTCGTGCCCGACGCGTTCGGCAGCAAGTCCGCCGTGGTGGTCACCGGCGCGGACCACGACGGCGCGACGCTCGCGACACAACGCCTCGCCGAGGTCTTCCCCAACGTCAGCGTACGCGGCGACGACACGCCCACCTTCGACGACATCGAGTACGAGCTCTGGGCCACGCTCTCGGGCCGGACGCCGGCAGGGCAGGCCGCGGTCGGGCTGTACAAGCTCGACCGGATCTTCGCCGGACTCGCGGACGACGATGTCGCGGCGGCGGACATCATGCTATCACTCGAGAAGCCCGCCAACGGGCTGGCCGACTTCGTGCGCGCGAGGGCCGCCGCACTGGGCGCCGACGAGATCACCGTCACGGTCGACAACCGCGACGTGCAGCGCGCCGACACGATCTTCGACGAGACCTTCACGGTGCCCTCCGAGGTGGACCGTTTCTGGACGGTCTTCGAGAACCAGGTACTGCCCGCGGTCCGCCCGGAGCAGGCGATTCGGCTTCACGCACGCCTCTCCGAGCCGCCCGAGGTCCGCCGGACGGTCGAAGCGGAGGCCCGGAACCGTCTGATCGCGGCCGGCGCGGACCCCGACGCCACCACCGTCGAGGTGCTGTCCGCGTTCAAGCAGGGCTTCTTCTGGCTGACGGAGCGGATCGCCCCCCGGCTTGCCGGGCAGGAGATCGACGAGGTCGTGATCGAGTTTCTGAGGAACGACCCGCCGGCCGACTGGCCGCAACAGGCGATTCACACGCCGCTGCGGTGGCTGCACGAGATCTTTCCGATCGACGAGGTCCTGGCCGAGGATCTGGGCCTCTCCCTCGAGCGGATCCGCTTCGAAATGGTGGACAGCGGGCCCATCTACCGGGTCCGGGCCCACGCACCGGACGGAAGCACCATCGTCGAGGACACCTTCGACCCCGTCTGGGTGTTGCGTCCGTACTTCGACCGCTTCCGCGACTACGAACACGTGCGCGTCACGACGGGCTGGGTCACCGCAATAGCCGAGGGGGACACTTCGGGGGACACGTCGCCGGACACCCTCGCCCACGGACGCATCGTCACCGACCCCGAGGGGTTCTGGGACCACTACCAGGAACGCACGCTGCCCGCGGTCTACGACTACGTGATGGACCGCCACGACGGGAATCCGCGCGGCGGCGGCGCGGACGCGCCCTTCTTCGGGACGCTGAACGTCGAACTCGAACTCAGCGAGCCCGACTACCGCCTGGGCGTCGACAACGAGATCATCTCGACGATGGACGCCCTGCACGAGGAGATCTACTTCGGCACGATCGAGTTCTTCCACCTGCTCGGACGCAACGCGCGCGGCCAGGACCTGACCTATCCGGGCCGCATCATTCCCGTCATGCGCCCGAAGCGGGACGGCGCGGCTGGACGCGGGCGCATCAGCCTCACCGGGTTCGCGACGGATCGACCGGCCGTGGTCGTGCGGTACCGGACCCGCGACGGGCGGGAGGGCGAAGAGCGGCTCGATATTCCGAAGGTCACGATGGAGCGCCCGAGCCTGCGCCGTGCAGTGATCGCCCCCGGGGCGGCCGGGGCCCCCGCGCTTCCCCGCCTCGACCTCCGGGTGCGCGTCGACTCCGAGACCGACGAGCGCGACAGGCTGCTCATTCAGGCCCGTCCCGAGCAGGTCGACGCCCGCATGATCTCGGCCGAGCAGGTCGCGGCCACCCTCGCCAACCTCGGCGCGCTGCGCGACGCGGGCCTGTACGGCGACGCGCTCGCCTACCGCGATGTCGGCGAGATCGGCGTGTGGGCCGAGTGGACCCACGAACAGAACGATTCGGCGCGCGTCGCGGCCACCCTACCGGGCAACGGCGCCCCGGCCCCGCTCCCGGTGTGGACCGACCTGGTCCCGGAAGGCTGGAGCTACGACGGCGAGCGCATCGTCCAGTGGGACACTCCCATCCCGCCGCCCGAAGGCCACGAGATGACGGCCAAGCTGAGCCACGCCTTCGACGAGGCCACCATGTACAGGGTCGGCAAGAGCTACCTGGGCAGGACCACCTGGGCGATGGACCTGATGCCGCCGATCACCGCCACCCACTGGTCGCGCGCCAAGGCGACGACGTTCAAGCCCACCGTGATCTACTCGGCCCGGCAACACGCCAACGAGGTCTCGTCCACGAGCCACGTCCTTCGTCACGCCGAACTGCTGCTCACCGATCCGGAGCAGCGGGCCAGGCTGGACAGGGTCAACGTCGTCATCCACCCCTTCACCAACCCCGACGGCGCGCAACTCGCCTACGACCTGTACCGGATCACGCCCGACTACATCCTGCACGCGGGCTATCTGGCGTCGCTGGGGATGGACGTCACATCCGGCGGCGGCCAGGACTTCCCCATCTACCCCGAGTCGAAGGTGCGCGGCCAGCTCTGGGAACGCTGGCTGCCCGACATCTTCCTCAATCCGCACGGCTATCCGAGCCACCAGGTCGTGCAACTGTTCTCCGAGTACTCGGGCCTCGTGCGGCGCGGCCGTGTGACCGAGCGCAACTGGGGGTTGAACAAGGGATGGTTCATGCCGGGGTTCGGGTACGTCGACGACCCCGATTTCCCGCGCCACAAGGACGCCGCGTTCAAGATCCGGGACTACATCACCGCAGGGATCAACTCGAACCGCGACGTCTTCGAGATGAACCAGCGCACCTACGACCGCTACCGCCGCTACGGAGCCGACTTCGACTCCGAGGTCTTCCGCCTGCCCATGACCGACAGCGTCCTGATCGAGATGCCGCTGAAGGGCTCACGAGGGGGCGGCGGCGGCGCGTTCAACCCCAGGATCACGATCTGGAACGGCATCACCGAAGCTCCCGACGAGACCGCGTACGGGCCCTGGATGGAGCTGGTGGCCAAGGCCGGACTGTCGTGGGACCAGGCGATCCTGGACTACCTGTACGACGGGGATCACGAGGTGGAGCGCAGCGGGTCACGGTTCCGGGGCGGCGTGACGCTGAGGATGAGCCGTGAGCGGCCGCCGAGGGAGGAGAAGGAAGAGGAGAAGGGGGCCGGAGCGAGTTGATCGGGCCGTAGCTAGTTGATCGGGCCGTAGCTAGTTGATCGGGCCGTAGCTACGCGCCTGCCCAGGGATCCACGATCTCGATTCCCATGTTCTCGAAATCGCGGACGTTTCGCGTCGCCACCGCCATGCCGCGGGACGCCGCAATCGCCGCGATCTGGCAATCCGCAACTGCCACGGGGCGTCCGGTGGAGCGGCGGCCAGCCGCAATGTTCCCGTACGCGCCCGCGGCGTCGCTGTCGAACGGCAACACTCGGTCCTCGAACGCTTCTCGCAGCATCGCCTCAATCTGGAAGAACATCCTGTCCCGCCGTCGGCCCACCGGCAGGATGGCCACGCCGTAACGCAGCTCCGCTTCGCTAACCGCGGAAAGGAACAGATCTTCCAGGGCGTGGGCCGAGACCCAGGTCACCACCGCAGGATTGGGTGACTTGCGAACCAGTTCGGACACGACGTTGGTGTCCAACAGCATGGACAATCCCCGCGAACTCACTCGAAGGACGGTGGCTCACGCGCGGCCTCACGGGGAGGCAACTCCAGGTCCACGCCCCTGGCCGACCCGAAGTGGGAGCGGACGATGCTAGCCAGATTTCGAGAACTGGGCCTGCGCCCCACGGCATCGCGCAGGATGAGCCGCACTTCCTCCTCCATGGAACGGCCGTTACCCGCCGCCCGTACTCGCAAGCGGGTCTTCACCTCGTCATCCAGGTTGCGGATCGTGATGCTGGCCATGGTCGTACCTCCTCGTCGTCGAGAAGTCTAAACAACGATTGCGTTGCAATCAAGAACCCCGCTTGATCACCCGCCGCATCGCGCGCCGCGCCCTTTCGACAACGGCCGCGCCCTCTTCCCCGTGGGGCCGCGACGCATCATAGTGCGGGGTGTCCATTGAGCCATCCACACTACCGGGAACTAAACCGATGACCCATTTCGACCACTGTACCCGTCGCGAGTTCCTGTCGGCATCGGCGAGCTGCGGTGCCTATCTGGCTGCGATCGCCCCGATTCTCGGGCCGGTGGCCCTCGGCAGATGGCGCACCGCGACCGGTGGGCGCGTCGTGGCCCAGACCCCGTTCGCCCGGATCGAGGAGGTCGGTGCAAACATGTACGCGATCATCTCGACGCCCCTGGAAGGCGACTTTACCACCACCTGCAACGGAGGCATCGTCGGCGGGTCGTCGGGCACGCTCGTGTACGAGGCCTTCAACACCCCCGAGGGCGCGAGGTGGGTCGCCGAGCAGGCCCGCGATCTCACCGGGCGCTGGCCGGACCATGTCGTGGTGTCCCACTTTCACGGCGATCACTCCGCCGGGCCCGCGGGCTTTGTCCCGGACAACGGACGGGCGCCCGCGCTGCGAGCCACTCGGGCGACGCAGGAGCTGGTGCAGGAGTCGCGCGGAGACGCCATCCTCGCACCGTGGGCCGACGTGACGGTGCTTGCGGAGGACGGACCGCTCGATGTCGACCTGGGGGACCGCACGGTGGCGGTGGTTCCGCGGCGGGGGCATACGGCAAGCGACGTCACGATCGAGGTGGACGGCGGCGAGGGGCCTGTGTGGTGCGGCGACCTGGTCTGGAACGCCATGTTCCCGAACTATACGCATGCAGTCCCGTCGCAGCTCTCTCGCACGGTGCGGGCACTGCAGGCGATGCCCGCGAGCACCTACGTGCCGGGCCACGGCCCGTTGACCGACGACGCCGCGATGACCGGCTACGTGGCATTGATCGACCTGGTCGAGGAGGCCGCCCGAGCTGCCTGGCGCCGCGGCATGGAGCCGGATGAGGCGGCCGAAGCCTTTGAGGTTCCCGCATCGCTGGGCGAATGGTACGTCTTCAACCCCAACTTCTACCAGCGTGCCATGCAGGCCTGGATGAGCGAACTGGACACGGGGCTGTAGCAGCTTCGCCCGCCTGCCGCACCGGCTTCGTAGAGCTGCCCGCGAGCCCCGATTGCGGCGGGCCCTCCCGCGGGACGAAACCCGCTCGGGTCGTCTTCCAGAGCCTCTGGTGGAGTGCGGGAGGCACCGGCAGGCCGAAGCCAGCCGCCGGACTTGCGATGCCCGCAGTGAATTGGATAGACTGGTCTGTCTAGTCGGATCTGTACAGCTCTTTGGACCCCTCCACCACCTCTCAATGCAGCGAAAACGACAATGTACGGATCCGAGCCCACCCCGTCTCAGAAGCGTCTCAACGAACTTCTCGAGTCCGTGGACCGGCCGGGCGACTACTGTGTCGGCGGATCTCTCTTCACCCCCATGCCGTGCGTCACCGTCAAGGGCGCGGGCGAATTGTCCTTTCCGGTGCCGGCAACACAGATCGAGGCGCTCATTGCCGCCGCGACCCGGTCGCCCTACGGCAAGGGGGCCGAAACCGTTCTGGATACGACGGTTCGCGACAGTTGGCAAATCGACGCCGAACATGTCCGTCTCACAGGTCGGGCGTGGCCCGATTCGCTCGCGAAGATCAAGGGTCTGGTGGCCGACGGTCTGGGCCTTCCCGTCGAACGCCTGAAGGTCGAGCTCTACAAGCTCCTCGTCTACGGGCCGGGAGGCTTCTTCGCCGAACACCGGGACACCGAGAAGGTACCCGGCATGGTGGCGACCCTATCGTTGTCGCTGCCGACACCCGGTGCCGGGGGCGAGCTGGTCGTTCGACACTCGGGCCGATCGGCAACATTCGAATTGACCGCCTTGGAGCCCTCCGAGTTGTCGTTCGCTGCCTTCTACGCCGACTGTCCCCACGAAGTGCTGCCGGTCACGGACGGCCACCGCGTCTCCCTCCTTTTCAATCTGTCCGTCGGGTCTCCCGCAGAGCTGCTGCCGCCGCCCGAATACCGGGAAGTGACCAGACGGGTCGCCGACTGCCTGGCGCGGTGGCGAGAAGAAGGCGGTGCCGACAAACTGGCATGGGTGCTCGACCACGAATACAGCGAGGACGGCCTGTCGTTCGACACGCTGAAGAACAGGGACGCAGCCGTGGCGCAAGTGCTTGCCAAAGCTGCGGACGGCGCGGACTGCGAGCTGCACGCGGCCGTTCTCAGGATCGAAGAGAGAGGCTATCCCAGCGAGAGTCCGCCGGACGACTGGGAGGGCGACGACATCCAGGAGGCCCCTCAAGCCGTAATCGGGGAGCTCCATCGCCGAGCGCGCATGGCGGACGGCTGGGCGGCCCTCGACGGCGGACGCCCGTCATTCGGCACCATCGAACTTGAAGCGCAGGAGCTGATGTCTCGACACGCGCTCACGGACGGCGAGCCGGCCGAACGTAGCGTGCACCCGACGGGCAACGAGGGTGTGACGATGGGGCTGGTCTACCGCCATGGGGCGCTGGTCGTCTGGCCTCCCAACAAGACTCTGGACATTGTCGCTGGCAACAGCATCGCGCACGCCGTGTCCTGGGTTGCCGCCCACTTCAGCGATTCGCAGGGCAGGGACAGCGAACATGTGCGGCAACTGGTGGCGAGGCTGACCCTGATCTGGCGGCGCGGGCGCAGCCTTGCACGGTCACGGGACCGCTGCGAGATGCTGCGCCTGCTGCAAGCCCTGGGCCAGGCAGATCTCGCCGCCGACTTCCTCCACCATGTGGCCTTGATCGACTACGATGGCGGCGAGAATGAGTCCCTGGCGGCGGTGCTGGACCTGATCGGGGCCGCGGACGCTGGCGTCTTCATGTCGAAGCTGGTTGAGAAACACCTGGGGCGGCGCCCGAACGCGGTTGTGGCTCTACTCACGCTGGCAGGCCGACGCAGTGACACGCCGGCGGACGCGGCGCGGCGTGATGCGATACGCGGAGCCGTGGGAAGCGCCCTGTCGGGCCTGGAAGCCGGACTTCGGGCGGAGTCGGAGGCTAGTGCCCGCAGCGAACGCGAGCGGTCGAGACAGGGGGGGTTCCACAGCCGCAAGGACAACGATTCCGGGGACAGGTGGATCGATGCCCAAGCCATTTGCGATCTGTTCGTGCTCGCACACCGCCTGGGGATCGCCGACGAGGCTGTCGCCGCCGCTCGGGCCGTTGCGGGTCACTCCGAGGTCGTGACGCCGGACCGGTCGCTCGTGACGGCCTTGATGAAGATGCATGAGCGCGGAGGCATCGAGGATGCGGAGGCCTACCGGGTGCTGTGGCGTCGGTGCGTCGATTATCTGCTGGCGCGCAGCGCGACGGGTCCCGTCGAGCCCGCCGACTGGACCGTCGAGGTGCGGACAACGTGCGATTGTCGGATCTGCGCGAAGCTGCGCGAGTTCTGCCGGGATCCGGTCGCGCAGGCGCGGGAATTCGAACCCGGTGACGACGGAGTCTGGCACCTCATCGACAAGATCCGCCGACATCACCCGGATTTGAAGTACCAGCCAAGCTGGCGTACAGGCACCGAAGTGCTGGTCTGCACGAAGACCCGGGTGGGGCACCTTCGGAGAATGGAAGAATACACCGAGGATGTGCGCCGCATCGAATCGCTGCTGACGAGCGCGCCCGTCGCTGAGAGGCTCGACGAAGAGAGTGACAGGATGGTGCGGCTCGAACGAGCGCTGGCCAGGGCCTGACGTCAAGGTGCACGTGGAGACCCGCCCGGTCGCACAGCAGGCCGTTGGTCCAGTTCCCACCGAGAGCGAGATCGGCTCTCCCGATGCGGGCCCTCCTTCGGAGTATACTGAATTCACCGCCCCCGCCTGATCACCCTCCGCATCGCCCGCCGCACTCTTTCGACGATGGCCGCGTCCTCCTCTCCGACCCCGCGTGCGGAGAGCACCAGGTTCGGCGAAACACCGATCCGCGTCCAGGTATCCCGCGACCTGGGCGACTCGTCGTTCCTGCGGCGCGCCACCTCCTCGAGTCGCCGCAGGGCCCTGGCGAGGGCCATCTCCTCCGCGCGCCCACGCGCCGCATCCGCGTCTGCGTCCGCGTCCTCGTCCTCCGGCAGCCGCGAGTACACCGGCGGCACCTCCACCTCCCGCTGCGGTGCCCTCCTCCGCGGCGCGCTCCGTCGCGGCGCCTCCAGCGGCGGCTCCGCATCTGAGGGCTCCGACGCGTACGGCTCGGGCTCCGCTGCCCGCGGCCCCTCCTCCCGCGCGACCAGGTCACCTTCGCGCGGCTCCTCGTCGTCGTCGCCCCAATCCTCGTCTTCCGCAGGCGCCCCGGGTGAGTAGCGCGGGCCGGCGGGCGAGGGCGGCTCCGGCATCGGGGACATCGCCCTCTCTTCCCCAACCCATCGGTCCCTCAGAATCGCCCGCCTCATGCCTGGCGCGCGGAATGCCGTCGAGGGCTCCGACACCAGGTCCGGCGTCACCGCGATCCGGCCGTCGGCGACACCCGCGATCAGCGCCGGCGGCACGCGTTCGAACACCTTGCGGATGTCGCTGAGCGACACGGCGGACACCTCGCCCTCCTCCTCGGCGTTTCGCACGCGCTGGATGAAGAGGAGGCGGTCGCGGAAGAGCTTCGGGTAGCGGGTTCGGCGGCCGCGGCGCCCGACCTTGGGCAGAAGTCCCTCCTGCACGTAGTAGGCGATCGTCCGGCGGTCGACGCCCGTCTCGCGCTCTAGCTCTCTGGCGGTGTAGCTGGGCATCCCGGACTTCCCTTCTGTTATTCGCTGGTGTTGACTGTTGACATACTGGTGATTTCCCGTTACTGTCAAGTAACTGGTCAATACTGCCAACATAAGGAGAGACCCATGGACCTCGTCAAGAGCACCCTTTCCGGCCTGACGCTGTCGGATCCGATGAACCACGGCGGACTTGCCGTGTTCCCGCTGACGTCGGACCGCTCGAGCCCGCTCTCGTACCTCCTGCTGGAGGATGGTTTGCGGAAGGACCTCGTCTCCATCCGCGAGGTCTCGGAGGGGGGCAGCGTGCCCGAACTCCTGGTAAGGAACCGTGCCGACAAGCCCGTCCTCATCGTCGACGGCGAGGAGCTGGTGGGGGCCAAGCAGAACCGGGTCGCCAACCTGACGATGCTGTTGGCCGCCAGGAAAACGACGGTGATCCCGGTGTCGTGCGTGGAAGCGGGGCGGTGGTCGTACAGCAAGCGGGATTTCGGGGTGACCGACCGGGTGCAGAACGTGCGGGGGCGGGCGGAGAAGGTGGCGAGCGTGCGGCATTCGCTGCGCTCGCGCGGCAGCCGACATTCCGACCAGGGGCAGGTGTGGGACTCGATCGCCGAGGAGTCCGACCGGCTGGAGGCGTCGTCTCCCACGGAGGCGATGAGTGCCATGTTCGACCGGCACAGCGAGGAGCTGGATGACTACGTGGCCGGTGTGGAGGCGGGGGTGGAGGCCGGGGACGACCAGGTCGGCGCCGTGTTCGTGGTGCGGGGGCGTCGCTATGGTCTGGACCTCTTCGATCGCCCCGACACGTTCGCGGCGTTCCTGCCGAAGCTCGTGCGCAGCTACGCCATCGATGCGCTCGGGCGTGAGCGGCGGCGGTCGCGCTCGTCCGCTTCAGGCGCCCGGGCGTTCCTCGACCGCATTGTGGGCGCCACCTTCGACGAGCATCCCGGAGTGGGCCTGGGGCGCGATGTCGGCGTCGTGGGCACCGGGTTGGTGGCGGGCGGACTGGTGGCCGAGGACACCGTCGTGCACCTGGCCGCCTTCGCGGAAGCCGCGCGCAATCGGAGCAGGCACCCGGACAGCGGAGCGAGTGGTCAGCCGCACGCGAGCTACCGGCAGCGGCGGGACGCGCTTCGGCAGCGGTTCCCGGGGGCGTAGGGGGCGGCGGTGGGGAGCGGGCGTCCGCGCCCGCTCCCCCGGCCGGGCGCGCGACCGCCTACATGATCACCCGCCGCATGACTTGCCGGACCTTCTCCATGTACTTCTCGAAGAAGTACTTCTGGATGTCCATCATGTCGAGCTCGCGGCCCTGGATGTACGCCTGCTCAATGTCGGTGGTCATGTCGAGCGGCGTTCCGGTCGTGATCAGGAAGGTCGCCTGCTTGCCCGGTTCCAGAGAGCCGACGCGATCGTCGAGTCCCAGGAACTGTGCGGGGTTGATCGTCACCGCCTTCAGGGCCTCCTCCTCGGGGAGCCCGAACGCAACGGCCACGCCCGCTTCGAAGGGCAGCCGGTTCGAATACAGCGACCCCGAACCGCCCGAAATCGCAAAGCGCACGCCCGCCTCGTGGAGGCGCGCCGGCATCGAGTAGGCGCCGTCGTAGCCCTCGTATGGCCGCCCGGGAGCGGCCATCGTCGAGGTCAGGATCACCGGGATGTCCTCGGCAACCAGGCGATCCGCCACATGGATGGCGTCCCGCCCGCCGCGGATGACGATCCGCAGGTCCTCCTCCTGCGCCCAGGTGATGGCGTCGTTGATCTGGGCCGCGCCGTCGGCCGCGACCACGACGGGGAGGTCTCCGTCGATGACCGGGATCATGGCGGCGTAGCGGGAGTCGCTGCGCACCTCAGCACCGGCGGCGACCGCGTCCCGATAGGCCCGGGCTTCCGCGAAGAAGTCCTTGAGCTGCTGGACCTGTTCCTCGTAGCTCGGCGGGTCTTCGCGTTCCTGACCGAACCTGAAGCCGCCGAATCCGCGGAACCGGCGGGGGTTGGGATTCGGCCAGTTCACGTTGAGCGCCGCGGCCGACTGCATCGACATCTCTTCCCAGCTCCATCCCTCGAGGGCCATCGCGGAAGACATGCCGGAGACGAGTCCGCCGCCGGGCGTCGTGAGCGTCGTGAGCACGCCGGCCGAGCGCGTGGTGCCGATGTGGCGGCTCTCGGCGTTCACGGCGACGTCCGCGCGCACGTTCGGGTTGAAGTCGCCCAGTTCGTTGACGTCGTTGGAGACGCCCACCGCGCCGATCTCGGCGATCCCCACGGTGCTGAAGGCGTCGATGAGGCCGGGATAGATGTGCTTGCCGGTCGCATCGACCACGCGGGTCCCGGCCGGGATCTCCACGTCGGCCCCGATCGCGGTGATCAACCCGTTCTCCAGGAGGATCGTCCCGTTCTCGATCACACCGCTGGTGACCGTGTGAATGGTGGCGCCCTGCAGTGCCACGGGCTCGGATTGCGGCGGCACGGTCATGCGCACCTGCGCCCCGAGGGCTGTCGGCACCGCCGCGCACAGGACCGCCAAGGCCGCGGCGGCCATCGCTGCCATGCCCGCCCACCGCGCAAGGGCTCCCCTCATCGCTCGTCGCTCCGTCGTCGTCGTCATCATCGGTTTGTCTCCGTCTGGGCGCTCCGGCCGCCGCCGCCCTCGATGGACAGGATGGCCTGGATCAGCTGTGTGCGTTCCTGTGCGATCTGTTCCCGCATGGCCGCGTCTTCCTCGAGCGAGAAGTAGCGGCGGCCATCGATCCAGGTCTGCTCGGCCCGCGTAAACTGCGAAAGCGGGTCGCCGCTCCAGATCACGAAGTCCCCGTCCTTTCCGGGCTCCAGCGAGCCGACCTGGTCGTGGATCGCGATCGCCTCGGCCGCCTGGTTGGTCACGGTCGAGAGCGCCTGTTCGGGGGTGAGCCCGGTGCGAAGCAGCTTGCCCGCCTCCCAGTTCATGCGGCTGGCGATCTCGCTGTTGTCCGAGTGCAGCGAGGTCACGACACCCGCCTCGATCAGGATGCGCGCGTTGTACACCGTCGCGTCGTACGCCTCGAGCTTGAAGGCGCCCCAGTCGCTCCAGACGACCGCGGCGACCCCGGACTCGGCGAGTTCGGGCGCGATCTTGTACGCCTCGACGCCGTGCTGCAGCGTCTGGACCCGGAAGCCGAACTCTTCGGCCAGCCGGACGAGCGCCAGGAACTCGTCGGCGCGGTAGCCGTGCGACGAGATGAGCAGCTCCTGGTCGAGGATGTCCAGGATCGCCTCCATGCGCAGGTCGCGCCGGGGGGGCAGCCCCTCACCGGTCTCCTCCCAGCGCTGCCACTCCCGCTCGTAGTCGCGCGCGGCCATGAAGTGGTCGCGGATGATCTCCTGCGTGCCCATGCGCGTGTCGGGGTAGCGTCCCTGCCGCCGCTTCGGGTTCTCGCCCAGCGCGAACTTCACCGTGCGCGGCGCGTTTTCCAGCTTCAGGTCGTCGGGGAGCGAGCCCCAGCGCATCTTCACGAAGACGTTCTCGCCGCCGATGGGGTTCGCGGAGCCGTGCTTGATGTGCGCGGTGGTGAGTCCGCCCGCCACCTGCCGGTACATCCAGATGTTGTTGTGGGTGACGACGTCGCCCATGCGCACCTCGGGCACGATCGCGAAGCCGCTCTCGTTGACGGCGCTGACGCCCGAATGGATGTGCGGATCGATCATCCCCGGCGTGACGTGCTTCCCCGCGGCGTCGATCTCGACCGCGCCGCGCGGGGCGTCGAGGTCCACGCCGACCGCCTCGACCGTACCCGCGCGAACCAGGAGGTCCGCACCTTCGAGCATGCCCTGCGCACCCTGGGTCCAGACGGTCGCGTTGCGCACCACGACCGCGGCGGGCTGTTCGGGGATCGATGTCCGGCCGTAGTCCATCATGGGGCGGATGAACGGCAGGTCGATCTCGGGCACGTCCATCGCCACGGTGCCGCGCGACGGGCCTTCGAAGTCCCCGGTGCGGGTCCCGCGGAAGGACGGATCCGCCCCGTTCGGGAGCGAAGTCCACCCGTAGAACTCGTCGCCGCGGACGGAGCCCGACAGCAGCGCCATGCCCTGGTAGCCGAGCACCTCGCCGTTGAAGCGCGCCTGGATCCGGCCGGTCTCGGCAACCGCACTGGCCGACTCGAGGTCGACCCGGGCGCCGCCGGGAAGCTCGGGGCCGGTGCTGGCGATGTCGAGATAGCCGCGCAACCGGTTCAACGGGCCCTCCAGGACGAGGGCGGCGTCGAAGCCCCACTCGTCGTCCGACGCGATCTGCCAGGTTCCCCTGGGATCGATCTGGGCCGGACGGGTTACGCCGTAGACCCGTCCCTGGACCCACACGTCGCGCACCGTGGCCTCCTCGGTGAACAGGTCGCCCTCGCTGACGATCAGGTTGGCCACCTTGCCCTCGGCGATGGTCCCGTGGGTGCGGTCGATCCCGAGCCAGGAGGCCGGCGTCGTCGTGAGCGCCGCCAGGGCATCGTCCGTGGCGAGTCCCCGCGCCACCGCGATCCGAAGGTTGGGCAGGAACTCGTTCAGCGACGAAAGCCCGTCGCTGGTGATGGCGAAGCGGACCCCGGCGTCGGCCAGCTGCGCCGGGTTGGTCGGCGCCAGGTACCAGTGACGCAGGTCGGAGACCGATGCATCGAGTGCCGCCGCCGGGTGTCCCACATCGGGGGCGTCCGGGAAGTCGAGCGGCACAACAAGGGGATCGCTGCGTCCGCGCAGCACGTCGATAAGGCGGTATTCGAGCCCGTTGCCGCGGAACCACGGGGTCAGCCCGAACTCGCTGGCGAGACTGTGTGCCCGCAGGTAATCCTCCTCGCTGCCCGTCTCGAAGACGACCGGCTGATTGCCCTGCACCACGTCTTCAAGCGCCGCGAGGGCCTCGCTCGTCTCCGGGGGGAGGAAGGCGCGGCCGCTCGACTCGTAGGCCTCCCAGGCGCGCATGTACCACTCGGCGTCCATGAGGGTCTGCTTGATGAGCGCGATCGTACCCATCGCGGAGTTCGGGTACGATCCGCCCAGCTCGAACGAGCGCTGGAACCCCATGGCCTGGGCGACATCCGGCCGGAGTACCCGTTCACGCACACCTTCGTCCCCGAGATTCACCACCGAAGCCGTGCCCCGGAAGATCCCCTCCTTCGGCACCGCCAGCGCAGTGCCGAAGCCCTGTGAGCGCAGCGCCGCCCGCCGGTCTTCGTCGTCAGCGAGGTTCCGGGTCGTGGAAAACCACGCCCTGACCTGGGGATTCCAGTGCGTGGGCCCAATGTCCCCGCCCTCAGGCACCGCGTCCATCTCGAGGTCGGCGTGGGCGTCGATGAAGCCCGGGTAAACGGTAAGTCCCTCGAGGTCCCACACGCGTGCACCCGCCGGTGCCTCCATGCCCCGTCCCACCGCCTGCACGAGGCCGTCCCGTATCACGATCGTGGCGTCGTCGATGACCTGGCCGGGCCCCGTCACGACCCTGGCTCCCACCAGTGCGTGGTATCCGGTGCCGTTGTCGCGCATGCCCTGGACGGGCTGCGTCCGGCTCGCCTGCTGGGCATCGGCGCCCGCCGCCAGGACGGCCGCAAACCCCATTGTGAAGAATGTCGCCCTCACGAAATACCTCCCATTCCTGTTACTGCGAGTACACTTCCTCAACGGAAAGGAATACTGCGCACGTCCCAACCTCTCAAGGTGTGCGGCGCCGGGAAATCAGCCGCTGCCGCGAACCAGTCTCCTGCCGACCACGTATTGCCCCCCGGTCTCGGGATCGAGCTGAATGCCCCACACGTGTGTGTCCGTCGTATCGAAGGGGTAGAAGGACCACGGTACCAGGATGCGCCGCGGCGTCCGTCGTGGCGCAGTGCTTCCCCCGCCAATCCGCACGGCGTACCAGACGTCCAGCGTGTCGCCCGGCTCTTCGTGGTTCCTGATCCACAGTTCCCCGTTGGACATGACTTCGGTGTCCATGACGGCCGGATAGTGGTCGGGTACGTACAGGACCTGCTCCACCAGGGCCGCAGCCTCATCGAGGGAAAGCGACCCGAGCGTCCCGGCGACGGCCCGCGCTTCCGCGGCCAATGCCTCCGCGGCGTCATCGGGCAACAGCGGAGCCGCCTCGAACCGCAGGCTTCCCGACCAGACCGTGTCGCCGCCGGCAGCGATCTGGTGCAGGTAAACCAGTCCGGGGTCGGACCGGCTGTCTCGCGTCACCACCATCGTGCCTGAAGCCGGCAGGAAGTCGATCTCATCCGCGTCGCCGTAGGGCTGTGCCGTGTGCAGAGACCATCCGAAACCGCTCTCACTCGGCCGAAGATCCAGATCCCGGTTCCGGATGTCGAGCACGGCCAGCGAGTCGAACTCCCATTGGCCCTCGACCTGCTCAAGCCGAAGGACGGGAGCCTCCACGATCGGATCTTCCTCAAACCAGCCCGCCCGTACGCCATCGGGAATCCTGAGCGACACCACGAACGCCCCGTCCGGCAACATCAGCTCCGGTCTGAGCCGGAAGCGGTTGAAGCCCACGGCCGGGGGCAGGGACACGGTTTCCCGATGCTGTCCGTCCTCGGCGAAAACCACGAATGAGTTGCCGTCCCGCAGTTGAAATCCCCCGTCGCGCAACTCGATACGGTCGGGCGAACCGAGCTCGCCTTCCTCCTCACCTGCCCACGCCATTTCGAGCAGCTCGACACCCTCCGGAGACCACACGGTGAGCCGCTCCCGGCCCGGATCCAGCACGTAGAGGCGCGTCCCGCCGCCGCCGACACGCAGTCCGGTCACCCGCTCGAACGTCGCGTTCCCCTCGACCAGGACGCCTATCTCGTACTCAGGCTCCGTTTGCCAGGGTTCGGCCGCGTCCATTTGCATGGCGCTGTCGGGTTCGCAAGCAGAAATCGCGAGCGCGGCAACGAGAGAGACGAGCGGCACCCAGCGGCGTCGGCGCAACGCCGAGCGAAGTCCAGGAGCGCGCAATAAGTCAAGCACAGTTGACATAATAGCCCCCGAACCACCCTCCTCTTGCTCCGATTCCCCAGAATGCTACGATAGACGGACATGGCCGAAGACACCATATTCTCGAAGATCGTGCGGGGCGAGATCCCGGCGGACATCGTCTACCGGGACGATCTGGTCACCGCCTTTCGCGACATCCGTCCGCTTACGCCCACACACGTCCTGATCGTGCCGAACCGGGCGATCCCCACACTTGCGGACGTGTCCGCGGACGACGAGGCGGTGCTGGGCCGCATGCTCCGGGTGGCCGCCGGTATCGCCGAGAACGAGGGGATCGCGGACGACGGCTACCGCGTCATGATCAACTGCCGGGACCACGGGGGGCAGGAAGTCTACCACCTCCACCTGCACCTCATGGGCGGGCGACCGCTGGGCGGCATGGTGCGGCGATAGGCCGAGAATGGCTTCCCGGACGTTCGCCGCGGCCATCGTGCTCACGGGCACGCTGGCACTTGGCTCCGCCGCGGCGTCCCCGCAGTCGCAGTCGGCGTCCGCCCAGTCCACGCCCACCCTCGACCGCGTCCTCGCCTTCCCCGCCCCGATCCCCGGCGAAGAACTGCAGGCCGACCGCGGCGCTGCGGGCGTGTGGCACCGCATCCGGAAGCTGACGACCACCGCCAGCATTCTGCACGTCACGGCTCACCCCGACGACGAGCACTCGGGCATGCTCGCCCTGGCCAGCCGGGGCTGGGGCGCGCGCACCGCGCTGCTCAGCCTGAACCGCGGCGAAGCCGGCGCCAACGCGATCGGGCCTGAACTCTTCGACGCCCTCGGGCTGATCCGCACCCGCGAACTGGTTCTTTCGGGCCGCTACTACGGCCTCGACGACCTGTACTTCACCACCGCGGTCGACTACGGCTACTCGAAGTCGGTCGAAGAGGCGTTCCGCAGCTGGGACCGGGAAGCCGTGCTGGAAGACATGGTGCGGGTGATCCGCCTGAACCGACCGCTCGTGGCTGTGTCGCGCTTTCACGGATCCCGGCGCGACGGCCACGGGCACCATCACGCGGCTGGGTTGCTGACTCCGGAAGCCGTTGCCGCGGCTGCCGACCCCGGCCGCTTCCCGGAGCAGATCACGCGCGAGGGGCTGCGGCCGTGGCGGGTGCTCAGGGTGTTCCGCGGTGGCCTGCGGGTGGACGAGCCCCATCACGTGGCGGTAGGGGACGCGTACAGCCCGCTGCTGGGGATGTCGTATCAGGAGTGGGCGAGCCTGGGTCTGAGCCTGCAGCGGTCGCAGACGTCCGGCCGCGTGCGAACGGGCGTCGGGCGGGTGTACCGGTACGAGCAGCTGGGGACACCCGAGGCGGAAGAGATGGAGGACGCGGTGGCGCCCAAGGTCGTGCCCGAGGTCGCGCCCGAGGTCGCGGACAACTTCTTCGCAGGTCTCGACACGAGTCTTGCGGGTCTGCCCGGGCTACTCGGTGAAGAGGCGGGGGACGGCATCACCGAGATGCTCGCAGAGCTCCACGGCATCGTTCAGCGCGTCTTGGAGGACTTCGACTTCAACGCGCCGGAGAGATCGGTGCCGGAGCTGCTGTGTGGATACGACCTCCTCCGTGATGTGACCGCCAGGGTACCGCTGACGCCAGAGACGAGTTTTCACCTGGCGGTGAAGCGGCGGCAATTCGAGGATGCCATCTTCGCCGCGGCAGGGGTGGACGTTCAAGCAGAGCTGGACATCGGCGGTGTCGTGGTCTCGCCGGGCGAGGAAGTGGATGTTGCCGTGAGGATTGAGAGCACATTGCCGGGCTGGGAGAGAGCGCACTACATCGGGATCGTTCACGGCCGCGAGACCGCGAACGCGATGACAATCCGCTGGGAGCGGATCAGAGCAACCTGCCGCGGCGGTACGGTCGCGGGTGTCTCGGATCAGCCGACTGGAACCGCGCATGCGTTTGAAAACATGTTGTCAATCCGGATTCCCACGGAACATACACTCGCCGGTCCCTACTTCTCGCGGAACGGGCTGGCCGAGAACCACTACGAGGTACAAGACTCGGCCAACCTGCACCTGCCATGGCGCGTGACAGGCCTCCGCGCCGTCATGGACCTGGAGGGAATGGGAGCGACCCTGGCCAGGACCGTACCCGTGACGGGATCGGTCCCGCAGCTGCCGTACGGATCCGTGGGGCGGCGTATTGAGGTGCTGCCGGCGCTGTCCGTGGGTGTGACCCCGACGGTGCGTGTGGTGCCGGCACGTGTCCGGGGCGGTGATGTGGCACGCGCCGAACCAGTCGAGGTCCTCGTCCGCCTGGAAGCCAATGCGCCGGATGTCTCCGCCGAGGCCGAGCTCGAGCTTCCCGCAGGCTGGACAGCGGCGCCTTCTTCGATTCGGCACGACTTCCGTAGCCGCGGAGAGGCTGTCGAGACTTCAATCACGATCCAACCTCCGGCCGACTGGAGCGGTGACGCGGTGATCGAAGCCGTCGCGCGGGTCGTGGCCGGCGCGGACGAGGGACGCCCGGCAGTCGACGCTCGCCCGGACGTGCAGACCGTCGTCCCACCGGAGTACCGCTCCGGCTACCAGGTCATCGACCACCGTGATCTGCCGCTCGCGCGGCTCAGTGTCCCGGCTCGGACCCTGGTCCGTTCGGTCGATGTCGCTGCTCTGGATGGCCTTTCGGTGGGCTACGCAATGGGCGTGGGGGACGAGGTGCCGGCAGCGATCGAGGCCCTCGGCGCAACCGTGACCCTGCTGGACGAGGCGGCCCTGACCGGCGGCGAACTCGACCAGTACGACGCAATCGTCGTGGGCACGCGCGCGTACGCAGTTCGCCGCGATCTGGTCGAGAACAACCAGCGGCTGCTGGATTACGCACGCCGCGGCGGCAACCTGGTCGTTCTGTACCAGACCCAGGAGTTCGTGCCGTCCGTGATGGCGCCGTATCGTGCCTCCCTGCCCCGCGGTGCCGAAGAGGTCTCGGAGGAAGACGCACCGGTGCGCCTGCTCGACCCGTCCCATCCACTGCTTTCGGCTCCGAACCGCATCTCGGAGGCCGACTTCGACGGCTGGCTGGAACAACGCGGATCCAAGTTCTTCACCGAGTGGGATCCGGCCTACACGCCCCTCGTCGAGACGCACGACACCGGTCAGGAGCCACAGCGCGGAGTCTGGCTCGCCGCTGAAGTCGGGAAAGGCCGCTACAGCTACCTGGCACTGGCACTGCACCGCCAGTTGCCCTACGGCGTGCCCGGCGCCTATCGCATCCTGTCCAATGTGCTGTGGCCGTGACCCTTACGGCCATTGACTGGATCGTTGTCGCCGCATACGGCGCGCTGACCCTCACCATCGGCTTGCGTCTCGCACGGCGAGCAGGGCGCAGCGTCGAGGACTTTTTCGTCGCCGGCCGGTCCCTGCCCTGGTGGATCGCCGGCACATCGATCGCGGCCACGTGGTTCGCCAGCGACGCGCCGCTCGCCACCGCCGCGCTCGTCCGGCGGCAGGGGGTCTTCGGCAACTGGCTGTGGTGGTACGAGGCTGCCGGCATCCTGATGCTGACCTTTTTCTATGCGCGGCTGTGGCGGCGCGCCGGGATCCTCACCGACGCCGAGATGATCGAGCTGCGCTACGGTGGCGCCCCGGCTCGGATTCTGCGCGGCTTCTCGGCCATCTACCAGGGACTGCTCAAGAACGCCGTCGTCATGGGTTGGGTGATGCTGGCCATGGTCAAGTTCGCCGAGGTGCTGCTCGGATGGGACGCCGCGCTCACCCTCACGGTGTGTGTCGGCCTCGCCCTGGTGTACACGGTGGCGTCGGGCCTCTGGGGCGTCGTGGTGACCGACGTGGTGCAGTTTGTGGCCGGGATGCTGGGGTCGATCACGCTTGCGGGGATCGTGCTGGCTCGGTTCGGCGGCCCGGCCGCGATGGCGGCGGCCGTCCGTGAGGCCCCGGCCGCGCCCGCGGGCGCGCTCGACCTGGTGCCGAGCGCCAACGGCGCCTCGTCGCTGGAATTCCTGTCCTTCCTCTGCCTGATCCTGATCCTGTGGATGAGGAGCGGGCAGGGCGACGGGTATGTCGCGCAACGCCTGTTCGCCACCCGCGACGAGCGGCAGTCCGTGATGGCGTCGCTCTGGTTCGCGTTTGCGGGAACGGTGCTGCTGACGTGGCCGTGGATCGTGGCCGGCCTGGGGTCGCTGCTGGTGTTCCCGGCGGGTCCCGGTGCCGACCCGGCGCTCATGGCCGACCCCGAACTCGCCTACCCCATGATGATCCGCGAGCTCATGCCCGTGGGACTGCGCGGGCTGATGGTCGCGACCTTCCTGGCCGCCTTCATGAGCACGATGGACACGCACCTGTGCTGGGGCGCCTCGTACATGGTTAACGACGTGTACCGCCGATTCGTGAAACGCGACGCGGCCGAACGCCATTACGTGACCGCGTCGCGGGTGGCGGTGGTAGGACTGGCGGTGCTCGCGGCTCTCGTCGCCTGGCAGATGGAGTCGATCCAGCGGGGGTGGATCTACATCATCGAGCTGACGGCGGGCGTGGCGATCGTATGGCTGCTCCGGTGGTACTGGTGGCGGGTGAACGCGTGGGCCGAGATTGCGGCCATGGCGGGTTCGATCGTCCTGGCCAACGGCCGGCTGCTGCTCAGCGCGGCACAAAGCGCCATTCCCATGCCCGCGTCATTGCTGGAGATGGCGAATGCCTTCTACGCCCCCGAGATGGACCTCGTACGCGCCGTAGTCATCCTGGTCACCTGCACACTGCTCTGGCTGATTGTGATTCGTTTCACAAGCCCCGAAAGGGACGATGTCCTCGATCGCTTCCATCGCCGCGTGCGACCCGGCGGATGGTGGGCACCCGTAGCCGCCCGAACCGGCGTGGTGTCGTCGGATCCCCCCGCTTCCCGCATGTGGACCGGCTTCGTCCTCGGCGGGCTGTTCGTCTACGGCAGTCTGCTCGGGATCGGTTGCATGCTCACCGGGCGGGCCGGAGTCGGCCTCCTGCTGCTGGGCGTGTCCATGGCTGCCGCGGTCGCAACCGTGAGGCTCGCAGACCGCGACACGGCTCCCCACCCACCCTCCCCCGCCCCATGAAGATCGTCCTCGTCGGCGCGGGCAGCCGCGAATTCGGCCCCGCGTCCACCCGCGACATCCTTCTCAGCGACGCCCTCTGCAATGGAGGCATCGAGATCGCGCTGGTGGACATCGACCCGTCCGGCCTCCCCCGCGCCCAGGCCTACGCCGAAGCCGTCGCTGACCGCCTGGGCCGCTCTGCCACCGTGTCCGCCTCGACCCGCGTGGCAGACGCCCTTCCCAGTGCCGACGCCGTCGTCCTCTCCATCGAGATCAACCGCTACTTCTACTGGGCACAGGACTTCCACGTTCCCCGGAGCTTCGGCTTCCGCCAGATCTACGGCGAGAACGGCGGACCCGGCGGACTCTTCCACGCTCTACGGAATATGGGTCCGACCCTCGAGGTCGCCCGTGCCATGGAGCGGCATTGTCCCGACGCATGGCTCGTCAACTACACCAACCCGCTCACCAGGCTGAGCGAATCGGTGAGCCGCCTGACCGACGTCCGCGTCGTCGGGCTCTGCCACGGCGTCTTCCACGGGATCGAACAGATGGCCCGGCTTCTCGACCTGCCGCCCGGCCGCCTCGACGCACGCGCCAGTGGGCTGAACCACTTCGCCTGGTTCGAATCCGTACGTGATCGCGAGACGGGCGAGGACCTGTACCCGCGCCTAATCGCCCGGGAGCGCGCCGCTGACTGGCTGCACGACTGGGATGAGATCGCGCTCAGCCGCACGCTCTTTCGCGTCTTCGGACGCTTCCCGAGCCCCGGCGCCAACCACATCGGCGAATACATCCGCTGGGCGGGCGAATTCCTGGCCAGCAGCACGCTCCAGTTCTTTTACGACCCCACCGAGGGCCATCCCTGGGACACCGGCGAAGTCCCCACGTGGATCTACAACCTCGGGGACAATCCCACCGAAACACCGCTGTTTCCAGACACGCGGCGAGAGCGGGCGCGCGGAAGCCGGGAGGAGCGGGCGGGCGAGGCCGAGCAGGCGCCCCTGGAGCCTTCCGGCGAACTCGCCGCACCGTTGCTGGAAGGGGTCCTGCGTGGCGTCGAACATCATCTTGACGCGGTCAATGTCCCCAACGCCGGGTACGTTCCCGGCCTGCCCGACGGCGCCGTGGTCGAAGTCCCCGCGACCGTCGACGGATCCGGTCTTCACCCGCTCACCATGCAACCACTCCCCGAGGGCATCCTCGCACTGCTCCGCACGCAGACCAGCATCACTCGGCTGCTGGTGGACGCATTCAAATCCGGCTCCCGCCGCCCCCTGCTTCAGGCCCTGCTCCTGGACCCCACCACCGAGTCCTACCGCCAGGCAGTGAGCCTCATCAACGAGATGTGGCGGCTACAGGAGGACGTGTTGCCCGTGTTGGAGTGGTGACACCCGCTACCGCTCCAGCGGCCACACCTGCACCGACTCGACCCCCAGGTCATCGGCGGCCTGCCCCAGGATGTAGTCGGCGCCGATCTCGAGCACCGTCAGCCCCTCGGGCGTCTCAATGAACCCCAGGACCCGCCCTTCTGCGTTGAAGACCGTCCACAAGGGTGCGGGCCTGTCCATGCCCGGAAGGGTCGCTTCCCGCACCCAGAGATGGTCCAGCACATCGACCAGGAGTGACCGAAACGCCGGGAAGCCCTCCACCAGCGGCATGTCCTTGTAGCCCTCGCGCGTCCATTCGAGGCGATCGCCGCTCAGGTTGGTCCGTTCCAGGGCGTCGTCGATCGCCCGGTCGACCTCTTCGCGCGTCGGTGCACGATTGGCGTAGTCGCGGCGAACGATGCGCGCGAGTCGTCCGGTCGTCCGGTCGTAGGCACGGATCTCGTAGTGATCGTCCGGAGCGAGGATGACCATCTCGCCCCAAAGCGCCTCGTGCAGCGAGCGGCTGAACGGCAGCAGGCCGAACACCGCCATGCGGCCGTCCATGTTGATGAAGGACTCGCGCCCGGCGTGCTCCCCCAGCGAGACGAGCATGCGTCCGTCGGAATCGCGCACTTCGTGCGTGATCTGCTCGCGCCTGTAGCCCGGGCCGCTCCCGGCATCCACGATCCGCCCCAGAATCGTGCCGTCGTTCATGGGCATCCGGGGCTCGGCGGGGCGACCCTCCGCCTCGAGAACAAACGAGCGCCCCAACGCTCCTACCGAGTCGAAGACGGCGATGGCATCGGTCCGCGTGTCCCACGCGACTATGGAGTCGCCCGGCCAGGGGGCCACGCCGGCGAGAGCCGTGAATTCCCCGGGCCCCCCTCCCTCCCGGCCCCAGGTCGCCTGGTGCATCCCGGAAGCATCGAAAACGCGGATCTCGCTTGTCCCGGTGTTCGCGACGACGATACGGCCGTCCGGCAGCATCACGGCGTCGTCCACCCGGTGCAGCATGTACGCTTCCTCACCGGTCACTTCGCCGATCGACACCGAGGGCTCTCGGCCGATTCGCCAGGGCAATCGCGAATCGTCGGCGGGGCGGGCGTTCTCGACAATTCGGATACCGGTGCTGTCCCGGACTTGCGAAGCGGGGAGGTTCTGCAGCGCACCGTCCTGGCAGGCCGCGGCCGCGTGGAAGACGGCCACATGGAGGACGGCCGCGAACAGCGGCGCGAAACGGGCGGGCGCTGGATTTGCGGGCCCCCTTGAGCATAGTTGGAGGTCGAGCATAGCTGGCGTCTCCTAAATGTTTAGGAGCAATATGCAGTGAGGACCGCCAACCGGCAACCTGCGGATGTCAACTCCAGTTCACATCATGTCAACCGGAGTTTACAGTTTCAGTCCCTCACCACCCCGAACGTCACCCGCGATGGGTAGTTCGGGCCCCGGTGCACCGTCTGCGACGCCACCACATAGTCCTCGGGACTGGCGGTGTACGTGTTGACGAACTGCTGCGGATTGCGGTCGTACGCGGGGAACCACGAACTCTGCACGTGCACCATGATCCGGTGGCCGGCCTTGAAGGTGTGGTAGCGGTCCCTCAGGTCGATGTGGATCGGCGTGACTTCGCCCGACACCATCGCCTCCGGGTGCTCCAGGCTGTTGCGGAAGCGGCCGCGCATGATCTCGCCCGCCAGGTGCATCTGGTAGCCACCCATCGGCACGTCGCAGAAGGGCGAGTCCGGGGCATCGTCCGGATAGACGTCGATCACCTTCACGATCCAGTCGGAATCGGTGCCGGTCGTCGATACGAAGATGTCCGCCAGGATCGGTCCCGCGATGGTCAGGTCCTCCGCGAGCGGCTCCGACTCGTACACCAGCACGTCCCGCCGCGCCGACGCGAAGCGCTGATCCTCGACCTTCCAGAGATGCCCGAGCGTCGTCCGCTCCTCTGCCGAGAATGGAACGGGATTGTTCGGGTCGCTGACATAGCTGTCCGAGCCACCCGGCCCGGACGGCGGATCGAAGGAAAGGCCACGATCGTCGGCCAGGTAAAGTGACACCGGCTCGACGCCCGCCGGCGGCCAGGTCTCGTGCGTGCGCCACACATTCGACCCGGTCTCGAAGACGAACGCTTCAGGCGCCGCCCAACCCTCCACCCCCCGCAGATGATGCTCGAAGAACGGGAACTGAACCTCCCGCTGGAAGGTCACCGAAGTCTCGTCGACAAACTCGATGCACCCCAGGTTGTCGCCGAGCATGCGCGACCACCCGCCATGCAGCCACGGACCCGCCACGAGCGTGTTCTCGGTGCCCGGATTCTCCGCCTCGATCGTCCTGTAGATCGACATGGGCCCGTAGAAATCCTCGGTGTCGAACCAACCCGCGACGTTCAGGATCGGGTGCCGGATGCCGCGCAGGTGCGGTAGCGCGTTCTGCCGCTGCCAGTATTCGTCGTACGTGTCGTGCTCGATGAAATCGTTCCAGGCCGGAACATCGCCATGGAAGTACAGGTCGTTGATGTTCGCCGCCGACCCCGCGGCCAGAAAGAAGTCGTAGCCGGAGTCGGTGCCGTAGTCGAAGGGACCCTCCCGCGCGTCGGTGGGCGCATCTCGCCTGCGTGCGTTTCTGGCGAGCCAGGAGAAGGCGTACATGACTCTGAAGGCGCCGTTGTGGTGCCAGTCGTCCCCTATGAACATGTCGGAGGGGGAAGCTTGAGGAGACGACGCGGCGAGCGCCGGATGCGCATCCACCATCCCCATGACGGTCTGCCAGCCCGGGTAGGAAATCCCCCACTGCCCCACCCTGCCGTTGTGGCCCTCCACGTTCGCGAGCGCCCAGTCGATCGCGTCGTGGTTGTCGGTACTCTCGTCGACCGTCGTCGGCCCTTTGGGCTTGGGCGCCAGCGGGCGGATGACCTCGAAGTCGCCCTCGGACCGGAACTTGCCGCGCACGTCCTGGAAAACGAACACGTAGCCCGCCCGGTCGAACTCGGCGGACGGCCCGAGCGGGTTGCGGTACTGATCCGGCTCGTACGGTGCGATCGAGTACGGTGTGCGGAACAGCATGACCGGCACCGGCTCGGTCGTGAAGCGGGGCGTGTAGACGATCGTGTACAGCTGTGCGCCGTCCCGCATGGAGACCATGTGCTCGCTCTTGTCGTAGTTGTCCTCGAGCCAGGCCAGGTGGGCCGGGTCGCCACCGTTCGCGGCCTCGCGGGTGCGCTCCCAGGGCGAGCCTCCCGCAGGCGCACCGGGTGAGTCGCAGGCCCATGCGCCGAGGGTCAGCAGAAATGCGATCGCGGCTCTCATCAGACGTTCAACTGACATCGTTGGCGTGGTCTCCTCCGGGCCTGTGGCAAGTGACCGGGCGTGTGGGTCGGGCTGCTTCCACAATGCTAGCCCGGCGCCGGGGTGATTTCCAGCACGATGCCGGTCGTTGCCCACTGCGGCGAGTCCGTCGATATTCGGCGCATGAGCACAACAAGCCCGCAGGTCAGACCCGTCACGCCGGTGATCGGCGCCGAAGTCCATGGTCTGGACCTCGACGACATCACCGATGCCGACTTCCAGCTGATTCACGACGCCCTCATGGATCACTGCGTCATCTTCTTCCGCGATCAGGACATCTCGATCGAGAGCCAGAAGGAACTCGGCGCTCGCTTCGGGGAGCTGGTCGCGCACCCGAACGACCCCGGGGTCGACGGCCACCCCGAGGTCATGCCCATCCACGCGGACGAGAACTCGCGGCGGGTCGCGGGTGAGCAGTGGCACTCCGACGTGTCGTGCGATCCGCTGCCCCCGATGGGGTCGATTCTGCGGCTGCACACGGTGCCCGAGACCGGGGGCGACACGCTCTTCGCGAACATGTACGCCGCCTACGAGGCGCTCTCGGAGCGGATGCGGACCTTTCTCGACGGCCTGACCGCGGTGCACGACGGCGGGCCGTACTATCGCGAAACGAACCGGATCATCGGCCGTGACGACGGCGGCCGCAGCTATCCGTCGGCGGAGCATCCGGTCGTGCGCACGCATCCGGTCACCGGCCGCAAGGCACTCTTCGTGAACCCGATGTTCACGCAGTACATCGTGGGGCTGCCGCCGGCGGAGAGCCGCGGGATTCTGGCTCTGCTGTACGAGCACGTCGCGCGCCCGGATTTCCAGTGCCGCTTCCGCTGGCGCAGGAATTCGATCGCGTTCTGGGACAACCGCTCCGCCCAGCATCACGCGATCTGGGACTACTGGCCGGCGACAAGGTCGGGCTACCGGGTCACGATCCAGGGGGAGGCACCGGTCTGAGAGCCGCGGGAGTGGAGCCATGATGGAGTACAAGGGATACGTCGCCGAGGTGGAGTTCGACGACTCCATCGACGTCCTGCATGGACGGATCGTCAACAGTGGTCCGTATCCAATCGCAACTTTCGAGGCAACGGATACCAAGAAGCTACGCAGGGAGTTCGAACGGTCGGTGGATGACTACCTCAAGTGGTGCAAGGAAGACGGAGTCGAGCCCAGACGGCCGTTCTCAGGGAAGCTGAACCTGCGCCTTGGCTCTGAACTTCACGCCGTCGTGGCCGAGGCGGCAGTCGCCAACCGAATGAGCATAAATTCGTGGATAGTGCAGGCCTTGCGCAGGAGTATCAGCGTCAGGGGGACCGACCACGGCCTGGATGCCGACCGAGCCATGGATGCCGAGCGCAGATGACATGATTCCGTCGGCGTAACCCGCGCCACACGGCTTCCACCCCTAAAACTCGAACACCGCCGCGTCCCGGTTCAGCTGCAGCACCAGCACATCCGGGTCGATCACCACGCGCTCGGGCTCGAAGTCCGCACGAATCACGAACTCGGCCGACTCCCCCGCCCCCAGTTCCACCTCGGTGCGGGCGTCGCGGTAGTCCTCGTTCACCACGGTCCGGCTCCCGTCCTCACCCTCGTCCGACCACCGCTCTCCCGCGGTCGCGCCCACCTGTACGCGCATCCGCCCGGTTCCCGCGTTCTCCAGCGTTCCCCGCACCACCCACTCGCCCCCTTCCTCCGTCTTCGTCACGTCCGAGAACCGGTACTCCGGCACGACCACATCGAAGAACCACTGCTCGGCGAACGCATCGAACGCGGTCGTGTCGGGTGCAAAGTCCCGCAGCACGGCCAGCATGTCCTGAATGACGGGGAAATCCGAGTCGGGGTTGTACTTCGCGATGAAGGCCTGGAGCCCGGCGAGGATGTTCTCGCGCCCCATCTCCTGCTGCAGCATCCACGGCACCCAGCCACCCTTGTCATAGGTCACCGTTCCGTCCCCGGACCGGGTCCCGTCGATCTCGACCATGGGGCGCTCGGAGTCCACGAAACGCTGGTCGCCATACTGTTGCTCCAGCCGCTTGCCGAACTCGATCCGGTAGCGGTCGCCGTACACCTGTTCGTGCAGCAGCATCGTCGAGTAGTGCGCCATCCCCTCCGAGAGGATGTTGCCGCCGGGACCCTGGCCGGGCGTCAGCAGGTTGCCCCACCACTGGTGCGCGGCCTCGTGCGCCACAACCATGAAGGCCACGTGCGACCTGGGGTCGCTCTTCGCAAGAAAACCGATCCCCTCGCTGAAGGTGATGTTCGTGGGGAACCCCTGCGCATAGGTCGCAAATGCCGCGAACTCCGAGATCTTGAGCAGATCCCACGGGAACGGATAGAACCACTCCGAGTAGTACTTGCGCGCGGCGTCGAGCGCGGCCGACATCTCCTCGATGTTGTAGTCGTGCTCCGGGTGGTAGTAGAGCGCGGTCCCGTCTCCCTCCTTCACGGCGTACTTGCCCGCCACGACGTTGAACAGGACCACGGGGTGATCGGTCTCCCAGACCACCGTCCGCCGCCCGTCCGCGACCCGGTCGCTGACCTTCTGCCCGACGCCGTTGGCCGTGTATTCCTCCGGCAGCGTGATTTGCGTGCGCACGGTGAAGGGCTCCCCGCCCCAGCCGAACAGGGGCTCGGTTTCGCCCTCGTAGAAGTCGTCCGGGTAGTCCCTGGGCTCGGATGAGTTGTCGTCGTCCACGCCGATGCCGTCGAGGTATCCGGGAGTGGGCATGAACGTGGGCGTGAAAGCGGTCAGTACGATCCCGGACTCGAGGATGAACTGCCCCTCACCGCCGGCGCGCCGGCTCATGCCTTGCGGGAACTCCAGGTCGTAGCTGAAGCCAATCGTGAGCGAGTCGCCGGGTTCCAGCGGGTCTTCGAGGGTGAAGACGAAGAGGTTGGAACGGTCATCGGGTTCGTGCGCCTCCCCGTTCAACGTCCATTCGATGGGATCCCACTGACCGGCCGTGACCGGAAGGTGCTCATAGGCGTAGTCCCGGTGGTTGTAGAAGGTGTATTCGCCCTCCACCGCGGCCGTTCGCTCGGCAGGCTCGAATTCGAGACTGACGTCGACATCGGAGACCGACGGCATCTCGAAGTCGGTCCAGGTCGCCACGTTTTCGCGCCAGTAGTCCTTGCCGGCCTCTTCGGCAGCCTCTCCCTGCCGCCCCGCCCGTCCGCCGAAGAACAGCACCGACGCCAGCACGATCGCGGGCGCGGCGAAGGCGAGCACGCGCGGGGTGCCGAACAGGATCGGCCTGGGCCGTATTCGGTGCAAAACCCGCGTGGCGTCGCGGTCCTGGCGGCCGAACCACTTTACGGCCATGAAAACGAGCAGCGGCACCAGGCTCAGGTACAGGATCCGATTGAGCAGCAGCTCCCGTCCATTGAGCGAAAACGTACCCATGTCGGTCCACTGGACGGCGTTCCAGGCCATCCAGTTCCGGACCCAGCCGAACGGTTCGAGAAACGCCATCCGGACAGCCGTGAAGATGATCAGGAAGAGCCCGACCGCGTATACCGCGTAGCGATTCCGGAACAGGGCGAAGAGAGCGGTGACCAGCGCCGTCCAGAATATGAACGTGGGCACGAGCACACCGCCCCAGGTCACCACAAAGGGGACGACGTCGAAGCCGACCGGGCTTCCCTGGAAGAGCTGCCGGTAGAGCATGACAATCGCGCAGGCGATCACGCCGATCACCAGGATCAGACCCGCCACCACGCTGTTGCCGATCGTCTTGCCCAGAAGGATCGACCCGGTCGGAATGGGCGTTGAATTGAAGATCTCGGCCAGCTGGCGCCCTCGCTCCTTGTGCAGGGACTCCACGGTGTAGAACAGCAGGAGGACGCAGATCAGCAGCGCCAGCGTGTTCAGTTGCCGCGCCGCCATGACTCCCGGCGTGAGCAGGACCTGCGAATTGAAGGGGCCGATCGCGAACAGCGAGTTGACGATTGCCTGCCAGAGGATCAGCGGCACGAAGAGGTACATCCCCGGACGCCGGATCAGTTCGCGGATCTCCTCGCGGCCGATCGCCTGAGCCGCCCTCCAGAAGCCCAGCGGGCGGGTGGCCATGTCGAGGCCGCGAAGGGAAGCGGCGGCCGGCTCCACGGTCGCAAACGAGCCCTCGCGGCGTTCGCGGCGCCTGCGGAAGAAGCGGGCCACCCGCGAATCGCTGCCACCCCGGCGCAGCCTGCCCGCGTAGCTCCTTGTGGCGCCCGCCACCGCGGCCAGCCCCAGCACGCCGAAGGCCGCCCGGCTCAGCAGGAATCCGGTATCGGGTTGAATGGGCGCCGAATTGTAGAACGCGACCCCCCGGTCTACCGTCAGGAACGTCTCGTTGAGCCAGCGGAAGCCGGACGGATCGACGAGCATGAGCAGGCGGTTGGTCTCCGGCGAAAGCCAGTCGGGGGACCAGGTCGTCAGGAAAAACAGGGTGAAAAGCAGTACCGCCACCGGGAACGCGAAGACGACGATCGGCTGCCGCGTCCAGGTCCCCAGGAAGAAGGGCACCCCCGCGAAGAGCAGGATTTGCGGAAGTCCGAAGAGCAGCGTCGGGTACAGGTAGTTGGCGAGCGCGAATGTTCCGATGTGCTCGGCGTCTCCCCCCTCCACGATGTGGTTCACCCCGGCGGCCACGCACAGGTAGAGCAGCCACACGACGAGGAAGATCCCCAGTGCGCCGGCGAACTTGCCCCAGACGTATTCCCGCGGCGTCAGCCGCGTCGCGTGGAAGAGTTCGACGACACCCAGCTCCAGGTCGCGGATGACCACCAGGCCGGCTGCGATCGCGAGGAACCAGGCGCCGAAGCCCATGATCAGGACGGTTTGAATGAGGCCCTGACCGAACATGGAAGTGATGTGGGCACGTTCACCTCCGACGGTGGCATCGCCGGAGGAGATCGTCACGCCCCCCTCCGAGAAGCCCCAGGCCAGGAGTGCCAGGAGGACGAACAACACCCAGTAGGCCGGGCGACGGAGGCCGGAAAGCACCTCTCTCCGGGCGACTTCCCACCAGCGGGCGATGGCGCTCACGAGGCGGCCTCTGCGGATCCGTTCGCCTGCGCCAGCAGCAGGTACGCGTCCTCAAGCGTCGGCGGCACGGAGTCGAACCCTTCGGGCAAACCGGTGTCTGCGGCCTCGTCGCCCGCCACGTGGATCCGAACCTGGTTCCGTCCCTCGATCAGGATCGCCTGCGTGATTCGGTAGCGACGCTCGATCTCATCGAGGTCGTCCTGCTCGACGGCACCCTGGTAGATCGTGCCCGCCAGCCGGTCACGAGCCTCCGCCGGCGTCGTATCGGCCACGAAGCGCCCGTCGTACATGATCGCCACGCGCGGGCACAGCACCGAGATGTCCTCGACGATGTGCGTGGACAGGAGCACCGTGCGGTCTTCGGCCAGCTCGGCCAGGAGCCGGTAGAAGCGGATGCGTTCCTCGGGATCCAGACCGGCGGTCGGTTCGTCCACGATGATGAGGGCCGGGTCACCCGCAAGCGCCTGGGCGATCCCCAGCCGCTGACGCATTCCGCCCGAATAGCCCTTGACCTTGCGCTTGGCGGCGTGGGACATGTTGACCCGGTCGAGGAGTTCCGCCGCGAGCCGCTTGAGGCCCTGCGGCGCACGCACGCCCTTGAGGACGAGGAGGTAGCGCAGCATCGCCTCGCCGGTCAGATGCGGGTAGAAGCCGAAGTCCTGGGGCAGGTAGCCGAGCTGTTTGCGGATGCGCCGCGGGTCGGCGACGACGTCCTCGCCGTTGAAGCGAACCGCGCCGGAGGTGGGCTCCAGCAGGCCGGCGACGATGCGCATCAGGGTGGTCTTCCCCGCGCCGTTGGGGCCGAGGAGACCGAACATTCCCCTGGAGACATCGATCGAGACGCCCTGCAGGGCCGCGACGGGTCCGGGGTAGACTTTGACGAGATCTCGTATTTCGAGCATGGGTTTCCGTGCTGGGGTGTGGTGGGATGTCAGATCATGATAGATGATGGTCCATACATGCTCTGAATATGATTTGTGATGGGCTGGTGATTATCGGTCATCCCACTGCGTCTGCACACATTTTCACGGCCTGGGCCAGCGAGCCCAGCGGATCGCCGCTTCGTGGAATGAACTCGTGGGCCATGTATCCGGTGAAACCGGTGTCGCGGATCGCGCGCACGATCGCGGGATAGTAGAGCTCCTGCGACTCGTCGATCTCGGCGCGCCCGGGCACGCCGCCGGTGTGGTAGTGGGCGATCCACTCGGCGGAGTCCGTCAGCGTGCGGATGATGTCGCCTTCCATGATCTGCATGTGGTAGATGTCGTACAGGATGCGCACACGGGGCGAGTCGATGGAGCGGATGATCTCCAGCGCGTACGGCATACGGTCGCCGATGTAGTCCACATGTCCACCCTGCTTCGAGTTCAGCACCTCCACCAGGATCGTGACGCCCTCGGCTTCCGCGATGGGGGCACACTCCCGCAGGCAGCGGATCGAGTTCTCGATGGCCACTACGTCGTCCATCCCGCGGCGGTTCCCGAAAAAACAGATGACGTTGGGCACGCCCTCGCGCGCCGCCCGCGGGATATGCTCCTCGAACGCGCCGATGATCGCGGCGTGGTTGCCCGGCTCGTTGAGTCCGTCCTCGATGGTGCCCGCGGCCACGTCCCCGCACGACACGACCAGGCCGTGATCGTGGGCGACCGCCCACTCGTCGACCAGCAGCAGGTCCATCGCGGTCAAGCCGATGTCGGCGACCGCGGCGCAGAATGGCTGAAGCGGGATGTCGTCGAAGCACCAGCGGGCGACGGACTGGGTGATGCCGGCTTGGTCGGCGGCCGGGACGCCGTTGGACTGGGCCTCGTCCGGCCGCGCACAACCGGGCAGCACCAGTCCCACCGAAGCCGCTCCGGTTGCCTTGATCGCCTCGCGACGTGTAAGGTTGGGCATCTTGTCGGTATTCATCCGTCGTCCTCCAGCAAGACCGCGTCAAAGCGGCGGAAACGGTAACGCATGAAGCGACGGCAGGCCATCGGAGTCCTGAGCGGGGTCGTTGGAGCGCCGCTGGTCATGGCCCCCGACGAGGTCGGACGCCTGCTGGCCTGGCGCGAGCGCGTGCTTGGCTCGGCGGGGCAGGCAGGTGGTGACGGGGCGGGCCGCGGGCCGGAAGGCGACGGGGACACCGACCACGCAGCCGATGGCGCCACCACCCAGACCCCGTCCCTGTTCACCCCCGAGCGCGCCCGTGTCATGGAGGCCCTCGCCGAGATCATCATCCCGGAGACGGACACGCCGGGGGCCTCGGAGGCGGGGGTGATCGAGTTCGTGGCCGCGCTCGTCGACGGGTGGCTGGACGACGACGACCGCGACCGCTTTCTCGCCGGGCTCGATACGGTGGACCCCGCGTGCCGCGAGCGCTTCGGAAGCCCATTCGCGGAGTGCGCGCCGGGTGAGCAGGCGGCCTTCGTCCGCGACCTCGACCAGGAACTGACCCGTCTGCGCGAGGACCCTGCCGCGGACGAGACTCAACACTTCTTCCACGACGTCAAACGCTTCACCTTGACCGCCTACTTCACGTCGGAACCGGGGCTGGACGCGCTGGGGTACCGCACCACGTTCCGCACCTTCGAGGGGTGCGCGCCGCTGACGCCGACGGAGGCAGGCCGATGACCGACGGGCAACCGGCTGGCCGGCCGCTGACCGTCGCGCGCCGGGACCTCTTTCGCGTGCGGCCGTTCCACATCCGTCCGCGCCGCCAGGAGTACGACGCGATCATCGTCGGCTCGGGGATGTCGGGCGGGTGGGCCGCCAAGGAGCTGACCGAACTGGGCGCCAACGTGCTCGTCCTCGAGGCGGGGCCGATGATCGTGCCCGAACGCGACTACGCCGAGCACCTCCCCACGTACCAGATGCCGTACCGCGGCTGGAACGACCGCAAGGCGGTGGCGGCCGAGCAGCCGGTCCAGGGCCAGTGCTACGCCTGCGACGAAGTGGGCCGCAAGTTCTTCGTCAACGACATCGAGAACCCGTACACGACCGATCCGGACAAGCCCTTTCTGTGGATCCGCGGACGGCAGGTGGGCGGCCGGTCGATCATGTGGGCGCGGCAGTGCTACCGGCTGTCGGACCTGGACTTCGAGGCCAACGCGCGTGAGGGATACGGGGTCGACTGGCCCATCCGCTACGCCGACCTGGCGCCCTGGTACGACCACGTCGAAGCGTTCGTCGGCATCAGCGGGCGCGCGGAGGGGCTGCCGCAGGTTCCGGACGGGGTCTTCCTGCCGCCGATGCAGATGTCCTGCGTCGAGGAGCATGTGGCGGGCGTGATCGACAGCGCGTTCGGCGGCACCCGGCGCATGACGATCGGCCGCACCGCCGTCCTCACGCGCGATCACAAGGGCCGGCGCGCCTGCCACTACTGCGGCCCCTGCCACCGGGGATGCCGTACCCGCAGCTACTTCAGCTCGCTCAACGCCACCCTCCCCGCCGCCGAGGCCACCGGCCGCATGACCCTGCGCCCCAACAGCGTCGTCGCCGAGGTCGTCTGGGATCCGAGGGCCGGGCGGGTCAGCGGGGTCCGCGTGATCGACGCCGAGACCCACGAAGAGTCCGAGTACCGCGCGCGCACCGTCTTCCTCGGCGCCTCCGCGCTGGAATCGACGCGCATTCTGCTCAACTCGATGTCGGCCGACTTCCCAGACGGTCTCGCCAACTCAAGCGGCGTGCTCGGCAAATACCTCATGGACCACACGATGGACGTCGGCGCGCGCGCGACCTTCCCCGGCTGGGAGGACCGCACTACTCGTGGCCGGCGCCCCAACGGCATCTACATCGCCCGTTTCCGCAATGTCACCGAGCCTTCGCCCGATTTCGTGCGCGGGTACGGGTACCAGGGCTCGGCGAGAAGGGAAGGATGGGGGCGGGGCATGTCGATGCCGGGTTTTGGAGGGGATTTCAAGAGCGACCTGCTCCGCCCGGGGCCGTGGTCGTTCGGAATCGAGGGATTCGGCGAGTGCCTCCCGCGCGAGGAGAACCACGTGGCCCTCGACCCCGAGCAGGTCGACAAGTGGGGAATCCCCACGCTGCGCATCAGCTGCACCTGGAGCGACAACGAGCGCGCTATGATGCGCGACGCCGCCCTGCAGGCCGCCGAAATGCTCGAGGCCGGCGGCGGCCGCGACATCACGATCGACACCGAGATGACCCCGCCCGGGCTGACCATCCACGAGATGGGCACGGCGCGCATGGGCCGCGACCCGGCCACTTCCGTGCTCAACGCCCACAACCAGGCGTGGGACGTGCCCAACCTGTTCGTGATCGACGGCGCGTCGATGGCGTCGTCCGGCTGCCAGAACCCGTCGCTGACCTACATGGCGTTCGCGGCGAGAGCGAGTCACTACGCGGTGTGGGCGGCAAGGCGGGGGGAGGTCTAGGGGGCGGGCGGGATGTGGTCAAGACGAGCGAACCTTGCAAATCCGGTATGGCGTGCTGGATTTGCAAGGATTTTGCGGCCTGTGTGTAAACTTTACGTCACATCATGTAAAGTGTAGTTGACAACGCGCTGACGCAGTAGTCCCTACTTCTCAATCCGGTAAACGTGGACGCAGGCTACGCCGAGGTCATCCCTCAGCGCCCCGAGAATGAAGTCCGTGCCGATAAGAAGCACCTGAAAATCGGCTGTCAGCTCGACCATGCCGAGGTACCGCCCGTCGGCTCCGAAGACGATGAACTCGTTCATTTCGGACGGCTGGGAGTCGTCGTTCACGGTGCCGTCGTCGGTGCCGCCCGCGCCGGAATCACCCGCACCGTACCGACGCTGACCGGCCCAGATGTTGCCATCCGGGTCCACGAGGAGCTGAAAGAACGTGGGGAGATGTGGGGGATAGGGACCGGCGAGCAATATGTCCAGCATTTCCTCGGGAGAGTCGGCGTCGATAAACGCGCCGGGCGCCATGAGCCGATCTCGAAGTCCGGCTTCGTAGGCCGCCTTGATCTCATCGGTGACGGGTCGGGTTTCGCGGGCGAGCCGGATGATTCGCCTTAGGTTGCCGCCCAGGTCGTATGCATCAATCGAATAGGAGTCTCCCTGCGTGGCATAGTACCCATCGGGTCCCGGGACCATGTTGAACCACGGTTGGAGCTGCAATCGGGACCGCGATCCCTGCAGGCCGAGCTCATAGGTCATCCCCCCGAAGACGCCGACGGATTCGGCCGCCCCGCCGGCATCCGGCATGATGGCCGCCGTGACCGACGCCCTCTTTGTCCCGCTCCCCTCGTTGGGGATCATCTCGGGGTAGGAGAGGAGGAAGGCGCCGGTCCGGAGCGAGCCCCAGAGTCTGCAGCAGCTCCACCCGGGAACCGTCGAGCGGTCCCCTTCTGCCATGCGCCTGCGCTGTTCGGTTGCAAATGACATCCTCATCTCCGGGACGATGCTTCTCCCGAGCCGTCCCCGGTCGTCGAAGATCACAAGCCGGCGTGCGACAAACTCGCTCACGAGGATCGAGTCGCCCCGATACGACGAAATGGTTTGGGCGGAGGTGAACTCTCCCGGGCCTTCCCCTTGTCCTCCCCAGTCCTCGATGTGCTCGCCCTCGGGCGAGTACACGCGGATCAGTGCGCTCTGCCCGTCGAGCACCGCGATTCGCCCATCGCGGAGCATGACGGCGCCGGCCACTTCCCCGAACAGGTAGCGCTCGTCTCCCCCCATCTGACCGATGACCAGGCTCGGCGTCCCCGACACGGTCCAACCATCTCCGTCCCAGGCCGGTGCCATACTCTCGACGATCTCGATGCCAGCGCTGTCGCGGACCACGAAAGCACCGGCCGTTGGAGCCTGGCCCTCCTGGCATCCGGCGAACACCAGCAGCAACCCTGCGAGTACTGGCAGTCCACGAGTTGCCAGGGTGCTCGGGGAGCAATGGCCACGCATCGAACCTGTGTCCCTTCTCTCCTGGAGGGCTGTTCCCGGCGTCAGCCGGACCGGTCCAGCGGCCAGAGCTGAATCGACTCCACGCCGAGTTCGTTCTTGACCCGGCCCAGAATGTAGTCCTCACCAATCTCGTAGATCTCCAATCCCTCCGCCGTCTCCACAAACCCGAGAGCGTCTCCCTCGGGATCGAACACGGTCCATAGCGTGCCGGGGCGATTCTCTCGCGGGAACTCGTACTCCTCCAACCAGAGGTGGCCGGCGGCGTCGCCCAGGACCGACACGAAGGCAGGGAAGAAGTCGGCCAAGGGCGTTGTTTCGAACTCCTGGCGTGCTGCCCGCTCCACGAACTCGGGAATGTCGGCGCCCTCAAGCAGCGACAGCTGTTCTTCGACAAAGGGCTCGCGGTCGGCCTCGGTTGGGGATCGAAGCAAATGGTCCCGCCTGACGACCCGGTCGAGAACGCCGTCCACGCGGTACGCCATGATCTCGTAGCGGCTGTTGTGACTGATGACAACCAGGTCGCCCCACAGGCCTGTGACAAGTTGGCGGCTGTACGCGAGTCTGCTCAGCGTTCGTCCGCGTCCCTCGCCCGTGATCAGTATCTCCTCGGCGGGATGCGCTCCCATGGATGCGGACAGCGCCCCTTGGCTCGTCCATACCTCTACGATGGCTGAATCCAGGTCCTCCACGTCCCTTGTCGACAGCAACGTGCCATCCGCGCGCGCGGCGTCAAGTCGGGGTCTGAGCCCATTGACGTTCTCCTGGCTCTGCAGCACAAACGTGCGCCCGAAAGTCCCGTCCGAGTCGTAAACGGCCATTCCGAATGCACCCGTGTACCAGGCTATGATGGAGTCGCCCGGCCAGGCATCTACCTCCGTGAGAGCAGCAAAGTCCGACGGCCCCTCCCCATCTCTGCCCCATGTAGCCACGTGAGTTCCGTCTGCGTCGAACACCCTCAGTTCGTTGCTCCCATTGTTCGCCACGACAATCCGACCGTCCCGGAGCCGCGTCGCATCGTCGGCCCAGTGCAGCATGTACGGCTCTTCGCCTTCGAAAACACCGATCGAAACCGCAGGTTCAGGTCCGATTGTCCATCCCAGGCGCGAACCGTCCGGGGGCCGCGCGTTCTCGACGATCCGGACGCCGGCGCTGTCGCGGGCCGCACTGGCCAGCGCGGTACGAGTGCCGGGGTCCTGCTGGCAGGCCAACGCGCTGAGCGCGAGCATCACACCGACAATGCGAATCCTCATACGTCTCCTACCCCGACGGCCCTAGGAACGCTCCAGCGTCCACACCTGCACGTACTCCACATTGAGTTCGTCGAGGGCACGGCCGAGGATATAGTCCTCTCCGATCTCGTGGATCCACAGACCCTCCGGCGTCTCCATGAACCCCAGCGCGCGGCCTTCCGAATCGAAAACGGTCCAGAGCGTTCCCGGCTCCTCTTCTCCCGGCAGCTCGTATTCCTCAACCCAGAGGTGGTTGCGGGCATCGCTCAAGATCGACTCGAAAGCCGGAAAGTGCTCGGCGACCGGCACGCTCCGATACCGCCGTCGCGACTCGGCCATTTCGCTCTCGGAGCTGCGCCTGCTGCGCCCGATCTGCCACTCGACAAAGGCTTCGACGTCAGTCTCCGAGGGCGCGCGCGGGATATGATCTCGCCTGACGATCCGGCTCAGGGACCCATCGGAACCGAACGCCGTGAGTTCGTAGCGGCCGGTGTGGGCGACGACGGTCAGGTCGCTCCACGGACTCCACACCGACTGCCGCCCGAAGATCTTCCAGAACAGCATCGACCGGTCCCCCTCGCGGTGGATGTATGGCTCACTGCCGGGATGGGTGCCGAACGAGCTCCGGACTCCGCCTTGGCCGTCTCTGAGTTGAACGACGACTGTGTCCGCGTCTTCGGGCCCGTGCACCGCGAGAAGGGCTCCGTCTCGCGTCGTCGACTGTGGCCAGAAGCGCTGCATCGGTGATGTGGCTTCGTCGTGCACCAGCCTGAACGTGCGAGCGTAGGTCCCCCGCCCATCGAAGACCGAGATCCCGAAGCGTGGTGCACTCCAGGCCACGATCGAGTCGCCCGGCCACGGCTCCACCTGCCAGAGACCCGTGAATTCCCCCGGCCCCTCCCCCTGGCCACCCCAGGTCGCGAGATGGTTCCCCGCTGGGTCGAAGACCCGCAGCTCCTGTGTGCCCACGTTGGCGACGACGATGCGTCCGTCGCTCAGCCTGGTGGCGTCGATGGCCCCGTCGAGCATGTAGGGCTCGTCGCCTTCAACGGCTCCGATGGAGACGGCGGGCTCCGGGCCGATCCGCCACGAGAGCCGCGACCCCTCCGGCGGCTGCGCGTTCTCGACGATCCGGATTCCCGCGCTGTCGCGTGTTTGAGTGGGGAGAGAGAGCGGTGATTGCCGGCCCTGCTCACAGGCAAGCGCGGCCACAGACATCAGGCCAAGGAGAGGATTCAGCCTCACAAAAGCCTCCCGGTGGAAATTAGGCCCATCTGAACATTCGCGCGCCCAAAGGGCCAGCCTATCCTGAAGCATCGTTCCCGCAACGCGGATCATAGCCGCTCGAGCGTCCACACCTGTACATACTCCACATTGAGTTCGTCGAGAACCACGCCAAGGATGTAGTCTTCGCCGATTTCGTGGATCCACAGGTCCTCCGGCGTCTCGACATTGCCCAACACCCTGCCTTCCGGATCGAAAACCGTCCAGAGTCGGGGCGGTCGCTCCTCGTATGTGCCCCGAGCCGCCGTTGAGAACTCGTATTCCGCAACCCAAAGGTGGCCCGCCGCGTCGGACATGACCGACTCGAACGCCGGAAGGTGCTCCGCTACCGGCGCCGACTCGTATCCCTCACGCCACCGCGCTCTCTGGCTCTCGGCCACGTCGGTGGTCCAGGCGAGTTGTCCCTCGATGTAAGCCTCGATCTGGGCCGGGGTCGGAGAACGGGGCACATGGTCGCGCCTGACGATCCGCGCCAGAGAACCGTCCGCCGCGAAGGCCCTCAGTTCGTACCGACCCGTGTGGGCGATAACGACCAGGCCTCCCCACGGTGTCCAGACCGGTTCGTGCCCGAAGGTCTTCTCGAGCAGCAGTGATTGGTCGGTTCCCGGGGAATGGATATACGGTTCGGCGACCCTGTGCGTCCCTAGCGAACCCCGTATCCTTCCCTCACCGTCCCTGAGCTGAACGACGACGGTATCCGAAGACTCGGGCATGTGAACCGCGAGAATCGAGCCGTCGTGCATCGCGTACTCGGGCCGGAAGCCAAGCATTAGCGGGATGGACCCCTCCTGCACGAGTTCCCACGTGCGGCCGTAGTTCCCCTGCGCGTCGAAGGCCGAAATCCCCAGGCGCGTTGTGTACCAGGCGATGATCGAGTTTCCCGGCCATCGCTCGACCGCGTAGAGGCCTCCGAATTCGCCCGGACCCTCTCCGCGGCCGCCCCAGGTTGCGACGTGATCCCCCACTGCGTCGAACACGCGCAGCTCGCTCGTTCCGCCATTCACAACGACGATGCGACCGTCGCTTAGCCTGGTGGCGTCGATGGCCCCGACGAGCATGTAGGGCTCGTCGCCCTCCACGGCACCGATGGACACGGCGGGCTCCGGACCGATCCGCCAGGGGAGCCGCGACCTGTCCGACGGACGCGGGTTCTCGACGATCCGGATTCCCGCGCTGTCGCGGACCTGGGTGGTGGGGAAGGGCGCAGATTCCTGGCCCTGGTCGCAGGCAAACGCGGCCAGGGACATCAAGGCCAGGAGAGGATGCGGCTTCATGAGCGCCTCCCGTGCCATAGTGGGCGCAACGGAACATTCCCGTGCCCGTGAGGCCAGCCTACGGTTCAGGTGTCGCCATGGCAAGATCGCCGTGTCAGACCATCCTTGATATGTTCCGCGCTCTGGGTGCCGAGGTTCACGAGAGACGGGGATCATCCGTGATCATCGTCTTGAACGGAGAGGTCGAGACCGTGCATAGACCCCATCCCCGTCCCGAGTGCGGAAAGGGTCTCGTCAAGCGGTTGCGTGTGTTCCTGGAACGTGCAGGGGTGAGACCATGATCGAGTACCGCGGCTACACGGGCGTCTTCGAGTACGATGAGGAATACGAGTTTTTCTCGGGTCATGTCGTGGACACGCGAGACGGAATCAACTTCGAAGGATCCTCTGTCGATGAGTTGAAGGAGTCGATGCGACGCGCCGTCGATGACTACCTCGAATTCTGTGAGGAGACGGGAAGGGTACCGAGCAAGCCCTTCTCCGGCCGGATGCGGTCACGGACCACGAACATGGAGAGTGCCAGATGAACCGACGGTCACTACTCAAGGCCGGTGCGGCCGCGGCTGCCCTGCCGATCGTCGCGTCAGCGCGACACCTCGCGGCAATCTCCGCTCCGCCGCAGGTGCGTTTTGACCGGCGCGACCTCCAGCAGCTCCTCGACGAATCGGCCGAGAGCCTCGGCATCGTCGGTGCCCAGCTCGCGGTGTTCGACGGCGAGTCGGTCCAGGAGTTCGCGACCGGTCTGGCGATTCGTGAACGCAACGTGGCCGTCACGCCGGACACGCTGTTCCAGATCGGCTCGACGACCAAGGTCTTCAACGCCGCCGTGGTCATGGCCCTGGTCGACGAGGGCACGCTCGACCTGGACGGACCCGTCGCAAGCTACCTCGACGGCGCGTCGCTCACGAGCGATGTCCCGCCCGTGGACATGACCCTGCGCCAACTGCTCTCGATGTCGTCGGGGCTCGACAACGGGCCGTACACGGATCACGGCCGCGGCGATGACGCGCTGGGCCGGTACGTCGCTTCACTTGCCGAGCTGCCCGTCATCTTCGAGCCGGGCACGGCCTACGGCTACTCGAACGCGGGTACCGCCGTCGCCGGGTTTGTGGCCCAGCGGGTGATGGGCAGGAACTGGGAGACCCTGCTCGCCGAACGCATCCTCCAGCCGCTGGGGCTCGAGCACTCGGCGACCTTCCCGGAGGACCTGCTCTTTCACCCGGTAGCGCTCGGCTACTCGCCGACCCCCGCCAACCCCGAAGGCGAGCGGGTGCCGTTCTGGGGGCTGCCGCGCAGCATCGCCCCGGCCGGGGCAACCCTGTGCTGCAGCGCCGGCGACCTCGTGCGATTCGCCCGGATGTTCCTGCGGGATGGACGCTCGGCCGACGGGCGGCAGGTGCTGTCGGAGGGAGCCGTCGAGACGATGCACACGCCCGAGATCGACATGCCGACCCGGATCATCGCCCAGAGGTGGTGCACGGGGCCGTACTGGAAGCGCTGGGGCGGCGAGGTGATCTACGGGCACAGCGGCACCAACAGCGGGGGGTCCTCACTGCTGCTCTGGTGTCCGAGCAGAGGCGTCGCGGCCGCAACGATCGCCAACGTGCCGAGCCAGGGCTACCCGCTGGCCGACAAGGTGTTCGACACCCTGTTTCCGGAGGTCTTCGGCATCGACAAGCCCCAGACACCGAAGCCGGACACGGTGACGCCCCAGGAGGTCGAACTCGAGCGCTACGTGGGGCAGTTCGAGGCGTTTGGTAGCCGGTTCTCGTTCTCCGTGGATAGTGACCGGCTGATGGCGCGGTCGGAGGTCGGCAGCACGTTGGAGTCCGAACTCATCCCGCTCGGCGGCGACCGGTTTCTGCCCCGCAATCCGGCGATGGGCGGCAACCGCGGCTGGGACGTCGCCTTCTGGGGCGACGATGGCAACGGTCGCGCGACGCACTACCTGAACGGTGTCTTCGCAATGCGGCGGCGCGGCGGCTAACCCAGCGGTGGCGCACTCTCCGGCGGTCGCCGATACCCCGTCCCCTGTTCGAACGCATAGCCGAACCGCAGCAGCATCGCCTCGGTGAACGGGCGCCCCAGGAACTCGATCCCCACGGGTAGCCCGTCCGGCGTGAACCCCGCAGGCACCGTCAGCGCCGGGAACCCCGTCACCGGGCTCAACAGCCGGTTGTCGCCCAGGCCGTACTGATCGGCTGGCGCGGGATTCGTCTCGGCGTCCTCGGCGATCAGCGTCACTTGGTGGTCGAAGGTGGCGTAGACGAGAGCGTCGAGGTCTTGTTCGGCCATGGCCACGAGCACGTTCTGCCGAATCCGGTCGCGGCCGAGCAGGTACTCCAGGTACCCAGGGTCGCCGGTCGACTTGCCCAGCGAGTTCGCGAGACCCGCCGCGCGCCACGGCGTCACCCGCCCGCTGAGCAGAATCGAGCGCAGCGTCTTGTACGGGGCGCTTGCATGTTCGGACAGGTAGTTGTCGGTCGCCTCCTCGGTCTCGTACGAGTTGCTCCCGAACACCCGGTTCACCGTCTCGATTCCCTCGATCGTGACCGGGTCCACGACCTGGGCCCCGAGCCGCCGCAGATCGGCCACCGCCGCGTCGACGCGGGAGCGCACCTGCCGGAACCCCTCAGAGCCCGGATCCACCGACTCGTCCATGGCGTCGCGGATGACTCCGATGCGCGCGCCCTGCAACCCCTCGCTGCCAAGTCCGCTCTCATACGCCTCCGGCACACGCCCCACCGCACGGGCGGTCACGGGATCGTTCGGATCGTACCCCGCGATGACGCCGAGCAGAATGGCCGCGTCCATGACCGTGCGCGTGATCGGGCCCTGCGTGTCGGTCGTGGGGTTGGCGGGCATCAGGCCGAAGCGGCTCACAAGCTCCAGGGTGGGCCGCAGACCGACCAACGACGCCACCGCCGCCGGACCGCGGATCGAGCCGCCCGTGTCCTCGCCGATCCCGACCATGCCGAGGTTGGCCGCGATGCCCACGCTGGTGCCGCCCGACGAGCCGCTGGGGTTGCGGCGCGGGTCGTACGCGTTGCGGATCACGCCGAATCCCGACCCCACGTAGCGCGACGCGAACTCGCCCATGTTGGTCTTGGCGTGGATGATCGCGCCCGCCTCCCTGACCCGTTTGACTATTGTCGCGTCCCGCTCCGGCACAAACTCCGCGAAGAGCGCGGAGCCGTAGGTCGTGGGCATGTCGCTGGTCTCGACCTGGTCCTTCAGCAGCACCGGAATACAGTGCAGCGGCCCAGTAAGCCCGCCGGCCGCGAGCGCCTCGTCCAGCCGCGCCGCTTCGTCGAGGGCGCGCGGGTTCAGGGTCGCGATCGTGTTGAGCCGCGGGCCCTGGTTGTCGTACGCGGCGATCCGGTCCAGGTACGACTGCACGAGGTCCACACAGGTGAGGTCGCCCGAGAGGAAGGCGGCGTGGACCTCGGCGATCGTCGCCTCTTCGAGCTCGAAGCTCTGGCCCCCCAGCGGGTTGCCGCCGAACGCGAAGGTCAGGCTGAGCGCCGCGAGCGTATGATGGGGCTTGAAGAGCGACCACAAATGTAAAGTAAACATTACAATACGTAACCTTTAGTTGACATTCGACAACGAGCCTGCGGGATGTTCCGCCGGGATATGTAGCCACCCCGTGCCGCCGGTGGCAAACCGGCCGTCACTGGCCCACCCCCCCTCCGCGCGGTACGATCCCTGCACGCCCGTGCCCACCCCACCCGGGCGCGGCACCACCCCCCGCCCGGATGCGAGCATGTCCCGAATCGGCTCCTTCGTCGCGCGGCGGCGCACTCCCGCCGCCACCCTGGCCACCCTGGCCACCCTGGCCACCCTCGCCGCCCTCCTCCTCGCCGCCGCCCCCCTCGCGGCGCAGCGCGCGTACCCCGCCGCCTCACACGGCGGCAACTACATGCACAACTTCCATTTCCCCCCGGCGCCCTCCTCATCGCCCTGGTACCCCGAGTGGCACCCCGGCGGCGAGCGCGTCGCGGTGGCGATGAGCGGCTCGCTCTGGGAGGTCGACATCGCGACCGGCGACGCCCACGAGATCGTGTACGGCCCCGACTACCATTCGTCCCCCAACTACTCGCCCGACGGCGCGTGGCTGCTCTACACGGCGGACGACGGCGGCGGCACGATCGACCTCGAGGTCATGAACACGGCCACCGGCGAGCGCCACCGTCTCACCGAAGGCGCCCACATCCACACCGACCCCCGCTTCTCGCCGGACGGCGGCCGGATCGCCTACGTCTCGACCGCCCCGAGCGGCTACTTCAACGTCTACATCCGCCCCTTCGCCGACGGCGGCTGGACCGGGCCGGAAGTCTCGGTCACGTCCGACAATTCCTTCGGCCGCGACCGGCTGTACTTCGGCTCCTGGGACATGCACATCTCCCCCGCGTGGCTGCCGAACGGCGAGGAACTGCTGATCGTCTCCAACCGCGACGTCGCACTCGGCAGCGGCAACGTCTACCGCGTTCCCGCCCGGGCCGGCGGCATCGAGGACCGCCAGCTCGTCCTCGCCGAGCAGACCCTCTACCGCACCCAGCCACACGTTTCGTACGACGGCCAGCGCTTCGTCTACTCCTCGACCGCGGGCGCCGCGGACCAGTTCCAGAACCTGTACGTCCAGCCCACGACCGGTGGCGAGCCGTACAAGCTGACCTTCTTCGACCACGACGCCTTCCACCCGCGCTGGTCGCCGGACGCGGAGTGGATCGCCTTCGTGGCCAACGGCGGCGGGCCGGTTGCCGGGGACGCGCCGACCGCGGAGGACGGACCGACCGCAGGGGACGGGCCGGCCGCGGAAGGCGGGCCGGCCGCCGCGGGAGGGCCGCAACACCCGACCGGTCTCCCGCAGCTGTACCTGCTGGAGGCCAACGGCGGCAGACTGCGGCGCGTCGACATCACCGAACGGCACTGGGCGCGGCCGACGGGCACCCTCGCCGTGACCACCGTCGACCGAGAGGGCGAGCCGCTGGCCAGCCGGATCCACCTGACCGCTGCGGACGGCAAGTTCCATGCACCCGCCGACGCCTATGCCCGCGTGGCCCGCGAAGGCGACCGGATCTTCCATCATCCGGGGTCGTTCACCGTCGACCTCCCGGCGGGCGAAGCCGAGATGACCGTGGTGCGCGGCTTCGAAACCGCCCCCGTGACCTACACCGCCACCGTCCGCCCCGGCGAAACGACCGTGATGGAGGTCACGCTCACGGAGATATCCGACCTCTCCGACGAGGGCTGGTTCTCGGGTTCCACCCACGTCCACATGAACTACGCCGGCAACCTGCGCAACAGCCTCGCCAACCTGATGATGATGTCCGCTGCGGAGGACCAGGACGTCGTCGCCGAGCAGGTCGCCAACAAGGACAACCGCATCCTCGATCACCAGTACTGGATCCCGGGCGGGGGCCCGCACCCCCTTTCGGAGCCGGACCGCCTGCTCGTCGTCGGGCAGGAGTACCGCCCGCCCTTCTATGGACACGTCTTCATGTTCGGCCATCGGGAGCACCTGATCGCGCCGTACGCGATGGGGTACGAAGGCACCGGAATCGAGAGCCTCTACCCGAGCAACACGGACATGATGCTGAAGGCCAAGGCCCAGGGGGCGACGACCGCCTACGTCCACTCGTTCTACAACGGCGACCCGCTCGAGGGGAACCTGGGCGGTGCCAAGGGCTTCATCGTCGACGCCGCGCTTGCGGCTGCAGACGCCGTCGAGTGGTCCACCCCACAGGACGGCTGGCCCCCGGTCTACGCCGTGTGGAGCAGCGGCATTCGCGCGACGGTGGTGGGGGGCGAAGACTCGATCTCCAGCCTGCACGCGACGCCGCTGGTGGGGTCGATGCGGACGTACGTGCGCACCCCGGACGGTGAACTCACCATGGACGGGTGGTTCCAGGGGATTCGCGACGGCAACTCGTTCGTCAGCTCCGGCCCCCTGATCGCTTTCACGGTCGATGGCAGAGGGCCGGGGGAAGAGGTTGACCTTGACCGACCCGGCGAGGTGCAGGTGCGTGGCCGGGTGTGGAGCGTGGTGCCGATGGAAAGGGTCGAGTTGGTCGTCGACGGCGACGTGGTCCGCACCTGGGAACTCACGGGCGACAGGAAGTCTCTCGACATCGACGACACCCTGTCCATGGGAGCGAGCGGCTGGATCCACCTGCGCGTCGAGGGCGCCCCCGAGGACCGCTGGCCGCTCGACACGTCGTATCCGCAGGCGTTCACCAACCCCGTCTGGGTGACGGTCGCGGGCCGCCCGATCCGGAGCGCCGACGCCGCGGACTATGCGCTGCGCTGGATCGACAAGCTGCAGCTGATGGCGGAGTTGTGGCCGGGGTGGCGTTCGGAGCGGGAAGAGGAGCATGTCTTCAGGCAGTTCGAGGAGGCGCGCGAGGTGTACCGGCGGCGGGGGGCGGAGGCGGAAGACGACGCGGGTCGAGCGGGCGGCGACCCCGGCACGGCGCGCAACCCCGGCACACCCGCCCCCACCGTCACCGGGCAGTCCAGCGGCACGACCGAGGTCCTGCAGGCGATCAGCCCGGTCTCGGCCGAAACCGTGTGGGCGAGCGGGCACGGCGGGGCGATCCTGCGCACGGTCGACGGGGGCGAGGCGTGGCAGCGGGTCGCCGCGCCGGCGGGCGATTCGCTCCAGTTCCGCGACATCCACGGATTCTCGTCCCGCGCAGCCATTGCGCTGACCGCGGGCACGGGACCGGCGTCGCGCATCTACCGCACTGCCGACAGCGGCGAGACGTGGACGCTCCGCTTCCTGATGGACGCACCCGAGGGCTTCCTCGACTGCCTCGACTTCTGGGACGGCGAGCGCGGCTTCGCGTACGGCGACTCCTTCGACGGCGTCCCGTACATCCTCCTCACCGAGGACGGCGGACGGAGCTGGGCGCGCGTTCCCGCCGATGCCGCCCCGGCGGCCAACGAGGGCGAGGGCGGCTTCGCGGCCAGCGGCACGTGCGCCCGCGCGGGCGATTCGGGACGGGGGTGGATCGGGACGGGCGCGAGCGGCTCGGCCCGGATCCTGGCCACGGACGACTACGGCGCGACCTGGAGCGAGGTCGCCGTGCCGATGGCGACGGGCGATGCGGCCGGGATCTTCACGCTGGCCATGGCGGACGGGTCGCCGGTCATGGCGCTGGGCGGCGATCTGGGCGCGCGCGGCGAGGTGGTCGAGGCGAACGCGGCGGTCACCAGGGACGGGGGCCGCAGCTGGACTGCCGCCAGCCCCGTGCCGATCGCCGGAGCCGTGTACGGGAGTGCGGTCGGTCGCTGGGGCCCCTACCGGAACATCGTCGCGGTGGCCCCGCCCGGCGCCGCCTTCACCGCCGACATGGGCGTCACCTGGCAGCCGCTCGACGGCGTGAGTGCGTGGGCGGTCGAGTTTGCGCCGGGCGGCCGGGTGGGCTGGGCCGCGGGAGAAGGGGGGCAGATCTGGCGCATCGAGTGGTAGGCGGGGGCGCGGGATGGTCCCGTGGGCGGGCGATATCCCGTGGGGGGGCGATATCCCGTGGGCGCGCGATATGCGTGTATGGGACGCTTATCTGGCTGTGTGGGATCGGCGGGACGCCGCATGGGGGCGTGGGCGCGCTCGCCGCGCAGGAGGAGCCGCCCCGCATCTCCGGCCGCGTGCTCGACCGCGACACGGGCGCCGGCGTGGAGGGCGCGGAGCTCGTGCTGGTGCCTCTCCGCGAGGAGGCGGCGGATTCGGCCCGGGCCGAACAGGTCACCGACGGCGTGGGATTGTTCCAGTTCGAGCGAGCCGCTCCCGGCGCATACGCGCTCACGGTGACGCACATCGCGTACGGGACGTTCAGGGAGGAGGTGACGGTGGCGCCGGGGGAGCGGCTCGCGCTGCGGGTGACGCTGTCGCCCACCGCGATTTCGCTCGATCCGGTTGTGGTCGAGGTCGCGTCCCGGGATCGGCGCGGCACGCGCGCGCTCGGTACGGCCCGCCGACGGGTCACGTCGGAGCAGCTGGCACCGATCGCCAGCACCGGCAACCACCTCGCCAACGCCCTCGCGCAACTGTTGCCGGGCGTGCGGGTCCGCAGCGGACGCAGCCAGCCGGGTGAACTCGTGTGCCTCGAGTTTCGGGGCGTCACCAGCTTTGCCCAGCCCGGCTGCCTTACACCGATCGTCATCGTCGACAACGTCCGTCAGTCCAACGGGCTGGTGACCCTCAACACGCTTCCGATCAACGAGATCCAGAGCGTCGAGGCCGTGCCGCCGGGAGAAGCCGGGGTGCGGTACGGAGCCGACTCGAACGCCGGCGTGATCCTCATCGAGACCCGCTCCGGCATGGCTGTGGCAGACGGCACGCGGGCCGCGCCCACGGGGCTGTACAACTGGGCGCTGGAATCCAGGCCGTATCCGTGGGGCAAGGCGCTGGCGGCCGCGAGCGCAGCCAATGCTCTCGGCCTCCTGGCGGGCTATGCGCTGTCGAATCGCTGCCTGAACTTCGAGTCCCTCGCCCAACACTTCTACGAGGCCGAATGCGGGTTTCTCGTCAACGCCGGCTCGCGCCTTGCTCTGTACGGCGCTCCCCAGGCCGGGGTGGGATTCGTCGTCGCGCGCGTCGGCGGCACGGACCTGTCGCGCGGGAGCATGTGGAGGAACGCGGTGGCCAGCGCGATACTCTCCGCACCCGGCGTCGTCCTCGCCCTGACGACCGAGGAAGACGGGTTCACCGGTTCGCGCGGCCTCGGGATCATCATGGCGACGGTTGGCGCCCCGGCCGCCGCGGTCCTCGCCGACCGGCTCTTCCGCCGGGTGAGACCAGGGTAGCGGGACGGTCGCCTGGCCTGATCCGCCCCGGCTATTCCTTCGCCCGCCGCCTTTCTCTACCTTTCGCCCCCAAAACGTTCATTGAAAGGACGACACATGTCCGTACGAGGTCAGCTCGCCGCGTTCGACCAGATCATCGCCGGGGCCAGGACCTTGCTGGAGGCCGTGCCCGACGATCGTCTGGACTGGCGCCCCCACGACAGGTCGTGGACGCTGGGCGAACTCGCGACCCACATCTCCAACCTTCCCAACTGGACGATCGCCACCCTGTCCATGTCCGAGTTCGACATCGCGCCCGCCGAGGGCGGGCCGCCCCCCATGGCCCCACTCGGCTCGAGCGCCGAACTGGTCGACGCGCTGAACAACAGTGCCGCGGCGGCTCGCAGCGCGATCGAGGGCTCTTCCGAAGAGGACCTGGACAGCCCCTGGACGATGCTGGTCGCCGGTGAAGCCCGCTTTACCCTTCCGAAGAAGGTCGTCCTGCGGACCTTCATCCTGGACCACATGATCCACCACCGGGCCCAACTCGGCGTCTATCTTCGGCTGCTCGACATCCCGGTTCCGCAGTTGTTCGGACCAACGGCCGATTTCGACGAGATGTAGACGCGGGACTCGCACATGACCGACCGGCTCGACCCCGACCGGCTCGACCCCGACCGGCTCGACCCCGACCGTTTCGATCTCCTCACCTTCGACTGCTACGGCACGCTGGTGGATTGGGAGACGGGGATCATCGAGGGCGTGCGGACGGTCTGCGCCGCGCAAGGGCGCTCCGCCGATGCCGCAACCATCCTCAAGGCGTTCGGCGACGCCGAGCACGTGGTCCAGGGGGAGCGGTACCGCAGCTATCGCGAGGTGCTCGCACTGACCCTGCGCCGGATGGGCTCCGCGCTCGGCTTTGGCCCCACGGCGGCGGAGTGCGACGCCTTTGCGGCGTCAGTGGGCGACTGGCCGCCCTTCCCGGACACCGTGAACGCGCTTCGCCGCCTGGGCGCGCGCTTCCGGCTCGGGATCGTCTCCAACGTCGACGACGACCTTTTCGCCGAGACCCGGAAGCGGCTCGACATCGACTTCGACTGGGTCGTCACGGCGCAGCAGGTGGGCAGCTACAAACCCGCCCCGACGCACTTCGAGGAAATGGCCGCCCGTTCGGGGATCGCGCGGGAGCGCACCCTGCACGTCGCGCAGAGCCTCTTCCATGACATCGCGCCGGCCTCCGCGCTCGGCTACGCCACCGTGCACGTGAACCGGAAGAGCCGCGGCGGAGCGACGGGTGCAACACCGGTCTCCCCGGCCCGGCCCGACGCCGAGGTCCCGGACATGGCCGGGCTGGCCAGGCTGTTGCTGGAGGACTCGTGAGCGCGGACGACCGGCCCGGCACGCCAGACGGCCGCGACGGCATCCACACCATCCGCGCCAGCGGGATTCACCGGGGCTGGAACGGGATCCACTACAAGACGGGCCTCTCGGCAAAGAACGTCCCCGCCCGAGAGCTTTCCATGAACGTGGCCCGGATCCCGCCCCGCGGCGTGGCATTCGCCCACATCCACGTCGACTTCGAGGTCATGCTCTACATCCTCGAGGGCACCGTGCGCCATGACTTCGGGCCCCATCTCGGGGAATCGATCGTGAACCACGCCGGCGACTTCATCTTCATCGAGCCGGGGGTCCCCCACGAGGTCGTCAACGTCAGCGACACGGAGGACGTCGTGGCCGTGGTCGCGCGCTCCGATGCCTCGGAATGGGAGAACATCGTCGACTACGACCGCGAGACCGGGAAGATCATCCCGAAGCGCGAGTCCAGCGGTACGGGCTGACGTACCGGCCGACTCACAATCGGGGTTTGGCCATCCGGTCCAGAAACGCCCGCTGCTCCGTGGTCAGCGAACCGACGCCCATCTTCCGGACCTTGGCCAGCAGGTAGTCCACCTCTTCGCGGTTGATCTCGTGCAGCTTCTCCCGCGGGATCGCCTCCCAGCTCTGAATTGCGTCCGTGTCGCGAATCCCCGACATCCTCGAGCGTGTCGGCGAACGCCGGACCACCCGCTGCTTGCGACGCTTTTCCCAGCTCCTGAGGAACACCCAGCCGGCCAGAAGTCCCCCGAGGTGAGCGAAGTGGGCAATCCCGTCCTGGGCCCCAGTGAACCCCGCGAAAAGGCTCAGGGCCACCATGAAGATCGCCAGCATGCGGGCCTGGATCGGCAGAATGCCCCAGATGTAGATGTCCTCGCGCGGCCAGTACCGCGCGAAACCGATGACCACCCCGTAGATCGCTCCCGAAGCCCCCACGATCGCCGAAAATGGCGTCATGAAGGAGAGAAGCGCCCCGCCCACGCCGCACGCCAGGTAGAACCAGATGAACGTCCGGCTGCCGAGGCGCTCCTCCAGCCGCGGGCCGAAAAAGAACAGCATCAGCATGTTGAACAGGATGTGCGTGAAGCCGCCGTGGAGGAACATGTACGTGACGAGAGTCCACGGCTGGTACGGAATAAAGGCGGGAACCAGTGCAAGGCCCTGAACGAGGCCCGGAGCGAGCCGCGTCACCAGATACATGACGACGTTCGCCATGAGGAGCCGCTGTACCCAGGGCGTCATCAACACGATTGTTCGCTCGTCCAGTCCACTGTTTGCGAGGCCTCCCGTCCCCCGGTCGGACGCTCGCCTCTTCTGCGTGCCACTTCCACGTGCCTCTTCTACGTGCGCGACCCGCGATCCGTTTCCACGAATGTACCGGTTTCGGCCGCACGCCGCGCCTCCAGTTCGGCGGGCAGCAGGACCGAGTGGATGAACGAATGGACGGGGGTGGGCACGCCCGCTTCGGCACCCAGCCGCGCCGCCGCACCGCTCCACGCGTCCAGTTCGGACGGTACCCCGGCCACGATGTCCCGCTGCAGCGACGAGGTCCCCTCGGCGGGGAAGCCGTCCACGGTCTTCATCGCGAACGTGACCGCTTCGTGGGACAATGAGACGCCGTGGGCGGTCGCCACCGCTACGATCTCTTCCATCGCCCGCCGCAGGAGCTCCCGGGTCTCCGGCTGTGTGCGCACCGTGCCCAGGGGCATGCGGCACACCGCGCCGACACCACCCACCGAGCAGATGAACAGGAACTTCAGCCAGAGCGCCGCATCGATGTCGGGAGGCACCTCGGCGTCGACGCCCGCATCGCGCAGCGCGGCCACCAGGGCGTCGACCCGTGCCGAGGCGCTGCCGTCCCATTCGGCCATGGCCATGTACGGATCCACGCCGATGTGCCGGATCTCCCCCGGGGCCGCGATCTCGCTGATGATGCGCGTGAGTCCCTTGCCCATCCGCGCCCGCCCCACCGCCGGGACGAGCACCTCGTGCGCGTCGACGCCGTTGAGAAGCGGAACGACGAGCGTGTGGGGACCCAGCAGCGGCCCGATGCCGTCGCGCACGGCCGGCAGGTGCAGCGTTTTGACCGCGACGATGACCGCATCCACCGGGCCGATCTCGCCGGGGTCGTCGGTGGCGAGGGCGGGCCGCGCGACGAAACCTCCCCGGGGGGAGCGCACCCGGAGACCGGATTCCCGGATGGCGGCGAGGTGGTCGCCGCGGGCCAGCAGCGCGACGTCGTGACCCGCGCGACCCTGGCCCTCGCGCGCGAGTACGCCGCCGTAGTAGCCGCCGACACCGCCCGCGCCATAGATGGCAATCTTCATGGTCGCGAAGTTACCGTAGCCGCGCAGCAACTCAAAGAGGAGGACGGGATCATGACGGGACCACGGTGTCGCCGCATCGTCACGCGCCTGATGATCGCATCGGGCACCGCCGCCGCGGTCTGGCTGGCGGCGGCCTCACCGACGTCGCTCGCCGCGCAGACGCCCGAGCAGCGCTACACGGACTGGGCTCGCCCCGATTTCCGACCGCAGGAGTACCAGTACCGGCGGGGCCGACTCCTGGACGGACTGCGCGTCACCGGCGGCGGCCTCCTGCTGACGCCGTCCTCCGACGGCACGACGCACGGAGGCACGTTCCGGCAACTTGAAGACTTCTGGTACCTCACCGGGCTGGAAGTGCCGTCGTCGATGCTGGTCCTCGACGCCGACCAGGGCCTCTCGATCCTCTTCATGCCGCCGCGCGACCCCCGCTTCGAGAATCCGGGCCGGCCGAACGACTTCCCGGGCCGGCCACTGCTGGACGACTATCAGCTGCGGAGCATCGCCGGGATCGACCGGTACCGCGACATCGCGGAACTGGACGCCTTTGTGCGGGAACGGGTCGCCGGGGGAACCGCGTTGCGTGTCAATGCAGGCACCGCAGGGCCCGTTTCCGGGCAGGTGGTTCCGTTGATCGGCACCCTCGATGCCACCGCCGCCCTCATCCACCGACTTCAAACCGACTACCCCGGGGCCGAGATTCGGAATGCGTTCGAGCCCGTGGCCCGGCTCCGCATGATCAAGACGCCGGCCGAAATCGTGCGGATGCGGGCTGCCGCGGACGCCACCATGGCCGGAATCCGCACGGCCGCCAGCCGGATTCGTGCGGGTGTGGATGAGCGCACGCTGCAGGGCGAGTTCGAGCGGACGTGCCGGACCTTCGGCTCGCAGTCGATCCCGTTCACGCCGATCGTGAAATCCGGGCCCAACAGCCTATGGCCGTGGCGGATCCTCGCCGCCCACTACGACCGTCGCAATCGGGGGCTGCGCGACGGCGACCTGGTGGTTTTCGACGTGGGGTGCGAAGTCAATGGCTATGTGAGCGATATCGGGCGGACGTTTCCGGTCAACGGGACCTTCACCGAGGTGCAGCGCGAGAAGCTCATGGTCAGCACACGCGCCGCCGAGGCGATCATCGCGGCAGTCCGACCGGGTGTGACCCTTCGGGAGCTGACCGCGGTCGCGTACGCCGCGATTCCGGATCACGAAGAGGCGCACATGCAGACGCCGTCGTTTTTCGGCCACCACATCGGGCTATCGGCGGGCGACCCGGCGCTGCTCGACGAGCCGCTCGCGCCCGGCATGATCTTCACGATCGAGCCGTGGTACTACAACCACGAACTCGGGGTCTCGGTGTTCGTCGAAGAGGTGGTTCTGGTGACCGAGGACGGCGTGGAGGTGCTGACGTCGGGGCTGCCGCGGGCGCCGGAGGAGTTGGAGCGGTTGGTCAATCCTTGACGGGATATGACGCCTGGGGCCGGCTGGTCGATGAGGCGGTCGTGGTGACCAGCTGGTCCACCACCTCCCCCAGCGCGGCGACCCCCTCATCCAGCTGCTCCCCGGTCACGTACGGCGCGGGCCCCAGGCGAAGCACGCGGCCCCGGAAATCCGCGTAGACCCCGAGTCCGCGCAGCTTGCAACAGATCTCACCGGCGCGGGGCGCTTCCATGGTCAGAAAGCCGGCGCGGCGTGACAACCGCACGGTGCGATCCCGCTTGAGCACGGCCGGATCCGCGTCCAGCGCGTCCACGCTCGCGGCCAGTCGCCGGATCTGGCTCAGTCCGATCTCGCGCAGCCGCTCCACATTCAGCTCGTGCTCCCGGAAGAAGCCGAAAACCGCCGCCGCCCGGTAGTGGCTGACCGGGTCGTAGGTGGACCCCGCGAACCGCAGGTGGCCTTCTCCATATGCAACGCCGCCATCGGTCGGCTTGCCGCCCCCTCCAGGCTCGTCGGCCAGCGTCCCGAACTCCGCGAACCAGCCCGTCAGCACGGGCCGCAACGCGCAGTCCCGCGGGAATCTGAGGAAGCAGTTCCCTTCGCCCAGCTGGCAGTACTTGTACCCGCCGCCCACCACGAACGCGCCCTCCAGCCCCAGCTCGGCGACCGAAAACGGCACTGCGTTGAGCGAGTGGTAGGCGTCGACCAGCAGCTCGGCGCCGACGCGGGCGCATGCCGCGGCCACCTCGTCCAGCCCCTCCACGATTCGCGCGTCCCGGAACAGCACCGACGATACCAGCACGGCGGCGGTGCGGTCGTCCACGGCGTCCACGATTCCCTCGGCTACCGCGCCGTGTCCACTCGCGCCGTCTCCACTCGCGCCGGCTCCACCCGCCCCGTGACCCGTTCCCGTCGTCACCCGCACGATCTCGATCCCCTCTGCCTCCAGGCGGTCGAGCTGGCGCCGGATCGTGTGGAATTCGCCGTCGGTCGTGACCAGGCGCGGCCGTTCCCGCAGCGGCAGCGCCGACAGGAACCGGATCAGCAGCTCGTGCGTATTCTGCCCCAGCGCGATGTGGCCGTCCGGGTCGTCCAGAAGCCGTCGGAAGCCGGCCCGCACCTCGTCGGCCGCCTCGAAGGCGCGTCCCCACTTGTCGTCGACGAGTTCCGCGGCATCCAGCCACGCCTGCTTCTGGGCGGAAAACGCCACATCCGGCCACGCCTGGTGGGAGTGCCCGGTGAGCAGCACACGCTCGGACACCCGGAAGCGGGCGTAGTGCCGAGCCAGCATGGCCGTGGTAGTATTCATCAGGAACGTTGCCTCCTTCGCTGAAGTATCTACTGACCATGTTTGCGGGCACAACACTCCCCGCGCGAGCGTACCGCCGGTGGCGCCCTCGTCTGGCCCAGAGCGCCGAGCGACGGTGCCCGATCCTGAGGGCAGCGGCTCCTCTCGTGTGCGCGGCGGGACTGGCCTGGGCGACGGGCGGTGCTGCCCAGGAGGTGCGCGACCGTCCCCTGGTCACGGTCAGGGGCACCGTCGTGGATGCAGTCACCGGAGAGCCCCTGGCCGGCGTCGTCGTCGTGGTCGACGGTGCGGACGTGCGGCTCGAGTCCGACGACAACGGACGGTTCACGATCACCCGGATCCCCATCGGCGCATACAAGCTCGGGCTTTCCCACCCGGGCTATCAGACCTTTGTGGACGACTTCACGGTCCTCGGCAGCGGCGAATTCGCCACGGCCATGCAGCCCATCGAGTACCTGGAGGACGGGTTGATGACGGGCATCACCGGCGTGGTGAGGGACGGCGTCGACGGCAGGCCGGTGGCCGGAGCCACCGTGTGGACGGCGGCCGCACCCCAGGCGACGCAGACGGATGGACGGGGCCGTTTCACCTTCACCAGGCTGTATCCCGGCCAACACCTCGTCCGGTTCTCCCACCTTGGGTACGCGACGCGCGCCGACTCGATCGGCGTCGAGTACGGGAGGATGAGCAACATCCGCGTATTGCTCTCGGCCGACCCCGTGCAGCTGGATCCGATCGAGGTGAGCGTCGAGAGGCGCGACATCGTGCTTGAGCAGGCGGGATTCTACCGCCGCGAGGCCATCGGATTCGGGAAGTTCCTCGACCGCGACGATATCGAGAAGCGACCTCCCGGAAACATGAGCGACCTGTTCCTGGGACTGGCGGGCGTCACGTTGGTTGCGGGCCCCACGGGCCGGCGGCATGTCATGCTCAGCGCCGGTCGCGACCGGCGGTGCTTCCCCCGTGTAGTGCTCGATGACATGATGGTGGGAGGAGGCTCGGACCTGCCCGCCGAGCTCGACATCCTCCTTATGCGCAGCGCCCTTGCGGGTGTGGAGGTCTACACGAGAACGGCGGGGATCCCGGTGAAGTACGGGGGAACCGGATCATCCTGCGGGCTCATCGTGATCTGGACGCGGCGCTAGGGTCTGTCCCGTCGGGGCGCGGCCCGGTGTCCCCCTCGGTCACAGCGCCGACCTCATCTCCCACAGGTCCGGGAACGCCGCGGTCATCGTGGTCACCAGGTAGGCCACCCCGGCGCTGTCGCCCGTTCCCGGTTTGTTGCCGATTGTACGCTCGACCATCTTGATGTGCCGGTAGCGCCACTCCTGGAACCCCTCGTCGAGATCGACCAGGCGCTCGCAGAGGTTGATCAGCCCCGGATCGGAGCGGTAGGCATCGACCAGCACTCCCTGCAACTCGGGGTCGGGCGTGACGGGTTCGGTCACGTCGCGGGCCAGGGCCCCGTCCGGGACCCTGTACCCTCTGCCGTCCAGGAACCGCAGGAAGGCGTCCCAGAGCGATGGCTCCTCGAGTCTCTGTTGCAGCCGCCGGTTTTCGTCGGAATCGGGAAACGTCTTGAGCACCGACGCCCGCTTGATTCCCAGCGCGAACTCCAGCTCCCGGAACTGGGCCGACTGGAAGCCGCTGGCCGTGTCGAGGCGATCGCGGAAGGACTCGAACTCGACGGGTGTCATCGTTTCCAGGATGTCCAGCTGGCCCACCAGCACCTTCATGATGGAACGCACACGCTTGAGGGTCGCGGCCACCCGGGCCTCATCGCCGCCCACAAGCAGCTCCCGTGCGTGGTCGAGTTCGTGAAGCGCCGCCTTGAACCAGAGCTCGTGTACCTGGTGCACGATGATGAAGAGCATCTCGTCGTGCTCCGGCGGGTCGGACAGCGGCCGCTGGAGGGAAAGCAGCTCCGGAAGCATGGCGAAGCGCTGGTAGTTCATCGTTTCGTCGCCGTTACTCATTTCCGGTGTCCGGTCCGTACGCGCCGGCGGCCGACCCGAACCGCGGCGTGTAGTTGTTCAGCGTCTCGTACTGGGGGGGCCACGGCAGCGGATACCCCAGCGCGTACGCGGCGTGCCTTGTCCAGTATGGATCCCACAGGTGGGCGCGCGCCATGAGGCAGAGGTCCGCGCGCCCCGCCGCGATGATCCCGTTGACGTCCTCGAACGACGAGATGTTGCCCACGGCCATGGTCGCGATCCCGACCTCGTGCCGAATCCGGTCGGCGAAGGGCGTCTGGAACTGGCGGCCGTACCTGGGTTGCTGGTAGGGCACCGTCTGTCCCGTCGACACGTCCACGATGTCGCAGCCGTGGGCATTCAGCGCGCGGGCGATATCCACCGCGTCTTCGGGCTCGTTGCCGCCGGGCCACCAGTCCACCGCGGAAAGACGGACCGAGAGCGGACGCTCGTCCGGCCACAGCGACCGCACCGCGTCGACCACACGCAGCGGAAAGCGCAGCCGGTTCTCGAGGCTGCCGCCGTAGCGGTCCGTGCGCTCGTTGGTCAGGGGGGACAGGAAGCTCGCGAGGAGGTAGCCGTGCGCCATGTGGATCTCGACCATGTCGAAGCCGGCCGCATCCGCCATTGCCGTGGAGCGCTCGAATTCCGCGATCAGCGCCTCCATCCCCGCCTCGTCCAACTCCGCCGGCACCGGGCTGTGTTCGAAAAAACCGATCGGCGAGGCCGACACGATCGGCCACCCGCCTTCTTCCAGCGGCTCGTTCGGGCCCTCCCAATCCAGCCGCGTCGAAGCCTTGCGGCCCGCGTGGCCGAGCTGGATGCCGACGCGCGCGCTTGTGAAACGTTTCACAAACTCGACCAGTCGGCGCCACGCAACCACGTGCCCCTCGTCGTAGATGCCCGCGCAACCCGGCGAAATGCGGCCGTCCCGCCCGACCGCGGTCATCTCGGCCATCACGAGCCCCGCCCCGCCGACCGCACGCGAGCCGAGGTTCACGAGGTGCCAGTCGTCGACCGTCCCGTCGTCGGCCGAGTACTGGCACATCGCCGACACGCCCACCCGGTTGGCCAGCACCAGGTCGCGCAGGCGGAACGGCGTGAAAAGGGGAGGAGGAGGCGAGCGGTCCCCGGGGGCTCGGTCGATTCCCAGGGCCGCCTCGTTCCCGGCAATGGTCACGCCGGCCTGCGCCTCCGCCTGCCGGGCCACCCATCGGTCCACACGATCCACGAACGCAGGGTCGCGCTCCCGCAGGTTTTCGTGCGAGATCCGCAGACTTCTCGTAAGCAGCGAGAAACCGAACTGGACCGGCTCGAGACGGAAGTAGCGCTCCGTGTCCTCGAACCATTGCAGGCTCGCCTGCGCCGCCCGCTGCAGCGACTCCACGGGCCGACGCCGCTCCGACTCGTAGGCGGCGAGGGCATCGGCGAGGGTGCCCGCGGAGGCGTCGCCCACCGGCCTGCCCCCCGTCCCGCCCACCCCTTCCATCGCCCCGGCGAGCGCAATCGCGTCCAACATCGCCAACCGGGTCCCCGATCCCACCGAGAAGTGCGCCGTGTGCGCCGCATCTCCGATCAGGACCACGTTGTCGGCCGACCAGCGCGCGTTCACTACGGTGGGGAACCGCCGCCAAACCGAGCGGTTGCATATCAGCGGGTGCCCGTCGAGTTCCTCCGCGAACAGGCGCGTCAGAAAGCACACCGTCTCCTGCTCGCTGGCCGTATCCATGCCTGCCCGGCGCCAGGTTCGTTCGGTAGCCTCCACGATGAACGTCGACTTCCCCGAAGCGTCGTACTGGTACGCGTGCACGCGCCAGAGCCCGTGCTCGTCCTCGCGGAAGTAGAAGGTGAATGCCGGGAAGGGCCGCGTCGTACCGAGCCAGACGAAGCGGTTCGGCCTCAGGTCGACAGCCGGCTCGAACGCCTCCGCAAACCGCTCCCGCACCACGCTGTTGAGTCCGTCGGCACCGATCACGACGTCGGCGTCGAGAAAACGGGATGCCAGAGGCACGCCGGTCGCTCCCCCAGCCGGCGGATCGCCGACTGCGGTCTCGAAGTGCAACCCGACCCCGACCTCCCGGCAGCGCCGCTGGAGCAGCAGCAGAAGCTCGCGGCGCGACAGTCCCGCGAACCCGTGCCCCGTCGACTCCAGGAGTTCACCCTGGTAGTGGATGTGGATGTCGTCCCAGTGATAGAAGCGCTCCTCGATCGCGCGGAACGTCGCCGGATCCGCCTCGGCCACCTCCTCGAGCGTCGCATCGGAGAAGACAACCCCGAAGCCGAAGGTGTCATCCGGCCGGTTGCGCTCGAAGACCTCGATCCTTCGCGCCGGATCCGACTTCTTGAGCAGCAGGGCGGCAAAAAGTCCGCCGGGCCCACCGCCGATCACATTGACCTTCACCCCGCATCACCCCGCACGAGCCCGCCCCCGATGATCAGGTGCTGAATCTCGGTCGTCCCCTCGTAGATCCTCAGCGCCCGCACGCACCGATACAGATGGTCGACCGGATGACCCGCCAGGACGCCCCGCCCCCCCAACACCTGCACCGCCCGGTCCACGATCCGCTGCGCAGCTTCGGTCGAGAAGGCCTTCGCCATGGCGGCCTCCATCGTGATCCGTTCCGCCCCCCGGTCCTTCTCCCACCCGGCCCGGTAGGCGAGCAGGCGCCCCGCGGTCAGGTCAATGGCCGAAGAGGACAGCTTCTCCTGGACCAGCTGGAACGAAGCCAGGCGCTTCCCGAACTGTTCTCGTCCGCGCGCGTGGTCCACCGCCTCCCGAAGCGCCCTGCCCGCCATCCCGCAGGCTGCCGCCGCCACCGTGGGACGCAGCCGGTCGAGCGTCGCCATGCCGATCTTGAATCCGCCGCCCACCTCGCCCAGAAGGGCACTGCCCGGCACCACACAGTCATTGAACTTCACCTCTCCCAGCGGATGCGGCGCGCTCATGACCAGCGACCCGGTGAACTCGAACCCGTCCGCGTCGGCAGGCACGACGAAGCACGAGATCCCCCACGTCCCCGCATCGGGGTCGGTCGACGCGAAAACGACGTAGAAATCCGCGATGCCGGCATTGGAAATGAACGCCTTCCCGCCGTTCAGCCTGAACCCGGACCCGTCGGGCACCGCCACGGTGGTCATCGACCCCACATCGGAGCCCGCCGCCCACTCGGTCATGGCAAATGCACCCATTGCTTCGCCCGCCACCGCGCGCTCCACCCACCCTCCGGGATCCACGTCCCGGATCAGGCCCGGGGTCGCGCTCAGCCCCTGCAACGCAAAGACCGTGTCCGCGAGCGGCGACCACCACGCCAGCACCTCGCGCGCGACCAGACAGCCCCGCACATCCCCCTCGGCAATCGGCCGGAAGAGCCCCGCCGCCCCCATCCGCTCCACCAGCTCCCGCGCCCGCGCCCGCGCCGCCGCATCGGTGTCCGGATCGCGCCCGTCCCCGATCTCCTCCTCGCAAAACGACAGGACCCGCTCGCGGTACTCCCGGTGCGACGGCTCGATGAACGCCGCCACCGGCTCCAGCGACAGTCCGCCGCCGTCAAACAAAACGGGGTTTCCGCTTCTCCACGAACGCCTCGTATGCCTCGCGGAAGTTCGGGTTGAGCATGCAGGCCGCCTGCACCCGCGCCTCGGCCTCGAGCGCCTGCTCCAGCTCCATGTGCGCCTCCCGGTTGAGCGCTTCCTTGGTCATCCGCAGCGCAAAGGACGGCCCGCGCGCCAGCTTCTCCGCGAACGCCGTCGCCGCATCGAGCACCTCGCCGTCGGGCACCACCCGGTTGTAGAGCCCGATCCGGTGGGCCTCGGCCGCATCGACGAACTCGCCGGTCATGAGCAGCTCACTCGCCCGCCCGAAACCGACGATCCGCGGCAGCAGCCACGCCGCGCCCATGTCCGCGCCCGACAGCCCGACCCGTGTAAACAGATACGCGATCCGGGCCGACTCCGCCGCGATCCGCACATCGCAAGCCGTGGCAATCACCGCGCCCGCACCCGCCACCGTCCCGTTCAGCGCCCCGATCACCGGCTGACGGCACTGCCGCATCGCCAGAATCAGGTCGCAGGTCATGCGCGTGAACTCCAGCAGCCCCTCGAAGTCCCGCTCGAACAGCGGCCCAATGATGTCCTCGACATCCCCCCCCGTACAGAACCCGCGCCCCGCACCCGTGATCACGACCGCGCGCACCTCGGGCTCGCTGTCCAGCGCCCGAAACGTGTTCCGCAACTCGTCGTAGACCTCGAAGGTCAGCGCGTTCAGACGCTCCGGCCGGTTGAGCGTGATCCGCGCGACGCTCGTCTCGGTGTCCCAATCCAGGAGAAACGAGCGCGGAGCCTCCAGGAGAGGGGATTTGAGGTCGGTCATGGCTTCTCCTTCACGGTGGGCGGTCGGGTGGCGGCGTGCCCACCCAATTGCGCCTGCGGGATTACCGCCGTGGCCTCGACCTCCACCACCGCACGCGGATCCACCAGCTCGGTGACCGCCACCAGCGCCATGGCCGGGAAGTGCTTCCCGAACACCGCCCTGTACGCGGCCCCGATTTCGGGCAGAGACCCGCGATAGGCATCCATGTCGGTCACGTAGATGGTGAGCCGCCCGACGTCGGCAACCCCTCCCCCGGTCGCCTCGACCACACGCCGGACGTTGGCCAGCGCCGCGCCGAACTGCCGCACCAGCGGGCTGCCGCCGGCCTCTCGATCCCGCGATTCGGCCCCCTCCCGACCGGCCCCGTCGCGACCGCCTCCCTCCGGATCGCGTCTCTCCCCTTCGCCCGCCACCCCGATCTGTCCGGCGACGAAGAGCACCCTGCCGCCCTCCGGCGCGAGCATCCCGTTGTTCCAGCCACGCGGAGAGCCAAGCGCCGCCGGGTTCACGATCTCGAAGGTCATCGGCCGCGGACCACCAGCTCACTGCCCTGCAGCGACGCCGCGCCGTCGGGCATAAACGTCATCACGGCGTGCGCCACCTCCTCGACGGTGATGAACCGCCCCCCGGGCTGCCTGTCTTCCAGGCCCGCCCGAATGTCGGATGCGCCGCGCCCCGTCTTCGCCGCGATCCGCGCGATGTTCTCGTCCGTCATGGGCGTGTCCACGTAGCTGGGGCACACGGAGTTGGCCGTGACGCCGGTTCCGGCCAGTTCGGCCGCGAGACAGCGCGTCATTCCCAGCAGCGCGTGTTTCGAGGCGGCGTACGATGTGATGTAGCGCGCGCCCTCGAGGCTCGCGACCGACGCGACGTTGACGATGCGGCCCCATCCCCCTTCCACCATGGCGGGCAGGAACGCCTGGGTACATAGAAGCGGACCGGTCGCGTTCACGCGATGCACCCACTCCCACTGCTCCACGGTGACCTTGCCGAAGGGTGCGGAAGCCGCGACCCCGGCGTTGTTGACCAGGATGTCGACGCCACCCAGCAACTCGCCGGCGCGGGCGGCCATCGCAGCCACCGAGTCGGGGTCCGTGACGTCGCAGGACACCGCGTGCGCGGTGCGGCCCTCCGCGCGCAACCGTTCCGCGACGGCTTCGATCTCGGCCGCCGTGCGTGCAGTGACAACCACGGCCGCCCCTTCACGGGTCAGCGCCCGGGCAACCGCCAGCCCGATCCCCCGCCCTCCGCCCGTGACGACGGCGCCGCGTCCAGCCAGATCCGGCGCGCCCCGGGGGCGATCGTCCAGCGCCTCGCGCACCGTGGCGCCAATCGCCTTGCCCGCATCGCGCTTCATGCCGGCCTCGTCTCTCGCCCCAGCCGCTCTTCCACCGCTTCGACCACGATCCGCGCCAGCACCTCCAGGGTCTCCTCCCCCTCTTCCCGGGTCGCCGCGGCGGGATCGCCGCAGTAGGCCGCCGTGACCCCGGCCTCCTCGAAGGTGGCCGCGCCCTCACGGATCGCGACCGACAGCGAGGCCGGGTTTTTGGCCAATCCACGCCGCTCGTCCTCGCGAACCAGCTCCGGGGCCGCGACCATCACCACCGAGGTCTCGTAGGACCCGGCATGACACGCCCCGCTCCTGAATTCCGCGGTCAGGCGCGAGGCCCAGCGCCGCTCGGTGAGGTCGGGGTGGATGACGGGCATGGGCCAGCCCTGGTCGCGAGCGGTGGCTTCGTCGCGCGTGGGGGCCTCGTGGCGAGCGGGGGCCCCGTCGCGCGTGGGGGCCTCGTCGCGAGCCGGAGCCGCGTCCCGAGCGGGGGCCTCACCCGGGTGCCGCGAGGGCACCGCCGCGCCCGCAGCGTTCCCGCCGCGCACCACCTTCCGGATCGCGTCCAGGTGGGCCGGGTCGAGGTGCGCGTTGACGACGACGAGCGCGGCCGCACCCTGTCGTTCCAGCGAGGCCGCCACGTCGGCCAGCAGCGCGGTGACGGTCGCGGGACGCACCGAGATCGTGCCCGGGAAGCCCGCCGCGAAAGGGGCGGCCGTGTACGGCAGGGGGGGCAGAATGACCGGATGGAGGCCCAGGCGCCGGAGACCGGGCAGCGCGGCCTGCGCGGCGGCGTTCGCGATCGTGACGTCGGTGGTGAGCGGGAGATGGGGGCCGTGGGCCTCGACCGCGCCGGTCGGGAGCAACGCGACGACGCGGGAGCCGGGTGGGGCGTGGGCACTCCCGTCCGCGCCGCCGCTCTCGGTGTCCGGGCCGCCTCGTTCACGGACGGCAAGACCGAGACGCGCCAGCTCCGTCCACGTCGCCTGGCCCCAGAGGTGGTTCTCCATTGACGATCCCTCCTTCGTCTCTAAACATAATCGCCACCCAACCGCCCAAACCGTCTGACCGATGCGCTTCGACCCTCCCGACCCCTTCAACATCGCCGACTACTTCCTGGACGACCGGATCCGGGAGGGGCTCGGTGAGCGGATCGCCCTGCGGACACGCGACGGCACCGTCAGCTACGCGGCGCTGCAGGCCCGCGCCAACCAGTTTGCCAACGCCCTGGAAGCGGCCGGCGTTCGTCCCGGAGACCGCGTGCTCGTGGGTCTCCCCGACGTTCCGGACTTCCCCGCCGCGCTCTTCGGTGCGCTCAAGATGGGCGCGGTCGGCGTGATGGTGAACTGCTACCTGGGCGCGTCGCGAGTCCGCGACATGTACGACTACACGCGCGCGACAGCCGCCGTAATCCACTCGGACCACGCGGCGACCTTCCTGGAGGCGGCGCGCGGCGCGCCCAATCCACCCCGTCTGCTCGTCCTCGGCACCCCCGACGACGATGCTCTTGTTGACAACTCCAGTTTACATTATGTCAACTTTACTTCACATTTCGACGACCCCGCGATCTGGCTGTTCTCGGGCGGCACGACCGGTCGCCCCAAGGGCGTGATCCAGAGCCACGCGTCGTTTGCCAACACCACCGAATGCTACGCGAAGGGCGTTCTCCGCTACGCGCCCGAGGACATCACCCTCTCGGTGCCCAAGCTCTACTTCGGGTACGCCACCGGCTCCAACCTCTTTTTTCCCCTCGCCGCAGGCGCCTCGGCCGTGCTCTTTCCGGAGCGCTGCACCGCCGACGAGCTGTTCACGCAGATCGCCCGCCACCGCCCCACGATCCTGGTCAACGTCCCTACCATGGTGAATCACATGGTCGCCCACCCGGACGCGCACGCCCGGGACCTGAGCTGTCTGCGGCTGTCCACCTCGGCCGGCGAACCCCTGCCGCCCACCCTGCACCACCGCTGGGACGACACCTTCGGCGTCGAACTCCTCGATGGGCTCGGCACGGCCGAGATGTGGCACGTCTTCATCTCGAATCGGCCCGGCGAGGTGCGGCCCGGGACGCTCGGCCGCGCGGTTCCCGGATTCGAGGTCCTGCTCTGCGACGACGACGGCAACGAGGTGGAGACCGGCGAAGTCGGCCGGATGCGGGTGCGGGGCGGGTCCCTCGCGCACGGCTACTGGCAGCACCCGGAAGCGACGCGCCACGCGTTCGCCGGGGAGTGGTACATTTCGGGCGACATGATGACGCGCGACCAGGACGGGTGCTTCAGCTACCAGGGACGCGCCGACGACCTGCTCAAGGTCTCGGGGAAGTGGTTTTCGCCCGGGGAGGCCGAGGAGTGCCTGCTGCAACACCCGCGTGTAAAGGAGGCGGCGGTGGTGGGGATCGAGACCGAAGACGGACTGACGGTTCCGGAGGCGTTCGTGGTGCTTGTGCCCCGCGAGGACGACCCCCGCGGAAACGTCGCCGGCCTCCGCGCCCACGTCGCCGCCCGGCTGGAGTCCTACAAGCACCCGCGCGCGATCCATATCCTGGCCGACCTGCCGCGCACGCACCTGGGCAAGGTGGACCGCGGAGCGCTGAAACGGGAGGTGCGCGCATCCGGCCGGGATTCGGGTGCTCCGACCACGACCGGCGCGTCCGGCCGTCCCCGGTGAACCGTCCGCTGCGCATCCCGGTTCTCGTGGGCTCGGTACGCCGCGGCCGCCAGTCCATCAGGGTGGCACGCTTCGCCGGCGACCGGCTCGGACAGGCGGGGGCCGACGCGCCGCTGCTGGACCTTCGCAGCCTGGACCTGCCGATCATGGAGGAGCGCCTGCACATGCGGGACGACCCGCCGCCGGGGCTGGTCCGCTTCTCGGAGGCGGTGAGGGCCGCCGACGCCGTCGTGGTCGTCAGTCCCGAATACAACGGCTCCATCCCGGGCGTTCTCAAGAACGCGCTCGACTACATCTACGGCGAGTGGTTCCGCAAGCCGGTCGGAATCGTGACCGTGTCCGCGGGGGGTTTTGGCGGTGTCCAGGTGCACAACCACCTGCAGCTCCTGTTCCTCCGCCTCAAGGCCCTGCCGGTGGCCGGAATGCACGTCTCCAGGGTGTCGGGCAGCTTCGGCGAAGACGGCGAACCCGCGGCGCCGCACTACGAAAAGTCCTTTGCCGGCTTCATCGAGACACTCGACTGGTATGCCCGCGCGATCGGGGCCGCGATGGACTCGGAGGAAGGCTGAGCGCCATGGGATCCTTCTACCTCTCCACACCGATCTACTACGCCTCGGGCGAGCCGCACATCGGTCACGCCTACACGACCATCCTGGCCGACGTTCTGGCGCGGTACAGGCGCCGCGCCGGCGACGATGTCCTGTTCCTGACCGGAACCGACGAACACGGGCAGAAGATCCAGGAGGCGGCCGCGGCCCAGGGGGTCACGCCGCTCGAGCTGTGCGACATCATGGCGGTGCGCTTCGAGGCCGCGTGGGACGAGATGGGGATCTCCCACGACCGCTTCATCCGCACCACCGAGCCGGAGCACATCGCGGTCGTGCGGGCCCTCCTGGAGCGCCTGTACGACAACGGGCTCATCTACGAGTCCGAGTACGCGGGGTGGTACTCCGTCGGCCAGGAACGGTACTTCACGGAGAAGGAGATCGGGCCCGAGCGGGTGGATCCCATCGCGGGCGGACCGGTCGAGCGGATCCGCGAGAAGAACTACTTCTTCAAGATGAGCGATTTCCGCGACAGGCTGGTCCGGCACATCGAGGACAACCCGGAGTGGATCGTGCCCGCGACGCGCCGCAACGAGGTCCTGGGGTTCCTCGGCCAGGGGCTCGCCGATCTGTCGATCTCCCGGCCGCGCTCGCGCATCCACTGGGGCATCCCCCTGCCCTGGGACGCCGACCAGGTGACCTACGTGTGGGTGGACGCGCTGACCAACTACGTCACGGCCTCGGGAGCCATCGAACCCGGCGCGCCCAGGGAACAACGCGGCTTCGGCGACGGCCGGCGCCGATCGTGGTGGCCCTGCGACGTGCACCTCATGGGCAAGGACATCCTCACCACGCACGCCGTGTACTGGCCGACGCTGCTGATGGGGGCCGACCTTCCCCTGCCCCGCAAGATACTCGCGCACGGATGGTGGGTCGTGGGCGACACCAAGATGTCCAAGTCGCTCGGCAACGTGGTGGATCCGCTCGACCTCAGGGAACAGTTCGGGACCGACGCCGTTCGCTGGTACCTGATGCGCGAGATGCCGACCGGCCAGGATGCGTCCTACACCCCGGACCGCTTCCTCATCCGCTACGACGAGCTGCGCAACATCTTCGGCAACCTGGCGCACCGCGCCCTCTCCATGGTGAAGCGGTACCGGAAGGGCATCGTTCCCGACGCCCCCGCCGACGGCCTGGCCCTTGAGACCGGAAAAGCCCTGACCGCGTACCGGCAAGGCCTTGACGGATACCGGTTCCACGAGGGATTTGCGGCCGCGATGGACCTGGCGAGGACCGCGAACGGATTCGTGGAAGCGCGGGAACCGTGGGCACTTGCGCGTGATTCTGCCCGCGCCGGCGAACTCGACGAGACCCTGGCCACCCTTGCGCGAACGCTTGCCGTGCTCGCCGTGATGTTCGAACCCGTCATGCCCGTACAGGCGCGTGAGCTGGCGTTGCGGCTGGGTTTGGACGGCGTGCCGCTCCTGGCGGATCTGGCAACCGTCGACCTTGCCGGGCGCGCGACGGCGGTCGGCAAACCCCTCTTCCCGCGCGTGGAGCCGGGTATCGCCGATCAGGAGAATCCACCGGTTACTTGACCCGGTGGTGTCACACAAGTAACCTATCTGCCACATGTTTACGGAACGATGGACCGTCCTCCTGCTCAAGGGCGACGATGAATCAGTGCGGCAGTACTCGATGCCGCACTCGACCGTACGGCGGGCGGGATTGGCTTTGGGTGTGTGCGGGGCGCTCTTCCTCGTGGCCGCGGCATTCCTGGCGTACGACAGTGGAGCGCGCCTGCGCGCCGCTAATCTGGCCAGGGAAAACCGCCTTCTGGAAGAGGAGCTCGCCAGCTACCACGGGAGGCTCGGCGACCTCAACCGGGAGATCGCCGACCTCGCCGAGAAGGATCGCCACGCACGGCTACTTACCGGCCGGATCGGCTTTGACGAAGAGGTCTTCGAGGTCGGCGTCGGTGGCCCGGGGCTCGAATCACTCGGCGAAGACGAACTCTGGCGGCTCGACCCGGAGGCCTCGGAAGCGGCGTACGCGTTCCGCTACGACCTTGCTGTGCTCGAACGGAAGGTGGATCTGCTCGACGAAAGCTTCGACGAGACGACCGCCGCGCTCGAATCCGACGCGCAGCGCCTCGTGGCGATTCCGTCGATCTCGCCGGTGGGCGGCGTGTTGTCGTCCAGGTTCAGCCGGAGCCGGCGGCATCCCATACACCTGGTCGACCGGCCCCATGAGGGTATAGACGTCCACGCCATCTACGGAACTCCGATCGTGGCCACCGGCGCCGGTGTCGTCATCTACGCGGGGCAAAAGCCCGGATACGGGAACCTGATCGAGATCGACCACGGCTATGGCTACGTCACGCGCTACGCCCACGCTTCCCGGCTGCTTGCCTACGTGGGCAAGAGGGTTCGCCGGGACGAGGTCGTCGCCGAAGTGGGATGCACCGGGACCTGCACGGCGCCGCACGTCCACTACGAAGTCCACCGGAACGGCACGCCGGTCGATCCGCTGAACTACGTCCTCGCCCGCACCCTCCCGTAGGACCGGTCCCTCCCGACCGTCTTCCTCCGTCTTGATGCAGTCCTTTTTCGTCCTTACCTTGGGCCGCACGCGGTCCTTCGGGCGGCGGAAACCGTACGGCCAACTTCAGGGAGCGAAGTCATGAAGCGAAGCAGCACCGGCACAGGGTTGGTTGCAATCCTGGCCACCACGATTCTGGCGGCCTGCGGGCCGGGTGAAGCCACGGTCATCGTCGGGCTCGGAGACGAGGCCGCCGAAGACGGAAACGCCATCGAAGGGGTCGAAGTCCGGCTCTTGCCGTATGACCGGGACCAGATCTTCGATTCCCTGACCGCGGTGGCGGCCGACGCCGGAATGCCCGAACCGGAAGTCCCCCCGGATCTGCTTGCGGCACAGGAGGAGATCGCGCAGGCCCAGCAGGAGTGGCGTGACACGGAGACGCGGTGGAACATCCTGCGCGACTCGCTCCAGACGCTGAACGATGCCATGGAGGGGCTGAACCGGGCCCAGCGCGCGTATCTGACGCTCTACAACGAGTATCAGGACCTGGAAGGCGAATACAATCGCGCGGAGCAGCAGGTCGGAAGACTCTTCGACAATTTCACGTCGCTTCAGGATGCGGCCATCGGGCGTATGGACAGCATCAACATCGTCCAGGCGGACTGGGCCGACCAGGCGTTCGAGGATGTGGGTCTGATCATCGCGGCCAAGACCGAACTGTCCGGACTCGAGGAACACGCGGACACGACCGGTGTCGACGGCGTGGCCGCGTTCGAGGCCGCGCCGGGGGAGTACTGGGTCTACGCGCGTCACGAACTTCCGTACAACGAACTCTATTGGAACATCTCGATAGTGATCTCGCGCGAGGAACCCGTCGTCCTGCAGCTCAACCGCGACAACGCGGTCGTGAGACAGATCTTCTAGCGGCCCGCGGCGGTCCGCGGCGGCCCACGGCACCGGGCGTTGCCCACCTGCAAGCCGGCCGCCCGCAAGCCGCCCGCCCGCAGGCCGCCCGTCCGCAGACACCGCCCGCCCGCAAGCACGGCCCGCCCGGCGTAGCCGACCGATGAATCCGCGCTTCGTCCTCAACGCGGACGGCATCGGGCAGATCATCTTCGACGATCCCCAGCGGGCACATAACGTCCTTACGGAGGAGGTGCTGCTCGACCTGGAACAGGTGGCTGCGCAGGCGCGCGAAGCCGCTGGACAGGGTCGACTTCGGGCGCTGCTCGTCACTTCCGCCAAGCCGGCTTCATTTGTGGCCGGGGCCGACGTAGGAGCGATCACCGCCATCGCGGCTGTCCGGGACCGCGAGCGGGGCGTCGAGATCTCGCGCCGGGTCCAGGCCCTGTTCGCACGCATTGCCGACATGCCGGTACCGACAATCGCCGCGATCCAGGGGATCTGCCTGGGCGGCGGCACCGAGATCGCTCTGGCCTGCCACTATCGGGTCGGCGACGACGACGACCGCACGCGCATCGGTCTGCCGGAGGTCCAGTTGGGCATCCTGCCCGGCTGGGGCGGTACCACTCGCCTGCCACGGCTGGTGGGACTGCGTGCCGCGCTGGACCTTCTGCTCACCGGCAAGCCCGCGCGCGTCTCCAGGGCGAAACGAATCGGGCTGGTGGACCAGGTCTTCCCGCGGCACCAGTTCCGCGAGCGCTGCCTGGACTTCGCCCGCGCCCTGGCGGACCGCGAAGGACGGGGGCGGCGCACGCGCGGACTGCCCGGCGGCCGCCGGAGGCGACGCGGGATCACGGCCCTGCTGCTGGACGGGACCGCGCCGGGAAGGTGGCTCGTGCTGCGGATGGCCGCGAAGCGCGTGCTGAAGCTTACCGGTGGCAGGTACCCCGCGCCCCTCAGGATCCTGAGCGTGGTGCGCCGTGGGCTGCGCGGGGGAGCGAGGGCGGGGTTCGACGCGGAGGCCGAAGCGATCAGGGACCTGATCGCGTCGCCCGTGTGCGGCCATCTGCTCGGTCTCTTCGGCTGGCGCGAGGCGGCCCGAAAGGGACCGTGGTCGGATGGGGGCCGTGACGGGCGGGTGGACAGGATCGCGGTGGTCGGGGCCGGCCAGCTGGGAGCCGGGATCGCACAGTTGGCTGCGTACAATGATCTCCCCGTGCGGATGAAGGACGTGCGCCACGAGGCCGTGGCGGGGGGGCTTGCCTACGCGCGTTCGGTCTTCGACGGGGCTGTGAAACGCCGCAGGCTCCGCCGCCGGGACGCCATGAGGAAAATGGCGATGATCTCGGGGGGGCTCGACGACTCGGGCGTGGCGCTGGCCGGCCTGGTGGTCGAGGCGGTCGTCGAGCGCATGGACATCAAGCAGGCCGTGCTCAGGGAGGTCGAGGCGGTCGTGAGCCCCGGTGCGGTGATCGTGACCAACACCTCGTCGCTGTCGATCGACGAAATGGCCACCATCCTGGAACGGCCCGGCAGGTTCGCCGGGATGCACTTCTTCCACCCGGTTCACCGCATGCCCCTCGTGGAGGTGGTGGCGGGCGAGGCGACCAGCGCCGACACGATCGAGACCATTGCCGCCCTCGCGGTCCGACTCGGCAAGGTCCCCGTCATCACGCGGGACGGGCCCGGCTTCCTGGTCAATCGCATCATCGGACCCGGGTTGAACGAGGCCGGACACCTGCTCGACGAGGGCTGGGACGCGGCCGCTCTGGACCGCGTATGGACCCGGTTCGGCATGCCGATGGGTCCCTGCCGCCTGATCGACACGATCGGCATGGAGGTCGCCTATCACGCGGGCCAGGCGCTGGCCGCCGCATTCGGTGAGCGCCTGGCGCCTGCCCGGTCCCTCACGGCCCTGGCGAGGTCGAACCGGCCGGGCCAGAAGGGCGGCAGAGGCTTCTACCTGTACGAAGGGGCCAAGCCGAAGGGTATCGATCCTTCCATGTACGCGGACATGGGCGTGTCCTCGCCACGCTCCGACCTGGACGCCGCCGGCGCGCGGGACCGGACGATACTGGCCATGGTCAACGAGGCCGCCCGTGTGCTCGAGGACGGGATCGTGTCCGACGCCTCCGCGGTGGATCTCGGCATGATCATGGGCGCCGGCTTCCCGCCCTTCCGTGGCGGTCTTCTTAGGTACGCGGACAACCGCGGTCTGGACGAAGTCGTCGCGGCCCTTTCGTCGTTTTGCGACGCGCACGGGAGCCGCTTCGAGCCCAGTGCCCTCCTCTCGCGGCTGGCCGAGGCGGGCGAGACCTTCCACGGCGCGTTCCCGTCCGCCGACGGCGCGCGGGCGGGGCGGGAATGAGCGCGGCAGGCGTGCGGCCGGAACCGGAGCCGCGTGTAGCCGGCATCGTGCTCGCCGCGGGCGGATCGTCGCGGATGGGCACCGCGAAGGCGCTCCTGGACGCGGACGGGATGACGTTCGTGGGACGGCTGGTGCAGACGCTGACCAGCGCCGGTTGTGACCCCGTCGTCGTTGTCGCACCTGCCCGCACGGGCGGCGTGGCCGACGAGGCGGCTCGGGCGGGTGCGCGCCTCGTGGTCAACCCGGACGGCGCGGGTGGCCAGATCGGCTCGCTGCGGGCCGGGCTCGCGTGGCTGGCGCAGGGTGCGGATCCGCCCGCCGCGACGGTCTTCACCCCGGTCGACAACCCCGCGGTCGCGCCCGCAACCGTTGAGGCGCTGATCGCCGCGTGGCGCGCCGCCCGTCCCGCCATTGTGCTGCCCCGCTACGGGGATCGGCGCGGGCATCCCGTGCTGGCCGACATGAGCATCGCGCACGAGTTCCACGAGGCCGGCCTGCCGGACGGGGCGCGCACGGTGGTGAGGCGTGACCCCGGCAGGGTGATCGAGGTCGAGGTCGCGGATCCGGGCGCCGTGGAGGATATCGACACGCCCGAGCGATACCGGCGGCGCATCCGCATGAATCCGTCCGCCGCGCATGTAGCCGCCCGGGTCCTGGAGGCGCTCGGCCGGGGCGAACGCATATACACCGCGGTGGTGACCGGCGCGCCCGACCCCGCGCTGATCGGGCGGCGGTGGTGGCTCTCCGGCAGGCGACACGGGGGCACACTCGGAAGCCCGGCGCTTGACGAGGCGGTTGCCGCGGCGGTGCCGGCGCTCTTCCCCCCAAGGGAATCCCGCGGCGCCCTCAGCCGGGACTTTGGTTACGCGGACGGCGACCGCGCGGCCACGGCCACGGTCTACATCGAACTGCACGGGCCGCCCGCGCGGATGGTGATCGTGGGTGCGGGCCATATCGCCATTCCCCTGTCCCGGATGGCTGCGATGCTGGGGATGCGGGTCGAAGTGCTGGACGATCGCCCGGAGTTTGCCGCGGCGGAGCGTTTTCCGGAGGCCTCCGAGGTGCGCGTGATCGACTTCCACGACCCCTTCGCGGACATTGATCTGGGCCCTTCCGACCACATCGTGCTGGTCACGCGTGGGCACAGCTTCGACTACGAGTGTCTGGTGCGCCTGTTGCGCATGCCCGCGCCGCCGGGCTACATCGGTATGATCGGGAGTCGCCGCCGGGTGCGTGCAACCCACGAGCAGCTCGCTCGGGAGGGCTTCACGACCGCCGAAATGCGCCAGGTGCGAGCCCCGGTCGGTCTGGATCTGGGTGGTCAGACCCCGGCTGAGATCGCGGTGTCGGTAGTGGCGGAGATCATACTGTTTCACGCGGGGGGCACGGGAGCGCCCCTCGTGGAGAAGGAACGGGTCGTCGAGCGCTTTTTCGGGGACCGGTAGCACGTCACGCTGCCGGGAGCCGAGCGGACACAGGAGGACCGAGTTGGACGAAAAGGAGCTGCTGGGCCAGCTGGCGGCGCTGCGCGAGCCCGCCGTACTGGCGACGATCGTGGCCGCCAGGGGATCGACACCGCGCAAGACCGGCGCACGGATGCTGGTCGGGCGGGACGGCGTGATCGCCGGCACCGTCGGCGGAGGTTGCGGCGAAGGTGAAGTGCTTGCGGCCGCCGATGAACTGCTTGCGGGCGGGCCGCCGAGGACGGTTCGCGTCGACCTGACCGACGACTTCACCACATGGAGCCCCGCGGTGTGCGGCGGGATCATGGACGTGTTCGTCGAACGCGCCAACCCCGAACAGTTCGACGACTCGTGACGGGCTCCGCGACGAGCCAGCGGCTCATCCTGCCCAGGGACGGCGACTTCGTCGACATCTACTACCGGCGGATCGGGAAGCCGGAAGATACGTATCGGCTTTTTGTGCTGGACAGCAATCCGGAGATGGTCGTCACATTTCAGCCCCGCACGCCCATCGAGCACCCGATTATCGTCGATGATCTCACGATTCTGGAGCCGCGTTCGCCCGTCATATGGTTCACGTTCCCGGGCAAGTGGCACGATATCGGCCTTTTCTTCCGCAACAACGGCGCCCATACGGGAACGTACGCCAATGTCCTCACACCGGTGGATTTCGTCGACGCCCGCACCTGGTCGACCACGGATCTGTGTCTCGACGTCTGGGTCCCGCGGTGGGGCCCGGTCCGGGTTTTGGATGAGGACGAGCTGAGCGAAGCGGAGGACGCCGGGCACGTCGACGGGAAGACGGCGGAGCGGGCCCGCGCCGAAGCCGATGCCCTTGTGCATGCTCACAGCGCAAACGCCTGGCCCCCGCCGGTGGTGGGCGAGTGGTCGCTGGCCCGGGCGCTGAACGTGCTGCAGTCCCTCTAGTCGAGCGTCCGCCGCGGGCAGGATTCCGCGGTCAGGCTCCCGTGTTTCCGCGGTCAGGCTTCTTCGTCCGCCTCCAGCAGCTGCGCCGAACAGAGCCTCGCGGCGTTGACATAGCACTCGGCGGCGACGGCCTCGTCTTCCCGCAGGAAATCGATCAGGCGCTCGTAGTCCGGCAGTCCGCCGCCCGGGACCGAAATCACCTCGGTGTGGTAGCCGCCGCCCTCGGCGTACAGCAGGCGGACGCGAATCCGTTCTCCGCTCACGGTGATCCCCCGCCGGATCCGCGAATGCGCTTGAGTTCGGGCAGGGTCGCCAGGAACACGATCGAGATGAGGACGGCGGAGACGACGCAGTAGCGGCACCAGGCTCGAAGGACCGCTGCTTCGATGTACGTGAGGTAGGCGCTGAAGAGGACCCCGAACAGGGCGCCGCCGAAGAGCAGGAAGGCCGTGGCGCGCGACGACGCGAACGGCCCCTGCAGCCCCGCGATCGACAGCCCGAAGAGCGCCAGGTATCCCGCCAGACCGATCGCGGACACCGGGATGGGGCCCACCCACGCGTACTTCGACGACTGCACCGTGGCACATTGGCCGGTGCCGCACGGTATCGGCGGCGTCCATCCCATGCTGTACGCCACCAGGTAGAAGGCCAGGAACGCACCGCCCAGCGTGAGGACGGCAATCAGCATCCTGTTGCGGGGTGGTCCGCCGGCAACGGGGTCCCGCCCGTGCTCGCCGACGGCGGCCTGCCCGCCGCTGTCCGCCGACTCGCTCAAGTCAGTTCCCCGGGCCCGCTTCCATGGCCTGCTGGATGTCGATGAACTGGAAGCCGCCCAGCCGTTGGGCCGAACCCGTGCCGTGGTGGACGAAGATCCCCGGCGTGCCGGGTACGCCCAGCCTCTGGCCCAGGGTGATGTTGGCGGTGACGACATCGGCGAAGCGGTCGCTGTTCAGGCACTCCTCGAAGGCGCCGGTGTCGAGACCGATGTCGTCGGCCAGGTCCTCGAAGTGGTCGCCGATGCTGCGCTGCAGGGCCCAGTCGTCGAACGTTCGGTACACCGCGTCGTGATAGTCGAAGTAGCGGTCCTGGTCACCGGCGCAGCGGGCGGCCCGGGCCGCCAGGAACGAGTGCGGGAATTGGGCTGACGGGTAGTCGTAGTACACGAACTTGGCCTGGCCGGTTTCGACGTAGGCCATGTCCACCTGCGGCTTGACCAGCAGCGCGAACTGCCGGCAGGAATTGCACTGGTAGTTGCCGAACTCCATGATCGTGACGGGCGCGTTCGGGTCGCCGGCGACCATGCCCTGCGCCAGCTCCAGCAACTCCGCGTCCGCCAGTTCGCCCAGGTCGACGGGCTCGGTTGCCGCAGAGCCGCCGCCCCTGAGCACCAGGGCGATCGTCGCGATCCCGCCGACCGCCACGACCCCGAGGATGATGTAAAAATTCTTCATGTCGATGCGCTCCAGATCTTGAGATGTCCGCAGTCCTCCAGATGCCGCGGATGCGCGGGCGGAAACATAGCAAGATGGGCAGACGGGGGTACCGGGACAATACTGGCACCCGGCGGGGCAGCACCGGAGCCTTCCCGGTTGCCGGGTTCATCGCCCGCACGTCGGGCGCGCCTCGGAAGCTCGTCGTAGTAGCGGAAGATCTTGTACCCGCCGTCGCGCTCCAGCACATCCTTGAAGAGCTGAACTTCCAGAAGCTCTCCCCGGCCTGTGAGGAAGAGGACCCAGCAATCGGTGTGGACCCGGAAGGTCGTGAATGCCCGGGTTTCGCTCCTGCACTCCGCCACCTGGTAGCGCACCGGGTTCGATCGATACCAGCCAGCCACGCGCTCCAGCGCCGACTCGTTGCGCAACTGGATGTTTCTCCAGGCGAAATCCACGGGGAAGCCGATCTCCGGTGCCGACGCGGGAAGCTCGGGCCATACGACTTCGTTGTGCTCGGTTTCCGTGAGGCGGAGCCGATTGAGCAGCATGGCGTCCGACGCGGCCAGGCCGCGCAGCGCATCGCGAGCAAGCGCCTCCACGGAAAGCGAGGATCCCGGAAACGCAGCTTCGCCGAGCGGCTGGGGCCTGTCGCAGCCGGTTCCGAGCAGACAGGCGAGCAGGCACGCGGGAACCAGATTGGAGCGAGGAGCCTCAGCTTTCATCGGCGCCGAAGCGGGTCCACGGCTCCTGGGTCCAGTCGTGGTCGGGACCGACCGCACCGACGTAGTCGGCGGTTAGGTCGAAGAAGGTCGCCGCCGTCGCGAACTGCTGCTGCAACTCAGGGGGCAGCGTCGCGAGGAGGGGTGCCAGTTCCACCAGGCTCGCGGCCCCCTCCAGCGCGGGAGAGTCCGCCTGCGGCTGGAAGTCGGGATCCACCCGGTCGAAGGGATCGCCAAGCATCGGGTCCACGCCGACCCGGTTGCCCCAACCCTCGGTGTTGAAAATCGCCTCTTCCTCGGCGCCCTCGAAAGCGTCCGCGTTCAGGGCGATGATCGAGTTCCTGATGCTGAACAGCCCCGCCTGCATCCGGGCAACGGTCTCGTCGTTGTCGATGTCGAGCCCGTCGCCGCCGAAGCCGATGACCAGGGCGTTGACGATGTGGCCGCCGGTGCCGCGACGCAGCCTGAAGCCATCGACGGACTCACCTTCGGTGCCGCCCTCGCCGTTCATGCCCTTGCCGATCAGGGTCACGTTGACAAGCAGCGGGACGGTGAACGGCTCGGCGTTGTAGTCGTCCTCGTTTCCGTCCACCTCGAAGCCGTTGTCGCCGTCATCGGGGTCCTGCTGGGCGAGCCAGAACTGTCCCATGCCCTGGAAGCCGGTGGAGTAGTCGAACGAGTCGTCCGAAATGTCGGTTGCAAGGAGGTGGTGAGTATTGACGGTCCCCCCGAACCACTCGAACCCGTCGTCCGATCCCGCGTGCGTCTGCACATGGTGGATGGTCGTGCCGTCGCCCACCCCGTTCATGGTGAGCGCGTTGAGCTCGTTGCCGAAGCTGACCTCGAACCCGGCGTACTCGATGCGCGTGTACACGATCGTGCCGGAGTTGTCGTTGCGGTCGGTGCCACCGTACTGCCCCGAGCTGCCTTCACCCACGCACTCGCCTGCGGGGAAGTTGCAGAGCGACCGGCCGTTCAGCACGATGCCGCCCCAGTCACCCTTGCTCCTCTCCTCTGGCGGATTCGAGCTGGTGAAAACGACCGGCTCATCCTCGGTGCCCTCCGAGAAGAGCTTGCCACCGACCCGGACGATCAGCGCGCTGGGCTGTACCTCGGTGGAACCCTGGATTTGGGTGCCGGCCGGAATATGAAGCTCGCCGCCATCCTCGACGGTAACCACACCCTGGAGCGTATAGACCGTGTCCGCGGACAGGGTGCGGATCTCCCCGGGGCCAACCCGGGTCGAGAGCGTCGCCATGGGCACCATCATCTGTTCGTTGACCACCTCGGCCGGATCACTCGCCCCGGAGGAGCCGCCCGTGCCGACCGCGATGACCCTGTACTGCAGGGTGCCGAAAGGTGGATTCTCGTCCACGTACGAGGTTCCGCTGATTCCGGACTGAAGCGCCCCGAACCCCTCGCCGCTTCCGACCAGGTTTCTCTCTACGGTATAGGTGGTCGCATTCGCGGCGGCGCCCCAGGTCACGGTCACGTGGTGGGTCGCCATGTCGAGCGTGGCCTGCACGTTGGCAGGGGTAGAGGGCGCGCCCGGCGGCGGTGCAACGGGTGACAGCTCGTCGCCGCCACATCCTGCGAGAACGAGGGAACCGGCAGCGATTGCCGTGAACAGGTATCGACTGTTTTTCTCAGACATCCGTGGGTTTCTCCTGTGTAGGAATCGACTGTTTCTCTTGAACATCCGTGGGTTTCTCTCGATGATGGCCACGCTCAGCTTCCCCAACGCAGTGAGAGCGATACCCGGCGGCCGCCGTCGTACTGACGGACGGTGCCGTCGCCCTGCGTAAACCGGACCACGTTCCCGAACAGGCGCGTGAGAGAGAGCTTCATCGAGAAATCGCCCGGCAGCCTCTGTTCGAGGACGGCATCCATGGTGCCCCGCGCTTCCTCGTAGATGTCGGGCGTGGCCTGCCCGCCGATGGCGTCGATGCGACGGCCGAAGCGATTGTAGAAGATCGAGGCGCGGGTGTCTGCGGACCTCGACGCGTAGGCGAAGCTGAAGTTGACCATGTAGGGCGACTGTCCCTGCAGCCCGCGCTCACGATCCACGACGGCGAGATCGGTCGCCCCGGAGCCCTGGAGGTAGATGCGCGCGGTTCCGCCGGTCGCGACCGTCGAGTTCACCAGCGTCAGGTTGGTGTTGAGCGACAGGTTCTCCAGCGACTCGGACAGGAAGGCCAAACCGGTGCGGAGCTCGATCTCGGTCCCGTAGTTGTTGGCCTCGGGCGCGTTCACCCAGCTGCGAATCAGCTCGGTGGAAGGGAAGGTGAGCGCCTCGATGGGATTGTGGAACTGCTTGTAGAACCCGCTGACCGCGATCAGCGCGCCGGGTCGGAAGAACCACTCCCAGCGCAAATCGAAGTTGCGGATGCGCGAGACGGTGAGCTCCGGATTGCCGACCACCAGGTATCCGCCCGCGTAGTCGGCGAAGGAAAACGGCGCCAGCTCGCGCAGTTGGGGCCGCGCCAGCGTCTGGGAAACGCTCGCCCGGATGTTGGTGGCGGCGCTCACCGCGTAGGTGAGGTTCAGCGCGGGAAGCCACTGGGTCTCGTTGACGTCCGCGCCCACCAGCGGCTCCAGTCCCGGCACCGGAAAGAGATCCACCGGCGCCACGGCCTGCCGTGTCCGCTCAACGCGCGCCCCGCCCACGAGCCTCACGCGGGGAAGAATCTCCGCGTCCATAATCAGATAACCGGCGTCTACGATTTCCTCCGCGTCGTAGTTGTCGGCGCGGAAGGTCGCCTCCTGGATCTCGAACCCGGTCGGGGAGATGTACCGCGGGGCAAGCAACTCGTTCGGCGGAAGCGCCAGCACGCTGCTGTTGATGTCCCCGCCGCGCCGCGGACGGAAGCGGAAGCGGCGGGAGAAGTTGTCGCGCTGGCGGCGGTCGCTGCTCACCCCGAAGCGGATGGAGGCGGGCAGCGAGCGTAGTTGGAAGGGCACCTCCATGTCCGCCCCTCCGCTCAGCCCGTCTTCCATCATGTCCTGGTGGAAGACGCTGCCGCTCTGGATGAAGTCGTCGTAGATGAAGGTGCCGCCGGAGGCGCGATAGAGCACCTCGCGGGTGTTGGGCTCGTAGCGCTCTGCTCGCGTGTAGGTACTGCGCCACCTGAACGACGACCCGCCCAGGCCCCGAAGCACGTGCGTGCCCTCCAGCTGGGCGTTGGCGAGCGACTGGGAAACGTAGCGGAGGCGCGTGTTGAGCTGGTCGGTGCCGGAGTCGAGGTTGTAGCCCTCGAGCGACCTCGCCTCGTCGTCGGCGAGACGGTTGTACACCAGGTTGGCACTGATCTTGTGAGCCGGCGCCAGCTCGTAGGACAGGTTCATCAGCCCGCCGATGGAGGCGGATGCCGTGGTGAGGTCGCCGGCGTAGTCCACCTCGGGTTCGTCGGCGCCTCCGCCCGTCGCGAAGACACGTTCAACCAGGTCGGCCTGCTGCGAATAGCTGCGCGACTGGGACACCGAGGCGAGGAAGCCGAACGAACGGCCGAACAGATCGAATTCGTCGCCCAGGGATGCGCTGAAGCTGTGGTCGGGCGACAGCGTCACCGGCGTCGGTCCCCAGTCACCGCCGAAGCTCCGGCCGATGGTCGCGAGGTCGTTACGGCTCAGGCCGTTTCGGGAGTACCGGACGGCGGCGTCCGGGGGGATGGCCGACGGCAAGCCCCGGGTTCCGTCGTCCAGGCCCAGAAAGTCCAGCGATCCGCCGGCATACCCCAGGCCGTCCTTGAAAGTGGTCACCGAGTTCCAGCCGCTGCTCGAGCTGATCGAGAAGATGCGCGATGCAGGGAAGTCCCTGGTGCGCATCTGCACCAGACCCCCCGAGTAGTCGCCGGGCTGGTCGGGGGAATAGGTCTTGGCCGTGACGATGCTCTCGAGCATCCCCGAAGGAATCACGTCGAGCGGGATGACCTTCTTGTCGGGAACCGGCGATGCGAGCCGGGTGCCGTTCAGCGTGGTGGCGCTGTAGCGCTCGCCCAGACCTCGTACGAAGGCGTATTTGCCGTCCACCAGCGAGACACCGGGCACGCGCTTCAGCACAGCCCCCGCGTCCCCGTCCGGGGAGCGCGAAATCTGGTCCTGGCCGATGGCGTCCACCACCACCGCGGCCCGGCGGCGCGCGCCGAGGAGGGCTGCGGTGTTCCCGCGCTCGACCTCGGCCGAGATGGTCAGTCCCTCCAGTTCGATCGCCTGCGGATCGATCGTGATGTCCAGCACGACCGGATCACCACCGTTGGTAACCGCCACGTCCGATACGATCTTCGAGCCGTATCCGATCATCTCGACCTGTACGCTGTGGGTGCCGACCGGCACGTTCCTGAGAACGAAGCGTCCGTCGGGAGAGGTGAGCGTGCCGATCGCGGTGCCGGCGATGAAGACCCGGACGCTCGGCACCACGTCGCCGGTCTGTGTGCTGAAGACGTGGCCGACGATGCGGCCGTATTCCCCGTTGACGGGCCCCTGGGCGGCCAGCCCGACCGGTGCCGAAAGACACGCGAGGATGGTGATTGTGCTTCGAAACATCGTATCTCCGTGAGAGGGTTGAGCGACGCTGGCTAGCGGAGTTCAAGGTTGTCCAAGGCGGTCCTTGCGGTTGCCGATGTGCACGGGAGCACAGGGCTCCGTCCGGTTGTCGAACGGAAGGTAGGGAGGGCGTGTAACGCGTCAGGATTGGGCGTGTAACGCTTCAGGATTGGCCGTGTAACGCGCGGGTAACGGGGCGAAGATGGGTGCCGCGGGCCCGGTGAGGATGTCGACATCGCCGTGGCGCGCCCGCAGGGGCGGCCGCGACGAAAGGCTGCTAGAGGCCGGTCAGTGCTTCGATGGCCGCCGCGGTGTCCGCCAGGTCGGACAGGACGCGGTCCGCGGCCGTGTCGAGCAGCTGGGCGCGCGAGAACCGGCCCGTCGCGACCGCCACGGTGGCCGCGCCGACCGCCTTCCCGCACGCCACGTCGCGGGGGGTGTCGCCGACAATCACGGCATCGGTTCCCCGGAACGCCCGGCCCCAGTGCGCCGATGCCCGGTCAAGCGCGACGCGGGGCAGCTCGTTGCGCACCTCGTTGTCGGAACCGAAACCGCCGACCGGGAAGTGATGCCAGAGCCGCGCGGAAAGCAGCTTCAGCCGGGCGCCGCCCGCCACGTTGCCGGTAACGAGGCCGAGATGCACGTCGTCGCGCGCTGCGAGTGCGGTGAGCAGCTCGTGGACCCCGGGCAGCACGGTCACGGGATGTCCGTCGATCCGCGCCTCCAGTTCGGACAGGTAGCGCGTCCAGAAGCGCGGCAGCCCGGCCTCGATGTCGCGGGGGCGGCAGCCGGCGGCGGTCAGGAGTTCCCGCGTGATGCGGGGGTCGGTCTTGCCCGAGAAGTCGTGGGTGGCGATGGGCCCGGCCGTCCCGTAGGTCTCTTCCAGCGCGAGTTGAAACGCCGACCGGGCGGGGCCGCCGGTCGTGAGGGTGCCGTCGATGTCGAAGAGGATCAGCACCAGCGCCGCTCGATTGCCGAGGGGATTGCGTCCACGGGCGGCCAGGCCGTGCGGACTAGTCCGCGGATGAAGCCGCCCGAGCACCGAGAGCGGCGAGGCGCCGGGCCGGCAAGGCGCGACGAAGGGCCAGTAGCAGCGCTACGGGCCCGAGGAGCAACGAAGAGTGCGGCCCCGACAACCGAATATGTAAGGTAAACATGACATCGTGTAAATTTTGATTTACAGTTTGATGAGGTGAGGCCGAGCGTCCGGCCCGGATGCATCGACGTTCGAATGCCGGGGGGATTTTGTCCACGGGCTGCTAGGCCGCGGGGTCCACGTCCACGTCCACGTCCAGGATCTCGCCCAGCAGGGAGGTGTCGAGATTGCCCCCGGAGAGGACCGCGCAGACCTTGCGTCCCGTCGCATCGACGCGGCCGGACAGGAGCGCGGCGACCGTGGCGGCGCCCGAGTACTCGACCACGAGCTTGCGCAGCGTGATGAGGTGGGCGGCCGCGCGCCGGATGTCGTCGTCCTCGACGAGCACCACGTCGTCCAGGAGAGCGGCCGCGTGGGCGAAGGTCAGGTCGCCGGCCCGGGTGGGTGCGAGACCATCTGCGATCGTGTCGATGCGCTCCAGCGTGGACGGCTGCCCCGCGTCGAGCGCCCGCCGCATGGTGGGCGCTCCCGCGGGCTCGACGCCGATCACGGCCGCGTCCGGGTTCAGGCGCCGGAGCGCAGCCGCGCAGCCCGCCATCTGTCCTCCTCCTCCGATCGGCACCAGCAGCGTGTCGACCTCGGGCCAGTCCTCGTGGACTTCCAGCGCGACGGTTCCCTGTCCCGCGATGATCCAGGAGTGATCGAAGGGCGGCACCATGACCAGGCCCTCTTCGGCCGCGATCTCCTCGGCGCGCACCCTGCGATGCTCGGACGTCGTGCCCGCGAACTCGACGCGGGCGCCCAGGCTGCGGGCCCCGTCGCTCTTGACCTGCGGCGCCGTCGTCGGCATGACCACCACGGCGCGGACGCCCCGGAGTCCGGCCGCGAACGCGACCGCCTGGGCGTGGTTGCCCGAGGAGTAGGTGATGACGCCGCGGGCCAGCTCTTCCTCGGGCAGCCGCGCCAAAAAGTTGCAGGCGCCCCGCGCCTTGAAGGCGCCGGCCTTCTGCAGGGACTCGCACTTGAGACGAACCTCGCCGCCCACCACGCGCGAAAGGTCGGCGTCCGGGATCAGCGGCGTGCGGACGACCGTGCCGCGGATACGCGCGGCCGCGGCCCGGATCTCGGCCAGCGAGACGAGGTCGGCGGCGGTGTCCCGGATCGAAGGCGCGTCAGTCCTCTTCATCGCCCACGACGCGTCCGACATCGACCACTGAATCGCCCTCATCCAGGTTGACCAGCCGCACCCCCTGGGCCAATCTCCCGATCACGCGCATGTCGGAGACCGGCTGGCGGTTCACGACCCCGTTACGGGTGATCACCATGAGCTGGTCATCGTCCGTCACGGCCCTGACCGCGACCACCGGTCCCGACTTCCCGGACACTTTCAGGTTGATGACACCCATCCCGCCGCGGCCCTGGAACCGATAGTTCCCGATCTCGCTCCGCTTCCCCATGCCGTGCTCGGTCGCCGTCAGCAGCGTCTCGTCCGGACGGCGCACCACCACCATTCCCACGACCTCGTCGTCCTTGCCCAGCCGGATCCCCATCACCCCTTCCGTGTTGCGCCCCATCGAGCGCACGTCGGACTCGCTGAAGCGGATGGCCTTGCCCAGACGCGTCGCCAGCACCACCTGGTTGGTCCCGTCGGTGATGCGCACGTCGATGAGCTCGTCGCCTTCGCGGAACTTGATCGCGTAGATGCCCACCGCGCGCACGTTGCCGTACGCCGACAGCGGCGTCTTCTTGACGACCCCGTTCTTGGTGCAGAAGAGCAGGAACCGGTCGCCGCTGAACTCGCGAACCGGCAGAACCGACGCCACCTTCTCGCCCGGGGCCAGGTGCAGGAAGTTGACGATCGGCTTGCCCTTCGCGTAGCGGCCTCCGTGAGGGATTCCCCACACCTTCACCCAGTGGCACCTGCCCTGGTCCGTGAAGGCCATCAGGTAGTCGTGGGTCGACGCCACGAAGAGGTGCTCGACCCAGTCCTCCGCCTTGGTATTCATCCCCCGGAGGCCCCGTCCGCCCCGGCGCTGCGCACGGTAGGTGTCGATGGGGATCCGCTTGACGTAGCCCTGGCGGGACATGGTGATCACGACTTCCTCGTCCGCGATCAGGTCCTCGACGTCGAAGGAGGACACGCTGCCCCGGATCGCCGAACGCCGGTCGTCGCCGTAGCGGGCGGCGATGTCCCTGAGCTCGTCCTTGATGATGCCCATCCGCACCCCGCGGTCGCCGAGAATGTGTTCCAGCTCCGCGATGCGCGCCCTGACGCCCAGCAGCTCGTCGTCGAGCTTCTCCATCTCGAGCCCGGTCAGACGGGCCAGCCGCATGTCCAGGATGGCCCGCGCCTGACGCTCCGACAGCTCGTACGGCTCGCCGTCGGGAACCTCGGGCAGATCCTCGACCGGCTCGCCCGGGAGCACCAGCTTGCGCCACGACCGCGATGCCCGCCGCAGCCCCACCGACGCCTCGGCCGCGTCGCGCGACCCGCGGATGATCGTCACGACCTCGTCGATGTTGTCGACCGCCAGCCTCAGTCCCTCGAGGATGTGCTCGCGCTCCCTCGCGGCGGCCAGGTCGAACCGGCTCCGCCGGACCACGACGTTGTGGCGGTGGTCGATGAAGTGCACGAGCATTTCGCGCAACGGCATGACCTTCGGCACACCGTCCACCAGTGCGAGGAAGATCACGCCGAAGGTCGACTGCATTGGCGTGTGCTTGTACAGCCGGTTGAGTACGACCTGGGGCACCGCGTCCCGCTTCAGTTCGATGACGACGCGGAGGCCGTCGCGGTCGGACTCGTCCCGGAGGTCGCGGATGGACGTGAGCTTCTTGTCGCGCACCAGCGCCGCGATCTGTTCGATCAGGCGCGCCTTGTTCACCATGAACGGGATCTCGGTGACGATGATCCGAGAGGGCCCGTCGTCGTCCTCCTCGATATCGGCCCTGGCACGGATGACGACCCGGCCCCGCCCCGTGCGATACGCTTCCTGGATGCCCTCGGTGCCGCAGATGAGGCCGCCGGTGGGGAAGTCGGGTCCCCGGATGATCTCTTCCAGCTGGTCCTGTGGCAGCGACGGGTCGTCGATCAGCGCGAGAAGGCCGGCGACCACCTCGCGCAGGTTGTGCGGGGGAATGTTCGTCGCCATCCCCACGGCGATCCCCGACGCTCCGTTGATCAGCAGGTTGGGCGCCTTCGACGGCAGGACCGACGGCTCCTTGAGACGGCCGTCGAAATTCTCGTCGAAGCGGACGGTGTCCTTGTCGATGTCCGCCAGCAGTTCGATGGAGAGCCGCTGGAGGCGCGCCTCGGTGTAGCGATACGCCGCGGCCGAGTCGCCGTCGATGGAGCCGAAGTTGCCCTGGCCGTCGACGAGCGGATACCGCAGCGAGAAGTCCTGGACCATGCGCACGAGGGCGTCGTAGACCGCCGAGTCACCGTGCGGATGGTACTTGCCGAGCACTTCGCCGACGACCGTTGCGCACTTCTTGTAGGCCCGCCCGGGCGACAGCCCCAGCTCGGACATGGCGTAGAGGATGCGCCGGTGCACCGGCTTCAAGCCGTCGCGCACGTCGGGGAGGGCGCGCTGCACGTTGACGCTCATCGAGTAGTCGATGAACGACTCGCGCATCTCCTGTTCGAGGATTCGTTCGAGGACCCGTTCGCCTGCGGTAGTGTGCTCGTCTTCGGCCATTAATCCTGCGGGCGCTGGAGGGGTGGATGCGCTGGGTCACAGGGCGTGAAAAACGAGCCCCGGACAGCCATTAAAAATAGCCGGATTTCGGGGCGATTTCAAGCCGTCAAGTGCAGTCGATTCAAGCCCGTCGGGACCCTTCGACGACCGCCCCCCGCGGCCCCGTGCTCACGCCATCGCCACGAAGTCCACACCGTCCGTGAGCCCCTCCCCCACCGCCGCCGCCCGCACCGTCTCGCGGCCCGGCGACCGCGCGACGGCGCCCAGGTGAAGCGCGTCCCGGAACGCCTTCGCGGCTGCGGCCTCACGCACCGGAGCGCCGTGAATCACCTGCCCGATCTTCCGCGGATCGACCTCGATGAACGCCCGCACGGCCACCTCCTGGCGACGGCACTCCAGCGCGAGCTTCTTGCCCGTGGGACCCGCGCCCCAGATCACGACGCCCGCCCTTCCGGCGAGCAGACTGCGCCGCAGGTGATGCACCCGGCACGCGCGAAACGCGGCCAGCGCGTAGGCCGGGTGCGTGCGGCTCAGACGGTCCCCGCGGTTGTTCCAGTCGAGGAGAACGCGCGGGGCGGCGACGAAGCGGTGGCCGTGGCGCCACATCCGCAACAGGAGGTCGTAGTCTTCGGGCCAGCCCCGGTCGCGGTAGCCGCCCACGGCTGAAAGCGCCGCAGCCCGGAACAAGATGGTCGGGTGCGCGAGGGGACACTCGACGAAGATGTTCGCCGCGACCGTCTCCCACGTGGTCATGGCGTTGAGCCACGCCGCGTACTGGGCGGCCCGCGCGGTGACGCCGCCAGCGGGGACGTAACGGACGCCGGTGCCGCAGCCGGCGAGGTCTGGGCGGTGCTCGAGGAGGTCGACCTGGGTTGCGAGCCGGGCCGGGTGGCAGACGTCGTCGGCGTCCATCCGCGCGACAAGGGTGCCGCGCGCCTCGGCGAGGCCGCGCCGGAGCGCCGGCACAATCCCGCCGGGCGGCATGCGCACGAGGCGGAAGCGGCCATCGCGCCGCGCCCACTGCCGCGCGATCTCCACCGAGTCGTCTCGGGATCCGTCGTCGATCACGACGACCTCGTAGCCGGAAAACGTCTGTGCGGCGAGCGACCGCAGCGCGGCTCCCAGGGTGGCGGCGCCGTCCCTGACCGGAAGGACGACGGTGACGAGGGGCGCGGAACGGGGCCGGGACGAGGTCACGCGGCTCCCGCAGGCGCACCGGAATCCGAGGCCCGGCGCCTCGCCGCTCTCGGTGCTCGGGCGGCTCTATCCACGGACTGCTCCCAACCCCAACGCCTCTCCGAGATAGCGTCCTGTCACGCTCTCGGGTACGGTGGCCACGTCCTCGGGCCGCCCCATCGCGACGACCTCGCCGCCGCCCGCACCGGCTCCGGGGCCCATGTCGACCACCCAGTCGGCCGCCCTGACCACATCCAGGTCGTGCTCGACCACCACAAGGGTGTGGCCCGCCTTGACGAGCCGGCGGAGCACTTCGTTCAGCAGCGCCACGTCCTCTCCCGAGAGACCCGTCGTCGGTTCGTCGAGGATGTAGGCCTTGCGGGTGCCCTTGCGGGCCGCGGCTCCGATCAGTTCGCGCGCGATCTTGAGCCGCTGCGCCTCGCCCCCCGACAGGGTCGTGGCGGGCTGGCCCAGACGCAGGTAGCCGAGGCCGACCTGCTGCAGATGCCACAGTGCCTGCCCCAGCCGGGGCTCGCGCAGGAAGAAGCGAATGGCCCGATCGACGGTCATGTCGAGCACGTCGGTCACGTTGAGGCCCCGCACGCTGACTTCCAGCACCCTGGGCCGGTACCGCTTTCCGCCGCACACCTCGCACGGCACGTGGATGTCGGCCATGAAGACCATTTCCACGCGCACGTATCCGGCGCCCCCACACTCCTCGCAGCGGCCTCCCTTGACGTTGAACGAGAAGCTGCGCGCGTCCAGACCGGCCTTGGCGGCGGCGCGCTGGCCGGCGAAGATGCGGCGGATCTCGCCCCACGCCCGGATGTAGGTGACCGGGTTCGAGCGGGGCGTCCGTCCGATGGGGCTCTGGTCGATCAGGACCACGTCGTCCAGGTGTTCGGTGCCGGTCAGGGAGCCGTAGGCACCGACCACCTCGCCGAGGTGCTCCTTTGCCGACGTACGGCCTCCTCTGAGTTCGCGCTCCAGCGCCCGGTAGAGGATGTCGTGCACGAGGGTCGACTTGCCCGACCCGGACACCCCGGTCACGACCGTCATCGCGCCGATGGGGAACTCGGCTTCGGCGCCGCGCAGGTTGTGCAGCCGCGCTCCCTCCAGCCGGATGCGCGCGCCGTCCACGGGCCGGCGGCGGCGCTCGGTCCATCCGCGCCGCCCGTCGCGGCCGGATTCCCCGTCACCGCGAAGCCGTGCGCGTTCCCTGGACAGATACCTGCCGGTATTTGTCGCGGTCTGGACCAAATCGGCGGGCGTGCCTTCGAACACGACCTCGCCGCCCAGGTCACCCGAACCCGGGCCCAGCTCGACGACGTGGTCCGCGGCGCGGATGGCGGTGGCGTTGTGCTCGACCACGACCACCGTGTTGCCGCCGTCGCGGAGACGGTGCAGCAGCGCCATCAGGGCGTCCATGTCCTGCGGGTGCAGCCCGATCGACGGCTCGTCGAGGACGTACAGCGTGTCCACGAGACGCGAGCCCAGGGAGTTGGCGAGGGAGATGCGCTGCGCCTCGCCTCCGGAGACCGTGCGCATCTGCCGGCCCAGCGTGAGGTATCCCAGGCCGACGTCCACGAGAAAACCCACCCGCGCAGAGAGCTCCCGGAGTATGGTGCTCGCGATCCTGGCCTCCATCGGGCGCAGATCCAGTCCCTCCATCCATTCCGGAAGCGCCTCGATCGGCATGGCGGAGACGCTGCCGACGTCGAGGCCGCCCACGGTCACGTGCCCCGCCTCGGGCCGTAGGCGCGATCCGCCGCAGGCGCGGCAGGGTCGGGGCCGCTGGTACTGGCGCAGGAAGATGCGAATGTACTGCTTGTACCGCTTTCGCTCCCTGGAGGCGAGAAAGTCCAGTACCCCGCGAAACGACCCCTGGCCGTACAGCACCGCCTCGCGGAAGGACTCGGGCAGCCGCTTCCAGGGGGCGTGGATCGAGACGCCGCGTTCGTCGGCGAAACGGCGCAGGTGGGCGCGTTCCCGACCGTACCGGGGCTTTGCCCACGGATCCACCGCCCCGTCGTCGAGCGACAGGTCCTCGTCGGGAACGACAAGCGCGGGGTCGTAGTCCAGGGTCGCGCCGAAGCCGGTGCACGTCGGGCAGCTGCCGTAGGGGTTGTTGAAGGAGAAGAGGCGCGGCGTCGGCTTCAGGAAGGCCTGCTCCGGGTGCCGGGGACAGCGGAACCGCTCCGAAAAGCGAATCGCCTCGTCCGCGGGGGGGGCCGCATGGCCGTCCGCTGGGGGCACGGCGTGGCCGTCCGCAGCGGTGGCGGCGTGGCCGGGGTTCACGGGAACCACGACCGCCTCGCCCTCGCCTTCGTGGAAGCAGGTGGCGATCGAATCCGCAAGCCGGTCCATCCAGTTCCGGTCGGGGGTGGGCGGGACCTTCAGCCGGTCGACGACCACCATGACTTCGCGGGCGGTCGCGAGATCGGGGACGGCGGCGTCCGACAACTCGGCCGGCACTCCGTCCGCCAGTACGCGGGCGAAGCCGAGGGCCCGGAGGTTTTCGACAACCAGTTCATGGGAAACCCGACCGCTCCTGTTCAACGGAAACGCGACCAGAAACCGGTCGCCCGGGGGCAGCGACGCAACGCGGTCGACGGCATCGGAGACGCTGTCCGGACGCACTTCGTCGCCGCACGCGGGGCAATGCGTGCGACCCACGCGTGCATAGAGAAGCCGGAGGAAGTCGTACACTTCCGTGGCGGTCCCCACGGTGGAACGGCTGCTCGTGGTCGGATTGCGCTGCTCGATCGCCACGGCGGGCGATAGCCCTTCGATCCGGTCCACATCGGGCTTCTCCAGCCGGTCGAGGAATTGCCTGGCGTAGCTGGACAGGGCCTCGACGTAGCGGCGCTGGCCCGCCGCAAAGAGCGTATCGAGGGCCAGCGAGGACTTTCCCGATCCCGAAGGCCCGGTGACGACCGTGAGCGCGTTCCGGGGCAGGTCGAGGTCGAGGTTCTTCAGATTGTGCTGCCGCGCACCCCTGATCCGAATCGATCGATCCATCAACGCCCCTGGAAGTCCGTGGCCGCTGGCCCCTGAGTGGCCGCCCCGTTGCCGCCCCGTTGCCTTCGGGCGATTTTCCCGACCGTGGAACGGCCTCGCGCCGCAACGAAGCACACGCGGTCTCTTTCCAATCTACCAGCAGGATCACGATGAAACCGGACATCTATCCGCGCGACGACTACGGAGCCCTCGGCCGCTACCTTCCGGACCGGTCGCCGATCGCGGCGGACCTCGGGGACAATCGCAACCTCTGGGGAGCCCATCCGGCGGCGTTGGCCGTGATGGCCGAGGCGGGAACGGCGGTCGCCTCCGAGTACCCGGACAGCTACGCGGACGAGCTCGCGATGGCGGTCGCCGCGAAGTTCGGCACCTCGACGCAAAACGTGACCACGGGCGCGGGGGGGACCGGGGTGCTGGACGCGGTCATGCGGGCGGTCGCGCCGACGCAGATGCGCTTCATGGACCCGGGCTGGCCGGCGGCGGGAATGCTGGCGCGCATGAACGGACACGATCCGGCGCCGGTGGAGTGGGAGGACGCGCTGGACGACCCGATCCGCTTCGCGGGATCGCGGCCCGGCATCGTGTACATCGCGAACCCGGGCAATCCGACCGCGGAGGCCGTCCCCGATGACTGGATTCGGGCGGTCTACCAGCACGCGGAAGCCCTCGGGAGCGTCCTGATCATCGACGAGGCGTACGGCGAGTACCACCGGTCCCGTGATGACCTGACTCCCTTCGAGATGGCGCTGGAGGGCGAGCGCACCCTGTGCGTGAAGACGCTGTCGAAGGCGTACGGGCTCGCCGGCATGCGGGCCGGCTACGGCGTGGGCAGCAAGTCCCTCGTCCTCGAGGTCGACAAGGCGCGGGGTCCGTTCGTCGTCTCCGGCGTCACGAGCACTGCGGCGGCGGCGGCGGTTTCCAGCGACTCGCCGTGGCTGGACGAGACAATCGCCGAGACGAAGGTCAACCGGGAGCGGTTGATGGACTGCCTGAGCCGGCGCGGCTACCGGGTTCCGGCCTCGGCGGCCAACTTCGTGTTCATCCTGCGTCCGGACGACAGGCTGGAACCGGAGACGCAGCAGCTGGAGTCGTGCGGGGTGCGCGTGCGTCCATTCGCAGGCACCACCGCGCGTGGGTCCGGACTCAGGGCGACGGTCGCCCCGTGGGACAGGATGCAGCGTCTCCTGGACGGGCTCGACACGATCGCGGCGCGCACGGTCTGAGGTCGCGGCCGTGACGCGCTCGGCTCACGACGGCTACGAAGAAGAGGTCCTAGGCAAGGCGTACGATTCGCGCCTGATGGCGCGCCTTCTGCGCTACCTGCGCCCCTACACGCTGCAGGTTGCGGGCGCCGTCGTCCTCCTGCTGCTGGCCTCGCTGGCGGCCGTGATCGGCCCCTACCTCACCATGATCGCCCTGGACGAGGCGATCCCTTCCAACGATGGCAGGCAGCTCGCCCTTCTGGCGATCGTCTACCTGACGATCACCGTTCTGGTCTTCGTCTTCCAGTACCTGCAGGCCCTCGTCACGACGTGGCTCGGACAGCGGGTCATGTACGATCTCCGCACGCAGATCTTCCGCAAGCTGCAGGAGCTGGACCTGCGCTTCTACGACCGGAATCCCGTCGGCCGGCTGATGACGCGCATCACCTCGGACGTGGAGACGCTGAACGAACTCTTCAGCTCGGGGCTGGTCACGGTCTTCGGCGACCTCTTCATGCTCTTCTTCATCGTGGCCGCGATGCTGCAGATGGACGCCGACCTGGCCCTGGTCACCTTCAGCGTGCTTCCCTTCGTGGCATGGGCCGCATTCGTCTTCCGCTCCCGCATCCGGTCCGCGTATCGGGATATCCGCTACCGCCTGGCGCGGATGAACGCATTCCTCCAGGAGCGGTTCACCGGAATCCGGGTGGTGCAGCTCTTCAACCGCGAAGACGCCGACCTGGGCCGCTTCAAGGATCTCAACAACGACTACCTGGACGCCCACCTGCGGTCGATCACCTACTACGCGCTCTTCTTCCCCGTCATCCAGCAACTCACCTCGGTGGCACTCGCGCTCATTATCTGGTACGGGGGCAGCGCGATGATCCAGGGCGCCGTGACCATCGGCGTGCTCGCGGCCTTCCTGGACTATGCGCGCCGCTTCTTCCGCCCGATTCAGGACCTGTCCGAGAAGTACAACCTGCTGCAGGGCGCCATGGCCTCTTCCGAGCGCATCTTCCGACTCCTCGACCGCGAGCCGGCGATCCGGGACGCGGACGTCACGCGGCGTTTCCCGGAAGGGGCGACGGGGGAAATCCGGTTCGAGAACGTGTGGTTCGCATACGGGAATCGAGAGGTTGAGACGGACGGACGGACGGGCGCGGAGGCCCGCCCCGATGCGGAGGCTCGCCCAGGCGCGGAGGCCCGGCCTGGCCCGGAGGCTCGCCCCGATTGGGTGATTCGGGACCTGTCGTTCACGGTCGCGCCCGGGGAGAAGCTGGCGATCGTGGGCCACACGGGTGCCGGCAAGACGACCGTCATCAACCTGCTGATGAGGTTTTACGAGGCTCAGCGCGGCCGCATCCTGGTCGACGGAATCCCGGTCGAGGAGCTTCGGCTGCAGGATCTGCGCGCACGGATCGGCCTGGTCCTGCAGGACATCTTCCTGTTCAGCAAGTCGGTCGACTACAACGTGCGGCTCGGGGCGGGCGACATCGGCGAGGCCAGGGTGGCCGATTCGCTCGAGGCCGTCGGCGCCACGCCCTTCGTGGAACGCCTTCCCGAGGGATCCGCGCAGGAGCTGGGCGAGCGCGGGGCAAGCCTGTCGGTGGGCGAGCGGCAGCTGCTCTCGTTCGCGCGTGCACTGGCGTTCGACCCGGGCATCCTGGTGCTCGACGAGGCGACCAGTTCGGTCGATTCCGAAATCGAGGCGCGCATCGAAGAGGCGACGGACCGGCTCATGCAGGACAGAACCAGCCTGGTGATCGCCCACCGCCTTTCGACCGTGCAGGGCGCCGACCGGATTCTGGTCATGCACCATGGCCGGCTGGTGGAGGAAGGAAGTCACCAGGAGCTTCTGGCGCAGGAGGGATTGTACCGCCGGCTGCACGAACTCCAGTTCGCGGGAGCGGCTGCCTGAGCGTCGCGGGCGCCGGCTCGACCGAGATGTCGTCCCTCCCCTGTAGGAGGCGTCGTGCTCTTGGTTTAGCTTATGGCGTAAGCTGAACTAACAGTGATACGTACTTGGGAGGGTGTCCCGCACGCTGCCAGCGGCCACGCGGCGCGAGCAAACGCGACTACGTCGGCTGGTCCAACGGCCGCACCAGCACCTCGCTGACCGAGACGTGGGGCGGCGCGTGACGGCGTACAGAACCGCCTGGGCAACGTCCTCCGCCTCCAGCTTCTTGGGCCCACCGTTCATTCCAGGCGTCGCGGGCAGCGGCGTCCGGCAACAGCTCGGTCTCGGCATAGCCCGGCTGGATGTCGGTGGAGCGAATGCCGCGTTCCGCGCACCAGCACCTCGCTGACCGAGACGTGGGGCGGCGCCGTGACGGCGTACAGAACCGCCTGGGCAACGTCCTCCGCCTCCAGCGGCTTCTTGCCGGCCCACCGTTCATTCCAGGCGTCGCGGGCAGCGGCGTCCGGCAGGGTGTCGATCAGCTCGGTCTCGGCATAGCCCGGCTGGATGTCGGTGGAGCGAATGCCGCGTTCCGCCCCCAGCTCCAGGTGGAGACCCCACGAAATGCAGCGCACGGCGAACTTGCTGGCACAGTACACGGTTCCACCCGGGAACGGGCGGCGTCCGGCCACGGACCCTATGTTGACGATGTGGCCCGTCCCCTGCTCCAGCATCACGGGGAGCACCGCCCCGATCCCGTGCAACACGCCGTTGACGTTGACGTCCACCATTCGGGTCCAGTCCGACACGCGACCCTCCGAGAGCGGAGACAGGGGCATGATCCCCGCATTGTTGACCAGGATGTCGATCCGCCCGAAGGCCGTGCCGGCCGCGTCCGCCACGGCATGCATGTCGTCCATCCGCGTCACGTCGGCGGCGACGGCAAGGGCCCGTGCCCCGGCTCCGCTCAACTCGCGGACGTCCGCCTCGAGACGCTCGTTGCGTCTGGCCGCGAGCACGACCGCGGCACCCTCCCGCGCCAACGCGTACGCGATCGCCCGGCCGATTCCGGACGATGCCCCGGTGACGATCGCCACCTTCGCTTCCAGACGATGCTCCGACGCTGCGGTTCTCACTGAATGACCTCCCCGGATCGTGTCCGCGTGATTGAGAGGCGCCGCGCGGCAACCCCCGGTGCCTCCGACCGGTGCCCCGCGCCGATTCCGGTGACGGCTCGCCCGGCGCGACACGTAGTGGAAACACACATATTCATGTAAGGGAAAAACAACCGGATACCCGTCCAACCATTCCATGAAAGGAACATCAAAATGGGTTTCGCAGCCATCGCCATCGTCCTGATCGCCATCGGGGCCATCGTCCGATCCCTCCCGAGCGACGGCGGGAAGGTCCCGACCAAGCTGGCCGGATACGTCATCATGTTCGTGGGGGTCGGCCTCACGTTCCTCAACGCCGTCGTGATGATCCGCGTCGGCGAAGTGGGCGTCAAGCACTTCCTCGGCAGCGTCGATCCCGAGTCTCTGGAACAGGGCCTGCACGTCGTCAATCCCTTCGCCTCCGTGGAACGGATGTCCATCCGCGAGCAGTCCTTCCCGGCCCAGGGCGGCGTGGAGCAGATCGAGGCCCAGACCTCGGAGCAGCTCAACGTCGCGCTCGAGGTGTCGATCCTGTTCGAGATCAACGGCGGCAACGCCCCCGACCTCTATCAGCGTATCGGGTCCGAAAACCAGATCAAGCGCAGCATCGTGCTCAACGCGGTCCGCAACGGCGTCCGTGACGCGGTCGCCACCAAGTCCATCAATGAGATCTTCTCCCCCAACCGCCGCGAGGTGGCGAACAGCATGAAGGAGGAGATCCAGGCCAAGGCCGGCGACCGGATCGAGGTCGTGGACGTCTTCGTGCGCGACATCCAGGCGCCGCCGAGGGTACGCGAGGCGATCGAGCAGAAGCTGGAGCGCGAGCAGCAGGTCGCCGCCGAGGAGTTCCAGACGCAGATCATTCAGGAGCAGGCGCGCCAGCAGGCCGAAGAGGCCAAGGGAATCGCGGAAGCCCAGCAGATCATCACCGAGGGGCTGTCGCAGGAATACCTGACCTTCTTTTACATCCAGCAGCTGGCGCAGATGCCCGAGGGGTCGCTGGTGTACGTGCCCACCGAGGGCGGAATCCCGCTGATCCGGAACCTGGGCGGCGGAAGGTAGCGCTCCGGTCGTGGCGGGCGGCGTGAAGGGCAGTGGCGTGAAGCGAGTGCGCAGACGGCCGCGGGCGAGGCGGCTCGCGGCCGTTGGCGGACTCGTCATGGTGGCCGCGGTGCTCTGGCTGGGCACCGCCTGCTCGCCGGTGTACGTGATCAAGGCGGGTTGGGCGGAGGCGAAGATTCTGCGCGCGCGCCAGCCGATTCCCGAGGTGATTCTGGCCCCGACCACGGACGAGCGCACCAGGGGCAAGCTCACGCTCGTACGGGAAGCCCGCGAGTTCGCCATGAACGTGCTGGCGCTCGACGTCGGCGACAGCTACACCACCTACAGCGAAGTCGAAAGCGACACCCTCGCGATGGTCCTGTCCGCCGCATACCGGGACAGGCTTCAGTCACGGACCTGGTGGTTCCCCGTGGTGGGTCACGTCCCCTACCGGGGGTTCTTTTCGCTCGACGACGCGCTCGCTGAACAGCGGAAGCTCGAGGACGAGGGATTCGACACCTACCTTCGGCCCACGGCCGCCTTCAGCACCCTGGGTTGGTTCTCCGATCCTCTGCTCTCGACAATCGTGCGGTATGACGAGGTGGAACTCGTGACGACGGTCATCCACGAGCTTTCCCACAACCACCTCTTCGTGCCCGGCCAGGTGCGCTTCAACGAGAGCTTCGCCACCTGGGTGGGAAGGACGGGCGCGGCCGAGTTCTTCTGCACGCGTCCGGGTGGGGGCCCGGACACGGTGTGGTGCAACCGCGCCCGCGACCGGTGGCAGGACGTGATGCGGTTCTCGGTGTTCATCGACGGCCTCGTGGCCGAACTCGAGGCGGTGTATGGCGACACGGCCGCCGCCACCCCTGAAAGCCTCGGCCGGCGCGAGGCGGTGTTCGATCGGCACATGCGACTCTTCCGCGACGAGGTTCGTCCCCATTTGAGGGCGCTTACCTTCTCGGGCTTCGAAGCCACCCCGCTGAACAACGCAACGCTCCTCAGCCGAATGCGCTACTACCATCGCCTCCCGGATTTCGAAGCGCTGACCGACCGAAGCAACGGCTCGCTCAGGCAGGCGATCGAGGAACTCGGGAGCGGAGTATCCACGGTCGCCGATCCCTTCGAACTGTTGCCCGAAGGCAGCACCCGGGAGCCGGTCGGCTGACGCAGGTCCCGGCGAGCGGAACGCGGACTGCAAATGCCGCGCGTGCTGTTAGTTTTGAGGGTTGGGCCCCATACCAGGCAACGTAACCCTCCGACCGCAGCGACAGATGTCCACGGAAGCCGACAGGACATACGATCCGGCCACCCTCGAGAGCAGGTGGCAGGCCAAATGGGATCGCGACGGAACCAACTCCCTTACCCTGGAGCAACTGCGCAACGCGGAGCGGCCGTTTTTCAACCTGATGATGTTCCCGTATCCCTCGGCCGAGGGGCTGCATGTCGGAAATATCTACGCCTTCACCGGCGCGGACGTGCACGGACGCTTCAAGCGCCTGCAGGGTCACGACGTGTTCGAGCCGATCGGCTTCGACGCGTTCGGAATCCACTCGGAGAACTTCGCCCTGAAGGCGGGCATCCATCCCATGGACCTCATTCCGGCGAACGTGGCCAACTTCACCCGCCAGCTCCGGCGAATGGGCGGAATGTTCGATTGGCGTCACACCGTCGACACGACCGCCCCGGAGTACTACAAGTGGACTCAGTGGCTCTTTCTGCAGTTCTTCAAGCACGGTCTCGCCGAGCAGAAGGAGGCGCCGGTCAACTGGTGCCCTTCGGACATGACGGTCCTGGCCAACGAACAGGTCGTCGTAGGGGCGTGCGAACGGTGCGGCACCCCGGTTGAGCAGCGCTTCATCCGTCAGTGGTTCCTGAAAATCACCGAGTATGCGGGGCGCCTGCTGGACAACCTCCCCGGCCTGGACTGGTCCGATACCACGCGCAAGGCCCAGCGGGCCTGGATCCGCCGGTCGCAGGGCGCGGAACTCCGGTTCCCCGTCCTGGGCGGGGGCGAGGGCGACGGCGGTGCGGACGGCGATACCGACGGCGACGGCGGTGAGCGGCCCCTGATCCCCGTGTTCACCACGCGCCCGGATACGGTGTTCGGCGCCACCTACATGGTTCTGGCCCCCGAGCACCCGATGGTGGATTCGGTCACCTCGGACGATTGCCGGGAGCGCGTGAACGCCTACCGGTCGCGCACCAGGGCGATGGACCTCGTGGCGCGGCAGAAGATCGAGAAGCACAAGACGGGGGTGTTCACGGGGGGCTACTGCCTCAATCCGGCGACCGGCAAGCCGGTACCGGTGTGGATCGCCGACTACGTGCTGATGGGATACGGGACCGGCGCCATCATGGCGGTTCCGGGGCACGACGAGCGCGACTTCGATTTCGCGACCGAATACGGTCTTCCCATCGTCCGGGTCGTCGCCGACGACGGACACGACGCCGATACCCCGCTCGAAATCGCGTACGAGTTCCCGCGCGGCACGCTGGTGAACTCGGGCCGCTACGACGGACTGCGGCCCTCCGAGGCGAAGGGGGCGATTACGGAGGACCTGGCGGCCCGTGGGCTCGCCGAGGCCCAGGTCAACTACCGCCTGCACGACTGGTGCATCTCGCGCCAGCGGTACTGGGGCCCGCCCATCCCGATCATTCACTGCGACGACTGCGGAGCCGTGCCCGTCCCCGAAGAGGATCTTCCCGTCCTGCTCCCGAGAGTGGAGGATTTCCGTCCGGACGAGTCGGGCGTCAGTCCGCTGGCGAGGGTGCGCGACTGGTACGAAGTGCCGTGCCCGAAGTGCGGGCGGGACGCCACGCGCGAGACCGACGTGTCGGACACCTTCCTGGACAGCGCGTGGTACTTCCTCCGCTACCCGTCCACCGACTTCGACGACCGGCCCTTCGACCCCGACATCACCCGGCGTTGGCTCCCCGTCGACACCTACATCGGCGGAAACGAGCACGCCGTGCTCCATCTGCTCTATTCCCGCTTCGCCATCATGGCCCTGCACGACATGGGCTGGCTCGATTTCGAGGAACCCTACGACCAGTTCCGCGCCCACGGGCTGATCATCCGGGAGGGCGCGAAGATGTCCAAGAGCAAGGGCAACGTCATCGTACCCGACCCGATCATCGAGCGGTACGGCGCCGACACCTTCCGCCTCTACCTCATGTTCCTCGGCCCCTTCATGGCGGGCGGGGACTACCAGGACCGGGGCATCTCCGGCCCGCACGGCTTCCTCCACCGGCTCTGGGAGTCCGTCGTGCCGCGCGATGGCGAACTGCGCGAAGGCGCTCCCGACGCGGCTCTGGAACGGAAGCTGCACCGCACGATCAAGCAGACCACGCGGCAAATCGCCGAACTGCGCTACAACACGGCGATCGCCGCCATGATGGAATACCTGAACGCGGCGCGGGCCGGCGGCAGGACGCCCTGCCGGGCCGAGGTCGAGCCTCTGGTGCCCCTGATCGCGCCCTTCGCGCCCCACATGGCCGAGGAGCTGTGGCAACGGCTGGGGCACCGCGAGAGCATCTTCGCCGGCGCGAACTGGCCCGCGTTCGATCCCGAAAAGGCGGTCGAGCAGCAGGTCCGCATCGCGGTGCAGGTGAACGGCAAGGTGCGCGGCACGGTCGCCGCGCCGGCGGGCGCCGACCGCGAGGGCGTCGCAGCCCTCGCCCGCGCGGAAGAAAATGTGGCACGCCATCTGGAGGGGATGGATGTCCGGCGCATCATCCACGTCAAGGATCGCCTCCTGAACTTCGTCGTCGCGAGGGAAACCGCCAGAGTCCAGTGACCAACCAGTGACCAACAGGAAGCGAGGCTGAGCCATGCCCCTGGCCGCGGGCACGTCCACGACCATCGAGCAGCTTGCAATCGACACCGTCAAGACACTGGCCATGGACGCAGTCCAGGAGGCCAACTCCGGGCATCCCGGCACGCCCATGGCGCTTGCGCCCGTCGGCTATGCGCTCTGGACCCGGCACCTGCGGCACAACCCCCGCGACCCGGGCTGGATCGACCGCGACCGGTTCGTTCTCTCGGCCGGCCACGCGTCCATGCTCATCTACAGCCTCCTGTACCTCACCGGGTACGATCTCACGCTGGACGACATCAGGCGGTTCCGGCAGTGGGGCAGCAAGACGCCGGGCCACCCGGAGTACGGCCACACGCCGGGCGTCGAAACCACGACCGGACCCCTGGGCCAGGGCGTCGCCAATTCGGTCGGCATGGCGCTGGCGGAACGCTGGCTGGCGAATCGCTACAACCGGTCCGGCCACGACGTCGTGGGTCACCGGACCTATGCGCTCTGTTCCGACGGCGACCTCATGGAGGGGATTTCCCACGAGGCCGCGGAGATCGCCGGACACCAGGGGCTCGCCAAGCTGACATGGATCTTCGACGACAACCGAATCACGATCGAGGGCGCGACCGATCTGGCCACCGCGACGGATCAGTCCCAACGCTTCCGGGGGTACGGCTGGCACACGCTTGCGGTGGACGACGGAACCGATCTCGAAGCCATCGACGCGGCCCTCCTGGCCGCCAGGGCCGAGGTCGAGCGTCCGTCGCTGATCGTCCTGCGGACGACCATCGCGGAAGGAAGTCCCAACATGGCGGGCACCGCGGCCACCCACGGGGCACCGCTCGGGCAGGACGAGATCGAGGCGACCAAGCGCAACATCGGGTATCCGTCGCACGAGCCCTTCCACGTGGAGCCCGCCGCCCTGGAGCATTGGCGCGGAGCGGCGGCCGCCGGGGCCGCGCACCAGGAGGCATGGAAGCGGCGATTTGAGGCGTACCGCACCGCCTTCCCGGAGCTTGCGGCCGAGTTCGAGGCCGTCATGGCGGGTGAACTGCCCGACGGTTGGGACGATGCGCTGCCGGACCTGTCCTCGGCGCCGCCGACCGCCACCCGGAACCACTCGGGCAAGGTCCTGCAGGGCGCCGCGAGTGCCTTGCCGACGATGCTCGGCGGTTCCGCGGATCTGGGCGGTTCGAACAAGACCGATATCGTCGGAAGCGGGGATCTGCTCCGCGACAATCCCGGCGGGAGGATCGTGCACTTCGGCGTGCGCGAGCATGCGATGGGGGCGGTCATGAACGGCATGGCGCTGCACGGTGGCATCCATCCCTTCGGTGGCACCTTCCTCATCTTCTCGGACTACATGCGGCCGTCGATTCGGCTTGCCGCACTGATGGGGCTTCCGGTCACCTATGTGTTCACGCACGACAGCATCGGCCTGGGCGAGGACGGGCCGACGCACCAGCCCATAGAGCAGCTCGCCGCGCTCCGGGCCATCCCCGGCCTCCTGGACCTCCGTCCCGCGGACGGCCCCGAGACCGCCGAGGCATGGCGCGCGGCGCTCACCTATCGCGAGGGGCCGTCGTTCCTCGCCCTGACCCGCCAGACCGTGCCCGTGATCGACAGGGGAGAGGCAGGGCCCTCGGCCGACCAGCTCCACCGCGGAGCCTACGTGCTGCGAGATGCGCCCGCCGGAACGGGCCTTGACGCCGTGGTGGTCGCATCCGGATCCGAAGTCGCGATTGCCCTCGAGGCACGGGCGCACCTCGTCAACGAAAGCATCGGCGTGCGGGTCGTGAGTATGCCAAGTTGGCACCTGTTCGCGGCACAATCGGCCGGTTACCAGGAACAGATCCTCCCGAACGACGTACTGAGGGTATCGGTCGAGGCCGGCACCACGATGGGATGGGAGCGTTGGGTGGGAGCAAAAGGCACTGCAATCGGTATCGACCGCTTTGGCGCTTCGGCCCCTTTCCAGGAAATCTACCGCCACTACGGAATCACGGTGGAAGCTGTGTGCGACGCCATTCGAAGTCAGTATCTCCAGAAGGGATGAACCGCCACACATGATCGATGGCCGTGCGCGGCGAGCCGGAATCCGCCGTCTCGAAACTCGGCCGATCACCGCCGTTCTGGCCCTGTTTGCGGTCGGAATGGCGACCGGGGCGGCGGCGCAGGACACGACGTCGGTCGCCACCGACACCCTCGTCATGGAAGTGCGCGGCCTGAGGGTTGAGGTTCCGCGTCCGTCGACCACGACCGGGGGCACCAGCGCCGTCGAGATCTCGCTCGACTCGGCCGGCGTACTCGCCGCACCGACCATGGAGGACTTCCTGCGCAGGATGCCCATGATTCAGGTGCGGGCCAACTCTCGCGGCGAGGCGCAGCCCGACATGCGCGGCGCGGAAGACCGCCAGATCGCGATCCTGCTCGACGGCATCCCCCTGACCGTGGGGTGGGACCACCGAACCGACATGTCGGTCATCCCGCTCACGGCGTTCCGCAACGTCACGCTTCTGCGCGGACTCTCCTCGATGCTCCACGGACCCAACGTTCTCGGCGGAGCCATCGAATTCGACATCGGGAGGGGAACGTCGCTCGAAGGGCCGGTTCCACCGTTCGTAGGGGCGGTGTCGGTCGACGAGGCAGGCGGGACCAACGCGAGCGCAACGGCAGGCGCAATGATCGAGCGAGACGCCTCCACATGGACCGTGCGCGGCGGTGGCGCCTATCGGGACAGCCCCGGCGTGACGGTCCCTGGCAGCGCCGGGGAGGATGGCAATCTGAACCACGCGCTGCTGGCCGACGACGAGGGGCGGCGCCTCAATTCCGACCGGCAGCTGATCGACGGCTTTTTTTCCACGCGCTACCGCGGAGAGGGCGGTGCCTGGTTCTCGACGCTCGCAAGCGCCTCGGGGATCGAGCGCGGAGTGCCTCCGGAAGCGCATGTCGAGGACCCTCGACTCTGGCGCTACCCTCACCAGTCGCGCCTGTTTCTGACGCTGTCGGGGGGCACGGGCAGGCGGAGCACGAGCTCCGGTGAAGGTGATCTCCAGGCCAGCCTGGGGATGAACCGGTCGACCACCGAGATCGACGAGTACGCCACCGCGGCATATCGGACCGTCGTGGACGGCGAGAAGGGCGAGACCTCGACCCTGACGGGACGTATCCTGGGAGACCACCTGTTCGATATCGGGGCCGACGTTCGGAGCGCGCTGACCATCGCCAACGTCAGCCACACCGAGACGTTCGCGTCCGGGGAGAGCTTCGACTATCAGCAGCGTCTCTGGAGCCTGGGGGGCGAAGTGGAGATCGGCGGGGGGGGTAGCGAGGGAGGAAGCGGTGGTACACGCTGGACACTCGGGACCTCGGTGGACGGGTCCAACACGCCGCGCTCGGGCGACAAGCCGCCGCTGGGCACCCTCTGGGACTGGGGCATGCGTACCGGAATCACTCGCTCGGGCATGGGCGGCAACGCGCTCTATCACGCGGGGCTGAGCCGGCGCACGCGGTTCCCGTCGCTTCGCGAACTGTATTCGGGGGCCCTGGGACGATTCGAGCCGAATCCCGAGCTGCGACCCGAGAACCTGGTCGCGGGCGAGGCCGGGGTCACAATCAGTGTCGGTGAAACGCAGTTGCAGATGGTCGGCTTTCACCACAGGCTCAGGGATGGGATCGTACGCACCAGCACGGTGACCACGGAAGGCCCCCGTTTCAAGCGAGTCAACCGCGACGAGGTGCGGTCCACCGGACTCGAAGTGCTCACGGCGGGAACCCGCGATGCCTTTACCTTCGGCGGCGGCCTCACCCTGCAAAGGATACGCATCCGTGATCCCGGGGTCCCCGGCGGCGATCACAGAGCGGAGTATGCGCCGGCTGTTTCCGGGACGCTCAATCTGGGTGCCATCGTCCCGAAGGAGGTCACCGTCAGTGGCTTCCTCAGGTTCCGCGGGGTTCAATACTGCCAGAACGTGGAGGTCACCGGTCTGGAGCGCATGGACGCCAGCGCCACCTTCGACCTTGAGGCCCGGAAGGTGTTCGTGGCCGGGCGCGGGGGATCGGGCCGCACCGTGGACGTCGCCCTGGGGGCGGCCAATCTCACCGACTCCGTCGTGCTGGACCAGTGTGGCCTGCCCCAGCCCGGCCGCACATTGCGGATTCAGTTCAGCGTGCGGTAGCGCCGGTGCAGCGGGGCCTCACCGCTCGCGCGCCAGGGACTTGAGCAGACCGGCGATCATGAACAGCAGCACGAGGCTCACGGGCAGGGCGGCGGCGATCGCGGCGGTCTGCAGCGCCTGGAGACCGTCGGCCAGCAGGAGCACGGCAGCCACGACACCCACCCCGAGCCCCCAGACGATGCGGAACCGCCGTGGGGGATGAGCGTCGCCCATGCTCAGAAAGGTGGTGATGACAAGGGTGCCGGAGTCCGACGACGTGACGAACCACGTCGCCAACAGGAGGGTGGCCATGGCGGACATGGCCCAGGTGAGCCAGCCGATGTCGCTCATCCGGTCGAACGTCGCGAAGAGCGCGGCTTCGTAGTTCGCCGCCCGCACAAGCTCCATGACCCCGGCGGTTCCGACGCCGCCCGCGGCAGTGAGTTCCAGATGGATGGCGTTGCCGCCGAAGATCCCGAACCAGAGCAGCACCAGGGCGGTCGGGACGAACATCACGCCCACGATGAACTCGCGCAGGGTGCGCCCACGGGAAATGCGCGCGATGAACGTGCCGACGAAGGGGGCCCAGGAGATCCACCACCCCCAGTAGAAGATCGTCCAGCCGTTCTGCCAGGCGGCTTCCCCCGGGTCATCGGCGATCCAGAATGACATGGGCACCAGGTGCCACAGGTATTCGCCGAGCGACGACGCGACGAAGCCCGCGAGCCAGCCGAATGGGCCCAGAAGCAGGAAGCATCCCAGCAGGACAAGGCTCAGGCGGATGTTCCATTCGGACAGGACGCGGATGCCGCGGCGCACGCCGGACACTGCCGACAGGGTGGCCGCCAGCGAAATGGCGGCGATGAGGGCGATCTGGGTGACCACACCCGGCGCAACGCCGAAGAGCACGTCGAGTCCGGTGGCCATCTGGCTTGCCCCGAGGCCCAGCGAGGTCGCGATCCCGAAGACACCGCCGAAGACGGCCAACAGGTCCACGAGGTCGCCGACCGGGCCGTAGATGCGCTCGCCGATGAGAGGGTACAGGGCCGAGCGCAGCGTCAGCGGCAGCTTCTTGCGAAACCCGAAGTACGCCAGACAGAGCCCGACCAGAACGTACACGGACCAACCGTGAATGCCCCAATGGAAGTAGGTGACCCGCATGGCATGCACCGCACGCTGCTCGTCGAGCAACACGGCGCCCGCGAGGTCGGCGCTCGGGTTGTTGGGGTAGCCCGCGGTCTGGCTGTTGTCGAAGTAGAACAGGGGTTCGGCGATGGAGAAGAACAGCAGTCCGATTCCGATGCCGGCCGAAAACAGCATGGCGATCCAGGACGACGTCTTGAACTCGGGCGGCGAAGCGTCGTCGCCGAGCCGGATCCGGCCGAACCGGCTGAATACCAGAAACAGGCAGGTGAGCACGGCTGCCGCGACGGTCAGGATGTAGAACCAGTCGAGCGTCCCCTCGATCCAGGCGCGGATGCGGCCGAAGACGGCGCCCGCCGCCTCCACGTCCCAGACCGTGGCCACGACGAACGCCAGGACGACGCCCTTGGCGGCCAGCGCCATCGCGGGATTCAGCCCCTTCCACAGCCCGGAATCCGCCGTGGTGCGTCGGTGTCGCCCGGCTTTCATCGCGGCCATCCTCCCTTGGGGGCTGTCGGATTCCATCCCGGGGCGCGTGTTCGTAGACCTACGATAGTCCCGCTGCCGAGTATCCGCGAACCCAAAGGGCTCGCCTCGGGTCGCCTTGCTACAGGGCGTTTCAGCCGACATGCTGAACCGGCCCCGGGGGGTCGTGCTGGCGACCCCCTCACTCCCAACCATGCAACCGGAGAAAGCCCCGGCGATGATCCATCAACCGACCAGCGTGGACCAGTCCGACAGGGTCGTCCCGATCAACCTGCGCCAGAGCGGCCGCACACCGGTCGAGATGCTCATCTCAACCCGGGTCCGGAAGTCCCCCTACTGGCATCTGTCGCATGAAGCGGGCTGCTGGCGGGCCACCGTGTACAACCGCATCTACCACCCCCGCGGCTACGTTCGGCCCGAGGACGGCGGCGCGGCGGCGGAGCACGAGGCGCTGACGCGGCACGTCACGGTGTGGAATGTCGCGGTGGAGCGCCAGATCCGGGTCAGGGGACCGGACGCGGAGCGATTCACCGACTACGTGATCACGCGCGATGCGACCCGAATCGAGCCAATGCACGCAAAATACGTCATCGTCTGCAACGAGAGGGGCGGCATTCTCAACGACCCGGTGCTGCTGCGCCTTTCCGGGGACGAGTTCTGGTTCTCGCTGGCCGACTCCGACCTTCTGTTCTGGCTGCAGGGCGTGAACGCGGGGCTCCGCATGGACGTGGAGATCGACGAAATCGATGTCTGTCCGCTGCAGATCCAGGGGCCGAAGTCGCTCGCTCTCATGGCCGACCTGGTGGGTGACGGCGTCCGGGACATCCCCTACTACGGCCTCATGCAGGCGGAGATCGCGGGCACTTCCGTGGTGATTTCCCAGTCCGGTTTTTCGGGCGAGAAGGGGTACGAGATCTACCTGCGGGACGCCACCCTGCACGCCGAGAAGCTGTGGCGCGCCGTGCTCGCAGCCGGGGAGGCGCACCGGTTGATGGTCATCGCGCCGGGCCACCAGCGCCGGATCCAGGCGGGAATCCTCTCCTGGGGCCAGGACATCGACCACGAGACGAGTCCGTTCCAGTGCAACCTGGCCTACCAGGTGCCGCGCGAGAAGATGGGGGACTACATCGGGCGGGCCGCGTTGGAGCGCCAGCGAGCCGAACTCGATGCCGGGCGCTGCCCCTTCGCGATGGTCATGGCCGGGATGACCCTGGGCGGAAAGCCCATTGACGACTACGCCCCGGATTTCTGGCTCGTGTCGGACGCGGACGGCGGCGACCCCATCGGCTACCTCACCTCGCCGTGGTACGCCCCGGAACTGGGCTGCAACATCGCGCTCGGCTGGGTCCCCGTGGGCAGGTCGGCCGTCGGCACGGAACTTACGGTGTGGCTGCCCGACGAGTACGCCAGCGAGCCGGGGCGGCCGGACCCCGCGCGCGTGTGCGACGTGCCCTTCCGACCCTCCGTGAACCCCAGCGCCCGCGAGGTGGCGGCAGCCCGGGGCCTCGACGCGACGGTCTGAGGGGGAGGAGGATCGCCGCAGCCGACCGTGCAGCTTCCGAGTAACCTCCGAGTAGCTTCAGAGTAAGCTTCAGAGTAGCCTCAGATCCGCCCGCCGAGTCGCAGCCACCTGAGGTGGTTGCGCACGTTGTCGTGCTCGAAGTAGGCGTCCTGCAGGTGGCGCCGCCCCTTTGAGCGCAAAGCCGTGCGGCCGTGCAGCACCCGGTGTCCGGCGCATAGCAGAACCTGCCCGCCCTCCAGCCGGAAGGTGACCTGGGCACGGGGCGCATTGACGCGCCTGGACAGCTCGTGGTAGCCGGCGTAGAACTCGGCGAGCCGCGGTTCCGAGAGGGGAAGGGCCTGCATCTGCGCCGTGTTGAAGCGCACCATCGTGATCTCGCCGTCGCCGTCCAGCTCGATCATCGGGTTGACCGAATAGCATTCGTGCTCCGCGCTGAAGATGCGAAACGGCACCGGCACCCTGCACAGCGCGTCGAACTTGTCGGGGTGCTCGTCCCGGAGTTCGTCGAGCAGGCCGAAGCCGTCCACGACAACGGACTCGCCGCCCTCGCACTCGTTCACCAGCATGTGCAGCGCCTGCACGTTGGGGGGCCAGCTGTAGCTGGTGAAGTCGTTGTGCGGCGCGACCGCCAGACCCGTGTGCGCGATGTTGTACCCCTTCGGATCGAGCTTGACGTTGTGGATGCGCTCGAACAGCACCTCGCGAATCGGCCCCAGACGGGTCGCGAGCTGTTCGGATGAATCCGGCTCGGTCGGCGCGTCGACGAGCACGCAAACGCCCGTCCGCAGAAACTCCTCGATCAGCTCCGCCGCTGCCTGGTCGCTCTCCAGGAACCGCCGGTAGTCGAACCGCCTCGGCTGAAACCCGCCGGCCCAGTACTGCAGTTCGAACCGGGGCAGGATCAGCAGACCATGGATCTCGTTCGACCGAAAGCGGGTGCGGTGTCCGTCCGGCCATGCGATCGAGACGGCTTCGTCCGCGGATCCGGCGCCCTCGATTCCGACCTCCGCCGGCGTCAGGTCGGCAGGCACCCGGAAGAGGTGAAACCGCTTCTCGGAAGTCTGCACGACGCGGCACTCGCTGCATCCGCAGTTGTCGCGCAGCCAGAGGTAGGGAAGATCGGTCTGCTCGCCGCTGCCCCAGACTGCCGTCAGGGTATCGGCGTTTCGAGTGAGGCCGCTGATGGAGTGACGCATGGTCGTCGTGGTGCGTGAGCCTGAAGCGCGCGAACGCGAGCGTTGCCGGTATCAGAGCACGCGCTTCCGGCGCGTGTCAAGCGCCCCCCTCCCTTGACACCGCCTTACGCCTGCGCCCACGCTCCCAGCGAAGTCCCTCATCGCACGAGTTGCCACCCATGGACGACATGAATCGCATGGACGACATGAATCAGCCGAACGGCCCAGTGGTGAGCTTCATTCACATGGCGGACGGCACCCGCGAGGACTACCAGTTGCTCGCGCGCCTCGAGGACGAGTTCGCCGCCGGCACCGCCGACCGGGTGCTCGCTCACCTCCGCGAACTGTCCGGTTCGGTGGGTGGCTACCAGGTAGACCGGCTGGAGCACTCGCTGCAGTCGGCCACCCGCGCCTATCGCGACGGCGCGGACGAGGAGATGGTGGTGGCCGCGCTCCTCCACGACATCGACGATCTCCTGGCCCCGCACAGCCACGGAGAGCTGGCCGCGCTGCTGCTGCGCCCCTATGTCAGCGAGCGAACCTGGTGGATCGTCCGCCACCACGGCCTGTTCCAGTATTTCTACTACGGCCACCACGTGGGCGGCGACCGTAACGCGCGCGACAAGTACCGCGACCACCCCTGGTACCAGGACGCCGTGGACTTCTGTCACCGCTGGGACCAGTGCTCGTTCGATCCGGACTACGACACGCTGCCGCTGGAGTTCTTCGAGCCCATGGTGCGCCGGATCTTCGCGCGCGAACCATTCGCGCATGAGTGAACGACCCACGCTGCCGTCCAGCGCAAGGACCGCCAGGGTCGCCGTCATCGGCGCCGGCATCGTCGGCAACTGCCTGGTCGAGCACCTGGCGCGCCTCGGCTGGGACGACCTCGTACTCATCGACAAGGGCCCGCTCCCCGACCCCGGCGGATCGACCGGCCACGCGTCCAACTTCATCTTCCCCGTCGATCACGGCCGCGAGATCGCGCTGATCACCCTCGAGAGCCAGCGCCAGTACGAAGCGCTCGGCGTCAACACGACCTGCGGCGGCATCGAGGTCGCGCGCACCGAAGAGCGCATGGAAGAGCTTCGCCGGCGCATGACCTCGGCGCGCGTATGGGGCATCGAGAGCGAGCTGCTGACGCCTCGGCAAGTCGTCGCAAAGGTCCCCTTCGTCAACCCGGACGTGATCCTCGGCGGCTTCCATACCCCGAGCGTGTCGGTCGTCGACTCGGTGAAGGCGGGCACGATCATGCGCGAGCGGGCGCTGGCCAGGGGCGTGCTCACCGTGCTGGACAACACCGAGGTCACCGGCCTCGAAGTCGACCCCGTTCCCTTCGGCCGCCCCCGTATCCGGGCAGTCGCCACGACCCGCGGCACCATCGAGGTGGACCATGTGGCCATTGCCTGCGGAGTCTGGAGTCCGCGCATCGCCGCGATGGCCGGCGCCACGATCCCGCTCACCCCGGCGGTGCACCAGATGGCCGACTTCGGTCCGGTCGAACTGCTGCTGGAAACGGGCAACGAGATCGGCTACCCGATCGTGCGCGACATGGATTCGTTCATGTATGAAAGGCAGAGCGACGGAGCCATGGAGGTGGGGTCATACGCGCATCGCCCCATCCTGATCCGGCCCGAAGAGATTCCCTCTGTCTCGGAGGCGGAGCGCTCTCCCACCGAGCTGCCCTTTACGCCTCTCGACTTCGCGCCGCAGCTCGAACACGCGCGCGAGATCATGGGCGAACTCCTGGCCGGCACCAAGATGCAGTACGCGATCAACGGCCTGCTCTCGCTCACGCCCGACACCCAGCAGTTGCTGGGCGAGACGACCGAGGTGGCGAACCTCTGGTCGGCAGCCGCCGTGTGGGTGCGCGAGGGCCCCGGCTCGGCGCGCCTGATCGCCGAGTGGATGACCCACGGGTACCCGCGCCTCCTGGATCCGCACGAGTCGGATGTCACCCGCTTCCAGCCCCATGAGCGCACCGGCCGCCACGTCCGCACGCGCTGCCGCGAGCACTTCCCCAAGACATACGGGATCGTGCATCCGCGCGAGCAGTGGGAGTCCGCGCGCGGGATCAACCGGTCGCCGTTCCACCCCCGGACCGAGGCGCTTGGAGCCGAATACTACGAAGCGCGGGGATGGGAGCGCCCGCAGTGGTACGCCTCCAACCAGGACCTGGTCGAGCGCTACAACGTCCCGGACCGCCCGCACGAGTGGGACCGGCGCTGGTGGTCGCCGATCATTAACGCGGAACATCTGCACCTGCGCGAGAGGGTCGGCGTGGTCGACCTGGGCGCGTTCCAGATCTTCGACGTCTCGGGGCCCGGCGCGCTCCCGTACCTGGAGCGCATGACGGTCAACCCGTGCGACCGGCCGGCCGGAAGCGCCATCTACACGCCGCTCCTGACGCCGGACGGCGGCTTCCGTGCCGATCTGACCATCCAGAGGCTCGCCCACGACCGGTTTCGCATCGTCACCGGCGTCTTCGATGGCGCCCGCGACGCCTTCTGGTTCCGCAAACATCTCCCGCAAGACGGCTCGGTGCACTTCGAGGACCGGTCGTCGGCGATGACCACGCTCGGGGTATGGGGGCCGGACGCGGGGGCCCTGGTCTCGAGCGTCGCGGACTGCGGCCTGAGCCAGGGCGAGTTCCCGTACGGCACGGTGCGAGAGGCGCTCATCGGCGGGATTCCCGCCACCCTGCTGCGCATCTCGTACGTGGGAGAGAGCGGCTGGGAGATCTACACGCGCACAGAGCACGGCCTCGCGCTCTGGGACGCGATCCGGCGTGCCGGCCGGGAGTTCGACGCGCGGCCGGTCGGGATCGGTGTCTACGGCACCACCGCGCGCTTGGAGAAGGGCTACCTGCTCATGGGCGCCGAACTCACCTCCGAGTACTCACCGGTCGAGGCCGGCCTGGCGCGGCGCCATGTGAAGCGGGCGGACTTCATCGGCAAGGCCGCGTACCTGAAGGCCCGCGAGGTGGAGCCGGCCGCGCGCCTGTGCACGCTCACCATGGACGATCATGCCGGCGCGTCCGGCACCCTGCGCTTCCCGACGGGCGGAAACGAGCCGATCCTCACGCCCGGAGGCAACCGCATCGTCGACGCCCTGGGCAGGGAGTCCCGAGTGACCTCCGCCGGGATGGGCCCATCCGTCGGGAAATACCTGCTGATGGCCTGGCTGCCGGCCGAGCGCGCCCGGGTCGGCGAGCGGCTGCAGATGATGTACATGAACGAGTGTTACCCGGTCACGGTGGCCGCGGTCGGCACGGGACTGTCCGACCCGTCCGGGAGCAGAATGAGGGCATAGTCAGACACCCTCCAGCACGTCCAGCGGCAGCCAGCCGACCTTGCCGTCCGCCAGCACGATCTCGGCCCATTCTTCGGTCCGCCGATCAATTCTTACGGTCGTGCCCTCGTGCAGCGTGAAGACCGTCAGTCCGCCGTCTTCCGATGGAGCGCTGAGCACGCGGGCTTCCGCCGCCATGACCACCGCCTGCTCCGGAGTCGCCCACCCGGCCTCGCGGACGAGCAGCGTCCCCCCAAGGATCACGGTGCCCACCGCGCCCACGTACGCGATCCTGCGCAGCGCCACGGCGCGCCGCCCGCCGAAGCGGCCCAGCACCAGCAACACCGTGGCCGAGCCGAGCAGGACGTAGCAGACCGCGGCCACCGCTTCCAGCCATCCACGCGGTACGAGCGTCATCCACCACTCGAACGCCGAGAGCACCCAGAATCGGGGCAGGGGCTCGATCCGGTCCTGAAGCATCCGGGTGACGAGCGCCAGGTTGGCCCGGATATCCTCGTTGGCGGGATCCAGCCGGGCCGCCCGCTCGTAGTTGAGCACCGCGTGCGCGACATCGCCCAGACGGAAGTGCGCGTTGGCAAGGTTGTAGTACACCTCTGCCGACTCGAATCCGCCCTCGAGAACGGCGCCATAGCTGGCCGCGGCCGCGCTGAAGTCGCCCTCCTGGTACAGGCGGTTGCCCTCGTCGAAGAGCGCCTGCTGGGCACCGACGGCCGACGGCAAGGCGGACAGGCACAGCACAGCGGCGGCCAGCAGCGCGCGCTTCATCGGGACAACTCCCGCGCGAGGTCGCCCATGATCGCCGCCGCGCGCTCCAGGACGCGCTCCGGCGGTTCCCTTTCGGCGCCGGCCGGCGAGAAGCGCTGCCGGTCGCAGTCGTCGAGACACGCGAAGAGGCGCTCCAGTGTTTCCGCCGACGCACCGCGCCGCGCCGCAACCCGTCCCGCGTCCTCCCTGACCATCCCCGCCTCGGCGAGGTTGAGCTTGTCCGCCAGCAAACCCTGGAGTGCCCCGGCCACCTCCGCGTAGAACTCCCGCGGGTCGCCGCCCGCCAGACTCCGTGCGCGCGCCAGCCGCTTCCGCGCCATTCGGTCCGCCCTCCTCACCCTGGCGTAGGCCACATCCCCCTCGAGCCGATCCCGGTGACGGCGGAAGACCATGGCTCCACCCACCGCGGCCAGCGGCAACAGCAGGACCAGCCAGAATGCGCCGGTCGTGTACACGGGCAGGCCCACCCTTCGGAAGCGCGGGGTGCCGACGTGGATGAAGCGGATCTCGTCGCGGATGGTCTCCACGGCCGTGGGGACGGCGCCCGCACCTTCCCCCTCCGCCGCATCACCCGTGACGTTGATCTCCAGGGGCTGGGACCGCGCGCTGCCGTACTGCCCCGAAGCGGGATCGAAGTACGCGACCTCGACCTCCGGGATGGTCAACTCGCCGGGCACCCGCGGGATCAGCACGTATGCGAAGCTGCGGCTCCCCTGCAGGCTTCCTCCGCCCTCGGCAATGCGCTCGCTGGTCTCGGGCGGAAACGTCTCGAACTCGACCGGAAAAACGATGTCGGGCGGCGCAAGAGTCCGCAGGTTGCCGGTGCCGGCGTATTCCACCGTCAGAGTCACCGCCTCGTTGGCCTCGACGGCGGCGCGGTCCACCGAAGCCGATACGCCGAGTGTGCCCACGTGCCCGGCGAACGACCCCGGCCGGTCCGCCTGCGGAAGCGGAAGCACCTCGATGGCAACCGGCCTCGACGCCACCACCACCGGCACCCGCTGGTCGAAGAGACTCGATCGTCCGAAGATGTCGCTGAAGGGATCGAAGACGCTTCGTTCACGCACCCGCACCTGCGCCTCGACACTCAACGGGTCCAGCGTCTTCGAGCCGGGTCCCGTGGGGAAGAGGACCACCCGCCGCACGGTTGCCGTGAGGTATTCGCTGCCGTTTCGAACGACGCGTTCCGCTTGCGGCGAGGCGGGCTGTTCCAGTTCCTCCGTCCAGAAGCCCGTCGCCTGGGGGAGGGTCGTGATCGCATACGACTGCACCGGAACCCGTGTGAAGATCCGGTATTCGACGATGACGGGTTCGTTCTCGAAGGCGCGCTCGCTGGAAACCCGGGTCTCGATGAAAAGATCGTCGGGTCCGATGGCCGCACCGGGATCCGCCGGATCGGCGCCGGCATCGGGCGGCGGCGGGGCGTCCGACACCACCAGGGTGACGGGCTCGGTCTGCACCACCTCGTCACCGACCGTGACGCTCACCGGCGCAATCTCGAACGTCCCCTCGGTCAGCGCCTGGAATCGGTACTGGTACGTGATCGCCATGCTGGTGCGGCCGTTCACGATCTGGATCGACGTGGACGTACCGGCGCTCAGGAAGCTGGCGAAGTCCTCCATGTCGGGAAGCACGGGATCCGTGTCGAGCTGCTGCGTGCCCGAGACCTCCACATTCAGCACGAACTGGCGCCCCACGCCCACCTGCGGGCTGCTGAGGAAGGCCCGCGCGCCGATGTCCTGTGCAACAGCGGCAACGGGCAAGCCAAGGCCGGCGATCCAGAGGGCGAACAAGCCCGACCACCTCGCGCACGCCGCGATTCGTGATCCGACAGTCACGATTCGTGATCCGACAGTCACGCCTACCAGTCCCTCCTGGGGCGCCGGCCTCGGGCCTGGGCCGCCTTCCGGTTCACCTCTCCCGGATCCTCGGTGATCGCCTGAAGCAGTCGCTCGGCCTGCTCGGGCGTCATCTGGGGGGGCGGCATGTCCGATTGCCCCTCCCCGTCCTGCTGGTCTTCGGGCGGCGATTCGCCTTCGGGCGAGCCGTCCTGGGGCTGGGGCTGCGGCTGCCCGTCTTCCCCCTGCGAGGGGTTGTTCTCCTGTTCGCCCTCTTCGTTGCCCTGGGGCTGTGGCTGGCTCTCTCCCTGCTGCTGCGGGTCCTGGTTCTGGTCGTCGCCCTCCTGGCCTTCGCCGCCTTGCTGCTGCTCCTGCTGCTCAAGCTGCTGCAGGGCCAGTTCGAGGTTGTGCTTCGCGTCCTGGTCGCCGGGATCCAGACGCAGCGCCTGCTTGTAGGCCTCGGCCGCCGGTCCGGGCTGCTGCTGCCGGATCAACGCGTTCCCGAGGTTGTACAGCGCGTCTGCCTGCCACTCCGGATCCGCTCCCTCGGCCGCCTCGAGGAAGGCCTCCATCGCCCGCTGGAATTCCTGGCTCCGGTAGAGGGCGCTGCCCTCGTTGAAGCGCGCGACCGGCAGCCCCGGCACCCGCTCGAGCGCCTCCAGGTAGCGGGCGTGCGCCTCCTGAAAGCGTCCTTCCTCATAGAGCCGGTTTCCGGCCTCGACTTCCCGGCGGCCCTCCTGGCCCTGCGCGGGGCCCGCAATCCCCAGGGACACCGCGGCGGCCACCAAAGCGGCCGCCCACAGGACGAGATGCGAGCGACGGAATCTCACGATGCTTCCTCCAGTCCTGCGGCCCGACGCCTTCGCCTTCCCGGCACGATGACCTCCACCACGAGCAGAAGCAACGCCGCCCCGAGAAAGATCTGGAACTGCTCCTCGAATTGCGTGACCTCACGGGATTCTACCTCCCGGCCGCCGTCTTCGATCCTTTCCAGAAGCCGGCCCAGACCTCCCCCGCCTTCGCCCACGCGGTGGTACTCGCCGCCCGTCTGCAGGGCGATGTCCTGGAGCGCGGTCTCGTTCAGGCGCGTGGTGATCACGTTGCCCTGATCATCGCGGCGGAACCGGCCCCGCGCTTCCACCCCGTCCACGTCGGGCAGCGGCACGCCCTCCGGCGACCCCACCCCCACGGTGTGGACCGTGGCCTGGGCCTCGGCCGCCGCCGCAATGGCCTCCGCGAGCCCGCCCTCGTGATCCTCCCCGTCGGTGACAACGACGATGATCCGGTTCTCGGGCGGCGTCTCCTCCAGCGCTTCGATGGACACCGTCAAGGCCCTGGCGAGATCGGTTCCCTGCGTGGACATCAAAGCCGGGTCCATCGCGCTGAGGAACATCATGGCCGCGCCGTAGTCGGCCGTGAGCGGACTCTGCACGAAGGCGTCGCCCGCAAACGCCACCAGACCGATCCTGTCGCCGTCCAGACGCTGGATGATCCTTCCGATCTCGATCCTGGCACGCTCCAGGCGGCTGGGCGCCACGTCGCCGGCGTACATCGAACGCGAGACATCGAGGGCCACCATCACGTCCTGGCCCTGCCGCCGCAGTGTCTCGACACGGGTGCCGAACTGGGGGCGGGCCACCGCGAGTACGAGGGCCGCGACCGCCGCCAGCACGAGCGCGCCCTTCCATCGCGCGGCGGTGACGCTCACCGTGGCCCGCAGGCGCCGCACAAGCTCGTGTTCCCCGAAACGGTCCATCAGGACCCGGCCGCGGCGACCGGCGTACCAGTACAGCGCGGCGAGGAGGGGGACCAGGATCAGTGCCCACAGGGCTGCGGCGTCACCGAAGCGGAACATCAGGGAAGCGTCCTCAGCCAGGTGCGCCCCAGCACGACTTCGGCCAGAAGGAAGATCAGCCCCAGGATCAGCGGGAACGTGAAGCGCTCACCATAGCTCGTGAAGTTCTCGACAAGCATCTCGGTCGTTTCCAGTTGGTCGATCTCCTCGTAGATGGCTTCCAGGCTCTCGCGATCGGTCGCCCGGTAGTACCTCCCCCCGGTCGTCTCCGCGGTCGCTCTCAGGGCCGGTTCGTCCACATCGACCCGGGTCGTCACGTAACGCGTGCCTCCGAAGCCGTCGGGCACCGGCACGCGGGCCATCCCCCGAGCGCCCGCCCCTATGGTATAGACGCGCACACCCAGCGCCTGGGCTGCCTGCGCCGCCGTGACCGGATCGATCTCGCCCCGGTTGTTGCGCCCGTCGGTCAGCAGAACCACGACCTTCGACGCGGCCTCGCTGGCCTGGAGCCGCTTGACCGCGGTGGCCAGTCCCATGCCGACGGCGGTACCGTCTTCGACCATCCCGACCTCGAGTTCGGCCAGCATGGACACCACGACGGAATGATCCAGCGTGAGGGGCGCCTGGGTGAACGCCTTACCGGCGAAGATCACGAGCCCGATGCGGTCGTTGACGCGCCCGGCCGCGAAGTCCGCCGCCACCGCCTTGGCCGCCTCCAGCCGATTCGGCGCCAGGTCCTCGGCGAGCATGGAACTGGAGACATCCAGCGCCAGCACGATGTCGATCCCCTCCGACACGACATTCTCACCGGTGACCCCGGTTTGCGGGCGCGCGAATGCCACGATGAGACAAACCAGCGCCAGTCCGCGCAGCGCCGCCGGCAGGTGCTGCAGCCACCGCCCGTCCCCACCGTGCGCACGCAGGAGTCCGTCCACGTCGGAATAGGTCAGCGATCCCCGTCGAGTCCTTCCGCGCGACGCGTACCACCAGCCCAGCAGCGGAACGACACCCAGCAGGAGCAGCATCCACGGATCCTCGAAACGGAAGATCATCCGGCGCCTCCAGGGGCTCCCTCAACGGTGGCGATCGTGAGCGGGGCGGCGTTGTCGTCCGCCGGCGCAGCGTTGTCGTTTGCCGGGCCACCGCCGCCCACAGCGCCCAACCCGCCCGCCCCGCTCGTCATCTGCACGAGGTTGCGTGCCACGCCCAGGAGTTCCCGCGACTCATCGGCGCCGGGGCGCAGCTTCGCGAACTTCACCAGGTCGCAGCGGGCCAGGAACGCATGGAACGCCTCCGTGACGCGCCCGCCGAGCGCCGCGCCGCGAAGCCCCGACACGACCTCGCCCGTGGTCATTTCAAGCGCGGGGACCTCGAGCTGCCCTTCCACGTAGGTCCGGATGATCTCCGACACCCGCACGTGCCAGCGCTTCACCTGACCGCGGTCCAGCCACGACGACGCCTCCAGCTCGTCGAGCGCTTCCAGCGCCACCAGGTGAAACGGGCGCGGCGGCACCTTCGGCTTCTCGGCCTCGACGACCGGACGCGCATGTGCGCGCCGACGCAGGTACACGGCCCCCGCCCCCACGGCCGCAACCAGGAGCAGCCAGGGGGCCAGCGTCCACCAGTTCCGCGCGATCGACAGCGGCCCCTTGATCTCCCGGATGTCGCCGGACTCGTCCAGGCCCACGCTCTCCACCCCGATGCGGAAGGGGTCGGTGGACAGCACCTGCACCGTGCCGTCCGGTTCGGTCACCGCGACCTCGATCGGCGGAATCTCCAGTTCGCCCAGCTCGAAGCTGGTGACCGCAAGCGTTGCGGCCGCTCGCATCCCGCCTCCCCCCGGCACGGCAACCGGCACGGCCTCCGGCACGGCAACCACGTATTCCAAGACCTCGAAGGGCGAGATGGCCAACGAATCGGGCCAGGCCACGACCCAGTCGTCCGGATGAACGACGGTCAGGCGGACCGCCAGCCGGTCGCCCACGTGGATCGCCGTCGTGTCCACCTCCATGGCGATTTGCGGGGTCTGGGCGGCGCCAGTCTGCGCGAACGGCCCCGCCTGCACCGCCAGCCCCACGAAAGCCCCGACGACCGCACGCCACAAGCCCGCCGCCCCAAGAAACCCGGCCCCCCTCACCGCACCCTCCGACCCCGCTCCTCGAAGAAGCGCCGGAGCGCCCGCTCGTACGGCACCCCGGTCGTCACGTCGATCGAGTCCACCTTGCTGCGCCGGAAGACCTCGTCGGCACGCGCCCGCGCCGCCGCCCGCCCCTCCCCGAAGCGCTCCTGGAACACCCGCCCCGACGTGTTGACCACCACCCGCCGACCCGTCTCGGGGTCCTCGAACTCGACGAACCCCATCGGCGGCATCGCCGCTTCCCGCGCGTCGCCGACCCGCACGGCGACCAGGTCGTGCCGCCGCGCCGCCACCGACAGCGCCCTCTCGTAGCCCTCCGCCAGAAAGTCCGACACGAGAAACGCCACCGCTCGCCTGCGCGTCACCCGCGCCAGGTATTCCAGCGCGCCCGCGATGTCGGTTCCCGTGCCCTCCGCCGGGTGGTACAGCAGCTCGCGCAGCACCCGCAGCGCGTGCCGGCGCCCCTTCCGAGGCGGCACGAACCGCTCGATCCGGTCGGAAAACAGGATCAGCCCGACCTTGTCGTTGTTCTTGATCGCGCTGAACGCCAGCACCCCGCACAGCTCGGCCGCCAGCTCAGACTTCATACGCGCCCGGGTCCCGAAGTGGGCCGAAGCGCTCACGTCGACGACCAGCATCAGCGTCAGCTCGCGCTCCTCCTCGAAAACCTTCACGTGCGGCGAACCCGTCCGCGCCGTCACGTTCCAGTCGATCCCGCGAATGTCGTCGCCGTAGCGGTACTCCCGCACCTCGGCGAAGCTCATCCCCCGCCCCTTGAAGACGGAGTGGTACTCGCCCGAGAACACGTCGTTCACGAGTCCGCGCGTAGTAATCTCGAGCAGCCGCACCTGCTTCAGGATCTCGCGGGGGATCATGGCCGCGACCGCTCACGGTGCGCAGGCATGGAAAATGTAAACTCTACTTTACATATTGTCATCTTTAGTATACATCTGTGTCGCTGCTACGGCACCTCGATCGTGTCCAGCACCCGCGTCACCACATCCTCGGTGGTCACCTCCTCGGCCTCGGCCTCGTACGTCAGGATGATGCGGTGGCGCAGCACGTCCATCGCCACCGAGCGCACATCCTCGGGCGTGACGTAGCCCCGGTGCCGCAGAAACGCATGCGCGCGCGACGTCTTCGCGAGGCAGATCGTGGCCCTGGGCGATGCCCCGAAGGCGATGAGCGGGTCCAGATCCCGCAGGCCACACTGCGTGGGTTGTCGAGTTGCGAAAACAAGCTCGACGATATAGCGCTCGACCTGGCTGTCCATGTAAATCGTTTCGGCCGCCCGGCGCGCCTGCAGGATGTCCTCGGGGGTCACGACGGGACGGGCCTCGGGCATGGGTCCCGTGCCCATCCGGCGCATGATTTCCAGCTCCTCGTCGCGTTCCGGATACCCGACCGAGAGCTTGAGCATGAAGCGGTCGACCTGCGCCTCAGGGAGCGGGTAGGTCCCCTCCTGGTCGATCGGGTTCTGCGTCGCAAGCACGAGGAAGGGCGACGGTAGCGGGAAGGTGTTCTCGCCGATCGTCACCGTGTGCTCCTGCATGGCCTCGAGCAGCGCCGACTGGACCTTTGCGGGCGACCGGTTGATCTCGTCGGCCAGGATCACGTTCGCGAAGATCGGTCCCTTCTTGGTCTTGAACTCGGTCTTCTGCGGGTCGTAGATCAGTGTGCCGATCAGGTCCGCCGGGAGCAGATCCGGGGTGAACTGAATGCGCTGGAACGACGTCTCGATCGCGTCGGCCAGCGTCCGTACGGTGAGCGTTTTGGCCAGGCCGGGCACGCCCTCCATCAGCACATGACCGTCGGAAAGCAGCCCGACGAGCAACCTTTCGACCATTGCCTTCTGTCCGACAATTACACGGCCCACTTCGTCGAGCAGGCGGTCGACAAAGCCGCTCGCTTCCTGGATTCTCGCCTGTATGACTTCGATGTCGCGGTTCATGCCGCCCTTGTCTCGAGGTTGATGGTTCGTGTTCGGTGGGGACCGATGCGTCCCTTGCGTCTTTCCGCAGACAATCTTAATGGATGACGCGTTGTTCGGAACGGTTGCCGAAGACCGCGCGAGCGTGCAGCTCCGGCCGATCCCGGGCTGACACCGGCGGAGGAATATCGAGGATGTACGACGGCGTGGTGGTCTACGAGTTGATCAGTACGAGCTGATCAGCAGGTAGTCACCCCTGCGACGCCCGCCAGGCCGCGAGGATCTCGGCTTCCCGCTCCATTTGCGCGTCCATCGACGCCGGACCGAATTCCAGGTCTCCACCCCTCAGGCCCGCTCTCATTTCCTCCCTGCGTTCCGCCGCCAGCGACTTCCACCATTCGAGGGTGTCGACGGTCGTCTCGGCCAGCGGCCGCGAGGTAAGCCCGGCCTCGAACGCCCGGTCGGCCCGGAAGCTGGTCGCGCCCGCGAAGGGGCCGTCCTGGTTCGTCCACGGCGGCAACGAGAACTCGGGCACCCCCTGTTCGGCCAGGAACGCGCCCGGCACCCAGGTGAAGTTCACCGACGCCCCGATCGCCGAGCGCATCCCCTCCAGGAAGTCGCCCATGCGCATGCCGCCGAGAGGGGCGACCGCGTTGTAGGTGCCGCTGACCCGCTCCTCGCACAGCCGGATGGACCAGGCCGCGAGGTCGCGCGCGTCGATGTACTGGACCGGGTCGTCCGGGGCCCCGAAGGCAATGACTTCGCCGCCGCGGTCGAGGCGCACGGGGTAGTAGGTGAAGCGGTCGGTGGTGTCCTCCGGCCCCACGATCAGGCCCGGCCGCGTGATCACACAGCGGTCGTCGCCATACGCCTCGCGCACGGCATCCTCGCAGAGGACCTTGAGGTGGCCGTACCACTGGCCCACGTCCTCCGATTCGGGCTCCGGGAGCACGACGGTCGGATCGTCCTCCGTTGTCCCCCCTTCCGGCCATTCGGGCTCGCCCGGTGCCGACTTCATTCCCCCGTCCGCACCGTACCAGCTTGCGTAGACGCCGGCCGTGGAGGTGAACAGGTAGTGGTCGGTCGCATCCTTCAGCAACTGCGCCGAGTCTCGGACGTGACGGGGGACGTACCCCGAGTTGTCGAGCACCACGTCCCACGTCCCGCCCTCCAGCGCGCCCAGCTCACCGTCCCGGTCCCCGACGAGCTTCTCCACCTCGGGAAACAGGTGCGTGTTGGTGCGTCCGCGGTTGAAGAGCGTCACGGTGTGGCCGCGCATTTGGGCGTACCGGACCATGTGCGGCCCCAGAAACCCCGTGCCACCGAGGATGAGAATGCGAAGCGCCCGTGCCTCCGGAACGGTACACCGCCAGAACGCGAGCGCGCCCGTGGCGGCCGCCGCCCCGCCGAGGAACTGTCGTCTGGTGGGTGACATGCGCGTGACCTCCGGCTCAGTTCAGCAGTGACTCCCTGTCCACCACAATACCGCCCTGGATCACGGCGTGCACCCGCCTGGTGTTGCCGATCGACTCGATGGGCGAGGCGTCGAGGATCAGCAGCGCCGCCTCGTCGCCCGGCGCCACGCCCCAGCGTCTGCCGAGGAAGCCGGCGGCGTTGGTCGTCGCACTCCGCAGAGCCGACCATTCGGAGAGTCCCGCCTCGACGAGAAGCTCGAGTTCACGGTGCACCGAGTATCCCTGGAAGACGCCCATGTTGCCGCCGTCGGTGCCGGTAAGCATGGGCACGCCCGCCTCGGCCAGCGTCCGGACCGCCACCTGATTCGACTCCATCAGCGTGCGTTGCCACGTCAGGAATCCCTCGATTCGAGGATCCCAGCCGTCTCCGACCCTGTAGGCATCGCGCAGGGCGGCCGGCACCGCTTCGGTCAGGAGGGCATCGTCGAGAAGACCGGGGTCGTCCGCCATGCGCGCGAAGTCGCCTTGCACCGCGAGCGTGGGGATGTGGTAGGTACCCTGCGCAGCCAACAGTTCGGCGAGGCCGGCGGGTACGGCATCCGGACCGGGCGTGTGCGTCACCGCGTCCGCACCGGCCAGCGCCGCCTCGCGCAGATCGTCCCAGGTCCCCACATGGACCACCGTCCTGAAACCGTGTTGGCGTGCCGTCTCCAGGACTGCGGTCAGCGTGGGGAGGTCGACCGTGGGCATGCTGCGGCCGCCGTAGGTCTGGTGGTCATAGACGATCTTGACCACATCGGGCGCCGACCGGGCCAGGTCGGTGACCTCCCGCCGCGCGTCTTCGGGCGTGTCGACAATACGCGTGGGGACTCCGTACTCCGAGCAGTGACCGTTGGTCGCCGTCAGGCACGGGCCGGCCGCGAACACCTCCGCACCCTGCCCTCCCTCGTCGCGGCGCCGGTTGCGATACTCGAAGATCATCTGCTCCGGGCTGAAAAGGTCGAGGACGAAGGCGACGCCCGTGAAGAGCGCGGCGTTGGCGGTGCCCTGCGGTCCAAGCAGTTGCGGCATCCCCCTTGGGGACATGTTGCCGAAGGAGTGCGTGTGCAGGTCGGCCAGTGCGGGCATGACGAAGCGGCCCTCGAGGTCGAGCACCCGGCCCCCGAAGTCCGGGGGCACCGCCGCGAGGACTCCGCCTACGATGCCGTCCTGGATGAGCAGCACGCCGTGGTCGACCGTCTCATCCGCCGGGTTGAGAACGACGGCGTTGGCGAGCGCCAGATCCTGCGCGGCCACGGAGCGTGCCCCCAGCACGCAGCACCCGATAAGGGCCATTGCGGCCAAGGCGGCTGCCCAGCGTTGCGGGCGGGCGCGGGTGCCCACGGCAAGAGGTCCGGCCGCCGTCAGCCGGGTGGAGGCTGGCATAGGTCCCGTCCGGTGTCCTGGGTCATCGACGCCGACACCCCGACCCAGACGAAGAGCGTCGTGTCCCGCGGTTCGCTCCATTCGATGTCGACTTCCAATTGGGCCTGAAAGCCGGCCTTGTAGTCGAACCTCACCGGTTCGCCGGGAGCGGTCGTGACATCGAGCCGCGCGTCGCCCATGGCGTCCCTGGCGGTGATCGTCCAGGAACCCGAATGGCGCTCCCAGATTTTCACACAGCCGTCGAAGGCCATCCCCGCGAGCGGGAATGCCGGACTGCGGTACGAAGCACGCCCGCCCTCCACGGGAAGCTGGATCCAGCTGCCACCGCTGTTCACGGCCTGCAGGATCTGCGCAATCTGCCCCTCCGCCGGGGCGGGCAGGGCCAGCGCTCCCGTTAGCGTGGCGACGGACAGGGCCAGGGCAAGGGCCGCCCGCCGAGGTCGAGGCCATTTGACGCGGTTTGTCACCGGGGCAAGCACCATTTCAGTGTCGAACGGACGGAATCACGGGTACAAACGTAGCGGCACCCCGTAACCCGCGCTCGTCGTGGCGCCCAGCGGCGCCGCCTTCAGCTGCCGCGCCCCCTACGGCGCGCCGGCGGCAGGTCGAGAGTTCCGCGGATGTCGGAGTATCGGATGCGCTCGCGGCGGCCATCGGTCACCACCAGGTCCCCATCCACATCCCGTACCGACACTCCCCCGGATCCGACCTCGTCGATGCGCACCGTGCCGCCGACGCCTTCCACCCGGATGCTCCCCGAGCCGTCCGATATGGTCACGTTCCCGCTGACGCCACGGATCTCCATGCTCCCCGAGCCATCCTCCAGGTCCACGTCGCCGGTCACGTCCGCTATCCTGAGGCCGCCGGACCCGTCCTCGACGTACACCGACCCGACCTCGCGGAGCGACATGCTCCCCGAGCCGTCGCGCACCTCCACGTCGCCCACTCCGACGATCTCCAGGCTGCCCGAGCTGTCCACCACCCGGATCCCCGTACCGGCGGGCACTTCAACCGTCAGATCGATGCGCGCGTAGTTGTTGCCCCATCCGCCGATACGGCCCGGATAGTCGGTCCGAATATTGTCACCGTCGAGCGACACGCTCAAACCCTCCATACGGGCGCGATCGGAGGCACACAGGACCGCCATCACGCGGATCTCACCGCTGTCGCCGCCGCCCGTGACATGAAGCCTTCCGGCCCCGGCGTCGATATCCAGCGTGCCCACAGCCGGCCCGCTGAGGTCGATCTCGTCGCGGAGCTCACAGCGGCTCTGAGCCGCCAGTCCTGCCGGTATCGCCGCTGCACCCACCAGGGCGACTGCCGTCGCCGCTCGCTTCGTCCGTCTCGTCATGCTTCGTTCCTTTCGCCACATTCCCTGGGAGATGGAAGTATGCTCGCCTTCCAGCAGATACCTGCGCCGGCAGGTGCCTTGCCCTTGCCTGACGAGATTCGTGCGCGGAAGGTTTGGCTACGGTCACTTCACAGACACGCCCACACTCGTCCCCGGATGCGTCTGCATGCCCACGCTCGCCGACACCCTCGACCGAATCCGCGACACAGGCGCCGCCAAGCGGGATCCCGCGGTGACCGCCGTGCTTCGGAGCTGCACGGCCGACCTCGCCGCATCCGGCATCATGGACGGCATCGTGAAGGCCGGGGACCGTGCGCCGCCGTTCGCGCGCCCCAATCTCGAACACAGGACGGTGCATCTCGCCCGGCTGCTCGGGAAAGGCCCGGTAATCCTCTCCTTCTTTCGCGGGCGGTGGTGACCGTACTGCCGCGCTGAGCAGGCTGCTCTTCAGTCCCTGTACCCGGAGATCCGCGCCCGTGGAGCCACCCTGGTCACCCTATCGCCGCAGCTCCACGACTTTGCCTCCTCATGGGCTAGAAAGGACGGCATCGAGTTCGACGTGCTCACCGACCCCGGCAACGGGGTGGCCCGATCCTACGGGCTGACGTTCGTTTTCCCCGAACGCCTGCGGGATGTCTACCGCAACGAACTGCGAATCGACCTGAGTCGCTTCAACGGGGATCCCTCGTGGGAGCTCGCGGTCCCGGCGACGTATGTCGTGGACCGCAACGGGGTCGTCGCCTATGCCGAAGCCGATCCGGACTACACGCGCAGGCCGGAGCCGACGGAGTTGCTGCCGGTGCTGGAAGGGCTGGGCTGAAGGGATTTCGGGCCACCGTCCTCAACTCCCCCGTTCCAGGCGCCAGACATCGACATGATCGAGGTCGAGGCTATCCCGGCGGATCGTGAGCAGATGGTCTGGACCGAACGCGGGAACGACGTGTTCGGTGCGGCGCGGGGGAGCCGGGACGCTGGCAATCAACCTGCCCTCGGTGTCGAACACTTCCCAGCGGTTGCCCGCCGCCCGCACGGCTTCGACCCACAGCTTGCCGTCCGGAGCGACGAAGAGGTCCTCGATGAACGGTCTCGCATCCGGCCGCGGCGGTTCCCGCGGGTCGCACGACGCGTCGCTGCGGGTCTCGCGCCACTCGTAGTACTCGGCGTTCGCCGCCCGCCACTCGGCGGTACTGAACGATTCGGCCGGCAGCGGGCGCTCGATCACCATGAGAACCTCCGCGCCGTCGCTCCGCGTGACGAAGATCCGGTAGGCGCTACTGAGTGCCGAGTACCGCACGCCGCCCGGCCCCGGATGCTGCAGGAATCGCGTGGCGAATGGGACCTCGAAGAAGCCGATTCGATCCTCGTATTCGCACTCGATGTAGGCCTGACGGCCGCTCGGCGGCGCACGCAGCCATGCCAGCGTGTCGCCCGTATCGCCGCGGCTGCTCAGGCCGATCAAGTGCCGCTCATAACGCTGATCACTCACTGCATCCCGGAACACTTCGTCCGGGCCGACAGAGTACAGACGGACCAGGTCGGGTGGGCCAGTGACGCCGGCCCGCGTCCTCCGCTGCCCCAACCACTCGCCCTCCAGCGACCACTCGCCGATGCGACCCTGGTCGGGGTCGAAGGTCAGTACCCGGTCGCCCGACCAAACCAGGGAATTGAGGGTCTGGAACTCTCCCGGTCCCTCGCCTTCCCGGCCGAAGGTCCGGAGGTGGGCACCGTCGAGCCCGAACACTTTCACCTCATGGTTAAGGTCATCGGCTACGAAGACCACCTCGTTCGGCCCCAGCGCAACGCTGCTCACGCGGCCGAACTCGTCTGGTGATCCCGTGTCCGTCAGGGTCTTCGGTCCGATCGAAACCACCAGGTCGAGCCGAGCCGCGGGAGGAGGGTCGTGGTTGATGACAGGGATGACGCCATCGTGGTTGATGACATAGTCGGCGGTGGGTGCGTCGTCCCCGGCACAAGCGGCGGCGAGAAAAGGCATCGTGAGCGGCAGCGCCCACCGGAACGAGGATTGGCGCATGCGGGACTCCGTCTCAACAAGCAAGACCGGCAGCAGGTGACAATGGCGGTATACACCACGCTCTCCATACCCTTACGTCAACTCGAATCGGGCAGTTTCCGCGGGGGCGGGAGCGAGACAACGCCGAGAGCATCGACCGGAGTCGCAATGGGCATGAACGGGAGGAACGAATGAACAGGTCGCTGATCACCGGTGCCGCGTTGTGCCTTACAGGTCTCGCGAGCGTCCCCACTGTCGCCGCCCAGGAGCTGATCGAGCTGCCCGCCGAGGACCGCCGGCTGGACCCCGGTTTCGAGGAGGTGTTCCGGGCAGGCGGCATGGGCGGTGAGCCCTGGGAGCAGTTCGGAAGGATCCAGGATGCCGACTTCGATCGCGCCGGCAACCTGTACCTGCTGGACTCCGACGCATCGACGGTGGTGGTCGTTGACCGCGAGGGCAGCTTAGTGCGGACGATCGGACGCTCCGGCGACGGTCCCGGCGAGTTCGATTTCCCCAGGTGGCTGGCGGTCATGGAGGACGGGCGCATCGTTGTGGGCGATGTCCCGCGGCACCGCGCGTTCCAGATCTACAACAGCGACGGCAGCTTCGACCGGGGCGTGCGGGTGGGGAATGACCTGCTGGCGGTCGCGGACCGCATCCACGGTGGTCGCGATGGCGTTGTCCTCACGGGAGTCGGGCTGGCACGGATCGAGGAGATGATCCCCGAGGACGAAAGGGACCCTCCCGGAAAGCGCCGTATCCTGCGCGCTGCCCTGGATGGCGACGAAGTGGCCCTCGAGACGGTTTTCCAGGCCTGGAGCCTGCCGCCCGTCGGCGAACTCACGCTCCGTATCGCCGGGCGCGAAATCCCGATGGGTGGTGTCACGCCGCCGCCGCGCACCTTCGGTCCACCCCTGATCGTCGGCACCCTCCCGGAAGGGGGCCTGGCGTTTTCGGACTCGTCGGCGTACGCGATCAAGATCCTCGACGCGGATGGCACCCTCGTCCGCATCCTCTCGCGCCCCCTTCACCCCGTCCCCGTGACCGACCGGATCGTGGAGGCCGAGTTCGAACGGCGGGTCGAAGAGGCGATCGCGGGATTCGAGGCCAGGGGGCAGGGGAATCGCATAATCCAGAACGCCACTACGGGCGAGATCATGGTGGGATCGCTGGACATGGACGAGAGGATGCGCGAAGGGGTCCGGTTGTCGACCCTGGCCCAGCTCGAAGCGGTCCCGGTGGCCGACGAGGTCCCGGTGGTCCTGGATCTGCGCACCACGTGGGACGGACGGATCTGGGTGCAGCGGCGTGGCGAGGACGTCTTCAGCGACGGTCCGATCGATGTACTGACCCCTGACGGCCGCTACCTGGGCAGCTATCCCCCGGGAACGCCCATGCCGATGGCCCTTGGTCCGGGGGGACTGATGGCGATGCTGGAGACGGATGAGCTGGGGATGCAGACGGTGGTGGTGAGGCGAGTGGGCGGGGGGTAGTGGCGCTCATGTGGCAAAGGCTCGTGCCGTGCGTCACAGCGGTGGTTCTGTTCATCGGCACAGCCTCCTGCGCCGGGCCGAATGCTCGATCGGCGCAGGAGTTCGTGCTATCTCCGGAGCCGTTTGCCGAATCCCGGGCTCCCTATAGCCCGTCGCGGGGAATCGCGCTAGCCAGCGACTCCGTTGCCTGTGTGGTCGATGGCTACAACGTCCAAGTCTACTGTACCAACCCACAGGACAGGCTTTGGAGGTTTGGACGACGAGGGGAGGGTCCTGGAGAGTTTCGGGGGTCTCTCCTACTGGGACCCGGTCCCGGAGGAACGCTTGCGGCGTTCGACCTCCGATTGAATCGTGTGACGGTCTTCCAGACCTCGAGCACCAGGCCTACTACCGTGGTGTCCTCGTCACCGATCCCCGACCTCATCCCGGTCACGCCACTATCATCGGCCGTGGCGGGTGCCCATTACAACCGGCAGACTGGCAGGCGCCATCAGGTCGAAGTGGAAATCGCCAGTGGGCGATTCGTCTGGGAGCGCTTTTTTTCGCCGGAACTAGTCCAATGCAGCGACGGGGTGACACCCGACGCCACGACCCTCGGAATTGGCCATCCGATTCCCGGCGGAGGGTTGGTCTTCGTCACCTGCCAGGGACAAAAGACCGTGTGGTTTGCGAACCGGGACGACAGGCTCCCTTCGGCGGTCGTTGACTCACCCACCTACACCGAGAACTACCCCGGCGAGCGCGATGTGGCCACGTACGTTCAGGGGGTAAAGGCCATGACCGGCGGGGCCGTGGAGCCTTCGAGAGCCGATTTGGCCGAGTTCCGAAACACGGTCGTGCCGTGGTCCAGAATGTCCGGGCACACAGTTGACGACCACGGGCGCTTTTGGGTGGCGACTACCCGGGACCGGGATGCATTCTCCTACATCGATGTCTATGAGGCACAGGCCTATGCGGGTACTGTGCGTGTACGCCACAGCATGGTTGCGTTCGATCGGCGTGGCTCCAGCCTGGTCGTACTTGTAGACCGTCCGTTGACGGATGACGACCCGAGCGGCGTCCCGCGGCGTGGGATCGACTGGTACGACGTCTCCGGCCTGAGTTTCGCCTCACGTTGATTCGGTCGTATTGCACGCTCCAGGGCGAGCCAAGGCAGCCTGGTCTGACTCACGCTACGTGTCAATGTCGCCGCAACCATTGTGGAATTGTCTGAACCAGGACCTTGGGATAGGGATCGCGAACGAGACTGTAGAGCCGGTGGTGCGCAAATGCTGAAGCAACTGCCTCCGATGGGATCGGAGACGACTGTTCGCCCGCCTCCAGGTCGAGTACGTAGATATCGAGACGCCCCTCCATATCCTCCATTGATGCTGTGTGTATCGTGGCGACGATCTGTCCAGGTCCTCCACCTGACAAGTGCGAGAGCGTGTTGGCAACGCCAGTTGCCGGGTCGACTCCCATGGACAGGCCACCGCCGGGACTTGGCGTCCACGTGACGGGGCTGAATCCGTTGATCGTTACCTCACGAATGAAGTCGCCCTGTGTAGAAAACCAGCGCACGATCCCCAGGCGCTCGCTGGCAACCGCGAGGACATCCCCTCCTGCGCAGTGGACATAGCCCCGTCCATTACTGGAGGCAAAAAAAGCTGTGAATCTCTCCAGGCCACGAGGAGGTAGCTGGCGCGGAAAGCCTGGTCCAAACGACCGAATCACCTCGCCCTCCTCTGACAGGATGTAGACCTTGGGTGCGCCATCCGACGCCTGGCCCAGCACAACGAGGCGACCGTCGATAAGGCACATGTCGCTGCCTTGGACTGGCGCCTGAAAGCTGCGAACGAACTCCAGGCCTTCCTCGCCCAGTGCGAACTCTACGACCTTTCGGGAGGCTGCATCCAAAACGTGAATCTGACCCGCTGGACTAACGGCCAAACCCGCGGGGGCTCGAAACTCGCCGGGGCCGCCACCGTCACGTCCGGTTCTGCCGCGAAAGCGCCCATCCGGTCCAAACCAGGACAAACTGAAGTCCTGATCGTCAAGAATCAGGATGTTCCCATCCCCATCCACGTCGACGTCACGGATGTTGCCGAAAACCTGGTTCTGGTCTCCCGCAATGACCCCGATCTCCAACAGCAACGTGTCACGCTGGAGCTCTACGGAAACAGGTCCGGGGATGACGGGACGGGTTAGTGGATCGCCACTGTTCCAACCCAGCAAGTTCCCCAGGAGCAACGGAGCGAAGCGAACGATTTGGGGGGTCATGTCGAAGCTCAACGGACGGGGTGGGATGAACCTCCGGGCGGCTGCCGCCGCTCCTCGGTAGTCTCCGGCGCCCGCGCCTGGCGGCGCGGCCGCCTCCGGCTCGAACAAGTTCGAACCCCACCCCGTCAGTTCGCTGACGCTTCACGGACGGGGTGGGATTCGAACCCACGCGGGCAGATGCCCACACGATTTCCAGTCGTGCGCCTTAAGCCACTCGGCCACCCGTCCTCGGTTGGTAATCGGGGCGCCCGGATTCGAACCGGGGACCTCTGCGACCCGAACGCAGCGCTCTACCGGACTGAGCCACGCCCCGTTTTGAAGATTCCCTGAGCGGAGGCGGAGGGACTCGAACCCCCAAGTGCTTGACGCACGCCGCATTTCGAGTGCGGTGCCTTACCAATTAGGACTACGCCTCCCGGGGGGTCGTCTGAGCGAGTGTGCCGCACTCCTGGAAAGGGAGTGGGATGGGCCTGTGGGCGGCTGTCGCCGTCCTCGGCCGTCTCCGGCGTTCGCGCCTGGCGGCGCGACCGCCTCCGGCTCGAACAAGTTCGAACCCCACTCCCACCGTTCACTGCCGTTCACGGAGGGAGTGGGATTCGAACCCACGTGGTCACTGGGACCAACGCCTTAGCAGGGCGCCGCTTTTAGCCGCTCAGCCATCCCTCCAAGTAGCCCCGCCTGGGCTCGAACCAGGACTCTTCTGATCCAGAGTCAGACGTGTTGCCAATTACACCACGGGGCTAGCTAGAGCCACCGGTCGGACTCGAACCGACGACCCCGTCATTACGAGTGACGTGCTCTACCAGCTGAGCTACGGTGGCGATGTTTCCGGCGGGCGGCAAGCGGACGGCCCGGCGGCCCCGCCGTGTCGCCGCCTCGCCAGTGGAGCCGAGGGGAGTCGAACCCCTGACCTCAGCGTTGCGAACGCTGCGCTCTCCCAACTGAGCTACGGCCCCTGCTCGCGCGGGTCATCCGCGGACTGCCAGTGGGCGCGACAGGACTTGAACCTGTGACCTCCACGATGTCAACGTGGCACTCTAGCCAGCTGAGCTACGCGCCCTGCACCAATACGCCCGGGAGGACTCGAACCCCCAACCCCCTGATCCGTAGTCAGGTACTCTATCCAATTGAGCTACGGGCGCTCCGCCAATCGATGATCGCCGAAAAACTCAGTGCCCACGACAGGACTCGAACCTGTACGTCCTTTCGAACACTGGTCCCTCAAACCAGCCTGTCTACCAATTCCAGCACGTGGGCGTTCCCAGCCTGGCCTGCCAGCTCCGGCCAATGCTCGGGGAGGGACTCGAACCCTCACGGGGTTAACCCCCACAGGATCCTGAATCCTGCGCGTCTACCAATTCCGCCACCCGAGCCTTCGGCACATCGATCCGGTGAATGGAGCCGAGGGGAGTCGAACCCCTGACCTCCTGAATGCCATTCAGGCGCTCTCCCAACTGAGCTACGGCCCCAAACCCGCTCCACGACCCATATTTTCAAAAACCAGCCAGCGGGGCTGACGGGACTCGAACCCGCGGCCTCCGGTGTGACAGACCGGCACTCTAACCAAACTGAGCTACAGCCCCAATTTTCCTCGCGGCCGGCAACCCGCGCCGGCCAAGTACCCTCACGGGGAATCGAACCCCGATCTCCACCTTGAAAGAGTGGTGTCCTAACCGTTAGACGATGAGGGCGAACCTCCGTCGGCTACAGGCCCGGAGGGACTCGAACCCCCAACCGCCGGTTTTGGAGACCGGTGCTCTACCAAATTGAGCTACGGACCTAGCGTCAACCAATGGCCAGGGACGGAATTGAACCGCCGACACCGCGATTTTCAGTCGCGTGCTCTACCAACTGAGCTACCTGGCCGAAGCCCGACATCGCTCCGACAAAAACCGACCGGGCCCTGCCGGCGGGTTCGCATGGAACCACCGGTCGGCCTGGCCGATCCAAGTCCCGGTACCCCGGGCCGCTACGCCAGAAACGCCGCGCTGAGGCGGCGTTCCCGGAGACACTCCGTCGCTTGTATAGCGGGGGCGGGATTCGAACCCGCGACCTTCGGGTTATGAGCCCGACGAGCTACCAGACTGCTCCACCCCGCAGTGAGATCTTTAAGTTACGGAAACTCGGAATAGGGGTCAACAGCCGTACGCACCGCCGGTGTCGTGCGCGAGTACCCTGCACGAGTGCCCTACGCGCCCCGGGTCTCCAGTCGTCTGCAGTACCAGTCGATCCACCCGTTCGAGAAGCCCCAGACCTTCGCCCGGCGGGTGATGACCTCGACTTCGCGGCGCGTCATCTTGGTCTCCCGCTTCAGCACCGTCGGGTTGGCGCGGCTGATCGCGAGGGTGCGCACCGCAAAGAGCAGCGGGAGCAGGCAGAAGAGCCGCACCCTGTGGTTTCCGCGGGGGATCAGGCGGATATACGCGCGAGCCGCCGCCAGATGGCGATCCGCCTTGCGCACGAGTCTGTCCAGGACCGCCATGGCAGCGTTCCGGTTGGCCGGATCGAAGAGCTCGCCGGGGCGGATGCGGGGATCCGGAAGGAACGCGGCCGGCACGTACACCCAGCCGCGGTCGCGGTCCTCGTGGAGACCCCTGATCACGTTGACCGTCTGGAGGGCCAGGCCGAACTCACGCCCGAGTTCCATCATGCGCTCCCGCTCGCCCCGAAGCCGCCGGAGCCGGAGGGCGAAGAGCTCGGTGAGCAGGTACCCCACCCGCCCGGCCACCTCGTGCATGTAGTCGTCGAGGTCCGCCTCGTTCCGGAAGACCGATCCCCTCTCGGTCCAGCGGGCCATCCCGGCGCTCGACTCCCGGACCCGCCTCACCAGGATGTCCCGCGCCTCGGGCGCCAGCCGGTCGAGTGCGCCGAGGACGGTGGCCGCCTGCCGTGCGACAAGCGCGTCCGGGGTTGCTTCGCGGGCCTCTTCGAGTCGGGCGGCGAAGGCGTCCCCGTCGCCGTGCCCCTCCAGCACTCGCCGCCATTCGTTCAGCAGGCCGATCTTCTCGTCGTCCCCGAGTTCCTGGTTGTCCTCCAGGTAGTCGGACACGCGGAGAAGAAGGTAGGCGACGGTGATTTCGTCCCGCAGGGGCGCGGGAAGCAGGTCGATACCCACCGCGAAGGTGCGGCTCGACTGTACCAGGAGCTCTTGAAGCGTGGCCACGCAAACAAATGTATCCCGCATCGTGCACCGGTCCAACCATGGCGTTATGATAGTAGTCGAAGAGGGACGTTGGCTGGGTCGTCCAGAAGGCCGTGAATTACCCGTGGGGACCGATGGCAGACAAGCTTTCCCCGAGTCAGATCGAGGAGTGGACCGCCGCGCATTCCAGGTGGAGGTTCACGGACAACGGAATACGCAAACACTACGTGTTCCCCTCGTTCCGGAGCGCCATCGTGTTCGTCAACCGGGTCGCGACGATCGCCGACGAGGAGGGTCACCACCCGGATATCCAGATCCGGTACGACCGGGTGTCCCTCCATCTCTGGTCGCATGACGCCGGGGGCGTGACGGAGCGGGACCTCAAGCTGGCGGAGCGAATCGACTTCGCGACCTCGGCCCGCTAGAGGCGGCCCCCTTGGCTGACTCCCGGGTCGCGTGACGGCCAGGTGAAGGGCGCCAACGGTCCGATAGGCTTCATGGCGAGGAATGGCGTCGCCGCCAATGTCCTCATGCTGTTCCTCCTTCTGGCCGGACTCGGGGCCGCGGGCAATCTGGTCCAGGAGGTCCTGCCCGACTTCTCGCTGGAACGGGTACAGATCGTGTTGCCGTACCCGGGAGCCGCTCCACAGGAGGTGGAGGAGTCCATCGTTCGCCGGATCGAGGAGGAGATCCGGGCGGTCGACGGGTTGCAACGCATCGAATCGACGGCTACCGAAGGGCTGGGGACCGTCGTCGTCGAATTCAGGTCGGGAACCGACATCAATCGCGCCCTGAACGACGTCAAGGCGCGGGTGGATCGCATTCCGAGCTTTCCGGCCGGCGCCGAACGCCCCGAGGTGCGCGAAATCACGAGTCGCCAGAGCGTGATCCGGCTTCTCGTCCACGGCAATGTCCCCGAACGCACGCTCAAGGAGCTGGCGTACGATATCGAAGAGGGGATCTCCTCTCTCCCGGAAGTCTCTCTGGCCGAAACCAGCGGCGCCCGGAACTACGAGATCTCGATCGAGGTGCCGCTCAGGCACCTGAGGGCCCTCGGCCTGACGCTGGACGATGTCGCATTCGCCGTGAGGCAGGGATCGCTCGAGCTGTCCGCCGGCATGGTGTCGACCGCCAACGAGGAAGTGCTCGTCAGAACCCTGGGACAGAACTACGACCAGGGGGACTTCGAAGACATCGTCGTTCTGACGCGGCCGGACGGCACGTCGGTTCGGCTGGGCGAGATCGCCAACGTGCGGGACGGATTCGCGGACTCCGATCTCAGCGTGCGCTACAACGGGCAGCCGGCGGTTCGCGTGGACGTGTTTCGCACCTCGGACGAGCAGGTGCTGGACATCGCCCGTGTCGTGACCGACTACCTGGCGGCGGAGGTCTTGCCGGCCCTTCCCGAGGGCACCGGCATCGCCATCTGGAAGGACGACTCCGAGGAAGTCGCGGGGCGCCTGGGCCTGATGATCGAGAATGCGCTGCTGGGACTGGCGCTCGTGTTCCTCTGTCTGGCGCTCTTCCTTCAGATCCGGCTGGCGGTCTGGGTTGCCGTGGGGCTGGGGGTCGCGTTCGCGGGGACGTTCCTGGTGATGGGATTGATGGGCATCTCGATCAACATGTTCTCGCTGATGGCGCTCGTCCTTGCCCTGGGGATCGTGGTGGACGACGCGATCGTGGTGGGCGAGAGCGTGTTCACCGAGCGGGAGCGCGGCGCTCGCGGCGTCGCGGCGGCGATCCGGGGGACTCGAATCGTCAGTACCCCGGTCATCTTCTCGGTCCTCACCACCGTGACCGCGTTTGCGGCGCTGCTGCCGGCTCCGGGACCGCAGGGGAAGCTCGGCCGGAGCATTCCCATCGTGGTCATCGCGGTCCTTTTCCTGTCGCTGATCGAGTCGTTGCTGGTGCTGCCGAATCACCTGTCGCACCTCAGGGAAGCCGCCGGGAAGGCGCGCAACCGGGCGTCACGGCTCCTTCGCCGGGTGCAGCAAGGCACCGAGGCGCTGCTCAAGCGAATCACCGACGGCCCGCTGGAGAAGGGGTTGCGGTTCGCGGTCGATCAGCCGCTGGTCGTGCTGGCTTCGGCGACCGCGCTGCTCGTCCTCTCCGGCGCCGTCGTAGCCTCGGGGATCGTGCCCAACCAGTTCCTCACGCCCATCGAGGGAGAGGTCGTTTCCGCCAACGTGGAGATGCCCGTGGGGACACCCGGCGAACGGACGGCGGCGGTGCTGGGGGACCTCGAAGCCGCGGGAAGGAGGGCCGCCGCACGGCTGTCGGAAGACCACGTCGGCGACGGGGAGTCCCTGGCATTCGACGTCGCGGTCACCGTGGGCGAGGCGGCCGCGCTCTACGATCCGCTGGCCGGCGACGAGGTCAGTGCGCCGCGCGGTCACGTGGGCGCCGTCCAGTTCAAGCTGACGGGGTGGGAGGAGCACGACATCGCCGCTTCGACCTTCGAGAGGATGTGGCGCGAGGAGGCTGGCCCGGTCCCCGGGGCCGAGTCGGTGTCGATTTCCTCGAACCTGCTGGGACTGGGGCTTCCGGTCCACTTCGAGCTCTCGCACCCGGACCCCGAGGAGCTCGCTGCCGCCGCGGGCGCGTTCGCCAGCGAGGTCGCCGCCCTGGACGGTGTCTTCGATGTCCGGAACAACCTCGACAAGGGATACAGGGAGCTTCTGCTGGAACTTAAGCCCGGAGCCCGCACTCTGAACCTGACCCTGGACAGCTTTGCGGGGCAGGTACGCTCCGCGTTCTTCGGTTCGGAGGCCCTCAGGGTGCAGCGGGGCCGGGAGGACATGCGCGTCTACGTCCGGCTTCCGGAGGACGAGCGGAATTCGCCGACCGACATTGAACGCTACATCGTGCGGACTCCGGGCGGCGAGCTGCCGCTGCGGCAGGTGGCGTCCGCGCGGTTCGCCAGGTCGGCCGCCACCATACACCGGGTCGACAGCCGCCGGGCCGTGACGGTCACCGCCGATATCGACCCGCGGCTCACATCCGCCGCGCAGGCCAACCGCAGCGTGGACAACGACCTTCTTCCGCGACTGATCGACGAGCACCCTGGGCTGGAATACACCATCGGAGGCCTGCGAAAGGACCAGGAGCACGCGTACACCGTGCTGAGCAGGTCGCTCTTCCTGGCACTGCTCGTGATGTATGCGCTGATGGCGATCCCCTTCGGTTCCTACTCCCAGCCGCTCATCATCATGGCCGCCGTGCCGCTGGGAGCGGTCGGCGCCCTGGCCGGACACATGCTGCTGGGACTCAGCTGGGGCCTCTGGTCGCTCTACGGACTGATCGGCGTCTTCGGAGTGGTCGTGAACGACTCGCTGATGATGATCAAGTTCATCAACGGTCTGCGGGACTCCGGAATGTCAGCGCGCGACGCGATCATCGCCGGTGCCAAGAGCCGCTTCCGGCCCATCCTGCTGACCTCCCTGACGACGTTCCTGGGCGTGGCCCCGATCGTCTTCGAGTCCAGCACCTACGCGCAGCACCTCGTGCCTCTCGCGACCTCGGTCGGCTTCGGCGTCCTGATCGCGACGTTCCTGCTGATGCTGGTCGTGCCCGCGCTCGCGATGCTGAACTACAGCGTCACGGAGTGGATCGGTGCGTGGAGGGCGAAGGCCGCGTAGCCATCGCGGATACCAGCACCTCCAGTCCCGCTTCGAGTTCCTTCTCGCTGATCGTGGCGGGCGGCGTCAGTTCAACCACCTCGCCGCCGGATCCCGCAGGCAACACGATCAGCCCCCGGTCGAGCGCGCGCCCGGCGACGGCCACGGCCGGGCCCACGTCGGCGTCAGCGGCGGCATCGGCGTCCGCCGCGGCACCTGCAGACGCGGGGTCCGGCACGCGCAGCTCCACGCCGAGCATCAGCCCCCTTCCCCGCACCTCCCGCACTTCCTCGCGGCCCCGCAGCTTCGCCGTCAGGTAGTCGAGCGCGAGGGCTCCGAGTCGGCGCGCGCGCCCGGCCAGGTCGTCTGCTTCCAGCGCCGCCACGAACCCAAGCCCCGCGGCGCACCCGAGCGGATGGCCCAGAAACGTGCTTGTGTGCACGGCCTCGCCCGATGACGGCGGCCAGGCGTCCATCACCTCACGGGATCCGGAGCAGGCCGAGAGCGGCATGCCCCCGCCAAGGGCCTTGCCCAGGCACACCAGGTCGGGCACGACCCGGTCATGATCGCACGCCAGGAGCTCGCCCGTCCGTCCCATCCCCGTAAAGATCTCGTCGGCGATGAACAGGGCGCCTCCGGCACGCGTTCGCTTCGCCAGCCGCGCCAGGAACCCCGGTGGCGGGATGCGCACGCCCGCCCGGCCCTGAATCGGCTCCACGAGCACGGCCCCAACCGGGATCGCCGCGTCGCCGGACAGCAGCGCGTCGATTTCGCTCAGCACGCCCTCCGCCGAGTCCGCCGAGTCCGCCGACGACGGGAATCGCACGAAATGCACATGATGCGCCAGGCGATTCGTGAACGGACGGCGGAAGTGCACCCGGTGGGTCGTCGCCAGGGCTCCGAGCGTGAGCCCGTGGTACCCGCCCTCGAACGCGATGATCCCGTGCCGGCCCGTGGCGAGCTGGGCGGTCTTGAGCGCGGCCTCGACGGCATCCGATCCGCTGAGGCCGAGGATGGTCCGGGTGTCGGGCCAGGGCATCAGCGCGGCGAGCGCCTCGAGGAACTCCACCTTCACCGCCGGCGGGTGGATGTCGCCCATGCCGTGGACCAGTCGGCGGGCCTGGGCCGCGATCCGCTCGGCGATCAGCGGATGGCGGTGGCCGGCCAGCGCGACCCCGAACGCGCCGGTGAAGTCCAGGCAGGTCTTTCCGGCGGCGTCACGGACGGTCGCGCCCTCGGCCTCGGTCCAGAAGGGCGGCCGGTGGCGCAGGAAGGTGACGTTCCTGGACTCGACCCTGCTCAGGCGCTCCGCCAGATCCCGGTTTGCCGACTCAGTGGGCAAGGCCGATCCAGACCATGCACCCGCCGTAGGCCATGAGCAGCAGCAGCCCCTCCGAGCGCCGCACCCTGCGGGCGCTGGCCGCCACGGGCCACACCAGCAGCGACAACAGGAGCACCGCGGGAAGTTCCGTGGTCAGGACCGTGCCCTCGATCTCGAAGCCCTGGACCAGTGCCGAGCCTCCCATTACCGCCGTCAGGTTGAAAATGTTCGACCCGATGATGTTGCCCACCGCGACATCCGCGTGCTTCCGGGCGGCTGCGACCAGCGAGGTCACCAGTTCCGGCAGCGAAGTCCCGATGGCAATCACGGTGGCCCCGATCACCATCTCGCTGGCGCCGAACGCGTCGACCAGGTAGGTCGCGCCAGTGATGATCGCCCGCCCCCCCAGCGCCAGACCGATGGCTCCGGCCGCCACCAGACCCAGGTTGCCCAGGCGGCTTGTCGCGTGCTCCTGACGATCCCCGTCGCGTGCGAGACCCACCTCGTCCAGAATGTCCGCGTCGTCCTCCTCGGCCCAGGCAAACGTGATGGCCAGGTACACGATCAGGAGCACGAGCAGCAGCACGCCGTCGCCCCGGCTGATGCTCCCGTCCATCACGAACGGGAAGATCATGACCGTGATCAGGATCATGATCGGCACTTCGCGGCCGATCACGCGATCAGCGACCGCCACGGGCTGCAGGAGCGCCGTCGCGCCCAGAATGAGGCCGATGTTGGCGAGATTCGATCCGAGGACGTTGCCCGCGGCCAGATTCCCCGCGCCGTCGATGGCCGCCTGGATGCACACGACCAGTTCGGGCGCGGACGTGCCCAGCGATACCAGCGTAAGACCGACCACGACCGGGCTGACGCCCATTTCCGAGGCGATGCGCACGGAGCCGCGGACCAGCCACTCGGCACCGAAGTAGAGAGCCCCGAAGCCTCCAATGAGGAACAGGAGATTCGCGATCAGCTCGCTCAATCAAGCCTCCGGCCAAGCCACTGTCTAAACGCGGGAAGCTCTGTAGCGTTTGCAATCTGAGCTGGTTGCAACCATCCCCTCCGAGCCTGGTCGATTCCGTACCGCATGTTGTCCAGCCGCGCCACCGAGTGCGCATCGGAATTTACAACGACTCTAACGCCCAACTCGCGGCACAGCCAAAGTCCGCGGTGGTCGAGGTCGAGCCGCCGGGGACTGCCGTTGACCTCGACGGCGACATCGAGGTCGCGGGCGGCCTCGAGCAGCGCCTTCAGTTCGACAGGGTACGGATCGCGACGTCCCAGCTTCCTGCCGGTGGGGTGACCGACGATGTCGACCAGCGGGTTTTCCATCGCCCGGACGATACGGTCCGTCATTCGGCTCCGGGACATGGCAAAGGCGGAATGGACGGAAGCGAGCACGATGTCCAGGGTCGCGAGCGTCTCGTCGTCCAGGTCGAGGGTGCCGTCGGGAAGGATGTCCACTTCGCAGCCCCGCAGGATGGCGATGCCGGGAAAGTCGCTCTGAACGCGCGCGATCTCCTCGGCCTGGGCCCCGAGCGCGGCCGCGTCCAGGCCGGGCACGACGCCGGTCGACGGGGAATGGTCGGTCACCGCGATGTAGTCGTATCCTCGCGCCGCGGCGGCCTCGACCATGGTTCGCAGGGTCGCGGCGCCGTCGCTCCAGGTGGTGTGCAGGTGCAGATCACCGCGGATGTCGTCCAGCGTGACAAGGGACGGGAGGCCGCGCTCCGCCTGCTCCAGAGTGGTGCCATCCTCCCGCAGCTCCGGAGGGATCCACGGGAGGCGAAGCCGTCGGTAGATTGCGGCCTCGTCGGAGGCGGGGCTCGCGTCGGTCTCGGTATCGCCGGTATCGCCGGTATCGCCCGTCCCGCCCATGCCGCCCATGCCGCCGACCCCGACGATCCCCGTGGGTGTGATCTCGAGGTCGTAGCGGCGTGCCCGGGCGGCCAGTGCGTCGAGATAGGCCGGCAGACCGGTGAGGTGGTGGGCGATCGGCTCCATCAGTTCGCGCGGAGCGGCGACCAGCCTGATTCGCACGTCGTCCACGGTGACCAGGACCGGATTGTCGCCCCTGGTCCCATCCACCCGCGCCTCCGGACATTCGCACGCCAGGTCCCGGAGGACCTCCGAGGACGCCGCGCACACGATATCGGCTGTCGCCACGATTTCCGTGCGCCGCAGGATGTCGCCGGCCATGCTGCACTCGACGCCGTTTGCCCGCAGGACTCCGATGAGCCGCCTCACGGCCCTGTCCGCCTGCGACAGAAGTGCCTTGCCACGCTGCGCACGTCGCGCCTCGAGGCTGCGGCGGATGTGGCTCGCCACGGAGGGCCCGAAGCCGTCCAGCCGATGGATCCACCGGCCGTCGAGCGCGGCTTCCAGCTTCTCGACCGAATCCACGCCCGCGTCCCGGAGCGTCCGGGCCCGCGTTGCGCCGACGCCGTCGACACGCATCAGGTCGAGAATGCCCCGCGGGATTCGGGCCCTGTAGTCCTCCAGACGCCTCGCCGAACCGGTCCGGACCAGTTCACCCAGGAACCCCGCCAGCCCCTTTCCGATCCCGGGCACCCGGGTCAGGTCCGTGCCGGACAGGATGATCTCCGCCAGTGAGTGATGAAAGCGGCGGATTACGGTGGCCGCCCGCCGATAATGGTTGACCCGGTGCGAATCACCGCCGTCCAGGGCAATGAGGTCCGCGAGCTCAGCGACGCGGCGCCCAAGTTCGCCGTTGCCCGGCGCCTTCCCGCCGGCCTGCTCGCCGCGCGTTTGGCCCACGCGCTGCTACGGGTCCACGGAGTCCGCGGGCGGGGCACCGAAGTCCCCCAGTTCCTCCGCAAAGCGTTCCCGAAAGCGCGCCTCGTCGAGCACTTCCACACCCAGCGCCTCGGCCTTCGCCAGCTTCGACCCGGCATTGGCGCCGGCGACCACGAAATCCGTCCGCTTGCTGACCGAGCCCGTGACACGCGCGCCCGATTCCTGCAGCAGCTTTTTGAGCGCGCCCCGCGACGACATGTCGAGCGTGCCCGTCAACACGAACGTCTTGCCCGCCCAGCGGGCGCCCGAATCCTGCGGCGCCTCGGGCAGAATGAAGTCGAAGCCCCGGGCGAGAAGACTGTCCAGCGCGGCCGCCACCCGCTCGTCATCCAGGAACCCGCGAATCGCGGCGGACATCTTGGGGCCCACGCCGTGCACGTCCTCGAGGTCCTCCGAAGACGCCGAGCGAATCGCATCGATTGCCCGGAAGTGGGCGGCCAGATCACCGGCCACGGCAAACCCCACCTCGGGGATTCCGAGGCCGACGAGAAACCGTGTCAGTTCCACACGCCGTCGCGCCTGGATGGCCCTCACCAGGTTGCGCGCCGAGAGCTCCGCGAAGCCCTCCAGCGGCACGAGGTCGTCCTCTTCCACGTCGAAGAGGTCGGCGAGTTCCCGCACGAGCCCCTGGTCGACGAGCAGCGCGGCCGTCTCTCCGCCCAGCCCCTCGATATCCAGCGCGCTCCGTCCCGCGAAGTGCGTGATCCGGCCCTTGAGCTGCGCGCGGCAGGCGAAATGGTTCGGACAGACCGTGAACGGCCCCTTCTCCACCGGCCCGGTTCCGCACGACGGGCAGGCGTCGGGCATGACGAAGCGCGTCCCTCGCTCGCGCCCGTCCTCGGGGACGCGTTCCACAACCTGGGGGATGACGTCGCCGGCGCGCTGGATCCGCACCAGGTCGCCCTCGCGGACGTCCTTGCGCTCCAGCTCCTCGCGGTTGTGCAGCGAGGCCCGGGACACGGTCACCCCGCCCACCTCCACCGGCCGCAGCAGGGCCACCGGAGTGAGCACCCCGGTGCGGCCGACCGACACGAAGATCCGGTCGATCCGGGTGACTTCCTTGCGCGGTTCGAACTTGTAGGCGAGCGCCCACCTGGGATGATGCGCGGTGCTGCCCAGCGCCTCGCGCGGCGCCAGAGGGTCAAGCTTGACCACGATGCCGTCGATCTCGTAGTCCAACCCGTCACGGTCCGACTCGGAGCGCTCGTGATACGCGGCGATCCCGTCCACCGAATCCACGACCTCGGTCCGGTCCGGCGTGCGGAACCCCCACGCCCTCAGCGCGCGCAACCCCTCCGAGTCGGTTTCCAGTGAAACGCCATCCACGGCCATCACGTCGAAGGCGAGCACGGTGAGCGGGCGCTGCGCCGTAACCCTCGAATCGAGTTGCCGGAGCGCTCCCGAGGTCGCGTTGCGGGGGTTCTGGTAGGGGGGATCCCCGGCTTCGATGCGCCGCTGGTTCAGGGACTCGAAGTCGCGCAGGTACATGAGCGCCTCGCCGCGCACGGACAGGAACCGCGGCACCGCGAACGCACTGTCGTCGAGACGCAGGGGGACCGTGGCGATCGTGCGGACGTTCTCGGTCACGCCCTCTCCGACGCGGCCGTTCCCCCTCGTGACGGCACGCTCGAGCACGCCGTCCACGTACACCAGCTCGACGGACGCGCCGTCCAGCTTGGGCTCGAGCACGTACCGGATCGGCTCGTCGCCGATCGCCTTGCGAAGCCGCTCGTCGAACCGGCGCACCGCGTCGATGTCGTGGGCCGAGTCCAGCGACAGCATAGGGACCGCGTGCTCGATGTTGGGCAGGCTGTCCAGGGGATCGGCACCCACCCGCTGCGTCGGGGAATCGGCGGCCGCCAGCGACGGGTGAGCGGCTTCGAGGGCGAGAAGCCTGCGGAAGAGCGCATCGTAGGCCGAGTCCGGGATCTCGGGCGCGCTCTCCGCATGGTACAACCGGTTGTGGCGGTCGATCTCCGGACGGAGTCGGGCAACCTCCAGGCGCGCCTCCTCCTCGGTGAGGGCCGTGGGGTCCGGCAGATCGTGGTCGGTGCGGGTCATCACCCTGAAACGGTAAATCCGGCCAGGGGCTTCGGGGAAGGGCGTGCCCAGGCGCGTGCCCTGGGGCGTGCCCGCCGCACGTCATACACTGTACATTGCAGATCGTCACTGTTCACCCACAGGAGGTTCCCGGATGCAGTTCTCACGTGGCCACATTCGTTCTGCCGCCCTCGCGCTCGCCGCGGCGGTGGCCATCCCCACCCTGCTCTCCGCGCAGATGGACCCCACCACGCCCCGCGGTGCCGCCGAGGGGGACGGTCCCCACGAGCGGCTGATCCTTCGCGGTGCCACGATCATCGACGGCACGGGTGCCCCGCCCATGGGTCCCGTGGATATCGTGATTGAAGGCGACAGGATATCCGAAATCCAGACGGTTGGATATCCCGGCGTCCCGATCAACGAGGAGCGCCGCCCCTCCGGCGCCACCAGGGAGATCGACATGACCGGCATGTTCATCATGCCCGGCTTTGTGGACATGCACGCGCACACCGGCGGCGGCGGCAAGGCACCCCAGCCCGAGTACACCTACAAGCTCTGGATGGGCCACGGCATCACCACCTCGCGCGGCGTCGGCCACGGCCCGATGATGTGGGCGCTGCAGGAGAAGGCGCTGGCCGAGCGCAACGAGATCGTCGCCCCCCGCATGTTCACCTACGCGCGCCCCGGCGAGGCCTGGGACCGCGGCCCGGTCGACTCGCCCGAGAAGGCGCGGGAGTGGGTGCGCTGGGCGGTCGAAGTCGACGTGGAAGGCGCGAAGATCGACGGCCTCAAGCTGGGTGCGATGGACCCCGACATCATGGCCGCGGTGATCGACGAAGCGAAGAAGTTCGGGCTCGGCACCGTCGCCCACCTCGGCCAGATGGGCGTGGTGCGCATGACCGCGCTCGACGCCGCCGAGGTCGGCCTCGACATGATGACCCACTACTACGGCCTCATGGAGTCGATGCTGACCGACTTCAGCGTCCAGGACTGGCCGCTCGACTACAACTACCAGGACGAGCAGCACCGCTTCGGCAACGTCGGCCGCCTGTGGAACCAGGCTGCCGAGCCGGGATCCGACCAGTGGAACGACCTCATCGACCGGTTCCTGGAGCTCGACTTCGGACTCGACCCCACGATGACGATCTACGAGGCCAGCCGCGACGTGATGCGCTCCCGCGAAGCCGACTTCCACGACGAGTACACGCTGCCCAGCCAGTGGGATTTCTACCAGCCGTCGCGCATCGCCCACGGGTCCTACTGGTTCTACTGGACCAGCGAGGACGAGTACCACTGGAAGCGCTTCTTCAACAAGTGGATGCACTTCCTCAACGACTACAAGAATGCGGGCGGGCGCGTCACCACCGGTTCCGACTCCGGCTTCATCTACAAGCTCTACGGCTTCGACTACATCCGCGAACTCGAACTGTTGCGCGAGGCCGGCTTCCACCCCGTCGAGGTGATCCGCTCCGCAACCCTGTACGGGGCCGAGGAATTGCACGACCCCAAGGGCTCCACCATCGATTTCGGCATTCTGCGCCCGGGCCTCAAGGCCGACATGGTCGTCGTGGACGAGAACCCGCTCCAGAACCTCAAGGTGCTCTATGGCAACGGCACCCCGCGGCTCAACGACGACACCGGCGAGGTGGAGCGCGTCGGCAGCATCAGGTACACGATCAAGGACGGGATCATCTACGACGCACGGCAGCTGCTGGCGGACGTGCGCGAGATGGTTCGCAAGGCCAAGGAGGAACGGGCGGTCTCCGACGGGGACAGCTGATGTCCGACGGGGACAGCTGATGAAGGGCGGCCAGGGTGGCCCGGCGGGCCGGATCATCCTGGCCGACAACCTCTCCGCGCTGCGGGCGATGGAGGGGGGGAGCGTGCAGCTCATCTACGTCGATCCGCCCTTCAACACCGGGCGGGCGCAGGCGCGAACGCGCATCCGGGTCGAGCGCGACGACAATGGCGACCGCACCGGCTTCCAGGGCGCCCGCTACCGCACCACGATCCTGGGGCGGAGCAGCTACGAGGACCGCCACGCTGACTACCTCGCCTTTCTCGAACCGCGGCTTCAGGAGGCGCACAGGGTGCTCGCGCCCACGGGGTCGCTCTTCTTCCACATAGACTACCGCGAAGCGCACTACTGCAAGATCCTGCTCGACGAGATCTTCGGGCGCGCGTCGTTCGTGAACGAGATCATCTGGGCGTACGACTACGGGGCGCGGTCTAAGCGGAGGTGGCCGGCCAAGCACGACACGATCTTCTGGTACGCGAAGGATCCGGGCGAGTACACCTTCAACTACGACGAGATGGACCGGATCCCGTACATGGCGCCGGGGCTGGTCGGCAGGGAGAAGGCCGCGCGCGGCAAGACGCCCACGGACGTCTGGTGGCACACGATCGTCAGTCCGACCGGCGGCGAGAAGACCGGGTATCCCACGCAGAAGCCGCTGGGGGTCCTGGAACGCATCGTGAAGGTGCACTCGAACCCGGGAGACACGGTGCTGGACTTCTTCGCGGGAAGCGGGACCACGGGCGAGGCTGCGGCGCGCAGGGGCAGGAACTACATTCTGGTCGATTCCAACCCTGAAGCGGCACGGGTGATGGCGAAGAGGCTGGGCGGGTTCGGGGTCGCGTGCGTGGGGTTCGACTCCTTCAAGAGCCAGGGTACAGACCATGCCTGATGTACAGGACGATGGTATGGGGCCGGGGCGGTCTGCAGGCTTCCGAAACCCCACCGGTCTGACGAACCAGGCCAGGGGGTTCCTGGGCTTCAGCCTGCTTGCGGCACTCCTCGGGATCCAGCACCACGCCCGCGCCTATCGATCGCTTGCCGAAGCCGGGGAGTCGCTGGCGTCACCGGAACTCTGGGGCTTCCGCGTGCTTCTGGGAATGGCCGCCCTGACTACCGCCATTGTCGTGTCCAGGTGGATCCATCGGGCCAACAGCAATGCCCGGGCGCTCGGCGCCATGGAGATGGCCTTCACCCCGCGGGGCGCAGTCGGCTGGTACTTCGTCCCCATTGCCAACCTCTGGAAGCCCTACCAGGCGATGCGAGAGATCTGGAAGGCCAGCGTTGGCCCCCTCAATTGGCAGCGACAGCGGGTATCGGCGCTGCTTCCCTGTTGGTGGCTCCTGGCGATTGTGGGGCCGTCGACGGCGGGTTGGGTGACCTGGGCGGCCCGGAAGGGTGTGGTTGGGATCGACAAGCGTGCAGCCGAACACCTGGGCGAGGCGGTATCGCTGGGCGTCCTGGTGCCGGCGAGCCTCCTTCTGCTCGTGATCATAGGCCGGGTGCACGACATTCAGATGACCCACTACAAGAGGCAGCGCGCGGCCGGAACCCTGGCGCGGACCGCGCCTGGTCAGCTTCGGTCGGACCGGCGCAACTCCACCGCGGTACCGTAGCACATCATCTCCGCGGCGCCCCTGCTCACTTCGGCAGACTGAAAGCGGATGGCCAGGATCGCGTTCGCACCGAGCGCTTCGGCTTCCGCGACCATCCGGTCCACCGCCTGCTCGCGCACTTCGGCCAGCAGCTTCGTGTATTCGTACACTTCCCCACCCGCCAGATTTCGCAGGCTGGCGATGAGGTCACGTCCGATGTGGCGCACGCGCACGGAACTGCCCCTCACCATTCCCAGCGTGCGCACCGCACGGTGCCCGGCGACCGCCTCCGTCGTTGCCAGTATCATCGTTGTACGTGACGGTACGGGTCCGTTCCGAACTCCGTGTAACGGTCCCAGATCACGTTGGCGAGGAGTACCAGGATCCCGATGACGATCGCGCCGGTCGCGAGCTTGACGACGATCGCCGACGGCGACGTGACGAAGGTCCAGACGCCGTAGCCGAGCCAGGCCACGAATCCGGCCACCGCGAGCACCCAGCCCACCGGCTGCGTGATCCTGTTCCTGATCCGATCCCACACCGAGTCGTCGACGGTGGCGGCGAACGACAGGTCCTGCAGGTCCTGTTTCATGGAGCGGAAGATCGCGAACTCGCGTCGCAACTCGCTCGACCCCGCCAGGCGTCCCTCGATACGCGCCCGCTCCTCGGGCGTGACCTCGCCGTCGAGGAAACGCATGAGTTCCTCATGGCTCACTTCGTTCGACAGGTTTGCGTTCATGGGCTCATCCGCCTCCGGAGGGGCCTCTTCCCCCGGTGCTCCATGGGAATCGTTCACGGGTAGTCCGCCTGTGACTCCCGCAGTACCTCGGCCAGCGCCCGCCGCGCGTGAAAAAGCCGGCTGGCGACCGTTCCTTCCGGAATGTTCAATATCCCGGCGATCTCGCCGTAGCGAAACCCCTCGATTTCCTTCAATACGAGTATCTCGCGGTGATCTTCACTGACCTTCTCGAGCCCCGACCAGAGCAGCTCCTTGGCAGCCTTCTTCTGGCGCATGCGTTCGGGGCCCGACTCGGGGTCGGCCGGCTTCATCTCCAGCCTCTCGTCGAGCGCTTCCAGCTGGAATCGGACCTTGCGGCTCCGGAGCGCGTCCCTGCATTGATTCCTCAGAATCTGAAAGAACCACGGCGCGAACGGCCTCTTCAGGTCGAAGCGGGGAAGTGATTTCCACGCCTTCACGAACGCGTCCTGCAGCGCGTCCCGCGCATCGTCCGGGTTCCCCATCATTCCCAGAGCCACCCGCAGTCCGGGGCGTTCGTACGCCCTCACGATCGGTTCGAAGAAGCGAGCGTTGCCCGCCTGGCACTTTCGCAATAGTTCCCGCTCCAGGTCAGGGAGCAAGCTTCCTCCATGTTGGATTCAGGTGCACACAAGCGTATACGCTGATCTGGATCGTAACATTCTAATCGCGAGGACGGCGAGGTGCCGGGGACTGGCAGGCATCGGCCCGGTCGCTCAGATTGGCCGTGTCCCGAATGCTCACCCAGACACACGGATAGCCCCCCGATGGATCCTGAATGTACCCGGCGCCGTCGCGCCATCGTCACAACCGCGGTCATCGCGTCCCTTTTCGCCATTGCGCAGACGCATGGCGAGGCACAGGAGGTTGAGTACCCGGCAGGCTTCGACGAAGAGGCCACGTACTACGCCGACGCACTCGGTCCCCTGACCCGCCCGATCACGACCAGTTCGGCACGCGCGCAGAAGTTCTTCGACCAGGGCGTGCAGATGATGTACGCCTTTACGCCGCTGCGGGCTGCCCGGTCCTTCCGCCAGGCGCAGCGGGAAGATCCCGAGTGCGCCATGTGCTTTTGGGGCGAGGCATGGGCCTGGGGACCCTACCTAAACGGACCGATGGGCCCCGACGACGCACCGCGCGCATATGAGAACATCCGGAAGGCGAAGGCCCTGGCCGACGGCAACGCCAACGACGTCGAGAAGGCGCTGATCGATGCGATGGCGGTCCGGTACACGCAGGAGCACGACGGCGACGCGCGGAAGATGCTGGATTCGACGTACGCGCGCGCCATGGCCGACGTGTACCAGCGGTTTCCGCACGACCTCGACGTGGGCACGCTCTACGGCGAGTCCCTCATGCTGCTGGAGCCGCGGCGCGGGCGCTGGGACATCGACAAGCCGGCGGTCACGAAGATCCACGGGATCCTCGAGGCCGTTCTGGCCATGGACATCGCGCACCCGGGTGCATGCCATCTCTACGTGCACGCCACCGAGCCCACGATCAAGCCCTGGAAGGCGGAGGCGTGCGCGGACCATCTCGGCGCGTCGATCCCCGGAGCCAGCCACATCCAGCACATGCCGTCCCACACCTACAACCGGATCGGGCGCTGGGGCGACGCGGTGCGCTCCAACCTCGCCGCCTGGCACTCCGACCAGCGCGCCGAAGAAGACATTGCGTGGGCCATCTACCCGTCGCACAACCTGCACATGCTTCTCTTCGCCGCGTCGATGGACGGCCAGGGGGCGGTCGCCATCCAGGCCGCCCGGGACTACGGCAAGATCGTGCCGGGGGGCGCCTTCTACGAAGCCATGACGATGCTTCGCTTCGGGCGCTTTGACGAAATCCTCGAGCTGGACGATCCTCCGGCCGGAGGGATCCAGCGCGGTTTCTGGGACTTTGCCCGGGGCTACGCGTACCTGCGCCACGATGAGTCCGACCGCGCCTCGGTCTACCTGGAGAAGGTGCGGCGGGCGGCCGAGAAAACCCCCGACGGCGAGCGCTTCAGGGGCCATTCCGCGGCGGATCTGCTTGGAGTGGTCGCGGGCATTCTGGAGGGTGAGATCCTGCGCCACGAGGGGAAAACCGACAGCGCCATCGAGGTGTTGGAGGCTGCGATCGAGCTCGAAGACGGACTGCGGTACGACGAGCCCGAGCCGCTGAATTTCTCGGCCCGCCACTGGCTTGGCGACCTGCTGCTGGAGCTGGAGCAGCACCAGGAGGCCGAGGGCGTGTTCCGCGCTGCGCTGGAGGATCATCCCATGAACGGCTGGTCGCTCTTCGGACTGGAAGCGGCGCTCCGGGCACAGGGCAAGGATTTCGAAGCTGAAGACGCAAAGGCGCTGTTCCAGTCCGCCTGGGCGAGATCGGACACCTGGATCGCCGGTGCGATCTTCTGAGCGTAGCTCGTAACTAGCGTTTTTGCAACATCTTAAGTGAACTGCGGGCCCGCTCTGCCGCGCGACCAATCCACTTGACTGGCGCAACGCCCTCCGGTAGCTTTGGGACCCTAATCAATAATCATTCTTATTACTGATAATGGAGTGTCCCGGATGGACAACGCACCGATTCTCGACGTGGCGGGCTTGAAGGCCGGGGTCGCGGACGAGGATCTCAAGATCCTGAAGGGGGTGGACCTCGCCATCAAGCCCGGAGAGATCCACGCGATCATGGGTCCGAACGGATCGGGCAAGAGCACCCTGGCCAAGGTGATCGCGGGTCATCCGGCCTATGAGCCCACCGGCGGCTCGGTGCGCTTCGGCGGCGAGGATCTGCTCGAAATGGAGCCCGACGAGCGCGCGCAGGCCGGCGTGTTCATGGCGTTCCAGTACCCGGTCGAGATTCCGGGCGTGTCCATCGCGAATTTCCTGCGCACCTCGCTGCAGGCGCGGCTGGTGGACGATGAGGAACTCGATCTCTTCGACTTCCAGGAGCTGCTGATGGATCGGATGGAGCTGCTGGAAATGGACCCCTCGTTCGCGCAGCGCCCCGTGAACGACGGTTTCAGCGGGGGCGAGAAGAAGCGCAACGAGATTCTGCAGATGGCGGTCCTGAAGCCGTCGCTGGCGGTGATGGACGAGACGGACTCGGGCCTGGACATCGATGCACTCAAGATCGTTTCCAACGGGATCAATACCCTGAAGCGGGAAAGCCCCGACATGTCCGTGCTGCTGATCACGCACTATCAGCGCATCCTGAACCACATAACCCCCGATGTGGTCCACGTCATGGTGAACGGCAGGATCGTGGAGTCGGGCGGCCCGGAGGTTGCGCTGGAGTTGGAGGCACGCGGCTACGAGGAATACCGAAAGGCTCATGCGGCCTGAGCGCATGGAGGAATCAGATGCCTGACAATGAAGTCATACAGGGACTCGGACTGGACGACTACAAGTTCGGTTTTGTCACGGACTCCGAGCCGGTCTTCCGCACGCGGCCCGGGCTCGACGCCGAAATCGTGGAGCAGATTTCCGCCCGCAAGGACGAACCCGAGTGGATGCTCAAGCGCCGCCTGAAGGCGCTTCGCATCTACGAGTCCAAACCCATGCCCCAATGGGGCGGCGATCTGTCGGAACTCGAGGACACGCTGCGCCAGACGTATTTCTACGTGAAGCCGCAGGAGCAGATGGAACGCTCCTGGGACGATGTCCCCGAGAACATCAAGGAGACGTTCGAACGGCTGGGCATTCCCGAGGCGGAGCGCAAGATCCTGGCTGGCGTCGGGGCTCAGTACGACTCGGAAATGGTCTACCACTCGCTGAAGGAGGAGTGGGAATCGAAGGGCGTGATCTTCGACTCGATCGAGGACGGCCTGAAGAACCACCCCGAGCTCTTCCGCAAGCACTTCGGGACGGTGATCCCGGCTGCCGACAACAAGTTCGCGGCGCTCAACTCGGCGGTGTGGTCCGGCGGGTCATTCGTGTACATCCCGCCCGGAGTGGAGCTGGAGACGCCGCTGCAGGCGTATTTTCGCGTCAACCAGGAGCGGCTGGGACAGTTCGAGCGCACGCTCATCATCGCGGACGAGGGATCGCGCGCGCACTATATCGAAGGATGTACCGCGCCGGTCTACTCGACCGACTCCTTCCACTCGGGCGTGATCGAGATCGTGGTCAAGCCGGACGCCTTCTTCCGCTACACGACGATTCAGAACTGGTCGAACAACATGTACAACCTGGTGACCCAGCGGGCGCTGGTGCACCGGGGCGCGCACATGGAATGGCTCGACGGGAACCTGGGGTCGAAGCTGACCATGAAGTACCCGTCCTGCTACCTCATGGAAGAGGGCGCGCACGGCGAGATCATGTCCATCGCGTACGCCGGGGACGGACAGCACCAGGACACCGGCGGCAAGGTCATTCACGTGGCGCCGAACACGTCGTCCAGCATCGTCTCGAAGTCGATCTCCAAGGGGACGGGGCGCTCCTCCTACCGCGGACTGTGCAAGGTCTACGACGGGGCCGCCAACGCCAGGTCGAACGTCGAGTGCGACGCGCTCCTGATCAACGAGACGTCCCGTACCGACACCTTCCCCTATATCGAAATCGACGAGAAGTCGGCCACGGTGGGCCACGAAGCCACGGTGTCGAAGGTCGGGGACGAGCAGCTCTTCTACCTGATGAGCCGCGGGATGGACGAGGCGGAGGCCATGGCGCTGATCGTGCGCGGATTCATCGAACCGATCGCGAAGGAGTTGCCGCTCGAGTACGCGGTCGAACTCAACCGGCTGATCGAGCTGGAGATGGAAGGGAGCGTGGGGTGAGCCAGGCCGCTGCGGTACGCCAACGGACCGCCCCCGGTATCGGGCGGGCCGCCGTGGCAGGGATCGGAGCCGCGGACCCGACGTGGCTCAGGGCCCGGCGCGAGGAGGCGTGGGACACCTGCCAGGCCACTCCGATGCCCTCGACGCGCTCCGAGGAGTGGCGGTACACGGACCTTGCGCGCACTCTGCGACTGGACGACCTGGTCGTTTCGGCCGGGGACCTGGGGCTCGGTGCCGGCGCCGGTGTCGGAGCCGCCGCTGGCGCCGGTGCCCGTGCCGCCGTTCTGCCCGACGCCTTGCGCCAGGCGATGGACCAGGACCGGGACAGCGCTGGCCGCGTGGTGGATGTCGACGGCCGGGTGGTGTCGGTGGAGCTGGACGATTCGCTCGCACGGCAGGGTGTCGTGCTGGCATCGCTCAGAGATGCGGCCCGCCGGGGTGACGGTGACGTCAGGAGGCTTCTCGCCACCGAGGCCGTCCCGGCGTCGGACGGCAAGTTCCCCGCCCTCAACGCCGCCCTGTGGAGCGACGGGGTGTTCCTGCGGATTCCGCGCGGAGTCCACGTGGAGCGACCCATTCGCCTGAGCCGCTGGGTATCGCGACCGGGCACCGCCACCTTCACCCGCATTCTCATCGTCGCGGAAGCGTCGAGCCGGCTGTCCTTCGTCGAAGAAACCCTCTCGCCCGATTTCGACCGCACGACGCTTGTGAACACCGCGGTCGAAGTCTTTTCGAAGGGCGGCGCGCAGGTGCAGTACGTTTCCCTGCAGCGCCTGGGGCATGGCGGCTTCTACCTTGCCAACCAGCGTACGCTCGCCGAGAGGGACTCGACGCTCGATACGCTCAACGTCGCTCTCGGAGCCTCGGTCGGGCGAGTCGATCTCAACGCACGCCTCCTCGGACCGGGGGCCCACAGCGACATGCTCGGCCTCTATTTCGGGGACGGCGACCAGCACTTCGACTTCAACACCAGCCAGGATCACGTGTCGCCCCACGCACACAGCGACCTGCTCTACAAGGGTGCCCTCGACGGCACGGCACGAGGCGTCTTTCGCGGCATCATCCGGGTCCACGAGGGGGCTCAGGGCACCGACGCCTACCAGACCAACCGGAACCTGATCCTTTCGGACGACGCGGTCGCGACGTCGTTGCCGAATCTGGAAATCGGGGCCGACGACGTCCGATGTTCCCACGGCGCGACCGTCGGCCAGCTCGATGCAGAGGCGCTCTTCTACCTGATGAGCCGCGGGCTGACCCGTGGGCAGGCCGAGCGGCTGGTTGTACGGGGCTTCCTGGGCGAGGTCCTGGCGCGGCTGCCGATGGGCGGGGTTGTGGAGAAGGTGACGAATGCGATTGTGGCGAAGCTCCGCGGTGTCTAGATCGCGGGCCGCCAGCCCGCAGTCCTCTCGCGTGCGCGTGGCATCGGTCGACGAGGTGGCGCCGGACACGCTGAGGGCCGTCGCCACCGATGTCGGCCCCGTCGTGCTGGTCAATCTGGACGGCGATATCTACGCCCTTGAAGACCGGTGCTCCCACCAGGACTATCCGCTGTCAGCCGGTGAGCTGGAGGACGGCCAGGTGGAGTGTGCCTTCCACGGCGCCCGATTCGACGTGTGCACCGGCCGCGCCACCCAATTGCCCGCGGTGGCCCCGGTGCGGACCTTTCCAGTGGAAGTGCAGGGTGGCGAGGTTTTCATACGGCTGGACTGACCGTCCCGCCGCTCCGCACGGATGAGCCGGCCCGTGAGCACCGTGACGGGTTCGCGACTCGACGTTGCCAGGATCCGTGAGGACTTTCCGATCCTCGGCCAGGTGGTCGACGGACGGCCCCTCGTCTACCTGGACAGCGCGGCGTCGTCACAGAAGCCCCTCCAGGTCATCGAGGCGATCCGCACGTACTACCTGCGGGATCACGCCAACGTTCATCGCGGCGTGCACGAACTGGCCCGCAGGGCGACCGAGGCATACGAGGAGAGCCGCACCCGGATCGCCCGGTGGATCAACGCCGCCGACGCGCACGAGATCGTCTGGACGCGCGGAACGAGCGAGGCCCTCAACCTGGTCGCATTCTCGATCGGACAGGCGCGGGTGGCGCACGGCGACGAGATCATCATCTCGGCCATGGAGCACCACTCGAACCTGGTGCCGTGGCAGCTCCTGGCTGAGCGAAACGGCGCCACGCTGCGTTTCGTCGAACTGACCGACGCCGGCCACCTCGATCTGGACCAGCTGCGCGACATGCTCGGCGCACGCACAAGAGTCGTCGCGCTTCCCCACGTTTCCAACGCGCTGGGCACCATCAACCCCGTGCGGGACATCGGGAGACTCGTGCGCGCCCGGAGCGATGCCGTTTACGTCCTGGACGGGGCACAGGGAGCCCCTCACCTGGCCGTCGACGTGCAGTCCCTGGGCTGCGACTTCTACGCCTTCTCGGGACACAAGATGTGCGGCCCGACGGGGATGGGCGCGTTGTGGGGCAAGCGGCGGCTCCTCGAAGGGATGCCCCCATACCAGGGGGGCGGCGAGATGATCGAACACGTGTACCGCGATCACAGCACGTGGGCCGAAGTACCCCACAAGTTCGAGGCGGGCACGCCCAACATCGCCGGCGCGGTGGGGATGGCCGCCGCCGCCGACTACCTGGACGGCGTGGGCCGCGCTGCCATTCACGAGCACGAGCAGTCGCTCACCAGCCGCGCCATGGAACTCCTGGCCGATGTCGAGGGACTGCGCATCTTCGGACCCCGCGTCCTGGAGGAGCGGGCCGGAGTGGTGCCGTTCGTGATCGAGGGGACATCCGCGCAGGACGTCGCCACCATTCTGGACGCCGAGGGAATCGCGGTGCGCGCCGGTCATCACTGTGCCCAGCTGGTAGTGGACCGCTTCCGCGTGTCGGCAACCACGCGGGCATCGTTTTACCTCTACAACACTGTCGAAGAAGTGGAGCAGCTCGCCGAGGGCGTCCGCACGGCCCGGAACGTCCTGCTCGGCTGATTTGCTACTTTAGGATGAGTTGTCGAGCGGCGCGCGATGGCGCAGGCGCCCGGCACGGACGAAACATCGGAAAGAAAGGACCTGCGGCCTTGTCTACTCGACTGAATATCAGCAAGTGGTGCCTGGTGGCGCCCGCAGCTCTCCTCCTCGCAGCGGCTTGCGGGGACCGGGCGGAAGAGGCGCCGACGCCCGACCCATTCATCTCCACCGACAATCCCCGTGACGAACTGACCGAGGCCGATTACGGCGATCTCGACCCGTCTCAGGTCGGCCTCAACACCCCGTGGGGACGCAACACCGTTTCGAAGGACGCCAGCGCCGACCGGGAACCCGCGACGCTGACGAACGTGAGCACTCAGAGTTCGGACGGCTACGATCGCGTGATCTTTGCCTTCGAGTCGCATATACCCGGATTCCGGCTGGCCCTGGGGACCGAGGCGGGCGGCGGCTGCGACGGCACCGGCGAAGCCATCGAGGCTCCTGCCCACCTGGCCGTTGAGCTCATGGGCGCCCGCGCCAATCGGGACGGCGGCGCCACCGTGACGGACCAGAGCCGCACCCTGGATTCCCCCGTGCTCACGGCGGCGATGCAGACCTGCGACGAAGGCGACAGAGTACGGTGGGTTCTGGGCACGGCCGGCGAGGTGGAATACCGGATCATGGAAACGCTGGGCGAGCCGCGTCTGGTCGTGGACTTGCGACCCCGCTAGTTCCCACGCAGGCCGGATGCCCCAGTTGCCCCCCGCCGATCTCGGGGCGAAGCCACGGCGCGTTGCGCGCACTTGCGGCGCTTGACACTTTTCAACATGAGACTTGCCCGTGTCGTTCCGTTGATTGTGATCGGTGTGTGCGTTGCCGCATCATGTTCCGACGACGATTCCGGCACCATCAGGCCACCGCCCGTCGACACGACAACGGTGACGCCACCCGGCAGCGGAGCGCGGTGTGCTGACGGCAAGGCGCGCGACTATCCCTGTTCGCGAATCGACCTCGTGTCGCGGCTCCGGAAGGACCAGATTGACGCGCAGGAAGGCCTCGTCAACGACATCTGGGGCTGGCAGGACCCCGTCACGCGCACGGAGTGGGCACTGGTCGGCCACTCGGGCGGCACCTCGTTCGTCAATCTGAAGGACCCGCAGTTCCCGGTCCACACCGGCGTTCTGCCCCTGACGGCAGGTGCGACCAGGAACACCTGGCGAGACATCAAGGTGTACCGGGACCACGCCTTCATCGTCGCCGACGGCGCGGGCGCGCACGGGATGCAGGTCTTCGATCTGACCGAACTGCGCTCGGTCACCGAACCGCCCGTGACCTTTACGGCCACCACGACGTATGACAGGATCCACAGCGCCCACAACATCGTGATCAACGAGGAGACCGGGTTCGCCTACTCCGTCGGGGGCAATGGCGGCGGGGACACATGCGGGGGCGGCCTGCACATGATCGACATCCGCGTGCCCACCGACCCGCAATTCGCAGGGTGTTTTGCGGACACCACTACGGGCATCCGGGGGACCGGCTATACGCATGACGCGATGTGCATCGTGTACCGCGGTCCCGACACCGAGCATCGCGGGCGCGAGGTCTGCTTCGGGTCGAATGAGACGGGCCTCAGCATTGCCGACGTGACGGACAAGCAGGAACCCATCGCGCTGGCGTCGGTGTCCTATCCCGCGGCAGCTTATTCCCACCAGGGATGGATCGATGACGCTCACGAGTACTTCTACATGAACGACGAGTTCGACGAGTTCGCATCGCAGGGTGCAACCCGGACGCTCGTCTGGGACGTGCAGGATCTCGACGATCCCATCATCGTGAAGGAGTTCCTGAGCGAAACCCAGGCTACGGATCACAACCTGTACATCGTCGGCGACCTGATGTACCAGTCCAACTACAGGGTTGGCCTCCGGGTGCTGGATATCTCCGACCGCGAGAACCCCCGGGAGATCGCGTTCTTCGACACCGAACCCAACGGCGGCGATGTGGCGGGCACGACCGGGTCGTGGTCGAACTACCCGTTCTTCGCCAGCGGCCTGATCGCCGTCACCTCGATGGACGAGGGCGTCCTTTTCGTTCGGCGCACGGGGGGAAATTGAAGAAACTGAAGCCCTGGCGGAGGGCGCGCGGGAGCTTCCTGCAGGGTGGAGCGCTGCTCTCCATGCTCCTGGCCGCGCTCGCCGCGTGCACGCCCGACGAACCGCCCGCCGACCTGCTCCTGACGGGTGGCTCCGTGTTGGACGGGACCGGCAGCGATGCCGTGAACGCGGACATCGCGGTGTCGGGCGACCGCATCGTGTTCCTGGGCGACGCGAGCGTGGATGGGCCGCCGGCTACGGACACGCTCGACGTCACCGGTCTGGTCGTGACCCCCGGATTCATCGACATGCACTCCCATGCCGAGCTGGACAGCGATCACGGACGCGACGCGCGGGCGTTTCTCCATCAGGGGATCACCAGCGTGGCTCTGGGGATGGACGGAGGTGGCAGTGCGGAGGTTGCCGCACGGCTGGCCGCCTGGGAGGAAGACGGGATCGGCGTGAACGCGTTCCTTTTCGTAGGGCACAACTCGGTGCGGGCGTGGGTGATGGGGATGGCAGACCGGGAGCCCTCGGCCGGGGAGCTGGACGAGATGCGCGACCTGGTTCGCCAGGGAATGGACGAAGGCGCCCTTGGCCTCTCCACGGGACTCTTCTACCTGCCGGGGAACTACGCCGAAACGCAAGAGGTGATCGAGCTGAACCGGGTCGCCGCCGAATACGACGGCGCCATCTACGACACGCACGACCGGGACCTCGGCGCGGCGTATCCTTCCTTCGGCTACCTCGCGTCGATCGAGGAGGGGATCCGCATCGGTGAAGAGGCGGGCACGAAGGTCATCTTCAGCCACTTCAACGCGCAGGGCGCGCACAACTACGGCCGGGCCCCCGAGGGCGCCGCGCTCATTGAGGCTGCACGCGCGCGGGGCGTCGAGGTCGCGGGTGCCCACCACTCGTACACCGCCACGCAGTCCAACCTGCGCTCCTACACGATCCCGGGCTGGGCAGCCGTGGGCGGCGATACGGCCATGGTGCGGCGGTTCGAAGATCCCGACACGGTTGCCGTCATCGACCGGCAAACCCGCGAGATGCTTGCGATTCGCGGTGGCGCCGAGCGGCTCCTCTTCGCCGACCAGCGCCCCGATCTGAACGGGAAGACCCTGCAGGAGGTCGCGGACGAACTGGCGATGGACGCGCCCGCCGCGGCGCGGCACATCCTGCGCGACGGGAACGCCGCCGTCATGAATCTCGGACTGTACGACATCGAGAACGTGCGCTACCTGGCCCAACTCGACTGGATGATGACGTGCACGGACGGACGCGACCCGGGCCCGACCCGTCCGGTCACGCATCCCCGCGCGTTCGGATCATTCACGAAGAAGATCCGCGACCTCGTGCTGGACGAAAGCCTGATCACGCTGCCCCACACGATCCGCTCGATGACGGGCCTCGCGGCGGACTTTCTCGGCTGGACCGACCGCGGCTATCTGCGCGAGGGATACGCAGCCGACATCACGGTGCTGGACCTGAACGCCGTCGACGACATGGCGACGTACGAGAACCCCCACCAGTACTCCCGCGGGACCGTCCACGTGCTCGTCAACGGGACCTTCGCCGTCCGGGACGGCGAGGCCACCATGGCGCTTCCGGGACGCGCTCTGGTGCGGGGCGGCAGGCCGTTCGATGCCGGGTAGCGGCGGCGGACACCGGGATCGCGAAGTCATCGCGACCCGTGACGGACGCCTTCTCACCCTCACGCTCAACCGCCCCCACCGCCTCAACGCGGTGAGCATGCCGCTCTACGAGCAGCTGATCGCGGGACTGGAATCCGCCGCGGCCGACCCCGAGGTGCGCTGCGTGATCCTCACCGGGACCGGTCGCGCGTTCTCGGCCGGCGCCGACCTCAAGGAGCATCGCGACACGCCGCCTTCCCCGGAAGAACGGGCGCGCTACATCCGGGCCGGACAGCACGCGAACCACCTGATCCAGACGATCGGCACCCCGGTCGTCGCGGCCGTGAACGGGCACGCGATCGGTGCGGGGCTCGAGATCGCGCTCTCCGCGGACCTCGCCGTCGTGGCCGACGAGGCCAGACTGCGGCTCCCCGAAGTCGCGCTCGGCACCTTCGTGGGCGGCGGCGCGGTGTATACCCTGGCCCAGCGGGTGGGTGTGCTCAAGGCCCGTGAACTCATCTACATGGGCGACTTCTTCTCGGGTGCCGAGGCGGCCGCGATGGGCGTCGTGAACCGCGCCGTTCCCGCAGCGGACGTGCTGGCCGTGGCCACGCAATGGGCAGAGCGGCTCGCGCGGCGGGCTCCGATCCCCCTGGCCGCCGCGAAGCAGCTGATGGGCACCGCGCCGGAGATCTCGCGCGAAGAGGCGCTCAGGCGCGAACGCGAAGTCCTCGAAGTCATCTTCGACACCGAGGACTGGGCCGAGGGGCTGGCCGCGTTCCATGCCGGCCGAAGGCCCGACTTCGTGGGAAAATGACGCTCGCCCGCATCGTCGAATGACGCTCGCCCGCGTTCTCGAATGACGCTCGCGCGCATCTTCGAGCCGCGCTCGATCGTGGTCGTGGGTGCCAGCACCGATCCGGGGAAGCGCGGGCACCAGATCCTCCGCGCGCTCGGTGAATCCGGCTACGAGGGCCAGGTCCATGCGGTCAACCCCGCGGGCGGAACGCTGCTGGGACACACGCTGCTGCGCTCCCTGGACGAACTTCCGGAGGCGGTCGACCTCGCGGTGCTGTGCACGCCGGCGGCGACCGCGCCCGGACTGGTTCGTGCATGCGGCGACAGGGGGGTCGGCGGCGCGGTCGTGCTGGCCGTGGGGTTCGGCGAGTCGGGCCCGGAGGGCGCGCGCCTGGAGGCCGAACTGGCGGCGGCGGGGCGCGACAGCGGCGTCCGCGTGGTGGGGCCCAATACCTCGGGACTCCTCAACCTGCTCCGCGGCGTCAACCTGATCGGCGCGCGGGGCGTGCGGCCGGGGGGCATCGCCCTGCTCGTTCAATCGGGGAACATCGCGCTGGGCCTCATGAACGAGATCACGCGGCGCACAGCGCTCGGCATCTCCATCTGCTGCGGGCTCGGGAACGAGGTCGATGTCGGTTTCGGCGAGGTGCTCGAGTTCCTTGGCGGGCATGATGGGACAGCCGGCATAATCGCGCACGTCGAAGGGTGCAAGGACGGCCGCGCCCTGTTGCGTGCGGCCAGGGCGGTGACGCGCCACAAGCCGGTGGTCGTGGTCAAGTCGGGGCGCACCGCCCGCGGCGCCGAGGCGGCGACCTCCCACACCGGCGCCGTAGCCGGGCCCTACGACCGCCTCCGCGCCGGCCTCGCGCAGGTCGGAGTGGTCGAGGTCGTGCGCACCGATGAGCTGTCCCATATCGCCGAGACGCTGGTTTCCCAGGTGCCCGGTCCGGCAGGCGGCGGGATCGCCATCCTCTCCGATGGCGGCGGACAGAACACACTCGCCGTCGACTTCCTCGGCGAGATGGGAGCGCCTTTGGCCGAACTCGGCGAGGCGACCATGTCCGCCCTGAGAACCCGCCTCGGACCGGCCGCGGCCGTGCGGAATCCGGTCGACGTCGCGGGTGCGGCGGACTCGGATCCCGGAGCCTTCCCGCGCTCACTGAAAGCGCTCGCCGCCGACCCGGCGGTCGGCGCCGTGCTGGTTGTGGGCCTGTTCGGCGGCTACGGCATCCGCTTTTCCGAACGGCTTGCCGGGGTCGAGACCGCGGCGGCGGACGACATGGCGGCGACGATGCGCGCCGCGGGCAAGGGGCTGGTCGTGCAGTCGCTCTATACCGCCATGGAAAGCGCGCCGCTGGACGCGCTGCGCCGGGCCGGCGTGCCGGTGATCGAGTCCCTGGAGGTTGCCTGCCGCGCGGTTGCGGAGTTGCAGCGCCGGAGCAACAGGCTGACGCACCGCGACTCCCGCCAGGACGCCGCGAATTCGTTCGCAGACTCGCAGCCAGCGGCTGCCAAATCCCTATTCATAGCACCGAGCCGTCATCATTCAATCATCGCCGCGCGCTCAGACGGACGGAGCAACCTGACCGAACTCGAGGCCCGGGCGATCCTCGGCGAATCCGGGCTCGCGTTCGAACCGGCCGAGATCATCAGGACCGGAGAGGAGGCTGCCGAAAAGGCGGTTCGACCCCCCCAGGGCGTCGCGCTCAAGCTCCTTTCCGGGCACATCACCCACAAGTCGGACGCGGGGGGCGTGGTCCTCGGCATCACCACCCCGGACGAGGCCCGCGCCGCCTTCGAGAGCATCGTGGCCGGTGCCCGCAGGCACGCGCTCGCTCACGACCTTCCCGCGGAGCCGTACGCGGCGCTGGCGTCGCCCATGCTGTCCAGACCCGTCGCCGAATTCCTGATCGGAGCCTGTCGGGACTCCCAGCTGGGACCGGTCCTCACCATCGGTGCCGGCGGCATCTGGGTCGAGGTGATTCGCGATGTCGCGCACCGGGTGCTGCCCGTGAGCGACGCCGAGATCGAGTCGATGCTCTCGGAGCTGAAGGCCCGGGCCCTGCTCGACGGCACGCGAGGCCGGCCCGCCATCCGCACAGGACCCGTCGTGGCCGCGGCGAGCGCGGTCGCCCAATGCCTCCTCACATGGGAGGACATCGCCGAGGTCGAGGTCAACCCGCTCTTTGTCTACGAAGACCGCGTGGTCCCGGTCGACGCGCGGGTGGTGCTGACGGCCGGCGGGGGCTCCGGCACAGCTACCCGGACTGCAGCACCACCTTGACCGCCTTGCTGCGGCGGTGGTCGTAGGCGGCGCGCAAGGCGTCGCGGTACTGGGCCAGCGGGAAGACGTGGGTGACCATTCCGTCCAGCGCCCCGTTGCCGGCGGCCAACTCCGCGGCCATGCGTTCCAGCGTCACCTCGAAGGTGTGGAGGTGGCGTCCCAGCCACTCCTCGGCGCCGTATCCGACGTACCCCTGCACCCGGAGCTCCTTCGCCCAGACGAACGTGAGATCCAGCTTGCGCAGCTGGCCCGCACACCCCAGCAGCACGACCCTGCCGTGCGCCGACGCGTAGCGCAACGACTGCATCATGCTCGATTGGGACCCCACGCAGTCGAACACCAGGGGGAAACCGCCGCCCGCGTAGACCTCGTCCCCGACGACCGGCATGTAGGCGCTCGCCCCGGTATCGACCAGCGCCTGTCGCGCCTCGTCGCCCGGCGTGACGACCTCGTCGGCGCCCAGGGCCCTGGCCAGCGCGACCTCATGCGGCCGCTTGGCCTGCGCGACGAGGTGGCCGGAATAGCCCAGGGTGCGCAACGACCAGATGGCCGCGAACGCGATCGTGCCGCTCCCGATCACCAGGATCGGGCCGCGCGACCGCTGGCCGCCGCTTCGCAGCACGGCGTGCACCCCGATCGAGAGGGGCTCGGCGAGCACGGCGACCCGGTCCGGCACGTCGTCCGGCACCGGGAACACCTGCCGCCTGTGCGCGATCATCTGCTCGCCCCAGCCGCCGGGCAGGTCGCGATGGTACCCGATGGTCAGTCCCGGAGCCAGGCCGTCCGAAGTCACCTGCAGGGGTCCTTCGTCTCCCGACTGCTCGCAGGTGGAGTGGCGCCCCGCATCGCACGACGGACACCAGGAGTCCTCTTCCCAACCACGGGCCTCGCAGTGCAGCATGGGGTCCACGACCACGCGCTGGCCCACCTCCAGATTCGAGACCCCGGACCCCACCTCGGCCACGCGTCCCAGAATCTCGTGCCCGAGCACCGCGGGGAAGGACCCGAAGGGCTCCATCGCCGGACTGGACTTGTAGGAGATGTTCCCCAGGTCGCTGCCGCAGATGCCGCACAGCTGGACATCGATCCGGACCCAGTCGTCGCCCGGCACCGCCGGCACCGGCCGATCCACCAGGCGCACGCCCGAGGGACGACCGTAGACGAAAGCGTCGCTGACACGGCCCAGGCTCCGGGCCAGGATGAACCCGGGGATCGTTACCTTGAATTCGACGGCTTGCATCGGTCTAAGGTAAACAGACGTGGGTCGAGGTCACCAATGAAGACTGCCATCGTTTCCGGCTGCCGCACCCCGTTCACCAGGGCCGGCACCCACTTCGCACGCATGACGGCGATCGAACTGGGTCGCCACGCGGTCACGGAGCTCCTGGCCCGCACCCCGGTTGCACCCGACCTGGTCGACCAGCTGATCTACGGCACGGTCGTCCACGACCCGCAAGCACCCAACATCGCGCGCGAGGTCGGGCTGGCCACCCTGCCGCACGACGTTCCGGCCACAACCGTTTCACGGGCCTGCGCCTCGGCCAACCAGGCCATCACCGACGGGGTGAATCTGATCGAGGCGGGCGTCGCCGACGTGGTCGTCGCCGGTGGGGCCGAGTGCCTGTCCCGTGTCCCGATTCTGGCGTCCGACCGTCTTGCCAGAACGCTGGTGTCGGCCTCGAAGGCGAAGAGCCTCGGAGCGCGGCTTCGCGCCTTCACCGCGCTGCGCCCGCGCGACCTCGTGCCGGTGGCTCCCGCGATCGCCGAGTATTCGACCGGCGAGACCATGGGCGCGGCGGCCGAGCGCATGGCCAAGGAGAACGGGATCGCACGCGAGGACCAGGACCGGTGGGCGCTGGGGTCGCACCGCAAGGCGCACGCCGGCACCGAAGACGGGCGCCTGACCGCCGAGATCGCCCCGGTCTACGTACCCCCGCGCTACAAGGACATCGTGGAGCGCGACAACGGCATCCGGGCGAATACCTCGATGGAGGCGCTGTCCGCGCTCCGTCCCGTGTTCGACAGGCGATTCGGGTCCGTAACCGCGGGCACTTCGTCGCCGCTGACCGACGGGGCGTCCGCCGTCCTGCTCATGTCGCCGTCACGCGCGCGCGACCTGCAACTGGAGCCGCTGGGGTATGTGCGCAGCTACGCGTTCACGGCCCTCGATCCGGCCGCCCAACTGCTTCAGGGACCCGCCTACGCCGCGCCCATCGCGCTCGAGCGGGCCGGGATCACCATGGCCGACATCGACCTGCTGGAGATGCACGAGGCATTCGCCGCCCAGGTGCTGTCGAACCTGCAGGCGTGGGACTCCGACGCCTTCGGGCGCGACGAACTCGGCCGCTCCAGCCGACTGGGCCACCCCGACCCGGACGCGATCAACGTGATGGGCGGCTCCATCGCGATCGGTCACCCCTTCGGCGCGACGGGCGGGCGCCTGACCGTGACGCTCCTCAACGAGTTGCGGCGGCGGGACGGTCAGTTCGGCATGGTGACCGTGTGCGCGGCAGGCGGCATGGGCTTCGCGATGGTCCTGGAGCGGGCCTAGCCCGGCCCAGCCGCGGCTCAGCCTGGCTTAGCCCCGGCCCAGCCTGGCTCTAGCTTAGCTTAGTCTAGCTTAGCTAAAGCCGCAGATTATCAGCGCACCCCCAGGCGCGGCGCGATGCGGCCGGCCAGCCGGTGCGCGTAGCGCGATCCCACGTAGATCTGCCTGCCGCTGCCCAGGGTGATGCGAACGGCCTTGTTGCCCCGTATGGTCCACGCGGTCCTTCGTTTCGTGGGGCGAATCCCCCATCCGCCGAACTCGCGGAGCGGGCTGTACGTGATCGCCTCCGCAGACTCCATGTCCCGGTACGCGATCCGCTTGCGCACGAGATGCATCGGCCCGAAGGCGATGAAGAGGTGATCGGCACGGACCTCGACGTCGAGACACAGGAAAAGGGTGCTCAGGAGGAGGGGGAAGAGCAGCACGGCCCCTACGGTCAGGACCAGCGCGGCCGTCGACATCGGTTCGCGGCCCGCCCCGTAGACCGTCGCACCGACCGCCGCCAGGCATGCTCCCCAGATCAGAACCCACACCCACGCCGGAGCCCAGGTTCGCTCACGGTATAACGCGCGTTCGCGCTTCATGACACGGTCAACTCCTCCAGAGTTCGCCGAACATACACGGGCACCATCGCCCGCCGCCATTCGGCATCCACAATCAGGTTGTCCAGGGGCCGGCACTGTGCATGCGCCCGCTCCGCCAGCGCGTCGATCGTCGCGCCATCGAGCCGCCCGCCGACCGCCAGTTCCGACCAGCCCGCCAGCACCCGCGGCCGCGCCCCCAGGGCGGACACGACGCCGGTCAGCCGTTTCACGGTCCCCGTCTCCCCGAAGTCGCCCACAACCGCCACCGAGAGGAGGGGGAAGTCGATCGAGTTGCGCTGGCGCAGCTTACCGTACGCGCTGCGGCGGCTCCGCGCGATGGGAATGGTGATCGCGGTGAGGATTTCATCGGGTTCCCGGCGGGTGTTCCAGATGCCATCGGTCACAAAGAAGTCTGCAGCGTCCAGGGTCCTCTCGCCATGCGGGCCGGCCAGGGTGAGGCTGGCGCCAAGCGCGATGAGATTGGGTGGCGTGTCGGCCGAATGGGCGGCCACGCACTTCTTGCCCACCCCGGTTACGTGGCAGACGGTTCCGTCCTTCTTGAGACAGTACCCCAGGGCGCTCCGCCAGAACCGCGTCTGGTTGTAGTACGTGCACCGTGTGTCGAGGCAGACGTTGCCGCCGATCGTGCCCATGTTGCGCAGCTGGGGACCCGCCACCACGCCCGCGGCGTACGCCAGACCGGGAAAGTGACGGCGGACTAGCGGACTCGCCGCGACATCGGCAAGGGTCTCGAGCGCGCCGATGCGCAGGGCCGTCCCGGCCCCCGGCGCGTGGGTGGCCGTCCCGGCGTCCCCCGCCCCGGCGCCCGGACCTTCCACCACCTTGATCCCGCGCATGGCGCCAACACCCTTCAGCGACACCACATGCGCCGGCGTGAAGAGCCGGTGCTTCATGTTGGGCATCAGGTCGGTGCCGCCAGCGATCGGCATGGCGTCCGTGCCGAACTCGGCCAGCAGGGCGACGGCGTCGGGCACCGTGCGCGGCCGGTGGTAGCGGAAGGGTGGAAGGCGGAGCATCGGCTAGCGGTCCGCGTGCACTCCACCGGGCGCGACCGGCCGCGCGACCATGATCCCGTCCTGGCCGCCGATCCGCTGGATCCGCTCGGCCAGCGTCCCCTCGCTGATCTCCACGTGCGAACCCACCAGCGGCGCGTGGAGAAGCCGCAACTCGCCTTCCTGCCAGAGGGCGATCCCCGTGTGCGCGATATCCAGGCCGGGGACCGTGCTCGTCGCGGCAATGATGTCGCCATCACGGATCAGATGTGCCTTCGCGGCGATCTCCTCCTGCGGTATGTAGTACCGCTCGACCGCACTGATCCGCCCCTCCGTGCGCAGGACGCCCGCCAGGACATCCGGATCGGCGAGCTGCCTGTACGCGTCCGGGTGGGTGGACATGAAGTCGATGGCCGAGCTGTCCGCCACGCCGCCGAGTTCCCGCGAGAGTGCGGTCAGGATTCCCGCGGCCTCGTTGTCCGCGATCCATTCGCTGAAGTAGTGGAGGCGGCTGGGGTATCCGTCCAGCACTCCCCCCCGGTAGCGGATCCGCGTGAGTTCGTCCCGGTACGCATTCCTGAACGCGCCCTCCGGCGGCTGGTGCCGAGCCAGACGCGCGAGCGCCAGGGCGTTCTCGACGAAGGTCACGCAGTCGAGCGCCTGCAGGTTGACGACGAGGCGCTCGGGTCCGGGGACTTCCAGCGTGTGCGGCTCATAGGTCGTCCCGACGAAGCGTTCGCCGATGCGCGCCACGAGGTCGCCGAAGCGGGGGAACGTATCGGGCTGCTGCGCGACCGCCCACTCGTAGTGATCGCGGGCGATCTCCCAGTCGCGATCCGTGCCGGCATCGGGAGGGCCGGGAGGGCTCTCGCACGCCCCGGCCCCGAGGACGGCCAGAAGCGCCGCGCCCCCGGACCGAAGCGCCGCGCCCCCGGACCGGAGCGACACACCCGCGGACCGCAGCGCCCGCCAGACGCGAGGCGGCGAGAACGGCAACGAGTCCATGCGGACGCCTACCGCGTCGTAGATGGCGTTGGCAATGGCCGGAATGGACGGGTGCAGCGGCCCTTCACCGGCCTCCTTGGCGCCGTAGGGGCCCTCGGGGTCGATCGACTCGACGATCAGCGACTCCAGCTCCGGCGTATCCAGGCTGGTCGGGATCCGGTAGTCCAGCAGCGAGGGCGCGTTGTGCAGGCCCGCGCGCCCCTGGTCCTCCGACTTGAAGATCTGTTCCTCCATCAGCGCCTCGGCGAACCCCATGTACGCCGAACCTTCCATCTGCCCGGCGACCAGTACCGGGTTCAGGGCCCGTCCACAGTCGTGGGCGATCCAGATCCTGTCGACCGTCACGAAGCCCGTCTCCACGTCCACCTCCACCTCGGCCACGTGCGCGGTGAACGAGTACGCGGGGGAAGCGCCGATCGTCGCGCCCCTGTAGTCCCCATGCACGTCCTTGGGCGTGTTGTACGACCCCGTGGCGCCCAGCGTCCCGAACGCGGCCTCGGCCAGGTTGAATGCGTCCCGTACCGGCATGCTCGTGCCCGTGTCCCCCGCCTGCAGGGCCAGCCCCCCGGCCAGCAGCACCTCGCGCGGCTTCACGCCCCACTCGGCCCCGACGGCCTCCTGCACCTGCGCCTTGAGCTTCCGCGCCGCGTCGATACAGGCGTTCCCCAGCATGAAGGTGACCCTCGACGAGTACGCGCCCAGATCGACCGGCGTGAAGTCGGTGTCGCCCGCCAGCACCCGGATATGGTCCAGCGGCACGCCCAGCTCCTCGGCCACGATGTAGGCGACCATCGAATCGACGCCCTGGCCGATCTCGGAAGCTCCGGAGAAGACCGCCACCCGCCCCGACCGGTCCACCTGGAGCTGGATCCCCGACTGCGGCATGTCGTTGGGGTAGATCGGGTAGTTGGTGCCCGTGATGTAGGTCGATCCCGCGACGCCCACCCCGCGCCCGAAGGGCAGACGGCGGTGCTTGCGCTTCCAGTCGCTCGCGCGCTCCACCTCGTCCAGGCACTCCAGGAAGCCGTTGGACGTGATCCGCAGGTCGTTCACCGTACGCGTGTTCGCACCGATGAAGTTCCGCCTGCGCAGTTCGATCGGGTCGATCTCGAGCTTCTCGGCGATCCGGTCGAGCTGGACCTCGAACGCGAACCGGGGCTGCACCGAGCCGTGACCCCGCTTCGGTCCGCACGCTGGCTTGTTCGTGTACGCGCGCGTCGAGTGGAAGCGGTACGCGGGCATTTGGTACGGCGCCGTCAGGAGCTGCCCGGCGTAGTAGGTCGTGACCAGCCCGAAGGACGCGTACGCCCCGCCGTCCATGACGATCCTGGCGTCGACCGAGGTGAGCATGCCGTCGCGCGTGGCCCCGGTCCGGTATCGCATGTGGAACGGGTGCCGCCCGCGGTGCGAGTAGAAGACCTCTTCGCGCGTGTACAGGATCTTGACCGGCCGGCCCGTCATCATCGACAGCTTCGCGACGCAGAATTCCAGGTCGAAGGGCTCCGACTTGCCGCCGAACGCCCCGCCGACCGGCGGCTGGATGACCCGCACCCGCGCCGGATCCACCTCCAGGACCCGGGCCAGCTCGCGGTGGAGGTAGTGGGGGACCTGCGTCGCCGACCACACGGTGAGTTTGCCGTCGCCCTCGGCGAGCCCGATCGCGCAGTGGGGTTCGATGGGCGTGTGGGTCGTCCCCTCGAAGAAGTAGTCGCCCTCGACCACCACATGCGAGTCGCCGAGCCCGGCCTCCACGTCGCCGAACGCCAGCCGCACGACCTTGGTCACGTTGCCGTTCAACCCCGGCTTGCGCGGCTCGTGGATGTACGGGCCCGAGTCGGCGGCGATCGCCTCGTGCGGGTCGAGGTACGCGGGCAGCTCCTCGTACGCCACGTCGATCAGGTCCAGCGCCGCGATGGCCGTGTCCTCGTCCACCGCGGCCACCGCCGCCACGCCATCGCCGATGTGGCGCACCCGGTCCACGCACAGGGGATACTCGTCCGGCGTCCACGGAATGATGCCGTAGCGCGTGGGCATGTCGCGGCCGGTCACCACCGCGTGGACGCCTTCCAGCGCTTCGGCGCGCGACGTGTCGATCGCCAGGATGCGCGCATGCGGATGCGGGCTCCTGAGGATCTTCCCGTGCAGCATCCCGGGAAGCCGGATGTCGTCGGTGTAGCGCGCCCTCCCGGTCGCCTTCGCCAGCCCGTCGACCTTGCGCATGGGGCGACCGATGGTGGAGAGGACGTCGCCGGACCGGTCCGCCTCGGCGGCGTCGCCCGCGATGGCGGGCCCCGGAGCGTCGCGCACGCTCACGCGCCCACCCTCACGCGCCCACCCGCTCGACCGGAGTGGCCTTCGGCTCCGGCCCCGCTGGCTCCGGTTCCGGCGCCTTCCCGCCCACCCGGGTCGCCGCGGCCTCCACGGCGTCGTAGATCTTCGCGTAGCCGGTGCAGCGGCAAAGGTTGCCCGCCAGCGCCGCCCGGATCTCCTCGCGGGTCGCCGCCGGGTTGCGATCGAGCAGCGCCACCGAACTGCACAGGATGCCGGGCGTGCAGAACCCGCATTGCGCCGCCCCGTTGAGGTCGAATTCGTCCTGCACCGGGTGCGGCTCCGTCCCCTCGGCGAGCCCCTCGACGGTGCGCACCTCGCGCCCCTCGGCCTCCCACACCGGCGTGATGCACGACAGGATGGCCCGTCCGTCCATGATTACGGTACAGGCTCCGCAGTCCCCCTTGTCGCACCCCTGCTTGGACCCGGTCAGACCCAGGCCGTAGCGCAGCGTTTCCAGCAGGGTGTAGTGCGCGGGCACCCCGCAAACGCGCTCATCTCCATTCACCCGCAGGCGGACAACTTCCATCGGGGACCTCCTTCGGCCTATAATATCGGTTACAAGCACCTGTACAACCACCGACCCCCGCCACAGGACCCCACAAGAACATGCCCTACCCAGAAATGATGGTCGCCCCGATGCGGCACGAACTGGTTCAGATCGGCTTCCAGGAACTCCGCGACGCGGAGCAGGTCAACCAGGCGATGGACGCCATGGAAGGCACCGTGCTCGTCGCGGTCAATTCCGTGTGTGGCTGCGCTGCCGGGATCTTCCGCCCGGCCGTGACGCTGGCCCTGCAGGGCGAAAAGCAGCCGGACCACAAGGTCACGGTCTTTGCCGGACAGGATCTGGACGCCACCGCGGAAGCCCGCAAGCAGCTCATCGGCTACCCGCCGTCCTCCCCTTCGATCGCGTTGTTGAAGGACGGCGATGTCGTGTTCATGCTCGAGCGCTTCCAGATCGAGGGGCGGTCAGCGCCCGCGATCGCCGACGACCTGCAGGCCGCTTTCGACGCGCACTGCTAGCCGCTAGCCGTCTTCCCTGCGGCCGGCGAGCCACCCGTCCAGGGAGTACCGGCCGCTGCCGTGCGTGAAGAAGAAGAGCCAGGTGAAGCAGTAGAAGGCGGCAAGCTCGCCGCGGTTCATGATCGGCCAGAATCCCTGCGGTGCGTGCACCATGAAGTACGCGACCGCCATCTGTCCGGAGGCGAGGAAGGCGACCGGTCTCGTGAACAGCCCGAACATCAGCAGCAGTCCGCCGAAGAACTCGATGACGCCGGCGGCGCCTCTGAGGCTCATCAGGCTCTCCACGGGTTCCGAGCCCAGCACGCCGAACAGCTTCTGGGCCCCGTGCTGAGCGAAGAGGAAGCCGGCAACCACGCGTAGCGCGTTGTAAGCGAACTCCTTGAGTCCCGCGTGTTCCGTCTTGAACATTGGCTTGTCGCCTCCTGGAGGAAGTGAGTCGTCGGTACCGAAAACGGCCGCGGACAGCGTAACCGTCCGGTGGTGCCCCCGCTACCGTCCGGGACCCAGGCGCGAGCGATCCCGCCGCTGGAGACGCTTCCGCTCCCTTTTTTCCCTTCGCCGTCTGCGCCGGGCCTCGCGCCGGCTCTCACCCGGATACCGGTACTCGATCTCCACCGAGCTGAGCACCGAAAAGCCGTCGATCCGGACCATCGGCACGTCCCCGGACGCCAGCAGCGCCCGGGTCCCGAGGTGTTCGAAGCTGCCGAGAATCGCCGAACCCGAGCACTCGACGTGCAGGCCGGGTGGCACGATGACCTCGACCGAACCCATCACCGCGGTCACCGTGAAGACCGTCTCGCCGGGCCCCAGCAGGGCCTCTCTCAGGTCGAGCTCCATCGACCCCATGACGGTCACCACGGTGTTGCGCCGCGCCGGTATCCAGGCCCCGCTGCGCTTGGTCTCGCCGAAGATGGCTACGGCCCGGTCGGCGGACCGGATGCGTCCCGCGGGCAGATCCGCCGCAGTCCGCGGCAGGGCCGCAAGTTCGTCGCCCCGGGCAGCCGGTGCGCCAGGCGCGCCTGCGCGAAGTCCCTCGATCGCCGCCCCCAGCTCGGGCATGGTGCGAGCCTTCTGCGCCAGGGTGACCCGCCGCTCGAAGTCCTCGATGGACACGAGATCCTGGGCGAAGCTCTCGCTGAGGAGGTCGATCACCTTCTCGCGGGCCTCGTCCACCGAGATCGGCCGCTCCGGGCCCGCCGATCCGCCTGCCTGTCCGCCCGCCGATCCGCCCGCCGGTCCGCCCGGCGGCTTCCGCTTCTTCATTCCGCCCCCACCCCCACCACCGTCCCCCCGCATCCCTTGCAGAACTGCGCGTCGTAGTCGTGGCCGCCGCTGTGGCAGTCCGAACACACCCGGTCCCGCACTCTCGGCGACCCCTCCATCTTCCTGGCCATATGCGCCGCCTGGGCCATTTCAACGCTTACGATCCCCGTCGGCACGGCGATCAGACCATATCCCATCAGCATGATGATGGCCGCCAGGAACTTGCCCATCGCCGTCGCCGGCGTAATGTCGCCGAAGCCCACGGTCGTGAGCGTGACCACGGCCCAGTAGACCGACTGGGGGATCGACGTGAAACCGGCGGTCGACCCCTCGATCAGGTACATGAAGGACCCCAGAATCACAACCAGCGTCACCACCGAGATCAGGAAGACGATAATGCGGTAGCGGCTGGCCGCCAGCGCCCGTCCCAGGGTCCTGGCTTCGCCCATGTAGCGCACGAGCTTGAGTACCCGGAACACCCGCAGCACCCGCAACACCCGGATGATGACCAGGAAGCGCGTGCCCGGCAGCAGCAGACTGAGGTAGGTCGGGATGATCGCCAGCAGGTCGATGATGCCGAAGAAGCTCAGCGCGTAACGCCGCTTCGAACGCACCGCGGCCAGTCTCGCCGCGTACTCGATCGTGAAGAGGATCGTGAAGATCCACTCCAGGACGAGCAGCAGAACACGATGCTCGGCCACGACCGATTCCACCGAGTCGAGCATGACCACCACGACGCTGGACAGGATCGTGAGGATCAGCAGGACGTCGAACGCCGTCGCCACACCGTTCTTGTCCGATTCGAAAAGGATCGCGTAGAGCCGTCCCCGCCACGGCGGACCGTTGATGGGGCGGTTGTCCGGACTCATCCGCGGTCGGGATCCGGTTCCGGGATGCCGCTCGGACAGGAGATGCCCGTGCCCCCGAGGCCGCAGTACCCGCCCGGGTTTTTCGCCAGGTACTGCTGGTGATATTCCTCGGCGTAGTAGAATTCGGGGGCTTCCGCGATCTCGGTCGTGATCGTGCCGTATCCGGCGCCGGACAGCTCGCCCTGGAAGACTTCGCGGGACGCCTCGGCCTGGTGGCGCTGGTGATCCCCGACCACGTACACCGCCGAGCGGTACTGCGTGCCCACATCGGCCCCCTGCCGCATGCCCTGCGTCGGGTCGTGCCCTTCCCAGAACGCGGCCAGGAGCGTACGGTAGTCGATCACATCCGGATCGAAGACGACGAGCACCGATTCGGCGTGCCCGGTGCCCCCCGTACACACCTCTTCGTAGGTCGGGTTCGACGTCCGGCCGCCCTGATAGCCGACCGCGGTCGAATACACGCCGCGCAACTCCCAGAACTGCCGCTCGGCGCCCCAGAAGCACCCCATCGCGAAGTACGCTCGCTGGAAGCCCGACGGGAACGGCGGCTTCATCCGGTTGCCGCTCACGTGGTGCAACCCGGACACGGGCAACGGCTCGGCTCGGCCCGGAAGCGCGTCTTCCGGATCGGGCAGTCGAGTTTTCCGAGACCCGATAAACATTTGACGGAAATCCATTGCCCAAACAAGGTAATAGGTTGTGAACTGGACGCTCAATGCCGACGCGGCCCCGGCCATGCCGTACCCCGCCGCGCTGAAAAGGATCATCGACGGCGCCGCCCATCGCGAGGCACTCGCCGAAATCACGGCGTGGCCGGGCTACGCCCCGACGCCTCTGCGCACCGAGACGAAGCTGGCGTCAAGCCTCGGGCTCGAGTCCGTGTGGGTAAAGGATGAGAGCGGCCGCTTCGGACTCGGCAGCTTCAAGGCGCTGGGCGGGGCGTACGGTATCCGGCGGAGGATGAAGGGTGCGGCAAGTCGCGCGGCTTCCTCGGCCGGGAAGCGTGGCGAGGGCCACCCGGCTGCCGCGACCGTCACCTGCGCTTCCGACGGCAACCACGGACGCTCCGTCGCGTGGGGCGCGCGCATGTTCGGTTGCGACGCCGTCGTCTACCTGCCCGGGCACGTGACCGGGGTTCGCGCCGACGCGATCCGGTCGTTCGGCGCCAGGGTCGTGCGCGTGGACGGCGAGTACGACGACGCGGTCGCCCAGGCGGCGAGCGACGCCGCGCGGAACGGGTGGACCGTGATTTCGGACACCTCGTATCCGGGATACATGGAGATCCCCCGTCACGTCATGGTGGGATACACGATCATGGTCAGTGAAGCATTGGATGTACTGCTTCCCACCCCGGATCATACACGGCCCACCCTGGATGATACACAGCCCACCCACATCTTCATCCAGGGCGGGGTCGGCGGGCTGGCGGCGGCGGTGATCGGACACCTGTGGGAGCGCCTGGGCGAGGATCGACCCCTAGCGGTGATCGTCGAGCCAGCCGCCGCGGACGGGCTCCTGCAAAGTGCGCTCGCGGGGAAGCCGAGCGCGAGCCGCGGCGACCTGCACACGATCATGGCGGGGCTGAGCTGCCGCGAGATCTCGCCGCTCGCGTGGGAGATCGTCGGTACGGGAGCCCACGCGTTCATGACCGTCCCGGAAGACGGGATCGCGCCGCTCATGCGCGCCGCCGCGCGAGGCGAACTGGGGGAGCCGTTCGAGGGCGGGGAGTCGGGCGTGGCGGGGTTGCTGGGCCTGATCGAGGTCGCGCGGGACGAGGAGCGACGCCGGGCGATCGGGCTCGATGAGCGCTCGCGTGTTCTCGTGTTCAATACCGAGGGCGCGACCGATCCGGAGCTGTACGCGCGGATCGTGGGTGGATAACTTCCGACCGTTCGCCCCATGACTCGCCGAGGGGGCGACGCCCATCGCCGCCAGGAGGTCTCCGCCATGGAACAACAACCCTTCTATACCGCACGTGCGAGCGTCGCCAAAGTGGACGGAATCCACCGGCGCGCGACCCTTGAAGACGGCACCGAAGTCGACTTCGGCGTCCACGGACCCATCAAGGCCCATTATCGGCTCGACGCCGAACCCGACCGGCCGCTGCCCGTCGACTATCTCGTCGCGGCGGCCGCCGGCTGACTCCTCGGGACCCTAAACGGCGCACTGGAGGTGCGCGGGATCCCGATGGCCAACGACGCAATCAGCGTGCGGGCCGAAGGCGTCAACGAAGTGGTCGACCGGATGGTGGTACTGACGAAAATCCACGCGCACTACACGATCCGGCTGCCGGCAGGCGCGCCGCGCGACAAGGTGGACCGCGCGCTGGACACGCATGTGGCGAAGTGCCCGACGGCGCGCAGCCTCGAGGGCGCGGTCGAGGTCAGCTGGTCGGCGGACGTGACGGAGGGGTAGGCGGCGGGCGCCCTCGCGGTTTGTGCTCCCGGGGACCGGGCCCCGGCGAATCAGTCCCTGGGCGCGAACCGAACCCGGGCCACCCGCTGCACGCCGAGCGAGTCGGTGGTCACCCCGTACAGCATCGACTCAGTGGCCCAGGGGGTCGGGAATTCCGCGATACGGCGCGGCCAGCGGTAGCGGGCGACGAGTTCCGTTCCGGCCCAGACGTCGGCTTCGCGGGTTTCGTCGCCGTCGGCGGCTGACTTCTCGACCCACAGCCGGCCACCGGCGTCAAAGAACATTCCTTCGAGCGGTGGCTTGCGGTCGGGGATCCCGAACGGATGATTGTCGAGGCTGGAATTGTCGAGGTCACGCTGGATTCTGGACTCCGCGGTAGTCCGTTCGTCCGGGCTCAACACCGGCCCCTCGAGCGGCGGACCCCCGATCTGCGAAACGGTTCCGTCCGGATGGTGATAGTTGATCGAGTACTGCGAGGTGACGGCCTCCGCCCAGGCGCCCCCGTCGGCGTGCGCGTGGATCCAGGTCGGGCCGAACCAGTGGTGGAGGTAATTGATGCCGCGGATGCTGCGACCCTCCAATTCGCGCTCGAATTCGGTCGTGGCCTGACCGGTGTACTGGCGCTCTGCGTCGGCCAGGACGACGGTGTCCACCGCGCCGTCGGGGTTGACAACGAGGCGAGCCGTGACGCCGCGGAGCTGCGCGGTCAGATTCGTAGCGTCCCGACGCGTCACCGGCCCGACATTGACCAGGTTGTCGTCCGGGTCAAAGGTGAAGGGATCGCGCGAGCCGATGCCCGGTTGGAGGGTTCTCATGCCTGTCAGGTATTCGGCGCCAGCCGATTCCAGCGCGAACACGCTGTAACGGGAGCCCTCGCGCACCCACAGTTCGCCGTCCGGCCCGATAGCCAGGCAACAGATGTCGGAGAGTTCGCCCGGGCCCTCGCCGTATCCCCCGGCACGGAACGCGAAGCGGCCGTCGGATTCGAAGACGCGGATTTCGCTTGTCTGTCCGTCGGCAACGATCAGTCGGCCCTGAGCGTCCCCGACGATCGACGCGATCCTGGTGAACAGGTACGGATCGTCCCCATCCAGCTCGCCGATTTCGAGATCGATCGAGCCCTCGAAGGTGGGGACTTCGGGAAAGCCGCGGGGAGGCTGGTCCTCCGCGCAGGCGAGAACCAGGAGGGCCAGCGCGGCGAGGGCAGGCGCCGCGAGAGGCGGCACCGCGGCAGCCGGACGAAGCGGGGCATCCGACCGAGCGAATGCCGTTGGCGTGCTCATCAACTGATGCTCCCGGCTCCCGTGTCTTCTGACGATGGTCTCGGGCGCTCACGCATCACTTCGAGAAGGAACTCGATGGCCTGTTCGGATCCTGTCCGGCCAATCCAGTAGACGGCCCTCGTGCGTACGGCGGGATCGGCTTCCGCCCGAGCCAGCTCGATCATCTTGCCGACGACCGCCTCGGCGCTGTCCCCAATGGACTGCGTCCTGCGGTAGAGGGCGTAGAAGATCTGCTCCTTCATTTCGGGCTCTTCCATCTGCGCGTACGATCGTCCGACCCGTTCCAGGTCCACGGAGGGTCCCCGGGACCACGCTTCGAGCGCCGATTGACGGGAATCGGAGTCCTGTTCCTCGTCCATCGCCAGCTCGAACAGCCAGTTCGTGACGGCTTCCTCTCCCGCCTGGGCACGGCGGCCAAGGACCATGAGAAGCACCTTTTCCAGCTCTTGGGATCCGGTCGTCCCATGGAGCTCGATCAAACTCTCGGTCGACACATCGATTCTCTGTCCGAGCGCCTGGAGGACGGCGTTGCGGAGATCCACCGGTCGCGAGCTGTCGCGGGCAAAAGCCATAAGCGCACGGCGCGCTGCCGCCTGATTGCTGCTCTGCAGCGCCCAAATGGCTGCGCCACGCACATCGGAGTCGACGGATTCCATGAGCAAGTCCGCTAGTGCCCCGACGGCAGTAGCCGTGTTGAAGCTTGCCAGCGCCAGAACGGCTGCTTCCCGCGTATCCGGTTCCGGGTGATTGGCGGCAATACCCACCAGCTCTCGTTGGGCAGCCACCGTGCGTTGCGCCGCCAGCAATGTGACCGCCTGTTCCCGCAATCTCCGCGAGCACTCATCGTGGCGTGCCAGGACACTCCGGATGAGCGGCAGGCGATCGGTTTCCAGACTCAACAGTGCCGTCAGGGCCGCCTGTTGCACGGAGGTGTCCTCGCAGTGCGCGGGCACCTGCTGTCCCGCGTACATCGCGGCCTGGGACAGGACGGTAAGGTCTGCTTCGATCCGCGGCAGGTCGACCGGCAGCACGTCGATCTGCACCGGGTCGACTTGCAATGGGTCGACTCGCAATGGGTCGACTCGCAACGCATAGGTGGCGGCAGCCAGCGAATCCGCCAGCGACGACAGAACCGCCGCGGGCGCCTGATCCGCCACCCCGGCTGCCTGCGCCATGGCTTGGGTCGCCGAGTCCAATTGCTGCACCTGCGCCCGAAGCTGCTGGAGCACCGGCGCCATCGAGTCCGGACGGGTCGGCGTTGGCGGTGGCACCCCCTGTACCGTGTCCGGCTGGGACGGTTCCCCTGCGATGGCGGCCCGGTAGGCTCGCGCCGCCGCCTCCCGAGCCGCCTCCTCGGCCGCCAACGCCGCGCGGTATACAGACGCCGCCGAATCCTCCCGCGCCTCCTTCGCCGCCAGAGCCGCCCGGTAGGCCCGCGCCGCCGAGTCCTTCGCCGCCTCCTGAGCGGCCAGCGCGGCCCGGTACACCGCAGCCGCCGAGTCCTGCCGCGCTTCGAACACCGCGAGGGCCGCCCGGTACGCCGCGGCCGCCGAGTCCTGCCCAACCCTCTGGGCCTCGAGCGCGGCCCGGTACGCGGCCGACGCCGAATCCTGCGCTGCCTGCCGCCCCTCCAGCACTGCAAGATACGCGGCTGTCGCCGAATCCCGGCCGACGTTCTGCAACGACAGAGCCGCGTCGTACACACGCTGGGCCGAGTCCGGCGGCATCCGACGTCGCGACAGAGCTCTCTCGTACGCCTGGCGTGCCCTTTCCGCCTGTGTGCGATGCCTGTTCAATGCTCCCTGGTATGACCGCTGGGCCGAGTCCACTTCCCTTCGCTGCCGGTACAGCGCGCCCTGGTAGGATCGCTGGGCCGAATCCGCCCGCGACCGCTGTCTGGCCAACGTCCTCTGGTACGACCGCTGCGCCGAGTCCGCCCAGGAGCGCTGTCTGCTCGCGGCTCTCTGGAACGACCGCTGGGCCGAATCCGCGCGCGACCGCTGCGAGTACAGGGCCCGCTGATAGGCCCGGTGCACGGAATCCGCCCGTGAGCGCTCCACGGCCAACACCCTCTGGTAGGTCCGGTGGGCCGAGTCCACCCGCGACCGCTGCGACGTCAGCGCCTCCTGAAACGCGCGCTGCGCCGACTCCTGCCGCTCCCGTTGCGTCGCGAGCGCCCTCTGATACGCCCTCTGTGCCGACTCCTGGCGCGCGCGCAGCGAGGCCAGCGTCACCGAGGGCGTGTCGGCCTGCAGCACTGCTTCCGCCTGGCGCAACGCCTCCTCGGCCGCGCGGGGGTCGCCGCGCTCCGCGAGTTGACGGAGAACCCGAATCCGGAGGTCACGCCATTCGTCGTGGAGGCGGCCCGGCGGGACATGGCCCCGCGAAGAAACGAAATAGCCGTCCTTCGCCTCGGCATAGACCGACAGCGCCTCCAGAAGGACGAGGGCTTCGTCCAGATTGCTCTGCCGATAACGCGCGAACGCCTCCCAGTAGTACGAGTCAGCGAGGTACCGCGGGTGCTCGAAGCGGTCGCGAAGCTCGGCGAAGAGTCTTGTCGCTTCCTCGAATTCTTCGCTGTTGATCGCGCGCCGCGCCTGGAGGAACAACTCCTCCTCCATCTGCCGCGTACTCTGGGCGGACAGGCGTCCGCCAGGTGAACCGGGTAGCGGGCCGGCGATGATCGCGGCGGTGTCCGCCAACATCAGAGCGGCCAGTATCGAACCGACGGTGACGAGGTCTTTCGTGCGGGTTGTCATCTTGTATTCCTCCATCAGCCAGGCGCTCCCGCTCAGTCGTCGCGAGCGCCTGGGATCACATCTCTCCAGTAGCGCTTGCCGCGCGCAGCCGGGTCAGGGTGCCCTTCCACTCCATGCTTTCGAGCGCCAACTGCCGTTCGAAGTCGGGTACGCCGGGGCCCAGGCGTGAGATCTGCAGCAACACCAGCTCCAGGTCTTCGAGCAACGCACGTTCCAATGGCGAGCGGGGCGCCTCCATGTCCAGGAACATCCGCGTGTCGCCGAGCAGTTCACGGGCCCATCGGGCCAGATCCTGTTGTGACATCGGCGTGCCCTGATCGATCCGGAACGCGGTGAGCAGCGTCGCGGCACGGTCCAGGTGCCGTGAGGTCTCGTAGTGGGCCGCGGGCTGCGCGATTGCGGCAAACGCGGCGGGCGTCGTGGGAGCAACGCGGGTGGGCGCCTCGGCTTGCGCTGGCTCTTCCGCCGCGGCCGACTCGGCGGGCGCTGCATCCGCAACAACGACCGCGGGTGCGGATTCGCGCGGATCCACCGTCGGCTCGGTTTCCACCTCGACGATGTTCGGCCCCGGCGTCTCGGCGGCGGAACCGACCGACGGTTCGTCCGTCGTCCCAGCCCCAGGGTCCGCGAAGCCGCGGCCCAGCATCAGCCCCAACACCAGCGAAGCAGCCGCCGCCAGTCCCGCCGCCCATCCCGTATGGATCCGCCTCCCTGCCCACCGGGCCGGAGAGCGCGCGGTATCTCCGGTTGGCTCGACCGCCGGCCCGGAGGACCACGCCGCCTCGATCCTCTCCCACATTTCCTCGCGGAGCACCGGCGGCGGCGCATTGTAGGCGGCCGCATCCATGCGCGCACTCACGTCCGGCCACATCGCGTCGGATGGCGTCGGGGGCGGCGCGTGATAGGACGTGCCCTCCCGGCGGAGGAACGCTGCAAAGCCGTCGAGGTCGCTCATGACGCCCACTCCCCGGCGTGCACGGCCAGCTTCTCCCGCAACCGGGCCCGGGCGCGAAAGAGCTGGGACTTGGAGGTGCCGGTCTGAATGCCGAGCATCTGCCCGATCTCCGCATGTGTGTAGCCCTCGAGATCGTGCAGAATGAAGACGGCGCGGTAGCCGTCCGGCAGATCGTCGATGGCCCGGTGCAGGTCGGCGCGGACATCGGGCTCCAGCCGGGGGCTCGGCGAGGCACCCCGCAGCTGATCGTCCAGTTCGACTTCCCGGGTCCGAATGCGCTTCACCTTGCGCAGTCCGTTCAGCGAAACGCTGGTCGCAACCGTGGACAACCAGGTCCCGAAGGCCGCTTCGCCGCGGAAGGTGTGGATCTTGGTGAACGCCCGCACGAACGTCTCCTGCGTGAAATCCTGGGCGAGATCGTACTCGCCCGCGAACCGGTAGCAGATGCGGAAGACGCGGTCGACGTGCTTGTCGTACAGCGACCGCGCGACACTGTGATCCCCGTCCTTGAATCGCTGTATGAGTTGCGCTTCCGTCACCGAGCCGAGTCTCCGGTCGCGCGCCGGCGTGCCCGTCCCCGATTCTCCCTTTCCCGATTCGTGGACACCGGCTCCGGGCCGATGGGTTGCGTGCAGTGCCGGGGGGGTCGCGGGATTCACTGTGCCTGCTCCACCACGACGGTCCCGGAGGCTGCCGTCAGTTCCCCGTACAGCGTGCCGAGGCGCGCGGTCATCGGCCCCGGCGCGCGCCCGCCGATTGTTCGCCCGTCGATCTCGGTCACGCTCGCCAGCTCGCCCATGGTGCCGGTGCAGAACGCCTCGTCCGCGCGATACGCTTCGGTGAGGGAGAGGTCGGCGACGCGGGTGGGAATACCGTGCTCCCCGCACAACTCCAGGACGGTTGCGCGCGTGATCCCCTCCGGGCACGCGACGGTATGACTGGTCATGACGACCCCGTCGGACACGAAAAAGAGGTGGGTGGCATTCGTCTCGGCGATGAACCCCCGCCGGTCCAGCATGACCGCGTCGTCCGCACCCGCCGCGTTCGCCTCGATCTTCGCCAGGATCGACTGGAGCAGGTTGGCGTGGTGGATCTTCGGGTCCAGCGTGTCCGGATCGAAGCGCCGCACCGAACTCGTGACGAGGCGCAGTCCCGACCGCTCGTACACGGGGGACTTGTGTTCGGCGAGGACGATCAGGGTGGGCCCGGACCGGTTGAGCCGCGGGTCCATCCCGCTCGTCACCTTGACCCCGCGGGTCAGCGTGAGGCGAATGTGGACGCCGTCGCGCATGCGGTTCGCGGCCAGGGTCTTCCGTATCTCCTCGATGATCTCGTCGTCCGACGGTATGACCTCGAAGGCGAGCGCGAGGGCCGACGAGCGCAGGCGCGCGAGGTGCTCGCGGAGCTTGAAGATCCTTCCGTCGTACAGACGGAGTCCCTCCCAGACGGCGTCGCCCCCCTGCACCACCGAGTCGAACGGGCTGATGCCCGCCCGATCGCGGTGATGAAGATCGCCGTTGATGTTCACGAGAATGTCCCGGTTGCGCTCGTCGAATCTCTGGAGCATCGGAAGGTCTCCCATCCTCTTCTGTGACACGAGCGGAACGCGCGTTGGTTGTGCGACACTCGTTTGCCATCGGCGCGGGCACCCGCCTATCGTCGAGCTTCGCGAATCCCTTCCGCAACCCCCCATGCCCGCGGCCGCAGCTGATCGGGTTCTCGCTGATCGCGTCCAACATCTCGACCGAACACTTTGTGGGGATGGCGGGCCGGGGCTACGAGCTGGGCCTCGCGATCGCCAGCTACGAGTGGATGGCGGCGGTCACCCTTGTTCTCGTCGGGCTCTTCTTCCTGCCGCGCTTCCTGCAGGCGGGCATCTACACGATCCCGGAGTACCTCGAGTTCCGCTACGACGTGCGCACCCGCACCCTGATGGCGGCCTTCATCATGGCGGCGTACGTGTTCGTCGCGCTGGCGACGGTGCTGTACTCGGGGGCGCTGGCGCTGGAGTCGATCTTCGGCATCGACACGAACCTGGGCATCTGGCTGATCGGGATCCTCGCCGGCGGCTACACGATCTACGGGGGGCTGAAGGCGGTCGTGTGGTCGGACCTGATCCAGGGAACGGCGCTTCTGCTGGGCGGGGTGGTGGTGACGGTGCTGGGGTTCAGGGCGATGGGCGGGATCGAGCCTTTCATGGACGCCGCCGACGGCAAGCTGCACACCGTCCTCCCGTGGAATCACCCGGAGATGCCGTGGCTCGCCGTCTTCGTGGGCGGGCTCTGGATCCCCAACCTCTTCTACTGGGGACTGAACCAGTTCATCACGCAGCGGACGCTCGCGGCGCGGAGCCTGGCAGACGGGCAGCGCGGGCTGTTTCTGGCCGGCTTCATCAAGCTCGCGATCCCGTTCATCATCATCTTCCCGGGGATCATGGCGGCCGAGCTCTTCGCGGACCAGGTCACGAATCCCGACCAGGCGTATCCCGTGATGATGCGCGAGCTGCTGCCGGCGGGTCTGACGGGCGCGATGTTCGCGGCGCTGTTCGGCGCGGTGATGAGCTCGCTGGATTCCATGCTCAATTCCGCGGCCACGATCTTCAGCGTGGACCTGTACAAGCGGCACCTGAGGCCAGAGGCGTCGTCGCGGCGGCTGATGGTCGTGGGGCGCTGGACGACTGCGGTTCTGGTGCTGGTGGGGTGCCTGTGGGCGCCGGTGGTGGCCAGGGCGGGCAGCGTCTTCGAGTACATCCAGATGTTCTGGGGATTCATCTCGCCCGGGATCGTGGCGGCGTTCCTCTTCGGACTGTTCGTGCCGCGGACGCCGCCGGTGGCCGCATTCGGGGGGATGATCCTGGGGATTCCCGTCTACGGCGTTCTGCTCTGGGCGCTGCCGGAGGTCGCGTTCCTGCATCACATGGCGATCACGTTCCTGGTGATTTCGGCGTTCATGGCGACCCTGACGTTACGTCAGGGTTTGGCCGAACCGCGGGTGTTGCCGAAATCAGCGGCGCAGGTGGATCTGACGCCGGCGCCGGGGGCGAAGTGGTGGGCGGGAGGCGTGATCGCGGGGGCGGCGGTGCTGTATGTGATTTTCTGGTGAGGTGGTGGTCGGAGATCACACCAGTTGGAGTGGCATTTAGTCGCACGCCCGATGCGGATGCACTGTCGCTCGCAGAGCCGTTATTCGCTCGCTCAATTCGTCGAGGAACTCGGGCAGCGTCAGCCCGAACGCACTCGCAACCTTGGCTGCCGCCTCGCCCGTTAGCTGTATCATCTCTTTTTCCAGTCGCCGGATGTGTCTCTCGGACAGCCCCGGGATCTCCGTCTGCTTCAGTTGCCGATCGTTTCTCATGTCCATGAGGGCCTGTGACAAGTTCGCGGTTTCGTACCGGCGGATTTCGACATCGTAGAGATACATGGGATCTACGGCCTGGAACATCTGAGACGGACCCATATGCACGTCATGCTCGGGCCAATGCAGGAAGGAACCAGATGAATCGATTACGAAACGGCCCACGACCGCCGACGCAAACCGTCGTACCCGAGGGAGCCTCTTGATCGGGAACTCCCTTGCGCTCATGTCCCCCAGGACCACTACCAGGGTGTCCTTCAGAACGTAGGCGTCAAGGATGCCCTCCCACGAGGCCGGTCGGTTGAGTGCGATGACGAGGCGCTTCACAACGGACGGGTCTCGGCACACTTGCAGCCGCTGATCCGGCTTGTGGAGCCGCAGTGTCGAGGCGAGACGCAGTGCTGCCTGCTCCGGAACGTCCAGCACGACCAGGTAGCGTGTGTCCGTATCCACCCAGTCTGGTAGTTCGACCCGTTCCGGACCCACCAGCTCACTTGCGAGAGCCACGACGACACCCGGCGCCGATCCGGGATGGGTGGTGGCGGACAGTTGCGTTGCCAAGGAACGAAACCGGGTATCCGGCAGGCAGTCCTCCACCGTCCCACAGAAGGCAACTCGGCTGAACGGCCTTACCTCACTCATCGCTCTGACTCCGTTCCCATTCCTCGAACAACTCCGCGCGGTGTGCGATGGCCAGTTCCTTGATCTCTCTAACGTCCTCGCCGGAACGCGTTTCGGCTGAAACTGCAACCGGACATAACGACATGGTGACATCGTCATTGTGTCCGGTCAAGGACGCGAGCCGTCGCTACACGACGTGTCGCTGGCCTACGGGATCCCCCCGTTGCGGGCGTCCTCGGCCCCCGACATGATTCATTCGTGGTCCCACCCGAAAACTCCGTCCACATGAGGGTTCGAATCATGAAACGCATCCCCTTGCCTTCCCTGCTGACCGTTCTCGTGCTCGCGTCTTGCACGCAGGGAGGCGACGACGCCGCCGCTGGCGCCGCGTCGGATCCGGCCGGTGCCACAGCCGGAGCGACCGAAGCGATGGCCAGCCCGGCCCTCCACATGCCCACCGACGCCGAGCGCGAGGCCATTCTGGCCGCCGTGCAGGGCATCTTCGACGCGTTGGCCGCGGGCGACGGCGAGATCCTCCGCGAGATCATGCACCCGGATGTGCTGATGCACTCGGTGGAGAGGGCGGCCGACGGCACGCGATCCAGCTCCACATCGACGCGGGATCAGCTGATCGCGCGGCTGGAAGGCAGCGAGGAAGTCCTCATCGAGCGCATGTGGGATCCGGAGGTGCGCGTCAGCGGCGATCTGGCCATGGTCTGGACACCGTACGACTTCTACGTGGGGGACGACCTGAGCCACTGCGGCGCCGACGCGTTGCTGCTTACCCGCAACGACGACGAGTCGTGGACGATCATCGCTCTGTCATGGACCAGGCTCCAGCCGCCCGAGTGTGAGCTACACCCCGACGGTCCGCCTGCTTGAGGCAGGCGCCGTTCAGGTCGGCCGGCTGAGAGCCGCGGGGGCTCCCTACTTGCCCAGCGGTTGCAACGAAACCAGCCGAATCACGCGAACGGTCGGTATGCCCACCTCGTCCGGCTCGACATAGGCCATCAGTCCGTCTGGTCCAAAGGCGCTGGGGATCCTGACTCCGTCGGCGGGCAGCGTCCCCACGTAGCCTCCTTCCGGGGTCACGATGTCGATGGGTCCGGGTTCGACCCCGTCCGCTCCGGTTCGCTCGACCCAGATTCGATCCTCCCAGTCCACGGCCATGTCGGCGATGACGGGGATCTCGTCCGCGAACCGCAGCTCGTCCACGCTCTCCCGCTCGATGCGGAAGATGCCAACGCTGCTCGGCACTTCGCGGGCACGGTAGCGTTCGCGCGCGGCCTCCTTCATGACCTCCGTTACCGCGCGGGGCGCGATCGGGCGCTCGACCGTGGCAACCACGCTGCCGTCACGCGCGACCAGCTTGACCCGGTATCCGATCGAGTCGACCACCGCCAGACGGCCGTCGGAGGTCACGTCGAAGTGAAGGCGCGGCTCGAAGGCGCGGCCCGCCGACATCCTGGAGGTGCCATCGGAGGAGGAGGAGCGCCGGACTCTCCTCCTGTCGCCCTCCGGATCGGGCAGCTCCCAGGCGGTGTAGAGGACTTCCGGCTCGCCGTGCTCGATGGGGAAGATTTCGATGGGCCGGCCGGGGGGGTCCAGTTGCTCCAGGCCTTCGCGAAACCTCTCGATATCGAACCGGCGGACGGTTGACACCAGACTTCCGTCCGGCAATGCCCTGGCATCCCAGCGGGGGCTACCGGTCGCAATGCCCATCGGCATCCGGCGCAGCTGTTCCCCGTCCGAGCCGAGGACGTCGATACGGCGCACGCTACCTACAACGTATCCGCCGTCTCGATATACATGGAGCGACGACGGCGACTGCAATTCGCCCGGTCCCTCGCCCGAGCCTCCCACGAAGCGCACGAAGTTCCCTTCCGGATCCAGCACTACGATTCGGTCTTCCTGCCTATCGAGAATGTGTGTGTTGCCCGCCCCGTCGAATGCAACATCCGCGATCGAACCGAAGCTCTCCCAGTCCTCTCCCATGTACGCACCGACCGTGTAGACGTGCTCGGTCGCCGCGGCCAGCGTGACGTCCGGGCCCTCCAGGGTGCCGGGACGACCACTGTCGCCGGGACCGGGCGCCGAGTCGCCGCACCCGAGGACGGCGGCCACTGCTGTCGTGATCAGGATCGGGGCGTTGGTCCGCAACGTAGTCGCCTCGGTCAAAGGGTTAGATCGTCGCCCAAAAACTAATCTTATCGTTTGTCGGTGTCACGTCGGCGCCCCGGTCTCTGGCCCGCCACCTGACCGACCGGTACATTCGCTCCATTCCACATACCGCCCGTCAAGCCAGGAGGGCCCATGGATCGCCCGCCCGACCTCCCTCGCCGCCGTTTCCTCCACCTGGCCGGCGCCGCCGTGGGGGTCACCGCCACATCCGCCTGCGCATCTACCGCGCGGTCACGCGGATCGGGCGACCGAACCGTCTCGGGCGCCAGCGGCACAGGTGTCCCACTGACGGTCGATCGCACCTACAACCCCACCCGCTTCGACCCGTGGATCGAACTTGACCGCGCGGCCTGGGCCCACAACGTCCGCGAAGCCGCGCGGTTGGCGGGCGGTCGCCCGATCCTCGCCGTCGTGAAGAACAACGCGTACGGGCTGGGTGACCGCGCGGTCGGACCGCTTCTCGCGGGCATGTCCGAGGTGGGCGGCCTCGCGGCCGTGCGCGTCGAAGAGGCCCTCGCGATGCGCGAGGAGGGCGTCACCAAGCCGATCGTGGTCATGGCCGAGGGGTCCGAGGACGAGATCGAGGAGATGGCGAGGCACGACGTGCTCCCGTCGGTCTGGCTGGACGACGCGCCGGAGCGGCTGCGCAGCGTGTCCGGGCGGTTGGGCCGGCCCGTTCCCGTCCAACTCTTCATCGACACGGGGATGAACCGCGAGGGGATGCCCTACACACGCGCCCGCCGCTGGATCGAGGAACTCGTCCGGAGCGAGCACGTCGACGTGAACGGCACCTACACCATGTTCACACACGACCTGGACTTCGACCGGGAACAGCACGCGCGCTTCGAGGAGCTCCTTGCCTGGGCGCGAGAGAAGCGGCTACCCCTCGGCACCCTGCACGCCGCCCCCACCTTCGAACTCTTCCACCTGCCCGAGGCCCACTACGACATGGTGCGGCCCGGCAACGCCCTGTTCGGGAATCCACCCGGTGACGAGGCCAGGGAGATGGCCGATCTCAAGCCCGTGTTCAGCCTGAAAACGCGGGTCGTGCGGGTCGAGCACCTCGAGCCGGGCGACAGCGCGGGCTTCAACCGCACCTTCATGCCCGACCGCGCCACCTGGGTCGCGCTCCTCCCGATCGGCCGCACCGACGGGTATCCTTCCCAGGCGAACGGTACGTGCGAGGTACTAATCAACGGCCGCGTGTACCCGGTCGCGGGCGGGGTCAACTCGGCGCACACCATCCTCGACGTCGGTCCGGAGAAGAGTGTCGAGGTGGGCGATGTGGCCACGCTGATCGGGCCGGATCACCCGGCCGTGCTGCCGCACACCGTGGCCGAGCGTACGGAACTCGGCTTCCTGCGGATCATCCAGAGCATGAACCCGCGGCTTCCGAGGCGGGTGGTGTAGCGGCGAGTCCACACGACAACAGGCTCGACCGTAGGGCGAGCTGTCGAAAGAACGCATAGAGACCCACAGGGAGGCATTGATGCCGACTGGCACCCGTTTTCGTCGAACCCATGTCCGCGACCTCCGGGAACCTGCGCTTGCTTGCGCTCGGCACGCGCGCCTCGCCGCCATACTCGTCTTGCTGGTCATCCCCCCCAACGCCACCGCCCAGATCCAGCAGCACCTCGACCTGCGCGTCCCCATGCGCGACGGCATCGAGCTGTCCGCCAATCTCTGGCTGCCCGACGTCGCCGGACCTCATCCAACAGTCCTCGTACGCACACCCTACATCAAGGCCAACGAGCGATACCCCGAACTCGGGAAGCAGTACGCAGAGCGCGGTTACGCCTTCATCGTCCAGGACGCACGCGGACGAGGGGACTCGGACGGGAGTTTCGACTTCTTCTTCGCCGATGGAGAGGACGGATACGACACGATCGATTGGATCGCCCGCCAGCCCTGGTCGAACGGACGGGTCGGCATGGTCGGCGGCTCCTATCTGGCTACGGTGCAGTGGCTGGCTGCCCGCGAGGGCGCGCGCAATCTGGTCTGCATGATCCCCCAGGCGCCGGGCGGAAACTACTTTGACGAGCTTCCCTACATCGGGGGCGCCTGGCTGATGAAGTGGTCGCTGGACTGGATCAACGGCACCTCCGGAAGGACGGCCCAGGGGCCCGTCATGGGTGCCACCGATTGGGAGCTGGTGTACGCCCACCGTCCACTCATCACCATGGACGACGCGATGGGGCGCGACATGCCCCTCTACAACGACTTTCTGAATCACCCCACCAGGGACGCCTACTGGGACCGGATCCTCTTCAAGGACGAGGACTTCGCGGGGATCGACCTGCCCATCCTCGTATTCACCGGTTGGTTCGACGCCGATCAGCCGGGCACCATGCGCTACTGGGAAGGGATGCGGGACCACTCGCCAGGTTCGGACAAGCAGCACATCATCATTGGCCCCTGGGATCACGGACAAGCCATCAGCGGCGGCGAGCTCAGCCTGGGTGAATTCCGCTTTACCCCGGAGTCCGTTGTCGACGTGCAAGCCGTACATCTGGACTTCTTCGACTACTGCCTCGCGGGCAGGCGGTCGACTCCGGACCTGCCGAGGGCGCGAGTGTACGTCACGGGCTCGAACGAATGGCGGGAGTTCGACGAGTATCCCCCCGCCGAGATGGAGCCGCAAAGTCTTTACCTGTCGAGCGGGGGCGCGGCGAACTCGCTGGCCGGAGACGGTCGCCTCTCCTGGAACCCGCCCGGCGAAGAGCCTCCGGACCGGTATGCCTACGATCCGCAGAACCCCGTTCCGTCGGACATCGGCGGGGCTGCGCAGGGAGTCGACCAGCGGCCGATCGAAAGACGTCACGATGTCCTCGTCTACACGAGCGACGTGCTCGATTCTCCGGTGGAAATCATCGGTGCGGTAGAAGCGGTCCTCCATGCCGCAACCGACGGCCTCGACACCGACTTCACCGCCAAGCTGGTCGATGTCCAGCCGGACGGACGGGCGCTCAAGCTGGGCTGGTGGGATGCCGCGGCGATTCGCGCCCGCTACCGGAACGGCTTCGACGCGGAGGAAATGCTGACCCCGGGGCAGGAGGAAGAATACCGTATCAAGCTCGGGCACATCGGGCACACGTTTCTGCCGGGTCACCGCATCCGGCTGGAAGTCTCCAGCAGCGCCTACCCGTTCTTCGCACCCAATCCGAACACCGGCAACCCCGTGGCCACGGACACGGAATGGCGCGTCGCCGAGCAGACCGTCTTCCACGACGCCGCGCGACCGTCACGTCTGGTCCTGCCGGTGATGCCGAGGCGTGTGATTCCGTAGGTTGGGCGACTTCATCCACGCGGTCACTCACCACGGTCGGACCGAAATGGAAACGCAAGACGCCCGCGACCGGCACCCCATCGGCCTCCTTGGCCTGGGCGTCTACCTGCCCGAGCGCGTGATGACCAACGATGAATGGGCGGAGTACGTCGACACCTCGGACGATTGGATCGTGGCACGCACGGGGATCCACACGCGCCGGATTGCAGCGGATGATGAGAGCACGGCCGATTTGGCGCTGGCCGCGGCCCGGGCAGCCCTCGCGGACGGCGGCTTCGAGCCAGCCGACATCAACGAGATCGTCCTCGCGACCGACACACCCGAAGTTTTCGCGCCGGATACTGCGGCGTATGTGCAGGCACGCCTTGGCGTAGGCCACATCCCGTGCTATGACCTGGCCGGCAGCGGCTGTGCAGGGTTCGTGCTGGCACTGGACATCGCTCGCTCACGGGCGCTCGCAGATGGCCGCAGGGTGCTGGTAATCGGGGTGGAGCTGATTACCCGGCTCATGAACTGGAAGGATCGCAACACCTGCGTGCTCTTCGGCGATGCTGCCGGGGCAGCGGTGGTGGGGCGGGGCCCGAACGCAGTCCAAGTCCTGGCTGCCACTGCGGGCACGGACGGCACCAGGAGCGACATCCTGGGGCTGGAGACTGGAGGCACGCGTCAGCCCGTCACCATGGAGCGCGTGCGGCAGGGGCTTCACAAGAACCTCGTGATGGATGGGCGCGAGGTCTTCCGCGAGGCCGTTCGCCGGATGAGCGAGGCGTCGCTGCAGGTGCTCGCCAAGGCTGGAGTCGCCATGGACGACGTGGCGCTCGTCGTACCCCATCAGGCGAACCTGCGCATCCTGAACGCCGTGGCGGCGCGCCTGGGCCTCTCTGAGGAGCGCGTCTTCATCAACGTCCGGGAATACGGCAACACGGGCTCCGCGTCCGTCCCGGTAGCGCTATGGGAGGCACGGGATCAAGGGCGGATCAAGCCCGGCGAACTGGTGCTCCTGACAGCGGTCGGGGCCGGGTTCCACTGGGCGGCGATGTTGTTGCGGTTCTGACAAAGCGTTTCATCAATGGCCGACCGGCCGGTCCCGTGCCCACCCGGGTCCGCGCGGAGACTCCGTTTGCTCCCCCGGAGCCCACGGACGCTCGAAGAAGCGATCGATATCGCCGACCACCCGCTGCGCGTGCGCGACCAGTGTGGCTACATCCGGTGCGTCGGTGCCGCCCATCTCGGACACTGCTGTCGCCGCCCGAGCCTGAGCGCGCCGTAGCCCCCACTCTGCAGCCGCGCGCGCCTCGGTGGTTGCATCCTCGTTGGCCGCCAGCGCCAGCAGTTCGTCCACGACCACGTTCTGGACAACGCGCACCAGCGCCGCTTCCGACCCGCTCGCGGACCGCTCCCAACTGTCGTCCACCAACCGCCCCACAATCTCCTCGAGGCTCGGAAGCGACGGGTCGCGAGCGTGGAAAGCGACCACACGCGCAGTGCGGGCGGGCGCGAGTACCCCGCCGACAATCTCACTCGCGACCGTCGTGGCAGCCCCGATCTGATCGAACGCAGGACCGGCCCGCGTCGACCACGCCGGACCTCCCCCGACCCACCCGAACGATCGCGGCGCCAGAATCGCCAACACCGACTCCGGAATCGCGAGTTCCTCCGGGGCCAGCGCGTCGCTCAGCAGCCCCATCGCCCGGCGCACCCGGTCGGCAGAGACCAGTTCGGTCACCGGCAGAATGTCGCCGCGCACCCCGTAGGTGTACTCCATCCCGCCGATTGTCTTGACCGCGGCCTCGTAGGTGGCACGGTGGCTGAAGTAGACCGGTGCGAACCGCTCCCGGAGCTTGTGCATCGGCTCCCCGGGCTCGATCGCGCGCTCGTCGAACGAATCGATCATGAAGCGCCGGACCTCGCTCACGCGCTCGAACTCGTCGAGCACGTCGCTCCCGTTGATCCACCACGTCGCGTCCGGGTGCGAATTGTCGGCACCGGCATCCGGGTTCGTTATGAAGCGCCAGCCGCGCTCCTGGGCCTCGAGGAGCAGGCCGCCCAGGAAGGCCTCCTCACTCTCGCCGGCAGGCGGCGAGGCGTAGGCGTAGCGGATCGCGAGTGTGTCGTACGCACCGGGGCCGTCCCGGTAGGCTCCGGACAGATCGAGCCGCCCATCCCGAAGCTCGATTACCGGGGCCGGGTAGTCCATGACGGATGCATGTCCGTCGCTGATCGAGATGAAGTTGTGCGCGAGTCCCAGCGTGTGCCCGATTTCGTGCGCCGAGTGCTGGCGGCGGCGCATCATCACGAACTCCTCGCCGTCGACGCCCGGTGGCTCGCCGGCGTACCAGTCGCCGTCCACTCCGGCCGCGCCCGCAAAGGTGTTGTAGTTGGCCAGCGAACGGTAGGAGTCCATGCGCACGGCCGCCTTGATGATCTCTCCGGTGCGGGGATCGACGAATGACGGCCCGATCGACGAACCCGCCTCGGTGCGGTGGACCCACTGGATCACGTGGTAGCGGGCGTCCATCGGGTCCATGTCCGCGGGCATGTCCTCGACACGGAACGCGTCGATGAACCCGGCCGCCTCGAAAACCTGGTTCCACCACACTCCGCCGATCTTGAACGCCGTGCGGTACGGCTCGGGCACGGCGGGATCGAGGTAGTAGACGATCGGCTCGACCGGCTCGCTCATCGCCGCCGTCGGGTCGGCCTTGACCAGCCGATGACGCCTCGCCAACGCCGTCTGGTAGTCGTCGACGAAGGGCTTGCCGAAGTCGTAGTAGCCGATCGCAAAGACCCCGATCCTGGGGTCGAAGCGCCGGGGCGTGTATCCGTCGTCGGGAAGCATCACCAGCGAATGATGCTGCCGCAGCGTCATCGCGCGGCCGTCCGGCGCATGCCGCTGGATCTCGCCCCCCGGCCGCTCGCTTTCGAAGGTGAGCGAGGCCTCCACCTCGGTGTTCTCCGGGAACGCCTTCGTCCGCGGGAGAAAGATGGCGCTGCGGTTCGCATCCAGCCGATAGCTGCCCTGGTTCGCCGACTGCAGCCGGGCCGCAACACCGACGACATCGCGGAGGAAAAACGAGGTCCCGTCCACCAGCGCCCGCCCGTCCTCCTCGGCGACCACGGCAAAGCCGCCGACCGTCGAGGTCAGGAACGACTCCTCCACGGACCGCACGAGCGCGTCGGTCGGATTGGTCTCGGCGCGAAAGCCCGGGTTGTCGAGGACGAGCAGCACCTTCGGCCCGACCCGCTCGAAGTGCGCCAGGTACGCGCTCTGGATGTTGCCGCGGTCGAGCCCCAGCGCATTGGAGCCGACCCCGGTCGCGAGCGACGTCAGGTACAGGAACTGCTCGTCCCAGCGTCCCACCTCGAGCAGGAGCCGCCCCCCGGCGTCATCCCAGTACAGGGGGAAATACCCGGGCTGACCGTCCATCCCGCGGGTGTAGTCGGCGATCGTCGGAAGACCGCCGTCCGGCGCAGGCGTCTGCGCGGCAATCGGCGTCGGCAGCACGAGCAGGACTGTCTGGAGGGAGAGGAGGATCGACCCGGCCATCGCGGCGGCGTGACCGGACAGGGGCAAGCGGGCGGTTTTCGCTGGGCGCATGGGAGGACGTCCTTGGCGGAATGGCGGAGGCAGCGACACATGGCCACTTCGTGGTCCATCCCACTATAGCCCGGCCCCCCGGCTGCCGCTCCGCCGGCCTCCAGGCTGCCGCCCCGGCTGTCCCCGTCCGCCCCCCGCCTATCCTATCCCCCGTCGGGGATCAACTGCCGCTCCCGCTCGTCGACGTGACGGCGCATCCAGTCGAACATCTCCCACACCATGTGCAACACCGACTCGCGTGCCCGGTAGCCGTGGCTCTCGTGCGGCAGCATCACCAGGCGGACCGTGCCGCCCAGACCCTTGACGGCGTGGTACATCCGCTCCGATTGCACGGGGAAGGTGCCGGAGTTGTTGTCGATCACGCCGTGCGTCAGGAGCAGCGGCTCGTTGATCTTTTCCGCGTGCATGAAGGCCGACATGCCGAAGTAGACTTCGGGAGCCTCCCAGAAGGTGCGGCGCTCGTACTGGAAGCCGAAGGGCGTCAGGCTCCTGTTGAAGGCGCCGCTGCGCGCGATCCCGGCGGCGAAGTCGTCCGAGTGGGCCAGCATGTTGGCGGTCATGAAGGCCCCGTAGCTGTGACCGGCGATCCCGACCCGGTCGCGGTCGGCGACGCCCATCTCGACGAGCTTGTCCACCGCGGCCCGGCCGTTGGCCACCAGTTGCTCCACGTACGTGTCGTTCGCGGTGAAGCCCCCGACGATCGGCATCGCGGCGTCGTTGAGCACGGCATACCCCTGCGTCAGGAGCAGGAGGTGCGAAGCGCCGGAAATGGTCGTGAAGCGGTGGGCGGATCCGCGGACCTGTCCAGCCCCGTCCTCGTCCGCGTACTCGCGCGGGTACGCCCACACCAGAACCGGCAGGCGCTGGCCCGGCTCGTAGCCGGCGGGAAGGTACAGCTCGGCCGAAAGGGGAATCCCGTCGTCGCGCTCGTAGTAGACCTTGCTCTTGGTGATTCCCGCGAGCTGGGGCTGGGGGTTGGGGAAGGACGTGAGCGCAGTGCGCTCGCCGTCGCCGGTTGCGACAAGGTGATAGTTGGGCGGCTCCTCGCTTGTCTCGCGCCGGATCACGATCCGGCCGGCGGCTGCGTCCGCCAGGCCAACCACTGTCTCGTAGCTGTCCGGGCCCGAGTGGAACAGCCGGCGCAACTCGGCGGTGGCCAGGTTCAGCCGGTCCAGGAAGGGCCGGTCTCCTTCGGGCGATCCGCCGGGTCCCGCCAGGAAGATGCTTGTCCCGTCCATTCGGACAACCGGCTTGCCGGCACCGTCCTGGGTCATGACCGGGTCGCCGGGATTGCCGTACCAGTCGTCGGTGCTGCGGTCCCAGAGGAGCGCCGGCTCGGCGCCGGTGGGCGAAGCCTGCACGATCCATGCACGGCTCCGCCGCGTCGGCCAGTCGAATTCTTGGACCAGGGCTGTCTCGCCATCCTCGCCCCACAGGACCGGGTAGCCGAATCCGAACGCGCCCGAACCCAGCCGGTGCTCGGTGCGGATCAGTTCCTCGCCCTCTGCGTCGAAGGGTGCCGCCAGGGTCAGGACACGATCGCGGTAGGGCATGTCCCGGCCGGGATCGCCGCCATCGAGGGCCTCGATATAGGTCAGGGCGGCGGGCACCCCGGCCCGCCACGAGAACTGCCGAAGACCGGCGCGGCGAAAGCCCAGGTGTTCGGGACCGCCCTCGTCCAGCGGCAGCGTTGCCAGGGCGCGGACAGGCCGGCCGTCGCTGCCCAGAACCTCCACCTCCTTGGTGAAGCGCGAGTCCGGCACCAGGTACGAGTAGGGACGCACCGTGCGGACCGAGAGGAAGTACTCCCCGCTGGGCGAGGGCTCGAGAGACTCGTACACCGCCGCGGCGCCGACCGGCCGCATGTCTCCGGTGGCGACATCGACGATGGCGGGCTGCGACGTCAGGTAGTAGTCGAACAGCGCCTCGTCATGGGCGTCTTCCAGCAGGTCCTGAAAGGTCCAGGACGGCGCTGCTTCGCCCCCCGATTCCTGGATGACGGGGCCGACGGGAATCGCGGCGGGTTCGGGCGGCGCGCCCCGGTCTTCGGGGACAAAGTGGCAGAGCAGCGCGCCCCCATCGGGCATCCAGGAGCAGGGTTCGCCCCGGGCGCCGTTCAGCGACGGGCCGGTCAGCGCGCGGGCCGTGCCGGTTTCGGGGTCGGCCAACCACAGCGCGACGCCGTCGGAGCCGGTTTGCGTGAAGGCGAAAGTGTCGCCGGACGGCGACCAGAAGGGTGGTCCCAGACCATCCTCGGCGCCGGTCACGGCCTGCGTGTCGCCACCCGCCAGGTCCACGACCGAGAAGCGAACAAATGGCGGCGCGGCGTGTATCCCGTTGTGGACCGGGCTGATCCTGCGCCCCGCCAGCCGCAGCATGGGGGCGGCCAGATCCTCGATCCCGGGCATGCTCTCGCTGTGCGCGAGGACCATCCAGTCGCCGGAAGGGCTGACCACCGCCTGGGGGAAGGGCGCCGCTTCCAGAATGTCGACGACGTCCGGCGGCGGTGTGCGGTAGGCGTCCTGCGCGGCCAGTCCGGATGGTGGAGGCAGCAGCAGGGCAAGCGGAAGAATGGACGCGGTGAAGGCACGGATACTCATGTTCAACCCCTTTGGACGGCCGGATTCCGTGTGCGTTCCCTTATCTTAGGTGCGCAGAACGATTGGTGACATGCAGGACGCGGAAGCTGGACGGGCCATCGCCCGGCACAGGACCAACTGTACAGCTCGCGTCTCGCGGCAGCGGAGGCTCATGAACCAGCAAGTATCGGCAACCGGGCGCCTCGCAACCGTGTGTGGGGCACTCCTCCTCCTCTCCATTCCATCGGCCGCGGAGGCTCAGGCCAATCAACTGAACGGCCGGGCCTGGTCCGAAGACGGCAGTCCCATCGAGGGCGCCGTGGCGGAGCTGCACCCGGTCGCGGACTCCACTCTGGCGGTGTACACGCTGACGAACGATCTGGGCTTTTTCTCGTTCCGCGATCTGCAGCCGGGCACCTACGCTCTGACGGTGACCCGTATCGGCTTCGAGGAACACCGGGAAGAGGTGAGTGTCGCGGCGGGCACGACCGAGGTCGAAGTCATCATGGCGGGAGAGGCGGTGGTGCTCGAGGGCGTGACGGTCGAGGCCGAACGCAGCCGCGCCAAGACACGTTTCGAAGAGTCGGCGGGCATCACGGTCCAGGAGATCGAGGCGGGCGACCTGAAGTCGATCCCGGTACTGATCGAGGCGGACCCGTTGCGCGCCGTCGAGGTGCTCCCGGGTGTGACGACCGTGTCGGATTTCTCCGGCTCCTACAACGTCCGGGGCGGTTCCGCCGACCAGAATCTCATTCTCCTCGACGAAGTGCCGATCTTCAATCCGTTTCACCTGGGCAACATCTTCTCCGTTTTCAACGCGGACATGGTGGATCGCGTCGAGCTGCAGTCCGGGGGCTATCCGGCAGAATACGGCGGCCGCGTATCTTCGGTGCTGACGATTGCCAGCGACCCGGGCGACGGGCTATTCGGAGTCGACGCGGGCATCAGCCTTCTGGCGACCCGTGTTGCGGTAAAGGGGGGCCTTCCTGAAAGCGTCGCCGAGAAACTCGGGTTCACCGCAACCCGATGGCGCGCTTCGGCCCGCCGATCCTACGTGGACGTGCTCATCAAGCCATGGGCGGACTTCCCATACCACCTGACGGACCTGCAGGGCGTCTTCGAGGCCTGGACGGTGGGCGGGAGCCGGCTCCGGTTAGTCGGGTACAGCGGCCGGGACATCGTCGACCTCTCGGGGATCTCCGACACGCCCATTCCCATCCGGTGGTGGTGGGGAAACGACGCGATCGGGGGCTCGTGGACGCACTCCCTCGCCGGGGGCGCGTCCATGGCCGTACGCGCCTCATTCTCGCGCTTCGGATCCGACCTGACGTTTCCGGAGGTCGACACGGAGTTCCAGACCGGGGTCGAAGAGGCGACGTTCAGGGCCGACACGGAGCACCGTCCCGCGTGGGCCACGAGCTGGAAGTCGGGCGTGTCGGTGAAGCGCGTTGCCTACAACAACGGGCTGCTGGGAGGAGGATCGACCTTCCTGGACCAACAGGGCAGCGGCCTGGAGATTGCCGGCTACAGCCAGGCTCACTGGAACCCCAACCGGAACTGGCTGGTGGAGGGCGGCGTGCGCGTCGACTACTGGCAGCCGAATGCCGGGACGACGGAGGCGACGCTGTCGCCCCGCTTCGCCGTGAGACGCTTTCTTCGGGACAGGAACTCGGCGGTGCGCCTGGCGGCGGGCCGTTACAGCCAGTTCATTCACTCCACGCGGGACGAAGAGTTTCCCTTCGGGCTCGACACATGGATCCTGGCGGGCGCCGAGGCCCCCCGCGTGGTCTCGGACCAGGTGCAGCTGGGGGCCGAGAGCTTCTTTGGCGACGATGACCAGTGGTTCGCCTCGCTGGAGGGCTACTACCGCAACTTCGATGGTGTGGCCGCCCTCAATTCGGCCGAGGATCCCAACGACGACACCGACGCGCTGGTGGCCGGCAACGGCAACGCCTACGGTGTGGATCTCTTCCTCAAGCGGGACCGGGGCAACACCACCGGCTGGGTCTCGATCTCGTTCCTGAAGACCGTCCGGTCCTTCCCGGACACGCGCGTCGGAGTCCAGCCTCAGCCGTGGATCACCTATCCGCCGGTCTTCGACCGCCGCTTCGAGGTCGACGTTTCGCTGCGCCGGGCCCTCGGCTGGTGGGGACTGGACATGGGGATCAGGGCAAACTTCGGGACCGGCCTGCCGTACACGAAACCGCTCGGCACCTATCAGATCTACCGGACGCAGTTCGTATCCGGGGTTCTAGGAGTCGAAGACGGGAATGCGGTGGTGCTCGGGCCGCGCAACGGCGCACGCTATCCCGCGCGGCACCGCCTCGATCTCTCGTTGCGGAAGACCGCCACGAAGAGCTGGGGCACAATCACACCCTACCTGAGCATCATCAACGTCTACAACCAGAAGAACGTGCTGTTCTACTTCTTCGACTACCAGTCCTCGCCCCCCAGGCGAGAGGGCGTGTCGATGATCCCGTTCCTTCCCACCTTCGGCGTCGAGGTCTCGTTCTGATGAGCCGGCTGCACGGTGGCGCGGCGTTGCTGGTCCTCCTGGCGGGGGCCTCGGTTCTCGGTGGATGCTCGCTGACCGAGGTTACGGTCACCGAGTCGGACGACGTGGTGATCGCAGAGGCGCAGCTGACCATCAACCAGCACGGCGACGGCGGCACGTCCCTCAGCGTGTACACCTATCTGCACCGTACACTGAGCGGACAGCGCGCTGACGAAGTGGAGGGAGCCGTTGTCCGCGTCTCGGGGGAGTCGGCGGTCGTGCATCTGGCGGCGGCGGACAGCGGGGGTGTTTGCCTGGATCCCTGGGAGGACGAGGACGACGAGGAGGTTATCGAACTGGATGTCGGCTCGTGCTACCGCACCACCGTGGCCCCGTCCCCCTTCTCTCCGGGAGAGGTCCTCGAGCTCGAGGTGGTTCTTCGCGAAGGCGGCACGCTGACCGGGGTCAGCCAGGTGCCCGACGCCTTCGAGTTCATCGGGCTCACGCACGAGGATGGACACTGCCGGATCGAGCCCGACACCAACTACCGCTTCCGCTGGACCGAGGCGGCGGGTACCTGGTCGTATCTCTCCGACACCTGGATCGAGGGGTTGCCGGCGGCCCTGGCCGGACGCGACGTCGAAGTGCCCGACTCGCTGTACCTCACCGGGTTCGCGATCGGAGAGAAGGACACCGATATCCTGTTTCCCGGGGAATACGGGCTGTTCGACCTTGGTGAGCAGGCCGATGCCGATATCCTTCGCATCCTCGACGACGGCCTGCCCGCCGGAGCCTGGGCGGAGGTGGCCATTGCCGCCACCGACCGCAACTGGGTGAACTGGGCCCGGGGGGGCAACTTCAACCCGTCGGGCATCATCCGCATCCCGTCCGTTTTCGGAGACGGGACGGGCTTCTTCGGTACCGCGACCCAGCGCCAGCTGAACGTCATTGCGGCACCGGATGGCCCCGGGATGCCGCCGCTCTGCGGACCGGCGGATCTGGGGCCGTGACGAGCGCCCGTCCAGGACGCTATCCCGACCCCACCCCCGCAAACTCCTCCTCGTCGATCACCACAAAGGTCGCCGTCGCGGTGGCCACCACCTCGCCGTCCGAAGCCCGCGTTGCGGTCCCCTCCATCTCGACGAGCTTCCGCTTGCGCGCCGCCTGGCGGCCCACCAGCAGCAGCTTCTCGCCCTCTCGCGCCGGCTTCCGGTAGCGGATCTCGCAGCGGGCCGTGTAGGCGCGGGCGCCGCGCAGGTACAGCCAGTTGGCCATGACGTCGTCCAGGGCGCTGTAGATCATCCCGCCGTGGATCACGCCCGGGTAGCCCTGGTGGTTTTCGCCCGGGGTGAACTCGGAGACGCAGGCGCCGTCTTCGAGCCGGAAGGATAGGTGCAGGCCGATCGGGTTTTCCGGGCCGCAGACGAAGCAGCGGTTGGCGGCGTTGGGCAAGCCGGACGTAGGCCGTGAGCTGCTCAACTGACCGCCCGCCGCCCCGGCACGGCCGGGATCCGGATCCGCTCGAGGCCCGCGGATTCGAGTTCTGCGTTCAGCTCCTCGACCTCGTTCGTGTACACGCCGCGCAGCCGGGTCAGCGCGCCCTCCAGCTCCACTTCGAGATCGACCAGCCGCTCGATCAACTGCTCGGTGGGCCGCGCGTCCAGATCCTCGCCGCGCTGGGAACTCGCCGCCGTCATCACGAACCTCAGGTGGCTGCGAATCCGTGAAGGGTTCGCGAAGCCCGCCCCGCGCGGCTGCACGAGCACCTCCTCGACCGCCGTCAGCGCCGTCGCCGCCCGCTCGGCCGCCCCCCGGATCGCGTCGTTGGCATCGGACGCGCCACCGGCGCTCTCGGCGTCGCCCCGCACCTGCCGCAGCCCCGCAAGCGCCTCCTCGAGCGCGTCCAGCCGGTCCCGCGCCCTGATCAGGTAGTCGAACTGCGCCTGCAGGTCCGCCACCGTGATCTCTTCCGCCAGGCGCGGGTCCATGCGCACCTCGAATTCGGTCCTGGTGCCCGCGGAGGGCACGCCGCCCGGTTCCTCGATCATCACCGCGTAGGTCCCCGGCACCGCCCGCGCCGCGACCGCCGCCGAACCCGCCGGGTAGTCCAGGTTCCAGTTGAAACGGTTCAGGCCCGGGCCGGCCGCGACGTTCTGATACGCGCGCACCAGGTCGCCGTCGCGCTCGAGGATGCGCACCGTAACCGTGCCCCCCGCGCCGGCTGGCCGACTGAAGTAGACTGTCGCGCCCTCGGGCGGATTCCTCGCCTTCATGTAGCGCGGGATCATCGCGCCGTAGACGTGGTCGCGCACGTAGTGACCGTCCCGTTCCTGGGCGGCGGTGCGGTACGCGGGCCGCACCGGGTAGAGGACGAGGTCTCCCGCAGGCTCACCGGCGGCCACATGGCGGAGCGGCGTGATGTCGTCCAGGATCCAGAAGCCTCGCCCTTGAGTCCCCACCACCAGATCACCGCGGTGCACCACAAGGTCGGTCACGGGCGAGGGCGGCAGGTTGCGCTGTAGCGGCTGCCAGTTCCCGCCCGCGTCGAACGAGACGAAAAGGCCGAACTCGGTGCCCGCGTAGAGCAGTCCGGCCCGCGCGGGATCCTCGCGAACCACGCGCGTCGGGTGGTCGGCCGGCAACCCGTTGGCACCGTCGGTCAGCAGGGTCCAGGTCGCGCCGAAGTCGCGCGTCGCGTAGATGAACGGGCGGAAGTCGTCGAGGCGGTAGCGGTACGCGGCCAGGTACGCGGTGCCGGGCGCATGCGGCGAGACATCGATCCGGTTGACCGTGGCCGGCTGGGGCATCGACGGCGGCGTGACATTGGTCCAGGTGGCGCCGCCGTCGTGGGTGATGTGCACGCGCCCGTCGTTCGAGCCGGTCCAGAGCACGCGCGCGTCGTCCGGCGCTTCGGCGATCTGCAGCAGCGACGAATAGATCTCGACGCCCGTCACATCGGCGGTGATCGGGCCGCCCGCCTGGCCGAACTTCGTGGTGTCGTTGCCGGTCAGGTCGGGCGAAATGACCGCCCAGCTCCCGCCCTGGTCGCGGCTGACCGCCACGTACTGCGAGCCGTGATACAGGACATCGGGGTCGTGGCGCGAGAAGAGCACTGGCGCATTCCACTGGATCCGGTAGCGCAGTTCGCGCTCCGGCGCGCCGTCCTGCCGCTCGGGGTACGGCCGGATCTGGCGGAACTGCTCGGTCCGCCGGTTGTAGCGCGCAAGCCGGCCGCCGAAGCAGCCGGACACGACAATGGCTGGATCGGTCGGATGGACCGTCACCGGACCCGTCTCACAGCCCCCGTGCGACTCCCAGTGTTGCAGGCTGATCCCCGTTCCCGTCGCCGAACTCGGCAGCGACAGCGTCGAGTTGTCCTGCTGCGAGCCGTACACGCGATACGGGAACTGGTCGTCGACGGTCACCGAATACATCTCCGCGGTTGGCTGATTCAACTGGCTGGACCACGTCCGTCCGCCGTCGACGGTCACCACCGCACCGCCGTCGTTCCCCTGCACCATCACATCGGGGTTGTCGGGCGAAATCCACAGGTCGTGATGATCCGAATGGGGCATCCGAATCGTCCGGAAGCTCTCCGCGCCGTCCGTGGACCGGTGGAAGCCCCCGCCGGCCACATACACAATGTCCGCGTCGGTCGGATCGGCGAAGATGTTGTGGAAGTACCAAGGGCGGCCCAGCAGTCGCGGCTCGTCATTAACCAGCGTCCAGTCGTCGCCCCCGTTGCGCGTGCGATAGATGCCGGACCCCGGCTCGGCCTCGATGATCGCGTAGAGTCTGCCGGGGTCGGAGCGGCCTTGAGCGATCCCGATCTTGCCGATCAGCCCCGACGGGAGGCCGCCCGCGAGCTTCTCCCAGCTGTCCCCCCCGTCGCGGCTGCGGTAGATGCCGCCCTCGCGGGCGCCCGAGATCATCGTCCAGGGCTTGCGTTCGGCGCGCCACATCGCGGCGAAGAGTTCGTCGGGGTCGTGCTCGTTCATCAGCAGCTCGACTGCGCCCGTCGAATCCGAGACGAAGAGGACGTTCTCCCACGACTCGCCGCCGTCCCGGGTGCGGTAGACGCCCCGCTCGGGGTTCGGGCCGAAGGGGTGCCCGGTCGCGGCCAGGTACGCGACGTCCGGGTCGTTTGGGTGGATGCGAATGCGCCCGATCTGGCCGGCTTCGCGCAGGCCCAGGTAGCGCCAGTTTGCGCCGTCGTCGTCGGAGCGGTACACGCCGCGTCCCGTAGAGACATTGCCTCGGATCGCGTCGGATCCCGTGCCCACGTAGAGGACATCCGGGTTGGAGGGCGCGACCGCGACCGCGCCGATGGACCCGATCGGGATGCCGTGGTCCGAGATGTTCGTCCACGCCTGCCCCGCGCTCTCGGTCCTCCAGACCCCTCCGCCGGTGGCGCCGAAGTAGAAGGTGTGCGGCCTGGAGCGGACACCGGCGACCGTGGTGACGCGGCCGCCGCGGAAGGGACCGAGTTCGCGGAACTGCAGCGCCTGGAGTTCGGACGGGGGGACCTGCCATCGGGCCGGGTCGGAGGGGTCCAGGGCCGGGCGGGGGGCGGTCTGCGGCGAGGCGGCAGCAGATTGCGGCGCGGCGGGTGGGGACTGCGGCGAAGCCGGAGCCGGGGTCGCCAGTTGGCACAGGGCGAGAATGGCGGGCACCAATGTGCGGAGCCGTGGCTTCACCATTCCGAGGGCGCACAGTCGCGATTTCTTTTCCGTTAACCCTGACGTTACGTCATGCCGTGCCAAGGACGCGATCGTGCAATCGCCGCCGCCCGGTGCGTTGGTTTCCGCTAACCCTGACGTTACGTGAGGGTTGCCTTCATGGTGCTCCACTGTGAGTGCTGCCGTGCCAAACCTCATCCGCAACCTCGTCTCGGTTGCCTCATCGCTCCTCCTCCTCCTCCCCCTTGGGATTCTCCATGCTCGCAAGTGAAGGCGCCGTCCCGGAATACTCATCCACAATCTCGCCTTCCGCAGCGCTGTGGAAGGTCACGGTCGCCCAGTCTTCGGCGCCGTCCGCCTCCGGATAGTGCCAGACACCCGCGGGGACGATGTCCCAGTGGCGGGCGAGACCGGAGCCATCGGCATCCGGACTGCAGATCGCCCTCGCCCTCAGCCCCTCCGGGCCCCCGCCGGCAAAGCCCTGGTGGATGCTGCCACGCCCGCGATACGAAACCAGCCGCTGCACACTGTTGCGGTGCCGCTCCGGCACGGCCATCCGCGCGCCGCGCTGCAGCAAAAAGAGGCGGCAGAGTCGGATCCGGTCGTGCCGGCCACCCGCGACGCGGCTCTCGATCGCCGCCGTGAACAACTTGATCGGAACTGTACAAGTCGCGTGCGGCGGCTCGGCCCGAGTCTCCAGCTGCACAGCCAGCCGCGCAAAACCTGCGTCCAGCACCGTGCGCACCTCGGAGTCGGCGAACACCCGCGCGTGCAACCGCCGCAGCAGCGGCAGCGAATCGTCGTCGGGCTTCAAGTCACCGGCGCAGGAGATCGCGCGGCATTCCGGCCGCGGTGAAGTTCGGTTCGACCCTGGGACGGCACGGCTGGTACTCCAGCGTCCCGCACTCCGGGGCAGGTCCGGTGGCCGAGATGCTTGCAACAACCGGCAGCTCGAGGCGGGACGGGTACTCGGCCGAATGGTACACGGTATTGATGCCCGGCAGGTTGATCGGCATCGGGCCCCAGTCGGTCGCGGGCGTGACGCTCGGCGCCAGGATCGCCAGCTCAACCGCGTGTCCCGCGCGAAAGACGTGTCCGACCTCCGGAAAAGAGACGACGAGTTCGTAGACCTCGCCCGCCACCAGGGGTTCGGAGCGGTCGTGTGGGTGGTGCGTCCAGTGTTCGGACGACCTGGCCGCGTCAATGGCTCGATGGGACGCCCGCAGGAACGCGCGCTGCAGGTACAGGGTCTCGCCATCGGGCCCGATGTCGTGGAGCACCACCATGAAGTCGGTGTCTTCCGCCTCGGCGCTGGCGTGCAGGACCAGGCGCGCCGACCCGAGAATCGGCAGATCCTCGGCCAATGGAGCCGTGCGGTAGATCAGCGAGCCGAGTGGCGCCGGCGGGATCGAGAACATGTCGTTGTTCCCAACCAGCTCGGTTCCCATGGGGTAGACGTAGGTGAGCGGCCCCGTCTGCCCCTCGGCCAGCGCGTCGGTGGTCAGTGACCCGTCCGAGCCGAGGTTGAAGGCGCGCCGCTCGGTCCCGGGCACCGGCCAGTCCGGAAACGTCTCGACCCAGTTGGGCCGGAGCTGACCGTCGACAACGCCCGTCTCGAACAGCACCGTGACCCTCGGCTCCTCGTCGATCCCGTTCTCCTCGCCCTTCAGCCAGCGGTCCATCCAGCGCAGCACCTGCTCGTGGGCCAGAGCATTGCCGCCGACACCGTGCCCGCCGTTCTGCAGAATCAGCTTTCGCGGACCCTGCAACTTCTCGTAGAGTCGCGGCCCGCCCATCGCAGTCTGCTGATCCTGGTAGCCGGCGATGATCATCATCGGCACCTCAACCTGGTCCGCGTAGCTCTCCGGCGAGCGTTCGTCCCAGTACTGACCGTGGTACTCGTGCTCCATCGCTTCGGGAAACGCGTTGTTCCGTGGCTGGGCCGCCTGAACCGCCTCGCAGTGCGTGTCTCCCGCGCCGGTCCGCAGCGTCACGCCCACCTCCTCGATCCAGGGCTGCGCCATCTCGCCCCACCACGCCGAGAACCCGACGTTGAAGATGCCGCCTGGCCGGAAGCCCTCACGGTAGATCGACGCGGTCAGCCCGCCCGCCGCCAGCGCCTTCAGATGCGACGGCCGCTGGGCCGCGACGAAAAACTGCGTGTGGCCGGGGTACGAGACGCCGTACATGCCCACGTTGCCGTCGCTCCACGGGCGTGTGCCGAGCCACTGGACAAGCGCGGCCCCATCGGGCCCCTGCTGCGGATGGAACAGGCTGAAGGTGTCGCCTTCCGAGCAACCGCTCCCGCGCACGTTGGCCCCCACCACCGCGTAGCCGGCCCGAACCGCCTTCTGGAACCAGACATTCGTAGCGATGTCGGCTCCGCTGCTCTCGTAGGCGTCGTAGTCGAGGATGACAGGGTACCGTCCTTCCTCGGCCGGGCGGTAGGCGATGTACGCCAGCCGCACGCCGTCGGGCATGGGAGCGTACCCGATCTCGCGGTGGATTCCCTCCAGACCCTCGCTCTGGAGCACTTCGGCAGAGACGATTTCAGCCATGGCTTCGCCCGCGCCGTCGGCATCCGTCCCCATGGGCATCTCCTCCCCGCCGGAGGAATCCGCACCGGGGCCACAGGCCGCCATCGCGACCATGGCCACCACCCCGGAAACGACGGTCGCGAACGCTCGGGGAATTGCTCGGGGAATCAATCGGATACGCATTGTTCAACCTCCCCAGACCTGCTGGTATACCCGGAGCCAGTTGGCTCCCATTGCCTTGCGAACTTCTTCGTCCGTCCACCCGCGCCGCCGCAGCCCGTCGATCAGGTTGGGCAGCTCGGCGATGCTCTCGAAACCGCGGATGAAGCGCCACGGCTCGCTCACCATGTCCGGGGTTATGATCTCGGCGTTGATGCCGCCCCCGTAGGGAATCGCCATCCCGCCCACGAAGTCGGTGCCCATGCCGACGTGGTCCACACCGACGCGGTTCTTGATGTAGTCGTACTGGTCCACGTGCTCCTCGATGCCCACGTGCGGCGTAGGTCCCGTGTTCCCGCGCCCGCGCACGTGGAAGTCGTTGACCGCGGTGATGCCGATGACGCCGCCGGTCCCGGCGATGGCGTCGATGACCCGGTCGCTGATGCAGCGGTAGTTGTCCGCGATCGCGGCGATGTTGGTGTGGCTGCAGATGACCGGAACGCCGTCGGAGATCGCTATGGCGTCGAGCGTCGTGCGTTCCCCGGTGTGCCCACCCACGTCCAGGATGATCCCCAGCGAATGCATTTCCTCCACCAGGCGGTGGCCGGCGCGCGTCAGTGGTCCTTCGGGCTCGAGACAGCCGGACCCGAACGCGTTCGCGACGTTGTAGCAGAGGCCGACCTGGCGGAGACCGACCTCCTGGAAGGCGCGGAGCGACGTGGCCGCGCTGCCCAGCGGTGAATTGAAGGAGTCGCCGAGCACCGTGGCCGACTGCCAGCAGAAGACGTTGGAGATGAGCCCGCGCGCGCGGGCGTCCCGGATCTCGGCGACCGATTTGGCCAGGACGACTTCGTCCGCGTACTCGTCGAAGAAGCGGAGCAGCGCCGCGAAGCTGGCCATGTCGGACGGGCCGCCGGCAACCCCGCAGTGAGCCCCGCCTTCCTGCATTTCGCGCAGGTGGGACAGCCGCATCGCACCCGCGAAGAGGCCGTCCACGACGATGTCGTCCTGCGCGAGCGGCGACCCAGCGCCCGCCAGATCCGAAGCGCCCGCCAGACCCGAAGCGCCCGTCAAACCCGAGGCGCCCGTCAGACCCGAAGCGCCGGCCACGGCCAGTCCCTTCACGAAGTCACGTCGCTTCATGATTCCTCCTTGTGGCAGCCGCCGCCATGCGCTCCGCCGCACGCTGCCAGACCCTGTCGAACATGGGCTCGGTCAGTGTCCCGGTAAACGTATTCTGCTGACTGGGATGATAGGACGCCAGCACGGCCACCGTGCCCAGGTCCACCTCGACCCCGTGGGAAAAGCGCGGGCGCGGACGCGGGATCTCCACCCCTCGCGCCGCCAGCGTCTTCAGGACGACGGCGTAGGCGAAGCCGCCCAGGGCCACGAAAGTGTGAAGCCCATCCCACATGGCCTCGATTTCGCGCTGCAGGAAGGGGGCGCAGCGGTCCCGCTCCCGTGTCGTGGGCCGGTTGCCCGGCGGAGCACACCGCACACCCGCCGTGACGTACGCGCCCGTGAGCGCAAGTCCGTCGGCACGGTCCCGGCTCAGCGCCTGGTTGGCAAACCCGGCCTTGTGCATCGCGCGATACAGCCAGTCCCCCGCACGGTCGCCGGTGAACATGCGCCCGGTCCGGTTGGCCCCATGCGCCGCCGGGGCGAGTCCGACCACCATCACCGACGCATGCGGATCGCCGAACCCCGGAACCGGCCGTCCCCAATAGTCGTCCTCGCGGTACGCCGCCCGCTTCTCGCTCGAGACCTTCTCCCGCCAGGCCACGAGACGCGGGCATCGGCGGCACTCCACCAGCTCATCGCGCAGAACCCGCAGCCGACCCGCACCGTCAGCGGCTCCCACGCCGCCCACCGCTCCCTACCCGTCCCCCTCGAGCCAGGCCTTCAGCGCGTCCATGTCCCCGGCCACCGCCTTGGCAACCGCACCCTTCATCAGGGGCACCATCAACCGCGACAAGAGCCGGTACGGCCGCGCCTCCATGACCAGATCGAGCCTTGTCCCCTCGCCGTCGCCCATGGCCGTTACGGTGAACACCGAGTCCCACACCGTGCCGCCGGCATCGGAGACCATGCGCACCCGCTCGTCCTTCACGTACTCGGTGACTTCGAGCTCGGTCGTGGCCTCCCGCTTGCCCATCCGGCGCGTTTCGCGGAAGCGGGTCCCGACGCCGGTCTTCCGCTCGGTCACGAACTCGACCCGCACGATGTCCGGCACGGCCCTGGTGTATTGGGAGATGTCGGAGACGGTCTCGAAGACCGCGTCCACGGGTGCATTGATGGTCCGGCCTATACGGGTTCGAGTCATCCGGGCGGCTCCTCCACGAGTCCGGTCAATGGTTGCGGGCGCCGCGGCGCGTGTCCGGCGTGCTTGCGTCGGACGTCGCCGCAGGCGTAGATAACAGCGCCGTTGATCTTACTTCACCGCCACACGACAGGCCACTTCATGGCAGACGCCTACTTCACCTCTCGCACCTTCTCGTTTCTGACCGAACTGGCGGCCAACAACAACCGCGAGTGGTTCGGCGCCAACAAGCCGCGCTACATGGCCGATGTCCGGGACCCCGCGCTCCGCTTCATCAACGACTTCGCCCCGCACCTGCACAAGATCAGTTCGCGCTTCCGGGCCGACCCCCGGGCGAACGGCGGCTCGCTCTTCCGGATCTACCGCGACACCCGCTTCTCGAAGGACAAGACGCCCTACAAGACGCACACGGGCATCCACTTCCGGCACGAGGCCAGCAAGGACGCGCACGCGCCGGGCTTCTACCTCCACATTGCGCCGGGATCGTGCTTCGTGGGATGCGGTGTCTGGCGGCCGGCCGGTGCCGCTCTGCGCAGGATCCGCGAGTCCATCGACGAGGACCCCGACGCGTGGATTCGGGCTTCGACGGATCCGCGCTTCGCGCGCAGCTTCGAACTCTCCGGCGATTCGCTGGTAAGGGCCCCGAAGGGCTACAAGATCGACCACCCGATGATCGTGGATCTACGGCGCAAGGACTTCATCGGAGTCGCACGGCTACCCTCCGACGCCCTGACCGCGGACGGGTTCCTCGACATGTTCGCGGGGCTGTGCCGGGACGGCGTGACACTTCAGCGGTGGCTGTGCAAGGCGCTTGGGGTGCCGTATTAGCCAGTCATGGACAGAATCTCGCCAGATTATGACATTGTTGGCGATAAACTGGCTGGACTACTTGAAAATATCATGATAATTTCAAGTCCATGTTCAATCGAAGCTTGGAACTGCCCAGTTCGGGAACGGAGACCTTCTTCCTTTGGGGACCCCGGCAGACCGGGAAGAGTACCCTGTTGCGGAAGCACTATCCCGGCGGTCACTGGATCGATCTGCTGAAGAGCGAGGAGTTCAGGCGCTACGCAACTCGCCCGGAACTCCTGCGGCTGGAACTCGAAGCCAACTCCGACCCCACGCGGCAGATCGTCATCGACGAAGTCCAGATGGTGCCCGCGCTCCTGAACGAGGTGCACTGGCTGATCGAAAACCGGGGGCTCCACTTCGCGCTTTGCGGATCCAGCGCGCGAAAGGTCAGGAGGGGCGCGGCCAACCTGCTCGGGGGGCGCGCGCTTCGATTCGAATTGAGAGGTCTGGCGGCCGGGGAACTCGGGGATCGCTTCGACCTGGACCGGTTGCTCAACCGGGGCTACCTGCCTCGAATTCACCAGTCGGCCCAGGCTCGGCGCCGCCTCGATTCCTATATTGCCGACTACATCAAGGAGGAAATCGCATCGGAAGGGCTGGTCAGGAATCTGCCCGCCTTTTCCGGTTTCCTGGACATCGCGGCCCTGGGCGACACGGAGCCTGTCAACTTCTCGAACATCGCCCGCGAGTGCGGAGTGTCGAGCCAGGCCGTGAAGAACTACTTCGACATCCTGGAGGACACGCTGCTGGGACGCTGGCTGCCGGCCTGGCGCAGGCGGCTCAAGCGACGCTTGATGGGTACCGGGAAGTTCTATTTCTCCGATGTGGGCGTGGTCAACCGCCTGGCGCGGCGGGGCACGGTGGAGCGGGGCTCCGAGCAGTACGGGAAGGCGTTTGAGAACTGGGTGCACCATGAGCTGGCGGCCTTTGTGGCCTACACGGACTTCGACGGCGGCCTCACGCACTGGCGGTTGCCGAGCGGTATCGAGGTCGACTTCGTGCTGGGCGACATGGGGCTCGCCGTGGAGGCCAAGGCGAGCGCGGTGATCGGCCGGCACCACCTGAAGGGATTGCGCATCCTGGCGACGGAACACGCCGTGCGGCGACGCGTAATCGTGTGCCTCGAGGCCAAGGCGCGTCGGACCAGGGATGGAATCGAGGTGCTGCCGGCCGCGACGTTCGCGCGGCGTCTGTGGGCTGGTGACCTGACGGTAGGAGCCGCGTAGCCCCTACCCCCCGCCCACCAGAGCCGCCGAAACGATGTAGTCCAGCTCCGGGAAGCTCTCTTCCAGGTACTCGTTGCCCTCGGCCGCGATGTTCTGCGCCAGGGGTCCGTTGCCGCCGCGCGAGGCGCTCTCCCCGTACCCCGCATAGATCTGGTCGACCACATCCATCCCGTCGACGACCGTGCCGATGGGGGCGAACCCCATCTCGTCCAGCCGCGAGTTGTCGATGAAGTTGAGGAAGAGTTGGGTCGTGCGGGTGTCCGCGCCGCGCATCGCGAAGGTCAGCGTGCCCCGCGCATTCGAAGCCATGACCGGGTCGTCCGGAATCGTCGCCATCGTCCAGGCTGCCTGCACCTGGGGGTCCCCGTGCATGCCGAACTGCGCCATGAAGTTCTCCATCACGCGGAAGAAGCGCACGTCTTCGAAAAACCCGTTCTTGACCAGGTTGTAGAAGCGGTCGGCGCCGTTCGGAGCCCACGCCCGCGTGACTTCGACCACGAACTCGCCCCTGGTGGTCTCGAACCGGGCCTGGAACGTCTCGGGCGCGGTCTCGGCCAGGTCGGGCGGACTCAGCAGCGGGTTGGCGGCCGCCGCGGCTTCGGCATCCGAGCCTCCGTCATCGCCGGCACAGGCCGAAAACGGAAGCAGTGCGGCCGGGAGGAGGGCGGAGAAACGGAATGTGCGCCTGGATATGGGGTTCGATGTCATGGGCGGATTCGTCCGGTCTGCGGGTGAAAAGGGATGCCGCAGATTATACGGTGGCCGCCCCAACTCGTCCATTCGGGCACCTTCCGACCCCGAAGCGGGTAGCATAGCTTTGACCTGCCCGCCAACAGTCATTCCAGGAAGAACAACGATGGTCCCGAAGCCCCTGCCCGGATCCGTTTCGCCGGGCACCGCAATGGCCCTGCCGGCCGCAGCGCCTCGCCTCTCTCGGTGCTCGCGTGGGTTTGTCCACGGACTCCTTCTCGCCCTGCTGGCCACCGCCTGCGGCGACCCCGCACCCACACAACCCACGGGCACCCCGAACCAGCGCCCGACGGCCGCCTTCACGACCGACATCTCGGAAGGCTCGGCGCCGCTCGAAGTGCGCTTCGACGCCAGCAGCTCCAGCGATCCCGACGGCACGATCGTCAGCTACGCCTGGGCGTTCGGCGACGGCGGGACGGGCGAGGGCCGCACGGTCACCCACACATACCCGGACGCGGGCTCCTACGCCCCGCAGCTCACCGTCACCGACGACCGGGGCGCAACCCACACGCAGACCGGTACCCCGATCACCGTCAACAGCCCCCCGGGCACGGGCGAGAACGTCATTTCCGGCGTGGTGTGGCACGACGCCGACGCCGACGGCCTGCGCGGCGAGGATGAAGAGACCATCCCTTCCTTCGTCGTCTTCCTGGACGAGAACGGCGACGGCATCCGCGACTCCACCGAAGTCACCGCCCTCACCAATGACGACGGCGAGTACAGGTTCGAGGGGCTAGATCACCGCCTGGCCTACACGGTCACCCAGGAACTGACGATGGGGTGGACCAACACGGCCCCGGGACTGGCGGGCGCACCCCTGGATCCCAACGTCGCCGCGATCATCGGCGGCACCGAGGCGGAACCCGGAGAGTTCCCGTTTCAGGTGGCGCTCGTGACGCCCGGCGGCTTTCAGTTCTGCGGCGGTACGTTCATTTCCCGCCAATGGGTGCTGACCGCCGCCCACTGTGTTGACGGCGGCATTGACCCGGCCACGGTGAAAGTGCTCGCGGGCGCCCACGACAAGACGCAGGACGGTGAAGTCCTCGACGTGACGCGCATTCTCATCCACCCCGCCTTTACGCCCTCGGCCATTTCCAGCGACATCGCCCTGCTCGAACTCGCAGGCCACTACATGTACTCGCGCATCGAACTGCTCACGCCGGACCGGATCGAGATGTCGGCCCCGGGCACGGTCGGCACCGTGGTCGGATGGGGCCTGACTTCGGACGGGGGACAGTCGTCGGCGGTGCTCAAGAAGCTGGAGGCCGAAATCATCTCGAACGACGAGTGCCGGACGCACCTCGACTCCAACATCCTGGACGTGACGATCTGTGCCGGCAAGCAGGGCTCGAGCGAGTCCACCTGCAACGGAGACTCGGGCGGCCCGCTGATGGTGCCGTTCCGCAACCGGTGGATCCAGGTTGGGGTCCTCAGCTTCGGCACGAACATCTGCTACCAGCCCACCGCGTTCGCGCGCGTGACGGCGCTGGTCGACTGGGTGCTGGGAATCGTGCCCACCGAGATGTCGGGAGCCGTCACGGTCGACTGGGGCGACGGGGCGAAGGAGGCCGTGGTCGACTTCGGGAATTTCCGTTGAAGGCTGGGCGGGTCCCCGCCCCCGCTTGCGCCCGCCGGAGTCCCGTGAACATCATGGAGAGTGGCGGGTAGGAAGAGGGGTTCAGGAAGGAAGATTCGAAGTCGCAGACCATAGCAAGGTGGGACCATGAAGTTGTCAAACGCAGAGAGGGCCGCCCGACGGGCCAGCCTGGTGGCCGTATTCGCGGGTTCGGCGGTGATGCTCGGGGCGTGCGATGCCCTGATCCTGGACCGCGAGCCCGAAGTCGCGCACCTTGAAATCACCAGTTCGGAGGTCAGCGAGGTAACGCTCATCACGTCGCAGTGGTTCGTCGAGCTGGAGGATCCCGAGTGCCCGCAATGCGCCAGGCTGATTCATCTCGTGGCCTCGGACACGACGGACGTTTCGCTGCCGTTCTCCCGGTCCTATCCGTTCACGTCGCGGCTTCAGTTCTTCGCCGAGGCGTATCCGACCGAACTGCGACCGGCAACGCTGTCCATGACGGTGTACCTGGACGACGAAGAGTGGTACAACGACTCGCGCCTGCTCGTCCTCGAGAACGCGGACGGGGAACGGGAGACGCTCAGGTTCGTGTACAAGTACAACGACGTCAGCGCGGGCGGCGGTTGACGCCCCAACCCCCGAAGTTCCTGTTGCAGGTCGCCGAAAGAAGCGCGCTCGGCCTCACGATCCTGTTGGCGGGCTGTGGCGCGCTGGGTCAGGCACCGTACACCGAGACGGAACCCGGCTTTCCGCTTCCGGAACTGACCGAATCCGAACGGTCGGCTTTCGCCAGGGGTGAGGCTCTCTTCAACCGGCCCTTCGCCCCCGAAGACGGCCTGGGGCCCCTCTTCAACCAGGACCGGTGCGGCTCCTGCCACGACTTGCCCACGAGCGGCGGCCATGGCGCGGAGCCGGTCACCAAGGTGAGTCGATTCGACCCCGTCGTGGGCTGCAGCACGCTCTCGGAGCACGGAGGCGACCTGCTTCAGATGGTCGTGATCGAGTCGGCCAGGGCCTTGGGCTTCGGAGCGGAGAGGATACCGCCCGGTGCCACGGCCGCCACCGAGATTCGGGCTCCGGCCGTGTACGGGCTGGGGCTCGTCGAGCAGATCGCGGAAGCGGACATCCTGCGGAACGCCGACCCCGACGACGCCGACGCCGACGGCATCTCCGGCCGTCCGAACCTCGACGCAGCCGGACGGGCGGGCCGTTTCGGCCGCAGGGCGCAGCACACCACCCTGGAGGGCTTCATCGAAGAGGCGATCCGCCTCGAGATGGGGATCACGACGCCGACTCACCCGGAAGAACTGGACCACAACGGCGTCCCCATGCCGGAGGGCATCGACGTGGTGCCCGATCCCGAGGTCGGCGCGGAAGAGTTGGGGCTCCTTGTCGCGTACATGCGCTTTCTGGCCCCGCCGCAAGCGATCCTGCCCGAAGATCCGGCGGCCCGGGCCGACATCGAGGAGGGCGAGAAGATCTTCGCGTTCATGGGGTGCGACGCGTGCCACACGCCCTCCTTCACGACCTCGGCCAGCGAATCTCCCGCACTCGACCGCAAGCGATTCCGCCTCTACTCCGACCTGCTGCTCCACGACATGGGACCCGAACTGGCCGACGTCTGCTCCCCAGGCGTACTCCCATCCGAGTGGAAGACCGCACGACTCGTCGGGCTGGGTCACCGCTCCGAGTTCCTTCACGACGGCCGCGCGCAGCGCCTGTCGGACGCGATTCTGCTGCACGGCGGGGAAGCGGCCGCGTCGCGGGATGTCTTCCAACGGCTGACCGAAGAGGCCCGCAGCCAGGTTCTGGCTTTCCTGCGGTCGCTGTAGCCGACGCATGCCGGCGCGAGCAGAACTGCCGGCTCAGCCCGGTGCGCACTCCCCCCACTTGGATGGCCGGCCTTCCCCCGGCCGCGCGGGATCATCGAGGGCGTCGAAAACCTCGCGCATCAGTCCCTTGCGGTGCAGATCCACCAGACGCTGTCCCTCCATGAAGAGTTCGGCGAAGCGCTCCTGCAAGAGGATCGCCTCCATCATGTCGGAGTCGGCGGGCATGCCCAGCTCCGTCAGGCCCACCGCCACACGCAACCGGTTCACAACCACCATCGCGGCCTCGTGGTCACCGGTCCGCGCCCTGGATTCGGCGACGATCAACTGCATGAGATCCGAGTGCAGAATGGGGATGTCGTCGTCGAGGTTGGAGTATTTCCACTGGCTGCGATACGGCGTCTCGCCGTCTTCTCCAGGTGCCCCGGTGAAATAGACCGGGATGCGGGGGTCGGGTGCGCCGCTCCAGGGATCCCGCATGGAGCCCGGCCCGGTGCTCCGCTCGATCAGCGGCCACCACTTGTACATTAGCCCCGCGTACCTGTTGTGGGCGATGCTCGTTTGCTCCACCAACGAGTTGGCATTGGCGTCATTGAAGCCGGCCTCGTAGGAAAAGCCCTCCGGTATCGCCGCCGCATCGGCTTCCGCCCCCGACCAGTCGTCCAGCAGCATCCGCGCCTGTGCCCTTCCCGCCTGCGCCGGGATGGTGTATTCCGTGCTACCCGCCCGCCGCGCGGTAGCCATGGCATCGGCAAACCCGGCCTCTGCTTGCGCCAGCATCTCCGCGTCCGAGACCACTTCATCGCCAGGCGCGGCAGACCACCTGCAGAACGTCGTCCCGATGTACAGATGGGCCAGAGCCGCGGAGAAGCGTACCTGAGCGGTCAGCGGACTGCTCTCGGCGGCGACCTCTCCCAGGACACGCCTGAAGCGGGCTTCGGCGTCCGCGGCAAACCACAGGGACCTGGTCAGGGCGTTCGCGATCGCCACCATGCCGTGCACTGCGGCATCACCTTCCGCCAGATCGATCTCCCGAATCCCCGCGAGTGTTCCCGTGCTCTGGTAGACATCCGCGAGGAGGGCCTGGCGGATGACCCAATCGTCAACCACATCGTGGACCGCACCCTCGACGCCATTCGCCACCAGCGGCAGATTCGCGTCCAGCTCGTCAGCCGTGATGTTGTTCGGATCGGATACGTGCAGCAGACCGTCACAACCGTACAGGAGTGACGCCGACGTGGCAACGATCAGCACTCGGCAGGCGCTGGACATCTTCATGTTCCTCCCTCCTGTGCACCCCTCGCCCCACCCCGATACAGGAATGGGCGCGACCCCCGCTCGCGGGAGCCGCGCCCATCCACCCCGGGAATCCCCGGAGTTCAGGACCTCCACATGGCGATCACGCCCTTGGCTGACACCTCTTGGTCAGGTCGTCATCGATGTTCGGATTGTAGAGAGCCTCGGTAGAGGTCATCGGCCACTGCGTGGGCCGACCGACGCCCAGGCGGTCCGGGTCGTTGAGCGCTTCGAAGATCTGGCGGACTATACCCGCGCGCCGCAGATCGATCAGGCGCTGACCTTCCATGAAGTGCTCGGCGAAACGCTCCCAAAGGACGATTTCGGCCATCATCTCGGGAGTGGTGGGCACTTCATGCCCAGGCAGACCCACTGCCGCACGCAACTCGTTCAGGACCCCCGTGGCACCGGCGAAATCACCGGAACGCGCCATCGCCTCGGCGATGATCAGCCGCATGCCATCCGAATGCAGCATGGGAATGTCGTCCGTGTCCTGGACGTACTTCCATTGGCTGTAGTGCGGAGTCTCGTTGTCGGTCGCGATCTCACCGTCGAAGTATACGGGGAGACGCTTGTCGGGCATGCCGCTCAAGGGATCCATCATGAATCCCGGATCATCGCTCTTCACGATCAGCGGCCACCACTTGTACATGAGGCCGGCGGCCTCGTTGTTGTTCTTGGTGGTGAGCTGAACGACCGAGTTGGTGCTCTGCACGTTGAAGACGGCGTAGTACTCAAACCCGGCCGGAATCGCCGAAGCGTCCGCGACCGCCCCGGACCAGTCACCCTGCAACATGCGGGTCTGAGCCCTGGCAGCCTGCGCAGCCATCGCGTATTCCGGTCGGCCCGCCGACTGCGCCGTAGTCATGGCGGCACCGAGCTTCTGTTCGGCCTGCGCCAGCATCTGCATGTCGGTCATCAGGGCACCAGTCGGCTCGCCCACGGACTCGCATGCGGTCATGCCGAGAAGCATGTCCGCGAGACCGCCGCCCAGTCTGACCTGCGCGGTCAACGGGCTGTTCGCCGCCTCGGCATCACCCAGGACCCGCTTGAAGCGTTCCTCGGCGTCCATCGCGAACCACTGCGCCCTCAGCCATGCGCCTTGCTCAAAGCTGGTGCCGTTGTTGTTGTAGTTGGTGCGGCCATGGTCCGGATCATCGTAGCCGGCCCAGGTCCCCGTGTGCTGGTAGACGTCGCCCAAAAGCGCCTGATCAGTCACCCAACTGTCGAAGACCTCATGGACTGCTCCCTCCACGCCGTTCGCAACGGCGGGAAGCGCTTCGTCGAGGTCGGTCGCGGTGTACCGTCCCGGGTCCTGGACCGTCAGGAGCTCGTCACACGCCCCCAGCGCCAGAACCGCGGCGGCAACCGCAATCCCACCCTTCGTTTTTGACAGGTTCATTGGTCGTCCTCCCCTAGAATCGGGTCCTGAAGGAGACCAGGAACCTCCTCGGTTGTGGCACCGCGAGGAAGGGCGAAGTGCTGAAGTCGTCTCCACCCCGATACTGCTGGTTCGGATCGGGACAATTGCAGTTGTCCCACCAGTGGAGGTTGTAGCCCGACAGGGTGATGGACGAACGGCCCAGGCCGATGGCGCTCATCAGGTCCGCGGGCAGTGCATAGTTGACCGACACCTCCTGCAACCGGATGTTGTCGCGCTTGTCGATCGGGTACACGAGCCTCATGCGATCCAGGAGAGAATCGCTGGCAGGCGTCGCGGAGCCGTCGGAGTTCAGCAGCTCGAGATACTCGTCGTAGGCCAACTGGCGGACGCCGTACCCACGGTCGGAGTTGCGCATGACCGCGCCCCACTCGCCCCGGAGCTGGACGGCGACGCGCACGGACTGGCCGATCGCGAAATCGTTGCTGAATGACGCCAGCGTGCTCGGCTGCAGGTTGCCGACATATGTGTTGTAGGCCGACCGCGAATGTCTGCGTGTCGCGGGGTCCCACCCCGTGATGACTCGGCTCAACTGGTCGAAAATGGGCTGGCCGACCCAATAGGTGCCCAGCCGCATGTACTGGTCCCAGCGAACCAGGGAGCCGTCCTCGCCGTATACCGGCAGGGAATCCGGGAACGCCGCGTCGCCAAGATCCAGGATCTCGTTGTGGATCCATTCGAAGTTGACGCCGGTGGACCAGCGGAAGCTGCTGCGGTCCATGATGGTGGTGTTCATCGCCACCTCAATGCCCCTGTTCAGGATCTCTCCGGCATTCTGACGCTTGCTGGATGAGAAGCCTTCGCTCGGCGGCAGCGGGATACCCAGGAGGGCGTTCTGCGTGAGCGCGTGCCAGTACGTCGCATCCACGCCGATCCGGTCGTTCCACAGCCCCAGCTCAAGACCACCCTCATACTCGATCTTGACCTCGGGCTCGATCACGTCGTTTCCGGGGTTGTTGGGCCGGACACCGGCCAGGTCGGCCAGAACCGTGTTGGGCACATAGGTCTGGAACTGGTCGAACGCCCCGGGCGCCTTGCCGGCCATTCCGACGGCGGCGCGCACCTTGGCGCTGCTGATCAGGCCGGGAAGCATGCCTTCACTCAGATTGTAGGCCACGTCGGCCTTCGGATAAATCTGGAAGCCATAGTTCTCGCCGAAAGCGCTGTTTCCGTCCGCGCGCACGGCCGCGGTGACGAACAGGTTGTCGAAGTCGAAGCGATTCTGGACGAACACCCCAAGGTTGACATCCTCTTCGAACGCCTCGGCACCCAGGGTCAGGGCCGCGCCGCTCACGGTCGTCACACCCTCGCCGGCGAAACCCCGGCCCGTCGCCATGGACCAGGATGTAATGTCCCAGTATCCCTGGCTGCCGAAGGCGAGGTTACCGGCCAGACCACCCGCCCAGTCCGGCAGGGAGTAGTTCAGGTTCCCAACGTACTCGGCGGTGAACTGCCGGGAATTGCGGTATCCGATGTTCCGCTCGCCCTGTCTGCCGATGTAGGTGTAGTTGCGGCCGAAGGGCATGTAGCGTGTCTTCTGGTCGCTTACCGCGTCAAGACCGATGGTGGCCCTGTGGGTGAAGTCCGGACTCGGGTTGTAGTTCAGCGTGACCCCACCCGTCCACCGGTCCGTATCCGAGTAGGTGTCGATGGCCTGAGCGTCCGCCACGTTCACGTCGAGGCCGCCGCCGTAGGGCTCTTCGGCAGTGGCGTTCAGGGGGTTGGTGAGAAGCGCGTTCGTATAGATCCCGAGCCAGTTGTTGCCGGACTGGAGCGAATAGATCCGGTTCCTGACGTACCCGGAGTTCACGGCGATCGTGAGGTTCTCGCCGGCCGTCCAATTCAGGTTGACCCGGAGGTTGGCCCGCTTCTGGTCGTTGGGCTTGATGGAGCCCTCTTCGAAGGAGAAGCCCCCGGAGACGAAGTAGGTGACCGCTTCGCCGCCGCCGTCGACCGTCAGGTCGTAGGAGTTGATCAGCCCGTTCTCAATAAGGGTCTGGTTAGGGTCCCAGGCGATGGTTCCGTCTTTCCCCCGGAAATTGCTCCGCAGCGAGGTGGGAAAGTTCTCCCGATGCCGGTTGAAACCGGCGTTGGCCGTAAGGGCGAAGTTCGCGGCACTGTTGCTCCGGCCCCGCTTGGTGAAGATCTGAATCACGCCGCCCGACGCTTCCGAACCGTAGAGCGTGGAAGCGGCCGGTCCCTTGAGGACCTCGACGCGGTCAATCTCGTCGGGGTTCAGGTCGGAAAGACGATCCTCGCCCGCGCCGCCGCTGAAGGCGCAACAGGTCGTGCCAAACCAAGTGCCGGGTACTCCGCTGCCCCACTCGCGCTGCTGGGAGTCGACGCGGATACCGTCAATGTAGATAACGGGCCGCTGGCTGAGGCTGAACGAGTCGGTGCCGCGGATCCTCAGCTCACGGCCGGCACCCACGCCGCCGACCGTGCCGATGGAACGCACGCCGGGGATCCGGCCTTCGAGCGTCTGGCTGAAGTCGGCCAGCGGCGTCACCTCTGCAACGTCCGACACATTCAGCGAAGCCGCCGAAGTTCCCAGCTTGCGCCGCTCCACGGCGCCAGCGGTTCCGGTGACGATCAGCTCGTCCATCGCCACGGCCGATACGCCCAGTGCGAAGTCCGCGGTGGCGGCTCCGCCGGGCGGTACGACCACCTCCTGGGTTTGCGTGCCGTAGCCGACGTACACCACCTGCACCGTGTGCGTGCCGACGGGTACGTTGTTGATCAGGAAACGGCCGCTGACGTTGCTCAGCACGCCAAGCGACGTATCCATGATCGTGACCTGGGCGCCGTTGATCGGCTGCCCCGTGGTCGCCGCGGTGACCTGACCGGTGACGGAACCGTCCTGCGCGACCGCCTGGGCCGGCAGAAGGAACGCCATGGCGGCCACCACGGCCAGGAGAGAGAGTGGTCTCGCTCCCTGGGTTGGGTGGTAACGGAAATTCATGTCGCCTCTCCTTTTTGGAGGTGGGGGACTTTGTCGACGCGCCAGGCGGCGGCGTGCCGCGACCCGTCGAGTTGCCCTGGATACCGCTTGCCGGAACATCCAGGTGCACCTGCCATACTAGGGGGTACAAGTGCCAAACCGCAAGTAACGCGTGCGCCCGCGCGTCCGCTCCGCGCCCCGGCCACGGCGTCGTGCGCCCTCAAAACGCCTCGCCCAGGCCCTGCTCGACGCGCTCGGCGAGGGTCGTCACCGCCCGGGCCACGACCCGCGTCCGCTCGCTGCGTATGTAGTAGGGGTCCCGCTCGGCGCCGGCGTCGCGGAACAGTTCCATGAAGCCCAGGGGGGATCCCTCGGCGTCCACGTAGTCCACCCTCAGCAGGGGCATCAGGTTGCCGAGCGAGGATGGATCCACGCCGTATCCGGCGATCGCCAGCTGTCCCACCCGGTCCATCAGGTTGGCAAAGCCCGCGTCGGGCTCGGCGCTGTCTGGCCCGGTCCATTCGCCCGCCTCGCCGCGGGCCATCGTCCGGGGTTCGCCGCCGGTGCCCGCCACAACCCGTACCGTGGCGATCTCCGCGTCCTGGAAGTGATGCAGCCAGCGTTCGCGGATCGCTCCCTCGCCGATGCGAAGCGGATTCACGATGTCCGCCGGAATCACGTAGCCGACTCCGGTGGCGGCTTCGGTCGCGTACCGGTCGGCGCCGCCGAAAACCGAGTCGCCCACGACGAGTTCTCTCAATTCGTCGCCAAAGCGCACGGTAATCCGCTCCTCCGCGTCCGCCAGACCGTAGCGCGCCACCTGTTCCGGCGAGAGTTCACCCAGGTCGCGGATCACCCTGAGGCCGGCGAGGCGTCCGACGAGCGTATGCCCCGGAGCTCCCACGGGGTACTCCAGCGCGTTCGGATGCCGCTCGCCCGACTCGACAGCCCAGAGGTAATCGCCGTCGGCGTCCGTTCTCCGCTCGATCAGCAGGTCCGCCACGGGTGACAGGTAGTGCACGGACGCGACATCCAGGGTGTCGCGGTCCCACGCCAGAGTCAGGCCCCGGTCGGCCTCGTTCACCGTATCGCGGTTCCAGGTCAGAAACGCCGCGACCGCCGCGACGACGAAGAGGCCGGCGTGGATCCTCAACTCCTTCATCTCCGGGTATCCCCCTTCATCTCCGGGTATCCCCCTTCATTCCCCGACTCGCTTCGACCGGCGGCCGTAGAGGGCGGTCAGCCCAAGGCCCAGCACCAGCGCAGGCGCGGCGAAGATGATCGCGTAGAACCAGACGACGTTCTCGGAGCGCGTATGGAGGATCGGCACGTCTTCCTCCGACACGACCTCGCCCGAAAACAGCTCCTCGCGCCCCAGCCAGCGGATGCCGTCCGCGACCAGGAAGGCGTTGAACTGCAATGCAACCAGAACTTCGTCCGAGAAGATCTCCGCGTCCCCGTAGACCAGGGCGCGCATGTCGGGGGCGTCCTCCGCCATCCGCTCGACCGCCGCCGCCACGCCGAAGCTCTCCTTCACCTCCGTCTCCTCGTCGAAGCGGAAGTTGCCGTTCCTGTCCTGGTAGCTTGACGGATCGGTGCTGATGATCAGGCTGGTGCGCAGCCCCTCCACGTCCTCGGCCACCGTGACGCGGCCGGGTCCGAACAGCGCGATCCCCTGGGTGACGCCCTGTCGACTGGCTGTGGTGACCGATGCGTGGGCCGAGAAGCGGTTCGTAATGATGTTGCGCCGTTCGCTGACCGCCCCCGTGAGGCGCAGGTGGCGGTCGTCGTTGATCGTCATGGCGGGATCGTGGTCGACACCCAGCTGGTCGCGAAACTCCTCCAGGCGGAAGTCGGAGCCCGGCTCCAGCGCCACCAGCAGCGACCCGCCCCGGTCCAGGTACTCGCGGATCGCGTTCCGCTCGGCTTCGAGGAACGCGCGCTGCGGGCCGATGATCATGACCATCGCCGCGTCGTCGGGGATGCGGTCGCCCAGCCCCCTCCGCACGCCGATGTCCCGGACCTCGTAGTTGAGGAACTCGAGCAGCTCCCTCAGCGCTCGCAGCGGCGGACCCTGCTCGAACCGCGACTCCTGTCCGGGGCGCCAGGGTTCGGTCATGTCCGGCCGCTCCGGCTCCTCCTCGCTCGCCAGCGGATCGTTCAATTCCCCGTGGCCGGTCGTCAGGTACGCGAAGCGCCGCTCGCGCGTCAGCTGCAGGAGCACCTGCTGCACATGGCTGTCCAGGATCCGCAGCTGTCCGCGGGCCTCGCTCAGCAGCAGCTGGAAGGCGATCCGTTCGGACCTCCCGTTCACCCGCAGCACGACCACGCCGTCGCCGCGCACCTCGTAGGCCGCCGCCGCCTCGGGATCGGCGTAGCGGTCGTATTCCTCGACGACGACGTTGCCGGTCGCCCGCGCCAGCTCGCGCAGGTAGTTGAGCACCTCGTCCTTGACCGCGTTCACCTCGGGGAAGAAGACCGCGGCTTCCAGCGTCCCGTCCATGTTCCGGACGATCTCCTGGACCGATTCTCCCGGGCTCGAGGTTTTGAAGTAGGAGAAGTCGGCGGTCCTGTTGAGGGCCGAGGTGACGTACCCGATCAGCACGAGAGCCGCGCCCCCGAGTGCGAGGCTCAGGGCGTTCCCGGCGGTTTCCCTCACGCGCCTGGCGTCCACCCGAAGCGCGCCCGCGGACCCCCCCTTCGCCAGCGCCCACTCCGCCCCGAGCACGGGCAGCAGCGAGCATGCGAGCACGATCGGCGACGCCAGCTGGAAGAACCGCTTGAAGCGCAGCTGCTCGCGGATGCCTTCGAAGTCCAGCCCCAGGAACTCCAGGCCGTCGTCCGAACCCGGGACGAAACCCAGCAGCGCAATCACGCAGCCGATGGCCCCGAACGCGAAGACGGCGTCGATCGCGCGTCGCTCCCCCTCGGCACCCCGCCACGCGGTAAAGCGAAGCGCCGCGACGAGCACCACGGCCAGACCGCCGGCCAGGATAAGGGGCAGCCGCAGCCACACGACTCCGTCGAAAACCCGGGCGCCCGCGAAGACGGCGGCCAGCCCCGCGAGCTGGAGCCAGGTGAGTGACGACCGCTTCATCGTGTCCTCATTCCCATCGCTTCGCCTCCATCACCTTCGTGGCCGCGTACAGGAAGAAGTAGGTGAGCGCCGCATAGTAGACGACGTCGCGGAGGTGGAAGAGCCCCTGCTGGAAGCCCGCCCAATGGCGGCCGTGGATCGCCAGCGCCGCGAAGACCCGCGACAGGGGCGGACCGACGATCTGCGAAAGCGGCCACAGCAGGAAGAGCGTACCGGTGATCACCGACGCCGAAGCCGCCGCGACCAGCTGGTGCCGCGTCAGGGCGGTGGAGAACAGCCCGATCGAGAGGACCGCCGCGCCGAGGAACGTGAGACCCAGGTAGCCGACCACGATATGGCCGAAGGCGATCTTCCCGTTCACCAGGATCATGAGCGGCATGTACAGCGTCGCCACCGTGATGGCGGACAGGAACGCCAGCGCGGAGAGGAACTTGCCCAGCACGATCTCCCAGTCGCGCACGGGAGACGTGTTCAGCAGGAGCTGCGTGCCGGCCGCCCGCTCCTCGGCGATGAGGCGGATCGAGAGGGCTACCGCCGCGATCGCGGTCAGGCCGCTGGCGTAGTAGAAGAACCCCATCAGGACCTCGCCCGAGAGGCTTTCGCCGGCTCTGGGGCCGAGGGCGAGGGCGTAGAAGAGGATGCCGTCGAGGAGAAGCACGACCGCCGCCACGATGTACCCCATCGGCGAGCGCACGTAGGCGCCGAACTCTCGCCGGAAGATGATGCCGGTGGCGCCCATGCTCATGCCTCCGCCCGGCCCACGAGCTCGACGAAGACGCGCTCGAGTTCGCGTTCGGCCCGGGTGAGCCCGATCACGTCATGTCCCGCCTCGACCAGGGCACGGCACACGGATGCGCGCACATCGGCTTCGCCGCTGACGCGGATGGCGAGGGCGCCGGCGGCGGTGATCGCGCGCTCCGGCCGGTCCGGGAGGCCCACCCCGGTCACGCCCGGCACCGAAAGGATCAGGCGCTCCAGCGCCTCGACCGCGGCATGTGCGGCCGCGTCGGCGTCGGCGTCTCCGCCCGCAACCCCGTCCGCTCCCGCACTCCCGTCCGCCCCGGCGCTCGCGTCGGTGCCCGCGGTCCCGGCCGGCCGCACCGTCACGACCATGCCTCGGGACCGAAGCAGCGTGTCCCCCAGCTCGGCCTCGGTCCCCGACGCCACGATCTCGCCGTCGTTGAGGATCAGGAGGCGGTCGCACGTCTGGCTGATCTCGGGGAGGATGTGGCTGGAAATGAGGATCGTGTGGGAGTCCTTCAGGGCGCGGATCATGCCCCGCATCTCCATGATCTGGACCGGGTCGAGATCGTGCGTGGGCTCGTCCAGGATGAGGAGGTCCGGGTCGTGGATGATCGCTTGCGCGACGCCGACCCGCTGCCGATAGCCCTGCGAGAGGTTTCGGGTCGGCATGTCGTGCACCTCGGTGATGCGCGCGTACTCCTCGACCTCGGGGACGCGCCGGGCGACGGCTTCGGGCCCCAGGCCGCGAATCCGGCCCGCGAAGTGCAGGTAGTCCCCCACGGTCATGTCGCCGTACACGGGAGGAAGCTCGGGAAGGTATCCCACGCGCTTCCGCACGTCGTGGGGCTTTTCGAGGATGTCCAGGCCGTCGATCGTGACCGTCCCGGAGGACGGCCGGAGCCCGCAGGCGAGGATCTTGAGCAGCGTGGTCTTGCCGACGCCGTTGAGCCCGAGGAAGCCGACCGTGTCGCCCCGCTCGATCTCGAACGAAACGGGGCCCAGCGCCCGCTTCTTGCCGTAGTATTTGGTGACGTCGCTCAGGTGGACCATCGGGCTCCGTCAGGTAGCCAGAAACATTTGGCGCGACCGCGTGCCGCACAACAAACTAGAATCCCGTCCGATGCGGTCAAGGGTCTGGGGGCTGCGGACAAAACCCCCACGGCATTCGAGCGGCGCTGCGGGAGGGGCCGCCGCCGCTACGGACGGTCTGTGCGTTCGAAGCGCAGGTTGCGCACCCTGCCCGCCGCGAGGAGGAAGGCCACGCCCCGTCCGCCCTCGCGCTCGCGCTCGAACGCGAACTCGATGCCGCCGGAGCCGAACACGCCTTCGCGCCGGGCCGTGAGCGTTTCCGTGTCGCCGCGCGGGTGATGGAGCAGGAGCCGGGTGCCGTCGGCCTCGAGTCGCCAGGTGGCGTCCAGTTCCGGCGAATGGTACGTGCCGGCGAGCGCCTCGACCGCGGTTTCGGAAACGGCGAAGGACGGTGCGGCGGCCGCGCCAGGCCCGCCCGCAGGGGCGGCCGGCGCCACGCGTTCTTCCGGTGCCTCCGTGAACGCGTCGGCCAGGACGATGTCTTCCACGGCGGCGCTGAGAGCCCCCGGTTGCGCGGTGCCGACGTTGCAGAGGGTGATCACCGTCGTGCGCTGTTCCGGATACCTGGCGATCATCGTGCGGAAGGCCATGAAGCCGCCGCCGTGCGAGACGCGCGCAAGGCCCCGCCGCTCGCCGACGCTGAGTCCGCGGGCATATGCGATCGTGTCGCCTCCGGCCAGGACGCCGCGGCGGTACATGCGCTCGGCGAACCCGGGCACGCCCAGCACGTCCTCGTAGAAGGCGCGGTCCCACTTCGCCAGATCTTCCACCGACGAGTACAGTCCCCCGTCTCCGACCTTGTCGAAGTCGATCAGGTAGCTGGTGCGCCAGCCGCCTTGCGTGCCGGGGCGGGGGTCCCCGTCCGCGGGCGGGTCGTAGCTGAATACCCGGCCGGGCACGACCTGGAAGCGGTCGTCGTGGAAGTGCGTGTTGGACATGCCGAGCGGGCGAAACATCTTCTCGTCCGCGTACTCCCGCAGAGACCGTCCGGTCGCACGCCTTACGATCTCGGCCAGGAGCACGTAACCGGAGTTGCTGTACAGGTGCTCGGTGCCCGGCACGAAGTTGAGCTCTCGCTGGCGCGTGATCAGCCCCAGCATGTCCTCGTCGGTCAGGATGTTCTCGTACGGCGTGCCCGCCAGCCTCATCAGGGTGAGGTAGTCGCGCACGCCGCCGGTGTGATGGACCAGATGGCGGATCGTGACGGCGCCCTGCGCATAGGCGGGAAACTCGGGGATGTGGGCGCTGACCGGATCGTCCAGCGACAGGTCGCCTTCGTGCTCGGCGATGAGGATCGCGGCGGCCGCGAACTGCTTGGACACCGACGCGAGGTAGAAGACCGACTCCCCGCTGAGCGGGATCCGGTGGTCCATCTGCCCGATTCCGTACCCGCGGGCGAAGATCAGCCGCCCGGCCTCGGCCACGCCCACCGCGCAGCCGGGGCCGCTTGTACGGTCGTACTCCGCGAACACCCCGTCGATGGCCTGGCTCGTCTCCGCGGCACTCGTCTGCGCAGCCAATTGAAGGGCCGGGGCGGGCTGCGGCGCCAGAAGAAGTAAACTAAAGATTACATAGTGTAAACTACGCTTGACATTCCAACGCATAGCATGCCTCACAACGAGTTCAGGAAGCGGACGATCGCCAGGCGCGTGTCGTCCGGCAGCGACAGAAAGGCGTCGCGGGCGGCCGCGGCTTCGCCTCCGTGGGCCGAGATGGCGGCCGCGATGTCCGCTGCCCTGCCATCGTGCAGATAGCGGGTGCGGTGACGCAGTCCCCACAGCGGGGCCGTGCGCAGTTCGGTGGGCGAGGCGTCCACGCCGCAGACATCCGCCAGCCCCGGGCCCAGATCGTGCAGGAGCAGATCCGACCAGGGCCGGATGGTCCGGTTCGCGAGCGCCGGGGACGATGAGGAACCCGTGCGAAGCTCTTCCCGGTGGCATGAGGCGCAGCCGATCTGGCGGAAGAGCGCGCCGCCGCGCGCCACCGTGTCCCGGACGGCGGGAGGCAGGTCGGCTTCCGGGGCCGGCGGCGCCAGGAACCGCACGTAATCGGTGAGCTGGCCCATCGTGGCGGCGTCGATTTCGGGGTCGGGCATGGGATCCGCCGCGCCGGGCACGGCGATGCCGTTGCGCGCCTCTTCGGCGGGGTGCGCGGCGGTGGTGAAGCCCAGTTCGAACCGCAGGGCCGTGTCGACGAAGTCTTCCAGCGTCGCGGCGTCGCCTTTGCGCCCGAATCGTGCCGTGCGGCCGTCCGGCAGGCGCGGCAGTCGCCCCGAGATGCCGTCACCGTCCAGGTCGTCCGGGTCGGCGCTCTCCGCGAGGACCGCGTCGGGCACCGCTTCGACGAGGCCGAGGCCGAACAGCGGCGGCGCGGTCATGAGCGCGGTGTCGGTGGCCGTGGGGGGGACGATCTCGGGGCCCATCCCGTGCGCAACGAGGAGGTCGGTCGCGCGGCGCTGGATGTTGTCGCCGCCCTCGGCCCGGAGCAGGTCGCAGCGGCCGTCCGCGAAGCGGGTCGCCTTGAGGACGCGGAACCGCTGCGTGCCGCCGCCCCCCACTGCGGGCTGGTCGTGACAGTCGCTGCAGCGTTCGGCGTTGTAGAGGGGGCCGAGTCCCTCGTCGGCAGTCGCGAGACGCTCGAACAGCGCACGGCCGACGAGGAAGCGCCCGCGTTCGCCCGTGCTCAGCCCCGCGACGGGCTCACCCGGTGCGGGCGGCGGTTCAGCCGGGTCGGTCCCGCACGCCCACAGCGCGACGCAGCAGATCGTCGCCGCGACGGGTGCGACCCGGCTGCTCACGGATCGGTGCCGGTCGTGCCGCCCGCTTCCGTGAGCATGCCGCGCGCCAGCACGATCGCGGCCAGGACGCCTCGCCCCCGTACCCGGGACTCGGTCCGGCCCAGCAGCCACGCCTCCAGCAGCGGCGGGAGCGACCGCGCATCCTCGCGGCGCGAGACCAGCGACTCCATGTGCCGGGCCAGCGCGTCTCGTGACGGGGCGTCGGGTGCGTCCAATTCCAGGGCGCGGGTCCAGTACTCCATCTCGTCCGCGTGGAGGCGTGCATAGTCCTGGAGAGCCGCAGGATCCAGCGTCAGCCCCCGTGCGGCCGCATCGGCCAGGCGCAACTCGCGCATGCCCAGGTCGCGCACGAAGCGCGTGCGCGCCTCCTGCCCGGCTTCGGCCAGTTCCGCGAGTGACTCCGGCGGCAGGAAGAACATGTAGCGGGCGACGGTGCCTGCCGGCAGTGCGCCCGCCTCGTCCGCCGCGCCCGCCTCGTCCGCCGCGTCCGCCGAGTCTTCGTCATCCGGCGCCGCTTCCCACGTTGCCAGCGGCTGTTGCGAGTCCAGCCACTGCGAGGGGTCCGTCACCATGACCCCCACGACGGTCGAGGCACCCGGCGGCACGGCGAAGGCGCGCGTGGTCCGATCGCTCTCCGCGGCCGCCATGTCCGCCTCGATCAGGCGCCGCTGGTACAGCCGGCTCGCGAACAGCGATCCCACCTCCTCGAACCGGGGACGATAGAGGATGTGGTAGCCGTCGCTGCTCTGGGTCACGCCGGAAACCTGTCCGGGCTCCAGCCTGAACGCGGTTCGGTCGAGCGTACCGGGCAACTCGCCCGGACCGAACAGGCCCAGGAGTCCACCCGCCTGGCGCGACACCGGATCCTCGCTCTCGGCCACGAGCTGGGTCCAGGATCCACCCTCGACCAGCACGGAAAGCAGGCGCTCGGCGGTCCGCTGCTGAAGCAGCCGCTCGCTGGACGAGGTCTCCGGGCCCACACGCCTCAGGACGTGCGCGATCAGCCGCAGCGTTCCCTGATTGAAGGTGCGCTCGACAGCCAGATCGTCCAACGCCACGGAGCCGGCGAGGCGCTCCTCGCGATCAAGCGCGAGCATCGCCTCCCGCTGCTCCAGCCAGGTCGATTCCGCGAGCGCCTCGGAGCCCGCCAGCGAGTCTCCGGCCGCAGCCCTGAGCGACAAGGCCGCGCCAGCCACCCAGTGGACGGCCAGCTCGTGCACCGCGGCGGAGTCCAGCGGGAAGGGCTGGGCCAGCACGATCAGTTCGGCCAGACGCTCCTCGCTCAGCGTCCAGTCATCCACACGCGCAGCGACACCCCGGTCGGCGAGATCGGTGCACCCGGCCACCATGAAGGCCACGCCAACCATGAGGGCCACGCCAGCCATGAACCATGCAGGGGCCCGCGCAGGGGCCGGCGCATTCCACGCGATCCGCGCCCGCGGCGATCGCCCGTTCTGCCGCGTGCCCCCGCGTCGCCCTTTCGATACTGCGGGGATTCCTGCCACGGCGTGCTACCGAACGACGACCGTGATGGTGTCGGCCACCGGGGGATCGAGGGGGATGTGCACGCCGTCCGCAACCACCGCGATGACCCGGTGCTCGCCCGGCGTCATGTCCTCGATCGTGAACTCGGTCTGGGCCAGGCCCATGTGGTAGTGGACGCCGGGATCGTTCGGAATCGGCAGCGTCCAATCGACATCGCCGTCGACGATCAGGTGATGGTGCCCCGTACCGGCATCCATGACGCCGGCCGCCACGATCTCGAGCCCCTCGGTCTCCATGACGAAGACCACCGGCCCGGCGTCCACCTCGGCGCCGTCGGCGGGCGCGGTGATCATCACGCGGGCGGGCGCCATGGCTTCGTCGGCCATCCCGGCGTCGCCGGCGTCGGCTTCCTGACTGTCTCCCGTTCCGCCGCCGCAACCCAACACCATCACCGCGATTCCCAATCCGACCGTGACACGCATGGCTCGCTCCTCGTCATCCGAAGGCCAAGTGGTTGGCTGGCGCGTTTCTCCCGGAACGCGGGACGCGCTGAACCTCACAAGGTGGGGATACGGGCCTGTCCGCGCCAGACCGTTCGGCGCCGATGCAGGGCTGCTATCTGGCCCGTCGGCTTTCTCCCCGCCGGAGCCAGATGAGGACGACGCCACACGATGAACCCCAGTACTCCGCCGGTCTGCCGGCCACACCGCGATACATCTCCACTCCGGCAACCACCGATGGATCGACCATGTCGTTGATGGACATGCCCCCAAGACCGATCATCCTGATGCCGTCGATATAGATCGTCGGGGAACACGTTTCGCCGAAGTTTCGGAGTCGGAGGTGCCTTTGACCGGGGCCCCTGGGGTTGTAGACGACCCTCACCCCCGGAAAACGGTCCAGGGCATCCGTCAGCTCGATCGGGTTCCTGGCCTCCAGATCCTCCCGATCCACGAAGTACCCCCACCCATCCTCTTCCCGCTGATAGAACCCCCGGTCCTCCAGGGTTGCGTCTCGCCTGTCCACGGTGACCTCGATGGCATCCAGCGAGATGGCGTTGACGTCGAGGACCACCCGCACCGTGGTGACGCGGCCCATCTGGACGTCGATCGATTCCGTGCGCTCGATGTATCCGAGATGGGAAAACCGGATCTCATGCCGCCCCGGGGACAGCTCTGCCAGACTGAAGCGTCCCTCGGCACCTGTTCTGGCAACACGGCCGGTAAGCGGCGCGTTCACCACAACCTCGGAAATGGGATCCCCGCTCACCTGATCCGTGACGAAGCCCACGATGCCCGTCATCAAGCCTGCGTCCGACCCGACCGTCGGGGTCATGGCGAGAACGAACGACCCCGGCTGGTCAATCGAAAGGTTGCCCTCCAGGCGCTCGTAGTCCTTGTGAATCAGGTCGATTCCGTACACCCCGCGGGGCACTTCGGCGAAGACGAACTGCCCCTGGGCGTCGGTCACGAAGGTGCGGTCCAGCGCCTCCGCAACGACGATGACTCCGGCAACGGGTTCGCCGTTCACTCCGTTCACGACGGTGCCGGTCACAGTGACCGTCGCGCTTTCCACGGTCTCCTGAGCGCTCACGTGGAATGCGGTCGTGGAGCCGGCAACGACGAAAGAAAGCGCCCACCCCCAGGCGGTTCTGAGCGCCGTGCATGGCGGTATTGGGATGCGGGGCATGGATGTCCTCACCGGATGATTGGAGGGAGCCTCGCGGGCATGATACCCGCCGACCTGAAATGAGGTTCCGGTGCGTGGGAGTACAATACGCGTCGGAAGTCCCATCCGGCCATCCTTCTGCCCCGGCGCTACCGCGATCCTGTGGGTCCTCGGAACCCGACTTGATTTCGACTTGACACCACGGGAGGAAAAACGGGATGTTCGAAGCCATGAACGACTTCGGAGTCGACACCTTGAAGGCCGCGCGCGCGCTTGAAGCGGCCGGATTCGAAACCAGCCAGGCGGAGACGCTCGTCACCGTTTTTCGCGGCTTTGCCGCCGGCCATGGGGCGACCAGGGGACAGGTGCGCGACCTCGAAGGCACATTGAAGAGCGAGACGACCGCGCTGCACGGGAAGATCCAGGCCCTGCACGGGAAGATCGAGAGCGAAACGGCCGCCCTGCACGGGAGAATCGAGAGCGAGACAGCCGCCCTGCACGGGAGGATCGAGAGCGAGACAGCCGCCCTGCACGAGAAGATCGAGAACGAGATCCGGAACCTGCGCACCGAGGTCAGGGGTCAGATCGAAGAACTCCGCACCGAGGTCAATCTGAGCCTGGAGGGCCTGAAGACACGCATGTATCAGCTGCTGCTTGGCCAGATCGTGCTCATCGTCGGCCTCATCGTAAGCCTGGATCGCCTGCTCTAGAGACGGGACACCAGCAGCCGTTGCCAACTCCTCTTCGCGTCCTGGCTGTGGCGCTCCTGGTGACCGCGCCACACCCGCTGGCTTCCCAGGTCGTCCCGGTCGACCGCATCGACCCCGACGCATCGCCGCGGCCGTCGCTGGAGGCCAGGCGCGCCACCTCGCCGATCACGCTGGACGGAAACCTGGACGAGGCGGCATGGTCGCTGGCCGACTCAACCCGGGGCGTCTTCTACCAGTCCATTCCCAGCCAGGGCCTTCCGTCATCGGAGCGCACGGTTGTCCGCGTACTCTACGACGAGGAGCGCCTCTACGTCGGCGCGACGATGTACGACAGCCGCCCGGAGGCGCTCGTGTCCGCCGGCATGGAGCAGGACTTCGCGACCCAGGACTCGGACATCTTCGGCTTCGCGCTCGACACCTATCTGGACCGGCAGAATGCCTTCCTCTTCGCCGTGAATCCGGCCGGGGCGCTCTTCGATGCACAGGCCTTCAACGACCAGCAATCGGTGAACCGGGCCTGGGAGGGCGAAATCGAGGTGGCGACTCGGATCACCGAGTACGGATGGGTGGCGGAGATCGCGGTTCCGATGACGACGCTGCGGTTCCGCGAGACCGACGGGCCACAGGACTGGGGGATCAACTTCTCCCGGCGAATCAGGCGGATCTCCGAAGACTCCAGCTGGGCACCGCTCACCCGCCAGTTCCGGGTCTACAAGATGTCCCGGGCGGGAAGGCTGACGTCGCTCGAAGGGCTGGAGCAGGGGCGCAACCTGTGGGTCAAGCCGTTCGTGAACGGGGTCCGAAGCGACGGCCAGCACACCGACGCCTCGACGGAGAAGCTGGAAGGCGGGTTCGACTTGAAATGGGGGATTACACCCCAACTCACGCTCGACATCACCGCTCTGACGGACTTCTCACAGGTGGAGGTGGACGAGCAGCAGATCAACCTCACGCGTTTCTCGCTTTTCTTCCCCGAGAAGCGGGACTTCTTCCTGGAGAACGACGGAATCTTCAGCTTCCAGGACGCCCGCGTCCGCAATTTCCGCACCGGATCCGGGCCACAGAACTTCAAGCTCTTCCACAGTCGGCGAATCGGGCTGTCGGCCGACCGAACGCCGGTTCCGATCGCGGCCGGCGCCCGCATGACGGGTCGTGTGGGCGGCTACGCCGTGGGCCTCCTCAACATGCAGACGCGGGACGGCCCCTCGCACCCGGGCGAGAACTTCTCGGTTGTGCGCCTCAGAAGGAATGTCCTGACCAGCAGCGACATCGGGTTCATGTTCGTGAACCGCGAGGGCACGGGCGGGAGCGTGGCGGACGCCTACAACCGGACATTCGGCGCGGACGCGAACCTGCGCCTGGCCGGCGGGCGGATGCTGCTCAATTCCTACCTGGCCGTGACCGACGAGCCCGACGTGAGCCGCGAGCCCGACGTCAGCAGCGAGCCCCACGGCAGCGGCGACAGAATGACCGGAGCGCTCGAGTTCGCATGGCGGGACCCGCTTTGGGCGGCCTCGGTGCTCGTCAAGACCGTCGGCGACGACTTCAACCCGGGGGTCGGGTTCGTCGCGAGGCGCGGCGTCCGGCAGGGCTTCGTGACGCTGGGCGCGCACCCGCAGCCGGCCATCCCACACGTGCGCGAACTCAATCCCTACGTGGACTTCAACGTCTTTTCGGACCTGGGCTGGAGCCTGGAGAGCCGGGAGATCAGGCCCGGCCTCGGGATCGCCTTCCTCGACAGCGGTCTGCTCACGATGGAGTACTCGGCGTCGTACGAGCGCTTTGCCGCCGCCACGCCCATAGCCGGCGTCGCCGTGCCCGCTGGCGAGTACGACTTCGGGGCGTTCACCGCCAGTTACCGGTCCAACCTCGGACGCAAGCTGGGGGGCACGTTTGCGGTCACGCGGGGAGGGTTCTTCGACGGTCGGCGATCCTCCGTGTCCGGCGGGGTCACACTGCGCCCCAGCGCCCACCTGTTCGTGGAGGGTTCGGTGCAGCGCAACCGCCTGACCCTCGCCGGCCGCACCTTCGACGCCAACCTCTTCGCCGGCCGCCTCCGCTACGCGCAGAACACACGGACGTTCCTTAGCGCGTTCGTGCAGTACAATGAGGCCGCCGACCAACTGCAGACCAACGTCCGCTTCAACCTGATCCATGCCCCGCTGAGCGATGTCTTCCTGGTGTACTCGGAGCTGCGCAACCGGAGTCCCGAACCGGGGCAGGCCAGCGTGATCGATCGCGCGGTGACGCTGAAGGTGACCAAGCTCATCGCGTTCTAACGGTTTGCGATGCCGGACTGTCCTTTGAGCGACAGGGCGGCGGGAGGTGCCCGCGGCCCGCTCGAGCATCGTCCCCAGAGTCAGCCAGCAAACACCCGTTGCCAGGAGATACCGTCCATGAGATTCTCAATACCTCGCAAGTCATTCTTCGCATTGGGCATCGTCGCAGGAGCGGCCGTCGCCCTCGCTGCCGCGGCCGCCTTGCCCGGCTCCGCGACCGCCCAACGCCCCGGCGGGGCACTCGGCGGTTTCGCGAACAACCCCGGAGTGCGACTGTGGGACGCGCTGGATCAGCGCTTCGAAGGCTTCTCCGAGAGCCTTGCGCTGAGCGACGAGCAGGCGAATAGCGCATCCGTCCTGGTCGCGGACTTCCGGGAAGCCAACAAGACGGCACTGGGCCGCTACGACCGCATACGGACACAGATGCGCGACCGCATGGGGCGCGCGCGGCGGGGTGGTGGCGGCGGTGCCCGGCGTGGCGGGGGCGGTGGCAACGCGCAGGCGAGACAGACGATGCAGGAGATGCGGAACCTGGTCGATCAACTCGGTCCCGCGTTCGAGGTCCTGCACAGGGATTTCTCGGCGCTGCTGAACGAGGAGCAGACCGAAACCTTGCGGAGCCTGCTACAGCGGCAAAGACCGGGCTGATCCGCCGGGAGCGGGTCCGGGCGCGCCCGATACCGGCAGAACGCGGGCACCGGGCGCACGCCGCACCTATCCGTCCGTCGCCATCTTCGGCTGGCCGCCGTACTCCTCGAACCACTTCATCAGGTAGAGCTGGGTGCGCATGAAGTTGGAGGGCTTCGAACCGGTGCCGTGGTACTCTTCCTGGAACCGGAGCAGCTTCGTGGGCACGCCCAACTGCTTCAGCGCCTGGTAGTATTCCTCCGACTGCGCCATCGGGGTTCGCAGGTCCAGCTCGCCGGTGATCACGATCGTGGGCGTCGTGACGTTGTCGACGTACATCAGCGGTGAGTGCTCCAGGTACTTGTCGGGGTTGTCCCACGGGTAGCCGTGGTAGCGGTAGTAGCCCCAGACCGTGATATCGGCCGTGCCTGCGAAGCTGATCCAGTTGGTCACCGGGCAGCGCACGCCCGCTGCCGCGAAACGCGTCGTGTGGCCGATCACCCAGCTGGAGAGCACGCCTCCGCCGCTGCACCCCGTGACGTACATCTGGTCCTCGTTGATGTAGCCGCGATCGATGAGCGCGTCGACCCCGGCCATGAGGTCGTCATAGTCGACGGACGGGTAGCCGTTGTCGATGGCGTTGCCGAAGTCGGTCCCGTATCCGGTGCTGCCCCGGGGGTTGGTGTACAGCGTCACGTAGCCGTTGGCCGCGAAGTTCTGGTACGGATAGCTGAAGCTGACGTTGTACATCCCATGCGGACCGCCGTGAATGTGGAGGATGAGCGGATAGCTCCCGTCGGGATCGAAATCGGGCGGCTTGACGATCCAGCCCTGCACCTGCGTGCCCCCGGTCGACTCGTACCAGATCTCCTCCACGTCCCCCAGGCGCATGCCCGCGAGAACCTCGGCGTTGACCTCGGTAAGCTGCCGGATTCCGCCGGGACGTCCCAGGTCGTAGGCGACAACATCGCCGGGCTCGTGCGGGGAGGTGCGTGTGCCCACCGCCTGGCCGCCCTCCGTGGCCGAGGTGAGCGACAGCATGTGGTTGCCCTCGGTGACCTGGGTGACCTCTCCGTCGGTGGTCGCGTAGTGCACGTTCATCGTGCCGCGGTCGCCGGTCGTGAAGTACACGCCGCGCGAGTCTTCGGACCAGTGCATGGCGCCGATGTCCCTGTCGAGACCGCCCGAGACGAGGCGCGCATTGCCGCCGTCCGCGTCCATCACGTACAGCTCGGTGGTCTTGTAGGTCTGTGACGTCCAGGGGAAGCCCGTGTATGCGATGTGCCGCCCGTCAGGTGACATCAGGGGACGCGCCCAGGGCCCTCGTTCGGAGGTCAGTTGGCGGATCTGGCCCGTCGCCAGATCCAGCGCATGGATGTGCGACTCGCGATAGCGGTTGTCGGTGTCTTCCATGAGCCCGTCGAAGAGCAGCGTGCCGCCGTCGGGAGTCAGGTCGTACCCGACGTTGCCCACGCCAGGCGCAAACGTGGCGCCCGCGTGCCACTCCCCGCTGGTCAACTGCCGGGCGGTGCCGCCAGCGCTCGGAACCCGGAACAGGTGCGTGAAGCCGTCCTCCAGGAAGCCGATCCGGTCGTAGCGGTAGTGGATTCGGTCGATGATCCGGGGCGGCGCCGTCCACTGCGCACCCTCCGGGGGCGCGGGCAGGTCGATCGGCCACGGATTCGGGTGCGCCACGAAACGCTGGAAGTAGATGTATTCCCCATCGGGGGACCACTGGAAGTTGGAAGGGGCCTCCGTCTCGCGCGTGACCTGCGTGGGGGAACCCTCCGCCATCCAGCGCACCCAGATCTGCTGCCCGGACGGCTCGCCCGGCGCGAGGTACGCGATGCGGGTGCCGTCAGGGGACCACCGGGGATTCGAGCCCTTCAGCAGGAAGCGCTGCCGGCCGCCGTCGGCGTCCATGATCCGGATTTCGGATTCGAAGCGGTCTTCCATCTTGTTGACCCACGACTTGGCAAAGACGATCCGGCTTCCGTCCGGAGAGATCTGCGGATCGCCCACGCGTTCCATGTCCAGATAGTGCCCGACCGTGAGCAGATCGTCGGCGTGGCTCTCCTGGGCGGTCGCCGGGAGCGGCACTGCGAGGATCGCGACGGCGATCGCGCAAAGGTGTCGGCGGTTGGGAATGACGGTCATCGGGTGGCTCCTTGTTGCGCTCGGTACGTCGGTTGGCGACTGTGGGCATCCTGCCCCGTTCAGCCCCAGCATAGTACGCGTCCAGCCCTTGAACATCCACCTCGTAGACGGCACCTACGAACTCTTCCGGCACCACTTCGGCGCTCCTTCCGCAACGGATGCGGCGGGACGCGAGGTGGGAGGCATGCGCGGTGTGATCGCTTCGCTGCTCGGCATGCTGGAACGCGGAGCCACCCACATGGCAGTCGCGACGGACCATGTGATCGAGTCGTTCCGTAACGAGCTCTGGCCCGGCTACAAGACCGGCGAGGGGATCGACCCCGAGCTGCTGGCCCAGTTCCATCCCCTGGAAGAGGGGCTCACGGCGATGGGGGTGCCCGTCTGGCCGATGGAGGAGCTGGAGGCCGATGACGGGCTTGCCTCGGGGGCGGCCCGGGCCCGTCGCGATCCGCGCGTGGAACGGGTGTTCATCTGCACTCCCGACAAGGATCTGGCCCAGTGCGTGGTCGGTGATCGCGTGGTGCAGTGGGACCGCCGGAAGAACGAGGTGCGCGACGAGCACGGCGTGTTCGCAAAGTTCGGCGTGCCCCCGGCGAGCATCCCCGACTACCTCGCGCTGGTAGGAGACAGCGCCGACGGCTTCCCGGGCGTTCCCGGGTGGGGAGCGAAGTCCACGTCTACGGTTCTGGCCCGCTACGGTCATCTGGAGGACATCCCGGGACACCCCTTCCGCTGGGGCGTCAAGGTGCGGGGCGCACAGCGGCTGGCGGAGTCGCTCAGGGTGAACCGGGCCGCCGCTTTCCTCTTCCGCGACCTCGCCACGCTGCGTGACGGCGCGGCCCTGTTCGACGACGTGGATGAGCTGGAGTGGCGTGGCGCCACCGACGGCTTCCGGGAACTGGCGGAAGCGCTGGGTACGCCCGGACTGTGGCAGCGCGCCGAGCGGCTGCGAGTCTCCCGGTTTGGCCGCTAGGCCAGCAGGCCGTGCTAGCAGTCTGTGCTAGCAGTCCGGGCGCTAGCCCTCGACCGTCTCCAGGATCCAGTCCGCGATGAGTTCCATGACCTCGACCGACCACGTCTCTTCGATCGCCTGGTACTCGGCCGGCGATCCGGTGTCGGAATACTGGAACAGGTGGTTGAGACCGGGCAGCGCGTGGATTTCGTACTGCATGTTCCCGCCGCGCCGGAGCGCCGCTTCGATTTCGCGCAGATTCTCCTCGTAGGGCACCTGCAGGTCGTTTTCGCCGTTGATGGCCAGAACCGGAACCGTGACCCGTTCGATCGTTTCGGCAGGGTTGTACGTCAGGAAGTAGCGGAACCATGGCGTGTTCACGCTCTGGACCTGGGCGGCAACCGCGCCGTCGAGGGCAGCGTCGTCGGTGATCCCGGCCTGCGCGCGCAACTCTTCGCTTGCGTCCTGCAGGGCGGTGCGCACCAGGTCGGTGAGCACCTCCCCGGCGCGCTCCACGTCGGGTTCCGCCTTGAGGACATCGAAGATGGCGCGCTGGAGCTCCCGGTTCTGGTCGATCGCGCGCTCGGTGGCGCCGTTCGCCCGCGCGATCAATGCCGCCTGCTCGTAGAGGATGCGTTCCCCGCTCACGCCCGTCCCCGCCATCAGCACGATATAGGCGACATCATCGGACTCGACGGCCACCAGGGGTGCGATCAGGCCCCCCTCGGAATGTCCCGCCAATCCGATCGCACCGGGATCCACGTCGTCCCGGGTCTGGAGGTACGTGACGCCGGCCAGCACATCCGAGGCGAAGTCGCGTGAGGTGGCGGCCGCGAAGTCGCCCGTCGATTCGCCGACGCCGCGGTCGTCGAAGCGCAGGACCGCGATCCCGCGGCGCGTGAGGTGGTCGGACAGTACCAGGAAGGGACGGTGTCCCAGCAGGGCCTCGTCCCGGTCCTGGGGACCCGAGCCCGAGATCAGGATCACGGCCGGGAAGGGACCTCCCGATTCAGGCCGCGTGAAGGTGCCCGCCAGGGTGTGGCCGCCGTCCGGGTTGGGATAGCTGACCTCCTCCGCCAGATAGGGGAAAGGCTCGACCGGGTCCTGGGGACGGCGCGTCCCGGTATTATCCGCCTCGGTTCGCTCCAGGTTCAGGGTCAGCGAGCTGCCCATCTGCGCAAAGGATCCCTCGATGCGGCTCCCGTCGGCCGACAGCGTGCCCTCGTAGGTGGCTCCGGCCACCGGCATGGCAATGGCCACCGTGGCCCCCGTCACGGTCACGGACTCGACGGGCACCTGCGCATTGCCCTGGTCCAGCGAAAAGACGCTGGCGGTCAGCGCGCCCCCGCTTGCGCCGAGTTCGAACCGCATTCGCAGCTGCACCGTCCCCACGTTCAGGGAACCCACCCAGTTGCCGACGAATTCCGACAGGCCGGTGGTCCTCTCCTCCGTCTCCTGGCCCCGCGCCTGAGCAGGAAGGCCGAGCGGTGCAAGTGCGATGGTCATGCCGATCAACAAGGCTCTCATGGTTGGTCTCTCTTCTACGTACGGACTGCGGGACGGACAGCGGGACAAGCTCGCGGATCTCACACTCTCACTACGGGTCTCGCGGCGATGGAATTCACGGCGAAGGCGTTCACACTCTCGCCAGGCCCACGCGTCCCTTTCCGAACACGTCCTCGAGCGCGCGGATGGTCTCACGATCCGGGGACACCCTCAGGGAACGCGACCTCAGGCGAGGCGTACCCGAACCGTTCGGCTCGGTAAGCAGCACCTCGACCGGGGCGGCCCCGGGGTGGGCGTCGACGACCGCCCGGGCGCTTGCGAACGCGTCATCCGGCAGAGACTCGTGTCCGCCGATATCGATCCGCACCGCCAGGCGACCGCTGCCGGAGACCTGCCCGAGGGGCTCGGCGGCATCGAGGAAGACCGGGGGATCTCCTTCGTCGCGATCGCGGTCGCTTACCTTGCCGCGCAGCAGCACCACGGCGTCGGTCTCCACCGTGCTCTTGTAGCTTTGCCACACGTCCTTGAAGGCGAGGACCGTCGCGGTGCCGTGAAAGCCCTCGATGGTAATCTTCGCCCACTCCGAACCGTCACGGCGGGATACCTGGCGGGCGACGCCCGTGACCACGCAGGCCATCTCGACCGAGTCGCCCATTCTGGCCTTGAGCGCGCTCACCTCGTCGAACGCGCCCGCGATCTCGCGGTAGCGGTCGAGCGGGTGCCCCGATATGAAGAAGCCCAGCGCTTCCTTCTCGCGGGTCAGGCGGTCCCGGTCTTCCCACTCGGGCACGGTGGGGAGCGCAGGGACGGGGCGCTCCAGACCGCCGCCGCCGCCGAACAGCGACACCTGGCCGAGCTCGGCTTCCTGCAGGCGCGCCATGACTTCGCCGTACGCCGCGTCGAGACCGGCCAGAAGCTGGGCACGGTGCCCGCACGAGTCGAGCGCCCCCGACGCGATGAGCGCCTCGCACGCCCGCTTGTTCACGGCCCGCAGGTCGATCCGTTTCAGGAAGTCGAAGAGGCTGGCGAACGCCCCCCCCTCGGAGCGCGCGGCAAGGATCGACTGCACGGCGGCCGCGCCGACACCGCGCACCGCTCCCAGCCCGAACCGGATCGTGCCGGGCTCGACAACCGTGAACTTCCAGCCGCTCTCGTTGACGTCGGGTGCCAGGACCACGAGTCCGTCTTCGAGCGCGGGGTGATACCGGCCCAGATCCCTGCACTCGCCGATGTACTTCACCACATCGTCCGTCTTGTCCAGGACGGACGAAAGCAGCGCGGCCATGAACTCGGCCGGGTAGTAGCGCTTCAGCCACGCCGTCTTGTACGAAAGCAGCGAGTACGCGACGGAATGGGACTTGTTGAAGCCGTACCGGCCGAAGGTCTCGATCCGGCTCGCGAGATCGGTGGCGGTCCCCCGCGGCAATCCCCTTTCGGCGAGCCTGGCCTGGAAGCGGTCCAGTTCCGACCGGATCAGCTCCGCGTCCTTCTTCCCCATCGCCTTGCGCAGCACGTCCGCTTCCGCCAGCGAGTAGCCCGCAAGGTCGTTGGCGATCAGCATCACCTGCTCCTGGTACACGATGATGCCGTAGGTGGGCTCCAGGATGTGCTCCAGACCGGGTGCCGGGTACTTCACCGGCTCCTGGCCGAGCTTGCGCTTGATGTACTTGTCGGTCATGCCCGAGTCGAGGGGCCCGGGGCGGATGAGCGCGTTGGTCGCCACCAGGTCGTCGAAGCGGTCGCAGCGCATGGCACGCAACTTGTCGAGGGCCAGGTTGGATTCGAACTGGAAGATGCCCGACGTGCCGCCGCTGGCGAGCATGCGATAGACTTCCACATCGTCGAGGGGCACGTCGTCCATCGCGTCGGAATCGTACAGGGTGCCCGTGTCGGGATGCCGGAATTCGCCGAGGCGATCCTTCACCGCCTGCACCGCGTCGTGGATGACCGTGAGCGTCTTGAGGCCCAGGAAGTCCATCTTGAGCATCCCGGCGTCCTCGAGGCAGTTCATGTCGTACTGCGTGACGATGTCGGGCCCGTCCTCCGAACCGGCGGCATGTGCCCGGCCGCCGCCCCCGTTCCGGCTCCCCTTGCCCTGCGTGCAGATCGGCACGTAGTCGCTCAGCGGACCCGGCGCGATCACCACCCCGGCCGCGTGCACGGACGCGTGGCGGGCCAGCCCCTCGAGGGTGATCGAGTTGTCGAAGAGCTTCCTGTGACGGTCGTCGGATTCGTAGAGCGCCTTCACGTCCCGGATCTGTTCGACCGCCTGGGCCACCGTATAGCTCTGGCCCGGCTGGTTCGGGATCTTCTTCGCGATTCGGTCGGTCTCGCCCACCTCGAAGCCCAGGACCCGGCCCACGTCCCGGATCACCGCGCGGCTCTTCATCGTTCCGAAGGTGATGATCTGGCCGACGGCGTCGCGCCCGTACTTGCGGCGCACGTACTCGATCACCTCGCCCCGGCGCTCGTAGCAGAAGTCGATGTCGATATCGGGCATCGAGATCCGCTCGGGATTCAGGAATCGTTCGAACAGGAGACCGTATTCGATCGGGTCGAGGTCGGTGATCCGAAGCGCGTAGGACACGAGCGATCCGGCCGCGGACCCCCTTCCCGGACCCACCGGGATCCCGTTCTCGCGCGCCCAGCGAATGAAGTCCCACGTGATGAGGAAGTAGCCCGCATAGCCGGTCTTCAGGATGACCTTGAGTTCGTAGTCGAGCCGTTCACGGACGTGCCGGGGAAGCGGGTCGTCCGCTGATGCAGCCTCCGTGTCCGCCTCCGTGCCCGCCTCCGTGCCCGCCCCCGCTCCCGCCTCCGCTCCCGCCGCCGATCCCGACGCCGGCGCATACCGCTCCCTCGCACCCGCCTCGGCCAGATGCACGAGGTAGTCGTTGTCGTCGGTGAAGGTCTCCGGCAGCGGGAACCCGGGCAGGTGGTACTTCTTCTCCAGCGTCAGCGAGACCTCGTCCGCGATCCGGAGGGTGTTCTCGATCACGTCCGGCCGGCCGGGGAAGGCCGCCGCCATCTCCTCGTGGTTCTTGAAGTAGAGGCCGTCGTCGTACGTCAGGCGGCCCTCGTCGTCGTGGTTCTTCGCGGTCCCGATGCACACGAGGATGTCGTGGGCCGCGTGATGGTCCGGCTGCAGAAAGTGGGCGTCGTTGGTTGCCACGACGGGAAGTCCCATGTCGTCGGCCAGGGCGAAGATCTTCTCGTTGACGGCCGCCTGGCCCGGCGTTCCGTGGGCCTGCACTTCCAGGTAGTAGCGGTCGGGGAAGGCGTTGGCGTACCAGTCCACCACTTCGCGGGCATGATCGTCGTTGCCGGCATCCAGGTGCCGCGCAAGTTCGCCGGCCATGCAGGCCGAAGTCACGATGAGTCCGCCGGAATGGCGCGCCAGGATCTCCCGGTCCAGACGGGGACGGTAGTAGAAGCCCTCGGTGTACCCGATCGACGAGAGCTTGATCAGGTTGCGGTAGCCCTCCGCGTCACGAGCCAGCAACACCAGGTGATAGTGGGCCTTCCCGCCCTGGCCCGACCGGGCTCGCTCCCTTCGATCGCCCGGCGCGACGTAGGCTTCCATGCCGATGATCGGCTTGATTCCCGCCTGGCGCGCCAGCTTCTGGAAGGTCCAGGCGCCGTAGAGGCAGCCGTGGTCGGTCAGCGCCAGCCCCGGCATCTCGAACTCGCACGCCTTGCGGACCAGGTCCTTCAGGCGGTTTGCACCGTCGAGAAGCGAGTACTCCGAATGTGTGTGAAGGTGGACGAAGGACAACGCTACCGCCTCGACATCACGGTGTACCCCGACACGACGTCCCAGCGCAGGGTCGTGGCGCTGGCCTCGCCGCCTTCGAAGGTCAGGCGCGCGCCCCCGTCACCGAACGTCGTGCCGCCGTGGTAGTCGAGGGTATCGGCGCTCTGGTTGTCCTCGGGAATATCCTGATCGCCCATCATGACGGCGGTCGCGGTGAGGACATCGCCGTCCACGGCTATGCGAAGCGCGGCCCGTCCGCCGCGGGCCGGTCCCGAGTACGTGCCCTCGTACCAGGACAGATCACCGTCGAAGGCGATCGGCTCCGGTGTCGCATCTCCGACCATCAGCTCGACGATCTGCTCGGCCAGCGCGGTCGGACCGGGAGGGCCGGCCGTATTGACCAGGACCACGACCGCGAGGTCCTCGTCGAGGAGGTAGAGCGACTCGGTGAGAAAGCCGTTGATCCCGCCGCCGTGGTGCAGGGCCCGGTGGCCCAGGAAGTCGCTGGTCGCCAGACCGAGCGCGTAGCGGGTCCGGGTGCCGTCGTTGAGGTCGCCGGGCTCGGTCAGCTGTGCGTACGCGTCGTCGTCGAGCACCTCTCCGCCGTGGAGAGCGGCCAGCCACGTCGCCAGGTCGCGGGCGCTGGAGCAGAGCGATCCCGCCGCGAACGGGATGTTGTGGACGATGAATCCCTTGTTGCCCAGGCCGTTCTCACCGACATCGTAGCCGTCCACCTTGCCTTCCTGGATCTCGGTCTCGCTGCAGTAGTGCGAGCGGTCCATGCCCAGTTCGGCGAAGATCCTCTGTTCGACGTAGTCCTCGTAGGTGGTGCCGGTCACCTCCTCGAGGATCATTCCGGCCAGGTAATAGGCCGAGTTGTTGTAGATCTCGTGTTCCCCCGTGGGGAAGTCGAACGGGTGCTCGCCGATGAGGGCCAGCAGCGTGTCCCGGGGTACGCGCCGGACGAAGTAGGGCCGTGCGGCCGCCATTTCGGTGTAGCCGCGAATCCCGGACGTGTGATCGAGGAGTTCCCGCACGGTGATGTCGTTCCCCTGGGTAGGGAAGTCCGGCAGGTAGGTGCTCATGTCCGCGTCCAGGTCGACGAGCCCTTCCGCCTGTGCCTGGAGCAGGCCGACCGAGGTGAACTGCTTGGTGACCGACCCCATTTCGTAGATGGCGTCTTCGGGTGTGGGGACGCCCAGCTGCAGGTTGGCCCAGCCGTACCCGCGGAACGCCACGGGCTCGCCCCCGTGCACGACCGCGACCGACGCGCCCGCGATGAGCCCTTCGCGGATCGGGGTCATGACGATCTCGTCGATGGCCGCCACGTGGCCGGCATGGTCGGGATGGCCGTAGCCCACGCCCTCGGCGCCGAATTCGCCGACCGAACCGGCGGCGTCCGGCTGCGCGCCGCAGGCTCCCAGGGCGAACGAAGCCGCGGCCGCAAAGATGGCGAGGCGATGTGTGGGAAGGGATTCCGGGGACGGTTTCGGCTGTTGCATCGAGTTCTCCGTGACGCTCCTGCTGTTCATGTGCACTGGAAGGACCCGAGGATCTGCTCCAGCTGGATCATGTATTCGTATTTCTCACGGTCGGGCGCGTACAGCCACGCGTCGATCAGGTAGGTCCGATCCTGGTCGGTACACGTCACCGAGCGCGTAATGAACGGGCCCGCCGCCGGATACTCGTCCGGAGGATTCTCCCACACCGCCTGCACGCCGACGACCGGATTGCCGCGGAACGTTCCCGCGGACTCGATCGTTCGTTTCAGGTTCACGAACTGTGGGTAGTCGTAGTACTGGTCCACGATGCGCGCCCGCCACTCGAGAAGAGCGTCGGCGTCGAGCTCAGCCGCCGGACTGGTCCACGTTATCGCAAACTGGCGGATCAACTCCGACGGATCCGGATTGTCGTTGCGGAACATGTGGACCCCGTCGAGCATCCGGTACTGATACACCGTGGGAACGACCAGGCTGAAGCCGTAGTCCTCACGGAGCGTCCGGGCCAGCGCGGTATCGGGGCCGGTGACGAACATCCTGGCCAGCACCCAGTCCCGGTACTGGCTGTCGAATTGCTCCGCCAGCTCGGGAAGCAATCCCAGTACGGTTTCGGCAGCATTCGCTTCGTCGGCCAGCACGACCATCGTAACCAGCTGCTCCCGGGACCACACGTCCGCCACCTGGAGCACCTGAGGCGGGCTGATCGGCACGTCCACCCTGGCGAGTCCCGGGGCGATCCACGGATCGTCCGGCGTCCCGATCACGAGCTGCTGCTTCAGCAGGCGGAGCCGGTACCAGACGTCCTCGTCGGCGGACTGGTAGGTAACCTTGAAGGTCTTCTCGTCACGCACCGTGAATACGCGCCGTTCCAGCGTGGGAAGCAGCGCGGACTCGACCTCCGCCCACAGTTCGGGCGAAGCGGTGACGATGATGCTGTTGACGTCGCCCACGGCCAGCGGCAAGCTGTCCCGACTGTTGCACGCGGTCGTCAAGAGAATGGTGGCCGCAAGCGCGGTCACGGCGGTGAAACGGTGGCGGTACCTCCCGGGGCTTCGGCCGTGCATGTTTCGGTTCCCTATATTCAGAAGTGAGTCCGGTGTGGGATGCACCGGAGTGATACACTACATCCGAGGAGGCGGTCCGGTCCATGCCACCCAGTGAAGCCCGGGGCGCGAACGCGCTCCGTCTCGCCTTGACGCTTTCGTTCGCGGGCTGCGCTTCCGGTGGCCCGGGCGAGGCACCCGCCGTATCGGCCACTCCCGAGGACCCTCTGGCGACACCTGTTCCGGCCGAACCGGCCGTGCAGCAAGACACCCCCGTGGACGCACCTGAGGAGCCCGTGGGGGGGATCTTCAGCAGCGGCCAGGCGGACCGCGGCGGGACAACGTTCGATGAGGTCTGCTCCGAGTGCCACACCACGAGCGAGTTCCGCGGCCGCACCTTCCAGTCCAATTGGGGAAGGCGAACGGTGTATTCGCTCTTCAGGACCGTGCGCTCGACGATGCCCGACGACAACCCGGGCGGGCTGGAGGAGCAGGTCTACCTGGACGTGGTCGCCTACATACTCAGCATGAACGGACACGACGCCGGTTCGTCGGAGCTGGCCGCCGACTCGCCGATGCGCGAGGTGCGGATCGCTCCCCCGGGCACGGGACCGGGATGAGCGGAGGGGGGAACAACGTGGGTGGAGAGGGCCGTGGGGGACTGGATCGCCGGACCTTTGTGAAGGCCGCAACCGCCGGGACCGGTGCGCTGCTGGCCGGGGTCGGATCCCTTCGAGGCGAAGAGCGGGCGGGCGACTCGCCGCCGCCGCGCGCCGGGGATCGGGCGCCAGCAATCCATACCCGCCAGACGCCGGATGTCGCTGTGGTCGGTGCCGGAGCCTTTGGTGCCTGGACCGCCCTGAACCTGCAACAGGCGGGCGCGCGCGTGGCCCTCATCGATCAGTACGGGCCGGCCAACTCGCGGGCTACTTCGGGCGGCGAGACGCGCGGCGTGCGCACCGGGTACGGCGACCGGGGTCACGGCCTGCTGTGGACCCGGTGGGCCAAACGCGCAATCGAGAAGTGGACGGAGTGGGACGAACAGGGGCGCGAACTGCTCCTCCCCCGCGTCTTCTTCAACACGTCGGACCTCATCATGAGGGACGAGTGGACCGAGTTCATGGAAGACACCAGGAACAACTGGGACGAAGCCGGTGTCCGGTACGAGGTCCTGGACGCGGACGAAGTCGGCCGGCGTTGGCCCGTGATCGACCTCACGGACATCACGGTGGCGCTCTGGGAGCCGGACGCAGGGGTCGTCCGCGCGCGCCGCGCGATCGAATCGGTGGCAAGGGTCTTCGAGCAGGCTGGGGGGACGATCACGATCGCCAAAGCGGACACGGGGCCTGCCACCGCATCCCGGCTGGACGCGCTCACCCTGCAACCCGGCGAGTCGGTGTCGGCAGGGCAATACGTCTTTGCACTGGGTCCCTGGTTCCCGAAGGCTTTCCCGGAACTCATGGGCAACCGGTTGCGCATCCCCATGGGGAACGTCCTCTACATTCGCACCCCTCCCGGGGACAACCGCTACAGCTACCCCAATCTGCCCAGCTACAACTTCCCCGGAGTGACCGGCTGGCCCGCCCTGGGTCCCGACAACCGCGGATTCCGGGTCCGCCGGGGCGGAAGGGGGCCGGACGATCCCGACACCAGCCGCCGCTGGCTCCGCGAAGAGGAATACGAGAGCCCGCTGGCTTTCGTGCGCGAGCGGTTCCCGGGACTTGCCGATGCTCCGGTGAGCGAGACCCGGTCGTGCCACTACGAGATTTCGCGGACATCCAACTTCTTCTTCGACCATCATCCCGACTTCGACAATGTCTGGCTGGCCGGCGGCGGTTCGGCCGAAGGCTTCAAGTTCGGACCGGTGATCGGTGAGTATCTGGCCGGGAGGATCCTCGGGACGGAGACCGACCCCGAGCTGATCGAGGCCTTCCGTCTTTCCGAGGAGGAGTTCGAGCCGCGATAGCCATCTCCGGAGACATCCCCGCGCCCGGATGAGTTACCCGGTCGTCCGGCCCGTGATATTTTGGACACGGGCGGGCCGACAGGGCGACAGGGGCATGACCGGAGGGGGGATATGGCAGGCGGTATCCGGGTTACTGGATGGCGTGCGTTGCGCCGTTGGCTGGACGGTCTGCTTCAGGACATCAGGCTCGGCTGGCGACGGATGATTCGCGCCCCGGGCTTCACCGCGGTGGCGCTCGTCACGATCACCCTTGGCGTGGCCGGCAACACGGCGTTCTTTGCGGTGTTCGAGGCGCTCCTGCTTCGTCCGCCGCCGTACGACGACCCGGAGGACCTGGTGTACATCCGGTTCGTCGCGCCCGAGGACGCCTTCGGCTCCTTCTCGTACCCGACGTTCCGCGACATGGAAGCCGCCACACGCTCCGTGTTCGACGGAATGACCGGCGCGATGCCCAACATCGCGAGCTTCAGCGACCACACCGGCGGGCGCGACGAGTTGCTCAACGAGCTCGTGGCCGGGCCCTACTTCCAGGTGCTGGGCGTGCCTGCCCAGGTGGGCCGGGTCTTCGGACCCGACGAGGGCACGGTCGCCGGAACCGATCCCGTGCTGATCCTCAACGACGCGTACTGGCGGCGGTCCTTCGACGCCGACCCCGGGGTGGTTGGCCGCACCGTGCGGCTGAACGGCTTCGCGTACACGATCGTTGGTGTTGCGCCCCGCGACTTCTCGGGGGTCTTTCCCGGGTTGCGACCGGACTTCTGGGCGCTCGCTTCCATGGCCGACCAGATCTCGCTGAACGGTCCGGGCAGCCTGGCGCGGCGCGGTCAGGAGTCGTTCATGGTCAAGGCCCGCCTGGCGGACGGCGTGACGCGCACCGAGGCCGAGGCCGCCCTGGGCGCATTCGCCGAAGACCTGGTCACATCCCACAGCGACCGCTACGCGGACCGCAGAATCGTGATGACGCCGACCCTCTCATCGCCCGTCCATCCCGCTGTGGATGGAGTCCTGGTCCCCGTCGCGGTCCTGGTGATGGCAGTCGTCGTCCTGCTGCTGCTCATCGCGTGCGTCAACCTCTCCGGCTTTCTCCTCGCGCGGGCGGCACGCCGGCGGCGTGAGACCGCGGTGCGCCTGGCCCTCGGAGCCGGACGGGCCCGCCTGATCCGCAGCCTTCTGACCGAGACTACGATGCTCGCGGTGATCGGGGGAGCGGCCGGTGTGTTCGTTTCCCTGTTTCTGATTGACTTCCTCCTGAACATCGATCTGCCGCTGCCCGTAGCACTCGAGGTGGACGCCCGCCTCAACGCCACCGTACTGGCGTTTGCACTCGCCTTGACCCTGGCGGCGGCGGCCGTGCTTGGAGTCGCCCCCGCGCTGCAGTCCACGCGAACCGACGTATCGGGTACGCCGAAGGACGAAAACGCCGGCGGTTCGTTTCGTGCCGGCAGAATGCGGGCGGTGCTGGCGATCAGTCAGATTGCGGGTGCTGTCGTCCTGCTCGTTGCCGCGGCGCTCTTCACACGCAGCCTGGCCACGGCCGAGCGCGTCGACCCGGGCTTCGGCATGCATCCGGCGGCCATCGTCTGGCTGGAACCCGGGCGCACCCGCTCGCCCGACGAACGCCGTGAATTCCATGACGCGTACCTGGCACGCGTAGCCGCGCTGCCGGAAGTCGTTTCGGCGGGCTTCATCACCATTGTCCCCCTCGACGGGACCGCAACCTCGACCCTGACGCTCACCGTGCCGGGAATCGAGCCGCCACCGGGACGAACCGGCCACGAGGTCGACTGGGTCGGCGTGGGCGGCGACTACTTCGATGCGGTGGGCATTCCCGTCGTCGCCGGGCGGCTGTTCGACGACCGCGACGGCATGGCGTCCGCGCCGGTCGCGATCGTCAGCGAAGCCATGGCCGCAACCTACTGGCCGGGACGGAGCGCCGTGGGAGGCACGTTCACGACCCGGGACGGAACCGAAGTCCGTGTCGTCGGCGTCGTCGGGGATACGAAGGTGCGCAGCCTGGGCGAGGAACTCCGCCCGCTCGTGTACGGGGCTGTGAGCCAGATGCCCAATCCCCATGGCCGCGTGGTCGCGCGTACGGCGGTCGATCCCGCGACCGTGCTTCCCGCCATGCTCGAACTGGCAACCGATCTGGATCCCGGCGTCATCACGATCAACGCCAGGACGATGGAACAGCACCTCGCGTTCAGGCTGCTTCCGGGCCGGATCACCGCGGTGACCGTGAGTCTCATGGGAGCGCTCGCGCTTCTGGCGGCCGCCATCGGCCTCTACGGCATCGTGTCCTTCAGCGTGGCGGCTCGAAAACGGGAACTGAGCATTCGGATCTCGGTGGGCGCCGAGCCCGACCGGCTCGTCGGCATGATGCTGAAGGCAGGCTTGACACTGCTCGCCGCCGGTCTTGCGATCGGCATCGCCCTGGCCGTCGTCCTGACGCGCATCGTGCGCCACCTTGTGCACGGCGTCGAGGCGTTTGATCCGCTCATCCTCGTGGGTGTGGTTCTGCTGCTGACCGGAGTTGCGACCCTGGCCGCCTACGTCCCCGCAAAGCGCGCCAGCCGGGTGGATCCGGTGAGCATCCTCAACGAGGGCTGACGGGAAGGGGCAGCGGGCAGTAGATTCACCTGTACGCGAACGAACGCACGAGGAGGTGTGCATGTCCGGCCACAGCAAGCTGAGAATCCATCGGCGCGGAGGCTGGTTCCGGCATGTAGCGATGCTGTTGGCGGTGCCGGCCGCGGCCTATGCGCTGGCCACGGCCTGTGCGCCGGTCGCGCTGAAGGCCCAGGACGCCCCCTTCGCCGGATTCGAGGCGTTCGTGACGGGCGTGATGGAGGATTGGCAGATCCCGGGTGTGGCGGTGGGCGTGATCCGCGACGGCGAGGTCCTCCTGGCCAGGGGATTCGGCTATCGGGACATCGAGGCGGAGCTTCCGGTCACCGAGCACACAACCATGGCCATCGGGTCCAACAGCAAGTCGTTCACCGTGACGCTGATGGGCATGCTGGTGGACCAGCAAATGCTCGAGTGGGACCGGCCCGTGCGCGACTACCTGCCCGACTTCCGGCTCCACGACGAGTTCGCCACCGCAGAAATGACCCCCCGGGACCTCGTCACCCACCAATCCGGGCTCCCGCGCCACGACAACGTGTGGTACGGCCGGACGGGCAGCCGTGCGGAGATCTTCGCGAAGCTCCGGTACCTCGAGCCCAATGCTTCGTTCCGAAGCCGGTACCAGTACCAGAATCTCATGTTCATGACGGCCGGCTACCTCACGGAAAAGATCACGGGCGAAGGCTGGGACGACCTGATCGAGCAGCGGATCTTTGCGCCGCTGGGCATGGAGCGTTCGAACACCTCGGTGCGCGACACGCCGGCGTCGGGCGACTACGCGGTTCCCTACCTGCTGAGGGACGGAACGCTGACGCGCGTCCCCTTCCGCAACATCGACGCGGTCGGGCCGGCGGGCTCCGTCAACTCGAACGTGACCGAGATGCTCGCCTACATTCAGGCCCACATCGACGGCGGCGTCTTCGACGGACACCGTCTGTTGTCCGAAGAGACCTCGGCAAGCATGCAGCAGCCGCAGTTCGCCATGCCCGGCGAGTCCGAGTTCACGGAACTGGGTCAGGCCAGCTACGGTCTGGGGTTGCGCGTCAGCAGCTACCGAGGCCACAAGATGGTGGCCCACGGCGGCGGCATCGACGGCTTCATATCGTCGATGTCGTGGCTGCCCCGCGAGAGGATCGGCGTCATGGTGCTCACCAACCGTTCCGGGGACATGAACCCGGTGCCGGTCATGATCGCCTACAACGTGTACGACCGCCTCCTTGGGCTCGAGCCGGTGGATTGGAACGCGCGCAACCTCGAACTGCGCGATGAACAGCGCGCGCGCGCCGAAAAGACGAGACGCGAGCAGGAGGCAAAGCGCGTTGCCGGAACGCAGCCCGGCCATGCCCTGGCCGACTACGCGGGCACCTACGAGCACGCCGGGTACGGCGGGATTGCAATACAGGTGCAGGGCGGCGGACTGGTGATCGCCTACGAGGATTTCCAGCTCGACCTCGAGCACTTCCATTACGACATTTTCCGGATCACGTCGCCGCCCAATATCGTGCCGGTGACGGGCCTGGTGACCTTTACGACGAACGCGGACGGCGTGGTGGGAGCCGTGGCGATCCCCTTCGAGCCGAACGGGACCGACATCGTGTTCGAACGCGCGGGATCGTAATGTAGCGGACGCAGTCTTTCATGAAAAACCGCAGTTGACTTGCGGATTTTCACGGATTATTGTTGTGAATGCTGATCGACCGCCCAATCCCCATCGAGCGAATCCGACGGGCGTTTTCCGTGCATCCGGTGGCAGCGCTGACCGGACCACGCCAGTGCGGCAAGACGACGCTGGCCCGGGAAATCTCTGCCCGCGCGGGCCAAAGCACATACTTCGACCTTGAGGAGGCGTCGAGCCGCCGCCGCCTGTCCACTCCGGAGCACACGCTAGGCCGACTCGAGGGGCTTGTGGTCATCGACGAAGTACAGCGGTCTCCAGGGCTCTTCGAGACGTTGCGTGTCCTGGTGGACAGACCCGACAATGCCGCGCATTTCCTTCTGCTAGGCAGCGCGTCGCCCACACTGGTCAGGGGTGTGTCGGAGTCTCTGGCGGGCCGCGTCGGACTCGTCGATCTGGGCGGGTTCGATCTCGGCGAGGTAGCCCCGGCACGGTGGCGAAAGCTGTGGCTGCGGGGCGGCTTCCCGCGCTCCTACCTCACGAGCCCCGAGGGTTCGGCGATCTGGAGGAGAAACTTCGTTCGCACCTTCCTGGAACGCGATTTGCCGCAGCTGGGCATCACCATCCCGGCGGAGCGGCTGCGGCGCTTCTGGACCATGATCGCCCACTACCACGGCCAGACGTGGAACGCCGCGGAGTTCGCCCGCTCGCTCGGCACCAGCGAAGGCACCGCCCGGAATTACCTGGACATCCTTGCCGGGGCGTTCATGGTTCGGGTGTTGCCGCCCTGGTTCGAGAACATCCGGAAGCGCCAGGTCAAGTCGCCCAAGACCTATATCCGCGATACGGGCGTTCTGCACACGCTCCTGGGTCTCGACGACGAGGATGAGGTGGCGGGCCATCCCAAGGTCGGCGCATCGTTCGAAGGGTTCGCAATCGAGCAGCTCCTGGTGGCTTTCGACGTGCAGGACGCCTATTTCTGGGGGACACACGGCGGTGCGGAACTGGACCTCCTTGTACTTCATCGGGGCGCACGCTACGGTTTCGAGTGCAAGTTCGCGGACGCACCCGGTCCGAGCCGGTCCATGCGCGTGGCGCTTCGTGACCTGAGGCTGGACCACCTGTGGATCGTGTACCCGGGCAAGGAGGCCTACAGCCTGGACGAGCGGATTTCGGTGCTCCCGATCGCGGATGTGCAGGAGAAGGCTCGGGAGCTGATTGGACGCCGAGCGCGGCGGGATTAATGTAACTCGCTTCTCAAGGCGAGCGTAGGGTTCGATATGAAGGACTTGATCTTGTGGAAGAGGCCGGTGTCGCGGAGCGCTGTGCGCCGGTCAGCGAGGACCGGGTGCCGTCCCATGCGGGTGCGCCTGCGCGAGACCGCGATCCTGTTGCCGGGTGCGTTGCTGTTCCTGGCGGCCGCTACGCCGCTTTCCGGCCAGGTTGGTGCCACGCTGCGGGGCGTCGTGCGCTCCGCCATGACGGGGGAGCCGGTCGAAGGCGCGGTCGTGCGGATCGTGGGCACGAGCGTGGTCAACCGGACCGGCGAAGACGGGAGCTATTCGCTGCTCTCGGTCCCCGTGGGCGTGTCCGTGATCCGCATAACCCATCCTGACCATGTCGGGCTCGCGGAGCGCCTGACCGTGGAGGGCTCCACCCTGCTGCTTCGCGACTTCGAGATGATGGCTCCCGCCTTTGTCCTGCGCGAAATCGTCGCCCGTGCGATGCAGTCGGTAGAAATACCGGACGCGACGATCCGGCGCGAAGAACTCGAAGGCGGCCGGGGCGTCCGCGACGTGCTGGACGGGGTTACGGGCGTGACTCTGGTTCGGACCAGTGGAGCGGTCGGAACGGGATACTATCTGCGGGTGCGCGGCGCCAAGAGCTTCACCTTCAACCGGCACCCCGTCGTATTCATCGACGGCGTTCGCGTGGAACCGCTCGGGTACGGCGGCGGCATGGGCGCCCTCGAACTCATCGATCCCGGAACGATCGCGCGCATCGAGGTGCTCAAGGGCCCGGCCGCGGGCGCCGAGTACGGACCCGACGCGGCCGACGGCGTCGTGCTGATCACGACGCGGCGAGGCGGCGGGGGCAAGTAGAACGGCGCGGGGGCGGGCCCGGCTGCCGGACCCGCCCCCGCCTGTGGTGCCTGTGGTCAGCCGATGTTTTCGTTGCCGTTGGTCTCCACCAGGGGCAGTTCCCAACACGTCACGGTACCGTACTCGGCACCCGTCTGATCCAGTCCGTTCGGGTGAATCGAGCCCGGCTCGCCCAGGAACGGAATCTGCTGGGCCGAGCCACGGTATTGCAACATGTCGTTGAAGCGCCATGCCTGCTCCACGAAGAGCTCGCGCGAACGCTCCGCCAGCACCGCGGCGATGACGTCCGCCTGCGACGCCGATGCTCCGCCCGCCCACTCGGGCAACCCAGCCTTCGCCCGCAGCGTGTTGATCACGCCGACGGCCATCGCCACATCGCCCATCTGGGCCGACGCCTCGGCGATAATCAACTGAGCCGCTTCCCATGACGCCATCGGCGCCGGATCGGCGCGCGACGTGTACTTGTCCGTGAAGTAGTGGATCGTGGAGAAGTCGAAGGCCTGGTTGCCGATCGTCCGTACCGGAACCCTCGGATCCGGCATCCCGTCGTTCTGCGTCAGATCGCCGGCGTCGCTCACCGTCAGATCCCTGAAGTGGTTCGCGACGGATCCGTGCTTGCTGACCCCGTCGTTGGTGTCGTTGAGCCGACGTTGCAACTGGTTCATTCGCCTGTCGTTGTCCGCCGCACGGTCGGCCGCGAACTTGAAGCCTTCCGGAACCTGCTGCGCGTCGGAAATCGCACCGGACCAATCTCCCATGTCCAGCTTGGCGCGGGCCCGGCCGGCGTACGCCGCAGCAACCATTGTGGGGTCTCCGGCACCGCTGATCGCCTCGGTAAACTTCTGCACCGCCTCGGCAAACACCTGGTCGGGCTGCATTTCCGCGCCACCGTCGAGCGCCATCGAGCAGAAGCCCTCACCCAGCGCGAGCAGAGACCAGCCTCCATACAAGCGTACGGTCCCCTGCATCCGGGCCTTGTCCGGCACGTCCCCGGCATCGAATTCGGCCAGCTTGGAGAAGACGTCCTCGTTCTGGAACCTGGCGGTCTGAAGCGGCGTGTAGATGCCGTAGTTGCTTGCGCAGGAGCCTTGCGCCAGCTGGCTTCCGGATGACGACTGCAAGCTCATCTTGCGCTGTCCCCACTCCCGCATGTTGAGATTCCCCGATGTCGGAATCCACTCGTCCGAGTGGTGCGATGCCGCGGCGGCGAAGTTGCTCCAGGCGCACTCGGCATCTCCGATCACCGAGTTCACAAGGACGGTTGCGAGCGCAGGGTCACTCAGCGAATTCGCGTCCACTTTGCCCGGGATATCCACCTCCAGGATCGCGTCCAGGTCGCATCCCGCAGTCGACAAAATGGCCGGCATCAGAAGGCCGATCGCGGCCCGCCGCCCGGCGTTTCTGATTCTTGTAGTCATGGAACCGCTCCCGATCTGGTCGTGTACTTCGGTCAGGGCCCACATCAGAATGTGATCCTGAGGGTCGTCGTGAAGGTCCTGAGCTGGGGCCAGCCTTCCTGATTGTAGGCGCTGAGTCCAGCCGTGGAACCGCCGAGCTGGTTCGCTACTTCGGGGTCCATCTGTCTCACACCGAATCTCTCGGCGTCGCCCACCCAGAGGGTCAACAGGTTGTTCACGGCAACATTGAGGTTTACCCGCGACGCGTTGAGACGGCTCGCCCATTCGCCTGGCAGCGTGTAGCTGGCGGAGACCGTACGCAGCTTCGCGAAGTCCCCGCTGATGATCCCCGGTTGCCAGAGCCCGATCCCTCCAAGCGACTCGTAGCCGAGGAGGATGGGATCGGTACGCTCCAGGATGGCTCTCGAGTTGATGAAGAAGCGGTGCTGCGCGGCGATGTCGCCGCTGATCAGCGTACGTCCGCCAACATAGTCGACCAGTCCATACAGCTGGAGGTTGCGACCGATCGAGATGCTGGCGTAGGCACTGCCCTCCTTGTCGGGAACCGGTTGTCCCCAATAGACGCTAGGAGCATTCGCACAGGGCACCGGAGCACCGCCGCCCAGCGAGAGATTCTGCGTCTCGGCGCTGGGAAGCACTTCCCCACCTTCGCACATCACGTTGGTGGCGCTGCCGTCCTCGATCGTCGCGCTGACCACACGCTTGTGGTAGATGCCGGCGAGCGGTTGGCCCTGGACATGGTACTGGCCGCCCGAAGTCCACTGGATGATCGCGGGCTGCCCGCCAAGGTCCGATATCTCGTTCTCTGTCGTAGAGAAGGTGCCGCCAATGTCGACGCTGAGGTTGTCGGAGTTGAAGACGTTGGCGTTGATGCCGGCTTCGATGCCGGTGTTCCTGACCTCGCCGATGTTCTGGAACTGCACTCCGGGGAAACCGTTGGAGGGCAGCGCCGGGACGGAGACGATCGCATCGCTGGTCGTCTGGTCGTACCAGGTGAACTCCAGCCCCACGCGGTCGTCAAGGACGCTCGCGTCGAAGCCGATCTCCACTTCCGTACCCACCTCCGGCTTCAGATCCGCGTTGCCGATATTCTCCGGCGTAACCGTGGAGGCTCCACCCGGGCCCACCGAGGGCTCATACGTCCTCAGCGCGTCAAAGACATCGGGCTGGCGGCCCGCTTTCCCCCAGGCGGCCCGCAGCTTGAGCTGCTGCACGAAGCCGACACTCTCGGCGAAAAAGTCCTCGTCGCTGATCACATACGAACCGGACAGCTTGGGATATACCACGAAGTCGAAGTTCTCACCGAAAGCGGAGTTGTCGTCACCCCGAACGGCCCCGGTAACGAACAGCTTGTCTCCCAGGCCGATCTGCTCCTGGAGGAAGACTCCGAACGTCTTGTTCTCGCGGTAGTCCTCGTTCGCACTCCGCGTCGAGCCTGACGGGATCGTCTCCAGCGACTTCACCGGGAACGTCGTGCCCCGGCCCCAGAGTATCTCGGACTTCTTCTGATAGTACTGAACGCCCCCGCCCGTGTTGAACGTCACGTTGTCCATCGGCGACCACTGGCTGCTGACCTGATAGTCGGCCGAAACGTACGAGGTTCGCTCGTTGACGATCGTCTTCTGGCCCGTATTGAAGAAGTTGCCGAGGTTGCCGGTGGCCAGATACAGCTCGGAGTTCGTGCGATTGCCGAAGTCGCCGCCGAACACCAGGCGGTGGTTCATCCACTCGCTTGGCCGCCATTGCGCCTGAAGGCTGTAGGTCGTTCTGTCGACATCGGTGATCCCTTCGATTTCATCCTCGTACGCCTCGGGCAGATAGGCGATGTAGCCCCGGGAGGGTCCGTCCAGCGCCTGCGGCGTACCGCTTCCGGGCTCACAACCGGGAGCCGGGCAGGACCAGATCACCGCCGTCAACAGCGGCTGCTGCGCCGAGGCGGACTCCAGCTTGGAGCGGTTGGCCCCGAGGCTGAAGTCGAATCTCAGTGCCTCGCTGGGAGCGTAGGTCAGATTCGCCCTGCCGCGCAGGGAGTTCTGCCAGTTGTAGGGCACCGGCCCTTCCTGCCGATCGAACTCGCCGCTCACGTAGTAGGTCACGGTCTCGGTGCCCCCGCTCACGTCCGCTCCGTACGACTGGTTGTGGCCGGTCCGGAACCAGTCGCGGCCACCGTTCGCCTGACACCCGGTATAGATACTGGGGTCGCAGTCCAGCAGACCAAAGGTGTTTTCCTTGTCGTGCTGGAGAACGTTGACCTCGACGATCTCGCCCGAGGAGCTCCTGTAGTAGGTGGGCGGCACCAGGTCGATCGGGTTGGGCATCCAGGACGCGCCCTGCCGCATGCGGGCGGTCACCTGGGGCGCACCACGTGCTCCCCGTTTGGTGATGATCTGGATCACGCCGTTCGACGCTTCCGTCCCGTACAGGGTGGCGGCGGCGGGTCCCTTGATCACCTCGATGCTCTCGATCTCGTCGGGGTCGAAGTCGTTGATCCGGGACGGCGAGTCACCGCAGTCGGCACCCACACCGCAAAGCAGGCCCGAGTCGCCGTCGTCGCCGTTCACGCGAATGCCGTCCACCACGACGATGGGTGTCGCGGCCAGCGTCAGGGAGGCGACTCCTCGAATGCGTGTGACCCCGCCCTCTCCTATGGCGCCGCCCGTGTTCATGATTCGCACACCCGGGACGGTCGCCGAAAGGAGTGACTGCACCTCCGCCACCGGAGCCCTTTCCTGAAGCAGCGACGCGTCGACGCGCCCGATGGCGTTCCCGATGGATCGGGCCTGCTGCTCTCCCACCGTGCCGGTGACAACGATCTCGTCCAGGGAGATGGCCGACTCCTGCATCTCGATGGTGACGGCCTGGTCGGCGTTGGCCGTGGCCGTGGCCTCGCGGTAGCCGATCATGATGACACGCAAGGTGACCGACGCCGAGGGTGCGTTGAGGATGAGGAACCTTCCCCTGTTGTCGGTGAGGCTGCCGATCTCGGTCCCGTCGATCAGTACCTGGGCACCGACAAGCGGCCGACTGGTCGTGCCGTCCACGACCGCGCCAGTGATGGTGTTTTGAGCGGCCAGCGGGGCGATGGCGAGCGCCAAGGCCATGCAACCGGCCGCGCCCACGAAGGCGAGTCGCCACAATCGTGGGCCAGTTCGGTTCGAACGGAAGCTTCGTCTCATGGGATTCCTCCTTTGCTGTATCCGGATTGCTCTTCCACCACCCCACCATTATGAGAAGCGGGGCTGCCGCCAGAACGCAAGCGGCAGCCCCGCGATGCCTTCCCTTCAGCCGATATCAGCTGCTGATGTTCTCGTTCCCCTTGACCTCCACCTCGGGGAGCTGGAAGCACGTCAGGTTGCCGTACTCCGCCCCCGTCTGGTCGAGACCGTTCGGATGGATCGAGCCGGGCTCTCCGAGGAACGGAATGTCGAAGCGCAGCATGTCGTGCAGGCGATGTCCGCCCAACACGAACAGCTGGCGACGACGCTCCTCCTTGACCAGGTCCATGATCTGCCCGGCACCCACGTCCGCGGTGACTTCGGGAAGCCCTGCGGCCATGCGGAGGCCGTTGATCTTGCCCAGTGCGCCCGCGACATCGCCCTGCATGGCCAACGCCTCGGCCTCGAACATGCGGGCCTCGTGCCAGTGCACCAGGGGGAGCGGGTCGCTGCGCGAATTGTACTTGTCGTGATAATACAGGATCGTCGCAAAGTCCGCGGCCTCCGTGCCGTCGGTCTTGACGTTGACGCGGGTGTCCTTCACCCCGTCACCGCCGTCCATCGGCATCCCGTCCGCGCCAATGGTCAGATTCTGGTAGTTGTCGGCCACCGAACCATGGGCCCGGAATCCCGTTGGCGCGTTCAACCGCTCGAAGTAGTAGTTGTAGCGTCGCGACTCGGCAGCGTCACGGCTTACGTTGACGATGAACCCATCCGGGATCTGGGAGGCGTCGGCGATCGCGCCGGCATAATTGCCCTGCGCGATACGAACCCGCGCACGCCCCAGCGTGCCCTGCATGGCCAGCGTCTCATCACCGGCCGCCTGGGCCAGCGAGATCGCTGAAGTGAACCGCTGCTCGGCTTGGGCCTGCACCTCGGCCGGCTGCATCACGGCACCCCCGTCGATCGCCATGCGGCAGAACCCCTCGCCCATCGCTACCAGCGGGAATGCACCCCAAACGGCGGCCGTCGCTTGCAGGGATGCAACGTTCGGCACCTCGTCAGGGGGGAACCCCGCCAATCTCGTGGACACGTCCTCCGCCTGGAAACGCGCCGTGTGCAGCGGCGTAAACATCGGATAGCCCCAGCCGCCGCAAGTGCCCTGCGCATACCCCGCATCGGATGCGTAGATCTTGCGCTGGCCCCAGTTCCTCATTGTGAGGTTGCCCGAGGTCGGCACGTATTCGTCGGAGTGGTGTGCCGAGCCGGCAACGTACTGGTTCCAGCTGCACTCGACCTCCGCGACCACACCCGTCGTCAGCACGTCGGCCAGCGACGAACTGTTCAAGGCCTCTTCCAGCACCTTCCCGGGCACATGCACCGCCAGAATGTCATCCAGGCTACACCCTGAGAACACGAGGGATGAAGCCACGAACAGGACCGCACCCGCCAGTCTGTTTCTTGCTCTCATTTTCATCTCTCCTGTGATCTAGAATGTGAACCGGAACGTGGACACGAAGCGGGTCAGCTGAGGCCAACCCTCCTGCACGTACCCGTTGAGCCCGAACTGACCGGGACTCTGGCGCGCGCGCTCGATGTCCATGATCGGGTGCCCGAAGGAGTCCTTCGACTTCTGCCAGATCGTCCACAGGTTGTCGACCGAAGCGGTGACCGCGACCCGGCTGGCCCACACCATCTCGGCAATGGATTCCGGCAGTGTATAGGAAGCCGACAGCGTCCGCAGCTTCATGAAGTCGCCTGCCACAACGCCCGACTGCGCGAGACCTCCGGCACCGAGTGCCTCATACCCCAGCAGAATGGGGTCCGTACGTTCGAGGATCGCCCTGGAGTTGATGAAGAACCGATGCTGCGCGCTGACGTCTCCCAGGCTCAGGTGGTGCCCCCCCACATAATCGACCAGCGCATACAGCGACAGGTTCTGCCCGATGCGCAGATTGGTGTAGATGCCGCCTTCGACGTTGGGAATCGGCTGACCCCAGTACACTTCTGGCGCGTCGGCGCAGGGAACGGGCGAACCGCCTCCCCACGAGAAGTCGGAGTCGCCGGCCTTCTCGCCACCCTCGCACATGAGGTTGGTCGCGACGTTGCGCCCGCTGGAGCCGTCGAGCTGCGCGCTGATCACGCGCCTGTAGAACATGCTGCCCAGCGGGAAGCCCTCGACGTGGAACTGCCGGTTCAGGCTCGAGGAACTCTGTACGATCGGAGGCTGACCTCCCAGGTCGGTGACCTCGTTGTCGAAGGTGGAGAACGTGGCCCCCACATCCAGGCTGAAGGCCTCGGAGTTGTACACCTGACCGTTGATCCCGACTTCGATGCCCTTGTTGCTGATCTGGCCGATGTTCCGGAACTGAACCCCGGGGAATCCCTTCGAGGGGATGACGGGCACACGAACCAGGGCGTCGTTCGTCGTCTGGCTGTAGACGGTGAACTCAAGACCAATCAGGTCGTCCATCAGGCCGGCATCGAAGCCCAGCTCGATCTCGGTTCCGACCTCGGGCTTGAGGTCCGGGTTGCCGATGTTCTCGGGAGTGAGAACCGAAGCACCCCCGGGACCCACCGTGGGCGTATAGGTCTGGATCGCGTCGAAGACGTCCGGCTGCTTACCGGCTTTCCCCCAGGCCGCCCTCAGCTTCAGCGTGTTGACCCCGGGCAGCATGTCCTGGAAGGCCGGCTCGTCGCTGATCACGTATGATGCCGACAGCTTCGGATACACGACGAAGTCGAAGTTCGTGCCGAACGCGCTGTTGTCGTCTCCACGCACGGCGCCGGTCACGAAGAGACGGTCGCCCATGGCAACCTGTTCCTGCACGAACACGCCGAATGTCTTGTTCTCGAGGAAATCCTCTTCTGCCCGCTTCGTCGAACCCGATGAAACGGTTTCGAGCGCGTCGACCGGGAAAGTCTCGCCGTGCGCAAAAGTCGACGACTCCTGCCGCTGGTAATACTGCAGGCCGCCGGAGGTGGTGAAGGTCATGCCTCCGAAATCGAAGATGCCGTTGGCCTGGTAGTCGATCGAGAAGTAGCTGGTGTTGAGGTTGATGATCGTCTTGCGTCCCCAGGGCGTGAACTGCCCGGCGGGTTGACGGCCGGTCGCACGATAGAGCTCGGAGTTCCTGACGCCGCTGAAGTCGCCGCCCACGATGGCCCGGTGCGTCAGCCACTCGAAGGGCTCGTGACGCGCTTCGAGCGAGAAGGTCGTGCGGTCCACGTGCTGGAAGCCCTCGATGTCTTCCTCGTAGGCCTCGGGCAGATAGGCGATGTAGCCCCGGAACCCGCCGGCGATGTCGCTGGGCTTGTTCGAACCCGCTTCACAGCCCGGCGAGGGACAGGCCCAGATGATCGCCGTTGGCAGTGCCTGCTGGGCCGACGCCGACTGGGCCTTGCTGCGGATCGCGCCCAGACCGAAGTTCAGTTCCAGCTTCTCGGACGGGGTGTAGGTCAGATTGGCGCGCCCGCTCATGCGGTTCTTCCAGTTGTACCAGACGACGCCCTCGTCACGGTCCCAGTCCGCCGAGACAAAGTAGGTGATCTGCTGGGTGCCACCCGTGACGTCTGCCCCGTACGACTGCGAGTGGCCCGTCTGGAACCACTCGTTGCCGTAGACGTCGCGGTCGGTCTGCAGCACGTTGAAAGGAGTAACCTCTCCCGGGTTGCACCGCAGGCGATCATCCACGTCGACAGTCTGGGACACGCCTTCGCACATGTACCACGATTCGGGGAACATGTTGTAGACGTTCGGATAGAAGTTGGCGCCCTGCTTCATGGTGACGTTGATCCTCGGCGCACCCGTCCGGCCCCTCTTGGTGATGATCTGGATCACGCCATTGGAGGCTTCCGTCCCGTAGAGCGTCGCCGCCGCGGGGCCCTTGATGATCTCGATGCTCTCGATCTCATCCGGGTTGAAGTCGGCAAGGCGCGAGGGCTGCGAGTTGCCGTTGAAGGCGTACCAGCCGAAGGCGGCGTTGCTTTCCTGTCCATTCACGCGAACGCCGTCCACATACACGAGTGGCTGAGCACCCAGCGAGAGACTGGCGACGCCCCGGATCCGTGTGGACCCGCCGGCACCGATCTCGCCGCCGGCCATGGAGACGCGCACACCGGGAACGGTCGCGCTGATCATGCGCTGCACATCGGCGGCCGGAGCCAACGCCTCGAGCTCGGCCGCGTTGACCTGGCCGATCGAGTTGCCGACCGCCCGTGCCGTCTGCTCGCCGACCACGCCGGTGACCACGATCTCGTCGAGCGAAATCGCGGTCTCCTGCAGCTCGATGGTGACCGCCTGACCGGTGCTCGCGCTGGCCGTGGCCTCGCGGTAGCCGATCATCACCACGCGCACGGTGACCGTGGCCGTCGGGACGTTGAGGATCAGGAACCGGCCCCGGTTGTCCGTGAGGACACCGAGATTGGTCCCTTCCACCTGGACCTGCGCACCGCCGAGCGGGCGCTGGGTGGTGCCGTCCACGACCGTACCGGTGATGGTGTTCTGAGCGGCCAGCGGCGCAACCGCCAGCGCCAGGGCCACGAAGCCCGCCGCACCTGCCGCGGCGAGCCCCCACAACGGTCGTGTGGGCTGTTTCAAACGGAAGTTTGGTCTCATGGTTCTGTCCTTTGAGTGGTGGATGAGACTCCTGCTTCGACGGGGTGCCAAGATAGGCAAACGTCCCGCGAACCCGCAATAGCTACGTACTCAACATTGTATACAACTGAGGGGCGCCGCTCCGCAACGCGCGCGCGCCGCCCCTCAGGACGGCACCACACGGTAGTCGCGCGGCGGCTCCGCCCCGATCAGGTGTTCGACAAAATAGTCCCAGCGCCGGCGGATGTAGTATGGGTCGCTGCCGGCCCCGTGGTTGAGATTCGGCAGGATGAGCATGTCGAAGGTGCGGTTCGCCTTGATGAGCGCGTCCACCACCTGCATGGTGAGCGCCGGGCTCACGTTGTCGTCCATCTCGCCGTGGATCAGCAGGAGCTTCCCCTTGAGGTTGGCGGCGTGGGTCGTGTTGGCCTGCTGAACGTAGTTGGCGCCGTCCGGGTCCATCAGCCCGTGGTAGAGTTCGCCCCACAGCGCGATGTAGCCGCGCTGGTCGTGGTTGCCGGCACCCGAGACCGCCACCTTGTAGAAGTCCGGCTGGGTCAGGATGGCGTGGGTGGACATGTATCCGCCCCCGGAGAAGCCGTACACGCCGATGCGTCCCAGGTCCATGTACGGCCTCGACGCCGCCAGCTGCCTGATCGACGATACGTGGTCGACCAGTCCCCCGGCATCCTGCAGGTTGCCGTACGAGACGTTGTGGAACGCCTTCGAGCGCAGGGGCTTCCCGAAGCCGTCCAGGACGACCACGACCGCGCCCAGTTCGGCCGTCGCCTGCGCATCCCACAGCACCCGCGACAGGGGGTCGGCGATGCTCTTGGGCACCCACGCGGTCTGGGGGCCCGGGTAGACGTAGTCGATGACGGGGTACACGGCCTCGGGGTCGAAGCCGGTGGGCTTGACGATCAGGCCGTACAGGTCGGTCACGCCGTCCCGCGCCTTCGTCACCACCCTCTCGGGCGGACTCCAGCCCAGCGCCTCGAGGCCTTCCAGCGACCCGGTCTCAAGCGTCATCACGACCGCTCCGCTCCGGTCGCGCAGTACGGTGATCGGCGCCGTGTCGGTGCGGCCGTGGGTGTCCACGAACCAGGCGCCGCCGGGGCTGGCCGTGACGAGGTGGTGGGAGTCCTCGGGTGAGAGGCGGCGCACCGCTCCGCCGTCCAGTCCCACGCTGTACAGGTGCATGTAGTACGGGTCGCCGCCTTCGCGTCCGCTCGCCGTGAACCACAGCGTGCGCGCGTCCTCGTCCACGTGCAGTACCTCCCGGACCAGCCACGGGCCGCTCGTCACCTGGCGCTTCAGTTCGCCGGTCCGCGCGTCGTAGAGATAGAGGTGGCCCCATCCGTCCCGCTCGGACCACCACAGGACCTCGTCGCCGCCGCCGAGCACCCGCACATTGGGGCGCGACGCGAGAGAAGGTGTGGCCTCGCAATAGGTGGCGCAGCTCTCCTCGACGATCGTGCGCACCTCGCCGGTCGCCGGGTCGGCCGCCTCCAGGCTCACGGCCTTCTGACCTCTTGTGAAGCGAAGGGTGTAGAGGGCCGCTCCGTCTTCCGCCCACCACACGTTCTGGAAGGTGAAGGGCGACTGGAAGATGGAATTGAGCGGATCCGCATTCAGCCGCGTGACCGCACGGGTTGCGTCGCCCGCGCCCGCCTCTGTGCCCACAATGACCATATGGGCCATGGGAATGATCGAATCGCCGGGAAGCGCGTACCGGTACGCGTGGTGCCGCGGCCGCTTCGATCCGTCCTCCGGGGCACCCTGCATCAGGTGCATCTCCAGGACGCCGCGCTGGTCGAGCTGGTGCGTGGCCACGTAGCGGCCGTCCGGCGACCAGAGCGCGGCGGGCGGCACCGGGATGCCGAAGCGGCGGATCGTCACTGCCGACGTGTTCCCCTCCGGGGACGACCCGTAGTCCCAGTACGGCTCCCCGTCGTCGGTGAGTTGCGTGCCCTCCTCTTCTCCGGCGGCCCTGACCCACAGGTTGTGGTCGCGGGTGAAGACGGCGCGGGTTCCGTCGGGCGAGGCGAATTCGGCGGGGCCGAACTCCGCGGACGCGTCGCGCTCGTCGCAGGTGTACGTGGTGAGGGAACAGCGCCACCTGGCCGCGCCGATGTCGAGGCTCACCGCATCCCCATCGTCGACGAATTCGAACGAGGTGAACGGCAGGCTGTGCGGGTCATAGGCGGTGTCCGCCGCCATCGAGAGCGCCGCCGCCAGACGCCCGTGGTCGAAGGCCTCACGCCGCGTGCGCGCCGTCGGGTCGACCAGAATGAACCGCTCCCCGTCCGCCGTGCGCACCCGGTACCAGAAGCGGTCCGTCTCGCCGACCCACGTCATCGGGCCGGTCGGCACCCCGGTCAGGTGGCGAACCGCGTTGCCCGGCAGGAACTGCTCGGCGCGAGCGTAGTCGGCGGCAGTGACGACCGGCCGGGACGGGGGCTCCTGGGCCCGAGCGACCGCCGTCGCCGCGCAGAGACACAACAGAACGATACCACCTCTCGCTTGCACCATTACGCAAAGTCTCCCATTTCTCTTCGGTGCCCTCGCGGCCGGCCTCGGCCTGCAGGCCCACCCACAATCAATTCGGCGAAGATGCGTGTCCACGGTATGAAAGCGCCACACCGGCGCTCCCCACGCCGCTTCCCACCCCCAACGGAGGCCAGGAATGATCCGCCGCACCGTCACTCGCCCGCGCGCCAGCTTCCCCCTCACCCTCGTCATGGGCCTGCTCGCCCCAGCCGCTCTGGCCTTCGGGGCTCTCGGAGCCACAGCCAGCCCCGTCGCCGCCCAGGAAGAGGGGTCGGTCAGGGTCGAAGGCCCCGGCTCGGCCAACTTCGAGCTCGCGGCCCGCTTCGCCCCCTACAAGATCAGCGATCTGGTCCATTCCCTGCGCGTCTCGCCGCGGTGGATCGAGGACACGGACCGCTTCTGGTACGAGTGGGAAACCTCCGAGGGCAGGCACTTCTACCTCGTCGATCCGGGCCAGGGCACGAAGACCGAGATCTTCGACAACGACCGCATCGCCGCCGAGCTGACCCGTATCACGAGGGATCCGTGGGACGCGCAGCACCTCCCGATCCGCGCCATCCGCTTCACGGGCCCGAACACCATCCAGTTCGACGTGGAATCCTCGCAGGATGAGGAGGTGGAGGAGGAAGAGGACGACGAAGAAGACGTCGAGGAAGACCAGGAGGACGAGCAGCAGCGCGGCCCGCCCAGACCCAGGACGCGCAAGAGGGTCCACCACTTCGAGTACGACGTCACCACGCGCACGCTCCGCGAACTCGAGGACTACGAGGAGCCGATAAGCCACCCCGGTTGGGCCAGCGTGTCCCCCGACACCGCGTGGGTCGTCTTCAGCCGCGAGTTCAACCTCTGGATGATGAGCTACGAGGAATACGAGAAGATCCTGGAGGCGCGCCGCGGCAAGACGGGGGACGAAGCCGAGGAAGCCGAAGAGGACGTGGAGGTCGAGGAGATCCAGCTCACCACCGACGGCGAGAAGGACTTCAGCTGGGGCTTCCAGGGCCGCGGCCAGAACGACGAAGAGACCGAGGAGGAGTTCAAGAAGCGCCAGCGGTCGGGGACGACGTGGTCCCACGACTCGCGCTACTTCGCGCTCACCCGCCAGGACCGCCGCGAGGTGGACTATCTGTGGGTCGTGCACGCGGTCGGGAATACGCGGCCCAAGCTGGAGAGCTACCGGTACGACATGCCGGGCGAGGAAGACGTGACGCAGACCAGCCTCCACGTCTTCGACATGGAGTCGCGCGAGATGTCTCAGATCGACGACGAGCCCTGGAAGGACCAGCGCATGGGGATCTTCAACGAGTTCGGCGGCTTCGGAGGCTTTGGCGGCTTCTTCTTCTTCGGTGGAGGCGGCGGTTCGACCGAGCCGAACATCACGAAGTGGCTCTCGGACAGCAGCGACGAACTCTACTTCTGGCGGCGGAGCCGCGACCAGCACCGGGTGGACGTGATGAGGGCGGATCCGGCTACTGGCGAAGTCGCGGTCGTCATCGAGGAGCGCCTGAACACATACGTGGAACACCAGTCTCCCGCGCGCCTGGAGAACGGCGACCTGCTCTGGTGGTCGGAGCAGGACGGCTGGGCACACCTCTACCGCTATGCGGCCGACGGCACGGTGCGCGCCCGCCTGACCGAGGGACCCTGGCACGTCGACGGCCTCATGGGCGTGAACGAGGACGACGGGTACGCGGTGTTCCGCGCCAATGCGCGCGAGGAGGGCGAGGATCCCTACTACATGCACCTCTACAGGGTCGGACTTGATGGCAGCGGCCTGACCCTGCTGAATCCCGGGAACCAGGACCACCAGGTCGTCGTGTCTGAATCCGCACGCTACTTCATCGACAACTACTCGCGCGTCGACACCAATCCCGCGTCCGCGCTCTTCGACGCTTCCGGACGCAGGATCATGGACCTGGAAACGGCCGACCTGTCGGCGCTGGAGGCTGCCGGCTACCAGTACCCCGAGACCTACCAGGTGAAGGCCGACGACGGCGTCACGGACATCTACGGGGTCATGTACAAGCCATACGACTTCGACCCCTCGAAGCAGTACCCGATCATCGCCTACGTATATCCCGGGCCGCAGACCGAATCGGTGTCGAAGTCGTTCTCGCTGAACCAGACCGAGCAGGCGCTCGCGCAGTTCGGCTTCATCGTCATCACGATCGGGAACCGCGGCGGCCACCCCGACCGCTCGAAGTGGTACCACAACTACGGGTACGGGAACCTCCGCGACTACGGTCTGGCCGACAAGAAGGCGGGGATCGAGCAGCTCGCCGACCGCCACGGCTTCATCGACATCGAACGCGTGGGGATCTACGGGCACTCCGGCGGCGGCTTCATGTCCACCGCGGCCATGCTGGTGTACCCCGACTTCTTCAAGGTGGCCGTCTCGTCAGCCGGGAACCACAACAACGACGTCTACAACGCCAACTGGTCCGAGAAGCACGACGGGGTCAAGGAAGTGAAGGACTCGACAGGGGCCGTCACGGGCTTCGAGTACGACATCGACCGGAACTCGGACATCGCGGCGAACCTGAAGGGTCACCTGCTGCTGACCACGGGGGACGTGGACAACAACGTTCACCACGCCGGCACCTTCCGGATGGCCGAGGCCCTGATCCGCGCGAACAAGCGCTTCGACTTCTTCATCTTCCCCGGCCAGCGCCACGGCTTCGGGAACATGAGCAACTACTGGTTCTGGCTCCGCGCGGAGTACTTCGTGAAGCACCTGCTCGGCGACAGCCAGTGGAACGTGGACATCCTGGAGTTGCAGGGGGACCAGCCGAAGGGGTAGCGGTCGCCCGGCACAGCCGTCGCTGTCGTAGTCACCTTCAACCCCCGGGAACAGTTGTTGAGCGCATTGGATTCCGGGAACTCCGGGTCGGCGCACAGGCCGAAGTACGCGGGACCTGCGGGCTCCGGCCAGTCCCTGACGACCAGATTCAGGAAAGCACTGTCTCGTGGCGGAAACGTCGGCAGTCGGAAGGAGTGCATCTGACGGACGCGGTCGCTGGGCGTGATGACCGAGTCGCCGGAAACACGCAGCACGAAGAAGGTGACCCCGGCATCGGCTTCGCCCTGATTGTGGGCCACGAAGGTGAAAGAGGCTTCACCGCCCTGGGCCACGGTTTGCGAGTCCGGTGATGCCTCGGGGATCACAACGTCCGCCAAGGCACCCTTGACCGTCACCTGGATCTCCTGAACCGCAAACAGGCCGTCGGGGTCTGTCGCAGTCACCGCGACGAAGAGGTCGCCCGCAAGCAGTCCGTAAACGGTCACTTCCAGACCCTCGACCGACACGGTGGCAAGAGACGGGGCTGTGACTGCCGCGCTGAGGGTCAGGGGGTCACCATCCGGATCGGAAAAGCACGGGACGAAAGTGACGGAGTGGCCTACGTCAACGGTTTGTGACGGCGTCGTGCAGGGAGAGGGTGGATTCCGTTGGTCGCAGACGGCTAACACCGGAAGTGTGGCCGCGACCGTCACCCCTGGAATGCACCGGAACCCCCACCTTTCACGAATCACGGACACCCCAGCTCCCGCCACCCCCGCTCGCACCCCAGCGCTCTGAGCGCCTCCGGATCGCGCTCGGTGACGGGCCCTTTGCTGCCCCGCAGCACGATGGGCAGTTCGCCGGGCGGTGGGCGGTCCCGCTGGAGCGCGCCGGGCCGGGCCAGACTCTCGTCGCCGGTCGCCAGCATCCGAAGATTCGCGCACCCCGGTGCGAACCCAAGCCCACAAGCACGATCGAACTCACCCGCCGCGCCGCGAAAATCCCGATCCGTCTCGGCCATCAGGATGCCGAATTCGTTGCAGGCCCACCCGGATCCGCGGTCGCAGAAGCTCTGCTGCATGACGCCCGTGTAGTCGCACGCCCGCACGCTGCCCGCCTCGCATGCGTCGCGCCAGAAGGGGTAGTACTGGCCGGGGTGGTTGTCGCCGAGCGCCCCGGTGAGGCTCAGAGTGGCGAAAACCGCGGCCCAGAGCCCCACCGTTGCCAATCGGCGCCGCGTGGGCACCGCACCCTTCGCGGCCGCCCAGGCAACTCCAAGTCGTGGCGCGAGCGCATCGGCCGCTCGATCCAGCGTCGGCGCCAGCAGGTTCAGAATCGGCACGGGGAGCAGCTTGTCGTAGAACGGCGGCGCGCCCACCGCGTTCAGCGCAAAGACGCTGGCGACGACTCCGGTGCCGTATAGCACGGCAAACAGGACGCGGCCCAACTCCGACCTCGGCGACGTGGCCGGATCGGTAAACAGCAGGTGCAGCCCCAGAAACACCGCGATCGGGATGTACGCATCGTAGAAGAAGTACTCGCCGGTGACCGCGAAATACGCGGCGCTGAAGCCCCAGATGGTGAGCACCGCGGGCATCGTCATCGTAGCGACACCGAAGAGCAGTTGCCCCGGCAGGGCCGCGAGGAAGATCACCAGGAAGATGAACGGCGGCACGAACTGCGACTGCGCGATCTCGACGCCCAGCGTGATCCCGGTCGTGCCCGTGGCGATCAGCGCCAGCGACGCCACCGCCAGCGCGAACGCCGACGGGTTGAAGATGTGGCGCGAGCGGCCCCCGACCCGCCACTGAATGAACTCCTTGCCGACATAGACCAGCACCACCATCGCCAGCTGGAGGAAGAACCAGTCCAGGTGGAACCACAGGAAGAGGTTGAGGCTGAAGACCACCGGCACGGGCCCGAACCCCAGGGTGTGCCGACCGCGCCGGGTCCAGCTGAAGAGCGCTTCGAGGGCCACCGCGAGCACAAGCTGCGCGAGGATGAAGGGCGCGAACTCGTATACCGCGGGCACGAACCATCCCCACCATGCCAGGACCGTTCCCTGCGCCAGGAGCTGGACCCAGTGAGGCCGGATGGCCAGGAAGTCGAGCTCAAGAGGCTCTCCGGAACGATGTCGCGAGATCGCGAGCCAGCCCGTCCACGCCAAAACACCTGCCGACGCCCCCGCAAATGCCCAGAAAAGGCCCGGCGTGGCCCGCACCCCCGGAATGAACAGATAGGCGGCAAGGACCCCGGCAGCGGCGCCGGGCAGCAGGAGGGGGCGCATCTCAGCTACATCCCAACTCCCGCCAACCCCGCTCGCAGCCCAGCGCCCGCAGCGCCGCCGGATCGCGCTCGGTGATCGGTCCCTTGCTACCCATCAGCACGATCGGCAACTCGGCAGGCGGCGGATCCCCGCGCGCGAACGCCGCCGCGCCCTGCGCCAGCCGCTCGTCCCCGCTGGCCAGCATCTGCAGGTTGCCGCACGCTGGCCCGTATTCCAGCCGGCATGACTGCTCAAACTCACGTGCCGCGCCGAGGAAGTCGCGATCCAACGCCACGAGCAGCACGCCGAATTCGTTGCAACCCCACCCGGAGCCCTGGTCGCAGAAGTTCTGCAGCATGACCCCGGAGTAGTTGCACGCCCGGTCGCTGCCGACCTCGCAGGCGTCGCGCCAGAAGGGGTAATACTGGCCGGGGTGGTTGTCGCCGACGCCGCCCGCGGCGCTCATGGTCGCAAAGGTCGTGCCCCACAATGCCACGGTGGCCACGCGGCGACGCGCGCCTCCCGGCGTTTGCAGCCTGCCCAACATCCTCAGCTTCTCGCCGAGCGCGTTGGCCGCGCGATCCAGCCGCGGCGCGAGCACGTTCAGGATCGGCACTGGCAGCAGCTTGTCGTAAAAGTTCGGTGCGCCGATGGCGTCGAGCATTGCGGCACTCGTGATCACACCCGTGCCGTAGATGAGCCCGAACAGGATCCGTCCGCCATCCGAACGAGGCGAGGTCGCCGGATCGGTGAAGAGCAGGTGCAGGCCCAGGAAGACCGACACGGGGATGTAGGCGTCGTAGAAGAAGTAGATGCCGGTCACGGACTGGTAGAGCAGGCCGAAGCCGAGGATGGTGAGTACCGCCGGCATCGTCATCATCGCCACGCCGAAGAGCAACTGGGCGGGAACGGCAGCCAGGAAGATCACCAGGAACATCTGAGGCGGGATGAACTGGCTCTGTGCGATCTCGATCCCGCGTGTGATTTCGGTCGATCCGGTCGCGATCAACAGCACGGCCGCCACCGACAGCGCCAGCGCCGACGGGTTGAAGATGTGCCGCGAGTGCCCGTCCATCTGCCAGCGGATGAACTCCTTGCCCGCGTAGACAAGGAACACCATCGCGAACTGGAAGAAGAACCAGGGCCCCGTGAACCACAGGAAGAGGTTGACGCTGAAGATCACCGGCACTACGCCCAACCCGGCCGTGTACCGACCCCTTCGCGTCAGCGCGAAGAGTCCCTCCACAGCCACCGCCAGCAGCAACTGCGCGAGGATCATCGGCGCCCATAGCCGCACCATGTCCACGAACGTGCCCCACCAGACCAGCAGCGCTCCCTGCGCCAGGGTCTGCATCCAGTGGGGCGTGCGAAGGACGAATTCCAGGGTGAGGTCCTCGCCGCGCTCCCGCCGCGACGCGAAGAGCCACCCCGTCCAGACGAGGATCCCGACCACCGCCGCGGCAACCGTCCAGAACGCCGCCGGTTCGCCGCGCACTCCGGGGTGCAGCAGAAACGCCGCCATCCCCGCTGCCGCGGCAGACGGTAGGAGCAGGGGCCGCATCCCGACGACGGGACGCATCAACTGCCCTTGGGCCTGCCCGGATGCACGGTAACGATCTCGACCGCGCCGGAGCGGCCCGCCTCTCCATACCGGAAGAACGCATCCGCCGGCGACAGGACACGGATGCTGCGGATTTCCTGCGGATTCTGGTTGAGCAGCATCGCGGCAACGTCAGAAGGCAGACTCGGCGCCTGCATGCCGGTCAGCGTCATCGGCGACGGCGAGTAGACGATCACGCCATCGAGTGCCAGTAGCGTTGGACGACACCCATCGCCGGCGTCGAATAGTTCCTGCACCGACGGACGGCGCCTCGAGGACTCGATGCAGAAGGTTACGCCGCCGATACCCCCCTCCTGACGGATTCGCAGTCGCGGCGGCGCCTTCGACCTCAGCACCTCCAGCACCTTGTTGGTCCGCTCCGCCGCCTCGGCCACGGTGGACGGCGAAATGAAGTCCGAGCGGCGTCCCGTGCGCGCGGCTTCGAGTTCCTGGCTCGTCGCGGCCGTAACCTCAATTCCCCGTACCGGAATCGCCGCCGGGGTGAGGCGGACCTCCCAGACCTCGCCGGGCACGACGCGCACCTCCTGTTCGATCGCTTCGTAGCCTGTGCGGTGGGCCGAGACGACCTGGACACCGCGGGGGATCGCATCGAGCATGAAGTAGCCGAACTCGTCCGATATCGTGCCCAGGTTGAGATCTGGCAGGTGGATGATCACCCCGGAGACGGGCAGGTCGGTCACCGCGTCGAGGATTTCGCCTTCCACCCGGATCTGCGCCGAAGCGGGGACGGGGGTGCTGGCGACGCTGGTCGCCAGCACCCCCGCAACTACCCAGCGGCAAAACACCGCTGAAGCGCGGAACCGCCCCCCGGGCAACCTGCTCCGAGAGGCGGTTCCGTCCATCCGAAGGTCCTTATCCCTCGCCTACACGCTGATGCACAGGCTGGAGACCTTTTCGTTCACCTGGCACTCGTCCAGGGCAATCGGCATGCACGACGCCCGGCGCGCGACCGTCGCCTTGTAGACCACACCGCCACCATCCAGGTGCGGATGGTCCCAACGGTGCAGGTCCCACAGACGCCGGCCCTCGAGCCAGAGCGTCAGGTGCCGCTCGCGGTCAAGGATGTCCCAGCCCGACATGGAGGTGAAGTTGGCCCCCCCGCCGTCGCCGCCGGTGATCTGGCCGATCGTACCGTCGGACTCGACCGCGTCCAGTCCATGATACGCGCGCACCTCGTTGATCTTGGCCATTGCGGTTGCGAGATCTCCGGCCATCAACGCCGCCTCAGCCTCAATCAGGCGCATTTCCGTGCCCTTGACGAGCGGAATATCATCGTCGCGGGTCGGGTACTTGTCCTGCCTGAAGTGGATCGTCTCTCCATCGGCTCCGTTGCCGCTGGCGCAGCCGCTTCCAGGAGCCGAACAGTCGGTCCACGGCGTGCGCGGGTCACCGGCACCCACGATGCCCGCGAGCGTCCCCCAGGCGGAGATCTCGTGGCGTCCGTGCGTCTCGTTCCAGATCTGGCTCGTTTCCCGGCCCGAATTGGAAGAGTACGCGGCGGCGAACACGAAGTCCGTCGGCACTTTGGCGGCACGCGCAGCCGCACTGTTGAAGTCGCCCATGCCCACGTACACCTGCGCCAAGCCACCCTCTGCGGCGTTTACAATGTCGGATCGTCCGGCCGAGCCACCGTGCTGGGCGGCACGCTCCAGCAACGCGATCGCGCGCTGGAACGCCGCGTTGCGATCCATGGCGTCTCCGGTGTCGACCTCACCGCCCGGACCCGGGTTTTCCTGGTCGTAGGGCGCGCTGAACACCGTCTGGCAGAAGTTCTCGCCGAACCAGCGGTTGGCGAGTCCGCCGAAGAGGTGGGCGCGAGCCGTCTCCTGGTTGCCGTCGTATTGGTAGCCTTCGATAGCCTGCATGCGCAGGAGTCCGGCCTCAGCCACCCAGCGTGCCCGCTGGACGGACGCCCAGAACCCGTTCGCGTCCTCGGAATCGAAGAGCCCCCTGCGGTAGCGGCCCGTGGAGAAATAGCTCCCCGACCCGACAATCTCGTCGGAAAGAATGGCGGTCGTGAAAGAGAGATTGTCATAGCCCACCGAGAAGTCGGCCGACATTCCGGTAACCAGCGACTTGACGCCCGCCGCCGTGTTCAGATCGTCGTCCAGGATCCGGCCGGGGTTCTTGACGTCGAAGATGCTCTCGTCGCAGCCGGTCGTCGCGAGCGCCACGAACAGCGCGCCCAGGAACACCCGGCGTGAATTCATCGTTTTCATGATCTGCATCCTCTCCGTTAGAAGTCGACCTTGACCGACAGCAGGAAGCTGCGGATCGGCGGCAGGTTGTAGTACTCCTGACGGAAGAGCACTTCGGCGGATCCGTCCTCGAAGGCCTCGGGGTCGATGCCCTCGAAATCGGTCCGGGTGAACAGGTTCCGTCCTTGCAGGCGAATCGTCGCCGACCGCACCTGACCCGGGAGGAAGCCCTCGGGCACCCGGAAGCTGAGCGACGCCGAGCGGATCTTGAAGAAGTCGGCCGGCTGGGTCCACATGCCGTAGCGCACGACCGAGCGGTCGCACAGGGCACGCTCGCCAGCGGTCAACTGGCTTGTCCGCCCTTCCGCGATGGCTGCCACGGTGTCGCGGCACAGGGGCCACACGCGCCGCCGGGTGTTCTGGTAGGCGGTTCCGGACGACAGCCAGTGTCCACCCATCCCCTCGCCCACGACGTCGAGCGTCAGGCGCTGGGAAAGCGTCATGGTGGTGCTGATTCCATACGTGTACTTGGGCGTGGTCGTCCCCACGCACTGATCGACGTAACGAGGGGCTGCGCCCACCTCGTCCGGGTTCTGGACACGATCCTCGCAGAAGGCCGGAAGCGGGTAGTACACGAGGTCTCCGACCGTGCAGCCCTGGCCAATGAAGCCGTTGCCGTCGAAGGATACGCCGTTGGACAGCTCGGACGTGCACTCCACGGGTGCCCGCACATAGTTGCGCCAACCGACGGAGATGCTCTCCAGATCCCCCAGGTCAATCACCCGGGACTCGCTCGTGGACAGCCGCAAGCCGATATCCCATCCGAGTGTGCTTGAGGAGAGCACATTCAGATTCACGAATGCCTCGTGGCCCGCGTTGCTCACCTCGCCGACGTTTTCGAGCTGGTTGCCGACGAATCCACCCGACGGGAGCTGCGTGACCGGGATCAGCGCATCGTAGGTGTTCTGCTTGAAATACTGGTATTCGAAGCCGACCCTGCCGTCCAGCGTGGACCCTTCGAAGCCCAGCTCCCATTCGCGCGTGCGTTCGGGACCCAGAAGCGGATTGCCCAGGTTGTCGGGCGTGACGCCGGGCTGTCCGTTGTCGCCCGCCACCGATGCCCAGGTACGGGCCGCGTCGAAGAGACCCGGCGCTTTGCCGGAGTCGCCGAAGGCGCCACGCAGCTTCAGGGTGCCGAAGCTCGACGGGAAGAAGCTCTCATCGGAGAGGACGTAGGAGAACTGACCCTTTGGGTAGATCTCCAGGCCGAAGTCCTGCCCGAACGCGGAGTGGCCGTCCACGCGCACCCCACCCGTCAGGAACAACCGGTCGGCGATCCCGATGATCTCCTGCAGGAAGAAGCCGCCGCTCGTCACGGTGCTGTTGACCTCGAAGGCCTGGGTGATCGCTCCGGATTGCAGGATCTTTGCGCCAGGTCCGGCGAAGTCGTCGCCGAAGCCGTTGGTGCCGGTCACGAAGTCGTTGTAGAGCTGGCCTCCGAGCGAGGTCGACGACGAGAGACCGAAGAAGGTCCGGTCCATGGTGCCGGCGTAGTCCAGCGTGAGCTTCCGGAAGGTCCGCTCATCGGTTTCCCGATTGCCGCCCTGGACGTAGAAATACCCCCACGGCCGTTCCTCGAAATACTCGTTGCGGACCCAGTCGATCCCGGCGTTCAAGCGGTGGTTCATCCCTTCCGTGGGGTTCCACAGGAGGTTCACGCCGCTTGTGAAGTGGTCGTTGATGTTGGTGATGTCCATGTCGAGGAGCTTGCCGTCCTCGTCGTTGGTGTAGTCGGCACCGCCGCGGAAGACGTTGAGGAGCAGTCCCTCGGCGTTGTTGCCGTCCGGCACCCACGTGACGTTGCGGTGCGCGTAGAAGCTGTTGAAGCGGATGTCCAGGTCCTCGGCAGGAGCGAACGAGAAGTTGCCCCGGATGTTCCAGGTCTCCTGGCCTTGCTCCGGACGCTTCACGTCGTTGGCGTCGAAGCCGGTGTCGAAGACGCCCGACTCGGCGCCCCACTTCGCGGACACGAAGTAGTTCATGCGCTCCGCGCCGCCGCGAACCGACAGGTTGTAGCTCTGCAGCGTTCCGTCCTTCAGCCAGGAGCCGCTCGCGGGACAGCTCGGATCCGCAGGGAACTGAGGGTCACCGCCAGGGAAGTTGGCGTCGCCGGTAAAGTTGCAGTTGTTCAACCCCAGCCCGGTGGGATTGACGTCCGGATCAGGCCCGATGTGACCCAGGGTGTTGAGACCCTGGTCGACGGTAAGCGACCACGCAGGGGCTCCGGCGACTCCACGCTTGGTGAAGATCTGAATCACGCCGCCGGCGGCCTCGGTCCCGTACAGGGTCGTCGCCGCCGCGCCCTTGATCGTCTCGATCCGCTCGATATCGGCCGGATTGATGTCGTCAAAGGGGTTGGTCTGCTGGTTGGCCTCGTCGGAATGGATCACTCCGCGTTCGCGAATCCGCACGCCGTCTACGTAGACGAGCGGCGAGTTGCTGAACGACACCGAGTTGTTGCCGCGCAGCTTGATCGTCGACCCGGCGCCCACCTGTCCGCCGTTGGTCAGGACGGTCACGCCCAACGCACGGCCCTGCAGGATGTCGGCCACGTTCTGGATCGGTGACGATTGGAACGCCTCCTCGTTGATCTGGCTGACCGAGTTGCCGATCTCGCGCCTTCTGGCCGCGCCCGCGGTGCCCGTGACCACCACGCCTTCAAGGCTGATCGCCTCCGAGCGCAGTTCGAAGTCCTGGATCACGGCGCCGCCCGCGGTGACGGTCACGTCCATGCTGGACGCCGAGTAGCCGATGTACTGCACCTGCATCGTGTGCGTGCCCGCGGGCACGTTCTGGAGCAGGTACCGGCCTACGTTGTTGGCCAGGATCCCGGTGTTGAGCGCCGGGATGGAGACCTGGGCGCCCGCGATGGGCTGCCCGTTGGTCACGCTTCGCACCACGCCAGTGACCGTACCGGTCTGCGCCGCCAGGGGCGCCTGCACCGTCACGGCCATCAAGGCTGCGGCGAGAAGGGGAGTGGCGGCGGCCCGGCCGACCGCCTTTCCAATGTTTGCTGGGGACATAATGCCTCCATTTCGGGGTGGAACGAAAAAGACGCGGACTTCGCGCCCGAGACTACTTATCTGTGCACTACGCGATCCCGCAAGTAGCGGCAAGGCGAATGTCATGCCTACCTGCCCACCGGAATCGTGAATCGGACCAGTGGAACCAGCGCGTCCACGGCGTCTTCGTCGCCACCAGTGTCGGACCCCTGACTGCCCTCGAAACCGAAATAGGCCAGCGCCGCCACGCCGCCGACGAGCCCTACCGACAGGAGAAAACTGCGCCCTTGCGCAGCATCCCTCCGCTCCAACTGAAGAATCGCGTCCACCGGCAGGACCACCTGGCTGAAACCCGTGGAATTCGTAAGCATGAAGACTGCGGAGTCTCCGCGCGCCTCGACGAACCGGCCGTTCAGGTGGCCCTGGTTCCCGCTCGCGAATGCGATGTTCCTGGCCAGTTCATCGGCGGCCAGCCGCATCCGCACCCGTTGCTGGGGCGGCAGTTCCCGGACCGTGACCTGCTGGTAGGTGGCGCACCCGCCCCCGACGGCCACCGCCAGAAGGGCTGTGGTCCCGAGCAGGTTGCGACGCACCCGATGCTTCCGAGGCAGTTGTGTGGTTTCCATCTCGCGCTGTTTGGCTCCGCTCATTCCGCCGCGTCCGGATCGCTTACGGGATCACCCACGGGCGCGGCAAACCTAGAATTATAGGGCGATCGCGCCTTTCCGTCATCACCGCGTCCCGCGCCGTGTCGTACCCGCGCGGCGTCCCGCGTGCCACGTACGCTCACCTTCGCGCCTCCATCTCCACCTCCGGGTACACCGCCGCGGGGTCGTCCAGCAGCGCGGCCTCGGCACCCTTCAGGTAGCGGTCGAAGAACGCCACCGTCAGCGCGTTGACGATCTCATGGCCGCGCGCCGTCTCGATCGACGCCGCAAACGCCGGCGTGAACAGGACGAGGTCCGAGAAGCTGCCGTGATTCGTCCCCGCGATCGTGACGTCGTACCAGTCGCCGGTCGAAGCCGTTTTCAGTGCCGAATCCGTCCGGCCAACCTGCGCCATGAGCTCCGCCAGGGCCTTTTCGTTCGCGGCGGCAACCTCCGGGTCGTCGCTCGGGGGCACCTCCGGGAGTTCGCCACCGTGCATCAGCATGAAGGGCCGGGTAGTCCCGGTGGTGGGGGCCGAGCCGAAGAGCTGCCCGTCGTGATCGATCGCCGCCTTCACGCGTTCGTCGACCACGCTCGCCTCGATCGAGGTCGCGCCCCCGAAGGACCACCCGTACATGCCGATGCGGTCCAGGTCGAGCCGCCCCGCGAACGGACCCGAGCCGTTCAGGGTCTCCAGCTGATCCAGCACGAAGCGCGCGTCCGCCACCCACTCGGGAAAGTGGTGGTCGTCGAGGTAGTCCCAGCTGCCGAGCGCGTCCGCGAGGAGGTCGCCGGTAGGTTCCGGAAACGTGAGCGTGTCGGGCGCCACCGATGCGCCGTCCGGCAGGAAGAGCGTGCGGTTGAAGCCGTTGTGCCCCACCGAGACGACCACGTAGCCGTGGGACGCCAGTTCCTCGGTCGTGAACGTGCTGGTGAAGCGCGTCCAGCCGCCGCCGTGATGGTAGACGAGCACGGGAAACGGTCCCGCGGCGGGGGCCGCGTCGAGGATCGCGTTGGTGCGAACGTGGGTGACGGACTCGAAGTCCTCGGCGTCGCCGAACTCGGTGGGGTCGGGGAGGTACATCGCGGTGAGTGCGTCTTCGGCGCGCGGTGCGTCTTCGGCGCCGGCCGCCTCCCCGGCACTCGCCGATTCCCCGGCCGGATACCACACCCGCACCGCAACGGACCGCAGGTCGTCGGGATCCCGTGTGAAGGGTTCCGGCCGGTCGGCGTCCGTCCAGCGGTATTCGGTCATTCCGATGGCATGGGGACCCGTGGGGACCGCGAAGGGCCGCTCGGGGACTTCGGGGGTCTCGGGGACTTCGGCGGTCTCGGGAGTCTCGGACGGGGTCTGATCCGCGGAGCACGCGGCTGCCAGCAGGGCGCACGCCGCCGCAAGCAGGGCGCACCCCCGGACGGTGATTGAACGAGGCATGGCGACTATCCGGGCAGGGGTGTGGTGAGCCTGACGAAGCGGAGGTTGCGAACCCGTCCCCCGCCGACGCGCATGTCGCCGACCGCGCCGTCGCCGCCGCGCTCGAAGCGGACGCTGCGGAAGAACCAGCGATCCGTCGCGAATTCGTCGGGGGCGCGGTATTCGAGGACGATTTCGCCGTGGCGCACGTGCCGCGCGACAAGGCGGCCCTCCGACACGCTCAGATGGTACAGCGCGTCGAGTTCCGGGCTGTACCAGGTGCCGTCGTATTCCGCAAGCACCGCGGGGCCGGGTGTCTCCGGTGGCGCGGCATCGTCGGCCGTGGGAGGCGCGCCGCCCTCTTGCCCCTCCTCCTGCTCCTCGGGGAAGGAGCCGGCGAGCACGACGTCCGCCACGTCGCGGGCGCGGCCGGCCGGATTGCCGTTGGCCACGTTGGTGAGCACGACCACGCCCGTCTCGGCCTCGGGGAACCACTGGACCTGGGTTCGGAATCCCGCGTCGGCGCCGCCGTGTCCGATGGTCTGCAGCCCGCGGTACTCGCCCATCGACAGACCGTGCGCGTAGGGGATCGTGTCGCCGTTGTTGAGGATGCCGCGGGCCTGCATGGTCCGCATGACCTCGGGACCTCCGACGGTGGCGTGACGGAAGTTGTCGAGCCAGCGGGCCAGGTCCTCGGCGGTCGTGAAGAGGCTGGTGGCGCCGGCGTTGGCGTAGCTGAGGACGGCCTTGCGGTAGCGGGGGGCGTCGGCGTCGGTGGGCGCATCGGCGTCGGCGGGCACATCGGCGTCGGCGGGCGGCTGGAGCGGCGCGTACGAGTAGGCGCGGTCCGGGACCATGTGCTCGTGGTCGTCGTGGAAGTGGGTTCGGTCCATTCCGAGCGGGGCGAAGATTCGGGCGTGCGTGAATTCCACGAACGACATGCCGCTCACGGCCTCGACGGTCTGCCCCAGGAGCGTGTACCCCATGTTCGAATAGAGGTACTCGGCGCCGGGGACGAAGTTGAGCTCCTGCTGGCGGGCCATGAGGCCGAGGATCTGTTCGGTCGTGATCACGTCGTCGAGGCGCCAGCCCGACATCGCGAGCAGCTGCCACTGGTCGCGGATCCCGCTCGTGTGGTGGATCATCTGGCGGACCGTGGGGGTGTGCTCGAACTCGGGCACGTAGGGGAGGTGCGTGCGGACGGGATCGTCGAGCGAGAGGGCGCCGTCGGCGGCGAGCAGGGTGACCGCCATCGCCGCGAACTGCTTGGAGACGGAGGCGACGTGGAAGACCGTGTGCGGGGTCACGGGGATGCCGTGCTCGATCTGGGCCTCGCCGTAGCCGCGCGAGTAGACGATGTCGCCGTCCTGGATCACGGCCACCGAGGCGCCGGGGGAGCCGGGCCGGTCGAGGTCGGCGAAGACCGCGTCGATTCCGCGGGCGAGGGCGGGCGGGACGGGCCGGTCGGGGGGCGCGCAGGCGGCCAGCAGCGAAGCGGCGATTGCGAGTGCGGCCGCTGGGCCTGCCCCCAGCGTTGCCGGCGGTCGGGGGCGGCTCATCTCCACGCCTCCACAATGTCCTGCGCGATCATCCCGAGCGTCTCCTCCAGCTCGTAGAAGTCGCCGCGGCTCTGGTTGGTGAACACCGAGACGATCGTCGGCCCTCCGTCGTAGAACAGAATGCCGACGTCGTTGCCGGCGTAGGGCGGCCAGTCGCCGGTCTTGTGAGCCACCTGGACGCCCTGGAAGCGGACGATCCGGGGCAGCCGCGTGGTGTAGAACTGCGCGTTCATGATCTGCACCATCTCGTCGCTGGCGGCCTGGTCGGCCAGCTCGCCGTCCATGATCTGCTCCAGCAGGCGGGCCATTTCGCGCGCGGTGGTGCGGCCCAGCCAGATCGTCGAGTCGCCCTCGATTTCGAAGAAGCGCGCGGCGGCGCCCTCGTCCGACGGGAAGCCGCGTTCGAAGACTTCGCGTTCGCCGAGGGCCCCGTAGGCCGGGTCCGTCCGAATCCACGTCTCCAGGAACAGGCGGTGCGTGGTGTGCTTGAGACGGGTCTCCTCGTAGCCGTTGGCGGCGAGCATCTCGTTGACGCGGTCCATCCCGACCAGGTCGATCACCATGTCGGTCGCGGTGTTGTCCGACGTGATGATCATCTGGGTGACGAGGCCGCGCAGGGTGGGGCTGAGGCCGGGCGCAAAGGTCTGGATGAGTCCGCTGCCACGGCGCATGTCGTTCGCTTCGACGGTGTGGCGGGCGTCCAGGTCGAGCCGCCCTTCGGCGTGGTCCTGAAACGCCTGCACCATGATCGGAATCTTGATCACGCTGAGCGTGTTCATGGGAAGGTCGGCCCGAATCGCGATCTCGCGCCCCGTGGGAATGTGTTTGGCGTAGAGCGAGCTGGTGGCGTCGAGTGTGGCCAGACGGGACTCGACGCGGGCTGCGAGGTCGGCGGCGTCGGCGGGGGTGCCGCGGGCTGTGGCGTCGTCGGCATCGGCCGAGTCGCCGGCGGGCGCGTCGCCGGCGGGCGCGCAAGCCGGAAGAGCCGCTGCGCATGCCAGTCCAAGGAGGAGGAGGAGAGAGAGCGGCGGCTTGGCCGCGGGAAGTCTCGGGCGCATGTTGGGGTCTCCGGCTGCGGTTGCGCTGGAGGGACATACTCGGAAGCGCGCTCCGGGCAGGCAAGCACCTGGCGCGCCGCCCCCTTTGCACGCGGACCTCCGGCACGGCAGCTTGGGCTTGTGAAACGTTTCACGATTCAAGCGGCAGCAAGGAGCCCTCGCATGAACACCAGAGACGCCCTCGCCACGGTCGCCCTGGCCGCGGTCGCCCTGGCCGTCGCCGTCCCGACGCCCGTCTCCGCACAGGAGGCCGCCGCCGACACTGCGACCGCCGCCGGCCCGGCGGCCGAGATCCGACTCGTCATCCTCGGCACGGGAACGCCCAATGCGGACCCCGACCGCTCGGGACCGGCGCTTGCCGTTGTAGCGGGGGGGCGGGCCTACCTGGTGGACGCCGGGCCCGGCATTGTTCGCCGCGCCGCCGCGGCCTCGGCCAGGCATGGTATCGAGGCTCTGGCACCGAGCGGGCTCAACCGCCTCTTCCTGACACACCTCCACTCGGACCACACCGTGGGGCTCCCGGACGTGATCTTCTCGCCCTGGGTGCTGGAGCGCCCCGACCCGATCCTGATCTTCGGCCCGCCCGGGACGGCCAACATGGTCGAGCACGTACAGGAGGCATGGGAGGAAGACGTGCACATGCGCCTCTTCGGGCTCGAGCCGCACGACTACAACCTCGACGCATACCGGTCCCCGGTCACGGAAACCACGGGGGGCCCGGTCTATGAGGACGACAACGTCCGCGTCACCGCGATTCCCGTGATGCACGGGTCGTGGCCCCACTCACTCGGCTACCGCTTCGAAGCGCTTGGGCCCGACGGTGCCCCGGCCCGCACCATCGTGATCTCGGGGGACGCGCGGCCCAGCGAGTCGCTGGTCGACGCCTGCGACGGATGCGACATCCTGGTCCACGAGGTCTACTCGGCCGAGACGTTCCAGGGGCGTCCGCCCGAGTGGCAGCGGTATCATGCCGACTCGCACACGTCCACGGTGGAGCTTGCGGACATCGCCGCGCGCGCCCGCCCGTCGCTCCTGGTCATGTACCACCAGCTCTACTGGGGTGCGACGGACGAGGACCTGCTGCGGGAGATCCGTGAAGCGGGATATACGGGCCGCGTGGTGTCCGCGGCGGACTTGGATGTGTACTGAGGGGGGGCTGGCGGTGGGGTGGCGGTTCGCGGCGCGTGGCGGTGCCCGGCCAAGTGTTGGCTCGCGGCCCACCGTGGCTCGGGTGGAGAGATACTTAACCAAAATGTTTAGTATCCGGGTCGGTGGCCGCGTCGGATCGAATGCCCTCCCCCGTTTCCCGAACATTTCCCGAACTGTGGGGTATAAGAAAGTGAGACCACAACGCGCCCCCCCCAGACTTCGGGATCAGACAAGCATGCCTACTTCCGCTACTTCCTCCGCCGCCTCCACTTCCTCCGCCGCCGGCCAGCCCGCCCCTTCCCCCTCCTCCAACACCAACTCGCTCGCCGATCCGCTCGGCGACGAGATCGCCACGCTCTGCGCGCACATCAACGCCGCCACCTACCGGCTCCTCTGCCTGCTCAGGACCTACGACGAAGAGGGGCGCTGGCAGGGCTTCCGCTCCTGCGCCCACTGGCTCTCCTGGCGCACCGGCATCTCGATCGGGCCCGCCCGCGAGAAGATGCGCGTCGCCCGCTGCCTCGCCTCCCTGCCCCGGATCTCCAAGGCCCTGTCCAGCGGGAAGCTCTCCTACTCGAAGGCGCGGGCCCTGACCCGCGTCGCCACGCCCGAGAACGAGGAGGAACTCCTCACCTTCGCCGACCACGGCACCACCGCCCACGTTGAGCGCCTCGTCCGCAACCTGCGCAGGCTCAGCCGGAGCGCGGACGACCAGGCCGAGAGCGCCGAGCGCCGGCACCTCTACCTCTACACCGGCGATGACGGCAACTACGAGATCCGCGGCCGGCTCAGTCCCGAGGTGGGCAGCATGCTGCTCCGGGCGCTCGAGGTGGCCGAACGGAAGCTCTACCGCGAGCAGCGCGAGGCCGGCACCCACAAAAGGACCACCGCCAACCAGCGCCGGGCCGACGCCCTGGGCCTGTGGCTGGAGGAGGAAGTGAAGCCCGAGGTCCAGCTCGTCGTCCACTCGTTCGAGGAGGGAGGAGCCGCGGCCGGCGTGGTCACGGAAGAGGGCGTGCGCGTTTCAGCTGAAACGTCTCTGCGGCTCGCCAGCGACGCGGAAGTCGTGCCGATCAGGCGGGGAAGGAGGGGCTGTGTGCTCGACGTGGGACGGCGGCGGCGGACCGTGGACTGGCGGCTCCGCAAGGCGCTGGACGCACGCGACGGCGGCTGCCGCTTCCCCGGATGCGGATCGCGGCTCCGCACCCACGCCCACCACATCCTCCCCTGGGCCAAGGGCGGCGACACGGCCATGAACAACCTCGTGCTGCTCTGCCCGCTCCATCACCGCGCGGTCCACGAGGGGGGCTGGCAGGTGGAGATGGACGAGGGGGGCGTGCCGCGGTTCTTCAACCCGCTGGGGGTGCGCATGCCGCAAGCGCCCGAGGCCCCGGACATCGGCGGTTTGCTGCCCGACGGCAATGGGGAAGCGGCAGTGGCGAACGGCCCGCCACCCGCACCCCAGGACTTCGGCCTCACCCGCTGGCACGACCGGCCGGACATCGAGGTCTGGCCCGGAACCACCCTGTGGTACGGCGAACGCATCGACTGGAACTGGGCGCTCGATTGGTTCCTGAGTGAGGAGGGCGGCGGCGCGGGCATACGCTAAACAATATTGTTAAGTATCGGCCGGCCCGGGTGCCGGATCCGCCGCCTTCAGTTGCAGGATTCGCCGTACCATGCGGTCTCGCCAGGCTGCAAGCGCCGCCACGGCGTCCTCGCCGTACATCGCCGTGATGCTCTCGTCGATCGCGTGGATGAGGTCGTCGCCGAAGTCGGGGGCCGGATCGAGATCCTTCCAGATCGCGCGGTAGGCGTCGCCGTACGTGCGGTAGTAGCTGCCGACGCCGTCGTCCGCGTTCACGTGGCCGGTCCCGAACGGTCCCATCAGCGCCCAGCGGAGGCCGAGCCCCTCCCGCATGACGACGTCCACCACCTCGGGTGAAGCCACGCCCGCGCTGACGAGGGAGACCGCTTCCCGCAACACCGCGGCTTGCAGCCGGTTGAGGACGAAGCCGGGCGCGTAGCGGTCGAGCACGACCGGGGCCATGCCGGCCTGGCGGAGAAGCGCCAACGTGGAGGCCGTGACGCCGGGGCGCGTGTCCGCGCCTGCGAGGACTTCGACAAGCGGGATCACGTGCGGCGGATTCACGGGATGCGCCACGATGCAGCGCCCCGCCCCGGGCAGGCCCCGCGCGATGTCCGTGATGTCGTGCGCTGAAGTGGAACTGCCCAGGACCACTTCGGGTGCTGCCGCGGCGTCGAGTGCCGCATGGATCGATCGTTTCTCCGCGATCTCCTCGGGGCCGCTCTCCTGCACGTAGGTCACCCCGTCCAGCGCCTCGCCGAGGGTCTCGCAAACCGTGATCCCGTGCTCCTCCGCCCTGGCTTCGGCATAGGCACAGAGGCCCAGGTGGACATCGTCCAGCGCGGACTTGCGGGCCCAGGCCACCGCCCGCGCCAGCTGCTCCGGGTCGGGGTCGTAGACCCGTGTGGGGAAGCCGGCCCGCGCAAAGACGCGAATCCAGCTTCTCCCGACGACACCGGTACCGACGACGGCGACCGGGCTGGACATGGCGGCTCCTCCCCTGGCGCTCTCCGCGCGCGTGGCGGTGGTATCCCCTCGTGCGTGCGCCCGCATGCGTCAATACTGTTACTGACAAGCGCACTTTACACCGCGAACACCGCCCTTGTCACACAAACGCTCCTCCGGAACCCCGCCCGATGGCCAATCTTCACGACCGCTGGAACCACGCCGACGCTCATCAGTACCTCGCCCGGGTCGGCCGCATGCCGCCCACGATCATCTGCGTCGCCTGCAACGGCGGGATCCAGGGGAAGGAGTCGAATCCGAACCTGCCCGAGACGCCGGAGGAGATCGCCGAGTCCGTGGCGGGCGCCTACGAGGCGGGCGCGTCCATGGTGCACGTCCACGCCCGGCAGGCGGAATTCCCCACGCGGCCCGCGGTCACCACCGAACGCTGGCTGGAGGTCAATGCGAAGATCCGCGAGGCGTGCCCCGACATCATCATCAACGACACGACCGGCGGCGGCCCCGACATGACCAACGAGGAGCGGCTGCAGTGCCTGGACGCCCGTCCCGAGGTCGCGTCGCTGAACCTCACCCCCGACATGAGCCGCTTCCGGATCCCGGCCAGGCCCGCGCCCCTTCCCGATCCGCGGCCCGAAATGATCTACGACGAGTGTCTGCCCTTCTCCTACCACCAGATCAGGCACTTTGCCACCGAAATGAAGGCGCGCGGGATCAAGCCGGAGCTGGAGACCTACCACCCTGGCGGCGGCTGGGTCATCCGTTTCCTGATAGACGAAGGGCTCGTCGAGAAACCCTACTGGATCCAGACCGTGATGGGGTACCAGACGTCCAGCCTGCCGACCGTCGACAACGTGCTCCAGATGGTCCGCGAGTTTCCGGAGGACACGGTGTGGCTGACCTCGGGCATCGGGCCCCACCAGCTGCCCATGACGACGCTCGCCGCCATGCTCGGCGGCCATGTCCGGGTGGGGCTGGAAGACAACGTCTACTATCGCCGGGGCGAGAAGGCACAGAGCAACCGGCAGCTTGTGGAACGCGCGGTGCGCATCATCCACGAGCTGAATCGGGAGGTCGCCACCCCCGCGCAGGCACGCGAGATGTTGAACCTATCTCCAACTCCAACGACCTATGACTGACCAGCGCCCACCGCCGACAGCGTTCGTCCTCCTCGCGGCCCTCTCTGCCATCGGCCTGCTCGCGGCCGCTTGCGACTCCGCCGGAACGCCGCCCTCCGGCACGCCGCCCGCCACAGACGCCGAGGGCCCCTTCCCCCGGCCCGAAGGCGCCTACGAGGTCCGCCTCGATCCCACCCACATGGTCCCCATGCGGGACGGCGTCCGCCTGGCCACCGACTTCTACTTCCCGGTGGGCGCCCCGGAGCCGTTTCCCGTCATCCAGATCCGCACCCCCTACAGCAAGATGCCGCACCGCCGCGAGAGCTCGGCCGCCCGCTGGTTCGCGAGCCACGGCTTCGCGGTCGCAGTGCAGGACATGCGCGGCCGGTACCAGTCGGAAGGCGAGTACTTCGTCTCGCGCGACGACCGGCGCGACGGCTTCGACATGGTCTCCTGGCTCGCGGAACAGCCATGGTCGAACGGGCGGGTCGGCACCTACGGCTGCTCCTACCTGGGCGAAAACCAGATGCAGCTGGCCGCCACCCGCAATCCGAACCACGCGGCCGCCCTCCCGCAGGCCGCCGGCGGCAGTCTGCGCTACTTCGGGGTCGTCTTCGGGGGCGTGACCGAGCTGGCCGCCAGCCTGGGCTGGTTCCGCGGCGCCGGCACCAAGGTCTTCTACCGCATTCCGCCGGGAACGCCGCGCGAGGTCATGCTCCAGGTCGAGGAGATGATCAATCCGGCGCCCAACCCCGGCGAACTCGACTTCCAGGCGGCGTGGCGGACCCTGCCATACATCGACATGCTGAAGGCGGCCGGCGCGCCTCCCACGGACTTCGAGGCCTTCGTCTCCCACGAGCCCGGCGACCCCTGGTGGGACCACATCGGCTACGTCAGCGACGAGGACCGCTTCGACGTGCCCGCGCTGCACGTCAACTCCTGGTACGACCTCGGCGTCTCCGAGACCCTCAAGCTCTTCAACCTCCTCGGCGACAACGCCGAGTCCGACCGCGGCCGCAACAACCAGTTCGCCATCATCTCGCCCACCGACCACTGCACGTCGGAGATCGCCACCTCCCGCACCTTGGTCGGCGAACGCGACCTGGGCGACGCCCGCCTCGACTACTGGAACATCTACCTCCGCTGGTTCGACCACTGGCTGCGGGGTGATGGCATTGAGGGCGCAAGCATTGAAGGCGCTGGCATTGAGGGCACCGACTTCGAAGGCATGCCGCGTCTCCAGTACTACCTGATGGGGGCCAACGAGTGGCGGTCGGCGGACTCCTGGCCGGTCGAGGGCACCGAATTCCGCCCCATGTACCTGCACAGCGGCGGCAACGCGAACACCCGCGACGGCGACGGCCGGCTCTCCTGGGAGCCCCCGGCCACCGAGCAGCCCGCCGACGTCTTCCTCTACGACCCCGACGACCCCGTCCCCACGATCGGGGGTCCCGTTTGCTGCACCGGCACCGCGGACGCCCCCGCCGGCGGCTTCGACCAGTCGGCCGTGGAGGACCGCGACGACGTTCTGGTCTACACGTCGGAGCCGCTCGCCGAGGCGCTGGAGGTGACCGGCCCCCTCGAACTGGTCCTGCATGTTTCCTCGGACGCGCGCGACACCGACTTCGCCGCCAAGCTGGTGGACGTGCAACCCGATGGCACCCCTGTGAACGTCCAAGAGGGTATCCAGCGGGCCCGCTACCGCGAGGGCTACGACCGCAAGGTCTGGATGGAGGAGGGAGAAGTGTACGAGGTCAGGATCGACCTCCAGGCGACGGCGAACCAGTTCCTGCCGGGGCACCGGATCCGCCTCGAAGTCACCTCTTCGAGCTTCCCCCGCTGGGAACGCAATCTGAACACCGGTGGTAGTAACTACGACGAGACGCAGTGGGTGATCGCGCGCAATACGGTTCATCACTCGCCCGGCCGCCTTTCCCACGTCGTGCTGCCGGTGGTTACCGCACGGAAGGAGTAGAGTCTTGACGAAAGCCAATGGTTTGGGGAGCAGAGCGGCGGTCTTCGCCCTCGCGGCGTTTCTCGCGCTCGGGGGCGCGACAGCGTGCGCATCCACGGGAGAAAGCTCGGGGCCCACGTCCCGGCGGAACCAGATCACGCCCGAGGAACTGCAGCAAACCTCGGTGGGCGACGTCATGGAGGCGATCAGCCTCCTGCGTCCCCAATGGCTTCGCGCGCGGCCCAGCCGGACTCCCGCGAACCCGAATCCGGTCGTGGGCGTCGTGATCGACGGCCGGGCGCAGAGCACGCGCGAGGACCTGGCGCAGATCCCCATCGGGGACGTGGCGACCATCCAGTTCATGAACGCGGCGGATGCCACGATCCGGTTCGGCACGGGGTACAGCGGAGGAGCGATCGTCGTAACCACGCGAGGCAGATTGCGCCGCGGCCCGCCGCTCATGCCGTAGTCCAGCCGCGCCGGACCGCCTCCCGGGATTGCCCGCCGGAACGCAGGTCGCTAGAATCCGCGCGCCGGATTGGCGACTTTAAGGGATGCACATTTACCGGACCAACAGCCCGCCGGGGCGAGGACTCATGACGCGGTTCCTGACAGGGCAATCATCCTTCCGTCCAGCCCATTCATCCTTCCGTCCAGCCGTGGCAGCGGCGATCCTCTCGACAATCATGTCAGCCTGCAGCGGCGCGGACGCCCTGGTGGCTCGCGGTGAGCAGCTCTTCGACACCTGCGCTCCCTGTCACGGCGACGAGGGCGAGGGCGACCAGATCCTGGGGGCGCCGGCGATCGCGGGGGCTTCGCAGTGGTACCTGAACACCCAGATCGACAAGTTCCGCAGCGGCCAGCGCGGTTATCACTACATGGACGCCGAGGGGCTGCGGATGCGTCCGATGTCGCGGGCGCTGATCGCGGAGAAGGACGACATCGAGGCGGTCATTGCGTACGTGTACAGCCTCCCGATCCCCGACCCGCCCGCCACCACCGACGGCGACGTGGAGACCGGCGAGGAGGACTACCTGCTGCTCTGCGCAAACTGCCACGGACGGGACGGCAGGGGCATGGAGACGCTCGCCGCCCCCGCGCTGCTCCACCTGGGCGACTGGTACATCGCTTCGTCGCTGCGGAAGTACCGGGACGGGGTCCGCGGCGCAGGCGGAGACGGCTTCGGGGCGAACATGCGCGCCGCCATGACCGGCTTCACCGACGAGCGCATCGACGACGTGACCGCCTACATCATGACCATGCAGCGGCTGCCCCGCAGGGCGCCCGCCCCGCCGCCGCCGCCGCTCGCGCCGCTCGATGTCGACCCATCCATCCTGCCGGAGGGCGTCACGGTCGCGATGGCCCAGGAGGGACAGGAGATCTTCAACGGCAACACGGGGATCTGCTTCACCTGCCACATTCGCGAGGGCACGGGCGGACCGCTGGCTCCGAACCTCACGGACGACGTGTGGCTCAACATCGACGGCGAGTACGAATCGATCGTCGACGTCATCATGACCGGGGTGCCCCAGCCCGTGGAGCACCCCGGGCTCATGCAGCCCCGCGCGGGCATGCCGCTCACCGACGAGCAGGTGCGCGCGGTCGCCGCCTACGTGTACACCCTCAGCCGCTGAACCGCCATGGCAGCAAACCCGCCTTCGGACAAACCGACGCACGCCGAGCTGGCGGCCCAAATACCCGCCGCTCCCGCTGACGACACCAACGAGGCCATCATCTTCGCGAAGAAGACGCTGCGCTGGACGTTCTGGCTGGCGGTGGGCTTCATCGGGTCGGCGGTCGTCTACAACTTCATCCTGCAATGAACGATCTGCTGCTATGAACGACATGAGCATCTGGGAACGCGCCGGCCACTTCTTCGACGACATCGGCCTGATCCGGATCGGGTCGTCCTACGCCGGTGACATCGATTTCCTGATCCTTCTCGTGCTGGTGGTGGTCGGCGTGTGGTTCCTCGCCGCCGAGCTCATCTTCGTGTACTTCATCATGCGGTTCAGGGCGAAGGGCGACGGGCGCAGGGCCGACTACATCGACGGCAAGAACAAGAAGCACAAGCGGTGGATCACCTATCCCCACCTGGCGGTGCTGGTCTTCGACGTCCTGATCATCGTCGTGTCGTTCAAGGTCTGGAACAACGTCAAGATGACGCTGCCGGACAACCCGGACGCGGTGATCCGGGTCATCGGCCAGCAGTGGGCCTGGACCTTCCAGCACCCCGGCGTGGATGGCGAGCTGGACACGCCGGACGACATCTTCACGGTGGACGAGCTCCACGTCGAGAACGAGAAGGTGTACCACTTCAAGCTGGAGGCCACGGACGTGCTCCACAGCTTCTCGGTCCCGGTATGGCGGATCAAGCAGGACGCGATCCCGGGCCGCAGCATCACCGGCTGGTTCCAGCCGACCGTGGCGGGGGAGTTCGACGTGCAGTGCGCGGAGATCTGCGGCTTCGGTCACGGAGTCATGGCGGCCAGGGTGATGGTGGAAACGCCCGAAGAACACGCAGCCTGGGTGGCGGCGAACGCGCCGGCGGTGACAGCCGCGGCGGACGCGACCGCGCCCTCGCCCGGCAGCTAGAACGGAGTTCCGAGAATGGTTGAGCCAGCGGTCGATCTGACACACGGCCATCACCACGACGATCACGCGGACCACGGACCCCAGGGGTGGCTGAAGTACCTCTGGTCCACGGACCACAAGGTCATCGCCATGCAGTACATGTTCACGGGCATGTTCATGGCGCTGGTCGGCGGGTTCATGGCGTACGTGTTCCGCATGCAACTGGCCTTCCCGGGCATCGACGTGCCCGGCTTCGGGATGGTCTCGCCGGGCGAATACAACGCCCTCGTCACGAACCATGGCACGATCATGATCTTCTGGGTGGCCATGCCCGTGCTGCTGGCCGCCTTCGGGAACTACCTGATCCCGCTCATGGTCGGCGCCGACGACATGGTGTTCCCCAAGGTCAACCGGCTGTCCTTCCAGGTCTTCTTCGTCAGCACGATCGTCATTCTTGCATCTCTGGTCGTCGAGGGAGGGGGCTTCGCGGGCGCCTGGACGGCCTACCCACCGCTGTCGGCGGACTCGACGTACAACCTGACACCCCTTGGGAGTACCCTGTGGGTGATCGGGGTGGGACTGGAGTTCGTGGCATTCCTGCTGGGCGGGATCAACTTCATAACCACGCTGATGAACTCCCGCGCGCCGGGCATGCGTGCTTTCGACGTGCCGATCGTGGTATGGATGATCGTGGTCGCCAGCATCCTCTTCATGCTGTCCGTCGGACCGCTGCTGGCCGGCGCGATCATGCTCATCTTCGACCAGACGATCGGGACCGGGTTCTTCAATCCCGCCACCGGCGGCGACCCGATCCTGTGGCAGCACCTCTTCTGGTTCTTCGGGCACCCGGAGGTCTACGTCGTGCTGCTCCCGGCGATGGGGGTCGTGATCGAAATCATCACGACCTTCGCGCGCAAGAAGGTCTTCGCCTACCGGACCGTCATCTTCACGGTCGTGGCCACGGGCGTCCTGAGCTTCTTCGTGTGGGCGCACCACCAGTTCATCGCGGGAATCGACCCGCGAATGGCGAACATCTTCACCATCACCACGCTATTGATCTCGGTCCCCATTGCGGAGTTGTGCTTCGTTTACATTGCCACGCTGTATGGGGGATCGATCACGCTCAACACGCCCATGCTGTGGGCGCTCGCCTTCGTGGCCACGTTCCTGATCGGGGGTGTGACGGGGATCTTCCTGGGCGCGGCGGGTGCCGACATCTACTTCCACGACACCTACTTCGTGCTCGCCCACTTCCACTACACGTTCTTCCCGATTGCGATCATAGGGGCCTTTGCGGCCATCACCTACTGGTTCCCGAAGATGTTCGGGAAGATGATGGACGACCGGCTCGGCAAGATCCACTTCTGGGGGACCATCATACCCTTCAACATGATCTTCATCCCGCTCTTCGTGCTCGGGATGGGAGGGCAGCACCGCAGGATCTACAACTACTCGCACTTCCCCGAGCTGGCGCTCGACTGGTTCCAGGACATGCGCGTGCTCGCCACGCTCTCGCTCGTGGTCATGCTCCTCTTCCAGTTCGTCTTCTTCTACAACTGGTACAAGACCATGCGCCACGGGCCGAAGGCGCCGAGGAACCCGTGGAAGGCGAACTCGCTCGAATGGACCACCGAGTCCCCACCACCACACGGCAACTGGCGTCCGGACGAGATGCCGGTCGTCTACCGCGGCCCGTACGAATACAGCACGCCGGACCGTGAGGACGACTACTGGCCGCAGAACGAACCCTCGCCGAGAGGCTCCTGATGAGGCCGATCGCAACCACCCGCGCCGCCACCGGGATCGCCACCGGCAAGCTCGCCATCTGGTGGGTCCTGGCTTCGGAAGTCGTCATCTTCGGCGGCCTGCTGGCGTCGTACGTCATGTTCCGCCTGGGGCATCCGGAGTGGGCCGACGCCGCCGCGGTGACGAACACCACGATCGGGGCGGTCAACACCTTCGTCCTGCTCACGTCCAGCCTTACCGCCGTGCTGGCGCACCAGGCGGCCGAGCGCGGCGACGGCAGGAAGGCGGCCCAGTGGCTCTACTGCACCATCGGGGGGGCCGCCACCTTCATCGGCATCAAGACCTACGAGTGGTGGTACGAAATCAGCCACGGCTACACGATCACCTCCAACGGCTTCTGGGCGTTCTACTACTCGGCCGCGGGGCTGCACGCCCTCCACGTGATCGCGGGCGCCGTGATCATGTTCATCGTTGCGCGCGATGCGGCGAAGAATCTCGAACTGCACCGCGTCGAACTGATCGGGATCTACTGGCACTTCGTGGATATCGTCTGGATCTTCCTGTTCCCCCTGCTCTACATCGCGAAATAGCCCATGGCCGGTCACTCGGAAGACACAGGATTCTTCGGCAATCACTACGTGAAGGTCTATCTGCTGCTGCTCGTCTTGCTGGCAGTGAGCATCGCCGGCCCGCTGGTGGGAGAGAGGATCGACGCGCAGGTCGAGATCTTCGGACGGCAGATCGGCGTCGGCCTGACCCTGACCCTGATCACGGCCTTCGGGATCGCGGTCTGGAAGGCGGGGCTGGTCGTGAAGCACTTCATGCACCTGTCGATCGAGCGCCCGATCGCGAAGATCTTCCTTGCGGCGTCGGTGTTGTTGCTGGCGCTTTTCTGGGGCGGGGTCGCGCCGGACGTGCAGCTGCACGACGGGCGGATGTGGGAGAACCTGGCCGCCAAGGAGGCGGTGGACCGCGGGCTGCCGGAGCCGGAGGTGCACGCGGACGATCATGCTGACGAAGTCGTGCTCGCCAGCATCGTGCCGACCGAGAAGTCGACGGACAATCTGCTTCCCGGAGGCTACAACCTCGCGCACGCCGGGTTCTGGACGGTGCTCATTCTGGTGGCCGTCGGGACGAACGCCGTTGCGATCATTCTGTCGATCGGCGTACTGATCCTGGTTTTCGAGACGCTCAGCCACATTCCGATCGTGCGCAGCGTGCTCGGGCCCGTCGTGGGCATGCTGATGAGGCTGCCGGGCGTGAGCCGGATCCGGGACCGGCTGATGGGGCCGCAGGAGGCCTGATGACCGCCGGCACGAGGATCATTCCGTTCCGGCCGAGGCCGCGCCGGCCCGAGAAGATGGTGTCGAACGGCGTGCTGGGCATGCTGCTCGTGGTCTTCGTCGAGGTCATGCTGTTCGCGGGATTCATCTCGGGCTTCCTCATCGTGAAGGCGCGCGCCGTGGGTTCGGTGTGGCCGCCTCCCGACCAGCCGCGGCTGCCCTTCGAGCGCACCGCGGTCAATACGTCGTTCCTGATCCTCAGCGGGATCGTGCTGCTGTTCGCGCACCGCGCCTACCAGCGCGGCAACAAGTCCATCGGGGTCCCCCTCCTGGTGGCCACCGTGCTCGGCGCGGCGTTCGTGGCGATGCAGGGCGTGGAGTGGGTCGCGCTGCTCGGGGAGGGCCTCACGCTGACCTCGTCCCTCTACGGCAGCCTGTTCTACACGATCATCGGGGCCCACGCGGCCCACGCGGTCGTCGCGATCGGCCTTCTGGGATGGGCCTGGCTGCGCCTGCAGTCGGGCCGGCTGCCCCGGGAACACCTTTCCGTGGTGGCATTGTTCTGGTACTTCGTGGTGCTCGTATGGCCTTTCCTCTACTTCCAGGTGTACCTGTAATGCGCAAGTGGACGCGGGTAACGGTTGCGCGGGTAACGGTTGCCCGGGCCGCTCTCGGCGGCGTGGCCGCGGTTTTGCTGATCGCCGCACTGCCGGACGTGGCGCATGCCTGTCCCGTGTGCTTCGACCGGGACGACGAGGCCCGCCTCGCGTTCCTGGCGACTACCGGCCTGCTGACGCTGCTCCCGCTGGGGCTGGTGGCGGGGACGGGGTGGTGGCTGCGGAAGCGCGCACGGGAGGTGGAGGCCGGGGCGGAGAGGCAGGAGGAGTACGCGCATCTGGACGACGCGTAGGGTCGCTTCCAACTTCCGAGGTGATTGCGTTCTGCTGTCCATGCATGTAACTTGCTGTCATGGCTGTTCAGATCACCATCAGGGGCGTGCCCGAGGACGTGCGCGATGAATTGGCTGCGCGCGCTGCCCTTACGCGCCTGTCGATGCAGGAGTACCTGCGGCGCGAGTTGGAGCGGATAGCGAACCGCCCGTCTCTCGCGCGATGGTTGGAGACAGTGCGGGAGCGGAAGGAAATCGCGGGGACCCGGGTGCCGTCTTCCAGCATTCTGTCCGCGCGAGACGCGGACCGAAGGTGACGGTCGTCGTTGACGCGTCAGTGATGGTCGCGGCCCTGGTGGACTCGGGTCCCGAGGGCCGTTGGGCCGAGTCGGTGGTGGCCGCAGACACGCTCGTCGCTCCGGAACTGATGCTCGCCGAGGCAACCAACATCCTGCGGCGCCTCGAGTTCCGTGGCGAGGTTTCGAGGATCGAGGCCGACAGTGCACATCGCGACCTGCTGCGGCGTGACATCGAACTGTTCCCCTTCGCCCCTTTCGCGGACAGAGTGTGGGAGCTCCGTCAGACCGTCAGTGCCTACGATGCGTGGTACGTGGCGGTGGCAGAGTCCTTTGGCCAACCCCTGGCCACGCTTGATGTGAGGCTCAGCCGGGCGCCGGGGCCGCAGTGCAGGTTCGCGCTGCCCTCGGAGCCTCCGATCAGCTAGCGGTCCAGCGCGGCCTCCAGGCCGCCGATAAAGGTGGGGTCGCCCTCGGGGATCGGGCCGATCCAGCTGAACGCTACCACCCCGTCGCGGTCGATGAGCACGGAAGTGGGCAGGCCGCGCGCGCGAAACAGGTCACGAGACAGGGCGTCGGGATCGAGGGCGATGTCGTAGGTCACGCCGAACTCCTCGACGAATTCGATCACGGCGTCGTGGTCGGCGCGCCGATCAACGGACACGCCCAGCAAGCGCAGGCCCCGGTCCTGGTAGCGTTCGTACACGGACTGGAGGTACGGGGTCTCCGTCTCGCAGGGATGGCACCAGGTGGCCCAGAGGTTGACCAGGAGGGTCTGACCCAGGTAGTCGGTGAGGGACGTGGGTGAGCCGGTTTCCAGTGAAATGGCCGTGAAGACCGGGGCGGGATCGCCGGCGCGCAGCGTGACGGACTCCGAGGGGATGCAGGCAGTCAGGGCCAGGGCAAGGACGGGGAGCAGGAGTCGACGGGCGCGCGTCATTCACCGCTCCGGTGGCGGTTCCACGAAATCGGTCGAGAACGGGCCCACGCCGTGGACCTGGATGACGGTCACTTCGTCGGCCCACATGTACGCCGGCAAGCCGGCCGCGATGGCAATGTAGCTCCCGGGTCCATAGGCGATTGCGGCCTCCTTGTCCATGGTCTCGCCCATCCCGACGAAGAATGTGCCCGAAAGCACCGTCATGTGCTCGGTGACGGGGTGCGTGTGAGGCCGGATTTCGAAGCCGGGATGGACTTCGAGACGGAACGCGAAGACCTCGCCGCCGACGCCGTAGTTGCCGTAGAGCGGAAGAAACCTCGTGCCATTGCTCGGCTCCCCCCATGGCAGGGATTCGCCATCGTGGAAGACGTTGCCGTGGGCGTCCTGCGCCTGGGCAGGCGAGCCCGTCAGAGCGAACAGGAGGAGAGCGGCGCCGGCGGAACGAAAACTCATCGGGATTTCCTTTCGGTGTCGGAGGAGTGTCAATATGGTCCATTGCGTGACCCTGCGCATGGCCGCAATGGTTACCGCCACCCATCGTCCCCCAACCGGAGCCACCGCCGTGACCAGATTGTGCGTTCTGTTTGTCCTTGCCGCCGTGCTGATTCCGCAGTCCGGGTCCGGTCAATGGCGCAATCGGTACCCACACGTCGACGGGTACGGGCATCACGTGTACCTGGAGGGGTACGAGCTTCCGATCCTGACGAACGGTCCGATCGATCCCGCGCCCTCTCCGGACGGACGCCGCATCGCGTTCGCCGCGCGGGGCTGGATATGGGTGATGGACCTCGAGACCCGCACGGCTCGCCGGCTCACCAACGGACGCGACGTGGATTCCCGTCCGGCGTGGCACCCGTCGGGGAATCGCATCGCCTTTGTGCGAGACAACGATCACGACACCCGAATCGTCGTCGTGAGCGCGGCCACCGGTGATCGGCTGCGCACCGTCGACTCACCGGCCATCGACCTCGATCCGGCATGGTCCGCCGACGGCAACACGCTCTACTACACGTCGGGCGAAGCCGGCACTCTGGACGTCTGGGCGCTGGACCTCGGCACCGGAAACGCGACCGCGGTCACCACGGAGCCGGGGATCGAAATGCGGCCGCAGCCGGTGCCGGGGGCGGATGCGGTGATGATCCTCGCCAAGCGGGGCGGGGACAGGGTGGAGCTGCGGCACCCCGACGAACGCGCGCCGACCGTGCTGGTGTCGGGAAGCATCGCATCCATGGCCCGTCCGGCGGTGGCCCCGGACGGCGCAGACTTCGCCCTGAACTGGCCCACCCAGAACGGCTGGGAGCTGCGGGTCCACAGCATCAGCCGGCCCGGCCCGTCGGTGCTGCTGACGGGGGGCGGACTGCCGCTGACCCCCGCATGGAGCGCCGACGGCGAGTGGGTCTACTTCTCGGAGGCCGATGCCCGCGAGGTCATGGGGCTCAAGCGCGTCCGCAAGGCGGGCGGTCCGGTGGAGGATGTGGACGTCGCGGCCTGGCTGTGGGAAACGGAAACGGCCCGGGTGCGCATACGCACCAACATGCCCGCGCGGCTGACCGTCGTCGACGCGGCAGGGCACCCCGCCATTCCCGACGAGGGCATCGCTCATTCCGAGGGCGCCGGCGGCCGCATCTTCTTCTACACCCCGGGGCAGATCGAGGTCACCGTGCCTGCGGGCGAGGTCACCGTTTCGGCGGTGCGCGGGCTGGCGACGCCCGAGAGGAGCGTCACGGTCGCGGCCGGTGCCGGTGCCGCGGGCGGTGCTGGCGCCGGTGCCGGTGCCGTCACCGAAGTCGAACTGGAACTCGATCCCGTGTGGGACGCGCGTGCGGCGGGATGGACGTCGGGAGACCATCACTTCCACCTCAATTACGGCGGCCAGTACGACCTGGACCCGGCCGACATGGTGCCGATGATGAAGGGTGAGGAGCTCGACGTGGCCTCGCCCCTGCTCGCCAACCTGCACAATCGCTACGAGGACCAGGACCTGTGGGGGTGGGAGAAGTCGGACGCTTCGCCGCTGATCCGCTTCGGCCAGGAGATCCGCTCGCATTTCCTGGGTCACATGGGCCTGATCGAGATCCCGGAATTGCACTGGCCGTGGGTCTGGGGGCCCGGCTACGAGGTCTACGGGACCGACGACCGCACCAATGCGGAAGTCCTGGCGTTTGCGCATGACCATGGCGGATTAGGCTACTATGTGCACCCCGTCGGGTCGCCCGATCCGTTCGTCCCGGAGGCACGGGCCGGGGTGCCGGTCGAGCTGGTGGCGGACGCGGTCATGGGCGACGTGGACGCCCTCGAGGTGATGTGTCTGTGGAGCAGCTTCGAGGGGACCGCCGCGCTGTGGCACCGCTTCCTGAACATCGGGCAGACGGTGGCGCCGTCCGCAGGCACCGACGTCATGCTGAACCTCCACCGAACCATGCCGGTGGGCGCGACGCGCGTATACGCACATACCGGCGATCGCCTCAACTGGCCCGCATATGTGGCGGCGTTGAGCGAAGGCAGATCCTTCGTCACCAACGGCCCCTTCCTCGACTTCCGCGCCGGGGGAGCGCGGCCGGGCGAGGTGGTCGAGGCCGGGAGCGGTGCCGGGGGCGAGCCCGGCACGGTCCAGTGGACGCTCGACCTCGCCACGGCAACCTCGGTGGACACGGTGGAAATCCTCGTCAACGGGCAGGTCGTGCAGTCCCGTTCAGGCATTGCCTCGCCCGGCCAGCGCAGCTATTCGGGCGAGGTGACGCTGCCTGAAGGCGGCTGGATCGCGGCGCGCGCTTCGGGCGGCGAGACGCGCTGGCCGTCGGTGGACACCTCACCCTTCGCCCACACGGCCCCCGTCTGGATCGGCGAACGGGGCAGCACCGACCCTGTGGCACGCCGCACGGCGGCCGCGGAGCTGCTGGACGTGCTCATCGCGTCGCGGGCCCGTCTGCGCATCGGGTACTCCGGCGCGAGCATCCCGCGCCTGGAAGCCCGCTTCGACGAGGCGGTGGCGCGACTGGAGGCGCTGGCCGCCCCGGACGAGCCGCCGGGCTAGAAGGTCACGAACGCCTGCATCTTCAGCGACCACTGCGGGTCGAAGTTCAGGCTCTCGTAATTGCTTTCGCCGACCGTGCGCGACGACGTGTAGATGTCCAGGTTGGTCGAGATGCCGGTGCGGCCGGTCGCGTAGAGCATGAAGCCGGGCGTGATCACCAGCCCCTTCACGTCGTCGTTGACCACGATGTCGCCCTCGAAGAGGCTGTCTCCGGTCTGGGTGCTCGCCCAACTGACGCGGAAGAGGGGCTCGATGGCCTCGAAGGCGCCGTCGCCCTCGATCGGCAGGTACCACAGTCCCATGGCCTGGAAGGCGAAGAACCCCACCTCGCGGTCCTCGTTCAGGCTGGCGGCCTCGGCCCTCCAGTTGCGGCCGGTCGCCGCGTTCACCACCAGGTGAGGGCCCCGCCGCCAGGTGCCGAGTTCGTACTCCAGGGCGTATGCAGGAGCCCACTTCGTGTCCCCGGCACCGTCGACGGTCTCGTCGAACACGGCGTAGGTGTGCAGGCGGTTGTTCGAGTCGAGGTCGAAGGTGAGCCGCGTGGAAGTCGACTTCGCGCTGTTCTGGTCCTTCCCGTTGAGCCCCTCCCCGTTGGTCACCGTCACCCGGAAGCCGACCTTGTCCGAGAATCTCCCGCTCATCAGGATTCCGGGCTCGTACGCGTCGAGACCGAGTCCCCCCGTGAGGCGCCCGAAGGAGCACACGTTGCCGACTCCGGGACAGGGATCGGACCCCGGAACCCGCCCGTCGCGCTCGATCAGCGGAAGGTCGAAGTTGGCGGCGAGCCAGAAGGTCGAAATCGCGCGCTTGAACTGTCCCAGCTCCATCCGGAACCGGTCCGACGGAGTGAACGCCAGGTACGCCTCGAGTACCTTGTTGCCGTTGGCGTCAAACTGCAGGCGGCCCGACACGAGGTCGTTCAGCCGGCCGTCCGCCGTGATCCACGCACGCCGTATGAAGAAGGACGAAGCCGACTCCTTCGAACCGGAAGCCTCGAATTGTGCCTGGACACGCCCCCCCAGAGTCACGCTGGACCCCGCGCGGGCGTTGAAGTCCTGCGCCGCAAGCGGTGATGCGGGCCCCGCAAGTGCAGCGGCGGCGACAAGGATGAGGCATTGGGTGATGGATGGCTTCCTCATGGAGTCTCCTTGGCGGATGATTGCTCGAAGGTCTGACCGAACAACAGATTGCGAGCAGTTCAGTGGCCTTTGCGAAGATAAGTCAATATGACCAAAAGCGCCGTTCCCGGCAGACGCACACGCGGCTTTTGGCGGCTGATGGCAACCGGCGTCCTGGCCACCGCGGCGAACGGCTGCGGATCCGAATCGCCCGTAGTCCCCAGACCCGATCCGCCACCGCCGGACCCGCTGCCCGCCCCCATTTCGATCCCGGCCCGGGGCACGGCTGCCACACTCGACGTGGCCACCTGGAACCTGCTCTACTTCGGGGCCGCCAATCAGGGTCCGTCCGACGAAGTGCTCCAGATGGCGCGCGTACGCGACGTGATCATGGGCACCGACGCGGACCTGTGGGGGGTTCAGGAAGTCACCAGCGCCAGCGCGTTCGACGCGCTCGTTGCCAATCTCCCCGGGTACGCGGGCCTGCTAGCAAACGACTCGACCGTGACGGAGGGGACCGACTACTACTCCGGCGGCGAGCTCAAGGTCGGCCTCATCTACAAGACCGCAGCGCTCGAAGTCACCGGCGCCCGGATCGTCCTCGGGGAACTGAACCACGAGTTCGCGGGACGCCCTCCCCTCGAGGCAAGTGTCCGTTTGAGCCATGGCGGCGCCCAGCACGATGCCGTGGTGATCGTCCTTCACGCGAAGGCGGACGAGCAGGTCTCCTCGTGGGAGAGGCGCGCCTCAGCCGCCGTGGGGCTCAAGGAGTACGTCGATTCCGCCTGGTCCGAGACCCTCGTGCTGATTCCCGGCGACTGGAACGACGACGTGGACGAGTCCATCACCAGCGGACGCGACACCCCGTATCGCCCGCTGGTCGACGCCGCGCCCCAATGGGTGTTCCCCACCGCCGAACTCAGCGCCGCGCGCGCGACCTCGATCCTCGGTTTCGAGGAGATGATCGACCACATCCTGGCCTCCGACGAGGCGATGGCGTGGTACGAGGACGGATCCGCCCTGGTCTACCGGGTGGATGAACTCATCCCCGACTACCGGGACACAACGAGCAATCACCTGCCGGTGCTGGTGCGGTTCCTGCCCGCGGGGTGAGCGGGTAGCGGGTCAGGGCCGCCGGGCACCGTGACCAGGAGCAATGCCGCCGCCACCGCCGCCGCGGCCGCCCCGAAGAGGAAGGGCGCCGCCGGGCCGAAGCCCTCCCACGCGAAGACGCCCTCCCAGAGCACCCCCGCCAACAGCGACGCGGGCAGGGTGGCCAAGCCGACCGCCGCCGCATAGCCGCCGTAGGCCGTGCCGCGCCGCGCCGCCGGCACCAGATCGGCGACGAGCGCCTTGGCCGCACCCGCCACGAGCCCGTGATAGCAGCCGTACAGCAGGTACAGCACGGTCACGTGCACGACGGTATCCGCGAGCGCAAAGCCGAGGTACACGAGCGCGTAGAGTCCCCACGCTGCCGCCACGAGCCGTTTCCGGGGAATGCGGTCGGCCAGCGAGCCCGCGGGCGTCGACACGAGCGCGTAGACCGCATTGAAGGCTAGGAGCAGCCACAGGATCCCGGCCACCGAAAGCCCCCGCTCCTGCGCCCTGAGCACGAGGAAGGCGTCTGCGGAGTTTCCAAGCTCGAAGATCATCGAACAAACGACGAAGGCCGCGAAGCCCCGGCCGAGCCCACGCAGGCGAAGTCGGGGGCGGCTGCCGGTGGCCGCCGAATCGTTGCGCCCGTCCCGTCCCGTCCCGCCATTGCCACTCCCACCACCCTGTGCCTTCACGTCGCGTGCGGCCACCGCCAGAACCGCCACGCCCACGAACGCGGGAACCAGGCTCCACAGCACCAGCTTCCGAAACGTCTCGGCCTCCAGAAGCACCCCCCCGCCCTGCACCTGCTGCACGACCCAGATCGATACCCCGATCCCGACCACGGCGCCGGCGGTATCGGCGGCCCGGTGCAGCCCGAAGGCGAGTCCCCGGCGCTCGGGCGTCGTCGAATCGGCGAGCAGCGCGTCGCGTGGCGCCGTGCGCACCCCCTTCCCCACCCTGTCCCCCCACCGGATCGCGGCCACGGCCCCCCAACTCGACGCCAAGTAGTAGAACGGCTTCGAGAGCGCCGAGATCGCGTACCCGGCCACCGCCGGCCACTTCCTGGTGCCCAGCCGGTCGGACGCCCACCCCGAGTACAGCTTGAGCACGCTCGACATCGCCTCGGCCAACCCCTCGACCACGCCCACCACCCAGACCCGGACGCCCAGCACGTTCGAGATGAACAGGGGCAGGACGTTGAGGAGCATTTCGCTCGACACGTCCGTCAGGAAGCTGGTGCCGCTCGTGGCCCAGACGTTGCGGTGAAGCGCGCGACGCGTCGGCGGGGACGTGGAGTCGGATCCGGCGGGTGCGTTCGTCACCCTGGATATGTAACAGGTGGCCCCGTGTCCCGCTTGCGCCCACATTGCCCAAGTCGGTAAGCGGTCACGCGACTGTGCTCCTCCGGAACGGCCCCATGGGACGACACTCCCTCCACACCGAGATCTCCAGCCGCCGCGACTTCCTGCGCTGGCTCGCGGCAAGTCCGCTGATGGCGGCGATTCCGGGCTGCGCGCCGGCGAGCACCGGTGCCGGCCGAGGCGGCCCGGGTACCGCCGTTCCTTCCGCTGCAACTGCCGCCGCGCCTGCCGCCGTTCCTGCCCCGACCCTGCACGACCTCGTCACCAGCGCCGCGGACGCTCTCGACGTCTTCGACATGGAGAAGGTCGCCGAGACCACCGTCCCCCCGGCGCACTTCGGCTATATCCAGACCGGCGTCGACGGTGAGGAGACCCAGCGCAACAATCGGGCGGCGCTCGAGCGCGTGTACATTCGCGCCCGCCGCCTCATCGACGTCAGCCGGATCGACACCCGCGTCACGCTGTTCGGCCGCGAATGGCCCACGCCGATCGTCATCGCGCCGTGCGGAAGCCAGCGCGGGTTCCACGCCGAGGGCGAACTGGCGACGGCGCGGGCGGCGCAGGCCCGCGAACACCTGCAGGCGCTGTCAACCGTCAGTTCGACCGGGGTGGAGGACGTGAACGAGGCGCGCGGCGAACCCGTCTGGTACCAGCTCTACGCCACCTCGAACTGGGACGTCACGCAGGCGGTGGTCGAGCGCGTGCGCACGGCGGGATGCCCCGTAATCGTGCTTACGGTGGATCTTCCCGGCGGGAGCAACCGCCTCACGCTGGCGCGCTGGTCGCGCACCGACGATCGCACCTGCAACAGCTGCCACCGCCCCCGCGGCCGGGCACCCACGGTGAAGCCGATGTTCCAGGGCACACCCTATCGTCCCGGCGACTTCCGCGCACCCGGCATGACCTGGGACTTCATCGGGCGCCTGCGCGAAATCACCGATCAGAAGATCGTGGTGAAGGGTCTCATGACGCACGAAGACGCGACTCTGGCGCTGGATCACGGCGTCGACGGGATCTGGGTCTCCAACCACGGCGGCCGCGCGGAGGGCAGCGGACAGGCCACGATCGACGCCCTGCCCGAGATCGCGTCGGTCGTGGCGGGACGGGTTCCCGTCATCGTGGACGGCGGTTTTCGCCGCGGAAGCGATATCTTCAAGGGGATCGCCCGCGGCGCCGACGCGGTGGCGGTGGGCCGACCCTACCTGTGGGGGCTGGGAGCCTTCGGCCAGGCCGGTGTCGAGCGGGTGCTGGAGATCCTGAGCGACGAACTGCGAATCACCATGCGGCTGGCGGGGACACCTTCGCTCGCTCGCGTTTCGGCGGCGTCGGTAGGGACGGGGTGAGGGCGTATACGGAAAAAGGAGGCAGGATGCGAAAGGCAATTCAGACGGCGTGCGGCGCTCTGGCCATCACGCTCGGCGCGGCGTGCGCGGAGGGTGAGCCCGCAGTCATGACCACCGACAGCGGACTCGAGTACCAGATGCTCCGCGAGGGAGACGGTGCCAGGCCCACGATGAATGACGAGGTCGTCGTGCACTACCGCGGCACGCTCACCGACGGCTCGCAGTTCGATGCGTCCTACGACCGCGGCGAGCCCAACACCTTCCGGGTGGACGGCGTGATCGCCGGATTCGGGGAGGCGCTGCAGCTGATGTCGGTCGGCGGCCATATGCGCGTCACCATCCCCTCCGAGCTGGCCTATGGCGAGGAAGGCGCGGGCGGCGGCCTGATCGGGCCCAACGAGACGCTGATCTTCGAGATCGAGCTGCTTGAAATCATCGAGGGGGGATGAGGGCGACCCGAACGGTCGCGGCGGCCTGGGCGGCGCGCGCGATCCCGCTCCTGACGCGCACGACCCTGCTCCTGACCCTCGCGGCGAGCACGGCGGCCGCGGCGACCTCCGCTTGCGCTTCCGGCGGCGGCGTTCCCATCGCGAGCCCCGCGGACCCGACCCCCGACGCGGACGGCTTCATCACCACCCGCAGCGGGCTCAGATACAGGATCCTGCGGGAAGGGACCGGTCCGCCGCCCCGCGCGAGGGACCGGGTTCTGATCCACTACAGCTGCAAGCTCGAAGACGGGACGGTGATCGACTCGTCCTACGAGCGCGGCTCACCGGACGTGCTCTCGCCCCGGGATCTCATCCGGGGGTTTCGGGAAGCGCTGCTGCTGATGCCGATCGGGAGCCACCTCGAGGTCATCGTGCCCGGCAGGCTGGGCTACGGCCGCGCCGGAATCGACGGCCTGGTCGGCCCCAACGAGACCCTGATCTTCGAAATCGAGATGTTCAGGATCGGCCGGGGGTGAGCTACCCGCCCAGCCAATCCCCGATCATGCCGCGCAACCAAAGCGTCACGAACGCCCCGTAGAAGACCGACATCAGTACCAGTGAGACCCGGCGCCACATGGGTGGCCGCACTTCCTCGGGCAGGAAGCGCGTGTTGATGTACAGCAGGTGCAGCGACGAGATCACGAAGACGACCCCGGCCATGTTGGCGCCCAACTGGAGCAGGATGATCGGCTGCGCCACCCCCAGCGCGATGATTCCCCACACGCACAGCACCCCCAGGACCGTGTAGTACACGACCCGGACATCGCCGCCGCGCCACCGCCGTACCGTGCGCGAGCCGGTCCAGAGGATGTCGGTGATCGCGCGGGTCATGCCCTCCAGGATGTCGAGCTGGGTCTTGAAGAGCACCCAGACGGCCATCATCGCGATGATCCCGCCGAAAATGGCGCCCTTCTCGCTCGCGATCGCGTTCGCCAGCGTGGCCGCGACGGACAGGCCGCGGATGTCGGTGCCGGCCTCGATGAACGTGACGTAGATCACCGCCGGGAGGACCATCCCGAGCATCGCCCCGACGAAGTAGACGATCCACTGGTCCGCACGCACGATGCGCCACCAGCCGCGCCATCGGGCCATGGCGTCGGACGTGGTGTCGAAGGTGTAGCCGGTCGGCGCGAGTGCGGTCTTTTCACCGCCGACCGCGGCCGGAATGTACCCGGCGCGCTTCCCCATGCCGTACCCTTTGTCCCGGGCCCAGTTGGACAGCGTCAGGTTGACGACGCCGCCCGCGCCCGAGTACGCCGCGAAGGCGCCGATGAGGAACCAGTCCACGCCCTCCGGGATGAAGCGGAAGCCGCCGGTGCCCGTGTCGTAGCCGACGAGCCCCGCCGCGGCCGAGACCCAGGTGTCCGGCGCCACGAAGATGGCCGCGAGGATCAGGAAGCCGCCGATGATCGCGGACACCAACACCCAGTTCAGCAGCTCGAGCGTGCGTTCGATCCGCTTCCCGAAGAGCAGGATTCCCACGCACAGCACGAAGGTTCCCACGCCGATCCAGTAGACGATGTGCTCCTGGCCGGGTCCCGCGAGGTCGCGGAAGATCAGGAAGAAGATCGCTCCCGCGGCCGCGCCCGCCCAACCGGGCCAGCCCACCTGCAGGAAGTAGAGCAGCGCGTACACCCACGCCCAGAACTGGGACCAAGGCTTCGTGCGCATGAAGCCGGTGACGACGGGCTCGCCGGTGGCAATGGTCCAGCGCATCAATTCCGTGTTGAAAACGGTCTGGAAGAACGCCGCCACCAGCGTCACCCACAGCAGCACCAGCCCGTATTGCACGAACGCCGCGGGTCCGAGCAGGAACTCGCCGCTGCCGATCGACGCGCCCAGCACAATGACGCCGGGCCCCACGACGCCCAGCCACGACAGACCCTTGGGCCGTGGCGGCGCGGGCAGCTCCGCCTTCTCGAACGCGGGCAGCCCCGAGCGCGCCTCGCGTGGGCGGGCGCCCGGCGTGCCCCCACCGGCGTCGTGGGGTGCGCTCATCAGCTCACCGGCCTCTTGCCCACCCACCGGTCATACCACTTCCGCATGTACAGCTGGGTTCGCATGAAGTTGGACGGCTTGCTGCCCGTGCCGTGGTACTCGCCGTTGAAGCGGATGATGGCCGCGGGAACGCCGACCATCTTGAGCGCCTGGTAGTACTCCTCCGTCTGGGACATCGGCGTGCGGAGGTCCAGTTCCCCGGTCAGCAGCAGCGTGGGCGTGGTGACGTTGCCCGCGTACATGAGCGACGAGTGATGCAGCCACTTGTCCGGGTTCTCCCAGGGCAGTTCGCGGAAGCGGCGGTAGCCCCACATGGCCACGTCGGCGGTGCCGGCGAACGACATCCAGTTGATGACCGGACAGCGCACGGCCGCGCCCGCGAAGCGGTCGTCGTGGCCGATCACCCAGCTGGAAAGTGCGCCTCCTCCGGAGCAGCCGCCCACGTACATCCTGTCGGTGTCGATGTATCCCCGGCTGACGACCTCGTCGACGCCGTACAGCAGGTCCGCGAGGTCGCGCTCACCGGGGTAGCGGTCGTCGATTGCGTTGCCGAAGTCGGTGCCATAGCCGGTTGAGCCGCGCGGATTCGTGTAGAGGACCACGAAGTCGTTGGCGGCGAAGTTCTGGAACATCCAGTTGAAGCCGACGTTGTACATGCCGTGCGGGCCGCCGTGGATTTCCATGATCAGGGGGTAGCGGCGCGTGGGGTCGAAGCCGGGCGGCTTGATGACCCATCCCTGTACCTGCGCCCCTTCGGTGGACTCGTACCAGATTTCCTCGATGTCTCCGAGAACGACGCCCTCCAACACATCCTCGTTCACCCGCGTAAGCTGCTCCGGATCCGCGCCAGCTTCGAGGTCGAACCGGACCACGTCCCCAGGGGTCTGCGGAGCCGAGCGCACGCCAACCGCGGTCCCGCCCGCCGCCGACGTGAACGACAGCATGTGGACGTCGTCGGTCAGCTGCCGCAGGTCGCCCCCGGTCGTGGCCGAATAGACGTTCGCAGAGCCCCGGTCCTGGACGGAGAAGTAGAAACGGGTGCCGTCATCGTCCCATATGATGCCCCCGATGTCCCGGTCCAGGTCGGGCGTGAGCTTGCGCATGCCGCTGCCGTCGATCCCGATCGTGTGGATTTCGCCGACATGGTAGGTCTGCGGCGACCATTCATAGCCGGTAAAGGCGATGGTGTTGCCGTCGGGCGAGACCGCCGGACCGGTCCAGAGTCCGCGCGTCGAGGTGATCTCGCGCATCTCGCCGGTGGCCACGTCCACGGCGTTGATCGCCGACTCGAAGTAGCGCTTGTCCCAGTCCTCCTTCATCAATCCGTCAAAGACAATCGTGCTCCCGTCGGGCGTCCAGTCGTAGCCGGCGCCCCAGTAGACGGCGATGAACCGGGCTCCGACGTGCCACTTGCCGTGGGTCAGCTGGCGGGCCGTGCCCCCCGTGGAGGGGACGACGAAGAGGTGATGGTAGGCCGGATCCGTGAATCCGACGAAGTCCCTGCGGAAGTGCATGTTCTCGACGATGCGGGGGGTCTCGGTCCACGTGGCGCCTGGGGGAGCGGCCGGAAGGTCGATGGACCAGTCGCTCGGCAGTTCGCCGGGCGTGTCCATGGTGAACGAGATCATGTTGCCGTCGGGCGACCACATGGCGTTCATGGGCGTTCCCTGGACCCGGGTCACCTGCGTGACGTTGCCTTCCTCGTCCATCCAGCGGACGAAGATCTGGCTCCCGCCGTCGTCGTCCGCGGCAGTGAAGAGAATGCGGGTGCCGTCCGGCGACCAGCGGGCCCCCGAACCGTCCACGAGGAAGCGCTTCCGCGACCCGTCGGCGTTCATCATGTGAAGCCCGGAGTCCCATCGGTCCTCCTGCTTGTTCACCCAGCTCTTCGTGTAGACGATGCGGGTGCCGTCGGGCGAGATGCGCGGGTCGCTCACGCGCTCCCAGTCGAGGTACCGGTCGACGGTGAGCCGGGCGGCATCCTGGGCAGAGAGCGAAGGCGGCGAAAGGGTGGAGATCGCGGCGCCCGCAAACAGGGCGCACATGACCAGCGATACTGCGGCGGCAGGCGAAAACGGAACGCGGGCGGCGATGCGCATCGGAGCGGCTCCTTCCGGAACTGAGGGGACTCCCAGTCAAGTGGGGGCGCGCCTCCTCGCGGGTCAAGGCGGATGCGGAGTCGTGCTTCCACTTGCCCGCCACCCGACGCCACACTAACTCCTTACGCCATGCCACCGAAAAACACCGAATCCTGGGACTTGATCGAGTCCGTGCTGGCGGGTGCCGAAGCCATCGTTGCCCTTGGAATCACCCTGGAAGACATGAGCGAGGACGGCGAGACCATCGTCCTCAGAATGGCCAAACGGGACGACCTCACGCGGGGAGACGGCACGATCTATCACGGCGGCCCCATCGCGTCGCTCATCGACATCGCCGGCGACATGGTCGTGGCGGTGCGCGCGGGCGGAGGGGTCCCCACCATTTCGTTGCGGGTCGACTACCTGCGCCCATGCACCGGTCCGTACCTGCTGGCGACAGCGCGGCTGCGGCGCGGCGGCCGCACCATCTCGGTCTCCGACGTGGACGTGCACGACGACCAGGGCCGCCTCTGCGCGGTGGGACGCGGCACCTACTCGTCGATGGCCGGTTAGCGGCCCGTGGACCGCCGCGCACCATGAAGGCCGTCCTCTACGACCGCCACGGCGCCGCCGACCAGCTCCGGCTGGCCGACGTCCCCACCCCCGAACCCGGGCCCGGCGAGGCGCTCATTCGCATTCGCGCCTGCGCCCTCAACGGCTTCGACCCCATGATGCTGGCCGGCACCACGGGGCTGCGCATTCCCTTCCCCATGACCCCGTGCGGCGACGCGGCCGGCGAGGTGGCGGGGTTCGGCCCCGGGACGGACCCGGCGGGGTGGCGGACCGGGGACCGGGCGATGATCGACCCCATCATCGCCGACCGCGGCATGCTCGGCGAGAAGGCTCCCGGCGCGGCGGCGGAGTACCTCGCGGTCCCGCTGGAGAACCTGGTACCGATCCCCGATGGCGTCTCGTTCGAGCATGCCGCCGCCCTCCCGGTCGCCTACGGGACCGCGCTTCGCATGGTCGAGGACCGCGCGCGCGTGCAAGCGGGCGAAACCGTGCTGATTCTGGGCGCCACCGGCGGCGTGGGCACCTGCAGCGTCCAGCTCTGCAAGCGCATCGGCGCCGAGGTGATCGCGACCGGAGGCTCTCCCGGCAAGCTGGAGCGCCTGCGGGCCATCGGCGCCGACCACGTCCTGCCGTCGCGCTCCAACGAACTGATCCGGCTCGTGCGCGAGATCGCCGGCCGGCCCCGCTACCACGACCCGGAGTCCGGCGGCGTGGACGTCGTGGTCAACTACATCGGCGGCGCCACCTGGGCGGCCAGCCTGAAGGTCCTGCGCTTCCAGGGGCGCATGGTCACCTGCGGGGCCACCGCCGGCTACGACCCGTCCACCGACATCCGCTACATCTGGAGCTTCGAACAGACGATCATCGGGTCGGACGGATGGAGCCGCGAGGGGCTGGCCCGCCTGCTGGCGATGGTGGCCGAAGGCGAACTGGAGCCGGTCATCCATGCCGTCAGACCGGTCGAGGATGTCCGCACGGCGATGGGCGAACTCATGCAGCGGAAGGTGTTCGGCAAATCGATACTGACCCTGTGAACGACCCGTCCGGCTATCCCATCGCCCAGCGCATTCCAGCCGAAGTGCTGGATGCCGAGGCCGGCCGGCTGGCAGCCCTGGCAAAAGCTCCGGCCCACAAGCGGATCAGCGGCTACGCCCGCCTGGCCGGTCCGGGGTTCATGGGCGCCGCACTCACGCTCGGGGCCGGCACCCTCACGTCCTCGATGCTCTCGGGCGCCACCTTCGGCTACCGCACCCTGTGGCTGATCTGGCTCGCGTGCGGCCTCGGCCTGTTCATGATGGCCGCGATGGCCCGTTTCACCTGCAAGGGCGGCTTCCGCGTCATCCAGGTCCAGAATCGGCGCCACTCCTGGCTCGTCGGATCGCTGCTGACCGCACTGGTGGGCACGGCGGCGGTGGCCGTGATCTTCAACTTCGGCCAGGTCGCCCTCGGCACCCACCTGATCGAATCCCTCGCGCCGTTCGCCGGCTTCTCCTTCCCCGCCGAGTACAACTGGATCCTCTACGTGGGGGTCACCAGCTGGCTGATCCTCAGCTACGGACGCCGCGGCGGCACCGGCACGCGCCTGGTCGAGACCGTGATGAAGGGCGCGATCGCGCTCATGATCGTCGCATTCGGCGCGGTCCTGGTGGTCGTGGGCGTCGACTGGGGCGCGGCGGCCCGCGGTGCCTTCGTGCCCTGGCTGCCGGGGGGAGGGGAGGGGCTGGATCTCTTCATCGCATCGTCCGCCGCGGCCGTGGGCGTGATGGACTGGGTGTTCTTCCACTACGCGGGCCTGGGCCGGGGATGGGGACGGAACCACGAGTCGCTCGCGCGCTTCGACCTGTTCGCCGGACTCTTCATCCCGTTCGTGGTCGTCAATTTCCTGGTGATCGGCGTCTTCGCGGCGACGCTCTTCCCGCAGGGGATCACACCGGAGTCGGCGCCCGAACTGGCGGCGGCGCTCATGCCATTGCTCGGTCCCACCTGGTCGCAAATCCTCTTCTACGTCGGATTCCTCGCAGTCCCCATCACGACCACCGTGGCCATGAGCCTGGCCGGCGCAATGGCCATCCACGAGGCCTTCGGGTGGGAGCCCGACACCGCGTCGTGGCGCTGGAAGATCAGCGCGCTCCTGCCGCAGATCGCGTTCCTCGCCGCCTGGAACGCGCGGCCGGTCTGGCTGGTCATCTTCATCGCGGCGTTCCTGTCGCTCGCGAACAACGTCGTCGGCTGGTCGATGTACCTGCTGCTGAACGACCGCAAGGTGCTGGGCGCCGATCGCAGCGAGTCGTACCTGTGGAACCTCGGGATCCTGTTGCAGGTGACCCTCCTTAACGCGATCGCGATTACCTACGTCTTCAACCGGCTGGGGTTGTGGTGACGGCCGGGGCGGGTGGACGCGGCGACGGCGGGACCGCGCTCGAGCGCTTCCTCGACCGGCGCATCGGGCCATGGTCCGGGCGCGTCTGGGGATTGATCGTCAATCTGGCGGCCAACGCAATGGCTCTCTGGGGCGTGGCGTCGGTCATGCGCACCGGCAGCGGCTGGATCTGGATCGTCATCGGCGGCGTGGCCACGGCCATCTGCATCTCGGCGCTGGCCCTGCCCGCCGGATCGGGGGACCGGTGACCTCCGGGGCATGAAAAACCGCGCAGAGAACCTCGGATACTGGCTCAGCGACGCCCGCGCCGAATTCCCCGACCGCACCGCGCTGATCGACCTGTCGCGCCCCACGCCCCGCAGGGTCAGCTACCGTGAACTCGACGAACGCATGGACCGCGTCGCCAACCTGCTCACCAACGCGGGCGTTGCAATGGGCGAACGGGTCGCGCTCAGCGTCGGCAACCGCTTCGAGTTCGTCGAAATCATGTTCGGCGCGATGCGCTGCGGCGCCGTCCCCGTACCCCTCAACTTCAAGCTGTCGGCCGAGTCGCTCGCCCACGTCGTCGCGGACGCCGGCTGCACCGCCGCCTTCGTCGAAACCGCGGTCACCGCACGCTCGGCGCAGGTGGTCGATCGGCTTTCGATCGAGAAGAGGTGGGAGGTCGGCGGCAACCACGCGGGCCGCGAACGGGCAAGCACCGGCTGGGTGGGCTACAAGGGTGCGCTTGCGGGATCGTCAGCCGACTTCGAGCCGCCCCGCCTCGGCGCAGACCACCCCGCCTTCCAGCCCTACACCTCGGGGTCGACCGGCAAGCCCAAGGGCGTCGTCCTCGACCACGAGGGACAGCTCTGGTGGGTGCGCTGCCTGCGGAAATACTGGCCTGCCGACCCCGGCGACCGTGCCCTCGCCGCCGTTCCCCTCTACCACAAGAACGCTATGGCCGGCGCGGTCAAGCCGCTCCTGCAAGCGGGGGGATCGGTGGTGATCCAGCCCGGGTTCGAGCCGGTGGCGTTCCTGCGGGCGCTGAGCGAATACCGTTGCACCCAGGTGGGCGCCGTGCCCGCCGTTTTCGCCATTGCCATGGACCACACGGACCTCATCCGGGAACTCGACTTCTCGGCGCTCAGGAGGGTCACGCTGGGGTCGGCCCCGGTGCAGCCGGAGCTCATGGACGCGGTGGAGCAGGCATTCGGCGTCGAAGTCGGCGAGAGCTACGGCCTCACCGAGGGCGGGCCCGTCATGCTCGGTCCCCCGCTCGACGGCCGGCCGGTGCCGAGGGGAAGCTGCGGCGCGGCCTGGCCCGAGGGCGAGATCAAGCTCATGCGGGACGGCGTCGAGGACCCCGAATACGGCGAACTGTGGGTCCGCAATCCCGGCGTCACGCCCGGATACCACAACCTCCCGGACATCAACGCCGACCGCATCCGGGACGGCTGGCTCGCCACCGGCGACCTCTTTCACTGCGACGAGGACGGGTTCTACCACTTCCGCGGCCGCACCGACGACATGTTCAACTCGGGCGGCGAGAACATCTACCCCAAGGAGGTCGAGGACCTTCTCCTGTCGCATCCGGACGTGCTGGACGCGGCGGTCGTGCCGGTCCCGCATGCGCTGAAGGGGGCCGTGCCCGCGGCAATGGTCAAACTGGCCTCGGGTTCGGCGCTAACGGTCGGGGCGCTGAAGCGGTATACGCTGGAAGAGGGGCCGGCGTACGCGCATCCGAGGCACCTCGTGGTGGTGGACGAGATGCCGCTGACGGGCGTGGGGAAGGTGGACCGAGTGGAGATTCTGGCGGTGTTGCGGCGAATGGCGCGAGACCGGTGATCGCTGCCGAGTTGCTGTGCCGTCCAACCGGCCTGCTGGCGGTGTGCGCCGTTGGGATGGCAGCCGCACCCGCTGTTGCCCAGCAGCCGGTCGTCGAAGTCTCGGGCGAAGTGTCCTGCGCGGAGTGCCGGATCACGATGGACACGGTGGTCACGCTGGGGGGACTGGATGGTCCCGGAAGTCATTTGTTGGAGGGTCCCGTTCCGCTGGCCGTGGTGGACCGACGGGGGCGGATCCTACTTGCCATGTGGGGGCGTGCCGACATCGCGGTCTTTGACTCCACGGGGGCATTCATTCGCGAGATTGGCGGCTCAGGTGAGGGCCCCGGCGAGTACGCTCTGATCACGCACCTCAATGTCGGACCGGAGTTCATCCACGTCTTTGACGGCCTGAGGGGCCGCACCGTGCTGGACGCCGACCACGGCGTCGTCCGAGTGGATCGTTTTCGGGCCGACATCACGTCGGCGGCGGTGACAGAATCGGAAACCGTTGTCTTCGCGGGTGATGTTCAGTCGTCCGGGTCCGCGGGGCACCACCTGCACCTGTTGGGTGCGGATGGCAACATGCGCTCCTACGGATGGGACGGATCGGTGTACCGCGGTCCCTCGGGACGGCAGTTCGCGGTGGCGGCGAGCGACTCACTGGCCTGGATCGTCGACGGCGCCTCGGGCAGGATTGAGGAGTGGGTCCTGCTACCCGACCCGAAGCTCTCCAGGATCCTCAACCGGTCTGTCGAGGAGTTCGACCGTGAGATAAGGGAGCCGCCCGTATGGCCCAATGTCGCGAACATTGGCGCCAGGCTGGACGACCGGGGGCTCTGGATTCTCTGGTGGGGACCAGACCGGGCTTGGGCGAGGCGCACCAGCGATCCTGAGGTTGCGAACCAGTGGGAGCGCGAGGCCCCCGGGCAAACGCTCTACGACGGGGTATTGGACCTGATCGATCCGGAGACGGGGCGGACTCTGGCCCGCTACCGAAGCGACCTTTCCTTGCCTGGGTTCGTTTACGGTTCGGACATGGTCATAGCCTATGAGGAGACGCAGGCGGGCGTTCCCTGGATTCATCTGCTCAGGCCGACAGTTCACGGCCTCGATTCGCGGACGCGCTAAGTGGGGACGACTGACGTAGCGGCGCCTGGACTCTTAGTGGTGTCGGCTGCTTCAAAACCGCATCTTGAATTAGCCCATTCCCATCGCTATCCTTCCCCACCATGATCCAACGAGACCTCGCCCCCGAAGTCATCCGGGCGGCCGCCGAGATGCCCGCCGTCACGCTCACCGGCCCGCGTCAGAGCGGAAAGACGACGCTTTGCCGGACACTCTTTCCGGACCACGCGTACCGAACGCTCGAAGCGCCCGACCACCGCGCCTTCGCCACCGACGACCCGCGGGCCTTCCTGGCGCAGTTCCCGGACGGCGCCGTCATCGACGAAGTCCAGCGCGTACCGGCCCTGCTTTCGTACCTGCAGGGGATCATCGACGCCGATCCGGCACCGGGACGCTGGATCCTTACCGGCTCGCAGAACCTGGCCCTGCTCGATTCGGTCAGCCAGTCGCTGGCCGGCCGGACCGAGGTGTTCAACCTCCTGCCGCTGACCTGGGAGGAGATCACGCGGTTCGACCGCTGTCCCGCCGATCTCGACGAAGCCCTCTTGAGCGGCGGGTATCCGCGCATCTTCGACCGCGACCTCAAGCCGTCGCGCTGGCTCCGGTCCTACGCCGCCACCTATCTCGAGCGGGACGTCCGATCGATCAGCAACATCGGCGATCTCGTCGCGTTTCAGCGTTTCCTCGAACTCTGCGCGGGACGGACCGGCCAGCTGCTGAACTACTCGTCGCTGGCCGACGACTGCGGCATCTCGCAGCCCACGGCCAAGGCGTGGCTGAGCGTGCTGGAGACGAGTTTTGTCACATTCCGGCTTCCGGCGTTCCACTGGAGCCTGCGGAAGCGCCTGGTCAAGATGCCGAAGCTCCATTTCTACGACTCCGGCCTCGTCTGCTGGCTGCTGGGCATCCGCGAGCCGGAGCAGTTGCGTTCGCATCCGCTGCGCGGCGCCATCTTCGAGAGCTGGGTGGTCTCGGAGATCGTGAAGCACCGTGCGAACCGAGGCAAGACGCGTGGCCTGTCGTACTACCGCGACCGCAGCGGTGCCGAGGTCGATCTGGTGATCGAGCGGCCAGGGCGCCTGACCCTCGTGGAGGCCAAGGCTGCCCGGACCCCGTCATCCGTCCTGTTTCGCGGAGCCCTGCGGGTGCAGGGACACTTCAGGCCGAAGAAAGGTGACGATTCGCCCACCCCCGATGTCGTCGTGGTCTACGGCGGAGACGCGTTTCAGGCGCGGAGCGCCGGCCGCCTGATGCCTTGGAGGCGGGTGGAGGAAGCGGCGTTCAGCTGAGCTTCAACGACGACTCCAATTTCGCGGCGTGGATTCGTCAAGCAGTACTTTCGTTGCCACCACCCACCAGCATCGTCGTTGCGCGCTCAAGCAGTTCGACCGCCTGATCCCGCGAGACCGTAGGATAGTCGTCGAGGAAATCGTCGAGCCTGTCGCCCGCCTCCAGATGATCCATCAGTATCCGGACGGGAACCCTCGTGCCGGAGAACACGGGAGTCCCACCCAGGATGTCTGGATTCCTGTCGATAAGCCTGTCCGTCATCGTCCCTCCATATTACAAACGGCGTTCAACTGAACACCGCAATGCACCGCCCCGGCCCGTGTACCCCGGTTACGACCGTGCGGCCGATGTCCGCCGACTTGCTGGGGCCGGAGTGCAGTCCGACGGCCGCGGGCAATTCCGCTTCGAGCTCGCGCAACGCATCCTCCAGCCGCGCAAACACCCGGCCCGCCGGCACCCACACCACGTGAACCGGGGGCAGCAACTGCACGGCTCGCGTTCCCGTCGACGGCAGGATCAGGCTTCCCGTGTCCGCTGCGGCCCCCCAGGCCATTGACACGCCCGCACCCGCGTGCGCGACGGCCGATTCGGGCAAGTGTGGCCTGAGTTCGGGCAGCACGTCCGGCGCCATGGCGACGCCGGTCACCTCGGGGTCGAGTCCTCGCAGGAAGCCGGTCAGCCACTCACCCGCCGGGCATCCCGGATCGGCCCTGGCCACCTCGCCCCCCTGGCTTGTGAAACAGTTCACAAATGCGTCCACCGCCCCCGCGCCCACCGCGTCCCCCGCCACCGGCGCCACCAGCGCACCCGGATGCGGCACTCCCGTGCGGCTCGCCACCGCTCGCGCAACCCGCGCCATGATCCGCTCCCGCGCGCCGGTGCTCACTCGATCCCCTCGCGCCACAGCTCGCGAAACGTCCGCTCGCTGGGCTTCGGCAATGCCCGGTCGGCCGCCCATTCGCCGAGCATCGGCAGCGCGCGCGCCAGCCCCGTCGCCCCCAGCCGCGACCCGATCCTGCCCACGGCCCTGTACAGCCCCGGCCGCGTCGCCACGCCCGCGAGTCCCTTCAGTGCCGCCCGTTCCTTCCACGGCGTGAGCCCCTCCTCCTGCGCCTCGCGCCGCCATTCGAGCAGCAGCTCCGGGATCGGAATCCGCACCGGGCACGCGTCCTGGCAGGCCCCGCAGAGCGACGACGCGAACGGCAGCGGCATGGCTTCGTGCAGCCCCACCAATCCGGGGTCGAGCACCGAGCCGATCGGCCCCGAGTAGACGTGCCCGTATGCATGCCCGCCGGTCTGACGGTACACCGGACACGCGTTTAGACACGCCCCGCAGCGCAGACACCGCAGCGCTTCCCACGCGTGCTCGTGGGCCAGGACGTCGGTGCGGCCGTTGTCGACCAGGACGACGTGCACTACCTCCGGCCCGTCGTCGTCAGGGTGAGCCGCGGGCCCCTGCACGAGCGACACGAAACAGCCGATCGGCTGGCCGGTCGCCGCGCGTGCCGTCAGCTGAAGAAAGCCGGCCAGGTCGGCCATGCGCGGAATGAGCTTCTCGATCCCGACGACCGCGACGTGCACGCGAGGCAGCGAAGTCGTGAGCCGGATGTTCCCCTCGTTCTCGATCAGGGCCACCGTCCCCGTCTCCGCAACGAGGAAGTTGCCCCCGGTAATCCCCATGTCGGAGTGAATAAAGACATCGCGCAACACGCGGCGAGCAGCCCGCGCGAGCGTGTCGGGGTCCCCGTCCGGCTCCGAGCCTAGCCGGTCGGCGAACAGCCGCTGCACCTGCTGCAGGGTCTTGTGAATGGCGGGACCCAGGATGTGGCTGGGCGGCTCCTCCAGAAGCTGCAGGATGTACTCGCCCAGGTCGGTCTCGTAGACCTCGAGCCCCGCGGCTTCCAGCGCCGGATTCAGGTCGATCTCCTCGGTGACCATGCTCTTGCCCTTGACCACGCGCTTCACCGAGTGCCTCGCGGCCAGCGACATCACGATCTCGCGGGCCTCGGCCGCGTCCGCCGCCCAGTGCACCTCGGCGCCGTTGGCCTCGAGCCGCGCCTCGGCTTCGTCGAGGTAATCGTCCAGGTGGGTCAGCGTGTGGCTCTTCACGCCCTCGGCCCAGCGCCGCCACGCGTCGGCATCGACCTCGGCGTAGCCCTGCAGCCGCTTCTGGTCGAATGCGATGGTGGCGCCCGTGACCGCCTCGCGGACACCCGGATCCCCGCGGATGATCTCGCGCGAGCGCGACGGGTAGTCCTTGATCCGCGTGTGCATGTCAGCGAACCGCCTCGGTCACGCGGGCATCCCCCGCCACGCGGGCATCCCCCGCCACCCCCCGCCACAGCGCCGTCGCCAGGTGCACGAACTCGACGCCCGTGCCCCGGGCCCGGTTTCGGCCGTCAAGGTGCAGCACGCAGCCGCCGTCCCCCGACACCACCCAGTCGACCTCGGGCAGGGTGTCGAGCTTCCGGTCGGCCATGGCCGCGGACACCGCCGTCATCTTCACCGAGAACAGCCCGCCGAATCCGCAGCACTCCTCCTGGGCCTCCCACGGCACGACCTCGGCACCGGCGCCTTCGAGGAGCACCGCCGGTTCGGTCTCCAGGCGAAGCTCGCGCAGAGCGTGGCACCCCTGGTGCACGGCGACCCTGCGGCCAGCGAGCCCGCTGCCCAGCTCCGTGACGCCCAGCCGGTGCACGATGAACTCGGCCAGGTCGAAGGTGCGGTCCGCGAGCGCGGCGGGGGCGGAAGTGTCCGCACCGCCGACCAGAAGCCGCGGGTAGAACTTCTTGACCATCGTGGCGCAGGAGCCGCTGGGGAGGACGATGGCGTCTGCAGCTGCAGGGTCTCCTGGGGCGGTCGGGCCATCCGCGGCGTCCGGATCGCCCGGGTTGCCCGGCGCACCGCCGAACACCCGGAGCGTGTGCTCCGCCATCCTGCGCGCCTCGTCGTATCGACCCGCGTTGTAGGCGGGCTGGCCGCAGCAGGTCTGATCGGCCGGGAAGACGACTTCGCATCCCAGGTGGCGCAGCAGGCGCACGGCGTCGGCCGCCGCCTCAGCGAAGTAGTGGTCGGCCAGGCAGGTGACGAAGAGGGCGACTCTCATGGGGGAAAGGTAGTTGCAGGGCGCGCCGCGGCCACAGGGTCGCGACAGTTGCCGTCAGGTGGCTGCGATCAGCACGATCACGCCGGCCGCGAGCAGCGCGGCCCCTACCGGCTTCCGCAGACGCGGCCCGAAGGCGAGCGTCGTCTCGGCCACCATGACCGCCATCAGGAGACCCATCCAGACGAGGTTGATCATCCCAACCACGAGGGCGAGCGCCATCAGGGCCCAGCAGCAGCCGACACAGTGCAGCCCGTGCCCGAACCCGAGCCGCGCGTGGCCGGCTGGACCGCTACGCCAATGTGTGAGGAGGTAGCCGGCGGGCGAGCGGCAGTGGGCGAGGCAGGCCTCCTTCAGGCGCGTGAACTGGAAGCCGCCGGCGAGCCACAGCGCGGCGGCCGAAAGGGCGGGCGCCTCGAGTCCGAAAGGCACCGGAACGCTCATGCGTGACAGCGCCAGGTGAAGTCCGGCGACCGCGGCGCTGAACGCGGCCCACGCAAACGCGTATCCGGCGGCGAAGGGAGCGACCGTGGCGAAGGGACCGACCGCAGCCCGGGGACCGGCCGACGAGACGGTGCCACCGTCCGCAATGCGACTCAGCGCGCGCAGCCAGGGCAGCACCACCGGCGCCATCATGACGCCGGTCATGGCCAACCACATCAGGAAGACGGACGGGTACTCCACGTTCTTCTACTTCCCTCCGATGGGCACGAACACCTCCACCTCGTAGAAGAGGAACCCTCTCTTCACCCGCCCCGGCAGCTCGGACCAGACGTCGACAAGGGTGTAGCCGGGGGTCCTCGCTGTCAGCGTGATCTCGTGGCCATCGATCTCGGCCGTCACGACGGTCGTGTCATGGCTCTCGGCCGTATAGGTCGCGGCCGGGTCGTCCCAGGGACCGCAGAAGGGGACCTCCGACACTTCCGACTCTCCGACGGCGATTGAGGTGGTAACGAGTTGGGAGTAGTCCTCGCAGTACTCGTACCACTCGCTGTCGTCGCAGACGGCGAGCAACGCGATCAGCGCCGGGAGTGCCAAGCGTGCCATTCGTCTCATGTTGGTTCAATCGTGATGACGTGGTAGGCGAATTGGGCAGTGTTGGGATTGCCTTCCACCGTAGCGTCTACGAAAACGTAGGTCTCGCCCGGGGTTTGTCCCGTAATGAGCAGTTGCCGGTCTTCGATCCTCGCTAACAGCAGCGGGGCCAGCGCCCAGACAAGGCGGCGGCCACACACCGCCACGGGCCTGGCAGCCGCCTCGCTTCTGGTTTCCATATCCATGCCCCTATTTCCCGAAGCTCCAGAACCAGGTACTTCGGATATCGCCGCTCCAGTCGGACGGCTCGGTAGCCGATTCGTTGCTCACGGGAGCTTGCCGGAAGAACGGACAACTACAGTATTGTCCTGGCGCTTTGGAGTTGCTACGGGGAAAACCCGGTATCCGGTGGGGGGAAATCCCCCTCACACCACCGTGTCGCCGAACGGTTCCCAGGAATCGCGGGGTGGCCGACCCCCAGTTCACCCGACACCGCTTAACCCACTCATCCGTCACCCGTCCAGCGAAACCGCGACCACAGCCCATGGGTGCCCTCGTTGGCGATCACGATTTCGCCGTCGTCGTAACGGGTGGAGCCCTGCGCGATCACCTGGGTCGAATCGTGGATCTTGTTGTAGATGTTCTCGAACGTGACCGGGCGGTCCCGGTCCCGGCCGCGAATCGCCTCGACCGCGCCCGTGAGCAGGCCCGCCACGGTGACGGACTTCCGCGTGGGCTGGTCTTCGATGCGGATCGGCGCGGTCCGGGTCGGCAGCGGGTCGGCCACGAAGCGGTTGAGCACCTCCCACGGCCCCCCCCGCGCGCCCGTGACGATCTCCTCCACCGCCTCGCGCTGGTCGTCAGTCGCGTGGTCGGAGACGATGATCAGCTGCTTCCATCCCCCTTCGACCATCACCGGCGGCGTCTCGTACACGACCACGGCGTCGATGCCGGCCAGATCCACCGGAGCGGACGCGCCCACCGCGCCCGCCTCGAAGCGGATCGCCCAGAAGCCGTGGCACACCTCGTGGGTGCACTTCTGGCTGAAGTGGATATGGCCCGGGCAGACCGCCGTGCAATTGCAGTTCTCGAACAACAGGCCTTCGGCCCACCAGTCGTTCATCGGCGTCCCGTTCAGTGGGTGAGCATGTAGAGAATGACGTTGATCCCCACCGCGTACGCATCCGGCGAGAACTGGTAGAAGAACTCGTCGTCCTCGCCTTCGCGCTCCCACCCGTCGGCAATGTCCGTGTTGTGCGTCATGATGACCATGAGCCGCCCCGATTCGTCCATGATCCCGTGGATCGTGGGCATCGCGCTCTCGGCGCCCCGTTCCGAGGTTCCCCTTCGCCCGCTCCGCCGCCAGTACTGAATCGACGGTATCTGCGGGAGGCTGTCGACCGTGTAGAGCGTGTGAAACAGGATGTGGTCAGGCGGCAGCGGGACAATGGAATAGCCAGGCAGGACGCGGTTCATCTCCAGCGTCCAGTTTCGCCAGGCCAGATTGCCCCAGAAATCGTCCGCCCACAGGAAGCCGCCCTTCAGCAGGTAGTCGCGCAGCCGGACGGCCTCGAGCTCGGAGAAGCCGATCGTCCCGACGTCGGAAGCGAAGAGGAACGGGCAGTCGTAGAGGTCGGATTCGGTGGCGGTGACAACCGCGTGAAAGGGGTCGCCGCGTTCGTTGCGGGCGATGTCCGCGGTGGTCAATTGCGAGAGACGCAGCGGCAGATTCCGGTCGCCGTCGGGATAGTCCGTGTTCCACCCCGTCCCCAGCCACTCGCGCCGCACGCGCTGGTACTGAAGGCGGCAGAAGGTGAACTCGCCGTGCTCGGCTGCCTCGACCGGCTTGCGGATGGGAGCCCACCGTCTGCGCCCTCCCCACTGCCCCGCAACGGTGTCGGCGAGTGTCAGCAGTAGCACGCAGAGCAGGACTGCGGTCCGGGCGGCTGCGGTCGTCATCGGGGGATGCGGTCGTCCTGACGGGGGAGTGACTTTACGTTTCAATCCTCGTTACGCCGGCCCCGTCTGACAATGAGACCCTTCCCAGCGCGCCTCGTCCTTGTTGCCCTGACCGCATACGGCTGCGCGTCCGGAGACGGCATCGGCGTGGGCCCGGTCGCGGAAGACGAACTCGTGTGCGACCTCGATCCCGCCTACCTGGCCGACGGCGGCGTGGGGCGTGACGGGATTCCCGCGCTCTCCGATCCGCTGCTCCTCCCGATCTCGCCGGTGGTGCCGGAAAACTCCTTCGTGCGCGACACCGACCGGGTGATCGCCGTCCGTGTGGGCACGGAAACGATCGTGATTCCGCACAACATCATGTGGCGGCACGAGATCGTGAACTTCTCCTCCGGCCTGGACCGGATGTCGGTCACGTACTGCCCCCTGACCGGCACGGCGCTCGCATTCACGCGGACCGGGACCGGGGGCGCCGAACTCGGGGTGTCCGGCTTGCTGTACCAGGCCAACCTGGTGATGTACGACCGGAACGAGCCCGACGAGTCGTTCTGGCCGCAGATGTTGGGAGAAGCGCGCTGCGGACCGCGCACGGGAGCCAGGCTGGAGCGGCTGCCGGTGGTCGAGATGACCATGGCGGGGTGGAAGGAGCTGCACCCGGAGTCGCGGATGGTGGGAGTCGGCAGCGGCCTCTCCGACTGGCGGCTCTATGTCCGGAACCCGTACGGCGAGGACTACGACGACCCTCACAACGCCGATTTCGAAGGCTATCCGATCGCGCTCGACGACGACCGCCTTCCGCCGAAGGAACGGGTGCTGGGGTTGCCGGCCGAGGCGCCGGGGGCCGCGCCGATCGCGTTCTCGTTCGCGGCGATGGCGCGGGCGGGCGATCACGCCGTTTTCGAGATCACGTATGGGGGAGCCCGGGCAATGGTTCTGTGGGACGGTCCCAGGCAGTCGGCGATGGCTTACCGGATGGAGGTCGAGGGACGTGCGGCGACCTTCGAGACGGCCGCGGGGGGCGTGCGCGACGGGGTCACCGGCACGGTCTGGGCCGTCGACGGGACGCCCGTTGCGGGTCCCCTGGCCGGAACCGGCCGGCGGCTCAGGCCGATTGCCGAAGCGTATGTCGCGTTCTGGGGCGCGTGGGCGGCGTTTCATCCCGGGACGGTGTTGCCGCTGGGGATGGGCGCCCGCCCGTAGCAGACTAAGTCCAGTGGACTAAGTCCGGTCCAGCCCCTTCCCGATCTCCTCCGCCGACATCAGCGACAGTGCGCAGAAGGTGAGCGTGCCGTTGGCACAGCCGCTCGACACGATCGTCGGTGCGCCCACCACGAACAGGTTCTCGTGGTCGTGGGTGCGGCCCCAGCGGTCCACCACGCTCGTTTCGGGGTCGTCGCCCATGCGGCAGCCGCCTCCCGGGTGCTCGTAGAGGCGGGACGACCGCGTGCTCATGATCGATCCGCCGTCGGTGCGCGCGAGGTGTTCGAAGCGGCCCAGGATCGTGGCGTGGGTGTGGTCTTCGAGGTCGAGTGTGGCCGGGTCAGGGCGATAGTCGATGCGCGGCATGGGGTCGCCGTGGGCGTTCGTGTTCGTGCCGTCGAGGGTCAGGCGGCTGTCGCGGTCGGGCAGCACGTCGTAGTACGCGCGGATACGGGCGGTCGCGCCCGATTCGACGCGCTCACGCCAGTCTGCCATGACCTCGTCTCCCCACAGGAGGCGGCCGTCGCCGTTTCGGAGACGCGGGGCTCGTCCCACATCCGACTCCCACAGGCGGATATCGTGCCGCACGTAGCGATCGAGCGGCCCGGGGCTCGCGAACCGGTGGGAAAGCAGGCTGTTGTTGGCGAAGATGCCGGGGTAGAGGCGCATCGGCAGGTCGATGTAGCCGCTGACGAACCAGTGGCCGGTCATGTAGCGGCCCACGTTTCCGGTGCGGTTGGCGAGTCCGTCGGGGAAGCGGCTGTTGGCCGACAGCAGGAGCAGGTGCGAGCTCCAGGCGTGACCCCCGGCGATCACGAACGTGCCGGCGCGGAACTCGACGGGCTCGTCGGGAGCGTCGCGATTCATGGCCTCGGCGACGGCGATCCGGTCGGTGCCGGGCTCGAGGGTGAGGCGGCGGACCAGCGTGCGGGGGATGAGGTCGATGCGGTTCTCCGCCAGCAGGCGGTCGAGGGCGAAGTCGGGGGTGTACTTGGCTCCGGTCGGGCACACGGCGCAGGTGTCGCAGCGCTGACAGACGTTGCGGCCGCGGTACGGTTCGGTGTTGCGCGCCCAGGGCTGTGTCCAGAAGGGGACTTCCGCCCGCTCGGTCCACTCGCGCATGCGCGCAAGGTTGTACGACAGCGGAAGCGGCGGCATGGGGTAGGGTTTGGAACGCGGGTCGCAATCGGGAGGGCCCTGTTCGCCCGCCGCGCCGATGCGTTCCTCGGCTTCCTGGTAGTACGGCTCCAGGTCGTCGAAGGTGATGGGCCAGTCGAAGCCGACGCCGTAAAGGGACCGGAGGCGGAAGTCTTCCGGGGAGTAGCGCGGGATCGCTCCGCCCCAGTGCATGGCCGAGCCGCCCACGACCATCTGGCGGTACATCTCGCCCGTGCCGGTCTGGTCGGGGATGTGGTCGTTCGGGTAGGGGTTCTCGCCGTAGGCCAACATGCGGGCGCGGGTGTTGGTGCGCTCTTCGAGGGACGCGGTGCGGCCGCCGGCCTCCACGATGGTGATGGACGCGCTGGTGCGTTCCGCGAGCCGTTCGGCGACCATCGCGGCGGTGATTCCCGCCCCGATGATGCAGACGTCGCTCTCGATGACGCGGGTCACGGGGCGGCTCCGAGCGTGGCGGGTTCGGCCGGCGCCCCGCCGGTCGCCCGAAGCGGTTCCGCCGGCGCCCCTTCCAGCCCCCGGCACTGCTGCTTGGCGATGGTACGGCGGTAGCACATGTCGGTCGCGACCGGCGAGGCGAAGAAGTGCGCGACGAGTGCGATGGCTATGTGATCCGCATTCGCGGGCGATCCGAGGCCCGGTCCGGCCTGCCCGACGCCGCGCGTCAGCAGTTTCCTGCGACTGGCAATGTCGAGGTCGGCCAGCGGGATGCCGTGGCGGGCGTGGCACTCCTTTTCGAGGCCCTGGAGCTGCGCGGCCCATCCCGGCCTGGGGTCCGGGCCAGAGTAGCGCGTTTCGGGTACGAGGTACGGGTGGCTCAACTCCACGACCGGCTCCAGCCCGTCGGACCACCTCTCGAACGCGGCTACGGTGCGTTCGCGGCCCTCATCGCCGAGCTCGGCGGGGAGGACAGCTTCGGCAACGGCGCGGAGGGTGTGGGCGGGAAGGGGGACGGGTACGGAGCCGGATCCGGCCGCCCGTGAGGCGCCCGCAATGTCCGCGCCGCGAGTGCTGTCTCCGTCGGGCGCGCAGCCCGCTACCGACGCGGCGGCCACAGTCGCCGCCGACTGCTTCAGGAACGACCTGCGTGTCTCCGGCATCGCGCCCGCCTCGTGGCCAGGGGCTGGAATTCGTCCCGCATTGTCGGGGTCGCCATTGTAACCCGTGGCCGGTCGCTCAAGCCAGGCGCCGCATGACGATCTCGACGCACTCTTCCGGCGAAAGCTTTTCCGTGTCGAGGTGCACGTCCGGCCGTTTGGGACGCTCGTAGGGGCTGTCGATACCCGTGAAGTTCCTGATCTCGCCCCTCCTGGCCCTGGCGTAGAGTCCCTTCGGGTCGCGTCTGGCGCACGCCTCGACCGACGCGTCCACGAAGATCTCCATGAAATCGCCCGGCTCGAAGAGGCTGCGGGCGAAGTCGCGCTCGGACCGGAACGGGCTGATAAAGGACACGATCACGATCAGGCCGGCGTCGACCATCAGGCGGGCTACCTCGGCCACGCGACGGATGTTCTCGACGCGGTCCGTTTCGGTGAACCCCAGGTCCCGGTTCAGACCGTGGCGCACGTTGTCCCCGTCCAGCAGGTAGGTGTGGCGGCCCTCGGTCACGAGGTGCCGTTCCAGGAGGTTGCCGATCGTGGACTTGCCCGAGGCGGACAGGCCGGTCAGCCAGAGGCACCGGGGACGCTGTCGCTTGAGTTCGGCGCGCACTTCGCCGTCGACGTCGAAGTGCTGCCACTTGAGGTTGGCGGCGCGCATGAGCGCGAAGGTCAGTGTTCCGGCGCCGACGGTTGCATTGGTCGCAAGGTCGGTCAGGATGAAGCCGCCGAGTTCGGGGCTCTCGTCGAACGGCGCGAAGGGGACGGGGCGGCTGGTCGCGAGATTGACGACGCCCAGGTCGTTGAGGTCGAGGTGGGGCGCGGCGAGCTGGCTGCCGTCGGACACCTCGACCCGGTGGCGGATTCGGGTGACGGTGGCCCCCACTTCACGGGTGTGCAGCTTCAGCCGGTAGCGACGGCCCACGGTCAGCGGTGCGTCACCCATCCACAGGATCTTCGCCTGGAACTGATCCGCCACCTCGAGGGGCCGATCCGCCGCCACGATCACGTCGCCGCGGGTGACGTCGACGTCGGGCTGAAGGGTGAGCGTGGTTGAATCGCCCCTTGTGGCGCGCTCGCGGCTGCCCTGCCATGCCACGATGGATTCCACCGTGGCAGGAGTACCGGCCGGCGAGATGCGAACCTGGTCGCCGGGCTTCACCGACCCGGACACCACCCGGCCACAGTACCCGCGAAAACCTGCATCTGGCCGATTCACGTATTGCACCGGCATGCGGAAGGGATGCGTGGCGGCCGGCTGCTCGACTTCCACCGTCTCCAGGTGCTCGAGCAGGGTCGGGCCGGTGTACCACGGACTGCAGCCGGACGGACGAGTCAGGTTGTCGCCGGTAAGCGCGCAAACGGGAATGGCGGGCGCCTCGGGGACGCCGATCTCTTCGGCAAGCACACGATACGCCGAAACAATGCGCTTGAATGCGTCGCGGTCCCACGCGACCAGGTCCATCTTGTTGACCGCCAGGACGATGTGCCGCACCCCGAACATTGCCGCAATCCGGGTGTGGCGAGCGGTCTGGGGCAGGATCCCTTTGCGGGCATCCACGAGAACGACTGCGAGCCGCGAAGTGGATGCGCCGGTCGCCATGTTGCGCGTGTACTGCTCGTGGCCGGGCGCGTCCGCGACGATGAAGCGGCGCCGGGAGGTCTCGAAGGCACGGTAAGCGACATCGATGGTGATGCTCTGTTCGCGCTCGTCCTGCAGGCCGTCTACGAGCAAGGCCAGGTCGGTTGTGTCGCCCTGAGTGCCGTATCGGCGCGAGTCCTCTGCGACCCCTTCCATCTGGTCCGTAAACACCTCGCCGCAGTCATGGAGGATCCGCCCGATGAGCGTGCTCTTTCCGTCGTCCACGCTGCCGCAGATGACGAAACGCAGCGGTGGGGCCATCAGAACCAGGCCTCCCTGTTGTGGTACTATTCGACGACCACGGCCTGATCCTAACCGTTTGGCTTTCCGGGTCCAAGGACCCGCGTGCACTGCTCAGGAGCCTTCCGCCAGCTCGTAGACGGCGACGCTCTGTTCGTCGAACTCGCCCTCCTCAAGCACCAGTACCCAACCCGGACCTGCGTCGAGGAGGGTGCGGCCGGCCGGGATCGTGAGGCGATGGAGCCACGTGCCATCCGGACCCAGCAGGTGGAGTTCGGCGGCTCCAAGGTCTCGCGAGGAGTGCGGCACTACCCACACGCTGCCATCCGATAGCGGCAGGAGCCCCTTCGACGCGAAGGCGGGAAAGCGCTCCGGCAGGCCGTCGCGAATCTCCGGCCACCTTTCCGTCTCGAAGCTTCGGCGCTCCTCAGCCGTCCCAAAACGGGCCATCTGCGAGTCAAGGTAGCGGTCCAGGTGCTCGCGAGTGACCTCGAGATCCGGTCCGTTCCACCGCGCGAGGCGCGTGACGCGGCCGGTCCCGTCGACGTGTTCGAGTTGGTAGTCATCCGCCGACCCGTACCACACGCCGGTGGCCGTGACCGCAAAGGCCATGTCCTTCCCCCACGTGACCGGGCCAGAGATACCGCCACCATGGTGGTAGAGTTCCGTCCCCGGGATCCCTGAGCGCAGAGTGGCCACGGTGCCGTCTCGCTCCCGGCTCAGCGACATCTCCCAGCGGAACTCACCCACGGCCAGGCCATCCTCCGCCTCCGGCCAATCTGTGACAACCAGGTCGCCGTCCGGCGAGCATGCGGGTGCCCCATAGGGGCCGGGTCCGTCAGTTCCGCGCAACGCCCGTGTGTAAACCACGCTGCCGTTCGAGTCGAGTTCGGTGATTCGCTTGACTCGCCAATCGTATACCGTGACCGCCGCCCCCGGGCACCCTCGCAGCAGCCAGAGTCCCCGATACTCGCCCGGTCCCTCTCCGTCGCGTCCACTGGTCCACAGGTGCCCCCCGCCCGCGTCGAACATCCGGATATTGCGGCCCTGCTCGTCCGCGACGACGACGCTCCCGTCCCCGAGCCGGATGGCGCCCGAGATGTTGCCGAAGAGGTACTCGTCGGGGCCGTCGAGCATGCCGATCCGCAACAGCGGCTCGTCGGCGAGCACGAGGTCCGCTTCTCGAGGGGAATCGCTCTCCACGATGGTCTGGGCCACCAACCGGGAAACCGCCGTGATGCCGCAGCTCAGGGCGGCCAGGGCCAGGAATGTGGCGCGCGTCAGGCGGGGTGCGGTCATAAGGGACACTCCTTGAGTGAATGAAGGTGGGAACCCGGGAATCGCCAACAACTAGGAGTTTAGTTATGGGATCAGGGTGGCGCAACGTGCTCGACTCGGCTACGGGCCGGCCCTATCGTTTACGGAATCCGTAACAGGACGACGGGCCGTGTGATGTCGAGATCGTGGACTATCACTGAGGGGGGAGAAGGCGTCCAATGTCCGCGTGGAGTATGGCTTCGGTCAGCGACAGCCGTCGATGTCTCGCCACGAGCATCCTTCTTGCGGTCGTGTGTGCTGGCGTGCCTGGGAGCTGGGCAGCGGGCCAGGATACGGAGCGCCCGACCGGCAGCATCCTCGGCTCCGTCTTCGACAGCACGACCTCCGCTCCGCTGGCGAACGCCCGAGTTGCCGTTTTCGGGACAGCTCTGGTTGCCGAGTCGAACGAGCAGGGACGGTTCAGGCTCGATGGCGTACCGGAGGGCGAATACAGTGTGGTGTACTATCACCAGCGCCTGGCAGAGCTGGGCCTTGGAGCCGTACCGGCCCGGGTGCTTGTGGACAATGACTCCGTCTCGCGTGTGACCCTCACCGTCCCCTCGCGCTCGACCATCTTGTCAGCCTGGTGTTCAGCGGAGCCCGGAGAAGGCCCGACCTCCGTCGGGGGCTTCGTGACCGACGCCTTGACGGGTGTGCCGCTGCCGCAGGCCACAGTCCGGGCTCTCGGCAGCCGTACGGGCATCTTGCAAAGGCGGCGCGTGGTCCGTGAAGTCGTAACGGAGGCTTCGGGCGAGTTCCGGCTCTGCAATCTGGACGCGTCGGAACCACTTTCAGTCACGGTTGCGTTCGGAAACAACGACGGGACGCCCGTGCAGATCGCGGAGCCGGGTTCACATGTTCTGGATTTCGCAATCGACATCTCGGACCCGGTAACCATCACCGGCACGGTGTTCGACTACGCTTCGAAAGCGCCTATCCAGGGGGCCCAGGTTCAACTGGTCGGATCCGGCCACTCCCAACTGACCGATGCGAAGGGAGTGTTCGGCTTCACCGGTGTCCCGCCAGGCAAACAGATCATCGAAACCAGTCTGCTGGGTTACGCTCCGCGCGTCGATTCCCTGACCGTATTCAGCAGAGAGGCTCTCGGACTCGAGATCGAGCTTGCCACGGAAGCCATCGCTCTGGACCCGCTGGTGGTCGTCGGTCGGAGGAAGGAGCCGGTGTTCACGACGCCGGGAACCCGTTTCACGGGGCTGACGGAAGCGCAGGTGGATTCGATCCAGCACCGGGTAATGGACTTCGCCGGGATTGCGCGAGAGGCCCGCGCGCCGGGGGTATCGATCAAGGAAGCCAGGTTGGGGGGCGAGGAGATCCTGTGTATCGAGATGAGTCGGAACTGGCGCAGCGGTGATCCCGCCAGCTGCAACATGGTCCTGGTCCTGGTCAACGACGGGCCCGTCGCGAACCCCCACGTGTTCCTCCAACACTTGAATCCGCGGGACGTGCGCAGGCTTCAGTTCATCACGCCGATCGAGGCCGGTGTCCTCTACGGAGCCCGCGGGGCCGCCGGAGTGCTGCTCATCTATACCCGGTAGTGCAACCGGGGCGACCGCTCCCCCGCCGGATCCCTCAGAAGTAGCCCTCCCGCTTCTTGCGCTCCATCGCGGCTTCACCGTCGTGATCGATCAGGCGGCCTTCGCGCTCCGAACGTTTGGCCGCCAGGGTCTCCGCGATGATCGCGTCGAGGGTGTCGGCGTCGCTCTCGACCGCGGCGGTGAGCGGATAGCATCCCAGGGTGCGGAAACGTACGCGGCGCAGTTGCGGTACCTCGCCGGGAAGCAGCGGCATGCGGTCGTCGTCCACCATGATCCACTGGCCGTCGCGCTCGACCACGGGGCGCTCGGCGGCGTAGTAGAGCGGGACAATGGGGATCCTCTCGGCGGCGATGTAGCGCCAGATGTCGGGTTCACTCCAATTGGACAGCGGGGAAACGCGGAGCGATTCGCCGGCGTGCAGGCGCGTGTTGTAGAGGTTCCACAACTCGGGCCGCTGGGCCTTCGGGTCCCACTGGTGGGTGGCGCCGCGAAGCGAGAAGACGCGTTCCTTGGCGCGTGACTTCTCTTCGTCGCGGCGGGCACCGACGAAGACCATGTCGTAGCGCCCGGCGTCGAGGGCCTGGCGCAGCGCCACCGTCTTCATGACGTCGGTGTAATGGTCGGAGGCGTGGGTGAAAGGGGTGACGCCGCCGTCGAGTCCCTCCCGATTGGTGTGGACAATGAGTCGCACCTCGGCCTCGCCAGCAACCTGGTCGCGAAAGTCGATCATCTCGCGGAACTTCCACGTTGTGTCGATGTGCAGGATCGGCATGGGGGGCGGCGAGGGCCAAAAGGCCTTGCGCGCCAGGTGCAGGAGCACCGAGGAGTCCTTGCCGATCGAATAAAGCATCACCGGGCGGGCAGCGGACGCGACGCCTTCCCGGATGATCTCGATGGCTTCGGATTCGAGGGACGGGAGCCAGGAACTCATGACTCCGAAGATAGCGGCCCCGGCAGCGAGGATGGTCTGGCCCCCTCCGTACCGCGACACTAGGATCAGCCTGCGACATCATCGTGCGCCTGCACCGAATCGTGCGCCTGCACCGACACCGGGAGGAATCCATGAAGTCATTGAACCGCCGGCGCTTTCTGGGCAGAACGGCCGCGGCCGGGCTCGCCGCACTTCCTGTCACCCGCGGCCTGACGGCCGAGTCGACAGCAGGTGAACCGCCATCGGAGCCCGGGCAGTCGGCGCGAGCGGCCGGCCGCTCGAACGACGACCCGCTTGGCGTGCGGACCAGCTTCCCCGTCACGGAAGAACTCGCCTACCTCAACTCGGCCTCGGTGGGGCCGCTGTCCATCCCGGTTCGCGATGCGCTGCACGCGTACGCCGACGGAAAGATGTATCGCCGCGACGCGTCGTCCGGCCGAGCAGCAATCGCGACAGCACGGACGCGCTTCGCCCGCCTTTTCGGCACCGATGAGGACGAGATCGCGTTCCTGTATGCGACGAGCGGCGCCGAGAACATCATCGCGAGTGCGCTCGACTGGCGGGCGGGCGACAACGTGGTGGTGGACGAACTGCACTTCGTGACCACATTCGTCCTGTACCGGGAGCTGGAACGCCGGCACGGGATCGAACTGCGGATCATCCCGTCGCGCGACGGTGCGGTGTCCGTCGATGACTTTGCCGCGCACACCGACCGGCGCACCCGTCTGATCAGCGTGGCCTGGGTGTCGAACCGCAACGGCTTCCGCTACGACCTGCCTCCCCTGGCCGACCTCGCCCACGCCCACGGCGCCTACCTCTACGCCGACGCGATCCAGGCCTGGGGCACCTTCCCCACCAACCTCCACGAGGAAAAGGTCGACTTCGCCTGCGGCAACGGGTACAAGTGGCTGCACGCCGACTTCGGGTGCGCGCCGTTCTACGTTCGCGCCGAACACCTGGAGTGGATGACCGCCGACCGATTCGGCCACAGGCAGGTCGCCGAGACGCTGCCCGGACAGCGATTCCGGCTCAAGACGAGCGCAGAGAAGCTCGAGTACGCGAATCCGGCTTATGGCCCGGTGGCGGCAATGGCTGCCGCCCTGGAGTTTCTGGAGGGTGTGGGAATAGACCGTATCGCGTCGCATACGCACGCGTTGGCCGGCGAGCTGCGCGCGGGCGCCGAGGCGCTGGGAATGCGGATGTTCACGCCACCGGACAATCCGTCCGCCATCGTCAGCTTCTATCACGGGTTGGACCCGGAGCGGCTGGGCCCGGCACTCGCCGAAGCCGGCGTCTCGATCACCTTCCAGGAAGAAGGGGACTTGCTGCGGGCAGCCGTCGGGATGTTTAACAACCGGAGCGACGTCGACCGGCTGCTCGGGGTGCTGGTGGGAATGGTGTAGGAGGTCGGGAACGCCAGTACGCCCGGCTGGTCAGGATCTGCGAGGAGGCACGCAGTCTTCAGGGCCCCAGCGCCCCTAGCGGGATCACGCTCACACCGTCTGGACGCACATACCCGAATCCGCGATCGACGATGACCCCGAGGGTGGCGGGTTCACCGCACCTGCTGGTATCGATCCGATTTGCAAACTTCAGAAGTGAGCGCGCCGCATCGTCGATCCGGCTCACACCGAGCTTGATCTCGAAAGCCGCCCAACGGCCGGGCCCGGCGTCCACGATGGCATCCACTTCCAGTCCCGTGTTGTCGCGGTAGTGGTACACTCCTGCATCGATGGCCTGAGCATGGACGCGCAGGTCCCGGACCACCAACGACTCGAAGAGAAAGCCGAACCAGGGGAAATCGCGGAGCAGGTGTTCGGGTCCCGCGCCGAGTGCCGCGGCTGCGATCGACGGGTCCACAAAGTGTCGTTTCGGGGAGACGTGCAACCGGGAGCGTGACCTCAGGTGGGGTGCCCACGGGGGCTGGTCCTCCACAACCAGGAGGCGTTCCAGTCCGGTGAGGTACGAGCGCGCCGTGTGGCCTGTCATCGACTTGCGGTCCGGGCCAGACACATCGCGCGCGATGGTCGCAAGGGATGCGTAGGTCGCGATGTTTCGACCCAGCGACTGGAGGAAGCGGTGGACGCTTCCCGGGTCTCGCCGCACCCCGTCGACCCGCTGGAGATCGGTACGGCAGATGTCGTCAACGTAGCCTCGGTTCACGCGCATGGCCGCTTCGGGCGAGGAGTGGAGATGTCCGGGCCAGCCACCGACGCAAATCAGTCTGGCGAGTTCGTCTACCGACAGGTCTGTTGACGGGTTTTGGACCGGGACTCCCTGAAGCACACTCCTGAGCGACACCGTGCCTGTGCTGGACCCAAGTTCGAAGAGCGACATGGGGCGCAGGCGCATCCGGACGATGCGGCCGGCCCCGGTATGGCGGGTGATGTCATCGGGTGGAACGGCCGACCCGGTCAGGATGAAATGGCCCTTGCCGGGACGTGAATCCACGGCGCGGCGGACGTGGTTCCAGATCACCGGGGCGGTTTGCCACTCGTCCAGCAGTCGAGGCGCCGGACCTTCGAGCACCAGGTCGGGATTGACCGCGATCATGTCCTGGGCACTTCGGTCCACGTCCAGAAAGACTTCGCTCGCGGCCACCTGGTGAGCGGTCGCAGTCTTGCCGCAGGTTCTCGGGCCCTCGATCAGAACAGCTCCGGCCGCAGCCAGACACTGTTTCAGTTCCTGGTCGGCCACACGTGGAGTGTAGTGCTCGATCTCGCCCTTGGCAGACAGCCTGTCGGGGTTGGATCCCACGCTAAGCGCTCCTGGAGCAGAGGTTGCTACGGGCTGTGATGGAGTAGATTAACAGAACGGAGACACAGTTTCAACGCTCTTAGAGACAGCATTACAACGAATACATAAACACGATTACAACGCTCTTGGGAACAAATATTCAACGCAGTTGGGGCGTAGCCCTCCTTGGCGGAATCTCCGGAAGCCCTCGGTTCCCACCTTGCCGTCCTCTCGGTTCGCGACAAAGTTCCCCGCCATGCTCCTCGAAACCCCCTTCCACCCGCGCACCGCCCTCCTCTGCCGCAGCCGCCGCTGGCGCAACTGGGCCGGGTACGCCGCGGCGCTGAGCTACGAGCCCGGCCACGAGTACGAGTACTATGCCGTGCGCAGCGGGGCGGCGCTCTTCGATGTCTCGCCGCTGCGCAAGTACGAGGTCGCGGGGGCTGACGCGGCCGCGCTCCTGGATCGCGTGGTGACCCGGAGCGCCCTCGACTGCCCGGTGGGACGGGTGCTCTACACGCCCTGGTGCGACGAGGCCGGCAAGCTCATCGACGACGGCACCGTGCAACGCCTGGGCGCCGACACCTTCCGCATCACCGCCGCCGACCCGTGCCTGCGCTGGTTCCAGGACTGCGCGCTCGGGATGGACGCGGCCGTGCGCGACATTACCCTCGACCTCGCGGCTCTCGCGCTCCAGGGCCCCACCTCGCGGGACATTCTCACGCGGCTCGTGACCGGCGCGGACATCGCCTCGCTCCCGTATTTCGCGCTGACCGGGGGCCATATCGGCACGGCCCCGGTCACGCTCACCCGCACGGGCTACACCGGCGACCTGGGCTACGAGATCTGGATGCCGCCCGAGCACGCGCTCGCCGTATGGGACGCACTCATGGAGATCGGCCGCGGCTACGGCATCGCGCCCGCCGGACTCGACGCGCTGGATGTCGCCCGCATCGAAGCCGGGTTGTTGCTGAAGGAAGTGGACTACGTGTCGAGCTGGTCGGCGCTGATCGAGTCGCGCAAGTCATCGCCCTATGAGGCCGGCCTCGGGTGGACGGTCCAGCCGGAGCCGGGCCGCGATTTCGTGGGCCGGAGGGCGCTCGAGCGTGAGGCGGCCAAGCCGTCGGAGTGGGCGCTCGCCGGACTCGAGGCCGACTGGCCATGCATCGAGGAACGCTTCGCCGCCGTGGGACTGCCGCCGCTGGTCGCGGGCCGTGCCTCGCGCGACGCCCTGCCGATCTACGAGCGCGGGCGCCGGGGCGGGGCCGCGGGCCTGCAGATCGGCTACGTCACCAGCGCCACCTTCTCGCCGATCCTCAAGAAGTACATCGCGCTGGCCACCATCCGCCGCGACTTCGCGAAGCCGGGCAGCCGCATCGAGATCGAACTGACGGTCGAGTTCGTGCGCCAGAGGGTCCCCGCGCGCGTCGTCCCGACGCCGTTCTTCGACCCGGCGCGCAAGCGCGCGTGAGCAGGATGGCCGGCAAACGCATCGCCCGCAGGTACGACGCAATCGTCATCGGCGGCGGGCACAACGGCCTCGTCCACGCCGCGTACCTGGCGCGCGCGGGCCTGGACGTGTGCGTCCTCGAAGCCCGGCCGCTGGTCGGCGGCGCCACCGTCACCGAGGAGATCTTCCCGGGCTTCCGGTACAGCGTGTTCTCGTACGTGGTCAGCCTGATGCGTCCCGACATCATCCGCGAACTGGACCTGCCGCGCCACGGGCTCGCCATCCTGCCGCTCGAGAGCACCCTGACCCCGCTGCCGGACGGCGACCGCCTCTACCGCGACGCGGACCACCACCGCACCTGGCGCGAGATCGCCCGCTTTTCGATCCGCGACGCCGAAGCCTACGACGAGTACGGGCGATCGCTCTTCTACATGGCGCGCGCCGTGAAGCACCTGCTCGGCATCGCTCCTCCCGATCCCGGACGGCTGGGGCCGGGCGACATCCGCGGCCTGCTCGGCCTGGCCCGGCACTTCCTCGACCTCGAGCCCGACCAGCTTCACCTGCTCGTCAAGCTCATGACGATGAGCGCGGCGGATTTCGTCGACGAGTGGTTCGAGACCGACGTGCTCAAGGCCACCCTGTCGGCCAGCGGGATCATCGGCACCTTCCTGGGCCCGCGCTCGCCGGGCACTGCTTACGTCCTGCTGCACCACTACATGGGCGAGATCGACGGCCATTTTCGTGCCTGGGGCTTCGCCAAGGGTGGGACCGGGGCCGTGGCAAACGCGATCGCGTCCGCAGCGCGCGAGGCGGGAGCCGAGATCCGGACCGGCGCGCCCGTGGCACGGGCATTGGTGAAGAACGGGCGTGTCCAGGGCGTGGCGCTCGCCAACGGCGACGAACTGCACGCCAAGGTGGTCTCCTCCAGCCTCGACCCACACCGCACCTTCCTCGACCTGGTCGACGAAAGCGCGCTCCCCGACGACCTGCTAGGCGCCGTGCGCGGCTACCGCTTCCGCGGCTCCAGCGGCAAGGTCAACCTGGCGCTCGACACCGCCCCCGACTTCACGTGCATGCCCGGCCACGGACCCCACCTGCGCGGCGCCGTCTCGATCAGCCCGTCCATCGACTACCTCGAACGCGCCTACGACGACGCCAGGTACGGCGACTTCTCCCGCGAACCCTACATCGACATCGTCATCCCCTCGGCGATCGATCCAGCCATGGCGCCGCCCGGCAAGCACGTGATGTCCTGCTTCGTCCAGTACGCCCCCTACGAGCTGCGCGACGGCACCTGGGACGAGAAGCGCGAGGCCTTCGGCGACACCGTCATCGACACGCTGACCCGCTACATCCCCAACCTGAAGGACATCATCCTGCACCGTCAGGTCGTCACGCCGCTCGACATCGAGCGCACCACGGGCCTCACCCAGGGCAACATCTTCCAGGGCGAGCTGACGCCGTCGCAGCTCTTCTTCCTCCGTCCGGCCGCCGGCTACGCGGGCTACCGGACCCCGGTGCGCGGCTACTACCAGTGCGGCTCGGGCACGCACCCGGGCGGCGGGATCATGGGAGCGCCGGGCAAGCTCGCCGCGGGCAGAGTGCTGAAGGATCTTCGGCGGGGGTTTGGCCGGGGGAGGAGGGGGAGGTGAAGCAGTACGACGCGGTCATCGTGGGAGGCGGTCACAACGCACTGGTAACGGCCGCCCGGCTCGCCTGCGAGAGGTGGAAGGTCCTCGTGCTGGAGCGGCGTGCAGTCCTGGGGGGCGCCGCCTCGACGGCGGAGATCTTCCCCGGCTGCGCCGTCAACGTGGCCGCGCAGGACGCGGGACTCTTCCCGGCGGGCTCCGGCTCTCGCCTCGGCTCCGGCCCCGGACCCGGTCCCGCCTCCGGACCCGGCTCCGGTCCTGGCTCCGGGCCCGGCCGCGACCTCGCCGCCGAGCTGGGCCTCGCCGCCCACGGCCTCGCCTGGGTCCGTCCCCCCGCGCTGGCGACCTCGCTGACCGGCGGCGGCGAGGCCCTCACCCTGTGGCGCGACCCCGCGCGCACACGCGATGAGATCGCCCGCCACGACCGCACGGACGCGGCCCGCTTCCCCGACTGGGCCGACCATCTGCGCACCATGGCGCGGGTACTGCGCGTCGCCCTGGACCACCCTGCCCCCGCCCCGCACGACATGACGCCCCACGAGCGGCTCCGTCTCCTCCGCCCCCTCATCCAGGCGGGCAGGCTCGGCAAGCGCACGGTCGTGGAACTGCTGCGCGTCGCACCGCTCCCGGCCCGAGACCTCCTCGACGACTGGTTCGAGAGCGACGCCCTCAAGGGAATGCTCGCCAGCACCGCGCTGGCGGGCTCCCGTCACGGCCCGAGCGCCATGGGCGGCGCGTTGCGGATGCTCTACCACGCCACGGGGTGCGAACCCCACGGCTTCCGCTCGTCGGCGTTCGTGAAGGGCGGGATAGGGACGCTCTCCACCGCGCTGGCCGCGGCGGCGCAGGCGCACGGGGCAGAGGTCCGCACGCACACCGAGGTCGCGCGCATTCTCGTCGAGGACGGGACCGCGACCGGGGTGGCGCTGGCCGACGGGCAAGAGATCGCCGCGCACTGCGTGATCTCGGGCGCCGATCCCCGACGCACCTTCTTCGGGCTGGTGGGCGCGCCGCAACTCGGCCCCGAGTTCAACCGCAAGGTGGCCAACATCCAGCTGCTCGGCACCACGGCAGTCCTGCACCTGCTGCTCGACGACCTTCCACCACTCCCGGACGCGGCCGAACGGCTGGCCGGCCACACCCTGGTGGCCCCCACCGTGGACTACCTGGAACGCGCCAGCGACGACGCCAAGTATGGCCGCGCCTCGGCCCGCCCGCACCTCGACATGGTGATGCCCACGCTGCACGACGCCACGCTCGCGTCCGACGGCCGCCACCTGGCCTCGATCCAGGTGCGTTACGCGCCCTACCGCCTGCGCGAGGGCCGGTGGGAGGACGATGCGGCCCGCGACGCCCTCCTCTCCAACGTCCTCACCGTCCTCGACGACTTTCTTCCCGGCATGCGCGACCGCATCGTTGACCAGCGCCTGCTCACGCCGCTCGACCTCGAAACCGAACCGGGTCTCACCAATGGCGACGAATACCATGGCCAGATGGGACTCGACCAGATGCTCTTCATGCGCCCAATCGCGGGTTGGGCGCGGTACGCGACGCCGGTGGACGGTCTGTTCCTGTGCGGCTCGGGGTGCCACCCGGGAGGGGGCGTGACGGGAGGACCGGGCCGTCTTGCCGCAGGCGCAATCTTGCGCGAACGGAAGCAGGTGGCGCGATGACCTAATAGCCCGCGGACGACTGCCAGCACTCGTGAAAATCTTCACAATCTCCTCGACCCCTATTCCTCAACCCCCATTCCCAACCCCGGATCCCCAACTCCAGGAGACACCCTGAATGACGCCCTCCTTCGACATGGCCCTCATCCAGCGCGGCGCCCGGCTCCGCCGTTCCCCGTACTTCGACGCCACGCTGCGCGCCGGCTGCCGCGCCTACACGGTCTACAACCACATGTTTCTGCCCACGCGGTACGACGACCTGCACGCCGAGTACGAGAGGCTGCGGACGGGGGTCACGGTGTGGGACGTGAGCGTCGAGCGGCAGGTCGAGATCACCGGACCGGACGCGTTCGCGTTCACGAACCTGCTGACGCCGCGGGACCTGTCGAAGTGCGCCGTCGGGCAGGGGAAGTACGTGCTGATCACGGCCGAGGACGGGGGCATCGTGAACGATCCGGTGCTCCTGCGGCTGGGCGAGAATCACTTCTGGCTGGCGCTGGCGGACAGCGACGTGCTGCTGTGGGCGAAGGGCGTGGCGCTGCATTCGGGGCTGGATGTGCGGCTTTGCGAGCCCGATGTGTCGCCGATGCAGGTGCAGGGGCCGAAGTCGAAGGAGGTCGTGCGAAGGCTCTTCGGAGACGCCGTCTCGGGGCTGCGCTACTACTGGTTCGCGGAGACCGACCTGGACGGCATTCCCGTGGTGGTGACGCGGACCGGATGGAGCGGTGAGGTCGGCTACGAGATCTACCTCCGTGACGGAAGCCGGGGGGTGGAGCTGTGGGACAGGGTGATGGAGGCGGGCGCCGATCTGGACATTGCGCCGACCGGCCCGTCCGACATCCGGCGGATCGAGGCCGGGATCCTGAACTACGGGATCGACATGACCCTGGACACGAATCCGTACGAGGTCGGGTTGGGGTGGCAGGTGGACGACGGGCAGGACGGCGACTTCATCGGCCAGGAGGCGCTGGCGCGGATCGCGGCCGAGGGGCCCCGGCGGCGGCTGGCGGGCGTCGAGATCGCGGGGGCGCCGCTCGACCTCAACATGGCGCGGTGGCCGGTGTGGACGGACGGTCCCGGGGGCGAGGGCGGCGGCGAGGCGATCGGCTTCGTCACGTCGGCGGTGTGGTCGCCTCGGCTGAAGCGGAATATCGGCTACGCGATGGTGCCTACGGCGTTCGCGGAGTTGGGGACGCGGCTGCGGGTGGCCACGCCGGACGGGGAGCGGGAGGCCGCCGTGGTGCTGAAGCCGTTCGTGGATCCGGACAACATTCCGAAGTCGTAGAGAGGAGGGCCCACAACGTGGACATCCTGGCCGTGCGCGTGGACAGGTGAAGGGGGCCTATCCCGGGCCGTGTATCTGCCGTCGTGCTGTTAGTTCAGGTTACGACATAAAGTAAACCAAGAGAACGACGGCATGGGAGAGAACGACGGCATGCGAGGGGCTACTCCACAACCGGTGCGACCGGCTCTACCCCTAAAACCGGATCCGCGCTCCCAGCTGGGCCCGCCGCGTATCCCCCAAGCCGCTTCGGATCGACCCGTCGAAGTTGAAGAGGAGCGAGCCCTGGGCGGTGTCCAGCGAGTTGTCGGCGTTGGTGAGGTTGAAGACGTCGAAGACGGCCTCGACGCTCCTGCCACCCTCGATCTCGAAGGGGCGTGACAGCTTGATGTCCCAGGTGAAGAACTCGTTGGCGCGCCGCAGCGTGTTGCGCTCGAGGATCGTGCCGTCCGTGCAGATCCGGTCCGATGGCTGGCTGGCCCGCTCCCCGCGACGGGCACAGCTCTCCGAGACCGGCGACGCGGACAGGTACCGCACCACGTTGTTGAAGGCAACGTTCCCGGGAAGGTCGAAGGCCAGGTAGCCGGTGAGCTTGTGCCGCCGATCCCGGTCTGACCAGCCGTACTCCGGCGCCAGGCTGGACGCGTCCGCGTACCGGAACGTGAAGGGGTCGCGTTCGTTGTCGTCGTCGGACCTGTCGAAGGACAGCGTGTAGCCGAGGTCGAAGGTCAGGCGCCCACCCCAGGCACCCTGGCCGCGCAGCCCGGCCGTCACCGCGTGGTAGCGCGAGAACGCCGTGCTCTCGGCCACGGTGAGCGTGCCGATGCCGCCGCCGCCCGAATGGGTGCCCAGGCCGAAGGGCGACCCGAACGCCGCATCGTTGCGGTTGACGAAGCGGAAGAGATTGTCGCCCCGGGCGTGCTGGTACGAAACGCTGAAGGCCACCTCGCCGGCCAGCTGCCGCTCGACCGCGGCCGCGAACGACCAGGTGCGGGGCAGTTCCAGGTCCTTCGCCGTCACATGAATGTCGGGGAGGAACGGCGCCGTGGCGCTACCGTCGATAAGATCGCCGACCGCGGGCGGTCCCTGCTCCGGAAGTCCGAAGCTGTTGCGGAAGAAGATCTGCTGGAAGGCGCCGTTGGTGGTTACGCTCTGCGCGAACACCAATGTGGGTATGCGCGCGTGGTAGGCACCGGTGTTGAGTCGGACCACCGTGCTCGCGTCCCCGGACACGTCCCAGGCAAGGCCGAGGCGCGGCTGGAAGTTGTCGAGATCGTCGGGGATCGTGCCGTCCGAAGGGAAGCGGGGATCGCCCAGATACGGTGCAAAGAAGGTCGCGTTCGGCTGCACGGCGACCTGGGGGTGCCAGGTCCCCTCCCAGCGCACGCCCAGGTTCAGGGTGACCCGGTCGTTCGGCTTCCAGGTGTCCTGCAGGTAGAACGCCAGCTCGTTTACGCCGAAGTCCCCCAGGCCCAAACGCTCCGGCGCCACTCCGGGCACGGTTCCCGACTGGAGATACAGGAGCACCGGTCCGGTGATGGCCGCGCCCTCGGGACAGCTTCCCGTGGCGCTGTCGGACCCGTCCGAGCAGGTGACGTACCGGCTGCCGTGCGTCACAAAGTTGATGAAGCCGTCGACCGAATCGAAGACGTAGCGCCCGTTGGCGAACCCGATGAACTGCTGCGACACGGCGGTGCGGTTGTACTCGATGCCCGCCTTGAAGAGGTGCCGGTCCCTGAGCCAGGACCAGTTGTCCACGACCTGCAGGCGCGTGTCGTACGCAGGATCGATGGGAAGAAAGAAGGGCAGCCCGATTCGGAAGCCGTCTGCGAAATCCATGCCGATATCCGGGAACGGACGGCCGCCAAGGGAGACGAACTGGGGCGTCGCGGGGGGCGTGGCTCCCGGCATCAGCGGGCCGTCGTACCAGCGTACGCGGTCCTCGCGCGCCCACTGCACCCGGAGCTCGTGCGACAGCGTACTGCTCAGCAGCGAGCGCCAGCTGGCGTTGAAGGCGTGCGCCTCGTCCATCTCGATCCCGTTGGCCGACAGTCCCCACGAATCGACGTCAAAAGTCCCGTTGAGCTGCTCCGACCAGTTGTAGTTGTACTTGAAGGAAACCTGATTGCGCCCGTCGAGATGGAAGTCGGCCTTGGCAAGCAGCGCCCGCGCGTCGTCGGTGCGGGAAATGGGTCCGAACTCGCTCTCGAAGAGCCCCGGCCACTGCGACGTCAGGAAGTCCTGCAGCTTCGCCAGGTTCGCGGGGTTCTCGACCACGCGATGCATCTGCTTTGTCTCCGCCGCCTCCTGCTGGTCGTAGGCCACGAAGAAGAAGGCGCGGTCGCGCGCGATGGGCCCGCCCAGCGTGAAACCGAACTGATTGCGCAGGAAATCCGGCTCACCCGCCTGGGCGGCGACGGGATAGGCCGCCGAGACCCCGTCCCACTGCCCGAAGTAGTGCGCGGACCCTGACAGCTCGTTGGTCCCCGATTTGGTGATCACGTTGACGAAACCGCCCGCCGAACGCCCGAACTCGGCCGACGCTCCCTGATTGACGACCACCACCTCCTCGATCGCGTCCTGGCTGAATGTGAAGGCGGGACGCTGGCCACCCCGCTGCTCGCCGAAGAAGGGGTTGTTGAAGTCGGCGCCATCGACGATGAAGTTGTTGAAGATGCCGCGCTGGCCGCTGATGTTGAGCTCGTCGCCGTCGGGCCCCTGCGAAATCGCCACGCCCGGCGTCAGGAGCGCGAAATCCAGATAGTTGCGGCCGTTGTTGGGAAGCCCGTCCACGACCTCTTCGGAAAGCCGCGTCGAGCTGGTCACGTCTTCCGCGTACACGATGTGCTCGCGGTTTCCCTCCACCGTAATCCCCTCGAGTTCGACCGCGCTGAACCGCAGGGCAAGGTTGAGCTCTTCTCCGACGCGGAGGATGAGCCCGGGCGCGCTCGCCGACCCGAGCTGGTCGTCGGCCTGGGCGACCACATCGTAGCCGCCGAGCGGGAGAAGCGGACGAACAAAGGTGCCGGTACGGGTTGTGAGCACGGTCGTGACCAAGCCGGTCTCGCGGTGGGTCATCCGGACGACGGCGCCGGCGACCGCCGTACCGGCCGGATCGAGCACCGATCCACGGATGACACCGGTGGACGCCTGCGACTGGGCACCTGCGGCAACCGGCGCTGAAACGAACGTTCCAAGGGCCGCGCCCAGGGTCACCATACGACAAAATCGGCTATAAATACGACAAAATCGGCGCATTGGCGACCCTGGCGACCGTGGGATTCTCAAACGCAGGCTGGCACAGCGAGTTTCCTTGGCAGTAGAATGCGACAGAGGAAACCTAACCGACCCGAAGGCCATGTCACTCCCATACGATCCCGCCGTCCCGCGGACCCTGCGACTCCCCAAGGTCCGCGAGCAACGGCTGAGCCTGCTGAAGGCGCCGCACGTCGCCCCGCTCAACGAATTCGCCCGCGCCCTGCAGGCGGAACGGCCCGACACGATGGTCCCCCATTTCGATCCCTTCGACGGCGGCACCGCGGCCCGCGTGTTGTTCCTCTTCGACAAGCCCGGCCCCAAGACGGACGCGGGGTCACTGGGAGGATCGGGGTTCATGTCGCGGGACAACGACGGGCGCACCGCCGAATGGACCTTCCGGTTGATGAGGTTTGCCGGAATTCCCCGCCAGCTGACGGTACTCTGGAACATCGTACCCTGGTGGGATCGGCGTCGGATGGCGAGTCCGGAGGAACTCGAGGAGGGTGCGGAGCGGTCCAGGCAACTGCTGGACCAACTGCCGCTGCTCGACTCGGTTGTCCTGGTCGGTGACCGGGCGGCCCGCGCAGCGCCGCTGTTCAAGGATAGGGACTGGCGGATCTTCGAGTCCTACCATCCATCGCCCCGGGTCAAGTCGGAGTGGGCATCCAAATGGCTGGCCATCCCGGACGACTGGGCCCGGGTGATGAAGGGTCGCTAGCCGTCCGCAAAACAAAACCGCCGGATTTTCGGCCTCCGGAGGCGCTTGCGCCGACCCGCCCAAGCTCCGAGTCTCAAGAACCACGTTGACCTTCCCATCGGAGCCCGTGCCATGCCCCAGCCCACTCTCCGACCCCGCCACCTCCTCCCCGCTCTGCTTCTCGCGGCGGCCTGCTCGTCGCCCCACGACATCGTCATTCTGCACGGACGCGTCATGGATCCGGAGACCGGGCTGGATGCCCCCCGCAACGTCGGGATCCGCGACGGCACGATCGCGGCGGTCACCGAAGACGAACTCGCCGGCCGGGACACGCTCGACGCGACCGGCCTTGTGGTCGCGCCCGGCTTCATCGACCTGCACGCGCACGGCCAGGATTCGGTAAGCGAACGCCTGCAGGCGCTGGATGGCGTGACCACGGCGCTGGAAATGGAGATCGGCGTCTACCCGGTGGCGCCCTGGTACGCGTCCCGCGAGGGCCGCACGCTCCTCAACTTCGGGGCGACGGTCAGCCACCCGAACGCGCGTACGAAGCTGCTGCTGGGCATCGATGTCGGCCATCAGCCGACGCTCCCGCCAGGCGAGAACGAGTCGATGGGGTCGGACGTCATCTATCAGGAACTGGAAGGCGCCCAGGTTGCCGAACTCGCGGCCCTCATGGAGCAGGGACTGACAGAGGGCGGTCTCGGCTACGGGTTCGGGATCACCTATACGCCGGGAGCCTCCCACTCGGAGATCCTCGACCTGTTCGCGTCCGCCGAAGCGAACGGGGTGCCCGCCTATGTGCATCTGAGGGCGGCGTACGTGGGCGAGACTCTGGGACCCTTCCAGGAAGTGATCGCCGCCGCGGCCGCGACCGGGGCTTCTCTGCACATCGTCCACCTCAACTCGTCCGCCGACGAGTCGGCCATGGACGCCGTCGCGCTGGTTCGCGGCGCCGCGGAACGGGGACTCGACGTCACGACCGAAGCCTACCCCTACACGGCCTCGTCGACCTTCATCGAGTCCGCTCTCTTCGACCCCTGGGTGGGCCTCGACGACGAGGCGTACCAGCGGCTGCAATGGCCGGGGCAGGAAGAGCGGCTGAACACCCGGACCTTCGCCGAGTACCGGGAGCAGGGCGGCTGGGTGGTCATTCACGGCCGCAACGAGGAGACCAACGAGTGGATCGTTGCGCAGCCCGACGTGATCGCGGCGAGCGACGGCATACCCTTCCTGCACGTCGCCGTGCACCCGCGCGGGGCCGGGACGTTCGCGCGCATTCTGGGCCACTACTCGCGGGACCGCGGCGTGATCAGCCTGATGGACGCGCTGGCGAAGATGACGATCCTCCCCGCGCGGCGCGTGGAGGGCGCGGCGCCGACGATGGCGCGGAAGGGCCGCGTTCAGGTCGGCGCCGACGCGGACCTCGCCGTCTTCGACCCCGAAACCGTGCTGGACATGGCGGACTACGACGCACCGGCGGCTCCGTCGCGCGGGTTCACGTTCGTACTGGTGGGCGGGACGCCGGTGGTGCGCGACGGGAGCCTGGTCGAAGGCGTCTTCCCGGGTCGGGCGATTCGGCGGGAAGGTGCCTCGGCGACTTGAAGTTGGCCCATCCTGCCATGTAGGCGCCCATTCTTCCAGCCCATACTGGTGGCTCTCACACGCGGTCGCTGCATTTCGTCAGGTAGCGGCCGGGATCGCGTCGGCGCATCTTAGGGGGGCCATGATGAGCTTCGATACACTCCGGGCGGCCAACAGGCTGCGAGACGAAGCGGGCTTCAATGAAGTCCAGGCCACGGTTCTGGTCGATACCTTCGCGGCTGGGTTCGCGGAGCGGTTTCCGACGAAGCGGGATCTGAAGGGGGTTGAGACCGCCCTCCGCGGCGACATGGAGAAGATGGAGACCTCGTTGCGCGCCGAGGTCAAGAGGGTCGAGACCTCCCTCCGCGGCGACATGGAGAAGATGGAGACCTCCCTCCGCGCCGAGATCAAGAGGGTCGAGACCTCCCTGGAAAAGGTGGAGACCTCGTTGCGGGGCGAAATCGAGACTCTGGCCACTTCCGTCCGTACAGACATGCGCGACCTCGAGCACCGCATGACGATTCGGCTGGGCGGACTCATGGTTCTGGGGATGGGGGTGCTGCTCACGCTCCAGCGGTTGCTTCCGTAGGCGAACCGTCGATCCGGGACACGGTGTGTTGTCCCGCACCCCGAAGCAGACCACTATTCGGGCTGTCGCTTACCCCCGATTTGCCCGGAGTGCTGCCATGACGCGTCCCCGCCCCACACCACCATCCAGAGTCCTTCCACTGGCCACCGCCGTTGCCGCAGTGGTTGTCATCACCGCCTCACTCGCCGCGCTGGCGCTTTCACCCGCCTCCGCCACCGCGCAGCAGCGCCTCTCCCTGGACCAGTACATGGACATGGAGACCGTGTCGAACCCGCAGATCTCGCCGGACGGCGGGCGCATCGTCTACACCAGAGGGTTGATCGACGCGATCAACGATTCGCGCAAATCGTCGCTGTGGATCATGAACGCAAACGGCACGAGAAAGCGGCGCCTGGTGGACGGCTCCGGCGCCGTCTGGTCACCGGACGGCACCCGCATCCTCTACACCGCGCCGGGCGACCCGGGCGGCTCGCAGCTCTTTGTCCGCTGGATGGACGCCGAGGGCCTGACAACGCCGGTTACGCGGCTCGAAAACGGCCCCTCCAACCCGCGCTGGTCGCCCGATGGCCAATGGATCGCCTTTACCAGCCGGGTGTCGGACCGGGCTGACTTCGCGGGCGTCGATCTGCCCGCCAGACCCGATGGCGCCGAGTGGGAGCGCGAACCCAAGGTGGTCGAGCGGCCCGCCTACAAGCGCGACGGCGTCGGCTACATCGACACGGGCTGGACGCACATCTTCGTGGTCCCGGCCGGCGGGGGCACCCCCAGGCAGCTGACCGACGGGGACTGGAACCACTCCTCCATCGAGTGGAGTCCGGACGGAACCGAGATCTACTTCACGTCGTTCCGCCACGAGGACGCCGACCGGCCCGAGCACTGGCAGGAGTCCGAGATCTACGCCGTCTCCGTCGCCACAGGCGAAATCCGCCAGCTGACCGACCGCCGCGGCCCCGACGGCAGTCCCGTCCCCTCTCCCGACGGCTCGCTCATCGCCTACACCGGCATCGACGCGCACGACGACACCTACCGCAACCAGCAGATCTACGTCATGAACCGCGACGGCTCCGGCTCGCGAGTCATTTCGGGCGAGTACGACCGGCAGGTGGGCGCCATGACCTGGGCCCCGGACGCCGGCGGCCTCTACTTCAACGTCAGCCGCGACGGCTACCGCCAGCTTCACTTCGTGTCGCTGGAACGGGGTGTCAGCATGCTCACATCGGGCGAGCACCTCTTTGCGATGTCGTCCTTCTCCGACGACGGGGTCGCCGTGGGCACGATCTCCAGCGCCCATGAGCCGGGAGACATCTACCGGTTCAACCTCACGCACCCCGAAGCCGTGACCCGCCTGACCGATGTCCACTCCGATGTCCTCGGCCGGGTCGAACTCGGCGAAGTCGAGGAGATCTGGTACGACTCCACCGACGACTTCCAAGTCCAGGGGTGGATCGTGAAGCCGCCCGACTTCGACCCGTCGCGCAAATATCCGATGATGCTGGTCATCCACGGCGGTCCGCACGCAATGTACAACGGGGGCTTCAACTTCGCGTTCCAGGAGCACGCCGCGAACGACTACGTCGTCCTCTACACCAATCCGCGCGGCTCCACCGGCTACGGCACCGAGTTCGCCAACGCGATCAACCACGACTACCCCGGGGCCGACTTCCCCGACCTCATGAACGGCGTCGACGAGATGCTGGCGCGTGGTTACGTCGACGAGGAGAACGTCTTCGTGTACGGCTGCTCGGGCGGCGGCATTTTGACCAGCTACATCGTCGGCAACACCGACCGCTTCCGCGCCGCGTCCGCCAACTGCCCCATCGTGAACTGGATCTCGGCGATGGGCACCTCCGACGCGATCAGCTACTTCCGCACCTTCGAGAAGCCCTTCTGGGAGGACCCCGCCGAGTGGATCGACCGGTCGTCGATCTTCTATGTCGACAACGTCACCACGCCCACCATGTTCCTGACGGGCGAGATGGACATCCGCACGCCCATGCCGCAGACCGAGGAAATGTACCAGGCCCTGCAGTACCTGGGCGTCCCCACGGTGATGGTGCGCTTCCAGGGAGAGTGGCACGGGACCAGCCGGCGCCCGTCGAACTTCCTGCGCACCCAGCTCTACCTGCGGAAGTGGTTTGAGAAGTGGGGGAGCCACAAGGATCCGATGACGACTGAAGAGGGCGGCAGGTGACCCCGGACGTCCATGACCTCGGGGGCGGCGCGGCGATGGTCGACCTGCACCACCAGGACAGCCCCACGATCATCGGCGTCGGGGTCCTGGAACTCCCGGAGGGCGGCATCGCGCTGGTCGATCCCGGCCCCGAGGCGCGCCTGCACGCCCTGCGCGCGGGCCTGGCCTCGCTGGGGCGCACGCTGGACGACGTCCGCGCCATCCTGCTGACCCACATCCACCTCGACCACGCCACGGCGGCCGGTGCCATCGTGCGGGAAGCGCCCCGCGCGATCGTGCATGTGCACGCGGTGGGCGCGCCCCACATGGCGGACCCGTCACGCCTCCTCGCCTCGGCGGGGCGGATCTACGGCGACGCGATGGCCACCCTGTGGGGCGAATTCCTACCCGTGCCGCGCGAGTCGATCCGCGTTGTCGACGAGGGGGACGCCGTCGCGCCGGGGGGACGCCGCTTCGAGGTGGCGTACGTGCCCGGGCACGCCAAGCACCATGTCGCCTACTGCGAGGCCGCGACGGGAACGGCCTGGGTCGGGGATGTGGGCGGCATTCGGATCCGTGGCGGGCCGGCGATTCCCGTGACCCCTCCGCCGGACATCGATGTGGAGCTCTGGAAGGCGAGCATGGACAGGGTGATGACGTGGAACCCGGAGCGAATCGTGGCGACGCACTTCGGTCCGTACAGCGACATCCAGGCGCACTTTGCCGAACTCGCCGGCGAGCTGGACGCATGGGCGCTGCGGGTGCGCGACTCGCTGGGCGACGGCCGCTTCGCGAATGACCGGGACCGTGCCACGGCGTTTGCCGACTGGGTCTCGGAGCGGATCGGCGGGAAGGTGTCGGCGGACCACACGGACCTGTACGGGACCGCCTCGGGGTTCTTCGATTCGTGGTGGGGGCTGGCGCGTTACTGGCGAAAACGGGAAGCCGCCTGAGCGGGGCGGATGAGGCGCCGTGCGGTTCGTCCCCCCACCACTTGCAGCCGTCGGCGTGGCCGCCGCGCTCCTCGCAGCCGCATGCGGAAGTGCCGACGAGCCCACGACGCCGGTCGCTCCCCCCACCCCCACCGCCACCGTCCAGGTGACCCCCACAACGGCATCCGTCGAAGTGGGCGACACCGTCCGCTTCACGGCAACCGTCACCGACGCGAACGGCCAGCCGGTCGCCAACCCCGCCATCTCCTGGTCCACGTCACGGGCCGGTCAGGCCTGGGCCCGCGAAGACGGCCTGGTGACGGGCGCCGGACCCGGGACGCCCACCGTGACCGCCACCAGTCAGGGGGCGACGGGCACCGCCACCCTGACCGTCACCGCGTCTCCGATCTCCGCGCTGCTCCTCGACGTGCGCCAGCGCCACGGCCTCATCGGGCTCGCCGGGGCGATCGTCACCAGTGACCGCCTCGTCGCGGTGGGTGCCGCCGGCACCCGCGCTCACGGCTCTCTCGTCCCGGTCACGATCCATGACAAGTGGCACCTGGGTTCCATCACCAAGTCGATGACGTCCACCCTTGCCGCGATCCTCATCGAGGAGCGCGCCCTGGAGTGGACGACCACCCTCGAAGCAGCCTTCCCCGACATCCCCAGCATTCACACCGAACTGCGCCCGGTCCCCATCGAGCCGATTCTCGCCCACCGCGGCGGCTTCACCAACGAAATCGGCCAGTTCTCGACCTGGACGCAGATGCTCACGGGCACGGACCCGCTGCCCGCGCAGCGGCGCGCTTTCGCGATGGAGGTCCTCGGTACGGCCCCCGAATTCCCGCCGCTGCAGACCTACCACTACTCCAACGTGGGCTACATCATCGCGGGCGCGGCGCTCGAGGCCGTCACCGGGCAGCAATGGGAGACCCTCATCCGCACACGCCTCTTCGCGCCCCTCGGCATGGACGACACGGGATTCGGCCCTCCGGGAGTGCCAGATGCCATGGACCAGCCCCGCGGACACCTGGGACAGGGCACCGGCAGACTCGCACTGGAACCGAACGACCCACGCGCCGACAACCCGCCGGGTCTCGGCCCCGCAGGGACGGTGCACGCCACGATGCAGGACCTGGGACGCTACATCGCCATGCACCTGGCGGGCGCACAGGGGCGGGCCGACTTGCTTCAGCCCGAGACGATCCAGCGGCTGCACGCCCCGGCCGAAGGGTTCACCTATGCTTCGGGGTGGGTGGTCACCAGCCGGGAATGGGCGGGGGGACGGGCCCTGGCCCACTCCGGCAGCAACCTGCGCTGGTACGCCGTGGTCTGGATGGCGCCCGAGAGGGACTTCGCGGTGCTGGTGGCAACGAACCAGGGTGGCGAAACCGCATTCGAGGCGACCGACGAAGCGGCCTGGCGCCTCATTCAGCTACACCTGGCTCGATAGCCTGGTACACCAGCTCCAGGAAGCGCCGCACCGGATTATTCCCTCTCGGCGTCTGGGTGAACACCAGGACGATCAGCCCGTTTTCGGGGTCGACAAAGGCATTCGTCCCATCCGAGCCGCCGTGTGAGAACACGCCTTCCTCCGAGACCGACCACCCGTACCCGTAGTAGCTGGCCGGACCGTCCGACCCGGGGTTGCTGCGGATCTTGGGCGAGGTCATCAGCGCGACCGATTCTTCCGACAGGTAACGCCGCCCGTCGTACACCCCGCCGTTCAGGAACATCTGGCAGAAGATCACGTAGTCCTCGGCCGTCGAGATCATACCCCCCGAGGCGCGGACGAAGGGCACCTGTGGCGGATCCCCCGGCGTCCAGCCAGGCATCCAGCCGCCCTCGCCGTCGCGCTGGTAGTACACCACGGACATGCGGTCGAGCTTGCCGTCCATCTTTTCGTCGATCTCGTGATGATAGCTGTCGTGCATGCCCAGCGGGGTGTACAACTCCCGGTCGAGATACGCGTCCAGCGGCATGCCCGAGGCCATCTCCACCAGCGCACCCAGCGTGTTGTACCCGGGGTTGTTGTAGCTGTAGCTGTTGCCCGGCGTCACCTCGGCGCCCACATGTCCGAAGCGCGCGGCCTCCAGCTGCAGGGTCGGGGCGTCCGGGTGTTCCGCGCTCGGCTGCATGTAGGGCTGCAGGAACAGCGTCGGGATCCTGAGACCGCTCGAATGCGAGAGCAGATGACCGATGTTGATGAATCCCGCCCGGTAGTTGTCCCACTCCGGGATGTGCTCGCGCACCAGGTCGTCATAAGCCAGCCTGTCGTCCTCCACGAGCATGGCAACGCCCGTCGCCACCACCGGCTTCGTGTTGGAAGCCATGCGGAACAGCGTGTTGGGCTCCATCGGGATGTCGCGCGCCTTGTCCCGCCATCCGATGGCTTCGTGCATCACGACCTTGCCGTCCCTGGCCACGAGCAGCACCGTGCCGACCAGATCGCCGTTCGCGACAGCCTCCTCGTAGAGCGCCACACCGCCGGCAAGAACCCCCGCAGACATCCCCGCCTCGGCGGGCGTCGCGCGCGTGACGACCTTCCCCTGCGCGGCCGCGTCTCCGGCCGCCAACGCAGTCCCCAGCGCGGCCACAAGCGCCGAAAGTGCCAGCACAAAATGCATGCAATCCTTGATTCTCCTCATGAGATGCTCCCCTTCGTCGCCTGAACCAGGTATTTGACCGCGAACGAGCCGATCCAGTGGGACCCCGCGTAGTCGGCGTCGAACATGGTGTCGAAGCCGGCCCGCGCGTGCTCCGACGCGAGCGCCCGAATCGCCCGGGCCCGAGGATCGTCGGCGGGCAGGGCGTTTGCGATCCGCAGCATGGCGTCGGCCCGGGTGAAGGCGAGGCCGATAAGGTGCGACCGCGCGCCCAGGGCCGCACGCAGCGAATCGTTGGTGATGACCGCACCGCCCTCAGTCGGCGGAGAGTCCGCGGGCCCTGCCGGAGCCGGATTCCGGAGGTTGGCAAAGTCGTCCGAGTCGATCGGGGGAAGGAAGCCATCCAGCCATGCCACGTACTCGGCCCGCTCCATCACCATGGCCATAAGCGCCGCTTCTTCGAGACAGGGCGACACGAAGTCGGACCTGCCGGGCTCGTAGGCGGTCGGACACCCGCGGTCGGCGGCAAAGAAGCGGACAGCGGCGTCCCGAAGGATCTCCTCCAGTTCGGGGCGCTCGGCCATTGCCGTGGCCTGCAGGCTCATGGCGATCGCGAAGGCCGTGTTCGGGTGCACGCCGGTCCGCACGGGTGTCTCCAGCTCCGCCAGGTAGTCGCCCAGCCGTTCCGCCACCAGGTCGGTGACCGGGGTCAGCCGCTCGGCCCACGTCCCGGCGTCGGGGTCGTCCCACGACGCGAACTCGGCGTGCAGCAGGAGAAGCCAGGCCCAGCCGTAAGGCCTCTCGAACGAGGGGTTGTCGGTCAGGTACTGCAACTCACCCTCCATCGCCGCCTCGGAGAGGTGGTCGCGCAGCTTCTCGCGAATCAGGGGGGCAACGGAGAGATCCGGGACCTCCTTCATGAGCCGCACCATGGCCCACGTCGAGTTCACGGCGGAGTGCCAGTCCCAGCAGCCATAGAAGGCGCGCTCGTGCTCGAAGTCGCGGCGGCGCGCGTAGGTGATGTCGTCCAGGTAACCGGCGCGGTCGGGCCGAAGCGCGTGCGGCCGGTCGACGCACGACAGCGGCATGGCCGCCAGGGAGAGCGCGGTCTCGAGGTCGAGCGCGGTCTCGAGGTCGAGTGTGGTCTCGAGGTCGAGCGTGGGCGAGCTGCCCGCGCCTCCATCCCGGACCGGCGCCGGATCCGGTGCGGAGTCGCTGCCGGGTGCCTCCGCCATGCAGGAAGTGGCCAGAAGCACGGCGGATGAGACGATCAGGTGGCGAGCACCGTTTAACGGGGTGCCATCCCTTCGGAGTAATCGGTTGCGGCCCATACGCTTGATTGTGCCGTTCCATCGACCCGGACGAAAGGGGTCGAATCCGCTCTTCTCCCGCAGGCCATGCCATGCACCGACCAGCAATGATACGACAAAACCGGTCATTCATACGACAAAAACGGACAAGGTTGTGGAGCCGCGTCTGGAAAACGGCCGGGCGACGTGTCATTATAGATCACTGTTTCATCATCGTTCCATCAACAACACCGGAGTAGCGGCCCATGGCGGACGGCAACGAGAAGGCCATCGAGATCAGAAGCGCGATCGACCTGAACATTGTCGGGGACAACATCCTCGACATCGCGGACTTCGCGATCGAGAAGTACGAGTTCCGGCACGACACCACGCTGTCTCCCGAGGTCCGCGAGGAGGTGGTGGCCAAGACCCGGGCAGCCCTGTGGGCGATCGTGGAGGATATCAAGCTCCGTCGGCAGCGGATCCTCCGGACGATGTTCACGAAGGCGGACGAAACGGTTCAGGCCACGGTTGACAACATGTAGGGGCTCTTGGCACTTCTCTCGCCAGCATCCGGTTCGGACGCCGGCTCTCGTGCCTCGGCCTTGACAGGCGGCAGCACGAGGAGGACGGAATGACGGCCATGTCACGGGAATCTCCCGTCGCCATCATCGGGTACAGCCATCGCATGCCGGGCGGGATCAAGACCGACGATGGATTCTGGCGGCTGCTCAGCAACCGCGAGATTGTCCAGGAGCCCGTCACCGACCGCTACGGCAGGGGCTACCGGCCGATCGGCCGCTTTTCCGGGCCCGGACGCTTCGCCAGCCGGTACGAAGCACTGATCCGTGAGGACGGCGAAAAGCTCATCGATCCAAAGCTCTTCGGACTGTCGCAGGACGAAGTGCTGGCCATGGAGCCGCAGGTGCGCATGCTGCTGAACTGCTCCTGGGAGACCTGCGAGCGGGTCGGATGGGGTCTGCACTCGCTTCACAACAGCGCCACCGGCGTCTTCATCGGCGCGCAGGTTCCTCCGGTCGCCAGCTGGCGCCCCATGCATGGCGCGGGCCCGTTCGACGTCACCACGCTCAGCGTCGCCATGCTGGCCAATCGGGTGTCCTACCACTTCAACCTGATGGGTCCGTCGATCACGTACTGCACGGCTTGCTCGGCGAGCCTGACCGCGCTTCACTCGGCCATGACCGCGCTTCAATGCGGAGACTGCGATCAGGCTCTGGTAGGTTCGGTCAACTACCTCGGAACCTCCCGCCTGAGCGCTTCATTCAATGCGCTGGGCGTGATCAGCCCCGATGGCAGATGCCACTCCTTCGACGCTGCTGCCAACGGCTACATCCGCTCGGAGGGGGCGTTCATCTTCGCGCTCAAGCCACTCGAGGCCGCGGAACGGGATGGCGATCCGATCCATGGCGTGATCGAAGGCACCGCCGTGAATGCGGCAGGAGCCGCCGACGGGAGCGAAGGGCTGGCGCAGGGTCGCTACATCACCGCGCCCACCCGACACGCGCAGGTGGCACTGATGCGCAAGGCCTGTGCCCGCGCCGGCCGCGCACCGGAAGAGTTCGACTACATCGAGGCGCACGCAACGGGCACGGTTGTGGGCGACCGCATCGAGGGCAACGCAATCACGGAGGCGTTTGGCGGGGTCGACCGTGACGTGCCGCTAAGGGTCTCCAGCGTGAAGAGCAACCTGGGGCACATGGAGGCTGCGGCATTTCACTGCGCCCTGCTCAAGGTCATTCTGATGATGCAGCGGCGCACCTTCGCGCCCACATCGACCAACTTCGTCGTTCCAAATCCCGAAATCGACTTCGAGAGCTGTCCGATGCAGGTGCAGACGGAGTGCGAGCCGTTCCCGGATCGGCCCGTGGTGGTCGGCATCAATTCCTTCGGCTTCGGGGGCGCCAATGGACACTGCGTGATCCGGGAATACCAGCCGTCACAACCGCGAATCTGGTCCTCCGATCCGGCTCCGGAAAGCGGATTCTTCATACCGCTGTCGGCGCGTACCGCCGGAGCCCTGACCCGGAGTGCCCGGCGGCTGAAGGAAGCAATCGCCGACGACGGGATCGACCTCTACACCCTGGCGGGCAATCTCGGCCGCCGCCGCACGCATTTCGCAACCCGAACCGCCTTTGCGGTGCGCAACCGAAAAGAGTTGCTCGCGTCGCTGGACAGATTCGTCGAGAGTCCCCCGAAGGTGGCCCCGGTTGAAGACGGCGAGAAACGAGTTGCGATGGTGTTCGCCGGACAGGGGACCCAATGGGCTGGTTGCGGCAGGGGACTCTACGACGCGGACCCGGTCTTTCGCCGGGTGATCGACGCTGTCGAAGACCACTGGCGGGAACACTCGGACATCTCGCTGCGCGACGCCTGCTTCAACGCCCCCCAGGAGGAACTCAACGAGGTCCGGCTCGCCCAGCCCGCGATCTTCATGATCCAGTGCGCTCTCTTCGAGCTCTTCAAGACCTGGGGCGTTCACCCGGAATGCGTGGTCGGGCACAGTTCGGGCGAGGTCGCAGCCGCCTACGCCTCCGGGGCCTTGTCGCTCGCCGTGGCAACGCGTCTCGTCTACCATCGCGCGACGCTCCAGCAGCGCAGGGCCGGTTCCGGGCGGATGCTGGCGATCGGCCTCGATCTTCCGGGTGTGGAGGAGCTGCTCGACTCGCTCAATGTCGCGTTTCGGACCGGCGGGGACCGGCCGACGCAGGTGGAGATCGCCTGCGAGAACGCGCCGGCCAGCGTGGTCGTGTGCGGCAGGGAGGCACAGTTGAGGCCGGTCATGGCGGAACTCGATCGCCGCAACCTGCAGAACCAGCTGCTCGCGGGGAATATCGCCTTCCATTCCTCCGCAATGGATCCCATCCGGGGTGATGCGCACGAGGCGCTGGCGTTCCTGGACGACTCCGTGTGCGACGCCGGGGTCCCGTTCGTTTCTTCCGTCACCGGCAACCGCACGAAACGCCTCGACGGCGCCTACTGGTGGAAGAATATCCGCGAACCCGTGCACTTCGCACGCGCGATCGGCGCGATCATGCGCGATTTCCGTCCCGATCTGTTTCTGGAGATCTCCCCGCACAGCGCGCTGCAATCCTCAGTGGCCCAGTGTCTTGAACAGACATCGCCGATGCCGGCAACCGTGCCCAGCCTCCATCGGGACTGCGACGACCGGCTCGGTTTTCAGCAGGCTCTCGCCTCGTTGTACACGTCCGGCGTAGCACTCGATTTCGCGGCTCAGTATCCGCGGCCGCGGCCCGTCGCCCAACTCATTCCAGGCCATCCCCGGGACGAGCAGGTGATGATCGACACCCTCTGCGACAACGAGTTCTTCGTCCGGCAGGGAGAGTATTCCCACGGACCCCTGGTGGGCCACCGGGTCCCGAGCGACCACCTTCTCTTCGAGGCACGGCTTTCCGAGCAGGACTTCCCCTGGCTGACCGACCATCGCGTGCATCACGCCGCGATCATGCCGGCCGCGGGCTACATCGAACTCGTTCTTCAGGCGCTGAACGGCGTTCCCGTTCATTTCGAGGTGCTCGAGTTTCTGCAACCCTGTCCGATCCCCAGGACACCCGTCCGGCTGCAGACCGCCCTGCATCCGGTGCCGGGAGCGCCCGACGAGTTCACCTTCACGATCTCGTCCCGGTCGTTCGACGTCGACGCCACGAGCGAGATCCACTGTCGGGGCCGGGTGGCCCGGATAGAGGCCAAACACCCGGTCGGCGTACCGGCCCGTCTCGAGGAAATCGACCGGTCCGCGTGCGAGACCGTGTTCGGCAGGAGCGATTTCTACGAACGGCTTGAGGCGGTTCTAAGCGAGACCTTCCAGTACGGTCCGTACTTTCAGACGATACGCCTGTTCGAGCTGATTCCCGAATCCAGGGCTCTGATCGTCGACATCGAGATGGACGAAGAGCTCTGGACGACGGGCCGGGAGGAGGGCTACGTCGGGTGTCCGCCGCTCCTCGACGGGGGACTGCAGGTCTTCCTGTCTTACCTGCTGAACGCTTCCCACCTCTTCGCCATCCCGCAGCGGGCCGAACGGACGACCTTCCTGCGCCCGCCCACCGGTCCGCGGATCACCTGCCACGTAACCAGACCCAGCGACGACTGGATGGACGCGAACGAGCGCGGGCAGTACTCGGTACAGCGCGGCGAAAGGGCCGCAGGGGCGATCAGCTTCTATGACAGCGACACCGGTCATCTCATCGCCCACATTGGGCTGTACACGTATTTCACCTCGAATCCGCGCTGGAACGACCTGCCGAAGAGCAAGCACGAAATCGTTTGGCAACCGAAATCCGTTCCAGAGGGCAAGGCCCTTCGGGACCGGCTACCGCAGGGCGAGATCGAGCCAGCCACACTGATCGCGGCGCTCGAACGCGCGGAAGGGGACGAGAGATACGGTTGTCATGTGGTCGAGTTCGCCGGATCGCGGGAACCCGGTCAGACCATTCTGGCCGACTGTCTGGACTACATGACGGGGCCGCGCGCCCGGTCGGAGTTCTGGCTGCTGAGCGACAGCGAGGAGACGACCCGGGCCCACTACGATGCCTTCGGTCAACAGGACGCCGCGCTCCGTTTCCAGTGCCTCGATCCTGCGTCCGAGCCCTCGATGGACACGGGACTCCTTCGCCCTGGCGGTGTCGAGGCCGTTTTCCTGCACGGGCCGGACGAATTGCCTGGTCCCGATGGCTGGCGGTTCCTGCAGCGCTTGTGCGTGGCGGGAGGGCTGGCGCTGATCTCACACGAGGACGGCAGCACCATCGACCCGGGCGGCGGATGGACGATCGTCAGGGCCGGCCGCACCGCCACGCTGCTGCAGGCGCCGCCACTCCACGCGGGCGCGACAGCGGACGAGACAGCGGACGACCCGCTTCCGGAACCGCCTTCGGACCCGCTTCCGGGACCCCGCTGGGTACTGGGAGAGCCGACAAGCTGGGCGTCCGACTGGACCGCGCTGCTGGATGCTCCCGAGACCGTCCAGCCCATTCCCCACGAGGTGGTCGCCCGAGGACAGTTCGAGTCGGTTGAGGCGTGGTCGCGGGCGGGCGAGGTGCGCGCGATCGACTTCTTCTGCGGTGCCGACCCGGATGATCCGACGGGCGAGATGGCGACCGAGCACTTCGTCGGGTTCGTGCAGGCGCTTGTTTCCGCGCGGCTGGCGAACGCCGATCATACCTGTCGTCTGACCGTGGTCACCCACCGCGCGGCCCTTGACGTGGAGCACCCGCGCGGCAGCGCGCTGTGGGGGGTTGTGCGCAGCATGGCCATGGAGGTCGGCGACGAAGCCAGGATCGACTTCCGCCTGGTGGACCTCGGTGACGCGGATGACCTCCAGACGCTGGCCTGGCTCGCGCGGTGCGACCTGCGCGAGCGCGAACTCGCCGTGCGGGAGCGCCGCCTGTGGGTGCCGCGAATCTCAAGCATCCAGAAGCGGTATTCCCACGTGGCCGCCGGGGACGATGCGGCGTACCGGCTGACACTGGACAACCCGGGCCAGATCGCCGGGCTCGAGATGAAAACGTATGAGCTCCCCTCCGTGGGTCCCCACGACGTGGAAATCGATGTCGAAGCGGCGGCGCTCAACTTCCGCGACGTGATGGTCACGCTGGGGCTGCTGCCCGCACTGGCCTACGAGCGTTCGGCACTCGGCCGCGAGGTGGGGATGGAGGGGAGCGGAACGGTGCGGCGGATCGGGTCCAAGGTACGGCACTGCGCGGTCGGGGACCGGGTGGCGTTCATCGCGGGCGGCTGCATCGCCAACCGCGTGGTCGTCCCCGAATACCTCGTCTTCGCCAGGCCCGACCGGCTCAGCATGGAGGAGGCCGCGTCCACACTGTCGGTCTACGTGACGGCCTACTACTCCCTGATCCACCTGGCCCGGCTCGGGAAAGGCCAGCGCGTCCTGATCCACTCCGCCATGGGGGGCGTCGGGCAGGCCGCGATCGCGCTCGCCCGGCACGTTGGCGCCGAGATCTACACGACGGCCGGCAACGCCGACAAGCGTGAGCAACTCCTGGCGATGGGCGCGCGAGGGGCCTTCGATTCGCACAGCTACGACTGGTACGACGACCTGATGAAGGCGACGGGCGGCGAGGGTGTCGACGTCGTGCTGAACTCCCTGGCCGGGCGGCATATCGAACTGTGTCTGAAGGCGCTCCGCCCGGGTGGCTGGCAATGCGAAATCGGGAAGATCGACATCTACGCCGACAACGACCTCGGTCTGCGCATCTTCCGGAAGAACCTTCGCTTCGCGGCCATCGACGTGGACCGTCTGATGATCGACGACCCGCAACTCACGCGCGAGCTCTCCGAGGCCTGCATGGAACTGCTGGGCCGGGGTGCGCTGCCGCCACTCCCGGTCACCGTCTTTCCGTACCGGGACTACGCCAGGGCCCTGCGCCTGATGACGACGGGCAGGCACCAGGGCAAGCTGGTGCTCAAGGCGCCGCGGGACCCCGCCGATCCCGGGTTCCCGGTCGCGGACGTCCGGCCGCTCTTCGATCCGGACGCTACCTACCTCGTGACCGGCGGGCTGGGCGGCTTCGGGCTCCGCCTGATCCCGTACCTGGTCGCGTCCGGCGCGCGGCATCTGACGCTGCTGGACCGCGACCCGCAGCGTCGCCGGGACGCCGAATGGATCCGGCGATCGAGTGCGCTCGTCTACATGGACGCCGAAGCCGAGATCGACATCGTGTCCGGCGACGTGGCGGTGGAAGCCGACGTGCAACGCTGCATCCGGCAGCTCAAACGGCCGCTCAAGGGCGTGTTCCACCTCGCCGGCGCACTGGATGACCGTCTGCTCGACGACATGTCGGGCGAGTCCCTGCGGAGGGTGTTCGCACCCAAGGCCACCGGCGCGCACCATCTCCACAGAGCCACGGCCGGCCACGAGCTCGACCACTTCGTCCTCTTCTCGTCCACGGCCTCGATGCTCGGCAACCCGGGGCAGATCAACTACAGCGGGGCCAACGGATTTCTGGACGGCCTGGCCGCGGCCCGCCACCGGCGGGGCCTGCCCTGTCTGACCTATAACATGCCCGCCGTGGCCGACGCAGGCATGGCCGCCCGCAATCTCCCGGTGCTGCGCATGATGCGTGCAGCCGGCATGCCGCCGGTCAGCTCCGATCTCGCGATCGCCAATCTGGACTACGCCTTGCGCGCCCTGTCCGGCCGACCCCACCTCGTCACCTCACTCTTCGAACGTCCATCGTGGACCGTGGACTTCCCGGACTACATGCGAATCGGGCGGGTGATGCACAATCACGACGCCTTCGAGGCGGGTTCCGGCGAAGAACTCACGCTCGAGAGCGTAGTGGAACAGATCGCCGCCAAGGTCGCGGAACTGTGCGGTCACGAGGACGGCGAGGTGGACGAACCGCTGTCCGGTTTCGGGCTGACCTCCATCTCGGTCGCCGAACTCGGGACCTTCATCCAGGCCGAGTTCAACTACCGCGTCAGCGCGCTCGAACTCATGACCACCGCCTCGTCCCTGTCGCTGGCGCAGGGCATCATCCATGGGAAGGAGGACGCCGGCGAGGAAGAGACCGGGACGGACGGGCACGGACCCGGCCGCGCCGCCGAGGTCTCCCTGCCGCGGGCCCGCCGCACCCCGTCCGCGTTTGCGAACGCGCCGGAAGATCACTTCCTCGGAGCGGGCACCTGAGTCATGAAGAACGCCCTCCTCATCTACCCAAGGCACCCTCCCACATACTGGGGCAACAACTTCTCCCTGGACCTCCTGGGCATCAGGGCCGTCTTCCCGCCGCTCGGCCTGCTCACCGTCGCGGCGATGTTCCCGTCCCGGTACAACCTCCGCGTGGTCGACCTCAACGTCGCTTCGCTCGAGGACCGCGACCTGGAGTGGGCGGATCTGGCCTTCACGTCGACGATGATCGTACAGCGGCCGTCACTCGAACAGGTCGTGGAGCGCTGCAACCGGGCCGGGATTCCCATGATCGCCGGCGGTCCCCACCCCACCACCTTCCACCGCGAGATGGAGGGAATCGACCACTTCGTCCTCGATGAGGTCGAGGAGACCTTCTCCACCTTCCTGCGTGACCTCGAGAACGGCACGGCGAAGCGGGTCTATCGCGCGCCGAGGAAACCGGATGTGACCCTCACGCCGCTTCCGCGCTTCGACCTGGTCGACATGAACGACTACTACTCCATGTGCCTGCAGTTCTCGCGGGGATGCCCCTTCGACTGCGAGTTCTGCGACATCACCAAGCTGTACGGCCGCGTGTCGCGCACCAAGACGCCCGAGCAGATGGTGGCCGAGTTCGATCATCTCTACGAACTGGGATGGCGCGGCCCCCTCTTCCTGGTCGACGACAACTTCATCGGCAACAAGCGCGAGGTGACGCGTCTTCTCCCGGCGATCGCCGAGTGGCAGAAGGAGCGCGGGCATCCGTTTGCGCTGTCCACCGAGGCCAGCGTGAACCTCGTCCGCATGAACGACCTCATGGATGTGATGATAGAGGCCGGCTTCGACACCGTCTTCCTGGGTATCGAGACACCCAATCCGAAAGCTCTCAAGAAGATGAAGAAGCCCCAGAACATAAGCATGCGGGACGACGACTACCTGTTCACCGCCGTCCGCAAGATTCAGCAGAAGGGGATGCAGGTGCAGGGCGGCTTCATCCTCGGCCTCGATGAGGATGACGAGAGCGCCTTCGATGCCCAGATCGACTTCATTCAGGAAACAGGGATGCCGATCGCGCTGGTCGGCCTGCTCACCGCGCTCAAGGACACCAACCTGTGGAAACGCCTGAAGCGCGAGGGCCGACTGCTGGACAAGCCCATCGAGATTAACGCCACCTCCCTGAACTTCAAGCCGCAGATGGACCCCGCAACGTTGGTGGAAGGATATCTGCGGGTTATCGGGACGATCTACGACTCGACGCTGGAAAACTACTTTGAGCGCTGCCTGACCCTGCTGAAGCACCTCACCCCCGTGCCGCACATCAACAAGCCCGCGAGCCAGCACGCGCTCTATGCGGGGATCATGGGAATCCGGCGACGCCTGACGAGCCGCCAGCTCCCGGCTTTCTCACGGTACATCGCCAGGGTCTCCAAGGACCATCCCCGCATGATGCCCCTCGCGATTCGACTGGCCGCGACCGGCCATCACTGCGAGAAGTTCACCCGCCAGCAGACCGTCATCCGCGAATTCAAGGAGTACCTGAACTCGGAACTGGCCACAGTCCACGACGCGCCGGTGGAGTCGGCTCCGACACCGGGTGTCGAGGACAGGCTCAGGCAGGCGGCGCTGAGCCGGGCCCAAGCCCGTAAGAAAGCCATCCCGGAGGAATTCCGTTACGCGGGAGACGGCATCTCCGAGGCGCTCGCGGCCTTCCAACTCGCACTGGATCCCGAGGTCCGCCCGGATCCGTTGAACGGCGGAAACCTGCCGGTTGTCGGCGAAACCCTGGACCCCGGCGGCGATGCGACACGTGTCTGAATCGGGCGCGCTGCGCCGGGAGGTCCCGCCGCTCAGGGGAACACTGCCGCCGCAGTGCCAGCACGATGTCGATTCGCTGAAACGGTTCATCAACGAAACGTCCAACCGTTCCCGGGCAGTCCCCCCGGTCGGTCCCGGGAACTTCCGGGAGGTCCTGCTGACCGGAGCAACCGGTTTCCTCGGCCGCTTTCTTCTGAGAGACCTTCTACGGCGGAACCCGAACCTGACAGTGACCTGTATCGTGCGCGCGGATGATTCCGACCACGCCCTGGCGCGCATCCAGACCGCCCTGGAGGAGGCGGGGATCCAGGATAACGAACTCGTGCCGCGCATCCGTGCGCTGGTGGGAGACATCCATCTTCCGCGTTTCGGCCTGGAGTCGCCCCAATTCGCGGATCTCTGCCAGCGGATCGACGCCGTCTACCACCTTGCCGCAAGCCTGACCGTCGCGACTCCCTACGTCGGTCTGCGCAGGACCAATGTGTTCAGCATCCGCAGCGTGCTCGACCTGTGCCTGACCACGCGCCTGAAACACATCTTCTTCGCGTCGACCATGGGGGTTTTCCCGGAGTACTTCTGCGGCTTTGCGAACGAGTATTCCGGCAGCCGCATCACGCACCAGATGCAGCCGGACATCGCGAGCATGACACGCGCCTTTCCCCTCGGCCTGCTCGGGTATCCGTGGACCAAGGTGGTGGTCGAGCAGGCGCTGCTTCACGCGACCCGCGCGGGGGTGCCCGTGGCCCTGTTCCGCCTCCCGCACGCGAACGTCGCCAGTACCGGTTTCGGCAATGCCGACGATGTCGCGGTGCGAACCGTGGCCTCGGTCGTGGACGTGGAACAGATGCCGGAGGGGTTCACGTTGCAGTGGAGCCACGCGGCGGGCGATGTCGTTGCCGACACCATGGCGGCCATCTCGCTGAATCCCGACCGGTGCTTCACGATCTATCACTACGCCGAAGACCCACCCGTGGGACCCGAGATGCAGCTCGCCGACTTCGGATTGTATTACAGAACCGTTCCCTACGAGGCGTTCAAGCGGGCCTGCCTGGCCCGGGGAGAGCGGTCACCGCTTCACGGATTCTGGAGCCTGATCGATCACGGCGCGGCCTACTGGTTCAGCGGGAACGCAACCGAGCCGTCCCTTCGAGTCTGCAACCGCGCCTTGCGGGCCGACTGTCCGGACCCGATTCAGTGGCCGAGCGCGTACACCATCCTCCAGCGCTCCCTCGACTGGTTGCGGGCCCATCGCGAGCGATGGCCCTACCGCATACCCGAAAGTCGCCTCGACTACGACAAGCTCGTGCATCGAGCCGAATCGTGCGCACGCGAATACGATGTCCCCTTCGACGTGGCGTTCCCTGCCTGGAAGCTTGAGGGACTCCGACGGCTCGTGCAGGCCGTGTCGGCCCCGGAGACCGGGGCCCGGGTCGAGAGATACGATTACATCGCCTTCGATCTCACCCGCCGGTTCCGCAACAACGCGTCCCTGGAAGCCGAGCGCCGACGCCACCCTGAGATCGCGGAACAGGACGTCAGACAGCCGGTCTTCATCGTCGGGGTCAACCGGACCGGCACGACCTTCCTGCACCGCCTGGTGTCTCGCGACCCGAGATTCTGGACGCTCCGCGGCTACGAGTACGTGGAGCCGGTCCTGGCAGGCGGTGACTACGCCACGCTGGCGGGCTCGGCGGACGATCCGCGGCGAGCCCTCGCGGAAGAACTTCTGAGCGCGTCGGGAATCCTCGACATGTTCAAGGGCGTGCATCACTTCGACGTGAACGAACCGGAGGAGGACCTCGGACTCCTCAGGTTGGGGTTTGCGGCCTGGGGCGCAACCATCTGGTTCCATATTCCGGACTTCGCCCGCTGGCTTGCCGACAGGGACATGTCGGAGAGCTACGCCTTTCACCGCCGCGCGATGCAGAACTACACGCATCAGCGGCGGCAGCGGCCCGTCCGCGGCCAGGGGCAGTGGGTGCTGAAGGCGCCCTTCCACCTCTTCGAACTGGAAGCGCTGATCAAGACGTATCCCGATGCCCTGTTCATTCAGACCCATCGCGAACCCGCCCAGGTCATGGGTTCCTGGTGTAGCCTCGTCGAACGGGTTCGCCGTCTCTCCTGCGAACCCGGCGCGCCCGACGATCTCGGGGCGGAGCAGCTCGCGTTCATGAGTCGCATGCTCAACGGGGCGGTGGACTTTCGCAACAAACACCCCGAGCTCGAGGACCGGTGGCTCGACGTCAGCTTCTACGACCTGGTGGAGAACCCCATGGCGGTAGTGGCCCACATCTACGACCGCTTCGGCTGGTCCCTGGAGCCGGAAGCCGTCGCCGCGATGGAGGAATGGCGCGAGGTTCAGGCCGCGCACCGGCAAAAGGAAAAGCGACACAAGTACGACATCGCCGACTACGGGCTGACGCGTGAGGCGATCGACCGGGCGTTCGGACGCTACCTGGAGTTTCTTTCGGAGAGCGGAAAGCGCGCGTCGCTGTTGTGAGCTGAGTTCTGGAGTAGCCCGACATTCGCCGGATCTCCGCCTTGGTCATCCGGCCTCGCTCCGCCAGAACAGCGAGTAGTAGCGGCGCGCGAGACCGTATTTCGTACCTCTGCCCCTGCCTTGCGGAACCAGGAGCGCTCCGCTGTCCACCCGGTTTCTCGTGGAAGAGTTGCGCTTGCGGTGAGACATTGGACAAGATCCAGCCGAGGATCAACCGATGGGATCGACAGTGACGTGGGGATTGCGCCCCGCGCCGGCGGTTTCCAGAGAATGCGGTTCACCCGGCCCACCAAGGAGAACGGATTCATGAAGCTGAAGCTCGACCACGCTCCGACGCTGGCCACCGCCCTCGCCCTCTGGGCGGTGGTGGCCCCGAGCGCTTCGTCTCAGGAACTGCCCGAGGGTGTCAGGCAAGTGGCGTCCGTCGAGGGAATTACCGAGTACCGTCTGGACAACGGTCTGCGGTTCCTCCTGTTCCCGGACCAAAGCAAGCAGCAGATCACGGTCCACGTGACCTACATGGTCGGATCCCGTCACGAAGGGTACGGTGAGACGGGCATGGCGCATCTGCTCGAGCACCTGCTCTTCAAGGGCACGCCCGACCACCCGAACATCCCCGACGAGTTGACCGAGCGCGGCGCCTTCACGAACGGCACCACCGGGTTCGACCGCACCGACTACTACGAGACATTCCCGGCCTCCGACGACAACCTGGCATGGGCCATCGACCTGGAGGCCGACCGCATGGTCAACTCCTTCATCGCGGCCGAGGACCTCGAGTCCGAGATGACGGTTGTGCGCAACGAATTGGATTTGGCCGACGACGAGCCGCTCTCCGTCCTTCGGAAGCGCGTCATGGCGGCTGCGTACAACTGGCACAACTACGGCAACTCGACACTCGGCGTGCGCGCCGACGTGGAGAACCTGCCGATCGAGCGCCTGCAGGCCTTCTACCGCAGGTACTACCAGCCCGACAACGCGCTGGTGGTGATCGGCGGGCACTTCGAGCCGGAGTACGCGATCGAGCTCGTGGCCGAGGAGTTCGGCGCGATCCCGCGTCCGGAGCGCACCGGCGAGAACCGGCTGTTCGAGACATACACGGCCGAACCCGTCCAGGACGGGGAGCGCACGGTAACCCTGCGGCGCGTGGGCGACGTGCAGATGGTCATGGCGGCCTACCATGTACCGCCGGGCTCTCACGAGCAGACCGCGGCGGTGCAAGTGCTCACCCACATCCTCGGGACCCGTCCGGCCGGGCGCCTCTACCGCAACCTGGTGGAGCCCGGGCTGGCCGCAAATGCCTTCACCTTCGCCTACCAGCTCAAACAGCCTGGCGTGCTCCTGGCGGTGGCCGAGGTGCGCCAGGAGGACTCGCTGGAGGAGGCTGCCGCCGCCCTGATCGCCGCGGTCGACGAGATGGTGGCGGCGCCGCCCGCCGAGGAGGAGGTGGCGCGTGCCAGGACCGACTATCTGTCGGGCATCGAGCTGGCGATGAACAACCCGCAGGGCATCGCGCTGCAGCTGAGCGAATGGGCGGCGATCGGCGACTGGCGTCTGTTCTTCCTCCACCGCGACCGTTTGGAGCAGGTCACGCCGACCACCGTACACCAGGTGGCGCAAGCCTACCTCAAGCCCTCCAACCGCACGATCGGCTACTACCAACCGACGCAAGAGACGCCTGCCCGCGCCGAAATCCCGGCCGCGCCCGACGTGGCGGCGCTGGTTGCCGGCTACAGCGGCCGCGAGGCCGTGGCCGAGGGCGAGGCCTTCGACCCGACCCCCGCCAACGTCGAGGCGCGCACGACGACGACCACGCTCTCGAGCGGCGTCCAGGTCGCCCTTCTCCCCAAGGAGAACCGCGGCGACGCGGTGAGCGTGCACTTCGAGTTCCGCCACGGCACCGAGGCCACCCTGACGGGACGGGCCATGGCCGGATCGCTGGCCGGCGGGATGCTGATGCGCGGCACGACCCGACGCTCACGCCAGGAGATCGGCGACGAGCTGAACCGCCTGAAGGCGGAGGGCGGGGTTGATGGGAACGTGCTGTCGGCCAGCGGATTCTTCACGACGGTCCGGGAAAACCTCGCCGCGGTCCTCGGGCTGGCTGGCGAGATCCTGCGCGAGCCCGCCTTCGATCCCGACGAGTTCGAAGTACTGCGGCAAGAGAGGCTGGCGGCGATCGAACCACAACTCTCGGAACCCGAGGGGCTGGTCCTTCAGGCCTTCAATCGACACGTCATCCGGTTTTCCGAAGCCCATCCTCGATACCTGACGACGTACGAAGAAGAGATCGAGCGCCTGAACGCCGCGACGGTCGACGACGCGAGGACCTTCTGGTCCAGGTTCTACGGGGCGCAGGGCGGCGCCATCTCGGTGGTCGGGGACTTCGATCCCGACGAGACGCTCGCCGTGCTGGAAGAAGTATTCGCCGACTGGACGGCGCCCGAGCCCTACGAGCATGTGCCCGATCCGTACGTCGAGATCGAGACCGTCAGCGTGGACATCGAAACGCCGGACAAGGCGAACGCCTGGATGGCGGCCGTCACCACATTCCCAATGCGTGACGACGATCCGCGGTATCCGGCGCTGCGCATGGCCGACTTCATATTGGGCGGCGGATTCCTCAATTCCCGGCTGACGAACCGCATCCGCCAGGAGGAGGGGCTTTCCTACGGAGTGGGGTCGCTGACGACGGTGCCTTCGCGCGACAACCGCGGGGTCTTCCTGGGGTACGCGATCTTCGCGCCCGAGAACGCGGAGAAGGTGGTGGAGGCGTTCCGCGACGAGATGCGCAGGGCGCTGGAGGACGGGTTCACCCAGGAAGAGCTGGATGCGGCCAGGAGAGGGTATCTCGACACCCAGCAGAACGGCCGCTCGAATGACCTCGGGCTGGCCAGCCAGCTCAGCAACAACCTGTTCCTGAACCGCGGCATGCCGTTCATCGAAGCCCAGGAAGCGGCCTTCGAAGCGCTCACGCTCGAAGAAGTGAACCGGGCTCTGCGCGACTACCTTCCGCTGGACAGGATCTCCGTCTTCCGTGGAGGCGACTTCGCCAACAAGCTGATTCCGTAGAGGGCTTCCCTGCGAGACGTCCGGCTTGTCGCCTACCCGATCTCCGGCCGCCTCAAGTGCCAGTCGGTCCCCTTCTGGAAGGCGTGGGCCACGCTCAGAATCCTGTCGTCGGTGAACAGGTCGCCGATCAGGGTCGTGGTAAGCGGCATCTCGGTCGGGCTCTCGGAATCCGGGTTGCGGACCCCGTAGTCGTACGGGACGACCGCAGCCGGGTGTCCCGTCTGGTTGGTGAGGCCGACCAGCCCTGAACCGCTCACGAACATGTCGAAGTCCTTCATGACCTCGGCCATCTCCTTCATGAGGATGTGACGGCGCCGCTGCGACTGCACGAAATCGAGTGCGCGCACGTCGCGGCCACCCCGGAACCGGCCGCGGCGGCGGCGTTCGTCCTGATCGAGACCCTCGGGGATCGCCTCGGGTTCGCCGTCGGGTGCGACGCGGAAGTCGAACGCGGCCGATGACTCGACACCCAGCGCGTTGGAGCGGCGGTCGGGGATCTCGGGCATGGGCTGGGGGTCGGCGCCCAGGGCCCGCAGCGCCTCGACGAACGACTCGGGCGCGTCTTCGTCGAAGCCGATCCTCATGGCGCCGAGGTCGGGATCGGGATCGAAGCGGAAGGGCGTGGTCAGCGACCCGGGATCCTTCTCGTCGGCCCCGTGGACCGCGTTGAAGACGAGGGCGCAATCGAGCGCGCTGCGGCACATCGGCCCCGTCTTGTCCATGCTCCACGACAGCACCATGCCGCCGTAACGGCTCACGCGGCCGAAGGTGGGCCTCAGCGCGGTCAGTCCGCAGCGCCGCGAGGGCGACACAATGGACCCCTGGGTCTCGGTCCCGATCGCAAACGCCACGCACCCGGCGGCGGTGGCCGAACCGGGACCCGCCGACGACCCGCTCGACCCCTCGTCGAGGTTCCACGGATTCAGGGTGCGGCCCCGGTACCAGCGGTCGCCGCGCGCGAACTCGCCCGTGGCAAGCTTGGCCGCGAGCACCGCGCCCGCCTTCCGCAGCCGCACCACGATCTCGGAGTCGTACCGGGTGAACTGGTGGCTGAAGTCGGCGGCGCCCCACGTCGTGCGGGTACCCGCGACGGCGAACAGGTCCTTGAGCCCGTAGGGGATGCCGTGCAGGGGTCCGCGCCAGTCCCCGGCCGCGATTTCCATGTCGGCCTGGCGTGCCTCTTCCTGCGCACGGCCCTCCAGGATGGTCACCGCGCAGAGCAGAACGGGGTCGAGCCGCTTGAGACGGTCGAGGTAGACCTCGGTCAGCTCGGCAGAAGTGATGTCCCGCGCCCGGATCAGGGCCGCGAGGCGGTGCACCGGCAGGAACGCGAGGTCTTCCTCGGTTGTCGGCACGGGCCCGCTCCAGCGCTCAACGGCGATTTCGGTGCGCTCGAAGGGGTTCCCGCCGGTCTCGTGCCACATCTTCTCCATGAGCGCGCCGGTGCCGCCCGGGTAGGCCTGGAACTGGAGCGCCGGGGGCTCGCCGTTGCCGAGGGGGATGGGCGGCGGGGCCTCCTGGGGCGGGGTCTGCGGGACGCCGGCAGCTTCGGCACCGGCCAGCGCGGTGGGATCGAGGCCTCCGGCGGCGGCGGCAGCGGCGGCGGTGGCCAGAAAACGGCGGCGCTCCATCGAGTTACTCATATACTCATATACTCATTTCTGCTCGGCCAGCGAGCGTTACGGGACGTCTCCTCCGCGGCCGCGCAACTTGTGGATCCCCACCGTCAGCAGCGGAACGACCACGATCGCCATGAAGACGACGCTCATGGCATTGTAGCCCGTGCCGACGAGTCCCACGAGGCCGACGCGCGAAAGCAGATACGCGGCGAGCAGCAGTCCGGCGCCGGTCAGCAGCCGTAGCCCGGCCGGCATCGCACGACCTTTCCCGCGGTACACGCCGTCCACCCGCTCGTTGAAGGCGTGGATCAGCCCGGCCCCGGTCTCGATGAGCGTGCCGAAGAGCACGACCTGGAAGGTGATCTGGAACGCTCTCGACCCCAGCACCTCGAGGAGGTGGTTCGTCGGCACGGGACGATCCAGCACGACCGGGTACTGCCCCGCGAGCGCGAAGTAGAAGAGCAGCCCCGGGATGATCGCGATCGGCCCCGCCAGCGCCCCGGCCCACAGCGCCTCCTTGCGGCGGCGAATGTGGCGCGTCGCGAAGAGCATGGCGGGCACGAGCGAGATCTGCAGCGCCCCGTACCGCGCGCCGGACCAGAACCAGCCGGGGCGCACTTCCCCCGCCCCCAGCCCGACGGCGATCTGGTCGCCGAAGCGCGCGATGCTCCACGCGAACAGCACGATGTACGCGCCGTACAGCAGAAACGACCACCCCGCGAAGAACCGCTCGATCGTGGCCGTGCCGCGGAACACCAGCACGCCGACGGCAAACAGCAGCCCGACCGCCCCCACCCAGCCGGGGATCCCGAAGGTCTCGGCCAGGAACGTGCCCCCGGCCGACCCGATCACGGCCAGGATCAGCAGCACCGCGGTCAGGTACCCGATCTCGTAGAGGAACCAGCCGCGGCCGAGGAGGTGCCTGAAGTAGGAGCGGTAGTCGTAGCTGCCGTAGGCGCGCGCGAACTCGAAGCCGACCATGCACGTGACGCTCACCAGCACGGTCGAGGGCAGCATCCCCAGCAGGCCCCCGGTCGGTCCGTACTCGAGGAAGAACTCGACCAGTTCGCGCCCGGTGCCGTACCCGCCCGCGATGATGATCGACTGGAAGACCAGGCCGGGAAGCAGGTAGCGGCGGAACCAGGAGGGCATCGGGCCGCCCTATCCGCCCGAGACCGCTTGCATGAAGAGCACGGTGTCGCCGTCGGCCACAGGCCCGTCCCAGCCGTCCAGCCAGCGCGTGTTGGTCCCGTTGTGGAAGCAGAGGACGTGGCGCCGCAGCTCCCCGGCTTCGTTGAACAGATGGGGTCTGAGCCGCGGCTCGCGCGCGAGAAGGTCGGCGAAGACCTCGCGCAGGGTCGCGCCCGAGGCCGCCATCTCGCGCACCCCCCCGGTGGCCGGATCGAGCAGCGAGGGGAGGGTGACGGTCACCGCGCCCATCAGCCGCCCACCCACGCCGAGACGTGCAGAATGCGCGGCAGGATGGCCGGGATATTGGTCCAGCTCTCTCCCAGGTCGGCGGTCGCGTGCAGCGTCCCGGACGTGGTGCCGAAGTAGACGCCGCCGGGTTCCAGGTTGTCGACCGCCATCGCGCCCCTCAGCACGGTGCCGTATGCGTCGGCCGCGGGCAGCCCCGCGGATGCGGAGTGCCAGCTGTCGCCTGCGTCGGTGCTGCGGTAGACCTGGAGCGCGCCGCCGAGTGGCACGCGGTACTGGTCCGCCTCGAGGGGTACCGCGAACAGGTACCTGCTTGCCCGGTCGATCACGACCGGGAACCCGAACGCCACTTCGAGGCCCTCCTCGTTGCGCTCCCAGTTCTCCGCTCCGTCCCCGCTGCGGAACATCCCCAGGTGGTCCTGCCGGAAGATCCGGTCCGGGTCGTCGGGATCCTGCGCGAGTCCGTGCACGCAGGTGCCGATCCCCTTGTGGCGCTTGTCTTCGAGCGCAGCCGGCACGCCGCGGTTTTTCGGCGTCCAGGTCGCCCCGCCATCGTCGGTCCGGAACACTCCGACCGCCGAGATACCGCACCACATGCGCTCCGGATCATTTCGGTCGAAGAGCAGCGCGTGGCAGCACAGGCCCCCGGCACCCGGCATCCACGCCTCCCGCGAAGCGTGCTCGTTCAGGGCGGTCACCGGCGCCCACGACGCGCCGCCGTCCGAGCTCGTGAACAGGCCCGCGTCCTGAACGCCCGCGTAGATCACGCCCCGGTTCTCGCGCAGCGTCCAGATCTCGCGGAGGCGCCGGTCGCCCCCGCCTGCGTACGCCGGGCCGCTCGCCAGCTGCTCCCATTCCTCACCGTCCGCCGACATATGGATCGCGGGCCCGTAGATGTCGCTCGCCACCGCGGCCATGTAGCGCCCGTCGGCGAGGCGCAGACCGGCCGTCACCTTCCACCCCTTGAAGAACGGCCCGGTCACCTTCCAAGCGCGGCGATCGTCGCTGGTCACCCAGAATCCGCCCTTCCCCGTCCCCACCATCAGCCTTACGCTCATTCGATCCGTCCGCCCTCCGTCGGTGTGCGGTTGCGGTCCTGAAATGACAGCCCGCATTTTCGCCACCCGACACCTGCCGGCGCAAATCTCCCCTGTGTGAGGATGCCATGAAGGATCTTCGGCCAGTCGTGCTCTTCGACGGTGACTGCGCCTTCTGCAACGCCACCGTTCGGTGGACGTTGAAGCGCGACCCCCGGGCGCGGCTTCGATTCGCGCCCCTGGCCTCCGACGCCGCCCGCCGCGCCGCCGTGCTGACCGACCCCGACTGCGACTTCAACTCCCTCCCCGACGCCATCGTGCTCCTCGACCGGGCGGGCGTCCACACGGCCTCGACCGCCGTCCTGCGGCTGGTGCGCCAGCTGCGCTTCCCCTGGCCCGTCCTCACCCTCGCCCTGCTCGTTCCCCGTCCCCTGCGCGACACGGCATATCACGTTTTCGCACGCAACCGCCGCCGCTGGTTCGGCCGCGCGGACGCCTGCGAGATCCCGCCGCCCGGCCTCGCGGCACGCATGCTGGACGCAAGCGGGCCGGACGCACCCTGAGGCGCGCCCGGCCCGCTTCCACCGGCGACACGAGGCCGCCGACGGCGTCCCCTTGCGTCAGCCCTGACTACAGTATGCGTTCCCCGTCACATTCGGGTTGGCGCTACACTCCGCCAGGCTCGGCGGGAAGCAACTGTGCCGGCCCTGCATGAAGGCCACAGCCCACGAGCTCAGGCTTTCGGCCGAGAAGCGGGCGTTGTCCTTCAGCCGGCGACCCTCCAGCCATAGCTCGAAGTTCCGCTCGCGGTCGAGCGCAAGCCACGCCTCCTGGTCGGACGAGGCCGACACCGGCGGTACGCCCACGCGGGCGCGCACGTAGTTGATCTTGTCGATCGCACCCTGCCGGTCACCCATGCGCAGCATGGCCTCGGCCTCGATCAACCGCATTTCGTGGCCCTTGGCGAGTGGGTAGTCGTCGGCGCGGTCGGTGTACTTGAGCTGGCGGTAGAAGGGCTTCACACCGCCACCCGACGTCTGGTTCATGTCTCTCCAGGGCACCCGGGGATCCGTGTCGGCCCCGATGCTGTCGTTGTACATGCCCCAGACGGTGATCTGCTTGGTGCCCTCGTGGGTGAACCCGTAGACGGAGTTGAATTCTCGTCCCGTGTTGTTGGAACGGTGGGCAGTCCAAAGGAAATCGTCCGGGATCTGCGAAGCGAGAGACTGCGCCTGCGAATAGTTGCCCAGCAACAGGTGCGCCTGTGCCATGCCGGCTCTCGACGCTACGACTATGGAGTCGTGGCCCCCGCCCCCCGCGCGGCTGATCGCGGTCTCGAAGCGCTCGATGGCGCGTGTGTGGTGCGCGCTCACGTCCATGACCTCGCCCGGATCGGAGGTCCCGTCCCCGTCCCGGTCCTCGCCGCCGAACACGGCGATGCAGACGTTGTCGCCCGCGACCCGGTTCGCCCAGCCGGCCCACATGTAGGCCGCCGTCAGGTATTGGTTCGTGGGGGCATCCGACTGCGTTTCGTTCAGGCGCGCAATCCCCGCTGCAGCTCCCCAGCGAGCCAGTTGCAACGGGTTCCAGCTGGTCTCCGCGTTAATCACCGTGAGGCGGCCTTCGCCTGCGTCCTGCAGCCACGGCTGCGTAGCATCGGCGTCGAGATCGGTGGACGCCGGTCCGCCCAGCCACGCGAGGCGGTCGACCGCCACCTCCACATCGGCCACAACGCCGACCAATACGGTCTTTCCGGCAGCCTCCTCGTTGAGCGCGTCGTCGACGATGGGCCCCGGGTTCACGACATCGAACAGATCACAGGCCGGAAGCAGGGCTGCAAGCGCGGCAGCGCCGAGCAACCGGCAGCTTTTTCTGAAAGTGGTCACGGTCTTCCTCCCTTCCTAGAAGTTGGCCCGCAGAGTTACGGAGAACATCACTGGAGCCGGGAGCTGGTAGTACTCATACCGCGCGGGGAACGTCCCGACGCCACCGGCGTAGCCCACGGTCAATTCGGGATCGATTCCGGCGCCCTCGGACCACTTCCACGGATTCTGCACGGTTGCCGTGAGCGTGCTGCCGGTCGCTCCCGGAATGAGGTTGTCGGGAATCAGCAGGGACGCGGACACCGTGCGGATCTTGAAGAAGTCGGACGGTCTCATCCAGAAGTCGAAGTTGGGCGTGGGCAGCTGACAGCGGGCCCTCCAGATGGCGGGCGCTGCGCCCCAGGCGGCCGCGTCGTCCCGATTGTTCAGCCCGAGGTCGTTGCACTCGGGCCAGAGTCCGCGCCGCACCTGCTGCCACGGCATGATGTTGAACTGGTACTGGCCGCCGTGGAATTCTCCGAGCCCGTAGATGGTGAGCCGCCGGAAGAGGTTGATCGAGGTCCTGGCGCTGAGGACGTGGGTCGGGTAGATGGGTCCGTAGTAGTGGTCCTGCTCGACGACCGGGTCGGCGATCGCGTCGGGATTCGACACGTACGAACCCCACAGGGATACGATCGGATAGCCGACACGCACCCACTGTCCCAGAATCGAGCCCCAGCCGAGGAAGAACTCGGGAGCCTCACCGAGGTTGAGGACTTCGCTCCTGGTCGTGGAGACCTGTCCCGTGAGCTCCCACCGGAAGTTGTCGAGGGCGACCGGCACTCCGGTGACCGACACCTCTATGCCCGTGTTCTTGAACTCGCCGACGTTGCGCAGCTGCGAGTTCAGGAATCCCTCGGACGGCGCCGCGGTCACCGGCATCAGCGCGTCGCTTGTGACGCTGTTGTACCAGCTCACGTCGAAGCCGATGCGGTCGTTCACCATCGACCCTTCGAAGCCCAGCTCCAGCTCCGTGGACCTCTCGGGTCCGAGCTCCGGGTTGCCGAGGTTGGCCGGCGTAACGCCCGCCTGGCCCTCATAGCCCGAAATGGGATTCCATGTCCGCACCGCGTCGAAGGCGCCCGGTGCCTTGCCGGACTGACCCCAGGCGGCGCGCAGCTTCATCACCTGCCACCAGTCGAAGTTCCAGAATCCGGCATCGGAAAGAACGTACGAGGCACTCACCTTGGGGTAGACCTGGAGTCCCAGGTCCTGTCCGAAGGCGCTGTTGCCGTCGACCCGGAGACCGCCGGTCAGGAACAGGGCGTCATTGATGCCGATGATCTCCTGCGCGAAGAACCCTGCGTTCACCACCTTGAGGAGATCTTCGCTGGAGGTCGTCGTCGCGCCGGAAGTCAGTGTCTTCTCTCCCGGGCCGCCGAAGTCTTCCGACGTGCCGTACGTCGTGTGATCCCAGTCGCTGAAGAGCTGGCCACCCGCCGAGAACGAGGACGACAGCGTCTCGCTGATGTCATGGTCCCAGGTGGTCCCGAGGTCGAAGGTCAGCGTGCGGTGCTCCCACTCGTTGAGGTTGCGGAGCCCGCGCGGCTGAAGCACGTGGTCGAAGGGGAAGTTCTGCTGGTTGAAGGCAGTGGTGTAGTCCAGACCCAGGGTGAGCCGGGTCGTGATCCCGAGCCCGGGCGCGGTGTGGGTCGTGGTCAGGCCGCCTACGAAGTGCTCCACCCGGCCACTGTTGGTGATGTCGAACAGGATCAGATCCGGGTCGCCCTGAAAATTGTCGCGGTCCACCGCCGCGTTCGTGTAGTCCTGGCTACCCCGCAGCACGTTCAGCATGAAGCCCGAGCCGTTGTCGCCCATCTCCATGTAGTTCGTGGTGCGGTGGATGTACGAGGTGTTCAGGTTGATGTTCAGCGACGAGGTCGGCCGAACTCCGAAGTTGCCGCGAATGCTGTACGAACGGTCGTCGTTGTTGTCGATGACCCCGTCGTCGAAGCTCAAGCCGCCCGAAACGTAGTAGCGCACCACGTTGGTTCCGCCCGACACCGAGAGCTTGGCCTCACCGAGACCCCCGTATTTGTACCAGGGCTTCGTGAAGCCCCAGTCGTCGGTCTTGCCGAGGATGGGACCCATGCTGTTTCCGGTCATGAAGCGCGTGCCGCCGGTCATCTCCGCGGTCCAGGTCGCTTCCTGACCGGCCCGCCCCTGCTTGGTGAAAATCTGGATGACGCCGCCCGCCGCTTCGGTGCCGTAGAGCGTCGTGGCCGCCGCACCGCGCACGACTTCCACCCGCTCGATGTTGTCCGAGTCGATCAGGTCGAGAGGGTTGGGCGAAGTCTGTGCACCCTGGGGACCGGGATTGATGCTCGAGCGGTTGCCCCAGATCCCCTGGTTGTTGTTCATGCGCACGCCGTCGACATAGATCAGCGGCTGCACGTCCTGGCTGATGCTGTTGATCCCTCGCAGGACGATCTTCGAGCCACCGCCGACCTGACCCTCATTGCGCCACTGCTGGAGGCCCGTCGTCTGCCCGTTCAGGATCTCGGTCAGCGATTGCGACGGCGTATACTCCAGCGTCGCCGCGCGGACGCTTCCCACGCTGTTCCCCAGCTCGCGCCGGGAAGAGGCGCCCGGGGTACCCGTCACCACGATCTCGTCAAGCTCCAGCGCCGTCTCGCTCAGCCGGAATTCCAGCACGGCGGTCTGGTCGGCCGAAACCTGAACGGTCTCGCTCATGGTGCGGTAGCCGATCCGCTCCACAAACACCTCGTGGACCCCGACGGGGACGCTGAGGACGACGAAGCGCCCGTTTTCGCCGGTTACGCCGCCGAGCCCCGTGTCGCCAACCCGGATCTGCGCGACACCGATGGGGGAATTGTTCGACGCGTTGAGCACGCTGCCCGTCACCCTGCCGGTCTGCGCCGCGACGGCCGGTGGCAGGAGCGCGGCGACCGCAGCGGCGAACAGGAGGAGTTTCGGCGTCCGAAGTGTCCGGACAGCCAGAGGTTTGGAAATGCGGATTCTCATGTGAACCTCCTTCGCAGGGCCAACTTCAGCGGATCGCTGCGTACGGTGGCTCAACCCTATGGGCGGAGACTCCTGCACGCAAGACTACCGATCCCAACGGATTGTCCTACCGGCCGATCGGAATCCTGACGATGGGCATGCCGGGCCGGAGTGCATTCCGGTTGGCGGGATCCGAGGTACCTCCCTCCGAGGAACCGATGTGCCCGGCCAGCGCCACTCCCAGCACCCCCACGGCCACCACTCCGCCGGCCAGCAGGCCGCTCCGCACGGCCGAGAACTTCTCCACGTCGATGGCAATCAGGTCGGTGCGCGCCACTCGCAGCGTATCCGCCACCTTCGAACTCCGCTGCAGCTCCGGAACCAGTCCGGGAATGGGGACCTCGAGTACGAGAGCGTCCGGCTCGATCGCCACCACGCTGCCCAGGAGGGTTTCGCGGGCCATGCCCGTGGCAGACGCGGCGCGCACCTGGCCTTCGGCCGTCAATCGGGCGCGAACCTGCTCGCCCGGGCTCGGGTCGTGGGCCAGGGGATGGAAGGTGGTGCAGGCGGGCACCACGAGGAATGCGCCGAGGATGGCCCCCGATACGAGCGGGCGGAAACGGGTCGGCCGGGATTTCTCGAACATGAACTTCAGTCTATCATGATGGGTCGAAGTGGCAAGATACAGACGGGCACCCGAGCGGTTTCCGCGACCCGGACCAGCCGGAACTGCCCACAGGATTCAACCGCCCAGGAGTGCCAGCCCCATGTCCAAAGGGATCCCCAAACGTCACGCCGTAGCGCATCCCGTATTCCACGCGGTCTTCCTCGCCGCCGCCGCCGTCGCCCTCTTCGCCCCATACCACGCCCAGGCCCAGGACACCCCCGACTTCCGCGCCGAGTTCAAGGGCCAGTTCGAGGCCTCGGCCCGCAAGTTCGTGGCCCTCTCCCAAGCGATGCCTGCCGAGTCGTACGCGTGGTCGCCCATGGAAGGGGTCATGACGGTGGCCCGGGTCTACAGGCACGTCGCCCGCTACAACTACATGTACCCGCACCTCAACCTCGGCATCGACCCGCCGAAGGGCGTGGACTACCGGTCGCTCGAAGAGGGCGGAGCCGACAAGGAAGAGGTGGCGAGGATCCTCGCCGAATCGATTGATCACGTGCGCGCCGTGGTCGACGGCATGTCCGACGCCGACCTGGCAGCCCCGGTGGAACTCTACGGCCGGCAGGTGGCCAGTTGGGCGGTCCTGCTCCAGCTCGTCACCCACATGAACGAGCACCTCGGCCAGTCGATCGCATACGCCCGCATGAACAGGGTCGTGCCTCCTTGGTCGAGCTAGGCTCACCGGGGCGCCGCCGCACGCGCGCCGTTCTCGTCCCTGCGGCCATCGCGTTCGCCGCGCTCACAGCCGTCCCCGTCGGCGCCGCACCCCAGGACACCACGTCGACCCGGAACATGTACAACAACATGTCCATGAACATGTCCATGTCGATGGACACGATCCGCGGCTCGGGCGACATGATCATGATGATGCTGCGCAATCCCATGCTCCCGGGCCTCCGGGAGGTAAGCCCATCCGTCGACCCCTTCCTCCCCGGCGAAGGCGTCGACACCGCATCCCTCGCATGGGCCACCCCCCGCGAGACCCTCCACGTCGCCGACGGCGACACGATCGCGCTCGAGGCCCGTATCGTGAAGCGCAGGATCGGCGGCCGCACCTTCGTCATGTACGGCTTCAACGGCCAGTACCCCGGCCCGCTCCTGCGCGTCGCCCAGAACACGCGCATCGTCGTCCGCTTCACGAACTCGATCGACCTGCCGTCCACGATCCACTGGCACGGCCTCCGCCTCGAGAACCGCTTCGACGGCGTCCCCGACGTCACCCAGCCACCCGTCCCGCCCGGCGGCGAGTTCATTTACGAGATCGTCTTCCCCGACGCGGGCCTCTACTGGTACCACCCGCACGTGCGCGAGGACATCCAGCAGGACGGCGGCCTCTACGGCAACATGTTCGTCGACCCGGCGCGCCCCGACTACTTCGGCCCCGCCACCCGCGAGGAGTTCATCATGGTGGACGACCTCCTGGTCGACGGCGACGAGCTGCTCCCCTGGGGCAAGGGCGCCTCCAACTTCACGATCATGGGGCGTTTCGGGAACGTCATGCTGGTCAACGGCGAGGAGCGCTACGCCGCGACCGTCCGCCCCGGCGAGGTCGTCCGCTTCTTCGTCACGAACGTGTCCAACACCCGCAGCTACAACCTCAGCTTCGCCGGGCTCGACATGAAGCTCGTGGGCACCGACCTGTCGCGCTTCCAGCGGGAGATGATGGTCGAATCGCTGGTCATCTCGCCGGCCGAACGCTACATCGTCGAGGTGCGCTTCCCCGCCGCGGGCACGTACGCGCTGCTCAACCAGGTCCAGGTCGTCGACCACATGCGCGGAACCTTCTACGCAGCCGTCGACACCCTGGGCGCCGTCGCTGTCGAAGGACCTGTTGTTGAAGAGAGCGACGCTCTTCTCTCCTCCCACTCCATCATGCGAACCGATGCGGTTCTCGAAGCCGAGCTTGCGGAATTCCGCCCGCACTTCGACCGGCCGGTCGACCACGCGCTCCTCCTGACCGTCGATATCGAGGGCCTGCCCATCCTGGTCCAGCAGTTCATCTCGATCGACACGATCTACCGGCCCCCCGTCGAGTGGACCGACGGCATGCCCAACATGAACTGGCTGTCCACGTCGAACGAGGTGCGCTGGATCCTGCGCGACGTGACCGGCCGCGGCTCGGACCCGGCCGGCACCGGCGATCCCCGCGACGCCCCCGAAAACGCCGAGATCGATTGGCGCTTTCGGCTCGGGGACGTGGTCAAGATCCGGCTCCGCAACGACGCGGACGCCTTCCACCCCATGCACCATCCCATCCACCTGCACGGCCAGCGGTTCCTGGTGCTGTCGCGCGACGGCGTTCCGAACCGCAATCTCGCCTGGAAGGACACGGTGCTGGTGCCCGTGGGGTCGACGGTGGACCTGTTGATGGAGGCGTCGAACCCGGGCGAGTGGATGATCCACTGCCATATCGCGGAACACCTCGACGCGGGCATGATGGGGTCTTTTACGGTCGTGCCCTGACTACCTGATCCACCGGGTTGCCAGAATGAGGCCAAATGAGAGGGATGCGGGGGCACCTCGTGCTGCGTGTGCGGCTCTTAGTTCAGCTTAGGGCATAAACTAAACTATGAACCGCACGGCACGGGTGGGAGGGAACAGCACGTTTAGGGGGGCGATCGACGGCGGTGCCTGCCGGATCGGACCGCTACCTGCGCACGAGCCGAGTCTCCGGGTACTGCGCGTACCAGCCGAACCAGAAGGCGCGATGCGCGGGGAGCCGTTCCAGGCGCTCGGCCGCCGGGCCCACCAGTCCGGCCTCGGTGACGGTCCACCGCGCACCGCTGTCGTCCCAGACCGCGCGGCCGCCATCCCAACCGGTGAAGCGCCGGCCGTCGCTCTCGTAGACGCGGCTCGCGCCGCTCTGATCGGTCAGGACCACGAACTCGATTTCGCCGAGTCTGTCGTGGTACACGCGGTTCCTGGACAGATAGCGCACCCAGATCGCGAGCTGCTCACCGGGCGAGGCGGGGAAGCGGAGAGCCAGCACTTCGGCCTTGTTGGGCAGCCGGCGGTCCAGCCTGGGCACGCCGAACATCAGCCGGTCGGTGGCGAAGTAGTCCCGGTAGGCGACGCCTTCGCCGTAGTCGCGCTCATGCCCCGTGTCGAGCGACAACACGAGGGTCTCGGGGTGCCGCCGGCGCCACTCGCCCCAGGTCGTGGTCACGACATAATGCGGCTCCAGCGCGATTCCCCGGCCGACGAGCGGGCCCACCGCGGGCTCGCCCGCAAAGGTCGACCACAGCGACCGGGTCGCATGATCGTACATGAGCTTGTTCGAGCGGTAGAGGAAGCCACTGGTGCCCAGTTCGTGGTGCACGCCGTGATGAGCTGACCTGTACAGGATCATCGTCCCGCAGAGGGTGCAGTACACCCCGGTGTAGTGCTCGGCGGCGATCGAGTCCTTGAACATCTCGTGCCAGGCGAGGATGCGCTTCGGGTACGCGCGCACGTCGCCGTCGAGCGCGATGCCGAAGACGATGTCGTCGTCGTCCAGGTAGTCGGCTTCCGCGGCCGGGATCATCGCCGGATGGTCCAGCGGCGGGATGCCGTCACGGCCGACACCGCCCCAGCGGATCTCGTCGAGCCGGATGTTCGCGGGCGGATCGTCGTCGAAGTACGCCACGAAGCTGGTGTCCAGCGTCGCGTACAGCTCCGCCTTGAATGCGGCGTACTCGGGATGCGTGCCCGGGTCGGTCCGCCAGATCCACTCCCACCAGCCCTCGAGGTCGCGCCCGATCCGCTGGCCCGTCCCCCGCTCCAGCACCGAGACGATGCGCCGCCGGCTGGCCTCGTCGGGCACGTAGCGCATCAACTCCACCAGGATCGAGGCGTGCGCGTCGTCCCAGTAGTCCATGATCAACTGGTCCGCGGCCTCCATCTCGAGGCTGGTCCCGGAGACCAGTGCCCAGAAGGCCTCGATCGGAGTCTGAACGGGGGGGCGCTCTCCACCGGCGGCGATGAGCGTGGCACCGGTCAGCAGCAGGATGAATGCGCGCATGGTCCAATTGTAGCAGTCCGTGGATAAACCTGCGCGAGCACCGAGGCCGGTGAGGTTTCTGCCGCTGGTAGATTGATTGGTTCAACCACAAATGAGGTGGTTCAACCACAATGAGGACCGGGGAATGAAAGCAATCAACAAAGTCGCCATCCTGGGCGGGGGGAATCTCGGCGGTGCGATTGCCAGGGGCTTCGCGGCTTCCGGGTTCGTCGCGCCGGGGAACGTGGCGGTTACGAGAAGGCGGGCGGAGTTGCTCGGAGACCTGGCTGCGGCGGGCTTCCGCACCCTTTCGGACAACCGCGCGGCCATCGACGGCGCGGACGTGGTCATCCTCTGCGTGCAGCCGCTACAGATGGAGGAACTCCTGGAGGGTGTCGGCCCCGCGCTGGACGCCCGCAGGCAGGTCGTGATCTCGACCGCCACGGGGATGTCGATCGCCGACATCCGCCGCTGGGTCGGGTCCGAGGTCCCCGTACTGCGGGCCATGCCCAACCTCGGGATCGCGATCGGCGAGTCGATGACCTGTCTGGCCGCTGACGAGGCCTCGATCGACGCCGTGCCCGTGGCCCGTGCGGTCTTCGACGTCATGGGATCGACCCTCGTCATCCGGGAAGACCAGATGACGTCGGCCACCGCACTCTGCGCGTGCGGCATTGCGTTTTTCCTGCGGGCGATCCGCGCCGCCTCGCAGGGCGGCATCGAGATCGGTTTCCACGCCGAAGAGGCGCTGCAGCTGGCGTCCCAGACCGCGAAAGGGGCCGCCGCGCTGCTACTCTCGAACCGGCATCACCCGGAGATGGAGATCGACAAGGTGACGACGCCGCAGGGGTGCACCATATCGGGCCTGAACGAGATGGAGAATCGGGGGTTCAGCTCGGCGATGGTTCGGGGCATCATCCGGTCGGCCGACAAGGCGGGCGGGCTCTACCAGGCCGGGGAGTGAGCGGAAACGGGAGTGAGCGGGAACCGGAGTGATCCGTGCGTCCGAGCCTCAACCGTTCCGGACGAGCCACGCATCGGGAGTGAGCGCGCCAGCGCGTTCGATCAGCTCTCGATCCCAGGACACCATCTGGCCTTCCGCTGCCCGCGCGACGGCGGCGTAGAGAGCGTCTCCCGCGCGAAGATGGTTTCGAGTCCCCAGCTCGATGGCTCTTCGAAGCACCGCCCGGTTCACGGAGTACGTGGACATCCGGGGCGATTCCAGTATCTGATCGGCAAGGCTGCGACCGTGCTCGGCGCTCCGAAGCCGACGGGCCAGCGCGCAAGCGATCTCGAGTCTTGCGAACTCCGGCAGCACGATCGGGATTTCCCGGGCCGCGACCCGGGCCAGAAAAGCCCGGCTGCGTTCCGACATGCCGTCCGTCGGATCCGCGGCCGAGACCCACACACTCGCGTCGATGACCAGAGCTGTCACTTCGGCTCAAGGCGGTTCCGATCCGCCTCCAACTCCTCCCTCGCGGACGGGCCGGCCGGAGCCCGCTTGATCGCCTCGTCGGCCGCTTCCAGCCAGGAGCGAAGCCAGGCTGAAGAGGACTCACGCGTTTCCCCGATCTCCCCCTCGTTCAGCCAACGCCGATAGAGCTGCGTTGTGACCTCACGCACGGTCACTCCCCGCAGAGCAGCCTCTGCCTTGACCTGCCTGTACAGATCGTCCGGAATGTCGATGGTGGCTTTCATGGAACCATGTTACCTGTATTCCTGTATTACTGTCAACCCTGTGGCCAGTCGCGCGACCGGGTCGACCACCTTAGTCTTGATTTCGGGACACGTGCCATGATCCGTGCCCCGCAGCATACACGCGCCGAACCCTGAAGGAGCCGGAAACCATGACCTTGCGCCGCCAGTTGAGCCAGGCCGCTGTCGCCGCGACGCGCGCCTGCCTCGCCGCCACGCTCGTCGCTACGCTCGTCGTCCTCGCCAGTCCACCCGCGACCGCCTCTGCCCAGGAGGGCCCCGACCGCGAGAACACGTCGAACCTGCAGCGCCTGAAGCACGTGCCGCTCGAGGTGGGGCCGCAGTTCAGCCGCTCGGACGTCGAGATCGAGCAGGAGCTGAGCCGTCCGTTCGTCTACGCCAGCCGGATCATGAACCCGACCTTCGGCTTCGACGTGATCTCGATCGACGACCCGAACAACGCCGAAGTGATCTACGAATGGCGGATCGAGGACGCCGAACTGCACGTCGGGCTCGGTGGAATGGACCCCAAGTATTTCAAGCACGACGGGCGCTACTACCTGGTGCAGTCGATGCAGTTCGCGCCCGGGGGGCCGAACGTCGATCTGGGCGCGGTCGTTTTCGACGTGACGTCGCTGCCCGACACCTCCGGGATCCGCGAGGTCGGCCGGATGCGGGCCCCCGATACGCCGGGCGGGTTCCACAACATCTTCATGTACAAGCACTCGTCGGGCGCGCCGCTGCTGTTCGCGACCACGAGCGGCCAGCACGCCAACGTCTACGACATGTCGCTCTTCGTTCAGGGGGACAGTGCACAGGGGCTGGTCGGCCGGATGCCGTGGCCCTCCACCGCCACGCCGTCCCCCTACGGGATGCTGCAGGGCTACCACGACTTCTACGTCGCCTTCGACTACGCGACGGGCAAGGACATGGCCTACGGGGCCGGGCTCGACGGCTACTACATCTACGACGTGTCGGACCCGTCCAACCCCGTGCTCGAGACCTCGATCGTCGGTGTGCTCGGCGTGCAGCTCGCGCACACCATGAGCGCCACGCCCGATCACAAGTACGCCGTCGGCCAGACCGAGTACCTCTACTCGCCCGTCCGCCTCTACGACCTGCAGCCCGGGCTTTCCGGCGAGGTCGAGACCATCAACGAGGAGATGGCGGTGTGGACGCCCAACTGGAAGGGCTTCACGCACAACCACGAGATGCGCTGGCCGTACGTCTTCGTGTCGTCGTTCGAGGACGGGCTGTACGTCTTCAACATGCGCGACCCGGAGAACCCGTCGACGGTCGGCTTCTTCGACACCTACCACGGCCCCGAGCGCCGCGGACTCGACCCCCGCACGATGGGCGAGGGCAACACCGGCTTCAACGGCGCCTGGGGGATCGACGTGCGCAACGCCGACGGCCTCATCGTCGTGAGCGACTTCACGACCGGCGTGCACTTCATGAAGCTCGACGGCTTCGACGGCTGGAACGGCGCCGACTGGGGCATGCCCAACGTGTCCAGCGTGCAGGACTGGGACAACGCGCCCCGGCGGGTGATTCCGTAGGGAGGAAGCCGGGAACTTGTATACAACGCACGGGTATTCATGTGCTGTCGCCATGAGGATCCCGGGTCGCACGAGTTCCGAGGACGAGCATTGAGACCACGTTTGCGGCTTCCACCGGCCGGTCGGGCAATGTTGCCGATCGCTGCCGTGGTCGGGATAGCCGCTGCCGGGACTGCCGCGATCGGCCCGGCCACCGCCCAGCCCGTGGTCCCACCCTGCGAGCCTGTCCTGGACCACGCCACCTCCGAAATCTCGGATCTCGCGCGCTTCAACCTGGGGCCGGCACCGGGGCGTGAGGGCTGCGGCCTCGCCGAACTGGTGGGCTCGTGGTCGCCCTTCGGCCTCGGCGTGATGCGCTCCGGTCACCTCGACCAGGAACTGCGCCTTGTGGTCGATCTTCCGCCGCTGGAGGGTGAGACGGGGCGCACCGAGGGTGCCCCACCACCTCCTACCGCACCACGCTACGTCGCCTGGGTGGCCACGCCGGACCTGGGCCGGATCGAAGCGCTCGGCACCGTGATGCCCGGCGAGCCCTTCGCCGTTCCGGTCCACTGGAACAAGATCATGATCGTGGTCAGTCGCGAGGAAGGCCTGCCGGCAGCCGATCAGGTGCGCTGGAGCGGACCCATCGTGCTCATCGGACGGTCACGCAGCGCCCTGCTCGAGAACCTGATGGGGCACTCGATCTTCCGGCGGGCGGAGATGTAGCGGGGAGTGACGATTCTGCCGACGCTCCGACCGTCGCGAGTTGCCCTGGCGGCGCTGGTTGTAGTCGTCACTTCAGCCTGCGTCGACGAGCCCACGCCGGTCGAACCGCTCGAGGAATCCGATGTCTGCAAGCGAACCCCCCAGGTGCAAGACGAGATCGTGAAGCGGACCGGGCTTCCGCGCTGTACGCTGGTCGGTTCCCGGGATCTGGCGGCCATTACGTGGCTTAACCTGAGCGGGGCCGGGATCACGTCACTCCAGGAGGGTGATTTCGACGGCCTGACCGGAATGATCCGGCTCGATCTGGGTAGAAACAACCTCACCGCGGTCCCGGAGGGCGTGTTCGGCGGGCTGGCGAGCCTCACCGAGCTGTTCCTGCATTTCAACTCGCTCGAGACTCTGCCGGAAGGAGTGTTCGACGGGTTGCAGAATCTGGTATGGCTGACGCTTCACGAGAACGAGTTGACAGCACTGCCGCCGCTGGTTTTCAGCGGTTTGTCGCGTCTTCAGCGGTTGAGCCTCATCAGCAACAGGATCTCGTCGCTACCCGACGCGGTGTTCCAGGGATTGTCGAACCTGGAGGACCTGCATCTGGGAAGCATCGGTATCACCGCGGTTCCCGAGGGGCTTTTCAGGGGATTGGCGCGGCTCGAATGGCTATACCTGCTCGGAAACAACCTCAAGTCTCTTCCTCCGGGCGTGTTTGACCAGCTTGGCAGTCTGGAAAGGCTCGATCTGAGGTACAATCTCCTGGAAACGCTGCCCGAGGACCTTCTTGTCGATCTGGCCGCTTTGAAAACGCTGCAACTGGACCGTAACAACCTGCGTTCGTTGCCGGAGGGGCTGTTGTCGGGACCCCAGGAACTGGATTCGCTCAATCTGAGCCATAACCTCCTAGAAGCCCTTCCACCAAGCGTCTTTGCACGGCTTACCGCCCTCCAATGGATGGACCTCGGCTTCAACCGGCTGACCGAGTTGCCCGAAGATGTGTTCCGCGGTCTGACGCCTCTGAGGGAGCTGAGGCTGGAGGGCAATCGCCTCAACAGGCTCTCACCTGATCTTTTTGCCGACCTCTCGAACCTTGAGATCCTTTCCCTGGCCGACAACGATCTCGAGGAGCTTCCCCCGAGGGTTTTTCGCGGGCTGGAAGGTTTGAAGCGACTCACGCTGCACGGCAGCCCCGGGGCTCCTTTCACGCTTACCCTGCTCGCGGAACGCACCGACGACGCCGACCTGCTTTCGCCGGGTCCTGCCACGGTGGCCGTGAGGCTCGACGAAGGTGCGCCTTTCGACATGGTAGTCAAGGTCTCGGCGCAGGGAGGTGAACTCTCGGCAGAACAGGCCACTTTGACGACTGGAGCCACGACCAGCCGCGAATTCGAGGTCACCGCGAGCACGGGGGCTGCCACTCATGTCAGCGTGGGTCCGCCACCACAGGCTTCGGGAGAGATTACCGGCATCGAGGTCGGTGTCGGTGACCCGATCGTTCTTTTCTCGGAGTCGTCAAACCGTTCGCCCGTCGCAGCGAAGGCAATCCCGGCATACAGGCTTCGGGTCGGTGGACGGACAGCCGATGTCGCCCTGTCCTTCGATTACTTCGAGGATCCGGATGGTGATCCGCTCACCTACGAGGTGGTTTCGGATGATCCCGGAATCGCCGAGGCCGGTCTCTCGGATGGCATCGCCACCTTCGCGGGGATGGCGGAAGGCACAGCGTTCGTCACAATCAGGGCAACGGACCCGGAGGGTCTGCGCGCCGAACAATCCGTGCAGGTGAACGTGATCGCGCCGGGCGACCCGGAGGGATTCGACATCGAGTTGGCCGTCGTGGGTGACGTCTCGCCATTCGTGGAGCAAAGGTTGCGACAGGCGGTCGAGCGCTGGCGCCGGATCGTGGCGCAGACCGATTTCCCGGACACCGCTGTTCTCGCCGATGACGATCTGGAGTGCTTCGGCGTAAGGCCCGGTTTTCGCGTGGCGGAAATCGAAGACCTGCTCGTGCTGGCCACCGTGACCACAGACGTCAACCCGCGGTTCCTGGCCCAGGGAGGGGCCTGCCGGACACGGGAAGGCTCGCATTGGCCTCTGTTGGCTGTAGTGAAGTTCAACGAAGAGCTCCTCCACCAAACGGTGGCCGAGGGCTACCTGCCGGCGGTTGGGATTCACCAGATCGGGCATGCACTGGGCATCGGCACGATCTGGGACGGTCTGGGGCTGCTTCGGAACTCGTCGCGCCGCAATTGGGGTGCGGATACGCACTTCGCGGGCCCACTTGCAATCGCGGCGTTCGACGCCGCCGGGGGAACAGCCTACACGAGCGGAGCGAAGGTACCCGTCGAGAACAGGAGTTTCCAGGACTCAAACGACTTGCATTGGCGAGCATCGGTGATGGGGAATGAAGTCATGACGTCCTCCGCTGGTCTGGGAGCGGGCTCCAGTCCCCTGAGTGCGATCACCATCCAGGCACTGGCGGATTTCGGTTATACGGTCGATGTCACCCTGGCGGATCCATACACGGTGCCGCTCCAGGCTGCGGCCACTGCCGAGCCGGCTGGCGACCGGATCGGGCTGGAGAACGACGTGCTTCGCGGCCCGATTCGGGTGATCAACGAGCGGGGAGAGGTCGTCCGCGTGCTGCGGAACTGACGGGCGCTCCCCGGCTACCCCGCCCGAAACGACGCCAGCAGCTCCGCCTCCCGCTCCGGCGCCAGCCCAGCGCGCAGTTCCTGCCGCTCGGCGTCCTGCGCGTTGAACCACTCCAGCGTCTCGACGGCGGTCTGCTCCAGCGGCCTCGGCTCGAAGCCGGCCGCGAACGCCCGGTCGCCATTGACCTGCATCATGCCGAGGTAGTCGCCCGCGGGTTCGGTCCAGTAGGTGAGGGCGGGGAGGTCGTGCTCGCGCAGGAAGGCGGCGTCCACCCATGTGAGGGTCGCGTCGGAGCCCACCGCGGTGCGGGTGCGTTCCAGCAGGCCGCCCATGGTGAGGGGCTCGCGCGGGCCGACCACGTTCATGGTGCCCGTCAGGTCGTCCTCGACCGCCTTGATCATGAAGGCGCCCAGGTCGCGCACGTCCACGTGCTGCATCGGGTCGGACGGGTCGCCGGGGGCGAGCACCTCGCCGCCCCGTGCGAGCCGCACCGGCCAGTAGGTGTAGCGGTCAGTGGGATCGCCGGGCCCGATGATGTACGTGGGGCGCACGACCAGGTGGCTGTCCGGGAATGCGCCCCGGGCCTCGTCCTCGGCCAGCGCCTTCAGCGCGCCGAACGTGCGGCCGTCGACGTCCTCGGTCTCCGGATCCTCGATGGTGTCCACGGGCGCGTCCTCGTGGATGTCCGTGGTCAGGTACGGGACGTAGACGCCGGTGGACGAGACGAACACGTACTTCCCCACCGAGCCGCTCAGCGCTTCGGTCGAAAGGCGGACCCAGCGCGGAATGTTGGCCGGGTTGTCGATCACGACGTCCCATTCGCGTCCCGCCAGCGAGGCGAAGTCGCCTTCGCGGTCGCCGATCAGGGTCTCCAGGTCGGGGAAGAGGTCCGGGTTCGTGATGCCGCGGTTGAAGAGGGTGACCTCGTGTCCGCGCGCCACCGCGGCCCGCACCTGGTGGGGACCGATGAAGTTGGTGCCGCCCAGGATGAGGATTCGAAGCGGTGTCGGGGACTCGCCCCCACTCGGGTCAGCGCCGTCCTCTGCAACACACGCGCCGAGCGCCAGGCCGCCGACCGCGGCCGTGGCCGCCCCTACAAACTGCCGTCGAGTGAGATCCGTCGCAGGTCGAGTGAGGTCCGTTGTCTTCATGGTGCTTCTGTCCATGCCTTCGCCTCTCCTTGGGGGGCCGTCGCGGGGATGTGCCGAGCCCTGCGCCGCGCCCCCTGGAACGCGCGAATCGCGCTAGCTTTAGCGCCACAATGGACACGGGCGACGGAAAACACAACCGGGCGGGGAAGGGAATGGCGGAAGCGAGGGGCGCCTCAGAGAGCTGGTGGCAGGTCTTCGTCCATGCCGTCAAGGGTACAGGCGGCGACCCCACGGACGGGCCGATCCGTCGCGCGGTCATACTCCTGGCCATTCCGATGGTCCTCGAGATGGCCATGGAGTCGCTCTTCGCGGTGGTCGATATCTACTTCGTCTCCAGGCTCGGAGACGCGGCAATGGCCGGCGTCGCGCTGACCGAATCGGTTCTGGCCCTGATCTACACACTCGCGATGGGGCTGAGCATCGGGGTCACCGCCATGGTGGCGCGCCGGATCGGCGAAGGCGACCGCGACGGGGCTGCGCGGGGGGCGGCCCAGGCCATCCTGCTCGGGCTGCTGCTCGCCGTCGTCTTCGGCGTCGCCGGCGTGGTCTACGCGCCCGACATCCTGCGCATCATGGGCGCCGACGACACGGTCGTGGCCACGAGCCTTCCCTATACCCGCATCATGCTCGGTGGCAACGTCGTGATTCTGCTCCTGTTCCTGCAGAATGCCGCCTTCCGCGGGGCGGGCGACGCCGCGATCGCGATGCGCGTGCTCTGGATCGCCAACGGGCTGAACATCATCCTCGACCCCCTCCTCATCTTCGGTCTCGGCCCCTTCCCCGAGCTGGGCGTGCAGGGGGCGGCCATCGCGACCACCATCGGGCGCGGCACGGCGGTCCTGGTGCAGATCTACACGCTGTTTCGCCTGGGAGGAAAGCTCCGCCTTCGCCTCGCGCACCTGCGAATTCAGACACGGGTCATGGCTCGGCTGGTGGAACTCTCGGCGACGGGCATGCTGCAGACGTTCATCGCGACCGCAAGCTGGATCGGGCTGACACGGGTCACGGCCATGTCCGGAGCCGAGGCGCTGGCCGGCTACGTGATCTCGATACGGATCATCCTCTTCGCCATCCTGCCGGCGTGGGGACTCTCCAACGCTGCGTCCACGATGGTCGGGCAGGGTCTCGGCGCCGGCGATCCGGTCCGGGCCGAGCGCGCGGCGTGGATCGCGTGCAAGATGAACCTCGCGTTCCTCGGTGCGCTCAGCGTGTTCTTCATCGCCTTCGCCCCCGCCATCGTCGGTCTCTTCGGGGGAACCGCCGGCGCGTCGGAAGTCGCGGTGACGGGCCTGCGCATCGTGTCGATCGGCTTCGTGTTCTACGCCTACGGCATGGTGCTGACCGCCGCGTTCAACGGCGCCGGGGCGGTGTGGACGCCCACCATCCTCAACTTCTTCTGCTTCTGGCTCTGGGAGATCCCGCTCGCGTGGTTTCTCTCCGTCTCGGGCGGGCTCGGCCCCACCGGGGTGTTCATCGCCATGACCGTGTCGTTCTCGACGCTGGCGGTCGTGAGCGCGGTGCTGTTCCGGCGGGGGAAGTGGAAGGAGGCGACGGTTTGAAGTTGACAGGGGGAAATGGATAGAGATATCTATTATATATCCCGACGGAAAGGACGACATGATGGGTGCGCGATCACATGTGGCCAAGTGGGGCAGCAGCCTGGCTGTCCGGATTCCGAAGCCGGTGGCGGAACAGTGGGGGGTTCGCGAGGGGTCCAGCATCGAGATGGTCCCGCGCGGTGATCAACTCGTAATGCGGAAGAGGGCCTATCGTTTGACCGATCTGGTGGCCCAGATCACACCGGACAACCGTCACGCCGAGGTGGATACCGGGCCTCCTCAGGGGAATGAGGAGTGGTAGCTGGCCCACTGGCACCCGATGCCGGTGATATCGTATGGCTTTCGTTCAGCCCGCAGGCAGGACACGAGCAGGCCGGAAACCGACCCGCGCTGGTCCTCAGCTCCCGTGACTACAACCGAAGAAGCGGCCTGGCGGTGTTCTGTCCGATAACCTCGAACCGGAAGGGGTATCCTTTCGAGGTCGTTTTGCCACCGGCCGCGGAAGTTGCGGGCGTGGTATTGGCCGACCAGGTGAAGAGTCTGGACTGGCGTGCCAGAAGAGCTCGTTTCATGTGTAAGGCTCCACCGACCGTGGTCGGCGAGGTGCAGGATAAGCTGTCCCTTCTGATCGGTCGAGACTGACCAGTGAACACACCGCCACCGAAGCTGATCATCATCGCGGGGGCGGTGCTCTCAGCCTGCGCCCCGATGACGCCTGCCCCGGAGCCGCCAGGTGTCCCCGCTCCCGCCTGCTACGACCGTACCACCCAGCCGCAGACCGCCGTCGTCGACAGCCACCTGCATTTTCGCGCCTTCGGCGGGCCGTCCGTGCCCTTCGACGAGGTCATGGGATACCTGCGCGAGACCGGCGTCCGCTTCGTGAACATCTACGGGATCGGGCAGATGCTCCCGATCGGGTCGCCGTGCACGTACTACCTGGACTGCCCGGGGACACCGGTCATCCCGACGCTGAAGAACGACTTCGCCAACGCGACCAGCCTGCTCACGAACCCGCCGGAAGGGATCCACGCGACCCTGGCCATGACGTTCCCCGACCTGTCCCGGCCCGAGTCGGTGGTGGCCGGCATCGAGCTCCTCGACCAGGAGTTCCCGGGGCTGTTCCGCTGGATGGGAGAGGTCAACCTCGTCAAGCAGGCGCTCTTCGGTAACGCGCACGAACCGGTGCCACTCGCGACGATCCGCGAATGGGCGCCCTTCATGAGCCTCCTTCGCGAACGCGGCATCCCCATCGCCATTCACTCGGATCTGGGCCGCGACGAGGACCCCACCCTCTACCTCCCCCTCATGCGGGAAGTCCTCGACCGCTATCCCGACAACCGCGTAGTGTGGATGCACATGGGGCTGTCTCTGGAGCTGACCACGCTGCCCGCGGCCGAGCACATTCGGCTGGTGAGCTCGATGCTGGACCGGCATCCGAACCTCATGCTGGACATCACGTGGCGGATCATCGACGACAACTACTTCTCGCGGGCCGACTACCAGCCCCTGTACGTCGCGTTCCTGAACGAGTACTCGGACCGGATCCTGCCGGGGACGGACTTCCTGGCGTCGTCGAACAAGGACTTCGAGGTGTACCGGACCGAGCTGGAGGTCACGAGCCGGATCCTGCAGTTCGTCGACGACGAGGCCTTCCGCAACATCGCGCTGGGCCAGAACTACTTCCGGCTGCTGGCCCTGGATGAAGAGGCGCCGCCGGTGTGCGGGAGTACGGCGGACTAGCGGGTCAGAAGGTCAGCGGGTCAGCGGGGTCAGCGCTCGAGAGTGATCAGAATCGCACCGTTCATGTAGCCCGTGCCGAAACGTGTGGATGCATCGGGACCGTTGAGGAATCGCATCTCCCGGATGTCAACCGCGCTTATCTCTTCCAGCTGATCGAAGCTCGACAGGGGCACACCGTTCAGGTGGACCGTAGGGTTGCCCCGGCTCAGCCATGCAGGCCGAAGACGGCGAATGGCATCGAAGGCGGTGTAGTCGGACAACTCCTGGAGCTCCCAGTTCCCGATCAGGTCGGGATTCTGACCGGAGCCGGAAATCGCCCTTCCGGGATAGCACGCACCTACGAACAGGACGAACGCGAGGGCGATCATGCCAAGGCGGTGAAATCGCATCGTACATCTCCTTTCTCCGGTGCCTGCCAGGGGGGCGGCCATTCCGGACAACCGCCCCCCTGGCACCACGGGCCCGCCTATCCTACGCCGGCGCAGGTGAACTCCGAATTCGCGTCGCACTCGATGTCCGCGATAGGCATGCAGTACACCACACGGGCTGGGCCGTTCTCGGCCTCCACCCTGGGGTTGACCGCGTGACTTTCGGCAATGTACGGGTGCTGCCAGCGCCTCATGTCCGCCAGGCGGCGGCCCTCCAGGTGCATGAGCACGTAGCGCTCCCGGTCCAGGATCGACCAGGCGTCGTCCTCGGCGTTGGGGTACTCCAGCGCGCCCGCGCTGGTGGGCGTCTCGATCGGGTCCATGCCGTACACGGCCCGCGCCCGGTTCACCAGGGTCGTGAACTGGCCCAGGTTGCCGTCCATCAGCGCCTTCTCCGCACGGATGAGGAGCATTTCGGTGCCCCGCACCATGGGGAAGTCGGCATCCTCGCCGGTCTCGCCGCCTGGCCGCGTCAGCAGCCCCTCGGTTTCGGACTTCAGGGAGGAGTAGAGCGGCATCCTGTTGCTCTCGGCCCGGAACTCGCCTCCGTACCCTGTGGTGCGGTCGCACAGACCCGTGTCGCCGATGTCCCTGGCGGACCCGTAACTCGTCCGCAGCGTGTCCGACCGCCATTCGCCGCACTTGATCCAGGGGACGCGGGGGTCGTCGTGGAAGACCCGGTGTACCGGCGTATTCCAGAGCGTAAAGTCGTCGTTCTGGAAGGACACGTCGAACCAGCCGTTGTCCTCGACCTCCGGATCGGAGTGGCTGTACAGGATGAAGTCGTCGGGCACCTGGGCAGCGTGCGACACCGCCAGATCCCAGTCACCCATCAGCATGGCCGCCTGCGCGATGCCGCCGTGGGCCGCGAACATGAGCTTCACGGGGTCGAAGATGCGCTCGTCCCCGTCGGGCGTGGGAGCCCCGGCGGCAACGGCGGCCTCTGCGATGGCGAGCGCGTTCTGCATGGCGTTCACCGACCGCCTCATGATCGAGTCGGTGTCAACCGACCGGGAGGGGTCGTACTGGTCGTTGGGCCCGATGAGTGCCCCCGCGCCCGGGCCGTAGTTGAACACGGACTCGCAGAACATCTCACCCATCATGCGCTCGGCCCACCCCGAGATGATCCAGGAACGGGCGGTAAGCGGATGGTTGGCGATTCCCTCTTCGGCGAAGACCCGGGTGGTGATCTCCACGCCGTAGTAGCCCGCCCACGCAGCCTCGTGGAGCTGGTTCCAAGGGAAGTCCCCGGGACGGTCCACATAGTTGCGATACTCCAGAACCTCTTCGCCGCCGGAGTTGGTTCCGTCGTTGTTGAAGTCGTCGGTGGCGGACCCGACGTACCACCAGACGCCGCTGAAGTCACGCATGCTGTCGTGGAGCTCGGAGTTGATGCCCCGCACGAACGCGACCATCAGGTTGGGATCCTCGATATCGTCCTCGAGGATCACGCCCTGGAGCTCGGTGTCGACGCATCCGGCCGTCGCGAGCCCCGCGGTGATGCCCAACAGTCCGAGGATCGATTTCAATCTTGTCTCTGTCATCTTCATGATATTTCTCCTCGGTCCGGTCAGAAGTTGACCCGCAGGTTCATCGAGAACTGCCTGGCCGGGGGCAGGATGTAGCCATTGCCCCGGGCCGTCTGCTGGGCGGGACGGAGCAGACCGTCGGGATACAGACCCGAGAATCTCGTCCAAGTGAACAGATTGGTGGCGCGGAGCTGGATCGTGGCCCCCGTCAAGCCACCCGGCAGCCACTCCCGCGGCATGCGGTAGGACAGGCTCACGGCCTGGAGCCGGAAGTAGTCGGCCGGCTCCATCCAGTCCTCGTTGTCGGACTCGTTCTCCCAACAGCGCCCGATCTCCTTGGCGGTGTACATGGAGTACATGCTCGGGTCCTCGGCTGCGACACCAGCGTTGACCGCGTCGTTGATCGGCCAGCACTCCGGCCACAGGCCGTCGGCGGCCAGCTCCTGGGCCATGTCGTCGTAGAGCCAGTGCCCGACCTGCGCGACACCGAACGCATCGAGGATGAAGTCGTCGAAGAGCGTAGCCCTGAAGCCCACGGACGCTTCGTGGGGCGGGCGGCTGGGCGCGTAGTAGAAGGTGTCGGGATGGTTCGCGATCTCGACGCCGTCCAGGACGCAGTCATCGTCGTCGGTGTAGATGGGGAGCGCGCCCATTGCGTCGGGGTTGCATATCTGCTTGCCCGTCAGCGCCGGAATCGGCCGGTCCTTCCGGTAGCGGTTCAGGTAATTGAACGAGAACTGCTCGAACTGCGGATCCCCCAGTTCGACCATTTTGGTCAGGTTGTACTGGTAGTTCGCGTTGACGCTCACGCGGCTGCTGAAGCCCTCGAAGACCAGGAAGTCCAACCCGACCTCGATGCCCCGGCTGTCCCAGATGCCGACGTTCTGCGGAATGGCCTCGTTGATGCCGCTGGAGGGCGCCGGGGCCACGTTGATCAGCCCGTCGAAGGTCCGCCGATAGTAGGCGGTCCCGTTGACGGCCAGGATCCCGCCGAAGAGGGACGCGTCGAAACCGCCCTCGAACTCCTTGGCCCGTTCGGGACCCACCCTGAGGTTGGCCAGGTTGTCGATGATGAAGCCCAGGTTGTTCTCGTCGGCCAGGGAGGAAGCCTCGAAGATGGTGACCGAGGCATCGGCCGGCGGCGCCTCGCCGGACTCGCCGTACGCCGTCCGCAGACGGAAGGTCTCCCACCACGACGGCCAGAACTCGTGGTCGGAGAGGGTATACGTGGCCTGAGCCTTCGGGTACATCGTGAACCGGACGTCCCGGGTGTATTCGCGCCCGAAGGAGCTGTGCGTGTCGGCCCGGAGACCCACGTTGACAAAGAGACGGTTCCTCCAGCCGATCTGCTCCTGGATGAAGAACCCACCGCCCTCGGTGGCGTCCCGGTCCTCGTTGTAGTTCGTGACCTCCTCCGCGTTCTCCAGCACCTTCGCTCCGGGGCCGATGAAGCCTTCCACGTCGGTCCGGTTCCCGAGGTGCTCGAACTGGTTGTACTGGGCGCCGGCAGAGGTGGTGGAGGTAAAGTTCCCCGGGAGTTCGAACAGGTAGGTGCCCGCGTAGTCCAGCGTGATCACGCGGCGGTTCTCGATGTCCACGGTCCGCGTGCCGAGGGGGTTGTTCCAGAAGAGCCAGGGCCGCTGGGTGATGAAGTGGGAGTTCGAATAGTCCAGGCCGAAGGTCAGCCGGTGCCGCATGTTGTCCATGGGCGTCCAGTCGATGTTGGCGCTGGAGTTGAAGTGGTTGATGGTCTGGTCCTGCGTCAGGTCCAGCACCGCCGAGTCGTCGTTGTCCGGTGTCTCCCCCTCATCGCCGCGTGCCACGTTGAACAGCAGCCCCTCGGAATTGTCGCCATTGGGGATCCAGGCGATGTCCCGGCGCGTGTAGAAGTTGTTGAGGTTGATCTGGAAGTTCTCGAAGCCGCTGAACGTGAAGTTCGCCCGGACGTTCACGTCCTCTGACTCATTCGGGTCGATGACCCCCTCGGTGATGCCGTAGCCCGCGGAGGCGAAATAGGTCACCTCTTCGCTTCCGCCTCTGACCGAGAGGGAGTAATCCTGAACGTGGGCGTCCCGGAGCCAGGTGCCGCTGGCCGGACAGCCCGGGTCCCCGACGAGTGCGCCCGACTCGTCGCGGTTGAAGTGGTAGCCCTCCTCGAGGGAATGGGTGAACTGGCGGGTGCAGTCGTTCACGCGGAGCCCCGTGGGGTCGAGGCTCGGCCCGACGTGGCCGATGCGCTGCAGGCCCTGTTGCATGTTCATGGTCCACCTTGGCGCGCCCGGCGAACCCTTCTTGGTGAAGATCTGGATCACACCGGCGCTGGCGTCGGTGCCGTAGAGGCTGGACGCCGCGGGCCCCTTGATGATCTCGATCCTCTCGATGTCCTCCTCGCGAATGCTGCCGAGGAAGGTGGCGTGCTCCTGGGATTCGCCGGTGGCGTCCTCCAGGGTGCCGGTGGGCATGCGCACCCCATCGACGTAGATGAGCGGGCGGTTGCGCCCGTTCACCGAATTGGTTCCACGGAGCAGGATGTCGGATCCCGCGCCGGCCGTCCCCGACGCGCCCGTGATGCTGACGCCGAGGGCGCGGCCGCGAAGGGCGTCCTCCAGGTTGATGGCGCCGGAGTAGAGGAGTTCGTCGGAGGTGACCAGGGAGATGCTGTTGCCCACCTCGCGCTTCTGGGCCGCGATGGCCGTTCCGGTGACGACCACGCCCTCGAGCTCAACCGCCAGAGGATACATGGCGATGTCCACGAGCGACGACTCTCCGGAGCCCAGCGACACCGTGCGCCGCTCTTCCCTGAAACCGATGAGTTGCGCCACAACCTCGCGCTCCCCGGCCGGCGCGTTCAGGAGGAGGAAGCGGCCCTGGTTGTTGGTGAGGGTGCCGAGCCCCGTCCCCTCAAGGAAATCTGGACGTTGGAGAGCGGTTCGCCCGTCTCTCCGTTGGTGAGGACACCGCTGATCGTACCGGTCTGGGCCGCCAGCGGAGTGGGCAGGGAGCCGACAACGAGGGCGATGGCCAGCGCCACCGCCCCCGATATGGCATTTGCGGGTTTCCAGCGCCTCTTCCGGACCGTCCTCGGTCGCTTTTCGAAAACGTTAGCATTCATCATTCCTCCTTTGTGGATGGACCCGTCAGAATCTCCGATGGCGGAGGGAGTGGAGCAGAAACCGGGTGACCGACCGGGCGCAGGACGGCGAGGTGTGTCGCGAAACGTCTGCGAACAGGAGCGCGCTCGGCAGAAGAGCATCGCCCAACTCCTCTCGAGATGAGGCCGGGCCGGATTGCCACACCATCGGCCCGCAGCGGCGTCTTCCACCAGCCCATTCCCTATGCTCAACCTCACCCCCGCGCCGCCGCCCAGACCCCCTCTCCGTCTTGAGTACTACGGCTCAGGCTACGCCCCGGTTACAGCCCCGGCAAGATTCGGCTACCCGTCGCCCCTCAGCATCCGGCCGAAAAACGCCTCGGCGCGCGTGTACATGTCGATCCGCGCCGCCGGCCGCAGTCCATGGGTCTCGCCCGGGTAGCTCCGGCTCTCGAAGACCTTCCCGTGGCGCTCCAGTTCGGCCACGGCGATCTCGAACTGGCGGTACGGCGCGCGCACGTCCAGCTCGCCGTGCATGATGAGCAGGGGCGTGTCGATGTTCCCGATGCGAGCCAGCGTATTGCTCACCGCGTAGATGTCGGGCTGCTCCTCCGGCGAGCCCGAATGGCCGGTCCTGATGAAGATGCGGCCGATGCGGTCTGCGTTGGTGTAGGCGTCGCCAAAGTCGTAGATGCCGGCCATCGGCACCGCCGCGTCGAAGACTCCGGGCACACGCGCGATCGCAGCCATGCTCGTGATGCCGCCATAGCTGTACCCGTAGATCCCCACCTTTCCGTCCGTGTAGTCCTGCGTGCGCAGGAACTCGCCGGCGGCCGCCGCGTCGCGCGCCTGCCCGTTGGCCCAGTCGTTGATCCCCAGGTCCTGGAATTCGCGGCCGAAGCCCGAACCGCCGCGGTAGTTGACCGCCAGCACCACGTAGCCCTGCGACGCCAGGTACTGCTCGAAGAGGTTCTCGCCGTGCAGATACGAGTTGGTCCCGCCGCCGTGCACCTGCACCAGGGCGGGGTGACGCTCGCCCGGGGTGTGGTCGGGCGGCATGTACAGGAAGCCCTGGATATAGAGGCCGTCGTAGCTGCGGAAGGAAACCTCGACAGGGTCGACCACGGTGGTCCAGGTGGCCGCGAAGTTGGTGAGGCGTTGGAGTGGGCCTCCGGCAGAGGGGATGAGGTCGACGTCCGACCCCCGGGTCGGGGTCGCGCGCGTGAAGGCAAAGGTCTCCGACCCGGCAGAGGAGGATATGGAGCCGAGCGACCCGCCCATGTTGGTCACGCGCGTGGCCACCCCACCCTGGACGGGCACCGACCACAGGTCGAAGTCGCCGCGCTCATGGTAGGGGAAATGAATGCGCTCGCCGTCGCCGGACCAGAAGATCCGCATGCGGTGCAGCCAGTCGGTGGCGTGGATCTGCATGTCCACCGTGCGTTCCGTGCCCGCCGCCGGGTCGAGGACGAAGATGTCGGCGAGGTCCTCGTACCAGTAGCCGTCCTTGTGGGTGCCCAGCAGCGCGATTCTCGTGCCGTCCGGCGACCACACGGGCTCGGTCGAGGCCATCAGCGTGCGGGACACCTGGCGCGCGTCGAGGGTCTCGATGTCGACCACCCAGATGTCGTCGTGCCAGTAGTCGGCGGCGTTCGATACGTAGGCGATCCGGCGGCTGTCCGGAGCCCACGCCGGGGACCAGCGGAAGTCGTCGGGCGCGAAGGCATCGAACGTGACCTGGCGGGGATCGCCGGAACCGTCGGCGGGAACCACCCAGATGTCCTGGTAGCCCGAGCGCCCCGAGTAGAAGGCGACCAGGTTGCCGTCGGGGGAAACCCGGGGCGCGCGCTCGCTGTCGTCGTCGGTGGTGATTCGCACGGCTTCGTTGCTGCCCACCGCGACGGTCCAGAGGTCGGCGCCGCGCCGGAAGACGATGCGGTCGCTGTCCGGGAACCAGGACGGGGAATTGCCCTCGGTCCAGAGCGCGCCGGTGGTGGGGGCACCGGTGGTGGGGGCGCCGGCTTTGGGGGCGCCGGGTGTGGTTGCTTCGCCAGCCGCCGCGGCACCGCGCCCCGTCGGCACCAGGTAGATCCCGGACCCCTGCGGGCCCGTGGCCGATACCGCCACGTACTGCCCGTCGGGGCTGATTTCGCTGGCGCCCGCGCGGCCGCGGGGCCCGTAGATGTTCTCGAGGGTGAGGTCGAGGGGCTGGGCTGGCTGGCTGGATTGGCTCGAGGCACAGCCCAGCAGGAGGGCCAGGACCACGAGCCCGGGCATGTGTGCCGCACGCACGCGAAGCTTCCTCTTCACCTCGTCGTCAAGGTTGCGGATCGTGATGCTTGCCATGAGACATCCTATGATTGCAATGCTATCAGGTCAAGGTGGCCGTCCCCGCGATTCTGCCAGAGCCCCGGCTGGCCGATTCGCGTAGCTTGATTGGCCGGGCGACTCGTCGTAACGTCCGTGTCGGTGCTGGCCTCGCGGGGCCGGTGTGTGAGTCTGCGGGGCAAGGCGGAGCGAACCATGACCCACCTGATCGGTCTAAGAGGATCGCGGGGACGCGTGCGTTCGCTGGCTGGAATCGCCATCGGCCTCTCCCTGCTCTTCTTGACCGCCTTTGAAAGCACTCACACGCACACGGAGTCCGATCTGTCGGCCGTGTGCTCCGTCTGTGAGTTTGGCCACCAGGGTGTGCAGACAGCCACCGCGGACGCTCCGGCCGTCTTGGAGCCGGGCGTGGTGCGAACCCCCGCACTCCCCGGAAGCCGGTTGACCTCCGGAATCGTCCATCTCTCCCCTCATCGCAGTCGCGCGCCGCCGCCTTCCATCTCTCTGTAGCGATCCCAGCCCTCTGCCGGCCCGGACGCCAGCAGCAGGCCAGTCAAACGGTTGCGCCGATGACGGCGTACCCAACGCGAGAGATGGAAACACATGCAGACCGCCGAATCGCGGCCGGGGCACACGCCCCTTCTCGAGGCCCGCGGACTCAGCAAGGACTACGGTGACACGCGGGCCCTCGACTCACTCGACCTGACCATCGCACCGGGGGAGGTCTATTGCCTCCTCGGCCCCAACGGCGCGGGGAAGACGACCACCATCAACCTCTTCCTCGGGTTCGTGGCGCCCTCGGGCGGCCAGGCCCTCGTTTCCGGCCTGGACGTGGCCACCCACGATCGCGAGACGAAGCAGCGCCTCGCCTACATCCCCGAACAGGTGATGCTGTACCGCAATCTCAGCGGACTGGAGAACCTGGAGTACTTCGCCGCCCTGGGCGGGAGGGGATCGCTGGGCCGGGAGCGGCTCACCGAAATCCTGGTCGAAGCCGGTCTGGAGCGGGACGCGGTCGACCGCCGCGTATCCGGGTACTCCAAGGGCATGCGGCAAAAGGTCGGCATTGCGATCGCGATCGCGAAGGAGGCCGACGCACTGCTGCTCGACGAGCCCACATCCGGTCTCGATCCCAAGGCGTCGAACGAGTTCTCGGCACTGGTCGAAAGGCTCCGAAAACGCGGCGTCGCGGTGCTGATGGCGACGCACGACCTGTTTCGCGCCAAGGACACCGGCACCCGTGTGGGCATCATGCGATACGGACGCCTGGTCACCGAGCTGAGCACCGACGAGATCGGCCACGCCGATCTGGAACGCATCTACCTGAAACACATGCACGACTAGGAGAAGTCGATGATCAGGCACATAGTCCGCAAGGAGTTCACCGATGTGGTTCGCGACGGCCGGTTCCGGTGGTGCTCGATCCTCGTTGGATCGCTGCTGCTGATCTCCCTGGGCCACGGATGGGTTCAGGCCCGCAACGCGCAACAGGAACACGCGGCCGCCCAGGCCACCGCCCGGGACCACTGGGAGACGCAGGGCGAGAAGAATCCCCACTCGGCGGCGCACTACGGCATCTACGCATTCAAGCCGCGCCTGGCGCTGTCCTTCTTCGACGAGGGCGTGGACCCGTACACGGGCACCTCGGTGTGGCTGGAGGCACACCGGCAGAACGACTTCCTGCTGCGCCCGGCCCAGGACGCGACGGCGGCACAGCGCATAGGGGCTCTGACGGCGGCGCAGGTACTCCAGCACCTCGTGCCCCTCCTCATCATCCTGCTGACCTTTGGCGCGCTGGCCAGCGAGCGGGAACGCGGCACATTGCGGCAGCTGCTGGCTACCGGAGTCGGCCGGCGCGAACTCGCGGCGGGCAAGGCGCTGGGTATCTCGGCAGCGCTGGCGCTGCTGCTGGTGCCGGCCGCGCTGGTGGGAGCGGCCGCGCTGGTCGTCTCAAGTCCTGGTCCGGCCGCGTCCCCGCTGGCTCGCGGCACTGTTCTCGCCGGCGTCTATCTGGCTTACTTCACCGCCTTTCTGGGGCTGTCGCTGGCCGTCTCCGCGTGGGCCCGCTCGGCGCGCACCGCGCTGGTGGTCCTTCTGGCCGTGTGGGTGGTGAACGGGCTCGTGGCACCGCGCGTCGCGGTGGACCTGTCGAAATGGCTTCACCCGACGCCCTCCGCCTTCGAGTTCGCCCGTACCGTGCAAAGCGAAATGTCCACCGGCGCGGGAGACATCTCTCCTCCGGATCGGGACGCGTCGACGGAGCGTCTGCTCGCCGAGTACGGGGTAGAGCGGGTCGAGGACCTGCCCATAAACGCGGTGGGCGTCTACCTGCAGGAGAGCGAGGAGTTCGGCAACCGGATCTTCGACCGCAACTACGGCTCGCTGTGGGACACCTTCGAGCGCCAGGGCGTCGTGCACGAGACGCTGGCGGTCGCGGCGCCGCTGCTCGCGGTGCGCACACTGTCGATGGGACTGGCCGGCACGGATGTCGAGCAGCACCGGCACTTCGCCACCGCCGCCGAAACGTACCGCCGCGATCTGATGCGGCAGATGAACGGCGACATGACCGAAAACTCGCTGACCGGGGACTTCTCGTACGCGGCCGGTGCCGAGCTTTGGGAGTCGGTCCCTCCGCTGCAGTACGCCGCCCCGACGCTGGGCTGGGTGCTGGGCAACCGGATCCTGTCCCTTCTGGTGCTTGGCACGTGGCTCGTCGGAGCGATCATTGCCGCCGCGGTGCGTGTGCGGCGCGCGGAGGTCGCGTAGCATGACCGCACGTACCGTCCTGCGGAACGAATGGCGTCTGCTCATGGCCGATCGGGCGCTGCGCATCGTGCTGGGGCTCTTCGCCGTCCTCCTCGTATACGCGCTGGCAAACGGCGTGGTCTGGTTGCGGTTTCAGGAGCGCACCGTAGAGGCCGTCGAGAGCGGCAACGTCGAGCGCACCAGTGCCCTTGAGCAGGAACTGAGCGCCATCGCAGCCGGCGGCCAACCGTCTTCGCCCTTTGCCGACCCGCGCTCACCGCTGGTCCTGGGCGGTCCCAGCGGCAGCCACACCGCGGTGCTGGTACCGGGTTCCCTTACGGCCCTGGCGGTCGGGCAAAGCGATCTTCTGCCGTACTACTACGACGTCAACATCTACACCAACGAGTCGTCGTTTCAACAGAACGGCGAGGTCGAAAACCCGCTCAACCTGATGGTGGGACGCTTCGACCTGGCCTTCGTCGTGGTCTACCTGCTGCCGCTGCTCATTCTGGCCCTGAGCTTCAACGTGCTCTCGGAGGAGCGCGAACAGGGGACGCTCGCGCTGACGCTGTCGCAGCCCGTGTCGGTCCGGGATGTCGTGACGGCGAAGCTTGCATTCCGGGCGCTTCTGGTGGTGGGAATGGTGCTCGCGATCTCGCTGCTGGGCATTCTGGCAACGGGAGGCCTCGATTCACCAGGGCGGGTTCTTCTGTGGTGTGCCGCGGTCGTCGCCTACTCGCTCTTCTGGTTCGTGCTCGCGGCGTGGGTCAACACCCTGCGCCGGTCCTCTGCCTGGAACGCCACGGTGCTGGTGGGCGCGTGGCTGGTCCTCGTGGTGGTGCTCCCGGCGGCGATCAACATCGCGGCGGGCCTGCTCCACCCGCTGCCGTCTCGCGTCGAGATGATCACCGCCCAGCGCGACGCTTCGAACGACGCCGTGAACCAGCGCAGCGAACTGCTCGCCAGGTACCTTGAGGACCATCCGGAAATGGCCGAGGGGGTAGTGGCCGACGAACCCGGTCTGGGCGCCCTCGCCTGGGCCGCCACGGACGCCGTGAACCGCCGTTTGGAGGAAGTGACCTCGGAACACGACGCCCGGCGCGCCGATCAGATCGTCCTGGTGCGCCGCTACCGTTTCCTGTCGCCCGCCCTGCTGGCCCAGGAGGTGCTCGCCGACGCCGCGGGGACGGGGGACGCGCGGTTCGCCCACTTCCAGTCGCAGGTGCGGGCGTTCGCGGAACAATGGCGGGAGTTCTTCGTGCCGGCGATCCTGGCCGACGAGCAGATGACCGCCAGCGTGCTCCCCAACGTGCCGAGGTTTCGCCTTGCGGACGAAGGCCCCGGCGACGCAGCACGCCGCGCGGCGGTTCCTCTGACGGTTCTGGGCGGGCTGGTCCTGCTGGTGGGGATGGGCGCCGGAGTCGGGCTCGGGCGGGTGCGGGGAGCAGACTGAGTGGGTCTCCGCAACACGCTGCTCGTGGCGCGGCGGCAGATCGGTACGATGCGTGAGGATCGCTACGTCTTGTTCCTGCTGGGGCTCGTCGTTTCCCTCGGGGTCGTCTCGGTGCTCGGAGCCCGGCATCACACGGCGAGCGAGGCGGAACAGCGCGCCCGCTACCAGGCGCTGGTTGATCGTCAGTGGGCTGAGCAGCCGGACCGGCATCCGCACCGGGTGATCCACTACGGCTTCCTGGTCTTCCGCGAGGAGGCACCCCTCGCGTTCTTCGACCCGGGGGTCGGTGCCTACGCGGGCACGTCGCTCTTCCTGGAAGGGCACCGACAGAACGCCGCCAGCTTCGGCGACGCGAGGCACGCCACCGGAATGCTGCGTTTCGGGCGCCTTACGCCGGCCGCGGTGCTGGGGCTGCTCCTGCCATTGCTCGTGGTGGCGGCCGGGTTCGCATCGGTGAGCGGCGAGAGGGAACGGGGTACCCTTCGGCTCCTCCTTGCCCAGGGCGCGACGCCGGGGCAGATCATGGGAGGGAAGGTGCTGGCCGTCGGAGCGGTAGCCGCGGCGGCAGCCCTTCCGATCGGGCTGGTCACGGCCGCATTCGTCGCTGTCGGAGGCGAGGGCCAGGCCTCGGCCACACGGTTGCTGGCGCTCGCGGTAGCCTACGCGGTGTATCTTGCCGGGTGGGTGCTGCTGACCGTCTGGATCTCGTCACGCAGAGCCTCTTCCCGGGCCGCTCTGGCCCAGCTCGTTGCGATATGGGTCGCGCTGTGCGTTGCCGCTCCGCGCCTCGGTGCTTCCCTCGCGGGCACACTTCATCCCATACCGTCGCGTGCGCAGTTCACCGCCCAGGTCGAGGAGGCGCAGAGGGGAGTGGGGGACAGCCACAACCCGGACGACCCCTTCTTCAGGGCACTCCGCGATGAGTACCTGGCGCGTTACGGGGTGGAGTCCGTCGAGGAACTTCCGATCAACTGGGGAGGGGTCGTAAGCCGCGAGGGCGAGGAGGTCACCAGCCGGATCAACGAGGAACAACAGCAGGAACTGCTCGCCGCCCAACGACGACAGGACCGCGTCATGGCCTGGCTCGGGCTGCTCTCTCCCTATCTGGCGGCGCGGGACCTGTCGATGGGGGCAGCGGGCACCGGGGCGGAGGCCGTCGAAGCTTTCCGGGTGCAGGCCGAGGCCCACCGGTATGACATCATCCAGCGCCTCAACGACCTCCACGTCCACGAGATCAGGTACGAGAACGACCGCGCCCAGCGCATCGCGCGCCAGGAATGGACACGATTCCCCGTATTCCAGCCAGAACCGCCGACTCTACGCCGGGCACTGGCGGATCGTCCTCAGTCGCTGGCTGCACTGGGGCTGTGGATCGTTCTTCCTCTCGCGGGTCTCGGGCTGGGTCGCAAGCGTCTGCCCCGTGTGGGTGTGGACGGCTCCGGATCGTGAGGGCCGGCCCGACGAGATCCGAACGCGCGATGGCGTGGATGCGCCTGATCCGGCTTGAATTCGCCCGGGTGGTCCGCTCCGGCGGCACCGCGGCCGCGGTGCTGCTCCTGCTGGGGCTGGGAGTGTATGCGGGCTGGCAGGCGAAGCAGAGAATCCAGGCCGCCGAAGCCGCCACGGCAGCGGCCGAAACCGCCTACCGGGATCAGCTCGCGTATCTGTCGTCCATCTATCCCCCGACTACGGAAGCGGGCGAACCGCTTTACTACCTGGCCTTCCCGGCACCCCAGCCACCGTCCCGACTGTCGGCACTGGCGAGCGGCAGAACGGCGGTCGAGACGGCCAGCCTGCGGATACGGCTGCTGGCGCTCGAAGGACAGCTCTACGAACACGAGACATTGAATCCGCGCCTCGCGGCCGCCGGGCACATCGACCTGACCTTCATCCTCATCGCCCTGCTTCCGCTCTTCGTCATAGCCGTCACCTACGACATCGTTTCGGGCGAGCGGGAGCGGGGCACGTGGCGGATGGCCCGGCTCTTCGCCCGACCCCGGCGGCTGATCGCCGCAAAGATCGCCGCGCGTGTGATCCTCGCGGCGGGCCTGGTCGCGTCACTGGTCCTGGCCGGGGCGTCCCTTGCAGGAGTCGACGCCGATGGCCGTGCAGGCTGGGCATTCACCCTGATCGCCCTCCACGCCCTGTTCTGGTTCGCGCTCTGCCTGGGCATCGCCGGCGGACGCCGCTCCTCGACCGCCAATGCCATGATCCTGGTCGGCGTCTGGGTGGCACTCACCTTTCTGGCTCCCGCGGTCCTGAGCCTGACGAATGCGATTCTGCACCCCGTCCCCGAAGCTCTGGAACTGACCGTGCGCCAGCGCCAGGGGTATCACGAAGCGTGGGATCTTCCTAAGGCCGAAACGATGGAGTCCTTCTTCGAGGACTACCCGCAGTGGAGCGACCGGACCGTTCCCGAAGACGAGTTTACATGGGCGTGGTACTACGCGATGAATCACCGGGGCGACCAGGCCGCCCGGGACGCCTCGCGCGCCTACCGAGAGGTCCTGACACGGCGGGACGAGTGGGCCCGCCGGTGGTCGCTGCTGGTCCCGCCGCTTGCAACCCAGATCGCGCTCGACCGCCTCTCCTCAGCCGACCTGGGTACCCAACTCGCCTACCAGGAAGCGGTTCGGGGGTACCACGAGCGCCTCAAGGAACATTTCCAGCCGTTCCTGTTCTCGGCCACACCGGTGGCTCAGGTGGACTGGGAGCAGGTGCCCGTCTTCGAGCCGGCCGCCCCCGCCGGCGGGGCAACGCAGGCCGGATTGCCGGCTGCGGCCGCTCTGATCCTGATTTCCATCTGCGTGCTGCTGCCCCGGCTCAGGCCACGACCTTCCCCGGATTCATGATCCCCTGAGGGTCCAGCGCGGCCTTCACAGCCCGCATCGCCGCCAACCCCGAAGCCCCGAACTCGGACTCGAGGAAGCCGATCTTCCCCAGGCCGATTCCGTGTTCGCCGGTGCAGGTGCCTTCCATGGCGATCGCGCGCCGCACGATGCGCTCGTTGATTGCTTCGGCTTCGGCCAGCTCCGCCTCCGAGTCCGGGTCGATGATGAAGACCGCGTGGAAGTTGCCGTCGCCGACGTGACCCACCACGCCCCACGGCATCGAAGCCGTCTTCAGGTCCTCCTCGCTCTCGGCAATACAGCGGGCCAGACGTGAGACGGGTACGCAGACGTCGGTCGTCAGGCCGTGACAGCCGGGCCTCAGCCCCAGCAGCGCCGGGTAGGCGTCGTGGCGCGCCTTCCACAACCGGGCCCGTTCGTCCTGTCTGCGCGCGTACTCGAACGCGGTCCCTCCGAGGCCGCGGCTGATCTCTTCCATTATGGCGCCCTGGGCCCGCACGTCATCCTCCGATCCGTGGAACTCGAAGAACATGGTGGGCGCCTCCGGATAGTCGAATCCCGAGTAGAGGTTGACCGCACGCATCGCCGTCGCATCCAGCAATTCCGCACGTGCGAGCGGGACACCCATGGGTACGGCTTCGACCACCGTACGTACGGCTCCATCCAGTCCCGGGAAGGAACACACGGCGGCGGCCATCGCCTCGGGGACCGGGTGCAGGCGCACCGTGAGCTCGGTAATCACCGCCAGGGTCCCCTCCGACCCGACCAGGAGGTTGGTGAGATCGTACCCTGCCGACGACTTCCTCGCGCGTCCCCCGGTCTGCACTACCTCGCCGCTCGCCAGCACGGCGGTGAGCGAGATCACGTTGTCGCGCATGGTGCCGTACCGCACGGTGGTGGTCCCCGACGCGCCCGTGGCCGCCATGCCGCCCAGCGTCGCGTCGGCGCCCGGATCGACCGGGAAGAAGAGGCCCGTGCCGCGGAGCTCCCTGTCGAGTTGCATCCGCGTCACCCCCGCTTCGACCGTCGCATCCATGTCGTCCGGCCGGACCGCCAGCACGCGATTCATGCCGCTCATGTCGATCGAGATCCCGCCGCACACCGCCTGCACGTGTCCCTCGATCGAGGTGCCGGCCCCGAACGGGATCACCGGCACTCCATGCCGCGCACAAACCCGCACCGCGAACGCAACCTCTTCCGTCGACTCGGCGAAAACCACACCGTCGGGCGGAATCACGGGGTGGTGCGAGTCGTCCTTGCCGTGGTGATCGCGGACGGCGGCCGCGGTGGAATAGCGCTCGCCGAAGCGGTCGCGCAGTTCGTCGTGGAGCGAAGCGACGACTGTGCGGCGGCCGGACGCCGAGCGGCTCTCCTTCACGCCGGGCTTCCCCATGCGCGGCCGGCGCCTACCGGGACCGGTCCGGCGATCCGTCGTTGACGCGGAACGGCCGCGGTGCACCCAGAAGCGGATCGGCGATCTCGACCAGCGATCTCGGGAACAGGGTATCGGGGGAAGGCGTTTCCAGCATCTGGAACATGCGTTCCCTGCACTGCTTCACTCTGCGAAAGCCCGTATAGGACGAGAAGCCGAGCGCACCGCTACCGACCGCGCCAAACCTCACGGCATCCCCGTCGGAGCTGGTGAGCGCCGTGATGAGAAAGGCTCCGGCGCCGACGGCGTCCAGGAAGGGAAGCGCCCTCTCGATCGTGCACGACTCAGGGGGCACCGGCTCGTCGGCGGGAATGAAGTCCGGCGGTCCCTTCACAAGGGCGAGGGAGCAGCCCGAGGTGAACGTCAGGGCCACGCCCAGCAGAACTCTGATCAACATTGGGGTCTCCCGACTGAGGGGAATACATGTGGTTCCTAACATGGGGCGAACCCGGTTGGACTTGCTATTACGGTATTTATTCGGTATCTTGCCCGGTCCATGGTCACTTTACCCTTGGACCGGCGCCGGCGGGACACCGCGAAAGCGCTCCGCCGGGCGATCCGCGGAATCGAGGAAGCCGGATCGCCGGAGCAACCGCGTTTGCCGTTGGGAGTACCCGAGATCGATCACGCCCTCCCTGGTGGCGGGCTGCGCCTGGGCTGCATCCACGAGGTGGCGGGAGATGAGGCCGCCACCGGGTTCTGCGCGGCTCTGCTGGCGCGTGCATGCGGCGGCTCGCGCGGCAGGCGCGGCGGGCGCGGCGCGCTGCTGTGGCTCGCCCGGGACGACGACCTGTACGCTCCCGGGCTGGTCCGCTACGGGATCCGCGCGGGACAGCTGCTGGTCGTGTCGGGGCTGCGCCGCCGGGACGACATGCTGTGGGCCATGGAGGAAGCGCTTCGCTGCCGGGCCGTGCGGGGGGTAGTGGCCGAGACCGGGGGGACCGGCCTGGCAGCGGGGCGCCGCCTGATGCTGGCCGCCGAGGGGACGGGCGTGCTGGGACTGATGCTGTCGCGCGGAGCCGAGGCCGGGGTGCGGGCCGCCGTCAGCCGCTGGCGGGTCACGGCGGCTCCAGACGGGACGAAGTGGCGCGTCGCCCTGCAGCACTGCCGCGGCGGAAGGCCGGCGGAGTGGACCCTCACTCTCGGCAGTCCGGGCTGCTAGTGCCCCTCCATGAGCTGCAGCAGCCGGCTCGTCGTCTTCCAGTTGCGGATCGTCATGCTCTGGTACACGGGCATCGAGGCGATACGGCCGAGGTGGCTCCGGGATGCCCTGGCGATGAGTCGGGAGAAGTAGAGAACACCTTCGCCCGCCCAGGCTTCGTCGACGCCGGGCCTGGTGCCGACATGCTCCATGGCGTCGGCCGCCATCAGCGGAGGCATCAGGAAAAGGACATCGTAACGGTAGACATCCGGCCGGACGCCGAACCCCTCCGGCGCTTCGTCGACCACCGCCCGCATCTGCCCGCGTGACCGCAACGTGACTTTCGCCCTGTAGTCGAACGCCCCCGCCAGCATCCCTTCGATCCGCGTCGTCAGTGCACCGGGCCCGGACGACACCGAACGGAAGATCACGTTCCCGCTCTGGATGTATGTCACGACATCGCGGAAACCTTCCGACTCGAAGCACTCCCGCAGTTCGGCCATCCGGATCACGTTCCTGCCGCCGACATTGATGCCGCGAAGCAGCGCCAGCCAGGTCGTGGCCGAGGTTCCGTGTGAGGTCATGTCCTAACGCGGGTTGTGAGATCCCTTCAACGGTGAGAAACCGCCCGATTCCAATGCTAGCAGTCCGTGGACAAAGCCGCCCGAGCACCGAGAGCGGTGAGGCGCCGGGCCGGCAAGGCGCGACGAAGGGCCAGTAGCAGCGCTACGGGCCCGAGGAGCAACGCAGAGTGCGGGCCCGACAAACCAAGACGTATAGTAAACATGACATATTGTAAACTTTGGTTTACAGCGCGAGGAGGTGAGGCCGAGCATCCGGCCCGGATGCATCGCCGCTCGAATGCCGGGGGGATTTTGTCCACGGGCTGCTAGACCACATCGGGCCGATCCGCTAAGTTCGACCAAGCAACCAACCGCCCGCGAGAGCGGGACTGGTCCGCCGGCCGGTGGCGGATCAGACAGCGCGAGGAAGCAAATAGCGAGAATGAAGCTGAAGCACGGCCTGGTCGGCGCTGGCCTCATGTTTCTCGGAGTCTCCTTCGCAGCACCCGCTATCGGACACGGGCTCGCTTCGGCCCAACAGGTCAGGGCGCTCGGCAATGGCGCGGCCGTCCGGCTCGATCCGTCCGATTCCAGCCCCGTCGTCGCCAACCTGGCGGCCGGTGCGACGCTGGACTGGATCGGAGAGTCGGGTCCGTACCATATCGTGTCGATACCCGGCCAGCCCGGCGAAGACGACCTGATCGGATATGTCCTCGCTACGGAAGTCGAGGTCGTGGGAACCGTGTCCGCCGGAGCGCAGCCCCCAGCGACGGGGTCCGTGATCCCGGACATCCACGCGCAATACGAGAGATCGAAGGCGCGTCGGTCGTCGGGCCTGAAAAGGTGGTTCTGGGGAGGGACGCTGGCCGTCGTCGCCATTGCTACAACCGGGATCGTGTTCGAGGCGGGAGACGAGGACGCCTATGCCGACTCGGCCTCCCATCAAGCCGCCGTTGACAGACACGCCACGGCGAGGACCGTCAGGAATGCCGTCCTGCTGGGTGGTGCCGGCCTCCTCTCATGGGGTGCCGCCGACTACATCCTGGGAAGGCGTGACATGGAGACGATGGAAGGAGAGCTCCCCACGCTGGCCAGTCCGGCTCTCGAGGAGCAATACAGGGACGCCACCGCGAGGCGCGAGTCGGGGAAGAGGAAGTTCCTCTGGGGCACCATCATGGCGGGCGGCTCCTACGCGACGGTGAGGTGGCTGCCCTGGCTGGGCGTTCCGGATCGGGCGGACTACGACACGGAGTGGCAGTACCTGTCCGCGGTGCACAGGCGGGACCGGACCGAAACCGCAAACAACTGGTTCATCGGTGTGGGGAGCGTGCTCGGAGTCTGGGGAGCGGTCGATTGGGTGCTCGGGTCGAGGAAGAAGTCCGAGATCGAGGCGATCTCGCGCGTGACCGCGCTGCCGTCGCGGCAGGGAACCACAGTGGCCGAGGGCGGACCGGATCTGTTCATCAGGCGCGCCCTGGGCCGTACCGAGATCGGTCTCGTCTGGAGCCGGTGATGCGCCGCCCCGGGGCAGCTCTTCGTCGTCTCTCATATGCCGCCGGCGTCACCATCATCGTGGGCGCAGCTGCCCTCATGGTGTTCGTGGCACGGAACCGGACCCTCACGCCCGAGGAGCGCGCCGCCGCCCTGGAGGCCCGGCTCGGGCTTGGCACCGATGTCGTGGCGCTGGTGGAAATGGGACTCTCCGCCGAAGGCCGCTACTCCGGCGACGCCGACGGCGTGCTGGAACCCGAAGCCCGTCAAGGACTCCGCGAATGGCAGACCGACCGGGGTATCGAGGCCACCGGATACCTGGACCGCACCAGCCTGTCGGAACTGCTGGCAGCGGGCCGGGAGGCGGAGAGGCAGGCGGAGGAGGAGCGCCGCCTGGACGAGCTGGAGGCCGAGGCAGAGCGGCTGGCCGAAGAACGCCGGATCGCTCGCGAGGAGCGGGTCACGGAACAGGCCCGCCGCGACGCCGCCCGGCGTGAGGAAGAGCGGCGGCTGGCGGAAGAGGCCCGTCTGGCCGAGGAGGAGCGGCTCGCCGACGAGGCCCGCCGCGAGATGGAGCGGATTGCCGAGGAAGCCCGCCTGGCCGAGGAAGCCCGCCTGGCCGAGCAGGAACGGCTGGCGGAGGAAGCCCGCCTGGCGGAGCAGGCGCGTCAGGCGGAGGCGGCGCGGCTGGACGAGGCGCGCCGGACCGCAGCCGAGCGGCTGGGGAACCGGCAGCAGCGACAGGCCGAGACCATGGAGGCGGCGCGGCGACGCACCGAAGAGCGGCTCACCGACGACCAGCTGCTGCTCGCCGCGAGAAACGATCTGGCCGGGACCACCGGCGACCTGAACTGGCGCCTCGCCCTGAACCGGCGATCCTGGACGGGTGTTCGGTCTCGGGGCGACAACGTAGTGGGGCTCGATCTCAACGCGCGCAATCTGGGGGGCGTGATTCCCACCCGCCTCGCGCGCCTGGCGGAGATTGAGCTCCTCAACCTGGGTGGAAACCAGCTTTCCGGCGCGATTCCGGCCGAGTTGGGCTCGCTGCGCAAACTCAAGGCGCTGTTCCTCGAGAACAACCAGCTTTCGGGTCAAATTCCGGCCGAACTGGGTGCGATATCGAGCCTTGAGGACCTGCACCTGTACAACAACCCGCTGACCGGGATCATCCCTCCCGAACTCGGAAACCTGGCGAGCCTCAAGCGGCTGCGCCTGTCCCGCACGCAGATCGCCGGCCGGATACCGCCCGAGCTCGGCAGACTGCGGCAACTCGAACTCCTCGCCCTCAATGGCAACCAGCTTTCCGGGCAGATACCTGGCGAACTGGCCAACCTGACCAGCCTGAAACGGTTGACGCTGAGCAACAATCGCCTGTCGGGATGCATACCGAAGCCGCTGATGCGCTTCGAGTCCGGCATCAATCCCCAACTGGGCGGGGTTCGCCTTCCGGAGTGCGGGCGGCCATGAGCGACAGCGACAACGCGGGCGCGCCTTCGGGGTCGACTTCGGAGCCTTCGGGGTCGACTTCGGAGTGGACGCGCACCTCGCAGCGGCCCGCGGAGAGGGGCGAGCAGGTACCGTTCCGGGCCGTGACCCTTTTCGTCTCGCTGCTGGCCGGGATCGTCCTCGTGGGGGCTCTGTCGTACGTGTTCCCGGCCGGCGACAACAGCATGGCCGCCGAACTGCTGGTCGACAGGAACACCCGGATCTTCCCCTACCCGTTCACCATACAGAACGTGATGTGGCTCGCCTTCTGCGCGGCCGCCGGAGAGCTGGTGGTGCGCCATCTTGCCGGCCGCCGGGAAGGCGAGCAGGTTCGCCTGGGGCTTTTGCCTGAGGACGACGAGACCATTCTGCGCAAACGCGACCTGGCCCCGATCTACCAACGGGTGGTCGAGTCCGACCCGGAGAAGCGGTACCTGCTGCAACGCCTGCTGACCGGCGCGCTTCTGCAGTTCCGCAACAGCGGGTCGGTGGACCAGGTCAACTCGATGACCAACGGGTCGCTCGAACTCTACCAGCACGAAATCGAGTTGCGGTACAACATGCTGCGCTACGTCGTCTGGCTGATACCGACGCTCGGCTTCATCGGAACCGTATTGGGGATCGCGTTCGCGATGCGTAGCGCCGGGTTCATGTTCGCGGGCGCCAGCATTGTGGAGGGGTCGATCGGACCCGAGATGATGGAGCAGTTGACGGGAGACCTCGGGGTTGCGTTCTACACGACCCTGCTCGCCCTGCTGCAATCGGCGGTGCTGATGTTCGCGATGCACATCATTCAGGAGAAGGAAGAGGGTGCCCTGAACAGGATCGGCCAGTACTGCCTCGGCAATCTGTCGAACAGGCTGCACGAGGAGCGGAGTTCCGGCCGGGGGTAGCGGGGCCCGCTCCCGATGTCGGCGTCGGCCAGGGGCCAACGGGTCCGCGCCCGCGCCGCCAGCCAGGCGGGACCGGTCAGAAAAGGGACAGAAGCAGGTTGACCGTCAGCGAGCCTCCTACGTCCCGCACGTACTGACCACCGCCGGCGTCGGCGACGCTCTGGAGAAACTCCTCCGTGGCGGTGTTCGTGCCCCCCGTCCTGACGTAGACCGTGGAGACCCGATGCCCTTCGGGGCGTCCGATGCCGGTCGCGACCTGTATGGATCGGTCGATCTCGTCGCTGTATGCCGGGTTGTCGGTCACCAGAACGACGACCCTCCGCTCGGATCGCGGCCGCCAGGTCATGCGGGACGCCGCCGAAAGCGCGTCGTAGAAGGCTTCGGGACTGTCGGGGTTGCTGCCTCTTCCGGTTCCCATGCCGACCGACAGGCCGTTCACGAACGTGCGGAACGCATCGCGGTTCGCGGCCGGACCGGAGAGCTCCCGCAACGGGAACAGGAACAGCGGGCTCTCCCACCGGCGATCTCCGAACGCCACCATCCCGATGCCGAAGCTGGGCGAGATCCGGTTCAGAAGGACGGCAAGCTGCTCGACCTCCGCCTTGAGGTTGGCGACCTGCCCGCCCATGCTGTTGGTGACGTCCAGCGCGATGATGATGTCGAGATGGGGGAACCGGAACTGCGGAGCGTTTACCTGGATGGGCGCGGGGGCGGGCTCCGGGCAGATGACCGGTGCAGGCACCGTGGCAGGCACCGTGGGACAGACCGGGCACTCCACGGGGTCGGGTACGGCAACTGCCGGGCAGATCGTCTCCGGCACGGGTTCCGGAACCGGGCATGTGGGGCACACCGGGCAGGCGATCGGCTCCACGACGGCGGCGACGACCGGGCATGTAGGGCACACCGGGCATATGACCGAGTCGGGCGTTGGAACCGCCATGACGGTCGGCGCGGGCGGGGCCGGAATGTCCGGCACGGCCTCCCCGATCATCGGGAAGATGACGACCGCGATCAGAATGAAGGCGCCGAGGGCCGACGCAAACAGGTCCAGCGCCGCAATGCCAAACGGGCTCGGTGCGCGGCTCCTCTTCTTCATGGCATGCGGTCCGCTCCGTATGTCGGGTCGCGGGTCCGGCGTCCGGCTCCCGCTCCCCGGTCCCCGGTCCAGTGCCGGGCAGGCCGGCGATGCAGCCCAGGGCGATGCAGCCCAGCCGGAAGCCTGGAACAAATGTTGCAACGGCAGGCCGGGGCCGCAACGGGACGCTGACCCCGCCCGATCCGCAGACTTCAGGGGCGCGTGCGCCAGGTCGTCGATCCGGATCAGGCCCTGGAGAAGTCATGGACAGGTGTTCCGGGTCCGCGAGAGATTTGTTTTCCGCTAACCCTAACGTTACGTCAGGGTGGTCTCGTCGATTCGGAAGAGGGCGGGCTCGTCACATTCTGGCTTGCAACGGCATGCTGGCCGGTGGACCTGGCGGTCGGTCGATTTGGTTGGTGGGTCGCCGTTGCGCTGACGGGGGGAGCGCCGTTGCGCTGGCGGGGGGAGCGCGTCCAAGGGTGGGCGTGTCGGCGGGCGGGAGCGGCGGCGGGAGCGGCGCGTCGGCGGGCGGGCGCCCATAGGAGCATGCCGGTGTCCCTGGATTTGCCGCGGAAACGTGGGGGGGGCGATCCGCGGCAGCCGCCACCTCGGTGCCCCGGCCAGCCGCAGGCCAGACTGAGGCAACATCCGTTAGCCCATTGGCCCATCTCCGCAGCCCATCCCCCCGGACCGATCCCGGGATCGCGCTCTCCAACCCCCCCTGTCCCAAACCGTCGAAACACAGGCCGATCCTGCTATAGACGGGTTTTGAAATGGCGGTTACGGCGAGGTCCGGGACCCGCTGGCGAGTGGCCCCCAGGAGCCACCGGCGGCCCGCTGACGGGCGAACGGGCTTCGGCGGCCCTTCCACGTCGTTTTGCCCCGAGATCGTGCGTCCTGCGGCCGTACGGAAGGCCGAAAAATCCATGGTTAAATTTCAGGTGCGACAGTCTCACCACACATAAGCCGTTGCCGGACTTGAACCTGGAGGATCACATGAACACCACGCAACTCGGAGAGCGGATCGCCGAACTCGCCGCCCGGATCAACATCGCCACCCACGAGATGCTCACCCTCGTCGCCGAGTTCGACCGCCGCGAGGGGTGGGCCGACGCCTTCGACTCCTGCGCCGAGTGGCTCGCCTGGCGGACCGGGCGCACGGTCGCCACCTGCCGCGAGAACGTGCGCGTCGCGCATGCGCTCGAGGACCTGCCCGCCACCTCGGCCGAGATGAAGGCCGGGCGGCTCTCCTACGCCAAGGCCCGGGCCATCACCCGGGTGGCCACGTCCCGGACCGAGGCCGAACTCCTCGACTACGCCCGCAAGGGCTCGGCCGCGGCGGTGGAGCGCATGGTGCGGGGGGTGAAGCACCTGTCGCGCGACGGCGAGATCGGGGCCGAAGAGGCCCGGCACCGGGCCCGCACGTTGTCGGTCGTCATCGCCGCGGACGGGACGTACGTGGTGCGGGGCCGGCTCGAGCCCGAGGCGGGTGCCGTGCTGATGCGGGCCATCGAGGCCGCGAGCGACGCGCTGTACCGGGGCGAGGACCCCGATGCGCGGCCACGGAGCCGCCAGCGCAGGGCCGATGCGATGGGGCTCGTCGCCGAGCGGGCGCTGGCGGCGGGGCTGGGGGCGGGGGCCGACGCGAGAGAGGGGGCCGACGCGGGAACTGGGGTCGACGCGGGGGAAGGGGACGCGGAGGCGACGCCGAGCGGGACGCGGGCCGAGCGGTACCAGGTGACGGTGCACACCGAGATGGCCACGCTGGAGGAGGACGGCGAGGGGGGCCGGTCGGAGCTCGACGGGGTGCGGGTGAGCGCCGAGACGTCGCGGCGCATGGCGTGCGATGCGTCGCTGGTGGGGATGCTGCACCGGGAGGGCAAGGTCGTCAGCGTGGGGCGGAAGACGCGGACCATCCCGCCGCACCTCCGCCGGGCGCTCGAGGAACGGGACCGGGGCTGCCGGTACCCGGCCTGCGGGAGCCGGTTCACCGAGGCGCATCATGTCCGGCACTGGGCCGACGGCGGCGAGACGAGTCTGGCGAACACGGTGCTGCTGTGCCGGCGGCATCACCGGCTCGTGCACGAGGGCAGGGTCCGGATGGCGCTCGACCGGCGCGGCCGGGCGGTGTTCTTCGCGCGCAGCGGGGCGGCGGTCGCGAGCGCGCCCCCGCTGCCGGAGCCGAAGCTGCCTCTGCCGCCCCCGCCCCCGCTCGCCCCCGGCGAGATGTACAACGGAGCGGCACGACTCCTGGACTCGGCGATCCCATGGGAGATCGAGGCCGCGGCGAGGGAGGCGGTGGAGCAGGCACCGGAGGCGGGCGAGGCGGCCGGCGAGCCCGACAAGGCAGTGGAGCAGGCCGGCGAGCCAAGCGAGGCGGTGGAGCAGGCCGGCATGGCCGAGCGCAGAACCGACCGCAGACCCGAGGTTCCGGACCGCCGCAGACGCGAGGACAATCCCCCACCGCCCGCCCAGGCCGCGTGAGTCCCGCGTTTCCGCGGCAAATCCAGGGACACCGGCATGTCGGGATGGGACGGGCTCGGTCAAGGGAATCGTCCATGGCCCGGAAATTTGATCTTCGGTATATATTCGGTTATCCTACACGGGCCATGTCTCGTGAACGAACGGCCTCGATCAAATCCGGTGCGCCTGCCCGATGGGGCCCGCGCATCTCCCGGCGCATCCTCGCCGCCTGGCTTCCCTGGTGGCCCACCGAGAGGCTCGCCCGGCACCGGCCCGAGGCGCGCACCCATCCCTTTGTCACCGTCGCGGAGAGCCGCAACCGGCTGATCATCGGCGCGGCCAACCCGCTCGCCACCCGTGCGGGCCTCAACCACGGCATGCCGCTGGCCGACGCGCGGGCCGTCGTACCCGATGTCGTCGTCCGCCCCGCCGACCCCGCGGACGACGCCCTGGCGCTGGAGCAACTCGCCCGGTGGGCGGACCGCTTCACGCCGCGCGTCATGCCCGACGGCGTGGACACGCTCTTCCTCGACATCGCCGGCTGCACGCGTCTCTTCGGCGGCGAGGAGGCGCTCACGGCGTCGCTGCGGGCCGCGCTGGAAGACTTCGGGCTGACCGTGCGGCTGGCCCTCGCCGACACTCCCGGAGCCGCGTGGGCGTTGGCGCACTACGGCGCCGAGGATCCGGCCGTGGCACCGGCCGGCGCCGGGCCGTCCGGCCTGAGGGATGCGCTGGCCGAACTGCCCGTAGCCGCCCTGCGTCTGAGCGCCGATGTGGCGGACGGGCTTGCTTCCTTCGGGCTGGACAAAATCTCCGCACTATTTGTCATAAAATCCGTTGAACTTATCCGGCGCTTCGGGATGGAACCGGTCAGGCGGCTTGAGCAGGCCCTGGGGATCATCGACGAACCGATCGAGCCGCTGCGGCCCCTGTCCCCGCGCGAGGCCCACCGTGCTTTCGCCGAACCGATCTCCAGACCGGCGGATCTGCGTGCGGCGCTCGACGGGCTGCTGGACGATCTCTGTCTGGGGCTCGGCCGGTCCGGCGAGGGTGCACGACGGCTGCACCTCACCTGCAACCGGGTGGACGGCGGTAGGCGGACCGTGACCATCGGCACCAGTCGTCCGCTGCGCCGGAAGAGGCCTCTCATGGGCCTGTTCGCCGAGAAGCTGGAGCAGGTCGAGCCCGGCTTCGGGATCGACGAGATCGTTCTGGCCGCCGACGTGGTCGAGACCGTCGACGAACTTCAGATCGACTGCTCCGGCGAGACCGCGGGGGGATACCGGGCCGCCGATGAGGAGGAACTGGCGGATCTTCTCGACCGGCTGGGGAACCGCTTCGGCTTCGGCCGCATCGGGCGGCCGGTGCCGCGTCAGAGCTGGCTGCCGGAGCGGGCGGCGGGATGGGCCGCCGCGCAACCCGGATCGGTCGCGAACTGGCCGGAGGATCGCCTGCGGCCGCTGCGCCTGCTTTCGCCTCCGGAGCCGGTGAATGTCGTCATCGCGGAAAACGGCGGGCCACCTCCCGCCACGACCGGTGACGAGGTCCCGGATCGCACCTCGAGCAACAGTGATTCGCGTCGCCGGTTGCGAGGCTTTCACCGGCAGGGGCGGCTCCACCAGGTGCGCGCGGTGGAAGGGCCCGAGCGGCTGGAGTGCGAGTGGTGGCGTGAGGAGGCTCCGTCCCGCGACTACTACCTGGTCGTGGATGAAGCGGGTCGCCGCTACTGGCTGTTCCGGGAGGGGAGCGGGCCGCGCTGGTTCCTGCATGGGGTTTTCGCGTGACCGCCTACGCCACCGCCTACGCCGAACTCCAGGTCACCAGCAACTTCTCCTTCCTGAGGGGCGCCTCCCACCCCGAGGAGATGGTCGAGCGCGCTGCCGAACTGGGCTACCGCGCCCTCGCGCTCACCGACCGCAACACGCTGGCCGGGGTTGTGCGCGCCCACGAGGCCGCACAGCGCACCGGTCTCCACTTCATCCCCGGCGCCCGCCTCGATCTCGGCGACGGCCCCAGCCTGCTCTGCCTCCCCACCACCCGGCACGGTTACGGCGCCCTCTGCCGCCTGATCACCACGGGACGCCGGCGCGCACCCAAGGGAGAATGCCATCTCACCCGGGCGGACGTGGCCGCGGCCGCCGACCCCACAGGCCACGTGTTCATCGCCGTCCCGCCCGTCCCGCCCGGCGACGACTTCGCCGACGACCTCGCCTGGTACCGCGACCGCCTCGCCGCCCCCCTCCACCTCGCCGCCACCCATTACCACCGCGGCGATGACGACCGCCGCCTGGCCCGCCTCGCCGACCTCGCCGCCGCGCACGGCGTCCCCCTGGTCGCCACCGGCGACATCCACCAGCACGATCCCGCCCGGCGACGACTTCACGACACGCTCACCTGCGTCCGCGAGCACTGTACCATCGACAACGCCGGCTGGCGCCTGGAGGCCAACGCCGAGCGGCACCTCAAGCCCCGCGCCGAACTCGCCCGGCTCTTCCGAAACCACCCGGACGCCCTCGCCAACACCGTCGCGATCGCCGAACGCTGCCGTTTCTCCCTGGCCGAACTGCGCTACGAGTACCCCGACGAGGTCGCCGAAGACGGCCGCACCCCCCGCGAGACGCTGGCGGCACTGACCTGGGCGGGCGCCGCCAAGCGCTACCCGGACGGCATTCCGCCCGGGGTGCGCGCGACGATCGAACACGAACTCGCGCTCATCGCGCAGCTGGACTACGAGCCCTACTTCCTCACCGTCGAGGACATCGTGAAGAAGGCGCGCGAGCTGGACATCCTCTGCCAGGGACGCGGCTCGGCCGCCAACTCCGCGGTGTGCTACTGCCTGGGCGTCACATCCGTCGACCCCGCGCAGATCGACCTGCTCTTCGAACGCTTCATCTCCGTCGAGCGGAACGAGGTGCCCGACATCGACGTCGACTTCGAGCACGAGCGCCGCGAAGAGGTCATCCAGTACATCTACGGCAAGTACGGACGCAACCGGGCCGGGCTGACCGCGACGGTCATCACCTACCGTGCCAGGAGCGCGTTGCGCGACGTGGGCAAGGCCATGGGTCTGAGCGAGGACGTGATCGGGCGGCTGCTGTCCATGGTCTCATGGCGATCGAGTCCGGTGGACGAGGAACGGGCCCGCGAGGAGGGCTTCAATCCCTCCGACCGGCGTCTGGCGCTCACCATGAAGCTGGCCCGCGAGCTGTGCGGATTTCCCCGACACCTGTCCCAACACACCGGCGGCTTCGTGATATCACGCGGGCCACTGTGCGAGATCGTTCCCATCGAGAACGCGGCCATGGAGGACCGCACGGTCATCGAGTGGAACAAGGACGACCTGGAGGCGCTGGGACTGATCAAGGTCGACGTGCTCGGGCTCGGGATGCTCTCGTGCATCCGCAAGGCCTTCGCCCTGCTGGAGGAGAAGTACGGCCTTCGCTACACGCTTGAGAGCGTACCGCACGAAGACCCGGCCACGTATGCGATGATTCAGCGGGCGGACACGGTCGGGGTTTTCCAGATCGAGAGCCGGGCCCAGATGGCGATGCTGCCGAGGCTGAAGCCATCGACCTTCTACGACCTCGTGATCGAGGTGGCGATCGTGCGGCCGGGGCCGATCCAGGGCGACATGGTCCATCCCTACCTGCGTCGGCGTCAGGGGCTCGAGCCCGTCGAATACCCGTCCGAAGAGCTGCGCCAGGTGCTGGAAAAGACCCTTGGCGTGCCCCTCTTCCAGGAACAGGTCATGCGGATCGCCATCGTCGCGGCCGGCTTCTCCCCCGCCGAGGCCGACCAGCTGCGGCGTGCCATGGCCAGCTTCCGCAGTCCGGGTACGGTCCACTGTTTTCGCGACAAGTTCATCGACGGCATGACCGACCGCGGCTACGACCGCGAATTCGCCGAACGCTGCTTCCGGCAGATCGAGGGCTTCGGCGAATACGGCTTCCCCGAAAGCCACGCGGCCAGCTTCGCCCACCTCGCCTACGTCTCGTCATGGCTGAAGTGCCACTATCCGGAAGTCTTCGCCTGCGCGCTCCTGAACAGCCAGCCGATGGGCTTCTACGCGCCGGCGCAGATCGTGCGGGACGCCCGCGACCACGGTGTCGAGGTGCGCCCGGCGGACGTGAACCACTCGGAGTGGGACTGCACGCTGGAGCCGACCGCCGACGGCCCCCTCGCCCTTCGCCTCGGCCTTCGCCAGGTCCGCGGCTTGAAAGAGAAGGACGCCGAGCAGGTGACGGCCGGCCGGCTGTTCGCGATCCACCCGACCGCTGCCCGCTCGACCTCGGCTTCCGCCCCCGCCTACCGCTCGCCCCTCGACCTGTGGCGGCAAACGGGCCTTCCGTCAGCGGTCCTGACTCGTCTGGCCGCCGCCGACGCCTTCACCTCGACGGGGCTGGACCGCCGCCAGGCCGCCTGGGCGGTGCGGGCGCTGAGCGAAGCGGGGCCGCTGCCGCTGTTCGAATCGGTGGAGGGCGATCCGGGCGGCAACGATCACGCGGCGCTCCCTGCCATGTCCGCCGGCGAACAGGTGGCCGCAGACTACCGGACCACGGGCCTGTCTCTCAAGCACCACCCGGTTGCGCTGTTGCGCCGGCGCCTGAACGAGCGGGGCGTGCTTTCCGCGGAGGGTCTCGAGGGGCTGTCCGACGGAGACCGGGCCGTCGTCGCGGGAATCGTCCTGACCCGGCAGCGCCCCGGGAAAGGGATCGTGATGTTCGTCACCCTGGAGGACGAGACCGGCACCGCCAACCTGGTCGTCTTCCCGTCCATCTACGAGAACCAGCGCCGCGACACCCTCACCGCGCGGCTGATGCTCTGCCGCGGCAAGGTCCAGAAGGTCGACGGGGTGATCCACGTGATCGCCGAGCGGGTGACCTCGCTGAACGACTGGCTTGACGAGCTGGGGACGCCGGGTGGCGATTCGGCAGAGTCGTTCGTGGGGCGAGGGCGATTTTTCCACTAGCAACGTCGGTAGATTTTCAAGCATCCGCTCAAGAGAGGAATCGTGGTTGTCGCGGGGAACCCTGGGATTGACCTACCCTTGGGGACATGGAAGAGCATCTTGAAGCAAGCGGGCCTGGAGGCGAGGAATACCTGATGCAATATACCGTCGTGATCGAGAAAGGGCCCACCAGCTACGGAGCCCATGTCCGGGAACTCCCCGGCTGTGTCGCCGCTGCCGAAACCCGCGAGGAAGTCACTACCCTGATTCGCGAAGCCATACAACTCTACATCGAAGAACTCGAGAAGGATGGTCTTCCGGTCCCTGAGCCGACTTCGCCCGAATTGATTGGCCTGTAGACCCCGCTCAGGTCGCCGATAAAAAGCGTCTCCGCCGCGCAGCCACCTCAGCCCTCATCCTCCAAAAACTCGCACAGCGCGAACACCTCCACCCCCAGTTCCCGCAACCGCCCCGCACCCGGCAACTCCGGCAGGTCCACCACGAACCCCGCCCCCACCACGTCCCCGCCCATTCCCCGAATCAGCCTGATCGCCGCCGCCGCACTGCCGCCGGTCGCGAGCAGGTCGTCGATGAGCAGCACGCGCGTACCGGTCGAGATCGGGGCAGCCGCCTGCAACTCCAGACGCGCGCTCCCGTACTCCAGGTCGTAGTCGGCGCCCGCCACCTCGCCCGGCAGCTTGCCCGCCTTCCGCACGGCGACGAACCCCACGCCGAGTTCCTGCGCCACCGGCACCCCGAAGATGAAGCCCCGCGCCTCGATTCCGACCACGACCTCGGGCGCGCAATCCCGGAAACGGTCCACCAGTCCCGCTGTCGCCGCCCGAAGGCCGTCGGGATCCTCCACCAGCCCCATCACATCGCGGAAACGGATGCCCGGTATGGGAAAGTCGGGCACCGTGCGGATGAGGGACCTTGTGCGGGCCGCAAGGCGGCCGTCCCGGCCAACATCCGGCCGCGAGGGAGGGGTCGGCGACATCGGGTTTCAGCTGAGATGTCCCAGAGCCACTACGACACCGGACGCTGACCGGGCCAGTCGCCGCGCTGCACCACGACCTTGCCGTCGCTCACCACCATGAGCACGTCCTGCACGACCCCGATGTCGTCGAGCGGGTTCCGCTCCAGCACGATCAGGTCGGCTTCGAGTCCGGGTGCGATCACGCCGACCTGACCGGTGAGCCCGAACAATTCTGCCGCGGTGGTCGTCGCCGCGCGTAGCGCTTCAAGCGGGCTCATGCCAACCCCCACCAGTTCCAGGAGTTCGTGGGCAAGCGTGGTCGTGCTCTCCGGGCCGTACCCCGTATCGGTCGCGGCAACGATCTTCACGCCCATCTCGTGGGCCCGCCGCGCCATCTCCCGGACGCGAGGCAGCATGTGGCGGCCCCGTATGTTGAGGAGGGCGTTGTCGTAGTCGCCACCCGGGATGGTAAGATCGCTGACGATCGCGATCGTGGGCACCAGGAAAGTCCCCCGTTCGACCATGCGCGCGAGCGTCTCCGGGCTGATGTAGGTGCCGTGCTCGATGCTCCGCACCCCCGCCTCTACCGCCGCCCTCGCGCCAGCGTCCCCGTGGGCGTGGGCCGCGACCGGAATGCCCGCCGCTCCAGCTTCGCTCACGATGGCCCGCAACTCGGCCTCCGAGTAGAACTGCCGTCGCGGATCCGTCTCCGGCAGCCCCGCGCGCTCCGTCGCGTTCGTCTTCACGACGTCGACCCCTCTCGACACGATCGCCGCGGTCATCGCCCGCACCGCGTCCTCGCCGCGCACCCCCTCACCGTACAGGTGCCCCAGCTCGGGGTGGTCCTGGAAGAAGGCCTCGGCCGCCGGGGGCCGGACATGGTAGCCCGCAGCCAGGTACGCGGGCGCTTCGAGGTGCCCGCCCGCCTGAAGTTCCCGGAGCCCCACGTCGACGTAGTGGGATGTGCCCATGCTGCGCATCGTGGTGACGCCGGTGTGGAGTGCGCGCCGCGCGTTCGCCGCGGAGGAAACGTGGACGTGGGCATCCATCAGTCCCGGCGCAAGATACCGTCCCATCAGGTCGACGGTGACCGCACCGGCCGGACCCTGCCCCGAGCCGTCCTCGACGATCCGGGCGATCCTGCGGTCTTCGACAATCACGGTGGCCGGCTCCGAAACCGCGCCGGTGGTCACATCGACGACCCGGGCGTTGGTGAGAACGAGATCCTGGGCCTGGGCGGTAACGGCGGCGGTGGCCGGAAGCACGACGGCCGCCAGGAGGAAAACAGTGACTGCGCCCGGCGGACGGGCGTGGTACCCGAATTTGTTCATTTTCATGGCAATCCCGACTGGATGTTACCGCTTCTGTCTCGCTTGCGCCGCCGACGCCGCCAACGGCATTCTCCGGTCATGCATCCTTCCGAACTGATCCGGCAGACTCGCGTCGATCTGGCGGCCGCGCATCGCATCACGGTACTCGAAGGGCTTCACGAAGGCACGTGGAACCACTTCAGCGCGACGGTTCCGGGCCGCCCCGGCCACCTGTTGCTCTCTCCCGGCCACACTCATTTCTCGCGTGTCACCGCATCCAGCCTGCTCATGACCGACCCGGATGGCAAGGTCGTCGAGGGCACCGGCGTCCCCAATATCAGCGCCTGGGCCATCCACGCGCCCCTGTACCGCGCCCGTCCGGATCTGAACTGCGCCCTCCATGTGCATTCACCGTACGTGACCGCCCTCGCATCGACCGACGGCTGGCAGCTCGACACCCGCGGCGGCCAGCTCGCCGGGGTGTTTCACGGCAACATCGCCTATTTCGAATACGAGGGGATCGTGACCGAGGATGAGGAGGGCGAGCACATGGCCGAGGCGCTCGGTGGCAGGAGCACCCTCATCATGGCCAACCACGGCGCGCTCGTCGCAGCCGCCTCGATCGAGGTGGCCATGCTCCACCTGGTGTCGCTCGAACGCGCCTGCATGACCGAGTGGATGGTCCGGGCCGCCGGCGGCCACATGAAGCAGGTGCCCGTCGAGGTCGCGGACGCCGTGGCCGCAACCGCGCCCGATGGCTTCGGCGAAATCGGCTACCTCGACGGCATGAAGGCGCTGCTGGATCACCAGGGGCAGGACTACGCCGACTGAGAGGCGCGGCCGGGTCCGCGTGGGGCCGCGCGCCTGGCGCCGGGCGCCACACGCTCGCTACCGCGGAATCACCGGCAGTTCCACGTAGGATCCCTCCTCGCCGCCCCGGTGAATCGTGATCGTCGGCACCAGGTTGTCGTCGGCGTCGGGCCGATTCTGCGGTGACAGCTCCGGGTGCAGGTCGAAGACGGGCCAGTCCGCGGCCGCGACCGACACGCGGATGCTGTGTCCCGCCCTGAACAGCCACGACGTCGGATAAAGCGACGTCGTCACCCTCACGATCGCCCCGTCCGCAAAGACCCGGTCGGTGTAGTCGGCCTCGCGGAAGCCGTGCCAGGGCAGATCGGGCTTCACGTCGATCCCGGTGTTGCCGGGGATCATGAGGTCGTTGTCGACGAGACGGTCGAAGCCTGCGCGGTGCTGGTATTCGGTCACCAGGATCGCATTGCCCTCCGGATCGACATCTTCCAGATAGAAGTAGAGGTCGCCGTAGTCGGCGGTCGAGGACACCGCGACACTGACGATCGGATGCCCGGTCACCTCGGTGTCCGCCGCCAGCGGCGCGCTGGTGTAGGTGAGGACCTGTTCGGCCTTGTCCGTCCGGTAGGGCAGGTCCCCCGGAACGCCGAACATCTGCTGCCGCGAATGGCCGAACGAGGGCGCGTTGAAGGGCGGCCTCCCCTTCATGGCGTTCGCGACGGAGATTTGCGAAGCGTCGAGTGGCGGGCCGAACGATGCGTCGTGGGTGAAGTCCGCGGTGTAGTCGTCGCTTCCGGGATCGCCGGACGCGCGCACCAGGGCACCACCGTCGCCCAGATGGAATCGCGTGGGCACCTCCCGCGCCAGCGGCCACGACTGTTCCGCCCGCCACCCCTCGTTATGCAGGAAGATGTGCACCGGGGGCTCGTATTCGATGCCGTTCCTGACCCCTTTCAGCCAACGGTCGTACCACCGCAGCGCCTCACCCAGGTAGGTCGGAGTGTAGACGTTCTCCCGGGTCGGGTCCGCTCCGATCCCCAATGAGGCCGCCGGGGAAATCCCCTGGTGATACATCGGCCACGCGGCGATCCGCGACGGATTCGTCTCGGCAAGCGTCGCGTACACCTCGAACGAACTCCGCGCGAAGGCGTCCCACCACCCGGCGAAGTTGTAGATCGCCACGCCGGACTCGATGATGTCGGGCACCATCGCCCAGTTCATGTCCGGCGGCGTGAGTCCGTCGGCCTTGCGCGGACTGTCGAAGTAGTGCTGCGACCGTATGCTGGTCACTGCGTCGTAGTTCCCGGGCGCGCCGTCCGGGTGCGCGATGTGCTCCATGGTGGCGTTGAAGTACGCATGCTCCGTGCGCTCGGCCCCGTCGGGATACTGCGGAGGATTCGCGGGATCGACCGGCCAGGCATAGTCATCGGTAAACCAGCTGTCGCCGTCCGCATCCACGGGGATTTCGTCGAGCAACTCGCCGTCCCCATCCTCGTCCAGCACCGGGGTGACGGGCGGGATGGGGAAGGTGGGGAAGACGTTGTTGTGGTTGATGAAATCCGTCATGGCCGTCCACATCTCCATGAAGGCATAGCTGAAGACCCCGCCGGGCCTGACCAGCAGGCCGTCCCAGCCCGTGTGGACCGGCACGATCGCCTTGAGGGCCTCCGGCTTCGCAGCCGCGGCCGCGAACTGCGACCAGCCCTCGTAGGAGCCGCCGAACATGCCCACGTTGCCATCGCTCCACGGCTGCGCGGCGATCCAGTCGACGATCGCCCCGCCGTCCTCGATCATCATGGGAGTCATCACGTCGTTCCACCCGAACGAGGCGCCGCTCCCCCGCATGTCGGCCGCAACGTAGGCGTAGCCCCGGGACAGAAAGAACTCGTAGGGCGCCACGCCTACCTCGCCCGTCTCCGGGTTGATCGACGTGCGGTGGTACGGCGTGTAGCGGAAGATCACGGGGAAGGCGGTGGCCGCCTCGCCCTCGCCCGTATACCCGGTCGGCAGCACCACGTCGACCGCCAGCCGCACGCCGTCGGACGCCGCGACGAAATGTGAGGACCGCTCATGGCCCGTCCACTCGACAGGGCTCGTGCCTTCAAGCGACAGGGGACTGGTTGCGACTTCAATGGGTTCGGCGGCCGGCTCACCGCACGCGCCCAGCACCATCATACACCCCGCCATTCCGGCGACACGGGAAGCCCCGCGCGCACCGCGTTTCCTCACCTTGAACATGTTCCCTGCGCTCCTCTTTCCGGAGGTCCAATCCGTCCCGCAGCTGCCAACGGCAAGCTTTCCCCTGGCGTGCCGATGGCGCAAGTTGGGCCATGACTCCCGCCACCGAGAGGTTCCTCATGAGACTGCGTGTCTGCTTCGTTGCAGCGGTGACCGCGCTCGCCGTCGCCTGCGGCCCACCCCCACGCGAATTCGACTCCGGCACCGCGATCGAGAACGTATCCGTCGTGGATCCTGCGGCGGGCACCGTGGCCGACGGACGCACCGTGGTCGTCCAGGGCACCCGGATTGCCGCCGTGTCCGCGCCCGACGATCTGCTGCTCGGCGAGGGCGTCGAGCGCATCGACGGGGGCGGCGGGTATCTCATTCCGGGGCTGTGGGACATGCACGTGCACGAGTTCTCCTCCTTCTTCCCCCCTGCTCTGCCGGTCTATATCGCCAACGGGGTGACCGGCGTGCGCGACATGTGGGGCGAACTGCCCGTGGCGCGCGAGGCCCGGGAGGGCATTGCGGCCGGCGAGCGAGTGGGGCCGCGCGCCGTGACGTCCGGCAACATCACGGATGGGGCAAACGCCTGGTTCCCCGGATCGGTGATCGCCGACAGCCCCGAGCGCGCCCGTTTCGTGGTCGATTCGCTGGTGGACGCGGGTGCCGGCTTCATCAAGGTCTACTCCGCGCTCGAAGCGGACGCCTTCGCCGCCATAGCGGAACAGGCCACGGCACGGGGCGTGGACGTCGCCGGACACGTTCCCTTCACCGTTCCGGCACGTGACGCGTCGGACGCGGGGATGCGGAGCATGACGCACATGTTCGGCGTCATCGAGGGCTGCTCGTCCAACGACGCCGAGGTCCGGGCGGCGCGGGCGGAGTGGATGGCCATGCGCGCCGCGGGGGACGAGTTCACCAACCCCTTCTTCGACACCGGACTCTACCGCACCATCCTCGATGCGGCCGACGACCAGGTGTGCGGCGAGCTTCTGGCGCACCTGGCCGCCAACGGCACCTGGTTGACGCCCACGCTCGCGATCCTCAACAACCTGGCCTATCTCCACCGGCTCCGGGAGGACGACGATCCGCGCCTGCAGTACATGCCGCAGGCGATCACGGCGGGCTGGCAGGTGCCGTTCCCGGGGACCGAGACGGACACACCGGCCGACATCGAGACCCGCGAAGCGTTTCTCACCCGCCAACTCGCGGTGACCGGGATGGCCGCGGCGGCCGGGGTCGGCATTCTCGCGGGAACCGACACGCCCAACCCCTTCGTCTACCCGGGATTCAGCCTCCACGACGAACTGGAGTTACTCGTCCAGGCGGGGCTTTCTCCTCGCGAAGCCCTCGTGGCCGCGACCACCGCGCCCGCCGAGTTCCTGGGCGCGTCCGACTCGCTGGGCGCCGTCGCCGAGGGGAAGCTGGCCGACCTCGTGCTGCTCGAGGCCAGTCCGCTCGACGCGATCGCGAACACCCGGGGCATCGTCCTGGTCGTCGCCAACGGGCGGGTTTTCGGCAGGTACGAGCTGGACGGGCTGCTGGAGGAGGTCAGGAGGGACCGGACTCCGTAAGCGTCCGGGGTCCAGAGGCCGCGCGACCGGTCAGCGTGTCGCCACCTCCCGCCCCGTCACATACACGTGGAGATTGGGGACGCGAATCGGCTCCACCAGCCTGAGCCGCCACAGCATCGCGCCGCTCACACCGCCGGGCGGGAGCACGCCCTCGGTACCCAGGGCGTCATCATACACGAACCGCGCTCCACCGCCCCTCATCCCGTTGTCCGCGTTCAGGACCTCCGGAGCGAGCTCGGCGAACGTGTCGTCCATGCCGCTCCCGAACTTCCGGATCTCGACCTCGATCGGTCCCGCGATCGGTGTGGCGGACACATTCTTCAACCGGATCCACAGGTCGAGCACGCCCGTCTCCGCGTCATAGGCACCGGGATCGTTCACCAGCTCGATCCGGCCGGTGACGTCGACCGGCTCGCCCACCGCGGGCCCGCCATGCGTCAGCTCACCCGCCACCGCCGCCCCCTCCTCGATCCGAACCTCCGCCGTGTACACCTGGTAGGTGCCCGACCGCGCGTCCGCCCACACCGGATGAAAGTGCCCGTCGGCCGACGCGGTGAGCCCCATGTAGTCGCCGCCGTTCACCCAGCGCGAAGCCGCCGACAGCAGCGCGACCCGCAGCTCTCCCTCCGGTCCGCTGAAGGTCGCCGGGGCCGGCAGCAGGTTCCCCGCGCCCATGGGCCGCGAGAGCGCGCTCGAAACCCGTTGCGGCGCCGTGAACGTCCCGCCACCGTCGAACGACGCCGCGAAATACTGATGAAACGCGAACTCCGACGGCGCCTCGCGCGTGTCGTACCAGGTCACCCCCAGAACCCCGTCCCGATTGACGGCCACGGCGGCCTGGAACTGCTGTACACCCCGGGTCGCGTCAGGCGCCACCGACGTCGGCTCGCTCCAGGTCGACCCCCGATCATCCGTCCTCGCCAGCACTACCCGCGGCAGCCCCCCCGAGTAGTCCGGCCACACCGCGTAGACGCGGTCCCGATACCGCTCGCTCCGATCCACGGCGTACATCACCCACGACCCGCCGCGAAACCGCTCGAGACCCTCCCTCGCCCCGCGCAACTCGTCCCCGGTCATCTTCAAGGGCCCCGCCCGGGGCTCGGAAAACGTCACCCCACCGTCGGTCGACACCACCGTCCAGATCCGCGACCCGTCCCACTCGGCCGTCTGCTCCGGCGTAAACGGAAAGTCGACGAACGGCACCATGATCGCTCCGTCGGCAAACACGACCATCGGATCCACGTTCAGCCCGCGCTCCCCCGCGCCGTCGATGAACTTCACCGGCCCGATCCAGCTTCGGCCGTCGTCCTCCGAGCGGAACACGCCCAAGCTGTACTTGAGGCCCCCGTACAGCACGCTCACGTACACCCGCCCCGCGAACGGACCCGTCGTCTGGTCGGCCACCAGCATGGGGTGGTCGTAGGACGCGCCCAGGTTGTACACATCCGACCAAGTCACGCCTTCGTCCTCTGAACGGTACGAGTGCAGAAACGCGCGCGTACGGCCGGTCTCATCGGGTGCCGTATTGAGGGTGAGAAAGAGCGCCGTCCCCGCTGCGGTGAACGCCACTTGCGGATCGGCTCCCCCCATTTCGCGCTGCTCCGGGAAGATGATGTCGTCCCAGACGATGCCGCCGTCCCGGCTCACATAGGCCTTGGTCGCGCTGCCCCCGTCGCGCCGCGTGAACGTGATCGCGCCCGCGAGCAGGTTGCGCGCGTTGCGAGGGTTCGCGGCCGCCATGATCTCGACGTGTGGCCGGTCCCCGTCCCTGCTCACCAGGTAATCCGGGCTCACCACAATGCGGCGCTGAACGTCCGTCTGCCGGGCCTGGACCGCTCCAGCGACTCCCGGCGCCAGCAGCGATCCGACGACGACCCAGGTCAAAATGCGTATTTTACGTATTTTATGTATTCTACGTATTGACATGTTCAGTACGCTGGTTGAGGGGGCGTCAGCGCCTCGATCACCACGTCCGCCAGCTTCGGCAGGTGGTCGCCCATCCGTGAATCGTCCGAATTGATCTGGATCGCCACCGCGACGCCATGGTCGGCATAGTACGTGACCAGCGAATTGTACCCGGGAAAGAAGCCCCCGTGGCCGTAGGTCAGCCCGTGCTCGCTCTCGGCGACGGCCACCCCCAGCCCATACCCCAGATGCGGCTTCGTGTCGTCGGTCGGAAACCCGATCCGGAACAGGTCGGGCAGGTCGTCCCCTTCGATCGCATCACCCTCGTATAGCAGCTTCGCCCAGCGCACCAGCGCCTGCGGGTTGTTCACGACGCCGCCCCCCGTCCACTCCTGCAGCGGGTGGACCACCAGCTGGCCGTCGACCACGATCTCGAGCGGCGTGTCGAAGAGCCGGACGCTCGCGTGCGCGTAGCCCTGCGCCAGCCCGGGCAGGTCGCGCCGATCGGCAGGCAGGGTCAGGTCGAGACCGAACGGATCCAGGAACATCTCGTCGAGCAGGTCGTAGTAGTCGCGGCCCGTCGCCGCCTCGATCGCCAGGCCCGCCAGCGTGTAGTGGACGTCGCTGTAGTGGTAACCCTCGCCCGCGGGGAAGAGCGGCTCGGCGTCCAGCACCGCCTCGGCGATGAACTGCTCCGGGGTCATGTAGGCGTCGGGGTCGCCGAAGAACTCGGCCAGCCGGGCCGCGAAGTCGGGGTCCTCGAAGTACGGCTGGATCATGCCCGCCGTATGGCTGAGCAGGTTGCGCAGTGTCAGGTCCGCGTGATTGGGGACCCGCGAGAACCAGTCCTCGCCGCCGAGCCAGGTCGAGACCGGCGTGTCGAGGCCCATTTCCCCATTCATCGCCAGCCGCAGGGCGACCGCCGCGACGTACGTCTTGCCGATGCTGCCCGACGGCATGCGCAGGTCCGGGGTCATCGGGATGTCGTCGTCCATGTCCGACTCGCCGGTTGCGAAGCCTTGGACGCTGCCATCCGGGAGAATGAACGCCGCGGTCGCCCCGGGGAAGTTCTCGTCGGTATCCTGCGCCTGAGCCCACGCCGCGTCGAGTTCGGCCTGAAAGCGCTCGGCGAGCGCCGAGGCCGCTGGCGGGGACAGCGAGGGCTGAGATTCGGCCGCCGGGTCCCCGCTCGAATCCGCCGCCGGGCCGCAGGCCGCGGCGACAAGAATGCCCAGGCCCGCGAGGTGCAGCCCCGCTGAGCGGAGTATGGAGTTGTTCGCCTGTGCGTCGATCATCTTGTGTCCTTTCCCATGACAGGCGCTCGCGCGGGGCCGCGAATGCTGGCCCAGCGGCCACACGCTCGACGCTTGTTACACCAGATCGACCTGGTCATTATGGTCAGATGAGAATCGAGCCCTGTCGCGTTGACGGTCCCGGCGCAGACCCCGCCGTAGCCGAATTGCTGAGTCGGGGCGTTGCGGCCCCGCCTCGTAAACCTCTTGATGTCGAGCGCTTTCTGGGTGTACCGGCAGCCCGGCTGACCGGAGGTGTCCGCGCCAGCGAGATCATCGTGGCCGAGCGGGCGGCCGTGCCTGGTGTAGTGTCCCATACCTGACATCCATTAGGCAACGGAGCCGCCGGGCGCGCCAGTCGGTCACGCCGGGGCTGGCCGCCCGAGAGAACGAACGCCCGACCAGGCGCGAAGGAAGTCTGCCATGAGCCTGCCAGCAGCCGTCAGATCCGGACCTGTTTCCTTCGCCATTCTCGCACTCGCGCTCCTGGCTGCCGCTTGCGACGCCCCGGCCCCGAGCACCGCCATGCCCAGGGACTCGATCACCGCCCGCCTGGCCGACCTGCGAGCGATCCACACACCGGAAGGGGTCGAGGTCCTGGAGCCGATCGAGGTCAACGGCTCGACCCAGTGGATCTCGATCCGTGGCCTGAACCGCGCCAATCCGATCCTCCTCGTGCTCCACGGCGGACCCGGCAGCCCGGTCATGGGGATGGCGTGGGCATACCAGAAGCCGTGGGAAGACTTCTTCACGGTGGTCAACTGGGACCGGCGGGGCGTGGGCAAGAGCTTCGCCGCCGCGGATTCCGCCCGGCTCGCGCCGACGCTGACCCTCCAGCAGCACGTGGACGACGCCCTGGTGGTCGTCGAACGCCTGCTGTCCCGGTTCGGACAGGAGAAGCTCGTGGTGCTCGGATACTCCTACGGAAGCTCGATCGGCCCCCGCCTAGTCGACCAGCATCCGGACCGGATTCACGCGTACGTAGGGCTCGGCCAATCGGGAGGTCCGGGCAGCGAGGCGCAACTCTATTCCACGCTCATGGAGCGCGTCCGCGCGGCCAACGACACGGTCGCGATCCGCGAACTGGAGGCCCTCCAGCCCTACCCGCCGCCGCCGGGCACCGGCGCCGTCGCCAAGCTCCTGGCCGCCCGCAAATGGGCCCGCGAGTACGACGGCGGCTGGTACGGGAAGCCCACCTTCGACCTGTACTTCGCACTCCCCGAGTGGGGACCCGAGTACACCGAGGACGAGGTGGCGAGCCTCCTCCCGGCGATGGCGTGGGCCGAGCGGCACCTGATCGACGGTGCACCGGAATCCCGGCGAAGCGGGATGGTCGAGCGCTTCGAAGTCCCCGTGGTCATGCTCCACGGCCGCTTCGACCTGCACACGCCGTACGAGAGCGCCCTCGACTACTTCAACCGCATCGACGCCCCCCACAAACGGTTCGTGACCTTCGAACGCAGCTCACACATGATCATGTTCGAAGAGCCGGGCCGAATGCTGATGACCCTGGTGAACGAGGTGCTGCCACTGGCGGGAGGTCGCCAGGAGCCCGCAGGCCCCTAGGAACCCTCTTTGGGCTTCGTGACGATCTGGATCACGCCGTTCGCGGCCTCGCTGCCGTAACGCTCCTTCGCGGCGTCACCCTTGATCACCTCGATACGGTCGATCTGGTCGGGACTGACCAGCTTCGACAACCCGCTTCTGTCACCATTGACGCGGACGCCATCGATATAGACGATCGGTTCGGCGCGCATCCCAAGGGACGCCGAGCCGCGGATCCTGATCATTGGCACGCGCTCCGACACATTCTCGACCGCCTGCTGCCTCACTTCGACCTGCACGGGTGCCGAGGCCGGCGCGGGTGGGGCCGCCGGGGCAGGTGGGGGCGCCGGCCCGCGGGTCACCACGACTGCGAACAGGGTCGCCAGAACGCCCACGGCGCCTGAGCCGGCGATCAGTGCCATGAATCCCAGGTCCTTCCCTTCCTTCTTCATCCGGACAACTCCTGTCATGATGGGCCGAGTCGGATACGGGCCTTCAGCACTCTACGCTTGGGCGGCCCCGAGTCGCAACCCGGCGCGACGGAATCGCTCCTCAGAACCGCTCCGGCGAGAACGCCTCCAGCCCCACCCCCGGCTTCCCCTCCAGCATCAGCCCCGCGAGCGCCCAACCACTGCTCGCGGCGAGCGTCACGCCCAGCATCTGGTGGCCGGTGTTCACGTACATGTTGTCGCGCGACGGCAACTTTCCCATCACGGGGAGCGAGTCCGGCACGACCGGGCGCATCCCCACCCATTCACGGCCTCCGTACGCCGCTTCCGGGATGTCCACCTCGCGCCCGACAATGCGCCGGAGCGACCGGATCCGTCCCACATCCATGCGCCGGTTGATCCCGGACAGCTCCATCGTTCCCGAGAACCGGAGCGCGCCCCGGAAGGGCGTCAGGCCGATCTTGGCGCCCCCCAGGTAGAGCGGCTGGCGGAGCTGGTTCCTGGGCTCGTCGATCGTGACCGAGTAGCCCTTTCCGGCGGTCAGCGGGATTGGCCACCCCGCCATGCGTGTGAGGGTCCCGGTGCGCGCGCCCGCGGCCAGCACCACCGCGTCGACTCCCAGTTCGCCCTTCGTGGTCACGATCCCGCGCACGCGCCGTCCCTGGTCCCGGAATCCGGTCACGCGGGTCCGCTCGTGAATCTCGGCCCCGCCTTCACGCAATGCCGCACCCAGCCCCGCCGTCAGCGAATCGGGCCGCACGTGCCGATCCGCGCCGACGAAGAGCCCGAACCGGAACCCGGGACGCAGCATGGGTTCCCGCTCGTACACCTCGGCCTCGGTCAGATCGGTGCAGCTCGTCGCGCTGGCCGCGGTGACCAGCTTGACCTCCTTCTCGGCCGCCGCGGCCTTGTCGGAGTCGCGGAAGACCATCAGCACGCCCGATTCGTGGCATTCGAACTCCACGCCGGCGGCGGCCAACTCGTCGTAGCGCTCCATCGTGAACCGGTTGAGCCCGGCGATAGCCTCGATCCCGCGCTTCTGATCCGCGTGGTTGCAGAACGAACGGAAGCGCAGCAGCCACGGGGCCAGACCGGGCAGCGCGGTGGGCTTGATGTACAGCGGGCTGTCCCGCCGCAGCATCCAGGAGAGTGACTTGAGCGTGAGGCCGGGCGCGGGCAGGGGACTCGAGATCGACGGGCAGACCCAACCCGCGTTGCCGAACGAGCAGCCGTCGCCGAGGGTCGCGGACTCGATCACGACCGGATCCGCGCCGAGCTCCTTCAGGTACCAGGCGGTGCAGAGGCCGATTACCCCACCGCCCACGACGCCTACCCGCATGAGAAGAAATCCATCAGCCGGCAGGCCTGTACCCGGGCCCTCTCACGATCCGCCCCGGCTTCGCGCCCGTATGCTCTCCACCGCGCAACACCGCCACCCCGTTCACGAACACCTCCTCGACGCCGACCGAGAGCTGGTGCGGATCCTCGAAGGTGGCCCGGTCTGCCACGGTCCCGGGGTCGAAGACGACCACGTCCGCATACATCCCCACCCTGATGAGGCCGCGGTCCTGGATCGAAAGCCGCGTGGCAACCGCGGACGTCATCTTGCGGATGGCATCCTCCAGGGTGATCACGCCTTCATCCCGCACATACTTGCCCAGGATGCGCGGATAGGTGCCGTACGACCGGGGGTGGACCATCGCGGTCGCGCTGTCGGGGTCGAAGCCGGAAGCGTCGGTCCCGATCTTGATCCAGGGCTGCCGCAGCTGCAGCGCGACGTTGGCCTCGTCCATCATGAAGACGATCATGCCCGCCTGGCCGCCGGTCATGAGGATCACCTCGATCGCCGCGTCCACCCAGTCCACGCCCATCTGCTCCGCGACCTCGGCGACCCGCATGCCCACGAAGCCACTCGCGCCAGTGGGCTCGCCGTCCGGCCCCACCTCGGCCACCGACGTGATCATGACGCCTTCCGGCGTGGACAGCACGCCCAGGTTCTCCCAGTCCGCCGTGTCCGCCAGCACCTCGTCGTGGATGCGCTGCCGGATTTCGGGGTCGCGCAGATTGTCCAGGAGCGCGCCGTCCTCCGAAGCCCAGGGCGGAAGCAGCGCAGGCAACCCGGTGCCGCCCGCCGTGTAGGGGTACATGTTGGCCTGCACGTCGAACCCCGCCGCGCGCGCCGAATCGATCTTGGCGATCGCCAGCGCGGCCTTGTGGTAGTTGCGCACGCCCGCCGCCTTCAGGTGGTAGATCTCGACCGGCACGCCGCCCCGCTCCCCGATCTCGATGGCCTCGTCGATCGCTTCCAGGAACCGGTCCGCCTCGGAGCGCATGTGCGTGATGTACACGCCGCCATAGGGCGCCGACGCCGCGACGACCTCGCCCAGCTCCTCGGTGCTCGCGAAGTTGCCCGGCGGGTAGATGAGGGCGCTGGCCACGCCGAACGCGCGGCCCTCCATCGCCCAGCGGGTCGCCTTGCGCATCGAGTCGAGCTGGGCCTCGCTCGCCGGCCCGGCCGCCTCGGCCATTGCGTAGACCCGCACGGTCGTAGCGCCCACGAACGACCCGAAGTTGGGCGACGCGCCGTTGGCCAGCATCGCGTTCAGCCACGCGTCGAAGCCCCTCGGACCCGAAAAGTCGTGCCGCTCGCCCTGGGCCTCGGGGTCGACCAGCCCGGCACCCGCGTCGGTATTCGCGTTGGCCGGCGCGTTCGTCCACCCCTCGCCCATGATCTCGGTCGTGATGCCCTGCGTGACCTTGCCCAGCAGCCGACCGTCGCCGTTCAGCAACGGGCCCCGCGCGTGCGACAGGATGTCGATGAAGCCGGGCGCGACCACCTTCCCGGAAGCGTCGATCCGCTCGCCCGCATCCACGCCCGCCAGGCCGCCCGCAGGCGTCACCGCCGCGATCCGGTCGCCGCGAATGCCGACATCGCCATGAAACCAGGCCGCACCCGTGCCGTCCACGACGCGGCCGCCCTCGATGACCACGTCCATCGGGCCGCTACCTGCCGAGCCAGGGGCGCCGCCCTCCACGCAGGCGCACAGCAAGACCGGCACGCCAAGCGCAACGAGGCACGCCGGCGCCCGCAACTTCGCTCTATTCCTCATCACTCCCTCAGTTCTCTCGCTCGTAGACCAGCTGCCCGCCCACGTACACGCGGGTCGCCCAGGTCCGAATGCTCAGCGGATCGCCGTCGAACACCACCACGTCCGCGTCCTTTCCGGCCTCCAGGCTGCCGAGTCGGTCGGCCACGCCCAGCACCTCGGCCGGATTCAGCGTAACCGCCCGCAACACGTCGGCCTCGCTCATCCCGTGCCCGCGCGCGATCGAAGCATCGATCAGCAGCCACTGGCCGGCCACGCCGGGACCGAACCGACCGAAGCCCCGCGAGAAGCTCGCCAGGGAGACGTGCACCCCGGCCTCGTTGAGCCACACGGCATTGCGCTCGTCGACGCCGCCGTAGTCGCCGGGGTCGGGAATCTCCTCGCCGGAGATGTAGGGGTGCGAGATCGGGCCCAGGACGACCGGAATCCCGCGGTTGGCCAGCTCGTCGCGCATCTGGTGCGCGCCCGCGCCGGCATCGATCACCAACTCGAAGCCGAACTCCTCGGCCAGCTCGATCGCCACCCGGATGTCGCGCGTCGCGTTGGCCTGCACACGCGCCGGGATCTCGCCCCGGAGCAGCCGTGCCAGCGCCTCCATTCCGAGGTTGCGGGGGGCCGGGTCCGCTGCGTCCCAAGTCGCCATCCACTCCTGCGTCCTCACCAGCAGATCCCGCAGCTGCGCCACGACCGCCATCCGCGTCGAGGGCGACCGCGACTGCTCGCGGTAGGTCGACGCCGGCCGGCCGCCCAGCGTGATGTCGATCGCCGCGGGCTCGCGCACGATCAGGTCGTCAAAACGCGCGCCGGCCGTCTTCACCACCGCACCCTGTCCGCCGACCACGGTCGCATCTCCCGGCCCGATGTACGTCGCCGTCACGCCCCCCGACAGCAGCTCGCGCACCCGAATCTCGCCGGCCTCTCCCGACCCGAACGTCCCGAACGGCGCAAACGCCTCGATGATCCGCAGCTCGGGCGTCAGCGGATTCGGCACCTCGTTCATGTCCTCGCCCGCGATCCCGTAGTAGCTCATCGCGTCGATAATCCCGGGCATCACCACGCTCCCGGTCACGTCCACGACCTCCGCGCCCACGGGGATGTCCACGTCGGCGCCCACCGCGGCAATCCGGCCATCCACCATGAGCACGGTCCCACCCTCAACGGGTTCCGATGAGATGGGATAAACCAGCCCCCCGGTGAGGGCAACGGCCTGTGCCTGGACATCGGCCCGTCCGCCACCAAGCGCGGCCATGGCCAATACGGCCACCCCGATCGCCCTGATCATGGCACCTCTCCTTCCCTGTCGTACGCGACCATCCCGTTGACGTACACCCGTGTCACCAGCGTGCTGACCTCGTACCACGTCCCGTTCAGCACGACGATGTCGGCGTCTTTGCCCACCTCCAGGCTCCCGACACGGTCTTCGACCCCGGCGATCGCGGCCGGGTTGATCGTCACCGCCTCGAGCGCGTCCTGCTCGGTCATCCCGTAGCGGATCCCGAGCCCGGCGTTGCCGCGCTGCCACTTGGAGCCCACCACCGGGTCGTCGGTGTGGAAGGTGAAGCGCACGCCCATTTCGTTCATCACGGTGCCCGTGGCCATGACCTCGTCGGACAGCGCGATGCGGGTGAACAGCGGCATCCCCACCACGTCGATACCGGCCTCGGCGATTTCGTCGGCCACCTTGTAGGCCTCGGTCGAGTGGTGGATCGCGAGGGAGAAGTCGAACTCCTGCGACAGCCGGATGATCGCGAGGATGTCGTGCGCCTGGTGGACGTGGGCGCGGATGCGATCCTCGCCGGTCAGCACCCGGACCACGGCTTCCATGCCGAGGTCGCGCGGCGGGGCCGGTCCCTCCTGGCCGCCTTCCTCCCACGCGTCCCACCGGGCCTGGTACTCCTGCGCCTCGATGAACTTGGCGCGCAGCAGCGCGGTAACCGCCATGCTGGTCGTCGGTGACTGGTCCGGGCGCTTGCGGCCCATCGCGATCTTGAGCCCGCCGCGCTCCTTCACGACTCGTTCGTCTATTGTCTCGCCCCACGTCTTGATCACGATCGCCTGCCCGCTCGAGACCTCGCCGCTCCCGGGCCCGGTGATGACCGTGGTCACGCCGCCCTTGACGGCGCCCTTCCAGAACGCGTCGTCGGGCGATAGCACGTCGCGGATACGGTGCTGCGGGCCGAACCGGACCGGGAATTCGTTGAGGTCGCGGCTGTCGGCGCCGATGTGGGAGTGGTTGTCCAGCATCCCGGGCATGATGACCATGCCACTCACGTCGACCACCTCTGCGCCGCCGGGCGGCGAGACGTCCGCGCCGATGGCGGTGATCACGCCGTCGGCGAAGACGATCGTGCCGTTCTCGATGGCGGGCCCGGCAGCCGTGTGGATACGCGCGCCGACCAGCGCGACGGGTGCTTCCTGCGCTCCCGCCGCGGTTGCCATGACGGCCGGCACAAGCCCGCCGAGCGCCACGGAGAGCACCCCGAGTGTCAACTCTGGTTTACATCTTGTGAATCGCACTGTTTACACCTCCCAGATTTCACCCAGCACGCGCTGGAAGTTGCCGCCCAGAATCCCGCGTATGTGATCGTCCGTGTATCCCCGCCGGATCAGCGCCTCGGTCAAATCGAACATCCGCTTCGGGTGGTCCACGCCCTCGATGTCTATCTTGTCGCGGAACGCGTACGAGTCCTTGTACGCGGCCTTCAGCGCCTCGTATTCGTCGGGCGGCATGTCGTCGTAGCCGTGCAGGTCGACATCGCTGCCCACGCCCAGGTGCTCCACGCCGATCAGGTCGCGCACATGGTCGAAGTGGTCGATGTAATCCTCGATGGTCGTGGGCTCCCTGTCCTTCACGAACATGCGCACGCCCGTCATCCCCATCACGCCACCGGTCGCCGCCATGGCTCGAATGGCCTCGTCGGTCTTGGTGCGGGGGTGGCCGCCCGACAGGACCCGGCTGTTGGAATGGGTGAAGAGGACGGGCCGCGACGAGACCTCGCAGGCATCGAGGGTCGTGCGGTCGCCCGAGTGCGAGACGTCAACCGCCATCCCGATCTCGTTCATGCGCTCGACGATCGCGACGCCGAAGTCCGAGATGCCCCCGTCGACCCGCTCCGTGGCCCCGTTGCCGATCATGTTGCGCGAGTTATAGGTGAGCTGTGATACCCGCTGTCCGAGCCAGTAGAACTGGTTGACGTCGTCGAGCGTGTGGAAGTGGGACGAGGTCTGCAATCCGATCAGGATCCCCGCGCGCCCCGACCCATGCACGTTCGCCAGATCCTCCGCCGAATCGATCCGCACGAAGAGATCGGGCCGCGACGCGATGATCGCATTGTAGCCCGCGACGAAGAGCAGCGTGTTCTCGTACTGGTCCTCGAAGTCGCGCCCGCCCACGCCGACCGCGATGTGGAAGACGTCGATCTCGGAGTCCCGGAAATCCTGCTCCTCCTCGGCTGTCATGCCGCTCAGGTCCGGACCCCAGCGCTGCTGAATGGAGCGCGCGATGACCAGCGGCGACAACATGTCGATCACGAGCGATCCCGTCACCAGATCGATGCAGCGGGTCGAGTATTCCTGGGGGGTCGCCGTCCGGCCGCGGCCGTGTGCCTGCACGACAGCGCGCCCCCGGTTGATGAACGGGGCGGCGAGGGTCAGGCCGGCGGCTCCGGCGGCGGCCTTGAGGACGGCGCGGCGGGACGGGGCTGCCGAGGGCCGCGACGTTTTCCTGTCCTTAATCATGTGGCTTCTCATGTACCTGAAGATTCGTTTTCGGAACGGTCTCCACCTGCATGTACCGAGCGGCGCGCATCAGCGCGCGATCGAGCGTTGCGAGCTGGACCCCCCGTCTCATGGCCAACTCGAGATATGCCGCATCGTAGGTGCTGAGCCCGCACTCACGCGCCAGCATCAGTGTTTCTCGCAGTGCCCGCTCATCGGTTTCGCTGTCGGTTGCGATCGCCAGCCTCCGCAGAAGACTGAGATAGGCCGGGACCTTCGACCTGGCAATGCGTTGGCTCCGCTCGGCACGCACCAGGACGTTCCCGATTTCCAGGTGCCAGATGCCGGGGACCAAGGCCTCTTCCTTCTTCAGCCGGTCGAGCAGCGCTTCGGTCTCGGGCGTGCCCTCGTCGGGAAACAGCCACGCAACCGCAACGGAGCAGTCGAGCACGAAACCCGTCACGGGCGCCCCGAATCCCGCATTTCCCTCCAGTTCAGGCCCCCCAGACAGACCCCTTCCCGAATCGACCGAAGTTCATCAATCGCATCGGCGATATCCCCTCGATCCGCCGCGTCCACGGGAACGAGTCTCGCCACCGGGACCCCCCGCCTGGTGATCAACACCTCTTCGCCCCGTGCCGCCTTGTTGAGTAAGGACGAGAGGTGGGTCTTGGCTTCGAACGCACCTACCGTGGTCATTGGAGTTTCTCCAGCCCGAGTGTGACAACTAGTTGAATAAACTAGTCTAACAACGATTCCGCTAACTCGCCATCCCCCGGTACCGGTCGAACCACCCGATGATGTACATGATCTTCTGCATGAAGTGGCTCGGCCGGACCCGGATCCCGTGCGGCTCGCCGGGCACCTTGACCAGCACCGTCTCCACGCCCTTCAGCTTCAGGGCCTGGAAGTACTGGTCCGACTCGGACATGGGCGTTCGGTAGTCCTCCACGCCGGTCATCACCATCGTCGGCGTGGTCACGTTGCCGACCAGCGAGATCGACGAGCGCTCCATGTAGTGCTCGGGGTCCTCCCACGGCATCGCCCGGAACCAGTACTTGGCCACCGTGATCGGAATGTCCGAGGTGACCGCGAAGCTGTACCAGTTGATCACTGGGTACAGAACCGCGGCCGCGTTGTAGCGGTCCGTCTTCCCGATGGACCACGACGACAGGACGCCGCCGCCGCTCCCGCCGGTGATGTAGAGCTGCTCCGGGTCCACGTACCCGAGGTCGATCACGGCGTCCACGCCCGAATCCAGGTCGTAGAAGTCGTTGCCGGGATAGGAGTGGTGGATGAGGTTGCCGAACTCCTCGCCGTACGAGGTGCTCCCCCTCGGGTTGGTGTAGAGCACGACGTAGCCTGCGGAAGCCATCGACTGCTTCTCGATGTCGAACCGGTCGCCGTAGTCCGCGAACGGCCCGCCGTGGATCTCGAGGATGAGCGGATACTTCCGACCGGGGTCGAAGCCCGGCGGCTTGATGATCCACCCCTGGATCTGCCGTCCGTCGTGCGACGAGGGCCACCAGATCTCCTCGACCTCGCCGAGCGTCTTGTGGGCGAACACGTCGTCGTTGACCGCCGTGATCACGCGGGTGCCGCGGTCGGCCCCGATCGCGACCTCGCTGAGCACGGTGGGCGTCGAGACGGTGTAGGCGAAGGTCCCCCGCGGCCCCACCGAGAAGCTGCCGCCGCCGTAGGCCGAGCCCGAGCCGCCCATGTTCTCGGCCACGACATGCACCTCGTCGCTGCCCGGCTCCACGTACGCGATCTTCGTGTTGCCCATGTCGGCATAGGAGAAGTAGAGACGTTCGGAATCCGGTGCCCAGGCCAGCCCGCCCACGCTCCGGTCCAGCTGCGCCGCGACCTGGCGCGCACCCGAGCCGTCGCGGTTCGCCATGTAGAGCCCGGTCACCTGGTATCCCTGGTAGCGGTCGTCGAAGCCCGTGTAGGCGATCCGGCGCCCGTCTGGCGAAACCGCCACACCCGCGTCGGGACCCTTGCGGTCGGTGAGGGCGCGGATCTCGCCGCCGAGCGAAACCTCGTAGATCTCGGTGTTGCGGTTCTCCAGCTCCCAGTCCGGGTGCCGGTTGGCCGTGATCAGGACCGACTCGCCGTCCGCCGACCAGACGGGCTGTCCCCGGCCCGAGCGGCCCACGTATCCGCCATGATGGAAGTCACCGCTGGTAATCCGCCGGGCCGTCCCGCCCTCGGACGGGAGGACGAAGAGATGGGTGAATCCGTGCTCGAGGTCCCCGGCTCCGTCGAAGCGGTGGACCAGTTCGTGGATCACGCGTGCCGGTTCAGCCCACTCGGCGCCATCCGGCGGATCCGGCATCGAGATCAGCTGCATGCCGGCATCCGGCACGAAGGACGAAAAGGCGATCATCGTGCCGTCCGGGGACCAGGCCGGCACCCGCGGTCCCTCCGTGCGGTCGGTGATCCGCTGCGTCTGGCCGGTGTCCATCCAGCGGATGGTGATCTGCGGCGGCCCGGCAACGCCGCCAACTCCGGACGCGTTGCCCCCGGATGCGTGCGCGTCCGACAGATACAGGAGCCGGCCCCCGTCCGGAGACCATCGGGGCCAGCTGTCGGAGTGCTTGCCCGACGTCAGCGGACGCAACCCCGAACCGTTGCGGTTCATGATCCAGAGATTCGAATAGTTGCGGTCGGTCTGCGGGTCGGACCACTGGCGCACAAAGACGACCCGCGACCCGTCGGGAGAGACCTGTGGATCGCTCACGAATTCGAGGTCGAAGACATCGCGCGCGGTCAGCACGTCGAGGCCCTGCTGGCCGCGGGCCGGCGACAGACACACCAGCACCATCGCAGCGGCCAGCTGCCATGGGGCTATCCGCATCAGCGTCCCGTTCATGGAAAAGCTCCTTTCATTGCCGCTTGACCGTGGCATGCCGCTTGACCGTGGCATGCCGCCCGACCGTGGCATGCCGCCCGGCCGTGGCCATGCCGCTTGACCGTGGCATCGCCACTCGGCTACGTCATTACCGTCCCGCCACACGCGAAACCACGTATCGGGCGTGCTTGCGTCCCGCGATGAATCCGCTCACCTCGTAACCGCCGCCCAGGAGCTGCCGAAACACGCGGCGTGATGCGTGCCGCCACCCGAGCGCCTCGTCGAAGGACCTTGCCTCGACGGCCTCGATGTCCCGCGGGATGACCACCTCGACGGCTTCCCGACCAAGGGGCACCCGGGTCTTGTCACCCGGGATCCCGAGCATCGGCCGCGGGCCGCCACGCCTGGCCCGGGATTCCCGGCGGGCACGGGCCGCGGCCGAGCGCTCGCCGTGCAGGTCCCACCGGACGATGAACCGGTCGGTGCCCAGACGATGCAGGTCGCTGTCCGATGCGCCGTACATGTCGGGCACGAAACGGTCGATCGCCGCTCCGAGGAGGTTGAGGTTGAGGTGCGCGTTGCGAGCCACCAGGGGATCGTAGGTCCAGTACATCGTGTTGACGCCCTGGGCCACCAACGTTTCCCGCTGGGCGAGCTTCAGCCGCTTGCCGATCCCCATGTTCCGCGCCCGCGGCCGCACCGCCAGCATGTGGGACCAATGGGCGAGTTCGCCGTTGCGCACGCCGGTCACACCGTACACCACGCCCAGCATCTCGCCGCCGGGAGCGAAGGCGCCCAGGCAGATCCCGCCCATCTTGCAGGTGACCTGCATCATGCTGACCGGAACGACCTCCGAGAACGACGCGCCCCAGGTATCGCGCTGCAGCTCGACGCACGCCTCGAAGTCCGCCCGCGTCTTCGCGGCACGAATCTCGATCTGTGCATCGTCGGTCGCCTGCCCGTCGCGGGGAGACCCCTCGACAGGGGTCAGGACGGGTTCCGAGGGCTGCGTCGCGAGGTCGGCCATGGCGCTCCCAGGGCTGTGAACGGCAATTTGCCAGGAGTCTTCCGGTGCGGCATCGTACAGCGTGGCATCGGATACGGCAAGGTATCCAAAAGTGGGAACAAAACTGCGATACATACCAACATGTTATTTTCCGTGGCTGTCCTCGTAGTGGGGAGAAGGCCACAACTTCACGGATCGGAGACATGTCGCCTGCGAAAACCGGCACCAGTGACCGCGGGACCCAAGCCTACCAGCACCTTCGCGAACTGATCGTTCACGGCAGGTTGGCGCCGGGCTCCCGCCTGATCGAGACGGAGGTCGCCGAACGCCTGGGCCTGAGCCGGACCCCGGTGCGAAGCGCATTGCAGCGCCTGATGCAGGAAGGCTACATCAGCGACCCCGGCACGGGCCGCCAGAGCCGTCCCTACGTGGCGCCGCTCACGCAGGACGACGCCTTCGAACTGCTTCACATTGTCGGCGAGATGGAGGGGCTCGCGGCCTGGAGCGCCGCCAGCCGCGACGACCGCGGGGAGCTGGTCACGGACCTGAACAAGACGAACGCCGAACTGCTGACCGAGGCCGAGGGAACCACGCCGTCGCGCGAGTGGATCTTTCAACTCGACAATCGTTTTCATCGAACGTATGTGGAAGGCGGGGCCGGCCCCAGGCTGCTCGCTCTTCACGACGCCATCAAGCCACAGGCCGAGCGGTATACACGGCTCTACGTCGACGCCCTGCTGGACCAGATCGCGGTGTCGGTGCAGGAACACCAGGTCATCGTCGACGCAATCGAGGCCGGCGACTCTGAACTGGCCCAGACCTCGGTGCGGACCAACTGGCGCAACGCCGCGGCCCGCCTTTCCGGGGTCATCGCACGCGCAGGTGAACTCGGGAGCTGGTAAATGGACGTGCTACGAATCCGCGACAGGCTGTTTGCGACGACGGCGGTGTTGCTCCTTTTCCTCGCCCCCGCGGCCCCGGCCTCCGGACAGGATCCGCTGGCCGGCCTGGACGAGACCATCCTGGAGATGATGCAGGACTGGAATGTCCCGGGCATGGGTATCGCCATCGTGCAGGGCGACGAGGTCACCTACGCCAGGGGGTTCGGCGTCAGGAAGGTCGGGGGCTCCGATCCCGTCGACGAAAACACGATCTTCGCAATCGGCTCCTCCTCGAAGGCATTCACCGCCGCCGCGATCGCGATGCTTGTCGACGAGGGCAAGCTGGCCTGGGATGACCGGGTGGTCGATCAGCTGCCCACGTTCCAGCTGAGCGATCCCTACATCACCCGCAACATCCGCATCCGCGACCTGATGAGCCACAACACCGGGCTCCTGCGCGGCGACCGCATCTGGTACGCGAGCGGGCTCACCCGCACGGAGATTCTCGATCGGGTCCGCCACCAGCCGGTCACGTTCCCGCTGCGTTCGACCTTCCAGTACAACAACACGACGTGGATCGCGGCCGGCGAGGTCATCAGGGCGGTTTCGGGAATGACCTGGGACGACTTCGTGGCCGCGCGCCTTTTCAGGCCGCTGGGCATGGCCCGCAGCACGACCCTGATCGGGCCGCTCGGCAGGCTGGACAACGTGGCCGAGCCGCACATCGAGACCCCCGACGGCGAACTCGTGCCGGTGCCCTACCGGGACATCGACAACGCGGGCCCCGCGGGCTCGATCAACTCCAGCGTCATGCAGGTGGCCCAGTGGGTGCGGCTGCAGCTCGCCGACGGCGAATACGAGGGCGAGCGGCTGATATCCGAAGCGGCGGTCAACGAGATGCACACCGCCCAGATGTTCCTTCGGCCCGAGGGCCTGTGGGCCGCGGTCTTCCCCGCGTCGGACTTCCTGCTGTACGGCCTGGGCTGGTTCCTCACCGACTACCGCCACATCAAGATGGTGTCCCACGGGGGCAACATCGACGGGATGACGGCCCTGGTGGTCCTGGTTCCCGAAAGCGACTACGGCTGGGTGATCCTCACCAACCTGAACGGCGCCAACGGATTCACGAGCGCTCTCACGCATCATCTCGTCGACCGCTTCGAGGGCGGTGAGCAGCTGCCGTGGAACGACATGATGAAGGAAACGTTCGCCCAACTGCAGGAGCAGGCCCGCGAGCAGGCGCAGAAGGTGGAGGACGGCCGCGCCGAGGGCACGTCCCCGACGCTGGCGCTCGCCGAGTACGCCGGCACCTACGAGAGCGACATGTACGGCGAAATCGTCGTGACCGAGAACGGTGGGGTGCTGCACGCCGCCTTCGGGGCCGGGTTCGAGGGCACCCTCGAGCACTGGCACTACGACACGTTCCGCAGCAACTGGTCGGACGCGGTCAACCAGCGGGAATTCCTGCGCTTCGAGATCGGCACCGACGGGAAGGTCGCGGTTCTGCACGCGGAGATCGAAGGGAGCGTCGCGTTCACGAGGCGGTGAGGGCACCGCTTCCGTGACCCCCGCCCACCCACCCGCCCGGAGCGGCGGCGCGGCCACCCGCACCGGCGACGTCGTCGTGGTCGGTGCCGGCATCGTCGGGGCCAGCTGCGCGTACCACCTGGCCCGGCGCGGGCTGTCGGTCACCGTTCTGGAGCGCGAAGCCGCACCCGCTCTCGGTTCGACGGGACGCAGCGCAGCCGGGGTGCGGGTCCAGTTCACCACGCGCCCCAACGTCGCGTTCTCGATGTACTCCCTGCCCGTCTACCGCGACTTCCGGGAACGCCACGGCTTCGAGATCGGCTACCGCGACATCGGCTACCTGCTGCTCGTTCCCCCGGACCGCTGGGACGCCCACCTGGAATCCGTGGCGCTCCAGCACAGCCTCGGCGCTCCCGTCGAGGTGCTGGAACCCGCCGACGCGCGCCGGTACGTTCCCATGGAAACGGACGACCTCGGCGGGGCGACCTACGGCCCCTGGGACGGCATCATCGATCCCCACATGGCCACCCACGCCTGGGTTACCATGGGGCGCCGGTGCGGAGTGGACTACCGCTTCCGCCACGCCGTGAGTGCGGCACGGCGCGAAGGCGGCGGCTGGACGCTGGAGGCGGGGGGCGAATCCTTCGCCTGCGGCCATGTCGTGAACGCCGCCGGCGCCTGGTCGGGCCTTGTCGGGCGCCTGGCGGGACTGGAGGTGCCCGTGCGGCCCAAGCGCATTCAGATCTTCCTCAGCGCGCCCATCGCGGACGAGCGCGTCTACCCGCTCACCATCGATCTCGGCACCGGCGTCTACCTGAGGAGCGAGGGCGACCGCATCCTCTTCGGTCTCGATGCCCACGCCGACGACGGGTTCACCGAAGGCATCGACTGGAGCTGGCTGGAGCAGGTGCTGATCACCGGCGTCGAGCGCTACCCGTGGTGGGCCGACCTGGGGGTCGACCGCCAGGGCAGCTGGTGGGGGTACTATGGGGTCACCCCCGACAACAGCCCCGTGATCGGCCTCCACCCGGGGACCGACGGATGGATCGACGCGTGCGGGTTCTCCGGACACGGGATCATGCACTCGCCCGCGACCGGACTCGCGGTCTCCGAACTGGTCGCCGACGGCCACTCCCACACGCTCGACGTCACGGCTTTTCGCCACACCCGGTTTCAGGAGGAGCGCCAGGAGGCCGAAGTCAATATCTTTTAGACCATGCTCAGATTCGCGGAAGAAATCATGCTGCTCCTCCTCGACGACGACGAGGAGAAGTTCATTCGGGTGCCCGACTGGTCCCTGCGTTACGCGCTCGGCGGCGCGGTCCTGATGGATCTCGCGCTCGAAGACCGGATCGACACCGACATGGAGAAGCTCATCCTGGTCGACCCAACCCCGTTGGACGACGCCATCCTCGATCCGGTGCTGGCCGATATCGCCGCGCACGATCACCAGCGCGACGCCCGTTTCTGGGTGGAGCGGGCTTCCGGAATGTCCGACGACGTTCGCGAAGCGGCGATCGACGGCCTCATCGAGCGCGGGATCCTGGAGCGCCGCGAGGACCGCTTTCTCTGGGTCTTCCGGTCCCGGCGCTACCCGGTGATCGACGGCAAGGCCGAACGCGAAGTGAAGTTGCGTCTCATGGAGGTCCTCTTCAGCGACATCGTTCCCACCCCTCGCGATGTCGTCATCATCGGCCTGGCCGACGCCTGCGGCATCTTCGCGGAGCTGCTCTCGAAGCGCGAACTGCGCACGGTGCTCCCGCGCATCGAGCTGATCCGCAAGATGGACCTGATCGGCCGCGCGGTCACCGCGGCGGTGTGGGATATCGAGGTTTCGCTCGCGCAGGCGATCCGCCCCCACATGGCATAGGAGTCCACGGGCTCCGGGAGCCGGCCCCGGTCCGGCGTCAGACGTAGCGGACCCACCCCCCTCTTCGGGCACCCTCTCTTCGGGCCTTCCGCCCGCCACCCCGCAGGTGCGCTCTGCCGATAGAGGGTGCGCGCCGCTGGTAGAGGGTGCACGTCGTCAAAAAAAGTCAACTTTAGTTTACACTGTGTAATGTAGACGTTACATTGCGGCAACCCGGTCCTGCGGCGACCCGGTCCCCATCCAGCACAGGAGAAATGTTATGAGCGAGCACGGGTTCGAAAACCAGCTCAAGACCCGGCGCAAGGAAGCCAGGCTGTCCCAGACGGCGCTGGCCGAGCAGGTCGGGGTATCCCGGCAGGCCATTCTCGCGATCGAGGCGGGCCGCAACGTTCCGTCCACCCGGCTCGCGCTGCGGATCGCCTACTCGCTGGGATGCGGGATCGAGGAGATCTTCCGACTGGCCGCCGACAGCGGGGTCAGCGCTCGCCTCGCGCCGTCCGCCGAGGCGAATGGCGGCGGGTCGCGCGTGGCCCTGGGCCGAATCGGGGACCGCTGGGTCGCGCACCGCCTGCCCACGCACGCGACCAGCGCCGCCGACGGGATCATCACCTCCGAGGGGAACGGCGCGGATGTCACGGTGCGTCCCCTCGGCACGACGACACAGCTCGGCCAGAACGTCCTCGTCGCCGGTTGTGCGCCCCTGCTGGGGGCGCTGGCACACCGCGTGGACCGCCGTTTCAGAGACGCGCGCGTGACATGGGTGTCGGCCGGGAACCGCCACGCGATGGATCTGCTCGGTGACGGGCTCGTGCACATCGCGGGTCTCCACCGATCGAGCGACGATCCCGACGGCGACACGGTGGCGGCCGCCCGGCGCGCGCTCCCGGACCAGCGGCTGCTCGTGGCCAACCTGACGAGCTGGCGCCAGGGCCTGGTCGTGCGCGCGGGCAATCCGCTGGGAATCACCGGCGGCGCCGATCTGCTCCGCGACGAACTGCGTGTCGTTCGCCGCGAAGAAGGGTCCGGGGCGCACGACCTGGCCGCGCGTCTGACCGCGGAAGCCGGCGGGCATTTGCCGGACGACAACGGGCCACTGGCCGCGAATCACCGCGACGTGGCGCGGCTGGTGCACTGGGGAGCCGCCGATGCCGGCATCGCGATCGAGGCTGCGGCGCTGGCCGAGGGGCTGGACTTCGTGCCCCTCACGGAGGAGCGCTTCGACCTCGTACTGCCGGCCGGCAGCGTTTCAAGGCCGCCGGTTTCGCGGTTGCTCGAAACGCTCGACGATCCGGATTTCCAGGCCGAAATGAAACACCTCCCGGGGTACGACGGATCCCTCAGCGGACAGGTCACCACGGTGGAAGCCGCGTGAAATCGGCGTTGGCGCCGCGAACGGCCTCGCTCGCGGCGATCCTGCTCGCGGGGTGCGGCGGAAGCGCCCCGGAGGGTGAGGTGCTGCGGGTCTTCGCCGCCTCGTCGCTGACCGAAGCGTTCCAGGAAATGGCGGGAGCCTTCGAGGACGCCTACCCGGAGATCGACGTGGTGCCGGTCTTCGCGGGCAGCCAGGTGCTGCGGCTCCAGATCGAGCAGGGAGCGCGTGCCGACGTGTTCGCTTCGGCCGACCAGCGGCACGTGGACGCGCTGGCGCGGGCGGGCCTGATCACCGGCAGCCGCGTGTTCACGGAGAACGAGCTCGTGGTCATCGTGCCGCGCGACAACCCCGCCGCCATCGCGGCCTTCGAGGACCTTCCCCGCGCGCGGCGCCTGGTGATCGGGACCGAACACGTCCCGGCGGGCAGATACGCACGCATGGCCCTGCGAAGGGCCACCACGCGGCACGGCACGGACTTCGAAGCCGCCGTCCTCGGGCGCGTCGTGTCGGAGGAGAGCAACGTCCGTCTCGCCCGCGCCAAGGTCGAGCTTGGGGTGGCCGACGCCGCCATCGTGTACCGCACCGACGCCGTCCCGGGCCGCGTGCGCGTGATACCGCTCCCGGACGAGGTGAACGTGCGCGCCGACTACCTGATGGGCGCCCTCACCGCGGCCGCCAACCCGGAGGGCGCGGAGCTGTGGATCGACTTCGCGGCGTCGCCCGCCGGCCAGGACATCATGACGCGCCGCGGCTTCCTGGCCGGCTCCGCGCCCGCGCGATGAGGGAGCCGGGCGGGGGGTTGGGGGCGGGGCGGTGGGGCATCCTCGCCGCGGTTCCCATGCTGGCGCTCCTCGCGGTCCCCCTGATCGCGCTGGCCGGCGCCTCCGCGCCCGCCGACATCGCCGCGGGCGCGCGGCATCCCCTGTTCGGTCCCGCTCTGTGGCTCAGCGCGCGCACAACCGCCGCCAGCCTGTTGGTCGTCGTGATCACGGGCACGCCGCTCGCCTGGTGGATGGCGAACCGGACCTCCCGGCGCACCCGGGTGGTGGAAATCGTGGTCGACCTCCCGATCGTCATCCCCCCGGCCGTCATGGGGATCGCGCTGTTGCAGACGTTTGGACGGGAGGGGCTGCTGGGCCCCGCGATGTCGGCCCTGGGCGTCCACATCCCCTTCACCACCGCGGCCGTGGTCGTGGCGCAGACGGTCGTCTCCGCGCCCTTCTACGTGCAGGCCGCGGCAGCCGCGTTTCGGCGCGTCGACGAGGACCTGCTCATCGTCGCACGCACGCTGGGGCAGTCGCCCAGGGGTGCGTTCTTCCGTGTGGCCGTACCCCTGGCCCTCCCCGGCCTCGCCGTGGGCGCGGCGCTTTCCTGGGCCCGCGCGCTGGGTGAGTTCGGCGCGACCCTCTTCTTCGCGGGGAACTTCATGGGCTCCACCCAGACCATGCCGCTGGCGATCTACACGGCGCTCGAGTCCGACACGCGGGTCGCCGTCGCGCTGGCCCTCGTGCTGGCCGCGGCGAGTGCGCTGCTGCTGGTGCCCCTGCGCACGGTGCCTTCCCTGCTCGCACGCCGATTCGGCGGGGCCGTGGCACCCCGGGAACGTACGGTCGCGGCCGCGCCCCCCCCACCCCCGAACAGGGGAGCCTGACTGCCGTGCACTGGTCGGTCGGAGTCGAGGTGCGGGCGGGTTCCTTCGATCTGAACGCAACCATCGAGGGCGGGGGCACGCCGGTGCTCCTGATTGGCCCCAACGGCTCCGGGAAGACCACCCTGCTGCGAGTCATCGCGGGTGCCTACCAGCCCACCGCCGGCCGAATCCGGGTGGGCGATCGGGTTCTGCACGATTCCGACCAGGGCATCTCCCTCGCGCCGGAGAAGCGCCGCGTCGGCTACGTGCCTCAGGGCTACGGTCTGTTCCCACACCTCACCGTCGTCGAGAACGTCGCCTTCGGGCTCGCCGCAACCCGGCCCAGGCCGCCCCGCGCGGACCGTCTGGCCACCGCCGCAAGCGTGCTCGACCGGATCGAATGCGGTCACTTGTCGCGCCGTCTTCCCACCACGCTGTCCGGCGGCGAGAAACAGCGCGTCGCACTGGCCCGGGCACTCCTTCCCGAGCCCGACCTGCTGCTCCTCGACGAGCCCCTGGCCGCGATGGACACGGCCGCGCGGCGCCGATTCCGCGGGTACCTCGCCCGCCACCTCGCGAAACGCAACATGCCCGCAATCGTGGTCACGCACGATGTCCGTGACATTCAGGCCCTGGGGCAGCCGACCGTATATGCGCTCGAAGGGGGGCGCGTGGTGCAAAGCGGTCCGCCCGAAGACCTGGCCGCCCGGCCGGCAACGGACTTCCTGTCCGAGTTCTTCAGCGCCCCCACGTATACCGCATCGTGAACGCAAGCATCCCGTTCCTCACGTCCCCGCCGGTCGCCGCGGGCAGCACGGAGGTCAGGCCGGCCTCGTAGCGGGCGCCGATCCCCAACCCGCGAAAGTCGATCTCGGCACCGAACAGCATGCCGAAATCGTAGGACACGAGGTGGAAATGATCGACCCCGCGACAACTCTGGTTGGCCACCCTGCAACGCACGGGCACGGCGGAAGACACGCCCATGAAGGTGCGCGACCGGAGGGGCACGCCCAGGGGGGTCTGCAGCTGCACCAGCACCGGAAGCTGCACGTAGGCGAGCTTCAGCGCATCCTGGCGAAGCCCATCTCCCAGCCCCGATCGCACCTGCGGCGATCCCTTGGTCGCGACGTACAGCTCCACCCGCAGGGACAGGAGCCGGTCCGCGGGAATCTCGACCAGTGCACCGGCCAGTGCGGATGTTCTCCAGGGCACGTCGGTAGAGCCGGCACCGGTGAACGCGGTCCGCCCGACACCGGCGATCAGCCCGAAACCGTACTGGGCCTGAGCGACCCCCGTGGGAATCAGGATCATGCCCAGCGCAATCAGCGCTGCGAGCTGTTTCCGCATCTCGTCTCCGGATGGGACCTTGGAGCGCGGGGACCGCCGTCACCCGTTCCGTTCGTGACGCTTCCCCGCACACGGCCAATGGAATGCTAGCGATTCGGTCCAGCCGGGGGAACATGCCATTCGCGGAGAAGCTGCTTGGAGATCTTCTCCGTGGGAGTCTTCGGCAACGCGTCCAGGAAGCGCACGTGGTCCGGAACCATGTAGCGCGCCATCCGCCCGCGGCAGTACTCCAGGATCTCGTCGGCGCCGAGCTGGCGACCGTCCCTGACCACCACCGCCAGGGCAACGTCCTCTTCCGTGAATTCGCTCGGCACGCCGTAGGCCGCCGCCTCGACGACGGCCGGGTGGGACTCGATCACCTGCTCGATTTCGAAGGCCGAGATGTTCTCGCCCCGCCGTCGGATCGCGTCCTTCCTGCGGCCCTCGAAGTACAGGTTGCCCGCCTCGTCCAGGCGGCCCAGATCGCCCGTGTGGAACCAGCCGTCGCGAAACGCCTCGCGGTTCGCCTCGGGCATGCGATAGTACCCCGTCATCATCAGGTGCCGGTCGTCGGCAGCCGCAGGCCTCGCCGCGATCTCGCCCACGCTCCCCGGCGGAAGCGGTCGACCGTCGTCGTCCACAATGCGCAGCCGAAACTCGGGAAGGCATCGGCCGCACGAGCCCGGCGGTGGCGGACGGGTGTCTTCCAGGTCGCAAAACACGGCGACGCCCAGCTCCGTCGATCCGTAGCCCTCGACAAGCCTGAGGCCGAAACGCCGCTCGAAATCGGTCTGGAACGCCGGCATCGGGACGCCCCATCCGAGTCGCGCGGGATTGTCCGCGTCGTCCTCGCGGGGCTCCTGATTGTAGAGGAAGGTCAGCGTCGCGCCCATGAAGTCGAACACCGTCACTCCGTAGCTGCGCACGTCCGACCAGAAGCGGGAAACGCTGAAACGCTCCGTGATGACGGCGGTCGCTCCGAGGTGCAGGGCCGGGCCCACCGTTCCGATCGTGGCGTCCCAGTGAAACACGGGATACGGGCAGAAGATCACGTCGTCCGAACGCATGCGGGCGGCGCGGGCGAGTTGTGCGGCCTGGCCCAGGACGTAGCGGTGGGACAGCTCGCAGGCCTTCGACGCGCCCGTGGTGCCCGACGTGTAGATGAGTAGGGACGGATCCGCCGGCGACGCCGGACGGTGGGGCGACGCACCGTGGGGAGACGCACTGTGGGCCGACGCACCGTGGGCCGGCGCACCGTCATCGGCGCGCACGATGGCCTCGAACGGCAGCACCGTGAAACGGCGGCTCGCTCGTGACAGCGCCCGGGATGCCTCCTCGTCCAGGCCGCGGACGAAGAGCCTTTCCACGTGTTCCAGGCGGTCGGCGGCGCCGAGAAGGGGGTCCACCAGCGACTGGTCCACGATCAGGTCGCGGGAACCCGTCAGGTTGACCGCGTGCGCCAGTCCGATTCCGCGAAAACCGGTGTTGAGCGGGGCCCAGACCGCTCCCGCGCGGTTGGCGGCAAACCAGAGCGCGACCGCGTCGGCACAGTTGGGAAGAAGCGTCGGGATCACCCCACCCAGGCCGTGCGCCCGGATCCCCGACGCCAGCCACCCGACGCGGCGATCAAAGTCCGCATAGGTGAAGTCCGCCTCGCGAAAGCGCAGGAAGAGCTTGTCGGCATGGGTCCGTGCCCGCTCGGCGAGGAGGGTCGCGTTGGTCGGCACCCTGGACCCGCACCCGGGGCGGGTCACTCCCCCGCGGGCGGCGTCAGCCACAGCGAAAGCCATTCTCCCACAAGCGCGGGCCTTTCCTCGCCTTCGATCTCCACGCGGCAATCAAAGGTAATCTTAAGTTGACCCTGCTTGCGCTCGGTGACGTCCTTGACCGTGAAATGCCCCCGAATCCGCGATCCCGAGGGAACGGGAGACACGAATCGCACCTTGTCGAAACCGTAGCTGGCCGGATATCCGTCCTCGCGCCCGCCGTCCATCCGGTACCGGTAGACCTGGTACAACATCGGGGTCATCAGCGACAGGGTCAGGAAACCGAAGGCGATGGTGCCGCCCCACGGGCTGTGCTCCGCGGCGTACGCAGGGTCCACATGGTGCGGATCCAGGTCCTCGGTGACGTGGCCGAAGGTGGTGATGCGTTCCTGGTCGACCTCGATCCAGTCGGACACGAACGTCCGCCCCAGCGCCTCGTGGGCGGTGTCGGGAGTCAGGTAGCGCATGACATGGCCATTGGGAACATCGACGTCACTTCTCCGATACAATCATTGTATCCATTCGTCCATTCTATCCATTCGTCGACTCGCAGCCCCGAGCAAGTCCCCAATGCCCCGCGCGCTTCCCGTCCTCGTCGCCATTTCGGCCTCCTGGTCGTGCGCCTCGGAAACCTCCACGGCCACCAACGCCGTGCGTGAGACGCTCCCCAACGGCGCATGGCTCATAAGGTACACGGCTCTCCCGCCCATTGACGCCGCCGCTCCGTCGGTGGCCGACGCGCGTGCAGACCTCAAGGTCGGCGTCCTCGAGGGCGACCCCAACTACATTTTCGGCGACATCCGGGGCGTCGAGGCCGCCGGCGACGGCACGATCTACGTGCTGGACTACCAGGCTTCCGAGGTCAGGGCGTTCGCCCCCGACGGCACGTTCATCGAGGTGCTGGCGTCCCAGGGCGAGGGGCCGGGCGAGATCAGGGAGGCCAACGGCATCTTTCTCCAGGGCGACAGTCTCCTCTGGATGAACGATCACGGGCAGATGGACATCATCGGCGTCAACCTCGCCGGCGACGAGGTCGCGCGGTTCCCCTTCCCGGTCCGCAGCTACGGGTATATCTGGGACCCGGTGTGGGACGACCGCGGACGCCTGTGGAGGGCCACGAGCCACTCCGACGAAGAGCGGTCCTGGCCACCGGAGACGGGGCTCGTCGAGTCTTCCTTTCGCACCTACTTCAAGTGGTACGACCCCGCCACGGAGGACACGGATTCGGTCTACACGGGGGAGAGTTCGGGGCGGTCGTACATTTCCGAGGAGGGCGGCGGCTGGTCCTACCGGGGCATTCCCTTCGAGGGCGGCCGGGTTGTGCGCGTGATTCCGGCGGGAGGGCTGTGGCACGCGAACACGGCCTCGTACCGCCTGGCGCGGACGGATGAGGCAGGAGACACCGTGCTGGTGATCGAGGCCGATCTGCCCGTCGATCCCGTGACGGACGAGGACCGGGCCGATTTCGTGCGTGAGATGGTCGAGCGCGATCCGGAGAGCCGTCGCGCAGCCGAAGCGATCGCGGACCTGATGCCCGACGTGAAGCCGATTCTGCGAGGCGTTTTCGTCGATCCCGGCGGATGGCTCTGGGTCCAGCGCGTCACCGGAGGCGACGAGCCGTCCTTCTACGATCTCTTCACCCACGAGGGGGACTACCTGGGCTCCCTGCGCCTGGTGCTGGGCGGGACTCCACGGGGACCGCTGCGGATTCGCAATGGCAACATCTACGCGTGGTTTCTGGACGAACTGGACGTCCCGTATGTCGTGAGAATCCCTCTCCCCGCGCTGACGTCTTGACAGCCGCCGCTCCCGGAGACTTACAATGTCCGCCCCGGGGATGTCCCGGCTGTGGCCCCAATACCAGGGTCACTCCCCGCCAACAAAGGAGTAGGGTATGCGCCTGAATCGTTCGCACATGACGTTGAGCTTCATTATCGCGTTCGGCGTGGTAACGGCCCTCGCCGCTTGTTCCAGCACGGGACGCCCCAGTGGTCCCCGGCGGGACCCCAATCTCATCACCGCCGAGGAATTGACCGAATACGCCACCCTCTCGGCCCTCGATGTCGTCCGGCGCCTCCGGCCCCGGTGGCTGACCGGGCGTGGCCAGGGCTCGGCAGGCGCGAACCGGCCCCAGGTCCTGCAGGACGGCGCCCGGCTCGGGGATCCCGAGAACGCGCTGCGCTCGATCGCCGTCTCCGACATCGAATCGATACGGTATCTCAACGCTTCGGACGCCACGATGCGGTATGGGACGAACTTCCCCGGGGGCGCCATCGTTGTGACGAGCCGGGCGCGGTAGCCCGGCCGTTCGCTTCACCCGGCGTTCGCTTTACCCGGCGCGCTCGCTTTACCGGCCAGGAATCGGCGCGAAAAGTCGCCTAGCACCCGGGCGCAGGTCTCGATCTCGGACACGCTCACCCATTCGTCGGCCGTGTGTGCCTGCGCGATCGATCCCGGTCCGAAGCAGACGGCCGGGGTGCCGCTCTCGTTCAGGAAGCAGGCGTCCACCCACGCGGACATCCCCCTGACATCGCCGGGAAGTCCGGCGCGGGCGCAGGCCCGGCGGAGCCCGGTCACCAGCGGTGACGAGACCGGCACTTCGGTCGCCGCGCGGAAGAGTCCCGGCTCGATGCTCGCGTTCAACTCCGGACAGCGTTGCCGCGCCGCGGCCACCACCCGCTCCGTCTCGCCCATGACCGACGCCGCCGTTTCGCCCGGCAGCGTTCGCCGTTCCACGACCAGATCGCACCGGTCCGGGTAGACCGAGGGCGCACTCCCGCCCCGGATCGTGCCGGCATGAAGCGACGCGGGCCCCAGCAGTGCGTGTCCGGTCTCCCGTCCAAGGCGTTCCGCCTCCTCTTCGAACGCGACCAGGACGTGGCCCATGTGCGCGATCGCGTCCACCCCCACATGGGGCCGGGACCCGTGCGCCGCACGACCCGTCACCCGCGCGTCGATCCACAGGAACCCCTTGTGCGCCGGCATGACGGCGAGGCTGGTGGGCTCGCAGACGACCGCCGCATCGGCCGCCACTCCCGACGCGACCAGCGCCTCCATGCCGATGGACGCGTGCTCCTCGTCGGCGGTGAGGGCCACGATCAGCTCACCGGGGATAGGGCCGGAGGCCGGCTCGGCCGCCAGTTCGGCCGCGGCGGCCAGGATGCACGCCACGCCGGCCTTCATGTCGGCGGCGCCGCGGCCGTACAGCCGGCCTTCACGCACAGCGCCGGAAAACGGTTCGGTCATTCCGGACACGCCGACCGTGTCCAGATGGCCGTTAAGAAGCAGAGACGGGCCCGATCCTCCGCCGCGTCGGGAGACCACGTTGGAGCGTCCCGGCGACACTTCGGTGACCACCGTTTCGTATCCCCAGCCGGAAAGCCACCCCGCTGCCAGCTCGGCGACGGCGCGTTCCCCGGCACCGCCTTTTTCCAGGCCGGGATTGACCGAAGGCGTGCGAACCAGCCTGCGTGTCATGTCGACGGGATCGGCCCGTTGAGTGATGTGTGAGTCCATTTTTCGTTTGCTCGTCAGGAAAGTGGGACACGGAACAGCCTGCAGCGGCGCGGCGGCCGCCCGGCCCCGTTTCGTCAAGACCGCAGATAAATCCATGAAGGAGCGGACGTTGAGTCCTGTCCGCACCCACTGGCGAGACCATTGGCACGGATATTGCCGATATTATATGTCGTTCGCGTGAAGGATATCGGCATTCACACTCTGGACAACAGGAGGGAGCGATTCGAAAGTCCACTGTCAACCTGCTTGGTGCGGCCGCTCTGATGGCCGCGGGCGTCGCGCTTCTCCGGCAGGGCAATCAAAAGCCGGAGCCCGTCGAGACCAAGCTCGACAGGGTTCCGCCCGGCGAGACCATTCCCGGGAAGATCCGGCTGGAGAAGCTGAGGGAGTTGGGGATCTAGAGATCTCTGGCGAACCGGAGCCCGTGCAGCGTCGCGCCAACGCAGGCCGGGCGGTTCTGCCAGGGATGGAAGATCCCATCCCCGAGCGAACCCGAAGCAAAAAGCAAGGGGGGTGACCGGTCACCGGTCGCCCCCCTTGTGCGTTTCACGGGGCCGCGCCCAAGTCTCGGGCCGCCCCCGCTTTCACGGGCCGCGCCGCGCGTGTGGCCCGGACCTATTCGAAGTAGGAGATGTTCTTCTCGATGTAGTCGTTCCATTCGGGCGGGACATCGGTGTCCGGGAAGATCGCCTGAACGGGACACTCCGGCTCGCAGGCACCGCAGTCGATGCACTCGTCGGGGTGAATGAGGTACTGGTCCTCGGTCTCATAGATGCAATCGACCGGGCAGACCTCGACGCAACTCGCATCCTTCGTTCCGATGCAGGGCTCGGTAATGATGTATGTCACCAGACACCTCTGGATGTTTTGTTTCTGGTCATCCTGTCTGTCCTTCGACGGGACTCGGCAACCGTCGAGAATGATTGTCGAATGGTACCCGGGTCGCAACCCTGACGCTCTCCACTACCGGCCGCCGCGAAGAGATTCCCGAAAGTGCAGCAGGGAGGCGTCAACCGCCGCATTCAGGCCGGGAGTGGCCTCCTTTGGCGGGTGAACGGCCTCGAAGGCATGGCCGGAACCGTCGACGACCCGCAGCGACGAGGCCGACCCCGACTCGTGCAACTGCCGGGCTTCCGCGACGGGGACCGTCGAGTCCTCGGAACCGTGGACGATGAGCCAGGGCACGCGCACCCGCGCCGCCGCGGCAAGCACGTCCAGCCGTGCCCGATTGTCCCCCAGGTCCTCCCAGAAGGTCCTGTACATTGGCATTTCCTGTCCGGTGCGGGCGTTGGATACCCAGGTCACCTCCCTTGACATCCAATCCGCCACCTGCTGCTCGCTCCAGCGGTGGAACGTCGCGACCGCGGCCCACGTCACGAGCGCGGACACTCCCTGGTGCTCGGCAGCCGTGATCAAGCCCGTGCCCCCGCCGCGGCTGTGACCGAGAAGCCCCACCGACTCTTGCGCCGTCCCATCGCTCCAGTCGCCGGCACGCATCCGGTCCACCATCCAGCGCAGATCGTCCAGTTCGCGGGACAGCGTATTGCGGCCGAAGGCGTCGAGATCCGTGAACTCGAGCAGCTCCGGTCCCGTGCCGTTGAGCGAGAAGTTGAACGACACGACCAGGTGCCCGTCCTGCGCGAGCCGCTCACAGAGCCAGGGGAAGAATCCCCAGTCCTTGAACCCCTTGAAGCCGTGGGCGACCAGGACAGCCGTGCGGGGCTCGCCGCGAGCCGGGCGGCGGACGTCGAGGCGGATGACGTCGCCGTGGGGCGGCGTGGTCTCGCCCCGTTCGTGGATCACCGGCCCGGTCATGCCTGCCATTCGATGTCCGTCTCACCGGCGGCAGCGTTTTCCCGGCGAGCCGCGGCAAAGAGGTAGTCGGACAACCGGTTCAGGTACCGGACGATCTCGGGGGCGACGTGCGAGGAGGCGGCCAGCGTCACAACGCGCCTCTCGGCTCTTCGGCAGACCGCTCGGGCCACGTGCAGCCCGCTGGCGCCGGGATTGCCCGCCGGAAGGATGAAGTTGCGCAGTGCCGGCGTGGCGGACATCGCCTCGTCGATCCACGATTCCATGGCCGCGACGCGCTCCACCGGCAGCTCCGGCAGCTCGGGGGGCCGCCGCCGTCCAGTGGGAGGCGGAGTGGCAAGATGGGCGCCGATCGCGAAGAGGTCGGACTGAACGCGCTTCAGGCGCCGCCCGATTGCCGGCTCCATGACGTGGTTGAGCGCACTGCCGATGACCGCGTTCAGTTCGTCCACGGTGCCGTACGCTTCAACCCGCACGTCGTCCTTGCTCGTCCTCCCGCCTCCGAACAGGCCGGTGCTGCCGCTGTCGCCGCGCCGTGTATAGATCTTCACCGCGGCCTCAGCCTCGTGAGGTTGCGGATGGCCATGGCCTTGTCCAGCAGACTGGGCTCGTCAGGGGCCTCGTCGCGGCGCAAGCCGACCAGACACTCGCGCACATCGAGCAACGCCTCAAGGAGGACCTGGTCCCTCTGAAAGCCGAAATCGAGCCGGTCCATACGTGCCTGGTCCTTCGACTCGGCCGCCTTTTCGAATGCTTCCCGGTAGACCCGTTCCAGGCTCCCGATGACCTTCGCTCTTGAGCGCATGCTTCCCCTTGCCGGCTGGCGTGCCCGGGGCTGGACGAACGGCGCCACGCCGCCCCGTGTATACATCGTATCGCCCGCTGTACCTTTATGGGTAGCGCTCCCCCTCGATATGGGCAGCGCGGTCGACGAACTCCCAAGTGCCTGGAAACATATGACGGACGACGTGGTCACGCAGGCGAACGAGCGGTACTGGAACTCCGATGCCGGTGTGAACCAGCTGGCGCGGGAACTGGATCTGTCGAAGGGGACTCTGTACGAGATCATTGCCCCGCTCCCTGCAGGCCTGCCGTGCCCCCGCGGCGACGGCGAACTCGCGTTCACGAACCGCACCGCGCGCGAACGCGGCTTCGTAACGTGTCCGGCCTGCGGACTCGAGGACGACAGGGAGCACGTTCTTGCCCGCCTGGAGGAAGCGGCGCTTGACCCCACCATCGTGGAACCACCCGCCGCCGGCGGCGACTCCGCCGCGCACGACCCCGCCACGCGCGACCCCGCCACCGCGGACGCACCCGCCACCCCGACCCGCAGCCTGGAGACCCTCCTGGTCGTCACCGCTCTGGCGGGAGTGGCCGCCGGCCTGATCCTGGGCGGCATCCTCCGCCGGCGATGACAGGCCGATGACGGGCCCATGACGATCCGATGAACGGCGACCCGAGGTCGATCGTCACGCCCGACGCGTTTTCGGTCACCCCCGACCTTCTCGGGACGCCGCTCGCGGAACCCTGGCGCCGCCTGGTCGCCCTGCTCCTGGACCTGGTCCTCATCGGGTTCCTGCAACTGCTCGGCTGGCGGGTCCTGGGAGGGATCGCGGGCCTGGTGCTCCTGCGAATGGCGACAAGGCGCACGGAGGGCGCGACCGCGACGCGCGGGCAGAAGTTCGCGCTGGGGTGCGCGGGAGCGATGGTCTTCGTGGTCGCCATCGGGGTCACCACGGTCATGCCGCCCCTGATACGCATGATCGGGGAACCGGACGGCGAGGTGGCCGTGCCCGCGGCCGTGGGCGGCTTGAGCACACCGCCGGCAGAGGACGCCGCACCGCAGCAAACCGACGCGGCGGTGGGCATCGACGACGGCGTCGCCGCGCTGCTCGTCCGCGTGGACGACCTTGAAGACGACCTCGCCGACAGCCGCGAGGAGAACGACGACCTGCGCGAGCAACTGGCCGAGGCCGAGTCGCGGTCCACCCTCTTCACCTGGGTCCGCGACGCCGCCGACGAAGCCGGCCTGGTGTTCGGGTGGGGCACCGTCTACCTCACCCTCTTCCTCGCCCTGTGGCAGGGGCGAACGCCAGGCAAGAAGGCCATGGGGCTGCGCGTGGTGAGGCTCAACGGCGAGCCGCTGGGGCTGTACATGTCGCTCGAACGGGCCGGTGGCTACATGGCCGGCCTCGCGACCGGCCTGCTCGGATTCGCGCAGGTATGGTGGGATCCGAACCGGCAGGCGATCCACGACAAGATCACCGAGACCGTGGTGATCCGCGAACGCGTGCCCAACCGTTTGCACGCGGGCCGCGTCTACGATGAGGGGGTGGCGGAACAGGTCGGGCGGCGTCAGGATTCGAGTTCGGCAGACATCGCCGGAGTCGATCGGGACATCGCCGACGCGACGCCGAAAGACACAGGAGGACGGCAATCGTGAGAACAGGAACGAACAAGGCGGTCGCGCCCGTCGTTGCGCTGCTCGTCACGCTCGGGTGTGAGGGCGGCGGCAGCAGCGGCGGCGCTCCCGGCAACGCAGGCGAAGGGACGGAGGCCGGCGACGGCGGCACGGCATCGGGGAGCATGTCCCAGTCGATCCCGACCTCGATGCTGTCCGACGGCGGCACGACGGTCACACCGCCGGCCCAGGAATTCCAGCTGGGCGAGATCGGGTTCGATTTCGGGTCCGAGGACGCCCCCATCGCCGTGGTCGAGTTCAGCGACTATGGCTGCGGCTATTGCCGCCGGTTCCACACGGAGACCTTCCCCACCCTTCTGGAGGAATACGTCGAGACCGGGCAGGTTCGCTGGAAGTACGTGACCTATGTCAGCGGGATGTTCGCCAACGGCATGCCCGCGGCCTATGCGGCGGAGTGCGCGGGCGAACAGGACCTCTTTGCGCCGATGAGCAAGCTCCTCTACGAGCGCCAGGCGGACTGGAAGGGCCTCGGGGACCCGAGCGCCGCCCTCGAGCAACTCGCTGGCGAGGTCGGCGTGGACGCTGCGGAGTTTCAGGCCTGCGTGGCCGAGGAACGCCCCAGGCCCAGAGTCCGAAGCGGCATCCTCTCCGGAGCCCGTCTCGGCGTGCGGGGCACCCCGTCGTTCCTGGTCAACGGGGTGCCACTGGTGGGCGCCCAGCCCCTCGCGTGGTGGCGTGACGCCTTTACCGCCATTGGGGCCGAGAACGAGGACGGGACGGGCGACCCCGGGAACGGGACCTGACCCGGGCGGGGGCCTTCTTCTCCTCCATCACCAGCTCGAAGTCCTCCTCGTAGCCCACCTCGCCCGGAGACGGCAGGTAGCGCGAGACATCCACCTCGGCCCGCTTCAGTTCGCGGTCGAACGCCTCCATGTCCCGCTTCGAGGCCTCCGCACTCGTGTCCGCGGTCGCATACACGATCCGGCCGAGCTTCTGGTCCCGAAGCTTCAGCGCGCGGCGCGTCAGTTCGGCTTCGACAAAGGTCTCGCGGACGGCGGGGAAACGATACCGAAAGCCGTCGTCGACCGCCTCGACATCGGCATTGAACTCGGCGGCGAGCGTCTCCAGCTCCCTGAGCACGACCCGCGGGCTGACGTTCCAGTCCTTCAGCCTTTGCGTCACATGCCCGATCGCATCGCCGACGGTCACCCAGCGCACGGCTCCGACGCTGCGGCCGTAGACCAGGCCGATCAACAGGCGGCGGACGTTGCGGCGCAGGCGTCCGGCGTTCTCGCGCCTGAGCCCCAGCGAGCGCACCAGCGGTATCCCGAAGAACATGCTGCTGAACGCCAGCGGCACGACGCCGAGCCCCCAGAACCACAGCGGATCGACGGGCACCACCGCCGCGGTCGTGGTCTGAAGCGCCGGACCCAGCCCGATGACCGTGGCCGCCGCCAGGTTGAAGCCGTTCATCGCGCCGATCCCCCAGTTCGCCCCGGCGTTGTTTCCGGTCAGCTTCTTCGGGTATTCCAGGCGAAGCCAGGCCGGCTTGGGTTCACGCGCCCTGACCTTCCCGTGGGCGCTCTTCATCAGCCCGGGGAAGGCGTAGACCACCTCGCCCCGCTCCGACACCCGGGGGTCGCCCCCGTAGGCGCCCGTGAGGCGTCCCATCTCCTCGTTGGCGTCGGGCAGTGCCAGCCCCGTGTGTTCAACCAGCTCGGCCGAAGTAAGCACGCCGTTGCGCGCCCGAATCAGCTGGAGCGCGCTCCTGTCCTTCTGCACCTGGGTGGGCTGCGGCTCCTCGGGACCGAAGATGAACGCGAAGACCTTCTTGTAGAACGGAGGCCGGGCGTTCTTCGGCAGCCGTCTGGCGTGGCTGTGTCCGTAGTAGAGGCTTCCCCGGTTCCATCCCCTGCCGCCCATGAGCCAATGGAGGATGAAGAGGTCCCCGAGGCCGAAACCGCCACGGCGGCCGATGCCGCGCCCGTCCCGGTTCGCGGTCATGGCCGCGATGATCAGGGCGACGAAGACGACGAAATACACGACCAGCATGACGGCCGTCCAGACCTTGAAACCGGTCTTGAACGCGGACCACGCGGCCCTTCGAAAACGCACTCCGAAGGGATCCCGGGCCCGTTCGATCAGCTTGGGGTCGAACTGGTACAGGAGGTCTCCCGAATCGGAGACCTCCAGGTGGCCTCTGTGGGTCTCGAGCAGGCCCTTGAGCGTGGTCTCGGCCTCGTCTTCGGGCATGCCGGTGGACGACACGACGTCGCCAAGGGTGGCGCGGCCCCTCAGGCGGCGCAGCGCGGTCAGGAGCGTCGTGTCGGGCTCGGCGGCGGAAACTGTGGCTATCTCAGGCAATTTCGGCGGTCACTCAATGTTGGAATCAAGGGCGGGCTGACGGGCAACTAAAGGTACGCTTGAGCCAGCAAGATCCATTCGTTCACGGATCGAGCGCAAGTTGCACGCCGAGGCATGGGAATCAATGACCGCGAGACACGAAGGGCGTCCGAACAAACCCGCAACCCGCCCGTTTTCAGCGCAACCGCGCTCCCCTGTGTCTCTGTAAGTGGGAAGAGGGGTGGGGTGGCGGTGATCGGTCAGTGATGGTTGCAAACTAGCCTGACTGGGCAAAGTAACCGCCCATGCCAGGAGCAACCATCGAAAATGCCGAACAGCCGAAGCCGCCGTAGTGCGGTATCCCTGTTGGGACCACCGTACAGCTGCCTTCAGGAAATCGACCTCGCCGATCCGGTTCGGCCGCGCGGAGGCGGCTGGATCATGGCCTGGGACCTGGAGGCCGACGGGTGGAGCCACGCCGCCGAGTTGGTCGCGAGCCGATCCGCCGGCGTGGCTCTCGCGATCATTCTGCCCGACAACGGTGAGCGCGTCCCGCTGGTGCCGATTCTCCGGGCCGTTCAGAAGACCAGGCCCCAGGCGGTTCTGCCCTACCACGAGACACCGCGTTCCCGCGAGATCGCGCAGGTCATACGCCGGCCACCGGTCTCTCTGGCGTCCAGTGTCACGGACTACATGGCCTGGCGGGGTCTCTCGGTGGATCCGACCACCAAGAACATCATTCAACGCATTTTCGAGCTCAGCGCCAGGCTCAGCACCATCACCGAACTGGCCAGAAACCTCTACGTGTCCCGGCGGGCTCTGGGCCGCAGACTCCTCAACAGCGGTCTTCCCGTTCCGTCCCACTGGCTTCACATCGCGCGCCTGTTGCGCGTGATCCTCCGACTGCAGAACACCACCGAGAGCCTCTTCCAGGTAGCCACCTCGCTGGGTTACCCCGACGGCTTCTCCATGAGCAACCAGATGCAGCGCCTTTGCGGCATCCGCCCCCAGCACGCGCGCGAGCGGTACGGCTGGGAATGGGTCTTCGAGTGCTGGCTGCTTCGCGAGTTGGCCAGCGGCGGCGTTACGTCGAACGTCCTTCGTTCCCGGCCTTCCGTAGCCGAAGGCGCGGCCAGACCCCCTGCGTCCGCCAGACGGCATGCCACGCGTTCGCTTGCGAACGCCCGATGAGAAGGACACCCGTGGCAAACGGCGAGGGTGCTGACGGACAATCCAGGCTGGTGATCCGCCTTTTCGGCGGACCCGTCGTGATTCGTGACGGCAGCCCCATCAAGCTCTCGCCGTTCCAGAGCGGACTGGTCGCTATCGCGTACGGGCTTCCGACGGCGGAAACGCCCCGTTCCACCGTGCAGGGACTTCTTTGGGGCGAAGCCGACGTGAAGGCGGTGCGCCATCGGCTCAGCCAACTGGTCTACCAGACCAACCACCGGTGCGGAGCCACGGTCGTGTCGCTCGATGGCGAACTGGTTCGGGCCCACCCCGAAAAGGTGCTCACCGATCTGCAGGAATTCGACGAGTTGATTGGCCTGGAGGACTTCAAGGCGGCTACCGCATTGCTGGAATCCGGGTTCCTTTCCGCGCTGCCGAAGAAGTTTGTCGAATCCTGTTCGGACTGGATCCGCGGCCGGCAGGTCGCCCTCCAGACCAAACTGGAGGCCGCAGCCCACACGAGCTGGAAGAACGCCGAGCTGACCCGGGACGGCATGGTCGCCGAAGAGGCCGTGGGCACGCTCCTCAAGCTGTCTCCGAACGAGGAGGAAGCACTCAGGAGGGCGATGCATGCCCGCGCGCAGTACGGGTCGGTTCGCGAGGCGGAGTCCGTCTACCGGACATTCGCCGAACGGGCCCTTGTGGAGGACGACTGGGTGCCGCAGCCGGAGACGAGGGCGCTCCTCAAGGCGCTCAGGGCCGTCTACGGCAAGGGCGCCCCGCTCACCTCCGCTCCCTACACGAGCCGTGGGAGGAAGATTCCCTTCCTTGGCCGCGACACCGAGACCGCGAGTCTGACCAAGCGCCTGTTGCAGAGCCCGGATGTCCGTCCCTGGGGCACGATCACCGTGCGCGGGGCCGCCGGAGTCGGCAAGAGCAGGTTCCTGGAAGAGGTGCTCGAGGGTCTGTCCTCTCGCCAGGTCCGGGTGATCCGCATACGGCCCGAGGAGTTGGCTGCGGACGTCCCCCTCAGTTCGCTCGCCCAGGGACTGAAGGCGCCCTGGGTGCTCCCCTTTCTGCGGGAAATGCGCAATCCCTGGCGTTCCATCATGCTGTCGATCCTGCCCCAGTTCGCCGAGGACACCCACATGCCCCGGCGCGTTCCCCTGCCCGATGGCCACCCGTCCCGGTACGCCGGCGATGCGTTCCTCCAACTGTTTTCGACCATGGCGAAGACCGAGCCGATTCTGCTCGTGGTGGACGACTTCCACTTCATCGACAGCGAGTCGGCCATGGTGCTCCAGTACCTGCACCGGCGCTGGTCACAGGGCTACTTCAGCCTCGTCGTTGCCTACCGCCCGGAAGAGTTGGCCCGGAGAAGGCGTCTCTCCCGCTTCACCGATGAACTGGCGCGCAGCCCTGACGCCGAGTCCATCCGCCTCGGCGAGCTGAGCCCCACCGACGCGATCCGCCTGGCCCGGTCGGTATCTCCGATCACTCTCGGCGACGGCTGGCTCTCCCGGATGTCCAGGCTGGCCGGCGGCAACCCGCTCTTCGTCCTGGAACTCGCCAACCGGCCCGAGCAACTGCCGGAACCGGACGAGTGGGACGTCTCCGTCCCATTGTCGGTGGAGCACATCGTCGACCGGCACCTGGCCGGGCTGGATGCCGTCGCCAGGCAGGTGTTGTACGCGCTGGCGGTGCTCCGGGGCACGGCCAGCGCGGCCGAGTTGGCACAGATCTCGGAGGCAACGCCGGAGCAGTGCATCGGCGCCCTGGAACGACTTGAAGCGTCCGCCCTGATCTCCTGGGCCGACAACAGAGCCCGCGTCCGCCACGGCCTCGTCCGCCACGCGATCTACCGGACCCTGAGTCCCGGCCGCCGGTCCAGCCTCCACGGGTCGGTGGCCAGCCTGCTGGGCGGGCGTTCCGACAACGACCTGTTGGCCGCGGCCTCGATCCACTACCATCGCGCGGGAGACAGCGATCGCGCCCAGCTGTTCGCCGTACAGGCGCTCGAGAGGACACCACGAAACGGGGTCGCCACACGCCTCCCCGTACTTGCCGCCGCATATCAGGTGAGCGATACGCCGAGCAAGCCCCGGATCGGGGTTCGCCTGGCCTGGGCCTACCATCGATCGCGACGGCTCGCGGGGGTGCTTCGGGTCGCCGAAGGCATCGATGCCTCCGGTAGTCAACTGTCCCCCGCAGACGCCATCCAGCTGCGGCTGACGGTGGCCGATGCCCGCCATCTTCTCGGCCTGGTGGGCACCGAGGCCGTGATCGGCGAACTGAACGGCCTTCTCGATGAAGCCGAGAGCCGTGGCGACGGTTGGCTTGGGCCCGCGATCCGGGACACGATGCTGCAGGTACTGCACAGGTCGGCGAACCATGGCGCGATGGCCGAACTGCTGGCCGAAATCGGGAAGCGACCCGAGTATCGGGAGGATGTCGCACGCTGCCGAACCGAGGCCTCCCTGGCCATCAAGGTGGTCTGCGGAGACCGCCCGGGCGGGCTGGCACACGCAAGGCGGGCTGTCGGGATCGCGATGCGAGAGCGTCTCCGGGATGAGATGATGTACGCGTTGCGCCGCCACGCGGTCGCCCTGATCGCCGTGGGCCGACTCGCGACGGCGGAGGGCCAGGAACTGCAGGCAAGGGTGGCCGGCGCCAGCAGGTCCGTGGACGACCCCGCCTCGTATGTGCAGCTGCTGCTCGACCTCGCAGAGTGGCACACCAATACCGGCAGTCTCGAGCCGGCGGCCGAAGCGCTTGCCGAGGCGCGCTCCGTCGCGGAGCCCATGGACTGCCCGGTGGTGAGGTGCATGGAGCGGATGACGCACGCGGCGCTGGCTCTCGCCCGGGGCGATGCGCACGGCGCGAGGTCGGCCATCGGCGCTCCGTCGGTGCTGCCACGGCTCCGGATTCGACACGCGAGCATCGAGGGGAACAGTCTCCTGGAGCTGGGGATGCTCGGCCGGGCCAAGGGCGTGGCCGAGCATTGCCCGCTCGACGCGGCGCCCGGAAGCACACCGGTGGACCTCACCCTGTTCCACGCACGCCTGCGGTCGCGCACGGGCAACGGCGACGGCGCGCTGCTGCTGTTGGAGGACGCCGCCGCGGCCACCCGCGAAACCGACCCCGTGGCCTGGTTGCGCATCGCGCTGGAGCAGGTCCGACTGGGGCGGAGGAGTGGTGTGCCGTTCCCGGATCTCGCCAACCAGGCCCGCGAACTGGCGCTGGCACTCGAACTGCCGGGACTCGCGCACGAGTTCGTGCCGTTCCAGGACGGATAGCCGGCTCCGGTGGCAACCGGCCCGCAACACCAAGGTATGTATACCAAAGATTACATTATGTAAAGTATACATTACATTGCGGTGTTCCGCGCTCGTCCGTAACTTCCGCCGTCCCCCAAGCCACGGCGGCAAACACACCAGGAGCCGGGAACCCGACCGCAATGAGCAGCCCAACGCCGCGCCCACCCGAGGGCAAGACCGCCGGCCCATCCGGCCACGCCCGCCGAGGCTTTCTGGCCGGGGCCGGGGCGATCGCGGCAGCCGGACTCGCCTTCCTCGCTCCCGTCTGGTCGGGCCTGCGCGTTGTGTTCGACCCGCTGCGGCGCACCGCAAGGGACCCCGCGCTGGTTCCGGTCACGCGGCTCGCGGCCGTCCCCGCCGACGGTGTCCCGCGAAAGTTCCGCGTCGTGACGGACCGGGTCGACGCGTGGAACACGCAGCGCAACATGCCGGTGGGCGCGGTCTACCTCCGCCGCACGGAGGATTCGCTGCAGGCGCTGAACGTCATCTGCCCGCACGCGGGGTGCTTCGTGAACCTCGCCCCCGACCACTCCCGGTACGAGTGTCCGTGCCACAAGAGCAGCTTCGACATCGAGGGCGCTGTCAACGATCCGGCGAGCCCGAGTCCCCGCGACATGGACGAGCTCGAGGTGGAGGTCCGCGAGGGAGACGAGATCTGGGTGCGGTTCCAGAACTTCCTTCCCGGCCGCCCCGACAAGACCCCGGTCGCGTGAAGTCGCTTCTCGGCTGGCTCGACGACCGGACGGGGTATCGGGCGATCCTCCGCAAGGCCCTCGTCGAGTCCATTCCGGGCGGAGCAAAGTGGCGCTACGTGTGGGGCAGCACGCTGACCTTCGCGATCGCCGTGCAGTTCGTGACCGGCGTGATCCTGTGGGCCGCGTACAGTCCCAACGCACAGGGCGCCTGGGAGAGCGTCTACTACATCGAACACGTGATGGCCGGCGGCTGGATGCTGCGCGGAATCCACCACTACATGGCCCATGCAACCATGGTGCTCCTCGTCCTGCACCTCATGCAGGTGGTCGTGGCGGGCGCCTACAAGGCCCCCCGCGAGGTCAACTTCTGGTTCGGCATCGTCCTGCTGCACATCGTGCTGGGGCTGTCCCTGACCGGGTACCTGCTCCCCTGGGACCAGAAGGGCTACTGGGCGACCAAGGTGGCCACGAGCATCGCGTCGATCACGCCCGTCGTGGGGCCGGCCCTGCAGAAGGTGCTCGTCGGCGGCGCGGACTACGGCCACCTCACCCTGACCCGCTTCTTCGCGCTCCACGCGGGCATCCTGCCGGGCGCGCTGATCGCCCTGATCGCCGGCCACGTGTACCTGTTCCGGCGACACGGGGTGACGACCGGGGGGCTGCGCACGCAGAAGTCCGGTGCCGGGCCCGGGGTTGTCGGTGTAGGGTCGGAGGGGGATGAGGGCGGCGATCCGGCCGCGGCCACCGATGCCGCTCGGACCGGCCGGTTCTGGCCCGATCAGGCCCTGCGGGATGCGGTCGCCTGCCTCGCGGTGATGGCCGCCGTGCTCTACCTCGTGATCCGCACGGGAGGAGCGCCGCTGGGGGGGCCAGCGGACGCCGCCGAACCCTACGCGGCCGCGCGCCCCGAATGGTACTTCATGTTCCTCTTCCAGTGGCTGAAGTACTTCCCGGCCGGCACCGAGGTCATCGGCGCGATCGTCATTCCGGGGCTGGTGGTCACCCTGATCGCGCTGATGCCGTTCGCGGGGCGGTGGCGCCTGGGCCATCGCTTCAACCTCGGCCTCACGGGCGGCGTTCTGGCCGGCGTCGCGCTCCTGACCTGGCTGGCGTACGCGCAGGACCGCGCCGACCCGGACTTCGTCTTCGCCCAGACCAATGCCGAAGCCGAGGCGGAGCGCGCCGTGGAGCTTGCCGGAGCGGGTGGCGGGATTCCCGCCAGCGGGGCTCTGGCGCTGCTGCGCACCGACCCCCTTGCGCAGGGCCCGCGTCTCTTCGCCGACCGGTGCGCCAGCTGCCACACGTACGATGGCCACGACGGCATGGGACGCCCGCTGCCCGAACCCCCGACCGCCGCCGACCTGAAACGGTTCGCCAGCCGGGAGTGGCTCGAAGGTCTGCTGGATCCCGAGCGGATCGCCACACCCGAGTACTTCGGGGGCACCGAGTTCGCCCGCGGCCGCATGGTCCGGATGGTGCAGAGCCGGGTCGCCGGGTTCACCCACGAAGAGCAGGAAGACCTGGCGAAGGTGATCAAGGCCGTTTCGGCCCAGGCCGCGCTGCCCTACCAGGCGGAGGCGGACGAGGCCGACCGGGCGGAGATCACGGAGGGAACGGCGCTGGTCTCATCGGCGTCGGTGGGGTGCACCGAGTGTCACGAATTCCAGGACGTGGTCGAGCAGCCGCTCGGCCCGACGCTGACCGGCTTCGGGTCGGAGCAGTGGCTGACCGCGTTCATCCGTGACGCGTCGCACCCGAACTTCTACGGCGACCGCAACGACCGCATGCCGGCGTTCGGCCCCGAGGAGATCCTCACCGACGAAGAGATCCGGTTGCTGGTGCACTGGCTGCGGGAGGACTGGTACCGCGGCGGGGAGGAAGAAGGCAATCCGCAATGAGCGAGATCGCGCGCTCACTGGTCCTCATGGGCGGGATGTGCTTCCCCTGGGCAACAGCTCCCGACAGACCTCCGGTGTCAGAGGGCCGCTAACGCCTTCCAACCGGCGCGTGAGCACTCCTGTCACATTGGCGACGGCAAAGCTGATCCCGTTCAGGTTGGCCTCGACCGGCACGCCGGGGATCGGCCTCGGATAAGGCGAAGCGGCAACCACCCAGCCGTCGCCAAGGCTCTCCACGGTGTCTCCGCCCTGCCCGTGCGCCCGCACCTGCCCGTGCGCCCGCACCTTCACGCACTCGCGCGGGCATTTGGCGTCCATCACGACCCCGATCGCCGACGGCAACGAACCCGGCCACCACCGGCGCCCATCCGCTTCCGCCGCCGCCACCACCACACCCCCGGCATCCGCCAGCCGTTCCACCGCCTCGTTCAGCATTCCCGCGTGCTCCTCGCGCAACGTCCCGAGGCTCAGGTTGACGACCCGGATCCGTCGCTCCGCTGCCCAATCGATCGCGGCGACCAGCGCCCGGGTGCTCGTCCTCAGCCGATCCTCGAAGACGCGCACCGCGAAGATGTCAGCCGCTGGCGCCTTCTCCTGGATTGCGGCGAAGACGGCGGTGCCATGGCCGAGCCGGTCGACGTAGTCATCCGACGCGTCATCGGACACGTCCCCGGCGAGGTCGATCCGCACGCCCCCGGCGACGCCGCTCACATGCGGGTGGTCCGGGTTGACGCCGCTGTCGATGACGGCAACGGTGACGCCACGGCCGGTCGTCACCGGACAAGCCGTCTCACCACCACCGTCTGCACATCCAGTTCGTCGGTCTCGACGAACGCGACCAGTCCGTCCGGCCCGAAAGCGTCCGGCATCTCGATCGCGCCTGCCGGATACGTGCCGATGTACTCGCCGTCCATGGTCAGGACATCGATGGGTCCGTCGTCGTCGCTGGGCTCCTCTCCATGCCGCTGCACCCAGATTCCGCCGGTCCAGTCCGTCTTGAGACCGCGGACGATCGAGACCTCCTCGAAGAACTCCAGCTCCTCGATTCGCGCCCGGGCACGGTCCAGATTGGGCGCCACGCGAACACCGTTTATCATGATCCCACCCCTGCCGCTGCTTTCCTCCAGGTCCTTGAGGCGGCGCTCCTTTTCGGCTTCGATCTCGCGAGCCGTGACGGGAATCGGCTCCAGCGGCCGCGTCAGGATCCGCCACACGCCCGCGCCCGGCCGCGTGATCTTGATCGCGTAGGCCGAGGAGTCCGAGAACGCCACGCTTCCATCCGGGAGCACGCCCGGCAGGATACGCGGTCCAAACGGCAGCGGGGTCGGCACGCGGTAGTTCGCCTGCCCATCGACAGGCAGCGACGTCTGGTCTCCGCCGCTGGGCAGCCACCCCTCGGCAACGGTGTCCTTCACGGCCACGTCCGCGGTCAGCAACAGCCGCTCCACCGGCCGGGATGTATGCGGGATGGTCCGTCCCCCGGACGTCCCGAAATTGCCCGAGAGCAACTGGGACCCGACGGCGGTGAAGATGGCCTCGCCACCAGGGTGCGGATAGAGGTCCGTGATCCGGATGTCACCCGCTTCCGGCGCCATGCCCACCATGCGTTCGAATTCGCCGTCCGCCCCGAAAATGTGGTACGCACGATGGCCGAGATCCGCGATCACCACTCTCCCGTCGCGCATGACCGCAAGCCCGTCCGGGCGTCGAAACTCGCCCGGACCCTCGCCCGAACGACCGATCGTGTGCCGATACTCGCCGTCCGGACCCACCACGTGAATGCGGTCGGCCTGGCTGTCGAAGACGAACAGCCGTCCAGCACCGTCGAAACCGACTCGGCGTACGCGGCCGAACTGCTCCCAGTCGTCGCCCGCCATGGAGCCGCTCCGGTAGACCTCTTCGAAGTCGGCCCGCAGCAAGCGGTCTGCGGCCGGAAGCTCGACAATCTCCTGGGAGTGCGCCGGCCCGACCGTCAACAGTGCCGCCGCGATGAGCGCGTGCGTGACGAACCCGATTGCGTGCCTGGTCCTCATGTGCTCCACCTTGTTTTCGTGCGCTGCCAATCTACCTCGGCGGATCGGCGATTCTGGCCACGCTCGGTACTCGTAAACGATCTCGACCCGCCCACGTTCCGGCGCCAGAGCGTACCCGCGATCTCCTTCCCGCAAGATCTTCATCTCAGTCCCTCACTCTCGTCCATCCACGCCGGGATGTCGTGCTGGCGGTGCAGCACCCGCCACACATCCACCCGGCCACGGGCCGTCATGTAGCAGACAAGATAGGGAAAGGACCGAACCGGCCACGAGCGGAGCCCCGGCAGGTTGGCTTCATGGCCGTAGCGCGGCGATCCCGTTTCCGGGTTCACGCCGACGTGGAGAAGCGCCTCCTCCACTCGCTCGACGAAGCGCAGCGCGGTCTTACGGCCGGCGCCCGCCAGGTAGTGGCTGACCGCGGCATCGACGTCCTGCCGGGCTGCCGCACGCAGAACCACCGGCTTCGGCGTCATTCCCCCGAGTAGTGGCGAACGCGGTTCCGCAGCGTCTCGAAATGGGCGGCGTCCGCCGGGGCCGCGGGCTCCGACTCGCCGCCCTCGAGCAGCAGACTCCGGAGATGCTGGCGATCGCGGTCACGGCGGATGAGTTCGCGGACATACGCGCTGCTGCTCCCGTATCCGCGACCCTCCACCTGGTCGTCGACATAGGACTTCAGAGAAGCCGGAAGCGAGATGTTCATGGTGCTCATGGGGGGAGATTAGCCGCTTTGGCAAAAATTGGCAACCCCGCCAATGACAAGGAGATCAAGACTGATACCGGACTGTAGCCAGACCGCTACCGGACTGGTAGGCGGTGCGCAGGGCTGCAACGCACCGGTGCGGCAAGTGCGGAACTCCGTGGCCTAGAGATCAGGACCTGCCGCTCCCACGGCGGAATCGCCAGCAACGCGACCTTCGTCCCGCTTCTTGACGTAGAGCGTGCCCAGGACACCCGCCAGGATCGCGTACCCCACCGCCGGGGCGACCGGTATAGCCACTGCGGCCGCCGGAACTGCCAACAGGAAAGCGAGCACCGCAATCGCGACGACTGCGCCGAACAACGCGGCATCGCGCCACCTCGCCGGCGGCTCAGAATCACGCCGCGCCCTGATGCGGACCCTGGCGATCACCCGGTCGTTCACATCCGACGCGTTTTGGACCACCGGATCCTCCAGATAACGCATGCCTTGCTGGATCTGCCAGTCCAGCCAGCACGAACGGCAACTCACCACGTGTTCCACGACGGCCGGATCGGCATTGGGCGTACCGACTCGGCTCAGCGTTCTCAGGTCAGGACATTTCATCTCTCAACTCCGCCTGTTCCCGCAGTTTCTCTCTGGCATGGCGCACGTTGGATCGCACGGTCGCCGGCTTGGTGCCCAGGAGCTGAGCAGCCTCCTTGACACTGTACCCTTCGATGTGGACCAATCTGAGCGCGTTCGCCTGCTGGTCCGAAATGGCGTCGAGAGCCCGCTCCACGTTGGCCAGGAGCTCCTTGCGGATCAGGAGCCTCGATGGGTCCTCGGTGATGTGCCTGGCCGCGGCGATCGGCGCGAACGCGGCCACATATTCGTCTTGCGCCGACTCACGTGCGATTTGCGAGTCGCGCCAGTTCTGGGCCACGTTACGTGCCAGCGTGTGTATCCATCCGCCCATCGCGCCCTGCTCCCGGTATCCGTGGCGCTGCTCTAGAATGCGGACGCAGACATCCTGATACAGGTCCTGCCGGTCGGCATCGCAATCTCCATACGACGACAAGACCTTGCGAATCAGGAGTTCAAAACGGTCCAGGACGGCGCGATAGCACTCTTCGTCCCCGTCCCGAAAGGCCACCCCGTCAATGGCATCACCCTCTGTGTCCGGCGTGTCGTCGGCACCCTCTGTGTCCGGCATGTCGTCGGCATCGGACGGGCGCGGCTTCTCCCCTGCGGGCGTCACATCGTCCGAGAGTGAAGGGGGGACACCGAACGTCGTGTCAGTCATCCGTACCGCCGGCTTTGGACGAGGTACCGAAGGACCAAGCCCTCGACAAGCGGGATCAGGAGCGGCAGCCACGCGCCGACGATTCCCGAACGCATGGTGCCGTCCCGCAGGAACGGCTCGACAGGGGAAGCCACTACCATGCAGGCCAGGAACGCGATCGCGCCCCCGACGCCCACGGCCAGGCGCACATTTCGCCTCACCCGGTTCGACAGGTCCACCGTCAACTCGGAAGCCAGCAGCCCCAGGAGCACATTGGCGATCCCGAATACGGCGAACGCCAGTGGCTGGTGCAAGCGCCAGAGCAGCACGTTGGGAGGAAACTCCTGTGGACTGCTCGTTCGAAGGCTGTATTGGGGCGGTGGATTGGCCCTCACGAATTCAAGATTGCGGAGGATGCCGACCGGCGTTGGGATTCCGAACTGACGTGTGTCGACGGTGTCGGCACGCCGCGCCGCCCGAAGCCGCTCCTCGATTTCCGGCGCCGCCCAGGCACCCAAGCTGTAGGACAGGATGCTCACCGCCATGCCCACCAGTACGGCGACCCGAACCACTCGCCCCGAGTGCCCCAGCACTCGTCCCAGAGCAAGGCCCACCGCGAAAAGGAGGAACGGAAGGACCAAGGCAAGGTCATCAATGATGAGCCAAAGCCATCGAGACAGCGATGACGCCTCTTCCAGCGGCGCCCAAATCTGGGTCAGGACAACCTTGCCACCCACGAGCAGCAAAAGCCAAGGCGCCATGGCCCTGAAGCAGGCCCCGGCCCAGCCGACAGGTTTCCTGCGGCGCTGAGTCGTCGTCATCCGTTCAGCCTCCCGATCAACCGCGACCTCCTACCGGTCAGGCATCCTGGCAATCGCTGTCGAAGTCACAATCGGTGCGGAACCAACAGCACTGGTCACAGCAGTAGGCCTCGGCACCTGCAACACGGCAGCAACTGCGGAAGCCCTGCGCTCGAGTCGCGTCGTTCCTGATCGACTCCAGTAGACCCGCGCCGAGGACAAGGTTCAGCAGGATGAGCACTATCGCGGTAGCTCGCAAGTTTCCACTCCTTCTGGGAAGAAAACAAGGCAACTGGGCCAGAAAAGACTCCACTGGGCCACGCCCCGAATGAGGGGTCACTCCCCTCTTTATGATCAACTAACAGATCCCAGGACGGAATCGTGCAATTCGCGCCTGTTGGCTACCACGTCCTCCGATTGCACGCTGTGGGCATCTCACCTGTTAGCAGGGACAGTGAAGGCAGGCGCCCTTTGTCCTGCCTGGCAATCCCAACGGGGGGTCGCAATGTCATCGAACGAGGCCGCGAGCGCCGAGATTCTTCCCGAGAGCGAGAGGAGAGGTTCTTGGCGCGGGCCATGGCACGTTGCCGTCGCCGGCCTGGCTGTCGTGGCCGTCCTTCAAGCCCTCGCTTTCGCTTACGTCAAGGCCCACACCGATGGCCCGTCCCCTTTTGTGACGAGGGGAGATGACCTTTCGGATCTGTCGTTGAGAGATTCCCACGGAGTGTTGCAGGAGCTCGGCACGGGGCAGCCTGCGCTCCTCCTCGTCTTTGACCCCGACTGCGCCCATAGCCGCCGTGTTGCACCCCTTTGGTCTGACTGGCTGGAAGGGAGCGTACACAAGGGCTATCGGATCATTGCCGTTGCTGCCGGTCCAGGGGCGACGGACTACCTCCGTGACCGACAATGGCCCGTCATCGTCACATCGGCCGAGCCCCTCGGTCATGCCATTACGAAACGGACGCCGTGGGTCTTCGCGGTCGACGGGCGAGGTCGCGTCGTGGCCGACGGTCACGGACGGCAGCTCGGCGTGGTGGCCCAAAACATGCTGTCGGCAGGAGACGGATAACCGCATTCGCCCTCAACGCCGGGCCAGCTTCTCAATCACGGCGGGCTCCCCACCGAGGATGAGTCGGGGTTCATGATCATCGCGGGGATCGTTTGGGGCGTCGGGATCGGTACGAGCTTCTCGGCCATGCTAGCGGTCGCGGCGCGCGGCCGCTCGTTGGAGAAGGTCCTCGACCCCCTCTGACTCCTCGCGCTTGTGGACTTCCCAGCGCCATCCATCGTGATGCCTTGGGGACCTATCCCGCTAACGCCTGTGCAGCGTGAGGTCGGGTGGCGCTCAAGTGAGAACGTTGGTGTGCCCCTCGGACACCCGACGATCCCGGCTTGGCGACGAACCGCTAAGAGGTTAGTTGGGCCCTGACCTTCACCGGCACTCCGCCCACCACGATCAGGGGGGAGAGGGCCATATTCGAGAAGCTCGAACAGTTCGAGTTGAGACCCGAATCAAAGACTGACGAGCTACGGAAACAGGGAGTCCGGTCAGCGTGATACCTTCCGGGAACGCCCGTGAGGCGGAGTCCCTCGTACATGGAGCCCCCGATGTATCAGGTACGACAGATCGAGCTGCGCGCGGCCGATCTCCGGAAAAAGCCTGTCGACGCACAGGCCAATCATGATGACCTGCCGGTCGAGGGAGAGGTCGACCAGACCTAGGCGCCTCCTCGAGCATGTCCCGATCAATCCTCTCGCCTTTCTCGACCGCCAACACTTCGAGCGGGTTCCGGGCCGGCACCCAGCAGGCCCGGTAGCACCCCGAGTGGATGCCAAGAAGCCATGGTCCCACGTTCTGGACGGTCGCCTCCACTTTCGCCTTGTCCTGGGGCGAGCGCGGCCGGGCGGGCAGCACCGCCATCCGGTCGTGCACCGCCAGGTCATGGTATGTTCGGTTGACATCGGGTTCAAGGCGACCGAGCCCCACGCGGTAGTGGTCGCAGAAGCGGCTGTACTGATATCCGTCCGGGGGCGCGCGGCACTCGTACCATCAGGAGCTGAAACGTCACGCCCCTGTGCCGCGCCAGCCCCCGGTCGCTCCCGCGCCGGACCTAGCTGCCGACCGTGGTGCGGGAGATCGCGAGAATGACCGCGATCTCCCCTGGCTCCGGCCGAGTCCGTACTTCAGCCGGCGAACACTCTCGACTCTTGCCGCGCCGAGCAGCGTCTTTCGGGCCACCGCCTCTCCTTGCTGAAGATCTCTCGCGAGGTTGGAAGAGCGGCCCCCTGCGTCCCTGACCAAGCGAGCAGTCGTGCATCCGAGCATTGCCCCGTCCCCGCGCTCGCGGGGACGGGGCAATGCACCTCCTGGTCTAGACCCACCGGAGTCCCGAGCTTCGCCTCCCGTCTGGTTGGCGGATACGGGACACCCATGGTACGACCAGGCTCGATCCCTCTCCTTTCACGCCCTACTCCTCACACTCGACGTTCTCCAAGAGAACCGACCCACCTTCGCTGCAGTGGAGAGTCGCCGATCCCGGCCCCTCGCACCTCTTCCACAAGAGACCCATAGCGGCCGCTACGGCTGCCGCAGAGCAATTGGGGGCCGCGCCTGTCTCCGAATGAGGCATCGCCGCGACCGAAAGAGGCGCAGCAGCCTGTGCACCCCCTACGATCGTAAACAGACTGGTTAGAAGTGCAGCGTACCTTGCAGCTGCGCCGCGCTTGATGCCTGCCATGTCAACAAGAAAAAGCTTCCGCATGATAATGTACTCCCTTTCAACGATTGGTTTGATCAAACTGCTTTGGGGTGACTACAACGATAGCTATGCTTCCCTTCGCGAGCCAGGGACTGCGACTCCCCGTTTCTCCCTGTGTTTGCTATACACCTCCTTTCCCAGGTCAGGTGGGGAATTCAATCCCTAGTCGCACAATATATTGAACGCCTAAGTCGTCCTCTGTGATTCCTGTTAGGGTCCTCATAGTGACGACCGGGCGGGGTTTCTTGTTGATGACCAAAGGCGATGTTGCCTGTCCGATATGGTGGCCTTTCTCGTCAAACACTTCCCATGAGCTTTGCGTGTCATCGGTCAAGTCAATCCAGATGCTATTGTCCAATCCAACGACCACGTCTTCCATGGCGGTCCTATGCTTCGGCAACAATCTCGACGGCACTCCGATGTCGCTTGCGATACTGTCACGCACTCGACGCTCCAGCGGAGGCGGGCTACGGTCAAGCGCTATTGAATAGATCGTGTCACCGTCGAATGTCACCTCGTGGATCTCAAGCACGGAGGTGTTGGCCAACAGCACATTGCCCTGCGGCGATACATCCCAGGCAATCCACGGGCTGAAGGGCACAGTGGCTAGCTCCGTCAGAGCCCCGCGGCGGATCGTGTAGGTTGGCGGTTCTGGTCGGACCGCCGGTATAGCTAGACTGTCAACCGGCCCTACGGTGTCCACAGATAGTTGGTATCTAACCACCTGCGTATGGGTCATCGGGTCCAAGTCATAAAGATGCCCCGATGCGTCTATCCGCCCCACCCATGGTAGGCTAAAGTGCATCGTCTCTGTCGCGTACCGGTGTGTAGACCGATGCACGCCGAGTGTATCGAAGCCCATTAAGGTGCGCCTCGTGAAGTCCATGCTCCATATAGTCGCAGTGGTTGGCTGCCAGGCGATACCCTCAAGGCTCCCAAACTCTCCAGGCCCCTGTCCTTGCTGCCCGATGCGCCGGACAAACTTCCCTTCGGAGGAAAACGCGATTATCGCCGGCCCATGCGAGTCAGCCACGTATATCGCGCCGCGGTCATCGACAGCCAGGGACACGATCCGCCCAAAGACCTCCGGGCCAGCGCCAGTTGCACGCCCGATCCTGAGTTCTTCCCTCATCTCGAAGACCTCAACCGGATTCTCGTGGCTTTCGCTGCTGTTACTCTCGCACGTCCCAACGGCCATACCAACCACCGCTAGTACCAGCCAACCTCTCATTGTTCCACAGCCCCGAACCACTGAGAACTACTGCAATTCCATTCTTCCGTCGATCCCATGGGAGAGGTTCGCACGGGCGCAGGCATTTGTGTCGGAAGCTCAACGCGGACAAACCGTAGGTCGTACAGTTCGTCTGCACGTCTTAGGGTCACTTGATACTCTGTTCCAATGGTCCCGCGAAACAGCCCCCGGCCTCTCGAGTCCTGGTCGTTTACCCGAAGAAGGACATCGCCAGGCTCTACTCCAGCAAAATGGGCCGGCGAGCAAGGAACCACGGCGATTACGAATGGAAGGGCACGCTTCTGTACGTCAGCTTCCGTGAAGTCCGTTGGCCGGTAGCTCAGGCCGACGTACCCATTGGCTGGGTTTCGTGGAATGCTGATCTGCTGTTGGGCAGAAGCGTTCTCAGCGCCGACTAAGAGCAGCGTTACAGCGAGGTAAGCCCACGACAACATGGGGCGCCGCACCGCGACGATTCTTCGATCAGTCATTTTGTTTTGCCTTTCTTCCTTGTGGGTTACTGCAGACGGACATCGCGATATCACCTCATTGCGGATCCGCCGTGCGATGCTGGGCGATCAAGTCCTTAATGCGCGATAGCGATGGGACTCCAACAACCACGGTACCATTGATGAGCCAAGTGGGCGTACGATCAATCCCCATGAGTTCGCCTGTTCGCCGATCGTCTACGATACGGGTCATCGGCTCGCCCACTCGGATACACTCCGTGAATGCGGGAATGTCGTTTAGGTTGGCGAGATCGCCAAAGTACTGCCAAGGCATGTGGCCGATTACCTCTTGCTCGTAGAACAGGACATCGTGAAAGGCCAGGAAGCGCCCTAGCGCTGCGGCGCACTCGCTTGCCAAAGCTGCCTCCTCAGCATGTACGTGCGACGGCAGGGGGAAGTGTCGATAGAAGACCCTAGCAAGAGCAGGCTGCGTTGAATTGAGCGCGCGGAGCCGTGTAGCTAGAGCGCGACATGCTGGACATTGGAAGTCCGAGAATACGACAATCCACACAGGCGCGTCTTCTGGTCCAAGATCGTGACCACCTGACGCGAGTGCAGCCCAATCCTGGATCTCTTGAGTACCGGTGGTCGCAGGCTCGCGCGGTTGGATCGATTCCGTAGTGCCAGGCGCGCGCCGTAAGACGGCGGTCGTCATAACAACCGCGCAACAAACACTCACAATGACCATGAGGTTCGCGATGACAGAAGAGGTCTTTTCTCTATTCACTGTGTTTCGCTCATCCTTCCATACAATGGCAATGGGCTGCTCCGGCAGACCGATGCGACAGGAGTCACGTTACTGAGCATGAAGCTCCCGCTCCCACTTCACGCAGCGCGGTTTCCGCTTGGACACAGGCTGCGGAAGCGGGAGCGGGCACAGGTTGTCCCACGCAGCTGCGACCGCGGCTAACGGTCGCTCTCACGCAAGACAGGCCGAACAGGCCTCATGCAAGGCAATGGACATCCTCGACGATCACGCTACCGCTCGAGTGACAATGGATGATGCCCACACCCGGACCACCGCACTCTCGACCGATGACCTCAAACCCTATGTCCACCTGTTCTGACGTGCAATCCAAGAAGGGTGAACCGACTGCAGCCGCAGCCGGGGATGTCGCGAGGGTACCAGCTCCCGCCGCCGTCGCAAGGACGGCAAGGAGTGACACTCCGACCCTCAGCGGCTTCGGAAAGTCCGGCAAAAGCGAGAACAACTGGCGGTACGTCATGATGCTTCCTCCTCTTGTGAGTGTCTACGAGGGCGTTTCCCCCGAGTCAGGGATCTACGGGAAACTGAGGCTCGGAAGAGAGCTTCCAGCGTCCGCACCTCCCCTGTGCGATAGAGTTAACAGTCCCAGTCGGGAAAACGTGCAACGCAGCTCTCAGGTGCACCGGGCTGCGGGGTCCGGTCGGCGGCCACTGAAGAAGCGGACCTGCGGGAAACTGCTGCGCTTTCTCGCCTCGCAGCCGTCCCGCACGGGTGGCGTCAATTCGGCGAGTGTCACCGCCTTAGGTGCTGCCTGAATCTGCCGCTGCCCTGGGCCTTACCGCGCTGGCAACCGCTTGGACGCCCGACCCTATCTCAGGTATCCTCCATGGCACCAGATCACTGCAAGCAGGAGGCCGCCGTGTCGCGTTGGAAGAAAGTCGTTCGTGGTGTCCTCGGCATGGGGCTGACCTTCGGCGCTGTCGGCGCGGGGTTCTTCTCACTGGTCGCTTTGGCCAGCAAGGTGTTCTTTCCCGGTGCCGAGGATGAGCTGGGGTTCATGATCATTGCGGGGACCGTGTGGGGCGTCGGGATCGGTACGAGCTTCTCGGCCATGTTGGCGATCGAGGCGCGCGGCCGCTCGTTGGACGAGCTTTCCTACTCACGAGTCGCATCGGTGGGCGTGCTGGGCGGCCTCCTGCTGGCAGGACTCGTTGTGGGCGGCAGTTGGGGGGACTGGCCCAACGGGGGCGCCATCGTCCCGTTCAGCATTCTGCCACTCCTCGGCGCCGGAGGCGGCGTGGCCAGCCTGCTGGTCGCCCGCAAGGCCGGGCGCGCGTTGGGCTCCGGCGAGGAGTCGGGCTCGCTGCCAAAGGGGTGACGGTTTCACCCCTGCTCGATCCGCAATCGAACGATGTATTGCACGCCAAGTTCATCCTCGGTTACGGCAAGCACGGTACCCCGGCCGAACACCGGCTTGGTTCCGAGGTCGATCGCGACCGCTGAGGACACGGGACCGAGGTATCGCCCTCCGTCATCAAACACATCGAACACCTCGACCGGTCCCCTGTCAACGCTGACCCGGCTGACCCACGTCCACCCGTCGGCACCAGCGTAGATTCCCCCGAGGACCTCTTTCGTTTCGGGAAGCCTGCTGGCGCGCACTCCTGTCACGTCGGCAATACTGTCCCTCTCCCTCCCTTCCAGCCTTTCCGGGCGACGGCCAAGGCGCACGGTGCGCAGGGTGTCGCCGTCGTACGTCGTTTCGTGCAACTCGAATACGTCGGTGCGTGCCCTCCAGATGTTCCCATCATGATTCGCAGCCCATCGACTGTCCGGTGAGTGGGGCAGACGGGACATCATTGCGATGCTGCCCGATGTTTGCGTGTACGTTGGGGGTTCCGGCATTGGCGTCTCGGGAACCGGGAACGTATCCAACACCACTAGATCAGGGCCGGTACCGTACCTGACGTGGACGTCGCGGCTCAACACGAAATCGTGCAGGCGTCCCTGCCGGTCCACCCATCCTCGCCATGGGATCGAGGCGCTCAACGACGGTTCAAGCGTGTGGGTTGCCAGCACTGCCCCTGCCGAATCGAAAACGGTCAACCGATCGTTGAGCGGGTCCTTGGCCCAGAGGAATCCGGGAGGCTGCCACGCGATCCCCGAGAGCATGGCGAACTCTCCGGGCCCCTCGCCCTTGCCACCGAAGCTCCGCAGGCATTCGCCGGTCGGCGTGAAGATCGTGATCTCGGCATTGCGGAAGTCGGCGACGTAGATCCTGCCGCTTTCGTCTTCGGTCATCGAAACCACCGAGCCAAAGGCATCGCAACTCCCGTCGACCGAGCCTATGCGAAGCTCTTCGACAAGCCGCAGCGGCGGGCCACCGGCCACCAAATGTGCGTCCGGGTTGGAGACGACGACCCGTCCGCCCGGCAGGGTGTCCACCTGGATTCCCGGGCCTGAGGGCGTTTCCTGGCAACTCACGAGGGCGGCCGCGAACGCGGCAAACGCAGCAAGGGGCGCCTTGGGGGATCTCATCGTCCTGTTCCACCCGCGCTCCGCACCTCGTACACAGCCAGCTCCACGGGGTCTTCCAGGGGATTGTGGATTGCCAGGAGCCGATCGGCGAACGCCGCGATGACCGGGGGAGGATCACTGAGCGCGTACCAGTCTCCTTCCCCATCTCTCATGAGCAGGATCGTGGGGTCGCCGTTGTTCAGCACGCCCTGAACAAACGGAAAGACCAGTAGTTCGGAGCTTGCGGCCGGCGGGGCCGCACCGTGGAAACTCCTGCCCCAGGCGCTCAGGTCCTGCAGCGAGCGCAGGGGTTCTTCGGGCGCGGCCGGTGCCACGTAACCGGGGATGGCAAGTCGGTAGGCCTCGGCCCACAGCGTGTCGGCGGTCAGAGGGACGGCCCAGAGACTGTCCGAAATCGTCGACACGGCCCAGGCGGTGTCGTTGGCAACGGCGAAAGACGTCTGCCGCACGTTGGCCCACGGGGCCTCGGGATCGGCATCCGCAGGGAGAACCGTCGTGGTGAAAAGCCCCTGAGCCACCGCGGTGCCGTCGTCCGCGAACACGCCCATCGCCGCGCCCGGCGTGCCGAAGCCGCTGCCGGTGAACACGAGCCGGCCATCCGGCAGCAAGGCGAAATCCGAGATGAACCCCGCTCCAACCTGGATCTCCCGCTCCAGTTCTCCGCTCTCCGTCCAGACTGACACCCGGCCCAGTGCCCCATCGGCCACGAACAGACGCCCGTCCGCGAGGACCGGATAGCGAGCGGCCATGAACTCGCCCGGGCCCTCGCCGCTTCGTCCCACCGTGGCAAGCAACGACCCATCAATGCTGAACAGCTTGGCATTCGCCTCCGAAACGTCGGCGATGGCGAAGCGATCACCGTTCCAGGAAGCCCCCGAAATCCTGACGATGGGCGACTCCATGCTTTGCTCCGGCGTGATCACCTGCTCAAGCCGGAACTTGTCAGCAAAGGGCATCGCGACAGGTGTGATGGTGGAGTCGGTGTCGGTGCCGCCGTCGCAACCCGCCCAGATTCCGAAGGCCGCGACCAGGAACGGGACCGCCAGCACATTGCGCAGACTCCGGGCGCGCGTACCAAGCGCGTCGGCCCGCATGCTGCGGTCCCACGGGTCGGGCACGTTGTTGCGCCACGGGCTCACGCGTTCACGGTCGGCGGCCGCGGTCGTCAGGATGGACCGACCCCCGCCCAAGGATCGATCACATTCAGTCCCGTACGCTCGAAGTCTCGTACATTACGCGTGACCAGAGTGGCTCCACGTGCGCGGGATATCGCGGCGATCTGGCAGTCGGCCTCGCCGATTGGCCGGCCAGCGTGACGCCGCTCGGCAGCGATCTCCGCGTACGCTCGGGCCGCCGCGCTGTCGAACGGAAGAATCCGTTCTCTGAAGCCGAGACTCAGCCACCGTGTCATGGCAGCCTCCAGCGCGCTCCGCCGCTTGCCGGTCGGCATGATCGCGACGCCGTAAAGGAGTTCCGCTTCGCTCACGGCCGTCAGGTACATGTCCCGCGCATCGCGCTCACCGATCCATGCCGCTACCGCGGCCGTCGGTTCGGGACGCATGAGTTCGGACGCGACATTCGTATCGATGATGAACATGAAGCCGCTCAGGAGAAATCTGGAGGCTCGCGCATGGGGCCGCGCGGCGGAAGTTCGAGTTGGATGCCGCCAAGAGACGCGAAGCACTGCCGCGTGAACGTCGCGAGATTGTGTGGATCAGCGTGCCGGTCAGTTACGGCGTCGCGCAGGATGATACGCGCTTCCTCCTCCATCGAACGGTGATGCTCGGCGGCGCGTACGCGAAGGCGCGTCTTTACGTCGTCGTCCAGGTTGCGGATCGTGATACTCGCCATTGACCGTGCCTCCTCGTGGTGCGGAACGTGCGGAGAAGCTACCGCATGATTGCAGTGCAATCAAGGGCATCCTACCCACGCCCCACCTCCACCACCCGATCCACCCCCCGCAGCATCTCTTCCCGGTGCGTGATCAACACGGTCGTCCGCCCCCTCATGACTTCGCGATACGCGCCCACCACGTGCGCCTGGGCTTCCATGTCCAGCGCGCTCGTCGCCTCGTCCAGCACCAGCACGGCCGGATCGGCCAGCAGGGCCCGCGCGATCGCCACGCGCTGCCGTTCCCCCGCGGAAAGCTGCCGGCCTTCCTCGCCCACCACCGTGCCGAGGCCGTCGGGGAGGCCCGCCACGAAGTCGCCCAGCCCCGCGCGCTCGACGGCCTGCATCACCGCGGCCTCGTCGGCGTCCGGCCGCGCGTACCGCACGTTTTCCAGGATCGAGGTGTTGAAGACGAACGCGGTCTGGTCGACCAGCGCGACATTTGCACGCAACTCCGCCAGGCCGATGTCCCGAACATCTCGCCCGTCCAGCAGGACACGCCCGGAATCGGGGTCGAGATGGCGGACAATAAGGTCGGCCACCGTCGACTTGCCTCCCCCTGAAGGACCCACCAGAGCCACCACCTCGCCCGGCGCGACGGTCATCCCGAACCCCTCCAGCACCGCCCCGCCACGGCCGTGCCCGCACGACACGTCCTCGAAGACCAGCTCCCCGCGCACGGGACCCAGCGCGGCCGGCGATTCGGCGTCGGCCACCTCGATCGGCTCGTCGAGCAGCTCGTGCACGCGGCGCAGCGAGACCCGCGCGGTCGCGATCCCCGTGTACAGCCCCATGAGGCCCTGCACCGGCCCGATCAGGCGCATCTGGTACGCCATGAACGCTGTGAACGTGCCCAGCGTGATCACGCCGCCGATCACGCGCGACCCGCCGTAGAGGAACACTACCGCCGTGCTCGCCGACAGCAGCAGTCCCGGCAGTCCACCCGCCAGGTAGCGCAGGCGCTGCATCTTCATCAGCGAGTCCACGAACGAGTCGTTGCGCTCGCGGAATCGGACCGCCTCGCGTTCGGCCGCGTTCGAAGCCGCGACCAGGCGTACGCCGCGCAGGGTCTCGATCAGGAAGGTGCCGATGTCGGCGCTACGCTCTCGCATGACGCGGACGCGCACCTCGAGCCGCCGCCGGTACCGCACCAGCGCCCAGATCGCGGGGGGCAGCAGCACCGCGGCCGCCAGGAACAGCCGCCAGTCCAGCCACAGGAGCATGCCGACCGTCCCCACCAGAAACGCCACGTTCCCCACCCACGCCAGCGCCGTGTCCGCGAGCACGCGCTGGATCTCGCCCACGTCGTTGTTGATCCGCGACATGATCTCGCCGAGCGGAGTGCGCGCGAAGAAGCGCGGCGACAGTCGCTGCAGGTGCCGGTAGACCGCGAGCCGCATGTCGAAGAGGATTTCAGCTGAAACCTTCGTGTACCGAAGCCCGCTGGCCACGTTCAGGCCGAAGCTGGCGGCGGTGACGGCGAGGAAGAGCCCGACCACACGGATGAGAGCGTCGAGATCGCCGCCCAGGAGCGCATCGTCGACCAGGGTGCGGGTCAGGTACGGTACATAGAGGGCGAGCGCGGTCCCGGCGAGGTTGAGACCAAGGATGACGGCAAGCCGGCCTCGGTAGGGGAGGACGTAGGCGAGGCCGCGGCGGAGTTCGGGGTCCAGGATGGCCATTCTAGCGCGCCTCCGGCCGACGCCCGGCCCCCTACCCCGCCCGCCCCGTCCCCTCCGGAATCATGACAAAGCTTGTCATATCCGCGTCGAAGGTCACGGTCCGGATGAACTCGTAGGTGTCGGCGTCGTAGACGTCGATCGTCGCGCCGGCGTTGTAGATGTACAGCAACTCGCCGTTGGAACTGACCTCCAGGCCCATGCGCGGTCGTCCCGCGAAGCGCTGGCGGTTCTCGACGCGCCGCCCTTCCAGGTCGAAGGTCCAGAACTCGTAGTTCCCGATCTGCTGCACCAGGCCGTAGCCCTTGTTGCCGCCGGGCGCGAGGCGGAAGCTGACCGGAGAGCTCGGCCCCAGGGTGAAGAAGTCGACGTCACGCTCCGCCAGGTTGACGCGCGCGATCCCCATCATGCGGCGGTTCTGCACGGGGTCGGTGAAGTTGAAGAGGCCGGTGTGGAATCCCCGTTCATCGTGGAGGCTCGTGGGGAACCCGAAGCTGAAGCGGCCCAGTCCCTCTTCGAGCGGACGCGAGAGGTCCCAGCGGTCCACTTCCGTGAATCCCTCGGTCTCGAGGACGATGATGCTGCCCCGGCTGAAGAAGTACAGGTATTCCCCCTCCGGCGAGAACATGAGGCGCGCTCTGCGACCGCCTTCACCCTCCGGCCAGGGAATCGTGTCGGTGACCTGCTTCTCCTCCAGGTCGTACTTGAGCAGCACCGCCTCGTCGATCTCCCACCGGTCGATGCGCTTCGTGTACCGCATGGTGTTGAGGACGACGAACTCCTCGGCCGGATCGACCTCCATCCCCCAGATCCGCACCTTCCGGTCCCCGCGGCTCAGGGTAAAGCTGTCGAGCGACTGGCGGGTGGCCACGTCGAAGATCTCGATCTCCTCGAACTCGGCGTCGCGCACGTAGATGCGCTCGTGGTTGGCGGACAGCGTCAGCCCGATCGGGATCCCGATCGAAGTCTCGAACTCGTCCACGATCTCGAGCGAATTCTCGTCGATGACCTTGATCGAATGGTCGTACGCCGCCATGTAGATGACGCCGTTGCCGCCGCCCTGGGCGTGGGCGGGGCTGGAGCCGAGGCCACCCGAGAGGGCGACAAGCCCGGCGGTCAGAAGCAGCAGACCCGGGCGCATCACGGGAAGATCAGGTCGATCTTGCGCCAGTCCTTCTGCGCAGCGGCACACTTGCCGGTCCAGTCCGGCGCGTGGTTGAGCTGGTCCGGGACGTGGGCGGGCCAGAAGCAGGCCAGGTGGCAATCGAAGAGGTCGCGTTCGACGGGCTGACAGAGTCCGGCGGTCCCCCCGGTGGAGTCCACCTCCCACCCGGGAGCGAACACGAGCGAGCACCCCAGCGGGATGTTCGGCCCCTCGCGGCTTTCCAGGCCGACGACGTCGAGGTCGCCGTCGCCGCTGGTGGCGGGGCTGGCCGGCGCGTCGGCGGGGCCGCCGTTCGCGGCCACTGGAGCGCTCCCCGGGGCCGACCCGCCGTTCGGCGCCGCCACATGCTCCTGGATCCGCCGCGCCTTCTGGTTGATGGCTTTCAGGTGGTCCACTTGTCCGCCTCCTTCCTCATGATTCGAACTGCTCCAGGTACCCCGGGTTCTTGACCGCGATCTCGCCGTAGACCTCCAGGCAGGTGTTGGTCCAGCTCCGGATCCAGTCGCAGTAGTGCAGGTTCGCCACGCCCGTGTCGCCGTAGCGCACGTGCGCCTCGTGATAGCAGCCGCCGGCGCACAGCGGCCGCGCCCAGCAGGTGTTGCAGTCCGTCTTGTTGGCCACGTGATGGTGTCCGAGGAACTCGAACTGGCGCTTGCGGTCGAGTCCGGTGTGCACCGACCCGATGCTGTGGTCGTCCGATCCCGCGAACCGGTGGCAGAGCGCGACGTCGCCGTCGGTGGCCACGCCCATCAGCCCCAGCCCGGCGCCGCAGGGGAAGGCCTTGCTGACGCCCTTGTGGATCTCCTCGATCGTGTCCTTGACGTTCGAGAACCCGTGGTGCCGGTCGTCGACCGCGAACTCGAGGAACTCCTGCGCCAGCTCCTCGAACTGGCCCAGCATGCGGTCGAAGCCGGCGTCCTGAATCGCGTAACCCCGCCCGTCGGCGGTCGTCACGGGAGCGAACCCCACCTCCCAGAACCCCACCTCGTCGCGCAGATGGTGGAAGATGCGCGGCACGTCGAGCGTCTGGCGGGTGAGCGTCACCCGGGCGCCGATCGGACGCGTACGGTGGCGCTCCAGCAGGCGCTTGATCTTCGGCAGGGCGTAGTCGTAGCTGCCCATGCCGTTCTTGAAGACGCGGAACTTGTCCTGCATCTCCTTCGGCCCGTCGATGCTGACCGTGACGCCGATCCGATTCTCGGCCAGCCAGTCGATGACCTTGTCGCGCAGCAGCGTGCCGTTGGTGGTCAGCGAGAAATCGACGTCCTTCCCCAACTCCACGGCGCGCTCGCGCGCATACGCCACCGTGTTCCGCAGCACCTTGAAGTTGAGCAGCGTCTCGCCGCCGAAGAAGGTGAGGTGCGCGACCGGCAGATCGCCCGACTGCTCGAACATGAAGTCGACGCTCTTCCGCGCGGTCTCCTCGCTCATGTAGTTGGGCGCGGGGTCGCACGTGGTGTCGACGATCTTGTCCTCGCCGTACTCGTAGCAGTACGTGCACGCCAGGTTGCACTTGTTGGTGACGTTGAGGACCATCGTGGTGAGCGGGAAATCCGCCTGCGGCAGCACCCGCGGGAAGGTCTGTTTCGGGGTTGTGGTGAGGCCGATCGCCTGCACCCGCACCAGCTCGGCCAGGCTGCGCCGCACGGCGGGTTCGCCGAAGCGTGGGGCGAGCGCCGTGACCAGGTCGTCTTCGCTCGCGGCGCCCGTGTCGAGGGCCTGGAGGACCGCGACGGACGGCTCGTCGAGGTAGAAGACGGCGGCCGACGGCACCAGGTAGAGGAACGTCTCGCCCGCCGCCTCGAAGGGGTGGAACTCGCGCTGGGCGAGGAAGACGGGGTCGGCGGCGGTCGCGCCGTTGCCGGCGGTGTCCGGCGTGGCGGTCGGGGCCCCGGCGCTCATCGCTCGTTCCCCATGTCCGAGGTCCGCCGCCGCGGGAGCGGCATCTCCTGCACCCGCCACGGCTCCCAGCGCATGTAGAGGGGCACCGTGACGATCAGGTGGGCGCGTCCGCGCACCTCCTTGCCGTCGGGGCCGCGGTAGGTCGCCACCGTCCAGACGTCGCCGACGTTGTTGCGCAGGCCGTCGCGGTCCGGATTGGGGCCGTCCAGCGCCGGCTGGAAGAGGCCGTCAGCGCCCAGCGTGCCCACGTATTCGATGTCGTCGTCGTCGAAGATCGCGGAGTACTCTTCCATCGACCATTCGACGTCGACGAAGCCGAGATTCAGGTCGTCGTCCGTCTCGGGCTTGCCGTCGGGGCCGTCGCTGAAGGCGGTGGCCTCGAACTGCGCGAAGCCCTTCGGGAATGCGCCGCCGCCGAGCCGCGCCATGCCCGCCTCGGGCGTGACCAGGATCCGGTCGACGGTCTCGTACACGGTCAGGTGGCCGGGCACCGGACGGCCCGCGAGGAACACGTCGCGGGCGCCGACCGCGGCATCGTCGCCCGCGGTGACCTCGGCGGCCAGCACCTCGGAGTCGCTGCGGGTGACGCTCACGACCTCGACGCCGGGCCCCAGGTCCAGGTCCGCGGCGCCCAGGCCGGTGGGCAGGTTCACGCCATGCACCGTCACCGTCGCGCTGCTGCCCGAACGCAGGGCGACGGGGTGCAGACCCAGCACGACCGGGCCGTCGGCGCGCAACAGCGTCACGTCGGGGCCGAACTCGTCGTAGTCGCCGGCGAACCAGCGGCCGTTGATCTCGCCCCAGCCGCGCTCGACCATCATGACTTCGCGCAGCGACGTCGCCTCGTCGCCGTCCTCGAACGAACGGCCGCGCCACTGGTAGCCCGTGTAGACGATCGCGCGGCCCTCGCGCTCCACCTGCTCGCCCGAACGCGCGTACGCGTATCGAACCCGGGTCGTGAAGTCGGCCCCGTCGGCCGCTTCCGAGATCTCGACCGTGCCGTAGATCGGGCCGCGTCCGGGATCGTGCCCCTTCAGCGCCCACGTGCCAGCGATTCGCGGCGGCCGCATCGTCGCCGCCCACGAAGTCCACTGCGCGGTCGTCAGCGGGAACTTCCCGGACAGCTCGGCCACCGCCTTGTCCATCGGATGGCTGGTATCGGACGCGCCCGGCGCGGGCGGGCCGAAGCGGCGGAACCCCTGCGTGTCGGAAAGCGGATAATAGCCCCGGTGCATGGCCATGAGGAGATCCCACTCCTCCTTCGTCCTGCGCTGGATGACGACCCGTCCCATCGAGTGACAGCTGCTGCACACCCGATCGACGTCCTCATCCCCCTCATGCGACTCCTCGTACGACCAATCGATCAGTCGGCGCTCCACTTCGAACCGGCCCGGCCGGAGTTCCTCGGGCGCCAGTCCGTGGCTGTCGGAGAGGTAGCGGACGATGTCGCGCGCGGTCTCGGCGTCCAGCTCCGCGTCGTTCAGGGTCACCATGCGGCGGATCGACTGCTGCCAGCCCTCGGGCGTCTTCCGCATGTACGAGACGCGCGTCATCATGCCGTCGTCGTCGACGGCGTGGCAGCGGTCGCAGCTCTCGATGACGAGCTGGTCGGTGACGGGGATGCCGGTGTTGGCGGTGTCGGAGACTGACTCCTGGGCGGAGGCCGCTGGAGCAAAAGCCGGGGAAAGGAACAACGCCAACGGCGTCAGTGCCGCGGGCAGCGAGAGGTGTCTCATGCGTCGCCAGGCCGGGTTATTGCCGCTCCCTGTGCTCCCTCTCCCGGGGCTCATCGCTTCCCTGTCCCTCCCGCTTCAAGGTGATGCACGGACCCGCATGCCCGTGGGCGACCTCAACGATAGGAAACAGGCGGACACGGCGCAAAGTAGCTTCTAGGCTCCCCGCCCCGGCACCAGCACCCCGTCGGCGACCAGCAGCGCGACCACGCCGATGAAGTTGGCCAGGTCGACCGGCGGCAGATCCTCGCGCGCCGCCCACTCGCAGTAGGACTCGTAGAGGGCACCGGGGTTGGCCGACCCCGTCGCCAGGTGGACCACGCGGAGCAGGTCGACGTCGCGAAAGTAGCGGACGCCGGCGGGGAAGCGCGGGGTCACCAGCGCGGGAGCAAGACGGATCCGGTTCCCGATGACCAGGGGCCGGTCAACGGTGTCGCGGCGCCCCACGCGGAGGCGTCCCGAACCCAGACGCAGCGCGTGGAAGGCCGCGCGCACCTCAGGGTCGTCGCGGAGCGCCTCGGGGGACGGACCGTCGGGCGAGTTCGCTTCGATTGCGGCCTCGGATCGATCGGCAAGCCACAGCGCGCGCCGGTCCCAGAAGGCGTCTTCGGGCGCGCCCGCACCAGGCCCTGCGGTTGCCGACCCGCTGGTGTCCCCCGCGCCCTCGCCCCCCAACCTCGTCCCCGCCACCTGCGTCGCCAGCCCTTCCCGCAACGCCTCGTACATCGCCTGCTCCCTGCGGCTGTAGAAGTCGGCCGCGGTTTCCGCCAGCTCCGGCGTGCGGATCGCCGTGTGGACCGCGACCGCGGCCAGCCACGCCGACGCCAGCGCCTTCTTCACCCCGTACGACGACATCGGGTCCGCGAACGAGGCCGCGTCTCCCACGAGCAACGCCCGGTCCAGAGCAAACCGGGACGACGTGTACATCGACGCGGTCACCGCCCAGGCGTCGCCGACGGACACTGCGGGGGTTGTGATGGAGTGCATGAGGGCGGTGTTGGCGATCTCGGCCTCGAAGGCAGCCGAGAGATCGGCGGCCCCCTCCATCACGGCGTGGAGTTGAGGGTCGAGCATGACCGCGACGTGACGCTCGGTCTCCGAGGTGGGTACCGACCAGGCCCAGCCTCGCTCGAAGCTCTCCACGAGGGCGTGGGTGGCCTCGACGTTCTGCCACCCGCGGTCGTTGCGGTACCGCCGAACCACCGCCAGAGTCGGCGCTTTCGACTCCAGGACGCGGTAGCGGCGCGCCAGCAAGCCGGCCCTGCCGGTGCAGTCGAGTATCCAGCGCGGGTGCATCTCGACGCGCTTCCCGCCGTCCAGCGCGACCTCGACCCGCCATCCCTCCCCGTCGCTGCCCTGCTCCGGCAACCTCGCCACGCCCCTCACGATCTCGGCCCCGGCCTCCGCCGCCGCCGCACGCAGCAGGCTGTCGAACCGCGACCGCAGGATGTGGAACCCGGCAGCACCCCCCGCGAAGTCGTCACGGCGGCCTTCGCCGCCCCAAAGCGCGGTGTTCCCGCTGTTCGCGAGGAATCCGCCCGCCTCCACGACCCCCAGCAGCCCCGTCGCGGCCAGTACCTTGCGCGTGCTGGGCGGCAGCGACTCGGCCAGGGACGGCGCGGTCGGGTCAGGGTCCGGCGACCGCTCCACGACCACGGCCTCCACGCCCCACTGCGCGAGGAGGCGCGCGGCGGCGGCTCCGGCCGGGCCGCCACCGAGGATGAGGACCTGGGGGGATGGGTTCACTGGTGGGCGTTTCGTGTTGGTGTTTGGCGGCAGCCGGACAACGGCCGCCCCGCGGTTGTGCGTGGCTCCTAATCTGTCGACTGAAATACGAAACGCGAGGGGCGCGTGGCGAGCCTTGACCGCGTGTCATGATCGGACTAGTCCTATAACTAGTCAGTTAAGTTGTGAATCAGGAGGATCGTGTGCCCAGAGTCTGGCAGGTGCAGGAGGCCAAGGCGCGCTTCAGCGAGATGCTCGCGTCGAGCGTGTCCGACGGCCCGCAGCTGGTCACAAAGCGCGGAGTGGAAGCGGCGGTGCTGGTGTCCATCGACGAGTGGCGTCGGATGAAGCGCATGGCGCGGCGGGACCTCAAGGAGCTCCTGCTGGCTCCCGAGGCCCGCACGGAGGAGTTGACGCCACCCCGTGCGGCGCACCGCCACCGCGAACCCCCTCCGCTCGAATAGGCCCGTGTACCTGCTGGACACCAATGTCGTGTCGGAGCTTCGCCGGCCGCAGCCTCACCGGTCCGTGCTGCGATGGATTGCCGGCGTGCCGTCCGATCAGCTCTTTCTGTCCGCCGTCACCGTGGGCGAGATCCAGGCCGGCATCGAAAACGTCCGCGAACGGGACCCTCACAAGGCTCAGGAACTGGAGATCTGGCTGGAGCAGGTGATCGATTCGTACGGCGTGTTGCCCATGGATGCGGCTGCGTTTCGGGAGTGGGCCCGGTTGAAGCGGCAGCGTTCGCGGACCCTGCTGGAAGACGCGATGATCGCGGCCACGGCCACAGTCCACCGGCTGACGGTGGTGACTCGCGACGTCCGCGACTTCCGCAGGCTCGGCGTGCCGTTGCTGAATCCGTTCGAGGTGTAGGGTCGGCATCAGCCCGATCCTACACTGAGACTCCCCGCGCCTCATAGGGAATCTCGGCCCCCCGCCCCGGCCAGTTGCGCTTCAGGTACCACACCAGCACGGGTAGCGTCACCGCCGCGATGCCGAGGCCTGGGAGCGCCATGGTCTCGATCCCTTGGACCTCGGCCGCGAGATCCAATGGCCCCTCAGTCGGGTACACGAACTCCAGCAGCAATGCCACCAGGTTGTTCGCTGCGTGGAATGCGATCGGGACGATCAGCGTCCGCGTCTGGAGGTACAACACCGCCGCGACGAGGCCGAAGATCGTCGCCCCGGCCGTGTCTACCACATGGAGCAACCCGAAGACCACCGACGAAACAACGATCCCGGTCCTGATTCCCCACTTCACCCCCCACCGGTTCACCAGGATGCCCCGGAAGATCACCTCTTCCACGACCGGGGCGAACACTACCCCGGTGAGCATCCACATGATGCTGGCAACCCATGAATCGACGGGAATCAGCGACCCGGCTTCCATCAGCCACTCCAACATCCCGGGCGCGATCCGTGACAGCCCGAATGCGGCGACGTTCCACGACCCGACCGAAAAAAGGCCTGCGACGACGAGGAGGCCTAATACGGGGAGCCAGTTGGAGCCGGCGGGCACACGGCCGACGAGCCGCCGGATACAGGTGCCCGACCTGCGGCACGCCCACAGGGTCCACAGTGCGAGGGCCCCATAAAACGCGATTTCGAAAGCGGTTTCGTCCGCTGCGGTGTCCCGCGGATCAATCGGCGTCACGCTGGCGACGATGCCGTAAACCACGGCCAAACCGATCATTCCGAAGATCGTGAACGGAATGAGCGTTCGGGTCCGAAGTTTCTGGAAGGGGTTGTCGGGTTTCTCGGTCACGGTGGACCTCGGTTGGGGTAAGCTGGGACGGCGACGGGTCCTCATGCATACTTGAGCCGCCCGCCGATTCGCTTTAGCTTATCTGCCCCTCGCCTCCGGCGTCATTCACGACTCGCCGGACGCGGGCATGGACGCCCCCATCGTCTAGTGGACTAGGATACCTGGTTCTCAGCCAGGAGACCGGGGTTCGATTCCCCGTGGGGGTACTCAAGGTCGCTTAGCTCAGTCGGTAGAGCACTACGCTCACATCGTAGGGGTCGCTGGTTCGAGTCCAGCAGCGACCATTCGGGCCGGTCGGTCCACGCCCTTCATCTTCGCAACCGGTCCAGGCATGCGCTCGCGTGCTTCGTGATCCCCTCCTCGAGCCTCTCGATGACCGGGTGATCCAGTTCTTCCGACCGGGCGGCCGCAACCAAATCGGCAAAGCGGTCGGGCGTCTCGGCGGCCACGGATTCGCAGATCCCGAGGACTTCTTCCGGCGGCAGCCCCACATGGGCAGCGAACCGCTCCCAGTGTCTCACCTGGATGTACCCGAGCCGTGATTCGCCGCCTACTTTCATGGCGAGTTTGCGTCTTGGCGCGTAGCGGCCGGGATAGGGTAGCGTGCTCGCGACGTCATAAAGCGGGGCCAGAGCCGCGCGCCCGCGAACGGCGATCAGGAACGAGAAGTTCTTTGCGTGCGCGTCCGTTCCGCCGATGACCCAGTTGAAGACCATGGCCTTGGCGAACGAGCGAAGATCCTCACCCGGACATCGACTATGGGTCCGGATCGCCTGTGCGATGTCTCGGCACCCAGGCCCTCCTTCACCTTCGTACTTGCGCGCCGGGAACACTCCCAGGACCTGGCACAGGTCCTCCTGATGCACCCGTGCGAGCCGTCCGCCAATGGCGATCCGGTCGTATCTCTCGACGACGATGGCCGTCACCCCCCCGAAGCGGCTCACCTGGGAACGGGCAGCGGGAATCCTCAGGGCGCGGGCCAGTTGAAGGCAGAGGTGCTCGTTCTCGCAGTGTCCGGGAAAGCGTCGAATCGGTGGTTTCAGGATGTGGGTGGTGGGAGTCGCACCCTGCGGAATGCCCCAGCGGTCGCCATCCAGGAGCAACGCCGTCTTGGCCTGCGCCCCGGCCAGACTGAACTGCCCCTCGTCACCGTCGAGCCGCCACGCGCTGTCGTCGCGCCAAAGCGTCCGCAGGCGGGCCGCGACCTCGGTGGACGTCAACCAGGCGACTTCCCAATCTGCCGAAGCCCGCAGGTGGTCGACCCGCTCCGGCCGCACCAGCTGCACCGCTCCCGCACAATCTTCCCCCGTTCCGCGGAGCAGGGAGAAGGCACTGCGCGCCGAAACCTGGAACCTCCGGCCCCACCGCGCCAGCACATTCTCGTTGTCCGGCAGGAGTCCCCATAGCCATGGTTCGATACTGTCATGACCGTGGCTCCGGACAGTCATCGGCATCGAGAGGGAAAGCGGAAACGCCGCTTCTTCCTGGCTCCATGAGTCGTCGTACTGGAAGCTGAGCCGACCTCTGGCGTCCCGCTCGATCTCTCCGAGCTTCCGGCCATCGGCCAACGCGATCAGGCGCTCGTTCACCGCGATGTGCGCCGGTGCGCATCCAGAACATCCTGGAGATCGATGGCTTCAATCGGAACTTCGGATTTGCGGGTCTCGGGTATCCCTTCGCCGTGCATTGACAACGTCAGGTCCAGCGCAGCCAGGGTCTGCATTACCTTCCCGAGTTCGGCCCGCCGCTTTCCTGCCTCGATCCCCACGATCCACTGGCGTCCCACGGCGGCCGCGCGCGCCAGCTGCTGCTGGGTCATGCCCCGTGCTTTCCTCGCCCGCCGGATCAAATGGCCGAAATCGGCGGGTGTGTTGACTCTCATGGGTGATCCTCGGAAGTTGGGGACCCGGGATTCGATTGAGTCACTCAATTGTAGGCGAACGACGACAAATCATCAATGTCTGTGAGCGACGACAATACTCGAATGTCGGCGAACGGCGTCATTCGTCATGGCTGAATACGAACTGCCCACCGGTCCGGCCGAACTCTTCGAGGCGGTTCGACGTCCCCTCGCCCACGCGTTCGACGGCGAGGACAACATTCGTTTCGGCGGCGGCACCGCCCTTGCGGCACGCTGGGCGCACAGGCACAGCACGGATGTGGACCTCTTCGTCGACAGCGACCGCTATCTCCACTTTCAACGGAACACGGGCGGCCGCTTCACCCTCGACTTGACCGCCGCCGCACCCGTTATCCGCCTGGCCATCGGCAGGGACGACACCTACATCCGCTTTCGCGGCCTCGATGGGCACATCACCGTCAACCCCGGAGCTCTAACTTCCGAACCCCGCTCGCCCGACACTGTTCGCGGTACAAGACTCCCCTTGGAGACCACCAACGAAATCCTCGGCAAGAAGCTTGTCTTTCGCATGGCCCAGCGCCGCACCATCCTGTCCCAGGACGTGTACGACATCGCCTGGGCCAACCGCCGTGACTCCGCCGAGCTCGCCAAAGCGTTCCGAGCAGTCCGTCGGAGCGAGCTGGGCAACATCCTCGAGGCCTTCAGCGACCACACGGCCAGCGGTCGAGACCTGGCCCCCCTCCTGAGTCCGTCCGACCCCGCTTTGGAGAAACGGGCTCTTGCCATCGTCGAACAACTCGTCCGCGACGAACTTCACGACCGCCAGCGATGATCGACTACGACCTCGTCCGCGCCTACTACTTCGACCCGCCTCCACGGGATCCCGAGCGCGTCCCCAGCGACGAGGAGCTCATCGCCCGCTACGAGCGCCGCCGCTTCGACGACTGCATCCGCCGTGGCGGCGACCCTGCGGCCGAAGGCCTTGGGCCGCATGGCTCCATGATCGGCGGGCCCGGCAAGCCCACGACCGTCCACTACTGCCGAGCGGAACGGACCACACCCCTCGACCCTCTTCCGCTCCCCTGGTGGGACTACCCCCGCGCACGGATGCGCATCCTCCCGCCGGGGGGGCAGCAAGCCGCCCACGACTTCCTTGCCGACCTCTCCGGCCTGCACCTCGCGGGCATTGCGAACCGCCCCAGCGGCCCGGCCCTCTCGCGCCTGTTCCGCTCTGCCCGCCTGACACCCGCCGATCGTGCCATCCTGGCGCATCTATTCGGCGCGGTCACCGCCCCCCGCTTCAAGGACCTTCGCACCCGGGGTGGCATCTCGCTCTACGAGATCGCCCGCGCGCTCCATGCCGCCCGAATCAGGCGCCCCGATCTGGTCCGGTGGGTCAACCGGTTTGCCGTGCGGCCGAAGCCGACCGCCTAGCGGCCAACATGTCAGCGGTCCGGGTTGTCTCAATTCCGTGAACAAATTAGACTGGTCTCAGTCTAGTCTGATTTCTGGTTGAGCCAAAACGTTTCGGCTGAAACGCATTCCATGTCCCGTATCGGATCCTTCGAAGCCAAGACCCACCTCCCTCGTCTCCTGCGGCGGGTGCAGGCCGGGGAGCGGTTTGTCATCACCAGACACAATCGCCCCGTCGCGGAGTTGATCCCCTTTAAGACCCGCGACACGACCAGGATCCGCGCCGCAATCGAGGATCTGAAGGCCTTCCAGAAGACCCATAGCCTGGGCGGGCTCTCGATTCGCGACATGATCGAAGAGGGCCGCAGACGCTGACGTTCGTGCTCGATTGTTCGGTGACCATGGCGTGGGTGTTCGCGGACGAGGCCTCGCCGGAGACCGATCGGCTGCGTGAGTCCCTGATCGACGGCAGGGCATTCGTTCCCGCTCTCTGGCCGATCGAAGTGGGCAACGTCCTGTGGGTCGCCACCAGCCGAGGCCGGATCACCAGGGACGAATGGACGAGAGTCCGCAACAGCCTCAAGGGTCTGCCGGTGGAGATCGAACCCGTTTCGGCCGGCCGGGTCTGGGAAGCGGTGCTCACGCTCGCTGACGAGGACGGGCTATCCGTTTACGACGCGATGTACCTGGAGCTGGCCCTTCGCATGCAACTGCCACTCGCGACGCTCGACCGCAGATTGGCCGCGGCCGCAATCGCAAAGGGTATCGAGGTGCCAACGCACGTAGGTGGTTGAAGACCGCATGCCTGGCATGCCTCGCGTGCCCGGCGTGACGCCCCGCCCCTACGCCAGCACCGGCACCCTTGGCGCCCCTGCCCCCGCCCGCTCCATCCGCACCCCCGGCTCCCACGCCGCCACCCTCCCCGCCACCGCCGACGCGGCCACCGAGTAGGGCGACACCAGGTACAGCTGGCCGGGCCCCGAGCGGCCCGGGAAGTTGCGGTTCTGGGACGACACCGACACCTGGTCGGGCGAGCGGGTGACCCCCGGCCCGGCGGCGATGCACGCGCCGCACCCCGGCTCGATGAACTCGGCGCCGATCTCGCGGAACAGGTCCAGGTACCCCTGCTCCCGCGCGTACTCCCGCACGTCGGTCGAGCCGCACTGGATGTAGCACTTCACGCCGGGGTGGACGCCGAGCCCCCACCGGTCGCGGGCCTCGCGGAAGACGCGCGCGTACATGTCCATGTCTTCCTTCTTGCCGGCCGTGCACGACCCGGCGTAGGCGATCTCGATGGGCACGGCGTCGGCCAGCTCGTCGATGTAGAGGCCGTTTCCGGGATCGCCGGGCAGCGCGACCATCGGGCGCAGCCGCGTCGCGTCGATCTCGATGACCTTCACGTATTCGGCGCCGGGATCGCTGTGCACCCCTTCGACCAGCGCCCGGGCGCGGGCCACTTGCATGCCGCGCTCCCGCACGAGGAACTCGACCGTTCTCTCGTCGGCCGCGACCAGACCCGTGAACGCGCCCACTTCCGCGGCCATGTTGGTCATGGTCGCTCTCTCATCCACAGACAGCCCTTCCACAACCGGGCCCGCATACTCGATGATCTGGCCTATCGCGTGGCCGTCGCGCACATAGGGATGGCGCAGGATCTCGAGCATCAGGTCCTTGGCGGTCGCGTTGGCGGGCAGCTCGCCGCCCACCACCACCTTGAACGACGGCGGGATGCGCGCGCGCACGTCCTTCGTGATCCACGAATTGAAGATCGCTGTGGTGCCGACCCCGAAGGCCAGCGCCCCAACCGCGCCCGCGTGGGGCGTGTGCGAATCGGTGCCGATCACGAGCATGCCCGGCTCGGCGTAGTCCTCTAGGATCTTGGAGTGGCAGATCGCCTCGGAACCCATGACGTGGCCCTGCTGCTCGCCGTAGAGGCGGATCCCCTGCTTCTCGGAGAACTCGCGCTGCTTGACCTCGAGCTGGTTGGCGACCTCCAGCAGCCCCTGCTCGATCCGCTCCTGGCTCATCACCTTGTGCAGGAAGGTCAGGTGGTCGCGGAAGAAGAGGATCGTATCGGGATCGAGGACCTTCGCGCCGGCGCCCAGCTTCTGCTCGAAGAAGATGGCAGCCATGGGCGTGACGTACTCGTGCGAGAAGCGGATGTCGGCGCGGAAGAATCCCGCCTCGCCGGGTTCGGCCCATTCGGTGCCGATGTGGTCGGTGGAAGCGTCGACGACCCATTTGCGGGCGAAGATCTTCTCGCCGAGCGTCATGGGGCGGGGCCCCGCGTCGCCTGCGGGAGGTTCGCCCAGCGCGCGCGGCGACGGGAGCGTCACCTGGCCTCCCATGCGGGCCATGTTGAACTCGAACAGGCCACCGTACTCGATGATCTGCCGGGTGATCTCGTCCGTCCCGGCCGTGAACTCGGTCAGCGGGATCGGCTCGCCCGAGCGGATGCGCTCGATGAGTCCGAAGTCGGTCGTGGTGAGGATGCCGAGGTTCTGGCAGTTCTCGTTGTAGATCCGCTCGATGCTCTCGCTGACGACGACCTTGATCCCCGCCATCAGCTCGGCGTAGGGGCTCTGCTCGCGGCTCGACCCCTTGCCGCGGCGCTTGCCGGCGACGGAGCAGATGAAGCCCGCGTCCTTGACGCTGCCGCGCTCGATGGGGGCCTCGGTGCGGCCTTCTCCACCGCCGGCACGCCCGCTGGCACGCCCGCCGGCGCGCCCGCCCTCACTCCTGACCTCCAGCCCCAGGTACGGGAATTCGCCCAGCGTCTCGTCGTAGAAGAAGCAGATGTACGCGGGGGTGATCTCGTCGGTGCTGATCTGGTCGCGGAGACTGGCCTTGAGCTCGGGGGTGAGGTCGAGGTCGAGCCCGTCGTGGAGCTGGCGGCGGATCAGGTCGGCGTCGTCCGCGAGGAACAAGACACGCCCGCCGAAGGAGACCTCCGGCGGGCGTTTGGAGACGCGCGGGGCGGTCGGGCCGCTGGTCACCGATATCTGTCCGTCAACTGAAGTCCGTCCCCAGGATCACGAAGTAGATGATCACCGCGACGGCCAGCGGCGCCACCCAGCGGATGAAGAAGCGCCACGCGCCGTAGTGGAACCAGCGCGGTTCGGTGCCGTCCATCAGCTCGCTCATCGTGTCCTTGCGGGTCATGAACCAGCCCGCCGCCAGCGTGATGAAGAAGCCACCGGTCGGGAGCATCCAGTTGGAGACGAAGTGGTCGGCGGTCGAGAACCAGCCGGCCTTGCCGTCGAAGATCTCCATGGTCGACAGGAAGGGAGTGCCCGTGAACGACAGGGCGGCGAAGATCGTGAACACGAAGATCGCGACGCCAGCCCCAATGGTCGCCTTGTGGCGCGTCAGTCCGCGCTCGTCGATCAGGTAGGCGGACACCACTTCCAGTAGCGAGATCGTCGAGGTGAGCGCCGCCAGGGCGACGAGCACGTAGAACAGCGGTCCCAGTACAACGCCGAACGGCACCTCGGTGTAGAACAGTTCGGGCAGCGAGATGAAGAGCATCCCGACGGTGGAGCCGCCGACCTCGTCGCGCATCCCGGCCACCGAGAAGATCACCGAGAACATGATCACGGTGGCGACCAGGGCGATGATGGTGTCCAGCGCCACGATCGCCCCCGACGCCTTGACCACGGAGTGCTTGCGGGAGATGTAGGAGCCATAGGTGATCATGGCCCCCATGCCGAGCGACAACGTGAAGAAGGAGTGCCCGAGGGCTTCCAGAACCGCCTCCGTGGTCAGGTCGGCGAAGTTGGGGCGGAAGATGTACGCCAACGCCTCGCCCGACCCGCTCATGCCGAGCGCACTGATGAGCATGAGAAGCAGGATTCCGAAGAGGATCGGCAGGAAGATCCGGGCGATCTTCTCGATCCCCTTGCTCACCCCGAAGTAGACGACCGCGATCGTCCCGATGCTGAACCCCAGCGAAAGCATGAGCTGCAGGCCGGCGTTGCTCACCTGCGTATCAAAGAGGTCGACCGCCGACAGGTCGGCAGGGAAGCCGCCGAAGGTCCACCCGACCGACTGCGCGAAGTAGTATAGCGACCACCCCGCGATGACCGTGTAGTAGCTGAGCAGGATGAAGCCCGCCAGCACGCCCCATCCTCCGGCCACGGCTCCGAGAGTGCGGCCGCCCGGCCACTTGGATGCCACGGCGTCCTTGAGCGCCCCTACTGCGCTCTTCTGGCTACGTCGCCCGATGAGGAGCTCGGCCATCATGATCGGCAGGCCGACCGCCGCGATGCAGATCAGGTAGACGAGAACGAACGCTCCCCCCTGGTTCTCCCAGGTGATGAACGGGAACTTCCAGAGGTTGCCAAGGCCGATCGCGCTGCCGGTAGCGGCCAGCACGAGGCCGGTGTTGGAACTCCAATGGTCGCGGGGTTGGCTCATGAGGGGCTTCCGGGCAGGGGGGTCAACGCGATTCGCGCCTGTATTCTACCCTCGCCCGGCGGGGGCCACCAGATAACGCGGGTCGGCGAGGTCGGCTACCGGACGCTATGACCCGGATATCAGTCTTCGGCCAATAGCCGGTATTTCGCGATGCGCCAAGGCGGAAAATCTGGATCGAGAAGCACGTACAGGTAGCGACCCCCGCCGAGGACCTTCGACCCCTCCGGAAGGTCAACGTCCCTGTAGAGCTTCTCGCCAGAGCGGCGATCGTAAACCTCCACAGCGGTGTCCATCTTGCGAAATGGGAACGTGGGTTTCGCCGGATCCGGCCGACCGATTGTGAAGACCAGGTAGTCGTCTGCGACGACATTGATTCGCCTCACCAGGTCGTAGCTCCGCAACACCTCCCGGACCCTTGACCCGCTCTGCTCGCCTGCAAAATAGCCACGCGGAATCTCCGGTATCTGGCGGAAGGAGGGGGATGGGTAGCCGATGGTGCCGACGGAATCGCCCGCACCATTCAGGATGGTGGCGGGGTAGAGCAGTGGTTCCATGACGAATATTGAATCACCGGCGATGGTCACCGAGCGACCGCCACCCAGGCCGTTCCAGTAGGGCTTGTCGTCAGTCCTCGAAGTCCATGCGCTCCATGCAATCGAATCGGCGACGAGCCGATGAAGGTGTCCACGTTCCTCGCGCCCGCCCATGGTGGCCAGCACGACGCTTCTCACTCCGTAAAGAATCACACCATCGGCGAAGGCTTCCACTCCGAAGACCGCCAAGCCCGGAACCGGAACGATGGTGTCCGGAGTCAGCGCCGGCGTCAGATAGCTGAGCCACGAATTGCGCCAGTTGGCCACCACGACGTGTCCAGAGGTCGTCTCCGCAAACCCGCCCATACGGCGGAACTCCCACGGGCCGTCGCCGAAGTTCCCGAACGCAGCCTCGAGCGCGCCGTCTTCCGAATAGCGACGTATCCGAGGCAGCAGCCTGTCGGAAATGAGGAATCCGCCGGCTCGGCGCTCCCGGAACATACCGATTTGAGCCACCGAATCCGTCGGTGATTCCGCCAACTCGACGGTCCCGGCCAAGGCGAAGACCTCGTCGAAGGGCGGAGACGGCACCGTGTGGGGGTCGGCCTCACAGGCCGCGAGCACAGTGGCGATAGCGAAGAGCGACAACCAACTGGTTCGCGGAACCGGTCCGCATTTTGTGCCGTGGGCAGTGGCCGTGCCGTGTGCGGTAAGAGAACTATCGATTGGAGGTTTCGGCCTCAGGTGCAACCGCCCACTTGTAGTTGCAACCACACACTCGAGCTGCGCTGCACCCAAGGCCGATCTTGCCCCCACGCCCAAGTAAGGCCAGGTCAGTGCTCGGCACCGTCGAGGCAGCACCACTGCTCCGTGGAGTCACAGTGCGACGTTGCGCAGGCGACGATCATCTCCCCATCACCATAGACGTCGTAGCTTCCCGGTGTGTCCCAATGGCAGTACTCAGCCTCGTCGCACCACCCTGCGGCGGACGCTGAGCTTAGGGTTCCGGAGCCGACCGTAATCGCGACAAGCAACGCGATTGCGCTTGCCACCCGGATAAGCTCGATGACTCTGTCCATTTCGATCCCCTTTCGGATCTTAAGGTTGATTGCGGACAAGTTCGCTAGCGAGCGCCCCACGTAGGGCGCCCACTTGGGCATCGAAGCTCCAGCCGCACTCCGAGCCGGTGTTTCTTGAATCGGCCAAGAGAATGATCCCCTTGCCGTCTATTAGCATCTTAGTGTTGGGAAGCAGCGATCCGAACGTGGTCCGGAGGTCTTCCCTGGTCACGGAAATCGCCGGAGTACTTCGCAGCGCACGCTTGGCCTCCTCAGGAACCGGGGCGTCGCCTACTACCACCAGTTGTCTCACCAGGGTGCTGTCTTTGGCCAGCGCGTTCCAGGCCCCCAAACCGTCGGTCAGACAACGCCCGCAGCGGTCGGTGTCGACGATCCAAAGCAGCCGAGCACCTTGATCTGTAGCAACTGCCGCAGCCTCGGCCAATTGACCCCGAAGATGCGATGGCACTCGTGTGCCGATTAGGCGGTCGTGAGTCGTCGTTCGCGCGGCGATTGAGCTTTGGATCTCAAAGAAAGCTCGCAATTCCCGGTTTACGGATCTGGACCGTACAATGAGCGCGGTCGCGGTGATCAGAAGAACGCTGACGGCCACCGTCCATGACCGAGAACGCAACGGCGCGCTTCTCATATTGGGAGTGCCAACACCAGCGGCGTCCCGCGAAGTTGGAGGAGAATCATCGGTTGGTTTCGCTTTGGCTGCTGCCATTCCGGGTGCTGCGGCTTACTGTTACGTGCCCGCCGATCTACCCTATAGTGGTCATGAAGGATCCATTCTGTTGGGTCGGCCACCGTGGCCCGGCGCCAGATTCATCATCCGGTGGAGGCCACCGATGAGCGCAAGACGTGCCCGCGCGCGCAGTTTCTATCGACGCCAGATAGCCCAAACCTGTCAATGGGCATCGAGAACTCGAGTTGAGGGCTCGCCTCCCTCGCTTAGCTGGGCTAAGCCAATCTTCGAGACTCACTGCTCTTGCTGGCTCAGGACTCGCCTCAGGGTCTTGGTGGCCTCATTTCGGTGCCACCGGGCAGTCGTCTCCGAGATGTCGAGTATCGCTGCCACTTCGGCGTCATCCATCTGGCGCTGCAGGATCAGTCGGACGACCTCCGCTTGCCGCGGAGGAAGAGCCCTCCCCGCAGCATCCCAAACTCTGACCCACCGAGAGCTCATCATCCCATCCGACTCGAATCTGGGAGCGAGCATCTGTCGGACTTCCTGAGCGCTCTCCTGCAGAATCCTCTTCCGCCTCTCGCTCTTCGTGCGAGCAGCCCGTCCTACGTTCCAAGCGACTCCGCACATCCACCGACAGCAGATATCCCGCACCGCGCCCAACCGTTCCGGCTCGTGCCTTGCAATTTCGAGCGCCGTCACTGCGGCACTCTGCGCTATGTCCTCGGCTTCATCCGCCTCCCATCCCTGGCGCTTGGCAACGCCCACCATGTTGAGCCAGCACTTCCGTACCCAATCTTCAACCTCATTGATCAGGTCTTCCTCCCGTTCTGTGCCACTTCCCGATGTCTTGCTCATGAGGCAATTCCTTTTGTCATCGGCGACTCTGTCCTCAAAGTCGGCTGGGCGCGTTGCACATACTTTTGCACCCCACTTAGAAGTGAATAGCGGTCTTGGTTTCGCGGGGTCGTCGGATCCTCTAGCCGCCTAAGTGACAAAGCGCTTGAATGGCAGCAACCCCAATTGCGATTGCACAGTTAAGCTTCGATAGGCGAAAGGCATTCGAGTTGGTGTTTGTGTGACATCAAATGATTGCACAACCTTACCCAAAGTCGTGAGCGTGATCTGTTCTTGTCGGTATAGAGCATGGAATAGGAGAAGCGGGTCAGTCTCGGATCATCGCCGTATCTTCGTCGCAGTGAAACGCGGGAGTGCCGCGCCAGCCCTCACGAAGGCCTAATGGCGCGACGGATGGATTTGGGCGGGTGCAGAAGCTATCCCGAGCCTCGGGTCGCCTAGGCACATCCGCCAACTCGCCGAGCTTCCCGAATTGCCCCCCGCTACGCCCCCGACAAGGTATCCTGTCCACCGATCTCAGGCAACTATGAGTCGTCCACCACCAGAAATGAGCTCAACGCGAGGGCGGTCTCCAGCAAAAGGTGAGCCTAGGCGCAGGGCGAAGATGTCCTTTGCGAATGATCGAGATACTTCACGCCGAACGGATTCGGATCCTCGGGTACAGGCGGGCCTTGCTTCGAGGGGGAACGGAGGCGGTCGACATCGAAGTCGGCGGACTGGACCTCGCCTACGTTTTCGTTCGCCAGACGCTGGTCTCCCCTTTGACACGGCTCCGAGGGGGATGGCAAGGGCTTGGTGAAGCGGCTTCTTGACAAGGTGACGGGCTACCCGCGAACCCAGGTCACTCAACTCGTCAACCAGAATCGCCGGACGAGCGCGGTCCAGGATCACTACCTAAGGCCCCCGCCCAGCCCGTTCTTGCGCCCGGCGGTCCGCGGTGTCTCCCGTGAACTGAACCGAGAGGTTTCAGGGGCCTGCGCCGACCCCATGCGGCGTGCCACCGTACTATCTTTTGTACACCTCGCTTCTCACCGGCCTCAAAGATGCTGGCCGGTCCACCTCCCACCATACACGGCGCGAGACCACCATGACCCGTTTACCGTCCTGGGCGAGCACGGTTCTCCTGGTCGCCATCCCTGCGTGCACCGTCCAAGACAAGGTCCTCGACGCCACCCCCTCCGTCGCCCTGCTCACCTCTGGCCCTGTCAGCGACGCAGGCTGGCACGCTGGCGCGTACGAGGGCCTGCACTTCATCGGCGACTCTCTGGGGTTCCGGATCTCGCACCAGCAGACGCGGACTCCGGCCGAGTTCGACGAGGCTTTCATCTCCTATGCCGAGGCCGGCTACGGCCTGATCTTCGGGCACGGATTCGAGTACCAGGACGCGGCCAGCCGCGCCGCTGAGCAGTATCCCGACGTCACGTTCGTGATCTCGTCGGGGTCGCGCCCGTCGGCGAACGTGGTGCCACTCATCTTCCACCTCAACGAGGCGACCTACCTGGCGGGGATGGCGGCGGCCTCGGTCAGTCAGAGCGGCGTGCTCGGCATGGTGGGCGGCGTCGAAATCCCCTCGGCCAAGGGCACTTTCGTCGCGTTTGAGGCCGGAGTGAGAGCGGTGAACCCGGACGCGACGGTGTTCGAGACCTTCATCGGCAACTGGGACGATGTGTCCGCGGCCAAGGAGGCGGCCGCCGCCCAGCTGAGGCAGGGAGCGGACGTGCTGATTCACAACGTGGACGCAGCCAGTTTCGGCTTCTTCCAGGCGGTGCGCGAGGCCCGCGAAGGCGGACGCGAGGCGTGGGCGTTCGGGATGAACCGCAACCAGAACGACGTGGCCCCCGACGTGATCGTGGGGAGCGCGGTGATCGACATTCCGGCCATGTTCCTGAGGACGGCGACGGCATGGGCGGCGGGGACCCTGTCCGACGACGTTCTTTACTCGGGGATCGCGGCGGGCGCTGTGGACTTCGTGCCCAATCCGGTTCAGGAGGGGGTGATCCCGGATGACGTGCTCGCCGCCATTGACAGGGCCCGGGAGGAGATCGTCGCGGGGACGCTGGAGGTGCCGCGGATCGAGTTCGTGGAAGGCTTGTGACAGCCGCTGGGCGACTCGACAGCATCACAAGGCGCTTCGGCCCCGTCACGGCCCTGGACGCGGTCGACTTCGAGGTCGCGTCGGGTGAGATCCACGGACTGCTTGGCGAGAACGGGGCCGGCAAGACCACGCTGGCGAACATTCTCGGCGGTCTGCTGGTGGCGGACGCGGGCCGCGTGGAGATCGGGGGGCGGTCCGTTGAGTTGAGGAGCGCCCGCGACGCCCGGGCACTTGGCGTGGCGATGGTGCACCAACACTTCTCGCTCGTGCCACGATTCACGGGGTTCGAGAACGTCGTGCTGTTCAACGGGGAGGCGTGGACGCGGCGGGGCACCGTTGAGCACACCTACCGCGAGCGCGTGGAGGCCCGCGCCCGCGAACTGCGGCTCGATGTGGCGCTCGACGAGCCGGTCGACCGGTTGGGGGTGGGGCAGCGCCAGCGGATCGAGATCCTGAAGGCGCTGATGAGCGAGACACGCGTGCTTTTGCTCGACGAGCCTACCGCCGTGCTGGCCCCGCAGGAGGTGGACGGGCTGTTCGCCGTGCTTCGTGAGGTCGCGGGTACCGGCACTTCGATCGTGCTGGTGGCGCACAAGCTGGACGAAGTGCTGGCGGTGGCCGACCGGGTCACGGTGCTGAGGCGCGGAAGGCGCGTGCTGACCGCGGCCGCGGCGACGGTCTCGGCACCCGGACTGGCGGCAGCGATGATCGGGGAGGCGGCCGGTGGCGGGGTGGGCGACCGGGAAGGGGCGGGTGACCGCGCCCGGGCGGGCGACCGTGACCGGGCAGGGGACCGCGACGAGGCAGGGGACCGCGACGAGGCTGACGACTGCGGCGGCCCGGCGGCTGCTTTGATCGGCGTGACCGCCGATTCCCCAGGCGCCTTTCCCCTTCGCGACATCAGCCTGACCGTGCATCGCGGCGAGATCCTGGGGGTCGCCGGGGTCGATGGGAACGGACAGCGGGCGCTGGCGGCGGTGCTGGCCGGGATGGTCAAGCCGGATGCGGGCACGGCTGTGTTGCCGCATGAAGTCGGGTGGATTCCGCAGGACCGAGGCGAGGAAGGGCTTGTGAAGCGTTTCACAATTGCGGAGAACGTGGCGCTGGCCCTCCATGGGAAGGCCGCGTACCGCAAGGGTCCCTGGCTCGACTGGGCAGCCATAGGCGATCGGTCCGCCGCGCTCGTGGACGAGATGGACGTGCGGGCGGGATCGCCCGATGCACGGGCGCGCACCCTGTCGGGCGGCAACCAGCAGAAGGTCGTTACGGGACGAGAGTTCCTGCGGGCCGGAGAGCTGCTCGTGGCTGAATCGCCCACGCGCGGCCTCGACGTGAAGGCAACCCGGGCGGTGCGGGCGCGCCTAGCGGATCTCGTGAGTGCCGGCGACAGCCCCCCCGGCGTCGTGCTGATTTCGGCCGATCTCGATGAAGTGCTGGAGCTCGCGGACCGGATCGCCGTGATGGTGCGGGGCCGGCTCATTCCCGTCCCGCTCGAGGACCACAACCCCACCGCGATCGGCGCGCTGATGCTGAGCGCGGGCACGGGATCCGCCTCGTGAGCCGTTTGCGCGCCACCCCCGCGCGGCTTCGACCCCAGTTCTTGGCAATCATCACCGCCGCGGCCGCCGTCCTCGCCACCCTGGCCGTCGCGGCCGTGCTCCTCGCGCTCGGTGGCCACTCACCCGGCGAGGCCTTCGCCGCCCTCGCACGGGGCGCCTTCGGCTCATGGGACCGTTTCGTCTCGTTCACGCTGGTGCGGGCCACGCCCCTGCTCCTCACCGGCCTGGCCGTCGCGTTCGCCTTCCGCGCCCGCGTCTGGAACATCGGTGCCGAGGGACAGTTGCACGCGGGCGCGCTGGCCGGCGTCGCCGTCGCACTCGCCCTCCCCGGCGCGGGCGCGTTGGTCGTCCTCCCCGTCACCCTCCTCGCGGCAGCGGCCGCCGGCGCACTGTGGGCGTCGGTCCCGGCGGCGATGAAGACCGGGATGGGCGTGGGAGAGGTGATCACCACCCTGCTCATGAACTTCGTGGCCCTGTTCCTCGCCCAGTTCCTCGTGCAGGGGCCCCTGCGCGAGTCGCGCGGCGTGTTCAACCAGACCGACGAGATCCCCGCGGCCGCCCATCTGCCCGCCCTGCTCCCCGACACGCGGCTCCACGTGGGCTTCCTGCTCGGTGTCCTGATCGCCGTGGGTCTCTGGCTCTACCTGACCCGCACGCCCGGCGGGTTCCGGCTTCGCGCGGCCGGCGCCTCGGTCAAGGCCGCGGAAGTGAGCGGCCGGTTCAGCGTGGCGCCCGTCGTATGGCTGTCCTTCCTCGTGTCGGGCGCGATCGCGGGGCTTGCGGGGTGGATCCAGATCGCGGGCGTCACCCACCGCATGTACGAGGGACTCTCACCGGGCTGGGGCTACACGGCGATCGCGGTGGCGCTCCTTGCGCGGCTTCACCCCCTCGCGGTCGTGGTCACGGCCATCGTCTTCGGGGCGCTGAGCGCCGGGGGCGGGGCGATGCAGCGTGAGGCGGGCGTGCCGGAAGTCTGGGTCCGCGGGATCGAGGCGCTGGTCATTCTCGCCGTGCTCACCGCCGACCGAATCGTCCAGGGGATGGCGGGAAGGGCTTCCCGTGACTGACCTCGCCGCCCTCTCATCCTTCCTCGTCGCGACCGTGGGACTGGCGGTGCCTCTCGCGCTGGCGGCCCTCGGCGAAACGGTGTCGGAACGATCCGGCGTCATCAATATCGGGCTGGAGGGGTCGGTGATCTGGGGGGCGCTCGGCGGGGCGCTCGGGGCGTTGGCGATGGGGCCTTACGCGGGACTCGTGGCGGGCGCGTTGGCGGGCGGCATGGCGGCGCTGGTGTTCGCCGGCTTTGCGGTGAGACTGGGCACGGACCAGATCATCACCGGAACCGCGATCACCATCGGCAGCCTGGGCTTTACGGGGGCGGTGTTCCAGAGCCGCTTCGGCGCGACGGGGGTGGCGCTGGAGCTGCAGACGGTGCCGGTGTGGGAGGTGCCAGTCCTGTCCAGGATTCCGGTGGTTGGGCCCGCGTTTTTCGATCAGGCGGTCACGGCGTACCTGGCGTACGCGATGGTGCCGTTTCTCGGATGGTTTCTCTTCCGCACTCGCTGGGGTCTGGCGTTGCGGGCCGCGGGGGAATCGCCGGAAGCGGCGCACGCGGCGGGTGTTCCGGTGGTGGGCACGCGCATGCTGGCGGTCGTTTTCGGGGGACTGATGGCCGGCCTGGCGGGCGCGCACCTGAGCCTCGTGCACACGGGCACGTTTGCCGAGAACATGTCGGCGGGGAAGGGCTTCATCGCGATCGCGGTCGTGGTGCTGGGGCGGTGGAGACCCTGGGGAGTCTTCGCGGCGGCCCTCTTTTTCGGTGGGGCCGAGGCGCTGCAGTTCACGCTCCAGGCGCTCGACGCGGACCTGCCGTACCCGCTTTTCCTGGCCTTGCCCTATGTTCTGAGCCTGGCGGCGCTGGCCGGATGGTTCGGCCGGTCTCGCGCCCCGGAGGGACTTGCGCTGCCCTGGCCACGCTGAGGCGGGTCGCGTCACGGCAAAATGGAAAGCACGGTTTACATAATATGTCAACTTTAGTATACATCGGACTTCGGCGCGGGCGAGCGCTACCGGTCCTGTTCGTCCTGGCCGGCCTGTGGCTGCTGACCGCCCCCGACGCCGCCCATGCGCAGGCGCTCGTCGCGGACCGCCCCGACTTCACCGAGGCGACCAGCACGGTCGGGCTCGGTGGCTTCCAGCTGGAACTCGGCTACACGCTTGGATCCAATACCGACGGCAGCACCACGACCCGGGTCCACTCCTATGGAGAGCCTCTGCTCCGGGTCGGGGTGCTCGCCGAGCGACTGGAGCTTCGGGTGGGGACCAGTGTGACGACGCAGGTTGTCAACGTGTCCGCCACGGGCGTTGTCACCTCGGGGCTGGAGGACCTCTACCTGGGTGCCAAGATCGCTCTCTCCGGGCAGCGCGGCGTCCTCCCCGCGACCGCGCTCTTGCCGCAGATGACGGTCGCCACCGGCACGGGCGGGTTTTCGGCGGGCCGGACTCTGCCGGGGTTCAATTTCCTGTACAGCTGGGACCTGAGCGAGGCGCTGTCGCTGGCTGGGAGCACCCAGGTGAACGCCGCCGTCGGGCACATGGACGAGGACTACAGCGAGTGGGCGCAGTCTTTGTCGTGGGGCATCGCGACGGGCCAGCGCAGCGGCGTCTACGCCGAGTGGTACGCCTTCGTGCCGGCGGGACTCGAGGGGGGAAGCGCCGAGCACTACCTCAACAGCGGGCTCACCTGGCTCGCGAGCGACGACCTGCAGTGGGACGTCCGCTTCGGGATGGGTCTGAACGCCGCGGCCGAGGACATGTACATGGGCGCCGGGGTGGTGATGCGGGTGCGCTAGGAGTCCGTGGATTGATCCAGGGGCTCCTGGGGCGCGGGCTGCCTCGGGGCGGCCGCGTACCAGTTCCGTCGCAAGCTGTGCGAGCGTTGGTACAGGTTACGGAATAAACCGAACTAAGAGCACGACGGGAGTTGCAGGGGGCATCGTGTCCGCCGGTGGTAACGTGGCGGCGATGTCCATGGCGGATAGTTACCTTCCCAGGATGAAATTCGGCAAGATCGCAACGGCCACGCCGACCGCCATCGCGCTGCTCGCTCTGGCGGCGACGCCCGCGCTCACCGGCGGGCAGGACCATGGCCTGGTGGGCACGGCACTCGGGCTACGCCAGCTCGACGGCGTCAAACGCGTGCTCATGATCGCCGCACACCCCGACGACGAGGACACCAGTTTCCTCGCCACCCTCGCCCGCGGCATGGGGGCCGAGACCGCGTACCTGTCGCTCAGCCGCGGCGAAGGCGGCCAGAACCTGATCGGGCACCGGCTGCACGAGGGTCTTGGCGTGATCCGGACGGGCGAACTGCTCGCCGCCCGCACCCTCGACGGCGGTGGCCAGTACTTCACGCGCGCCTTCGACTTCGGGTACTCCAAGAGCCTCGACGAGGCCATGCGCTTCTGGCCGCTCGACGAAGTGCTGCGCGATGTCGTCTTCGTGGTGCGCACGTTCCGGCCGCACGTGATCGTGTCGGTCTTTTCGGGGACGCCCCGCGACGGCCACGGCCAGCATCAGCTCGCGGGCGTGGCGGCGCGCGAGGCCTTCGCGGCAGCCGGGGACCCGGATCGCTATCCCGAACTCGCCGCGCACGGCGTCACCCCCTGGCAGCCCGCCAAGCTGTACCGGTCCACTCGGTTTTCCCCCACCGATGCGACCCTCAGCGTGCCGACGGGCCGCTTCGATCCCGTGCTGGGGAGGTCGCACTTCCAACTGGCAATGGAAAGTCGCAGCCAGCATCAATCCCAGGACATGGGGTCGGGCCAGTCAATGGGCTCACGGGCCAGTTCGCTGCGTCTGGAGGCGTCGGTGGCGGAGGGACTGCAGGGGCTGGAGGGGACAGAGGACGACGGCGTCTTCGCGGGTGTCGACACCACGCTGATCGGGCAATTGGGCGCACCCTTGCCTGCGGGATGGCCGGCGGACACCGAGCGGAGGCTTGACCGGTACCGCGGCGCGCTGGCCGACGCGGCGAGCGGCCTCTCGGCGATCCGGCCCGACGGAGCCGTGGCGGGGCTGGCGGAAGCGGCCACGACCCTCGGCGGCCTGGTCGACGAGGCCCCGGCCGGCGAGGGTCGGCGCGTGCTGGAGCGGCGGCTGGAGCAGGTGACGGAGACGCTGCTCGCGGCGGCGGGGATCGTGATCGACGTACGGGTCGGGCGGGATTTGCTGACGCCGGGCGAGTCCGTCGTCGTGGACGTGAACGTCTGGAACGGCGGCGGCCTCGAGTTGTCCGGCGTGGCGCCCGAGCTGCTGCTGCCCTCCGAATGGGACGCGGCTCCCACGGAGGAGTCGACGGTCGGTCCGCCGCGCTCGTTTTTCTTCCGGCCGCCGGTAGCCGAGACGCCTGCGGACGGGCGCCTCGGACCGGGCGAGGTCGGGCGCTGGAGCTGGAGGGTCGCGGTTCCCCCGGACGCGCGGGTGTCGGCGCCCTGGTACATGGAAGAGGAGCGCACCGGTGCAATGTACAGCTGGCCGGACGACGCGGAGTTGTGGGCACGTCCGTTCGGACCGGCGCCGGTGCGCGCCCGTGTGGCCATGGCGCTGACCCAGGGCGCCGGCGCCGCTATCGCTACCGCTGCCGTCGAGCGCGACGGCAGCTACGTGGGCGTCGACGGGGCCACGGGCGAATACCGGAAGCGCGTGCTGGTCGTGCCCGCCATCGACGTGGCCGTGAACCCGCCGTCCATGGTGTGGCCGACCGGTGCGACCGCTGGGCGCGAGGTCGGGGTGGTGCTCACCAACAACTCGGCCAGGGCCCGCTCGGGGACGGTGCGGCTGGACGTGCCCGAAGGATGGGCGGCGACGCCCTTCGAGGTGCCGTTTTCATTGGGCCCGGACGGTGCCAGCGGATCGGCGGCCTTCACGGTCACACCGGCCAATGACACAATCAATGGTGAATTTGTCATTCGGGCGGTAGCGAGCGAGCAAACAGAGGGTTCAGAGGTCGCCGATGCGGCAGGGGCGGACAGAATCAATAGTGATTTTGTCATATCGTCCGACATCATCGACTATCCGCACATACCGCGCAGCGTGCTGGTGCGCGACGCGGCGGTTCGGGTCTCGGCCTTTCCCGTGGCGGCGAACTCGGGGTTGCGGGTGGGCTACGTCATGGGATCCGGGGACGGGGGGGCCGACGCGCTCCGCCAGATCGGGATGGAGGTCGAGGAACTCGGCGAGGCTGAATTGAGCCGGGGCGACTTCTCCCGCTTCGACGTGCTGGTGCTCGGGGTGCGGGCATACGAGACGCGGCCCGATCTGGCCGCCGCCAACGACGCGGTCCTCGCCTTTGCTCGCACGGGCGGCACCGTGATCGTGCAGTACAACCGCTACGAGTTCCCCGCGGGCGGATTCACGCCCTACCCGGTCAGCATAAGCAGGCCGCATGACCGTGTGACGGATGAGGTGGCCGAGGTGACGGTGCTGGCGCCCGGGTCCCCGGTATTCTCGGCACCGAACCGGATCGGCCCCGCCGACTTCGAGGGATGGGTGCAGGAACGGGGGCTCTACTTCCTCGGAGAGTGGGACGAGCGCTACACGCCCGTGATGGAGATGGCCGACCCCGGCGAGGACCCGAAGCGCGGCGGCCTGTTGGTGGCCGAGGTGGGCGAGGGGCTGTACGTCTACACCGGGCTGGCCTTCTTCCGCCAGTTTCCCGCGGGCGTGCCGGGCGCGTATCGGCTCTTCGCCAACCTGGTGTCGATGCGGGCGGAGGACTGGCGGCGGGCGAGGCCGGTGAGCTGACGGGCCAGGGCTTTCAGGCCGGAGCAGCCTCGGCGCGACGTGTCGGCGGAGGGGAAAGGCCGGCGGTCGCCCTCAGTCCCCGAACGAAATCCCCATCGCCTTCGCTGCCCTGACCATGTCGCCGTCGACGGGCACCGTCTTCGCGGCCCGGACCGCGTCGGCCAGGGGAACGGCGGTAACGGTCGGCGCATCCAGCGCCACCATGCACCCGAAGCGGCCATCTGCCGCGAGGTTGATCGCCGCGGTCCCGAAGAGAAGCGAGAGGATCCGGTCGAAGGCGATCGGGCGGCCGCCGCGCTGGAGGTGGCCGAGCACCAGGCTGCGCGTCTCATGCCCGGTGAGCTCCTGGAGGCGGCGGGAGATCCGCTTCCCCACCCCCCCGAGACGCCGCCGGCCACCCTTCCCCAGCTCTTCGAGGTAGGACGCTTCGCCTCCCTTCGGCATCGCCCCCTCCGCGACCACGATGATCGCGAACTCCAGCCCCTCCTCCCAGCGTCTTTCGATCTTCGCGGCCACCTTTGTCAGGTCGTAGGGGATCTCCGGGATCAGGATGACGTCGGCGGTTGCCGCGAAACCCGCGAACAGCGCAATCCAGCCCGCGTGCCGGCCCATCAGTTCCACCACCATCACCCTCTGGTGGGCCTGCGCGGTCGAATGGAGCTTGTCGATCGCGTCGGTGGCGGTCTGCACGGCGGTATGGAACCCGAAGGTGAAGGTTGTGCCCGGCAGGTCGTTGTCGATCGTCTTGGGCACGCCGATCACCCTGAGGCCCTTCTCCGCGAGCTCGCTGGCGATCCTGAGCGACCCGTCCCCGCCCACTGCAATCAGGCAGTCGATCTTCAGTTCCTGAATCCTGCTGATGACCTCGTCGGACCGGTCCACCATCCGGATGCTGCCGTCGGCCTGCCTGATCGGGAACGAAAACGGACTGCCGCGGTTTGTCGTTCCGAGGATGGTCCCGCCGAGATGCGTGATCCCCCGCACCGAACCGGTGTTGAGCGACACGACGCCGTCGTCCATGAAAAGCCCGTCGTAGCCGCGGCGAATGCCGACGACGTCCCATCCCCGCCGTTCCGCGGCGAGTACCGCGGCGCGCACGACCGCATTCAGGCCCGGCGCATCGCCTCCGCCGGTGTTGATGGCAACTCGCATGGAGGCGAATGTACCGACATGGGACTAGATTAGCGAAGCCCGCAATCGCCGGAGGTCGCAAGCGTGTCCGAAGTCACCGAGAAAGCCGTCCGCAACGCCCTCAAGACCGTCAAGGACCCGGAACTCAATCTGGATCTCGTGGTGTTGGGGCTGGTATACGACATCGAGATCGATGGCAGCAGCGCCAGGGTCGCCATCTCGCTGACGACGCCGATGTGTCCGGCGGCCGGCCAGATACTCGAAGAGGCCCGTGAGGCCGTGGCCGGGGTGGAGGGGGTGGAGGACTCAGAGGTGGAACTCACCTTCGAGCCGCCATGGACGCCGGAGCGCATCAGTCCCCTGATCCGTTCCGCGCTGGGGATCTAGCAGCCTGGAGAACGCCATGACGACATATACGGAAGACGAACTGAAGCAGAAGATCCGCAGCGGCTACATCCTCGAGTCCCCCGAGGAGATGACGCCCGGATACCGGAGGGCGCTCATCGTGCAGCTGACCGTCCAGGCGGACACCGAGCTCATGAGCGCTCCGGCCTACTGGTTCGCCGCCCGGCACGCCCCGTCCACCAATACCCAGGTGAGCGCGCACGCGATCATTCAGGACGAGCTGGCCCACGCCAACATTGCGTACCGGCTGCTCGAGGACCTCGGCGTCTCGAAGGAGCAGCTTGTCTATGGACGCGAGCCGCACGAGTTCAAGCACCCCTACGGCTTCGACCAGCCGCTCGACAACTGGGCCGAACTGGTCGTGGCGAACGGGTTCTTCGACCGGGCGGGCATCTGCCTGCTGGGCGACGTGCACCGCAACACTTCCTACGGCCCCCTGAAGCGGGCGCTGGTCAAGGTGGACATGGAGGAGACCTTCCACCTGCGCCACGGCGAGGTGTGGATGCGCCGGCTGGCGCGCGCCGGAGGGGCCGCGACCGAGCTGCTGCAGCGTTGCGTCGACTGGATGTTCCCGATGACCATCGAGTGGTTCGGCCTGCCGGACGACCTCAAGCACCACAGCGGGCAGCTGGACTACAAGCTCAAGGGACTGACGAACGACGAACTCCGGCAGGTGTGGATGTCGTCGACGGTGCCGCTGTGCGAGAGCCTGGGGTTGTCGGTGCCCGCCCACTACGACGAGGACGCCGACGAGTACGTGCTGGAATACCCCTTCCCCTGCGAGTACGACCCCGATGCCAAGCGCTGGCTGTTCGACGACGGAGAGATCACATGGCAAGCCGTCTTCGAGCGCTGGAAGGGACGCGGCCCGATGAACGAGATCTACGTGGACTCGGTGCGCAGATCGCGCGCGTCGGTGGCGTCGTGGCTGAATTGAACCGGCGCTCGCTGGCGACCATCCTCGCCGGCCAGCCGGCCCCGGCCGTTCACGCCTCCGGAGGCCGCGACCAGTGGTCCGCGCCGCTGACCGAGGCACCCGCCGACAAGGAAGGGGCGCTCAGGGCGGCTCTCGGCGAGGTCCTGGACCCGGAGCTGCCGATTTCGCTGCTGGAGCTGGGCCTCGTGTACGGTGTGGCGTTCGACGGCGGCAGGGCGCGAGTGGACCTCACCTTCACGGCCACCGCCTGCCCCTGCATGGACTTCATCAAGCAGGACGTGCGCGACCGGATCGGCATGGAGCCATGGGTGGACGCGGTCGAGATCAACGAGGTGTGGGATCCGCCGTGGACCACGGCCCGGATGACCGACGAAGGCCGGCGGAAGCTGGGACGTTTCGGGGTGGGCGCATGAGCACGGGCCTGGACGAGCGTGTCTACGAGGTCTTCGCGCGCAAGAGCCGCGGCGAGCCGCTCCGTCACATCGGGTACATCGACGCGCCTGGAGACGAGTTGGCGCGCGTCTACGCCTGGAAGACCTACGACGAGGAGAACTGGTTCGAGATGTGCGTGGTCCCGCGCGGGGCGGTCATCCCGGTCAACCGCGTCGAGGGACCGTGGGCGAAGAACGTGGCGGAGGGGAAGAACGCGCCGGAGGGGAAGGACGTGGCAGAGGGGGCCGCCGGGCCATGACCTCCGCCCGCCGGCAGGGTCGGCCGAGCGCTCCGTCGCCTGCGGGGGCGGCCGAGGCGACCGATGGCGCTCCCGCACCCCTCGCCCGTCACATCCTGAGCCTGGCGGACACCAAGCGCCTGCTCGGAATCCGCTACAGCGACTGGCTGCTGGGCAGTCCCTCGATCGAGACGGGGATCGCGGCCTCGTCGATGTCGCAGGACGAGTGGGGCCATGCCCGGCTCCTCTACGCCATGCTCAAGCACTTCGACTTCGACCCCTACGAGGTGGAGCACACGCGCCCGGCCGCCCGCTACTACTCGGCACCCGCGCTGGATCGTCCCTTCGTCGACTGGGCCCACTTCGTCGCGGCGGTGGTGGTGGTCGACGGCGCCCTCTCGGTCGCGCTCGAGAGCTTCGCGGACGGGGAGTTCGCGCTCGCGCGCTCCCGTGTGCCCAAGATGCTTGCCGAAGAGGAGTATCACCGCCGCTTCGGCACGGCGTGGTTCGGCCGTCTCGCAGCTGCCGGGGGCGAGGGCGCGGCGCGCCTGCGGGATTCCGCCGAGGCCATGCTGCCCACGACCCTCGCCTGGCTCCTCCCCGCCGACGAAGCCCACGACACCCTGGTGGCCGACGGGCACGTCTGGCCGGAGGACCGTGTCCGGGACCGGTGTGGACAAACGCTGCGGGGCACGCTTGCCACCGCGGGCATCGACCTGGACGCGGTCGAGCCCGCGCGCGACGGCTGGGACTCGGAGCGCCGCAGAGGTCCGGGCGCGCCCGGCGAGGAAGCCGTGGAGCGGGCGCGGGGAGATCGGAACCGTGACCTCTTCGTGGAGTAGCGCGCAGTGGACACGAACCCCGCGGGCCCCGCTGACGTGCCCCCGTGCCCGTTTTGCGGCGGCGAGCGCACCGAGTTGATGTCCCTCTTCGGGAGCCACGCCTCGCTCACCACCTGCTGGTGCGCCGACTGCCGCAGCCCCTTCGAATTCCTTCGCTGGCGGGACGCCGCGCCGGACGACATGGTAGCGAACGAGATGGAACATGGACCCCCCGAGACGGGTTGAGTAAGGTGGTGATACGCCCGTTTCGCACGCACACCGGCCACGCCATGACGATGCACACCACCCTGAACGTTCGCCGCGCTGTTGTCGCGGTCGCCGCCCTCACGCTGTCCGCCTGCGGCACGGCCCAGTTCGAGCTTCCCGAACCGCGGCGGCTCGTCATCCTATCCGGGGAACGGCTCGCGCCCACCAAGGAACGCATGGAGGAGGTGGACGCGTGGCTGAGGGAGCAGATGGACAGCATCACGCTCGACCCCTCGTTCATGATCTACACAAACGGGCAGGAAGGGCCCGTCTATCCCTGGGAGCGGCTCGAGGTGAACGAGCAGGGCGACACCGCCAACGTGACCGCTCAGGCGAGGCCGGGCATCTCCGGACCATACACGATCTACGCGCACCTCCACCTGATGGCCGCGCAGAACCGGCTGGATCGGTGGCTGCCCGAGGCGCTCGGCGCGAGCGATTTCGAACTCGAGAAGGCGATCCTGGCCCGCGTATCGGACACCTGGCTGTATCAGCGGTCGATCTTCGACGCCCCTCCCTACGGCATTCTCGACGAATTGATGTATTCGAAAGAGAACGGCTACCTGGACGCATTCATCCTGACCGCGCGGCCGGATGCATTCGTCGAGGCCAGAAGGGACTGGCTGGCAGCGGATCCCGGGGCCCAGGAGGCCTATGTGGCGTGGTTCCGGAGGGCGTTCGAACGGGATCCGCCCGGCGCCCGGGGCGCCACAGGAGCGCGCTAGCCGCTAGCGGCCGTCCCCACCGGCAGAGCGGGGAGCCCGACCGGCGGGCATGGGGAGCGTGTGCTGGCCCGTCAGACCGGCCCTGCCAGCGTCCATCCGAACTCCACGAGCCGCGCGACTTCGCCCGTCACCTGGACATCCACCCGGCCCGTTCTGGCCAGCCGGGAATCCGATGGTCTGCCGCCGAAAAGAGCGAAGCCGCCCACGGTTATCTGCTCCTCGACGCCATCCGGCGAGGTGGCGATCATGGCGCAACCCTTCAGCTCCTTGACCCGCAAAGCCTCGCCCCTCCCGAGGCGGAGCCGCAGAATACGGCCTCCGTGCGGATGATCGTACGCGTCGATCACGCGGTATGTTGCCTTGGGCGGCGCCGATGTGGTCACGGTCGTCCTCCGTGGACGTGGAAACAGGTGCGTGCCTGACCCTACACTAGAACCCCTTCAGCCAAGGCGTCAACGGATGACAGCAGAGACGAGGGAAGCCGCCGCCGGCCTCTCACTCCTGGAGGATCCGGAGGAAATGCGGCGTTCCGGATACCAGGTGGTCGACGCGATCGTGGACCGCTGGGCAAACCTCGCCGAGGGTCCGCCCTGGCAGGGGGCCGCCCGGGAGGTCACGGAGCCCCTCCTTCACGGCCCGCCGCCGGACACCGGCCAGCCCCTGGAACCGCTGCTCGAGACCATATTGCGAGACGTGATGCCCTTCGCCGGGCGGATCGACCATCCGCGGTTCCTGGCCTTCATTCCGTCCAGTCCGTCATGGGCATCGGTCCTGGCCAGCTTCCTGATCAACGGCTTCAACGTGTTTCAGGGCACGTGGCTCGAATCGTCGGGTCCGTCCCAGATCGAAGTCACCGTCACCGACTGGTTCCGTGAATGGCTGGCGTATCCCCCCGGCGCCGGGGGTCTGTTCACCAGCGGTGGATCCGCCGCCAACCTGATCGCTCTCGTCACCGCGCGAGAAGCCGCCGGGAATCCCCCTTCAGGTACGGTGTACGTCTCCGAGCAGACCCACGCCTCCGTCGTCCGGGCCGCCCGCATCGCCGGGATCGACGGCACCCGGGTCCGCCATCTGCCCGTCGACGCCGACTTCCGGATCGTGCCTTCGGGTCTCCGCGAGGCTGTTCGCCGGGATCGCGAGAACGGTCTTGCACCGTTCTGCGTGATCGCCAACGCCGGCACCACCAACACCGGAGCCATCGACCCGCTGGCCGAGATCGCCCACATCGCAGCCGATGAGGGGCTCTGGTACCACATCGATGCGGCCTATGGGGGCTTCGCGGTGCTGGACCCGAACACCCGGCCCCTGCTCTCGGGACTGGAGCTGGGGGACAGCATAAGCCTGGACCCGCACAAGTGGTTCTTTCAGCCCTACGAGACCGGCTGCCTCATGGTGCGCGACGTGGCAAGGCTGGAATCGGCCTTCAGGATGCTCCCGGAGTACCTTCAGGACGCCGACTGGGGACCGGAACACGTCAATTTCTGCGACCGCGGCCTGCAGCTCACGCGGATCTTTCGCGCGCTGCGCGTCTGGCTTTCGGTCCAGCGCTACGGCGTGGGCGCGCATCGCAGGGAGATCGCGCGCGCCATCGAGCTGGCCCAACGGACCGAAGCGCGGATACGGGCCGAACCGGAGCTGGAAATGCTGTCGCCGCAGAGTCTCGGCGTCGTCTGTTTCCGATACGTCGGACATCCGGCCGCCGCCCAGCCTGACCTGGACGAGCTGAACCGGGAGATTCAGCGTCGGATCGTACAGTCGGGCCACGCCATGATGTCCTCCACGCGCCTGGCGGGCAGGTTTTCGTTGCGGTTCTGCATTCTGAATACGCGCACGACCGCCGCCGACATCGACCTCGCGATCGACGGAATCCTGCGCACGGGAAGGGAGCTGCGCGCTTGAAGCGCGAGCCCGTTACCGGCGAAGAGATACGCGCCGCCCGCGTCCCGGTCTACACGAGTTCCATGCTTGTGCTCGCGGCCTTTGGGCTGCTGGCCTTCTGGGCGCTCCCGCGCCTCCCGCACCCGGCCGCACCCGGGCTGCTGTCGTGGCCGCCGGGGATTGCCGGCGTCCCGGGTCCCGCCATGCTCCTCACCGGGGCAGGCGTCATGGTGGCCTATGCGTTCCGGAGTCTCTCGCGGCGGTTCGGCTGGCAGGAGACCGCAATGGTCCGCGCGATCATCCCCGAAACGAGACGCGAAAAGGGGGTATTCGCAGCGCTCTCCGTCACCGCCGGCTTCTCGGAGGAGATCGTCTTTCGCGCCTTCATTCCCGCGCTCTTACTGCCCTGGACCGGTTCCTATCTGGCCGGCGCCTTGCCCGCCGCGGGTGTTTTTGGCTTCCTTCATTCGTACCAGGGCCGGCACGGGATTGTGCGGACCACGGTGATCGGCGTTGTGATGGCCCTCGGAGTGGCGTGGACCGGCAGCGTCTGGCCGTCGGTCATCGCACACGCGGCCCTGGACCTGCTGTTCGGCCTAGTGCTGGCCGGGTCACTCATGGGAGAGCCGCGCGCCGGCGCGGCCGGGGAAGGAGTTTCGTGGACGTAGACCTCGTACTGATCGCCGACGCGGCCACCATCGACGGGTCCGGAAAGCTGAATCTGCTGGGCGTCTTCGACCAGATCAGCGTGGCGCGCTTTCCGGCCCGGCACGGCCGTCTTTCGCTCGTCCTGCGCTTCCTCGGCGGCGCCAACGACGCCGGAACCCACAAGCTCACCATCAAGCTCGCGTCACCGTCCGGCAAGGAGATCGTCTCACTCAGCGGCGAGCTCAAGGTGGCTCCGAGCCCCTCGAGCCTCCAGACCGGGATCCGGGTGCCGCACGTGATCAACCTCGACGGCATCGTGTTTCAGGAGGCCGGGGTCCACACCTTCCACGTCCTGGTCAACGGACGTCATCAGGCCACGCTTCCGCTGACGATCGTCAGCCGCAACCTCGACGCGGTGGTCACGTGACTGGCGCGCCCCCGGAACCGGCACGGCCCGGCGGCGGACCGCTCCGCGTCACCCGCCTCCGGGTCTATCCGGTGAAGGGCACCCGGGGAATCGAGCTCGACGCCATGGACTTCGACGAACTGGGTCCCCGTTTCGACCGCCGCTGGATGATCGTGAGGCCCGATGGGGAATTCGTGAGCCAGCGCGACACTCCCCGGCTGGCTGGCATTCGTCCCCGCCTCGACAACGGCTCGCTGGCGCTCGCGGCCCCCGGAGCGGACACCCTGACCCTTCCCCTGGATCCAGGCGGCAGCGCGGTCCGGGTGCGTATTCATGGCTCGGGCGCTCGCGCACGCACCGTCGGGGCGGAAGCCGACGCCTGGCTTTCCTCGGTGCTGGGTGGAGAGTTCCGGCTGGTCTTCATGCGCAATCGGGACGCGCGCGCCACCGACCCCGAGTACGCGGCGGGACACCAGGTGGGCTTCGCGGACGGATTTCCGGTGCTGCTCGTCAGCGAGCGTTCGGTCGACGAGTTGACCCGGCGCGTCGGCCGGCCGATCCCGGTGGAGCGGTTCCGGCCGAATATCGTGGTGACCGGCGACTCGCCCCACGACGAGGACCGCTGGCAGCGCTTCGCCATCGGTGGCCTGGGCTTCGAGGGCGTGAAGCTGTGCGCGCGCTGCAAGGTCACGACGGTCGACCAGGATTCGGGCACCCGCGACCCGGCCTCCGAGCCGCTCAGGACGCTGGCGTTCTACCGCCGCATTGAGTCTCATGTCTACTTCGGGGTCAACGTGGTGCACCGCGGGCGCGGGCGAATCGCGCTGGGCGACACGGTTGACGTGCTGGAGCGGGGGTACATACCGGGACGTGAGTGAGTACTCACCTCAGTGAGCAGGGGCAGGAGGCCGCATGAGCGTAGCCCGCGTGCGTGACCGCGTGCTTGAGCGGCACATAGAGGATGAGATGCAGCACGCCTTCCTCGATTACTCGATGAGCGTGATCGTGAGGCGCGCCCTCCCGGACGTCAGGGACGGACTCAAGCCGGTGCACCGGCGGATTCTCGTGGCCATGCACGGACTCGGACTGCGGCCGGACCGCGACTACAAGAAGAGCGCGACCGTGGTGGGGGAGGTGCTGGGCAAGTACCACCCGCACGGCGACGCGGCCGTGTACGATGCGCTCGTCCGCATGGTCCAGGAGTTCTCGCTGCGCTACCCGCTCGTCGACGGACAGGGCAACTTCGGCTCGATCGACGGTGACTCGGCGGCCGCGTACCGGTACACGGAGGTGCGTCTCGCCAGCGTCGCCACCGAGCTGCTCGCCGAGATCGAGAAGGACACGGTCGACTGGGAGAACAACTTCGACGACCGTCTCAAGGAACCGGCGGTGCTGCCGTCCACGGTCCCGAACCTGCTTGTCAATGGCTGTTCGGGTATCGCCGTGGGGATGAGCACGAACGTGCCGCCGCACAACCTGCGTGAGGTGGCCGACGCGCTGCGGACGCTGGTGAACGACCCGGACTGCGACATGGCCGAACTGATGGAGCAGGTTCCCGGGCCAGACTTCCCGACGGGCGGCTACATCGTCGGGCGCGCCGGCATTCGTCGCATGTACGAGAACGGGCGCGGCCGGATGACGATGCGGGCGCGCGTGGTGACCGAGGCCGTGAGGGGGGGGCGCAAGCAGCTCGTGGTGACCGAGTTGCCGTACGCGGTGTCGAAGTCCCGGATCATCGCGCAGATCGCCGGGCTGTCGCGCAAGGGCATGCTGCCCGACGTGGCGGACCTCCGGGACGAGTCGGACCGCGAGGGTATCCGCCTCGTGATCGAGCTGAAGCGAGGGGCCGACGTCAGCGGCATCATGGCGGTGCTCTTCAAGAAGACCGCGCTGCAGTCCACCTTCGGCGCGATTCTCCTGGCTCTCGACGGTGGCAAGCAGCCCGAGGAATTCACCCTCAAGGAGCTGCTGGAACGGTTCCGCGACCATCGCCTGGACGTGATCCGCCGCAGGTCGCGGTTCGATCTGGACAAGGCCGAGGCGGACCTGCACATCACCCAGGGTCTCCTCACGGCGCTGGCCCACATCGACGAAGTGATCGCCGTGATCAGGCGCTCGACGGACCGCGCCCAGGCAGCGGCCCGGCTGCAGGAGCGTTTCGGCCTGAGCGACATCCAGGCGGAGGCCATTCTGCGGATGCGGCTCGCCCGGCTGACCGCGCTCGAAGGCGACCACCTGCGCGCCCGGGAGGCGGATCTGCGCGCCGCGATCGAGAAGCTGCGCGGCCTCCTCGCGAACGAGTCGCTGCAGCTCACCGTCATGCTCAGGGAGCTGGACGAGGTCGTAGAGCGCTATGGCGACGCCCGCCGCACCGTGATTCTGGAGGGGCAGGACAAGGCCGACTTCGCCTATGTGAAGTCGAGCGTCGCCGACGAGGACGTGGTCGTCACCATTTCCCACCAGGGCTACCTGAAGCGGATTCCGATGCACCTCTACAGGCGGCGCACCGCGGCGGGCCTTGCAATGGCCGCGATGGAGCGCTACCGCGGCGATTACCTGGAGACCGTGGTCGTCGCGCGGACGCAGGGCTGGCTGCTGTCGTTCACCAGCAAGGGGAAGGTGTACTTCCTGCGGGTCGAAGAGGTCCCTGAAGGGTCGCGTGCGGCGCGTGGCAAGTCGATCTGGGCCCTGCTCGGGATCGACCGCCGCGATCCGATCGTCGCGATCCGGCCGATCGAGGATCTCACGGAGGATCGCTACGTGGCGTTCGTCACGCGCGCCGGTCTGGCCAAGAGGACGCGCCTGAACGAGTACTCGAACCCGACGCCCGCCGGGATCATCGCGATGCGGCTCCGACCGGACGACACCGTCCTGGACGTGCACGACACGTCGGGGGACACGGAATTCCTCCTCGTCACGCGGCAGGGGCGCGCGCTACGCTTCCCCGAACGGGAGGTCCCGGTGATGGGCCGCGTGGCGCTGGGCGTGAAGGGGATCGGTCTGCGCGGAGAAGACGAAGTCGTCGCGTTCATCGCCGCCATGCGCGAGGCCCCCATTCTGCTAGTCAACGAACAGGGCGCCGGAAAGCGGACGCCCCTCGCCGACTTCCCGATCCGCAAGCGGAGCGGCCTCGGCGTCTCGGCGATGGCGACCCGGGACTGTGCCCACGGGATCGTCGGCGCGCTGGAGGGACTGGACGACGACCGGGTCGTGCTGCTCTCCGCGGGTGGTGTGCCGACGGGTGCGACGGTCGGCTCCGTGGCGCTCAAACCGCGCACAGCACCGGCGCAGCGCGTCGTTTCGCCAGGGGTCGGGGACCGAATCGTGGGGGTCACGCGCCTCAACGGCGACGAGCCCGTGCACGAGACGCAGTTCAACCTCATGGGGCCCGCATGAGATTCCTCGTACTGGGGGGCGGTGCCCAGGGCTCTGCCGCGGCCTTCGACCTCTTGCGGCAGGACGTGGTTGAAGAGGTCGTCGTCGCCGACCTGCATCCGGACGCGCTGCACCCGGCGCTTCGGCCTCACCTGGGCCGACGGCTGTCGACGCTGCGTGCAGACGCCTCATCCTCCAACTCCATCGGGCACGCCATGGAGGGCGCCACCGGCGTGCTGTGCGCGCTCCCCTACCACTTCAACTACGAGATGGCGCGGCTCGCGGTCGAGGCCGGCGCCCACTTCACGGACCTGGGCGGCAACACCGCAATCGTCACCCGGCAACGCGGGCTGGACGCGGCCGCCCGGCAACGCGGCGTCTCGGTCGCGCCCGATATCGGGCTGGCCCCGGGCATGGTCAATATCCTGGCCCAGGCCGGTATCGAGCGTTACGAGTCGGTTCACACGGTGCGGCTGTGGGTGGGCGGGCTGCCCCGCAACCCCCGCCCGCCCCTCAACTACCAGATCGTGTACGCTCTCGAAGGCATGTTCGACTACTACGTAACGCCGGCCGAGATCCTGAGGGACGGGAAGCGGATCCGCGTGGACGCGCTGTCGGAGCTGGAAACCGTGGAGTTCGGGGCACCGATCGGCCGCCTCGAGGCCTTCCACACCGGCGGCGGGACCTCCACGATGCCCGCCCGGTACGAGAACCGGATCAGGAGCTTCGAGTACAAGACGCTGCGCTACCCGGGCCACGCCCGGGTCATGCGCGCCATCCGCGAACTCGGGCTGCTGAGCGACCAGGACGTTGACTACAACGGGGCAATCGTCAATCCCCGCAAGTTCTTCATCCAGCAGGCGACGCCCTCGCTCAGAAACGAGAGCGGGGACGACCTCGTGGTCGCGCGCGTCGAGGTGACGGGAGAGAAGGACGGCGTCCGGTCCCGGGTCCGCTACGAAGTCGTCGACCGCTACGACCCGGCAACGGGGATCACGGCCATGGCCAGGACCACCGGGTTCACCCTGGCGATCGTGGCGCTGATGCAGGCGCGCGGGGAGGTTGCCTCGGGAGTGGGCACACCCGACGAAATCATTCCCACCGAACCCTACATCCGCGAACTGGCCGAGCGCGGGATTCGTGCTAGGTTTGGGGGCTTCCCGCAGTCCGGCCCGAACAGCGAGCCCCGGACCGCCGGGGTCCCAACACCGGTATCCCACAACATCCGACACGTTGAATGAATACATCCCGATCGATCATGCTGCTGGCCGTTTTGACCATGGCTGCACCTTCCTGGGCAGGCGGCCAGGGACATCCTGACATACCGGAGCTGGTTCGGCCCGAAGAGAGCCGCTTCGGCGAGATGAAACAGCTCACTTTCGCGGGCGAGAACGCAGAGGCGTACTGGTCGTTCGACGGCGCCAGGCTGGTCTACCAGTCGACCCGCACTCCCGGAGAGGGGTGCGACCAGATCTACACATACGACCCGGCAACCGGCGAACAACAGCTCGTCAGCACGGGCGACGGCCGCACCACCTGCTCGTACTTCTACCCGGGCGGCGACCGGATCCTCTACTCGTCGACGCATCACTTCAGCCGCGCCTGCCCGACCCCGCCGGATTTCTCGCGAGGATACGTGTGGGCGGTGTACCCGAGCTTCGACATCTTCGCGGCGGACGTGGACGGATCCAACCTGCGTCAGCTGACGAACGAGTTCGGCTACGACGCCGAGGCCACGTTTTCACCCACGGGGAACCGGATCATCTTCACCTCGATTCGCGACGGTGACCTCGACCTCTATTCCATGCTGCCCGACGGCTCCGACGTGACGCGCATCACCGACCGTCTCGGCTACGACGGCGGCGCATTCTACAGTCCGGACGGCACGAAGATCGTGTGGCGGGCCCACTACCCGGAGACCGCCGAGGAGCGGGAGGACTACCTGTCCCTTCTGGCCGAGGGCCTCATCCGCCCCTCCGCCCTGAACATCTACGTCGCCGATGCGGACGGCTCGAACGTCCGACAGCTGACCGACAACGGCGCGGCCAACTTCGCCCCCTACTGGCACCCCTCCGGAGAGCAGATCATCTTCTCGTCGAACATGGACGACCCGAGGGGGCGGGAGTTCGAACTCTACCTGATCAACGTCGACGGGACCGGTCTCGAGCGGGTCACATGGTCGGAGGGCTTCGACGGGTTCCCCGTGTTCCACCCCGACGGCACCAGCCTGGTATTCGGCTCCAACCGCAACATGTCGCACGAAGGCAACACGAACCTGTTCCTGGTGGAGTGGCGGGATTCGCGGTAGGCACGGGGCGGGATCTTCGGAAGGTAAACTATAGTTAACCTTCCGTTCGCACCGGCCGCTCACAGGGGTGGCCGAAGCACCTCCAGAAACTGCGTCAGGATCCGGTAGGTCAGCCCCCAGATCACCTGGCCCTCCAGCCGGATGCACGGGAACTGCCGCACTCCCAGGCTCGGATCACGGTACGCGTACGAGCTGCGGTTCGAGCGGTCGTCGAGGGCACGCACCGGGAACCAGTGGACCGAAGCCACTTCGGGGCTGGCGATTCGGGCCTTCGCCGCCGGGTCCGTCCGGAAGACAAAGGGCCAGATCGTGATCACCGGCAGGCGCACGCCCAGCGGCCGCATCGGCTCGATCCGGCCCAGCGGACGGCCACCCACGTCCAGGCGCAGCCCCGTCTCCTCGTCCGCCTCGCGCACGGCGGCAGCGAGCAGTCCGGAATCCGTCGGGTCCAGGCTCCCGCCCGGCAACGCCATCTGCCCGGACCACGGATCCCGAGAGGAGTCCGCCCTTCGGATCGCCAGCACCTCGCAACGGTCGACCCGAGGGTCCCGGGCTTCAGCCGGCGGACGCAGGACCAACGCAACCGCGGCATTCCTGCGGTGACGATCCGGTAGCGCCGAGTCCGTCGGTCCAAATCGGCCGGCCAGCGCGTCGGGAAGTTGCGACAGTCGCATGCCGGGTCTCGTCCCAGAACCGCCCTGGCGTCCGGCCTATACGCCGGCGCGGTCGGGTCCCCAGATGTGCTTGTGGAGCTGGGTCTGAAACCGGACCGGCAGTCGGCTCGCCAGGATCGATGCGGCCAGTGCCTCCATCTCCTCCAGTCCCCAGACCGGCGAGACCAGCAGCGCTCCGAGCGTGCCGGCTTGCACGCGCTCGTCCAGTCCGTGGCGGCGGATCACGTTGGCGGCCCACTCGAAGTCGTCCTGGCCGGAGACGACGAACTTGACCTCGTCACGCTCCGACAGGTGCTCCAGGTTGGTCCAGAGATTGCGGTCGGCTTCGCCCGAGCCGGGGCATTTGAGGTCCATGATCGTGTGGACCCGGTCGTCCAGAACGCTCACGTCGACCGCGCCCGAGGTCTCGACCAGAACCGTGTATCCGTCGTCCAGGAGGCGTGAGGCCAGTGTCGCCGCGCCCGGCTGGACCAGCGGCTCTCCGCCGGTGATCTCGACCAGCCCGCACCCCTCCGCCGCCACGGTCTCCACCACCTCGGTGATCGGCATGCGCGTGCCCCCGTGGAAGGCGTACGCGGTATCGCACCACACGCAGCGCAGCGGACAGCCCGTCAGGCGAACGAAGGTGCACGGCAGGCCCGCCCAGGTGGACTCTCCCTGGATCGAATGGAAGATCTCCGTCACGCGCACGGACTGCGGCGTCACCCCGACCTCCCGTCGCTCGCCGCCCTCCCGTCGGTCTCCGCCCTCCCGTCCGTCTCCGAATTCCCGTCGCTCTCCGACCTGGCCACCACGGCTTCGTTCAGCATGCGCTGTACCTCGTTCAGAGTCACGGCCCGGGCGGCGTCGACCACTGCACCGCGCGTGGCGCCCCACCACTGCAAGGGGCTCTCCACATGGCCCACGATCCCCAACCCTGTCTCGGCCCAGCGCGGGAAGACGAGGTACCCCGCCACCGGCGCCTTCAGGTCTCCGGTCCGTTCGGTCTCGATGGAAACCGTGTACGGCTGACCATCGACCGCCTCGAACGCGGGCGGGCGGCTGTGGACGTCGAAATAGCCCCCCAGGGTGCGGTCGTCCTCGCTTGTTCCCGGCCCCGTCACTGGCTCCGTCACCTGTGGTCCTCGTGGTCTCCGTGGTCCCGTCACCCCTGCCCCGTCCGCAACGTCTTGCCCTTATGTTAGTGACAACAGGTCCACGTCGCCCAAAACCGCGGAGGTTCAAAGGTGCTGGCTGCGCTGTTTCACGAGAACGGCGGCCCAGAGGTCGTCACCGTCGAGGATGTCGACATCCCCAGGCCCGAGCCCGGAGAGGTGCGGATCCGGGTCGAGGCCTCGGCCATGAACCACCTGGATCTGTGGATGCGCCGCGGGCTTCCGATCGAGATCCCCATGCCGCACATCGGCGGCGCGGACATCGCAGGCGTTGTCGAAAAGACCGGGCCCGGCGTCATCCGCTCACTCCTCGGCAAACGGGTGGTCGTGGATCCTTCCCTCGAATACGGCTGGTATCGGCTGGCTCCCAGCATGGGGAGCAGTGCGGAGCCCTTCCAGATCATCGGGGAGCACACGCAGGGCGGCTTTGCGGAGTACGCCGTCGTGCCCGCCATGAACGTCGTCGAGATCCCGGACCACGTGTCGTCGGCCACCGCAGCCGCCGCTGCCCTGGTCGGCGTGACCGCCTGGCACGGGCTCACGTCGCGGGGCCGCGTTCGCAGACAGGACCGCGTGCTGATCACCGGTGCGAGCGGCGGCGTGTCGTGTATGGCCGTGCAGTTCGCCAGGCATCTGGGCGCGGAGGTCTATGCGATCACGTCTTCCGAGGAACGGGCCCGGCAAGTCCGCGACCTGGGGGCCCATCACGTCTTCGACCGGACCACGACCGACTGGAGCAAGGAAGTCTTCAAGGCCACCGGCAAGCGGGGGATCAACGTCTGCCTCGACTCGGTCGGCGAGGCGATCTGGCCCCAGCTTGTGCGGAGTCTGGCCGTCGGAGGCCGGCTGGTGTCCTTCGGAGCGACGACCGGTGCCCGCGGAAAGATCGATATCCGCTTGCTCTTCTGGCGTCAGCTCTCGATCCTCGGCTCCACGATGGGCACGCGAGAGGAGTTCCGGGAAACCATGGAACTTGTCTTTCGCGGGGTCGCGACTCCGCCCATCCACGCGGTGCTGCCGCTTTCCGAGGCGCGGCGGGCACACGAGCTGCTCGAGGCGGGCGATGTCTTCGGCAAGCTCGTCCTGGACCCGCAGCTGCCCGGATCAGAGGACTGAGGGAGTGGATTTCCGCGAGGCTCAGGATCGGGTGGACGAATGGATCGGCCGGTTCGAGGAGGGATACTGGCCACCGCTCGCCATCCTCGCCCGCCTGGTTGAGGAGGTCGGCGAACTGTCGCGCGAGATCAATCATCGTTTCGGTTCCAAGCCCAAGCGGGCCGACGAGCCGGCCGCGGAGCTCGAACTGGAGATCGCGGACGTCCTCTTCGTGCTGGTTTCGCTGGCGAACCAGCAGGGAATCGACCTGGATGAGGCGTTCGAGCGGGTCATGGACAAGTACGAGCGCCGGGACCGCGGACGCTGGACTCCCAAGGTCGGGCCGGGCTCGACGGAGAGCGCTTCATAACAAACCCCGCAGGCTGGCTGTCCGCAAAACGAAGGCACGGTTCGTCCGACGCAACTCCAGCCATCCCGACATCCATGGCCAGTGGGGAAACAGACGGGATCCTTGTCGAGCGTGTTCGCCGCGGCGATCGAAGCGCGTTCGACCAGTTGGTCCGGCGGCACCTGAGAACCGCGCACGCGGTGGCCAGGGCCAGTCTGGACAACCCCAGCGACGCGGACGGCGTGTGCCAGGATGCTTTCATAAAGGCGTTGCAGCAGATCGACGCGTGCCGCAACCCCGACCGATTCAGTTCATGGCTCATGGTGATCGTTCGCAACACAGCGCACAATCGCCGCGAATACAACCGCGTGAGGTCCGCGATCCCGCTGGAGAAGGCGACATCGGCGTCGTCCGGCCACGACCCGTTTGCCGACACGGCCAGGGCGGAGCTGCGCGGACGGTTGCGTGAGGCCATGGCACACCTCACGGAACTGCAGCGCAAGGTGCTCGTCCTCTACGACCTGGAGGGCTGGCGACACGGGGAGATCGCGACCAGGCTCGGCATCTCGGCCGGTTCGTCGCGGGTCCACCTCCATATGGCACGCAAGACGATGAGGAAACGGCTCACGGATTCGAGCGGTTTCCGGCCAAAGGCAGTCAAGGGAGTCCTTTGAAATGAACGACCACCGGAAAGACCCGAGGAAACGGGCATCCGCGGGGGCAGGGCCTTCCGCAGCCGCGGAACTCGACCCCGAGACCGACCCGAACCGCTGGGAAGCGCTCGTCGCGCGGATCGTGGCGGAGGCCCAGCCGCTGCTCGACGCCCGTCGACGCCACGCGTCGCTCGCCGGTACGCTGGCGGGTTGGCGGCGTCCCGTCATCACGGCCGCCAGCGGGCTTGCCGCGGCAGCCGTCGCGACGCTGCTCCTTCTGCCGGCCGATGGCGGCGCGGAAGAAGTGGCGATGGCCGAGGTGATGGTGCCCTGGTCCGTTGCCGCCTGGATCGAGGGGAGCTACGCGCCGACCGTGGAGGAGCTTGTCGAAGCAGTCCAGGAGTATGCGCCATGAACAGGAAAGCCACCGCCGCCGCACTGCTCGCCGCAGTGTTCTTCGCCGGAGCCGCCGTGACGCTGGGCGCGCTTCGAATCATGGACAACCGGTCCGAGCCCTACTTCCGGGAGGACTCGCGTTCTCCGCGTCGCGACCAGGCGCCCGAGCTGGCCAGACGCCCGGGGAGCATCCGGGGAGCGCCCGGGTTCGACCAGCTGGCCCGCATGCAGGTCACCGATCGGATGGCCCGGTCCCTGCAGTTGTCGGACGAACAGCGGGAGCAGATCGACGCGGCCATGGAGCGCTCTCGCGTTGCCGCCCAACAGGTCATGGAGGGGGTGCTTCCGCGTCTCCGCAGCCAGATGGACTCGCTCCAGCAGGAGATCGACAGCATTCTGACCGAAGATCAGCGCGCGGCCTATCGGGAGTTCCGGAGACTGGATCGCGAACGCTTTCGCCGCTGGACCAGCAGGCGGGGACCGCGAGACGGCCGCAGATGAATTCGTAGGCGGCAGCCTTGCCCCCGGTGCGTTTACCGGCATTTTTTCATGGCCGGTCAAACGGCCGGCCGGTCCGGTTCCGGATCGCCTCCTCGCAGAATCCAGAGAGTCGGCCATCTCTCCCACATGAAGCGTATCCTGATAACCGGAGCCGCCGGACAGATCGGGACCGAGCTCGCCACAGCCCTCCGGACGCGCTACGGGCCCGAGGCGGTGCTCGCCACCGACATCCGCGATCCCGCGGAGTGGGCGGGCGCGTACCACGCCGAAAAGCTCGACTCCCTGGACACGGGCGCCATTCGCGGCGCCGTGGATGGTTTCGGCGCCACCGAGATCTTCCATCTCGCGGCGGTCCTGTCCGCGGCGGCCGAACAGGATCCGGCACGCGCCTACCGGATCAACATGGGCACGCTCCTCAACGTCCTGCAGGTCGCGGCCGAAAGGGGTTGCCGGGTGTTCACGCCAAGTTCGATTGCCGTCTTCGGTCCGGAGACGCCGAGCGACCCGGCCCCGCAGTCCACGCTGCAGCGGCCCACGACCATGTACGGCGTCACCAAGGTCGCCGGCGAGCTCCTGTGCGACTACTACCACACCCGTTTCGGGGTCGACGCCCGCGGACTCCGTTTCCCGGGACTCGTTTCCTACACGGCACCGGCGGGCGGCGGGACCACGGACTACGCCGTCGACATCTTCCGGTGCGCGCTGGCCGAAGGCCGCTACACCTGCTTCCTGAAGCCGGACACGCGCATGGACATGCTGTACATGCCCGACGCGATACGCGCGATCGTCGAACTCATGGAGGCACCGTCCGAGGCACTGGTCCACCGCAACGCATTCAACGTCACGGGCATGCACTTCACTCCGGCCGAACTCGCGGCCGCGATACGCGTGCACATGCCGGACTTCGAGATCGAGTACGAACCGGACCCGTTGCGCCAGGCCATCGCGGACTCGTGGCCCGCGCGTCTGGATGACTCGGAGGCGTTCGAACAGTGGGGCTGGCGCGCCGAATACGGGCTTCCGGACATGGTGGCGGACATGTTCAGGGGACTGAGAAGCCAACTCGCCCGTGAGGGATCGGGCACCGCCCGGAGGTAAGCGACACGATGCCGATGGATCGCCTGACCGACGTGGTCAATGGCCTGGTGGCCGGGATGGAGGCGGCGGGGACGGCCAAGGGAGCCGAAGTCGTGGTCCGGGAAGTGGTCCCGCCGCGTGACGGTCACGGACCCCGGTTCCTCCTGGAGGGGCAGGGCGACAAGCCGTTCATCCGCATGAACGCCAACTCGTATCTGGGTCTCGGCCTGCATCCCGACGTCATCGAGGCCGAGGAGACCACGGCGCGTGCAATGGGCGCCGGGCCGGGGGCAGTCCGCTTCATCGCCGGCACGCACACACCGCACATCGAGCTGGAGCGCGCGCTGGCGGCGTTTCACGGGCGGGAAGAGGGGATGATCTTCTCCTCGGCCTACGCGGCGGTCGTCAGCGCGCTCGTCTCGCTGACCGACAAGACCACCTTCCTGCTCTCCGACGAGCTCAATCACAACTGCATCATCAACGCGATACGGATGTCCCGGCCGGCGGGCAAGGCAATCTACCCGCACCTCGATCTGGCCGCTCTGGACCGGCAGCTGGACGAAGCGAAGGGCAGCGCGCGCCGCGCCATCGTGGTCACCGACGGCATCTTCTCGATGCGCGGCGACCACGCCCCGGTGGACGAGATCATGGAGATCGCGACAAAACACGACCCGGACTATCCCGAGAACGTCGTGGTGGTGGTCGACGACTCCCACGGTGTCGGCGCGTTCGGGCCCACCGGCAGGGGTACCGAGGAATACACCGGCAGCCCGCCCAGCGACCTTCTGGTGGGCACCCTGGGCAAGGCGTTCGGCGTCAATGGCGGCTACGTGGTGTCGAGCGCGCCGGTGATCCGCTTCCTGCGCGAGGCGTCGCCGCTCTACATCTACTCGAACCCCATCACCTCCGGTGAAGCCGCAGCCGCGCGAAAATCGCTGGAGATCCTCCAGGGACCGGAGGGCGCGACGCGTCTGCGCCACCTGCGCGACCTGACAAAGCGGTTCGAGTCCGGCCTCGTCTCACGCGGCTTCGAGATCATCCCGGGTGACCACCCCATCGTCCCTATCATGGTGCGTGACACGACCGAGACGCGCCGTCTCGTCGCCGCGCTCTTCGACGCCGGCGTCCTGGCCACGGGTCTTGCCTTCCCCGTCGTACCGCGCGGCGACGAATCGATCCGCTTCCAGATCAACGCCGACCACACGGAGGCCGGGATCGACTACGTCCTCGAGGCGCTCGAACAGGCCCGCCGGGCCCCTTGATCCGACCGCCCAACCGGACCGGACACGCCGTGCGCATCGCCATCATCTCCGACATCCATGGCAACCTGCCCGCCCTGGAGGCGGTTCTTGCCGATATCGCGTCCCGGGACGTCGACGCCACGTACCACCTCGGAGATCTCGTCGGCTACGGCCCGTGGCCCAATGAAGTCATCGAACGGATCCGCGCGGCCGGCATCGCGGGGGTGGCGGGCAACTACGACACGACCGTCGCGCTCGGCCACCCGAGCTGCGGCTGCCAGCACGACGACCCCCGTCACCGGGCACTATCGGCCGAGAGCTATCGCTGGACCCGCGAGAACACCAGCGCGCGCAACCGACGGTACCTTGCCAATCTCCCGTTCCGCCTCGATCTGCGGCCATTCGGCGGACACACGCCCGGGCGAACGCTCATCCTCGTTCACGGGGCGGCCACCATGAACACGGTCTATTGGCGCGAGGACCGATCCGCCCGGTTCTGCGACGCGATGATCGGACGACTCCGGGCCCGCGAAGGCGACGCGATCTTCTGCGGTCACACCCACAAAGCCTGGGCCAGGACATTCAATGGCCGGACCCTTGTGAACACCGGTTCGGTGGGCAGGCCCAAGGACGGCGATCCACGCGGTTCCTACGCGCTTGTGGACCTCGTGGACTTCGCAGACGCCGCCGACGGCGGGATCGAGGTCCGCTTCCCGCGGGTCTCCTATGATCTGGAACGCGCCGTCGCGGCGATCGATGCGGCAGGATTGCCCGCCCAACTGGGCATCGTCCTCAGGACCGGCGGCTCACTCGCGTAGGGCCTCGGCCCGCGCCTCGTTGCGGAGTGGTTCCCTGCCCGGACGGCCCTTTGCCCCGGGCTAGTTCCAGGGCCTGACCCGGAGGTAGAAGGATCCGCCGAAGCGCGTATAGTAGGCCCCGCTGATATTCGTCTCCACCTTCTGCCAGCCAAAGCGGAACGCGCCCGACACCCGCTCTCCCAGGTGGCGGGTCAACTCGGCGTACAGGATCGAGGCGTTGTCCGCCTCCTCTCCCGGGACCAGGGCATCCTGGCCGGGCTGGATGAAGCGCTTGCGTGCCAGCGTGCCCAGGAGGCCGACCTGCGTCTTCTCTCCCAGAATCCAGTCGGCCCGGCCATTCAGGCGCGCGGCGTTGTACTCCACGCGCAGCGATGTCGAGCGGCTGCGCGTTCCCTCCAGCGTGAACTCGAGCGACAGCCGCTGCCACCTGCCCTGGAAGGCGGCGCCCGCACCCACGGCATGGTCGACTCGGGGCGAACCCTGCCCCTGCTGCGGATAGCTGTGATAGCTGTAGCTGCTGAATAGCCGCATGACCCAGTAGTCGTTTCGATCAAGCTCGGCCGCACCCCGGTAGATCTTTTGGACGCCCGCGTTCACCACCAGCGATGACCGGTCCAGCAGATCCAGCGCGGGCAACACCTTGGGCGCCGCGTAATCGGCGACCTCTCCCCCGACGCCCACATCGAGGAAGTCCCGGAACCGGTAGGACACACCCGCATTGTAGCGATCGTATCCCGGAGCGAGATAAAGGGGCAGCGGAGGCCGGTCGGAGATGCTCCTGAACCGTGCCCCGGCATCGGCTGTCAGGTTCCCGCCCCGGATCAGGCGCTGATACATCGTTTGCACGTTTCCGCTGTGCTCGCGGGGCGCGTAGTTGCGCAGCTGGAAGCCGCCGGTCGCAAACTGGCGGATCCCACCGTCGAACGCCACGTCGAAGGCCTGGTTCTCGCGACCCATGAGCCGCAGGATGCCGCGGACACTTACCTCTCCCACGCCGGCCACGGCCTTCTCGGTCGAGTCGATCTGGGGGACTGTAATCGCGGCGAAGTTCCCCAGATAGCCCTCGAGCGAAGCCCCTTCGGTGATCACGAAGTCACGGAGTCGAATCTGACCGTCCGCCACGGCCGGAGTGACGAGGCCGACGCAGATCGCGGCGAACGGCAGAAGACGTGCGGTCCTCACGGCCTGCGCTCCGCTTCTCGCTGGAAGTCCTCGACCTTCTCCTGCAGTTGCCCGATCCGCTCGAGCACCTCGTCCCGGAGCTCGGTCAGCCTGGTTATCCGCGTCTCCAGGGGCTGCAGCGCCAGGTCCACGGCGGTTGTATCGCCGACCGCGGTGGTCGCACCCGAGCGCGGCATTACCGGCACCACGATGTCGTCGAATCCTGTCAGGCTCGCATCGAAGTCGGCGCGCGTCCGCTCCCAGCGCTGCCGGTTCTCCAGCTGCGTGATCTTCGCGTCCAGCTCGCTCGACAGGTCTTCGAGGACGGTGATTCTGTTCTGGAGATTGCGGATCTTGAAATTGATCTCTCCCCGGGTGTCGTCCGGCTGGACCTGCAGGTCGGGCATCGGCGGCAGCTCCAGTTCCCGCCGTGGGCCCAACTCCGTTTCCGTCTCACTCTCGACCTCAGCGAGGCGGGCGCTGTATTCATTATACACCGCAAGCAAATCGGGATTGGACCCCACGGGGGAACGTTCCATCTGCTGCACCTGGAGCTCGATCCGCGCTTCAAGCGCGCTGATCAGGCCCTCGCTGGCATCGTGCCATTCGTCCTTGCGTATCCGCAGTGTGCTCTCGGCCCGGTCCCTTTCCTGCGAAAGCTCCTGCAGCTGTGCGAGGATCTCCGTGGTGCGCCTCTCGTCCTCCGCGGCCTGCGACCGGCCGTATTCCTCCATGAGCTGTTGCCAGCGGCCTTCGTAGTACTCCCACTCCTGGTACGCGGCCTGGTAGTTGTCCCTGGCCACCTCGTACCGGCCCTCCCAGTCGTCGACGACCTGGGACAGGTTCCCCTGCGCGCCAAGAGCGACCGGCGCGCCTGCGGCGGCCAGGACTCCGATCAGCAGCGGGACGGACCAGCGCGCGGACCTCATCAGTCGATCCCGTATTTCTCGATCTTGTAGTACAGCCGGCTCTTCGGAATGCTCAGCAGCCGGGCGGCCTCCGCCTTGGCGCCTCCCGTGCGCGCCAGCGCCTGGCGGATGAGCCGTTCCTCCATGCCTTCCACGGCTCGGCCGAGGTCGACGCCCTCTTCACCCAGGTTCACCACCGAAACGCCGGCGCCCGCGCCGTTGGCCAGCAGCGGCAGATCGCCCTCTTCCAGGTCTTCGCCGTCCGCGAGCACAAGGGCCCGCTCAATGACGTTCTCCAACTCACGGACGTTGCCCGGCCAGTCGTATTCCTTCAACCGACTCAGCGCGGCCTGGCTGATCGCCGTGACGCTGGAACGCGTTCTGGCCTGAAGCTTGCCCACGAAGTGCGTGGCGAGAAGATCGATGTCGTCCTTGCGGTCTCTCAGGGGAGGCACCGTCACGGGCACGACGTGCAGGCGGTAGTAGAGGTCTTCCCGGAAGCCGTCACCCGCCAGGAGGTCTTCCGCGGGCGTGTTCGTCGCCGCCACGATGCGCACATCGACCGCGATCGTGTCCTCGCCGCCGACGCGCTCCAGCTCCCGCTCCTGAAGGACGCGCAGCAGACGCACCTGCGTGGCCGGGCTGATCGTCGAGATCTCGTCGAGGAAGAGGGTGCCGCCGTCGGCCAGCTCGAAGCGGCCGCGCCTCCGCTTCGCCGCCCCGGTGAACGCGCCGCGCTCGTGACCGAAGAGTTCCGAGTCGAGCAGGCCTTCGGGCAGCGCACCGCAGTTGACGCGTATGAACGGTCCCTTGTGGCGTGCGGAGCGAGCGTGAATCGCGCGCGCGACCAGCTCCTTGCCGGTGCCCGACTCGCCGTACACCATGACCGTCGAGTCGGACCGCGCCACACGCTCGACGAAGCGCTTGACGCGGTTGATGTTCTCGGAGTTGCCCACCATCTCGCCGTAGGGCGTGCTGTCGTCACCCGCCTCGCTCCGCAGGTAGGTGTTCTCCACCCTGAGCGCGAGATTCTCCTGCTGCAGGCGCAGCCGCTCGTCACGTTCGCGCAGGATTCGGTCCACCTTGATCCCGAACTCCTCCGACGAGAACGGCTTGGAGATGAAGTCGCAGGCGCCGAGCTTCATCGCCTCGACCGCGCGCTCGACCGTGCCGTGCGCGGTGATGACCAGGACGTCGGTGTTCGGCGAGCTCGTCTTGACTTCCTTCAGGACCCTGATCCCGTCGTCCGCCCTGGCCATCTTCAGATCCGTGATGACCAGGTCGGCTCCCGCCTCCTCGAGGATCCGCAGACCCTCGTCCCTGCCGCCCGCGGCAAAGGTCCTGTGGCCGCGGCGGCGGATGAGTATCTCCAGCCCCTCGCGAATGGCGTCATGATCGTCGATGATCAGTACCTGCCGGTGGCCGCTCATTTCGCCACTTCCTCCTCCTGCGCCGCGTGCCGTCGCACCCCTTCGGTCGGGAGGTCCTCGGGGCCACTGAAGTATACGTGGAACTCGGCACCGCCCCCAATCCGGCGATCCGCCCCGTCTCCCGCGTCCGCCCCGTCCCGTTCGCTCCCGTGGTCCTGCGCCACCAGCTCCACACGCCCGTGGTTCGCTTCCACCATCTCCTTGACGATGGCCAGTCCGAGTCCGGCTCCCTGCGCCTTGTCGCCCACAAAGGGCTCGAAGATGCGATCCCGGATCTCCTGCGGGACGCCCGGACCGTCGTCCCGCACCGCGATCCGCACCTGGCCGTTGACCATGGCGCCTTCCACCCAGACCGTCTCCCCGGCGTGGGCGGCATTGCGGAGCAGGTTCAGGACCAGCCGCTTGACCTGACGCGGGTCGGCGTTGGCTACAAGGGGCTCGGCGGGAACGTCGACATGCAGTTCGCCGCCCTTTTCACGGACCTCCGCTTCGGCCAGGGAAGCCGCATCGGCAACGGGATCCCGGACATCGTGCAGTTCGAGCTCCGTGCGTCCTGGACGGGCGAAACCGAGGAACTCGTTGATAATGCTGTTGAGCCCCACGACTTCCCTCCGCACCCGCCCGAGAATCCGCCGCCGCTCCTTCCGGTCGTCGGTGTCCTGTGCGGCCGCCGCGAACAGTTCGAGCCCCGCCAGGGGGTTGCGGATCTCGTGCGCGACGCGCGACAGCATGAGGCGCAGCTGTTCGTCCCGGCGCTGAATTCCGGTCCTCATGCGCTCCATCGCCCGGGCGAGCCGCCCCACCTCGTCTTCTCCCTCGAGGTCGAAGGGCCGGTCCATCATTCCGCGCTGAATGCGCAGTGCGCCCCTGCTGAGCACCTCGAGGCGCGACACGATGCCGGTCGCGAGCCGCCAGCCGATCAGCGCGCCCAGCGCCGCCGCGCCGAGCGAGAGCGCGACGATCGTCCACGTCAGCGCGCGTAGCGGTTCAAGGTGGTCTTCCGGGATCCGCAGTATGAGGAAGGTCTCACCCGACCGCAGGGGTAGGATCCCGTACCGGTAGTCGCGTCCCTCCAGCTGAAAACGGGTCGTCGTCGCGGCTCCTGTTTCATACGCCTCCTGCACCATTCCCGAGACGACGTACGGTTCGATCCAGCTCAGGCGCTGCAGGATCGCGATAGAGTCGGGCGGGTCGGGCGTCACCAGGGCCCTGACTTCCAGGTCGCCGGGACGCCAGCGGAAGATGTCCGCGCGGTCTACCACACCGGAGGTCGCCATCCGCCTGAGGTCGTTCTGGAAGTCGAACCAGCCCGGGGGCGGATCCTGCCCTTCCTCCAGCAGCAGGAGCACATCGTCCTGACGAAACAGCGTTTCCTTCGCCAGCTCGCCGGCGGACAGCAGCTCGCGGTCCAGCTGCTCCTCGAGTGCCCTGTGCGCCGCGTTCCACGTCAGCACCCCGCCCAGGGCGCTGATCAGCACCGCGAACGCCACGAAGAAGGCGGTGAACCGGTTTCGCAGAGTCATGGCCCGGAACTCCGGCTACGTGCCACAGGGTACCCGCTCGGCGCGGACCTCGGGATAGAACGGCTCCGGCGTCTTCGGTGCGACCACGATGTGATACGGCCGCACGATCCGCCTTGCCGGGGCACAGAAGTCCCCCGGGTTCCTCTCGACAACCTCGATTCTGGTCCCGGTGACCCGCTCGTCGTTGCCGATCAGCAGGAGCCGCCGCACCTCGACGGAGTCCCCCACCTCCTCGCGCACCCCCACCGCCCCGACGAGGACCATTTCGGCGGCCCAGTCGATCTCGGGCGCGGCCCGGCCGGAACCCGCCGTGTGCGAATCCCAGAAGGCCAGGAAGCGCTCCTGGGTCTGGGCGCCGTCGGACTCGTCGGGAGCCCGGAACCATATCAGGCTGTCGATCCCGGACCCGGTTTCGGTGCCCTTGTCCAGCGTCCCGTACGGCAGACTCCCGGAATACACCGACAGGAAGTCCTGGCCGACCGTCCAGTCCCTGATCTTGATCGCCGCCTGTATGACCCGACTCGCACCCGTGTCCGGCCCGGCCCCTTCCGTCTTCACGTTTCGGAGCGTGCTGGCGTCGCCGGCGCAGCGCGTCCATTCCATCCGCTCCTCGCGCCGGGAGTCGTAGATCTGCAGCGTCACCCTGGTCTTTCCGACCCCGCAGTCAGGATCCAGGTCCGGGTCGAGGATCGAGTCCACCCCGAACACCTTCGCACCGCCATCGTTGAGAAGCTGGATCAGGCTCGGGTACTGTGCGGCGTAATGGACCGGCAAGCCGGGGTTGCGGGTCAGGTTCTCGTCTCCGGCCGCACCGCGGTAGCCGATCTCCTCGAACAGCTTCCAGGCCCCGTCCGAGCTCCAGGTCACCACTTGCTGAAGCCAGCCGATATCCCCCTGAAGAGGCACTTCAGCCGTGATCCGCACCTCGCCTTCCGACCCGAAACGGAGGAGTCCGTTGTCCGGGACGGTACCGTCACAACCAGTCAACATCACGCAAAGTATGGTCAGACCTAGAGTTACAGACAACCCACGGAAACTCGGACGACTTCCTTTGCGGACCCCGTCAGTATATCTTTTCATCGCCATGTCCACCATCTCCCATCTCCGCAATCTACTGCGCGAGCGCAGTGTGAGGACAGGTGATTTTACACTGGCCAGCGGCCGTCGTTCGCCCTACTACATCGACGCCCGCCTCACGACGATGACCGGCGAGGGCCAGATCCTCGTCGGTGAAGTTGGCTTTCAGGCCATTCAGGAGGCCGGCTGGGCGCCCGCGTTCGTGGGCGGAATGACCCTGGGCGCCGACCCCGTCGCCTACGCGATCGCACACCACGCGACCCGCACCGGCTCCGTCCTCGATGCCTTCACCGTCCGCAAGGAGCCCAAGGGGCACGGCGCCGGCCGCCAGATCGAGGGTGGCCTTGCCCCCGGGGCACGCGTGGTCGTGGTGGAGGATTCGGTCACGACCGGCGGGAGCCTGCTCAGAGCCCTGGACGTGGTGGCGGCCCACGGAGCCGTCATCCTCGGCGTGCTTGCCCTGGTCGACCGCCAGGAGGGCGGCGCCAAGCGCCTGGCGGCCGCCGGTTACGATTTTCGCTCGGTGTTCGCTGCCACGGAACTTCTCTAGAGACAGGCCCGGGTGGCCGGCGCGGGCTCCCCAGGCGATCCTGTCCGCGGTCCGCAGCGCAACCCGTCGTGCACGGCGGCGGGTCAGTCGACCAGTCGCAACGGCATGACCAGACACAGGTAGTCCAGGTCGTCGTCGACGGGCGTCACGGTGGCCGCGCGCTCCGCACTCTTGAAGGCGAGTCTGACTTCGCCGGGCGGCATGTTCCGCAGCACCTCCAGGAGGTAGTTCGCGTTGAAGCCGATTTCCAGCCCGTCACCCTCGTAGTCCAGCTCCAGTTCGTCGTGCGCCTCGCCCAGATCGGGCGTCATTACGTCGAAGTGCACCCGGTCGGACTGAAACGACAGCTTCACCCGCCGCGTCTGATCGCTGGCGAGAACCGCCATGCGGCGCAGGGCTCCCTCGAGCACCTGGCGGTCGACGGTGGCGATTCTGTCGTTGTCCTTGGGGATGACCTGTTCGTAGTTCGGATACTTGCCCTCGATCAGGCGCGTGTAGACCTCCTTGTGGTCCGAACGGAAGGCAAGGTGGTTGCCGCCCCTGGCGACACTGAGCGTGCCGTCCTCGTCGAACAGCCGTTCCACCTGCCCAAGCGCAACCGGCGGCACGATGAGATCCGCGCTTCCGGCCGCCGCGGAGTCCGATTCGACGACCATCTTCGCCAGCCGATGTCCATTGGTGGCCACCATGCACATCTGCGTGTCCTCGAGCTCCCACAGCACCCCGTTCAGGATGGGCCGGCTCTCTTCGGTCGACACTGCGAACGAAGTCCTCTTGATCAGAAGGCGCAGCGACTCCTCCGAGACCGTCCACCCCTCTTCGAAGTCGATCGCGGGCAAATTGGGGAACTCCTCGCTCGGGAGTCCATTGAGCTTGAAACGGCTGTGACCGCAGGCGATCTCGAGCTGATCACCACGAGCCCGCATGTCCACCGGCTCATCCGGGAGTTCCCGCGTCAGTTCCTGCAGCTTGCGCCCGGGAGCCGTGATCGCTCCGCCTTGCTCCACCTCCGCGGGCACCTTCATCCGGATCGAAACGTCCAGGTCCGTGCCGCTCAGCCACACGGCGTTGTCCCCGGCTTCCAGCAGCACGTTCGAGAGCACGGGGAGCGTCGTCTTGGCAGGAATGCTGGCCGAGACCGCGGCAAGCCCTTTGTGGAGGTTCTGCCGTGTGATCGTGAATTTCATGGAAGCCTGTCGGAAAGCGTGAGGAGGAACGGTGGACGATCTCGGAAATACACGGACGAGGCCGGGACTCTCCTGTGAAATATGGCATTAAAGATAGATAAACTCATCATCATAGGGGCGGTGGATACTGTGGAAATGGCCGGATGGAAGGGTCTGGGAGCCTGCGGCGCCGGGATCGGAGCAGAGAAGGGGACCACGTGGGAAGCAGTGGAAAAAGCGGCAGTTGTCCCATCGCGGCCACGACGATTGTGGAAAAAGGGGGAAAACGGGGGCGTTTCCCACCGGGTTTTCCACAGCCGCGATGCCATACGAGCCCCCGTTCAAGCCGCGACGCCCTCTCACGCGGACTTGGCCAGGGTTTCCCGTAGCTCGTCGACCTTCGCCTGGAACGCGCTGTCAGCCCCGAGGCGCGACTCGACCTTACGGATGGAATGGATGACCGTGGAATGGTCACGGCCGCCGAAGGCTCCCCCGATCCGGGCCAGCGGAAGATCCAGCAGCTCCCGCATGAGGAACATCGCGACCTGCCTCGGCACGACGAGCTTCCGCATTCTGCTCTTGGAGGCAAGCGCCCGGGCGGTCACGCCCCAGACATCGGCCACCTTCTCCCGGATGCCTTCGGGGTCGAGCGGCCGCTGCTCCTGCAACTCCGCCATTCCGGCCAGCGCGATGCGCGCGAGGTCGAGAGTGGGCTCGCGCCCCGTCAGGGAGGCGACCGCCAGCAGCTTGATGAGCGCGCCCTCCAGCTCCCGAACCGATGATCGGCAGCACCGCGCGATCAGGTCGAGCACGTTCGGTCCGATCGGCACCTCGTCCTCGTCGGCCTTCCGCTGCAGGATGGCCACACGGGTCTCGTACTCGGGTCGGTGGACACCGGCCACGAGCCCCCATTCGAACCTGGAGACAAGCCGGTCCTCCAGTCCCTCGAGCTCCCTCGGGTGACGGTCGCTGGTCAGCACGATCTGGCGGCCGCCGTTGTACAGCACGTTGAAGGTGTGGAAGAACTCCTCCTGGGTGCGCTCCTTCCCGCGCAGAAACTGGACATCGTCCACGAGAAGCAGGTCGTAGGACCGGTAGCGCCCCCGGAACGCATCGGTCGTGTGGCTGCCGATCGCGGTGACCATCTCGTTCACGAACTGCTCGGCCGGGATGTAGCAGACGCGCGTGCCACCTGCTTCCTGGAGCAGGCGATTCGCGATGGCCTGCATCAGGTGGGTCTTGCCGAGGCCGGTGCCCCCGTACAGGAAGAGCGGGTTGTAGCTTCTGGCCGGCCGCTCCGCGACCGCCATGCTCGCCGCCTGTGCCAGGCGGTTGTTCTCGCCGACGATGAAGCGGTCGAAGGTGTACCGGACGTTGAGCCCCGGCACGGATTCAGCCGGTTGCGGTGCGGCGTCCGGAGAAGGACTCGCATCGGGTGCATGAGACTCGTGGTAGGGTTGCGGCGGATCCGGTTCCTCGACCTGCGCGACCGAGATCTGCGGCGTCGCCCGCTCCGGTGCCCCGAACTGCGACGAGATGCGGAGCTCGACCGGCGCCCCCACGATCGCAAGGGCGATCTCATGCACGGTCTCCCCGTACTTGTCTTCCAGCCACTCCGCGTGGAAGCGGCTCGGCGCCGCGAGGTGCAGGACCCCGTCCGACCAGGAAACGGCCTTCGCGCTGGCAAGCCAGGTGCGAAAAGTCTGCTCGGGCAGCCCATGCCGGGCCTGCCCGAGTATGCGACCCCAGAGTTCGTTTGCGCCTAGTTCCATGCCCTCGCGGTGTTCAACAGGGGCGCCAAGCATATGGGCGCACCCATCGGAAGTCAAACCGCCTTTCGCCCGTCAACACCACCCGGCGGAGAGGCCTGTTGGCCGCCGTCGACGGCCGATGCCTGCGACCGCTGTTGACCGGCTGTTGACCGTGGGTGATCGGATCGGATACCTTTGAGGGCTAGTCCATTGTTGGGTCGCGTCTCCGCCTTGCCGGACGGAGGGCGGCCACTGCCGACACCGCCAGCCCGAACTGACAGATGAAACCGACCTACAGGCCCCGCAACCGCAAGCGCTTGAACAAGCATGGCTTTCGAGCGCGCATGAGCACGAAGGCGGGCCGCGCGACCCTTAATCGCCGCCGCCGGCGGGGCCGACGGACGCTGGTGGTGCGCATCGGATCCAAGAATCCCAGGTAGCGGTGCGTTGGTGGAGCCGGAGGGCCAGCGGCTCCCCGGGAAGGCCCGGATCCGTCACGGCGGGGAAATCCGGACCGTACTGCGAAAGGGGATCCGCACGAGAACGCCAACGCTGGACGTCTATGTCCTCCGTCTTCCGTCACGGCCGCGGCCACGGATCGGATGGGTGGTCCCCAAGCTGGGAAACGGCAGCGTCGCCCGGAACCGTCTCAAGCGCAGACTGCGTGAGATCGGACGCAAGCGGGTGCTGGGCGCGTTGCGCGCGAGGGGAATCGGCGCGGATGTGCTGGTGCGGGTTAGAACAAGCGCCTACCGGGCGACGTATCGTCAACTCGAGGACGAGTTGATGGGCGTCGTGGAGAGAGAATGGTAGAGGGCCGCACACAGCGCAGCGGGGCGGGAAGCCGACTGCTCGCACGCTTCATGGTCCTGGCGATCCAGGCGTACCAGGGAACGGTCTCGGCATTCAGGACCTCTCCGTGCCGCTACCTTCCGACGTGTTCGGAGTACGCGCGCATGGCAATCGAGGCATACGGGCCCTGGCGGGGCGGATGGCTCGGCGTCAGGCGGCTGGCGCGGTGTCACCCGTGGGGCGGCCAGGGGTTTGATCCGGTCCCCGGGGTGGAGACGGGAGAGCGATGAAGACGGGATTGCGGTTCCTGCTGGCGATGTTCCTGATGCTCGCCGTCTTCGTGGTCACGAACCTTCTCTTTCCACCGGTCGCTCCGGATCCGGTCGCGGAGCCCGTCGGCGAACCGGCGGCGCCGCAGGCCGGAGAGATCGACGTCCGCGACGAAGGTGGCGTCGACCGGCCCTTCGAGGCACCGCGGGACGACGACCCGGAGCGGTTGGTTACCGTGGAAACGCCCCTGTTCCATATCACTTTTTCGAGCCGCGGCGCCCTGGTACGCTCGGTCCGGCTGCCAGGCTACGAATCGTTTCAGCGTGAGGGCGCGGTGGAGCTGGTGCCCGAGGGCGTGGAAGGCGTCCTCGGTGCGACGTGGCTGTACGGCGGCGGTGCGGACTCGGTCGCACTGTCCAGGTATCAGTACTCGGTCAGCCCGGCGGACGGGATTCGGCTCAGCGAGGGGAGCGGACCGCGGACCCTGACCTTCCGCTACGACTACCCCGAGGGTCGGTTCTTCAGCGAAATCCGCTACACGTTCACCCCGGATTCGTACGTGGTCGCCGTCGAGGGCGAACTGCCCGCGGTGGACCGATCGGCGCTGTTCGTGGATCTCGGGCCTGGCCTGGCGATCAACGAGCTTCAGGACACGGAAGACTGGAGGGCGATGGCGTACCTCGGGAACCACGCCGAGGACGGCACAAGATCGCGCCCGCTGTCGCGCGTGGACGAGCCGGAGGTGGTCGAGGGTCCGCTCCTGTGGGCGGCGGTCAAGAGCAAGTACTTCGTGCAGGTGATTCTGGCGGGGGACGGAGTCCGCGTTGGGGACTACCTGACGGCCATGTGGGCGGAGCCGCTGCCGGAGGAAGGGCGGGCCGGCGTGCAGGTCGCCAGCCCCGTCGGCGACGACGGCAGCTATTCGTACCGGGCGTATCTGGGCCCGATCGAGCGCGAGCGCCTGGTCGCCATCGGGGACGATCTCGAGGAAGTCAACCCGTACGGATGGCGCATCTTCCGCCCGATCATCCGGCCCTTGGTGGCGGTGATCCTGTGGCTCGTCCGGGTCCTGCACGAGAACCTGCTGCTGGGGTACGGCTGGGTGCTGATCGTGATCGGGGTGCTGATGCGCGTTCTGCTGTGGCCGCTGCAGCGCAAGGCGATGCTCGCTCAGGTCAACATGATGAGCGTGCAGCCGCTGGCACAGGAGATCAAGAAGAAATACCCGAACGATCCGCAGCGGATGCAGCAGGAGACGATGAAGCTGTACAAGGAGCACGGCGTCAACCCGTTCGCGGGGTGCGTGCCGATGCTGATCCCCATGCCCATGCTGATCGCGCTGTTCCTGGTCTTCCGGACCACGATCGAGCTGCGCGGCGAATCCTTCATGTGGCTTCCGGACCTGTCCGCGGCCGACCCCTTCTACATTCTGCCGCTCTCGCTGGGCGCCAGCATGTTCCTGCTGCAGTTCATCATGTACAAGACCAGTCCGGCGCAGGGAATGGCGAACCAGCAGATGAAGATGATGATGTATATCATGCCGGTCTTCATGACCGTGCTCTTCTGGCGGTGGGCGTCCGGGCTCAACCTCTATTACGTAACCGTCAACCTCGCGACGATTCCGCAACAGATCCTCATCGCCAAGGAAAGAAGGAAGATGCAGGCGGCGGGTCCGGTAAAGCGCTCTCGCTGACGGTTCGGCTGGTGGTGCTCCCATGGACTCCGGCGTGCTGCTCGATACCATCGTGGCCCAGGCGACACCCCCGGGGTTCGGCGCTATCGCGCTGGTTCGTCTTTCGGGAAGCCGCGCGCTCCGGATTGCGGCGGAGCTGACCGGCGACAAGGGCATCGCCACCGCCGCCTGGGCGGAACGGACCAGCCAACTCCGCACCCTGTACCGCCCGCGGTCGGGCGAAGCGCTCGACCAGGCGCTGGTTACCGTGTATCTGGCGCCGGCGAGCTACACCGGCGAAGACGTGGTGGAACTGTCGACCCATGGCGGCCACTCGATCCCCGGGAACGTGGTCGCCGCGTGCATCGCGCTGGGTGCCCGCCAGGCGAGACCGGGGGAGTTCACGGAGCGGGCCTATCTGAACGGCAAGCTGGACCTGACCCAGGCGGAGGCGGTCGCGGACCTGGTTGCGGCGCGCTCGGAGAAGGGCCGGGCCGTGGCTCTGCACCAGCTCGAACGGGGGCTGGGCGCAAGGATCGCCGCCCTGCGGGAGGCCGTGATCGGACTCGCCGCGCTGCTGGTGCAACACATCGATTTTCCCGAGGAAGACGACGCCCCCACTCCGTTGACCGCCATTGCAGCAAGGGCGGCCGACGTGGGGCGCGACATGGGCCTGCTGCTGGCCACCGCCCCCTCCGGCGAGCTGCTGAGGGAGGGTGCCGTGACCGTGCTCGCCGGCCGTCCCAATTCGGGTAAGTCCAGTCTGTTCAATGCTTTAGTCGGACAGGAACGCGCGATTGTCACAGATGTTCCGGGCACGACGCGCGACGCGATCGAGGCGGTGGTGGAGGTGGACGGGTTTCCGTTCCGGCTCGTCGACACGGCGGGACTCCGCGGCGATGCCGGCACCGTGGAGCGACTGGGGATCGAGGTGGCCCGCCGCTACCTGGCTGGCGCCGACGTTGTCCTGTACTGTCGCGAAGCGGGGGTTGCCCGGGGGCGGCGCGACGAGAGGTTCCTGGCGTCGCTGGGGTCGCCGGTGATCCTCGTGAGGACGAAATGGGACCTTGCCGGCGCCGGTGACGCACCGGGGAGTGACGAGGTGGCCGTCTCGGTGAAGTCGGGCCAGGGGCTGGCCAAACTGAGGACCAGGCTGCGCGGACTGGTGTTCCGGGGTATCGTGGAGAATCGTGACGAAGTGCCGGTGGTCACCAGTCGACGGCAGGCGGAGTTGTTGCGGGTCGCGCGAACCGAGGTGGAGTCCTTTGCGGAAGCGCTTTCGGCGGGGATCCCGCCCGAGGTCGCGTCCGCCCACCTCAAGTCCGCCGAGAGCGCGCTCGAGGGAATCCTCGGCGTGATCGCGCCGGACGAGGTACTGGATCGCGTTTTCGGGGAATTCTGCATAGGGAAGTGAACCGTGCGGCTTGGCTATGACGTAATCGTGGTCGGCGGAGGCCACGCTGGAACCGAAGCCGCCGCCGCGTCCGCGCGGCTCGGCGCCAGGACGGTGCTCGTGACTCCGGATCTGACCCGAATCGCGCAGATGAGCTGCAATCCGGCGATCGGCGGCGTCGCGAAAGGCACGGTGGCGCGCGAAGTCGGCGCCCTCGGCGGCGTCATGGCGCGGGCCACGGATGCAGCTCGTATACACTTTCGTATGCTAAACCAATCCAAGGGGCCGGCGGTCTGGGGACCACGGGCCCAATGCGACCGCGCCCGGTATCCTGTGGCGGTTCGGCGCGTTCTCGACGGGCTCGACGACCTGGATCTCTTCCAGGAGATGGTCACCGGCCTGATGATGGACGACAACCGTGTGCAGGGCATTGTCACGCGCGGCGGCGTGGTCTTCGAGGCACCGGCCGTGGTGGTCACCGCGGGAACGTTTCTCCGTGGCAGGATCCATGTCGGTGGAAGCGCCGCGCAAGGGGCGGGGCGCGCGGGCGAGGGCCCATCGATCGACCTAGCCGAGGCGCTCGAGGCGCGCGGGCTCAACGTGGAGCGCTTCAAGACGGGCACGCCGCCGCGGGTCGACGGACGTTCGGTGGACCTTTCGCGCTGCGAGCGCCAGGACGGGGAGGACAGCGCGTTCCGATTCTGCTTCTACAGCCGTGAGCCCCTGCCCGGGCAGCGGCCGTGCTGGATCACGTGGTGCGGCGCGGAACTCAAGCGCATAGTCACCGCAAATCTTTCTCGGAGTGCACTTTACGGAGGTGAGATCTCCGGTCGGGGTCCCCGTTACTGCCCCTCCATCGAGGACAAGGTGGTGCGGTTCCCGAACGTGGCGCGCCACCAGGTGTTCCTCGAGCCGGAAGGGCTGGATACGACCGAACTGTACGTCAACGGGCTCTCGACCTCGCTCCCGCCAGAGGTGCAGCTCGCCTTTCTCCGGTCGATTCCCGGCCTCGAAGAAGCAAGGATGACCAAACCCGGGTATGCAATCGAGTACGACTACTTTCCGCCGCATCAACTGCGGCACACGCTCGAGGTGCGCCGTGTTCCGGGATTGTACTTTGCCGGCCAGATCAACGGAACGACCGGGTACGAGGAAGCGGCCGGGCAGGGCCTGGTCGCCGGCGCCAACGCCGCCCTGGCCGTACTCGGCAGGGATCCGTTTGTGATCGAGCGGGACCAGGGGTATATCGGGGTCCTCATCGACGATCTGGTCACGAAGGGTGTGGACGAGCCGTACCGGCTATTCACGTCGCGGGCCGAGTTCCGCCTGTTGCTGCGCCAGGACAACGGACCCGCGCGCCTCGGGACGCTCGCCCGGTCAATCGGGTTGCTGACCCGAGAGCAGGAGTCCGCGCTCGCGGTCCGTCTGCGCGAGGAGTCGCGTGCAATGGCATGGTTCCGGAGCGAGATCATGCAGCCTGCTACGGTGAATCCCGCGCTGGAGGAGGCGGGAAGCCATCCAATCGAACGCCCCCGACGGGCCCGGGACATCCTTCGCCGGCCGCGCGTGACCGCAGAAGCCCTCCTGCGGGCGGCCGGGGACGCGGCGCCGCGCTTCGACCCTGACGTCCTCGCGACGGTCGAGATCGACACCAAGTACGAGGGATATGTGCGCCGAGAGCTGGAGCGGGCGGAGAAGCTGCGAGCCCAGGCCGACTTCGCGATCCCGGAAGACACGCCCTTCACGAGTTTTGCGACGCTGTCTACGGAAGCGCGTCAGAAGCTCGAGCGGGTCCGGCCCCGGAGCCTGGCGCAGGCCGGCAGGATCCCCGGCGTCTCGCCCGCCGACCTGCAGAACCTTGTGATGGAGGTCCGCAGAGTGGCAAACCGCCGAGCCGTGGCCGGAGCGCCGACGGAGGCAGGGGACACGTAGCCGCGTTTGTGTTCCACGTGGAACACTCGCACCGGGCGACGATGATGGAATGATGTTCCACGTGGAACATCCGGCGTTAGATTCCAGAGAGGATTGAGTCGGGCCCCCTCGGCTCTCGCTCCCACGGAAAACCCCAGGAAACGTGGCGTTTTGAACCGAACCATCGCTCTCGCCAACCAGAAGGGCGGCGTCGGCAAGACCACGACGGCGGTCAACCTCGGTGCAAGCCTTGCTCGCGACGGGGCCAGGGTGCTCCTGGTGGATATGGACCCGCAAGGCAACGCATCGAGCGGCCTGGGCATCATCCAGCGCAACAACATACCTACGGTCTACGATGTGCTCGTACGAGGACTTCCCGCCTTTCGGGCGGTCTTTCGATCCGAGGAGCGCGCGAATCTCGATGTCATCCCGTCCAACCGGGATCTTGTGGGGGCTGAAGTTGAGCTGGTCGGCGTTCAGGATCGGGAGACGATCCTTCGGGAGACGCTGTCACCGCTCACGGTCGACTACGACTTCGTCTTCATCGACTGCCCGCCCTCGCTGGGCCTGCTGACCCTGAATACGCTTGCCGCGGCCGACTCCGTCCTGATTCCGATTCAGTGCGAATTCTATGCGCTCGAGGGGCTTACGCAGCTGCTGAACACGATTCGCGTCGTGCAGCGGGGCCTCAATCCGGGCCTTGAAGTCGAGGGCGTCCTCCTCACCATGTACGATCAGCGCCTCAGCCTTTCGCGCCAGGTGGCTACCGAAGCGAAACGGTATTTCGGCGAGAAGGTCTTCGACACGGTCATCACACGAAACGTCAGCATCGCGGAGGCGCCGAGTTTCGGACAGCCGGTCACGGACTATGAACCCTCCTCGGCCGGCGCACGGCGATATGCGTCTCTTGCCAGGGAAATTCGGGGCAGGACAGGGCTCGCTCACATTCACGGGAGCTAAGAACGATGAACGGAGGCGACCGACTGGGCAGGGGGCTCGGCGCCCTGCTCGGAGACTACATGCAGGAACCCGTTACGGCGGGGCCCGAGACGGACTCCTCGACCCAGGTCCCGATCCGGGCCGTGGCCGCCAATCCATTCCAGCCGCGGCGGAAGTTTCAGGCCGCCGAGCTCAGCGAACTCGCGGCCTCCATCCGCGTCAATGGGCTGCTGCAGCCAGTGCTCGTGCGGCGGTCGCCCTCGGGCCGAACCTATCAGCTGGTGGCCGGCGAGCGGCGGCTCCGGGCCGTCAAGTTGTTGGGCTGGAAGGAGATACCGGCACAGATCCGTGAGGTGGAGGACCGTACGCTGCTCGTTCTCGCGCTCGTAGAGAACATCCAGCGCGAGGATCTCGGTCCCCTGGAGGAAGCCAAGGCCTATGGGGTCCTTCGGGATAAGTTCGGGTATGGCCAGCGCGAAGTGGCCGAGGCCGTGGGCAAGAGCCGGTCGACCGTGGCCAACGTGCTGCGCCTGCTCACGCTCCCGCCGTCCGTCCGCCGGCTCCTCGAGGAAGGGACGCTGTCCATGGGTCACGGAAGGGCGATCCTCGGAGTGGACGATCCCGTGAAGGCTGCGGATGTGGCCCGGCAGGCGGTATCCGAATCGTGGTCGGTGCGCGAAACGGAACGCCGCGTTCGGGAAATGGCCGGTCAGGACAAGCCCCGGACGCGAACGCGCAAGGACGAGGAGCGGGAACGTGATCCCGCCATCGGGGCCCTGGAGGAGGTTCTCAGCGACCACCTGGGCGCACGAGTCGGCATCCATTGGAAGGGCCGCGGCGATGGCGCCATCCGCATTTCGTTTCGCGGGGCCCGCGAGCTGGAGCGGGTCTTCGCCGTCGTGACCGGAAAGGAAGCAGCCGAGATAGTTGGCTGAAACGCCCCGCCCAGACGATATTCGTTTCCAGCGTCGGCAGGAACGGGAATCCGGAGCGACAATTGGACGGCAAGGACGGCATATCGATCATCGTGGTGAGCCGCGATGTGGACGAACCGCGCACCATCACCCTGTCCCGGGCTCGCCTTGCCGCCATCAAGTTCGGGGCGGTGGCACTGGGTGTCCTGATCGTGGCGATGGCGGCAAGCTGGTCGGCCATGGCCGGCCGCGCCGCCAGGACCGGAGTGCTGCAGCAGCAGAACGATTCGCTGATGGCCCGGCACCAGCGGATGGACTCGCTGGCGAGCCGTCTGGCCGCCTTCGAGGCCCGGCAGGACAACTTCCTCCAGTTGATGGGTATCGCGAGTTCGCGCGATTCCGCCCTCTGGCTTACGAATCGTGGACCGGCGTCCGCCAGCGGCGGCGGATTGGGAGTAGGAGCCGCAGCCACCGAGCCGACCGCCTGGCCGCTTACGACGGAAGGGTTTGTCACTCGCTCCGATGGTGCCGACGACCATCCCGGAATCGACATCGCCGTAGCCAGCGGCTCCTACGTACGGGCGGCAGGCGGGGGCGTCGTTGTTGACGCGGCGAACGATCCGGTCTACGGTCTCTTCGTCCTCATCGATCACGGCGATGGCTGGCGCAGCAGGTACGGCCACGCTTCCTTTCTGGTCGCGGAACGGGGCCGGCAGGTTCGGCAGGGGGAGGTGATCGCATTGTCGGGTTCGACGGGACGGTCTACCGCACCCCATCTTCATTTCGAGATACTGAGGAACGGCCGGCCAATCGATCCATTGTCAATGGTGACGCCGCCGCAATAGGGCGGCTCTCCGCAAGATCACTACGTACCCAGGGAAGGAACACGGTTGGAAGCCATGGCACGAAAAGGACCCACCCCAACGTCATCGCCCGAACAGGTCATCTCCATCATCGGGCCCGGACTGCGCATCGTCGGCGATTGTGATACGACCGACACCATCCGCATCGAAGGACACATCGAAGGTTCGGTCCGTGCCCACAAGGCGGTTGTGATCGGCAAGGCCGGACGGGTCAACGGCGACATACACACCCAGGATGCGGTGATCGCGGGTACGGTGAAGGGTGCGCTGATCGTGGAGTCCCGTCTGGAGTTGCAGTCCACCTGCCACATCGACGGCGAGATCAGTGCCGCGCGCCTGCAGCTTGAAGAGGGCGGAGTCGTGAACGGCACCATCAGTGTCGGCCGCAAGGACGCGGGGGTCGCGATCGATCCCGGAGCTGCCCCGGGTGCCGACCAGCGGAAGCGGGCAGGCGGCGGGCAGGGAGGGAAAGTGCTGGGTGTCGGCGGGAAGGTGAAGGCCTAGCAGGCTGGCCGCCCGCAAAAAACACGCGGTCATGCGCTCCGTTGCTCTGACGGAAATCGCCGGGTTCCTCGACGACTACCTTGCGGTTTCACGCGTTCCCGACTATCCGAACGCCCTCAATGGCGTTCAAGTCGATCATTCCGGGCCCGTGCGACGGGTCGCCGCCGCCGTCGATGCCAGCCAGGCGGTGATCGACCTGGTGAAGGATTGGGCCGACCTTCTCGTCGTCCACCACGGCCTGTTCTGGGCTGGCCTGCGACCGCTGACCGGACCGCACTTCGGCCGGGTCAAGGCGCTGGTCGAGACCGACACCGCTCTCTACAGCGCTCATCTGCCGCTGGATGCGCACGCCGAAGTCGGGAACTCGGCGGTGTTGGCCCGAAAGCTGGGGCTCGGCCGCCTCGAGCCGTTCGGCGACTACCAGGGAACGGCGGTGGGATGGAAGGGGGTTGTCGATGCGCCTCTGGAGAGGCTGGCACGCACCCTTGAGGAGGCGACCGGCGACCGGACGCAGATCCTCCCCGGAGGTCCCGCGCACGTGAAGACGGCGGGCGTGATCACCGGTGCCGGTGCGTCGGCCCTGCAGGAGGCGGCGGCCGCGGGGCTGGATCTGCTGGTCACCGGAGAGGCGCAGCACCATCATGCCATCGACGCCGCCGAACTCGGAGTCTCGGTCCTTCTCGGAGGCCACTACGCGACCGAGACCTGGGGCGTGAAGGCCGTTGCCCGCCTCCTGGAGCAACGTTTCGGAATCGAGAGCCGTTTCGTAGACTCGCCTACCGGACTGTAGACAGACACACGCACCCCAGGAGCTGGCATGTGCCCTTCACCGCTGACCCGGACCACGACCCCGACGCCGCGTCGGCGCGGCATGCCGTCCACGATGCTTGCCGGCATCGCCCTCATTGCGGCTCTGCCCGCGGCGCTGACCGTTGCCCTGCCCGCGGCGCTGACCGCCCAGGTCCCGGCCCCGGCCGACCACTTCGGCTTCCCCATGGGCGCCGCCGGCAAACTGGCCAACTGGGATGACCTGACGGCGTACTACGAGGTCCTCGCGCGCACCAGCGACCGGGTCACCGTGGACACGCTCGGCCCCACGACCCGGGGGCGGCCGTTCGTCATGCTGACCATCACGAGTCCGGCGAACCATGCGCGCCTTTCCGAACTGCACGGCATCCAGCGCCAGCTTGCCGACCCCCGCACCGTCGGGAGCGAAGACGAGCTCGAGCGCCTGCTGGACGAGGGGCGCACCATCGTCATGATCACCCACGCGATACACTCCACCGAGGTGGGCAGCGCACAGTCCGCCGCCAGGCTGGCTCACCACCTGGCGTCATCGTCCGACGAGCGCGTCCGCGAGATCCTCGACAACGTCATCCTGCTGCAGATCCCGTCGCTCAACCCCGATGGCACGCAGTGGGTGAACGACTTCTACAACGAGCACGTCGGCACCGAGTTCGAGGGCCGGGCGCCGCCGTGGCTCTATCACTTCTACACCGGTCACGACAACAATCGGGACTGGTACACCTTCTATCAGAACGAGACCCAGCACACGGTCCGCGCGCAAAACGACTGGCACCCGCAGATCGTGCACGACATCCACCAGATGGGCGGCTCGGGCGCCCGCATCTTCTTCCCGCCCTATATCGACCCGATGGAGCCGAACGTCGATCCCGGCCTGATCTCGGCCGTGAACCAGCTCGGTGCCTACATGGCCGCGGAATTGACTTCCCAGGGGAAGCAGGGCGTCGTCATCAACGCCATCTACGACGGCTTTCACCCCGGGCGCGCGTACATGCACTACCACGGAGGAGCTCGAATCCTCAGCGAGACCGCGTCCGCACAACTGGCCACCACCGTGAACGTGCCGCGGGAGGTGTTGCAGGGCGGCCGCGAGTACGATGCCGGACGGGCCGCGTGGAAGTTCCCCTGGCCCTGGGAGGGGGGCGAGTGGGGGCTGCCGGATATCGTCGAGTACCAGTTCTCGGGGGCGGTGGCGCTCCTGGTCAACGCCGCGAAGAACCGCCGCTTCTGGCTGGAGAACTTCTACCGCGTGGGACAGCGGGCCGTCGCCGGCTGGGACGAGTGGCCGGCCGCCTGGGTGATCCCCGCCGGGCAGGAGAACCGGGTGGGGGTCGAGAGCGTGCTTCGCATTCTGACGATGGGCGATGTCGAAGTGCGGCGGGCGGAGGCGGACTTCGCGGCCGGGGGCACCGTGTACCCGGCGGGCTCGCACGTTGTGGTGATGCGGCAGCCGTACGCACCGTTCGCGCAGACGCTGCTGAGCGAGCAGGAGTATCCCGATATGCGGGAGTTTCCCGGCGGGCCGCCGAAGCGTCCCTATGACGTGACCGCGCACACGCTGCCGCTTCTCATGGGGATCGAGGCCGCGGCGCTGGAAGCCGAGCCCGATGTGGCGCTGAGCGAGCCGATTCCGATGCACGGGGTCGCCTACGAGCTGCCGGAAGCGTTGACGGGGAGCAGCGCGCCCCGGATCGCGCTCTACAAGGGGCACGACGAGCCCATGATCGCCGGGTGGACGCGCTGGATGTTCGACCGGCACGAAATGGTCTACGACTCGTTGCACGACGCGCGCGTCCGGGCGGGGTCGCTGGCCGACGACTACGATGTGCTGATCTTCCAGAGCCAGTCGGACCGGTCGATCAGCCAGGGACGCCTGCCCGGCTCGCTTCCGGAGCAGTACACGGGAGGCATCGGAGAGGCGGGCCGAGCCGCCGTCCGTGAGTTCGTGGAGTCGGGCGGGCGGCTGGTGGTCATGGAGGAGGCGGCCGAGTTCGCGATCGAACTCTTCGGGCTGGACGTCGGGAACCCCGTGGCAGGCCTGCCGAACACGCAGTTCTACGTGCCCGGATCCATCGTGCGCGTGGACCTGGCGTCGGATCCGCTGGCGGCCGGATACGACGGCTCGACGGCTGCCTGGTATTGGCGCAGCAGCCGGGCCTTTACGGTCGCCGATGAGCGGGTGGACGTCCTGGGAACGTACGGCCAGGCCGATCCCGTGATCGCCGGCTGGATCCTGGGTCCCGAACGGCTCGCCGGGCAGCCGGCGCTCCTCCGCGCGCGTATCGGCCAGGGCGAGGTGATCCTCTTCGGCTTTCAGCCCAACTACAGGGGTCAGAGCATCGTCACGTGGCCCCTGTTCTTCAACGCGATCGCCGGCGGGAGGCTCGTCGGATGAGCGAGGCGGGGAGTATTGCGTGCCCGAGTTGCAACTACCGGGGGAATGCGGCGGGAGCCAATTTCTGCTCGCAGTGCGGCGGTGCCCTGCGGGGCCCGCCGTGCCCTGACTGTGGGGCCGGGTCGGAGCCTGGAGATCTCTTTTGCACGCGGTGCGGCGTGCCTCTGGGCAGACCGGGAGCGGGATCGCGGGCCGCGAGGACGGTCGCCGGGGGAGCGGGTGCCGAGGGAGCGGGTGCCGGGCCCCGGACGGCGTGGATCCCCTGGGCGGTGACCGGGGCCCTTGCGCTCACTGTTATATTGATATTAGTTGTGCGCGACGACGGGCGCGACCTCACACTGTCTCCCCCTCCAGCAGCCCAGCCTGGGGCGCTCGGGCCAACGTCGGCCGTCGACCTGGGTTCCATGACGCCCCGGCAGGCGGCGAACCGCCTCTTCAACCGCGTCATGGGCGCGGTCGAAGCCGACAACCAGGCCGAGGCGGACCTGTTTCTCCCGATGGCCATCGCTTCCTACGACCTCATTGCGGCCCTGAGCCTGGACGACCGCTTCCACCTCTCGCTCCTCCACGCGGTGGCGGGAGACGGTCCGGCGGCGCTGGCGGTGGCCGAGGCGGGACTCGCGTTTCGGCCCACCCACCTGCTGTGCCTCGCGGCGGCCGCCGAGGCCGCGCTGCTGATGGGAGACGACCCGAGGGCGGTGGCGTACTACCAGACCCTCGTGGACGTCTACGAAGACGAGATCACCGTGGACCTGGAGGAATACGGCACCGGTGAGAACGGCCATGCCAGCCTGCTGCCGCAGCTGCGGGCCGAGGCCATGGCCTACCTGGCGGGCTCGCGGTAGAGGGGGGAACAGCCATGATCCAGTCTCCCCTGGCGCTCGCCACGGTCATCGCGGCGGCCACCGCGCTCGCATTCTGGCTCGACTACCGTTTTCGGACGCTCGCGAAGGTCGGCGCGTCCATGTTGGCGATCATCTTCGGCGCGATCCTGTCCAATGCCGGCCTCGTGCCCGTCTCGTCGCCCGTCTACGACGCGGTGATCGGCCCCGTCACGTCGGTGTCGATCGCGTTGCTGCTGCTGTCGGTCGACCTGCGCGACCTGGCCAAGGCGGGCCCGCGCATGGTGGGCGCGTTCGCGGTTGCAGTGCTCGGAACGATGGCGGGCGCTCTCCTGGCGGCGGCGGTCTACGGCTCGCATTTCGGCGACGACACCTGGCGCATCGCAGGCGCCCTGACCGGCACGTATTCGGGCGGCTCGCTGAATTTCGTGTCGGTCGGCCGGGAGGTGGGGCTGACCGGCACCCTGTTCGCGGGACTGAACGCGGCCGACGCCGTGATGACCGCTCTGTGGCTGGCCGCCACGCTCATGCTTCCGGTGTGGCTCGGCCGCTTCTACGCCCCGGTGTCCGAGGAGGGCCAGGACCGGGCGAACGGGTCCGGCGCGGGCAACGGGAGGACCGGCGAGGCAGGCGGCGCTACCGCAGGCGACGCTCCCGCGGGCAACGCCCCGGCGGCCGACGCCCCGGCCGACGCCTCGGAACGCCGCCGGCATCATCCCTATTTCGTCCGCGAAGGATCGTCGGCCCTGAGCATCGCGGGTCTCGTCGCAGCGGGGATGATCCTCGTCTTTCTCTCGGAGTGGCTCGGCCAGGTGGTCCCGGGGATCCCGTCGATCCTCTGGCTGACCACGCTGGCCCTGGTTCTGGGGCACTCACCGCTTTGCCGGGACGCCCGGGGCGCGATGCAACTCGGGTCTGTCGGGCTGCACTTCTTCTTTGTGCTGATCGGCATCCTGTCCCGGGTCTCGGAGATCGTCGCCGTGGGCGCGGAGGTCTTCGTGTTCACCCTGATCGTCGTCGCCGTCCACGGTGTCATCGTCTTCAGCGGCGGAAAGCTCCTGCGGCTTGACGTCGGGACCATCTCGGTCGCCTCGCAGGCCGCTGTCGGCGGTCCTTCGAGCGCGCTGGCCGTGGCCATATCGCGGGAATGGCGGCACCTCGTCCTTCCGGGGGTGGTCATGGGCCTTTTCGGGTATGCTGTTGGCACGTATCTGGGGCTGGGCGTGGCGTACCTGCTTCGCTAGCGGCTCGCGCTTGCCGCGCGGCGGGCCGTCGGGCCGGTCATGGTGCGAAAAGTGGGACTTTCTTATGATTCACGGCCCTTGGAAATCGGAGATTCGCTGACAAATGTCTGGGTTGCAGGCAGATTCACGGGGCGGGTACGCGCCCGCGGGGAAGGACACCGGTACGGTCAAGCCGAAGGGCACGTCCCGGATCCGGGCCCATTGCGGGATCGACACCATCCCCATCACGTCGCGCAAGCCGTCGTGGCTGAAGGTGCGGTCTCCAGGCGGGCCCAACTACCTGCGCCTCAAGCAGCTCATGCGCAGCCAGTCCCTGCACACCGTCTGCGAAGAGGCGGGCTGCCCGAACATCGGCGAGTGCTGGGAGGCGGGCACGGCGACGTTCATGATCCTCGGGGACGTCTGCACCCGGGCGTGCAAGTACTGCGCGGTCGCGCACGGGATGCCTACCGAACTGGACCTGGACGAGCCCCGCCGCGTCGCCGACACCATCGTCGCGATGGACCTGGACCACGTCGTCATCACCTCGGTCAACCGGGACGAACTGTCCGACGGCGGCGCGAGCATCTACGCGGCGACGATCCGTGAGGTGCGCGACCGGCTGCCGGCCTGCTCGGTCGAGGTGCTGATCCCCGACTTCAAGGGCGACGAGGATGCGCTCCGGGCCGTGATGGATGCGCGGCCCGCGATTCTGGGCCACAACCTGGAGACGGTCGAGCGCCTGCATCCGGAGGTGCGCCCCGGGGGCCGCTACTGGCGTTCGATCTCCTACCTCGGGCTGGCGAAGCGGATCGACGCCTCGATGCTGACCAAGACGGGGATCATCCTGGGCATGGGCGAGGGTGAGGACGAAATCAGGCAGGCGATGGCGGACCTGCGCGAGGCGGCGGTCGACATCCTGACGCTCGGGCAGTACCTGAGACCGTCGCGGCAGCACATTCCGGTGGCCCGCTGGGTCACCCCGGAGGAATTCCGCGACTGGAAGCGGATCGGCGAGGGCGAGTTCGGGTTCCGCCACGTCGAGTCCGGACCGCTGGTGCGCTCCAGCTATCACGCCAAGGAGCAGGCGCGCGAGGTCGAAGCGGGCGGGCCGGGCAACATCCGCGACGTCATGGAAGCCGATATTCCGGCGCCCGCCGAGACATTGCCCCTGGTCCAGCCGCTGGTCCAGCTTCGCACCGCTCGACGGCCAGGGCGGGCGGTGGGGACGGCCACCGGGACGGCTTTGGGGACGGCCGCGGGGACGGGGAGCTGACGCCATGGCGCAGGGGACGGAAACAGTCACGGCGCGCACGGCCGACGCTGCCGCGTCCACGGGACTCGAGGGATTTACGCGCCAGGAACTCCACGCACTCCTCGCCGACATGCTCCTCTACCGCCGCTTCGAGGAGAAGGCGGAAGAGGCCTATGCGATCGGCAAGATCGGCGGCTTCTGCCACCTGCACATCGGGCAGGAGGCGCTCGCGGCGGGTTCGATCAAGCCGCTCCGCGACGACGACCTGGTCATCACGGCGTACCGCGAACACACGCAGGCCATCGCGAAGGGGATCAGCCCCGGCGCGGTGATGGCCGAGCTGTATGGGCGGGTGGGCGGCTGCTCGGGCGGCCGGGGCGGCTCCATGCACCTCTTCGACACCACGCTCGGCTTTTGGGGAGGCCACGGCATCGTCGGGGGACAGATTCCGCTGGGCGCGGGGCTGGCGTGGGCCATCAAGTACCGCGGCGGCGACCAGATCTGCGTCTGCTTCATGGGCGATGCCGCGGTGAATCAGGGCGCGTTCCTCGAAGCGCTGAACATGTCCGCGATCTGGCACCTGCCGGTCATCTACGTCGTCGAAAACAACGGCTACGGGATGGGGACGGCCTTTTCGCGCGTCTCGGCCACCGAGATGGAGGCCCGGTCGGGCGCGTACGGGATTCCGGCGCACACCGTTAACGGCCAGGACGTCGTCGAGACCCACCGCTTCTTCGGGGAGCTGGCGGAGCGGGTCCGCGCGGGGGCAGGCCCGCAATTCGTGAACGCCTTGACCTACCGTTTCCGGGGCCATTCCATGTCGGATCCGGTCTCGGGGACGTACCGGTCGAAGGAAGAGGTCGAATCGCACGTCGAGGAGCAGGATCCGATCAAGATCCTGAAAGACCGTCTGATGGACGCGGGATTCCTGACCCAGGAGGAGCTGGAGGCGCTGGACGCGGAGGCGCGGGCCCTGAGCGACGAGGCCGCCGACTTTGCGGACGCGTCGCCGCTGCCGGACCCGTCGACGCTGTACGACCACGTGTACGCCGAGATCAACGAGTACGGCCGCCTGTTCCTGGACGGGCGGGAGCACGGGTCCGGAGGCGCGCATGGCTGAGCTCACCTACCGGGAGGCCCTCAACGCCGCGATGTGCCAGGAGATGGACCGGGACGACTCGGTCTTTCTCATGGGCGAGGAAGTGGCGGAATACGACGGCGCCTACAAGGTCTCGCGAGGCATGCTGGAACGCTACGGCGACCGGCGCGTCGTGGATTCCCCGATCAGCGAGCTGGGCTTCGCCGGGCTGTGCGTGGGCGCGGCGATGGCCGGCCTGCGCCCGATCTGTGAATTCATGACCTTCAACTTCTCGATCCTCGCGCTCGACCAGGTGATCAACAGCGCGGCGAAGATGCTGTACATGACGAACGGCCAGGTGCCCGTGCCGATCGTCTTCCGGGGGCCGACCGGGGCGGCTCTTCAGCTCTCGGCCCAGCACTCACAGGCTTGCGAGACCTACTATGTGCACGCGCCCGGAGTGAAGCTGGTGACCCCGGCCACTCCCGCCGACGCCAAGGGGCTGCTCGCGGCCGCGATCCGTGACGACGATCCGGTCGCCGTGATGGAGGGCGAGCTGCTCTACAACGTGCGGGGCGAGGTGCCCGACGATGAATACGTGATTCCCCTGGGCGTGGCCGACCGGAAGCGCTCGGGCGACGATGTGAGCATTGTGACGCACGGCAAGATGGTGCATGTGGCGCTGCAGGCCGCGACCGCGCTGGCCCGTGAGGAGATCGAGGCCGATGTTCTGGACCTGCGCTCGCTCCGGCCGCTGGACGTGGACGCCATCCTCGAGAGCGTGGCGCGCACGAACAGGGTGGTCTACCTCGAAGAGGGGTGGCCCTTTGCCGGCGTGGGTGCGCAGATCGTGGCCCTGATTCAGGACGAGGCCTTCGACGAGCTCGACGCGCCCGTGGTTCGCGTGACCCAGGCGGACGTGCCGATGCCGTACGCCAAGAACCTGGAGCAGCTCGCCAAGCCGAGCGCCCGGGCCGTCGTGGATGCGTGCAAGCGCGTGCTTTACCTCTGAGAGAAGCGAAGCAATGGCAACCAAGGTCCACATGGAGGCGCTCTCGCCCACGATGGAAGAGGGGCAGGTCGTCAAGTGGCTGAAGGGCGAGGGCGACGCGGTCGCGCAGGGTGACATCCTGGCCGAGATCGAGACCGACAAGGCCACGATGGAACTGGTGGCGCGTGGCGAGGGCGTGCTGAGGAAGGTCTTCGTGGGTGAAGGCGCGACGGCGCCCGTCGGCGACGTGATCGCGGTCATCGGGGCGGAGAACGAGGACATCGCCGCGCTGGTGGCGTCGGCGGGGAGCGCGGAGCCGGCAGCGGCGGAGGCCGCCGCGGCGACGGCGCCCGAAGACGCGCCGGCCCGGGCCGAGACAACGACCCCGGCCGTGGCGCCACCCCCAGCCCCGACCCAGCCCGCGGCGGAAGCCACCGCGACCCCGGCGGCCACCACGGGCCGGATCAAGGCCTCGCCGGTCGCGCGCAGGCTCGCCGGCGAGTTGGGCGTGGACATCGCCGCGCTGCAGGGGTCGGGTCCCAACGGTCGCGTGATCAAGCGCGATGTCGAGGCGGCGGCCGCGGCGCCCGTGCCCGCCGTCGCGCCCGTGGTCACACCGGAGCTTCCGGACACGGAGTTCGTGGACGTGCCGCTGACCCAGATGAGAAAGACGGTCGCGCGCCGTCTCGCGGAATCGCTCGGGCCCGTGCCCCACTTCTTCCTGACGGTGGACATCGACATGACCCGCGCACTGCAGGCGCGCGCCAGAGTGAACGAGCTGCTGGCCGCGCAGGGCGCGAAGGCGTCGCTCAACGACATGGTCATCAAGGCGGCCGCTGTCGCCCTTACCCACCATCCGGACTGCAACGCGTGGTGGCAGGGCGATTCCATCCGCCGCTTCAACCGGGTTCACATGGGCGTCGCGGTGGCCGTTCCGGACGGCCTGATCACTCCGGTCGTGCGGGACGCCCACGCCAAGGGACTGGGCCGGATCAGCACCGAAATCCGCGAACTCGCGGGGCGCGCGCGGGAGAAGAAGCTGCAGCCGCACGAATACACCGGGTCCACCTTCTCCATCTCCAACCTGGGGATGTTCGGGATCGAGGAGTTCACGGCGGTCATCAACCCGCCCGAGGCGGGGATCATCGCGGTGGGCGCGGTCGAGGACCGGCCCGTGGTGGAGGACGGCCAGGTGGTCGTGCAGCCGCGAATGCGAATCACGATGAGCTGCGACCACCGGGTGATCGACGGTGCCCAGGGAGCCCGCTTCCTGGCCACGCTGAAGTCCTTCCTCGAGGAGCCCGCGGCGATCCTCATTTAGGGAAACCATGAGTCCTCGTCGGCCCAGTCACCGTTTGCTCGCGCGGGCTTTACGTGTGCGGGCGCTCCGCGGCTTCGCCGTGGCTGTCCTCCTACTGGCGGCGGCAACCGTGGCGCAGCCGGCCGCCGCGTCCGCCCAGGCGCAGGATCACACCCTGATCCGCGCGGACCGCCTGATCGACGGGAGGGGCAACCTCGTCGAGCCCGGCGCGGTCGTCGTCGCAGGCGACCGGATTGTCGCGGTGGGCTCCGAGGGGAGCACCTTGTCGGGCGACATCGTCGTCGACCTGGGCGACGCCACCATCCTTCCCGGCCTGATCGACCTGCACACGCACCTTACCGACAAGGTCGGCACGCACTGGGAAGAGGTCCTGATCACGACCACCCCGGCCCAGGCGGCGCTCTACGGTGCGGCGAACGCGCTCACCACCCTGCGCGCCGGCTTCACCACGGTGCGCGACATGGGCCCCACCTGGTCCTACACCGACGTGGACCTTCGGGACGCCATCAACGCGGGCGTGGTTCCCGGACCGCGCATGCAGGTGGCCGGCAACTACGTCTCTGCCACGGGAGGCGCCGGCGACGCGCGCCAGTTCTCGATCTACGTGGACGTGCCCACCGTGCAGAACCTCGCCGACGGGGTGGACGCGGTGAGGGCGGCCGTCCGCACCAACCACAAGAACGGCGCCGACTTCACCAAGATCCTGGCCACGGGCGCGGTGCTGTCGCAGGGGCTGCCTCCCGGGGCGCAGCAGTACTCGGACGAGGAGTTGGTGGTGGCCGTCGAGGAGACGAACCGCTGGGGCCGCTTCACCGCCGCGCACGCGCACGGCACCGAGGGGATCAAGGCGGCGATCCGCGCCGGCGTCCGCACGGTCGACCACGGCTCGATGCTCGACGACGAGGCGATCGCGATGTTGCAGGAGAGCGACCACACGTACTACGTCCCGACGCTGTACGTGGGCGTGATCGTCCCGCGCGACGGGGCGGCCCTCGGCATACCCGAGCCACTGATCCAGCGGTCTGTCGAGATGATGCGCTACCGCAACGCCACCTTCCGCCGCGCTCTGGAAGCCGGCCTGACCATCGGGTTCGGCACCGACGCGGGCGTCTTCGAGCACGGCCACAACGCCCGAGAATTCCAGATCCGGGTCGAGATCGGCGAGAGTGAAATGGACGCGATCACCTCGGCGACGAGCGTCTCGGCCATGATCATGGGCTGGGAGGCGGACGTCGGTGCGCTGGAGGCCGGGAAGTACGCCGACATCATTGCGGTTCCCGGTAACCCGCTCGACGACATCACCGCGCTCGAGCGGGTGATGTGGGTGATGAAGGGCGGCGAAGTCCATCGGGCCGACCTGGCGGAGGGCCGCTAGGTTAGCTTTCCACGGGCTGCCCGGCGCGGCCCCGGAATCACACCCTCAAGAGAGGTTCCCCTTGGCAGGCAATTCACAGAACAGGACCGACTTCGACGTCATCGTCATCGGCGGCGGCCCCGGCGGCTACGTTGCGGCGATCCGCGCGGGCCAGCTGGGGCTGAAGGCCGCGTGCGTAGAGGCCGACAAGCTCGGCGGCGTGTGTCTCAACGTCGGCTGCATCCCGACCAAGGCGCTGTTGAGCAGCGCCCTGATGGTCAATGAACTCAAGAAGGCGGACGGACACGGCATCGCCTTCGAGGGGCTCACGGTCGACCTCGGGCCGGCCCAGGCGCGGAGCCGACAGGTCGCAAACCGCCTTTCCAACGGCGTGGGCTTCCTTCTCAAGAAGAACAAGGTCGAGCACATCGAGGGGTACGGACGCCTGGCGGGCGGAGGGGTGGTCGAGGTCGAGAACGACGGGGACAGGCGCTCGATCACGGCGAAGGACATCATCATCGCGACGGGATCGCGGCCGCGGAGCCTTCCGTTCCTCCAGATCGACGAAGAGCGGATCTGGTCCTCGACCGGTGCCCTTTTTCAGGACAAGGCTCCAGAGACGCTCGTCATCGTGGGCGCGGGTGCCGTCGGCATGGAGTTCGCCGACATCTACAACGCCTACGGGTCGAAGGTGACGGTCATCGAGGCCCTCGATCGGGTCCTGCCGCTCGAGGACAAGGACGCTTCACGCGCGGTTGCCCAGGCGTTCAAGAAGCGGAAGATGGACATCTTCACCAGTGCCCGCGTCGAGAGCACGGAAGCGCGGGAGGACGGGGTCACGATCTCGTTCACGGACAAGCGCGGAAAGGCGCACACGCTCGATGTCGACTACGTCCTGTCCGCGGTCGGGCGGATTCCGAATACGGAAGACATCGGTGCCGAGGCGGCGGGCGTAAAGCTGACCGATCGCGGCGGATTCGTCGCGGTAGACGAGACCATGCGGACCAACGTTTCGGGCGTGTGGGCGGTCGGCGACTGCGCGGGCGAGCAGCTGCTGGCCCACAAGGGGATGCACGAGGGCGTTGTCGCGGCGGAGCATATTGCGGGCGTCGGACACCACACCGTCGACTACGGCAATGTCCCCAACTGCACCTACTGTCACCCCGAGGTGGCGTCGGTGGGCCTCACCGAGGAACAGGCGCGCGAAAAGGGGCTCGACATCGAGGTCGGGAAGTTCCCGTGGGTGGGCAACGGACGCGCGCTGGCCGCCGGCGACGCCACCGGCTTCGTCAAGGTGATCCGCGACAAGCGCTACTCGGAGGTCGTTGGCGCGCATATCGTCGGGCCTCACGCCACCGAACTCATCGCCGAGTTCGTGATGGCCCGGCACCTGGAGTCGACCGTCGAGGAGATCGACCTGGCGATGCACCCGCACCCGACGCTGTCGGAGGCGGTGGCGGAAGGCGCGCTCGGCGCGCTGGGGAGGGCGCTGCACGTTTAGCAGCCCGCCGACAAAGGCGCCCTGCTGTCCAATTGCCGCCGGCCGCCCCATCTTGAGGCCGGTTCCCGCATTTGCCCGCATCGCAGGAGGTCTTCCATGAAGGCCATGGTCCCCGCCGTCGTATTCGTCGCCGTATTCGCCGCGGCCGTCCCCGAGTCTGCCCGTGCTCAGGCCCCCACCCCCCTCACCCTCGAGACCTGGCTCGACTGGGAGCGCGTCTCGGACCCCAGGATCTCGCCCGACGGATCCGCCGTCGTCTACACGCGCGGGTGGGTCGACAGGATCAACGACCGCTGGGAGTCGTCGATCCATATCGTAGATTCGGACGGGTCGCGTCCCCGCAACCTGATCGCGGGTGCCTCGCCGCGCTGGTCGCCCAACGGCGACCGAATCGCCTTCCTGGCCGACGACGAGGCGGGCAACACGCAGATCTTCGTGCGCTGGATGGACGCCGAAGGCGCGGTAACGCAGGTCACCCGGGTCGAAGAGAGCCCCTCCGCCCCGGAGTGGTCGCCCGACGGAACACGGCTGGCGTTCACCATGAGCGTCCCCGCCGAAAACCCCAGCGCGCGCCACTGGCAGGTGTCGCTGCCGACGCCGGAGGGCGCCGACTGGACCCCCGGGCCCCGCATCATCGAGAGCCTTGTCTACCGCCAGGACCGCGTCGGATTCCTCGACGAGAACTTCCGCCACATCTTCGTCGTGCCGGCAGACGGGGGCACGCCGCGACAGCTCACCGCCGGGGACCACAACTACGGGATGCCCGTCTGGGAGCCCAACGGCGAGACCCTTCTCTTCAGCGGCCTGATCGAAGACGACGCGCTTTACAGGTGGCAGGAGAGCGAAGTCTACAGGCTCGGCGTCGATTCGGGCGAGTTGCGCCAGGTGACCGCGCGCAAGGGGCCGGACGGAGCGCCGGCACCCTCACCCGACGGAAGCATGATCGCATACGTCGGTCACGACACGACCACCTTCGACTACATCGAGTCCACGCTCTACGTGATGAATGCCGACGGCTCGAACCCGAGGGCGCTCACCACCGAGCTCGACCGTACCCCGCGCGGCCTGCAGTGGGCGCCGGATGGCGGAGGCGTCTACTTCAACGTCCAGGCCGATGGCTACGCAAACATCATGTACGCGTCGATCGACGGCGAGGTGCGCGCCGCGAGCGAAGGTCCGCAGATGTTCTCGCTGAACGACGTCAGCGCGGGTGGCATGGCGGTGGGGACGTGGGGCGACGCCCACGAGCCGGGCGATGTCTACGCCTTCCCCGTGGACCGGCCGCAGCAGCGCACCCGCCTCACGGACGTCAACGCGGACGTGCTGGCCGGGGTGACCCTGGGAGAAGTGGAACAGATCTGGGCGGAGTCGTCTCACGACGGACTGCCGATCCACGGCTGGGTCATCAAGCCGCCCGGCTTCCGCCCGGGGATCAGCTACCCGATGATGCTCGTCATCCACGGCGGACCCCACGGCATGTACAACGGGGGCTTCAACTTCGCCTGGCAGGAACACGCGGCCAACGGCTACGTCGTGCTCTACACCAATCCGCGCGGAAGCTCCGGGTACGGCACCGAGTTCGGCAACGCGATCCAGTACGACTACCCGAACCACGACTTCCACGACCTCATGTCCAGCGTGGACGAGCTGATCTCGCACGGCTACGTGGACGAGGCGAACATGTTCGTCTACGGCTGCTCGGGTGGCGGCGTGCTCACCGCCTGGGTCGTGGGACACACCGACCGCTTCCGCGCGGCCTCGTCGAACTGCCCTGTGACCAACTGGCTGGCCTTTCCCGGCGAGGTCGACGGGAACCCGCTGCGCTGGTACGCGGACTTCGAGCGCTTTCCCTGGGAAGACCCGAGCGAGCACATCCGGCGCTCTCCGATCATGTACGTCGGCAACGTGACCACGCCGACCATGCTGATGACCGGTGAGCTCGACCTCCGCACGCCGATGTCGCAGACCGAACAGTTCTACCAGGCGCTCAAGGCGCAGAAGAAGCCGACGGCGATGCTGCGCTTCCAGGGCGAGTGGCACGGCACGTCGCGAATCCCTTCGAACTTCCTGCGCACTCAGCTCTACCTGCGGAAGTGGTTCGAGCGCTGGGGCACCCACGATGACGGGAGAGCGGCGACCCAATCCGGGACCTGATGGCCGGTCGGCCCCGCGCACCGCGGCCGACCTCCCTTCCCATGGTCATGGCGGCCCCACCAGTTCCAGCACCGTCAACGCCATCACCTGCGTGCTCGCCACGATGTCGGTGATCGAGCAGGATTCGTCCGGCTGGTGCGCCTCCTCGAGCGGGCCGGGTCCGTAGGCCACGCAATGTTCGACCCCCGCGATCCGCGCGAAGTGCTTCTGGTCGTACGTGCCGGGGCTGGCCACCTGCCGGGCATCCGCGCCGGTCACGGTCCGCACCGCCGCTGACAGCGCCGCCACCAGCGGGGAGCCCCGCGGCGCCCAGGTGGGGTGCACGGTCATGCGGTCCTCGATCGTGAAGCGGCGTCCCGGCTCCGCCGCTTCGACGGCCTTCACGAGGCGGACGATCTCGTCCCGCACCTCCTCGAACGGCTCCTCGGGGATGAACCGCCGGTCGAAGGTGGCCGCGCAGCGGTCCGCGACGCAGGGCGACTGGGAAGACTCGTCCGCCTGGCCGCCGATGATGGCGTTGACGTTGAGCGAGGGTCGGCGCGATGGCTCCGGCACGACGGGCAGTTCCGAGAGGCGGACGGCGAGGTCGGGACCGAGCTGCGTGCGGAAGGCCTCCAGCAGCGCGCCCATGTCGTCGATGGCGCTCCGGCCCAGATGGCTCATGCTGCCGTGCGCGGTGTGGCCGTGGGCGACGACGTCGAACCAGTACACGCCTCGGTGTCCCACACAGACGCGCGTCGGTCCGAAGGGCTCGGGGATGATCGCGAAGTCCGTATTCTCTGCCGAGATCACTCCAGCTTCGCAAAGATGGGCCACGCCGGCGAAGCCGCCGCTCTCCTCGTCCACGGTCGCGCTGACGTCGACCCCGCCGCGCAGCCGCACGCCGGCCCTGCGAATGGCTTCCACCGCGAAGACCGCCGCCGCGATCCCCGACTTCATGTCGGAGGCGCCGCGCCCGTAGATGCGTCCGTCGCGCACGAGTCCGCCGAACGGATCGACTGACCAGTCATCGCCCGGCGGAACCACGTCGAAGTGGCCGTTCAGGTGCATCCGCGGCCGTGCGCCGGCATCGCCGCTTCGCCCCACCACGTTGATGCGCGGATACTTTGCGGTGTGCTCGGGCAGACCCTCCGCCGCTACGTACTGGACGGCCATCCCGGCCTCCCGCAGCCGCCCGTGGATCACTTCCGCGCACTCGCGGTAGTAGTCCCCCGGCGGATTGACCGTGGGGATGCGAATGAGGCCAGCCGTGAACTCGACGATCTCGTCCCGGGCGGCCTCGGCCTGCTGCAGGACGCGGTCGATGAGGGCGGCCCTGCCCGGTCGTTGCTCAGGCCTGCCCGGCCGCCGGCTAGACGCCGGAGGCACCCTGGTGCCCTTCCGTGTGTTCCGGTTGGGTAGATTGGTTCCCCATGATAAACTCCAGTTTACGCAAACTCCAGTTTACGCAATGTCGTCTCATCGAGGGAGAGATGGAATGAGTTCCATGTTCAGCCTGGCGGGGCGCAACGCCGCCGTGGCGGGTGCCGGCTCCGGCATTGGAGAGGCGGTCGCGATCGGATGCGCGGAGGCCGGCGCGCGCGTGCACTGCCTCGACCTGGACCCGGAAGGCGCCGCGACGACGGCGGAGGCGATTCGCGCGGGTGCGAAGGACGCCCGGGCAACCAGCGCGCAGCTCGACATCCTCGACGGGCCCGCCGTCACCGCCGCGTTCGAGGCGATCGCGGCCGATCACGGGTCGCTGGACGTCGTCGTGTGCACCCCCGGCGTGAACGTGCGCAAGCCCCTCCTCGACTACACCGACGACGAGATCGACCGCGTGCTCGGCCTGAACCTCAAGGGCGGTGCGCACGTCATCCAGTCCGCCGGGCGGATCATGCGGGAGCAGGGGAGCGGGTCGATCGTCCTCTTCAGTTCGGTCCGGTCGGTCGTCGTCGAGCCGGGCCAGAGCATGTACGCGGCCACCAAGGCGGGCATCGTGCAGATGGTCCGCGCGGCGGCCGCCGAACTGGGGCCGTACGGGGTGCGCGTCAACGCCATGGCGCCGGGGGTCATCGACACGCCGCTCACGGCACCGATCAAGGACCGGCCGGAGTGGTACCGTGCCTACGCAGAGGGCAACATTCTCGGGCGCTGGGGGAGCGCGCGGGAGATGGCCGGGCCGACGGTCTTTCTCGCTTCCGACGCGGCAAGCTACGTGACCGGGGCCGTGCTCTTCGCCGACGGCGGCTGGACGGCGATCGACGGAAGGTTCACGCCTCCGGGGATGTGAACACGGCACCGTGACGCTATAGGTCCGGCTCTATCCCCTTGATCTTCAGCACCCGGAAAACCGCCTCGCCGATCTTGTTGTTCGGCGTGGACGCGCCCGCGGTGATTCCCAGTTCGAAGGGGCCCTCCGGCAGCCAGTCCATCTCGGTGACCTCGGGCGACTGCGGATCCAGCCCGGGCTTGTGGTGGATCGCGCCGGTGTCCATGTCGATGCACGCCGCGTCCTTGATGTGGTACGTCTCGGTGTACTCGCGGCACATGTGGGCGAGGTGGTTCGTGTTGGACGAGTTGTAGCCGCCGACAACGATCATGATGTCGGGCGGCTCGCGCATCATCTCGAGCACGGCGTCCTGACGCTCCTGGGTCGCGGAACAGATGGTCCCGAAGGACCGGAAGTGCTCTTCCGCGTGGTCCTCCCCCTGCGCGTCGGCCATCATCTCGCGCAGGCGCGCGCCGATGGCAAGCGATTCGGTGGCCAGCATCGTCGTCTGGTTGGCCACGCCGATCTTCGCGAGATCGGTGTCGGGGTCGAAGCCGTCGGAACTGCGGTCGGCGAAGCGCCGGAGAAACTCGTCCCGGCTCGGGGCATCGCCGCGGCCCGTCATGTACGCGCCCACGCTCTCCGCCTCGGCCATATCCCGCACGATGATGTACTTGCCGCCCTCGTGCTTGTGCACCTGGCTGGCGGTCGCCCGCGACTCCTCGTGCTTGTACTTGCCGTGGATGACGGCGGTGAAGCCGTCGCGCGCGTAGCCGTTCACGCGCTTCCACACGAGCAGAACGGAGCCGCAGGTGGTGTCGACGAGGATACAGCCGATCTCCTGGAGCTTCTTCATGTCGCCGATCGTCACCCCGAAGGCGGGGATGATCACGACGTCGTCGGCGGCGATGTGCCCGTAGTCGAAGTTTCCGCCTTCCCCCGGAACGAGCATTTCGATGCCCATCTCCGCGAGCCGCCGGTTCACGTGCGGGTTGTGAATGATCTCGCCGACCAGGTAGATGCGCTTGTCGGGGAACTTGTGGCGCGCCTCGTAGGCGTAGTCGATCGCGCGGTCGACCCCGTAGCAGAAACCGAAATCCTTCGCCAGGCGTACCTTGATGTCTCCGAACCGATCGGTGTAGGCACGCGACCGGATTCGTTCGACGATGGCGGAGTGGTATTCGGAGTCAATGACGGGCCTGACCTCGGCCTTGAGCCCGAAACCCTTTCGGAAGTAGGTCTGCTGCATGGTCCGAAGAATATACATTGCAATGTCCACCGGGGGTATTCTTCGGGGACTTCAGACCCACGAATGGGAGCCCGCCCAGTGCTGAGCAGATTGATCTTTCTCTTCGTAGCCGTCCCGCTGGTGGAGCTGGCGATCCTGCTGCAGGTCGGGCAGTGGATCGGGATCGGCCCCACCTTCGCGCTGGTCGTGGTGACCGGGGTGGCGGGCGCGGCCCTGGCTCGGCGGCAGGGCCTGCGGGCGTTCATGGCGGTGCAGCGCGAACTCGCCGAGGGCAGGCTGCCGGGGCGGTCGCTGCTCGACGGCCTGGCGATCCTGGTGGGCGGTGCGTTTCTGCTGACCCCGGGGATCCTCACCGACGTGGCCGGCTTCAGCCTGCTCATTCCGACCTCGCGGCGATGGCTGCAGCGGCTGGTGCGCCGCGGGCTCGAGCGGCGCATGAGCGAGGGCGCGGTCGAGTTCCGGGTCTGGGGTCCCGGCGGCGGGTTCACGTCGCGGCGGACCGAGATGGACGGGCGGACCGAAGTCCACGGGCGGACCGAGGTGCACGAGCGGACCGAGGTGCACGAGCGGACCGAGGTGCACGGACGGACCGAGGTGCACAGTCGGCGGTCGGACTGGGGGGACTCGCAGTGAGCGGGGACATCGCATTCCTGGAGCGCCTGCTGGATGCGCCCGGCCCGTCGGGTTTCGAGGCCCGCGCCGCGCGGGTGTGGCGTGAAGAGGCGGACTCGTTTGCCGAGGCATGGTCCGACGTCGTCGGCAACACGTACGCGGCCGTCCGGCGCGACGCGCGGCCCCTGGCGCTGCTGGCCGGCCACATCGACGAGATCGGCCTGCAGGTCACGCACGCGGACAAGTCGGGCCTGCTCTACTTCGCCGGCATCGGGGGCTGGGACCCGCAGGTGCTGGTGGGGCAGCGGGTGCGCGTGCTCGGGTCGAAGGGCGACGTCGCTGGCGTGATCGGACGCAAGGCCATCCACCTGATCGACCCGAAGGAGCGGGACAAGGCCGTGAAGGTGAAGAAGCTCTGGATCGATGTGGGGGCCGAATCGCGGGAGCAGCTTGGCGAACTGGGCGTGCGGGTGGGCGACCCCGCCGTGATCGACGCCGGGATGGTGCGTCTTGCGGGGGACCGGGTGGCCAGCAGGGCGATCGACAACCGCGTCGGCGCGTTCATCGTGCTTGAAGCGCTTCGGATCGTCGCCGAACGGGGGGGCCGGGCGGGGGCGGTGGCCGTCGCGACCGCGCAGGAGGAGATCGGCTACTCGGGCGGGGGCGCGCGGGCCAGCGCGTTCGGCCTCGCCCCCGATGTGGCGCTGGTGGTGGACGTGACGCACGCCACCGACGTGCCGGAGGTCGAGAAGTCCGAAGTGGGCGAGCACTCGCTGGGTGGTGGTCCGGTCCTGACGCGCGGATCGGCCACGCATCCCCGGGTGTTCGAACTGCTGGCGGAGACGGCCGAGGCCAACGACATCCCGTACTCGATCCAGGCGGCGCCGCTGCGCACGAGCACCGACGCCGACGCGATTCACCTGGCGCGCGGCGGGATCCCGACGGGGCTCGTGTCGGTGCCGAACCGGTACATGCACTCGCCCAGCGAGATGGTGTCGGCCTCCGACCTCTTTCTGACGGCGCGCCTCCTGGCGGCGTTTGTGGCCAGGCTGGATGAGGGGGTTGATTTCGGGCGCGGTTGACGTGGGGCTATATTGAGTGCCCGTGAATCCAGTGACTCCTGATCAAGAAGCGAGGAGATGGTCGACGCCCGGATCGTAATTAGGGAAATCCAGGAGATGAGGGAGGAAGGGTACCTTTCGGACGCCCTTCTCCGGCACGCCGTAAAGACCCTCCACCGGGACGATCGTGCCGACTGGGTCGGAGCCTACCTGCTCAACGACGAGGGGCTTGAACTGTGGCTCCACAACTACGTGGGCCAGCCCACCGAGCACGCCCGGATTCCCGTGGGCCAGGGCGTGTGCGGCACCGCGATCGCGCACGGGGCCAACCAGAACGTTCCCGACGTGACGCAGTTCGAGGGCTATCTGGCCTGCAGCCCGGAGGTGAAGTCGGAGCTGGTCGTCCTGATCCGTGCCGGAACCGAGATCTACGGACAGTTCGACATCGACTCGCACCAGCCGGCCGCCTTCACCTCGCAGGACGAGGTGGCGGTGCAGATGATCGCCGACAAGCTGGCGGAGCAGATCGCCCACGAGCGACGCTAGAGGCCGTGCCGGTGGCTGTGCGGTCCTTCCGGGCCGACAACCCCGGACGCTTCACGATCGACGGCACGAGAAGCCATGTCGTCGGTGAACGCAGGGCGGCCGTCATCGACCCCGGCCCGGTCCTCGAAAGCCACCTTCGGGTCCTGGCGGCGGCGGTCCGCGGGGCGGATCATGTCGTTGTCCTCGTCACCCACGCCCACGCGGATCACGCGGCGGGCGCGGAAGAACTCGCGCGCCTGACCGGAGCCGCCGTGCGCGGCCCGGGGAGCGGCCACGACCTCGGCGACGGCGAAATCATCGCAACGGACGGCGGCGATCTGGTCGCCATCTGGACGCCCGGCCACGCGCGCCGGCACTTCTGCTTCCACCTTCCGGACGAGGGTGCGGTCTTCACCGGCGACCTCATCCTGGGAGAGGGCGACACGACGTGGGTCGGCGAATACCCGGGGGGCGTCGCCGACTACCTGGCCTCGCTGGACCGTATCGACGCGCTGAACGCCCGCGTCCTCTATCCGGGCCACGGAGACCCCCTCCACGACCCGGCGGAGGCCATCGCCCGCTTCCGCAACCACCGCCTTTCGCGGATCGAGCAGGTCCGGTGTGCCCTGGCGGAGACCGGCAGCAGCGACCTCGATCTTCTCACCCGGCGTGTCTATGGCGAGCTTCCCCGCGAAGTGCACGGCATGGCCGCATCGGGGGTGGAGGCCATTCTGGACTACCTTGCCACCGCCGGATAGCTTGCCCGAATGGTCCCAGCCACCCTCGCAAAGTCGCTCGTCGAGATCTGCGGTAGCGACGGCGTGATCCTGGACGAGGAGCGGCTTCTCGTCTACGAATCGGACGCGCTGACCGCCTACCGGCACCGCCCGGGCGCGGTCGTGCTCCCGCGATCCACCGACCAGGTGCAGGGGGCCGTGCGCGCGGTTGCCGAGCGTGGGTTGCCGATCGTGCCGCGGGGCGCGGGGACCGGACTTTCGGGCGGAGCGGTGGCGCTCGACGGAGCGGTCGTGATCGGCACGGCGCGGATGAACCGGATCCTGGACATCGATGTGCCGAACCGGCGCGCCGTGCTTCAGCCGGGCGTGATCAACGCGGAACTCTCGGACGCGGCACGGGTGCACGGGCTGTACTACGCGCCCGACCCGTCCTCGCAGACGACGTGCACGATCGGCGGCAACGTGGCCGAAAACTCGGGCGGGCCGCACTGCCTCAAGTACGGGGTGACCTCGCGCTACGTGACGGGCCTTGCGGTCGTCCTGGCCGACGGATCGATCGTCAGGCTGGGCGGACAGGGGCGCGAATCGCCCGGGTACGACCTGGTGGGCCTGTTTGTGGGCTCGGAGGGCTGCTTCGGGATCGCGACCGAGATCGAGGTCGGGCTTCTTCCCGTGCCCGAAGGCGTGCGCACGCTGCTCGGCATCTTTGACCGCATCGATGACGCGGGGCAGGCCGTGTCCGACATCGTGAGCGCGGGACTGCTGCCCGCCGCGCTGGAGATCATCGACGGGCCGACCATCCGCGCCGTCGAGGACAGCGTCTTTGCCGCGGGATATCCGACCGACGCCGAGGCCGCCCTCGTGATCGAGTTCGACGGGCTGAGGGCGGGGCTGGACCAGGACGCCGAGCGGGCGGCGGCATTGTGCGCGCGGGCGGGTGCCCGTGAAGTGCGCACCGCGCGCGACGAGAAAGAGCGGCTGGCGCTGTGGAAGGGTCGGAAGAAGGCGTTCGGCGCCATGGGGCGGATCGCGCCCGATCTCCTGGTGCAGGACGCCACCGTGCCGCGCACCACGCTGCCGTCGATCCTGCGCGGGATCTCCGACATCGGACGGCGCTACGACCTCGTCGTGGCCAACGTCTTCCACGCCGGCGACGGCAACCTTCATCCCAACATCCTCTTCGACCGCCGTGACGAGCACGAGCTGGAACGCGTCGAGCGCGCGTCGAAGGAGATCATGCAGCTCTGCGTCGATTCCGGGGGCACGATCACGGGCGAACACGGCGTCGGGCTCGACAAGAAGCACCACATGCCGCTCATCTATGGCCCGGACGAGCTCGACGCGATGTGGCAGGTTCGCAGGGTGTTCGATCCCGGCGGCGTGATGAATCCGGGCAAGGTTCTGCCGGAGGACACCGGTCGTTCGGAGGACGCCGGTCCTTCAGAGGACGCCGGTCGTTCAGCGGATGCCATTCTTCCGGCGGGTACCGGCGGTGATTGACGCCGGCGTGGATCGGGCCGCCCCCGTGCTGGCGGTGTTGCCGGAAGACCGGGTCCTGACGGGCGAGGGCGCGCGTGAGTGGGCCCGAGGCCAGCCCGGCGGGTCGGGCTGGAGGCCGCGGGGCCCGCACGACCCGCCGGTCGTCTTCCCGGCGAGCGTGGAAGAGACGGCGGCGCTGGTCCGCGTGGCCAACGAATCCGGTACGCGCCTGCTGCCTGCCGGGCTGGGGAGCTGGCTGGGCGCGGGAGGGTGGACCCGTCCCGGCGACGTGATCGTGTCTTGCGCGCGCCTTGACGCGCTGGAGCACTACGAACCCGCCGACCTTACGCTGACGGCGGGCGCCGGGATCGGCCTGGCCGAGCTGGACGACCTCGTGCGGCCCAATGGGCAATGGCTCCCGGCGGACGCGCCCGGCGCCGACCAGGGAACGCTGGGAGGCCTGGTGGCGTGCGGGATCTCCGGGGCGCTGCAGGGCCGCTATGGCGCGGTTCGCGACAACGTCCTGGGAGTCGATGTCGTCACGGGTGCCGGGCGCGTGCTGCGGATCGGCGGCCGGGTGGTCAAGAACGTGGCCGGGTACGACCTGGTCCGCCTCTTCACGGGAAGCCGCGGCAGCCTCGGGATCATCACGAGCGCTTCGGTGCGCCTGTTCCCGCGTCCCGAAAGCGATGTCACGCTGTGCTATGCCGGCCGGCCGGCCGGGATCACGGCGCTGGCGCGGACCGTGTGCGAGAGCCCGTTGCCGGTCGCGGCGGTCGAGCTGGAGTCCGGAAGCGGGGACACGGACGCGGTGTGCACCGTGCGCCTTTTGGGAAGCGGGGGCGAGGTGGAGGAGGTGCGGTCCCGACTGATCGACACCGTCGAAGCGAAGCCCCGGCGGACCGTGCATGGTGACGACAGCGCCGCCCTGCACGGGGATCGCGCCGCGTGGGAGGAGGGGAGCGCCCTGGTCGTGCGCCTGGCGGCGCTGCCGGACCGGCTGGCGGACATGTTCGGCCGCGCGAAAGCGCTGGCGGGCGCGCTGGGCGGGGAGGTCGCCGCCGATGCGCTGCGGGGGGTCGTGCGCGTGAAGGCGTCGCCGGACGCGGCCCGGGAAGTGGCCACCGTGGGCGAGCTGTCGCGGATGCGTGCGGAGGTGGAGGAAGCGGGTGGGTCGATGACACTGAGCCAGGCGCCCGGGGAGGTCGCCGCTCGGGTGGGGTGGACGGGGGGGCGGGGGAGTGACGGCGGACTCGGTGGACGGAGACTCGGTGGACGGATCAAGGAGCTGTTCGATCCGGCCTCGGTACTTGCAGCGCGGTGTCCGTGAGCAAGCCCGTCGACTCGCTGGCCAGCGCGGTCCGTGAGCAGGAGCAGGGGCTGCTCAACTGCGTCCACTGCGGTTTCTGTCTTCCGGCCTGCCCGACCTATCGGCGTCTGGGCGACGAAGCCGATTCGCCGCGCGGCCGGCTGTACCTGATGCAGGCGGTGGTCGAGGGCCGGCTGGATCCGGGCGCGGAGGCATTTCAGACCCACATCGGACGCTGCCTGGGCTGTCGCGCGTGCGAGCCCGTGTGCCCTTCGGGGGTCGAATACGGGCACCTCCTCGAGCTCGCGCGGCACGTGGGCATCGACGCCCGCCGGCCTTCGGCGCTCACCCGGGCGCTCCTGCGCGTATTCGGCACGGCGTGGATGGCGCGGCCGGCAATGTTCCTGGGCCGCGTCATGCGTGCAACGGGGCTCCCCGCGCTGCTCACCCGCATGCTGGCGGGTCGCCAGCCTCCAAGGGGGGCCCGGCTGGCTGTGGCCATGCTCGCGGCCTCGGCCCCCGCGCCCCCGCTGCCCGGTCGTGCGGAGAGCGGGCCGGAGGGGACCCGGCCGAGCCGTTCCGAGGGGACCCGCCCGGAGGAGACCCGGCCGAGCCGCCCGGAGGGCCGTCCGACCGTCGGGGTGCTTGCCGGGTGCGTCCAGGCCGGGCTGTTTGCTCGCGTGAACCAGGCCACCGCGCGCGTGCTGCAAGCCAACGGATACCGGGTGGTCAGCGTGCCGAACCAGGGGTGTTGCGGGGCCCTCCACGCCCACGGCGGCGATCTCGAGGCCGCGCGGGCCATGGCGCGGCGCAACGTGGAGGCATTCGAAGCGGCGGGCATCGACATCGTGGCCATGAACGCATCCGGGTGCGGAGCCGCGATGGCCGACTACGGGTCCCTGCTGGCCGACGACGAGGAGATGGCCGCGCGCGGGCGGGCGCTGGCCGACAGGGTACGGGACATCTCCCAGTTGCTCGCCGAGCGCGGCCCGCTTCCGGGCGGCACCGTGCCCGTCAAGGTCACCTACGACGCACCGTGCCACCTTCTGCACGCGCAGGGGGTCGCGGATCCGCCCGCCCGCGTGCTCGATTCGATCCCGGGCCTCGAGGTCGTTCCGTTGCCCGGCGCGGCCGAGTGTTGCGGCGGTGCGGGGATCTACGGGCTGACCAACCCGCGTCTCGGGGGCTGGATCGGGACCGACAAGGTTCGAAACGTGCTCGCGACGGGCGCCGCGGCGCTGGTCACAGGCAACCCGGGATGCATGATGCAGATTGGGGCCGGACTTGCGCTGGCCGGGGCGAGAATCCCCGTGCTGCACCTGGTCGAACTGGTCGACGAGAGCTATCGCCGCGGGGGACTGTACGGGGGGCCGCGCCGACTGTACGCGGGACCGCGCCGATGAGCGAACGCAGGCTTTCAATCGCGGATGCCGAGGCGCGGACGGGAGAGTGCCTTGAGTTCCTGCGCACCCTGGTGGAGATCGAGTCGCCCACCGGCGACGTTGCGGCGAACCTTGCCGCCGCCGATCTGCTGACCGAAGCGCTCGCAGCCGTCGGCGGTCACGTGGAGCGCATACCCGCTCCCGGCTATGGCGAGCATCTGCTGGCGCGCATTTCGGGCGCGCAGCGGAACGGCCCTCCTCTGCTGATTCTGGGGCACATGGACACCGTTCATCCGGTGGGCACGCTGGAACGGAACCCCTTCGCGGAAGCCGGGGGGAAGGTGACCGGCCCCGGCATCTACGACATGAAGGGAGGGCTTGCGGTCGCGATCGTCGCCCTCCGGCTGCTGGCGGCGAAGGGCCGCAAGCCCGCGTCGGACCTGTCCGTGCTTATCACATGCGACGAGGAGAGGGGCTCGCCTCGCTCATGGGAGACGATCGAAGCCCAGGCGAGGGCGTCGCGCGCCGCGCTAGTGCTGGAACCATCGGCGCCGGGAGGCGCGGTGAAGAGCCGGCGCAAGGGTGTAAGCGCGTACGAACTCGCGGTCGAGGGCACGCCGGCGCACGCGGGGATCGAGCCCGAGGCCGGGGCCAGCGCGATTCACGAGATCGCGCGGCAAATTGGCCGAATCCTTGAACTGGCCGATCCCGGTGCAGGCACCACGATCAACATCGGGGTTGTCGAAGGCGGCACCGCCGAAAACGTGGTGGCGTCGTCGGCGCGCTGCACGGTGGACGTCCGTTTCTGGACAGCCGTCGAGGCCGAACGAGTGCATGCAGCCTTGCGCGCGCTCAGGCCGGTTGACCCGGTGTGCACGTTGCATCTTGAAGGCGGTGTGAACCGGGGACCGCTGGAAAAGACCGAGGCATCCGGCAGGATGTTCGCAACGGCTCGTCGGCTGGCGGCACAACTGGGCTTCGAGATCGGCGAAAAGGCGACCGGCGGCGGCAGTGACGGCAACATCACGGCGGCAGCCGGGTGTCCCACGCTGGACGGCCTGGGGCCCGACGGCGGTGGCGCCCACACACTCTGGGAGCACATCCTTCTCGAGGACGTGCCGCGCAGGATCGGTCTGATGGCTGCGCTTTTTGAGTCCATATAAGCGACACGGAGCCGGAACGGAAAAGCCTGGCATTGTGCTTCACCGTACAAAGTCCTATAATCCGCTTCCCACAAAGGGTTCCCCGACAGGGTGGACACGGTATCGGTGCGAACTCCACACAACCCGAAGGAGCACACTGGTTAATGGATGCAAGAACACGGAACGACTACCGCATGGCGCTCAAACAGGCCGAGGCGGAGTTGGCCAACCACGAGAAGCGCGGCGAGGCGCTTCGCAACACGATCGCCGGCCTCAAGACACTGCTCGGAGTCGACCGGAAGCCGGCAAGCAGGGCAGCACCAAAGCGCGCACCCGTCCGTAAGCGGAGAAAGCGGCGCCAGAGTGCCGGTGCGGGCCACCCGGATGTGCCGGCCGGAACCTTCAAGGGCATGGGGCCAACGTTTGCCTATCGCAAGTTCATCTCGATCTATGGTGACGGTTACACCGTGCCGCAGATCCGGGATGCGCTGGTCCAGGGCGGTGTGCGGTCCAAGTCGAAGACCTCGTTGTTGACCGGTCTTCATTCCGTGCGCAGGCGCGATCGCCTCAAGGCCGAGGCCGCCGCGCGGGCAGCCGGCGACGCCAGCGCCGAGTCGAGCGGCGGGGACGAATAGGGTTCTGTCCCCGACAGCGTGCCGATCGCTTTAGGGCGTTCGGCGGACAACAATCGACAAGCGCATGAGAACGACAAGCGCATGAGAATCGACCGGGCGGTCTTGCGCGAAGTGCCTCTCGAACTGCGTGAATTCTTCGAAATCAGCAGTGGCGGCACGCAAGCGCGGCGCATCCTCCTGTTGACATTGGAATCCGGCGGCATCGAGGCCTGGTCGGAGTGCGTGACGGGGGACACGCCGGGGTATACCTACGAGACCACGGAGACGGCGTGGCATGTCCTGACACGGTGGCTGCTGCCGGCGCTGGTGGGCACCGAGTTCGACGATGCCCGGCACTTGGAGATTGTGCCGTGGCTGCGCGGCCATCCCATGGCCAGGGCCGCTGTGGAGATGGCGGGCTGGGACCTTGAAGCAAAACGCCGGAACGTGTCCCTGGCGGAGTTGTTGGGCGGAACCGTCGACGCGGTGCCGGTGGGTGTTTCGATAGGCATTCAGAAGACCGACCGGGAGCTGTTGGACAAGGTTGCGGGATACAAGCGCGAGGGCTATCGGAAGATCAAGATCAAGATCAAGCCCGGGCGCGATGTCGAGATGCTGCGAGTCGTCCGTGAGCACTTTCCCGACGTGCCGATCATGTCCGATGCCAACTCCGCATACTCGCTGGAACACGACCTGGATCGTCTGGCCGCCATGGACGACTATGATCTGATGATGATCGAGCAACCGCTTTCGCACGAGGATCTGCTCGAACACGCGGCATTGCAAAAGCACATCTCCACGCCGGTTTGTCTGGACGAGTCGATCCGCTCCGCGGATGATGCACGCCTTGCTCTTCACCTCGGGTCCGGACGCATCATCAATATCAAGCCGGGGCGCGTTGGCGGCCTCAAGTCGTCCGTGGCGATACACGACGTGTGCAAGGCGGCCGGATGGCCCGTCTGGTGCGGTGGAATGCTGGAATCGGGGATTGGGCGCGCCCATAATGTCGCACTTGCAACGCTGCCCGGCTTCACGCTTCCCGGGGACATATCGAACTCGCGCCGGTATTGGGCCGAGGACCTCGTCACGCCTGAATTCGAGATGGTCGACGGCATGATGCCCGTCCCAGAGGGGCCCGGGATCGGCGTACGTCCGCGGACAGACCGAATCGAATCGCTGACGACGCGCAAGCAGGTGTTCGAGGCCTAGCAGCCGAGGCGCTACGGCCTGCTGGCAGCCGACGCGCTCTAGCCGCGCACCGGCGCAGCCGGGCGCTGGCATGCGGGACAGTACCTCCAGCGCGGGTCGAGGGCTTCCCCGCAGGCGCAGGCTTGTGCGCGAGGACGCCCGCACATGGTGCATCCGACTGCCGCGGGCGGCAGCGCAGCGTCGCAGTTTGTGCAGTGGACTGTCGCACCCTGGGTAAGCGCGATGATCTGACCCGCTTCGTGCGGCGTGGTGACGCCCTCGGCGACCTGGCGCATTGCGTCGCGCGCCATGGAGACCATGCCGTTTCGCCGGGCGAGGTGGCGCAGCGAGGTGATGGCGGCGCCGGCGTTGATTGCGGCGCGGATCTCGTCATCTACGGCCAGCACCTCGAACACGCCGCTGCGGCCGCGGTAGCCGCCGTTGCACATGGTGCATTCGCCCCCGCGGCCGTCGCATCGCGAGCACACGCGGCGGATCAGGCGCTGGGCGACAACCCCGGCGAGCCCTCCGGCCACGAGGAAGGGCGGCACGCCCATCTCGAGCAGCCGCGTGATGGCGCTCGGGGCGTCCACGGTGTGGATCGTCGTGAGCACCAGGTGGCCCGTCACGGCCGCCGACATCGCGATTTCGGCGGTCTCGCGGTCGCGCACCTCGCCGACGAGAATCACGTCGGGATCCTGGCGCAGGATGGCGCGGAGCCCGGAGGGGAAGTCGACGCCCGCCTTCTGGTCGATTTCCATCTGCGCGACGCCGGCGAACCTGTACTCGACCGGGTCCTCCAGCGTCACGATGTTGAGTTTTCGGGCGGCGAGCTCGGCCACCGCGGCCGAAAGTGTCGTAGTCTTGCCGCTTCCGGTGGGTCCCGACGCCAGCAGGACTCCCTGGCGGCGCTTGAGCAGGTGGCGAAGGCGGTCCAGGTCGTGCGCGGCCATCCCGAGGAACGACAGGTCGCGCGGCGCGTCGCCCGGATCCAGCACGCGCAGTACGGCCTTTTCGCCACCCAGCGTGGGGATGGTGGACACGCGCACCGTGAGCTTGGTGTTCCGCTTCCTGACCGTGAATCCGCCGTCCTGGGGGCGCCGCCGGATCGAGATGTCCAGCCCGGCCATGACCTTGACGCGGGAGATGGCCGCCCGATGGCTTCCCGGCGGCAGTTCCGTCGCCGTGTGCAGCACTCCGTCGATCCGAAACCGGATCCTGGAACCCGCGCCGTGTGTTTCCAGGTGAATGTCGCTCGCGCGCCTGTCGATGGCACTGAGCAGGAGGTGATCCACGATCTTCACGATCGGGGCCGCGCCGGCCTCTTCTTCCAGATCCTTCAGACTGCTTCCCTCGTCGTGGCGTCTTGGCCGCCCAAGGCTTTCGAGGAGCTCCGGGAGCTCGCCGCCGTACGCGTCGAGCACGCCCTGAACGACGGCCGAGCGCGGCGCGGCCACCGCCTCTACGTGGCACCCGGTTTGAAAGCGGAGGTCGTCGACGGCGTCCGTGTCGAGGGGATTGGCCATCGCAACGGTGAGCCGTCGTCCCTCGACGGCCAGGGGCAGGACGCCCTTGCGGCGCGCCACCGCCGGCTGCACGCGGGCCAGCGCATCCGGATCCGGCCGTAGCGGCGGCGCCACGAAGCTGAGGTTGAGCATCGCTGCCAACGCCTGGGCCACCTGCGCCTCGTCCACAACACCCCGGCGCAGGAGAACCTCGTCCAGCCGCCGGCCAGAGCGGTCCCGGTCCTCTTCGGCATCGCGGAGCACCGAGGCGGTCAGCGCCCCCCTTTCCAGGAGGATTCGGCCGAGCAGCGTGTCGTGTGTGGGCATCGTGCCCCGAAGGTCGCACGGACCCCGGGGCGGTTACATGGCTGGATGGGCCGGAGCTGGTGCCGGAGCTACAGCTGGTGCTACAGCCGAAGCTACAGCTGGTGCTACAGCCGGAGCTACAGGACCGGAACGCTCGGCCGCAGGTCCATGGTCACCTCCGCCTCGACATGGCCGATGTCGGCGCGATCCTTGAGGGCATCGCGGAGGCGCGGGTCGATCTTGCGGTAGGCCGCCAGCACCCCGTCCCGGAGCCGCAGCCGCAGGACCTTGATCGCGTTGACATCGGGCCTCGAGGTGCGCGTCTCCTTCTTCGCGTCTTCGAGGTGTTTCGGGATGATCTCGAACGGGACCACGCCGACATCGTCGTGGCGGTCCGAGTCGATGTAGTGGATCGAAACGCTGACGTCGCCGCGCGCCATGTGGTGGGAGATGTCGCCGATGGCCCGGAAACGGTCGGCGAGAGGCCTCATTTCCGAACTCTGCGCGGCCTTCCTGTATCCGGCCTCGATCAGCGAGAACAGGCGCCGCATGCGCTCGGGCGTGGTCGAGTCCCCATCGGGAATCTCCGTGTCCATGTCTCTGCCCCGGGCCTGGCGGTCGTTCAACGAAAGCGCGCGCTCGATGTCCCTGCTGCGCGCCCGATCTATGCTCTCAAGAATGCGGTCCGGGTTTGTCCTGTAGCTCATCACACCTCGCCGAATTTGTCGTACCCCATGCGTTTTTCAGCCAAGAACGATAACCCCTATCCGATTGCCCGGCCAGAATCGGGGGCATAGGTTGGATGCCGTCGCGACACGAGCCTGACGGCGGCCCGGCGGCCCGAAGTCAGCGGATCGCGGCAGACCAGGAAGGAGAAACGGACATGACCGATGCGCCCCGGGCCCCCGTAAGATACGTCGACGCCACCGTCGAGGAACCGCCCCCCCGCCCGGCGTTCGTCCGCCGCCTCTGGATGGTGTTCGGGCAGCCGGGGGACCTGTTTCGGGCGCTCGCGCGGAATCCCGCCTGGTTCCCGGTGACCCTGTTCGTGGCCTTCGTGGTCGGCGCGGCGATATTCCTGCTCCCGGCCGAGGCATTCGAGGCCCTCTGGGACAACGTCCCGCCGGAGCAGCGGGACCAGATGCCGGATATTCCGGCGGGGGTCATGCGCACCGTGGGCGCCGGGGGCGCCGCGCTGGTCACGCTCATCTCCCCGCTGGTCTTCACCCTCGTGACCTACGTGATCTTCGTCTTCATCCGCGGAGATCGCGCGACCTTCAGGCAGCACCTCTGCGTCAACGCGCACGCCGGCGTAGTCGCGGCGGTCGGGCATGTCCTCCTGTACCCCCTCCGGGTGCGGAGCCTGGATGTGGAACAGACGCTGTCGGTCGGCTCCTTCTTCCCCTTCCTCCCGGAGGGCTTCCTTTTCGAAATGCTCTCCGCGGTCGACCTGTTCCCCCTGTGGTCCTGCATCGTCGCCGGCATCGGGCTGGCCGTGATCGACGAGCGGCGCAGTGCGACGTCCACCGCGATGGTCCTTGTCGGAGTGCTGGTCGTGATCGCGGTGATCAGAGCTCTGGTCTAGCCGGCCACCCTCTGCCCGTCTGGCTGCCCCTTTGACCGCAGCTTCCGCCGAAGCCAGGGATCCCCGCGGCTCGCTCCGTGCGCGCGCGATCCTGGCCGTCGCCGCGCTGGCCGCCGCCTTCCACCTCTTTGGCGCCGGCTTCTCGCCCTTCACCGCGCTCGTCCAGCGACCCGTGCACCTCGCCCTCATGGCCTCGCTCGCGTTCCTGGGCGTCGGGGTCCGGGCGCTCCCCAAATCGAAGTGGGGATGGATCTTCAACGCGGTCTTCGGCACCGTCCTGGTCACCTGCGCCCTCTACCTCGTCTCCCAGAACGAAGCGCTGGTGGCGCGTTCGGGCAGCCCGACGACCCTCGACCTGGCGACGGGGGCGGTGCTGGTCGCCGGGGTGCTGCTCCTGGCCCGGCGCGCGACCGGGTGGGGCCTGGTCGTGGTCGCCAGCGGCGCGCTGCTGTATGCGCTTGCCGGACCCTGGCTGCCGGGCGTGCTCGCTCACCGCGGGTACGGACCCGGGCGCCTGATCGAGCAGCTCTACCTGTCCACGGAGGGAATCTGGGGCGTCCCCCTGGGCGTATCCGCCGATTTCGTCTACCTCTTCGTGCTTTTCGGCGCGTTCCTCGACGTCGCGGGCGGCGGCGGTCTGCTGATCGCGCTTGCGGACCGCGTGGCCGGCCGCACCCGGGGCGGCCCCGCGAAGACGGCGGCGGTGGCGAGCGCGTTCATGGGCTCGCTGTCGGGAAGCGCGGTGGCGAACGTCGTCACGACCGGGACCTTCACCATCCCCCTCATGCGCCGGTCCGGATTCCGGCGCTTCTTCGCCGGCGCGATCGAGGCCGCGGCCAGCACCGGCGGCCAGCTGATGCCCCCGGTCATGGGCGCGGGCGCCTTCATCCTGGCGACCTGGACCAACATCCCGTACGCAACCGTGGCGCTCTCGGCCGCGATCCCCGCCATCCTCTACTACACGGCCCTCCTGTGGGCCATCCACTTCCGCGCCACCAAGGTGGGGCTCGAAGGCAGCGCCACGGGCCGGGCGGAGGAGATCGCCAGGCGCATACACCTGCTCATCCCCGTGCTGATCATCGTCCTGATGCTCGCGCTGGGACGATCGCCCATGCGGGCCGCCTTCTGGGGCGTCGTCACGTCGGTGCTGGCCGCGTACGCCTTCCCCCACACGCGACCCGGGCTCGCCAAGATCGCGCGTTCGCTGCGGCGGGCGGCCTCGGGGGCGGTCCAGGTGGCGGCAGCCTGCGCCGCGGCCGGCATTGTGGTCGGCGTCGCGTCGCTGACCGGCATCGGGCTGCGGATGTCCGAGCTGATCGTGGTCGTCTCGCAGGGCAATCTGCTCGTCGCCCTGATCCTGACCGCCCTGGGCTCGATCGTGCTGGGCATGGGGCTGCCGACCACCGCCGCCTACGTCGTCCTCGCCGCCCTCGGCGCGCCCGCGCTGGTCGAACTCGGCGTGCCCCTCCTGGCCGCGCACCTCTTCATCTTCTACTTCGGCTGCATCTCGAACGTGACGCCCCCCGTCTCGCTCGCCGCGTACGCCGCCGCGGGAATCTCGGGCTCGCCGCCCCTGAAGACGGCGTGGACCGCCATGGGACTCGCGTCGGCCGGCTTCCTCGTGCCGTTCATGTTCGTCTACGCGCCCGCGCTGATCCTGGACGGGTCGGCGACGGAGATCGTCACCACGACGGTGTCTGCGCTGATCGGGGTCATCGCGCTTGCCGGGGCGGTGATCGGACATGTGAGGGGTTCCTTGGGGAGAGGGCGGAGATTGCTGATGATGGTGGCGGCCCTCGCGCTGATCGCACCCGGCTTCCTCTGGGACGGGATAGGTTTGATCCTTTTCCTGGGCGCCGGCCTCGCGGGGGTTCCGCCCGGAAGCGACGAATCGATCACCCCTCGCCAAAGTGAGCGGAAATGAAATCACCAACCACCAAGCGAACCACGGGGCTGCTTGCGGCCGCGGTGCTGGCCGTCTCGGGCCTGGCCGCCTGTTCGGGTTCCGGTCCCCAGCAGTTCCTCAGCCTCGGCACGGCCGGCACCGGCGGGATCTACTATCCGCTGGGGGGTGCGATCGCCGCGCGCCTCTCGGTCATGGACACGCTGCGGCAGTACACCGCCGAAGTGAGCGGCGGCTCGGTGGAGAACGTCAACCGCCTCCGGGAGCGGCAGATCGACCTGGCCTTCGCCACCGGCAACACCGTCTACGAGGCGGCGACGGGCGGCCTGGACTATGACGAGGCCGTCGCGGAGCTGAGGATCCTCGCGCCACTCTACCCGAACATGACGCACATCGTCGTGTCGCGCGGCACCACGGCGACCTCGCTTGCCGAGCTCGCGGGCGGCACGGTGTCGGTGGGCGCGGCGGGAAGCGGCACCGAGCAGATGTCGCGCCAGATCCTCGAGGCCTACGGGCTGACCTACGACGACGTGACGGTGCGCTACCTGAGCTTCAACGAGTCGGCCACCGCGCTCAAGGACGGCGCGCTGGACGCCGCGATCATCTCGGTGGGCTACCCGGCCGCCGCGGTGCTGGAGGCCACCACGACCGGCGGCGCGCGCCTGCTCCCGATGGGCGCGGAGCAGATCGACTACCTGCGCGAGCGCTATCCGTACTACGTCCACGGTGAAATCCCGGCGGGGAGCTATCCCGGCACCGAAGAAGCCGTGCCCACGGCTGGGATCATGAACTGGGTGATCGGCATGGCGGATGTCCCGAACGACGTTGTCCAGAACGTGGTCGGCCTGCTCGCGGACGGCCGGGCCGAACTGGCGCAGGTCCACGAAATGGTCGAGCAGATCTCCATGACCGCGCTCCGTGATGCGCCGATCGCCCTGCACGACGTCACGCAGCGGTGGGTGGATGGCAACCCGGGGAACGGGGAGGGGGGCTTGTGAAACGATTCACAAGCGTGGACGGATCTGCGGCCCCGGCCCCGGCCCCGGAGCCCGGGCGGCCTGCGGCGGCTGCGCTCGCCTGCCAGCGGGCGCACTTCTCGCTGCCGGACGACTTCCACTACATCAACTGCGCGTACATGGGCCCGCTCCCGCGGGCGGCGGAGCGTGCCGGGATCGAGGGCCTCAGGGCCAAGCGCTTCCCGCAGGCGATCTCGCCCGAGGACTTCTTCGATCCCGCGGACGAACTCCGCGAGCGCTTTGCCAGGCTGATCGGGGCGCCGGAGCCGAATCAGGTCGCGACCGTGCCGTCGGTGTCGTACGCGGTGTCGACGATCACGCGCAACACCGAGACCGGGCGCGGCGCCAATGTCGTGATCGTGCACCAGCAGTTTCCCGGCAACGTCTATCCGTGGCGGCGGCTGGTGGCCGAGAAGGGCGGCGAGCTACGCGTGGTGCGACCCCCGACGGAAGGAGGGCGCGGCGCGGGATGGACGGACCGGATTCTGGACCGGATCGACCGCGGCACCGTGGCGGTGTCCATGGGAACCGTGCACTGGACCGATGGGACCCGCTTCGACGTGGACGCCGTCCGCGCGAAGACCCGCGAGGTCGGCGCCGCGCTGATCCTCGACGGGACGCAGACCGTGGGGGCCGCGCCGATCGACGTGGCCGCGCTCGAGCCCGACGCCCTCGTCGTCGCCGCGTACAAGTGGCTGCTGGGCCCGTATTCGCTGTCGCTGGCCTGGTTCGGAGACCGGTATCTGGACGGAATCCCGCTCGAGGAGACGTGGCACGGCCGCCGCGATTCGCAGAACTTCGCCGGCCTGGTCGAGTACGAGGACGAGTACCAGCCCGGGGCGATCCGCTTCGACGTGGGGCAGCGCAGCAACTTCGCGCTGATTCCGGCGCTGTCGGCGTCGCTGAACCTGTTGCTGGAGTGGCGTCCGGAGCGGGTGGCCGCGTACACGGCCGCCCTCATGCAGGACGCGTTTCCCCGGCTGCAAAGCCTGGGCGTGCAGGTAGAGGACGAGCCGTGGCGCTCCCCGCACCTGTTCGGACTCGGACTCCCGCAAGGCACAGAGCTGGACCGGGTGAAGGCGAGCCTCGAGCGTCACCGCGTCGGGGTTTCGTTCCGCGGCACGAGCATCCGCGTGTCGCCCAACGTCTACAACACGGAAGAAGACGCGGAGGCGCTGGTGCAGGCCTTCGAGGCGCCTCTCGGGAAGTGACGGGCGCCTCTCGGGAAGTGACGGGCGCCTCTCGGGAAGTGATGCGCCGCTAGTCTGTCCCTTGGGCTAGCGCACCGTGAGGCCGGGGCCGAAGACGACCTCGGCCGTCGCTCCCTCGCCGATTCCGTGCTCCGCGAACCATCCCCGGCGCACCTCCAGCACCAGCGCCGTGGCGATGTCGGAATCGGTCAAGGTCTCGTCCAGCGCCTCCATCTGCTTGATGCCCGCGATCGTGTTCGTGTCGTCGAAGAAGGCGATGTCGAGCGCAACGTGGGTGTCCTTCATCCAGAACGACCGCTCCTCGCTCTGGTTGAAGACGAAGAGCATGCCGGTTCCGTCGGGCACCGCGCTGCGGTCCATGAGGCCCTTCTCACGCTGCTCGGGAGTGCTGGCGACCTCGGCGACCACGGTGTCCGCGCCGAAGATCACCCAGGCCTTCCCGGGCGCCGGCAGCACGAGCTGCTGCGCAGCGTTTTCGGAGCGGGCCGCGCCTGCGGCCGCCGAGCCCGTGGGGGCCGCCGCGCCCGTGGCGGCCGCCGATCCCGCCTGGGGTCCGCCGCCGTTCCCCGCCCCGCACGCCGCCCCGCCTGCCACCGCCAGCACGGCGATCACCGCGAGACCCGCCGCTACCCGTGTCCTGTTCCCGTTCATGTTCTTCCCCCTCGTTCCCGGGTGCTCGCGCGGGTCCCTGCGCGGACCGTCCGCCATTCCGCCATTCCGCCAGCCCGTCACGCTGCCTAACTTACTGCGCCCGATCCCACCTACCCAAGGCCGAGGACCAAGCGCGTGCCCATCGATCAGGAGCTGCTGGACATTCTGGTCTGTCCCGAGAACAGGACGCCCGTCAGCATGGCGGACACGGTGGTGCTCGACCGCCTGAACGCCGCGATCGAGGGCGGTGCGGTCGAAAACCTCGGCGGCGATGCGGTGACCGAGCCCGTCACGGAGGGTCTCGTGCGGGAGGACGGCCGGATCCTCTACGCCATCCGCGACGGGATCCCCGTGATGCTCATCGACGAGTCGATCGACCTGTCGAAGCTTTAGCCGGGGCGCACCATGCTCCCCGCCGCGACCGTGACCGCCTGCCCCACGAGCTCGACGCGGTCTCCCCGGGCCCGCACGGTGAGCTCGCCGCCCCGCGCCGACCGCTGCCGGGCAGCCATTTCCGCCTTTTCCAGCACGGCCGACCAGTAGGGCGTGAGGGTGGTGTGGGCCACGCCCGTGACGGGATCCTCGTCCACGCCGAGCCAGGGCGCGAAGAACCGCGACACGAAGTCGACATGCGGCTCGGCGCCCGGCGCGGTGACCGCTACGCCCATGACGCCGCCGGGCAGGCGCACCCTGCCGAGCGCGCCGAAATCGGGGCGGATGGAGAGGACCTCCGCCTCCGTGTCGACCACGACCAGCGCGACCTTGCCCGATGTGGTGAAGGTGGCCCGGGATGCGTCCCCGCCGCCGATCCCCAGCGCCTCGGACAAGCCGGCCGGCATGGGCGCCTCGCGGGGCGGGTTCGCGGGGAAATCCATGCGCAGCCGGCCGTCCTCTTCGCTCACCAGCAGCGGGCCCGACAGGGACTGGAAGCGCGCCGGCTGCGCCAGCCCGGCTTCACGAAGCAGCACGTGAGCACTGGCCAGGGTGGCGTGGCCGCAGAGCGGCACCTCGGCCACGGGAGTGAACCAGCGCAGCCGCCGCTCGCCGCCGCTGTCCGGCGCGTAGACGAACGCGGTTTCGGAGAGGTTCATTTCGGCGGCGATCCGCGCCATGGCAGAATCGGACAGGTCGTCGATCTCGAGACACACCGCCGCGGGGTTGCCGCCAAACGGGGTGTCGGTGAATGCATCCACGGTATAGTATGGAATCCCTCGATCCGTCATCTTTCGGGGCCTTTTTTGCTGGGGTGACACGACACATGGTAAGGTCCACATTCGGGTGAAGGAAGGCGAAACACTCGTCAATGCGGGCGGTTTCGCCCGCTTCTACACGCCCCTGGCGGCGACCAGCCTTCTGCTGACCGCCACCAATCCGATTCTGGCGGCAGCGCTGGCGCGATCCGCCGACCCGGTCATCGCGCTGGCCGGCTACAGCGTCGCCTTCGCGGTCTGCGGGGTCCTCTATGCCCCGCTTCTCGTGGTGCAGCAGGTGGCCGCCGCCCGCCTGCTGGCCGAAGCCTCGTTCTCGCCGGTGAAGCGCTTCGCCTACCTGACCGGCGGGCTGATGTCGCTGATCGGGGCGCTCATCGCGTACACGTCCGTCGGCGACCTGGTGTTTGCGGGTGCGGTGGGCGTGGGTCCCGAAGTGCTGGCCGAAGCCGTGCGCGCCATGCAGTTCCTGTGGCCGGTGCCCTTCCTGACCGCCGTCCGCGCGGCGCACCAGGGACGCCTCGTCGCGGGTCACCGCACGATGCCCATCGCGCTGGCCACCGGGAGCCGCACCGGCATCCTGGCGGTCGTCGCCTTCGCCCTTCTGGCCACCGGCGGCGGCGCGTGGCTGGGCGCCGCGGCGTTCACCGGCGGCCTGGTCGTGGAGACGCTGATCGTCCTGTGGTCACCCACCCCCGACATCCAGCTCGAGCGGCAGGACTGCGAAACCGACCGCGAGAACGTCGCCGCATTCTCGGCACCGCTCATGTTGAACGTGCTGCTGTGGTGGGCGACGCCCCTGATCATCAATGCGGTGCTCGCGCGCACGGCCAACCCGGATCTGGCCCTGGCCGCGTTCGGGGTGGTCGAAGCCTTCGCCTGGTTCATCGCGGCGCCGGTGGGGCAGCTGCAGCACGCCAGCATCGCGCTGGTCGAGTGCTCGGAGACCCACAGGCGCGTCCGGACCTGGGGCGCGGCGGTCGCGTTCGCGATGGTGGCCACCCTCCTGATCCTGGCGCTGCCCGCGATTCGCGAGCCGCTGCTCCGCTACGTCTTCGCGCTGGATTCTGACCTGGTCGCGCTGGCCGGCGCCGCCCTGCCGATCGCCGCGGCGTATCCCTTCCTGTACGGTCTGCGCCAGTACTACCAGGGCCTCTTCGTGCGCTCCGGCCGGACGGGCGTGGTCGGGGCCGGAGCCGTTCTGCGCGTCGGCAGCATCGTCGCGGCCGCGTTCTTCGTGGCGGACGCGGGGGTGACGGGGGCGGTGCTCGGGGTGGGCCTTGCGGTCTTCGGCCTGACGATCGAAGGGCTGTTCCTGGAACGCTTCTCGCGCAAGGACGTCATGCCGGAGCTGCGTGCCAGGCGCGCCGCCGCGATCAACCCGGAGGCGTTCGAGGGGGTGACCGAGGGCGGGTAGGGAAGACCGAGGGCGGGTCGCCAACAGTTGCCGCAGCCGCCGTCGTGCTGTTGGTTCAGGTTACGAGCTAAGCTAAACTAAGAGCACGACGGCTTCCGTAGGCAGTAGGACACACTACGCCTTGCAATAGGGGGCCAGGAAGCTACGCCGCCCGCCGCTTCCGAAGAAAGTCCATCACGATGTGCTGGCCGAGGGTCATCGTGGAGGTGAAGTAGGCCTTCCCGCGCGCGATCTTCGCCACTTCGCGCACGAAGCGGACCAGGTAGGGGTCGTCCGCCAGCATGAAGGTGTTGATCGGGATCCCCGAGCGTCTGCAGGCGGCGACTTCGCGATAGGTCGCGCGCAGGATGTTGCGGTCGAGTCCGCCCGAGTTCTTGTAGACCCGGCCCCGCTTGAGGGTGATCGCGGTCGGCTTGCCGTCGGTGATCATGATGATCTGGCGCATGTCCTTCTTCTGCGTCGTCAGGATCCTGCGCGCCACCTCGAGCCCCTCGGCCGTGTTCGTGTGGAAGGGGCCGACCTGGGCCTTCGGCAGCTCGCCCAGCGGAATCTCCTGCGCACGGTCCCCGAAAGTCACGACGCGCAGCGAATCGCCGGGGAACTCGGTGCGGATCAGGTGCGACAGGGCCAGCGCCACCTTCTTCGCGGGCGAGAACCGGTCCTCGCCATAGAGGATCATCGAGTGCGAAATGTCCAGCATGATGACCGTGGCGCACGAGGACCGATAGTCGGTCTGGTGCACCATCAGGTCCTTGTAGTCGAGGGGCAGGGCGACCTCGCTCCCCGGCGGCGGCAGCCCCTCGCGGGCGATCGTCTTCTTCAGCGTCTCGGGGATGTCCAGGTTCAGCGTGTCGCCGAATTCCCAGGGCTTGCTCCCGGCGTCCGACTCGACGCCCGTGGCGTATTCGCGGGTCTCGTGGGCGCCGATGCTCGACTTCCCCATCGACCCCAGCAGGTTGCGCAGCGCGCGGTATCCGAGGAAGTCGAGTCCGCGGCTGGTGAGGTTGAAGTTGACCCCGCGCGCGGCCTCGCGGGCATCGTCGACGTGGCCGGTGCCTGTGGCGTCTCCGGTGGCGCCCGCGGAGCCGGACGGCTCGCCGGTCAGCGTGATGTAGCCCTCTTCGATCATCTTCTGAACGAGCTCGTCGAGCAGATCCGCGATCTCCTGCTGCACCTCCGGATTGCCGGGGCCCTCGCCGCGAAGCTCCTCGATCATCTCGGGCGTCAGCTGGCCGCTCTGGACCAGCGCACGCAGCAGCGCCTGTTTCAGCGCATCGAGCGAAGCCGTATCCTCCAGACCGGACCAGCCCCAGTACGGGTGGAAGTGGGGACCGCCGGCGAAGCCTCCGTCCAGCAGAAAGTCGGAGAGCATCTCCATGAGGCCCTCCAGGTTGAGCGCGTCCAGCCAGCTCTTGCGGTACTTCGTATAGGTCGTGAAGCGCATGACGAAGAGTAGAACCCGAACAGCCGAGCCTGCAAACCGGATCGATCCGGCCGCGTTCCGGCGCAGGCTGCTGGATCACTTCGACCGGCATCGCCGCGACCTCCCCTGGCGCCGCGACCGGACGCCCTACCGCGTGGCGGTGGCCGAGTTCATGCTTCAGCAGACCCGCGTCGAGACCGTGACCCCGTACTATCGCCGCTGGCTGGAGCGATTCCCCGACTGGCGGTCGCTCGCGGGCGCATCGAACGACGAAATCCTGCTCGAATGGAAGGGACTCGGGTACTACGGACGCGCGCGCAACCTGCACCGGTCGGCGAAGATGGTGTGCGAGCGGTACGGCGGACGGCTGCCCGAGGACCCGCGCGAACTCCGCAGCCTGCCGGGCGTGGGCGAATACACGGCCGGAGCGGTGGCAAGCATCGCGTTCGGGCAGGCGGTGCCGGCGGTCGACGGCAACGTACGGCGCGTCCTGTCCCGGCTGCTCGACCTGGGGGACCCGACACCGGCCCACCTGCGCGACGAAGCCACGCGCCTCATCGACCCCGACCGCCCGGGTGACTTCAACGAGGCCCTGATGGAGCTGGGGGCCACCGTATGCACACCGCGCACTCCTCGCTGCGGTGTTTGTCCTGTGGGGAAGGAGTGCGGCGCCCTCGCTGCGGGGACGGTGGCGGCGCGCCCGTCACCGAGTGTGCGCCGGCGCGTGCGGAGGGTCGAGTACGCGGTCGCGGTGGTGGTGGCGGATGCCCCGGACCGGCCCGACGCGGCGGCGAGCCACGGTGGCGGCGACGGCTACCCCCGCACCCTCCTCGTCAAACGCCCGCCGACCGGCCTTCTCGCCGGCATGTGGGAGTTCCCGGCCCTGACCGCGCTCCCCGCGCTCGCGGCGCTCCCCGCGCTCCGCGACCTGGGCCTTCCCGACCTGGGCCTCACAGGCACCCCGGGCCCGCGGCTCGAACCCGTCACCCACGCCTTCACACACCTTCGCGCGACCTACCGGCCCGTCATCGTGAGGGTCGCCGCCGGGGGGGACGAGGGCGCACCCGCACTCGCTGCCGCCCCCGCGGAAGAGGGCGCGCTCGCCGCCGCGCCCACGGACCCGTCCGCGCCCACCGACCACGCCTGGGTGCACCCCGACCGCCTCGACGAATGGGCGCTTCCCGTCGCGCAGCAGAAGATCGGGGCGCTGCTCAGGGAGTGGCTGCGCGGTAACCGCCGCCGCGGGTCCGGCTGATCCGCCGGTTGGCGACCAGTCCTTCCAGCACGAGCTCGCACGCCGCCGCCTTGAGCCCGTCCTCGCTCTCGGCCGGCGCGAGCCCGACCATCTCGGTCGCTTCGAGCAGGCCCGGCACCTGGCCGAAGCCCTGCACGCACGCGGTCGCCGCGGCGTCCTCCGAGACCTGCATCACGCCGCCGCCCTCGAAGTAGTCCACCACCGAATCGAGATCGGCGCCGCCGGCCCGCGCGTCGAAGGTCGCGCCCGCTGCCGCCGACACCAGTTCGCGCCCGATCCGGGCCGCGCCGTGCAGCTCTCCCTCGTACTCCAGCTCCAGCTTGCCGGTGATCGCGGGCAGCGACGCGTAGATGTCCCCGATCCGGGGGATCACCGCGTCCTCCTTCTGGCGGATCGCGCGGCGCTCGGCGCTCGACACCACGGTCTCGATCACCGCGATCGGGAGCCGCTGGCTCACGCCGCTGCGCTGGTCGATACGCTTTTCCATGCGGCCCAGGAACGCGACCCGCTCGGCCACCTCGCGCACGAAATCGGGGATCGTGACCGGCCGGCAATCCTCCCGGTCGACCCACGCCTCCTGCGCGGTGATCTGCACGCCCGTGTCCAGCACCTTCGGGTAGTGGGTGCGCACCTCGGCCGAGATCCGGTCCTTAAGCGGCGTGATGATCTTGCCGCGCGCGGTGTAGTCCTCCGGGTTCGCGGTGAAGGCGATCACGACGTCCAGCTTCATGCGCACCGGATATCCCTTGATCTGCACGTCGCCCTCTTCGAGGATGTTGAACAGCCCCACCTGGATCCGCGGCGACAGGTCCGGCAGTTCGTTCATCGCGAAGATGCCGCGGTTCGCGCGCGGCAGAATCCCGTAGTGAATCGTGAGCTCGTCCGACAGGAGGTAGCCGCCGCGCGCCGCCTTGATCGGATCCAGGTCGCCGATCATGTCGGCGATGGTCACGTCGGGCGTCGCCAGCTTCTCCAGGTACCGCTGATCGCGTTCCAGCCACTCGAGGGGCGTGTCGTCGCCGTGCTCCGCGACCATCTGCCGTCCGAACTTCGAGATCGGGGCGAGCGGGTCGTCGTTCACCTCGCTGCCCGCGATGATCGGCATGTGACGGTCCAGCAGGTCGGCCAGTTGCCGGAGAATCCGCGACTTCGCCTGCCCCCGCAGCCCCAGCAGGATGAAGTCGTGGCGGGCCAGAATGGCGTTCGCCAGCTGCGGAATCACGGTGTCCTCGTAGCCGTGGACGCCCGGAAAGAGGGTTTCGCCGGCCTCGAGCTTGCGGATCAGGTTGGCGCGGAGCTCGTCCCGGACCGTCCTCGGCCGGTACCCGGCGGCTTTCAGCTGGCCGAGGGTCGGGGGAAGCGTTGGGGGAAGCGTTCTGGTCATCGGGGAAACTTATCCGCTCCGGCGTTAGGTTTCCATTTGTCCCCTTCGTCCCATTCGTCATGCGTCCGATTCGCCGCCCCCGGTGACCCACACAGCCATGTCCTCCGAAGCCCGGTCTTCCGAAGCCCGCACGACCATCCACCCCGACCGCCACCAGCCGGCCCTCCGCCGCGAGCGCTTTATCGTCAGCGAGCCGCCGGACGACGAGGCAGTGCCGCTGGACGTGGTGTTCGTCGGCGGGGGGCCCGCCGGGCTGGCAGGGGCGATCGAGCTGGCACGGCTGGTGCGGGAAGGCAACGAAGCGGGAGACGGCCCCGGTGACCTCGAAATCGGGGTCTTGGAGAAGGCGGAGGGACTGGGCGACCACAATCTGTCCGGCGCCGTGATCAACCCGGGGTCGTTCAGGGAACTCTTTCCCGGCATGAGCGATACCGACTTCCCCTTCCGGCGGCCCGTCTCGCGCGAGGCCGTCTATTTCCTCACGGAGAAAAGCCACCTGCGCATCCCGGCGCCGCCCACGATGCGCAACCACGGGAATCACATCGCGTCCATCTGCGAGGTCGTGCGCTGGCTCGGCGAGCGCGCCGAAGAGGCCGGGGTGATGATCCTGCCCGGGTTCCCCGCCGACGCCCTGCTCGTCGACGGCGACGGCGTGATCGGGGTGCGGACGGCGGCGCGCGGCCTGGACCGCGACGGTCAGCCGGGCGGCGCGGGCTACATGCCGCCGGTCGACGTGACCGCGCGGGTCACCGTGCTCTCCGAGGGGACTCGCGGCACGCTCTCGCAGGCGTACCTGGACTGGCAGGGGGTGGGTTCGGCGAATCCGCAGATCTACTCCCTCGGCGTCAAGGAGCTGTGGGAGGTCTCCAAACCGCTCGACCGGATCATCCACACCATGGGATGGCCGCTCGTCGGGGGGCCGCTCGGGGGACCGCTCGTGGGACGGGGCGTGGGACGGGGCGCGGACGGCGCCGGGTTCGGCGGCACCTTTGCCTATCCGCTTGCGGACGACCTGGTCGCGCTCGGCCTGGTCGTCAGCCTGGACTACGGCAACGCGCGGCTGGACGTGCACGGGCTGTTGCAGCGCCTGAAGCACCACCCCCTCTTCCGCGGCATCCTGGAGGGCGGCGAAATGGTCGAATGGGGCGCGAAGACGATCCCCGAAGGCGGCTATCACTCGCTGCCCGAGCGTCGGCACGGGAGCGGCATCTGCATTGTGGGCGACGCGGCCGGGTACGTGGAGGTCGCGTCGCTGAAGGGGATCCACTACGCGATGCAGTCGGGCATCCTGGCCGCGCGCACGATCTACGAGGCGCTCAAGGCCGGCGACACCTCCGAGGGCGGGCTGGCCGGCTACACAGCCGCGGTGGACCGGTCATTCATCGCGCGCGATCTGAGGCGCACCCGCAACATGCGCCTGTCGTTCAAGAGCGGATTCGTCCTGGGCGGCGCGAAGGCGAGCCTGGCCACGGTGACCGGCGGGCGCCTGCCGGCTGGCCGGATCGCGACCGAGACCGACGCCGCCGAGCCGAAGTGGCTGCGGGCGGCCGCCGCCGGTGCGCCCGGGGCACTGCCCGGTCCCCTGGCGGTGTCCAAGGTGGACGCCGTGTTCAAGAGCGGGAACCAGACGCGCGACGACATTCCGTCGCACCTGACGGTGGGCGGGGACGTGTCCCCGGAGGTCGCCGAGATGTACGTTCACCTGTGCCCCGCGGGCGTGTACGAGCGCGACGGCGACGAGTTGCGCGTCAACGCGCCCAACTGCGTGGACTGCAAGGCGACCGACGTGCTCGGGCCCAGATGGGCGCCCCGCGAAGGCGGCAGCGGCCCGCGATACCGGAGAATGTGAGGAGACGACGATGAGCAATGTGGCCGACGTGCCCGCCGCCGGGCCCCTGTGCCTGACCGGGCGGATCGAGGTCGAGGTCGGCGGAAAGATCGTGGCGGACACGGACGATGTCGCGCTGTGCCGGTGCGGCCACTCGTCCAACAAGCCGTTCTGCGACGGAACGCACAACATCGTCGGGTTCGACGATCCGGGTGTGATCCAGGGAGGGCGCCTGGTGCCGGGCCGCGACGCGGACGCAGAAAAGGCGGACGCGGACGCCGAGGCGGCGGGCGCGCCGGTGCGCATCGTGTGCGCGACGAACGGGCCGCTGCTGGTGCGCGGGCCGCTGACCGTGGTGGGGTCGGACGGCGCGATGTCGGAGGGGACGAAGGGGGCGCTTTGCCGCTGCGGCCTGTCGTCGACGAAGCCCTTCTGCGACGGGTCGCACAAGGGGTCGGATTTCGAAGCGGATTAGCTGGACCCAGCCCATGCACAGGACCCAGCCCATGCCCGGGTGCCGAAGGTCACCTCACCCGGCGATCCGCGAATAGGACTCGTAGGCCTCCTCGAGCTCGCTGACGGACGTCCCGGTCAGTTCGAGGAGCGCGGCGATCAGGTCGTCGTTGGACGGAATCCGGCCGGCGTTGATGCGGTGGATGAGCGCGTACAGAACGCCCGGCTCGTGGCGCTCCAGGTAGTCGAACAGCATGCACGACTGCGAGTAGGTGCGCAGGTTGTCCTCAAGGAAGGCATCGCGGCTGAGGCGGAGTAGCTGCTCGAGGGGCATGAGACCGCCCTGCTGGTCATGCCGCCGGAACAGGTCCGTACAATACGGAAGTGGCGCCGGGACCCGGAGCGAGCCGTCGTCGGTGAACACACCGCCCTCGAAGTACATGGCCGTCCCTTCGACAAACCAGTTGGAGGTTTCCCACGCTTGGGGCCATGTCGCGAAGGCGAAGTCGTGGCCTATCTCGTGCAACTGGGTGCCCAGGTCCGGGATCTGGTAGGGGATGATGAACCAGCGCGGGTAGTCGAGATAGCAGGACGTCAAGTTTCGGGCGCCAGCGATGAAGGTCGTCGGACAGTGCGGCACGACCTTCTTGAAGACCGTCGAATCCGATGTGTAGTAGGCATCGACGTAGTCGCCGCGGTTTTCGGCATAGAGCGCATCGAAGAAGTCCCACACCTGGCTCAGATGCTCCGCGTGCTCCTCGCTGAAGGCCGAGCTGATGTCGGAGAACACGCGAACGTTGCCCATGTGATGCGCGTGCGGATAGTCGGAGGACAGCGTCCGGAGCCATTCGGGATCCGTGTCGGGGAACGGGGTCGGCGGTCTCCGGGGCGGCAGCTCACGGGAGATGGCAAACGCAAGAGCCGTGTCCGAAGCCAGGACCAGAGCTCGGTCGACCGGCGCGAACCCCTCTGCAGTTGCGCGAACGGTGACCCGGGCCTCTTCCAGGGATTCCAGCAGGTAGCGACCGTGATCGTCCGTCGTCGCCTGCCGTCCGGCGTCGGGGCCATCGACGATCTCGACAACGGCACCAGCGACTCGGCCGCCGGGATTCGCCACCGAGGGCCTGGACTCGGGATCGGCCCATCCGTGACTGACGGTGCCTGACAGCGTCCACGTCGCCCGCACCTCGCACGCCGCTCCGCCGGCAACGGGGCAGAGGTCGAGGTCCAGGCTGTCGAAGTAGGCGAGGCGGTGGGGGATCGCCGCCGTGATCGTGTCCGCCATTCCTTCGGTGATGCGGTCCCCGCGGTGCCTGACGGCCAGCCAGGCGCTGAAGCTCTCGGCCAGGTCTTCGCGGTCGGGGTAATCCCGGGCATAGGTCGAGATGAACGTGGGGTCGGCTGCCTGCGCCGCCCGCCACCCGGGGGCGTCCGCATGCGTCGAATCGAGCGACGTATGAACACCCTCATGGACAAGCGCCTCCGCGAGGAAGCCCTGTTGCCGGTATTCTTCGCCGCGACCGGTGTGTACGAGCAGCGAGCGGTTCCCGCCTCCGAACGCCTCGTCGCCCCGGTGTATCCAGACGGCGTCCACGTCCTCCCGAAGTGCAGCCGGAATCCGGCCGATCGCGGGCGCGTATTCGCGGGCTGCCGCCTCGGCCTCCGTCCAGGTGCCGAACTCGGGGTTGACCTGGAATTCGGTGGTCGGCCCGTTGGCAAAGGTGGCGTCGAACAGGTAGGCCTGGATCGTGATCCACCTCGCGGGGCGCCGGTCGTAGACGAGCCGCTCGCCGCGGCCCGCCGGCTCGAGACCCACGAAATCCGTGGTGTCCGATGGAAGGATGATGTCCGGGTCCAGGAAGACGGTGCCCCGATAAGGCGGATCGGGGCTCGGGTAGGCCACGGTGATTCGGGCAGTTCCCTGGGCATTACCCGCGGTGGCGGAGATCGTGGCCGTGCCTTCGGAGACGGCCGTCACCAGCCCCGATCCGTCCACCGCGGCGACGGACGCATCGCTGCTCGACCACGCGACCGTGGCCCCCGCCATCACCTGTCCGTTCTGGTCGCGAACCTCGGCCGTCAGCTGCACCGTGGCGCCCAGCGCCGTCAGCTCGGCGGCCGCCGGCGTCACGGTCACCGTCGTGGCGCGGGGCGGGTCGGGAGGTAGGGGTGCGGGTGGAGGCTCGGTGCCGCCGTCCCCGCATGCGGAGACCCACACGGCGATCATCAGCCCGGCCGCCACGGCCGTACCAGGTCGCGCCGCGATTCCGTGCCTCAGGCATGACCGGATCCTCTGGATCATACAGATCATGCCCGGGCTCTCCCGCGTGTTGGTGATCGCGACCATGCTACCATGAAGCTAGTGATATGCTCCGGCTGCGCTTTGGCAGATCGATCCGGATGATGCTAAGCTCTTGACGTAGCGTCAGGGTCGCTCTTGCCCCGCCAGCGACGGCCGCGAACCGAACGGATGCGGTCGGAAAGGCGGGGCACACACACACTGAGGGGAACCGTGAACAGCAGCAACGCACCCAGGATCATCACGACCGCGCTCGCGACCGCCGCCACCGCAGCCCTTGCCGCCTGTTCCGGGTACGGTGGACCCGCGCCCGCCCGTCCGCTGGCCTACGACGTGCCGACGCCGCCGACGGCGACCTTCCAGATGACCGACACGATGGCCGTGGCCGTCAGCACGCCGATGGGCGACATGATGGTGAACTCCGGCACCGACCTGACGCTGGCGATGACCTTCGAGCGCGCCGCGGAGGGGGTGCGGGTGATGGGAAGCGTCGAACACTTCACGGCTTCCTCCCAGGATCCGATGACGGGCACGCAGTCGGTCGACGGGGACGACGTGAGCGGGACGCTGGACTACATGATCGGCCGCCGGGGCGACGTCGAAATCGCCTCGCTGCCCGAGCTTTCGGGTGCCGCCGCGCAGTTGTCGCCGTTCGCTGCCCTCGCGTACCAGCTGCTGCCACCGCTCCCCGATGCCGTGGTGGAGCCGGGCGGGATGTGGGTGGACACGGTAACGTGGACCGCCGACATCGACGCGATGGAGACGACGTCGACGGGGATCATGACCTATACGCTGGTCGGAGACACGCTCGTGGACGGGCGGTCGCTCCTGAACTTCGCGATGTCGGGCGAGGTGTCCGCCGAGGCGGAGGGAAGCGTGGCCGGAATGGCGATGACGCAGAGCATGGCGGGCTCCACTGCGGGCTTCATTCTCTGGGACGCGGAACGCGGCCTGCCGGCGTATCAGGAGGCCGAACGCGAGATGGAGGGCACGATGTCGGCGGCGGGGATGCCTCCGCTCTCGATGAGCGTGAGCGGAACCACCAGGGTCAGCATGCGGAACTGACCGCCCAGGGCGGTTAGCCCGGCGGGCCGCTTACGACCACGAGCCACGAGTGCGACCATGAACACGACAAAAGCCGTCCGCATCCACGAACTCGGGGGTCCCGAGGTGCTGCGCCGGGAAGAAGTCCCGCTGTCCGAGCCCGGCCCGGGCGAGGTGCTCGTCCGGCATGAAGCGATCGGACTGAACTTCATCGACACGTATCACCGCAGCGGGCTGTATCCCGTGCCGTCGCTGCCGACCGCGATCGGGATGGAGGCCGCGGGGGTGGTGGAGGCGGTGGGGCCGGCGGGCGGGGGAGAGCCGGCGGACCGGGCGGCGCCTTCCTTCCAGCCCGGCGACCGGGTCGCGTACGGGTTCGGGCTGGGCGCCTACTGCGAGCGGCGGGTGATGCCGACGGGGCAGCTGGTCCCGATCCCCGACGGCGTGGACTCCGAGACGGCCGCGGCGGCGATGCTGAAGGGGATGACGTCGTGGTACCTCTGCCGCCGCACCTATCGGCTGAGTGCGGGCGAGACCGTGCTCGTGCATGCGGCTGCGGGCGGGGTGGGCACGATCCTCAGCCAGTGGTGCAAGGCGCTGGGTGCCACCGTGATCGGCACCGTGGGGAGCGCGGAGAAGGGCGACGTGGCCCGCGCGCACGGATGCGACCACGTGATCCTGTACAAGGAAGAGGACTTCGTGGAGCGGGTGGCCGGGATCACGGGCGGCGAAGGGGTCCCCGTGGTCTTCGACGGCGTTGGCAAGGCCACCTTCGACGGCTCGATGGAGTGCCTGAGCCGGTTCGGCATGATGATCACCTTCGGCAACGCCTCGGGCGCGGTGCCGCCGCTCGACCTCCTGCGGCTGAGCGCCAGGGGGATCACCGTGGCGCGCCCCTCGCTCAAGCCCTACATCGAGCGCCGCGAAGACCTGGAAGAGGCGGCCGGAGAGCTGCTGGGACACATCGAGGCCGGCCGCATCCGGATCACCGTCGGGCAGCGGTTTCGGCTTGCGGAGGCTGCCGAGGCGCACCGCGCGCTGGAATCGAGGGAGACGCAGGGCTGTACGGTGCTGGTGCCCTGAGGGGGGGGCTGTCGCTCGCCTCCCGCCCGCCGCGCGCCGGCCGCCGCCTCCCGCCGCCCGCCTGCCTCTACGGACTGTACACGTAGACGACCGGCAGCATGGCGATGTCCGTGACGCTGATGTCCGGGTGGTGGTAGATGTTCATCCGCCCCGTGCCGCAGTCGCCGAAGGCATCGCAGGAAACGTTCCCGATCAGGCCACTGAGGTTGGTCGCACCGACCGCGTCGCGAAGCTGTGCCCGGTCGATGTACATCGTGTCGCCCACCTCCACGGCCACCGACCCGATGGCCGAGAGGAGGATTGTGGCCGCGTCGTAGCTGTGCGCCCAGTAGGGCGACCCCGGGACACTGCCGTACCGGTTCTCGAACGCTTGCAGCACCTGCTGGCCGTTTCGTCCCGTCACCTCGTTCGTGTTCGCAACGAAGTCCGCCTCCGGTCCGGCAAAGTACATTCCCTCCGACTGCGGCGTGCCCAGGAAATCGGAGACCAGCAGCGCCGCGGCTGAAATCAGGGTCGTCCCTTCAAGCCCGTCGAAGGCCCGCGCCTGGGCGGCAAAGGCCGTCCCTTCGCTTACGAACAGCGGGAAGAAAACGGCGTCCGGGCCAGCGGCCGCGAACTCCACGAGAACGTCCGTCATGTCGGTAGCGCCCTTCTCGATGGCGGCCTGAACCGGCACTTCGCCGCCGAGGGCCCCGAACGCGTTTGCGAACGCCTCCACCAGGGCGGTGGTGTACGGATCGCCGTCGTGAACGGTGCCCACGGTCCGCAGCCCCAGCTCGTTGTAGACGAAGTCCGAGAGAGCGCGAGCCTGGTGAAGATCGTTGGACGCCACGCGATGGTAGCCGGGGTGATAGTCGGGGCTCGCGTTGCCGGCCAGGTCCGAGGTCAGGCGAGGCGATGTGTTGCTTGGCGAAATCATGACCATGCCCGCCTCGCTGACGATGGGCGACGCCGCAACGGCGGCGGCCGAACAGTTCGTGCCGATGATGCCGGCCACCCTCGGATCACCGGTGATTCCGAGCGCGCCCGCACGGCCGCCGACCGGCGAACAGCTGGTGTCGACGGGGTTGCCCAGCTCGATCTGGCGCCCGTTGACGGTGCCCATGTCGTTGACCGCGAACTCGGTCCCGCGCCTGGCCACGGCCCCCAGCGTGGGCGCTACCCTGATCGAGAGCAGCGTGCGGATCTGTACCGCCTCGCCCGGCGCCACCGTGACGGCCCCCAGCGGCCCGGGCTGGAACGGCATGGGCGGGGGTGGCGGGGGCGGCGGAGGTGGGGGCGGCGGCACGACCGGACTTTCCTTGCAGGCCGATATCGCCGATATCGCGAGAACGGCGATCAGCGCCGCAGCGAACGTGAGGATGCGCTTGCGCATGGAACCAACTCCTTCTCAGTCATGTATCGTGAGACAATGATGAAATAATGATGATTCACTGATGAAACACTGATCACCGTGTCTTAACGATGATAACGGCCCGGACAAGAGCATAGGCAACGCCGAGAAGCGCGCCGACCGAACCCCATGACGAACTCCATGACCAGTCACACCCAACTCTTCACCTCCCGGCGGGAACGGCGCCTATGGTTCTGCGCGCTGGCGGTCGTGGTCGCCATCTATTCCACGCTGGGGCTGGCGGGATCGCTGGCCGAATTGCTGCGGGAACACGACCTCCTGCCGGCCGCGGTGCTCGTCCTGATGCTGGCCACGGTGGCGGCGATCGTGGGAAGCGGGCTGAAACGGCGGCCCAGGGGGCGCGAGGTGTGGGTGGCGCTGGGCGTCACGGCGGTCTACGCGATGGCGGTGGTCAGGATGGGCGGCACCATGGAGGAGCGCACCCACCTGTTCGAGTACGGAATCGTTGCCGTGCTGATCTACCAGGCGCTGAGCGAGCGGGCGCGGAATGGGCGCCGGGTGCGGGCGCCGGCGGTGCTCGCGCTGGTGGCGACCGTGGCGCTGGGCTGGATCGACGAGGGACTCCAGGCGCTCATTCCGAACCGGGTGTACGACAACTTCGATGTGGTCAGGAACAGTGTCGCGGCCATGATCGGGATTGCGGGGAGTGTGGTGGTGGGGTGGGTGAATGCGCGGTTGGACGGACGGCGCGTCAATCCCCCCGATCCAGCGGAATCATGACGACCGACTGCACGTCAAATTCGTCCCGGTAGCGGCCCAGCACGTAGTCGCTGCCGATCTCGAAGACGTGGAGACCGGGCGGCGTGGCGACCTCGCCCAGCCATGCTCCCTGCTCGTCGAACACGTACCAGGAGGGCGTGTCCTCCCAGGGGGCCCGGTAGCGCTCCGCCCACACGTGCTGCTCCGTGTCGAGAAGCAGTCGCCTGTACACGGGGATTCGATCGGGAAACGGGACCTCGCGCAGGTAGCGGGCCCAGGCGGTGGGTTCGACGTAGCGGGGTCCCTCGGAACTGGCCTCGCGGAACCGCCGCCTCTCCCGGTCGGATACCGGCCGCTCCGGAGCTGCCCAACGGATCAGGTGGGACAGCGTCCCGTCGTTGCTCCATCGTCCGATGCTCGGCTCGACGCCCCTTCCGGCGTAGATGTAGTCGTCGCCGGCCACGTAGGCGGGCGTGCCCACGGAAAACGGCAGATACACGCCGGGAGACAGCCCCTGAATGCCATGCTCCCACCGCGAGGACCCGCGCAGGCCGGAGATCGCGTTCATGAACCGGCCGCCGACGGAGTACCGGCTGAGCGTCCAGACACCACCTTCGATGACGTCTCCTGAGCCCAGGCGCACACCGCCGGACGATGCATTCAACACGAGGATCGCGCCATCGGCGAACTGTGTGTGAGCGGTCGCAGACCCCATGCCCGGCGCCACCTCCACCGGAATGGTCTCCAGCACGTCTCCATTGCGGTCGAAAACGGAAACCCGGCTCAGCAGGCCGTCGGAAGCCCAAACGGTGTCGCCCCTGGCCCACACGTAGTGCAGGATTTGGAACTCGCCGGGACCCTCGCCCCGGCCTCCGAGATCGCGGATGAAGACGCCGGCAGGGTCGAACAGGCTGATCTGGCTGGCGAGACGGTCGACGACGACGATCGTCCCATCGTCCAGGCGAAACGCCTGCGAGACGCCTTCGAACATGTAGTTGAGGTCGCCCGATTCGTCGCCGATGGTGAGGGTGGGGTCGGTGGCGAGCCGCCAGCCGGTGCCGGGTGGCCAGGCCGGGCTGGTGGTCTCGACGATCAGGACGCCGGCGCTGTCGGTGACGGTGGAGGGCTGTTGGGGGGAGAGGGGTTGGTGGGTGGTGGCGGACAGTGCGAGGACTGCGGCGAGACAGCTTGCGAAGACTGGGCTGGACATGCATCCCCCCTTGCAGGTGGCGTCGTGCTCGTAGTTCAGTTTGTTCCGTAAGCTGTACTAACGCTCGGACACGGCTGTACCTGTACCATACGACATTGCACTGGACGAAGACGGTTGCGTTGGGTGAGCAACCGTCCGGCTGGCGTCCGTGTCCAAGTCGTGAGAAGGTTGAGATCCGCTTCTGGAAGAAACGACCCATGCGCAACAGCTTGTTCCCGGCCATCGCTAGCACCGCGCTGCTCCTCGCCGCCAGCCCCGCCCTCGCCGTGTCGGCCGGCCCGTTCGCGTTTCAGACCGTCGTCGAGAGCGACGGCCCGCGCGACCCCGACCTGACTCTGGCGGACGAGCCGCTGGTGCGGATCGGCAGCATCGATGGGGATCTCGAGTACATCTTCGGCGACGTGACCGGTGCGGTCCGCCTGGACGACGGGAGCGTCGTTGTCGTGGACGAGCAGAGCTACAATGTCCGCAGGTTCGACTCGCGCGGTCGGCACATGTGGACCAGCGGACGGCATGGCGAGGGGCCTGGGGAATACGGGGGACTCCGGCTGCTGCGGGACTGTCCGGGAGCGGCGGTTACGGTCTTCGACTGGCATCTGGACCGGATCACCCAGCTGGATCAGGACGGGGAAGTGACGGACACGCGGTCGCTCACCGCGGAAGGAGTGAGTTCCTACAACGAGCCCGCATGCACGTCTGACGGGGATTTGGTTTTCACGCCGTGGCCGGAATTCGACCTGACCGTGGCCGCGGGTGAGCATCACCGCTGGCGAATGGAGCTGCGTTTGGCGCGGGACGGCGGGCAGGTCGCCCTGCGTTCCGGGATCGCGGGGACGGAGCGCACTCGGACTGGCGGCGGCGACGGTCCCAGAACGTGGGGACGGAGCATGGTGTTCGCGGTCGCGCCGACCGGTGTCTGGCATGGGTCGGCCGACGACTACGAACTCGAACACATGGACTGGACCGGCGACGTGACCCGCATCGCGCGCTGGGGCGGGCCGGATCTGGCGGTCACGCGCGAGCGCCTGAACAGCTACCGGGACGCCTGGCTGGCGCGCTACGATGATCCCGAGGACCGCAGACGCTTCGAGAGGCAGCGGTGGCCCGGTATCAGGGATGGGCTGCCGGAGCAGTTTCCGGCTTACGAAGCTCTCCTGACGTTGCCGGACGGCAGCATGTGGGTGACGACCTACGGCTGGCGGTCATCGGAGCAGGAACTGCACCTGCTGGACGCGGATGGCATGTGGATTCGCCGCGTCACAATGCCGACCGGTTCGACCGTCCTCGACGCGGGTCCGGACTGGGTGCTTCTCGGCCAGCGCGGGGAAATGGATGTGCCGACGGTGGCGGTTTATCGGTTGGTGGAAAGCTGACTACCGAGGCGGTTGACACCCGGGCTTCCTGAGTGCCTTGGGCTGGACTCTGCCGGGCTTCCCTTGCGATACCAGGGGCCGTCGGAGGATCCTTCGGTCTCCGGAAACGATTACCCAACCTCGCTGGGCTACCTGCGGAATCCACACTTCGTCAGGAGTGTCGGGTTCGAAGTGCAGGTCGTGCCGTTCAATCGCAAAGCCCGCGAGCTCAAGGGCCTCCGGCAGGATGTGGCGCCCCAGATCCCTGTCAATGAAGAAGACTCTGCTCGAGCTGCTCTTTCGTAGAGCACGGCATCGTGAATCTGAGCAGGCCGGAGGCCATAGTCCTTCGCAAGGGCAGCGACCGTCTCGCCAGCGTCAATCCGGGGAATGAGTGCTTCCGTCGAGATGCCAGAACCCGCGACGGTCGGCCGCCCAAAGGAGACCAGCGGATCGATGACAATGGTCTTGGTGGTGTAGGACGAACCGGGCGGAAGAGGAAAGAGCCTGAGAGGAAGCGCGCTCTCATCCCGCTCCACGCGCTTCAGGTACGCCGCCAGAATGCGACGTATCGCAAGCTGTCCGGACCTGGTCAAGGAAATCAACTCGCCGAGTCGCTCAAGAAGGACTTCCTGGCCGGACGTCCGAAGTTCGTCTCGGAGCAGGAGGCGCTCAATCCCGAGAGATTGCTCGGCGTACGCCAAGGCGTCCCGTACCGCTGCCATCTTGACCAGGTGAACGGTGCGTAGCGCACGAAGGACGTGGGCTTCCACAAGGTTGTTGAAGGAAAGCCGATTGGTGGCGGGAGCCCTGATGAGGGGCTGAAGACCTGCGGACTCATTGCCGTGGCCGGAGCTTCTCCCAAGCACCCAATACCTGAGAGTCGCGGGGGGAATACCGAGGTAGCGAGCGGCCTCGAGGAAGGTGTAGGCCGGGAAGTCCCGAATACCTCGTGATCCGGCGTGCGTGTGGCTCATTGAGAACTGGAGTGCGCGGGTCTCGTCGAGAGGAGTGCTCCGTCAGTGGGGTAGAGGGGCTCAATCATGATCAAAGAGTACCCAAATCGGGCAGAAAGGGGCAAACGAACGCTGGTCATCGTGGCCGCTTCCTTGTCCCCCCCTCCGCCCCTCCCATAGCTTGACCCCGCCCCTCACGCTCCCACCCCACAGGACGCAGCCCCCGTGACACGCCCTTCCTTCAAGCCGATCGCTCTCGCCGCGACCCTTCTGGCCATTGCGCCGCCCGTCGATGATGAAACGCTGATCACTCGCTCGGCGGGCTGGGTGTCCGCCCTCGCCGGCCCGCACCCACTCGCCGCCCAGCAAATCACCCTCGACTCCGCCTTCCTCGCCAGCTACTCCTGGCGCAACCTCGGGCCCGACCGCGGCGGCCGCTCCATCGCCACCTCCGGCGTCGTCGGCCGCCCGCAGGAAGCCTACTTCGGCGCCACGGGCGGCGGCCTGTGGAAGACCACCAACGGCGGCGAGGACTGGTTCCCGGTCACGGACTTCCAGGTCAGCTCGGCGTCGGTGGGCGCGGTGGCGGTGGCCGAAACCGACCCCGACCTCGTCTTCATCGGCATGGGCGAGACGTGCATCCGGGGCAACATCCTGCCGGGCGACGGGGTCTACCGCAGCCGCGACGCCGGGGCCACCTGGGAGCACGTCGGCTTTTCCGAGTCGCACGGCATCTCCACGATCCGGATCCATCCGACCGATCCGGCCATTGTCTACGTCGCGTCGTTCGGGAAATACGGGGTGCCCAGCGAGGAACGCGGCGTCTTCCGCTCCACCGACGGCGGCGACACCTGGACGAAAATCCTCTTCCGCGACGAGCGGACCGGCGCGATCGACATCGCGATCGACCGCAACAACCCGGACGTGATCTACGCGGCGATGTGGGAGGCCTTCCGCAAGGAGTATACGATGTCCTCCGGCGGGCCGGGCAGCGGCATGTTCAAATCGGTCGACGGCGGGGACACGTGGACCGAGATCACCCGCAACCCGGGCATGCCGCAGGAAGGCGTCGTCGGCAAGATCGGCCTGGCGGTGTCGACCGCGAATTCCAACCGCGTCTACGCCCTCTTCGAGCACGACGACGGCGGGCTCTTCCGGAGCGACGACGGGGGCGACACCTGGGAGCTCATCAACGACGAGCGGCGGATCCGGCAGCGCGCGTTCTACTACACGCACGTGTTCGCCGACCATCACGACGAGGACGTCGTCTACGTGCAGAACACGTCGTTCTTCCGCTCGACCGACGGCGGCGCGACGTACGAAGTCATCAACAACGGCACCCACGGCGACTTCCACGACTTCTGGATCGATCCCGACGACCCCGCGCACGTCGTGGTCGCCAACGACGGCGGCGGCGCGGTCAGCTTCACCACCGGCAGCGAGTGGACCGACCAGGAGTTTTCCACCGCGCAGTTCTACCACGGCGTCACGACCGCGCACATCCCGTGGCACATCTGCGGCTCGCAGCAGGACAACAGCACCCTCTGCCTGCCGTCCGACTGGAACGCCGGGCGCTTCGAGCAGGCCTGGGCCGCGGCAATGGACAACGGGGACGCCGACGACGACGCGGCCGACGCCGCCGCCGCCGACCCCGCCGACGCCACCGACCGCGACCCCTCCGACGCCCACGACCACAACGGAGTCCCCACAGCCGCCCGCGCCCCCGCGATCACCGCCGGCTCGATGGACGCCCACTACCGGGCCGGCGGCGGCGAGCCCGGCTACATCGCGCCCGATCCGAAGGACCTCGACGTCTTCTTCTCGGGCACCAACAACGGCCGCTACATCGACAGGTTCAACCGGCGCCTGGGCACCTCGCGCGAGGTCAATCCCTACCCCTGGTTCTACTCCGGCGAGCCCGCCAGCGACATGGTCGAGCGCTGGCAATGGACCTTTCCGATCATTTTCTCGCCCGTCGATCCGAATATCCTGTACGCCTCGTCCAACCGGCTCTGGCGCACCACCGACGGCGGCACCAACTGGGAGGCGCTGAGCCCCGATCTGACCCGCGCCGACCCCATGACGCTCGGCCACTCCGGCGGCCCCATCACCGGCGACATGAACGGCCCCGAGGTCTACGCGACCATCTTCTCGGTCGGGCCGGGCAAGCGCGACACCGACATCATCTGGACCGGATCGGACGACGGGCTCGTGCACGTAACCACCGACGGCGGCGCCAACTGGACCGACGTGACGCCCCCCGACATGCCCGACTTCGGCCGCGTCAGCCTGATCGACGCCTCGTCCTTCGACGACGCAAAAGCCTACGTGTCCGCCCGCCTCGCCCTGCTCGACGACTTCCGCCCGCACATCTGGAAGACGGACGACTTCGGCCAGACGTGGACCCGGATCACGAACGGCATGCGCGACGACGCCTACGTCAATTCGATCCGCGGGGACCCCGCCCGCGAGGGCCTGCTCTATGCCGGAACCAACCATGGCGTCTACATCTCGTTCGATGACGGCGAGTGGTGGCAGGAGCTCAACCCCGGCCTTCCCGACATCCCCATCACCGACGTGATCCCCGAGCACGACGAACTGGCCATGGCCAGCCACGGCCGCGGCTTCTGGTCGCTCGACAACATCGCCCCGCTGCGCCAGCTCGACGCGACCACGACCCTCCGCGACCTGGTCCTGTTCACCCCGGCCCTGGCGTACCGGTCCGCGAATGGCGTGGTGCTGTCGTGGTGGGTGGGAGATGGGGGTGGGAGCGCGGCCGATGCCAGGCTGGAAATCATCGACGCCACCGGCGATGTGGTGCGCACCTTCGAGCCTGCGGAAGAGGGCGTGGAGCGGGACCGGTGGGCCGGACCGGCGCTCCCCACCGGATCCGGGCTGCAGCGACTGCGGTGGGATCTGCGCACGGATCCGGCGACGACGTTCCCCGGCATGATCCTCTGGGGCGTGCGCACGATGGCGCCCGCGGTGCCGCCGGGGGTGTACACGGTGCGCCTGACGATGGGCGACCACGTGAGCCGGTCCCAGGTGGTGGTCGTGCCGCACCCCTGGATCACCGACGTCACGGTCGAGGACCTGCAGGCCCAGTACGAGTTCGGGGTCCGGATCCGGGACAAGGTCGACGAGGCCAACCGGGCCGTGATCGCGATCCGCGACGTGAAGGCGCAGCTGGAGGAGCGCCTGGCGGAGGCGACCGATGATAAAACGCTGATCGAGGCGGCGGAGCGCTTGCGGAGGGCGGCGTCGGCCGTGGAGGGCGAGATCTACCAGGTGCGGAACCGGTCGAACCAGGACCCCCTGAACTTCCCGATCAAGGTGAACAACCGCCTGGCCAACCTGCTGTCGATGTCGGAGCGCGGGGATGGGCGGCCCGGGAGCGGGATGTACGCCGTGTTCGAGATCATGGTGGAGAGGTTGAGGGGGTTGGTGGGGGAGCTGGAGGGGGTGTGGAGCGAAGAACTGGCAGAGGTGAATGCGAGGTTGAGGGAGCTCGGACAGGACGAAATCGTGCCGGGGGGAGATGGGGGTATGGTGTCGTGAGCGAGGTCGCGGGGGGTGGCGGTGAGCGTGGGGTGGGAGAGCGGCGTGAGGTCGAGGCCGTGTTGAGGGGGATGGGGGTGGAGGAGATCGTGGTGGAGGCGCCCAGGGTGGCTATGGGAGAGTCGGTTGGGGACCCTGACGTTACGTTAGGGTTGAGGGGGGAGGGGGGATCAGGTGGTGGGGGAGTTGGGGGAGACGCTCCGGTCGTCGAGGAGATTGAATGGGATCCTGACGTAACGTTAGGGTTGGGGTGGATGCGGCTTGAAACTGGCGACGAATCGGCCACAATGGCACCTTGGTAGCCGAGCATCGACTACCCAGTCGGTGGCCTGTTCCAGCGCACAGGGGCTATGGGGGATGATCCGTACGCTCAGATTGGAAAACTACCGCAGCTTCAAGGAGTACGAACTCCGCGACCTGGCGAAGGTCAACCTGTTGGTAGGCGCCAACAATTGTGGGAAGACCTCTGTCTTGGAGGCCGTCGAGTTGCTCGCGTCTCGCGGCGATCCTACCGCTGTGGTCGCGCCTATGAGGCGACGGAGCGAATCCCACGTTACCTCGGGCGGTCGCAAGTTGCGGTACCCCGTCTATCACCAGTTCCGCGGCCACAGGATCGGACTCGGTAGCCGCCTGAGCGTGTCTTCTGCCGAGGGTCTTGGACGTGTAGCAATTCAAATCGTGGAAGGGTGGGCGGATGAATCCCATGACCTGTTTGACCTGCCCACAGCCGATCTTCACCCCTTGGCGTTGCTAATCCAACGCGGAAAAGGACATGAGCACCTTAAGCTGCCCCTGAGGGAAGACGGCTCCCTGGACTGGCCGCCAGCGGCGCTGAGGCATCGGGAAGGTCGGCCATGGCGGCTGAAGTCGCTTCCCATCCAATTCGTTACGGCCGAGTCGTTGCGCCCCCGTGAAATGGCTGATCTGTGGGATCAGGTTCTCGTCGCAGGCCGTGAGTCTGAGGTAGTCAGTGCAATGAGGATCCTCCAAGCGGACCTTGATTCGATCCACTTCCTGACTGGCGAGGGCGCGGGGCGCACGGGGGGCATCGTCTTGGGCTTCCAGGCAGGTTCTCCCCGTGCTCCAATCGGGAGCTACGGCGACGGGATGCGGCGACTTCTCGCGCTCGCTTTGTCCTTGGTGCGTTCCGCAGACGGGTTTCTTCTGATCGACGAAATTGACACCGGCCTGCATTGGACCGTAATGGAGGAAATGTGGAAACTCGTCGTTGATGCGGCGCTAGCATCCTCAATTCAAGTATTCGCAACTACTCACAGCTTGGACTGCATCAATGGCTTGGCGGCCCTGCTTAGGGCCCGTCAGGATCTCGCCGAAGTGGTGTCGGTTCAGAAGATCGAGCGACAACTCGACAGCAGCGTGAGTTTTGATCCGGAGGCCATTGTTACAGCGGCTGACTTGAGCATCGAAATGCGCTGATGGTTGAATTCGCGACGGGCAATGCGGCGTACCTGGAGGGCAAGGACGACGAGCATGTGATCGGCCAGCTACTTCTCCGACAAGGAGTCGACTCGCAGTCCATCCCGGAACTCGTGGATGCGAAGGGCAAGTCAGGGGTTCTCCGTGCGATAACGGTTTCCATTCGCGCGGGAACCGGAAGATCGCTGGCCTTCGTTCTGGATGCGAATGCCGATCTAAAGGCCACCTGGAATGGGGTGCGCTCGCGGCTGCAAAGCGTGGGTGTTGAGGCTCCACGCAAGATTCCAACAGGCGGCTTCATAGGCGAGTCCAGCGAGTTCGGCACGCGTGTTGGGGTGTGGCTCATGCCGGACAATCGGCGCACCGGTGCATTGGAGGATTTTCTGGAAGACCTTATCGACGGCGAGGATCAGCTACTTCCTCATGCTGAGGACTCGACCAGTACGGCCCAAGAGCTGGGCGCGCTGTTCCCTTTGGTCTCCGCCAAGAAAGCAGTCCTCCACACTTGGCTGGCTTGGCAGGAAGAGCCGGGTCGTCCTTACGGTTTGGCTATCAAAGCCCACTATCTTCGCGACGACAGCGACGCCGCCCGGAGGTTCGTACTGTGGTTCCGTAGTCTGTTCGAGATCGCGTAGGGTGACCCTCCTGTTCGACCTGCCCGCTGGCTCGGGAGTAACCTGAGGTGAAGGGCGAACCGCGCGGTTACCAACTCCCCCTCGGCCTCCGAGCGGGAGAGACCACCGTCAGCGATGTCCTTGATCGGATTCGCCGCCAGAGCCGCGACGAATCCGAGAAGGGCCGCTGGTTCGAGAACTTGGTCTGCCGTGTGCTCATGGAGAACCCCGAGTACGAGGTCGTCCAGGTGCACCGCTGGGCGGATTGGCCGGAGCGGGTGGAGGTGACCGGGCTCGGCGGGAACGACATCGGCATCGATTTGGTGGCGGAGCACGCCGACGGCAGCTGGATCGCCATCCAATGCAAGTGCTACGATGCGAAGGCGCGCGTGGGCAAGGGCCACATCGACTCCTTTTTGGCCTCGTCGCAGATTGGAGGAGGCGGGAACAGGCCGGTCTTTGCCATGCGGTGGATCGTCGCGACGTGTCCGTGGACCAAGACCGCCGAGGTGCAGATCGAGGCGCTGACTCCGGCAGTCCGGCGGATCGACTTCCAGCGGCACGGGGATGACGCCATTGCCGAGGAGGTCGCGACCCGGCCGGTGCGAGATCCTTGGCCGCTCCAGGCTGAGGCCATCGAAGACGTAGTTGAAGGGCTTGCCAACCACGACCGCGGACGCCTGATCATGGCCTGCGGGACCGGCAAGACGTTCACCTCGCTGCGGATCGCCGAGCGGATGGTGCCTAATGGGGGACGGATTCTCTTCGTCGCGCCATCGATCGCGCTGGTATCCCAGGCGCGGCGCGAATGGCTCCGGCACACGACGAGGAAGCTCGACAGCCGCGTGGTCTGTTCAGACTACACGGCGGGCGGCAGGGGCGAGTCCAGGAACGACATCGGGCTGTCCGAGCTTGAGTGCGCGGTCACGTCGGACGCGAAGGCGCTCGCGGCGATGCTGACGAATCCCGAGGGCGAACGCACCCGCGTGGTCTTCTCCACCTACCAGTCGCTACGCCACGTGATGGCTGCTCAAGCGACACATGGCGCGCCCGCTTTCGACTTGGCGTTGATGGACGAGGCGCACCGCACCACCGGCGTCACCACTGTGGAATCGAAGAACGGAAAGACGAAGGAGCTAAGCGGCTTTCGGGCAGTGCACGGTGATACGCTGCAATCGTCCAAGCGCCTCTACATGACCGCTACCCCGCGGATCTACACGGCCTCGTCGCGCACTGCGCTCAAGACCAAGGGCATCGAGACGGTCGACATGGGCGACCTGGACGTGTACGGCCCAGAACTCCACACGCTGTCCTTCTCCAAGGCGGTCAACGCGGGGATGCTGTCGGACTACCGGGTCATCGTGCTGGGGATACACGAAGACCGGGCTCCCGCGGGCGTCACCAGTCAGCTGATATCCCTCGGGGAAGATCGGGAGGTCGCTCGCGGCAAGCCTTTGGTGGTCACTTCGCAGGACGTCATCCGCCTCTTGGGCACCTCGCTCGCCATCAACGGCGTGACCGAGGGCTCCGAAGAGGAAGGACCCGGACGCCTCCACCGCACGATTGCGTTCTCCAACTCCATTGCCCGTTCAAGCTTCTACGCTGAGGGCATGAAGCTCCCGGAGCTCCGCCGCATCACCACTCGCCGGTTGCGGAAGGACGACGCAGACGCGGAGGCGTCTCTGCCTGTCAACGCACAACATCTGGACGCCTCCGACAGCGCGCTCACGCGGAATCAGGCGCTGCGCGACTTGGCGAAGGCGGACGTCCAGAAGGTCGCGCGGGTGCTGTTCAATGTCGGTCTGTTCACTGAGGGCGTGGACGTGCCGTCTCTCGACGCGATCGTCTTCATGGAGCCGCGCCAGAGTCAGGTGGACATCGTCCAGGCGGTGGGCCGGGTGATGCGAAAGAGCCCCGGCAAGCGCCTCGGGTACATCGTAGTGCCCATTCCGATCGAGCCGGGCGCGGATCTGGTTTCGGCGCTGGCGGCGGGGACGGACGGCTATCGCGCGGTGGGCAAGGTGCTGCGCGCACTCCAGTCGCACGACGGCCGGCTGGCGGAGGACCCGGCGCGGTTCGTGCGGGCCTACGATGGACCGGATCCGCCCCCCGTGGGCCCGGATCCACCTGAGCCGGTCACTCAACCCGACCTCAAGTTGGCGGACGTCAGCCAAGGCGTTTACGCGCACGTCGTGGCCGCCTCAGGTCTTGGTAAACCCGGCCTCCAAGTGTCGCAGGACATCGAGCACGCCGTGCGCGCGGCCGCGCGACTGTTCCTGGAAGGGGAGCTGGCGGGCGATGTCGCTTCCGCGCTCGGCCTTCCTTCGGAAGCGGGCGACCGCAACATCTGCACCATCGCCGCGCTGCTCTTGGCCAACGCCTGTCTACTGCACCGGCGACTGGGCGAAGTGCCGACCATGGAGGGGATCGCCAAGCTCAATCAGGTCGGCGGCGCCGACAAGCCAGCGGTCGTTCTGCGCGCTGCCTGGGAGGCGATCCTGAAACGCGACTACGCGCCGGTGTTCGAACCTCCGCTGGCCGTGCTGGACGTGATTCCCGATCGACGCTGGGCGGGTCACGCGCTGCGCATCCTCGCCGAGTGCGCGAATAGAGTGGCCGACTCTCTGAGTGCGCTGGGGTACGACCACGCCGGCCCGCTTTATCACCGCATCCTCCCCGACGCGACCGCCTACGGGGCCTTCTACACGAACAACCTGTCGGCGCTCATGCTGGCGCGGCTCGCCCTCGGCCCGGACCTCCGCGACTGGAGCGACCCGGAAGAGGTGTCGCGGCTGCGGATCATGGACCCTGCGTGCGGGACCGGGACACTGCTAATGGCCGCGCTGCATGTGATCAAGAAGCGAGTCGAAGAGGCAGGGGCGGACGACGACAATGGGCATGGCCTGGACGATTCCGACAAGCTGCACCGTCTACTGGTCGAAAACGTGCTCTGCGGGTTGGACGTGAACCGAACGGCCGTTCAGCTGGCGGCCTGTAACTTGACGCTTGGTGCTCCGACGGTCGACTACCGGCGGATGAACCTGCTCACCCTAAAGCACGGGCCGCAGCCGGACGGGAGCGTGAGGGCGGGGTCGCTTGACATTCTGGGTGCGACCGACCGGGAGGATTCGCTGCACACGCTGATCCGGCCCTTGCGGACCATGGCCGGGCTCGCGGCGCATCACGTCGACAGCGCTGCGGACGCGGAGTACCCGCTGAAGGACCTGGATCTGGTCCTGATGAACCCACCGTTCACGAACAACAAACAGCGCAACCGGCAGTTCGGGAGAGACACCGTTAGGCGGATGCAGGAACACGAGCTGCGGATTCGGGATTCGGTAGAGCAATCGGACGACGAAGTCTTAGGAGTGATCAACTCCAATAGCGTCAGCACCTATTTTTCGCCACTGGCGGACCGACTCCTTGGCGGTCAAGGAATCTTGGCGAAAGTCGTCCCGAGCACTGGCTGCACCGGTCCAGCCGGCGTCGCCGAACGCAGATTCCTGGCCCGCCGCTTCCACATCGAGCGCATCGTCACCTCCCACGATCCGCGCCACATCAACTTCTCCGATAACACCAGCATCCACGAGTGCCTGCTGGTCGCTCGCCGCTGGCACGGAAACACCCGCCCGCCAACCCAGTTCGTCTCGCTTCGCCGGATGCCGTCCACGCCTGAGGAGGCCGTCGCCGCCGCGGATGCGATCTTGGCTGGCGAGCCGACCAAGTGGGCCCGCGTCACGGAGTGGCCAAGCGACCGTGTCGAAGCGGGGGACTGGACGCCGGTACAGTGGTTCAACGGTGCCTTGGCCGACGTCGTCCGGCAGGTCGAAGCGTCGCCGCGCCTGCAACCCCTCGGGAGCGACCACGCAGTCGGCCCGGCGGGACAACGCATTCAGGACGCCTACAAAGTCGCGGAACCCGATGCCCGGGGATCGCTCCCCGGTTATCACTCCGTGAGCAGCAAGCTGCGGCGCAAGGTGCGCGAAGAGCCGGACGTCGGCTACGTGCCCCGCCCAGGCAAGGAGGGGCTGGCTGAACGCTACGCCGGACAGCGGAGCAGGCTGCTGGTCGCCATGCGGATGAATACGGTCACCGGCCGGGTGAACGCACTGTGGGCGACCTCGCCGGCCTTCGGCTGGTGGGTTCCCGTCGCCGTGGATTGCGATCGGCAGGGTCAGGCGCTGGCGGCTTGGTGGAACAGCACCCCAGTCCGGCTCATGCTGCTCAATCGACGGGCGAAGACGCTGACCTACCCAACTTGGCAGCTGCACCACCTCCGTGAAGTCCGCGTGCCGACCCCAGACAACCCGGCTTGGGACGCGCTCGCCGACGCGTGGCAGCAGGTGCGGGACGTGGAGCTCCTGCCCATGCGTGAGGCGGAACGGTGCGAAGCTCGCCGGGTCCTCGACGAGGCTGCGGCGGCCGCGCTTGATGTAAGCGCGGAGACGGTGGCCGGGTGGCGGTCCATGCTGGCGACGGAGCCGACGGTGACGAATCGGAGGGCGGGAACGGAAGCGTAGGGATATCCGAGGGTCCCCTGAAGCCCTTACCCCATCACCGCTAGATCGCGCCCAACAGGCTCGAATTGCTCTCTAGGGTTGAGGCGAGGAGGGTGTGCCCGAATGGAATATTGACAATGTCATCTTTTACATATAGGATTTCTGACATTACAGCACAGACAGCGATCAGGGAGGAAGCACGTGAGCGATGGCCCTTGGAAGAGCCTGCCGCTCGGGAAGCGTTGGAAGCAAGTCGCGAAGCGGCTGGAAATCCGGGCTTTCTCGCCCGGGGAGGTCACTGAGGCAATGGATGCCGCGCTCCTGAAGGAAGCTCGCGAACTGCCTCTCAAGGCAATCGTACGCATCTTGGCACCCAACGGCCAACGCACCCTCTTCGCGCCCGACCTCGCTAGGGCGATCGAGGCCCTCCGACAGGAGCATTCGGGCTCGAAGACCGCCCAGACGTTCCTTACCTACCTGAGCCAGCAGGACGCCAGTGCGTCGTCGGGACGTGACATGGTGGAGTCGGCGGTCGCCGACACGCTTCACGAGTGCCTCCTCGACAACTCACGCTCCACCAAAGAGCACTACCTGAGGAAGACCTGGTTCCCTTGGGGTCGTGTCAGTGGGCGCTTCACCGAGGCTTGCCAAGCGGTCGATGTCCGAGGTCTGGCTTCCCAAATCGTTGACGATTCCGGATCCCCGGCACCGGCCCGTAGCCCGGTCATGCGCGACGGAATCGACGAGGGGCCGCAACTGTGAACCGGTCGGCAACCGGCGCGGCGCGTGCCGAGGCGCGAGTCTCCGTCTGCGAGCCTGAAGGCCCGCAACAGGACGGCTGGCTCCAATGCGAGCTCGGCCGGCATATCCGCTTCTCAACGACAGCCCTCGAGTCGTACGCCTTTTCGCCTTGGGAGCCGGTAGTGGGCGACGCTATGCTCGTGGCGGCAAGCGTGGAGTTCGCGGACCTGTCGTGCCGACGGCCGCCGCGTGGATGGACTCGGCGCCTGTCGATTCGCGTGCCCGTAGATGACCCTGATCGTTGGCGGGCTCCACCGGTGAAGGAAGCCTTGCTGGAGGCGCTCAGGCTCGTCACAGGTGACCGCTGGTCAGTCGATTTCCACCAGAGAGAGAGCCCGATTCAGGAGCCTGAGGGAGATCGATTCGCTCTGTTCCCGCCCTCGAGAGCGGTCCTTGCCTACAGCGAGGGCATGGACTCGCTCGCGGTCGCCGCGCTCGCCAAGGCAAGTCTGGGGGAGGAAGTGGTACGGGTGCGTCTGGGTCGGAGGCCACGCGCAATGACCCGCAACGGGGAGCCATTTGTGTCGATTCCCTACCGGGTGCGGGTCCCCCGACGCTCCGAGCCAAGCGCCATGAGCCGCGGGTTCAAGTTTGCGACCACTGCCGGAATCGCCGCGTACCTGACCCGCGCGAACAGGGTCATCGTGCCCGAGAGCGGTCAGGGCAGCCTGGGTCCACCGCTCGTGACCGTGGGGCACGCACACCCCGACTACCGCAACCATCCGGAGTTCATGCATCGCATGGAGCAGTTTCTGGAAGCGCTCTTCGAACAGCCCATCCGCTACCGCTTCCCGCGCCTCTGGCACACCAAGGGGGAGACGCTCGCTAGCTATGTCGCCACCGGCGACGACAGGTGGCCGTCCACCAAATCCTGTTGGAAGGACAACCGCTGGAGTTCCGTCCGCCGGTCGTGGCGCCACTGCGGGGTGTGCGCCGCGTGTATGCTGAGAAGGGTCAGCGTGCACGCGGCTGGTCTCACCGAAGATCCTGAGAGCTACATCTGCACTGACATGAACGCGAGCACGCTGGAGACCGCAGTTGATCCGGACTTCCAGCACCCCAATGGTGCCTACCGGGACTACGCCATCGCCGGAACTCGACACATGGCCGACCTCGCCGCCATGGCCGATGGCGATGTGCGGCCGATCGTGAGGCGCCACGCGAAATCCCTCGGTCGCGTAATCGAGGGCGTCGAGGACATCGAGGGGCGGATGGTGCAGCTCTTAGAGCGGCACGCGGATGAATGGCAGGACTTCCTGAACTCGCTGGGGCCAACCTCATTCGTCAAGCAATGGGTGTGAAGCGATCGATGAGAACTGAAAGGTTGACGGACCGCACCATCGGCGAGCGCCTCCAGATTGCCCGGAAGACAGCCGAGCTCACCCAGGCCAAAGCAGCCGCCGCGATCGATGTCGCCCGCACCACCCTGGTCGCAATCGAACAGGGGAAGCGGCGCGTCCGCACGCACGAGCTACAGGCGCTCGCGATTCGCTACGGCACCTCGGCGAACGCGATTCTGCGGCGGGAGGCCGTCCACATAGATCTCGTTCCCCAGTTCCGAAGCGTGGCGCGCTGCGCGGACGACGGCACCGAGCAGGCGGCCCGGCTGTTGACGGACCTCGTCAGCGCCGAGGTGGAGTTGGAGAATGCCTTGGGCGTAGCCCGACACCGGAATTTCCCGCGCGTCCGACCCCTCCTGCCCGGCAACGTCCGCTCCCAGGCGGAGCACGACGCACAGGAGCTGCGTGTCTGGCTCGGCCTCGGATTCGGCCCGGTCAGGGACATCGTCTCGGTCATGGAGCTGGACCTCGGCATCCGCGTGTACGTGCGACCTCTGGGCAGCCGCATCTCGGGACTGTTCGCCCACGACGCCGCAGTGGGGGCGTGCGTCCTCCTGAACGCCAACCACCCTGCCAGCCGCCGCGCCTATACCGCTGGTCACGAGCTCGGACACTTAACATCGACCCGTCATGAGCCGAACGTCCTCAGGCGGGACGACAGCCCCCACTCTCGTGAAGAGCGGTACGCGGACCACTTCGCGCGCGCCTTCCTGACCCCGGCACGCGCCGTGAAGCTGCGTTTTGAAGAGCTGACGGCCGGGCATTCGCACCTGACTCGACGCCACGTAATCCTTCTGGCCGACCGGTTCACCGTCTCGCGCGAAGCCATGGTGCGCCGCCTCGAGGAGCTCGATCTCGCCCGACGCGGCACGTGGGACTGGTTCCAGTCGCACGGGGGCATCACCGACCGGCAGGCGGAGCAGGTCCTGGGCACCTCCCATCGAGCCGAGGATCCAGCGTCGCGCACTGACCACGTCCCACGACGCCTGGCGCTACTGGTCCGCGAAGCGTGGAAGAAAGGGTACTACAGCGAAGGACAGCTGGCCCGGATGCTCAGGCTCCATAGGCTTGAAGTGCGAGATCTCCTCGAGGGAGCAGAGACCGAGAGGAGCGAGGCGGATGACATCGTCAAGCTTCCTGGGTGACCCGGGCGCCCCGGTCGTAACCGACGCAAGCGTGATTATCAATCTCGTCGCGACGCGGACGGCGTCCGAAATCGTCGATGCGTTCCCGAATCGCTTTCTGGCGACGACCAACGTTCGCCGCGAGCTGTGGGAAGGCAGAGGGCGGGGGCACGGATCCTGGGAGGGGCTCGAAGCGCTGATCGTCGACGGGTCCATCGACCCGGTGGAGCTGCAGCGGAGCGACGAACCTGTCTACCGGTCGCTTGTGGAGGGCGAGGCCCAGGAGACCCTGGACGACGGCGAGGCCGCGACGATCGCCTATGCTGTAGGGCGCGACGCCGTCGCACTGATTGACGAACGCAAGGCGAGGCGGATCTGCGCCGAGCGATTCCCGGGACTGCGACTTGCATCGACAGCCGATGTACTGCTCCACGGTCGGGTGACGGATGGGCTCGGAGAAACCGGCCAGGCCGATGCGATCTTCCGTGCATTGCGAGATGCCAAGATGCAGGTCGTTCCTCCTGACAGGATGCAGGAGTTGGTCCGACGAATCGGTCCCGTTCGCGCGGCAGCGTGCACGAGCCTGCCGGAGAGGGTTCGCACTATACCCGGAGGGTGACGGCATCTGTGTGGCGCGCTCGTGTAGCAATCCAAATCCCACGGAACCCAGTTGGCCCGCGCCACCGCAGAAAAGCCCAAACCCCTCAAGTTACCGGCACCCCCGTCGCCGTCTCGGTGCTGAGAGTCAAGGTCGTCCCTGGGAACCGACTTTCAGCGTGACCGAACCTCCCATTCTACTGACCTTTCACCCGTACGGGCCCGCCTTCCTCACCGACACCGCCACCGGTGTCCGAGAATCCTACCACACTCCCGCTTCGGAATGCTTCCGTACTCACCGCGTTCTCGATGTCGGTCTTAAACCATCTGAGAAGCTGTACCACGTCATGGACCAATTCCTCAAACTCATCCTGCGTTAGCACGAGCTCCCCTCCACTGCCGTGAGCAATTGAGTTCCTTCGCTTCAATAAGCGCTCGTCAATAAACTGCCACTTCGTCTCGTAGTGCCCCACATCCAATCCCAGCCAACACGCCATATCCCTGAACACACTCGAACTGAGGTTGGATTCCGTCCCGATTGAGACTGCTTTTTTCAGCTTCGCCCGTGCAGCTTGCTCGCCCACCACCGACTCCAACGCCGCTATCATCGCCTCGGCCTTCCTCGACGATTGCAGGTTCCAAATCGGTCTGCGAAGACTGAGAGCCACAAAACAAGTCCGCAAATCGACATGCCGTAGACCCTGACAGGAAATGTACCTCACATAGGCGTTCGCAGCCTTCTTTACGAATCCCTCCCAGTGTGCATACGCAAGCGCAATCCCAGCCCGAACCAGCGTCGTTCGTGCCATAGTATCGGCGCGCCGAGCTGCCGTGCGAATATCCGACATTTCCTTCACTCGCCACCCGAAGTCGCCGTCAAGAAACTCCTGCAGCTGTTCAGTCGTGCGCACCGTTTCGTTCATGGGCGAAAGTAGGTCTCTCCAAATGGCAGCAAATGCTTGAGTCTCGTTGTGCCGCGAACCCCCTGACCAGAGTTCTTCTGAAACTTCTGCTCCTGCCACACCGCACGGGCTTTCTCCCGCACCCACGATGCCGCGTCTGGAATCGCGATAATCTGCTCCAGATTGCTCGCGACACCGTGGGCGATGGCATCAAACCCGGAAACCGAGAATGCACCAACATGTCTCTGGCCATCCCACTTTTTGAACGCCCCGTCTGACAAGGCCGAGCGTAAGAGCTCAAACGTCTTGAAAAAGGCCGTCTCTTCGGCAGCGCGCCGATCACTTGTCATTTCCCGTGCCAACGTGAGCGCTGCCCGGTCGAGGTACTCATTTACGTCTAGACCTGTGACATACGGAACATGTCGATAAGCTACATATCGAAGCGCAATCTCCATGTCTTGTTGCTGTTGTTTCTTGACGTCGCTTAGCACAACTGTCGTGGAGTAGCAATCGGACTCGGTCAGCCGTCTCAACCAATCATGAAACTCCTGGTTCACCATTACGAGTACACAGTTTCGTACTTCCTGGTCGGTCAGGTGTGTCCCACCTGTATTGAGTCGTTGGAACAGTTCGAACTTGGCTTCCTCGTCACTCTCCTTCTTCAGAATCTCAACCCGCATTCGGGACCGGCGAATATCCAATCTTTGCGGCATGGGGAGGGACTCCCAGGCAACCTCGGCAAGGCTCGGGACAAGGTTGGTGCCTTCGAGAGACGACGGCTCCACTACCTCGCCGTCGCGCCGGAGTTCCCCGACGAATTCCAATACTGTGGAGATCCGTTGGAGGCCATCGATGAGTTCCCAAACCCCGCCGGCCTGCTGAAACACGAAGATCGGAGGGGTGGGGATTCCCAACAGCAACGACTCGATGAATCTGGTCTTTTGCGAATCGGTCCAACGAAAATAGCGCTGATAGATAGGGTTGATCACGAGTTCGCGATCTCTGTAAAGGCTGATCAGCTCACCTACAGACATGTCGTAGCCATCGGAGACGACACGGCGACGTGCGGTTTCGATCTGCTCACTGAGTTGTGTCACGGGTGTTGGCGCTCCGGGGTCCGAAGTGGCGTTGTGGAAGGAGGGCGGTTGAGGTGTGCGACCATTAGCTGAGCCACGGCAAGGTACTGTACATGTGTACCACCACGATCAGCAAGGCCCGTCGGCGGCTCCTGTGGAGAGCGCCGCACGGCGCAGAGCAGAAGTTCTCGATTCCTCCGCTGTCAATGGCCGCCGAAAATCTGACACTCCTGGCCATCGAAAATCTGACACTTCGGCGCCCGCACTGCGGAGGGAGCGGAGCGACCGTAGCGGGGCGGGCCCGGGGTCTCTGCCGGAGGCCCACCACTGCGTCCCCCCTCGCCGAGCGTTCGGCGGACAGGGCCCGGGCGGCGGTTGGGTGGATCGCCTTGGAGAGTTCGGTGTGGCGCCGCATCCGGTAGCTGTTGCCGCGGATGTTGACGATGTGGCAGCGGTGGAGCAGACGGTCCAGCAGGGCGGCGGCCATGACCTCGTCGTGCAGGATCTCGCCCCAGCGCTCGAAGCCCTGGTTCGACGTGAGCACCGTCGAGGCGTGCTCGTAGCGACGGTTGACGAGCTGGAAGAAGAGGATGGCGCCGCTGCGGGTGATGGGGAGGTAGCCGATCTCGTCGACGACCAGGAGCCCCGGGTGGGTCCACGAAGCCGAGCTCGTGCAGCGAGTCGATCTGCTCTCGCTTGACCGACGGCTGGAAGCTGAAGTCGAGGTCTGCGAGCGTCTTGACCGCCGGAAGCCGGCTGGAACGCATCGCCGTCTGCAGGCGGCGGCTGTTGCGGAGCGCGATCTGGGCGGCAAGGAGCCGCTCGATGGCCTGCGCAGCGGTCGTGCCGCCGCCGTCCACACCGGCCAGGATCTCGTCGAGGGCCTCCAGGGCGCCCGGCATCTTCAGGTCGGCCAGTTGGGCCGCGATCCGCTCCCTGCCCGAGGGCGTCTTCACTGGACATCCCCTGTGATCCGGGCATACGTGGCCAGCGGGCGCTGTTCGACATCTACGACGGGCGGAGCCGGAGCTCCCCGGGTCCGTGTTGCCCTTCGGGGTTCAGAAAGCGGCGCCGCAGGCCGGTAGGGCCACGAAGTGAGCGGTGCCAGAAGGGCCGCTCCCGCTGGAACCGGTTCGCGGGCCGCTCCTTCAGCGTCCCGTGGATCCGGACGTTGGCCTCGCCGTCGAGCCACTCCAGCGCCCGGGCGTTGAGGTCGTCGTCGGAGACGAAGTCCCGGCCGTAGAAGAAGCTCTCGCGGATGTACCGGATCGGCCGTTCCACCTTGCCCTTCGTCTGCGCCCGGTAGGGACGGCACGCTCGGATCCGGAAGCCCCAGTGATGGCTGAAGCGCAGGAACTCCGGGTTCTCGACCAGCCGCCCCCCATCTGCACGGCCGTCTGCGATGATCACCGCCTTCATCTGGTCGAACAGCAGTTCGGACGGGACGCCCCCGAAAGTACCGGAACGCGGTCTCGAGCCCCCGCATCACCACCGGCATCGTCTGGCGCTCGTAATAGCGCAGCCACATCAGGCGCGAGTAGCCCAGTACCACGTTTCAGCGCATGGCCCTTGCCCCAGGGCAGCCGGAAGTCCGCGAAGTCCACCTGACCCTGGTGGCCCGGAGGGGTCTCGAACCGCTGCACAGGCTCGTCCGGAGGCCGCGGCCGCACCCGTCGCACATACCGGTTCGCCTGGCTGTAGCTCCCCGGGTAGCCCGCATCGCGAACTTCCTTGAACAGCCGCGTGGCGAACCTCGATCACCCTCCCGAGATGTACGACTTTCGACGGCCACAACTGTCGGGTTTTGAACGGCCGCCAACACCATGAACACGTGTTCACCCTAACACCCGGGAGCGCATGGAGTCTCTCGCAGATCAGACTATTGATAATGGAACGACCGCTACGTCATCTCAACCTCGAGAAACTCTGGGAAGTACCTATGGATCGAGAGGTACTTCTCAACCTCATTAGTCGGTATCGCAGTCACGCTAGACAGGTTGTCCGGCATCTTCTGGTTGAGGTAGTGTACCTCCCTCAAAGTCAGCCGAGGTATTCGAATATGGTAATCGCCCGTGTCTGGGCGATAGTACGGCAGGTGCGCAAAATCAGGCCCAGACAATCTGACCTCATCCCTCCGCGAAACGAGTATTCCCCCGAATGTGGCCATCTTCGTGGGGCCGTCTGCGTATCTGAAATTGAAGACCTGAGAATACGTCATTCGGTCATCTGGTGCCAAAGCACCGCTCCGAGCAGCCAAAGTGGTCTCAATCTCATTTCGAATGATCCGTCGCGATACTTCACCAAGGCCCCAATCGCGAAGGTCTTTACCACCTATTCCGTCTGGAATCCTCGCCCTGCCCACCGCCCGAATGAGCCTCTCAAATCGCATGCGCCCAACCTTCGGCGTCGCGAGACTAGCTTTCCATGGTTCGCAGCAGACCGTGACGATCAAGCATGATCCAGAAGGCAGCTCGGAAACAAGAAACTGTACATCGTCGAGCATCGACGGCGTAATGCGATAGTCATAGTCCAGCCAGACGATTGACCGACTATTCCAGTTGATGTCGGTTAGGCGCTCAGTGGAGACACCCCACTCCATCACAATGTGCCCATACGGACGGTTTAGCCCGATACGAGCTTGCTCTTCGGCCGAATCGCGCTTCTCTATGCTCACCATGGTGCGGATCCCTAGTCGCTGATAGAACAACGCAAAGTCGTGAAACTCCAGGGACCCCAAGCCGACATACTGATAGGCAGGCAGCGGCTCTAGACGGCAGAGGGTAGCCATTGCTTCGCATATCATCTTGCGTTCGACGTTCTTTGCTGGGCGGATTCGGTAAATGACCCGACCAAGAGTGCCACTACTCATCCCCGAGCTCCGCATCATAAAAGTAGTCGAACGTATATCGACCGACAGCAACCCATGTAGAAGCACTCAGGTACTCTTTGATCTCCTGCGCCTTGGCTGATGGCGCATCGTACTGAATACGTTGAACAGAGGGTTTTGGCTTTGGGGGCGCTACCTTCGGAACCACGAACGTGGGGCGTGGTGTCAATGCGGTAAGTTTAGCCTTTCGTGCCCTAGAAAGCAGACCCTGAAGCGGACCAGTGTCTGACTCCTCTTTCTCAGCCTTTAGCTTATTCAGGAAGTCGATAACCGGTCTCATCAGTGTCCGCATCTGGAGTCTACTAGCGCGGTAGACCGCAGAGTCCAAATCGAGGCCGGTCTTGGTCGTGTTCCAAGGCAGCGCACCAGCGTCATCGGAGTCAAAGTATAGGTAGCCGCGAAATCTGTTAAACTGCCCGTGGAAGCGAGGGATTCGGGTCTCCTCTGTGCCGCCCCATCCAGTCACCCGCGACTTGTCGGCCTCTAACACCAACCTCCCGTTACAAAAGACATGCCAGCCCGCGGCTTCCGGATCCGGGTCGGCTAGCCCCGTATAAAACCGTGCAGTCACCGTCGACGGCCCGCCGTTACGGAAGTCACGCCTGGCATACGCTGGTTTCAGTGCTCGTGAATCGAGGAGCTCAAGCGGGTCAGCGTGAACAGGACGCCCATCCAGGGAAATTGCGAACCCAAGGGAAATCGGACCGGTCAGTTTGCTTCGCAGCTCCTCTCGAAGTTGGTTGCGGAACGCCTCGCTTCGAAACGCCGTCGCGACGTCTGGGTGGAGCTTGGAGATGGTGAGTACAGTGCCGATGGTGTCCTCGGGACGGTCTTTGTTCTCTTCGAGTTCGGTGAATTGAAACTGCCATTTGTCCCTGCTGGCCCAAGCCGGGATGTTCTCGCGAACGACAAAGCGACTGGTCCTAGTACGAGAGTCGACCCGGAATTCGTCACCAATCTTGAAGATGGCACGCTTCATACCAACACCAAACTGTCCGATGGAGTGGCGAATTGACGGCGAGTCCTCATCTCTTCCAAAACGAAACGCGTAACGTTGGGCAACATCAACTGGAATACCTCCGCAGTTGTCGGCGAGGCGGAGCCTATCAGCAGAGACTTCAATCCGCACCCAGTGGCCGTCGTAGGGGCCATCCCCGACGTCGCGTCGGGCTCCGTCGACGCAATTGTCCACTAAGTCGAGCACGGCCGGGATTAAGGCGATGTCCCTAGTGAGCATCCCGATGAACAGCTGTTTCGTGGGCATTGCGTTAATCACCCTAGTCGCAGCGTCTTGCGGGTGTCTACTCAATGTGTGGCTCCTTTCATCATACTACTACCGTATCCGTGATTGGCAAGCCTCCAATAGCCGTTGCGCCATGGTGGGAACGATGCTGTTGCCGATCATTCGAAAGCTGTGCCATTTCGTTCGGTGAAATACAAACCAATCGGGAAAGCCCTGAAGGCGGGCCGCCTCACGAACCGTGATTACACGCGGCTCAACCGGGTGTATGGGCCGTACGGACTGGTAGCTCCCGCGGTCCCGGCCGGTGCCGGCGCGGAGCGTCGGCGCCGGGCGATCTAGATGCAAGCGGGGAAACTTCGAGACGGAATCTCTGTCGCCGGGCTGTATGTTGGAGAAACGTTCGATCACGTGCGAGGAGTGTCGTGTAGCTTGGAACCCGGAAACGCGACCCTGTTTGTGCGCGTCCTTAACGAGCGCACCGGAGATGTCAGGTGGAGTCCTTCTCATGCTGAGTGCGTAGGTGCTAATGTCGGTTTCTGGTTCCAGTTGCTGCCAACCAAAGTGGGGCTTGTGACCATTCTGGGAGGGCGCCGGAAGGCCGGAAAGCGCATCTGCGACGTCCGTTGGTTGAGCGGTGCCTGCTACGTCAGTCTCCGACACAGGGCTACTTGGATGGTGAATCCCGAGGACTATGACACGCAGACGGTGGGTGGCTGCCCCAAAGGCGCTGGCGTTCAGGATTAGGGGCCCGACCACCGTGTAGTGGTTGACGAGTGGGTCGATGCTATTGTCGAGGAGAGGACGGAAGCGTTTGGTCATTATCCCAGGGACGTTTTCGAACACAAAAAAAGGCGGTCGCAGCTCATTGACCATGCCAAAAAAGCGCGGCACCAGGGCATTACGGGAATCTCGAGCATCACGTTTGCCAATACTGCTGAATCCTTGACATGGGGGGCCTCCTACAACACCGGTAATCTGATCGGGTGCAAGTTTCGCCTCCTCCAAGAGGTCGAGTAATCCGACTTCGCCGAGGTCCCGTAGCAATAGCGGAATGTCAGTTAGGTTGTGGCGATGCGATGAAGTGAGTACTGGATCATGATCTACGGCAAGCGCGACCTTCAGCCCAGCCTCCACCGCTCCCAATGCGAAGCCACCGGCACCCGAGAATAGGTCGACGATCACGATCAATGCTCTCCAGTGCCGTTGCAGAGGGCGTCCAGATCCGGTCCGGTCCACCGTCGAGCAATAGCGTCGCGGTCCGCTGGACCGCGGCGCGAGAACCGAGGTCCTTCGTCGACCGCCCACCGATTTGGAACTCGCAGATCCACGAGATACCGGCGTTCGTGACCACTCCTACCGGGAAGGTCCTCGACCCTATAGACACGCCAATCGTTCGTGGGCGATGCGTTCTCGCCCAAGACAACTCGCTCGACTGCGTTACCTACCGCAGGCAGTTCTTCGTCCACCTCGTGCTCCCAAACGCGGATGACCGTCCAGCCACGCTTCTCCAATCCAAGTGTCTGGAGACGGTCGCGCTCGACATTCTTGGCGAGCTTCGATGCCCAGAATGACCGCTTTGTCCTTGGTGCAACGTAGTGGAGCGGGCAACCATGCCAAAAGCACCCGTCTACATATACGGCAACTCTGCTGCCGGGGAAGACCAAGTCTGGTCGTCCAACCGGAGTTGTTCGGTGTAACCGATACCGGAGCCCTCGGGCCCAGAGGTGAGACCGCAACCTCATCTCGGGGCCGGTATTGATGCTGCGAATCCGGGCCATGTGCTCAGAGCGGGTAAGCGCCATTCATTTCCCAATGCCGGTAGAACCACCGCCGTTCAATCTATCGCCTGCCGCACGAAGCGCGCTACCTTGTTGTCGGTGTAGCTGATGGTAGACCTTAGGCGGCCGACTACTCCTTCACTCCTCCTCATGATGCCTGAGCGTCCGTGCCACTTCCTCGGTCGCCTCCTTGACGGTTGTACCGTCTCGGACAAATAGCATCACGCTACCCCATCCTTCTGGATCGGCCCAAAGATGCCACAGTGGCGCCGGTCCATGTTGCTTCCCGTGTACGCGCTGAAACAGCATTCCTTCCGAAGTTCTCCTGGGCAAATAGCTCTCAGTAGGGGGGGCTGTTCTGGTGTAGCTCATGGCTCCTGCTTCGTCGAAGGGTCGATAGTGCGTGGCTAGCCCACGCTCACAGGGTCCACTCTCAGTGTCAACCCTTCATCGCTTGCTCAGTGTGCCCCGGAAGCCACGCTTGCTTGGCGAATGCGGCTCCGCAGCGGCAAAGTGCGGGTAGCGTGAAGTGGAAGTGTACGGGTGACGGCGGCGTCTGCAGCAGGGGCTTGCGGGTGTGTCGCCAACACCTCCGTTGGGGGCCGAAACTACCATTCCGCGGGCCGTGATCGCCGAGCAGTGCTCTTAGAGTGACGGCGGCGGTGCCGATCAAAGGCGCCTCGAGTTCGAGGAGGTCGTCTGCCGACGGTATTGGCTCGCGCTGGGCTTGGCCGAGATCCTGCGTCATCGGAAATCGTACGGGGGATCGCCCAGATGTGAGGGACACGCATCCGTTTGCGCCACGCCCATGCGTGACCAATGCACTGGGTCGTGGTTCCGCCCCGCTGGGGCCTGAAGGTGCGGCTTCGGCGAAGACTCGAGCTTCCCTATGGCCCTCGGCCAATTCCTCGCATACAGCTTCCCCGGCTTTTTCATCCGGTACCCGCCTGTGGCGAGGGTCTCTGAATCCGAGCGCCCCGCCTCCTTGGTGTCATACCCATACCAAATGGAACAGATGTCAATCCCGACCGGGAAACCAGGTTTTTGTGTCCGTTTCCAGCACGTTCCCGTTCCCCCGCGCCGGGTGGCCACCGACTTCCGCCACTATCCCACCGCCGCGTGACCCGCTCAACCTCCCCCAATGCCCTTTTCCCACTCGCTGCAGTTCCGTCCGGCCACCGCGACCGCAACTGCCATCGCCGCCCTTTTCTCCTCCCCCCTTCCCGCCTGCATACCACTGTTTCGGCGCGCGACGCGTCGCCGAGGCGTTCGGAACTCCCGGCTTCGAATGGAATCGCATCCCCGAGCTGCTCGAACTCCTCGTGGCACAGGCCCCTCGGACAGGAACTGGTCCGTATGTCCGAGTTCGTCGACCATCACGGAATGCGACCCGCGGACACGCGCGTCGTCGGGCAGGATGGTCGTCCGTTGCAGGCAGGTGATGCCGGACTTCGGTCCGGTTCAACAATCTCCCGAGTCGGCAGGACTACTTGTCCTCCAGCTCCACTTCGTCCGTCGCAACCCGCCCTCCAGCCCCGTCCACCACCTTCCGCTCATGCTCCCGCCACGCGTCCTCTACGGCCCGAACAAACTCGATCAGACGCGCCCTGCCCCGCTGCCACGACTGCTCGTCGAGCCTGCAATACCACTGGTTCGGCGCACGTCGCGTCCCAAGCGCGTTCGGGGGCTCTCCGCCTTCGAACGAAACCGCATCCCCGACCTGCTCGAACTCCTCGTGGCACAGGACGACGGCCGACGGATAGAACGTGATCCGGATTCCCCCGGCCTCGCCGATCGTTACGCAGTGCGACCCGCGGACACGCACGCCATCGGGCAGGGTGGTCGTCCGCTGCAGGTAGGTGATGCCGGCTTTCGTGCAGTACGTCCGGACACTGTAGTCCAGCGATTCTCGGGCATCCTGCCAGATCGCCGCAACTCCGTGCTCGGTGGCCTTCCGTTTCAGGTCGGACGCGCTTGGCGGACCGGCGGACGACGAACGGGTATCGTCGGCAGCCCGTACCTGCCTGGCCAACAGCATCTCCTGGTCGTTGACGTAGCCATGGAAGGTCACCAGCCGGATCTCGATAGCCCTGTCCGCCAGGTAGGGCACCATTCGGTGGGCGCTCGCATCGAGCCCGAGACCGACGAGGACCGTCCTGACGGGCCGGAGGGACTCTCCCCCCTGGCTTCCGTACCATTCCTCGAAGTCCCCTATGCGTTCGATGCCGTCCTTGCCGGATCGCTCGGCCAGAAGGGTTCCGGGAATCCCGGGTGTGCGGCCGGTCAGGCGCTCGTCTTGCTGCCGGATCGGCCTGTAGCTACAATGAAGCTACACACAGGAGATCCAGAATGAGTACCGACACCGTCGTCCGCGCCAGAATCGACAGCGACACCAAGGCACGTGCCACCGAGGCGCTCAAGGCCATGGGCCTGTCCGTGTCGGATGTCATCCGCATGGTGCTGCTGCGGGTTGCCGAGGAGAAGCGACTGCCCTTCATCGTCCAGGTACCAAACGCGACGACCGTCGAGGCCATGAAGGAACTGGACGACGGTGAGGGCCAGCGTTTCGATAGCGCTGATGAGCTGTTCCGCGATGTCGAAATCTGAAGTGCTGATTCCGGTTCGATCATCGCAGTTCAGTTTACATTCCTGCCCCAGTCCCCAGCATCCGCCCCAATGTAGCTCGCAGCGCCTCGCCGCTCGCAGGCGCCATTCCTCGGCCGTTGTTCCCCTCCCCGCCGATGATCGGAGCCACCGGAATCGCACCCACCCCCTTCAGCTCTTCAGGCAGCCCTTCGGCCGACGAAACCACCCGGCCGCCACGTTGCCCACCATCCTCCGGTACCCCAAAGAACCGAAACCGTCCACCCGGGTACAGGATCCACACCGACCGCGCGTCTGGAATCGCGTCGCGATACGCGTGCATTTTGTAGATGTCCGCACTCTTGAACGAACCCGCCCGCTCTGCGGCCTTCTCGTCGTCGGCCTTCTTGTAGTCCGCGTCGAACCCCACGTCGGCGAGTCCGTGGACCCGGAACTTCGCGTCGAACAGGTGAAGGCCGGCGTTCGGCCCGGCGGGGACCGAGAGAGCGATGTCGGGGATCAGCGGCACCGAGTAGGAGTAGGAACGCGTCTGTGCCCTCGCTGACTTGGAGAAGCGCTGGTTGTAGACCAGGCGCACGCCCGGATCCCATTCGAAGGTTCCGCCGGCTTCTAAACCGGTCTGGAAGGGATCGCTGACCAGCGGCTCCGATCGAACGGGCGGCCTCCCCAGCACCGCCGAGATCTCGTGAACCAGCCGGAAGAAGGTCCAAAGCTCGTACAGAAGCGCGATGTCCTTGAGTTCGAGGAGGTCGCGCATGCCGTCCTTGTCGAGCGGGATCGTCGGGGCAAGGCGAATCCGGGAAAAGTGCTGGAGCACGCGGCGATACCCCCGCCGTCGCTGAAGCACGGTGGACGAGAAGGGGATCCGCACCATTCTTCCGACTTCTTGCCACATGCTGTGCCGGGCGATCGGCATCAACGACGCCTCCATGCGATCGCAGTCCCGCAGAAGGTTCCATCGGAACGCGTTGGGCTCAGGCGAGCTCACCACGGATCGCATGCGACCGATGATGGTCCGAGCCTGTCCGATGAAGGCCTTCACGAATCGGTTCTCGGCGGTATCGGTTGTCGGCCTGATCTTCCGCTCCGAGACGAATTCCGGGAGACGCCAGCCCAGTCGTTTGGCGAGCCTCGCCCCCGAGGGTGAGAGGGACGACGCTTCCACGGCTATCCCGGGCCGCGTGACGAGATCGAGCGGGGTATGCGCGTCCACTCTCGTCATGGCTTCAATCCGCACGTCCCGGCGATGGCTGCGCCACAACCGGTGCGGCTCCCTTACGGTCATCTCGAGGGCGGGAAGCAGGCGTACTTCCTCCGCGGCCCTGTTCGAAAGGATGTAGCGCAGGTAGACGAAGGCGTGGTAGAGGACATCGTCGCGGGGTGCGGTGCTGACGGAGTAGCGGCCGGCGGCGGCTTCGTTTGCTGAGAATGGGAGGGTGGTTGCCGACTCGGTTAGGGCGCGGAGCATGGCTTCGAACTGGTTTCCGTCGAACTTGCGGGTGACCAGGTCGAGGGTCCCGAGGTGGGGTAGTTCAAGGACGCCGACCGAGTTGACGAGGTTGAGGATGAGGGCGCTTCGTTGTGCGACCCATTTCCGGTTCGAACTCGGCAACTGGTTCGCTATCTGCTCGAGTGCCTCGTCGTCCCCTGCGAGGGCCCACTGCCGTTCGCTTTGCAAGCGGTAGCCGCAGTCTGTTTCCTCGACCGGCTCATCATGGCCGTAAGGGTGGACAGCGACACGGCTGGACTTTCCTGCCCCGGCGGAACCGTTCACGGGCCGGTCACTCGATAAACGAAGTGAAGCCCCGGTCCCGCAGGCGCTGGAGCATTCGCAAGACCTTCGCACCGGTGCGTGGGTAGGCCGGGGCCTTTGCGTCAGCGGACGAGCCCGTCAAACGACCGGCAACGACGTTCCAGTCGTCCACTTTCGCAGACTGTTCCCCTCTGACCCGTGGTCGCCACCGTGCAACGCGAAGTGGAAGAGCTGTTCGAGCAGAGACTCCAACTCCTGTTGTGTCCCATGGAACTTCGGCAGGACCTTCTGGAGGAGCGCGAGATCGAAGGCAGCGTCTGCGGCTGTGTCCGGATCCGCCGCTTGTTCGCGCGCCAGGTTCACGAACCGGGCGATCTCGTTGGCGACACGGTATCCGAAGTGCCGGTGCTGTCTCTCCAGGATGGCGTGGAGCTGGAGGAGAGCCGTGTGGTGTTCGGGTTTCCCCTTGCTGAACGCCACCCAGTCTTCACGTCTGGGTTTCCAGTCCCCGTCCGAGGACCCGCATCGCAGGAGATCGAGTGAGTCCTCGACGCCATCGAGGTCCAGCTCAGAGGCGTCGTCACTGGCTTCCCCCGTCGTGAACCCTTCCAGGTCGACCTGGTCGAACTCGATGGTGAATGCGCGGTCGAGCACCTTGGGGCTGAACATGTACGTAGTCTCGTCAACGTTCACGGTGCCGGTGAAGAGGACGTTGCCGGGCACCTTCAGCTCTCGGGGCACCTGGGGGCCCGATTCGGACTCGCCGCTCTCGATTGCTGCGTTCTCGTGAAGCGGAATGGCCTCGCCTGATTCGAGGGCCGACAGGAAGTCCGAGAAGTAGTGTTCGACACGGGCCAGATTCATTTCGTCGAGAATGACGAAGAAGGGGTGTGGCTCCTCGCCGACCGCCTCGGCTCTTTCTTCCTCGTCGCGCGCCCGGAGCAGCAGATTCAGGAACGGGGTGGTCGAGTACTCGTTCGTCAGGGGGTTGAGGTAGCCGAGCAGGCCACGGTTGTCGACCCAGTCGGGGCGGACGGGGATGACGACGCAGTTGTCGAGGCGTTTGTCGACGACTTCAGTGCCGGGTAGTCCGATTTCCAGTTCACCGTGGTCGTCCGTTTCGCTGGGCTGCACTCGAAGCCAGAACTGACTGCCCTCCTTGAAGGTCGACTGGAACCACTCCCGAAAATCTCCTTTGAACTGAAGAATCGGATTCATTCCGCCGGCTAGGAAAGTCCGAAGCCTAGCATGCCCACCTGGATACCGTACGATAAGCGTTGGTCCTGTGCCGGCGCTCGGTTTTGTTTCGATGTTGAGTTCGTCGCGGATGGCCACAGGCAAGACGAGCTTGGCGAACTTGACGTGGGCGGGCATCACCCTTCGGAGGACAGCATCACCCGGAATCTTGGCGGCCGGCCTCCTCAGTTCGAAGTGCCCTGCCAAGGCCTTGGCGATCTTAGTCTTCCCGGTCCCCGAGATCCCCGTCAGAATGGCGAACCGCTTGGTCTGCAAGGCCAGGATGTAGTTGGCGACTAGTTCCTGAGAGAAAAGAAGACCGGCGTCCTTGAGGGATTTGGCGAGTTTCGTGAACCCATCTGTCGGTCTAGCGCCCCCTCCGTCTTCCGCGGGCTCGTTCCGGAGCTGCCAAACGACAGATTGCGCGTCCAACCGGGTACTGGGTCTATCCATTCCACGCTTATGTGCTTCTTCAAGTAGGCGATCGAGGAACCCCAAGGCGTGTTCGTACGCACCCCCTGCGTCCTTGGCGGCAGACATCGGATACCCGAGCCACCGATACGCGTTGGTGAACAGCCTGATCTGATAGGGCGGATAGCGCTGCGCGTCGAGTCCCATCATGAGGTACGATGCCGAATTGAGCCGTGTGCCCACGGCAGTTCGCGGCCAAACGGATTCCGGCACCTTGGCGTCGAAGGAGTGGACGCGGTCACCAGGTGATCGATCGCCTTGAGACCACATCCCCAGTAGGGCTTCTCTTGCCTCGGCTCGATTGCCTTCGATCCAGTTCGTCAGCTTCGACTTGTTGACGTGGAAGATGATGTTGTTGTCTTTGTGCTTGATCGCGGCGATCACCAGCCGTGGCCACCCATCGTCGTCGCTCAACAACGCCCTACGGGCTTTGGCCAGCTCCTCTGCCAGAGTCGCCTTGTAGTCTTCCTGTCTGGCGATTTCCTCTTGACGCTCCTTTGCAGTTGCGAGGTACGAGTCCCACAGGCCTTTCGTAATCGCCGAGTCAACGGAAGCCCTCTTCAGGTGATCGAATCCCGCCTTGGTAATCTCGTAGTCGGAACCGTCGCGCTTGACCAAACCCCGGTGGACAAGGTGATTCAGGCGTGACGAGAGTGTTGAGTCGACGGTAGTGCGTGCCTGGTATCCCGAATGGCGAGTGAGGTACTCCTTCCACGGCTCACGTAGCGCTGAACGGCTCGCGCCGGCGGATCCGGCACCAGCCACAAGTGTGAGGAGGTTGATGATGCCTTCTTGTTCGTCCAGAAACACCTCTGCCTCGCCGAACTCGTGGTCGATAAAGTCGATTCCACGTTCGGCCAACTCCAGTTTGCCGTCCGCTCCCTCCGCGAGCAGTTCGTAGTTCTGGATGAGCCTCCAATGGTCATCTGTGTACCTGGGATTGACACCGCTTTTGGTCCAGATCGCCAGGGCCAACTCGTGGTATTCGCCGGGGACCCTCTCGTCGATCCAGGTGTCCGGGTCTTTCCAATCGACGGTCTTTTGCGGCGTGCCGCGGAGCCCCCACAGCTCTTTCTGGAGTCCGGTGAAGTTGGTCTTCGGGCGGCCGATCAACACCCCGATGAAGCGACGCATTTGCGAGTACGTCGGAAGCCACTCGACACGCACGCGCCGGGCGTTATCCTGAGCGCCCTTACTGTCATTCTCGGCCACTGCTCATTCCTCTCTGGGCGGATTGGCCCAAACGTGAAGTACTTCTCCGGATTGAATTGAATGCTGCTAGCGCGACCGGCGGACCGGCTGACCGTGCGATAGCCCCGATTGTCGTTGCGCCGTTCTGAAGTACACGGCGGGTCGCCAGTGAGCAAGGGAGCAGGTGCCGGCACCGGTCGCTCTTTGGGGTCATGCTAGTGATCGCGGTTCCGCCTATTCGCGAGGCCGAGACAGCCCAGATTGCGCCACCGGTGGCCACGTTTCTGACCTGAGATCCGCTCGGTCGCGGACGAGCCCAGGCCGTGATGGCCCACCGCGACCAGCCCACCGCCGCGTCACCCGGTCAACCTCCGCTCGTGCCGATCCCCACTCGCTGCAGCTTGGCTCGTCCACCACGACGGCAACTAACATCGCCGCCCTCTTCTTCCCTCCCTCCCACCGCCAATACCAATGATTATGGCGCGCGACGCGTCGTCGGGGGGCTGGGCTTCTCGGCTTCGAATGGAATCGCACGCTTTGAATTGCTCGAGCATTCTCGTGGGACAAGCCGACGGCCGCCGGACAAAATGTGGCCCGTATCTGTCCAGGGTCGTCGGTTGTCAGGAATGCTCGACGAGCGCCTCTGAGGGTGATGCGGTTGAGAGTTGTGGAGGAGCCAGTCGAGGATGGCGTCGGCGAAGGTGGATCACCGATGATGTCGTGCCAGTTGTCGAGGAGGAAGAGACCGGCAGACCAGTCACTCAGGGACCGTGGGATCAATTCGCCAACGCTCCAAAGCGAAGTCGATGATAGTCTCGCCGCGCTCTTGAATGGACGCTTCGTTCCATTCCCTCCATTCCTCTAGGTCGCGTTGGACTCGCAGGATGGAATTGCCGTAGTATTCCTTCTTCTCCTCGAAGGGACGGTTGCTCATGCTCCGATTCCAGTCCTTCGACGCGATGGTCAGGTTGCCCAGGCGATGGACGATCTCCTGGTGCGCGATCATCTCTTCCTCGCCTAGGCCCCCCGCGGGGTGCTGCGGGAGGATGTGCTCCGTCTCGTAATCGGACGAGAGGATCTCAGCAAGGTCCAACTGCAACGGCTCGCGGGCTTCGATACGGCGCTTCATCTCGTACTCTGCGAGCAGGTATTTGATCGTCCCCGTACCGAGATTCCCGTAGCAGTGCGTCGCAGACAAGTGTCGTCGGAATGCGTTGTCGCTGCCCCAGTACTGAGTCAGTTCCCGCAACCCGTGGAGAAAGTCTGCGTAGGCGCGGTGCCCCCCGTGGACCTGACGGGCCCACCAGTTCAGGCTACTCCCACCAGTATGGCTGTACCGCCTGGCGACACGGTAGACTCGCAATACGAAAGCCTCGAACAGGCACACAATCTCCTCGCGCTGCGATTCCTTCGTGAACTTCTGCCATCCGGCGATCAGAAGCGGATATAGATTCCCCACACGCCCGATTAGGAAGAGCCTGTCGATTGCACTGCCCAGCGCACTCCTATCCCGCCTGCGTCTCGCGACCTCCCGCATCGTTTCGAACGCGTGCCGGAGGTCGCTGGTGTACCTGCGAATGAACCGCCTACAGTCTTCCGGATCCTCCCGGCTCTTCCCCATGAGAAGATCCTTGAGCACCCGCATGTGCTTGTGGGAGTCCTTCGAGCCAATGAAGAAGATGTGATGATAGCGTTGAATCTCACCTGCATCGCGAAGCCCAAGCGCTTCCTCGACGTCCTTGAAGCACTTGTAGATCTCCGAAAAGTGGTCGTTCAGTTCTGAGAGCAGCGTGTCCAGGGCGGTGGGGTCGTCAACGACGAGATACGAGGCGTACATCAGGATGCTTTTCGTCTTCTCCAGATTCGTCAACGGTTGCCCGCGGTCGTTCACCGTCTCGAACATGCGGACCGCCTCGGCAGTTGACGGCACTATGTACAGCATGACCTGCAGCCGGTCGATCCGACTCTTGAGTTCGATCAGGAAGTCGAGATACTGATCACCCCTGGATTCTCTTTGCCGACCGAGCAAGTCGCGGAAGAACTCCTGGGCACTTAGTAGCCGCTCCTGGGCCCGGGTCTGGGGGGCGGTGGCGGACCTACCAGCCAGGATTGATTCTCGGAAGAAGGATTTGTCTTCGCCGCCGACAGCCAGCTTGTAGTGGTCCCGGTAAACGATGTAGTCCTCTTCGAGCTTGGAAGCCTGGCCACTCACTTCTTCGTCGCGGAAATCCTTGAGTTGGGAGATCAACTCACGAAGCAGGATGAGGGTTGTCGTCAGCCGTTGCTGACCATCGATTACCTCGAAGTGATCGAAGTCTCTTAGGGGGGCTCTCGTTCTCTTTTCCGCCTTCTTGAGCAGGATGGTACCGAAGTAGTGTTCTCGGTCGCCGAGGTAGTAGAGATCGTCCCAAAGATCCCGGAGGTTCTCCTGTCCCCAGGCGTAGCCGCGCTGGTAGATGGGAATCTCAAAGAGCCAATCGCCGCGTAGAAGCTGATTCAGAAACGTAAGTGTTCCGGTCACTGGGTTCTCGTTCTCTCCGCGCCGAGTTCAGGTGCTTCCTTGTCGCTAGAGTACGGGAGCAGCGACCAGATCTCAAGCCAGCCCGGCGCCCTCTCGTGTCTTCTTACGCATCCGCCGCAACGTCTCCACCCCCGTCCGCCACCTTCCGCTCGTGCTCGCGCCACGCGTGCTCCACGGCCCTCACAAACTCGATCAGACGCGCCCTGCCCCCCTGCCATGACCGTTCGTCGAGCCGGCAATACCACTGATCCGGCGCGCGTCGCGTCGCAAGGGCGTTCGGGGGCTTCTCGGCTTGGAATGGAATCGCACGCTTGAGCTGCTCGAACTCCTCGTGGTACAGGTCGACGGCCGCCGGATAGAACGTGATCCGTATCTCCCCGGCCTCGCTGATCGTTACGGAATGCGACCCGCGGACACGCACGCCATCGGGCAGGGTGGTCGTCCGCTGCAGGTAGGTGATGCCGGCTTTCGTGTGGTACGGCCGAACACTGTAGTCCAGCGATCCCCGTGCGTCCTGCCAGATCGCCGCGACTCCGTGCTCGGTGGCCTTCCGTTTCAGGTCGGACGCGCTTGGCGGAGCGGTGGACGACGTACGGGTATCGGCCGCAACCCGTACCTGCCTGGCCAACAGCATCTCCTGGTCGTTGACGTAGCCATGGAAGGTCACCAGCCGGATGTCGATAGCCCTGTCCGCCAGGTCGGACACCACTCGGTGGGCGCTCGCATCGAGCCCGAGACCGACGAGGACCATCCTGATGGGCCTGAGATTGCGCGCTGGGCATACCGCCGAGCAGGCGAGGCGGGTCGACAGGTCTGGGTGAGGGCCAAGGAAGATCTAGCGCCGCTGTCAGGCGCTTGGCGGAGGATACTTGCCGCGGCGACCGGCCCCGTTGCGCCGGATGATTTTGGCGACCAGAGGCTTCGATCTTGAAGGCGTTGTCAACATTGGCGGATGAAGACGACGGTAGTGTCGGTGAAGATTCGGAGACTTGGAAAGAACTTGGACACCGCGCCATGGTGTTCCTTCAGCGTGTATGCCACCCAAGTCCGGCGGCCGCAGTGCGAAGGCAGGGGCTTCCACCTCATGCCCCCGAGGTCCTCCAGCCCAGGTCCTGTTCCTCTCTCGTACACGGTAAGGCCCCAACAATCTTTCAAGTTGATGGCCCCGCCTCCCGGGCCAGTATCTCCACAGTCGAGCGCCATGGTGAGCGTTTCAAGATCCTCTTCGGTCCACAGAGTCCACCCGCTACCCATGATGTCCTCGCACTTGGGCTGCGCGTCCACGGTACCTGAGCTGAAACACGGGTGAGCAACGGGCAGTGCCCGCACGATGTCCACAGCAACAGTCTCGCCTTGGTCTACCTCGAGCTCGTCGGGACTGATCTCGATGGGTGCGATAGCGAACCCACGGACCTCCTCAACGTCTTCCTCGGGAGCATTGAGGCCGCATGCAGTCAGGAGGACCGCCCACACGAGGACGACCGCTGTAGGGGCCCTCATACGGCGTTTCTATCTCTGAGGCAATCGTGTGTCGGGACTCTCACGGTTGGTGAAGGCTCGGTTGGAGTGTCGCGGGAAGTGGTGTTCCCAAACGTTCGTACAGCAGCGGTCATCATGGCGGTCGGATGGGTGATTCGCAACTGCCAGTGTGCCCCCAATCCGTCGGTCATCGGCCAGCATATGTGAAGCAGAGTTCACACAATGGAAACTGTAGTTGACATTTCGCCGATGCCGACCCCTCTCGACCGACTCGACCAGCAGTCAATCTGACACCAACCCGGCAATCAGTTCGAGCAGGATCGTTGCGAAGCGGATGGCGAACAGCGCTTCGCCACGCGTGTACTCGCGGGCCGAGGCACTGTGCGCGGTAAGGTTGCCCATGACCTTGGCACGGCCAACCAGGCCCGCGTAGAGCTTCGCATGGTCGTCGTCGAGTCTGTCGGTGAGGGTGGCAAAGAGGCTGCCTCCGTCGGGCCCTTGGAAAGACTCGGCCGAGAGGCTGATGGCCTTTCTCGCCTGGATCACGGCGGCGTCGAAATCCCCCCGATCGACGGCCTCGCGCGCACGCTGGAGCACCCCGACGCTTGGCCGGAAACGACTCGCGTGCGTGAGGTGGTAGCGGATCTCAAAGAGGTCGATCTGTTCTCCGGTGAATCCGCCGACCACCGCCAGCCATTCGTCACGCGGGACCTGGAGCCGGATTCCGGCGACCGTGGCATTAATTGTCTTCCCGTCCATCTCGACACGGGGCCACAGCTGCATCTGCATGGTAAGCACGCCTCCTGCCCGATGCTCTTCCAGGCGTTCGAGCCTATGTCCATCCAGATCGAGAGCGACGGAGCCCGTGTGCGCTCGCACATGGGACAGCGACGGAATGGGGTGGCCCGATCCGTCCCGAACGAGGTTGCCGACGAACAGATTGTCAGGCCCGACCGTCAGCTCGCCCCGGAAGTCGGTGAGGATGAACTGCTTTCCCCGATGGCCCTCTTCCAGGGTGAAAGCGTTGTGTAGGGTCCAGGACAGATCGAAGCGAATTCGGGGGATCAGGGCCGGGACGGCGCGAACGTTCGACACGGCGACGTTGCCTACCGTGGATGGTGTGATGGACACATCTCCTGAACCGTAGCTTGCTGTCATTTCTTGGCATCTCCCATCCGGAGCCTGCGAGAGTGCGGGCATCTGCAGTAGCCCAGGCGGCCAACCCGACGGCGCTAGAGTCGCGGACGCGCTGGACGAGCTCGTCGTTGACGTGGACGGGGGACGTACGGCCGCGATGGCATCGTATTGCGGTGATGTCGAGCCATATCGGGCTTAGCTACAGGACCACGGCGGCCGGCCAGTGGTCAGGAGGTGTTACCCAAGCCTCTGCGCTTCCTTGGTCGCCCCAGCCACGTACCCTTCGGCACGCACATCCGTCGTTGGCTACTTCCTCCCAAGCAATGACCTCAAACTCGGGTGCTGTGAGGTTCATTTGGAGCCGCTCGAATGGAGGCTCGAAGCGTCCGGTGATCCAACCAACGGCGTAGCCTGCCGCCAGCGCTCCCGCCGTCGTGGTTAGGTAGCCAACGGTGTTTAGCTGAGGGATGTCCTCCCAGTACGCACTATCGGGTCGGCCGTCCGGATTGGCCGCTTGGGCCGCCAACCGCCGGGACTCTCGCTCCTGCTCGGACATGAGTTCCTGGGAGACCCGACGTGGATTAATGAGCCCGCGGCATATGGCGCACGGGTCCGCTGGTAGCCAGCGCAGCAATTGCATTATCTGGCCACGAACGACTCCCTCGCTCCCTTCCAACGCAACGCCACAGTCGATTGCCGGCACGAGGTAGCGGACCACGAGGTCACTTAGAGCAAGGCGGCTGTGTTGCTGGTCCGTGCAACCGAGGACTACGTCTGCCTCGACGAGCTTGTCTATGGCGAGCTCCTGAGGTAGCGCTCCCTTTACGGCGACAACCTCACATCGCCTATTGATCGCGCTAACGTGACGCCGTGCAATCTCCGACTTGCTCAAGCGCGCCACTCCATCATCGGCGCAACTGCCATGAACGCGCTCGAGATTGGAGGGCTCCAGGTGGTCAGGATCGACGATGATCAACCGGCCCACGCCAGCACGTGCCAAGACCTCAATGGCCACCGAGCCCGTCCCGCCGGCGCCGACCACGCCGACCGTGGCCTCCCGGAGTCTGCGCGCCGCATCGTCTCCAAACGCGGCAGCGAGTCGAGCTACTGTCTCAAGGTCAGCCGAGTCGGGCCTCTCCTGATGATGAACATGTACCGGCTCGCAATCAGATGGAAACCGCGCAATTGGGTACCAATGGCCATCGTGGAAGACGCGGCCCCCAAAAACTACCTGGTCGTCGACCTGAGAGACGATCAAACTGACGTACGGTCGCCCAGGGGCGAACCCAGCAAGGTAGTCGGCGAAGTAGGTGTCCATATCGTCGTCGATCAGGCTCGGTACAGGTGGGCAACCCTCCGGGTGGCTGTGAACAACACCGACGGCCAACGGGTGCGTCTCGGCATCGAGCGCAATGCGCAGCGTATACGGCTCCAGGATTGCCACGTGATCCACCCGCTCATCCAGCTCTCCGGGCTGGGGCGCGTCGATACCCGCCAGCGTCAGGACCAGAGTACTGCCTGTGTCTCGCCACCCGAATCTGACGAACGTGGCCCACTCTTCCTTCGGGTATCGAGAAAACATCAAACGGAGCAGGTCGTCCCGTTCGGGGTTGCTTATCCGAACGATGACGCTCCCAGTCCGCCTACCGTTCAGTTCAGATGGGCTAGCCATGCGATCAAGTGATCCAGGTAGGTGTGAAAGCCGTGACGATTCGGATCCCATGGGGGACCGCCGCCGCCGTTATGCGGATGGTAGCTGGCGAGCTGCCACTCGCGGTCGCAGACACTGATGAGACCTTGGCTGTTTCGGCCACCCTTGACGAGACCCAGGAACGGAGAGTCCACGGGCAGGCCAGCGAGGTCGATGATGCCCCCAGGGTAGCCGCTGGGTACGGGCACTATGACATCTGATTCGGAAGGCAGATCCCTCTCTTCACCAGCGGTCGGAACATCGTAATAGACCACGACGGGTCGCGAGACGGTCACCAACTTCGCTACCTGCCCGCCCTCCTCCAATGCGCGTAGTTCGCGCACTATCCGATCCTGGTTCATCAACCCCCCTCGACGACTTTCCGCGTCACGAGAAAGTGATCGTCGTGCTTGATATCGACCCCTTCCTTCTCCGCGATCTCCCTCTTGTCGCCGCGCCTATCGAGTCGGACCACGGCGTTCCCGGGCGGCACGTCCACGAGCAGCGCGATCTCGCCACCGGTCATGTGTGGCTTGACCCCGTCACCGTCATCGAACTTGCGACGGTTCACGTAGATGATCAGGTCCTTTCCTCGCTCCGACATCGTTCCCCTCCTTGCTTGGAGCCCTTTCGCGGGCTATGCTTAGTCGTAGCGAATGCTGCGACATCGTAGTGAAACGCTATACGAATCGTGAGGCCACGTCAAGGGGAGATACGAAACGCCGATGGATGGCCTGCCCGAGCGGCTGCGGGAGAACCGCAAGATGCGCGGCCTGACGCAAGCTGAGCTGGGAGCCAAAGCCGGGATTGCCGCGGCCTCCGTTTCTCACTTCGAAACCGGACAGCGTGCGCCGTCGCTCGAATCGCTCGTTCGTTTGGCCGACGCCCTCGAACTGAGCACTGACGCGCTTCTGGGTCGTGGGTCTGATAGTCCCACCGTGTTGGTCGACCCCGTTTTCCTGCGAGCGTCGCGATCGAACTCGAGGACCCTCAACCTGGTCAAGAAGGTGACGGAGGCGCTAATCGAAGATGACCGAGAAGAGTGAATCCCGCCCTAATCGGATCGTGAAGGCTCGAAGGCGAAGGGATTGACTGTGAACCCACGGTACCCCCAAGAGGTGTATCCTCCAGCCTCGTCGTCTTGACGGTTGGGCGACTTAAGTGGGGGCTCCCTGCCGTACATAGCCTAGGCCTAGGTCGAGGGGCTTCTTCCAGCGGTTCACCGGGCGGTCCCACACGGTCAAGCCTAGCCCCCGAGGCCGCGGCGCCGGACCCGAGCACTCAAGGGCAAGCGAGGATGGTGGGAGTTGCCTCGTAGTATGGAATGGCCTATACTGATTCGAAGGTTCGCGTAATCGTCCACCCGTTAACATCGATACGGACATATCTTATGGTCCAGACGGACGAAAACGACAGAATGACGAGTGATATCTTCCACTTGGCAAGGGTCGCGCTTGCGGGTCGCCAGCGGGATGTCGCTGTACTCGTACGAAAATACGCCCGTCGCTACCGCTCGTCCGTTCCCGAGCTGGCCGACAAACTGACCGCTCTCCTGCGGGAGAATCCGCGGACTGCAAATCCGACCCGTCGAATTGAGCCGGAAGGCCTTCCAGTCGACGGAGACTCCCGCCTTCCCTTGGTTCGGATGATCGAGGCGCCAGTCCTAGAGGTCGAGCCAGTATACGACTCGCATGTCTGGACGGCTCTGTGGCAAGTCGCTCGCGAGCACCAGTCGAGAGCGCGATTGGCGGAGGCGGGGGTGGACCCGACCCGGACCGTGCTCTTTACTGGGCCACCAGGTGTGGGCAAGACGTTCGCGGCCAAGTGGATGGCTCGCGAGCTCGGGCAGCCTCTCGCCATCTTGGACCTCTCAGCTGTGATGAGTTCCTTCCTGGGACGCACCGGGAGCAACGTGCGGGCCGTGCTAGATTTCGCTCGTGACCGGGATTGCATCCTTCTGCTGGATGAACTCGACGCTGTAGCGAAGCGCAGGGACGATACGAGCGAAATCGGAGAATTGAAACGCTTGGTCACGGTGCTCCTTCAGGAAATCGACGAGTGGCCGCCCAGTTGCCTGCTTCTAGCAGCGACTAACCATGCCCAGCTCCTCGACTCCGCCGTGTGGAGGAGGTTCGAGGTCGTAGTAGAATTCCCCCTGCCACAGGCAAAGGCGGTCACGGCCGTACTACGTGCTCACTTGGAACTACGTGCGACATCGCCGTGGCCGGGGCTACTCGGCAGCGTACTAGCCGGCTCGTCTTTCAGCGCCGCGGTTCAGGCCGCGAACCACGCTCGGAGGATGGCCGCGGTTGATGGCTGTAACATCGAGAGGGCTCTGGAACGAGTACTCCGTGACACCGTTAGGTCGCTGGATCGCAAGCGGCGCCAAGAGATCGCGGTGTCCCTAGTCGAAGAAGGAGTCGTTTCGCAGCGGCAAGCTAACGTGATCACCGGCGTCAGTCGCGACACCATCCGCAAGTACGCGACATCCGGGAAGCGAGGGAGCAGCTAGATGCCGGATGGGCGAAACTACCTGCTGGGGTACGGTGAGCGCCTCACGGCTGCTGTCGAGATGACCACGGGCGGTGGACCGAAGGCAGCACCTTACAGTTTTCGCGAGGCACGTGGTCGTGTCGCGCCAATGCTGGCGAGTACCGCTTCGGTATTGGATAGGCTACCGACAAACGCCTGTCCGAACGATGAAGCAGTTGCTGCCTTTACCCTCCATCCAGAGTACTATGCGAAGAGCTACTTCCCAGCGAGCTTCCTAAGGGCGAGTGGTCTTCGTGCGATCGGCAGCCGTGCCCGCCAGATTCGCCCGGAAAAACGTAGCCGCGGTCGCGAGCCGACGGAAGCCGTGACCACGGAGTTGTTCGTGGCCGGAGCCCGGAGATCCTTCCGCAGACTCGCAGACCAGATAACCTCCTGGACAGAGGACTCCTTCGGGGCTGTCCATCTTCCCGCGATTGAAAGGGTGTCCGTTTTCGAGGCTAGGGAGCGAATTCGACCACTCACAATGGGCCAAGAGAGGCTCCCTCTCGAAGTTGTACTTCATGCGAGTGAGAAACCGGCGGATCGCTTTATCCTTGCGTCATTCGAGGTCTACCTGAGAGATCTCGGACTCAATCCCGACCTTAATCGCATCTTTTTCGCGGGGAAGCTCTGCTTCTTACGTTTGCGCGCGAATGAGCAAGAGGCGCAGGACGTTGCCCACTTCTCTTTCCTGCGCGTGGTACGGGAGATGCCGAGGCTCCGTAACACTCAGCCAGTTCTGCGCAGCCAGCCTACAACGCGGCCGATCGCCGCATTGCCGGGACAGGGCGTCCTCGACCCGAACCTACGTGTGGCCGTCTTCGATGGAGGATTGCCTGAGTCGAGTCCGTTGACTACATGGGCGAATCCCGTCGACGGACCGGGAGTGGGCCAGTCTGATGCGGAGCTACTATCCCACGGGGAGGGCGTGACTTCCGCGATGCTCTTCGGCTCAATCGATGAGACGCAGGTGCAGCGCCCGTTGTGCCGGATCGACCACCACCGGGTGCTTGACGCCAACTCATATCGTGATCCGTCCGAACTGTACGAGGTACTCGAGCGGGTCAGGTCTGTGTTGTCACAAGGCAACTACGAATTCTTCAATCTCAGCATTGGGCCACACTTGCCGATCGACGACCACGATGTCCACGCTTGGACGGCTGTGCTCGACGAGCACCTGTCGGATGGGCGCTCTCTTGCCACCATCGCAGCGGGAAACACTGGCCAAGAACCCCAAGATCCGGTCCTTGAGAATTGGCGTATCCAGGTACCCTCCGACTGCGTCAATGGGCTCACCGTAGGTGCGAGCGATCGGCGAAACGGCAACTGGGCACGGGCACCCTATAGCTCAAGGGGGCCAGGGCGCTCACCTGGCATCGTAAAGCCGGATCTTGTCGCTTTCGGCGGCAGCCAGCACGAAGCTTTCTGGGTAAACGACCCCACAGATTCCGACCGTGCCATCGCGACGCAAGGCACAAGCTATGCAGCGCCTTTGGCAATGCGGTCCGCACTCGCAGTGCGCGCGCACTTGGGGCCGGTGCTCGGCCCGCTCGCCATCAAAGCACTCTTGATCCACTGTACCGATCCGGGCACAGGGCCAAGGCACGAAACCGGGTGGGGTCGGTTGCCCGCCGACTTGGACGACCTCGTCATCTGCCCTGACGGCTGTGTGCGTGTGGTCTACCAGGATGAGATCACCGCAGCAGCCTACAGGCGTATTCGCTTACCGCTACCGCCGGGCGAGTTGAGTGGGAGAGTCCAGATCACCGCGACATTCTGCTTCGCCACTGCCGTGGATCCTGAACATCCAGGCAACTACACTAAGAGCGGCTTGTCGGTCTTCTTTCGGCCGCACAGGTCCAAGTTCCGTCGAAAGGACGCGATTCATCCGAATACGGCCCCGTTCTTCCAGCCAGCGCAACTCTATGCTACGGATTGGCCACTTCGCGATGACGCGCACAAATGGGAGACTTGCCTCCACCGTCGTGTTGGCAAGCTCGGAAAAAGCCTAGATGGGCCCGTCTTTGACATTCACTACAACGCGCGTTCGGAGAGTCGGAGCGACACCAGCGCCGGCAAGATCCGCTACGCGCTCATCGTGACGGTGGAGGCACCGAGAGTACAGGACCTCTACGACCGTGTCGTCCAGACCTACCGAGCGCAACTCCAGCCGCTGAGGCCAATCATACAAGTGCCGGTTCACACCGGTCTTTCGCAGTAGCGCGCCGCATCTCGGCCCCGAGAATGAATGGAAACGCCGGTGCCCCTCGTAGCGCGGTTTGACACCGAGGCAGTGACCTCTTCGCCCGAGGCTAGTTACGGTCGGCCTGCGACGGCCGCCGGACAGAATGTGTTCCGTATCTGTCCAAGATGTCGATCGTCTCGGAACCGACCCGCGGACACGCACGTCGTCAGGCAGGCAGGTCGTCCGCTGCAGGCAGGTCATGCCGGGGTTCGTTGCGGCTCGGCAATCCCCCCAGTCGAAAGGACTACCTGTTCCCCAACTCCGCTTCGTCTGTCGCAACGCGCGCGCTACCGGCATCCGCCACCTTCCGCTCATGCCCCCGCCAAGCGTCCTCCACGGCCCGCACAAACGCAATCAGAGGCGTCCTGAACCTCTGCCATGACCGTTCGTCGAGCCGACAGTACCACCGATTCGTCGCCCGTCGCGTCGCCGGCGCGTTCGGGCGCTTCTCGGCTCCGAATGGAATCGCACGCTTGAGCTGCTCGAACTCCTCGTAGCACAGGTCGACGGCCGCCGGGTAGAACGTGATCCGGATTTCTCCGGCCTCGCCGATCGTTACGGAATGCGACCTGCGGACACGCACGCCATCGGGCAGGGTGGTCGTCCGCTGCAGATAGGTGATGCCGGCTTTCGTGTAGTACGTCCGACACTGTAGTCCAGCGATTCCCGTGCATCCTGCCAGATCTCCGCGACGCCGTGCTCGGTGGCCTTCCGTTTCAGGTCAAACGCGGTTGGCGGACCGGCGGACGACGTACGGGTATCGTCCGCAGCCCGTACCTGCCTGGCCAACAGCATCTCTTGAGTCGTGAACGTAGCCATGGAAGGTCACCAGCCGGACGTCGATGGCCCTGTCCGCCAGGTAGGACACCATTCGGTGGGCGCTCGCATCGAGCCCGACGAGGACCATCCTGATGGGCCTGAGGGACTCTCCCCTCTGGCTCCGTACCATTCGGGGTGGCCGACGTCACCGGGACTGCACGTCGTCGCCCTGTTCTTCCCCTCCGTTCGTCAGCAGGAACCATGGACTGGATGGGGACCGAGGCCGTCCCAAATGGCCGGCCGCCACGAGATAGAGATGGCGAACAAAACCCGAAGACGGTATCTTTCGGCTCGATTCCGCACCCTACCAACCAGGAGGCAGCCGTGCCCGACCGCAGCGCGATCGAATGGACCGACGCGACCTGGAACCCGACGACGGGATGCACCCGCGTTTCACGGGGGTGCGACCACTGCTACGCGGCGACCCTTTCCCAGAGGCTGCTGGCGACCACCTATCGGGCGCGCATGCCGGTCGTGGACACCCCCGAAAACCGCGCCGACCCCTTCGCGGTCAGAGTGTGGCCGGCAAGGCTCGCGATCCCGGGATCCTGGCGGGCTCCGCGGCGCGTATTCGTCAACTCCATGTCGGACCTGTTCCACCGCGACGTTCCGGAGGAGTTCGTGAGGCGGTGCTTCCGCGTGATGCTTGACGTGGATCGACACGTGTATCAGGTGCTGACCAAGCGACCGGCCCGAGCGGCGAAGTTCGTCGGGCGTAACCGGGACCTGCTGCCCGACGGCCTTCCGGCCCACATCTGGATCGGCACCTCGGTGGAGGATCAGGCGGTTGACTACCGGGTGCGGCACCTTCTCGCGGTCCCGGCCGTCATCCGCTTTCTCAGCTGCGAGCCTCTGCTGGGCCCCCTTGACCTGGGAGGCTTCCTGAACGGGTCCGACCAGGCGGCGGGACTGCATTGGGTCATCGTGGGTGGCGAGAGCGGGGCGCGAGCGCGGCCGATGAGTCGCCAGTGGGCGAGGCAGCTGCGGGATCAGTGCCGGTCGGCGCGGGTGCCGTTCTTCTTCAAGCAGTGGGGTGGCCGGACGCCAAAGGCCGGAGGACGGGAGCTGGATGGGGTGACCTGGGACGAGTTTCCGGGCGAGGACAAAGTAGAGCTAGCGTAGAGTCGATGGCAGCACCAAGGGCGACGATTTGGGAGCGAGACGACCACACAGAAGGCAAGCATCTCCTGCTGGCGGAGTATCTGAAGGCCTGGTTTCCGATTCTGGGCATGGGAAATGCGAATGGTCGGATTCTATTCGTCGACGGGTTCGCTGGACCGGGCGAATACGCCGGGGGTGAAGAAGGTTCCGCGGTGGTGGCCATGCGGGTGCTGGCCGAGCACCCGGCAACCATCCGCGCAGAAGTGGTGTTCGTGTTCATTGAGCAGGATCCCAAGCGAGCGGCACACCTCAACGGGCGGGTGAATCGGTGGCGACCCAAGTTGCCCTCGAGCGCGCAAGTCCACGTGCTGGAAGACTCGTTCCAATCCCGTATGGCCGAAGTGCTCCAGGAACTGGAAGATCAAAAGAAGCAAATGGCCCCGGCCCTCGTGATGATGGACCCATTCGGCGTCAAGGACATCCCGCTCAGCGTGGTCCGGGGCATTCTCGAGAACCCGAGATGCGAGGTGTACGTCACGTTCATGTGGGAGGAGATCAACCGCTTCTTGACCACGGAAGAATTCGAGCCCCACATGGACGCGTTGTTCGGCACCACCGAGTGGCGACAAGCAGCGGCGATGGATGGTAGTGACCGGCGTCGGCATCTCTACTCCCTCTACAAGGCCCAGCTCAAGAGCGCTGGCGCTAGCCATGTGCTCCACTTTCACCTGTACAAGGGGAATAGTCTCAGGTACTCCGTGTTCTTCGCCACTGGTCACTCGCTCGGGTCAGACCGCATGAAGCAGGCAATCTGGAAGGTCGCTCCATTTGGAGACTTCAGTTTTCGGGGGGGCGACTCCGAGCAGATGGTGATGCTCGGTGTTGCCGAGCCTGACTTCACAGCCCTCACGGACGCGCTCGACCGAAGGTTCCGCGACGCGGGGTGGGTGTCGATTGAGGAAGTAGTGACATTCGTGCAGTCCGACGCGACCATATTCCACGAAGGGCACCTAAGGAAGCAGCTGAAAGCCATGGAACAAGCCGAGCGAATCGAGGTCGAGCCCGGAACCCGGAAAAGGCGCTTCAGCTACCCGGCAGGATGTCGCGTCCGCTTCCGGCTGCCCAATCCGACCCTGTTCTGACCCCAATGGCCATCCGATGTCAACTTGAGTTTACGGAATGGAAACTGTGGTTGACATTTCGGCCGTGACCACACGGGGCCGCCTCGTTCTCTCCTCAACCTCGATTGACGAAGCACTGATCCATCTTGAGGCGGCAGCCGCCGGGCACGCACCCTTGACGTCTGTCACGCGCGTTACCCAACAACTATGCGGTGAAGGTCCGAAAACGCTGGCAACGCCCGCCACTGTGCCGAACAGGCTGGACAGGCTCACGTGACGCGGCCGCACTCACGTTGGAACGGATGGAGGACTCGGGCGACGGCCAGCACGTCGCAGCCGTCCAGACACCGCACGTCCAGCGGCTTCGTGAACGTTGTCTTTGAGTCCTCGCCGCCGCTGATGTAGCCGTCGGGGCCGCGCAGAACGCGAAACCTGTCCACGCTCCGGCAAAGGGGGCATGTCGCCCGCCACTCCGACCGGCCCACCTTGGTGGAGGGGAAGCCGCGCCGGGCCAGTGCCTTGAGCCAGACTTCAGCGGGATCGTGGTCGGCCCAGCCGTTCGGGGGTTCCGGCACCTTCATTCGCCGCCACCGTAATAGAGGCGTTCGTGCATTCGCTTCCGCTTGGCCTTGGCCGTCTCCTCGTCGTCGAAGAAGTCCGGCACGTCCGACAGGTCGATGTCCGGCGGGGCCGGCTTTTTCGGTTCCTCGTGGTCGCCGAAGATGCAGTAAAACACTAATCCCACGGCGAACGCCACCAGCACGGTGATGTATACGATGCGGCCAACGTCCATGTCGCTCCTTTGTCTGCGCCGAGGGTATGGCACCCGCAGCGCACAGCATGGTAGACCCCGCCGCGCTGCGCCGCAACGAATTGAGACTCTCGACCGGCGGGACCCCAGCGGGAAGGAGCCGGTACCGGGAGGCAGTGAGCAAGGGAGAATCACATCATGACGCAGAAGAAGGGACGTATCTGCTCCTCCTTCGAGACTACTTGACGGAGGAGAGGATCCTCGAGGAGACCAACACCACCGCGGTGAAGCGCGTGCTGACAGTTGCAGGTCGGCGCGCCCGACTCGGCGGGGACCGCTGGGGTCGCCCTCTATTTCCCGCCATGGCTCACCTCCTCGCTGGCTCCAACGAAAAAGGGTGTCCGTCAAAGCGGGGCAACTTCACTTCCAAGATGGCTCCGAGGCTCCGGTCAGGTCCGCGGGCGCTATTGAGGACATGGTGGATAGTCACTGCCAACCGGATACTGCCGAACCACTCCGATCTTCCTCAATTCAGCGAAGAGGTCGGCACCGGCCTCCATTTCCCGGCGATGAATCGCATCGATCACAGTAGAGAGACTGTCGAATGTGGCTTGGTGGGGCGGGAGCAATCGACTGCGATTGAAGGCGGCAATGCGACGCATGTGATCATTGGCATTGTGCTCATCCGCCTGACAGGATTCAAGCTGGTGCCATAGCGTGGTAAGGTCTGGCGTCTCCTGTGGACCCAGGGCCATTAGCGCTACCACCGCGATCGTTGCCACCGCCATCGCCGTACGCCATCTGCGACTGTTCACGTCAATCGTGCCGCCCCGCTCGGTCACGCCGAGTGCTGGCGTCTTGTGGCTGGGGTTCACGGCTGGGGTTTCACGCCAGCGCCGAAGCGCCTCATGGGTCGTATTCTTGCCTTTTCTGCTCATCTTGGGGTCCGATCTGTCCAGGAGAACAGCGGAGAATCGAAAAGCTCGGGACGAGAATGCACCTTCCTCCTTCAGGAAGGATACACCGCAGGGTGTCCACATCACCGTGCGTGGCGGAAGAGACCTGAGATCCGGTCCGCCACGGCTGGTCGAGCGAGCCCTTGGCCGTCCACGCTGACCTAGCCCCCAACAATGCCCCCGGTACGGTCGTAGACGCCGCGGAAGTCGACGGTGACCGTCCCGCCGTGATCACCGATGGTGACCTGAGCTGAGGTTTGGTCGAACCTGGCGTCCGCAGGGTATCCGCTGATCGTGACCGTGTAGGAGCCCGGCTCCAAATCGTCGATGCGATAGCACCCGCCACCAGCCGTTGCGGTGGAGGCCCCATTGCTGAGGGAGACCGATATCCCGTCCATCCCCATGCCTTTGATCGACACCCGGCCGACGATGCTGCCCTCGAGCAGGTAACTTCCGTCGAACGTGACGATCGCCGTCTGATCCACCGCCACCGACACGTCCTGGCTCGTGTTCGGAAAACTCAGATGGTCACTGCAGAAGCCGGAAATCTCGATGGAATAGGTGCCTGCCCGGAGTTCGGCGAATGTGTGTTGCCCCGCGGCATCCGTTACGGTGTCGGCCACCTCGCCTTGGCCCGCCAGTCGTAGGGTGACCCCCTGCAGTCCGGTGCCAGCAACCCTTACAGTTGCCGAAATGTTCGAACTGCGGACGTACCTTCCGGTGAAGCTGAGCACCCTGGATTCACCGACGGCCAGCGAGACGGATTGAGCGGTCGTGGTGAACTCGACCTCCCCGAAGTCGGATATCGTCACCGTATAGGCTCCGGCCCGAAGCGATTCGAACGCGAACTGACCGACTCCGTCCGTCGCGGTCAGGCGTTCGGACATCCCGTCAAGTTGCACCGTGACACCAGGGAGCACCCGGCCCTCGAGGGTCACGCGCCCCATCACGCTGGCAGTGCGTATGTACTCTCCTCGAAAGTCGACGATGGCCGTCTGCCCATCGGCGACGATCTCTGCCAGTTCCGATGTCGCTTGAAAGGTGGCGTCGAGCGGGTAGCCGCTGATCGCGACGGTGTACAAACCTCCCTGGACCTGATCGAATCGGTAAGCGCCGGTTGCATCGGTAGTGGCGCTCACTCCGCTGCTCAGCGTCACCTCGATGCCGCCGACACCCTGACCGTCAATGGCGACCTGGCCGGAGATCGCACCCACTGACGGGCTCAGCGCGTCGCACGAAGCCAACAGGGGCAGGAGACCCAGCGGGAGTAGTCGGAGAGTGCCGGTCATTTGGGGCCGGCCGGGTCGGACCCGGTCCACGCAAGCCGTACGTTCGGCTGGTTCGATGTCTTGGGTGATCTGGTGGCGGCGGGCTCCGCTGGTCTATTGCGGAATCCTGGGTGGATCACAATTATATCGCGCCTTCTGTTTATGTGATCGCGATATGGTCGCTCATATAGAGCGTCGAGGAATCGTGCTATCGCGGCCTCCTGGTTCGACGAATATGACCCTTTCAATCACCGAATCCAACCTGTTTCCGCACCGATGAGGAAGGACACAGTAATGGATGGAAGCAAGTCTTCTGAGGACGTGGACACGGCACAGCCCCATCGGGAGGTATCGGATCGGGGCTGCCGTAAGCAGGAAGGTCGTGGGCCGGTGATCCGTTCCCGCTCGCTCCGCGCGGCTATACTGACCGTGGTGCTGACCGTTTCCTGTCAGCACGACCCATCGGCGGTCACACCGCCGGACGAACCTCCCCAACCGTCGGTCGTCGTGCTCACACCACCCGCCCTTCGGATGACTGCCCACCGCCAATTCGCCTTCGTAACCGCAGAAGTGCGTGATCAGTACGGCAAACCGATGTCTGGATATGCGATTGCCTGGGAGAGCAGCAACCCGGCAGTTGCTGGCACTGACATCACCGACCAGCCCATGGTCGGCGCCATTGTCAGCCTGAGTGATGGCGAGGCGACCATCACCGCGCGGGTACAGGCGGCGGAAGGCATATCCGGTACCATGCAGGTCACCGTCCACCAGGAGGCCGCGGAGGTCTCGGTGACTGTTCCGCCCACCCACGCAGTTCTGGTGGCGGGCGACACGGTGCGCCTCTCGGCCGCGGCCGAGGACGCGATGGGCAATCCGATGCCCCATGCGAAGTTCACGTGGGCGTCCCGTTCGCCCCTAGTGGCTTCTGTGGATGCTCAGGGTCTGGTCGCTGCCCTCGGCCAAGGCGAGGCGACCATCACGGCCACCTTGGGGCCGGCGACCGGCAGCAGCGATGTCCTGGTGGTCAGGAGCCTGTTCCCCTTCCACATCCATGAAGTGCCGTCGTGGTCCGGAGTGCCGCCGATCGACGACATGTTTCGTGACGCGATTGCCGAGGCCGTCAGGCGGTGGGGTGCCGTCCTGGTACCGTCGGTGCCGCGGCCCTACGTGTTCCAGGCCGACCCAGATTGCCCAAGCGGAATGCCCGGATTTCGGGCTGGCGACACTCTTGAGGCGGGTATCCACATATGGGTCTCCCGCACGGCGGGTTCGCCTCCCGGAACGGCGGCAGACTGCATCTATGACATTGCCGACCGGGCCGCCATCGCCGACTCCCTGGAGCAGATACCCGCCGGGTTGATCACCATGAGCGTGGCGGACGTGTCCCTCGCCCTCCATGAGATCGGCCATGTACTCCAGTTCATGCCGGGCGACAGCTACACCTATGAAACCCAGTCCGGCAGAACCAAGACGGTCAGTATCGCCACGAGCGACCGCGCCCGGGAAGCTGTCGAATACATCTGGCGCAGGACCTTTGCCGACGTAGACGGCGGCGGCATCGAGAAAGAGCTGGACTGGGCCAAGCGGTTCCCAACGGGCGTGTACGGAATCCCGATGTTGTCGTACTACGACAACTCGCCATACCCGCCCGAGGGCCACCTCAATTCATGTGTGGCGGCCAAGGCCGAGCGTAGTCAAACATGGGGTGGCGAAACACTGGTCAGCCGGGAGGCGAACGACATCATGATGCTGGGAGTGGGGAGTGCCGAATACCCGGCCTACATCACCAGGCTGACTCTCGCGACCATCAACTTCCCAGGCTACATGTACGCACCGGAGTTCGAGGAGGCGGAACTCGGGTTGTACGGTACCTTCAGCGAGCGGAGTTGCTACGGATGAGTGGGGCCTAGACCGGCCCCGGCAGTGGCGAGGTCGATGCATTCGGACGGACGATGACACCAAAGTGCGATAGGAACGATTGGCGAGCCAACCTCGTGGAGGCCCTTGAGCGTCTCCACGAAGTCGAGCGCTACTACTTCGATGAGATGCTTGAGAGACAGCGCCAGCGAGAGTTAGATGACGCTCGCTTTCCGATGCCTTTCGCGGCATCTGAACCAGCTCGTGACCGTGTCGCGTTCTATCAGCATGTCTGGCGTAGCAAGGGGATCCATGCCAAGGAGCGATATCCACCGCTGCGAACAGCGTTGGAAAACGCCGCCCGCAAGGTGGGCCAACACACAGTCCTGACGCCGGTGTTGGAGGAAGATGAAAGCGGACATGAGTTTTCGTTCCGCATCCTGAACCAAACTCGGAAAACCTCATGCTTGAGAATCGTCGCGGGGCTCATGTCTCGCGCCCGACGGACGGGCCAAGACAAGTTCACTGTCGCATCGACCGAGTTGGAGTCACTGCTTGATTCGGCCCGCGATGACGCTGCCCCGGGTGCCAGCGAACTGACCGTGGCATACCACGTCTCACTCTTCCACGGTCTGCAGTTAACCGAGGACCTGCAGGTCGCCGACGACCTGATCGCTAGACCGCTGAAGCGTACCGAATCCTTTGTCAACAAAGGTGTGTTGGAAGATGTCGCACCGGAGTTCGCCCGAGGTCGCGGCCATGTTGCGGTCGGCGCGATGCTCTGCCCCGTCCCGTGGAAGCTCTCTCTGGGTCCCGCAGACGAAGAACGTGAACCTCAGTTGGACTGGGGAGGTTCGTTCTTCGAGGATGCGCGCACGTTCATCCAACTCCTCGCGGTCGCGCATGGCGTGCCGGTCGTTCCGTTGATGGAAATCGAGTATTGCGTTCATCGCACGGTCCTGCATCTGCTCGGCCAGCCGCACTACCACGGCAGTACCACACCGACCGCATGGAAACTGTCTGTCGCCAGGCTGCGGAGCCCCAGCGAACTCGACGATGAGGCGTTCGGCGAGGCCAAGCGAATCTTCCTAGCGTTGGACGATAGCCGTCTTGGCGATCTGGAGCCCGTTGTCGCGAGACTCTCACAAGCTCTCGCACGGGCAGGACAGTACGCCGCCACCGACAGTATCCTGGACTTGGCGATCGTATTGGAGCAGATGTACCGACAAGGCTGGACCAGCAGCCAAACGCTTGCGGCCAGAGCTGCCTGGTTCCTCGAATCCGATCGGAAGACCAGACGGCGCGTGTTTGATGATGTGCGGCAGTTCTACAAGACCCGCTCAGACATCATCCACGCGAAGAACACGCCATCGGCCAAGCGCCCGGAGGAAGCGTTCAACTCCGGATTCCACGTGGCGCGTCGTTCGGTCTTCAAGTTGCTTCAGCAAGGACGGCCATCAGATTGGATCGAAATAGTGCTCGGGAACGAGGGGTGATTGGGATTCTCCGGCGCATGCCCATCACTGGCCGACGTTATGCTTGACGTGGTGACGAGCCCAGGGATACCGTTAGCTCCCGCTTGGGGGCGCTGATCCCCTTCGAGAATCTGTTCGAGGACCCTTCGATGCTAACCGTACTCCCTTGCTTCCGCGTCCCCGCGCTTCTCCTCGCGGGATTCGCCCTCCCTCTCCCAGCGGAGGGGCAGTCTGTCTCCGACTTCGACCGGTTCAGGTACTTCACCGAATGCGGGCCCGTTACGGTGATGGTTGGACTCGGGCTTTACGGTGACCACGCAAAGGCCATTGAGGGGCTTACCCCTGATCGTGTCGAGGGGATGATCGAGAATCGCCTCCGCGTAGCACGGGTGTACGGAGAGCGAAAGTACGAGCCTCAGCCCACCATTTATGCGGATGTGAAGGTCTTGGATGAGGCCTTTGCGTACGTCGTTGTGTTTGAAAAACCGCTCGATGACCCCCACGGCGCGGGCAAAGAGACGGCAAACGCGACGCCCGGGGTCTTCAATTTGGGATTCCACGCCGGAGAAGGCGGTTTTATCATGCAGGTACTGACCGAGGAGGTGGACGAGATCATCGCCGGCTATCTGCGGGTGAACGAGGGGTGGTGCAGGTAGCGGCGGCTCCGTTAGGGGGTGTCCATTGCGGTCGACAGCAGGGCGTCGGAACCGTCCACGTCTCCGCTGGCCATTTTCAATGGTCATTGACAACTCGGTGATCGCCATCTGCGCCGTGAAGGCCGCAGCTGGACAGAAGCTCAAGGCGTCGAGGGGAGAAAGCGACGGACAGGAACGGCTGGCGAATGTGACAAATGCCTTTGAAGTCGTCTGGACACCAGGTAGCTCATGACCCTGACTACGTATGAGAGAATCCGTGAAGCTGTACGAGCCATTCCCAAGGGAACGGTCAGAACCCACAGCGAAATCGCATCTGAACTCGGCACTACTCCCATGCACGTGGGTAAAGCCATATGGTCACGGGATGCGTACACCAGTCTGCCGTGGTGGAGGGTCATTCCAAAGAATGGCCTTGGCATTGAGTACCACCATGAGTCGGATTGGTTCCTTGGCCAGATCGCCATTCTGTTAGGAGAAGGTGTCAAGCTGCGGGTACATGTCCAGACTAGTAACATAGGTCGACGGCCGCCGAATAGAACGTGATCCGGATTCCCCGGGTTCGCCGATCGTTACGCAGTGCGACCCGCGGACACGCACGCCATCGGGCACGGTGGTCGTCCGCTGCAGGTAGGTGATGCCGGATTTCGTGTAGTACGTCCGAACACTGTTGTCCAGCGATTCTCGTGCATCCTGCCAGATCGCCGCGACTCCGTGCTCGGTGGCCTTCCGATTCAGGTCGGACGCGCTTGGCGGACCGGCGGACGACGTACGGGTATCGTCCGCGGCCCGTACCTGCCTGGCCAACAGCATCTCCTCGAAAGGCAGCAGATCACCAAGAGCGCCATGGCCCGGGCGATGCGCACGAGCCGAAGCCAATTGGACAGGATTCTCGACCCGGACAACGACCACATTCGCCTCGACACGCTCACCGCTGTCGCGAACGTTCTCGGCCTGAACCTGAGGATCGAGTTGGTCGGGTAGCGTCGCGCGTGACGTAGCTGTCCCTCGAAGGTGGGCTGGCGGCTTTCGTTAGGCCGAATGCTTCTTGAAGAAGCGGTCCATGGCCTCGACGGCCCGGTCAACATCTTCCGGGATATCGTAGAGCGAGACGTGCGTAGCGCCGGAGATCTCAACCAGCTCCTTGGGCTCAGACGCTTTTTCATGGAATGAGGTGGTCAAAGGCGCGGTGCCGGCGTGTGCACCATGGATGCCAATGAACGGCGTGTAGAGATAGGGCGCGTAGCTCATCGCATCGGCGAGCATCGGTGCTTCCAGCATGAAGGACGGTGCCAGGTGGTTGTAGTTTGGGTAGGTCTGGGCACCGGCCCTCTCGGTCATGTAGTAGTCGTAACCGTCGCGCAAGGCGCCTTCCGGGGCATCCTTGCCCGCTTCCAGCCCCAAGGCGTCCACATACTCGACCTGACCGGTTTCGTAGGTCTTTTGCCGACCGACGTTCTGTGCCGTGATCAGCGCGGTGATCGTCTCTCGATCCATCGTACCGAAGTAGGACTGCTGGTTGCCGAGCATACCGGAGACGGAAGCCATGGCCTTGAGGCGCTTGTCCGTCGTGGCGACGAGGGCGATGTAGCCGCCCGAGGCGCAAACGCCCAGCCCGAAGAGCCTCTGACGATCGACGAAGGGCAGGATTCCCATGAAGCTGATCGCGTCACGGATGCTCTCGATCTTCACGAAGGAGTTCTCGTTGTTGCGAATCTCCCCTTCGCTGTCGCCGTAGCCGATGTGGTCGAAGACGATGGTGACGTAGCCCCGCTCAGCGAGTCGAGGACCGTAGACGGCGCCGGTCTGCTCTTTCACCTGGTTGAAAGGTCCGGAGTAGATGATTGCCGGGCAGCTGCCGTTCTCGTCGAATCCTTCGGGGATGTAGAGGTGAGCAGCGAGGCCGGGCGAGCTCGGCATGGCGGTCCGGCCAGTCAGGCGCTAGTCTTGCTGCCGGGTCGGTCTGTAGCCACATTGACGCTACACACACAGGAGATCCAGAATGAGTACAGACACCGTCGTGCGCGCGAGAATCGACAGCGACACCAAAGCGCGTGCCACCGAGGCGCTCAAGGCAATGGGCCTTTCCGTGTCCGACGTCATCCGCCTGGTGCTGTTGCGGGTTGCCGAGGAGAAGCGACTGCCCTTCATCGTCCGGGTACCAAATGCGACGACCGTCGAGGCAATGAAGGAGCTGGACGACGGAAAGGGTCAGCGTTTCGATAGCTCGTTCTCCGAGTATTCGGAACACTATGAACATCGCGCTGGCACGCGGATCAGTGGCAGCGTCAGCGATGCCGCCCCGACCGTACTGGACTGGGAGATCGGAGGCTAGCGCGCGAGGATGTCCGCCGTCCACGGGTTCTGGTACGAAACGGTAGAAGACACGACGCTCCGTCAGGGGGACATCTTCAAGGACTGAGTCCGCTGAGGGAAGTGTTCGGCAACTGGGTGGGTGCGAGATTCAGCGCAGTCGGGCCCGAGAACGAGGCTGTGATCCCGCGCTTCACTCGCATTCATGATCACCATGTGGTCGTCGCGACCGAGTCCTAGCGCGGCCACACCTTTGGTTCGAGATCCGCCGGTTGCGGCCGAGCCCGCGCGTGCCACCGCTCATCGAACCCCTTCGTGCACCACACGGCACCCGGTCCCCAAGCGAGCCTGCCACAGCCGCTGGCTCAGATCCGATACCTGAACCAGACGTCCCAGCTCGTCGAGCTTGCGCTGCGTGATCCTGGCGCGCGTGTAGGCCTCGATCGCCATCGCCACGAACCTGGCGTGAACCCGCATCTCGCCGTCGGAATCGTCGGGTTGCGGAACGCCAAGGAACTCTCTGAGGGCCTTGCTGAGTCCCGCGCTGTCCAGTTCGGCCAGCGATAGGCGCTCCTCCTCGGTCACGAAGTCGAGCCCTTTCAGTCGGTACAGCATGGCGGTGCAACTGACTCCGAAATGATGGGCCATCCTCACGACATCATGCAGTTCGATGTTCTGTGTGTCGGCAGCCTTTCTTCCCTCGACGCGCGTGGGTGCCTCTCCGTCGAACGTGTCCGCTCTGGTCCGGCTTCCCAGTCCCTTGGACAGGGCGTTTACGTAGCTGCGCACGCCGTCGGCCGGCATGAGGAATGACGCCGCGAACGCGTTGGCTCGCACTTCCGTCAGGCGCGACCGGTCTCGGGCGTGGCTCAGGATCGCCTTCGACTCGCGATCCAGGAGGACATGAGCGTACTCATGCGCGAACGAGAACCGGCGGCGCAGGATGGGATGGGTCCGGTTTGCCGCGACGACGACATTGCCGTCGGCGCTGATCAGAGTGAGCCCGGAGATACCATCGTCCATTTCCGCAAGGACGGTGGTGATGCCCTGTGCTCCCAGGAGGTCGGCCACATCGGGAAGCGGGGCGATTCCCAGGTCGAGTCGCCGACGCTCCTTTTCGGCTGCTTCCGTCCCCTGTTGCACGGCACCCCACCTCGACTTTGGCATCCGGAGAGAGTACTCGGGAATCGCCGAGATTCCGCGGTCCAGTTCGAGCAACTCGTGCAGGTGCGCTACCTCACGAGTGAGTTCTCCGCAGAGGCGAAGGGACTCCATCGCGGCAGGGCTCTCCCTCAGCTCGGGGTGCGCCCGGAACATCGCCGCAACCGGACTGCTCTCGTCGAGCTGCTCCTCCAGGAAATCTCCGACAGCCCGGGAATAGAGGTGCGCCAGCCGGTAGAGTTCCAGCCCCGACACACCGCGCTGTCCCGTTTCCAGCTGGGACACGGCAGAGCGCGGAATCCCGAGGGCCTTCGCGGCCTGCGCCTGGGTGATTTGGCAGGACTTCCGGGCGGCCCGCAGACGGCGAGCGAGTTCCAGCTGGGTGATCGGCATGGAGCGGGTCTCGTTGGTTGGGGCTGCGATCGGGGGCCCCAAGGGGGCACAGAAGATCGCTAACGGGACATGTGATGTCAAGAATAGCCGTAATAGTGTCCGGTAATCAGACGAATATGCACTTTGCGCGAGAATCGGTCCTTCGGACGCTCGCTTCAGGACTCGTCGCGGTCGAGCGACCAGAGCTGGACAGACTCGATCCCGAGGTCATCGGCCATCGACCCAAGGATGTAGTCTGCCCCGATCTCGAAGATTCTCAGTCCGACCGGGGTTTCGACCTGACCGAGCATGCGCCCGTTGGGGCCGAATACGGTCCACACCCGAGTCGATCCATCAGTGTTGCCGGGCAACGGGTATTCCTCCACCCAGAGATGATCCAGACGATCGGCCAGAATACGGCCAAATGCGGGGAAGGTCTCCACGCGCGGCATGTCGCGCAGGTCGGCCAGCGCGGACGCCCGCTCCTCCTCGGAGGCGTCTGCGTATAGCTGCTGTAGGTGCTCGTCAACATCGGCTCCGGTCGGACTCCGCGGGTCGTGATCGCGTCGCACGAGCATCGCCAGTGCCCCGCCGGCGTCATATGCTTGCAACTCGTAGCGAGCGTTCGGGCTGATCACAACCAGGTCCCCCCACACGGCCGTCACGGTTGAGCGGGCAAACGGCTGGGGGTACACGGCCATCCCCTGGCTCTCGGATACGACATACCACTCCTCGCCGGGACGTGTCCCGAGCGCCTTGTACAGGCCCCCGTCCGGCCGCGCGATGCCGTATGCGATTTCTCGGCGGGCCACACCGGTGCCGACAACTGCGGACGCCAAAGTGGAACCGTTCCCGAGGAACATCTTGCCGTCGCGGAGCACGCCACGCAGGCGGTAGTAAGGAGACTCCAGTACGAAGGTGCGGCCGTGTTCGCCATTGCTGCCGAACACGGAGACCCGCCTCGCGAAGGTGTCCGACGCCGCGAGCGAGTCGCCGGGCCAGGGTCCGACCGTCGATGGCGCTGCGCTGCCGAACTCGCCGGGACCCTCGCCCCGGCCACCCCACGATGCACGATGGGCCCCGGACGCGTCGAAAACTCGCAACTCACCTGACCCGGCGTCGGCAATCACGATGGTACCGTCCGCGAGCCTGGTGGCGTCGGTCACGTTGAACAGCTCGTGTGCGGGACTATCCGTGGCGCCGCCGATGGAGAGTGACGGGGCCAAGCCAATCCGCCATCCGAGTCGCAGCCCCGGCTGTGGACGTCGGTTCTCTACGATCGTCACGCCCGCGCTGTCCCGTACGACGAAATCACGTCCAGGGTGCGCGGAGCGGTCGCATCCGGCGGTCAGAACGCTCACCGCACACAGGATCGAGCTGCCAGGTCGGACGCTGCGGATCATGTCTGTGTCTCCGCAGACCGATGTACCGCCCCATCCGGCCCGAACCGACGTGCATAGTGGGCGAACCGTTGGTCGTGGCGCTCCCGCGTGAAGGGCTCGACCGGATCCCCGCCAAGCCGTGCCTCCAGCGATGCGAGGCAGTGATCCCAGCCAGCGGAATACAGCGCCGCCCGCCCCTTTTCGTCGAAGGTGTGCGTGAACGTGAGTAGCGTGCCCCCAGGGCTTTCCTCAAGTTCCCATCGCAGCACGTCCGCGTCCAACCGGTATTCGAGCACATTGGGTGCATCGCAAACCAGCATCTCACCTGTCATCACCAATCCCTCTTCGTCCGAGTCTGAGGGTGTCTGACCGGGCTCGGGCGGAAACACGAAACGGAGGGCCGCACCCACCTTGCGGTCTCCCGTCATGCGAGCCGGGAACCACGCGGACAGCTCGCTCTCGGATGTGATGGCGCGCCAAACGCGCTCGCGCGAGTGCCCGAGGAATCGCCTGAATTGCAGGACCTGTCTGCCCCCCTGCTCCCCGAGGGTTCCGCTGGCTTCGGATTCGTTCATTGGTCGTCTCCAATCTGTTCGAGGTGCGCCTCGAGTGCGTCGAGATGGCCTTCCCAGGATCGGCGGTAGCCCTCCAGCCACACGGCCATCTCCTGAAAGGGCTGTCGACGGAGCTCGTAGAGCCGCCGCTGAGCAACCACCGTGGACTCGACCACCCCGGCCTCCCGCAGCACCCGGAGGTGCTTCGAGACCTGCGGCTGGCTGAGCACGAGGAGCTTCTCGATCTCGCCGACGTACCGCGGACTCGACTGCAGTAGCTCGACGATGCGGAGTCGAGTCGGCTCGGCGAGAGCAGTGAGTGTTGTGAGCATGTTCCGAATATACGCACAAACGTATATACGGGACAAGGCATGGAATGACGGTGGATGACCGATCCAGGGCTATCGGGTCACCTGATGACCAACTCCTGACGCCAAGGGAGCGACAGCGCCCCGGTCCAGATGGTCGAGCAGCAACGCTGGGAGTACCGCGAATCTGATCACGCTGGCGGGCATTGAGCTCTATCAGAGATTCGACGCGGATTGGGTGAGCTTCGAGGACGAGACGGCGGTTATGCCGGTTGGTGGCAGACCTTCGCACGTAATCGGGAACCATCCGCGGATGATCACAGGGGAGGATCTCCCCGAATTCCTCGCCACGACTCCGGCCGTCCCCTCACCCGCGCCGCGCGGCCACCGCCCTGGGCGACCGACGTCAAACACCATCCAGCGTGAGCGGCCGGGGCGACCGCCCGTCGATGTCGGTAAAGCCGTAGTGTTCGGCGAGCGCGGCCGCAACGAGCACCTGTCCAGTCCAACGGCAGATGTCCTGATCGCCAGCCAGCGCGGCCACGGCCCGCCCTTCGATGTGGCGCGACGTCTGACTTCAAACGCGGGCATCGACGGACTCGGCTCGGTTACCGCCGGGTGGCAACTCCACTGGCGGGCAGACTCGCTCTTCTGATTTCAGGTGATCGGCATGCGCCCGAATCACTGATCGCCATCCTCCGGAATCACCACCCCCGCCGCCGCCAATGCCACCGCGCGTTCGTTACGGTCTTCACGTTTCACGTACAGCGCCGCCGCGAGACCTGCCACGATCACGTAGAGCGCCGTGGAGACGGACACAACCGAGCCCGCAGTATCGGTCGCCAGAAAAAAGACGCCCGTCGCAACCACGACCAGCACCGCGGACATCGTGAGATCCTGCCACCGCAGCGTCCTCTCCAGCTGCGCTGCGCTCAGGGCCAGCCTGGCGATCACCCGCTCGTTCAGATCGGCTCGAACCGGTCTCTGGGGGTCCAACACGTGACGCAGACCGTGCAGAATCTGCCAGTCGAGCCAGCACGATGGACAGGTTTTCAGGTGCTCGACCAACTCCGGGTCGGCATTACGCAAGTCCGTGCGGGCCAGCACCATGTAGTCAGGGCAAGTCATCATTTCCATCTCCCAGCATCCTCCGAAGATTCCTTCTGGCGTGCCGATGATGAGATCGGATCGTGGATTCCTTCGACTTCAGGATCTTCGCCACCTCAGGAAAACTGAGCCCGTGCAGGTGGATCAAGATCATCACATCCGACTGTCGTTCCGGGAGGCGGGTGAGCACGTGTCCCAGGCCTTGGAGGAATTCCTTGTAGTCGAACAGCTTCTCCGGGTTGTCGATCAGGGACTCAGCAAGGTCCATCGGCAGCATCTCCGCTTCGTATCGTTCCAGCCGCTCCTCGTGGGCCGTGCGCCCGTTCCACCAATTCAAGCCGACACGATGTGCCAGCTTCTGGATCCAACCACCCAGCGCGCCCTTGCCTTCGTACTGGTGTAGACGCTTCGCGATGCGGACACAAATCTCCTGGTATATGTCATCCTGGTCATCGCCATCTTCCGCATATTTTTCGGCGACCGTCTCGATGAGGGGTCCAAAGCGCTGTAGCGCTTCCCGAACACCGTCGAAGTCGGGCCGTTTCGATTCACTCATCGAAGCCCACGGACTGTGCTGTTGCGGGACTCACATCGGTCCTCTACCGAACGACTCGGCCGGCCGTGTGTTGGGGTGGCGGTGCTCCCGTCGGCGCAGCAGGTGCACGAGCACCAACGTCTGTGCCAACGGGAAGGCCAACGGCACCCAGGCACCGAGGACACCCGATCGCATGGTGCCATCGCGAAGAAAGGGCTCCACGGGAGATGCCGCCGCGAGACACGCGAAGAAAGCGATCCCGCCGAACACACCGATCGCGAGTCGAGCGTTCCGCTGCGCCCGACGACTGAGTTCGAGGGTCAGCTTTGCGGCCAGCACACCCAGAAGCACGTTGATGACGGCGAACACCGCCATGGCGGGAGGGCGATGCAGCTCCCAACGGAGCACGCTCGGCGGGAACCTGTGTGGGGCCCCTACGTTCAGGGTGTACTCCCCGGGAGGGTTTGCCTCCACGAACCGCAGATTCTCCACGATGCCGGGCGGGGTTCTCGGCCCGAACTGGCGCAAATCCACGGTTTCGGGATCCAGAGCAGCCAGAAATCGACTGTGTACCTCCGGAGCGACCCACGCGCCCAAGGCATATGTGACTGCACCCGCTGAGAGTCCGACAGCCACCGCCGTCCGTACGAGGCGGCGGGAGTCTCCCAGCACCCGAACCAGCGCCACGCCACCCGCGAAGATCAGGAACGGGAGAGCCAACGCGGCGTCCTCGGTGACACCCCACAGCCACCTCAGGGAGCTTACCGACCACTCATACGGCGGCCGCCTCAGTTCCAACAGCGGCTTGCCGACGATGAAGAGCAAACACCAGGGCCACATCGCTCTCGCGACCGGGCCCATCCAGGCTGCGTAGCCGCGATTTGTTTCCGCCATCGTCGCCGTCGTGTCCCTCTGGAGAGCCGTTTCCGCTGTTCACCCGTCCTGGCAGTCGCTGCTCCTGTCGCAATTTGAAAAGAGCCAGCAGCAGCCATAGCAACAGTACGCTTCCGGACCATCGCCCCGGCAGCAAGTGCGCATGGCGTCGGTCGAACGCGCCGCGCTCGCCTGCGTCAGTAAAGCCGCCGCCAACACGAGGTTGAGCAGGATAAGGACCACCCTGATCGTTCGCAACGTTCGTCCCTCCGTTTCGGGACCTGACGGCCCCTGATGTAGTGAATCGAAACTCGCGGGTTCCTATTAACTGACAGTTCTCAGAGCAGAAAAGTGCAATTGGCGTGGTCGGCGCCGACTCGGACCGAGCCCTCCACGCGACCCGGCACGACCCTGACCGCGCTGGCCAGCGCACCCGCGACCCACCCCTGTGGAACGGTGCATTGCACATTTGGGCCGCGAGAACTGTCAGTTAAATGGACGGCCGAGGTAAATCGACCGGATTCGGCCTTGGATCACTTGGAGCAGACATCTCATGGCGAACAGCGCCGAAAGCCGGAGGCTGCCGCTTGGACGAGCCTGGCGCAGCCACTCGTTCACCACGGTCTTGGCTGCGTCGGCGATTGGCCAGGTGGCGATCCTGAGTGCCGCGATGTGGGATGCCGATTCGCGAGTTGAGCCGATTCCAGTCGGTTACGATCTGTCGTCAGTTTCCGTGAAGCACCCCGACGGGACCCCGGCCGAGTTGGGGGCGGGCCAGCCCACCCTGCTCCTCGTCTTCGATCCTGACTGCGCCCACACACGTCGTGTTGCGCCAGCCTGGTCTTCCTGGCTTGCCGGCAAGGAGGCCGAACGATATCGCCTTCTAGCGATTTCGTTGGGCCCCCTGGCCGATGCGATCGACTTCGCAAGGGAGCACCGTTGGCCCGTTGACGTTCTGTCGCTGGAGCACCCTGCAGGGGAGCCGGAGGCCGCCATTCTGGCGCGACGGACGCCATGGATAATCGCACTGGACCAGCAAGGGCGGGTCGTGACCGATGGTCATGGCGCCGGCCTTGCCGAGGTGGCTCGAGTGCTCAGCGGGGGAAGGAGCTGATCTGCGGTGATCGGGGGTCGTCCGCATCCGGATTGCACATTTCCGCCGTGAGAACTGTCAAGTTAATAGAGGGGCGAGAGTCGCCACTCGAATCCCACAGCTACGGAGGTAGCAGTATGAAAAGGAAACTCTTGGCCGCGATGGTGATGGTCGGATTTCCATTAATGGGAATCGCTTTTGGCGGAACGCCCGCCATGGCGCAGTGCTATACCTGCGACCTGGACACCGACCTCTGCGACGATCAGGAGGACGACAAATACGGATTCTCCAAATGCGCGGTCGGCGCGGGTCCCGTCGAGGGTCGAGGCATGTGTCTCCCGGACGAGGGTTCCGAGCTGTGTGGAGGATTCGCGCTCTCGCCGGTCGAGGAAGAAGCTGCCACGCAGGAAGTCCTCGCACTAGTGGCAGACGGCGGCATCTTGCCCGCTGACACTCCCTACTTCGTGGCCACTCAAGGCGGCCGGCTTCTCGTCCGGAAGAAGTGCGGTGGCTCGTTGGTCGGGTTTGTCGTGGCCCAAGGCTCCGACGGAGTTCTTCCGGGCAGTGCGCTTAAGCTAGGCTAGCGGCGTGACGTTCGGTTTCCGGCGGTGGTGGATCGTTGCCTCGGTCCTTGCCGCAGGTTATGGGTGCGGTGACGATCCACCGCCGGAATTCCTTGACGCCGTCGATACATGGGTCACGGTGCCACGGTATGAAATAGGCAGCCTGCACGGAACAGACGCTGCCTTCACCAGGGTATCTGATGTCGGCCTGGGGGATGAGGGAACCCGGGTCTACGTTGTCGATCCCAGTGATCTTCGGGTGACCGTCTGGACGCCTGACGGTTCACCCCTGTTTTCGGTCGGAGGCGAAGGACAGGGACCGGGAGAGTTCCGACGCCCTGATCGAGTCCAGGTCACATCTGATGGATTCCAGGTGCGTGACCGGGATCGCTTCGTCCTGTTCTCGCCTGACGGAGAATACCTGCGCACGGTGTCCATACCCCTTTCCGTGAGCCATCGCGGATTCCGATTTCGCCCCGCACTCTTGCTTGACGACGGTAGCTTTTTGGCCTATCCCAGCGTTTCACCGGATTACATGTCTGGATGGTGGGGTGACGATCCGGTGGTGGAGTTGCCCGTCGTCCGTCTGAGGGAACAGGACGGCGCTTGGACGGTTGATGTCCTGACGATGCTTGATGTTCGAAACGAGATTCTTGCGACTGGCAAGAACGATCAGAGTTCCGGCCTGACCTCGTTCTCGCGGCAACCATACCGAGACACTGACCAAGCAAGCTATAATTCGTGGTCGAAGACGGTCGTCGTCACCCGACAAAGAGGCCTGGATCCAGGGGTGGTCCATTTGACGGAGCTGTCAGCGGACGGCGATACCGTTTGGTTCCGAAGTCTACGGTTCCCACCCATTGCCCTGCCGGTGCAAGAAGTGGAAGAGCTCGTCGAGAACGTCGCCACGACCATAGCGAACCGGAGGTCAGATGCGCTCCTGGCCGACGCACGAAGGGCCGTTCGAGAGGCTTTGTACGTGCCCGAGAACTATCCGTCCGTCCGTAACATGGCATTACTGTCCAACGGTGAGATGTGGATGAGGACGTACGAAGACGCGGGTGCTGATTCGCTGGACGTATGGTATGCGGTACAGGTCGGAGTTGCGCGGGACTCTGCCTCTGCCGTACGACGAGTCCTGTTGCCAGCTACCTTTCTGCCTTTCGACGCTACTGAATCCGTTCTGTGGGGCACCCGATTCGATTCCTTTGACGTACGCTATGTGGTTGGCCGCCTATTGGTTCGCCACACTGGGGATCCGGATTGATCGGCAAAGGAACAACGGGACGCCTCATGTGGCTCTGGTTTGCCGCATTGTTCTACACCATCGGTGTTGGGAAGCCTGTTGAGGCAAATGCCCGTGCTGTACCACAGGACTGGTCAACGCAATACGACAAGGTCATCGGAGGAGAGCCGGGGACCGATAACGCGTTGCCGTTTCTACAGAACGTGCGCTCCACCAGCACCGGCACCATGATCGCTGTCCTTCAGCCTCGCAGGGTCACGGTTTGGGATTCGCGTCACTTGGGTGAGCCCGTGTTGGAATTGTGGCCTCGAGACGATGTCGCACAATTGGGTAACCCTCGAAACGTCCAGCTGGATTCGACCGGGCTTTGGGTCCAATATGATCGCGGGTTTGGGCGATTCCTGCTCGATGGTCGTCTTGTGCGGACGATGCGAAGCCCGCCCGACCAATGGCTCCAGGGGGGTATCGTAGTTCTCGGCGATGGGACCCTGCTTGCCCGCGGGCGGTTTCCCTTTCCGCACCGGGTGTTCAGCTGGGAGTTGGGACACCCCGGTTGGCAGGTTGCTGCGGCGCATCTTCGGCTGGCCGACGATGAATGGGTGGCCGATACGGTGGCCATGTTTGACTCTTCCGGGCGGACCTTGGGCATCTCGGTGCGTCGAAACCAGGTGTTCTCCGGCCAGCCATTTGCCGATCATGACTTGATGTACTGGAACCGGCAGGCGGGTGCGGTGGGAATCGTGAACAGGAACATGGGTACAGGCGAGGTCGGGGTGGTCGAGGTGGTGCCGGGCCAAGATACCGTGCTAGAAGCACGACTACAGTTGCCGTTGTCGCTTCTGGACCGGGAGCGCGTCGAGACGGTCGTCGCGTCGCACATGCAAAGCATATCTCGAAGGCTGCGGTCGAGCGACGACTCTCTGGCGACTTCGACTCTCCATGACCTGGTCGAAGCGGCCCTCCACATTCCCGATCACCTGCCACCCGTTACCGCTGTTGTGGCAACAGCGTCAAACGAAGTATGGCTTCGAAGTAACGAACCGAACGACTCGATGGCCGTCTGGTATGCCATCGACCGCGCGCAGCCAAAGTCGCCACCACGTCGCGTCCTTTTGCCGGAACAATTCATGCTTCGCGATGCTACGTCCACGCATGTCTGGGGACTGCACGTAGACAGACGGTTCGCCGGACAGGTCCAGGGACGCAGACTGGTACCGTTCAGCTGAATTGTTGTGATAACCTGGAGTTGATTGGAGACCGGAAGGCGCGGCGCGAGGCCGACCCGATTCCGATTGGCTACAATCTGTCGTCAGTTCCCGTGAGGCACCCTGACGGGACCCTGGCCGATGCGATCGACTTCGCAAGGGAGCACCGTTGGCCCGTTGACGTTCTGTCCCTGGAGCACCCTGCAGGGGAGCCGGAGGCCGCCATTCTGGCGCGACGGACCCCATGGATAGTCGCGCTGGACCAGGAGGGGCGGGTCGTGACCGATGGTCATGGCGCCGGCCTTGCCGAGGTGGCCCGAGCGCTCACCGGGGGAGGAACTGACCTGCGGTGATCGGGGGTCGTTCGCAGCCCGATTGCACATTTCCGCCGCGAGAACTGTCAGATATATAGAGGGGCGAGAGTCGCCACTCGGTAACCAGTGGGATGTCCATCCCCACCAACGCAGAAGGAGAAACCCCATGAACCGCACCCTCCAGATCCTCGGCTTGCTCCTGGTTGGCCTGCTCTCAATGGAAGCGAAGCCTGTCCACGCTCAGCAAAAGGATTGCAAGACCCACACCAGTGGCTGCATGACATGTACGGACGACGAATGCATCGCATGGGTGTGTCCAATCGGCCACGCACGCGGGTCTGGGATAAAATGCCCCGAAGAGTAGTTGACCATCGTGATCCATCGACGTCAGGCTTGATGCGTGAGTGACCGAGACAAGCGCGACCGCTGGAACCGGGTCGCCAACATTGCGATAGTCGTTACTCTCGCGTTCCTGCTACTGAATCCGTCCGGTGTGGTCGGGCGGTGGATTGGCTCAACGTACCGCGGGTGGGACGAGCAGCGCCGAGTCTCTCGCAACTGGAACACTTTGGTGGAAGCACCAAGCCGCCTCGGACAGTCCTCCTCAGGAGGCGTCATCGTAGAGTTCATCGACTACGAGTGCGAGGTGTGCCGAAGATTGGCGCCAGCCGTGTTGGAGGCTGTGAGCCAGGAGGACCTCACTGTGGTCGTACGGCATGTCCCGTCAAACGGTGGGGCTGCCGCCACTGAAGCCGCCTTGGCTGCCATTTGCGCCGAGAAATTCGGGCTGTTTCGGGAGGCCCACGAATCGCTGCTTGCCGATCAGACATGGCTCGACGATCGGGATTGGACTCGCTTCGCACAGAGCTTGGGGATCAGCGACTTTCGGTCGTACGTCGCCTGCATGGGTGGCGACGAGAGCCAGAATCGTCTGGCGCGAGACGTGGCTCTGGCGAGCATCCTTGAGATCCCTGGAACTCCTACCTTTGTCTCGGAGAGAGCGTTGCACCCAGGGGACTTGGCGGCTGCCGTAGCGGCCGTTGCCGGCGCGCCAGACCCCGGGGTCCAGCTTCTGGTTCCCGGCGTATCGACTTTCGACACATCGGAACATCCGGACTTGGCCGACGCGTTGTCTTTCATTACCGCCGGATTCTTCCTTCCCGGCGATGGATTGGCATTGGTGGAGCGGACCGAAGTCCACTTCGTGAACATGGCATCGGGAGAGATCCGGGGTTTCGGCAGGGAGGGTGGCGGCCCACGCGAATTCGGCCGCATCTCCCGTGCCTTGCGTGGTCCGCAGGGCATCGCGCTCTGGGACATACTCCGGCGTCGCGTCGTGTCGCTTGACCACGACGGTGCCTTTCTGCGCGACCTGAGCTATCAGGCTGTCCCATTCAAAGGCTCGCTATCTGTGCCCCCGGTAGCGGTTCATCGGGACGGTCGCATTGTGTTCGGTGACTCGGAATCCAGGGCCTTCGGGGACTTCCGGGGGCGGACATGGGACTCGGTCGAGTATGTTGCTGTGAACGACGAAGGTAAACTTGAGATCGTCGCCCAGACCAAGGGCTACGAGCACTACTACGGAACTGACGCCAGCGGCGGCGTACTTTTCGGGCACCGGTCGTTGATGGCTGCCTCCGCAGATCATTTCGTCATTGCCGAGACCGATCAGGAAGCCATCCAAGTGTTCAGGTGGGACGGCAGCGAGGTCGGCCGCATCCCGATGCCGCCGCCGACTCGCGTGTCGGCGAATCAGCTGCGCGTGGCGCGCGAGTACATGGCTGCAATGCCGTCCAGGCACGCCGAGTTGCTGAGCACGGTCTGGTCCGAAGAGGAGATGGCCGCCGTCGACGCGTCCCCCTTGGCGATGAACCTGTGGCCGGCGAATGAACTGGCACCGCCGATCGATTCGGTCTTCATCGACTTCGACAAGAGGCTCTGGGTGCGCGACTACCACTTCACCGATCAGGACAGTGTGACGTGGCGCGCATGGGACCTGGAGCCGGCCACGGCGCTCTTCAGAGTCAGGCTGGACGCCGATGAACGGCTACTCGACGCGAAGGGAGATGTCGTCTTGTTGCGCCGTACTGATGAGCTGGACGTCCCGAGGGCGGTGGTTAGTCGGGTTGTTGCGGGCCAAGCGTCCTAGGGCAACGACGGCCTCCGGTCTTTGAGCACCCTGTCCGGAGTGGTCAACCCGGGGATCGCGCAACGCGACGCGTCGGAGCTTTGCGACCAGCCCTACGCCCAACGCCGTCTGACCCGCTCAAACCTGACATGGCCAAGACATCGTTCAGTAGGATGAGCCTTCCGGTAAGCAAGCAGCGACGAGGGGAGGCACGAAGTTGAGTTTCCGAGAGCGCTTTCGACCGCGCTGCAGTCGCATGATGATCGCCCCCTGCCTCCTCGCTTTACTCGGCCTGCACGCCGCGCCGCCGCCGCTGCCAGCGCAGGAACGCCAGCTCGTGTCCGGCGAAGTAGCTTGCGCGACCTGCCGGATCACGCTCGACACGGTGGCGACGATCGGCGGACTCGACGGGCCGGGACTTCACGTCGTTTTTCGTTTCTCAAGAGTGGCTGTCGACCGCCTGGGCCGGATCATCGTCAGCGACATACGTCAACCGGAGTCCACGTCTTCGACCATCGCCGCGGACGGCGGTGCTCGACTACGACTTCGATGTCGTGAGGATCGACCAATACCCGGGCCAGCCAATCGACACCTTCGTAATGGATTCCGATGATGTCGTGCTCAGCGCGGACGTGCCCACACCGACTGCCGTTGGCTACAGGTTCCACGTCCTGACACCATCGGGAGAGATGAAGTCCTTCGGCGACGAAGGCGGCGTGTACCGAGGCCCTTCCTCGACCTCCTACAAGCTGACGGGGGATGGAGGGGACACCGTCTGGACCATCCGAGCCGATGCCAACATCCTGAGCCGCTGGAGCATGGAGTCCAGGCCCAGGCTGACAGGGGAGTTCCAGCGGCGGGTCAAGGCCTTCGACGACGACGCTCCGGATGGGAATACGTTCCCCAGCTCGCGGAACCGGGGGCTCATGCTGGATCCCGATGGATTGTGGCTTGTTTGGACCACTCCGGATCCCGATTGGACGCGGCGCAGCCCTGCGGGAACCCCGAGCGCGACAGTGCCACCGCGTCTCGAACACGACGGATGGGTGGACCTGATCGATCCCGAAACGGGTCTCACGATCGCCCGTCACCACACCGACGGGTACCTGCTCGGCTTCGCAAAGGGTTCCCGGTACGTCGTTGCCTACCATGAGACGGAAGAGGGCGTGCCGTACCTGCATCTACTGGAACCAAGACTGTCGGATCCGCGGCGTTGACTGTGCCCGTGCCGAGCGACGACTGTTCCCCGGCGCCTACCGAACACCCGCGCGAGCCGCCGGGCTCCTGTAAGATTCGTGTCTTATCGGCCGTGGTGGACCGCAAGGTTGAGGAGGGCCGAGACGGCCGGCGTGGTCGGACCGCGATAGGTGTGATCGTGGAGTCTTTGGTTCACTCGCCGTCCACAAGTCGCGGTGAAGGCGCGTCGCGAGCGGGCCAGGGCCGCGTGATCGTCCTCTACCCCTTCTCCCACCAGAGACCCACCGCCGGTTCAATCCGCGCGTCGAGGCGCGAGTCCGGCGGCAATCGCCGCCCCGCTCCTGGCCGTGAACACTCCCAGTGTCAATCCGGCGACTGCCAGGAAGGCGGCGAAGCCAACCGGGCTCTGGAGTCCTCCCACGAGTTCCGCGGCCAGGCTGCCGGCGGGCAGTCCGATGCCGAATCCGGCGACGCACAAGAGGATCCACCGCCGGGCCATCGAGGCCGCCGGGCGGAGCGCCAGCCACTGCGCGGCGCCCAGCCCAAGGCCGGCGAACGCCCCGACGAACGTCAACCCGCCGAGTCGGCCGAGCATGTCGAGCGTGGCCAGACGCATCGGCTCGCCGGTCAGCGCCTGGCCGAGCACCTCGACCAGCACGATGCCGACGGTCATGCCGACACCGAGGCCGAGACCTGAGGCCCCGATCCATAACGCGCCGAACCGCGGGTTCCTTCCCAGGGCCAGCCACTGGGCGCCGCCGAACATCGAACCGGCCAACCCCAGGGTGACGGGCGTCACCAACATCATGCCCACGATCGCCTCGACCGGTGCTGCCAGGCCCAGGCCGACGGCCAGCCCGCCCGCCAGACCGAGCCCGCAGAGAACGGTCCAGCGCAGTACGAATCCGCTTGCGGCAGTCCTGATGTCTTCGATCATCACACACCTCCCATTCAGCCGCGGTCGGCTGGGTGAACGTTCCGGCCCGTTTGCCGGGTTCGTCAGTTGTCCTACGCGGGTGGACGCCAATCAGTTTTTCGACCCGCTCGACTTCGTCGATCTGGTACCAGTCGCTCGCTCTTGTCGCCAATCCGTCCGGCCAAAGCGGCCATGTTATTATTCGCTGCTACCGGCGGGGCCTTCCCCGTCCTGAACATCGGGGGGGATATGAAGACATGATCAGGGTCGAGAAGGGTGACATATTCACGTTTGCCCCGGACGTAGACGCCATGGTCAACTCCGTGAACTGCAGAGGCGTCATGGGACGGGGACTCGCACTGCAGTTCAAGAACAGGTTTCCGGAGAACTTCCAGGAATACCAGGAGCGGTGCCGCGAGGGAAGCATGAAGCCGGGTCACCTGTTCGTGCACGAGAACAAGGGAGAAGGGCCGAGCTACATCATCAACTTTGCGACCAAGGATCACTGGAAGGACAATAGCCGCCTGGAAAACGTGGAACGTGGACTGGCCACATTGGCAAAGCTCATTCGCTACCTGAAAACGGATGATGCATGGCGGGGAATCGACTCCATCGCCATTCCGGCGCTCGGGTGCGGACTCGGGAAACTCAAGTGGCCTACCGTCAGGAAGTTGATCGAACTCCACCTCAAGGATGTCGAAGGGGTGGATGTCATTGTGCTTGAGCCCCGATAGCATGCCCGCCGCGTCCCACCCGGCTATACCCCCGTCTCAGGTCCAGGTCGACGGTCGCCGGACAGAATGTGGCCCGTATCTGCCTGGTCATTCGAACAGCTGGGCATGCGTGCCAGCGCGGGCAAAGTAAACGGAGCCGGTTGGCCCGTCTGTATCGTCAATGCGATAGATGAGGAGGAAGTCACCGCCGACGTGACATTCCCGGTAGCTCGCCCATGAGCCCTTGAGCGCGTGATCCCGCCATTCAGGACCGAGTGGGGCATCGTTGGCGATGAGAATGAGCATGGCCGTCTTCAGCCGACGCATGTCGTATCGGCCGGAACGCGAGAGACGCTTCCAGTCCTTCAGGAACCTTCGGGAGTAGTCGACCCGGCGTGGCGGCTTGGCCCGCTTACCGGTCGGAGGCTTCTTCAAGCTCTGCAAACAGCTCGTCCGCGCTCGCGAATCGCGCCGCGCGCGTGTTGACCATTTCGTCGATCTCGGCCATGGCGGCTCGCGTTTCCGCGTTTGGAACCTTCAGTTCGAGCGGGAACGCCTGGTCGACGGCAATGCGATGGAACAGGAGCCGCACGGCCTCCGAGGCCGTCAGGCCCATCGCCGCGAGCGCTTCTGTCGCCTTCCGTTTCATCTCGGTGTCCATCCGGACATGCACCATCGAACTCTGTGTCTTCACGCGATAAGCTCCTGTATCTCAATTGCGACCCATCGTACCGTTTTGGTGTGAACGAGTCAAGGGGCCCCAGTCGCCCGATGGCCTTGTCACACGGCCGAACACGCCTCATGGTTCGACCTCATGGACGCGATGACCCGCCTGCCGAGCCACGCCACCCGCATCGGCACCGTCCCCTCACCGGGAATGGCTCTCCCCGCCCTCTTGGCCGGCCTGTTGGCGGCGGAAGCGTTCGCACCCGACCTGGCCGCGCAAGAGATCCTCATCAGCGGGGGCACCGTGGTCACCTCGGAGGGGCGATTCGACGCGGACGTGCGCGTGCGGGATGGGATCATCGTCGAGATCGGGACCGGATTGGCGGCGGGGGACGGCGCCCGCGCCATCGATGCCACCGGGTTGCTGGTGATGCCGGGCGGGGTGGATCCCCACGTACACCTGGGGGGAAGCACCCGCGACGACTACCGCACGGGGTCGCAGGCGGCGCTCGCGGGAGGCATCACCACCATCTCGAACTTCGCCTGGCACGCCCAGGGGCGAAGCCTCGCGCAGGCCATCGAGCGCGAGGCGGCGCTCATCCGCGAGCAGGCGATCGCGGACGTCATCCTTCACGCGGGCATCACCCCCGAGACCCAGGCAGGCCAGATGGCCACCCTGGCCGCCGAAACCGGCCAGACCAGCACCAAGGTCTTCATGGTGTGGACCGTGTTCGACGCCGCAGTGCCCGACTACATAGCGACCATGGAAGCGGCCGGGCGCAACGGGATCCTGACCATGGTGCACTGCGAGGACTGGCCCATCCTGGCCCACGCGGTCGGGGAGTTGACGGCCGCCGGGCGCACCTCGCTCGAGTACTTCCCGGACAGCCGTCCGGTGCTTGCCGAGGTGGTGGCCACCCAGCGTGCGGTCGCCATGGCCGAGGCCACTGGCGCGCCCATCTACGCGGTTCACGTTTCCTCCGAAGGCGCACTGCGGGTGCTGCAGGACGCTCGGAACCGCGGGCTCAGCGTCTTCGTCGAGACCCGGCCCATCTACCTCCACTTCACGCGCGAGCGCTTCGAGGGCCCCGACCGCGGGCTCTACGTGGGGCAGCCGCCGCTCCGTGAGCAGCGTGACCAGGACGCGCTGTGGGCGGGCATCGCCAGCGGATCGGTGGACGTGCTCGCCACGGACCATGTCGCGTATCGCCGCGACGAGAAGATGGACCCGTCGCAGACCATCTCCCGTCACCGCGCCGGCCTGAGCAATCTCCAGGTGGTGCGGCCGATGCTCTATTCCGAGGGCGTCGTCAAGGGGCGCATCTCCGAGGAGCGCTTCGTGGCGGTGACCTCGACCAACGCGGCCAGGCTCTTCGGCCTCTACCCGCAAAAGGGCACGATCGCCGTGGGCTCCGACGCCGATATCGTCCTCTGGGATCCGGACGAGACGCGAACCATCCGCGACGAGGACATGTTCTCCGGAGCCGGCTTCTCGGTCTACACGGGGTGGGAAGTCACGGGCTGGCCCGTGATGACGCTGCGCCGGGGCGACGTGGTGTACGAGGACGGAGAGATCCTGGCCGGGGCGGGCAGCGGCGAATTGCTGCGCCGCGGGAGATGGCAGGTGCCGTGAGCGTGCCCGACCCAGTGAGTGACGGCTCTGTCACCCGGCTGGCAAGATCGCGTGGGCATTGCGCGGGTTGACGCCCAGGACCTTCCCGACCTTCGTGGCGGTAAGCGATCCCGATGCCTCCAGCCGATCCTCTCTGTCGAGTTCGTTTTGCGGCAGCAGGAAGCTGGAGGCCACCCTGTTGCAGTATACCTCGACGGGATCCGTCGGATCGCCCGCGCTCACACCGGGCTCGCGGAGCCACAGATGAGCGAGTTCATGTAGCAACGTGAAGGATCGTGCGCCCGCCGAGTCTCCGCCCAGCCGTCCAGGCGGCCGACGACCCTCCAGCTCTCGCCCCATTCGCTGATCGGATAGTGAATCGACTGGCATAGGTTGCGCTGGTTCGCCGATCACCAGGACGATCGGTCTTCGATTGACGGATTGTACGATATATGGTACACTGTACTTTGTGAGGTACGCTTGGCGTCACTCAAGAGGATACCGGCCGCATTCTATCGAAGCTCCAGCGGGAAGGAGCCAGTCCGGGATTGGCTTCTCGCCCTGGACCCGGAAAGCAGGCGTATCGTCGGACGGGACATAGCCACTGCGGAGTTTGGCTGGCCGATCGGGATGCCGCTGTGCCGGACTCTGGGCGACGGACTCTGGGAGGTGCGCTCGAACCTTACCGGAAGGCGCATTGCGCGGGTGATCTTTGTGGTCCACGCTGCCCGTATGGTGTTGCTACATGGCTTCGTGAAGAAAACACGGAAGATCCCGAAAAGAGACCTGGAGCTGGCGAGGCAACGAGCAATGGAAATCACGTCATGACGCAGACGAAGGGACGGATCGGCTCCTCCTTCGAGGACTATCTGGCCGAGCAGGGAACCCTCGAAGAGACCAATACCAGTGCTATCAAACGCGTGCTGGCCTGGCAGTTGGAGCAGGCCATGGAAAGGCAGCAGATCAGCAAGAGCGCCATGGCTCGAGCGATGCAGACGAGCCGGAGCCAGCTGGACAGGATTCTCGACCCGGACAACGACCACATTCGCCTGGACACGCTCGCCGCGGCTGCGAACGTGCTCGGCCTGAATCTGAGGATCGAACTGATCGGGTAGCGGCAGGCAGCGGTCGCACTCCGTGGAGGCCACCAACAGTGACTGGTCAGGGAGGAAACGAAGCTGACGCAGGCCCCGGATGTCAACCAGAGTTCACTTAATGGAAACCGTAGTTGACATTTCGGATCGCAAGGAACGGCCCGCCCCGGAACCCGAAGACACCTGCGGGGTATTTCCCACGGCGCAGTGTGCCTGCAACCCGTCCCGCCCATGGAGCCCGCGAAGGGAGCCAACGAAGGAAGCCCGCCAGAATGTTGAGAGCAATCGAAGGTCCGAGCTTCCCGCAGTTGTTCGCGTCGTTGGCGCTGGCCGCGGTCACCGTCTCTTCGGCCGACGCCCAGCCCGTTTGCGAGCCGGATCAGCGCCGCGTCGTCGGACAGGTCGTTGACGCTGCGACCGAGGCGCCGCTGGACGTCGTTCGCGTGTCCGCAGAGGTGGCGGATCGGCCGGCACTGACCACCAGCGACGGCCGCTTCCTTCTTTGCGGCGTCGGTGCGGGCAGCATTGCCATTACGGCGGAGCGGCTGGGATACGAGACGCTCACGGTCGATGTCGCCGCGGGGACCGGGGACGAACCGATGCGCCTTCGCCTTCAGCCGAGCCCGATTCTGCTGGAGGGCCTCGAAATCGTCATGGATCGTTTCCGGACCCGGCACCGTGCTGTGGCAACCGTGGTGCGAACGTACGATGAAGCGGCTTTCGCGAGCAGCGGCCACTGGTCGGCTGCCGACTTTGTCGCATCTCGCTCGGGGATCTTCACCACGCCGTGCGGGTTCAGCAGGTGCGTCTACTACCGCGGCAACCTGGTCCAGCCTTCCGTCTACCTCGACGAGCGCCTTCTGCCCGGGGGCTGGCCACAGTTCGAGTCCCTGCCGACCAGCCAGCTCTACATGATCGAGGTATACCGCAGGGGCACGCACATCCGAGCCTATTCCCAGACCTTCATGGAGCGCGCCGCGAAGACGCGCCTGGCGCCCTTGCCGATCACCCTGTCGTCAAGAGTCCTGCCCCCCGGTTGTGCGACGCGGGTGTTGCGGGGACGTGCGGACGCTTACTCGGGCCTGTCGGTCGATCCGGCCAGGTTGGGGTGCCCGCCGTAGAGGGGCCCGCCGTAGTCGGCCGGCTCGAGCCCTACTCGCCGTCGACGAGCAGCCGTTGCGCGAGGCCCGGCTCGGGACCCATAATGCAGAGGCAGCCCACGCTCAACTAAGGCTCCAACGGTGTATCTGCTTTCCTGGAACGTTGACCAGCTCGGCTCGTCAAAGCGAATCGAGACCGTCGCAACCGCGATTGCGTCGACCGAGCCGGACATCGTCACGCTGCAGGAGGTCCGTTCGGACAGGAAGTGCGACATCGCCAAGGCGCTCCAAGCTCGTGGGCTTGCACACGTCTGGCACAGTCACGAACCATCGCCCTGCCGCGACCGCAAGGTTGAGAAGAAGTACCATTGCGTGATCGCGAGCCGCTGGCCCGTGACCGACCCTCCGGGAGGCGACGCCTGGCGTTGTTCGGCTCCGTTTCCGGAGGTGCTCGGCCGAGTCACAGTGAAGGCGCCTGACGGGGATGTCGATGTCTTCACCGCCCACATCCCGCACGGGAGCGGGCATAAGTGGCAGAAGATCGAGACCTTCGAGACGCTGGCGCTGGCCCTCCGTAGCGCGGGCGATTCCGCGCGCCTTCTCACCGGCGACTTCAATGAACCGAGGCGGTTTCTGAGGTCGGGCCAGTTCCTGACATTCGCGGAAACCGAGGTTACTGCCGATGGCGCGATGGGACCGCCGCGTGGAAGGCTCCGTGGCCGGCCTCGTGCCGACTGGTCTGCGGGCGTCAGGTCGGTGCTCGCGGACACGTCACGCCACGGCTTGCGCGATGCATTCCGTGACCGCCACGGGTTTGAGGTGGAGGCTCCCGTGACGCACCGTGTGAGCAAGGGTGATGGGCCGCGTTGCTTCGATCACACCTTCGTGTCGCGACACTTCGAGGTGGTCGGCAGCGGATACCATCACCAGTGGCGCCGCCCGGGCTGGAGTGACCATTCGGCGATGTGGACGAAGCTGCGCCTGCGGAGGGCGGTGCCGCCGCTGGATCCTTGGGGGGCTGGCTGAACAGCGGGACGCTTTGACGACGTAAACCGCGTACGACGGTAAGTAGCCAACCGGCCAAACCAGGCGCCCTGTTGTCCAGCCGAGCATGATTGCTTCAGGAGAGACTACAGTTCAATTCCGTGGCTTGCTCGACCCTTGGTCCATTGGTCGAAAGTAGACGTTGCCGGTGTGGTGCACGATTGCCTGTATCGGCAAGGCGTTTTGCCCAGGAAGAACAGGTATCGAGCGGATCGCGTCTGGCACCTGATTGCCATGTCCGGAAGTCATCGCGCAAACTGGTGCCAGGCGTGGATCGGGCATTTCGGACTGTGGCTAGGTGGGTGGCTGGCTTTCCACCGGCACCCGGTATCGGGACATGGTGGCACTATTCCTGGCAACCCGGCTCCGGTCATTCAGCGCTGTGGTCAACGGAGCTGTGAAGCGCTCTGACGAACGTATTCCCTGTGAAAAGGTGTTGGGGCCAAGAAGACCGTGCCCAGAAAGCGACCAAGCCGAAGCCACGCGCGAGCAACGCAAGTTGCGCGTTCAGCTCGTTTGGCGTGCAGTTGCTCAGCTCGACGTTGTACAGCACCTTGGCATCGAATGCTGTTGCGTCACGGTCGTGAGCACTTCCATATCAAGACGATCCCCGACAATTGTATCGGGTTCGACAACGTGCCCCGCCAATTCCATTGCCGCCCTGCCGCTGAATCGCCGAACCACCACAAGATCAGCGGACCAACATCTGGGGAGTTCGACCAGAAGGGTCATCGAACGGTCGTCCTCCGTGTCAAACCAGCGCTCGACGACCCGTGGGTCGGAGCCTCGACGAGGCTCGATGCCATCGGCCCGCAGAACCGCGATGCTGTCGTTCCCCCGCCAGATTGCCATCATGTCGGCAGCACTGCTGTCTTCGATGACCAACCGCACTTGCCTGCGCCTGGTGTCTTCCATCACAACCGTATCGCGGCGCCCTACCGCGGGCAAAGCGAAACCGGCTCGGTCTACTGTCGTCTGCTCGACCTGCCGAGTACCGTCATCTCCGCTGAAGACCCGGTACATGACTGGCGCATCCTCCGCAGCCCGCATATCGATGCGAATCGCCGTAAGGTGACGATCGTTTTCGAATCGGTGATCCGACGGATCGGCGCAGGCGAGTGTTGAACCGACCATGGCCAAGAGTATCGGGGCTGCGCTCCTGACGTTGATGCCCTGGTCCGTGGTTGGGGCAGGAGGCACGTTGCCCAGGAACAGGGTCGCGAGCGGAACCAACAACGCGACTGCGGTGACCGCTGTAACCGGCACCAGGCCCACGGGCACCTGTTCGCTGCTCAGGACCACGCCGAGTCCGCGCCAGACACAGTGAGCGGCAAGTCCGAGGTACACGACTCCCGTCACCGAGCGCAGAAGTGCTTCTCGCCGCTCTCCCGAACTGGCAAACCAGAGCGCATCGCTGACCGCATCGAGTTCCTTTGTGTAGTCCGCTTCCACTTGGTGCCTCTGCCTCTCCTTCCGTCTGGAGTAGAGGATCTCACGACTGATCAGCACCATGGCCAGGCTTGCAAACATCATGTCGATCGTCTGGGAGTCGTATAGGTTGTTGATCGCATCGTCGAAGCCGCTCAACTCCACTGCATTCAAACCGAGGTACACAACCAGGCTGCTTCCCCAGGCAAATGCAGCGATCGGATTGTGTCTGTCTTTGGGCGATGCCAGCACCTGTGCCAAAAGGCACCCTAAGACGTATACTGCGGCCACCGACGGAAGCAGGATTCCCAAGTCGAAAAGTGAGTCCGGCAGCAATTGTTGCTGAACCTGTATTTCCAACCAGTGCACAGCGACGAGCGATCCGGCGGCAGTCAACCCACCGATCACCAAAGGCAGGACACCGCCCTTAGCGAGAACCGTGGCGACACCCTCCCAGACTCCGCCAAAGAGTCTTGATCTGTCCCCTCGCTCGCCCTCCTGTCTTTTCGTCAGCACTTCGTTCTGGACCTCCAAATGGCTCAAGTAATCTGCCCTTCTCCTTCGCAGATCATCCCGTAGATGCCTACGGTGTACGATTCCACCCACCAACTTCAGCCACAACCAGGCCGGCAACCGTTTCAGGACTGCTCGGGACCCGTCCCTCGCCTCATTGAGAGTTTGCCGCTGCTCTGTCTGCTTTGCCAACGCCTTGTCGCTACGATGAAGCCATAGCCCCAGTTTCTCAATCGCCCTCTTGACGTTCGACAAGCGCGTCCGCGTATTGATGACAATCGTTTGGAGAGCGAGGCCCACGAGTATCAATGGAAGGCAGATTCCCAAAAGCCAGTACCAATGCCCCTCCATTGTCCACGCGGGCTGTGATGGTGCTGCCGCCGCGCGTAGCGCACGGACGAACGCGTCGCCCTTGCCGCGCAGAACCGATCCTGAGTTCCGCGCAACCGAGGTGGACCCGGCGCGTCCAATCGGTTGATGATCGCTCGCAAAGGCAACCGGCCGGATGGGCGTAGGTGCGATTCCGTGAGAACGCAGGAGAGTCCGATTGGCTGGAGGCGGTTCACCGAGTATCGGAAACTCGCCCATGCCAGAGAAACCAAGGCTGACTGCTTCGGTAACCGGTTCCGCGCTCGTCCCAATCACCCATCCTGGAGCACTCGCCAACATCACCGGGAGGGCTGGTCCAACGGGGCCTGAAGTAGCGACTTGGGTAGAGTACGTGTCATTGTCCGGTGAAGGGAAGGGTTGTAACCAAGTCGATGTGACACCGGCAGCCCAGTCCGAAATGTCGCCAATCGTAACGACGAGGTCCCCGATATCGTCCGTTGCATCTGATTCCACAAACGCGCGGATGCCTTCGAGACCGACGACGATCGGCCACAGTCGGTACGCATCGGGCGCTCGGCCAGGGTCAGCATGGTAAGAAATCGCCATCAGTGCCGCAGTTGCCGACGAAGCGCGGCCGTCGCGCCAAGCGACCAATTCGCTCGCGGCATCGATCCGAATCCCCGTGGCGCTGCCACCCACCTGTCTCACCGAGCGCACGGTGCAGGAGAACCCCAGTCGTCTAAGGTGAAGCGCGGCATACAATAGGACGTCCGACGATGTGCCGCTGGTGGCCATGTCCGCTTCGGGCTCGGTCTCATTCGCACATGCTTCGCGCGCGCCTTGAATTGGGCCGCGGTCGCGCATCGCGCTGAGCGAATCAACGATCTCGAACGCCGACTCAATGGAGAATCCGGCGGGCGGGTGGTCGCACGCACCCACGGCTACGATCACCAGAATTGCGAGCCCGGATTGGAAGCGACGACGGAGGTATCTGCGAAGACAACTCGTCAACCCCCAGCCACCGGCGGTCCCGGTGGCGGTATTAACTTGTCGCAAAGAATAGATAACGCCAGACATCTTTCACTTGCCTTGTCTAGAGGGTGACGCCTAACTCTCCCTTATCGTTTTGACAAGCACCACATTGCCATCCGAGCATCTGTATGCCTCAGCTCTATGAGTCGCGAAGACCGACTCAAGGAAATCGAACGAGGATACCGACACCTGCCCTCCTACCATACAGCCCGCCCTACGACCCGTGGGCGACACACGGCCCGCCCTTGGCGATTCTCTGGCGATAATCCCCCATCCACGTTACACTGCGCTCAGGCATGGGAAGGAGAAACCCGTGACGAACGACCCGGACGAGCTCCTTCGCCAGAACAGGGCGTTAAGGGAGCGCCACTCGAGACTGTCCCGGGCTTTGGTCCGGATCAGCGCCAGCCTGGACCTCGACACCGTGTTGCGCGAGGTCGTGGACAGCGCTCGCGCTTTGACCGGGGCCCGGCAAGGATACCTCACGGCCACCGACGAGCCGGGCCAACCCCACCGCGTTCCAACTTCCGGCGTCGCGCCGGATGAAAAGCGGGCCGGGCAACCGGGCAACACGTTACAAGCCACGCCGATCCGTCATCAAGGTGTGCACCTGGGCACCCTCGTTGTTGCTGATAAGGAAGGCGGACAGGAGTTTACTGACCAAGACGAAGATATGCTTGTGCTTTTTGCACCTCAAGCAGCCGCGGCGATCGCCAACGCTCGCGCCTACCGGGACGAGCTTCGTGCGAGGGCGAAGCTGGAGGCTTTGGTCGAGACTTCGCCGGTCGGCGTCGTTCTCTTCGACGCCAAGACCGGCGGTCTGGTGTCGTGGAACCGGAAGGCGACGCGGATCGTGGAAGGGCTGAGGATGCCGGATCGCCCTATTGAGCACCTGCTGGAGATCGTCACGTCCCGTGGGGCCGACGGGCGCAAGGTCGACCTCACGGAAGATCCCGCGATTTCAGACGAACTGAGGCGCGGTGAGACGCTGCGCAACGAGGAGATCGTGCTCTCGGTGCCCGATGGCCGGAGCGTGAGGACGCTGGTCAACGTCACGCCGATCCATGCAGCCAACGGCGGAGTCGAGTTCGTCGTGGTCACGATGCAGGATCTTGCCCCATTCGAGGAACTGGAGCGGATGCGCACGGAGCTTCTCGCGATCGTGAGTCACGAATTGCGAACGCCGCTCACCTCAATCAAGGGCTGTGCGGGCGCCGTGCTCGATGCATCGCCCGGCTTCGCCCCGGCAGAAATGCTGCAGTTCTTCCGAATCATCAATTCACAGGCCGATCAGATGAGCAGCCTCGTCAGCGACCTGCTCGATGCCGGACGCATCGCCACGGATACGCTGTCGGTCGTGCCCGAGACCTCGGACGTCGGGGCGCTGGTGGACGCGGCGAGGACCACGTTCCAGACCGCCGCCGGCCGCCACACGATCGTCATCGACGTTCCGCTGGACCTGCCCCTCGTGATGGTCGACCGGCAACGCATTTCCCAGGTTCTGAACAACCTCCTCATCAACGCCGCAAGGCACTCTCCGGAGTCGTCGCCCATTCACGTAGCCGCGTGGCGCGACGGAACGCATGTCGCGATCTCGGTTTCCGACCGGGGCCGGGGCATTCCACCCGACCGTATCCCGCACCTGTTCCGGAAGCAGGCAATCATGGATGACGCGGAGGGCGGCCTTGGGCACGGACTGGGCCTGCTCATCTGCAAGGGACTGGTCGAGGCGCACGGCGGGCGCATCCGGGCCACGAGCGCTGGCGAGGGTCGGGGCGCGCAGTTCACGTTCACGGTCCCGGTGGCCGAAGAAGCCCGTGTCGACGCTGAAACGGCGCGCTCCAAACAGGGTCAAGCAGGACAGGACCGGCAGGACCGGCGACTTCCGGCGCGGGCACGGGAGCGCGAGCGCATCCTGGTGGTGGACGACGATCCACAAACGCTGCTTTTCGTCCGCGATGCGCTAAGGACGGCGGGCTACCACGTGCTGGTCACGGGCGACCACCGGGAGCTGTCCCGCGTCATCCGCGCAGAGCAACCGCACCTGGTCCTGCTCGACCTGATGTTGCCGGGGACCGACGGCATCAAGCTGATGGAAGAGGTTCCCGAGCTGGCCGACCGTCCGGTCATCTTCATCTCGGCGTACGGAAGGGCCGAGACGATCGCGAGGGCACTCGGGGCCGGCGCAGCCGACTACGTCGTCAAGCCGTTCTCGTTGACGGAACTGACAGCGAGGGTCCGGGCGGCACTGAGAAAGCACTCGGAGCCGGAACCGTTTGTGCTGGGAGAGCTCGCCATCGACTACGAGCGACGCCAGGTGACGCTGGCCGAGCGTCCGGTAGAACTCACGGTCACGGAATACGAGGTGCTGCGCCTACTGTCGGCCAACGCCGGACGGGTGCTCACGTACCGCTCACTGCTCCGCCAGGCCTGGGGGCGCTATCCGAACCGCGCCAGCCCGAAGCTCGTCCACGCCGTCGTCAAGAGGCTCCGCCGCAAGCTGGGCGAGGACGCGGCGAGCGCAGCCTACATCCTGAACGAGCGTCACGTTGGCTACCGGATGCCGGTGCCAGACTGAACCGCGAACTCCTGTAATTCAGTGGGGCAGGCTCACCCCGTCTGCATCTCCCGAACCTGTTCGGCCAGGCGGGACCAAAAGTCGCGCAACACGGATCGCGCCACGAAATGGTTGGTGTGGTTCCGCTGACTGGTCAGCGTTGAGAGCAATGACTCGACCTTTTCCCACTCAGGAAACCCCTTTGTGGCGGCGACCTCCAGCGACACCAGCCGGTTTGAGTGGCGGCCCAGGCCGAAGTGAATCTCGGGAAGCTCAGTTTCGGTGAAGTCGATCTTCTCTTGGTCGGTAAGATAGCGGAGTTCGATCAGGTAGCCCCTTTGGGCCGTGAAGTGCAGGCGTACGCCATCAGGCACGTCGTACGGCGAGATGAAATAGCCCGTGTCCAGTTCGAGCCCCTGAACCTCGTGGGCGTCGTCGTACTTGGTGGGGTCGATGTCCGTCCAGCGGCCTGTCACAGCTCCGCCACCATGTGCCTCAGTGATCTTGTCCATAGGTCCCGAAACTCCCGTGCGATCCTCTCCCCGTTGATATGGGGATCCCTGCTGTCCAGGACAAGGACACCCCACGCCGGTAGCGCCCTTCTCCCCTCACCCCACGGGTCCGCTAACCTGCCACTCCACCACCTCAAGCGACTCCCCGAGCAGCGCGGCCCCGCGAACCGGTGATATCAGCTCTTCCCCCACCGCCTGCCACACCAGCCTCCTGAACCGCTGCGGCTTCTCGAACGCCCCGAACCCCTGGTCGTCGCGGATCGGCTCCGGCTCGGACGTCAGCCACGACCGCGCAAACGTCGCAAACGCCCGCCGAACCGCAGACGGACGCAGCACACCGACTTGGCCCAGCCGCACCAGCATGGCCGCCGCCGACACTCCGTACGCATGCTTGAGCCGCGCGATCTCGTAGTACGTAACCCGCCGGCGCCTTCCGCCGATCTTCTCCAGCAGATCCCGGCCGGGGACAAGGAACGCGCCCGCGAACCGGTTCATGGCCGCTTCCAGCCTGATCGCGGGGTTCCCGGTGGACCGGATGATCTTGTGCGCGAGTTCATGCGCCAGCGTGAAGCGCTTGCGTTCCACATTCGTCCGCGTCGATACCACGACTGCATCGGCGACGACCCTGCCCCGTCGCATGCCGCGGCACGCCAGACCGCTGATCCGCTCCGGCAGGTCGGCTTCGACGACCTTGATCCCCTTGTCCTCCAGGAGGGCGCACAGGCTGGGCACGGGATCCATGCCGAGGTCCCAGTCCTCGCGAAGCCGGTCGGCGCGCTCGTCGATCTCGGCTTCAGTGGCGATGCAGTCGCAGCGGCAGTGTTCGAACCGGTCGCCGGCCGCCGGAATCCCGAGAATGTCCTCAATGGTCAGATACCGCTCGAGCTTGTCGATCAACACGGCTTCGGCGCGCGCCCGGTCGCGGCTGGAGGTGCCCGGGTCCTTGCGGAATTCGAGACCGTCGAGGACGTCGATCCGGTCGCTCATGAGGAAGTCCAGCGAGACGTCGAGCGCCTCGCCGAGGGCGACCAGGACAGCCGAAGACGGCATCATCTTGCCCGCCTCGTACTTGCTGATCGCCTGCGCGGAAACCCCCGGATCCATCCGCTCTGCAAGCGACCGCAGAGAAAGGCCCGCGCGCCTGCGGGCGAGCCGAAGTCGCTGTCCAAACATGCCGTTGTCCGCGTCTTGAGGGACTGATGGTTGACAATAATGGGCATGATGGTATACAGTTGTCAATGTGCAGTTGATGACTTGAAGCGATCTGCGACTGTCGACGCCGAAGACCACGTGCTGAACCGCGCACGTCTCTACCGGGACCGGCGGGACTTCGTCATCCAGCCGGGCGATACGGGCAGACGCGAGGACTATCCTGTGGGGCCGGCGGGGTAGGGGCGGGGGTAGAGATCGTTCGAAAGCTCGACCGCGTTCCCACAATCAGCCCGCGGTCCGTCTACCGGACAACCTGGTCCAACGATCGGGGTGTCCAATAGCAGGATGATCGCCGATTGCACAACTACCCAGCTTCCGCGGAGAAAACCAGTGAGTACGAAGACCGAACGACTGACACGAGCAGTCCGTTGGCTCCAGGCATACGCCATCCTGATGACCGTTGCACTGGCCGTCCTGTTCGTCAGGAGCGGGACGGGGACCGATGGTGTCCTGCGAGTGCGCGGGCTGATTGTCGAGGACGATGCGGGACGCGAACGGATCCTCATCGGTGCGCCCATTCCCGAAGCCGACAACCGCGTTCGCACCGACACAGCCCGCGTGCGGAATCTCTGGGGACCTCGGTTTCCGGACCTGGAACGGTATATGGGTTGGTACCGGGACTATCAGCACTCGACCAACGGGATCCTGATTCTCAGCGAGGACGGCTTTGACCGGATTGCCATCGGCGACCCGAAGCCCGATCCGAACATCGGCAGGCGCCTCGGGCCGAGCACGGGCGTAGTGATCAATGATCCCGAGGGGTTCGAGCGCACGGGGTACGGCCTGCTTGAGCTCGACGGCCACTATCGTGTCAACTTTGGCCTCGATTCGGATCGCGGCACCGAGGGTCTCGTGTTGACCCTGGACGACCAGGATGGCCGGGTCGGCGTCTATGTGCGCGATGGGAACGGCCAGATCTTTCTGGGGAACGCGGCCGCCGGACACGGTGTGTCAAGCCTGCCGGATCCGTTTCAGGGGCTAAGGCTTACGCGAGCTGGCGAGACGGTCCACGAGCTGAACGTGGCAAGGGACGAATGACCTGGTCGCGGACGCCAGACCATGTGCTCCAAATCGGGCCATGGTGCGCGCGGCGGTCCCGGCGAGTACAGATTCCTGGCAGCGACTCGCGATGCCGCCGAGGCTGTCGGTTCTGACCGAAGTGTCAGCGGTCGTCATTCGAACAACTGGGCATGCGTACCGGCCCGGGCAAAGTAGACGGAACCGCTCGGCCCGTCTGTGTCGTCGATGCGATAGATGAGCAGAAAGTCACCGCCGACGTGGCATTCGCGGTAGGGAGCCCATGAGCCTTTGAGCGCGTGATCCCTCCATTCAGGACCGAGCGGGGTGTCGTTGGCGATGAGGAGGAGCATGACCGCCTTCAGCCGGTGCATGTCGTATCGACCCGAACGCGAGAGGCGCTTCCAGTCCTTTAGGAACCGTCGGGAGTAGTCAACCCGGCGTGGCGGTTTGGCCCGCTTACCGGTCGGAGGCGTCTTCAAGCTCCGCAAACATCTCGTCCGCGCTTGCGAATCGCGCCGCGCGCGTGTTGATCATCTCGTCAACTTCGGCCATGGCCGCCCGTGTTTCCGCGTTTGGAACCTTCAGTTCGAGCGGGAAAGCCTGATCGACGGCAATGCGATGGAACAGGAGCCGCACGGCCTGTGAAGCCGTCAGGCCCATCGCCGCGAGCGCTGCCGTCGCCTTCCGTTTCATCTCGGTGTCCATCCGGACATGCACCATCGAACTCTGCGTCTTCACGCGAACCTCCTGTATCTCAAATGCGATTCATCATATTATTTCGGCACGAACCAGTCAAGCCGATACGATAGATTCCCGAGTCCCCAACTCCAGCTGCTCCAGCCACGCACATAAAGGACAGCCAACCTGGTGAAACACCGCCTGTCGCCTCCCGTGCATATTGGCTTGGCGCAGGCCCCGGCCGTTTGCTCGACCCAGACCCTGGCTCTGGCCCAGACCCTGGCCATTGCCCTGACCCTCTCCCTTGCCCCCATCCTCCCCACCGCGTCCGCCGCGCAGGACCGTCCGCTGACCGTGGACGTGACCGAGGTGTATCGAGCGGGCGGCGTGAACGCGCCGGAGTGGGCCCTCTTCGGGCCGGTCCCTGCCTTGCAGGCGAGCTTCGACGGAGCCGGCAACCTGCTCGTGCTGGACGCCTTCAACAAGCGGGTCGTCGTCGTCGGACCCGATGGCCGGCTTGTGCGTGTCGTGGGCCGCGAGGGCGAGGGCCCGGGCGAGTTTCAGGAAATACGGGCGCTCGCGGTGTGGCGCGACGGCCGCTTTGCGGTGCCCGACACGGAGCATTCGGCGGTCCAGGTGTTCAGCCCGGACGGCGAACTCGAGCGGTTCGTCAGGTCGGCCAGCGAGCCAAGAACGCTGTCCACCGCGCTTCGTCACGAGGAGATTCGGGCCGATCCGCTGGGCGACAGGATTATCGCTCGCGGCGTCGAGGGCGTGTTGGTCGAGATGATGAACTTCATGAACCGGCTCATGGAGTACCCGGACGAGGAAACGGATGGCGTCGATGACCGCGCGCTCGAGGCGCTGGACCTCTCCGGCGATGTGACCGCAAGGGAGCCGGTTTTGCAGGGTTGGCGGGCTCCGCGTCCCGAGCCGCCAACATCCACGAGCCTGGAGGACTGGCCGGCGATCGTCGCGGCCGTAGAGGACCGGTACTTTGAGCCGGGGTTTCACTGGGACGTGTTGCCCGACGGCACCATCGCCTATTCCGACTCCTCGGCGTACGTCATCAAGCTCACCTCGCCCGATGGATCGGTGACCGAGGTGCTGAGCCGGCCGCTCTTGCCGGAGGCGGTGTCGGAACGGATCCGGCGGGGAACGATCGCCTTCCACCTTCAGCGTCTTGAGGAGTGGTTGGCGACTCCTCCCTCTACGAGCCTGCCGATCGGTAGGGACCCCGAGCAGAGCCGCCGAAGAATTCGGGATCGCGAATTCTACCACGAAGTCCCCGTGGTTCAGGGGATCAGGGCGACCTGGGACGGCGGGCTGTGGATCCAGCGCCGCAGTGAGAATCCGTGGGACGACGAGGGGCCGATCGACGTGTACAACGCGGACCGGGAATACGTGGGGACGCTGTCGGCCGGGGAGCCGGCGATGCCGATCGCGTTCGGACCCGATGGGCTCGTGGCGCATCTGGAGAGCGATGAGTTCGATGTGGCGACGCTGGTGGTGAGCCGGGTGGTGGTGGGGGGGTGACATTGGGGTGACTGGCACGCCGACATAGGCGGCCATATACGTGCTAGTGCACCAGCCATTTCACGTGCGTATGGTGACCCTACTTGACAGCAGTATTCTGTATCCTACCGTTCGGAGGATCAGCCCTTGAACGCCTCTTGGGAGGAACGTGTTTCTGGGAGGAATCTTGGAGACGAGGGAGGCTTTGGCTTCGGGGAGCGTGCCAACAATGTGGAATCTTCAGGGTCGGCAAGTCTGGGAGCTTGTCACCGTCGGTTTGGTTGTCGGCGCCCTACTTTGGGTGTGGAAAACGGCGTCAGTGAACCGGGATCTTCAGGCGGTCATACAGGTTACCGGGGGTGCCGCAGAAAGGCTGGTCGTCCAGGACCGGCTGGTCGGTGCGGAACTGCGACTCCCGTCCTTATTGCACCCTGCCACCGGCAGTTCTTCGGACTCGGGTTATAGTCTACTCTGGATCGTGGACATTGAGCGCTGCGCGACCTGTTTGACCGGCAGGTTCGGCCTATGGAATGGGCTGTCAAGAGGTGACTCTCTGACGCGTCATCTGCTGGTAGTCGGCCTGGCAGAACACGAGATACCGAGGACTGCACGGCAAGGGCTTCGAGGGACGAGAATAAAGTCGCTGTCTCGGGAACAAGCGCTGGCTGACTTTGGGCCGCTACTCGGAAACACAAAGATCCTTGTCGATCACACAGGCACGGTCGTCATGGCCGACTCCAGGCAGAATGCCCTGAGTTGCGCTTGGAGCTTCGAGGCTCAGGTTGGGAGCCTCTTGGGCATATTCCCTAGCGAAGCAATCCGCAGTCAATCATAACCAAGGAGAAGACCAGAATGAACGCCATCAGTAAGTGGATGCGTGCGGCGTGCGCAACAGCGCTGGCAGTAGCGCTGATGATCGCCTACGCGACGGTAGAGCCTGTGCCAGTGAGAGCTAGCGACGGGTATTGCCCTGCTGAAGATGAGTATTGTGTGGATGGGGCTTATGGTGATCCCAACCAGCGCTATCGTTGTGTTGGAGATAGTTGCGATACCTACAACTACATCTGCTGCCTAGATGAGATCATCGTTAACTGACCTTCGATAACACTCGAGCTTGATGTCGGTCTTGAACGACCGTCGTGGGCCGGCACGCCAGTGCTGCCTATCTGCGATCCCAATTGCGTCGCTGCTCGTGGCTTGCGGGCAGGCAGCGGAGTCCACGGACGACTTGGAGCCGGTCTCGGCGACCTTCGAGCAGGTGTTCGAAGTCGAGGACGTTATCGAACTACAAGAAGACCCAGGCGATTCCATCGCCGAAATCGGCGCCTTTGCGGAGCTTCGGGACGGAGGCTTCGTTGTTGGCGACAATCTCCTGCCAAGGATTCGGCGCTACGCCGAGAACGGTCGATTGGTCGCATCGTTTGGCAGATTCGGCGACGGTCCTTTCGAATTCCGCTGGATCAACAGTGTTGCCGAAACGGCTTCCGGCGCAATCGTGGTACCGAACTCTCTGCAGTCGAACCTGACTTACCTGACCAGTGACCTGCAGTCGGACACACTGTTGCCAATACCTGGACCGGCCACGAGCGTGATCGCGATGGGCCCGGACCTGATAGTACGTATGACGCGGGCTGCTGATCACGAAACATGGTTTGATTCGCGCGGCCGCCCGCCCATCCTTCATCGGCTCATCGGCGCGGAGCTGGCTTGGAGCGGCTTCAACTACCCGTTCCTCACACATGAGAGGCCATACTGGAGTTCGATGGTGGGAACGCCGATTGCGGTCGGCGGTGACTCCATCTACGCGATGTCGGGTGCCCGTTTTCCTGCGACGATCCTCAACGTTGACGGAGATACCGTGGGCGTGATTGGTGAGCCTTCAGAGTCGTTTCGGCCGATCCCGGTGTTGGAGGGAGGCGCTCTCGCGGGCTCCGAGGCCTACGGCGCCTCGTTTGGTGACTTCCTGGCCAGTTTCGAATTCATTCACCGAATCGATGTGGTTGAACGCCACCTCATGTTTACGAGGGCCACCTATGACGCGACACAAGGAACGGCATTCCGGTGGTCTCATGTGCTGATTGACCTTTATGACCGCCACACTGGTACCGGGCTGTATCAGGACGTGCCGCTGCCCGAAAACTCTGTGGTTCTGGGGGGAGGACGGTTTCTCTACTTGCTGATCAACAAGGACTTCCCCCCTTGGCGCATCGCGAGGTTGAGCGTGCGGGACGAGGATGTCCATGCCGTCTCGAATCCAAAGCGGCACACCGTGCCCTCTAGTTGAAGTACGTGATGTCCATAGGGGGAAGCGGCCCCGGCGAATCGGGGGTTCTGGTCTATATCAGGCAGGCGCGACTGGCCGGCGGCCGACACTTCGGATGTCCGGATTGCGCTCACGTACGGCAGGAGGCTCCAGACTGATGAAGGCACCCGTCATTGTGGCCCTCGCAATGCTGTTGGTCTTCGGTTCCGCGTCCTGTACGACGACGGAGCCAACAACGTCATGTTGCCGGGTCTGCCGAACGGGGAAGCCGTGCGGCGATAGTTGCATTTCTCGAGACAAGCAGTGTAGCAAGCCAAGGGGTTGCGCGTGTTCCGGTGTTGCGGTCGCTTTTGGGTTCTGCACGGATCGTTCCTTCGTTGTCTCGTCGTAGACCTGGCCGATTCCCCCGAGCATATCCGTTCAGGCCGAATGTCGGGGAATGCCAGTATTCCAGCCAGCTCCCCTAACGTTTGAGTAGGCAAGTTGGCCAGGAAGTGCACCCCAAGGGTTGAGACGGAGAGGCCGTTGAAGAGCTGGGCGATGCTGGAACGCGGCGCGTTCACGTGCGCCACCACGGCACCCGAGCACTTGCCGTGACGCCGGGCGCCTTTTATCGGCCTAGGACCCGTGACGGTCGGCCGATACCGCCGATCAAGGAGCGGCTCGCGGCCCTTCGCAGCATCGCCCGCTTCGTAAAGCTGGTCTGGTCGACTAAGCCCACTTACGCATTGGGAATCGTGACCGTTCGCGTACTAGTCGGGCTCATGCCAATCGCGATGCTGTGGGTAGGCAAGCTCATCATCGACGCCGTCGTCGTCAGCGTCCAGTCGCCACCTCTGAACTGGGGACTGTTGATCAAGCTCGTGCTACTCGAGTTGGCGATCGCCCTTCTGTCGGACGTGTTGCAACGCATCGGAAGCCTGCTTGAGAATCTTCTAGGCGAACTTTTCACGAACGAGTTGTCCGTGCGTTTGATGCGTCACGCCGGAGTGCTTGACCTAGAGAGGCTGGAAGATCCGAGCTTCTTCGACAAGCTCTTGCGAGCGAGGGTGCATACGTCCCGACGCGTCACTCTACTGTCCCAGGTTCTAACGATCGGCCAGCAGTCGGTAACGGTGATGTCTCTCCTTGCCGCAATCATCGCCTTCCAGCCTTGGCTGCTCCTTATTCTCTTGTTGGCGACGCTACCAGCGGTGCTCGGTGAGGCCAAGTACGCTGGAATCACCTACTCATTCATGTTTCAGTGGACGCGAGAGCGCCGAGAGTTGGCATACTACAGATGGCTCGCAACCGATATCCTGCCAGCAAAGGAGATTAAGCTCTTCGGTCTATCCGAACATTTGGCCGACAGGTATTCGACATTGGCAAACGACTACATTGCCGAACACCGTCGAGTTGCCACGAGTCGTACTGTTACCGGCATTCTGTTGGCGTCGGTATCCACGTTGGCTTACTACGGCGCCGTGGCCACGATCGTCTACGAAGCCGCGATGGGCATCATTACCATTGGGACGCTCGCATTCCTGACCGGGGCTTTCCAGCGTAGTCGCACTTTGATCACCGGGATCTTGATGGGGGTCGCGCAAGGTTACGAGCAGGGGCTGTTTGTCAAAGATCTCTTTGAGTTTTTCGAGGTTCGTTCAACGATTGTCTCTCCGGTGAACGCAATAATCGTATCCAATCCCATTCGACGTGGTCTGGTGTTCGAGAACGTCGGGTTCCGATACGCTGGGTCCGAGCGATGGGCCCTCCGTGATGTATCGCTCGAAATCTCTCCGGGGGAATGCGTTGCACTAGTCGGAGAGAATGGGGCAGGAAAGACGACATTGGTGAAGCTCATGACTCGTCTTTATGATCCGACGGAGGGCCGGATCCTGTTAGACGGAAGGGATCTCAAGCTGTACGATCTGGAGTCCTTGAGGGGAGCATTCGGAGTCATCCTCCAGGACTTCTTCTGCTACGACTTGAAAGCACGCGAGAACATTGCAGTGGGGTGCGTTGCGGCCGACAACGACATGGCCCGGGTAGTGGCCGCAGCCGAGAAGAGCTTGGCCGCCCGCGTCATCAGTGGACTGGAGAATGGGTATGAGCAACTGCTAGGCCGTCGTTTCCAGTCGGGTGCTGAACTCTCGGGTGGCGAGTGGCAGAAGATCGCTCTCGCCCGCGCATACATGCGCGACGCGCAGATAGTGATTCTCGACGAGCCAACCGCTGCCCTGGACGCCCGAGCGGAGTACGAGGTCTTCCAACGGTTCTCGGATCTCGTTTCGAGCAGAATCGGCGTTCTGATCAGTCACCGGTTCTCGACCGTGAGAATGGCCGACCGCATCATCGTCCTCAGAGATGGATCGGTATTCGAACAAGGCAGCCACGAAGTGCTCATGGATGCCGAAGGTCAGTACGCCGAACTGTTCGCCCTTCAAGCGGCTGGGTATCGCTAGCGAGCTCCAACTTGCTCTCGAGCAGCTCGCACTCCAGAAGCTGCGCGAGCCACTCGCAGTCCCTACGCCCGTCTTGCGGCCGAGGACCTGCTTAACGTGTCGGGCGCTCACCAGGTAGAGGTCGGAAGTCGTGCTTCAGCATAGCCCAGATCGAGCGCCAGTATCCGCCTGTGGATTCCAAGTGCGTAGCCTTGGATCCCCCAGGACCGGCCACGCTATTTGCTCGCGTGACCGGACAATGGATATGCTCCTAACACACAACCTGCCAACAACTTGCGGAGCAGGTCCCTGGAGGTTAGCATTGCGTCAGGTGATTCAGACTAGGTTTCCAGTTGGAGCCGGATCGCCTGGAGTTGAGTTCCGCTGTGGAGCTTGACTAAGTGAACCCCTGCGGTAAGGAGTACACCATGAGCAGGATCCTCGGCTTGCAGCGTCTGAGCGTCGCGCAGGACGACCCGACGGCCTTGGTCGACAGTAAGTACAGCTATTACTGCGGCGAAATGGAGCCGTCCGAGATCAGCATCCACTGCAACGATACCGGCGACAACTAGTTGCCCCGGTTGCGTGAGTTCACCCTGCACCGCGGCGGTCGGTTCTTCGGTTTCACCCCGCGGTGCAGGTGGCTCACGCCGGTATCCAAGCCCGTCTAACGTCACCTGGCGGCAGGCTGCGGCTGCCTTGTTGGGTACGAACGCCTTTTTTACGGAATGCAATGATCCCAAGCGAGTTGAAAGAGGACATCCGCCAGACACTGGACGGCATGGCGGACTACGTTGAAGCCACGGCAACGCCGGAGCGAACGGATCGCCTATGGCCAGCGGGTGTTGAAGTGTTCGGTACAAACCCCATGAGCTTGGCCCACGGAGCCGTTGGACCTGCGCTGTTCCTATATCGTGTGGGGAGAGGATTAGCGGCCCCTACGGTCAAGTGGATTGAGCGACAACACTTGAGTACGGACAGATATGCTCCTGGTTATTGGCTAGGTTTGGCGGGAATCGGATACTGCTTGTCCGAACTGGGCATGACGAGAAAGGCGGAGGAGGCAATATCGTTGAGCTACTCCTCTCCGCTACGTCACTCGGAAGCGTCCATGTTCCACGGTGACGCTGGCTGGGGAATGACGAGCCTGTACTTCTTCGAAAAGACCCAGCGGCAAGAGTATCTGGAAGGGGCCGTTTCCGCTGCCCAGTGGCTGGTGAAGACGGCCATCCGTGAGGAACTTGGCCTGACCTGGGCTCCGATGTCTGGCGAGGAGGCTCCTCTTGGCTATGGATTCGGCGCCAGCGGGGTTGGACTGTTTCTCATGCTCGCCGGTCACACGGCAGGGGAGGATCGCTTCGTCGAGTCGGCGATCAAGGCCTTCGAGTTCGATTTTGCGCATCGGCGGGATGGCTCTCACGGATGGACATGGCCGGCGTACGCCGGGGGCAATGTCGTGCTTCCGTATTGGGGAAGCGGTGCTGTGGGAATTGGGGGGGTTGCGCTACGAATGTCTTTAGGACTGGGCGACCGTCGCTATCTCGAGATTGCAGAGACGATCGCTGAGGCAACTGCATCGATTTGGACCATTCAGCCGGGCCTCGAAAGCGGACTCACCGGCATAGGCGAATACATGCTCGACTGTTTCATCGCTACGGGGAAAGAGGAGTATCTCGATCGGTGCGCCGACATCGCTCGAACGTTGCTGCTGTATCGGATTCCCCGGCCCGAAGGGTTCGCGTATCCGGATCGCTGGTTGTCTCGGATCAGCAACGATATCGTTGCTGGTACTGCTGGAGTGGGGCTTTTCTTTCAACGGCTGCTCCAGCCGACCGCTAATCCATTCGTCGATCTTGTGGGCGACGTCGAGTGTCCACCATCGGCGATCGTCACCTCGTGACCCTTCACATCCCAGCGTCGTGAGTAGAAACGCGCACCAGTTAGCGAGCAAGCAATGGTACGAGGCGCCGGCTCTCGCGCCGGTCCGGAGTGATTTCCGGGATGAGGTGCTATCATACCTGCCGGAATCGGGGTGGCATGTCCGCCGTCACGATATCTGGTTGCAGGTCGACCGCTTCGTCCACCAAGTGCCTGAGCAGGGATTCAAGATCCACGTCTCTAGCATTCCTGATTGCGCAAAGGAGCTCTTAGGGCTCGTGACGAGAGTATGTGTCGCACGCGACATTTCGTTCAAATGCACCGCCGGCCCTGAGCTTCTCGAATTCCAAAACGGCAAAAACCGTGATCGGGGTGGCGGAGGCAAGTTCATAACAATCTATCCACCGAACCATGAGGCATTCCTGAATCTGCTCGAGACTCTGTACAAAGAGACTGCAGGGAAGGACTTTGTAGGCCAGTATATCCTCTCTGATCGACGGTACAAAGACAGCAAAGTCCTGTATTATCGCTACGGAGGGATGAGGCCCCGAAGCCGACTCACGCCCGACGGATTCGAGGTCACCGTGTTGACGGGGCCGGACGGGAGCGAGATGCGGGACCAGCGCCAAGCATTTTTTTCGCTTCCGCCGTGGGTTGAAGATCCCTTCGAGGAGTCCGGCGAAGAAGACGACGGAGCGGTGATCGGCGGCTCGTTCGAGGTCACGGCGATGATCTCCGCCAACAACAGGGGGGGCGTGTACGAAGCCATCGATCTGGAATCCGGGAGCACGGTCGTTATCAAGGAGGCTCGACCGCACGTGCACCGGACGACGCGGGGAACGGCCACCATAGATTCCCATTTGCTCCTTGAGCACGAGTTCGACGTATTGCGACACCTAGAGGGATTGGACTGCACCGTGCGCCCGATCAAGCTTTTCAGGGAGTGGGAGCACTTATTCATGGCGGCAGAGAAGATCCAAGGCGTAATGCTGAGGACTGCCGCCGGTCAGCCTGAAAATTTGTGGCTTCCCCACGCGCGGAACGGCATGTCATTCAACGACATCCAACCGAAGTTCCATCGACTCTCCGAGTCGCTTCTCGATGCCATCGAGGCAATCCACGCCCGTGGGGTGATCATATCGGATCTGTCCAGCAACAACGTGATGGTTGATGCCGATAGTTGGGACATTCGGCTCATCGATTTCGAGGCAGCGATCCGTGTGGGAAAAGACGAACACTTGATGCCGGTGCTCAGTACCTGGACTACTCCCGGTTTCTTCCGGAAGCAGCGTATCACGAGCGGCGTCTGGGATTTTGACGACGACTACTACGCCGCCTCGCGCGTGCTGTTGAACACCTTGGTGCCCACGGCCGCTCTGTCCCATCTCAACCCTAACTGCCACGCGACCTTCATCGGTTTCTTGCTGGACCTCGGGGTGCCGGAATGGGTGGCCGACCTCATTGAGGCGATGGCGGGGGGTGATATCTCTTCGGCCCGCGCGGCCTTGACACAGGTGACGGTGATCACTTGAGTAGAGTACCGGGGGACTTGCTGTCGCTTGTCCAAACAGGCACTAGGTAGCGGGTGAATTGAAATGCGACGCAGACACGAGTGCGCTCTGATGCTGTCGGCAGCCCTCGGCGCCTGCGAAGGAGACAGCGCCGGCACACGTGACATCCCGGTCCAGATCTCGGACAGCGCCGGCGCCCGGATCGTGCAGTATACGGGCGTGCCCGAGGTCGAGCCGCCCTTCGCCATCGCGGGAGGGCCGATCTACCGCCACGGCGGCGGCCCAGGCGACTACATCTTCCAGTTCGCCGACGCCGGCCGGCTCTTCCCCGATGGACGCGCGGTCGTTGCCGATTGGTCTGGCGAGGTGGTCGTCTTGAGTCCGGACGGGACGACGTACGAGGTCCTCGCCAGCCGTGGGGAAGGACCGGGCGAAGTCATTTCCGCTTACTCGTTGTTCGTCCTGGGCCAGGACAGCGTCCTTGTGCCCGATGATCGCCTGTCTCGCCTCACTCTCTTTGTGGGCGGTTCGGTCGCGCGCATCGTGAGCCTCCCTCGGGGACACCAGTTCGGTGTGGCGGGGATCGGTTCATCCGGTGAGCTGCTGCTCTGGAACCGATACGCCTACCGTTCCTGGGTCGATATAGAGGAGGAGTGGCTCGCCGGGCACATCACCCTGTTCGATACCGAGACCGGCGCGCTCGACACGGTCGCGTCGTACGACCACGTCCCGCGACAGCGGTCGGGACAGCCGAGGCCGATCATCCGGCCGAGTGGCGAGGTCACGACCGCCGCGGGGCGGTTCGTCTACACCAGGACCGACAGGCCCGAGATCACCTGGCGGCGGACGGACGGGACGGTAGAGCAGATCGTGCGCTGGCAGCCCGGGCCCAACCTGCTGACCGGGGAACTCCTGGAGCACGGCGAGGCCTACACCCGAATGATCAGCCGGATGAACTTCGAAGTATCCGAGGCCCGACTCGAGGAGATCATTCAGGGAGATATGGCCCGGTATCGTGCCATGATCGGACAGCCGATACCGCTCTTCGGTACCCCCTTCGCCGACGCCGACGGAAACGTATGGTTGCCCTCCTACCGGCCGGCCTACCCGGAAGAGGGGTCGCCGTACACGGTCATTTCCGCGGATGGGGAGTGGCTGGGACAGGTTGAGACTCCGCCCAGGTTCCGAATCCTCGATGTGACCGGAGGGCTGGTGTTGGGGGTGCTCAGGGACGAAATGGACGTGCAGAATGTGGTGGTTTATGAGGTGGTAGCGGCGCGATCCTGACGAGCGAGATGTCCCGGATTGCGGTAGCCTGGACGGTGCGATCATTGTTGGGGGCGTACCTTAGGAGAAGCGCCCTACCGCTTCTCCATTGGTCAGCGGGCGTTCTGAAGCGGATGCGCGACTCTTCCATGAACGGAGCGATGGCACGGCAAGTCGCCGATGTCGCCGATGTGTCTCACTTTCCGTTCCGCCACCTGCCCTCGGGCAGCTCAAGTAGCTGCTGATTCCGGTGCATGCCGATCAGTGATGCCATTGGGAATAACATACTTAGATCAACAGGCTGCCGGTATAGCGAGTACAAGGTGTTCCGGTACTAGGAACTGGCCACCCGCTACGGAACCACCGTGCTGTCGGCGCGGCCCGGCTCTCCACGGGACAACGAAGGTGGAGGCCGCGGTCCAGAACGTCGAGCGCTGGATCATGGCGCCGCTGCGCAACCAGACGTTCTTCTCCCTCGGCGAGCTCCGCGAGGCCACCCGGCCGCTGCTGGCGGCACTGAACGAGCGGCCGTTCGACAAAGACCGACGGCAGCCGTCGCAGCTGGTTCAAGGATCTGGACCGGCCGGCGCTCAGGCCACTCCCGGCCGAGCACTACGAGTACGCGGAGTGGCGCAAGGCCCGCGTGAACATCGACTACCACATCCAAACCGGGCACGCGCTGTACAGCGTCCCCACGTGCTGGCCCGCCGCGAGGTCGACGTTCGGATCACTGCCCATACCGTGGAGATCTTCCACAAGCACCGACGGGTGGCCGCGCACCTGCGGATCCACAGGAGAGGAGGATACGCGGCCGAACCGGCGCACATGCCGGCTGCCCACCGCGCCCACGTCGAGTGGACTCCGTCGCGCCTCATCGCCTGGGGCCGCAAGGCCGGACCGCACACGGCCGGGTTCATCGCACAACTCCTCGAGAGCCGACCCCACCTCGAACAGGGCTACCGCAGCTGTCTTCGGGCTCATGAGCCCGCTGCGCGCCTACTCGGCCGAACGTCTGGAGGTCGCCTGCCACCATGCGCTGGAATTCGGAACGCTGAGCTACCGATCCGTCAACTTCATCCTCGCAACCGGCCGCGACCAAGCCGCCGCCGAGCAGCATGAACTCTCCCTGCCTGCAGAGCGCGCCCACATCCGCGGGCCCGAGTACTACACCACCTCCCACAACGGAAAAAAGTCCTGACGATCATGCTTCGCCAACCCACCTTCGACCTGCCCCACGAACTCCGGCTCTCGGGCATGGCCCAGGCCTTCAAGGAGCAGACCGCCATGCCCGACATCAGCGAGTTCTCCTTCGACGACCGCCTCTCTCTGCTTCTCGAATGCGAGAAGACCGATCGGGAACAATGCCGTTACGTGCGCCCTCGGACGGCTCCTCAACAACACTCACCGCATCACTGTCAAAGGCACTTCGATGAGACGGCTCTACGACTCGACGAAGTCCGACTCAACACCCTAAACTCCAATCCTCACCCGCCACCCAGCGCGCCTAGGGACCTCCGCTCCTTTGACGGTGATCGGCATCGCGCCTGGAATCTGCGATCGGCTTGGCGGAATCGGTGGTCGGCTTGGCCGGAATGGGAACCAAGTCCAGCCAAGGCGACTCTGGATGTACTCGGAGCGCGGCGACCCATGCGAAAATCGCCTTCGCTTTGGGCGCAATGTCGGGGAATGACAGTATTCTCCCTGACTTCCTGACGTTTCAAATGGTTGGAGCGGCCAGAACAAGCGACCCAACTGTGAGAGTGCTAAGTGAGCAAGACATCTACCATGCGCGACCTGCGAACGGCCAGATTTGCTGAGGTCTATGAGCAGTGGACGAGCCGTGATATCAGTCAGTCGCGCGCGGCATACCTCTTGGGAATCTCTGAACGGACCTTCCGACGATACGTCGCGAGGTACCGGGAAATGGGCCTGAAGGGGCTTGAAGATCGGCGGGCTACGAATCCCCGAAGGGCACCTGACGAGGAAGTTGCCGCGTTGGTAGCACTCTACGCGGAACGGTACCGGGGATGGCCTGTACGCAAGTTCTACCGAGCGTACAGGGACTCCCATGGGGGTACACGGTCATACACTTGGGCCAAGAATCATCTGCACGAGTCGGGCCTCGTGACCCCACGCCGTTCCACTCGGTCGACGCCAAAATGCGATGGTCGGCAGCTCGCCGAGGGGCGACTGCTTCACCAGGCTGGTTGCACTTATCAGTGGTTGCCGAAGCGGACCTGGGAGTTGGTGGCACTGGTCGATGACGCGAGTGATCGCGTTCACTCCGGACTATTCGTCGAAAGCGAGACGATCTGGTGTCGGTTTCGCACCATCCATGAGACCATCGTATCCAACGGGCTGTTTCACGCAATTCACGTAGGTCGAGCGCTGCGGAATCACGATGACCGTCGGGAAACAGGCCGGTTCTCTGAAGCGATGCGGAAACTGGGCGTCAACGTGCTACCCTCATGCCGACCTGGGGCCCGAAGCATCTACAAGCGCTCTTTCCGAATCCTGCGCCAGGCCTTGCCGCAAGAACTGGCCGACGCTGGGATCCAGTCGCCATATGAGGCGAACGAATTCCTGCCGTCGTACTGGGAGAAATTCAACCGGTTCGTCGCCGTCGAGCCAAAGGAATCGGAGTCAGGCTTCATTTCGTTAGAACCAGGAATCAAAGCGGAAATAGCCGAAATCCTCCGGCAGCACGAAAACCGCGAGGTGGGTGTCGGCAATGGTGCGGGGCAACCGGATCAACCATCGCCGTCAGTGGAGGCTACCTGATTACTGCTCCGAGCGATCACCCGCGGTCCGGCTTGTTCCGACGATCTCACTCAGAATGACCTCCTCGACGCGATCCATGTCGTCCCTCGTCATGTCACGCGACAGGGTCCTCCCCAGAATGCGACGTAGCAGTCGGTAGCAGTTGGCGTCATTCGAGAACCCCAGGGCGAGGGCCACGGAACTCAAGGGCCGCTTGCTCCAATGGAGCAGCCGTGCGACCGCGAAGACGCGAGCCAGCGCCCACAGATCCTTGGGACGGGCGATCCCCAGACCACGACATCGGCGCAGCAGGGTGCGTTCCGTCACGTCAAGAGCGGCGGCCAGGGCCCCGACTCGGCATGGTTCGACCGCGCGCCAAAAAAACAGACGGAGAATGGGCGAGGCACCCGCGGGAGTCCGTGCGTCGGCGCGGGTGAGCAGTCGATGGAGCCGTTCGGCGTCGATGTTCTTGAGGATGGCGAGCTCCAGGGCACGGATGTCACCGACGTCACATTGTTTCACGCGCGTCACGGGAATCGCGGTTTCGTCCGAAACCGACCGCATCTGGGCGTCCGAACACGGATACTCGATCACCGGGGGGGCGTATTGAGGGTGGCCAGGCCCCTCGTCTTGGCCCAGGGCGCACGGGGCGCCGATCCCGTTGAGGTCGGGGTCTACGATCGCTGGTGAGCCCGGGTTCGCCGCTGCGAGAGTCCTGAGTTCCTCCCAACCAGACGCAAATACTACGGGTCCGATCGTTGCGGAGATGTCGCCGGTCTTGAGTATGAGTCGGATGCGCTGCCGGAAGTGAGGACGGACTTGCAGCGCGAGCAGAGGAGGGGCTGGACCACGAATGGGACCAGCCCTACCGAGCCATGCTGAGTGTCCCGGCCGCTGTCGTCCGAATAAGGACAGACCCCAGCAAGCCCGCGAGCCCTGCCAATGCGAGATTGGGCGGCACCCCACCCAGCATCCCGACCATCAGCAAGACTGCCGCGAGGCAGGCCCAGTTCGTACAGAATTGACCCACGGTCGCCGGTCGGTGGATCCGGTCAGGTGCTCGCCGGGCCCCTTCCTGCCTGGTTGCCTCAGTCCGCGGAGCATCGACCAAGCGGTTGACGATCTCGTCCACGCGTTGCGGTGAGAGATTGGCGCTGGGACCGATCACGCTGCGGATCCCCTTGGCCAGATGAATCATCTCCAGCTCGGCCCGGGTGGCGGTAGCCGCTGCAATGGCGGGCTCGTCGGGTCTGTCAGCAGGTGGATTGACGGCGCGGTCTACGCGGTCGAGGCGGGGCCGGTGGTGCGGACCGTCCTGGCCTCGACGACGGCGAAGAACATTCGGTAGGTGCAGACCTTCGGCCTGCCACCAGGCGATCCCTGCGATCAGAATAGTGGGAAGCAGGAGAGAGCCTGGCAGTATCCATGCGGGTGCGACGCCACTGTGCAGGATCATATTGGTCGTCAGCAGGAGCGGCAGCCAGAAGGAAAGGAACAAGCCGAGAAAGGACAACCACATCATCGTGACTCGCCGCCCGGGATTCCACCACTCCGCAAGTCGGCTTGTAATCCCGCCCGCGACACCCGCGAGGACAGTGAAGATGGCGATTGTGCTCGGCACCCAGAAACGAGCGCTGTCCACGATCTGCGAGGTGGCGCCCACGGTGGGGGCTCGGCCCTCCACAACCAGCAAGGCCGAACTGAGCCGCGGTCCAACCCCGTACAACGCATAGGCACCTAGAGCGAGGAGTACCAACCGCACGACTTGCTTGGGGAGAGTTCCGCGCTCGCGCCCCTTGGTGGCGGAGTCGCCAGCTGCCGCCGCGAAGGTGGCTGGCGCGACCAGAAGTGACAAGGCCGCCATCGTGGGTCCCAACACCATTCCGAGCCGGTTGACGATCCGGAGATCATCGGCGAAACCGACGAAGTTGGCCGAAGCATAAAGGACGTACAACGCGCTCAGTCCCAGAAACCAACGGACGGCTGAGCCAGCGAACCCCACGGGTACTGGCTTTCGGGAGACCGCTTTGGATCCCGTGAGCGTTGCTAGAAGTCCCATCGTTCTTCAATGGTAACCAGCGGTCCACGTGACTTCCAGTTCGGTCCGGTACCCGGCGGCTCTTTTGGCCTATCTTTAGGTCCGGTGCGCTCCAACCGCACTGAGAAGACGAGACGAGAACGCGGCGGCGTCGATGCCCACAATTGTCCAGCCAGCGAAGGCACTGATCGATCACTGATCCAGTCGATATCGAGCGGCTTCACAACCGCGACGAGGACCTTCTGCGTGAGCTGGTCGTGGAACTCAGCCCTCGCATCTGGGTTGCGATTCGCCCGTATGCCAGGGACGACGACGACGCTCAGGACCTCCTCCAGGACTGTTGGCTGGCGATCCTGGAGCGGCTGGATCAGTTCAAGTGGAACGGTTCGTTCGCTCGTTGGGCAATCACCCTCAGCAAGAACCGCTGTGTCGACGCCTTACGGGCGGAGAAGCGGGTTCGAGCAGTGGAGGTGCCAATGGCGAGCCCCATGGAGGTGGCGGCGGATTGGTGCGATCCCCTGGACGAGGTGCGCCGGGAGGAAGCCCAACCGATCGTGCAAGCCGCCTTGAGCCGGCTTACCGACCGCGAGCGCGACACTCTGACGGTGTGGGGGGTCATGGGCCGTAACCTGAAGCAGACCGCGGAAACGATTGGAGTGAGCCAATCTGCAGCACGATCGATCCTCAACCGGACGATGTCAAAGCTGCGAAAGATGCCGGAGATGAGGGTACTGCTGATGGACTGGATGGAGGAGGACTGAAGGGCGGTCCGGGCCGGGAATCCGAAAAGACGGGATGGCCGGGCCCTGTGTCGGAAAATGACAGTATTCGGACCAGCCCTCTTGCGTTTGGAGAGGTATAGCAGCCCAAACCGCACTCCATCCAGAGAGGCGCCTCATCGTGAAGACGACGCACTGGCTGAACGCATTGCTGTTCTTGCTCGTGGCGGGGGTCGGCAGCCAGGCTGTCCTGGCGGTCAGTCGGGCTCAGCAAGTGGGCTCTCCGTCGGCGACCGCAGCCGAAATGGTCGTCGGGGACACCTTGCTCGCCTTGACGGGGAGCTTCGGAGGCGATGTCCCCACGACCATTCGACTCGCTACCGATGCCGGCATTCCTACGATCCTGTACGTCTTCCATCCGGATTGCGTGCACTGTCACGCTGTGGCGCCGGAATGGGCGGAGCACTTCGCTGCCGACCAGACCGACAGACCTTTCGCGCAGAGAATCGCGGTGACCAACGATTCCGTGGGGCCGGCGGTGGCCTATGCCGAACGCTTTGGTTGGGATGTAGATGTCCTCAGCTCGGAAGCGCTGACGCCTGCCGACCCGATGTACCCTCTGTTTTCCAGGACGCCTTGGGTCTTTGTGTTTGATTCGGCTGGTGTGCTTCGTTTCGATGGGCACGGCCGCCGGTTGGAACAGATGATAGAAGCGATTGACGCACTCTGACGGATGTACCGCTATCCACCCCTTAAGCACAGACTGGAGAACGACAAATGAAAAAGAGACTCCTATGGATCCTGCTCGCGGTCGCGGCGAACGCGGCTCTGCTGCCACTGACACTCGCCACCCCGAAGGCCGCGGCCGCTGCGTCCAGTTCGGGCTTCCTTTTCCACTGTTGCAAGCAAACCGTGGCGGGAGACCCGTACTGCTGCGGCAACTGTTGCATGTTCCGATTCAATTGCCTGGACGATGACATGTGCGGGAAGAAGTTCTGAGGCGACTGCATGGGATGCGGGCCGCGTACAGAAGGACTCACCGAACCGACAGGACCCCACCATGCCTGACCTCACCCACCGCCAAGCCGAGAAAGAGGCCCTGGAACTGCTCCGAACCGTCGACGAGCTGGTGAAGGTGGAAGTACGGGTATCACACCTGGTGGGTGGCTCGGCGCATCACACGCTCCACAGGGCGCTCGAGGACATCAAGCTGATTGCGAGCGCGACGATCGCCTGGCACCGGACGCATCCGGACGGCGTTTGCTACGATTGCGAAATGAACGAGCCCTGGTACTGCCGCCACGTCTGAAGTCCCCGTCTTCGAAGGCGGCCAATGCGCGCTGCAAACTGCTCGCCCCCACGACCCGATCATTCCGCGCCAGCACCCGGCCGTCACCCTCGAACACGAACGGCACCGACCGGTTGTCGGGGTCCCAGAGGTCGCGGTGGGTCTGCACCTGGAGATGGAGGTGTGCCATGGTCGTGTTGCCGGAGTTGCCGACCAGAGCCAGTGGATCGCCCTTCCGAACCCGGTCGCCTTCGTCGACCTGGAGCGTACCGTGGCGGAGATGCGCAAGGACGACGAAGTGGCCGGTGTCGAGTTCGATGACGACCACGTTGCCGGCCGCGTCCGCGGGATCGGTCACGAAGTTCGCGCCCTCCGCATCCTCCATCCTGTCCTCTGCCATGACCACCGTACCGTCCACGGGCGATATCAGGGGCTGCTCCCAGCTGTAGATCGACGCGTTGCCCGCCTCGTCGGTGAAGATCCGGCCGTTGTCCAGCTGCACGAGATCGAGGGCGAACCGCTGGTTGTAGGCCGACAGATGGTGGTTCTGCAGGGGACTGGGACCGCCTTGCAGGACGAGCCACTCGCCCTCGAAGGGTGGAGCAAGCTGCACGATGTCGGCCTCGCCATCCCGGAAGCCCCCGCCCGCAAACGCGCGACCCAGATCGAACGCCAGGACCAGGGCGCTTGCCGCCATGACGAGGGTGGGCCCGGCATTGGTCCGGCGCGGGACGAGGAACGAGGCCGCGACGAGCAGCACGGCAATCCCGATCACGCCCGCGATCAGGGGCGTCATCTCGGCCGAGCGTGGGAAAACCGCCGCGCACGCGGTACCGGTCATCGCCCAGAAGCTCGCACGCCCGATCGCCTGCAGAAGCTGGGGCCGATGGTCGCGCCCGCCAGGTTCGCGGAGCAGTTCGAGGTGCAGGCGCCGTTTTCCGGCCAGCCAGCCGCGGCTCGCGATCGCCCACACGAGGCCGAGGAGCAGCACGACTGCCAGCGCCTGGTGGCTGTAGAGCCCGACGATGCGCAGTGAGAACAGACCCGCAAGGGCCATCAGGGTGAGCAGGGTAGTGATGATAGGATAGGGTTTCATTCTCACCTCTACGGACCTGTGCTCCGAGTGTAGGCGACTACTATATCGCCTGAGGCTCGCACATCCGTTCCCCTGTTGTTTGTTTGTGCCGCCGTACGGGTGATGATCAGCGCCCCGTCTGCGGTCAACCCAAAGCGTTCGGAAACCCATCCGGAACCCGGCAGCGTCCGCCTGACGACCGGCATTCCGTTATCCCATCTCAGCGCTATGGATTGTTCCAATTCGCCGTCGTCAGCAAGGACTTCCACCGGGGTGCCGTCGATAGGCAACGCAAAGGCGAAGCCGGGTTCATCGCTCGAAACCCGGAAGTGCGAATCGCTCACCTCCAGCACGAATCGTTCCGCGCGCATCGCCATGATCGCCAAGACCTTCTGTCCTGTGCCGCGGACAAAGCCGGAGCCCTCCGGGGACACGAATTGGAGGCGCTGGCCGGTGGTTTGGACCGCTGCGAGCACCCACTCGCCGTTGTACGGTGCCAGGGTTGCGACCTCCGGGATTCGCCCGCGGCTGGCGCACCCGGCCGTGGCCAGCACGCTCGCCCCGGCGATTCCGATGAGCACCGGTCGAAGGAAACGTGTCATTCGGGAAGCTCCTTGGGGAGGATTGAATCGATCCGCGCTGTCCGTGCATTGACGCACGAAACATGCCATCCGGCTCACGGCCCCAAGGCCCCCACCGGAACCACCTGTACCCCATCTTCTCGCGTATACCCGTAACCCCGACTCACGATTACCCCAAGTGCCGCCGGTTTCCCCATCCGCCGCTCGTCCACCCTCTCTGCCAGCCGGAGCAGGTTGCGAGCGCCTTCGTCCACCCGTCGCTCACCCAGCTTCACTTCGAAGGCCGCCCAACGGCCATCATTGCCCTGTACGATCGCGTCGACCTCGAGTCCGCCCTTCTCGCGGTAGTGGAACACCTCGGCATCCGCCGCCTGGGCATAGACCCGCAGATCCCGCACGACCATCGACTCGAAGAGAAGCCCCAGGAAGTCCAGGTCGCGGAGCAGACGGGCCGGCGTAGCACGAACGGCGGCCGTTGCGAGTGACGGATCCGCCAGGTGCCGGACTGGCTTGTTTCTCAGCACCGATCTCGATCTCAGGTGCGTCGGCCAGGCTGGCTGGTTTTCCACGATCATGATCCGTTCCAGCGCCCTGAGGTAGTCGGCGGCCGTGTGTTCCTTGATCGCGGACACGCCCTCGCCGGTGTCGGAGGCGACGGTCGCGATTGCCGCGGGCGTGGCGACGTTTCGCGCCAACGACCTAAGGAGCATACCGACCCTCACCGGATCTCGCCGCTTGCCGTCCCCGTTCACGATGTCCAGGCGGCGGATCTCGTCCAGGTGGTCTCTGTTGGCGCGGAGCGCCGTTTCGGTGGTGCGGCCCAGGTTGACCGGCCAGCCGCCGACGCAGATCAGTTCGGCAAGATCGTCGAGCGGGATCGCCGACCTGCCGGCTGCGGCACGCGCGCCGTCCATGAGACTCGAGAGCGAGACGTCGCCTGATGAGCGCCCCAGCTCGAACGTCGAGAGCGGGCGCATGCGAAGCCGGGTCAGCCGGCCGGCTCCCGTGTGCCGGGTCGCGTCGTCGGCGGGCACCGCGGATCCGGTAAGGATGAACTGGCCCGGTAGGCGCCGGTCGTCGACCGCCCTCCGCACGTGATTCCAGATCGCCGGTTCCAGTTGCCATTCGTCGATCAGCCTCGGTGCGTCACCAGTCAGAACGCGGGCGGGCTCGAGACTGGCCAGGCGGCGTGCAATCTCGTCGACGTCGAGCCGCGCTTCGCTGGCCGCGATCTGCCTGGCCGTAGTGGTCTTTCCGCAAGCTCGGGGGCCCTCGATCACCACCGCACCGGTGGCCTGCAGGCGCTCGGCCAACTCGCGGTCGACGATTCGTGGATGATAGGTCATGCGGGCACCTGCACAGGCTTGTTCGGATGGTCGATGTGGAACGATACTAGCAGTCAAAGACGACATCCGGAAGGGGCTAACGGCAGAAATGGCGTGACGCCAACGGCAGAAACGGCATCATTACAACGGCAGAAACGGCGAGTAACCAGCGGCAGGTTCGGCCCCTGACCTCTCGCACCAGAAGCCGCCCCCGAACCCCGCGCTCCGGGACCCGGCGCCGGCCTGCCTATATTCAAGGCCCCTTCCCTCTCCCAGCCTCTTCCAGCCCGCAGAACCCCATGTCCGACACCCGCACGCTGCTGTCCGACCAGGATGCCCGCGACATCATCGCGAAGGACAGGAAGCACCTCTGGCATCATCTGTTTCAGCACAGCGTCCTCGAGACCCGGGACCCGCAGGTCTTTGTGGAAGGAGAGGGCGTTCGCGTAAGGGACGTCCACGGAAACGAGTACCTCGACGGCACGTCGGGCGGCGTCTGGTGCGTCAACGTCGGCTACGGGCGCGAGAGCATCGCGAAGGCGGTGTACGAGCAGCTCCGGCGCCTGCCCTACTACGCGGGCGTCGTCGGCACCGTGCCGGCGGCCCAATACGCGAGCGCGCTGGCGCAGTGGCTGCCCGAGCTCGACCGCCTCTACTTCGCCAACAGCGGCTCCGAGGCCAACGAGAAGGCGATCAAGATGGTGCGCCAGATTGCCCACCAGAGCGGAACCGGGAAGTACAAGGTTCTCTACCGCGACCGCGACTATCACGGGACCACCATCGGCTGCCTGGCCGCCAGCGGACAGGAGGAGCGCAAGGAGGCGTACGGGCCGTTCCCCGACGGGTTCGCGGCGATCCCCCACGCGATGTGTTATCGCTGCCCGTTCGGCAAGACCTATCCGGACTGCGACGTGGAGTGTGCGCACGCGCTGGGGGACGCCATCGAGGCCGAGGGACCGGACACGGTGGGCGGCGTCATTCTCGAACCAATCACCGCGGGTGGCGGCATCATCCCTCCGGTCGCGGAATACTACGGAATCATCCGCGACATCTGCGACAGGTACGGCGTCGTTCTGATCATCGACGAAGTCGTATGCGGCTTCGGGCGGACCGGGACCATGTTCGGGTATCAGCACTACGACTTCGTGCCGGATATTGTCACGATGGCTAAGGGGTTAGCCAGCTCCTACGCGCCGATCTCGGCGGTTGCCGCGCGCGGCGACATCTTCGACGCCTTTCTGGAGGACCCGAGCGACAGGTACGGCTACTTCCGGGACATCAGCACCTACGGCGGATGCACGGCGGGCTTTGCGGCGGCGCTCGAGAACCTGCGCATTATCGAAGAGGAGGACCTGATCGAGAACAGCCGTGTGATGGGGGCGTACCTGCTGGACCGCCTGCGCGAGCTGTCCGACCACCGGAACGTCGGCGACGTGAGGGGGAAGGGCCTGCTGGCCGGCGTCGAGCTGGTGCAGGACAGGGCCTCGAAGACTCCGGTGAGCGAGGACGTGATGGCCGCGGTCGTAAACAGGGCCGCCGACGAGGGCGTTCTGGTGGGCAGGACCACGCGAAGCGTCCCGGGACTGAACAACACGATCAACCTGGCCCCGCCGCTGATCGTCACGAAGACGGACATCGACGAGCTGGTGGACGCGGTGAAGGCCGGCATCGAGCACGGCTGCCGGGGTCTCTGAGCACGGGGAACGGGGATGGGATTCGACGAACGGATCAACCAGCTGATGCAGCCGGTCACCGACGCCGTCGCCGGCTTCATCTTCTACGCCGTGCCGGTCGCGGGTGCCCAGGTGCCGCTCATCGTGGCGTGGCTGATCGCCGGCGGCGTCTTCTTCACGCTCTACCTGCGCTTCATCAACGTGCGCGGCTTCAAGCACGCGCTGGACCTGGTCAGGGGACGCTACACCGATCCTTCGCAGCCGGGCGAAGTCACGCCCTTCCAGGCGCTCGCGACCGCCGTGTCGGGCACGGTCGGCATCGGAAACATCGCGGGCGTGGCCGTGGCGATCTCCCTGGGCGGACCCGGAGCCACCCTCTGGCTGATCATCGCCGGGCTGCTCGGGATGAGCACCAAGTTCGCCGAGTGCACGCTGGCCGTGAAGTACCGCCGCACCCACAAGGACGACTCGGTCAGCGGCGGTCCCATGTACTACCTGCAGCGCGGCCTGGAGCTGCGGAACCTGCCCCGTGTCGGCCGCGGCCTGGGGATGTTCTACGCCGCCGCGATGGTGTTCGGCTGTCTCGGAATCGGCAACATGTTCCAGTCCAACCAGGCCGCCGCCATCCTCATCGAGGTGACGGGAGCCGCGGACAGCTTCTTCAGCGACAAGGCGTGGCTGCTCGGCGTCTTCATGGCCGTGGCCGTCGCGATGGTCGTCGTCGGCGGGATCAGGAGCATCGCCCGTGTCACCTCCAGGCTGGTTCCGTTCATGGCGGTGCTCTACGTGCTGTCGGCCCTGGCGATCATCGGCATCAACGCCGACCGGCTGCCGGCCGCGATCGTCCAGATCTGGCAGGGCGCGTTCTCGGCGGAGAGCGTGGGCGGAGGAATGATCGGCGTCATGATCGTCGGATTCCGGCGCGCGGTCTTCTCCAACGAAGCCGGCCTCGGCTCCGCGGCCATTGCCCACTCGGCGGTGCGGACCGACGAGCCCTGCACGGAGGGCTTCGTCAGCCTTCTCGAGCCGTTCATCGACACGGTGGTCATCTGCACCATGACGGCCCTGGTCATCATCACGACGATCTACGATCCCGCGCTCGCCGACGCCGGCATCACCGGCATTGAAATGACCAAGACGGCGTTCGAGAGCACGCTGTCCTGGTCACCGGTGCCGCTGTCGGTCGCCGCCGTGATGTTTGCCTTCTCGACCATGATCTCGTGGAGCTACTACGGCCTCAAGGCCCTCACCTACCTGACCGGCCAGCGGCGCTCGGTCGAGACCGGGTTCAAGCTCTTCTTCTGCGGCTTCGTGGTGTTGGGCGCAAGCATCAATCTCGGGGCGCTGATCGATCTCTCCGACGCCATGATCTACGTGGTCGCGATCCCGAACCTCCTGGGACTGTACCTGCTCGCACCGGTGTTGAGACGCGAGGTGCTGTCTTACCGGGAGCGGCTGGGGAGGTATTGACGGACGATGCGAGCAGCCAGAAAACGGGCCGGCGTCCTGACCGCCTTTGTCGCTCTACAGGCCGCTGCGGCATCCGTCATCCACGCGCAGGTCGTCCGTGGCAGGCTCGCCGACGCTGCGGGCGATGCTGCCATTGGCGGTGCGATGATGACCCTGATGGATCGTGACGGCAACCCGGTCGAGCGGACCCTGACCAACACGTCCACCGGCCTGTTCGAGCTGCGCGCGCCCGGCCCCGGAGAGTACCGCGTACGTGCGGAGCGGATCGGGTACGCGACCACGTTCTCGGCCTTCTTCGGAATCTCTGCTGGAGAAACGTTCACGGTTGAAGTATCCGCGCCCGTCGAGGCGGTGACGCTCGAGGGGATCACGGCCGCGGTCGGCCCGCGTTGCGAGGTGCGTCCCGAAGAGGGGATGGCGGTCGCCAGGGTCTGGAACGAGGCACGCAAGGCGCTTGCGGCCGCGGCCTGGACGCAGGAGCGGGGCCTCTACCGGTACGAGATGCTGGGAATCAACCGGCTGCTCGACGAACGGGGACGAAGGGTCGAGGTCGAGGACCGCGTGTACAGACAGAGCCTGGTTCCCGCTCCTTACGTCGCACGCTTGTCGGGCTGGACTTCGAACCGGTTCCGGACCGCGATGTGCCGGACATCGCAGGCACGCTGTGGCTCGATGCGGCGACGGCGGAGCTTCAGCGGGTCGACTTCCGCTACGTCAATCTCCCTGTGCCGCAGTGGCTGATGGACGCCTCGCCCGGCGGCGCGGTGGTCTTCCACGGCCTTCCGAACGGGACCTGGATCGTGACTTCCTGGCATATCCGGATGTTCAGCGCCGGCGCCAGGGAGAACCCGCTCACGGGCCGCCTGGCGGCCACGCTGGAAGGCGTCACCACGACGCACGGGGAGGTTCTTCGTGTCCATGGTGATGAGGGTGTGGTATTCGAGGGCGAGAGGGGACGCCGAGTCGCGGGCACGGTCGTCGATTCGCTGGGGGTCGGACTTCCCGGTGCGCTTGTGTACGTGGAGGGATCGGGTACCCGGACGGTGACGGACGCGGATGGTCGATTTGAACTCGACCACCTGGGCGTTGCGACCTACGAGTTGCGTTTCACGCACCCGGATCTTGAGCAGCTGCGGTATGCGCCGGAGCCCATTGAAGTGGCACTGCAGCCGGAGGTCACGAGTCCGGTCGAGGTCACGTTCGAAGCGCCCTCGATGAGTGAGATCCTGGACGATGTCTGTGGATCGGACGGCCCACCCGGCGTCCCGCTGATTGCAGCTGACGGCAGGGCAGTATGGCGGACGGGCATCCTGACCGGGAGGGTGACTGACGAAGACGGCAATCCGGTCGAGGACGCGACGCTGCACCTGCTGGCAAAAGCACACGAGGCCGCGCTCTTCGCTCAGGTCCGGGATCCGGGCACCTTCGCCTTCGAAGACCAGCGGGTCCGTTGGGAGGAGAAGACCAACTCATCCGGATTCTACCGAGTGTGCTGGCTGCCCGCCGACAGCGAGGCGTGACTCCGGACATTCTGGAATCGCTTCTTGACGAGCGGTGACGCGGTATGTCTTCGACACCAACGTTATCGTCAGCGCACTGCTGTTCAACGCCTCCAAGCCGGGACTGGCTTTCTTGGAGGCACTCGATAGCGGGACGATCCTCGCGTCGGCGGAGCTCCTGACCGTCCGGCGGGTCGGCTGAAGCTGTCGACGGCAAACGGGGCCGTGAGAGTGCACCGGGCACCTTGCTGCCACGCAATTATCTTCCAGTGCAACGTCGCCGCGACCGAAACCACGTCACGATGACGGGTGTGCCGGAATGAGAGGACCCTTCGGGGCAATCGCCAACTTCGTCGGTAACCATCGGCACAATTCCGAACTGAAGACCCTGACGCTATTGAAGTTCGGGGTCGTGCTCACCGCCTTCGTCGTCCTGTTCTAGTTGGCTTTTCAGGTGCAGATGGCTCGCGAGGGACAGCAACACGACTGGTGGGCCGGCGTCTACTGGACGCAAAGCCAGCACACAGGTGGGCGCGGATCTGAACGGACACGTCATCATCACCACATACGACGACGTGGCCAACGAACTGATCAGGCGGCTGGAACTCAGCGACGTCGACAACGTGGTGATCGAGTCGGATCCGCTTGGCGCGCGTGTTCAAGTAGTCCTATGATTTGCCCACGATGAGAACGGCCACCTGCCCCGTCACGGCGCTCCTGCTCACCGCCCTGGCCTGCGCCTGCGCGCCCGCACCAGCGTCGGAGCAGGCTGCCGGCGACGACTCCACCGCCCCCGACTCCACCACCCCGGTGTACTCGTCGGCGCGCCACGACTTCCGCGTGACGACCATCGCGGACGGGCTGGACCATCCCTGGTCGATGGCGTGGCTGCTCAGCGGCGATATGCTGATCGTCGAACGTCCGGGGAGACTTCGGGTGCTGCGCGACGGCGTCCTTCAGGCCGACCCGGTGGCGGGCCTGCCTGCGGTCTATCGCGACGAGGGCCAGGGGGGCTTCATGGACGTGCTCCCGCACCCCGACTTCGCGCAGAATCGCTGGCTGTACCTGAGCTACGGCAAGCCCAACCACGACGGGTCGGAGGGGGCCACCGCGGTGGTTCGGGGACGCTGGGAGGGGGACCGGGTGACGGAGGTGGAAGAGATCTTCGTGGCCGACGCCTGGGGTGACAACAACAACCATTTCGCCGGCCGCATGGCCTTTGGTCGCGACGGCTATCTGTATGTCGCGGTGGGGGACAGGATGGTGACGCCGAACGCCCTCGCCGATCACCCGGCGCTCGACCTGAGCAATCACATGGGGACCATCGTGCGGCTTCACGACGACGGGAGCGTGCCCTCCGACAATCCGTTCGTCGGACGCGGCGATGCCCTCCCCGAGATCTGGAGCTACGGCCACCGGAACATGCAGGGGTTGGCGGTCGACCCGCTCACCGGCGACGTCTGGGCGAACGAACATGGCCCCCGCGGCGGAGACGAGCTCAACCTGATCGTGGGCGGAGCCAACTACGGATGGCCGGTGGTCTCGCACGGGATCAACTACGACGGCACCGTGTTCACCAACGAGACGCAGCGCTCCGGCCTGGAGTCCCCCCGATTCGTCTGGACGCCTTCGATCGGCGTGTCGGGCATGATGATCTACCGCGGTGACCGCTTCCCCTGGTGGCGCGGCAACGCGTTCGTCGGCGGCCTGGTTGGCCAGCAGCTCGCGCGCGTGACGCTGGCGGGTCAGGGCGAGGCTCAGGGCGAGGGTCAGGACGAGGGTCGCGACGCCGTCAGCCTGGAGACGCTCCTCGAAGGCGAGCTGGGCCGGATCCGCGACGTCCGCGAGGGGCCGGACGGGCTCATCTACCTGGCTCTGGAGCACATCGAGGAGCTCACTGCCGTGGTGCGGCTGGAGCCCGTTCCCAACGACATCGAGCCGCTGTTCAACACGTTTTCGATCGTGGCGATCGATCCGGCCACCGGCGAGTCCGGCGTGGCGGTCACGACGCGAAATCCCTGCGTGGGCAACGCGGTGCCGTGGGTCCGTGCCGGTGTCGGCGCCGTCGCCACCCAGGGAGGCACCCGGGTGGAATACGGCAACGACCTGCTCGATCTCCTGGAACGGGGGGTGGCGCCGCAGGCAGCCATGGACCAGGTCGTGGCCGCGGACGACGGGCGCGACCGCAGGCAGGTGGGCGTGATCGCCGCGGACGGGCGATCGGCGCAGTGGACGGGCTCGGTGCAGTACGGAGCCGAGGAGCAGGGGGACTGGGTGGCCGAGCGCACGGGCCTGCACTACGCGGTTCAGGGCAACTCGCTGGTCGGCACGGCGGTGGTCGACTCGGTGGCAGTCGCCTTCGAGAGAAGCGAGGGATCGGGGCGCCACCTCGCCGACAGACTGATCGAGGCGCTCCAGGCGGGCCAGCGTCTGGGCGGCGACGGCCGTCATGGAGAGACGCAGTCCGCGGCGGTGCTGGTGGCGGATCCGCGGCCCGGCATGTCCAGACGCCCCGACGGAGTCACGACCGACATCAACGTCTGCGAACATCCCGAGCCGGTCCGCGAAATGCGCCGGATCTACGGCGTGGCGTCGGAAACCCTCGGCTTCCGCAGGCTCGAGCAGTTTGTGGGCCGCGACGTGTTTCAGCTGAAAGTGATGCTCCACGCGCTCGGCTACTACCACCCCGAGTCGGCGTCTCCGGCCATCGATACGCCCGGCGTGCTCGTCTACGACCAGGAGTCGGTGGACGCCGTGGACCGGTTCCGCGCGGACCAGCACTGGCAGACGACCGTGCCCGGCTATGTCGACTCCCGGACGATCGACCGGCTGTGGAGCCTGCTGGAGGAGGCGGGTCGGGCCGACGAGGTGCGCGACCGGATTCGTGACGTGGTGCGGGTGAGGCGGTAGGGGGGGCGAGGGGACCTAGTCTGGTGGCCTTGGGTATGGCAGAGTCGTTGTGATCGCTTCGGGGGACCCACTGATTACGTTTGGATGGAAGGATCGAGCGGCACTGAGGTGCGAGAAGGAAGGACGAGGTGACCGACATGGCGAACTGGGAAACCTGCCCGGCGGTCGAACGCCATCCGCTTCGGGTGAGCGGTGCGTGGGTATTCAGGGAAACGCGGGTGCCTGTCTCAGCTCTTTTTGAAAACCTCAAGGCCGGTGCGTCGATCGACCAATTCCTCGAGTGGTTTCCGAGCGTTGACCGATGGAAAGTTGAGACGGTTCTTGACCACGAACTCCACGCATTGGCAGCGAGGATGGTCCCGGCTACGGAATAGCGCCCTCCTGGATCCGGCCCGGCGAATGCAGGGAAGTGCAGATCTGATGCTATGTCGCCTTTGCCGTACGTGACCGCCCGGACAGCATCATGACACCCCTCAAATCAAGACTGGCACTATCGTCGCTCCTTACCGCCTTGATCGTCGGTTGCGACTCGCCCGAACCCGCTCCCTGCGAAATCACCGATCCCATTGGCCAAGCCGTAACAAACACAAGCGTCGTAGTCTGGCCTGCGGAACTGTCCTGGCGTGAGATATGGCGTGTCGGAGGCCTCAACGAAGCCGAAGCACTGCGCCGACCGGCAGGTGTGGCCGTGAGTCCCGACGGATCGGTTGCTATTGCGGACTGGGGCCTGGCCGAAGTCATCGTGGTCGGCCCCGATGGAGAGTGGCAGGGACCGGTTATGACTCGCGCCGAGGGCCCGCGCGAGGTCCGGGCTCCCGCGGCGCTGGCTTGGGTAGATGCCAACACCCTCCTCGTCCTGGACCTGGGCGCCCTCCGGATGGTCACGCTGGACCTTGCGTCGCAATCGGCCAGCGTCACTCCGGTCGACCAGGCGTTCCTGTCACCGGTCTACATATCCGGTCAGGTAAGGTTCGTGGCCCTGCAACCGGACCGCACCGTGTGGCTGGAATACCCCGGCCCCATCGAGGATGGCTGGGAGGAGCGATCGTACGCCCGCTGGTCTCCCGAGAAGCCCGTTGTCGACACGGTCATGTCGTCCCGCGCCAGAGGGTTTGCGGGTGCGACACTGGCCGCATGGCCGCGTCCGCTGCTGGGTGTCGGTACGGAGACGTGGGTCGTCTCGAACCCGGACGGACTTTACGAACTGGAGGTCTTCGACCGCGATGGCACGAGCCTCGTTCGGTTCTGCCATGTCGCCGAGGCCCACCCGCTCTCGCCTGCCGAACGCGGCCAAGGTACGGAGGAAGAGATGCCGGACGCGTGGCGCGAGGCTCTCCGCGCACTCGGGGAGCCGCGGAACCCGGCGGTCATCTCCCGAATCGTCGTCGACCTGGACGGACGGATCTGGGCTCAGCGGGACCGCCCGTCGCCCGGTACCTTCGACGGGCACGGCGCACCCGGAGCCATGTACGACGTGTTCCTCCAGTCCGGGCACTTCCTCGGCTCGATCCGTCTTCCGGACGGCCAGCAATTGCTGGAAGCGAGAGGACGCAGGGTATGGACGCTCCACACCGGCAGTCTCGGCGAATCGTCGATTGTGGCACTCGAAATCGAGGGGATCTGAGGTTGTGGAGAATACGAATTGGAGTCGGACGGTGCTGCGCGTTGCCATGACTGCGGTCCACCTTGCCATCCTTCCGCTGCTCACCGCTCCCGCCGCTCTCGGCCAGCTTCCCGGCCCGTCGCTGATCCTTCTTGACACCCTGATCCTGCAGGAAGACGCCGAGCACTACGTGAGCGCGCCCGTCGGCGTCCTTCAGGAGCCTGACGGGTCCCTTCTTATTTCGGATGCTTTCGCGAACGCCATCCTGCAGTTCGACAGCAACGGGCGCTTCGTGCGCGCGTTCGGTGGGCCGGGGCAGGGGCCCGGCGAGTTCATGGGGATTGCCCCTGCCATGAGGGCGGGGGGGTTGGTCGTCGCTGTCGACATGACCGGCATGGAGCTTGAAGTCTTCGACTACGGGACCGGTGAGACCGTCGGGTCGATCGGCTTGCGGCCAGGCGTGAGGATCACCTCCATGACCGAGGTAGGCGATTCCCTGTGGATCGCCGGCATGGATCCGGACAACTGGATGTCTGTGGGGACGGTCCTTGCCACCGAGCTGCCGTCTCTGGCACAGGCCGGATCCGAAGACTCCATGCAACTCGACCGCATTGCCGCTCCTTCGCCCTACCAGACCAACCCCATCATGTTCGGCGCACTGGCGACCGTGTTTCTCGACGTGGGCGAATCCGACATGGTTGTGGGCTTTGCGGGCACGCCCTACCTGCTGTTTTCCCGTTCCGGCGAACCGTTTGACACCCTCCACCTCCAACCCCGTTTGCGCCGGGGCGCACCGGCCGAGGAGGACGTACGGAGCCCGACCCGAGCCATGGATCCGCTGCTGTTCGCCAACGAGATCTCCGTGCTGGGGCCACTTTCCCGGGACGAGGACGGGAATATCATCGTTGTCCACACCGATCTCCGGGTCGAGAGGACACCGGCGCGGCCGCAGGTCTCGGAGACAACGATCCATGTGTCGAGCTTGAGCCCCGACGGTACGGTTCAGTGCGCCGACACGCCGATTCCGACCGCCTCTACTGGTCTGCCAAGGGTGGCGCTGCAGGGGTCTACGCTGCTCGTGTTGGACCAGATACCCGCAGCCGGCGGCGAGGTGTCGACAGTCCTCAGGAGGTTCGAAGTGAATCCGTCGACCTGTGACGGGGCAGTGCGATGAGCGAATCCGCCGGGGGATCTTTCCGCTGGCCCGATGCGTCGACAGGCTCGGCGGGCCTGGTGAGGCTTTCGCCGCGCCTTTGGCCCGCAATGGCCGGTCTGCTTGCGGCGGGCGCGATCGCGCCGCCCTCCGCCACGGGACAAGTGCTGCAAGTGCGCGGCCGTGTAGTAGACGGCTCGAACGGAAGCGCCGTGATCAGTGCCTTCGTCACTGTGGACGGGACTCAGGCATACGATCTGACGGACGAGGACGGTGTTTTTGTCCTCGATCTGAACGAAGAGCTTCCCCCAAACCGTGATCTGCGCGTGTCCGCGCTCGGATACATCCCGCTGGTCCTGAGCCTCGACGCCACCCATACCGATGGATTCGTCGTGACCTTGCAGCCGAGACCCATTTGGCTCGAAGGAATCGAGGCCGAAGTGGGCAGCTATCAACAGCGCCTCAGAGTCCGGCGCAACGGTGTCTTGCTGAGGAGAAGACCACTGGCCATCGGACGTGAAGCCCTGCACTCGCATTGGGCGGACAACGTCTGGGACATGGCGGGCTCACTCTTTGGCTTCAGCTTCGAGGGGTATTCCGACTACGGATGCGCCATTGCCAACATCGAAGGAAGCAGGCGAGTCGTCGAACTCCTGATCGACGATCAGCCAGTCCGTTTTGCGGACTTCACGCTGTTTCAGCCTCGCAATTTCGCTCTTGTAGAAGTGTGGAGGACCAGGGGCCCGTGGATACTTCAGGCCTATACGCAGGACTACCTCAACCAGTCGACTCAGGCCGGCCGACGGCCGCCGTCGCTGGCGGTCATGCGAACGTTGTGTCCGAGGCGAGGAAACCGATGACCTGCCGCACGGCGGGCCGTCCGGGCACGAAACTACGCGGAGGTGGCCTGAGGCCAATAGTCGCCATGTGCGCGACCCTCCTGGCTTGCGAACCCTCGTCGCGGCCGCTACGAGACAGCGGCACCACTGGCGACATTGCCTTCGTCGACGTGACGGTCCTGCCGATGACGCAAGGCGGCGAGACGCTTGCGCGGCAGACTGTCATCGTATCAGGCGACTCTATCGTGACGATCGGGGCGGCAGCCCATGTGCAGGTGTCGACGGAGGCGACCATCATCGACGGCGCCGGCCGATTCCTGATGCCGGGGCTCACCGACATGCACGTCCATCTCGAGTACTCGGAGGACCCGAGCATCCTGGCCCTCTTCCTCGCGAACGGCGTGACAACGGTGCGGAACATGGATGGCCGCCCGTACATCCTGGAATGGCGCGACCTCATCGAGCGCGGGGAGATGCTCGGGCCCAGGATCTACACGGCAGGGCCTATCCTCGACGGCGATCCCCCCGTACGTGGGGACAACCTGGCGATCGGGTCCGCGGAGGAGGCGCGCGAAGCGGTCCGGGCCCAGGCCGCTGCAGGCTACGACTTCGTCAAGGTCTATACGAATCTCTCGCCGACCGCCTATGCGGCCATCGTCGAAGAGGCCGCCTCGCAGGGGCTGCCCGTGGCTGGTCATATCCCTCGCGACGTTGCCGTCGAACATGCGCTCGCGTCCGAAATGTGGTCGATCGAACACGTGACGGAACTGGGTGACCTGGTCGAGGCGAAGGACTCTCCATTCCGCAACGGATGGCACTGGTCCAAGCTCTACCTCGCGATGCCGGTCGATCCGGCCAGCTACGCTGACGCGGCCGCGCAAGTGGCCGATGCCGGGGTGGGTGTCGTCGCCACGACAGTGCAGGCCGACCGCGCGCTCGTTCCCCGCGACACGATCGACGCCTGGCTGCGCAGGCCTGAGATGAACTACCTGGGCAGCGATGTCCTCGACTTCTGGGAGTCGCTGGCGACTCGCTCCCTCGACCGGATGGACGCCGCCGATTGGGCGCTGGTCGATGCTGGGCGCGACAATCGACTTCGTCTCGTGCGGGCGTTGCACGACGCCGGTGCCGGGGTGCTGATCGGGACCGACACCCCGAATCCCTTCGTGGTGCCGGGCTTCTCGCTGCACGAAGAACTCGCCAACTATGAGGCGGCAGGGATCGACAGGATCCGTATTCTCGAACTGGCCACACGGGAAGCCGCGCGGTTCCTGGGTACCTTCGAGGAAGCGGGCACCGTCGAGGCGGGAAAACGCGCCGATCTTCTCCTGCTCGATGCCGACCCCCGGGAATCACTCGCCACGGTCCGAAGACCGGTTGGTGTGATGGCAGCGGGGCGGTGGCTGAGCGCCGGGGCCATCGCCGAGTTGCTGGCGGAGATTGCGGAGGATGGGGGGCTGAAGTGATGGGGATCACGGGGGCGGCCGATGCCGGCACACCTCTGCCAAAGCTCACCGGCAGGGTTGCTAGTGGTACAGATTGTCTGTACGATTACAAATCGACCATGATGATTTGAGCCAGGACGCCCCAGATGATACGAGAAACCACCTACACGGGAGCACGGAAGAACCTCGCTTCCCTCATGGATCAGGTCACCGACACCCACGAGCCGGTCGTGATCCGGCGGCGGGGAAAAGAACCCGTTGCGCTGATTGCAGCCGAAGATCTCAATTCATGGATGGAGACGGACTACTTGCTTCGCTCTCCGGCCAACGCCGAGCGCCTTAGGGAAGCCATGGCATGGGCCGACTCTGGTGAGGGGGAGCCCACGGACGTTGACCAACTCCGCAGGCAACTCGGCTTGGCGGAGGAATGACCGGACGGCAGCGCCGAGAAGCCGTATTGCATCCCCGATTCCTTGAAGACCTGGCCTACTGGACGCGGACCGACCGCAAGCGGGCCATCCGCACGCTCAAGCTGGTCGAAGCGATCCTTCGCGACCCTTTCGACGGCATCGGGAAGCCTGAGCCCCTCCGTCGTGAACTCACCGGTCGATGGTCACGACGAATCGACAGCGAGCACCGTCTGGTCTACCAGGTGAGCGACGATCGGGTCTATTTCCTTGCGGCGCGGTATCACTACTGAGTGCGCCCCCCTACCGCCCCACCAGCTCGTAAACCGCCACGCTCTCGACGTCCATCTCGTCCACCACCATGCCGAGGACGAGCCCGTCGGCCACGTCGAGAATGCGGAACCCGGGCGGAGTCTCGACCGTGCCCAGCCACTCCCCATCCGGCGCGATCACCGCATAGGGCGGCACACTGTGGCGCTCGCCGCCGGGCTTGTAGGATGGCAGCCACACCCTCCCTTCGGCGTCGGCGAACGGGTCAGCGAAGAGCGGCATTGCGCGGCCCACGCTGGCACGATAGATGCCCACATTCTGGCGGGTGATTGCCGTGATCGTAGCTTCGGGAATGTTGGGGCTGTGCTTGCGGACCTCCATAAGGGCCTCAACCTCGATGGGCTGCATCCACTCCTCGGTCAGAAGAGCCGGGTCGGCCTGCCAGCGCACGATCTGTGTTGCGGTGCCGTCCGAGCGGCGCCAGATGACCTCCGGCCTGTCGGATCTGGTCTGGACGAAATGCCCGGCGGCGACCGCTATCGCGCCCAAGGCCGGGATCGGTTCCCACTCGAGCCCCGGCGGGATGCGCGGCATGAAGTCGTAGGACGCGATGGTGTCGAGGGTCCCGGTCTCCAGGTGGAACCGGGCCATGTGGCCGGGGCGCCACGCCTCGGAGTCGCTGAATGAGGCGTAGTAAGTGGCCAGCAGCAGCTCGCCGGATGACGCGATTCCCTCGACTTCGAGATTGGGCGAGCGCGGCAGGGCAGTGATGCGGGCTACCGAATCGCCGACGAAGAGGGTCACGCGGGCGAGATTGGGGTCTGCGATCAGGACACTGTCCTGGCCAAGGGCGAATATGGCGTTGACGTAGGCGACTTCCCCCGGTCCTTCCCCCGCGGCGGCCAGGACCGAGTGCGTTGTGCCATCGGGGCTGAACGCGACGAGTTCGACGTTCCATTGATCGTAGACGACTGCGGTGCCGTCCGGCAGGAGACGACCGGCGCTCGCCTCCTGGAAGGAATAGTCGCCGGGGTTGGCGCCGTGGCGGTAGCGGGGTTCGGCGGCGAGCTGGAAGGAGGCCAGGGAAGTTGGGGTGTGGTCGTAGGTGACGATGCGCACACCGGCGCTGTCCGACATGTGCGGCTGGGTGAGGGCGGAAGGCGAAGTGTCGGGTGCGCAGGCAGCGAGCGGGGCCAGGAGTGCGATCGGCGCAAGGAGCGCGGGGACGAGGCGAGGTCGAGTGGGCAAGGTCGTTCCAACCTACCTCCCCACTACCCGCTTCACCACCACCCTGTTCAGCCCGAACTCGTCCCTCTCGACGAACGCCAGCAGTCCCCCCGGACCGAATGCGTTGGGCATGGCCGTGTCGCTCGGATAGCTCCCCAGGTAGCGGCCGTCGGCCGTGAGCACGTCGATCGGGCCATCGCTGAGCAGGTCGTCGCCCCGCCGGCGCACCCAGATCTCGCCCTCCCGGGTCGTGCGCATGTCGACGACGACCGGGATCTCGTCCGCAGACGGCAGGGCCTCGAGATAGGCGCGCCTCGTTCGCTTCAAACCCTCCAGCATCATGTCGCGCGGAAGCATATCGACCGCTTCGCCCGTGCTCCCATCCACCACCCGCTGTGGCTGAGCGCTCATCGATGCCTCTACGGCCACGTATTCATCCAGCTGGCGCTCGATTTCGGCCTCCAGTAGCCGGTCCGTCACCGGTTGCGGGAAAAACGGACGACGGAGGATCCGAGAGACCGCGCCTTCCGGCCCGGTGAGCTTGATCGCGTAGGTCGTGGAGTCGGAGAAGGCGATGCCGCCGCCCGAAAGCGGACCCACGAACAGCCCCGGATCGAAGGTGCGCGGAGGCGCCGTCTGGTCGCCGGTCGTGATCTCGTGCCCGTTCACCCGGAACGTGATAATCCCGGCGGACGGAGGGGCCCATGCGTAAGTGATCGTCTCCCTGACCACGGTCCCGCCGTCGAGCGCGAGACGAACGATGGGACGTTTGCCGGGCGGATCCTCCGCGCCCGCCGGCCGCATCCCCTCGATGATCGTCAGCCCGCCCGACACGACCACTGCATCTCGCCCGCCGCCGTCGGGGTAGATCCGCCCCCGGACGTTGAGCAGGTCTTCCCCTACCCGGACGTTGCGGTCGAGCGTGCCGTCGCTGCCAAACACCTGGAACGAACGATGCCCTGCGATGTCGCCCACGACCGCGCGTCCGTCCGGCATGGCCGTCAGGAGGTCGGGGAAGCTGAACTCGCCCGGACCCTGCCCCTCCCGCCCGATGAATCTCACGAGGTCGCCGACCGGGTCGACGACGACAACCCTGTACGCGTGAAGGTCGAGAAGGTAGAGGTTGCCCGCACCGTCGAAGGCCGCCTCAAAGATTGCCCCGAACTGCTGCCACTCGGGTCCGTCGAGCGAACCAACCCGGAGCACCTCCTCGAAGTCGGCCGCGAGCGGGCTGTCCTCGGCGGGGAGGTCGACGACTTCCTGGGCGGTTGCGGGAATCGCGGACAGGAGGAAGAGGGTTGAGCCGACAACGGTCAGCAAGCTTGCGCCGGCGATTGCAGTGGCGACCGGTCGAAGGCATCGGGTCATTCCGGACTCCTTGGTTCGAAAGAACATTCACGCCTCCAGAGCGTTTTACCAGGACGCGCGCCGCGACGTTCCGTCTTGACGTGAAACAAGAATACGTATACAGTATATTCGACCACGTAGTCGTATTCACAGGAAACAACATGAAACAAAAGCTCACGATCACCGTGGATCCCGAGGTCGTCGTCGCCGCAAAGCGGTATGCGCGGTCGCGCGGAGTGTCGCTGTCCGCGCTGATCGAACGTGCGTTGCGAGACGAGGCTGCCGTCGGCGAACCGTCCTTCGCTTCACGCTGGAGAGGCCGGTTCCAGGCCGCCGACCTTGACGATCCCCTCTACGACGCGTTGGCCCGGAAATACCTGTGATCCTGATCGATACGGACGTGCTCATCGACGTGGCGCTCGATCGACAACCGTTTTCCAACGCAGCTTCCGAATTGCTCGACCGACTGCAGACGGGACCGAAGCGCGCATCCGTCGCGTGGCACACGCTGTCGAACTTCCACTACCTCGTCGCGCCTGCGCATGGCGGTTCCGGTGCCTGGGACTTCATCGCCGAGCTAATCCGCTTTGTGGCTGTGGCGGAGTGCGGTACAGACGCGATCGCCTATGCTGCCCAGCTGGGCATGGCCGATTTCGAGGACGCAATGCAGGTCGCGGCGGCTCACGCTTGTGGTGCCGGATTCGTCGTCACCAGGAACAAGAGGGACTTCAGACGCTCGCCAATCCCTGCGGTCACGCCGGCAGAGGCGCTGGAAGCGTTGTTCTGAAGCGGACACGTAAGCGACCTCGCCCGCCTACCGCCCAACCACCTCATAAACCACCACATTCTGCACGTCCATTTCACCCCTGAGCACCCCCAACACCAGCCCTCCGGTCACATCGAGGATTCGGAATCTGGGCGGCGTCTCAACCTGTCCCAGCCACTCCCCGTCCGGGGAAATGACCGTGTACGGCGACCCCTCTTCCGGGTAAGCCGGCCGGTAGGAGGGTAGCCACACGTTCCCGTCGGCGTCGGCGAAGGGGGTACCGAAGAGCGGTACCGGTTGACCGATCATGTCGCGATACCGGGCCATGTCTTCCTGGATGACCTCCTCGAGCCGGGCTTCGGACATTCCGTACATCATCTTGCCCAGCATTCGGTTATAGGCCTCGCCGTGCTCCAGGAGTTCCTCGGTCAGCAGGTTGGGCCCGGGCCGCCACCGCATGATCTGCTCTACGGTGCCGTCCGTCCGCCGCCAGGTGATCTCGGGCCTGTCCGACCTCGTTTGGACGAACCGCCCCGCAGCGACCGTGGCCTCGCCAACGGGCCTGATGATCGGCCCAGGCTGCCCCGATTCCTCTCGATGGACGTGGTCGTACGACGCGACCGTGTCGAGCGCGCCGGTCTCGGTATCGAACAGGGTCATGTGCCCTGCGAGCCACTCTTCCTCTATGTCGATCCACAAGCTGGAGGGGAATCGGTTCCAGAGCAGCAGTTCACCGGATGAACCGATCCCCGCCACGCCGAAGTGGGCTGCCCGAGGCAGGCTCACCATGCTCGCGACGGAATCGCCGACGAAGAGCGTGAGGCGAGACTGACGACTGTCAGGCAAAAGGACGCTGTCCTGCCCGAGAACCAACACCGCGTAGGGGAAGGTGATTTCGCCCGGTCCCTCTCCACGGGTGGCGAGCACCTCGTACGTCGCCCCGTCCGCACTCAGGACGACCACTTCGCCATCGAGATCGGCAACGACCGCGCCTCCATCCGGGAAGAGCCGGCCGGCGTTCGCGAACTGGAAGAGGTAGTCGCCCGGGCCGCCGCCGTGGCGGTAGCGGGGTTCCCCGGCCAGCCGGAAAGGTGCGACAGCGTCCGGCACGCCCTCGTACGTGACGACCCGCACGCCGGCACTGTCCGCGATCTGCACCGGAACTTCGCCCGGCGTCGGAGTATCGCCCGAACACGCCCCGCCGGCGGCCCCGCCCACCGCGACAGCAACCCCGACGATCGCCCTCCCTCCAACACGCCTCACGTTACCTCCCCCGCGTCCTTTTCTTGGAAACGTTTCAGCTGAAACGCGCTCTACAGGTCATATTCCCCTGGAAATCTGTCCAACAAGCGACAAATACCGAACGCGACCGCTAACTTGGGATCCCCAATTCCCAGACACAATCCGACCATCGAAAGGTTCGCTACGCGCATGACGACCTGGGCCACACGCATGACAACTTCGGCAACCCGGCGTCCAGCCAACCGCCGGCTGGCGGCATACCTGGCGGGCATGGCCATGGCCACCGCCGCCGTCAGCGCCTGCAGCCCGTCCCCTCCCGCCATTGACACCTTCCTCACCCGTGCCGAGCGAACCGACTACCGCGAGACCAGTTCCTACGCCGACGTGGTCGACTTCCTCCAGCGCGCAGCAGCAGCCTCGCCGTCGGTCCACTACACCACCTACGGCTTCACCAATGAGGGACGCGCGCTTCCGCTGGCCGTGGTGGGCGATGTCGCCGACCCGAGCGCCGCCGCCGTCCGCGCTTCCGGCAAGACCGTCGTCTACCTGCAGGGCAACATTCACGCGGGCGAGGTCTGCGGGAAGGAAGCGCTCCAGATGCTGCTCCGCGACCTGCTGGCCGGCCGTCACGGCGATTGGCAAGAGTCAATGGTCCTGCTGGTCGCGCCCATTTACAACGCGGACGGCAACGAGCGCGTGACCCTCACCAACCGGGGCCGTCAGCACGGACCCATCGGCGGCATGGGCCAGCGGCCGAACGCCCAGGGATACGATCTGAACCGCGATCACATGAAGCTCGAGTCGCCCGAAGCCCGTTCCGTGGCGCGTCTCATGAACGAATACAATCCGCATGTATCCGTGGATCTACATACGACGAACGGGACGCGGCACGCCTATCACCTCACGTACTCCCCACCGCTCCACCCAAACACGCCTGCGGGAATCGACCATTTCCTGCGCGGCGGACTTCTCCCGCAGGTGACCGAATCCATCCTGCAAAAGTACGGCTGGCATTTCTATTACTACGGCAACGCCTTTGCGCCCGGCGGCGGCGAGCGCGGCTGGTACACCTTCGACCATCGCCCCCGCTTCAACAACAACTACATCGGCCTGCGCAACCGCATCGCGATCCTCAGCGAGGCCTACTCGTACGCGACCTTCGAGGAACGCGTCCTCGCGACCCTGTACTTCGTCGAGGAGATTCTGGACTACGTGCACGCGCACGCTGAAGAGGTCCGCCAGATCGTCGCGGACGCCGACGCCGCCTCGGTCGTCGGCGAGTCGCTTGCACTGCGCGCCGCGCCCGAGCGCTCGCTCGCCCAGGTCGACATCCTCATGGGCGCGGTCATCGAGGAGGTCCACCCGCTCACCGGACGCCCCCTGCTTCTGCGCGCTGACACGCAGTACGTCGAGCCCATGTACGAGTACGGGACGTTCGCGCCGACGCTCACCGGGCGCGTGCCCGAGGCCTACCTCATCCCCGCCGAACTGCAAGACATCCTGATCCGCCTCGCGGCCCACGGCGTGGCGCTGGAGCCGGTGGCGGGCGCGGACGGCGCTGACGGGGCCGACGGGGCCGCCGGGGGCGCCGGGGCCGAAGGTGCCCGGGCGATGCCCGTCGACGTCGAGGTCTTCCGCATCGATTCGGTCCGGACCGCCGAGCGCCCGTTCCAGGGCCGCAACGAGCAAACCCTCTTCGGCCGCTACGAACCGACCCAGGTCACCCCGGCCCCCGGAGACATGTGGGCCCGCGCCGACCAGCCGCTGGGTCGCCTGCTCTTCAGCCTGCTCGAGCCCCAGTCCGACGACGGCTTCGCGAACTGGGGCTTCCTGGCGGAGAGGCTTGCCGCCGGAGGCGTGTACCCGATTGTGAGGCTGCCGGGAGGCTGACCGGGAGCTGAACAGGCCTGACCGGGGCTCACCGGGGGCTGACCTTACGCCCTCTCTCGTTCTTCCTTCGCCCGGCTGAACAACAACTCGGCCTGTGCCCGGTCCCGCTTCGGCACCACATGGCAGCTGCGGCAGCGTGCCTCGTAGGACTCGGCGCCTCCCACCTGAATGGTCGGTCCCTCCGCGGGCGCCGGCTCCCCGTCGATGAGGCGCTGGTTCTTCGTCGCCGGCTCGCCGCACACGACGCAGATCGCGGTCAGCTTGTCGATCCGCTCGGCGCGTGCAAGCAGCAGGCCCATGGGACCGAACGGCTCGCCGCGAAAGTCCATGTCGGTGCCGGCCACGATGATGCGCATTCCGGCGTCCGCCAGCGCATCGGCCACCTCGCAGATGCCGTCGTCCAGGAACTGGGCCTCGTCGATGGCAACGACCTGCGTCGCCGTGTCGACCTTCTCCGCGATCTGCACCGAGTTGGACACGGGGTCGGCGTCGATCTGCCGGCCGTCGTGCGAAGAGATGCGGAACTCGCCACCGTAGCGGTCGTCGAGGTGGGACTTGAAAAGCTGGACCCGCCGGCCGGCGATAAGAGCCCGCCGGACGCGCCGGATCAGCTCCTCGGACTTGCCGCTGAACATGACCCCGGAGACGACCTCGATCCATCCGTGCCGCGAGGGAGTCCTGCCGGTCATGGAAGCCTTCGTTTCCTAAAACCCCAGGACACCGTAGTTCCCCTCCACGATCAGGCGAATGGACACGTACAGTCCGAACGCCGGAATCAACACCCAGACCGCGTTCGGGACGGCAATGTAGGTGAAGAGTTCGCCCCTGGTGATATGGGCCTGCCGGTGGGCCACGATGAAGCTGACCCAGTACAGCGACGTCACATAGACCCATTGCCAGAAGAGCATGACGCCAACGATGCCGGCAAGGATGGCGGGCACGAATCCGAGGGTAAAGGCGGCGTACAGGATCAGCGTCGGGACGGGTGTGACGAAGCCGTTGCCGATATCGGCGGTGAAGCCGAAGGACCGGCGGTCCGCATAGGCCGGATCGATCATCGCGTACGTGGCCCAGACGTCGGCCCAGACGGTGGGGGACAGGATCCGTCCCGGCGGCACCCTGGTGAAGAGAAACTCGCGGGCCGGTGACCGGCCGGTGTCCCGCTGCCGTCTGTGCCAGTGCAGGACGCGCTTCTCGATGTAGTCCCGCCGAAGGAAGAGACACGCCTCCCAGTAGCAGATCAGCAGATTGAGCGAGAAGAACACGCTGAACAGACCGTGGACCGCGTTGAGATCCCCATGGATCCGGTAGCGGGCGACGATGCCGGCAAGCGCCAGGAGGACGACGACAAGCGCTGCGAGCAGTCCGGCGGGAATGCCGGCTCTTCGATCGGAGTTGGGCGCGCTCATGGTGACACCATACATGATGACGCGGTAGCTTCCCGCATGCCAACCCACTGGGCAATCGACCTCGGCACTTCCAACACGACCATTTGCGAGGACCGCTCCGGGCGGCCGCACGTCGTGAACCTGCCCGAACTCGCGAAGATCGAGCCCCTGACGCAGACCCCGGTCATTCCGACATGCGTGTGCGTCATGGACCGGGAGGGCTCGGAAGTGCTGATCGGCCAGCAGGCGGTCACCTACAACTGGGACGGCCGCGCGACCGGATTCGCACGCGGCTTCAAGCGCCACCTCGACACGGAGAGCGGCCGCGCCGTGGCGCGCGTGGGCGGCCGGACCTTCACCGCCCAGGATGTCGCGTCGCTCTTCCTTCGCGAGGTCGTCGGCACGCTGGAGACGCAGTTCGGTGAAGAGGTGGCCGACGTGACCATTGCCACGCCCAGCGGCTTCTACGAGACGTACCGGGCCGAGCTGCAGGCGATCATCCGCGGCGTCAGGCACCGCAGCTGGTGGAATCGCATCTGGGCGCGTCTTCGGGGGAAGCCGGCCGGGATCACCTTTCGAACGCTCGACGAGCCCGTCGCGGCCGCGCTCGGCTACGGGGTCGATGTCGGACGTCCCACCACGCTCGTGGCCTTCGACTTCGGCGGCGGATCGATGGAAGCGGCCGTCGTGAGGACCGCCGGTGCCCGGACGGTGGAGACAGGCCGCGCGGAAGTGCTGGCAAAACAGGCGGTGGAACTGGGCGGTGACGACATCGACGGCTGGATCCTGGCCCGGCTCGTGCCGGCCGCGCTGCACGACTGGCCCGAATGGGAGGTCGCGCTCAGGTGGGAGGCCGAGCGCGTGAAACTGCTCGCCAGCGCGGGCAGCGAGGGCGACTTCACCTTCCGCAGCGAGTCGTTCGGCAGGCTCGACCACGGCGTGCTGCGCGACATCCTTGCCGAGAACGGCCTGTACGCGCGCATCCGCGAGCTCCTGGGCGCCCTGCTCACCGAGTTGCGAACCCGCCACGGCGTCATGCCCGACGACATCGACGACGTGATCCTCGAGGGCGGGTCCACCCTGCTCCCCGAAGTGCGCAACGTCGTGGGCGACGTGCTGGGCCGCGACAAGGTGCGCGAATGGCTCCCCTTCGAGGCCGTCGCCCGAGGCGCGTGCATCTTTGCGGGGGGCGCGCACGTGGAGGACTTCATCTACCACGACTACGCGCTTCGCCTCCTGCCCGACGACGGCGGCGAGGCCGAGTACGAGCTGCTCATCCCCGGCGGAACGACCTTCCCGACGGCCGACAACTTCGTGACGCGCTACTACGCGCCGGGGTTCGACGGCCAGCAGCACATCAACCTCTTCATCTGCGAGGTCGGGCGCGTCGCGGGCCGTCCGTTCGACTGGACCGAGCGGGCCAACGGCTCCCGCTACTTCGTCCCGAAGACCGCGGGCGAGCGGGCTTTCTGCCTGTGCCTTAACGAGGCGGACCCGGCGCTGCCGCTCAATCCGGCCGGCAGGGGAGAAGGACCGAGGCTGCGTGTTACGTATTCAGTGGACGAGAACCGCTGGCTGTGCGTGACCGTGCACGACCTGCAGCGCAAGACCGACCTGAAGGTGAAGCACCCCGTGGTGCGACTGCGATGAACGCCGGAGAATCTGCTGAATGAGCTTCCTGAAATCCCTTTTCGGACCGAGCCAGAAGGTGATCTGGCGACAGCTGTCGAGCGAGGTGCGGGGGCAGTTCCACGAAGGAGGACTCCTCGCCACGACCGCCGTCCAGGCCCGCGCGGGCGACTGGATCATCACGCTGGACACGGTCACCACGGGTGACGGCAAGACGAACCAGACCTTCACGAGGCTCCGCGCGCCCTACTTCAATCCCGAGCGCTTCAGGTTCGAGATCTACCGGGCGAGCATCTTCAGTGGACTGGGAAAGGCGATGGGCATGCAGGACATCGCGGTCGGCCACGCTCGCTTCGACCGGGACTTCGTGATCAAGAGCAACGCGCCGGGCCGCGTGCGGCGCCTCTTCGACAACCCGAGGATCCGCAAGCTCATCGACGCTCAGCCCAGGATCAACCTGTCCGTCAAGGCGCACGAAGGCTGGTTTAGCAAGTTCCCCGAAGGGGTGGACGAACTCCACTTCCAGGCAGCCGGCGTCATCAAGGACCTGGCGAAGCTGAAGATCCTGTTCGACCTCTTCGCCGAGGTGTTGCGGGAGGTGTGTCACGAGGGGAAGGCGTACGAGGACGACGCGCGCATCCACATCCGGCGCCTGCGCGCGCCGGGAGGCCGGATCGAGGACAAGCACATCCTCTGGGAGAGCTACGGAATGCGACGCGACGCGGCCGCCGCCCTCGGACGGCTGGGGGACCCGGCGGCGATTCCGGCGCTTGCGACCGTGCTCCGGGACGAGGACGAGAAGCTCACGGTCCGGGCCATCGAAGCGCTCGCCGAAATCGGGCATCGGGGCTCGGTCGGCCCCCTTATTCCGTTGCTCGGCAGCCCCGGGTGGGCCGATGGCCGCCCCGTTCGCGAGCGCGCGACCGATGCGTTGCGGCAGTTGGGCGAGAACGAACTGGTCGACACCCTGCGCAAGGTGTTTGCCGGTGATTTCGGCAGTCTCAAGGCAAGGGGCGACGAGTACCGGGCGGAGATCGTCGCCGCGCTGTCGGCCGCCCTGATCGCTCCCGTCGGTGTGCACGCGGCCAACGCGCTCGCCGAGATCAACGCGGTGGAGGCGCTCCCGGAGCTTCGCCGGACCCTGAGGGGCATCGGCGCGGGCGACCCCCGGCATGACGCGGTCTCCCGCGCGATCAGGAAGCTCGAGGCCCGGGCCGCTCTTCCGCGCGCGGCGGCGGCGTCCGATTTAACGCCCGACACGCTGCCCCGCGCGGCGCGGGACCCGGGCCCCGACCCCGCAACCCTGCCGCGAGGGTCGCGGGCGCCTGAGCCCTGACGTACGGAAGTGCCGCTCTCGTTCAGGGCTCATCCACCGCAAGCAGGTACTTGCGTCGCGGGTCGTGCGGCCCGGTCCCCGCCTCACGCACCAGCCCCCGTTCGACCAGCCTGGCGAGTCGGGTTCTGGTGGAGCGCGTCGAGAGACCGATCGCCTCGGCGATCTCGCGGGTCCCACGCCCCTCGCCGGTCCCCAGCAGATCGAGGATCGTCCGGTCCCTGGGGTCGATCCGGAGCGGCCGCGACGGACCGGTGCGTAAGGTCACCCGCAGGCGGAACCCGATTTCCTCCCACACCGGCGTGGCCAGGCCATCGTCGTGGCACGCGGAGATCATCCTCTGGACCCCGCTGCCCCACTGCTCGACCAGGCCCAGCTCGTGGAACACGCGCCCGACGACCCGGTTGCGCAGCTTGGAGATGCCGAGCGGCAGGTCGTCCAGTGTGATGCCGAAGGGAAGGAGACCGGGGTTCTCGACCTCGAGGCGATCGTCGAAGATGGCCACCCGGATCGGCGCGCCTCGCTGCGAATAGTCCGCGTGGACAACCGCGTTCACGATCGCCTCGCGCACCGCCACGGGGGGCAGGCTCCAGCGGTCCCGGCGCCGCACCCGCCCGATGACGGCTCCGCGCGTGGAGTGTTTCTCGACGAATGCCACCGCCTCTTCGATAGCCTGGATCGGGTGCATGTCCAGCCGGACGTGGTCGAGCACGGTTGCCTTGTCCGTTCCGGCGAAGCGCCCGGCCTGGATCCAGGCATCGGGAAAACGGTTGAGTCGATCGCGTCCGAAGAGCAGCATGCCCCCCACGGTGGGTACGAGCCGCCCCTGGTGCCGGGTCAGCAGGCGGAGCGTTTCCAGGTTCCCGCGCGTCAGCTTGCGCACGCGTGCGAAGGACTCGGAAGCCGCTCGGAAGTCCAGCGCTTCCGAGTTCGCTTCCGGGATCGGCCATTCGTCGAAGGTCTCTCCGATGGCGAACCTCTGCATCTCGGCGATGAGCTGGGCGTCGGCCTGCCGATTGGTGGATCCGATGCGGACATACGTGCCGCTTCTCAGTCCGGCCCGCTTGACGAAGTGGGGCCGCGAGGCGCTGGGATGGACCCGCACGGCAAGCAACTGCCGGTTCCGGTAGCTGATGATCTCCAGATCGGGGAGAATCCGGGGCTGAATCGAGTCGCTGATCAGGCTTGCGGCCCGCTCCTCGAGGTCCAGGGCGTCGCCGATGCCGCGGATGTCCCTCTTCCGATCGGTAACCCCGACGAGAATGGTGCCGCCCGCCGTGTTCGCGAATGCGGCCACGGTGCGGACGAATCCCTGCGGCGACGACAGGTCCCGCTTGAACTCCAGCGTCTTCCCCTCCGGCCTGCGGAGTACCTCGGTGAGATTCATGGCCACCCTTTTCGCTTCGGTCGCGCCTCGCAGCCTCGGTCGCGCCTCGCAGCCCCGGTCACGGCTCGCAGCCGACTACTCGGAAATATACTCTGAACACGGTTGCCCGGCAGAGCTTCCGAGTCGAAAGTACTGCCAACCGATCAGGGATCGATCAGCCGGGGGAATTCGCGCAATGAACAGCACAGCATCCGAAAACCGGAACTTCACGCAGGCTGCCCGGTCGGCGGCCCGCCTGCCGGCCCGCGCGGGGCTCGCCACCGCAATCGCCACCGCCGCCCTGCTTATCTCCCAACCCATCATCCCCGGCGCGGCACACGCCCAGACGACCGCCGAACCCGCTCCCGGACAACAGGTGGTCCTGGTCACCGGCGCCACCTCCGGGCTCGGCAGGGAACTCGCAATGCGGCTGGGGGCGCGGGGCGACCACGTGATCGTGCACGGGCGGAACGTCGAGCGCGGTGCCGAGGTGGTGGACGCCATTAACGCGGCGGGACCCGGGAGCGCGCGCTTCCAACGCGCCGACTTCGCGTCGCTGGCCCAGGTGCGCGAGTTCGCGGAGACGCTGCTGGCGGACTACGAGCGGCTGGACATCCTGATCAACAACGCGGGGTTCGGCTCGGCTCCGGACGAGCGGTGGGTCACCGAGGACGGGCATGAGTACCGCTTCCAGGTGAACTACCTGTCGACCTTTCTGCTCACGCACATGCTGATGCCGCGGCTGCGGGCGAGTGTGCCGGCGCGCATCGTGAACGTGTCGTCTGGGGCGCAGACGCCGATCGACTTCGACGACGTGATGATCGAGAACAACTTCAGCGGGCGGCGGGCTTACGCGCAGAGCAAACTGGCGCAGATCATGTTCACGCACGACCTGGCCGAGGATCTGGCGGGAACCGGCATCGTGGTCGGCTCGCTGCATCCGGCGACGTACATGCCGACCGAAATGGTGCGGCGGGCAGGGGCGACGCCGCGTTCGACGATCGCCGAGGGCGCCGACGCGGTCATGCAGGTGGTCGACTCGGACGACTTCGAGAGCGGGCAGTACTTCAGCGGCCTGAACCCGAGGCGGGCGAACGCCCAGGCCTACGACCCGGACGCGCGGGCCAGGCTGCGGCGGCTGAGCGAGGAGTTGACGGGAATTCGTTCGCGCCCGGAGTAGGGCGCCCGGACAGGATGAGCCCGGGCCCGATGACCTTTTTCGAGAGGCACCGGGACCGCTTCGCGCGGGCCGAAGCGTTCTGCCGCCGCCCGGCGGAGGCGTTCACGGTCGTGGGTGGTGCGGCGCTCGTGGTGCTGCTCGGAGTCACCGTGGCCGAGGTCTTCTGGCGCTACGTCCTGAACGATTCGCTGCTCTGGGCCGAGGACGTCTCGACGATGTCGCTCGCGGTGGTGGTCGCGGCGGCGGTCGCGTACGGCGCCCGTGAGGGGTCTCATGTCTGCGTCAATCTGATCGGGCGGTTTGCGGGCCGGCGCGTCACCCGGCTGACCGACGCGGTCGCCAGGCTCCTTGGCGTGGCGGTGGCCGGGGTGGCCGCGTACGCGCTGTTCGTCCACGGCGGCTGCGGTCTGCCCTGCGGCGCCGTGACCGGCAGCGTTTCGATCCCGCACACGCCGTTCTACTACGCGCTCGGCATGTCGATGGCCGCGTACGGACTGCTGCTCGGATCGCAGCTGCTGCTGGGGCTGGCGGTGTGGAACGCCGAAGACCCCAACGAGCCGGTCGAATGATGGACGGCACCGGAGTCGCGCTGCTGGGCTTCCTGGCCCTCCTCGCGCTGCTTCTGATCCGCATGCCCGCGGGGCTGGCGATGCTGGTCGCGGGCGTGGCCGGAATTGCGCTGATTCGTCCCGGGGCGATCGTGCCCGTGGTGGCCGGGGAGGTCTTCGCGGTGGCCTCCCGGTACTCGCTCACCATCCTGCCGCTGTTCATGCTGATGGGCAACCTCGCCGTGGTGTCCGGGATGAGCCACGACCTGTACCGCGCGGCCCACGCCTGGCTCGGCCGGGTCCGCGGCAGCCTTGCGTCCGCGTCGATCGTCGCCTGTGCCGGATTCTCGGCGCTGTCGGGCTCGTCGCTGGCCGCCGCGCTGACGATGGGCCGCGTGTCCCTTCCCGAGATGCGGCGATTCGGGTACGACGATTCCCTGGCGACGGGCGTCATCGCCGCCGGCGGCACGCTCGGCTTTCTGATCCCGCCGTCCGCGGGACTGGTCATCTACGGGATCATCACCGAAGAGAGCATCGGACGCCTGTTCATGGCCGGGGTGATCCCGGGGATCCTGCTCACGCTGCTGTTCGTCCTGGCCGTCTGGATCGTCGTCAGACGCGACCCGGCCAAGGCGCCGCACGCCAGTCAGCCCGTGCCGTGGGGCGACCGGCTCGGCGCCACCGCGAGGGCGGCGTGGATAATGGGCATCGTGGTGGTGACCATCGGCGGCATCTACGCCGGCGTCTTCTCGGCGATCGAGGCGGCGGGGGTGGGGGCGCTGCTGACGCTGGTCGCGGCGTGCGTGCGGCGGGCTCTGAACCGGAAGACCGTGCCCGAGGTGGTCAGGGCTACGCTGAAGGCGAGCGGCACCGCCTTTCTGGTGCTGTTCGGCGCCTTCGTGTTCAAGGTGTTCCTCGGACTGACCGGGGTCGCGTTCGCTGCTTCCGAGTGGGTGGCCGAACAGGGGTTTTCGGGTGCTCAGGTGGTCATGCTGGTGCTGGTCATGTTCATCGTGCTCGGCACATTTCTCGACGGATTCGCGATGCTGGTGCTGACCGTTCCCCTGGTCCAGCCGATCCTCGAGTCGCTGGGTGTCGACATGATCTGGTTCGGCGTGATGATCGTCATCACCCTCGAGATGGGCCTGATCTCGCCTCCGGTCGGGTTGAACATCTTCGTCGTGAAGGGGGTGGCTCCCGACGTGCCGGTGTACAGGATGTTCCGCGGCATCATACCCTTCTGGATCGCGATGCTCGCGGCGCTGATTCTGCTCGCGCTGTTTCCGCGCGTTGCCACGTTACTGCCGAACGCCATGTACGGATGAAGGAAGTACTGAGCCATGAAGTCGACGACCGGCTTTCGGGGCCGGTCACCGTAGGTCTCGGTCTGCAGCTCGCGGCCCTGGGCATCAACGGGGCGGTGTTGATGCCGACGATCGTGTTTCGTGCGGCCGGCGCCGGGGAGATCGTGCTCTGGGCAGTGTTCGCCTCCGTCCTGGCATGCGGAGTGGCCACGCTTCTGCAGGCCGTGCGGTTGGGACGGATCGGTTCGGGCTACGCCGTGACGCACGTCAGTTCGGCAATCTTCATCTCGGTCTGCGTGGAGGCCTTGATCCAGGGAGGACCGGGGCTGCTCGCCACCCTGGTCGTCATCTCGGCGCTGGCTCAGGCGGCCTTGTCCGTGCGGCTGTCCCTGCTGCACCGGCTTCTCACGCCCATCGTCACGGGGACGGTGGTGATGCTGCTTCCCGTGACGGTGATGCCGCACCTCTTCGGCATGCTGCACGACCTGCCGCCGGGAGCTCCCCCGTTTGCCGGGCCGGTGAGCGCCGGCGTCACGATCTCCGTCATCGTGGGGGTCGCCCTCAAGGCCAGAGGACCGTTGCGTCTGTGGGCACCGGCTGCCGGCCTCGTGGCCGGTTCGCTTGTCGGTGGGTACTTCGGGATCTACGACACCGGGCGCGTCGCCGATGCCGCGTGGATCGGCATCCCGGCCGGCCGCCTGCCAGGACTGGATCTCGACTTCGGGCCTGCCTTCTGGGCACTGCTCCCGGCGTTCCTGTTCGTGGCGCTGGTCGGATCGACCAAGTCGGTCGCCGTCGTGGTAGCGGCCCAGCGCGTGGCGTGGCGCCGGTCCCGGGCGGTCGATTTTCGAGCGGTGCAGCGCTCGGTAGCCGCGGAGGGCGCGGGGAACCTGCTGGCGGGTGTGGCGGGGACGATGCCCAACACGCCTAACGCCAACTGTGTGGCCGCCGTCGAGGTTACCGGTGTTGCGTCGCGGACCGTCGGGGCCGCAGCCGGGCTGGCCTTCGTGCTCCTGGCCCTTCTTCCGAAGGGGCTCGCAGCCGTTCTCGCCATTCCGGACGCCGTCGTGGCCGCGTCCATTGCCGTGGTCATGGCCATGCTGTTCACGGTCGGGATGCGCGAGGTCGTGAGAAGCATGGGTACGAACCCTCGCAACGGCCTCATCGCGGGCGTCTCGTTCTGGGCTGGTGTCGCGTTGGAGCTCGACATGATCTTCCCGGCTTTTTTCGCGGAATTCGCGGGCGGTGTGTTCAGCAACGGGGTGACCACGGGGGGCCTGTTGGCGCTGCTGCTCACGGCGCTGACGGTACGGAGGAAAGGCCAGCTCAGGGGTAAGCTCGACGTGGCGGAGCTGCCCCGTATCCGGGAGTTCATCCAGGCGTTTGCCGTCCGCAACGGTCTGGAAGGGGTCCTGGGGCGGCTGGAGGCGGCGAGCGAGGAGACGCTGCTCACGCTTCTGCAGTCGCGCGAGGAAACGGAGGAGGTGGAGGGAGCGGAGGGGACGCCCGGGGACAGGCGATCGGAATTGCTGCTGACCGCACATGTGGAGGACGGCGAGGCCGTGCTGGAATTCAGGGTAGGGGCCGCGGGGAGCGACGAACTCAATCTTCAGGACCGCCTGGAGTGGCTCAGGGAGCAGACCAGGGCCGCCCGCGTGGAGCACGAGATCTCGCTCCGGCTGCTCCGACACCTCGCGTCATCGGTCCGCCACCAACAGTTTCACGACATGGACATCCTGACTCTGCGCGTTTCCGCGGCTGACCCGGGTGGGTCCTGAGGTGGCGCGCCGCTCCATCCACGGACTCCTCGCGCTGGCGGCCGGCTTGCCGCTTGCGGCCGGGTGCGGGCCGCCGTCCGACACCCGCGAGCTGTCCCTGGCGCACTTCCTGCCGGCAGACCATGTCCTGACCGAAGGCATGTTCACACCCTTGTCGCAGAAGCTTGAAGAGCTCTCGGGCGGCAGACTGACCGTGCGGCAGTTTCCCGCCGGAGCCCTGAACTCGTCGGCGTCGGCGCAGTACTCGATCCTGCTCGGTGGCGTGGCCGATATCGCCCTTGTAATCCCCGCGTACACCGCCGACGTCTTTCCGAAGACCGACCTGATCGCCTATCCGGGGATCTGCAAGACCGCGGCGGGGTGCACCGAGGCCCTGCGGCGCGCGTTGTCGGTTCTGGAGCCCGAGTACGAGGCGAAGGTGCTGGGGCTGTGGGCCAACGAGGCCCCCGTGCTGCTTACCCGTGACAAACCGGTGCGGACGCTCGAAGACATGCGCGGGCTCAAGATCCGGGTCTCCACGCGGAGCGCCATTCCGTTCATCGAGGCACTCGGAGCCAGCGCGGTCATGCAGCCGGGTACGGTGGTCCACCAGAGTCTGTCCACGGGGGTCATCGACGGTGTGGCCGTGTCCCCCTCGGGGATCGTCGCGTTCCAGCTTCACGAGCCCACCGGCTACCTGACAACCTGGCTCCCCCTGTCCGGGCTGCCCTTCGTTCTGCTGATGAATCAGGGTGTGTACGACGCCCTCTCCGTCGAGGAACGGGGCTGGATCGACGAAGCCGCCGACGTGTCCCTGTCGCTGGCCGGGGCCGTTTCCTATGCGCGCGCCGGTGCCGAGGGGCTGCAGATGGCGAGGGAGGCCGGCGTGGAGTTCATCGATCTGCCGGATAGCGAAAAGCGCCGCTTCGAGGAAGCGATCGCCTCGGTGCGGGAGGCCGGACTGGCACGCCAGGTGGGCGACATGACCGTTGCCGAGGTCATCCGCCTGTACGACCCTCAGCGCTGACGCAGGGCGGTCCAGCGCGACGCCACGCGGTCCGGCGCCACGCCACGCGGTCAGAGGTCGGCGACGTGAACCACCCGGTCGGCCAGATAGGGATGCCTGCGCACCTTGTCATGGAAGCGCGTGTCCGCGGTCACCACCGGGTGGTTCTCGTGGATCGCCAGCGCAAGATAGACGCAATCGTAGACGGGGTGCCCCAGGTCTCGCGCCAGGCGAGCGCTGGACGCCGCCAGCCGGCGCATGGAAAGGGGCGTGGCCACCGGGGCGGTCCGCAGCAGGTCCACCGCGTCCGCGAACTGCTCCGGGTCCAGCTCGCCGTGCCGGTGCTTGGCGGCCAGCGCGCTTGTGGCCTCTGCAAAGAGCAGGTCGGGCGCCAGGAGCGTAACGTCCGCGTCGAGGAGCTTTGCCGACTCGTCCGAGAGCGGTTCGGCGATCAGCCATTTCACGGCCACGCTGGCATCGACCACGTAGCCCCTCATGAATAGAGGCCCCGCTCGCGGTCGGCCCGAATGGTCGCGGTGCTGTCGATGGACGACGCCAGCCGCTGCCGCATGGCCCGTGCCCGCTCGGCAAACTCACCCTCTGCCGGAAGCAGGGCCTTTCGCAGAATCTCGCGGTGTTCCGCTTCGGCGGACCGGCCGTTGGCCGCGGCCCGCTGCTTGAGGCGGTCGATGACCTGACGTGATAGCTTGCGGACGGCGAGTTGACCCATGGTTGTCCATTGTCCCTGTATTGTGATGGCAATGCCATCGTATACTATGCTGTGATGTCATTGCCATCAAGGAGTGAGGAAGTGAGAGCGACGAAATCGATACCGGGAGCCTTCGCGCTGATGCTCCTCCCCGTTGTCCCGGCAGCGGGACAGGATGCCATGATGACCGCTCCCCGCCCCATCGAGGGCATCAATTCGATCTGGATCGACGAGTTGACGTGGATGGAGGTGCGGGACGAGATCGCCGCGGGCAGGACGACGGGGATCATCGCGACCGGCGGAGTCGAGCAGAACGGTCCCTACATGGCGGGCGGGAAGCACAACTACGTCCTCGAGGCGATGTGCGACGCGATTGCACGCGAACTGGGCAACGCGCTGTGCGCGCCGGTCATGAAGTACGTGCCCGAGGGGGACCCCGAGAACATCCGCTACCCCGGCACCCTGAGCGTCCGCCAGGAGACCTTCCGCATGGTGCTCGAGGACGTGGCCAACAGCCTCAAGAGCCAGGGCTTCACCGATGTCGTCTTCATCGGGGACAGCGGGGGCAACCAGAACGGGATGTCCGTGACCGCGGACAGGCTCAACGAATACTGGAGCGGTGCGGCGCGGGCCCACTACATCGAGGAGTACTACCGCGAGGACATCTGGAGCTGCGAGTTCCTGAAGGAAGAGCTGCAGATCTTCCAGCAGCCCGATGTGTGCTCAGCGACGCGCGACCTCTATCACGACGATGTCCACTACTCCGCGATCGTGGCCACCACCGGTCCGGAGCGCATTCGCGCGCGTCAGCGGATCGAGGCGGGGCTCTACTCGATCAACGAGGTCGACCTCGGGCCCGTGGAGCGAACCATCGAGATCGGCCGGGCGCTGATCGAGTACCGCACCGCGATCACGGTGCGCGCGATCCGGGAGAGCCTGGCCCGATAGGCGCAGGCAGCCCCCTGGAGGTCAGGCGCCCGGCAAGCGGTACGAGACGGACTTGGCGACCGCGTTGTCGATGTCTTCGGCGGTGAGCAGCACGGTCACGGATACGGTGAGGGCACCCGCGGCGGCGATGTTCAGGGAAAGCGCCGTGGCCGCGGCCTCGTCCGGAAGATCGGCGATCAGAAAGAGGTCGCAGTCGCCGAAGGCGTAGTAGAACCCCTCCAGCGTGCCGCCCGCGCTCTCGACCGTGGCACGCAGCGCCGCCTCCCGGCCGCTGCCGCCCTCCGCGAGCAGTCCCTTGAGACCGGATTGCGTGTAGCTGGTTCGAAACATGTACTTGGCCATGATGTCCTCCTTGTCCAATGGGGCTTGGATGATGTCGCCGCTGATCTTGATCTTGTCCCGCAGACTGCCGATCAGGCTGGCGGAATCCTGATGAAAGGGTAACACCCGTGCTACCGGCTTGCCTTCATGATTCCTCACGTATCCTCTCCTCGATCACTCGCGCGGTGCGCTCGGCGCGCGCATCGGAGATCTGGCGCCCGAGTTCGAGCGACCTGCCCAGATCGGCGATGGAGAACCCGTCGATCACCGCCTGGCCGGCCTTCACGCGAGCGCCCCAGCGCACCGACGCCGGGTCGTCGAGCATCATGTTCAACGTGATCGTCGGATTGTCGTGGAGCGCATCGCTGGTCATGTCGTCGGTGACGACGCCCAGGTCGCGGAGCACGTTCGGGCTGCCCGGAGGCGCCCGGTAGTACTCGGGGATGAAGTGGACGGCGGCCTCGCCGCCCCAGGCCTCGGTGAGCGCGTTGGCCACGTTCTCCATGCCGCGCTGGTTCCCGCCGCTGTCGCCGATGAGCACGATGTTCTCGAAGCCGTGCATCTTGAGGCTGTGCGCGACATCGGTGAGGACGGCCTCGAAGGTCTCCTGGCGCAGGCTGATCGTGCCCGGGCTGGTCATGTGGCCGCTGGGCGGGTCGATATTGCCCTCGGGCACGGTCTCGATCACGGGTGCGCAGAGCGCAGTGCCGAGCTTGCGCGCGATCGCGGGACAGTTGGCGCGCAGCACGTAGTTGTGCTTGCCCGTCACCAGCCAGGGACCGTTGGGCTCGACGCCGCCGGTGGCGATGATGGCCGTGGTCTTGCCGTCTGCTAGGGCGTCGCGGACGTCCATCCACGTCATCTCCTCGATCCACGGCGTACCGACCGGGGGCAGGGGGTTGGGCGTGTCGGCGCAGTTGTAGATGTTGGCGCTGCACTGGCCGCCGCCCATCGAGCGGGGATCGGGGGCGGGGCGCTGACCACCCGGTCCCCCGCCCGGACGCTGTCCCCCGCCCGGACGCTGTGCCTGCCCCCCGGCCGCGCGCCGCATGGCCGCGAACCGGGCCGACCGGTCGGGTGCCGGCAGCGTGCCCCGGTTGGCGATAGCGGTGCGGATGGCGTCGGCGGTGTGTCCGGCGCGGAACGCCACGATCTCGCGGGCCAGCTCCAGCGACTTGACCCGGTCCGCGAGCGAGACACCGTTGATCGTCGCCTTGCCCGCCGCGACCCGCTCGTTGAAGCGCACCGAGAACGGGTCGTCGTAGAACATGTTCAGGGCGATGATCGGGTCGTCGTGCAGGCCCTCGTTCTCACCGGTCTCCAGCCCCCGGAAGGCCATGTACCGCGTGACCGAGTTGTAGTCGTAGTACTCCTGCACGTGGGCCACGATCGCCGCGCCCGCGAACTTCTCGTTGAGCCGCTCGGCCACGGCGCGCTGGCCGCCCTGGTTCCCCCCGCTGTCCCCGATGAAGATGATGTTGCGGAAGCCGTGCATCTTCAGGCTGTGCGCGACATCGGTCAGCAGCCCCTCGAAGGTCTCCTGACGCAGGCTGAGGGTGCCGGGGCTGGTCATGTGGCCGCTGGGCGGGTCGATATTCCCCTCGGGCACCAGCTTGATGATCGGGGCGCACAGCGCGTCGCCCAGCTCGCGCGCGATCGCGTCGCAGTTGGCGCGCAGCACGAAGTTGTGCTTGCCGGTGGCGAGCCAGGGACCGTTGGGCTCGACGCCGCCGGTGGGGATGATGGCCGTGGTCATGCCGTCGGCCAGGGCATCGCGGACGTCCATCCACGTCATCTCCTCGATCCAGACCGTGTTCGGGGCCGGAAGCGGGTTCGGCGTGTCGCGGCAGTTGTAGACGTTGGCCGCGCAGTCTCCGCCGCCCATGCTGTTCGGGTCGCGCTCCGGGCGCTGCTGAGCGGTGACACCGGTCCCGGTGAAGAGGAGGCCTCCGATGAACAGGGTTGCGGTGCGTGGGGCGGTCTTCACGGTCTTTCCTCCGGGATGGTCGATGGGCGAACGCTCAACGCATGGTACGGTATCGGCACAGCGGCGGCGAGGGATCTGTCTGCCCGGCCGCCGGGCGCAATCGTTGGCGCCCTCAGCCCGCGTTGATCTCGCGCGCGGCCCGGATACCCGACTCGAGCGCCCCGTTCATCCACCCGCGGGCGCCCGAAATGTGCTCGCCGGCGAAATGGACCGGTCCCTCGGGCCGGGCGAGCGCGCTGCCGAGTTCTCTGTCCTGCGTCGGCGTGGGTTCGGCCCAGGCGGCGCGGCTCCAGGGGTCCCGCTGCCACGAGTGCGAGGTGCCGGTTGCGGCGTGGCTGGCGGCACCCGGCAGGAAGTCCTCCCAGTGGGCCAGGACGCGGGCCACGCGGGCGTCGCCGTCGAGCGGATCGAGTTCGTCCGCGCGGGCGCCGCGCACGTAGGTGAGCAGGACGCCTCCGGGACCCGGCGTGTCCCAGGTGGGATGCCAGAGTTCTTCGGGCCAGTCGGTCGTTCCCCAGCCGTTCAGGCCGTCGCTTTCCCAGAACCGCGTGCGGAACCGGACGAAAACGCGCGTGGCGCTCTGGTAGTGGAAGCCTCCGTTCATCGCCTCGGTTTTGGCGGCGGAGAGCGGCGGTGAGAAGCGGATGGTGGAGAGAAGGGGCACCGGCACGGTCACCAGGACCCTGTCCGCCAGGTAGTGGCCGCCGTCGGCGGTGGTGATGCCCACGGCGTTCCCGGCCCCGACTGCGATTTCGGTGACGGGCGCGGTCGTGACTACGCGGTTTCCCAGGGCGTCCGCAAAGGCGGCGGGCAAGCGGTCGGTGCCGCCCCGGATTTTCGCGAAGTCGGGCCATTCGGAGAGAAAGGACCCCGCGGGAACCGTCGCCCGCTGCCCGTTCTGGACACGCAGAAACAGCCCGTCCTCGGGGTAGAAGCGGTCCAGTTCCAGTCCGAAATGGCGCGCGTATCCCAGAGTCAGCTCGTGCTCCGGAGGTATGCGCGCGGCGCCCGCCTCGGCGGAGTGCCCGGAAGCAAACGGGGACCGCAGCGTCAGGACGCGTCCGCCGACGCGCTCCCGCGCCTCCAGCACCGTCACGTCGTGCCCGGCCCGCGAGAGTTCCCAGGCCGCGACCAGCCCGGACATGCCGGCACCGACCACAATGATCTGGAGTGGCCGCGACGGCGAGGTCAGCGCCCCGGGGGTGTCTTCGGGTTCGAGCGGACTGGAGCAGGAGACCAGACCGAGCCCCGCGAGCCCGCTGCCCGCCAGCCCGCTGGCCAGCCCGCCGGCCAGCCCGCCCCCCGCCAGCCCGCCCCCCACACGGCAAACGAAGTCGCGCCGGCCGATGGATTGTTGACCGAAGCTGACCCGGCCGCCTCCGAATCTCTTCCGCTTCACGTTACGACGTCGCGGTGGCCGTCAGGGTGCAGTCGGCGCGACCAGTTCGGCGAGGAGATGAATGTTCTCGACATGACAACCATCGTGCCCCGCCTCCACCCCTTCGACTCGCCATGGCCGGTAACCGTCAGCCCGAACCTCGACAACGTAGGTACCGGGACGCTCTCCACCGCCGTACAGGAACTGCTCGCCGTGCAGCTCCATGGTCTCGCGGTATTGTCCGTCCACAAGGGTCCCTCTCGGCACGGCATCCGGCGGTCCGCCCGTCAAGGCGTCCTGCACCTCGACCGTGACCGCGTATACGTATTGGGCGGTGCAGACCAGGCCCGTGTCGAAGATCCCGCATCCCTGCATGGTCAGGGCAGCCAGGGCGATTGTGATTGCTCGCATTCGCTCTCCTACCCGTGAAGCGCCTCGATGTGCCCGACCATCTCGCTGGATTCCCGCGGACCGAACAGCCCGCCCAGGATCATGGCCGCGGCGCTGGCGGCGAGCGCGACAACCACCGGCGCCACGCCGATATCGACGATCCCGAGCTGCACCACCATGTAGACGCCCGCGCCCGACACGACCGCCCCGACGCCACCCGCCAGGTTGGCCCGCTTCCACCAGAGCCCGGCCACGGTGGGCACGAACAGGCTGGAGCTGAGCACGCCGACGCCGGCCGTGTAGAACTGGGTGATCAGTTCGGGCGGCGAGAACGCCCACAGGAGGGCCGCGGTCCCGATCACCCAGGTCGTGACGATGCGCACCAGGCTGAGGGTGCGTTCGCTCGCGCGGCCGCGCCCCAGCCCGCCCAGGATGTCGTGCGCGACCGCGGAGCTGCAGGCGAGGAGAAGCGCATCGGTGGTGGACATGACGGCGGCGAGTACGGCGGCAACCGCAATGCCGCGGATCAGCGGCGAGAACTGCGTCTCCATCACGCGCAGGAAGAGCTCGTCCGCGTCCTGCAACCCGGGAAAGTCCATGCGGCCGACCGGCACGACGACGAGCACCGCCGCGAGGATCATCACGCTGTACACGAGCATCGACAGGTTCAGCGACATGCGCGCGCTGTCGGCGTCGCGCGCGGTGAAGACGCGCATGACGATGTGGGGGATCACGGGGATGGCCGTGGCCCAGATCACGAAGTAGCCGAGGTAGCTGGACACGGGCCGGTGCGCGACCTGCCCCAGTTCGGGCGCCACGGCCGTGGCCTGGCTCATGATCTCGACGGGCGATCCCACCCGCCACACAAGCACGGCGGCGGTGCCCACCACGACCAGCACCATGAGGAAGCCCTGGATCACGTCCGTCCAGGTGATCGCGACCATGCCCCCGAACGAGACGTACACGACGAACACCACTGTCGCGATTGCCAGCGCCGTGTTGTACGGGATTCCGAGCAGCGCTTCCGCGGCGATGCCGGCCGCCTTGAGCTGCGCCACGATGTAGATGGTGAAGGCGATAACGATGAGGATGGGGACCAGGTAGCGCACCAGCGCGTGCGGATACCGGAAGCTCAGGAAGTCGGTGATCGTGAACTTGCCGAAGTTGCGGAGCGGCCTGGCGACGAGGATCGAAGCGAGCGAAAAGCCGACCACCGACCCGCCGAAGAGCGCCAGAGTGGCCGGGATGCCCTGCGCGTACGCCAGGCCCATCACGCCGATGATCGAGCCGCCACTCGCCAGCGCCGCCATGATCGCCATCGAATTGACGACCGTGCCGATGCGCCTGCCCGCCACCCAGTACTCGCTGCGCGAGGTCAGGACCTTTTTCGAGGCCCAGATCCCGATCCCGATGCAGGCGGCCAGGTAGATGCCGACGAGGACGCGCTCGAGGAGCATCAGTCCGAATTACCCCGGCGCCGGAGGAAGGCCACGAGCGTGACGGCCGGCGAAATCAGCATCAGGGCCGCGATCAGCCAGCCGAACACGGCCATGCCGCCGACCTCGAGTTCGCGCCACACGGGGATGAAAGCGAACGTGGCGAAGGCGATCAGGAACACGAGCGTCATGCCCTCGCGGCGCACCATCGGGAAGAAGGACTTCATGGAGTGGCAACCTCGGGCGATATGGGCGGGCGGCGCAACCGGCGTGCGGGCTGCCGGGGGTCGGACGTCGCCACCGACTGCGAATCGTATTTGTCATTTTGACTGACTAAATGTAAAATACACTTATGATACGGCGTCCACAGTGGCTGGAGAGAATCCGGCGCGGATGGTCCGAAAGGCCCATCGTCTGGCTTTCGGGTGTGCGGCGGGTGGGGAAGACCACCCTTGCGGGCATGGTGCCCGACATCACCTACTGCAACTGCGATCTGCCCTCTACCGCCCGCGCGCTGGCCGACCCCGAGCTCTTCCTCGGCGGCCAAGGACGTCGTGCGGTGCTCGTCCTCGACGAAGTGCATCGTCTTCCGGATCCCAGCCTGACGCTGAAGATCGCTGCCGACGAATACTCACACCTCAGAATCCTTGCCACCGGCTCGTCCACGCTGGCCGCGACCGGCAAGTTTCGTGACTCGCTGACAGGACGCAAGCGTGCGGTCCACCTTTGTCCGGTCCTGTGGGAGGAATGTGTCGGCGCCTTCGGGATCGCGGACTTCGACCGCCGCCTTCTGCACGGTGGACTGCCGGAGGCGCTGCTGGCGGAGACCAAGTCTCCCCATGCGTTTGCGGAGTGGATCGACAGCTTTTACGCCCGGGACGTCCTTGAGCTGTTCAGCGTCCGCAATCGCCAGGGATTCCTTGGGCTGTTCAGGCTTCTGATGAGGTGGAGCGGCGGGCAGGTCGACTACAGTCGCCTTTCCCGGCTGTCAGAGATGAGCCGTCCCACAGTCAAGTCCCATGTCGAGGCCCTTCAGATTGCGCACGCCATCCACCTGCTGCGGCCATTCCGGGGAGGCGGTGGCGGGGAAATCGTCAGCCGGCCCAAGTGCTACGCCTTCGACACGGGCTTCGTGACGTTTGAGCGGGGCTGGAATCGAATCCGGGAGGACGATCGCGGACTCCTGTGGGAACACCTGGTGCTGGACTCCCTCAGGTTTCGTCACCTGGACGACCACATCTTCTATTGGCGTGACAAGTCGGGGCGGGAGGTCGACTTCGTGGTCCGTCGGCCGGAAGGACGGGTGGATACCTTCGAGTGCAAGATCGACCCGGATGAGATCAGCCCGGCTCCGGTGGCTGCGTTCCGGCGCCGGTATCCGCACGGGCGAGACTACATTGTGGTTCCGGACGCGAAGCAGCCCTACCTGATCCGCAGGGGCCGGAGGACATTCACCGTTTGCGGGACCGGTGGGCTCGCGGACCAACAGCGTTAGCTTTCCGCGTCCGGCGCCCAGTTCGCTCGCCGCTTCCACACGACCCATTCAAGGACCGCGACCCATGAGGCTGACCACTGCCCCGCGCCCATCCTCCCGACCCTCCCTCCGCGCCGCCGCCGGCACCGTGGCGTTCCTGGTGGCCATGGCCGCCGCGGCCGCACCGACGCCCTCCTCAGCCCAACAAAACGCTGCTCCGCCCGCCAACCCCGCAGATGTCGAGTCCATCGACGCCATCATCACCGCCCTCTACGACGTGATCTCGGGCGATGCGGGCGTGGCGCGCGACTGGGACCGCTTCCTGTCGCTGTTCGCGCCCGGCGGCACCCTGAGCCCGGTCGGCCGGCCACCCGGCGAGTCGACGTACCAGCGCAGGGTGATCACGCCCGACGAGTACGCGGAAGGGGTCGGCGAGATGCTGGAGGCCAACGGCTTCCATGAGGTCGAGATCCACCGGGTGACCGAGGAATACGGCCAGATTGCCCACGCGTTCAGCACGTACGAGTCGCGGCGGCTGGCGGGCGATCCGGAGCCGTTCGCGCGCGGCATCAACTCGATCCAGCTGATGAACGACGGTGCGCGCTGGTGGGTCGTGTCGATCTTCTGGCTCGGCGAGGGGCCGGACCACCCGATTCCGGCGAAGTATCTGCCGGGGGGCGGGGGTTGAGCCGATACGCTACCGCGCCGGCCCCCGAGGAGCCCGGCCCTTGACCCTTACGTAACGTCAGGGTTTACCATGTCCGCCATGGAAGCTGCACAACTCCACACGGTCGGCCAGGTGGCCGCGCTGGCCCGCGTCACGGTGCGTACGCTGCACCACTACGACCGGATCGGACTGCTCGTGCCGTCGCGGCGGTCGGAGCAGGGCTACCGGCTCTACGACTACGGCGATCTGGAGCGGCTGCGCCAGATTCGGCTACTGTGCGATCTGCGCTTCAGTCTGGACGCCATCGGGCAGCTGCTCGACGCTCCGGCGTACGACAGGCGCAGCGCGCTGGTGGCGCAGCGGGAGTTGCTGCGGGAGCGACAGGAGAGAACGGACAGGATCATCCGCGGGGTCGACCGGGCCCTGACGGCGATGGAGGAGGAGACGGAAATGGACAGGACCGAGATGTTCGAAGGGCTCGAGGAGTTCGACCACGAGCAGTACCAGGACGAGGCCGAGCAGCGCTGGGGTGACACCGACGCCTACAGGGAGTCGATGCGCCGCACGCGCCGCTACGGGAAGAGCGATTGGGCCAGGATCAGGGAAGAGGGCGAGACGGTGGTGGCCAGGCTGGCCGAGCTGATGGCCGAGGGCGGTCAGGCGGCCGGACGGGCCGCGATGGATCTGGCCGAGGAGCACCGCTGCCACATCGACCGCTGGTTCTACCCGTGCAACCACCACATGCACCGGTGCCTCGCCGAGATGTACACGGAGGACCCGCGCTTCGAGAAGTATTTCGAGAAGCGCGGCAGCGGGCTGGCCGCGTTTGTCCAGGATGCGATCCGGGCGAACGAGGCGCGGTGGAGGAGTCGCCAGTGACCACTGACGGGCAGGACACCCGCACCCGCTTCCGCGTGACGCTGGGGCGGGTGCTTCTGGTCCAGGTGGTGACGCTCGCTTTGCTGTGGCTGCTCCAGGCCACCTATCACGCGTAGCCCCATGCATCCGATCAACTGGCTGATCGTCGGCGCCTACCTGGCGTACGTCGTCGTGGACGGGGTGCGGCGGGCCCGGGGAACCGACGAGATCCAGGGATACTTTCTCGCCAACCGCTCGCTGCCGTGGTGGGCCGTGGGCCTTTCGGTGATGGCCACGCAGCTTTCGGCGGTCACCATGATCGGCACGACGGGCCAGGGCGCCACCGACGGCCTCCGCTTCGTGCAGTTCTACTTCGGGCTGCCGCTCGCGATGGTGATTCTGGGCGTGACGCTCGTGCCGTTCCTGCGCGGCGCCGGCGTCTACACCGCCTACGAGTACCTGGAGCGGCGCTTCGGACCGGGGACGCGCACACTGACCGCGCTGCTCTTCCTGCTGTCGCGTGGCATGTCCTGCGGGGTGATCATCGCCGCGCCGGCGGTGGTGTTCTCGGCGGTGTTCGGGTGGCCGCTGGTGTGGTGCGTGGCGCTGATCGGGGTGCCGACGGTCGCCTACACGATGCTGGGCGGCATTCAGGCGGTCACCTGGGCCGACGTCAAGCAGATGGTCCTGATCGTCTTCGCGTTGCTGGCGGTGGTCGTCGTGCTGATCGTGCAGATGCCGGTGTCGCCGGGCGAAGCGCTCCACATCGCGGGGGCCACGGGCCGGCTCAAGGTCTTCGACTTCTCGTTCGACCTGAGCGAAACGTACACCTTCTGGTCGGGGCTGATCGGCGGGACCTTCCTCATGCTGTCCTACTTCGGCACCGACCAGAGCCAGGTCCAGCGCTACCTGGCCGCGAAGTCGGTCGATGGCGCGCGCACCTCGCTGCTGATGAGCGCCTACTGGAAGATCCCGCTCCAGGCGCTGGTGCTCCTCGTCGGCGTGATGGTCTTTGTCTACTACCAGTTCCGCCCCGCGCCGCTGCTGTACAACCCGGCCCACGAGAGCGCGGTGGTGGACGCCCGGGGTGCCGAGTACCAGGCGCTGCAGGATCGCTACGGCGAGGCGTTGGAGTTGAGGGAGGATGCGGCTCGCCGCGCGGCTGACGGGTCGGCCGGCCAGGCGGCGATCGGTCAGGAGGCGGCTGGCCAGGAGGCTGGTGCGCAAGCGGCCATGGACGAGTTCCTGGCCCGGGAAGCGGACGTCCAGCTTATCCGGGCCGAGGCCCTGTCCATGGCTGAAGAGGTCACCGGCGAACCCTCCCGCGACGTCAACTACATCATCCCCCGCTTCGTGCTCGGCGAGTTGCCGGTGGGCCTCGCCGGGCTCTTCATCGCAGCGATCATCGCGGCCGCCATGTCCAGCATTTCGTCCGAACTGAACTCGCTGTCGACCACGAGCATCATCGACTTCTACCGCCGCTGGTTCCGGCCGGAGGAGAGCGATGCCCACTACCTCAGGGTGTCCAAAGTCGCAACCGCGTTCTGGGGGGTGTTCGCGTGCTTCGTGGCGGTCTACGCGGTCAGCCTCGGCTCGCTGATCGAGGTCGTGAACCGTTTCGGGTCATTCTTCTATGGCTCGATCCTGGGGGTCTTCCTGCTGGCCATGCTGTCGCGGGCGCGGGGGATCGGCGCGTTTGCGGGCCTGCTCGCCGGGATGCTGGCGGTGGCTGCGGTGACCTTCGGCGCGCCCGAGGTGTCGTTCCTGTGGCACAACGTGATCGGCGCGGCGACGGTGCTGGCGGTGGGCGTGTTGCTGATGGGACGGAAGGCGGCTCCCCGCGGCGACGGGCCAGGCTCATGAGCTGTTGCGCGCAGTGCCGCGGGATCGAGGACATGTTCGGCAACAGGATGGCGCAGCGTCAGCTCAGGCAATACCGGCGCAAGGGTCCGGGCGCGGTGACGCGGCGGCTCATCGATGCCGTGGCCGCGGGCGGGGTCGAAGGCCGCACGTTCGTCGATGTCGGCGGCGGCGTCGGCGCCATTCAGCACGAGCTCATGGACCGGGGGGCGGCAGGCGGCACCAGCGCGGACGCCTCGCCTGCCTACCTGGCGGCGGCGCGTGCCGAAGCGGAGGCGCGGGGCCATGCGGACAGCATGAAATACCTCGACGGCGACTTCGTGGAACGGGCCGCGGAGATCGAACCCGCCGACATGGTCACGCTGGACCGGGTGGTTTGCTGCTACCCCGACATGCCCGCGATGCTCGGCGCGGCGGCCCCGCTCGCCCGGCGCGCACTGGGCCTGGTCTTCCCGCGGAGGACCTGGTTCATACGCGCCGGGGTCGCGCTGGTGAACCTGATCCAGCGGCTGCGAAAGCACCCCTTCCGGGTCTTCGTCCACGACCCTGACGAGGTCACGGCGGTGCTGGAGCGCAACGGGCTGTCGCGGCGGTACATCCGCGACGGGTTCCTGTGGCGGGTGGCGGTGTTCGGGCCTTCTACTCCGGCAGCCTGAGCGCCACCAGCCTCCCGGGCCGGCCCACCTGCACCACGATGTGCTGCACGCCCTCGTGGCTGTAGGTCATCATGCCGTACTGGCCAGCGCCCGGCATCTCCACGGTGCCTGCGGGTGCGCCCGTCCTCTTGTCCCAGGCGTTCAGCACCGGTGGCCCGTTCGCACCCTCGGTGGTGTAGAGCAGGTCGCCCGCCACCATCTGGATCGAGAGTCCCCCGCCCCCCGCGCGCGACAGGTCGACGCCCTGCGTGGCCGGGTGGTCGCGAACGCTCTCGGCGACCTCTCCAATCGGAATCCACCAGAGCCGCTCGCCGGTGTTCATGTCGTACGCGGAAAGGCGGTTGTACGGGGGTTTCGGGATCGGCAGGCCCTGCACGCGAGGAAGCCCGCCACCGGCGCCCGCGACCCACTGGGAAATGGTGATGCCCGTCGTCCTGGGATCGTCCTGGTCGTCCGCGTCGGCGCCGAGGCCCACCCGCCCGCCACTGCAGTTGCGCCGGTGCGAGGCATACAGGATCCCGGTGGTGGGATCGAGCGTCGCCGGGTGAGTGATGTTCAGCCCGCCGTAGCAGCGGATGTTCTCGGCGACGGGCCCGTCGTATCCCTCGTACAGCCGCGGCACGAACGGTCCCCCGACCCGGTAGCGGCCCAGAATCTCCATCGCCTCGGCGCGCAGCTCGGGCGTGAAGTCGATCACGTCGTCGGCTGACAGACCCAGGGGCTCCATGGGCTCCGGGCGGGTCGGCACCGGCTGGGTCGCCGCGGTCCAGTTGCCGGGGACTTCGGTCTGCGGGACCTCGACCTCCTCGATCGGCCAGACCGGCTCGCCGGTTTCGCGGTTGAAGGCGAAGATGAGGCCCGTCTTGGTGGTCTGGATCACGGCCGGCACCGCTTCGCCGTCCACCGTCAGATCCACGACGATAGGCACGTTGGGCAGGTCGTAGTTCCACTGGTCGTTATGGACGACCTGGTAGTGCCACGCGCGTTCGCCGGTCGCGGCGTCCAGCGCGATCACGCTGGTGCCGAAGAGGTTGTGTCCGGGACGGAACCCGCCGAAGTAGTCGATCGTGGGCGGGTTGGTGGGGATGTACACGATCCCGCGCTCGTAGTCGGCGGACATCGGCGCCCACGAGGAGACATCGCCCGTGTACTGCCAGGCGTCGTTCTCCCAGGTCTCGTGACCGAACTCGCCGGGGCGCGGGATCACGTGGAACTTCCATCTGTGCTCGCCGGTGCGCGCGTCGAACCCCAGAATGTCGCCCGGCACGTTCTCGATGCGCGTCTGGTAGTACCCCTGCTCCGCCGAGTTGCCGACCACGACCACACCGTCGATCACGATCGGCGGCGACGACGTCGTGATGTAGCCGAGTTCGCGCGGGATCCCGTACTCCGGGTCGTAGTCCTCCTCGGCGCCTTCCCACGGTCCCCAGCCGTCGAGAAGCGGCGGCAGCATGTCGACGACGCCCGTTTCGGGGAATCCGTCGATCGGCACCCGCTGGCCGAATCCCTCGATATGGCGTCCGGTTTTGGCGTCGAGCGCGTGCAGGAAGAACGCGGGCGACGTGTAGTAGATCACGCCGCGGCCGTCGAATTCGCCGTACGCGACACCCTTGCCGTAGTTCTGCCGCATCGAGCGCTCCCAGCGGATCGTGTTGGGCTCGCGGTAGGTCCAGACGGTCTCACCGGTCGCCGGGTCGACCGCCGCGACCGTGCGCCGTTGCCCCGCCACCGTGTACAGCAGCCCGTCCACGTACGTCGGCGTCGACTTCATCTGCTGGTCGACCTCGGGCCCGAAGTTGTTCGCGTGCCACACCCACGCCACCTCGAGGTCACCGAAGTTGCCGGCGTTGATCTGGTCGACGGGCGAGTAGCGCGTGCCCCACGCGTCGGCGCTCTGGTAGCGCCACTCGCCGTGGGGGTTTTGCCGGTCCTGGGCCAGCGACGCCGGGGGCGAGACCAGAGGAAGTGCGACAAGCAGAAGCGCGGGGACGAGTACCGGGACGGGCCGCATTCGTGGACTCCTGACGGTGGTTCGGTTACCAGGCCGACGCGGACGGCCCGGGGATCGCCGTTGCGCCGCTGCCATGACTCCGGGGGCATGGTAGCGCCAGAAGGATCGCGTTGCCAGTCGGTTTCACAGTCGTACGTCCCCTGATACATTGCGGCGACACTGCTGACCCACGACCCAGGGGAATCGAGGGCACGACGATGGGCAGATGGAACCCGGGACTGCGAGCGGCGGCGCTGGGCCTTGTCATTCTGGCGGGACCGGCGGTTGCGTCAGGCCAGGAGCTCCCACCTGACATTCAGGTGGACCTCTACCTCGTGCGCGCCGACCGGCTGATCCAGAACCAGGACTACGGCGCTGCACTCGAGGCATTGGACGTTGTGCTGGCGCTGCAGGCCAGGCATGGATTGGAGACGGCAACGGAACTCTGGTTCAACCACGGACAGGTGGCGCTGGACGCGGGACACCCTCATACGGCGATCGAGTCCGTGACCCGTTACCTGCAGTTGGCCGGCCGGCGGGGGGAACACTATGCACGCGCGCTGGTCGTGCTCGATCAGGCCCAGAGCCGGGTTGCCGCTGCCGAGCCGCGACCCCAGGCGCCGCCGGCCCGGATGCCCGTACCTCAACCGGATTTGACCGGGGCTGGCCAGGCGGTCGAGACCGGGGGCGGCCTGACCCTGTTTACCATGGTCGGCGTGAACTCGGCGACGATGGCGTTTGCGGGCCCATTCACCGTCGATGCGTCGCAACTCGCCGGGGTTACGGCCGGAATGGGTGTTGCGTTCCCCCTGGGCAGCACCCCGCTGGGGCTTCAGCTCGGTGCCCAGTGGGCGCAAAAAGGCGCGCGAACCGAGGTCAAGGCAGGAGAAGTGGCGGCCCATGCCGATGTCTCCTTCCAAAGCGTCGATTTCCTGGCGCTGGCCCGCATTTCGCCGCCAGGGGCGCCGGACCTGCCTTTCTACGCGCTGGTGGGCCCCTACGTCTCCCTGGAACTGGACTGCCGCTTTTCTGTCAGCGTCGGCGAAGGGACGGAACGCCTGAGCGCCAGTGACGACTGCGCCAGCTTGAACGATCTCACCACCCGTCCCGTTGATTTCGGGCTCTCTGCCGGTGCGGGCTTCGAAATGGGCACGGGCTCAACGCGGGTCACCATCGGGGCTCTCTACAACTACGGCTTTCAGGATGTGGACAGGGTCGTCGGCCAGACCGCGAGGCACCGTGTCCTCAACATCCAAGCCGGGATCGCCAGGACGTTCTAGCGCTGTCATCACGCCGAGCGGCGCTCACTCTTCTTCCTCCGAGTCCGTGAGCCATCCCTCGCGCGCGTAGGCGGGTGACGGGTACTCGTAGAAGCCCCTCCCCGACTTCACGCCGAGTTCGCCGCGTTCCACCATTTGCTCCAGGAACTCCGGCGGCTTGTCGGTCGGGTCGCCGGACGCCCGGTAGTAGACGTTCTCGATATCGCGCACGACGTCGAGGCCGACCATGTCCATCAGGCCGCAGGGACCGACCGGCGTCCCCCAGTCGAGCATCCACGCGCGGTCGATCTCCTCGCCGCTGAGGTAACCCTCCGCGATCAGGTGCAGGGCCTCCTTCTTGACGGCCCGCCAGATCCGGTTGGTCGGATAGCCCTGGATCTCGCGGCGCGCGACGATCGGCACCAGTCCGAGTTGCCGCAGAAGCCGCTTCGCGGCGCGGGTTGTGGCCGGCGCTGTACCGGGGTGCCCCATCACCTCCACCTTGAGGTCCTCGTGCGTGCCGAAGTTCATGTTGATGAAGCGGTCGGGCCGGCCGGTGGACTCGGCCAGCCAGGAGCCGGGCAGCGAGGAGGTGTTGGACGCCACGAAGGCGCGGGGCGGGGCTGCCGCGCCGATGTCGGCCAGCACGACCCGCTTGAGTTCGAGGTTCTCGGGGACGGCTTCGATCACCCAGTCCGCATCCTGCACGCAGACTCCGAGGTCCGGGCTGGTCTCCACGAGGGACAGCGCCTCTTCGGATGTCAGGCCGTATCCCCTGACGCCCCCCTCGAGGTGCTTCCACACCGCCGTTTGGGCCTCTTCGAGCGCTTCGCCGGAAATGTCGTACAGCCTTACGCCCACGCCCAGCGACACGCATCCATAGGCGATTCGCCGCCCCATCGTGCCCGCGCCGACAATGGCTACGAGCCTCACCACGCTTTCGGTATCGGTCATTTCGTCCTCTCGCGACTCCGTACTTCGTGTGCCTTTCGCCGAGCCCTCTGACGCCATTACATAAACCCGTCGCTCGATTTACATAAACCCTCGCGGACGGCGTCAGCCAGTCGTCCGCGGCCCGCCTCGAACCGTGGAAGGCGAATGACCGGAGGAATGAAGGCGCCGCACCGCGAGCGCGAGCAGCTCGGCAGGGGCATCCCGCTGAGGTCTCTCTTTTCGCTCGCGTTCGGGACGATCATCGGGGTGGGGTGGATCATCGTGATGGGGGCGTGGCTGAGTGACGCCGGCGCCATCGGGGCCATCGTCGCCTTCGCGGCCGGCGGCCTGGCCATGCTCGCGATCGGACTGTGCTACGCGGAGATGGCGGCGGCGTACCCCGTCGCCGGAGGCGAAGTCGCGTACGTGTTCGAGGCGTGGGGCGCGCGCTGGAGCTTCCTGGCCGCCTGGTTCCTCGCCTTCACCTACATCTTCACCACCTCCTACGAGGCGATCTCGGTGGAGTGGGTGGTCTCGGCGCTCGTGCCCGGCTTCGGGGGGCCGGTCATCTATACGCTGCTGGGCCAGGAGGTCCGGCTGTGGAGCCTGGCGCTCGGACTCGCGGTCATGCTGGTCATCACGGTCATCAACTACCGCGGGGGGAGGACGGCCGCCTGGTTCCAGGACCTGATGACGGCCGGGCTGATCATCCTCACCGCGATCTTCGTCTTCGCGGGGATCACCGGCGGCAGCGTCGCCAACCTCGAGCCGATGTTCACCGGGGCCACTCCGGGCGCCGCCTTCGCCGGCGTGGCCGTCGTTTTCGCGACTGCAGCGTGGTGGTTCGCCGGCTTCGACACGATCCCCCAGGCGATGGAGGAGGTGGAGGAAGGATCGAGGCTGCGGCTCATCCCGCGCGTCATCGGCGCCTCGATCGTCTTCGCGATGGTGTTCTACCTTCTCGTGATCCTCGCGACCGCGATGAGCCTTCCGCGCCCGGAGCTGCTGGCTTCGGAACTGCCCGCGGCCAGCGCGATCGAGGCCGCCTTCACGTCTCCGCTGTTGGGGCGCGTGGTGCTGGTCGCCGGCCTCTTCGGGCTGATCACGACGTGGAACGCGATCTTCTTCGCGTCCACGCGCATCGTTTTCGCGATGGCGCGCGCCCACATGATCCCCCGCCGCCTGGCCAGCGTCCACGAGCGCCACGGCTCGCCGGCCGCCGCCGTGATCTTCGTAGCGGTCATGGGCGCCGTGGGGACGCTCTTCGGACGCAACGCGATCCTCGTGATTGTCGGAGCAGGGTCGATCTCCGCCGGCCTGGTGTTCCTGGTCGTCGTGCTGGGGGTCCTCCGCCTGCGCAGGACAAGACCCGGCCACGCGCGTCCCTACACGGTGCCGGGAGGCCGCGCGTTCCTCTACCTGACCGCAGTCCTTGCCGCCGGCCTGGTCGCCGCGGCCGCCTGGGGTCCGTTCCACGCGGCCGATGGGCTGCCCGCGGAGTGGATCGTGCTCGGCGCCTGGTGCGTGCTCGGCCTCGTCTTCTACCGCGCCGCCGCACCGCTGCGCCAGTCGGTAAGCGCCCGCGAACTGCGCTGGCTGGTCCTCAGCGAGGACGATTCGGAAGCCAGGGGGCAGGAATGAGGGGGATGAAAGGATGACGAAGCTCGCCCGTCGGGCCCGCCCGCGCACAGGTGTCTCCAGGCTCGGCCTCGTGGGGATGTTGGGCATCACCAGCGCCGCGTGCGCACCGGGCACGGACAGCCCGGGCCGGTCCGGCTCCAAGCCCACCGTGACACTCGCGGTGGTCGGGCAAGCCCTGATCGAGCACGATCCCCGCGAATACCTCGAGGCGCCACTGGCCACCGTCGCGCCGATTCTGGCAGGCGCGGACGCCGTCTTCACGAACCTGGAAGTCGCGATCGCGGCGCCCGGATGCGACTGTACGCCGACCCGCGACGACGTCTTCTTCCACGGCGCCGGCCCCGAGGTGCTCGACTACCTGGACGAGATCGGCGTCTCGCTGCTCGCGCTCGCCAACAACCACTCGTGGGACTACGGGGACGAGGGCATCGTCTCGACGGTCGAGGAGGTCGCCCGGCGCGGGATCACCCACGCCGGCACGGGGCGTACCCTGCCCGAGGCGGCAGCGCCCTCGTACCGGGACGTGGGCGGCGTGCGCGTCGGGATGGTGGCCCTGGCGACCGTGAATGCGCCGCCCGGGGCTATGGCGACGGCGACGAAGCCGGGCGTGAATCTCCTGCATCCGGACGACGCCGGGGCATGGGACCGGAATCTCGGCGCGATCCGGGAAGCCGCCGCGAACAGCGACGTTCTCATCTCCTACCAACACTACCAGACGGACGCTGGCCCCGGCTGGCAGGAACGCTGGGCGCGGGCGGCCGTGGACGCGGGCGCGGACGTGTATATCAGTCACGGGGAGCCGCGGCTCGCGGGTGTCGAGGCGTACGGGAACGGGCTGATCCTGTATGGGCTCGGCAACTTCATCTTCCATACCAGGACGGACGTGGGGAACTATCCGCGCGAGGTTTGGGAGAGCGCTGTGGCGACGCTGTCGGTGGGGGCGGACGGCGTTCGGGAGGTGGCGTTCGTGCCGGTCGTGCTGAACGAGGGGACGCCCGGCGAGCTCTTCTTCGAGACGCGCGGCTATCCGGAGGTGGCCGACGGGGACGCGGGATCGGCGATCCTCGAGCGGCTGGCGGAGCTGTCGGCGGAATACGGCACCAGACTGGAGATCAGGGGTAGCCGGGCGTATTTGGCGCCGTCCGACTCTTAGTTCAGGTTATGGCCTAAATTGAACTAACAGCCCGACGGCTTGCCGCACCACTCCCGCGCCGCCTCGACCACGCGTTCGACGTCTTCCTCGTTGTTGTAGACACCCACCGAGAACCGCAGCGCGCCGCTGCGGATCGCGAGACGGATTCCGGACGCGGTCAGGTGGTCGTGCAGTGACTGCATCTCGCGGTTGCCGGCCTCGTAATGCCGCCCGCCGACGCCGGGGCCGACGCAGACGATGTGCGCAAGGCGGCGTCCGGGGGCTCCGCCGATCACCGGGAGTCCCAGGTCGTGAAGCCGGCCGGCGAGATCGCCTGCAAGGCGGCGCACGAACGCTTCCACGCGGTCGATTCGGAGGCTGGCGAGCAGTTCCAGCGCCGCTCCCGCGGCCGCCGCGCCCAGGTAGTTGTAGTTGCCGACGTCGAACCGGAGTGCGCCGGGGCGGTACCGCAGTTCGGCGTCGGTGTAGGCCGTCTCGTGGCCGTCGAGTTCGACCCCGAAGCGGGCCAGGTGGACCGGCACGAGCGTCTCCGCGACCTCGCGGCGCACGTACAGGAAGCCGAAGCCGTACTCGGCGAGCAGGCACTTCTGCGTGGCCACCGCCAGAGCGTCGATGCCCAGGTCGCGCACGTCGGTCCGCAGCGCGCCCACCGACTGGGCCGCGTCGACCAGCGTGAGGGCGCCGACCCGCCGTGCCGCCGCCGCGATCCCCTGCACGTCGGTGATGAACCCGGGCGCGAACGAGATGCTGGGCACGGTCACGAGGCGGGTGCGTTCGTCCATTGCCTCGCCCATCGACTCGACCGGGATGTGGCCGTCCACGGGCGCCACCGAACGCACCTCGATTCCGTGCACTCGCGCAAAATTGTGCCACAGGTAGATGTTGTTGGGGTGCTCCAGCGCCGGACACAGCACCACGTTGTCGCCCGCTTGCCACGGCAGGCTGGCCCCGAAGAGGTTGAGTCCCTCGGACACGTTCTTGGTGATCGCCACCTCGTCCTCGTCCCCGCCGATCAGCGCCGCGAACGATGTCCGGGTCCGCTCGACCACGGCCCGCATGGCGTCCTTGTCGCCCCCGCGCAGCATCCGCGTCCGCAGGTGGTCCGCGACCGCCGCCCGCACGGGCTCGGGCACCAGCGCGCGCGCGGAAATGTCGAAGTAGGCCTGCTCGCTCGCGCCCGGAAAAAGCGCCCGGATGGCCGGGTTCATGTCGCACCTGCCCGACGGTTCATTCGCGTCTTGCCTCCGAACGGGCGACCAGCGACGTGCCGACCATGTCGCCCATGATGTTCACGGTCGTGTTGCCGATGTCGACGAACCGGTAGATCCCGCCCACGATCGCCGCCACCTCGATGGGCAGGTTGAACGCCTGCACATAGATGAGCGCGATCACGAACCCGCCGCCGGGAATCCCGCCCGACGCCTCGGACAGGAGCAGTCCCAGCAGGAGGATCGTCAGGAAATCGGCCGCCGTGAAGGTGACGCCCGCCGCCTGCGCGGTGAAGATGAGGACCGCGCCCAGCATGGCCGACGTCCCGTCCTTGTTCAGTTGGGCCCCGAGGGGGAGGGTGAAGGCGAACACGCGGCGGGGAAGGCCAAGCCTCCGTGCCGTCTCCATCCCCACCGAGAGCGATGCCAGGCTCGATGTCGTGGCCGCGGTGGTCGCCCACAGGGACCCGGTGCTCTGCAGGAAGCGGCCCGGGCGATAGTCGCTGAACAGTCGCAGCAGCGTCATGTACCCGGCCACGATCACTAGCTGCGCGAGCCACACGCCCGCGAGAAACCGCGCCATCGGGCCGATCAGCTCGGCGCCGTACCGCCCGACCGTGACCACGATGAGCGCGCCGATCCCGACCGGAGCGGTCCACAGGATCAGGTGCACCAGGCGCCGGAAGAGGGTGGCGAGGTCGTCGTATGCGGTCGCGAGGCGGGCGCGGGGGCCGTCCCGCAGGGCTATGGTCGCGACGCCCACAAGCAGCGCCAGGACCACGATCTGGACCACGTTGCCGTCGCTGAACGCGCGAAAGACGTTCGTGGGGATCATCCCGAGCAGGATGGACGCGACCGAGGGCACCTCGCCCACCGGCCCCGCGACCGTCTCGGTGAGCTGCATCCCGTCGCCCGGCCGCAGGAGCGCGGCCGCGCCCAGCCCCAGCGCCAGCGCGATCACGTCCGTGGTCAGGTAGTAGCCGAGCGTCTTACCGGCGAGACGTCCCAGCGCGCGCGTGTCGGCGAGGGCGGTGAGGCCTGCGAGCAGGTTGAAGAAGACGAGTGGGACGGCGGCGAGGATCAGGAGGTTGATGAAGAGGTCGCCGATGGGCTGCAGCGCGACCGCGCGCGCGCCCAGAATCGCGCCCACGACCGCACCGGCGAGCATCCCGGCCAGGATGCGGGCCCCGTGGCCGCGGCGGGGGCCGCGGCCGGACGCTTGCTTCACCGGTACCTCGGCGGGCCCGGTCATGTTGCAGGCCACTCCCGGGACAGATACCATTGCGGCGTTTCCCGGGCCGGGCGAGTCGGCGCACATCCGGCGGCGTGTCCGGCGGAAAGGAGCGATGCGAATGGACAAGCTTGCGCGGGCTCGCTATACGGCCAGGAGCAAATCACCCGCCGACGTCTACTTCCTCTGGATTCTGCTATCACCCCTGGGTGTCCATCGGCTGTTTCTCGACAAGTTCAGCGGGCTGGCCCAGCCTGTGCTGCTCGGGACCGGGCTGTTCCTGGTGCTTGGGGACGAGGCCGGATCCGGCATGGGCACGTTCCTTATCGCATGCGGGTTGCTGTGGTTGATCGCGGATGCGTTCCTCATTCCGGGCATGGTCCGGGAGTACAACCGCCGACTGGAGCGCACCCTCACTCGCGACCGCCCGGGCTGAGCATCAGTTCCAGCACCCGCTCCAGCATGTCCCCGTAGTACGTCGTCACGTTTTCCGGCGTGAGGGGCATCCATTCGTCCACGCTGGCCGGGTTGCCCTCGGCAATCTCGCCGTTCGGCCGGATCGTGTGGCCGATGTTCCACATGAACTCGACCACCGGCTGGCCGGTCCCCGGGAAGGTCAGCACCTCGTCCCATTCCCAGGTGTTGGAATAGCCCCCGGGCGGCATCCCGACCACGGGTCCCAGGCCGTTGTCGACCACGATCGAGACGAACTGGTCGAGGTGGGAGCCGCCGTGCGGTCCGGAAATGACGCCGAACGCGCCACGGAAATGCACGTCCGCCGGTTCCAGGACTCCGTCCGAGTCACGCGGAGCGTGCGCAAGCTTGAAGGGGACGTTGTTCGAGTATGCGTCGCCCCGCTCGAGCGCGCCGAGAACGTCGTCCTCCAACCACTCCATCAGCCATGTGCCATCGTCGATCGTCTCGGGCACGCCACCGTCGTTGATGTCGCGGGCGGCAAAGTCGCGCCGCTTGTCCTCGACGAAGGGGAGCGTGACGTCGCTGATGCGCAGGTTGCCGAAGGTGGTCGTGAAGGGACGGGACTGCAGGCGCTGCATGGCGTACGCGCCGAGGGAACCGCCGCGGCTGCGCGTGACGTCCATGACGAGCGCGTGATCGAGGAGGCCGCGCGACTGGGCGTACGTGATCAGGCCGTCGACGTCGGCGACCATCGATTCGCGGAAGCCTCGCCAGACGAGGACGAGGAACGGGCGGCCGTCCTCCGGGACGAGGAGGTCGTAGGTGTCGGTGGTCAGCGCGAGGGCCAGCCCGGGGTAGCTCGGCTCGCCGGTGCCGTGCCAGAAGAGGTCGCCGGGGGGCAGGAAGGGGAGTTGGTGCGTGGCCTCGTCGCCCGTGGCCGAGCGGACGCCAAGGGTGAGGTGGTCGCCGCGGAGGTGGGGCGGGAAGGCGGCGGTCGCGAGGGTCATGGCTTCGGCCAGCTTCCACCGGAGCCCGGCCCGAGTGGAATGCTGGATGAACGCCGCGGCCGAGTCGTGCCACGCAGCGACGGGCATCCCGTTGACGCTCACGATCCTGTCCCCGATCGACGGCAGCTCGGGCTCGTCCTCGTCCTCGTCCTGGTCCTCGTCCTCCGCCCCGGAGTCGGCGACGAACGCCGCGATGTCGCCCACGAAATAGGCGGCGCCCCCGGCACCATCGGCACCATCGGAGAAGTCGGGGAACACTCTCACCGGTGCCCGTGCGGGCGGGTCGGGATCGAGGCCCTCCGCGACCTCCAGGCCCGCGCTGTCGGAGGGTGCCAGTCCGCCCGGCACGAGGATCACGTCGAGGTGGCGATCGCGGCGGGCATGACTCACCCGGGCCAGCGCGTAGTAGAGCTCGTCGTCCGTCCCCGCGCTGACGACCTCGTTGCGGAGCGCCATCATCGCGGCGAGAGGATCGAGCCCCAGGCGCTCGTTCTTGAGCGGGGAGAAGGCCTCGCGCCGCTCGGTGCGCGCGATGATCGTGTCGAACAGGGCGCCGCGCAGCTCGGGCGTGCCTGCCCTGCGGGCCGAATCGTCGCCGCCGGCGCACGCTGCGGTCAGCGCGGCGATCATCGCGGCGGACAGGACGATGACGGCGCAAAACGGTGTCGGGTTCCGGTTCATGCCGACAACTTGCGTCGCGGACGGCCCGCTGGCCAACTTCGTGCAGTTCCCCTGAACGGGGCGCTGGCCGACCGGGCACCCTGAATCGAGGAGATCAAGATGACCCCTGCCCGCACCGCGCGACTTGCCACGGCGGCCGGCATGGCGCTGCTCGCCGGCCACGCAAACGCGCAATCGCTCGATGACGCCAATGCGGCCTATGCGGACGGCCGCTTTGTCGAAGCCGCGGACATCGGCGAAGCGCTGGGAACCTCCGCCGGCTACGTCGTAGCTACAAAATCTCTTGCGATGTACGCCCACTACGAGGCGTCCGAAGAGGAGTTCAGCGAGGTTGTCGAGCGCGCGATGCGGATGGGCGAGATGGCCGTGGCCGCCGATCCGCAGAACCCCGATGCCCATTACCAATCCGCCCACGCCGTCGGCCGGTATGCCCAGCGTGTCGGTGCATTCACGGCGTTGCGCCAGGGGCTCGCGGGCAGGATCCGCGACCTGCTCGACGCGACGCTGGCCATCGAACCCGACTACACGGACGCCATCCTGGCCCTGGCCGGTTGGCACGCCGACATCCACGCGGAAGGGCGCATCGCCCGGATGATGTACGGGGGCAACAAGGACGAAGCCATCATGCTCTTCGAGCGCGCGCTCGAGCTGGAACCCGATTCCAAGGTCGTGCTTCACGCTTACGGCATCAGGCTGCCCCGGCTCGACGAGGAAAGCGGCCTGCAGCGGGCGAGGGTGATGCTGGAGAAGGCGCTTACCCTGCCGGTTCTGACTGCCGCCGACGAGTACGTCCACCTCGATGTTCTGGACGGGCTGGACGCCCTGCCGGAAGGATGATCACGCGAATCCAGCACACCACCGGAGAACCCATCATGCCCAGCCGCGCACGCGCCGCGACCGCACCCCGCACCATCCTCCCGTTCCTCGCGCTCCTGCTCACGGCGCAGTCGGTCGTCGCGCAGGCGGCCTCCGCGCAGACCTACTTCCCCGGCCGCCATCCGGACTGGGAGCGGCGCACCCCCGAGCAGGCCGGCTTCGACGCCGCCGGGATCCAGCGCGCGATCGGGATCGCCATCGCCGGCGAGTCCCAGAGCCCCCGCGACCTCGCCTTCAACCACCTCGGCACCTTCGGCCGCGAGCCCCTGGGCGACGCCGTCGGCCCGTTCACGGTCCGCGGTCCCCAATCCGGCGTGATCGTGCACAGGGGATACATCATCGCCGAGTGGGGCGATCCCGCCAAGGCCGACAACACCTTCAGCGTCTCGAAGAGCTTCCTTTCGTCCACCGTCGGGCTGGCCTGGGACCGCGGGCTCATCCACGACGTTGACGACAACGTCCGCGACTACATCCCCCCGATTATCCTCGACACCGGCGACGGGGAGCCCGGCGACGAGAACGGCCGCCGCCCGAAGCTGCTCTTCGAGTCCGAGCACAACCGCAAGATCACCTGGGACCACCTGCTCAGGCAGACGAGCGACTGGGAGGGGACGCTCTGGGGCAAGCCCGAGTGGGCCGACCGCCCCGACCAGGACCGCTCAACCTGGGGCACGCGCCCGCGCAACGAGCCCGGAACCGCCTACGAGTACAACGACACGCGGGTCAACCTGCTGGCGCTCGCCGCCACCGCAGTGTGGCGGCGCCCGCTGCCCGAAGTCCTGCGCGAGCACGTCATGGACCCGATCGGCGCCTCGTCCACCTGGGGATGGCACGGCTACGACAACTCGTGGGTCATCCTCGACGGCCGCGAGGTCCAGGCGGTCAGCGGCGGCGCGCACTGGGGCGGCGGCATGATCCTCAGCGCCTACGACCAGGCCCGCTTCGGCCTCTTCACCATGCACAAGGGCAACTGGGACGGGAAGCAGCTGCTGTCGGAGGACTGGTTCGACATGGCCACGACTCCGGGTCAGGTCAACCGCAGCTACGGCTTCATGAACTTCTCGCTGAACACCGATCAGCGCCGCTATCCCAACGCCCCCGAGTACACGTGGACGCACACGGGCGCCGGCTCGAACCTGATCTACGTGGACCCCGAGAACGAACTCGTGATCGTGTGCCGCTGGATTCGCGGCGGCGCGTTCACCGACGTGGTGCACGCGGTGCTGGAGGCTATGGCACCCGCAGCCTCACCCCGGTAGCCGTCCGCACGATCGTCGGCTGCACCCGCTCGATCGCGCGCGCCCGGTAGTGCGCCAGCAGCTCCTCGACGGTCGCGAAGTCGCAGAGGTCCTCAAGCGTCCGGATCGTCGGAAAGATCATGGGCAGGCCGCCGCGCCTGTGGCGGTCCAGCGCCGCGCCGGGCGTGAGCCACACCGCATCGGTCATTTCGCGCTCGTCGTAGACGGCCTTCGACCCGGCGGGGACCCTGGCCGCAAAGAAGCGGGTGTCGTAGCGGCGGGGTTCCACGGTGGGGGTGACCCAATGGGCGATGTACTCGACCGCGCCACCATCCAGGCGCGCACCGAGCTTTCGTAGCACGGCCGCGAAGGAGGCTCCGCCCCCCAGGAGGGCTTCCCTCGCCTCGCGCACGACCTCCCCACCCGGCGGCCCTGTCGCGGCGACCACTCCGGGCAAGAGTCCCGTCTCCTCGATCGCTTCCCGCAGCGCGGCCCCGTAGTACGCAATCGCCGGAGGATCCGCGTCCGGCGCGATGCCCAGCCGCCCCGCCGCCCCCTCGCGCGTCAGCCCGTCCCAGCGCTCGGCCAGCGCGTCCTCGCCGTCGGCGGCGTCCACCCGCCCGCCCGGGAACACGTACGCGCCGGGCACGAACCCCGTCGCGCGATTGCGGCGCAGCAGCAGCACCTCGGGCCCGGCGCGGCCCTCCCGCATGAGCACCACCGTCGCCGATGGATGCGGCACCGCGGGGCTGGCGGGCACATTGTCGAGCGTCTCGATGAAGCCCGCCGGCAGACGCTCTTCGGGGATGTCGTAGGGCGCGGGCGCGCCCCGCATGGGCGACCCGTCGTCGTCCAATGGCCCGTCCCCGTCAGTTCCCCGCGGCATGCCCGTCCTTCCGGGGCTCCGATGCCGCGGCCCACCCCTTGTCGAGCCGGAGGATCACCTGCGCGCCCCCGAAGTCGGTGCGCCTCCAGTCCGCGAGTTCATGACCCCGCGCCTCCAGGTCCGCCGCGACCTCGTCGCTCACCCGCTCAATGGCGACCCGCGTGCCCGACAGGTGACGGAATCGCGCCGCGTCCACGGCCTCCTGCGGGTCCATCCCGAAGACGAGCATGTTGAGCAGCAGCTGCGTGTGTCCCTGCGGCTGCATCGACCCGCCCATCAGTCCGAAGGCCATCAGCGGCTCGCCGTCCTTCGTGACGAAGCCAGGGATGATCGTGTGGAAGGGGCGCTTGCGCGGCGCGACCTGGTTCGGGTGGCCGTCGTCGATCACGAAGCCGGCTCCCCGGTTCTGCAGCGCGAATCCGGTCCCCGGAATCACGACGCCCGACCCGAACCCCGAGTACACCGAGTTGATGAACGACACCATGTTGCCGTCGGCGTCCGCGACGGTCAGGTAGATCGTCTCGGAGTCGGTGACCGCGCGGCCCGGGCCCACCCGGTCGGCCGCGACGCGGGGATCGATCAGCGCGCGCCGGGCGTCGATGTAGCCCGGGTTCAGGAGCGACAAGGGATCGATCTCCATGTGGTCCGCGTCCGACACGTACCGGTGGAGGTCGGCGAAGGCGAGCTTCTTCACCTCGATGAGATGATGCAGGTAGTCGGCGGAGTTGTGCCCCATGCCCTCCAGGTCCATGGGCTCGAGGAGTTCCAGCATCTCGAGCGCGGCGATGCCCTGTCCCGCGGGGGGGAGCTCCCAGACGGTGTAGCCGCGGAAGTCGGTGCTGATCGGCTCGACCCAGCGGGGCTGATGCGTGGCGAGATCCTCCAGCGTCAGGAATCCGCCCAGTTCCGCCAGCCCGTCGACAAGCTCACGTCCCAGAGAGCCGCCGTAGAGGACGCCGGGCCCCTCGTCGGCGATCCTCTGAAACGAACGGGCAATGTCGGGATTCGTGTGCCACTCCCCGGCGCGGGGCGCCCTCTCCCCGTCGACCAGGTACGTCGCGCGGGCCCCCTCGTCACGGGCCAGCTTCTCGGTCGCGCCCGCCCACTGCCGCGCGATCACCGGAGTCACGGGGAACCCCTCGCGCGCGATCCGGATCGCCGGCTGCAGGACCTCGGCCAGGGTGAGCTTGCCGTACCGGGTGACCAGGGCGTTCCAGCCGGATACCGCGCCCGGCACCGTGACCGCCTCGGGCCCGCTTCCCGGCACGCGCTCGTGTCCCCGCGCACGCAATGCCTCGACCGACATGCCGCTTCCGCTTCTGCCGCTCGCGTCGATCCCGACCAGTTCGCGCGTCTCGGCCAGCCACACGATCGAGAAGGCGTCGCCACCCATCCCCGTCATGTGCGGCTCGGTGACGTTGAGCACGGCCGCCGCGGCCACCGCCCCGTCGATCGCATTGCCGCCCCGCTGCATGATCTCGATGGCGGCGGCGGTGGCGAGCGGCTGGCTGGTCGCGGCGGCGTTGCGTGGCGCGTACACCGTGGAACGGCGCCCCATGTCCTGCTGGGCGAAAGCGGTCATCGGTCCGCCCGCGGCCACGGCGAGCGCGAGAAGAAGGTGCCGGGTCTGCATTGCATGCGTCCTTGGTCCTGGTGACTGGGGGATCAGGATGATCGTCCGGGGCTGGCGACGGGATGAAGCTACCGCCCCGGGCGAGCGGTGACCACCACCCGTGAGGGTGCTCGGCGGGCGCTCCAGCGGCGGAGTGCCCTTACTGCTTGCCTTCAGCCCGCAGAAGCCCGGCCTCAAGCGCAAAACGCACGATTTCGCGCCGTGTGCGCACCCCGAGCCTGATCTTGGCGTGCGCGATGTAGCCCTCGACGGTCTTGGGGCTGAGATCCATCTCCCTGGCCATCTCCTGGGTCGAGAAACCCTGCGCGTACAAGCCGACTGCGACACGCTCGCGAGAGGAGAGCACCTCGGGATCCGATTCGCGGCCCGGGGTGGGCCGCGTCTTCTGCCGCGCGAGCAGGGCGGCCGCCCGGCGGGGCAGGTAGGAGTGCCCGCGCGCAAGGGCTTCCAGGGCTCCCAGGAGGTCGGTGTCCGCAACGGACTTGTTCAGAAACCCCTCGGCCCCGGCGTCGAGGGCAGGAACGAGGAACTCATCCTCGTCGTGGACCGTCAGCACCAGGACCTTCGTGTCGATTCCGAGTTCGGTGATTCGGCGCGTCGCCTCGACGCCATCCATCCCGGGCATCGCCAGGTCCATGATGACGATGTCCGGCTCCAGCATCCGCGCCTTGTCTACCGCCTCCTCGCCCGACGACGCCTCGCCCACGATGTCCACGCGCCCCATGGACTCGAGCAGCGCCCTCAGGCCGGCGCGCACGACGTTGTGGTCGTCGACCAGCAGCACCCTCACCATGGCTCTCCATCCGGCGCCACCATCGGGACGGCGGCCCGAACCGTAGTTCCCCTGCCCGGCGAGCTCTCCACCACCAGGCTGCCCCCGACTGCCTCCGCTCTCTCACGCATTCCGACGAGGCCGATGTGACCATCGTCCGGTGACGCTTCCGGTTCGGGCAACTCGAACCCGCATCCCTCGTCCCGGATCTCCGTGATGATCATCCCGTCCGCCGATGTGAGCGTCACGGCGGCCTCGCTCACCTTTGCGTGCGTCGCCGCGTTGGTTACGGCCTCCTGAACGATCCGGTACAGGGCCAGGACGGTCATCGGATCCAGTTCGTCGGCCACCCACTTGAGCCTGAGGCTGGCGTGGATCGTGACCCCGTGCACCTTCCGGATGTCGCGAAAAAAGCTTGCGAGCGCGGAAACAAGCCCCTGCTGTTCGAGCTTCGAGGACCTCAGCCCTCGAATCATTCGCTTGACCCCCCGGATCGCATCGAGGAGCTCGTCGGCGATCACCGCCCACGCGCGTTCTCTCTCCTCCCGATCCGGCTCGTCCGCCAAAAGCTTCCCCCTGATCTTGAACGCCACGAGGAACTGGAGGAACTCGTCGTGCAACTCGCGGGAAAGGTGCCTTCGCTCATCCTCGGCCGCTGCCACCCTGATTCGGGACAGCCACTGAATCCGTTGCCACGCCGAGATATCGCGGATCGTGCAGATCACGTGTTCCGGCCCCGATGCCAGCTCGCCGGGGCTCAGGCTGATCTCCGCGGGGAAGGTTGTGCCATCCTTCCGCAAGGCCTGCAGCTCCAGTCCCTGTCCCATCGGCCGCGGACGCGGCTCGTCAGCGTAGTGTTGACGATACCGCTCGTGCCGGCTGCGGCTGGCGTCTGGAACGAGCATCTCCACCCCCGAGCCCTCCATCTCCTCGCGGCTCCATCCGAACATCGTCAGCGCCTGCGGGTTCAGATCCCGGATCAAGCCGCCGGGGTCCACGATGAGCATCGCGTCCGGCGACGCCTCGAACACGGTCCTGTAGTCCCTGTCGCTGAGCAACGGCTGCTCCATTCGATTCCGTGCCACTTCCGGTCGTATTGTAGTGGATCATTTCGTCACGCGCGACGATCCTTGCGTGATCGTTACGCGATTGGAAGCGAAAGAAATGATGATGTCATCGCGATGACCGGATGGAGTATGTCGAAAAAAGGTCGTCGCTCAGGGTTTTCCCGGTCATGGTACAGGGTTTTCCCGGTACACAATACCGGGTTTTCCCTCTGACGGCGGTTCATCTCAGCGTCCCATCTTGTGGCTGTGTGGCGTTTTGGCCTTCCAACCAACACGCGTCATCGGTGAGATCGGAGACATATGACCAGCGCACTCCTGATCGTCGCCTTGCAACAAGCCACACTCGCTGGCGTCGTCCGCGACAGCATCGACCTCGAACCGGTGGCCTTCGCCCAGGTCAGCGTTGTCGCGGGCGACGCCGCGGGCGCAGGAAGCTCCGACCGTTTCGGCGCGTTCGTCATGCCGGACGTCCCGAGCGTGCAGGGGTTCCGCTTGGAGGTGACAGCATTCGGGTACGAGCCGTGGGTCCGAAGCTACACCCGACTTCCCGTGGAGCCTGTCCGCGTTCTCTTGCAGCCGTCCCCGATCGCACTTGAGGGAATCGAAGTGCTCACCCAGGGCCGAGCCGGCGACCCGATTTCGCTGTCGCGGGACGCCTTTGTCGTGGACTCGGCACTGATGCGGACGCTGCCGACGATCCTCGAAACCGACGTGCTGCGGGCGACCGCGGTGTCGCCATCGGCGTCGGCGCCGTCCGACTACGCAGCCATCCCCTACGTCCGGGGTGGCACGAGCGAAGGAACCCCCGTGCTGCTCGATGGGATTCGTTTGTTCAACGCCTTTCATCTCGGGGGGTTTCTGTCGGCCGTGAACGCGGAGGTAGTCGAGCGCGCTGCGCTGCTTCCTGGATTCGGAGCGGACGTGCTTGAGATCGGATCGCTTTCCGGAGCGATCGACATCGCGACCAGGGACGGGGCCCGGGACCGGCACCACATGGCGGGATCGGTCGGTCTGGCTTCGTCCAGACTGTCGGTGGAGGGGCCTGTCGGCGAGGGGCTCTCCTACCTCGTGGACGGACGCCGGACCTATATCGACGGATTCACTCGGCTACTCGAAGAAGGCGGCGTCATCGAGCAGCACCTGCCGTACTTCTTCCAGGACCTGCACGCCAAGGTGACGAAGGATTGGGGAGGCATCCGCCGCCTTTCCGTGAGCGCGTATGCCAATTCCGAGGCGCTAGGGCACTTCGACTCCCAACGGACCAAGACGCTCGACCTTCAGTGGGGCAACGCGGCCTTCTCGATGCACTACCGGGACAAGGTTGGCGCCAACGGGCTCCTCGACGCGACCGTCGGGCGCAGCAGGTTCTCCAGTGACCTGCTGGGTCTCGGCGGCGGCGGCGCCTCGTACTTGAACGGGACGTTACGTGAATACGACCCGCCCACCGACACGCTGTTGTCCGGCACCGGATCGATGAGCGAGGATCGGGCGGACCTGCGACTGACGTGGCACACTGGCCGCGCCACCGTCGTCGCCGGCGCGCAGGCGACGCGATTCTCGGCCGGGCACCGTTACGACCTCGGCGACGAATTCGAGGCGGACGACGGCTATTTCTTTTCGCCCCTGGATCTTCGGCAGAAGCGCTGGCGCCTCGCAGCGCATGCCAGAGTTGATGTGAGCCTCGGTGGGCGCCTGTCTTCGCGGGGCGGACTGCGGATCGACCGCTTCCGGAGTTTGGCGACCACGGTTTCGCCGTTTGCCGAGCTGACCTATGCCGGTCCCTGGTGGGATGTGCGGTTGTCGGCATCGCAGTCCCGCCAGGCGCTGTCCTCCGTGCGCAACGAGGAGGCACTGGGAGCGAGTTTTTTGGCCTACGATCTGCTCGTTCCGGTGAGCTCCGGCCCCGTTCCCAGCAACACCCAGTTCTCGGTCGGCTGGGAGGGCTCCAGGGGAGCGCTGCGGATCCGCATCGACGCATATGCGCGCACCCTCGCCAACCTGAGGCTGCCCGCGCTGGGTGAGAAACCCATCACCGCTGCCGCCCTTGGCGACCCGTCACTTTGGGAAGTGGCGAGCGGGACGGCCCGGGGCATTGAGGCTTCGTGGAGCTGGCAAGGGGAACAAGGGTTGTCGACTCTGGGGAGCTACCGGTGGGCGAGGGTGTTGCGTACGGTGGGCAGACATACCTACACACCACGCTTCCACCGGGAGCACGAGCTCGAGTTCGCCGCGTCGTACACTCGGGGCACCGCGTCCTGGTCCGCGCGCTTCTCACTGCGTTCGGGCCAGCCGACGACTCCGCTGGAGGCCATTGTTCCCGTCGAGCGGCATCCATTCGGTACGGTTCAGTTCGTGCCTCTGGGTGCCAAGTACAACTCGGGGACACTGCCGCACTATGCGCGGGTCGACGTGGGGTGGCGTCGTCCCACCCAGGTCTCGTGGTTCGGTGGTGGGTCGGTCGTCCCCTATCTGTCGGTCGCCAACCTCTTCAGCCTGCCCAACGTCGTCGGGTTGCAGGTGAAGAGCGAGGGTGCCGACGGAACCGTCAAGCGAGTGTATCTGCCGCAGCTTCCGATGATTCCATTCTTCGGCGTGGAGTTCCGGTTTTGAGGGCGCGTGCGCTTTTCCCCCTGGGATCCCTCCTGCTGCTCTCGGCGGCCTGTGACGGCTTCATCCGTCCGCCCGATCCGCTTGAGGCAGACCCCGACGTGGTCACCGTGGCGATCATGCTCGTCGCAGGTGAGAACTCCGCCCGCATGCTGGCGATGCATCCGCACCGGGCACTCACCGACAGCCCGCCAGTGGTGGACGCGGTGCTTCAGGGGCCCGGATGGACGGCGGGACTCTCGGAAACTCTGCCGGTGGAGTCGTGCACGGTCGCCAGTTCGGACAAGTGGCCCGGGCCGGCAACCTGTCTCCGCGCCATGCTTCCAGAGCCGATTCGGCCTAGGACCCGGTATGGGATGGTGGGTGCCGCGCTACCGGGCGGATTCACCGGCTCCGTGGTCGTGCCCGAGACACCGGTTCTGCTGGAGCCGGGCGACACCGTGACACTGCCGCCGCCCTCCCAGGAGCGCCGGGTCGAGGTCGTGGTTCGCTACGGGATCGACCCCGATATCGGCACCCTGTGGGCCGAGATCCCGTCCGCCTTCGAGACCGCTGACGACGGAGCGGAGGTACAGGTCGACACAGGTCCGTTCGACCTCGTTCCCTCAACCCTCACGGGTGCCGGGACCGACACCCTCTCCCTGCGGTACCGCGACAGGCCGATGCGCGTGTCGCTGAGGCTGCTTGGAATCGGTTGGAACTACACCAACTTCGTGAAGTACACGAGCAGCTTCCCGCTGCCTGAGCCCTGGCCCGGGTTCGGCATCGACGGCGAAGGAGTCTACGGGTACTTTGCCGCCGCGGCACCGTCGCGCGCCGCCGAGATCCGGGTGAGATAGGCGGACTGGCCGGCTGGGTGGCGAACCGGACGCAATGCACCCCGCCAAAATGGCAGAATCAGCGCCGATTTCCTGCCAAAATGGCCGATTTGATGATCGAATCCTGCCATTTCGGCAGTAACGTTCCGGTAACCTGACCGCAGAGATCGTCGTAAGACTCTGGCAGGGTTCTGGCGTGAGGCCCATTATCACCCCGAACACGGGACGCCAAGAGAGCACAGACATGAGCCGAAGGTTCACATTACCCGTCATGCCCCTGCGCGACACGGTCGTGTATCCGGGCGTTGCGGTACCGATATCCGCCGGTCGCCCCGGCACGGTCGAGGCCGTGCAGGAGGCGCTCGAAGGCGACCGCCGCCTCTTTGCGGTGGCGCAGAACGAAAACCAGGACGATCCGGATCCGCAGATTCTCTACGCGGTCGGGACCGTCGTCAGGATCATCCAGACGCACCGCGTCCGGGGCGGCATTCAGCTGCTCGTCCAGGGAGAATCGCGCGCCCGCGCGGTCGCCTTCGTGGACGACGGCGAAGCGATGCTGCGCGCCACGCTGGTGCCCATGGAGCGGCACGCGATCCCCGATCCCGCCGACCCCGGAGTCAAGGCGCTGGACAGCGAACTGCGCGAGCGCGCCGCCGAGCTGGGCACGCGCCGGGGCGTGTCGGCCGAGGCGCTGAATCAGCTGATCCAGGGCGTGGACGACCCCGGGTCCTTCGCGGACCTGGTGGCGTTCTACCTGGACCTTCCCACCGACGAGAAGCAGGAGCTGCTGGAGACGCTGGGCGACGAGGACCGGATGCGGGCGGCGCTGGTGGCCGTCGAACGCGAGCTGGTCCGGATCGACGCGCAGGAGGATATCCAGGCCAAGGTCCAGGAGGAACTCGGCGAGCGCCAGCGCGAGATGCTGCTGCGGGAACAGATGAAGCAGATCCGCAAGGAGCTGGGCGAAGAGGGGGACCGCGACGACGTCGAGGAGCTGCGGGACCGGATCGCGAAGCTGGAACTGACCGAAGTCGCCCGGAACGAGGTCGAGCGCGAGCTGCGGCGGCTCGACCGCACGTCCCCGCAGGCGGCCGAGTACCAGGTGATCCGTACCTACCTCGAATGGATCACCGAGCTGCCGTGGAGCGACCGGACGGACGACAAGATCGACCTGCACCGGGCCGAGGAGATCCTCGACGAGGACCACTACGGCCTCGAAGACGTGAAGGACCGGGTCCTCGAGTTCCTCGCGGTGCGGAAGCTGCAGCAGGATCGGCTTGAAGAGGAGGAGGCCGCCGGCGACGCCGCCGCCGATCCCGCGGCCGACGACGAAGCGGCAGCCGCAAGCGACGTGGCTGACGACCCCCCGGCCGATGCCGCCGAGCCCGCCTCAGCCGAGTCCGCGTCGGACGAAGCCGCGTCGGACGAAACCGCGTCGGACGAAGCCGCCTCCGACGAAACCGCCTCGGCCGATGCCGCCTCAGACCCCGCCGAAGACGACCTCACCCTCCCCGACCCCCTGACCAACGGCGGCAAGGGGCCGATCCTGCTCTTCGTGGGACCGCCGGGCGTAGGCAAGACGAGCATCGCGCGCTCGATCGCCCGTTCCGTGGGCCGGAAGTACGTCCGCATCTCGCTCGGCGGAGCGCGCGACGAGGCTGACATCCGCGGGCATCGCCGCACCTACGTGGGCGCGATGCCGGGACGGATCGTGCAGGGGATGAAGGAGGCCGGCAGCAAGAACCCGGTCTTCCTCCTCGACGAGGTCGACAAGCTGGGCGTCTCCTTCCAGGGCGACCCGAGCGCGGCGTTGCTCGAGGTGCTGGACCCCGCGCAGAACTCGACGTTCATCGACCACTACCTCGGGGTTCCGTTCGACCTTTCCGAGGTGCTCTTCATCGCGACCGCCAACTACGAGGACCGGATCCCGGCGCCGCTGCTCGACCGGATGGAGACGGTCGAGTTCCGCGGGTACACCGAGACGGAGAAGTCGGAGATCGCGCTGCGCTACCTGCTTCCCCGTCAGTTGCGCGAGTCGGGACTGCGCGAGGACGAACTCGCGGTCCAGCGCGAATCGATTCTGGCCGTCATCCAGAAGTACACCCGCGAGGCCGGCGTGCGGCAGCTGGAGCGCGAGCTGGGCAAGCTCGCCAGGAAGGTGGCTCGGAAGATCGCCGCCGCCGAAAGCGAGGGCATGGAAATCACCCCCGCGATTGCGGAGGAGTTGCTGGGCCGTCCCCGGGTTCATCCGGAACGGCGGGCCGCGCACGACGCGGTGGGTGTCGCCACGGGCATGTTCTACACTCCGATGGGCGGCGACATCATGTTCGTCGAGGCCAGCGTGATGCCGGGCGAAGGCGGCCTGGTGCTCACCGGCCAGCTGGGGGACGTCATGAAGGAGTCCGCCCGGGCCGCGCTGTCGTATGCCAAGAGCAACTACGCGGAGCTCAATATCGACGAGCATGCGCTCGACAAGCGCGAAATCCACATCCACGTCCCCGCCGGAGCCGTTCCCAAGGACGGGCCGTCGGCGGGAATCACGATGGCGACCGCCCTCATCTCGGCCGTGTCGGGGCAACACGTGCGCGCCGACCTGGCGATGACCGGCGAACTGACACTGACCGGACGGGTCCTGCCGATTGGCGGGGTGAAGGAGAAGGTGCTGGGCGCGGTGCGCGCGGGGATCCAGGAGATCATCATTCCGAACGAGAACGAGGCTCACCTGGAGGACCTGCCCGACGCGGTGCGCAACGAGTTGACCGTGCACCTGGTCGAGGACCTCGACCGTGTCGTCGAACTGGCGATGCGCGCGCCCAGGAAGCCCAAGATGGCCGCGGCGATCGCGCCGGTCGGACCGGAGGAGGCGGGGGCGTCGATCCAGGCCTGAAGCTCAGCGGATCAGGATGTGCCCCGCCGCTCCGTCGGTCATCTGCCCGATCACGGCGGCGATGTCGCCTCCGGCCCGCAGCTCGCCCAGCAGCCCGTCCGTCCGTTCCGGCGGGCACGCCACCAGCAGGCCGCCCGAGGTCTGGGCGTCGGCAAGGACCAGTCGGGTCGTGTCGGACACTTCGCCTTCGTAAGAGACGAAGGGCTCGGCGTCGGCCAGGTTGCGGCGGGTGCCGCCGGGTACATGCCCTGCGTCGACGAGCCCCGCGATCCCGTCCAGCACCGGCACGCGTGCGGCTTCAACGCGCGCCGAGATCCCCGACGCGCGCGCCATGATGCCCAGGTGGCCGGTCAGGCCATAGCCGGTTACGTCGGTCGCGGCATGGGCTCGGGCGGCGACGGCCGCCGCAGCCGCGTCCCGGTTCAGCCGTGCCATCGATTCGACGGCGGTTTCGAGGAGCGCCGGCGGACACTTCCCCGCCTTGATCGCGGTCGCCACGATGCCCGTCCCCAGCGGCTTCGTGAGCACGAGGTCGTCACCGGCACGCGCGCCGCCGTTGGCGAGCATGGCACGCGGGTCGATCTCGCCGACGGCGACCATCCCGTACTTGGGCTCGGCATCGTCGATCGAGTGGCCGCCCAGCACCGGGATGCCGGCTTCCCGGGCCTTGTCCACGCCGCCGCGGATGATCTCTTCCGCGAGGCCCTCGCCCAGGAGGTCGCGCGGGAACGCGAACAGATTGAGCGCGAAGAGCGGCCGCCCGCCCATCGCATAGACGTCCGACAGCGCGTTGGCGGCTGCGATGCGCCCGAAGTCATAGGGCTGATCCACGATCGGCGTGAAGAAGTCGAGCGTCACGACGAGCGCCCGGTCGTCCGCGATACGGTACACAGCGGCGTCGTCCCCGGTTGACGCGTCGATGAGCACCCGGGGATCCGCGGTCGGCAGAAGATGACGCAGCACCTGCGCCAGCTCGGCCTGGCCGAGCTTGCACGCTCAGCCGGCGCCGTGCGACAGCGTGCTCAGCCGGATCCGGGGCCTCTGGTCCTGTGTATCGGTGGACATGCCGACAAAGTAACACCGCCCGGGCCCCCAAGGAGTGTAGATTGTGTAGCATGAGGACCGATCCATGAGCAGGAGCATCAGGGGGCCGCGATGAGCGCACCCGCCTGGTCGTCGCGTCACGAGTTCGCCCGTGAGGTTGACCGCTCCGAGGAGGACATGAACCTCGCGCGCGCGGCGCTCCTTGTGGCCCGCGAGGAGTACCACCAGCTGCCCGTCGACCGGTATCTGGTAAGGCTCGACATCCTCGCCGAAGAGGCCCGCGACCGTCTGGGCAGCGAGAGCGCCCCGGCGCTGGTGCTCGCGGAGGCGGTCAGGCACCTCTTCTCGGTGCGCAAGCTGCGCGGCAACCGCGACCACTACCACGACCCGCGCAACTCCTACCTCAACGACGTGCTGGACCGGGGCCTGGGTATTCCCCTGACCCTGGGCATCGTGCTGCTGGAAGTGGGCTGGCGCCTGGATCTGGCCCTCGAGGGCGTCAACTTCCCCGGGCACTTCCTGGTGCGTTTTCGCGGCGAAGCGGTCTCGTTCCTGATCGACCCCTTCCACGGCGGCGTCGACCGCTCGCGCAAGGAACTGCGGCGGATGCTCCACCAGCAGCTGGGCCGGCCCGCCCGCCTCGACGACCGTTTCCTGAAGACCGCGTCCAAGCACGACATGATCGTCCGCCTGCTGCTCAACCTGAAGGGGATTCACCATCGTACGGGCGACCACGAACGGGCCCTGGCCGCCGTCGAGCGCATTCTGGTCGTGCGACCGACCGCGCGCGAGCAGATCCGCGACCGCGGCTTTCTGCTTGCGCGTCTGGGCCGCGCGGACGAGGCGGTGACCCAGCTGGAGACGTATCTCGCCTTTGCGCCCGCCGCCGGCGACGTGGAGCGGGTGGAGGCGCTGGTCCGGGAACTGAAAACGGGTGGAAAGCCGGGCAGCGCGCGGTAGGAGGCCGCGTCCCGGGACTGCGAGCCGCCGGGTGGGCGCGGGGACCGCCCCGTGACGCCGGGCGCGCGCCGCCACTACGGCGATCCCGCGGGCGAGTACCGGGCGGCTACGCAGGGGTGCGGGCTGGTGATCCGCGACGATCGGCGGCTGCTGCGTGTCCACGGCCGCGCCCCGGTGCAGATGCTCGACGGGATCGTCACGAGCCGGATTCCACAGGCGCCCGTGATCCGCGACGATGCCCACGGCCCGACGACCCTCGTGGGCGACGCCGCCTATGGCACCATTCTCACGGCCAAGGGGCGCATGGTGACCGATGTCACGACCCTCTGGCTGGGTGCTGGTCAGGAGGAGGGGTTGGGGTTGAGTATCGCGGATGCCGCGCAGGAGGCTGTCCTCGCCCACTTCAGGCGGTTTCTCCCCCCGAGGCTTGCACGATACGAAGACCTCGGCCCGGCCACGCGGCTGGTAACCGTGGTCGGACCAGGCGCGGGCGAGACGGTCGCGGCCGCGTTTGGGGTTGCACCGGAGGAAGGGTTCGCCTTGGTGGACGGTGGGCCGCTCGGCGACGGGGCGCTCGCTGGCGAGGCGCGCGAAGCCGGGGCGCTGGTGGCGCGAGGCGTGCGGCAGGTGCCGTCGTGGGATGTGTGGGTGGGGGCGGACGAGCTTTCAGACTTGTGCGAACGGCTTCGAGGACACGGAGCGGTTCCGGTCGGGTCGGGCGTCTGGCACACCCTGCGGGTCGAGGCCGGCTTTCCGCGGCTCGGCGTCGACATGGACGACGGCACGATTCCCGTCGAGGCGGGGCTGGTCGACGTCGCTTTCGATCACGACAAGGGGTGCTATACCGGCCAGGAAGTCATCGTGCGGATCCGGCATCGCGGGCGGGTGAACTGGCACTTGCGGGCGCTGCGGTTCGGGGACGTCGCCGCCCGGCCGGGAGCGCAGTTGTTCGAGGCGGACGGGACCAGGGTGCGGGGCCGCGTGACCTCGGTCGCGGACTCGCCGCGCTTCGGCCAGACGATCGGGCTGGGGTATGTGCGGCGCGAGGTGGAACCGCCGGCGACGCTGCGGTTGGGAAGCGGGGAGGGGGCGGAGGTAGGAGTGGAGGTCAGCGGCGGCTAGGGCTCCCGTCGCTAGGGCTCCCCGACTACGCCCCTACCCCTCCGGCTCCAGCGCAACCAGTCTGAGCACGCGCACGGTCGGCACGTCCATTTCGTCGGTCTCGATATAGGCCAGGAGTCCGCCGGGGCCGAAGGCGTCCGGTGTCCTGAGTCCGTCCGGTGGCAGGGTGCCGATGTAGTCCCCGTTGGGCGTCACGATGTCGGTCGGACCGTCGTCGTCGCCCGTCGGTCCCCAGCGTTCCAGCCAGATTCGGTCCTCCCAGTCGACCTCCAGGTCATACAACACCGGCAACTCGTCGGCGAAGGTACGCCCCTCCACGCCCTCCCGCTCGATCTGCACGTTGACGCCGCTTGAGGTCACCACCTCCGATGCCTCGCGTTCACTGTAGCGTGCGCGCTCGGCTTCCATGACTGCATCGTCGACCGGCAGCGGCGCGATCGGCCGCTCGATGGTTCCGGTGACGCTTCCGTCGAGTCCGATGAGCTTGACGCGGTAACCGATCGAATCGATCAGCGCGAGGCGGCCATCGGTCAGAAGGTCGTATTGAAGGCGGGGCTCGAAGGCGCGGCCCGCCGCGAAGCGGAAGAGCGTGCCACCCGACGTCGACTCGGCTGTGCTTTCGTCCCCGCCCTCCTCGGGCAACTCCCAGGCAGTGTAGAGAAGTTCCGTTTCGGTGCCGTCGAGTGGAAAGATGTGGATCGGGCGACCCACTTCGTCAGCCTCCTCGTCACTGCCGAAGCGCATTATCTGGCCGGTCAACAGGCGGCCATCAGGAAGCGCCATGGTGGCCATGACCATTCCCGTCGTAAACGGGTCCATGGTGATGCTGCGCACGAAGTCGCCGTCGGGTTCAAAAAGGTCGATCCGCGTAAACCCCATCACCGTATAGGAGCCGTCGGGCGCAACGATCGCCGTGGTGACGTTGCCGAACTCTCCGGGTCCCTCGCCCGGCCCGCCGACCGTACGGATCAGCGACCCGTCGGGCCCGACCACCACGATGTGATCGGCGTTGCTGTCGAAGATGTGCAGGTTGGCCTGCGCGTCGAAGTGGACCGAGCGGACGTTGCCGAAAGCCTGCCAGTCGGTGGCCATGGCCGAGCCGACGGCGAAGACCTCCTCGGTCACGGCGTTCACGATCACGTCCGGGCCGTCCAGGGTTCCGACAGCGCCGGTGTCGGATTCGTTCCCGGCGTCGCTGCAGGCCACCAGGAGCGCGAGAGCGAGGGCGAGGGGCGGCGGGGTGAAATGCCGTCGCGTTATTGTCACGTTCGTCATTGTGAGCCTCGGCGTTTTGATCCTCTCTTTCGACAGCCGGTCACGGCCGTCTGGTTGCTTGCAAGGTACGCCGGGTGCCGGTCGGGGGCGAAGGGTTCATCGTCGAGGCGGTTGTCCCCGGCTCCTGCTCCTTCTGAATTGTGACCTGGTGTCCCATCCCGACATGCCGGTGTCCCTGGATTTGCCGTGGAAACGTGGGACTCAGGCGGCCTGGGCGGGTGGCGGGGTGTCTTGGCGTCTGCGGTCGGTTCTGCGGTCGGCCCTGCCGACCTGCTCCACCGCCTTGCAAGGCTCGCCGGCCTGCTTGCCCACCTCGCCCGCCTCCGGTGCCGCCTCCACCGCCTCCCGTGCCGCGGCCTCGATCTCCCATGGGATCGCCGAGTCCAGGAGCCGTGCCGCACCGTTGTACATCTCGCCGGGCCCAAGCGGGGGCGGGGACGGCAGAGGCAGCGTCGGCTCCGGCAGCGGGGGCGCGCTTGCGACCGCCGCCCCGCTGCGCGCGAAGAACACCGCCCGGTCGCGCCGGTCGAGCGCCATCCGGACCCTGCCCTCGTGCGCGAGCCGGTGGTGCCGCCGGCAGAGCAGCACCGTGTTGGCCAGGCGGAGCACCCAAGGCCTGAATCACGGCAAGAGATCACGTAAGTTCAATCAGAACTGCACGATCTGTCACTGTTGCCATCGGGCTGGACCCTGCTGGACAGTGCTGCGACAGCGGGAAAGCCGGACTTGATTGGCGGGAATCCCGGCGCCACCTCCGGTCGCGTTTGCCTACCCGCTCCCGAGGGTCGCCTCCGCGCTTCTCTTCCGATCATCGCGCCTACTTCGGTTCGATGGAGACGTGTTGACAACCAACCGGTTCTCGCTCCCTGCCCAGCTTCGGGACAGAGCCTCCAGTCCCCCGCCTTCACGCTCAACGCTTTCGTGGCTTGGCCGGAGTTTCCCCTACGAACTACCGGGTTTTCCCCTACGAACTACCGGGTTTTCCCTCTATGAGCGCTGGAATCCGTTGCCAATACTGGAGTAGTGAGTTTGGGGAGCCTACACGTGCTCCAACACACGGCGACCAACTTTGGCCCTACCGGGATTTCACTCGACATCTGATCCGGGCGGTCGGTAGGACCCATACCCAGGAGGGTGCCATGAACAGGCCAAAAGAGATCAGAAACCTCAACGGGACTATCGGGTTCTGGAAGGTCGTGCTGTCCGTTGGCGGTGTACTCCTGGTGGGAGCCTGTGACGACGATCCCATCGCTGTCGAGCAGCCGGATGTCGGGGGCGATGAGCTCGGCCTTGCGGCTGCCCACGCCGCTGACGACGGCGGATCGGTCGACAACTTCCGATCACGTTTCGCAGTCACACTGGAGGTCGAAGGCGACTTGGAGCCGCACCAGACGGTCACGATCTGGATCGAGGGTGTTGCCACCGAGAAGCTGACGGGCGGCGAAGTGCGGATGCGATTGCCGACGATGGCGGCGATGGATCACGCCGGGGAGGGCAATCGGCCGAACTATCCGATTGGCAAGGAACTGCCCGTGGTGGCAAAATGGGAGGTACCCGCCCTCGACGAGGGCGGCACCTGGAAGAGGTCCGTCGCCGTCAAGTTGCCCGACAAGGGCTACTACCATGTGGCTGTAGATGTCGATGCGCAGGGACCTGACGACAAGTGGGATCCCTATGTATTCGACGATGGCTACGGCGAGGCATGGCTGCTTGTGATGGACGGAGGCGGCCGCGTCACCAACGAATTCGACGAGTCGGTTTTCGATGACAACCTCGTCCCGCAACCCGGCCCGTTCCGCACCAGGTACGAGAGCCGGACCGCAACCGGCGCCGACATGACCGCGAGCGCTGCGGGCGCCAATGGCGGGTCCGACTCCATCGGCGTTAGGGTCGGCTACTACAGTGGTGGCAGCTTCCACGCCGCATCGGGAGCGTACGTCCAGGCGATGTACCTCGACCCCGGCGACTGGTCCGGGGACATCATCATCAGGGAGGTGGGCGAAAGCGGATTGATCACGTTCCCGTGTCCCGAGGACGAGGATGCCGAGTACATGAACGTCGCCGGGTCGGTTCCCACGACCACGGAAGTCAACGCGAATCACTCCATCGGAAGCACCCAGGTGGACCAGGACGACTGCGGTTCTACGTCCTTGTTTGTCATCAGCGACAAGTGGTATCTGCCGTGGCGCCACCTGGGCCAGTCGATACCGCGCATCGACGACCACTTCGACCAGTCGCGGTCGGCCGTGGACTACAAGTACTCGTCCGCTTCCGGCGGCGGGTCGTACTCACGGACCGGGGATAAAATCACCTTCTATAAGGGAGGCTATTGGAGCCAGCAGGTAGCCGGACACGAGTACGGTCACGCATTGCACAACAAGTCGCTCGGCGGAACATGGAGTGCCTCGAGATGCGGCAAGGACCGCGGCGGCGTGTGGAAAGCGACATCGTACGAGTGCGCGTTCAAGGAGGGGTTCGCAAGCTACGCCGGCTCGATCGGCCGGCAGCAGCCGGGACAATGGGAGAAACTCCGGAATACTAACGGCATTCCGGGCAAGATCGAGGGCCACGTTGCCGCGCTGTTCACGGATCTGATCGACTCGGCGGACGAGGGAGACGATCGAACGAACTACCCAGCACACTATGTATCCGAGGTCCTCCGGACTTGCCGTGTCGATGGCTCAAAACGCAACGACGTGTCGGATTTCGTGTGGTGCCTCGAAAACCGGGTCAGCGAGATCGTGCACAACTCGAACTTTCCCGGCATCGGTGCACCGGACAACGCGACCGAGGGCGCCTCCGAGCCGTCCGATTGGGACGCAGACGACATTCGACGAACTTGGATCCAGAACGTGGGGTACTAAGGACATTAGGTCAGGAGCGGGGGGCCACCGGGATGCGGACTTGGCCCGGTGGCCGCCGGTTCTTCTGGAACAGGAGGGGGACTTATGGACAACCTCGCATTGCTGATGGTCTCGGGGGTGTTGCTGTACATCTTCCCACCGGGAATCTCCGAAATCGGAGTCCAGGGCGGGCCGACTTGGCCCGAAGACAACTACCGCGATCATCCAGTGACACTGATGACTGTCGGTGCTACCGCCTACGCTCCTGTCAGCGAACGTTTCGGCTTTCGGTTCGGTGCTGCGTACAAGCAGGGAAGCTATTGGCTGTGGCGTGAAAACTACGATTGTCCCGGTCCCTGCGGCGACAGGTTCCGTGACCAGATAGACCACATCGACTTCTCGGTCATCGCAGAGGCAAGCGTCGCGCGGCAAGACGGACTCGACCTGCAGCTTATGTTCGGTCCGACCTGGGGTATACCGGTCAGGTGTCGAGCGAAGAACCTGACCCGCGGAACAGAGGGAGAGTGCTACGGGACCGAGGAAGATGCACGCTTTGTCGCCGGGGCTGGACTCGCCATCCAAGCAACCGAGCGCGTCAGCGTGACGATGGAGTTGCGGTACGGCATCAACCTGAGAGAATGGGACCTGTTCCGATCAGAGCATGATGGCATCGGCGTCGCAAGAACCTTCGTCACCGCCGTGAACTACCACCTGGACCGCTGAGGACCATGAATCTTCGAATGGTGGCCTGAGGGGCCAAGAAGGGGAAGAACTGAGTGCGGCCAAGGGCTATCTCCGCCCACCGCATTTGCGTCATCCCGGGCAATGCGTTCGAGATGGAGATGCTCAATTAGGACAGCACCCTGCGCACGATCGCGCGTATTCGACGAGCGTCAAGCTTTCGCCGACAAGGCTCGGTACTTCACGCGGTGGCTGGCGGCGGTGGTTCGGGCTGGCCTACGAAGCCGAGCTCCGACGAAACCGTGCCCAAGACGTTGGGGAGGTGTTTTCAGTGCCGCTGGCGGTGGCGTCCAGCTGCCCACGTACTGGCTCGGACGACATCGGACAGCGGCGGACTATGGGACATTTCCCACGGTGCCGCACCCCCCACACCATGCGCTCCACCGCCGCGGCCGAGCCCTTGTGGGCGTAGTCGAGCAGTTCCGCCTCGGTCTGTGGTGTGGCCACCCGGGTGATGGCCCGCGCCTTGGCGTAGGAGAGCCGTCCGGCCTTCATCTCGGCCGAGGTGGCGGGCAGGTCCTCGAGCGCATGCGCGACGCGCACGTTCTCGCGGCAGGTGGCGACCGTGCGCCCGGTCCGCCAGGCGAGCCACTCGGCGCAGGAGTCGAAGGCGTCGGCCCACCCATCGCGGCGGTCGAACTCGGCGACGAGGGTGAGCATCTCGTGGGTGGCGATGTTGATCCGGGCGGCGAGTTCGGCGATCCGCTCTCCGAGTTGCGTGGTGTTCATGTGATCCTCCAGGTTCAAGTCCGGCAACGGCTTATGTGTGGTGAGACTGTCGCACCTGAAATTTAACCATGGATTTTCGGCCTTCCGTACGGCCGCAGAACGCACGATCTCGGGTCGGGATGACGTGGAAGGGTCGCCGATGCCCGATCACCCGCCAGCGGGCCACCTGCGGCTCCTGGGCGGCATTGACGACGCGGTCCCGGACCTCGCCGAAACCGCCATTTCAAAACCCGTCTATAGCAGGATCGGCCTGTGTTTCGGCGGTTTGGGACAGCGGGGTGGCCGGAAAGCGCGATCCCGGGATCGGTCCGGGCGATGGGCTGCGGAGATGGGCCAGTGGGCTAACGGATGTTGCCTCAGTCCGGCATGCGGCTGGCGGGGCACCGAGGTGGCGGCTGCCTCGGATCGCCCCCCCCACGTTTCCGCGGCAAATCCAGGGACACCGGCATGCTCGTATGGGCGCCCCCGGTCTGCCCACTCGACGCCGCCCGCCCACTCGGCCCCGTCCGTCCGCCCGTTCTCGCCGACTCGACGCCGGTCCGCTTACCCCGCGCCCGCCTCAGGGCACGATGACGTCCACAACTTTGGTCGAGACCACATGGTTCATGAGCTCCGCGGTGACGAAGTAGGTCGGCTTGAGGCGCCGCTCGCTCGTGAGCCGGGCCTGGTCGACGTAGTAGGGCGAGTCGGGGTTCTCGCTCTGGCCGTAATTGTGAAGCGTGTACGACCGGATGGGATCGGTGAACTGTACCAGGCGCAGGAGCCGCGAGCCGATCTCGACATGGCGCAGGCCCAGCGAGTCGGGCGGGCTGAACGTGCTCATGGCGCGCAGCGTGAAGATGCAGGAGAGGTCGAGCGCGCAGCCTACCCCACCGCCGGCGGGCGGCACGATCGAGAGGCCGCCGAGAGGCCAGGTGCGGCCGCCGCGGCCGATGCGGAAGACGTCGCCGAGGGTGCGGTCGATCGAGCCGTAGGTGTCGAGCATGAACGCGGCGGTGGCGTCGAGGGCGTCGAGAAGGCGCGGGAGCAGCGCTGTGGGGACGGGGTCCTTCTCCCAGAGCGGGTCGGTGAGGATCGCGCGGGCGGCGTCGTCGAGGTCGGGGAGGGCGAAGACCTGCTCGCGCCAGACGAGGTAGGCATGCGCGGCGCGGGACTCCTGGCGGGCATGGCCGTCGAAGCCGAGGATGCGGGCCGCGAGGGTGCGGACCTGGGGCGAGGCGGCCTGAACCCGGTCGAGGTCGGCGTTAAGGGCCCGCCGCAGCGCTTCCTGCCAGGCCGTGGTTCCGATCCACATCTCGTCGAGTGAGAGTTCGACGGCGTCGTCGAAGGTGAAGTCCCACGCACCCGAGAGGACATCAACGGCGCGCACGCCACGCGAGTTCCGGCGCCCCGGCGTGTCGTTGTAGATGTACGACGGGTAACGGTCGGCGGTGAGCGGGCTGTCCTCGAGCATGACGTCGGGCGCGATGTTGTTGTTCTGCATGTAGCCCGCGGCGGGGGTCTCGAGCTGGACAAGATCCCCCAGCGGGTGAATGCCGAGCCACGCGGTCGCCGACGTGTTGCCGGGCACGGGCCGGTTCCAGTCGTGGCCGTCGGGGCGCATCGGCGTGCGGCCCGCGCGGACGTACCACGAGTCGCCGTGGCGGTCGCCGAACATGAGGTTCTGGGGGAACATGCCCAGCCGCCGCATGGCCAGCTTCACCTCGGCGATGTTGGTCGCGTGGTTGATCTCGTAGACCTCCTGGTCGAAGTCGCCGGCGGTGTGCATGTACGACGTGCTCACGACGTAGGCCTTGCCGTCCTGCCGGGCCACGACGGGGGACATGACGTCGTTGTGGCGGGTGTAGGCGAAGGTGCGCGTGACCGGGTCGCCGCCCCGGACCTCGATCGTGACGTCGTGCGTCTCCATCCGGCGCCACTCACGGTCGTAGCGGTAGCGGAGCGAGTCGGCGGGATCGACCGCGACCTCGTAGCAGTCGGCGACATCGGGGGCGCCGGTGGTCATCCCCCAGGACACGTCGCGGGTGTGCGTGAGGATCAGGAGGGGGCCGAGCGAGTAGCCCGCCGCGTGGAGATCGCCCGCGTGCATGCGCGACTCGTACGTGAAGGCGCCGTCGATCCCGCCGTGCGGGTCGCTGAGCACGATCATGGCGTTGTCGCGGGTGCGCCACGGCGCCAGGACCCACTCGTTGGACGCGTTCCGGTCGGCTCGGGCGAGGGCGTCTCGGTCGGCGGCCGCGAGTTGGACGCCGCCGCGCGCGCAGTCCTGCAGACCCTGTCCGGCCTGGTAGCCGGGCCAGAGCACGAAGCGCGACAGCACCACCGGGTCCCAGGGTTCGAGGTCGGGCGCCCAGTCCGGGGTGTCGTCCGGGTGCTCGGCCATCCAGGCTTCCATGCCCGCGATGTAGTGGATGTAGTTCTGTTGCAGCTGCGGGCTCAGCCGCTCAAATCCAGCCTGCGCCTCCTCGACGTGTCGCCAAATGCGGGACTGGATGTCCGTGGGGATCGCGTTCGCGGTGGGCGGGCCGCCGATACCGGAGGTCGGTTCGTCCCCGAATGCCGCCGCAAGCTCGCCGCGCCCCGCGAGAAACATGTTCAAGATGAACTTAAGTTGATCTTCGGCCTGGGCGTACCCGAGACCGTAGAACCCGGCCTCCTCGGTGTCGGCGATGATGTGGGGGACGCCCCAGGGGTCGCGGTGGATGGTGACCTGGGCGGCGACGTGCGTCGCGCTCGTGGCGGCGACCGCCAGCAGGACTGCGCCGGGCGCGAGCTTGCGTGTGTGATTCATGGAAGAATCGCTCCTCGCTATTCTGGAAACCGAATCAGCTGATCCCGCATCGGCGTCTCGCCTCGCCGCGTCTCGGGCTCGTGCATCTCGCATGGTCCGGCTGGTCCCTGGCGGCAGAAGCCCAGCAGGTCGAAGGCGTCGTGCACGAACGGCAACCCTTCCGCACCGAGCGGCACGTTCTCGTCGGTGATGTGGAAGTGCAGGTGCGGGCCTCCCGAGTTGCCGGAGTTGCCGACCTGGCCGAGCACGTGGCCGCGCCGCACCTGCTGGCCGACCTGGACCGGCACGCTCCCGGGCAGAAGGTGGGCGTACAGCGCGTAGCGGCCCTCTCCGATGTTCAGAATGACGTGGTTGCCGATGGCGGTGGACAGGTTGAAGTCAGCGGGGCGGGAGGTCTCTCCGGGACGGTTCTCCGGGACGCCGTCGAGCACCGAGGAGATCACCCCATGCGCCACGGCGATCACTTCTTCGCCGTAGCCCGGATAGGTGTCGTTGTCGCCGCCCTCCACCGGGCTGGCGCGACCCTCGGCGTCGACCAGCATGTAGTCGATCGCGTACCGCTGCGCGAACGCCGAGCGTCCGAAGAGTTGAAGCGGCATTCGGCGGTGCCCGGAGTCGTTGGAGGGACCGTTGAACACCGCCCAGGGTCCGCCCCGGAGCGGCGGCCCGATCTCGATCACGGAGCCCTCGTGGATCGGCGTCTCCAGGGCCACGTAGTCGGCCTCGGTGGAGTCGCCCGCGGGAAGGTCGAACCACACGCGGTGGAAGAACTGCCGCGGGGTGGCGGTCGATGCCGGCAGGGGCAGCATCACGTACACCACGCCGTGTGACCTGGGCCCGATGGTTCGCTGCGCGACTGGATCGTCCTCCTGCTCGAACGGCGGAAGCATGTTCGCGCCCAGCTCCTCGCCGGAGTACTCCAGCAGGCGCTGTCCCTCTGCCGATTCGGCGAAGATCTCGACTCGGCTCACCTGCGCCGGGGCGGGCAGGAAGCTCGTGATCAGGAGCTCGTAGACGAAGTAGCGGGTGTCTCCGGAGACGAGCGGGCCGGGCGGGACGGGCACGCGGATCTCGAAGGGCGGGGGGAAGGGGCGGAGGGACTGGGCAGCTGCGGGGGCCGGGGGCAACGCAAGCGACGCGGAGGACACGAGCAACAGGGAGGCCGCGACTCTCACTCCTCCGACTCCGGGGCCGGGAAGTAGTAGGTCATGTTGTCGAAGTCGATCGTCCAGGAGCCCAGGGGCCAGAGGTACTGGTGGGACATGAGGGCGTCCGCCATGAAGCCGGCCTGCCAGAAGAAGTCCTGCTCGACGAAGACGTTGCCCATGGCCTGCGTGGCGCCTTTCACGAGTCCGTTGAGGCCGTGGGACTCGATGGCGGTCCAGTAGTAGGGGGTGCCTTCGATGTCGTTGGTCTCGAGACCGAGGAGTTCGACCGTTTCGTCCACCACGATCATGGGCATGCTCATGGCCAGCCCGGAGTCCAGGAAGTAGTTGATCTCGTGGCCGTTCAGGTCGCCCTTCGCGAACATGAGGTGCGTGGTTGTCATGAAGAAGGGCGCCTCGAGGGGCGGGTTGGCAAAGTTTGTCATAACCTGGGCGAGGGCTTCCGGGGTGCGCTCGCGGAGGGTGATGCGGCGGTTGTCGTAGTCCATCGTGCTCAGGAACTGCTTGAGCAGCTGCGTGGTGAGGACGCCGTCGCTGGTCTGGCCGAGTTCCTTCCAGGTGGCGCCGACGACGGGGACGTTGGTGAGGGTGACGTCGCCCATGGTGACCGCTTCGGCGACTCCGAGCGGCTCTTCGACCGTTGCGCCGCCGGTGTAGGCGTAGCGGGCCTCGCGGTTGGTGAGGGTGGTGAGGCCGAGGCTCGCGTAGATGCCCTTGTCGAGGTAGAGGCGGTCGCCGCCGGTGTCGAGGATGAGCGAGACGGTCTGGCCGTTGACTTCGAGGTCGACGATGGGAAGGGCGCCAGGCTGCGTGATGTCGTTGGTCATCGGGAGGTGCGAGATGCGCTCGTCGGTGGTCCATTCGATGCCGTAGGGTTCGCCCTCAAACGCCTGCATGAAAGCGATGAGGCTCGATATGCCCTCGCTGTCCTCGGGTGCCGGGAGCTCGGGCGCCTTGGCGAACTGGTTGGTCTGGTACCAGGTGAGGGCCAGGCCCCGCGTGGCGTCGGCGTGGGCCTCGGAGCCGTCTTCGGTGAGGTCCATCAGCCGGTCGTAGAGGGCCTCGGCGCGCGTGTAGTGGCCGAGGACGTAGGCCAGGCGGGCGGCGAGTTGGAGGTCGTCGACGTTGGACGAGGAGGGGTCGGCGAGGGGTGCGATGACTTCGTCGGCCTCCCACATGTTGCCGAGCTTGAAGAGGATGTCGGCGTAGGCGTGTCGCGCGTCTTCATCGTCGGGGTCGGCCGCGAAGGCGTCCGCACGGGCGGGGAGGGCGGCTTCGACGTCGGATCTGAGGCGGAAGTCTGCCTCTGCCGCAGCGGTTTGCCTGTAGGTGGGCTCGCTGGGGGTGTCGGGCTGGCAGGCTCCGATGGCCAGGCTGAGCGGCGCGGTCGTTAGCGTGATTGCGGCGATCCGCAACTTGCGTGTCATGGGATGCTCCTTGTCGATTGGTATCCAAGTCAGTGTACACACCTACGGCAGCATCTCCAATGCCTACTCATATACTCATATACTCACACATGCGCCTGGCGGCGGCCGGGCTCCTGGCTGCCGCCGCCCTGCTGGCCGCGCCTGCCCCCGCCCTGGCCCAGGAAGAGGTCATGACGCGGTACGGCTACGAGGACCGCGCCGACCTCGACCTGGCCGCCATCTTCGAGCCCAAGTGGGACGTCATGGTGCCCATGCGCGACGGCGTGCGCCTGCACACCGAGATCTACATCCCGCGGGGCCACGCCGAGCCGCTTCCGATCATGCTGGAGCGCACTCCGTACTACGCCAACCCGCAGGAGCAGGAGTACTCGATCCGGCTGGACTGGTACGAAGAGTTCTTCGATGAGGGCTACATCTTCGTGCTGCAGGACCTGCGCGGGCGCTACGAGTCCGAGGGCGAATTCGTGACGCTGCGCCCCAACCGCAAGCCCGGCGACGTGGACGGCACCGACGAGTCCACCGACTTCTACGACACGATCGAGTGGCTGGTGAACAACGTGCCCGGCAACAACGGCCGCGTCGGCACGTGGGGCATCTCGTACGGCGGCTTCCTGGCCACGCGCGCGATGGTCGACCCCCACCCCGCGCTGGCCGCGGTCTCACCGCAGGCGAGCTGCGCCGACATGTTCATCGGCGACGACTTCCACCACAACGGCGCCTTTCGGTTCAGCTACGCGTACGAGGCGGCCGTACGGTTCGAGATGCCGCCCGAGCTGTGGCCCCCCGAGGGCGCCTGGGACAAGTACACGCGCTACCTGGAGATGGGCCCGCTCTCGCGGGTCACCGAGATGCTCGACGGCAACTCGCGCATGTGGAACGACTACGTGGCCCATCCCAACATGGACGAGTACTGGGAGACGGAGATGTGCGGCGTCTTCCCGTATCTGCAGGGCATGACCGTGCCGGCGCTTCATGTCACGGGCTGGTGGGACGCCGAGGACTTCTACGGCCCCATCGAGGTCTACAAGCAGCTCGAGGAGGACGACGACGACAACGAGAACTTCCTCGTGCTCGGCCCCTGGCGGCACGGCGGCTGGACCTTCGAGGAGGCCGGCCGGCAGGTGCTCGACTTCGATCTGGAGAGCGAGACCGCCCGGTATTTCCGCGACGAGATCCACGCCCCGTGGTTCGCCTACTGGCTGAAGGACAAGGGCTCGCTGCCCGCCGCCGAGGCGATCACCTTCCAGACCGGCTCCAACGAGTGGAAGCAGTACGACAGCTGGCCCGCCGAAGGGATGGTGCCGAGGAACGTTTATCTGCGCGCCGACGGCGTGGTCTCGTTCGACCCGCCGCCGGCCTCGGAGGGCGACGACACCGCCTACGACGAGTACGTCTCCGACCCCGACAATCCGGTCCCGTTCCAGTACCGGCCGATCCACTACGATCGCTGGCACTACTGGCAGGCCGAGGACCAGCGCTTCGTGGATGGCCGGCCGGACGTGCTGACCTGGGAGTCGGAGCCGCTGGAGGAGGGGTTCGCGATCACCGGCGACATTGTTGCCCATCTCTACGCCTCGACCAGCGGCAGCGGGGCCGACTGGATCGTCAAGCTGATCGACGTCTACCCCGACGATCACCCCAATCCGGCGCTGCGGGGCTACCAGTACATGGTGGCCGGCGAAGTCTTCCGCGCGCGCTTCCGCAACAGCTTCCGCGAGCCCGAGCCGGTCGTCCCGAATGAGATCACCCCGTACACGATCAGCCTGCGGGACCGCGACCACCGCTTCCAGACGGGTCATCGGATCATGGTCCAGGTGCAGAGTACGTGGTTCCCGGTGATCGGCAGGAATCCGCAGACGTGGGTGCCGAATATCTTCGAGGCGGTGGAGGGGGATTTTGCGAAGGCGACGAAGCGGGTTTATCGGTCAGCGGAGCATCCGACGCATGTGACGGTGCTGGTGAATCCGGGGGGGTAGGGGGACGATCATTCTTCGAACGACACAGAAAGTTCGCGATCAACCCTTGAAGCGCACTGGCCAGCCGTTCATGACGCACCAATGCGTTGCCCTCACATTACTGACGGCAGCCTGTGGGAGTGCCCCGGACACTCCAGCCATTGTGCTGCCGGAGGTGGACACCATGGGCGGGGTCGTGGTGGTCCGAAACGGGCCGACCGGCCTTTGGCGAGAGTCGGAGCAATGGCAGCTAGTCGAGGAATTCAGGGTGGGAAGCGTCTGGGATAGTGCGGACGAAGCGGTAGCGGCTCCGCGAAACAACAGCGTGACACTTGGACCCAACGGTCAAATCTTCGTCTTGGAATATCGAGCAACCCGCGTACTGGTCTTCAGCGCGGACGGTGATTTCGTGAGGAGTTTCGGTGGTTCTGGGGAGGGCCCTGGCGAGTTTCGAGGTCCGCATGCTCTGGCTTGGGATGGTGCGGATCGGCTCTGGGTAGCGGACGGACTGAACGGACGGTATCACGTCTTTGACTCGACAGGAACGTTCCAACGGTCTGTGCCGAGACCGGTTCGGTCCGTCAATCGTATCCAGCATCCGCTCGTTGTGGAGCGTGTCGGCATTCTCATTGACGAAACCGCCACCGCGCGGGGGCTCCCGATGGTCATATTCGTGCGCGTGGACACGATGGGACACGTCGTCTACACGATGGCGGTCTGCCGAAGCCTGAACTTTCTAGGGGATTCCGAAACGTCATCCGGCCGCGTCAGGAGTCGCTTCGTTTCATCGGCAATCACTACATACCGCGACTGCGATGGAGCCTGGCTCCCGACGGCACCGTCTGGTCTGCGTCAACCGGTCGGCTTCGCCTGATTCAGACTACTTCAAGCGGCGACACGATCAGGATAGTCGAGACCTCACATCGGGAATCGACGTTCGATCGGGCGGACCGTAAGGCAATTGCGGACGGCTTGGCGGAAGGGGGCATCTCCAGACAGGATGTCGAATTGGTCCGACCATTGGTCAACGAACTCTATGTGATGGACGACGGCCACATCCTGGTCGGGATCATTGAAGAGGTCGGAGAGGATCCAAGCCTCGTGGATGTGTTCAGCCCGGAAGGCCATTTCCTGGGCAGCGTTGATCTGGGATTTGGTCTTCCGCGTCGCAATGTACCTGCGCTTGTCGGTGACACGATCATCGCGGTCACTCCAGGGATTCTCGATGTGCCCTTCCTCGTGCGCGCCACGATAGTGCGTCCGTAGGGGGAAACACCTACGGCCAGTTTCAGCGTATGAGATCCTGAATCCGGGGGGTAGGACCCCATCCCCGACATTTGTGTATACAGGTGGATGAGCGTGAGATCCTGGGTCCGGGGATGGGTTGTCGTGACGGTTGCGGCGGTTGCGCTCGGCTGTGGTGGTGGCGATACAGCGCCGGGGGCGCTGCCCGGCTCCGTCGATGCCGCGGAACCTCTGTTCGCCATCGACTCCTTGGGCACCACGGACGGCGCTGATTCGTTCGGGCTCATTGTTGACGTTGCGCTGAGTTCGGCGGGTGTCCTGGCAGTGTCACAATCCGGCCTCGGTGAGATCTGGGTGTTTGACGCGCGGGGCAGGAGGCAGGTCGTGGGGCGCCGTGGCGAAGGGCCCGGAGAATTCGGGTCCGTGCCACAGGTGGCGTGGCGGGGCGATACCCTCGTGGTCGTGGAGGGCCTGGGATCGCCGCGTGTGTCTCTTATGGCCACCGATGGGCGGTACCTCCGAGGCAATACCACCGTCCCGCGTTCAGCTGCCGCCAGGTACGGTCCCGTCGGATACCTGCGCTCGGGCCTCACGGTGGCGGCCCCTCGGACCACCTCGAGATCGACCCCGGAGCCCAAGCCCATATTCCTCGTCGGCACGGACGGCCAGATCCTGGACTCGCTCGGAGAAGCTCGCCACCGGCGAGTCTCAGCGGACGCGGCGCTGCCAAACGGAAGGGGGTTCGTCTTCCTGAATCCTCTGGCGAACTTCACGCGAACGGCACTCAGTCCAGACGGCCGCTACTTCGCAACCGCGGACGAACTGGAGGGGCCTGACGGCTCGGAACTCCGATTCGTCCTGTACGACGACACCGGGAACGAGCTGGGTAGCACTGCCGTGGGCGTCGAAACAGATCCCGCGTCGGATGATGATGTGCTTGAACGAACTGGCGACATAGTCGAGAGCCTCTCGACGCGCCACGGCCTTCCGGTCGCCAGCGTTCGCAAGTCCATCTTGGAGGCAGTTCAGGCACCCGATCGCCTGCCCGCCCTGTCGAGTTTTCTGCTCGACAATGCTGGCAACCTCTGGGTCGGGAGCACCGGCAAAGGTGGCAGAGTCGTTTGGAGGGCCTGGACCATCGAGGGCAATCTCGTGCGAACGTGGATCGCGGACCCGGATCTGGAGTTGAAACAGATCCATGACGGGGGTGCTGTCGCCATTCGCCGGGACGACGTCAGGGGTTGGCGCGTGGTTTTCGTGAGGCCCATTGGCGAGCCGTGATCATGACTATGTAGGCACCGAAGGCGAGTTAGTCAGGCCCTTAGTCAACGACATCTAGGTGATGGACGACGGGCACGTGCTGGCTCGTTACGTCCGCACGACCCCACGGGAATCCGCACTGCGACGCCGGCGCAGCAGCACGTAGAAAGCCCCCTGGCCCCCGTGTCTGCGCTGCGCGGGCACGCACGCCAGCACCAGCGGGCGGGTTGCGGGCTCGTTCAACCACCGTTCGAGTCCGCCGCGCAGCACGCCCCGCGCCTTGGCCAGCGGATCGCGCCTGCCCTGCCCGGTAATGACGAGGACGCAGCGGAGGCCGCGTCGGGTGGACCGGGCCAGGAATGCCGCCACCTTGCCGCCGGCCTCCTTGCGCGAGAAGCCATGCAGGTCCAACTGGGCGCCGATCGCTATCTCGCCACCACGCAACGCGTCGGCTTGACGTCGGTTGAGCCCGGCGACCGAGCCGATCTCGATGCGGGACCCCTGTCTTGCCGAACCCGCCTCCCCTGCGCGTTTTCCGAAGGCCCCGGGCTCGTGCACAGCCGCGCCTTGACGTGACCTGACGACCGTTTCCTCGACCAGGCGGTCACGCCCCGGAAGACGCGATACGCCAGCCATCCGCTGCTCGAAATCGTCCTGTCCAGTCTCGTCTAGGTCGTCCGTCCGAGGCTGGGAAACGCGGCTTGGCATGGTGCTCCTAACGTCCTCGTCATGGCTTGTCTGCGGTGCCGTCTAAGGTAACAATGAGTGGATGAAGCGACTGACTGAACCGCCCAAGCTCTGGGAGGTACTGGCCACGGCCACCGCTACGATACTCGCGATCGTGGTCGCGGCCGTGTCGGCCACGTGGGCATACGGGCGGTCGATCTCGGATACCGAGCTGAGGATTTCGGAGGTCGAACTCAAGGTCTCCGAAGTCGAACTCAGGCTTTCGACCGCGATCAAGGACTCGGAGATCCGGACCCTCGAGATGCTGGCCGAGATGCGAAAGGAGAACCAGTCCGCCTACGACAGGATCGAGGCGCTGATCACCGATCTGCGCGTCGACTTTGCCGAGTTCGCGGCATCGAGGTCCTAGGAGGCTGCCGTCCCCTGTTCGGCCTCCGATCCCTCCGATTCTATCGTGTCCCGACGGATGTCTTCGTCGGTCAAAAGACCTCTGGCCTCTGCAAACGGAACGATGCGCCGCCGCAAGTCGGCCAGTTGACTTAGCGCCAATTGTCGCTCCAGCGCGTCGCGCACGACGGCGCTCCTGCTTCTGCCGCTCAGCCGAGCCGCCCGGTCCAGGCTCCGATCGAGTGCCCGGTCGATTCTGATGGTTACGGTGCGCGTCTTCATGCCATACAGCCTAACACGGGATTGAGCACCGCGTCGCGAGCGCCTATTCTGGCCTCACACATCCGCGTCCTGGCTACCCGGAGATCCAACATGAAAAGCAATGGTCAACAGACCGCCACCTTTTTCCGGTTGCGCGCACCGGCGTCTGCCATCCTCGCTATGGCCGCGGTGACGACCTTCTCGCTCCCCCCCACCCCGGCCTCCGCTCAGGCCGCGCAGGTCACCCGCATGTTCGACGTCCGCACGCCGATGCGCGACGGCGTCGAGTTGTCCTCCGACGTCTGGATGCCGGCCGAGGGCGGACCGTTCCCCACCATCATCATCCGGACGCCGTACCTGAAGACGATGGCCGTTGCGACCTTCAGCCTCGCCGGCTGGGCCACCTACTTCGCGGAGCGCGGCTACGCGGTCGTAATCCAGGACGTCCGCGGCCGCGGTGACTCGGACGGCAAGTTCGACTTCTTCTTCCAGGAGGGTGAGGACGGACACGACACGATCGAATGGATGGCGTCCCAGCCCTGGTCGAACGGCGACGTGTGCACTGCGGGCGTGTCCTACCTGGGGACCGACCAGTGGCTGGCGGCCCGCGAGCATCCGCCTTCGCTGAAATGCATGGTCGCGACCGCCGCGGCCGGGCGCTGGATGCACGAACTGCCGCATTACGGGGGCGCCTGGATGATGCAGTGGGCCCTCGCCTGGATCAACGACACCTCCGGAAGGAACAGTCAGTCGGCCAACATGCAGGGGGTCGACATGGAGTCCGTCTACTGGCACCGGCCGCTCATCACGCAGGATGACGCGATGGGCCGCGACATGCCGCTCTTCAACGACTTCCTCGAGAACTCCACCTTCAACGAGTACTGGCAGCGCCTGCACTTCACCGAGGAGGACTTCCGGGGACTCGACCTGCCGATTCTGCACGTCACCGGGTGGTTCGACGGCGACCAGCCGGGCGCCATGTTCTACTGGGACGGAATGATGGCCCATTCGCCGGCCGCCGACGAGCAGTACATGCTGGCTGGCCCGTGGGGTCATGCCGAGACCTTCATCGGCGGCACCCTCACGCTCGGCGACATGGAGTTCGAGCCGCACGCGCTCGTCGACAACAAGGCCGAGCACCTCGCGTTCTTCGACCACTACCTGAAGGGGACCGCGGACAGCTACGACCAGCCGCGGGCGCGGATCTACGTGGTCGGTGCAGAAGAGTGGCGTGAATTCGACGAGTATCCGCCGGCGGACATCGAGGCCACCAGCTTGTACCTGACGAGTGGAGGAAGGGCGAATTCGATCGTCGGCGACGGGGCGCTCGAGTGGACACCGCCCGAAGCCGATTCGCCGCCCGACCGGTTCACCTTCGACCCTCAGCGGCCGGTTCCCGGTTCCGTCGGCGAGATGCCGCTCGGTGAGGATCGGACTCCCCTGCACCGCCGCGATGATGTCCTGGTCTACACGAGCGAGGAGATTCAGGAAGCGTTGGAAGTCGTGGGCCCGATCGTGATCGAGTTCCACGCGGCCACCGACGCGCGCGACACCGACTTCGTCGCGACCATCATGGATGTCTATCCCGACGGCAGGGCGGTCAAGCTCGGCCCTCGCACCGGCGTCATAAGGGCCCGCTACCGCAACGGCTTCGACCGGGAGGAACTGCTCACCCCCGGCGAAGTCGCGCGCTACGAGATCGACCTGGGCCACATCGCCCATTCCTTCCAGCCGGGTCACAGGATCCGCATCGATCTGACGAGCAGCGCCTACCCGGAAATCGCGCCCAACCAGAACACCGGCAACCCGATCGCGACCGACACGGAGTGGAACACCGCGCGGCAGATCATCTATCACAGCAGGGAGTATCCCTCGCGGATTGTCTTGCCGGTGAGGGGGCGGAGAAGGGCGACGGAGTAGGGGGCTACCTCTACCTGTAACGCAATGCGGTCACGGTGAAGTACAGCCGCGAGTCACTCACCGCGTAGACGGTGCCATCGTGGCCGAAACTGACACCGCTGGCCTTGTCCGGGAGCAGGAGCGACCCGAGGTGGTCCCCCGTGTTGATGTCGTACTTGTCCACAACCCTGCCGCTGTGTTCCGTTGTGCCAAAGTACAGGACGAACAGCGTATCCTTTCTGACGGCCAGACCGGCAGTCGTGTGGGTCGGATTGCCGTCGTACCTGGCCAGCGAACCGCCGTGTTCGGTATCGGTGACCATGACGTTGGCGAACGGGACGTGTTCGATGTGGGCGTACCGTTCCACAACCTCGCCATCCTCGAAAACGATCCACTCGCCCGCCGTGTCAAAGCTGTATACCCACCGGTCGGTCCCCCGCACGGAGATCGCCTGGCCGACCAGTTCCAGGAAGGGCTTGTCGGCAAATCCTTCCCACGGAGGTTCGATCCGTTGCAGGAACTTGCCGTCATTGGACAATAAGGCCCACGGACCCCCGAGGTAGGCCACGGCGAGGTTGCCGTTGTCCAGCGTAGCGACTGCCGATGTGAACCCCACTTCCTGGGGCAGAGGGAACTCTCTGACCAGACTCCCGCTGGGGTCAACGGTGACGACGCGACGGTTGGGGTTGTCGATGATGACAGCATTCCCCTGTGCGTCGACATCGAATACGCGCACCTCGAGGAGTTCACCGGGCCCCTGCCCCCTGCGCCCGTACGACCAGGCGAGCTCCCCGGCGGCGTTTACATGGTGGAGCTTCGCATTGCCGATGTCCGCGATGTACAGGCCGCTACCGGGTGCGCGTCGCGGCGACCATAGAAGAGCGAAGGTGCTGTCGGCCTCGGCCCCGAGCGTCCACAGAGTGTCGAAGGAAGCCGTCTCGAAGACCCGTTGACCTCCGCTGCTTCGGCCGAAGGATTGATTCGCATCGTCAGCCTGACAGGCGGCCAACAGGACAGCCGACAGCAGGACCCCCTTCTTCATTCCGGTCACATCAGGTTTCCTTGTGGGCCATGGATCCATGGTACAGCTTCATTGCTCTTTGGTTCCCACTATCAACCGAACCCGCAGATCCCGGGGGCCGAACATCTTCGAGACCACCGAGCACAACTCGCCACGCGATTTCCCGTGGTACCTGACCGCTGTCCTCTTGGCGTCCACAAGCGTGATCGTCGGAATTATCTGGGACATCTCGTGGCACCGGACGATCGGGCGCGACTCGTTCTGGACCCCGGCTCACCTCGCGGTCTACACGGGTGGCCTGGCGGCCGGCCTGTCCTGCGGCTGGCTGGCCCTGAAGACGACCTTTTCCGGCACCGGCACCGAAGTCGGGCGCTCGGTGCGCATGTGGGGCTTTCGCGCGCCGCTCGGGGCCTGGGTGGCGATCTGGGGCGCGATCGCCATGCTCACCTCCGCGCCGCTCGACGACTGGTGGCACAACGCCTACGGGCTCGACGTCGAGATTCTCAGCCCGCCCCATGTGGTACTGGCCATGGGCATCTGCGCGATCCAGCTGGGAGCCCTGCTCATGGCGTTGTCGTGGCAGAACCGGGCGTCGGAACGCGGACAGCGTCTGCTGGGCTTCGCCTACGCCTACAGCGCGGGAATGCTCCTTCTGACGCTCGCGGTCCTCATGCTGGAGTACTCGTTCCCGAACGACTGGCGTGGACCTACGTTCCACATGATCTCGGCGGGTGTCTACCCGGTGGTGTTTTTCGCGGTAGGCCGGGCCGCGCGCCTCCGCTGGCCAGCCACCTGGACTGCCCTGGTGTACATGGGCGTGACGCTGATCATGATGTGGGTGCTTCCCCTGTTTCCCGCCGAGCCCCTGCTCGCCCCCATCCTGCGCAACGTGGACAGGATGGTGGCGCCGGAGTTCCCGCTCGTGCTGATTGTTCCCGCGATCGCGCTCGACCTGCTCCTGCGGAGGGCCTCGCAACCAGGGCGGGCGCCGGTCCGACGGTCGGTGGACTGGGGGCTCGCCGCTCTCGGTTCCGTCGCGTTCGTCGGCCTGTTCGGCGTGGTGCATTGGTATTTCGGTGAGTTCATGCTCTCCGAGGCGTCACGCAACTACTTCTTCCAGGGTGACACCTGGGGATACAACAACGCCCCGGGTCCCTGGCAGTACGAGTTCTGGGGCGCGAGCCGGTTCTCGGGCGGCGAGATCTCCGTCCCGGGCTTCCTGTCAATGGCGTGGTGGGCGTTGCCGATCGGGTTCGCGTCGGCGCGAGTGGGTCTCTGGGTGGGCAATTGGATGTTGGCGGTGCGAAGATGAGGCGCGCCCTGCTGCTCGTCGCGGGGCTCTACCTGGCGACCGCGGGACACGTCGGCAGCAAGAACGTCTTCTTCGCGGGCGACGCAGGGCCCTACCCGGTGTCCGTTGTCGTCCGTCCGCCCGACGTCGTTCCCGGCCTGGCGGAGATTTCGGTGCGCGTTACGGGTGGCGTGGGCGAAGTCGAGCGGGTGACCGTGCGCCCCGTGCGCTGGGATGCCGCACCCGAAGGAGGAGCGCCGCCGCCGGACCCCGCCGTGGCCGTGCCAGGCGATCCGGAACTCTACAGCGCCGAACTCTGGCTGATGACCGTGGGCGCCTACCGCATCGAAGTGACCGTGGAGGGTTCGCGCGGGGCGGGTACCGCGTCCGTGCCCGTGACCTCGGTCATGTTGGGTGTTCTCGACATGCCACCTGCACTGGGCGCGGTGCTCCTGCTGCTGGGGGGACTGCTTCTCGCGGGCGCGGTGACGATCGCCGGCGCGGCCGTGCGCGAGAGTCGCCTGGGACCCGACGAGGCAGTGCAGGCGACCCAGCGGCGCTGGGGATGGTTCGCGATGACCTGCGCCGCCGCCCTGCTGCTGACCGGCGCGTACTGGGGCAACGCCTGGTGGGATGCGGTCGACCGGGATGTACGCGGCGGAATCTTCGAGCGGTTGGCCGTGGAGGGTGTGGTGACTGGCGGCGGCGGTGGGCCCATGCTTGAGGTCCGGATCACGGATCCGTCCTGGTTGGGCCGGAACTGGAGTCCCCTGGTGCCCGACCACGGCAAGCTCATGCACATGTTCGTCGTCGGCGCGCCCGACATGGATGCCTTCGCACACGTTCACCCGGTTCCGGTGGACTCGGCGACCTTCCGCGTTCCGTGGCCGGACCTGCCACCGGGCGAATACCGCATCTACGGCGACATCGTGCATGAATCCGGGTTCGCGCAGACGGTTGTTGACACGGTGTTGGTGGAGGTGGGGGCGCTGGTGCCCGCTGAGGCGCTGGTCGACGCGGGGGCGCTTGCAGAGGGAGACTCGGGCGCTGCCCCGGAAGCCCTGTCCGAAGGGGATCCCGACGACTCGTCATGGCGAGGCACGCCCGCCCCGGTGTCGGCGCCCGGCGCCTCAGCGTCGCCTTCGGACGGATCGACCCTGCACTGGCTCGGGGAATCGGCGCTGCGCGTTGACGAAGAGGTCGTGCTCTCGTTCGCCGTGCTGGACCCGGCGGGAGAACCGGCCTCGCTCGAGCCCTACATGGGCATGATCAGCCATGCGGCTCTCACCCGCGACGATGGCTCGGTGTTCGTGCACCTCCACCCTGCGGGCACGATCTCGATGGGCTCGCTGTCCGTGCTGGCGCCGCAGATGCAGCCAATGGCGGAGGCTGGAGAGGGTGTTCCCGGCACCGTCGAGTTCCCCTACGCCTTCCCCCAGGCGGGCGACTATACCATCTGGGTTCAGGTGAAGCGGGCCGGAGAGGTGCTTACCGGCGCGTTTCAGGTGCGGGTGACGGAGTAGAGGCGACCACGCCCGAGGGTGACGAGATGAGGTGCTGGGGCAACGGGACCGATTTCGAAAATCGGAGCTTGGCTCGCAACGAGGCTAATCGATCGCGCGATCGGGATAGCCCTCGAAGTACACCTTCTCCTGTAGCTTCCACCGTCCGCACCACTCTTCGGCTCGTTGACGAAGTTCCCTGGTGCAGTTCAGGATGAAGAAGATCCGGGGCGAGCGGTGCCTCCAAACGACCGCACAGGTCTCAGATCCGAGTTTTTCTTGCCAATGCGCGACTTCCCTGTCAATGCCACCTTGGAACCTTGTGCTGTGATGGTAGACGACCACCGGCCTTTCGTTTGCCGCCAAAGCAAGCGCTTCATCCTCGCAAATGCTCTTCCCTGACCTACACTGCCCGGGTCTGAAGTTTCTTGACTCCCGCAGGCCGTTGTCCGGATCTGCAAAGACGATGTCGCAGCCCTTCAGGGATTCCACCGAATCCCGGAACCACACATCGCGGTGCCTCGCGTAGTCTCCGATGTCACCGACGTATCTGTCTTGCATGTGTCTGTGCAGAAAATGCGTATTCTACGTAATTTCGCGTTTCAGCTGAAACGTGAATCCGCCCCAGCACGGAAGCGAACCGGACAGGTGCTCACGTGGGTGTTTCGGTTGCGGGTGGTGGAGTAGGCGCCGGCATCTCCGCTTGAAAGCTTCGGTACTCCACCAAGGCCGACCGCCCGACGACATCGACGATGGTCACCGACATCTCGACCCCGAACGCGTCCGTAAGCCGCAACGGTTTGCCCAGCCGGAAGGAGACCGGCTGCTGCCTTCCCTCGTCGATAGCGATGTTGTCGGCGTACAGGTAGGTCCGGTCCGAGGCATCGCGTTTCGGGTTCAACCGACCGCGCAGTCCGGGGACATTCCCGGTAGCATTTGGGAAAATGACGGCGCCTCCGTCCGGGAGCGGAGCCAGTTCCAGCAACAGACCGCCCTGGTGCGGCGTCCACTCTCGTGCCAGCCCGGCGGCATAGGTGGGCGCGGCAGCGTACACGGTCATCGGCAGGTGCGTCGTGTACAGATCGAACTCCGCCTCACCGGCCTCGTCGGTTGTTGCCCGCTGCCAGGTCCTGTTCGGAAACAGGGCGAGGACATCGACGCCAGCAAGCGGTTCGCCTTCGGAATGCACCGTGACCGTGGCGTCCGAGCGCACAAGTTCGAGTCTGGCGGCCGGGATGGCGAGGACCAGATTCGATTCGTCGACGACCCTGTACTCCGGCACAACGCCGGCGGTTTCACGCGTCTCCTTGAGAATGATCGAGACACCGTCCCCCCGCCGTTCCATCATGTAGCGTCGATGATCGGACCCGGGAACGTCGCCGACGGGGATTCGTCCAAACACGGAAGCGAGGACCTCGTTGCGGGTGGCCTGGATCGAGTCCATGCCGTCTATCGTCATTCCGTTGGGAAGCTGGCCGGGGGAGTCGATTTCCAGCCGGTTCTTGAACATCGACAGCCTGATGCGCCTCGACGACATCGAGTAGTCGCGGTGAACAACGGCGTTGACCACCGCCTCGAACACGGCCGCCTTGTTGTACTGCGGCGCATCTTCGCGAGCAGGTGTCTTTCGTGCCGAGACGCGCATGTTGCGGACCACGAACTTCACCGCGTCGGCGATCTGGGCGGGAAGCGGCCCCTCGATCTCCTGTGAGTCTATCTGGCCGGAGGCGCGATCCTTGCCACGGTACAGCGTCGCCATGATCGTGGCTTGCGGCAACCACTGCTGGGGCGAGTCGGTGCAGAGCAGTACGCCCGCGACGGTCGCCCGGTCCACATCGGCTTCATCGGACGCCAGCAGCTTTAGGTTCTCCAGAGCCCGGCGAGGGTCGCTCGCTCCCGCAGCACTGAGCAGCGGTTCCCACAGGCGCTCACGAAGGGTGTGGAACCCGGTCTGAGGAACGACCTGTCGGTCGAACCAGAGGTAGCGGCTCTGGGCACGCCTCTGCGCCAGCCGCAGACGCTCGTCGCCGCCGAGGCGCCGTTTGCTCGCGCCGACCCGGATGAATGCGCGACCGGCCCGTTCATGCACGGAATCGCCCCGCGAAACGTCCACGAGCACGAAGGCTTTTCCGTCGAGTTCCCGATGATGAACGTTGACGCGGAGGGAAGGCTCCACGGCATCGGTGCTTACCTCGACCAACAGTCGGTCGAGGGCGGCCATCTGCCCGGAAGACATCCCCTGAAGCCGCCCGTCGTCGGAGACCCCGCAAATAAGCACGCCGCCGTTCGCGTTGGCGAAAGCCGCCATCTCATCGGCAAGGTCCTCTCGCCGGGGGCTCGTGGGGCGGTCGCCACTGAATTCGATCTGCTTGAACTCCCAGCCGCTGTCCTCGCCCAGCCGCAGACGCTGGCGGATCTCCGCATCGGTCATGTTCACGAGATACCTCCGGGGCTGCCGCCTACCCCCGTCCGTCGGCGGGGATCGGGGTGCCCGAAATATGACATACGACGGGTTGCCGTGCATCTTCCGCCGTGGGCGACGGAGTAGGCACCCGACAAAATACGTATTTTACGTAAAATACATATTCGAGCAGCGTGCCCCCTCATCGAGCAGCGTGCCCCCTCACCTCTCCCGCTGAAAGTACATCGCCGGCGCCGCCACCGGCCCCGGATACACCCGCGCCGCGTCCTCTCCGCTGTACACCACCCCGTTCTTCACCACGTACACGACCGCCTGCGTATGCCGGATGTCCGCCAACGGGTTCGCGCCCAGCACCACCAGATCCGCAAGCTTGCCGGCCTCGATCGTGCCCAGGTCCGCGCCGAGGCCATGGTACACCGCCGCATTCCGCGTCGCCGTCTGCAGGGCGTCCATCTCCGAGAATCCGCCCTGCACGAACAGCTCCATCTCCCAGTGCATGTCGCGCCCGGGCATCTGGCCGTGGCCGCCCGCGTTGATCAGCACGCCCGCGTCGAAGAGGCGCTTCATCGCGGCCACCATCTCGGGCGAATACAGGTCGTCGTCCCAGTAGTGCGTGACCCGGCGGAAGCGGCCGCGCAGCCGCTCTTCCGTGCTGAAACGCAGGAGCTTCTCGTCTTCCCAGTAGCGCTGTGACTGGTCGAAGTACGCCTGGCCCACCGGGCCGTTGTAGACGACGAGCAGGGTGGGCGTCACACCGGTCCCGCTCGCGCGGAAGAGCTCGACCACATCGCCGTAGAGGGGCGTCAGCCCCATCGTGTGCTCGAGCCCGGTCACGCCGTCGATGATCTGCGTGAAGTTCATCGGGGGGATCGCGGCCGTCTCGGAAAGCACGTTCAGCCCCCGCTCACGCGCCGCCGTGATCAGCTGGTGGCGGTCGGCGCGGGTGAAGTTGACATAATCCTTGAGCGCGGTGATCCCCATGTCGCGGCTGAAGCGGGCGTGCTGGTCGGCGTCGTCGTACGAGGCGATCGGGCGGTAGGTGCGCGGACGGTACTCGCGGATGCCGTACATGGGCGCGCCGACCGAGAGCATCCGCGGGCCATCCATGCGGCCGGAGCGGATCATGTCGCTGACCCAGGGCTCCTTCTCCTCGGACCCGTAGAGCTCGTAGAGTGTGGTGACGCCGTGGGCCAGCGAGCCGGTGACGCCGGGAAGCCGCTGCTCGATCAGCTGCGTCGTCGCGAGCTGCCCGACCGAGTGTGCGTGCGCGTCCACGAGGCCAGGTATGACGGTGTGGCCCGCGAGATCGAACACGCGCGCTTCCGCAGGCACGACGACATGGGGTCCCACCTCTGCGATGCGATGTCCCCGCACGAGGATCGTCGCACTCTCCAAAACACTTCGCCCTTCGTCCATCGTGACGACGCGGGCGTTGGTCAGCGCAATGGTCGTACGGGGCAGGGCCACCTCGAAGCGGACCGTGATGTCGGTGGTCCGGGTGCCGTCGGTGCCGGCAAGGATGTCGTCGAGCGCCTTCTCGTGGAACGTGCCTCCCCGCGGCCACGACACGGTCGCCGCATCCGACCAGGCCATGCTCGCGCCGTCGGACGGGTCGATGCGCCTGGCAAAGCCGATGCCGTCGTAGGCCGAGATCGTGACCGGCTTGCCGATCCATTCGAAGGGCGTCACGAAGCTGCGCTGGTACTCGCGGAACGCGATCCAGGCGAGGTCCGGGGAGAGGACCGCGCGTTCGGCGTGCGGGAAGCGGTAGAGGGTCGCCTTGCCGGTGCCGTCGGGGCGGATGCGGCGGAGGACCAGCGTGTCGGCGCTCAGGCCGGAGTTGGCCGCGACTGTGCCCAGGACGAACTCGGTGTAGTAGATCCACTCGCCGGCGTCGTCGAAGCGGACGGTGTGGGGCGCGCGCCCCTGTGCCATGACGCTGCCGCGCACATCGGTGACTCTGCGCTCCTCGCCGCCCGCCACCACGACGAGCTCGAAGTCGGTCTCCTCCTCGATGCGCGCGCCGTTGATGAGGCCGCCGGCCCCCCGGATGAAGGCGAGGGCGCCGTCTGGCCCCAGCGCCAGCGACATGTACTGGGAGGGGCGGGATGACACTTCGGTCGCTGCGCCGCCCGCGAGTGGCCGGCGGTGGACGGCTCCGAGGTCGGTGTCGGTCCAGGTCGCGTAGTAGAGCCAGCCGCCGTCCGCGTCGATCACCGGACTGGTCTCGTGGGCGGATGACTGGGTGAGATTGCGCACACCGCCGTCGCCGTCGTCCCCAGCCAGCCAGATGTCGCCCAGCGCCTCGAAGACGACGCCCGCGGGGGTGCGGTGTGCGAAGCGGTAGGACCACGCCCGGGTCTCGCCCTCCGGGAACTCGAAGGGGAAGCGGATGGTCTCGTCGATCTGGCGGTCCACGAGGGCGCTGAAGGGGACTTCGGTGATCTCGCCCGACGATATGTCGACAGCGTGGATCCCGCCGTCCCTGGTCAGGTAAAGGTGCGTCCCGTCGGGGTGCCAGTCCCAGTTCGGGGCGACGCCATGGTAGTATGGGCCCGATTCCTGGTGATCGCGGTCGAGTCCCCGCGCCAGCACGCGCTCCGACCGCGTCTCCAGGTCGTGGACGACGAGGACCACGTCCCGGTCGTCGCGGTGTCCGTAGGCGAGGTGGCGCCCGTCGGGCGAGAGCGCAGGGTTGAAAGCGCCGCCGGGCCGCTCGCGGTGGACGCGGATCTTGGCCGTCTCGAGGTCGTAGGTCTTGATGCGCGCGCCGCTCTGGGGGATCTGCCGGTCGACGTGCTCGTAGAAGAGGACGGCGCGCTCCGGGTGCTCGTCGAAGTGCGTGATCGCCTGGAAAGTCGTTCCCGACGCAATCTCCTGGCGCGAGCCGAAGAGGTTGAAGCGGTACGCGGTCATGCTCCCGTCCTGCTCCAGCGCCGAGGCGTATATGGCCCGCCCGTCGGCCGACCAGGATCCCTGCACGACCGGCAGCGCCATCTTCGTGACGTTCTCCGGCGGGTCAATGGCGGCCGCGTCGCCCGGATCCGCCGCATCCCCCGTTCCGCGATCCAGAATCCACACGTCCTCGCTCCCGCCCCTGTCCGAGGTGATCGCGATCCGCGTCCCGTCCGGGCTGTAGCGCGGAAAGCTGTTCCACGAGCGCCCGCCGGTAAGCGCCACGGCGTCGCCCCCCTCGATCGGCATCTCGTAGATGTGCCCGAGCAGCTCGAACGCGATGTGCCGTCCGTCCGGCGAGACATCGAGACTGATCCACGTGCCTTCCGACGCGGTGAATCTGAGGGGGGTGGTGGAAGGAGCCCGCGATTCCTCGATGCTCCACTCGTCGGCGTCCTGCGCGACGGCCAGGGTGGGGAGGGCGGCGATCAGGGCGAGGGAGAATATGGGAGCTGTTCTTGGCATGACGGTCTCCAATGCTGTCGGATACGTTTCAGCTGAAACGCGAACCCATTTCACAGGGCCTCGTAGAGCGCGTCCACCAGCAGCGCGCTGAGCCCCATCGTGTTGCTGTAGTGGTTGCGCACGAAGCCACCCGCGATTCCGGCCGCGGGGTCCGCGAAGCCGTAGTTGCCGCCCCCGCCACTCATCCCGAAGGCGTCGGGATTGGGGCCATAGATCGGGGGAAGCGCCGGAAAGAATGAGTTGTTCGCGTGATGGCTCCCTGGAGTCCACTTCTGCTCGAGGCCAATCAGCAGGTCGGGACCGCCGGGTGGGGTCGGGGTGGTGAATTCGCGCACGGTCTCGGGCCGTAGAACCTGTCGACCGTCGAGCACGCCGTCCATGGCGAGCGGCGTGTAGAGTCGCGCGAGACTGCGGGCGTCGGTGGTCACATTGGCGGCACCGAACTCGGCGGCCAGCGCCTTCGGCTGGCTCCACAGGCGCCCGACCTGAAGCATGAACACGTCCATCGGACCGCCCAGGAGCCCTCGGAATGCCGCGTGGTACTGCCACGTCGACGGATCGGTCAGAGCGGACAGATCCATCTCTGCCATCTGGGCCGTGACATTCGCGTACATCTCCGCCACAGACTCGTGCACGGGCGCTTCCGGCCAGGGCTTGATCGCGGCCAGATCGCGCTGCTCTTCATAGGGTGTGCCCAGCCAGGTGTTGAGTGCCCACGGCCCCGCCATCTCGTCGCGCAGGAGCTCGCCCGCACGCTTGCCCGCAACGCGGTAGACGACCTCGCTGACCAGGTTGCCGTAGGTGTAGCCGTGGTAGCCGTGCGCGGTTCCGGGCTCCCAGTCGGGCTCGGCCGCGGCCAGGCGCCGGGCGATTTCGTCGTACTGGTCGAAGCCGTTGCCGTCGAGGTCGAGCAGTTCGGTATAGCCGGGCAGCTGGGTGGAGCCCGCCGCGTGGCTCAGCAGCATGCGGACCGTGGTGCCTTCCTTGCCGTTGGTGGCGTATTCGGGCCAGTAGCGGCCGACGGTTGCGTCGAGGTCGAGTTCGCCACGGTCGTAGAGCACCATCGCTGTGGCCGCGGTGACCGCCTTGCTGGTGGACTGGACATGGACGCGGGTGTTGCGCAACCACGGGCGGTCGTGGTCGGCCATCCCCGCCCAGAGATCGACGACGATTTCGCCCTGGTGGGTGGCCGCGAAGGCCGCGCCGCCGGTGCCCATGAGGCGCGCGTTGGTGGCGAAGGTCTCGCGGACGGATTCGAGGCCGGGCTTCACGTACCCCTTGATGTCGGGGGCCTGCCGGCTCGAGGCGTCCGCGGCTTCGGCCGGTGTCCGATCACCGGTCAGGTTCGCTCCGGTCTCCAGCGTTGTACCGGCCGCTGCGACCGCCGCGGCTCCGAGGAAGGTCCGCCGGTCCATCGGCTCGCCCGTTTGTGCGCTCATCGCCCGAATTCCCCCTCGGTGATCGGCATCTCGACCGTCTCACCCCAGATGTGGCGGGCGAACCACTCCCAGTTGTGCCACATGGCGGCGAGGCGCTCGCGCGGCTTGGTGATCCCGTGGCCGAAGCCCTTGTAGATGATCAGCCGGGTGTCGACACCGACATCCTGGAGACCCTGGTAGAGTTCGTAGGCGTTGGGTGTGGGGACGCGTGCGTCGAATTCGCCGTGCTGAATGAGCGTCGGTGTGCTGGCCTGCTTGATATAGGTCATCGGCGAGGTCTTCGCGTAGATCTCGGGGTCGTCCCACGGGGTCGCCTCGAGGTACTCGCGGGTGAAGCTGTGGATGTCCGTGTTCACGTAGTAGGTCATCCAGTTGGAGATGCCTGCGCCCACCGAGATCGCACGAAAGCGGTCGCTGGAGGTGGTCAGGAAGGCGGAGATGTAGCCGCCCTGGCTCCAGCCCATGGCCGCGACGCGCTCCGGGTCGGCGATACCGCGGTCGACAAGCGCCTCGACGCCGGAAAGAACGTCCCAGGCGTCGCCGACGCCCAGGTTGCGCACGTTGAGGGCGCGGAAGTCGGCACCATAGCCGGCAGAGCCCCGGTAGTTGGGCATCATGACCACGGCGCCCTTCCTGAGCCATTCAAGGACCGGGTACACGTAGCCGCCGACCAGCTGCGGACGGGACGTGCCGGTCGGGCCGCCATGGATGACCACCATGAGCGGATAGGTGCGGCTGGGGTCGTATCCCGGAGGCTTCATGAGGACTCCCTCGATCTCGGCGCCGTCCTCGCTCTCCCACCGGATGACCTCGCGCGCGCCGAGGTCGCCCCAGTCGGCAACCTGCGAGGTCATGTCGGTGACGGGCTGCATGGCGGTGGCCACGCGCGAGGCGCCCGTCCGCCGCGCCACGCGGAAGATCTCGCCAACGCGGGTCCGGTCCTCGCCCTGCAGCGCCATCACGGAGCCGTCGCTCGAGAGGTCGGCCGTCACGATCATCTCGGGGGTGTCCGCCTCGAGCGACACCTCGCCCGACTCGGGATCGAGCAGGAAGAGGTGGCGCGCGGTGCGCTGTGACGCGACGAAAAACACGCCCTCGTCCGTCCAGGCCACGGGTGCCGGGTTCTCGTCGAAACCGGCGGTCAGGATACGCGGCTCGCCACCGCCCGCTGCGACCACGGCGAGTTCGGTGTTGCCGTAGAACGGGTTGGCGCCCGCGGTTGTGGAATAGAGGACTTGCGAGCCGTCCGGCGACCACATGGGGCCGCGCTCGGAGCCTGCTTCCGCGACCAGCGTGCGAACCGTTCCCTCGTCCACGTCAACGACGGAGATGTCGGCGTGCGGGAAGGAGTTGACCTGGGGCGTCGGCGTGTGGCCGAAGGCGATTTCGCGACCGTCCGGCGACCATTCGAACGCGCTGCCGCCGAAGCCGCCGCCAATCGTGTAGTCGTCCCCTCCCGTCAGGCGGCGAGGCTCGGCGCCCGCGTGTGCGTCCGTCACCCAGAGATGGGTCATGCGGAAGTCCGCGTCCTCGACCGCGTAGTCGCCGTAGCGTTCTTCGCGCTCTTCAAAGTCGTCGGGTGCCGGATCGGTGGCCGCAAAGGCGATCCGGCTGCCGTCGGGAGAGAACCGGAAGGCGCTGATCCCCCCGTCGTGGGAGGTGACTTGCTCGGCCTCTCCGCCTTCGGGACGGATGATGTAAACCTGCGCGCCGTCGCCACGGTCGGCGATGAAGCCCAGCCGGGATCCGTCCGGCGACCACTGCTGCCCCGTGCTGCTACCCGGCTCGGTGCGAGTGAGCTGGAAGGGCTCCTCGTCCCCTGCCACGAGCCAGATCTCCTGGTTGAAGCGGTTGGCCTCCCAGTCGGTCGTCGTCACGGAAAACGCGATCATGCCTCCGTCCGGCGAGATCCGGGGGCTTCCCACGGACTCGAGCGCGATCTGGGCGCGGAACGCATCGAGGACAGGGGATTGGGCCGCGGCGGGTGCGGCGCCGCGTACGGTTGCGATGGCTGCGAACAGGACAGCCGCGAACAAGGGCTTGAGCGCGGGTGCAAAAGAAGGTCGCATGACTTCCTCACGGTCACGGGGCAGGGCCGACGAACCCCAATGGTAGCCGTCCAGCCGCGGTCGACGCGAACCCGTCCCGGCTGGCGCAGCGCCCGGCGGCACGCCAGCTTCAGCCCCGTCATGCCAACCCCCTTCTATCCACTGCTATCGCACCCGTGGGGTGGTGTCGCCATCGGTCTGGGTGTGGCTGCGATCAGCGTCATCCTCCTGGTTTTCTCGCGTCACGTCGGGGCGGGGCAACCCACGGGGCGGGCCCGCGGGCTCAGGGGTTTGGGAGTGCTTGTCGGTGCTTTCGCAGCGTTTGTCCTGATCGCTGCCGCGATGTCCATGGTCGAGATCCGCCGTCTGGCCGATGCGCACCCGCCTCCGGGCGCTCTGGTCGACGTCGGTGGCTACCGGATGCACATCCTCGCCGAGGGGGACGCCGCCGGCGGGCCGACGGTCATCTGGATCCCGGGGGGCCATGCGCAGGGGCTGGCGCTGCATCACCTGCACGCGGCGGTCCGCGACGAGACCCGCTCGATCCTCTTTGACCGCCCTGGCACCGGATGGAGCGATCCGGGCCCGTTTCCGCGACGCACCGCGACCGAGGCGGTCGAACTCGCGACCCTGCTGACAGAAGCCGGTGAGGAAGGCCCGTTCGTGCTGGCCGGACACTCCTACGGCGGACTGCTGGCCGCGAACTTCGCCCGCCGATACCCGGAGCGGACGGCGGCTGTGGTGCTCCTCGACGCATCGCCGCCCGACGCTTTCATCTACGCGCCTGCGTACGGCGCCGCGGCGCTGGACGGACTGGTGCGGGATGCCGAGCAGCAGGGTCTCGACAAGCTCTTCGGCGGCTGGACCAATCCGGAACTGGCGATGGCCGAAGCGGAGGGCGAGATCGGCGAGGTGCTGCGCAAGCAGCGCGCGCTCCTGGCCGACGTGGGCGAAGCGATGGCGGCCAATGCGCGGCGTCCGGCGTCGTCGTTCGCGACTGCCTCAATCTTCCAGGAGTTCAGCGCGGACTTCGTATCGGCGGCCGCGCCCGATCTCGTGGTCTACGACGGCGAACTCGGTGACCTGCCTGTTCTGGTCGTGATTCCGGACGAGGACGCGACCGGGATTATCGAGCCGCTGGAGATGGAAGAAGGCGCGGCGCGTCGGGCGGTCAACTTCTTCGAGCGCGTGCGGGTGCGGTACCTGGAGGTCTCGAGCGACACGCGGCTCATCCACACCCCGCCGGGTACCGGCCACAACTACCCCTACGAGACGCCCGAGTTCGTGCTCGAGGTCGTCCGTCAGCTGCTGGCCGAACTGGGCGGAGGTTCAGAGTCTCCGTAGGCGGGCCAGGAACTCTTCGGCGGTAGTGGACTCGAGCACTGCCTTCACGGCTATCGACATTTGCCCGGAGACCGAGACCTGTCCGACCAGACGAGACACCTGCCGGGCCGCCTCGGGACCGAACTTCTCGCAGGCCAATTCTTCCAACATCGCGGCCTGCCCCTCATCACGCCCCTGGCGGATCCCCTCATCGCGCCCCTGGCGAAACCACTTCTGCCCAAACTCCTCCAGGCTCCGCTGATACGTAGTGTCCACCTGTGCCATCGTCCTCACCTCCCGTAGCTGCGCTCTTGTGATCCGTCTCGTCAATACTAGCATTTCCGCAACGCACTCGGCCATCAGGTGGTCGTAGTCGCTTCTGCTCTCATCGGCAATCCGCCGCAACTCCGCAAGGACTGCCAGCGTGCCTTCGACAGATCGATCTCGCTCCAGCTGCAGAATCGTCTGGGCCAGATCGCCCTGGAATCCTCCCGCGCCGCGGGAGATCAGCCTGTAGTCGCCCGGCACCCAATGCGGAAATAGTCTCCGAAGCCTCGGGGCCGCCTTCCAGACTCCCTCGCCGTGATGGATCACGAACGACAGGACCTCCAGCGAGCGGTCGGAGCGCAATGATCGTCGGCGCCGCAGCAGTTGCTGGACAGTCAGGAGCTGGTAGACCGCCATCCGGAGCGCCATTAGTCGATCCTGAGCACCCTGGAACTCCAGCAGGACTACCACCGAGGTGTCGCGGTCGTTGGTCCGGGCGATCCACAGCATGTCGGGGTAGCGCCGCACAAGCGCCTCGCCGACCAGTTCGGCGTCCAGTTTCTCCAGCGTCGAGAAGTCGATCCTGTCGGCATGCTCCGGAGCGTACCCACGAACCAACCTCTCGATTGCCGCGGGATGGCAGAATACCGTTTTGAACGCGGGATCCTGCAAGGGTGGATTCTGACTCCTTCAGGTGCGGGGGCGGGCGGCAATGGTTGCCGGATGACTAACGTCAGCGGAATCAGGGGCGTTAGAATGGCTGAATCGGCCAATCGTCCTGTTGCTTCCCTGTCTCTCTCATGAACCGACGCGACTTCATCCGCACTTCGGCCACCTTCGCTGCCGGAACTGCGCTCGCCAACTGTCGGAGCGCAGAGCAACACCTCATCCATTTCGAGGTGCACGGACCCGAAGACGGCGTTCCCCTCTTCCTCGGCTTCCCCCTGATGGCGTCCTACGCCGAGATCTTCGGCCAGGAGCAGGGGGCCGTGAAGGACGGGTTCCTGGGCCGCCTCACCGATCGCTACCGCGTCCTGCTCGTCGACTACCCGAACGTCGGCAGGACCATGGTGCCGGCACCCGCCGAGATGACGCCGAACCGCGTCTATTCCGACCTCCTGGCCGTTGCCGACGCCGCCGGATTCGACCGCTTCGCCTACTGCGGCCACCTCTGGGGCGCGATCAGCGGCCTCATGCTGGCGTCGCGCTCGGACCGGCTCTCGGCGCTGATCTGCGGCACCTGGCCGCCGCTCGGCGCACCGTACGCCGACATGCTGCGCGGAGGCGAAATGCAGCTTGCCGAGCCCCCACCCCACGCCATGGTGATCCTTCGCAACCGGGAGCAGTACGCGCAGTGGCGCACCTTCTACGCCGGCATGCAGGATTGGCCCGAAGCGGAGGTCGCGGCGGCCATCACCTGTCCCCGGCTGGCCCTCATCGGCGCGAACGCGGAAAGCTCGGTGGCGGGTATTCCGCTGCGGCTGGTCGAGCGGCTGCGTGAGGCCCGGCCAGCACTGGAGGCCATGGGCTGGGCGGTGCGCGAAATCCCGGGCGCCGAGACGGCCGCGATCCTGGATCCGGCAATCATGGTGCCGGAGATGCGGGCGTTCCTGGAGGGAGTCGAGGCGTAGGCCTACTTCCCGCTCCCCCCCAGCGCGTCCACCTGCGCCTGGTACAACCGCCGGCCCTCTTCGAACGTGGCCAGCACCTCCGCCTTGTGCGCCGGGTCGTCCCAGCGGTCCATCACGCTCAACTCAAGCAGCACGTGATCGATCCACCGCACGAAGAACGCCGCGTCGTCCCGCGACCGGATCGGCTCGCCGTCCGCGATGACGAAGACGGGGTTGGTGTGCGCGAAGAGGTAGCTGTCCATGGCACCGTGCTGCGCCGGCCCCAGCGCCCGCGCCGCGATCCACCCGCTCCCCTCGACCGGAATCTCCAGCTCGGCGTCGATCGACCGCCCGTCGCCCGCGGCCTCCACCCTGTGCACGATCCGCCCGTTCTGCACGATCTCCAGCCCGTGCATCACGAACAGCGACCGCGCCGTCGCCCGCACCGTGACCACATCGCCGCGCGACACCGCCAGCTCCTCGCCCATCCCCCTGGGGGCGCCGCCGCCCTCGCCGCCGTCCTCGCCGCCTCCCTCGCCGCCAGAGCCGCCCGCAGGCCCTGCCACCTCCAGCGTCATGATCGGCCCGCTCGTCACGAACGCTCGTCCCGCAGCCATCGCGTCGGCCCACGCGTCGTAGTGCAGGTGATCCTCCCCGGTGTAGACATACGTCCGCGTGGCGCCCACCGCGGGGTGCCGCCAGATATCCGACATGACGTCCGTGCCGGCGGTCCCCGGAATGCGCGAGCCCGTGTTGAGGAGTCGGTACCACACCTCGGCCGTCCCGAGTTCGTCGCTCCAGATACATGCCACATCCACGAAGTCCGCCAGGCCGAGAACCGCGTCGACGGGCAGCTCGCGCGCGTATCCGACCCCCGCCGCGTCCAGATCGCGATGCTGTAGCCCGAAGGGGTGGACGTATCCGCCAATGCCGCCCTGCTCATGCACCCTGCGAAGCACAGACGCGTTGTCAGGGTAGAGGGCATGGTGCGCGGTCCCCACCGAGCCGATGTAGAAGGGGGTGATCAGCTCGACCAGGTTCAGGAGCGAGAGGTGCGCGAAGAAGCTCGGCCGGTACTCCTCGTTGTAGTAGACGATCGTGCGCGGACCGCCGTGCGGATGCGGATGCCCGAGGAAGTGCTCCAGGTCCTCGACCCGGCTGTTGCCCCAGTAGTTGGCGATCATGCCGTTCGCCACGTTCAGATCCTCGGCGTGGGCCTTGTTGCGGAGGTCCTCGGGGGTCACGAAGTAGTGGCCGCCGTAGTTGGGATGGATGTGGTTGTCGCCCGAGTACCAGCCGTCCGCCGCCATGTCGATCCAGCGGTCGAGCTGGACCTCGATGGTGGTGTGCTCGCCCGCCCGCACCTCGACCGAGCGCGAGACGGGCTCATATTCGAAGCCCCGCCAGACCTCGAGGCTCGCCTCACCCACGGGCAGAGTCGCCGTGAAGCTGCCGTCGCTGTGGAAGTAGTAGTCCTCGGTGACGCTGACGACGCGGGGATAGCTGCCGTGGGGGAAGTAGGCCCGGGCGTCGGCGCCGGTCAGGTAGATGCGCGACGGCAGAAGCTCGCCGGCGGAGTCACTGACGCGCACCCGCACCCGGCCGGTGGGCTCGGACCACGCGTAGTCGTCGATCCGCACCCGCCTGGGCTCGCCGCCGCCCCGCGTGATGACGTAGAGCCCGAACCCCATGCCGCTGTCGATGGTGCGGGGCTGGTCGTCGGTCCCTCCGTTGCGCGCGTACACGATGTGGCCGCCGTCGGGTGACCACGACGGGAAGTACTCGTCCGTGCGCGTGTGCGTGAGCCGCACGGGCTGGATGCCGCGGGGCGATTCCTCGCTGGGGACGGCGTAGATGTCGTTGTTCCCCGAGGAGTCCGTGATGTAAGAGACGATGCCCCCATGCGGGGCGACGACCGGCGCCGCCTGGTAGTTGGTCTCGATGCGCAGAAGGAGTTCCACCTCTCCAGTGCCGGAACGCCATCTCCAGAGGGAACCGGAGCCGAGCGCGGCCTTGCCCCGCCGCGACACGAATACGATATCCCCGGTGCTGCCGACCCAGTCCCCGGCCATGTCGTTGGCCTGCGGGTCGGCGATCACGGCCTCGGCCTCGCCGCGCTCCATGTCGTACGCCCACAGGTCGAAGGTGCCGTCGCGCTCGGTGGTGAAGAGGATGCGGCCGCCGTCGGGCGACCAGCGCGGGCGCAGGTCGAGGAACGGGTGCGTGGTGAGGCGGCGCGGCTCGCCTATGGCGCCACTGCCGCCCGCTCCCACCTCGACGACGAAGATGTCGAAGTTGCGGTCGATGTCGGCCGCGTACGCGATGTGGGCGCCGTCGGGCGACCAGCTCGGCTGCGAGTGATACCCGGGGCCGCTGGTGACCTGGCGCGCCGTACCTCCCTCGACCGGCACCACCCAGATGCGCCCCTGATACGCAAACGCGATCGACCCGCCGTCGGGGGACCACGCCGGGTAGGTGGGCGACGCGGTGACCGGCGGCGGGAAGTAGCTCTCCATGTACATCCGGCCCGCGCCGCTCGCGCCCGAGAGGTTCGGGTAGCCGCCCGGGAAGGGGTCGGGGTATTCGTACTGCTGGGCGGTGGCGGCGGGCGTGCTAGCAGCAAGTGCTAGCACTGCGGCGCCTGAGGCCATGCGGACCGAGACCGGCCACTTCATTGCTGTCTTCATCATATCGATCCTGGACGACGGGGTGCCTGGCTGACCTTGGCAGCATCGTAACGCCACGAGTCCATCGCTGCGAGACACGACCATCCACTTGACAACGGAGGTCATTCGATCGCATGGTTGAATGCCATTACATCACATGACATCAATTGCGATGACATTACTGCACCCTGGGAAAGCACATGAGCCAGATTACCGCACGAGTACCCCAGCCGGTTGTCGATGCGCTGGATGAGGCCGCGGCGCGCCTAAGGCGAAGCCGCGCGCAGGTCGTCCGCGAGGCGTTGCAGCGCTATCTGGCGGACTACGACGATATTGCCGTAGCCCTGGAACGACTTCGCGATCCCTCTGATCCCGTTCTCGATTGGGACGAAGTCAGGCGTGAGCTACTCGATTCGGATTAAGCGCAGCGCTGCCAGGGAGCTGGCCAGGATCCCCCGCGCTGATCGGGTTCGCATCGTGCGGGCGATCGACGGACTGGGCAACCAGCCCCTCGCGGGGACTGCGCTGAAGGGGGAATTGCGAGGACTTCGCCGGATTAGGGTCGGCCGCTATAGGGTCCTGTACGAGGTGTTGGACGGCGAATTGGTGATTCTGGTGGTGCGTGTGCGGAGCCGGGGCGAGGCGTACCGGGCGCGTTGATTCGCTTCCCCCCCGGTTGCCCGCCACGCCTTTGTTGGGAACCTTGGGGACACTCCACCCGATTCCCGAGCCACAGTAATGCCATGACCAACCGCACCTTCCTCGTCGCCACCCTCGTTGCCGCAGCCGCCGCGGCCGCGCCCGCCGCCCCCACCCACGCCCAGTCCCGCTTCGAGCCCATGGACGTCTTCCAGCTCGAGTACGCGGCCGACCCGCAGATCTCGCCCGACGGCAGCCAGGTCGTGTACATCCGCACTGCGATGGACATCATGCGGGACCGCAAGCGCTCCGAGCTGTGGATCATCGACGCCGACGGCTCCGACCACCGCCGCCTGGGCGAAGGCGGCTCCCCGCGCTGGTCGCCCGATGGCACGCGCATCGCCTACACCGCCGGCGGCCAGATCCACCTGCGCTGGATGGACACGGGCGAGACCGCGGCGCTCACCCAGCTCACCGAATCGCCGAGCGGGTTGCGCTGGTCGCCGGACGGCCGCCACATCGCGTTCAACATGCTGGTGCCGTATCCGCCGCCGAGCCTGGCCACGCCGCCGAGGCCGCCTGCGGGCGCCGAGTGGGCCGCTCCGCCGATCATGGAGGACCGCTTCAAGAGCCGTCAGGACGGCGTCGGGTACCTCGATTTCGGCTACAGCCACATCTTCGTGATCCCGGTCGACGGCGGGACCCCCACGCAGGTCACGTCGGGTGACTTTCAGCACTCGAGCGCGGCCGCGTGGCATCCCGACGGGATCCACCTCGTCTTGTCCGCGAACCGCAACCCGGACGTCCTCGACTACCGAAACTCGGAGTTGTACATCGCTTCGGTGCAGACCGGCGATATCCGTGCGCTCACCGACCGCCCGGGCCCTGACGGCAGCCCCGCAGTCTCCCCGGACGGCCGCCAGATCGCATTCGTGGGCTACGAGGACCGCACCCGCACCTACCAGGTCAGCCGGCTGCAGGTCATGAATCTGGACGGCGGCGGCCACCGCACTCTCACCGCCGGCCTCGACCGCAGCGTCTCCAGCCCCGTGTGGGCCGCCGACGGCAGCGGCGTCTACTTCCAGTACGACCACGAGGGCAACTCCAAGGTCGGATTCGCCACGCTCGACGGCGACACCGAGGTCCTCGCGGGCGACCTGGGCGGCACTTCGTACGGGCGTCCCTATGGCGGCGGCTCGTTCTCGGTCGCGAACGACGGCACCTTCGCGCTCAACCAGACCCGCCCGGACATGCCCGGCGAACTCGCGGTGGGCAGGCCCGGCGCCGACGCCCGCACCATCACCGACCTCAACAGCGACCTGCTCGCCAACAGGACCCTCGGCGAGGTCGAGGAGATCTGGTGGGAGTCGTCCTACGACGGACGCCCGGTCCAGGGCTGGATAGTCAAGCCGCCCGACTTCGACGCGAATCGTCGCTATCCCCTGATCCTGGAGATCCACGGCGGGCCGGTGTCGAACTACGGCGACAGGTTCTCGGCCGAGATGCAGCTTCTGGCTTCCGCAGGCTACGTCGTGCTCTATGCCAACCCGAGGGGGAGCACAAGTTACGGCGAAGAGTTCGGCGACCTGCTCTACCACAACTACCCCGGCCAGGACTACGACGACCTGATCTCGGGCGTGGATGCGGTGATTGCGGAAGGCTACGTCGACGAGAACAACCTGTTTGTGACCGGTGGCAGCGCGGGCGGGATCATGACCGCGTGGATCGTGGGCAAGACGGACCGGTTCCGCGCGGCGGTGTCTCAGAAGCCCGTCGTCAACTGGATCAGCAAGACGCTGACTGCCGACAACTGGTACGGCTACTACCACAGCCGCTACGAGGGGCTGCCGTGGGAGGACCCGGAGCCGTACTGGAGGTTCTCGCCGCTGTCGCTGGTCGGGAACGTGACCACGCCGACGATGATCATCACCGGCGAGGAAGACCTGCGGACGCCGCTGTCCGAGTCCTACCAGATGTTCCACGCGCTCAAGATGCGCGGGATCGACACCGCGGTGATCCGGCTGCCCGGCGCGTCGCACGACATGAGCCGGCGCCCGAGTCAGCTGATGGCCAAGATCGCGAACATCGTGGCGTGGTTCGAGAAGTACCGGGTGATGCCGGCGGCGAGCTGAGGGTCGGCGGCGAGCTGTGGCCAGGGCGGGCTGACTTCCGGTGGGGAAGCCGAAACTCCTCTCGGGCGGGAATCCGCAGATCCCGAAAGGTGACGGGGACGGGCCCGTGCAGGCCTACATCGCGGCGATGCCGGGCTGGAAGCGCGAGGTCGGCCGCCAGCTCGACGCGCTTGTTGAGCGCAGCGTGCCCGAGGTCCGCAAGGCGGTCCGGTGGAACTCGCCGTTCTACGGGATCGAGGACCGGGGCTGGTTCCTCTCCTTCCACTGCTTCACGAAGTACATCAAGGTGACCTTCCTCAACGGCGGCTCGCTGCGGCCCGTGCCTCCGGTGACCTCCAAGTACGAGCACGTGCGGTACTTCCACATCCACGAGGGGGACGAGCCCGACGAGGAGTTGCTGGTCAGCTGGCTGGAACAGGCGTCGGGGCTGCCGGGGGAGGAGCTGTTTTGATGCAGTGTGCCCGGTGCGCCCTGATCATGGTTGCTGCGGCGGCCTGCGATTCGGAGTTGGAATCGACCGGCGCGGGGGAATCCGAAGACTCGATCCGTGGGAACCGAAGGGTGGCGTCCGTCGAGTTCCGTTTGGGAAAGAACACGGACGATCCGGACTACCTGTTCGCCGACGTGAGAGACCTGGCTCTACTCCCCGATTCCCGATTTGTGGTTGCGGACGGGATTGGCCCGCGGATCACGTTGTATGCGGGGAATGGACAGTTTGTCGGGACGATTGGCGGAACCGGCGAAGGTCCGGGGGAGTTTTCGCAGGTCTCGGGCGTCGCCATCGCCCCGAGTGGTGAGCTCTGGGTGAATACGTACCGGGACTACGAGGTCTTTTCGCCCGCCGTAGCCGGAGCGCCGTACGTCAGGTCGATGTCGTTCGACGAAGTGGGGAGCACCCCGGTGTTCGCGCCGAATGGTGAAGTCGGTCTGCGCTCGTACGAGACGGGGTTGCACGGTGTTCGGGTCTGGCTGGACGTGGCGGGGACCGTTCTGCGTGAAGACACGCTGCCTGCGGCGCTGGATGCGGAGGAACTGGGGCACCACTGGATGACGGCGACCTTCAGCGACGGCCGAGTCGAGGTAATGTACCCAGCCCTCCCAGGTCCGTTCGCGCCGTTCGACCTGCTGGCCACCTCGGCAGCCGGCGAATACGCGAGGGTCGTCACCTGGCTATATGAGGTCGACCTGTTCACCGCTGCGGGCGTCCAGACAGGCACCATCCGCAGGGACCGTGCGGGGCCGCTCGTGTCGACCGCGGAACGTCGACGCGAGGAATCCCGGATGGACAGCGTCGCCGCCGCCTATCGGCAACAGCCAACACCGGTCGAGTGGGCACCGTTCGAAGTCCCCGAGCGAAAGCCGCCAATAGAAGATCTGTGGTTCGATCAGGACAACCGGCTCTGGGTTCAACTCTGGGGCGAGGACGGAGACTCGCTCGCGACAGCGCATGTCTACTCTGCCGGAGGCGAGCTGCTGTTCAATGCGGCTTGGCCGCGGGAAGTAGCTCTGGACTACGGCGCGATTCGCGGCGATGTGGCGTTGGGGGCGGCGACGGACGAACTGGGTGTTCCCGAGATCGTGAAGATGATATTCGGGCCTGGGTCATCCTGAGTCCGGCCTGAGCCCGCGGAATCTGAACAGCCCGAGCCATTGGTCGAAGATGAGGTTTGAAGGTGGCCCCGACGGATCGAACCTCAGATCCCGACTCAATCGGTGGATCTGCGTTCGCGTGAACTCGGGTCGCAGACATCGTCTGATCGACTGACCATCGCGACCGAAGCAAGTCCGGATGAAGCGACGGTAGTCCGCGGCCCGGGATCGGTCCACGAGTGGCCTCGTTCGACGGGCAAGCCATAGGGCGACGGCGTCGACGGAGGGAGGGGGATCGAAGTCGGTACGGCGAAGGCGCCGCGCGATTTCGATTTGCCACCACGGCTTGAGCAACAGCGAGGACCGGGTCTCCCGGGAAAAGGGACCTCCGGCGAATCGTTCCGCCGCTTCACGCTGGACCACGAGATAGGCGTCCTGTGGCGGAGCATCGGCCTGGGCGAGCCGCCGCACGATCGCGGCGGTCCGATTGAACGGAATGTTCCCCAGAACCTTGTAGGGGACATCGGGCAGCCCAAAACGCAGGATGTCGGCCGTGACGATCGTGACGCGGTTGTCACTCAGGAAGCGTGTGCGAAGCGCGTCCGCCAGCACTCCGTCGAACTCCACCGCGACGACCTTGCGACAGCGGCGTGCCAGTTCTCGAGTGAGAATGCCGCGGCCCGGCCCGATCTCGACGACCAGGTCGCTTCGTTCGACGGGGGCCTGAGCGATCAGGCTAGCGGCAAGCGCCCTGCTCCGCAGGAAGTGCTGTGCGAGATCCGCACGCCTCGGTGTCCGATGCCTGGACACGACGAACCAGCACGAACGTAGACATGGGATCTCCTTTGCGGCGCGACAGGATCGAAAGCTCTCGGGGAGTACGCTAGAATCGAGGTAGCTTGGCGCGCAACCAATCACCAAAGGTTATCTTAAGTTTATCTTTAGTCGCTCACCAGGCAGCGTCCGGGGGTTCGCCGATGTCCAACACCATCAACGTCAAGACGCTGCGGCACGAAATGAGGCGTGTCATCGAGCGGGTGAAACGCGGAGAGCACTTCACCGTGCTCTACCGGAGCCGCCCGGCCTTTCGGATCGTGCCGCTGCATGGCGGAGTCGCTCTCGGCCCCCTGGAGGACGATTCGCTCTACGGGGCGGAAGCGGTGGGCCAGTCGACCGACGGGCTGATCTCTGCGGATCACGACCGGATTCTGTATGGTCGGGGTGGTGAGTAGCCCACCGAGCGGCCGGGCGCTCTTCGTCGACACGGCCGGCTGGATGGCCATGGCCGACGCCGCTGACCCGGCGCATCAAGCCAGCCGTCGGGAACGCGACGTGTGCCTGGAGAGCGGGGGGATCCTGGTCTCGACCGACTATGTGATCGACGAGACGCTGACGCTCATTCGGGTTCGGCTGGGGCTGCGTGCGGCCGAGGAGTGGTGGGCCCAGATCGACGCCAGTTCCCGGATCCGCTGGGAACGCATCGATGCCTCGCGGGCCGAGAAAGCCCGGACGCGCTTCTTCGAGTGGACCGACAGGGACTTCTCGTTTACCGATTGCACAAGCTTCGTCGTGATGCAGGAACTGGGTCTGGCCAGGGCCCTGACGACCGATCGCCATTTCTCTCAGGCCGGGTTCGAGACGGTGCCTCGCGTGCCGGAACGGCGTCGGCGCCACAGCCTCGGGGAGTAACCGAAATGAAGAGCCTCGTCCTCACCTTCGTCGCCATCGCATTTATCGCGTCCCTCCCGGCGGCGCCCGCCCACGCCCAGGAGTCCGCCGGCACCGCGGCGCAGGCCGACTCCCTCGCCACCGCCTCCCTCCCCCTCGAGCCCACCCGCGAGATCCGGTTCACCACCAGCGAGGGCTCCTGGATCTCCGTCGACATCAGCCCGGACGGCGCCACCCTCGTCTTCGACTTGCTCGGCGACCTCTACACGCTCCCCGTCGACGGCGGCGCCGCCACCCCGCTCCTCACCGGCCCCGCCTTCGAGAGCCAGCCGCGCTTCAGCCCCGACGGAAGCGAAATCGTCTTCGTCTCGGACAGGAGCGGCGGCCAGAACCTCTGGGTCCTGAGCACCGACGGCTCCGACACGACCCAGATTACCCGCGGCAACGACAACCTCTACACTTCGCCCGAGTGGTCCCCGGACGGGCAGTACCTCGTCGCGTCCCGCACCTTCAGCCCGCTCGGCGGCGCCGCGAAGCCGTGGCTCTTCCACCGCGACGGGGGCAGCGGGATCGCCCTGATCGACGAGCCCGAACAGCTCAAGGCCATCGGGGCCGCCTTCGATCCCACAGGCCGCTACATCTACCTCGCGCAGGGGACGCGCGACTGGACCTACGACGCGGCCTTCCCGAAGTACCAGCTCGTCCGCTATGACCGCGAGACAGGCCGCAGCCCTACGGTCACCGGCCGCTACGGTTCCGGGTTCCGCCCGGCCGTATCCCCCGACGGCGCCACGCTGGTCTACGGTTCCCGCCACGAGGATGCCACGGGTCTCCGCGCCCGCGACCTCGCCACCGGCAACGAACGCTGGCTCGTCTACCCCGTGCAGCGCGACGACATGGAGAGCCGCGCGACCCTCGACCTCCTCCCCGGCTACGCCTTCACGCCCGATGGCACCGCGCTGATCGCCTCGTACGGCGGCCGCCTGTGGCGCGTGCCGCTGGATGCCGGTGAGACAAACGCCGGCGAGACGGACGCGAACGAGCCCACCGAGATCCCCTTCACGGCCGACGTGGTCATCCACGCGGGCCCCCGCCTCGACTTCGACTACCCGGTCGAGGACACGCCCACCTTCCGCGCGCGCCAGATCCGCGAGGTCGCCCTGTCGCCGGACGGCGGCACGGTCGCCTTCACCGCGCTTGGCCAGCTGTATGTGATGGAAGCAGGTGGAGGTGTCCCGCGCCGGATCGGCGCGGAGGTCGACGGTGCCGTGTTCCATCCCGCGTGGTCGCCCGACGGCGAGACATTGGCGGCGGTGAGCTGGCGTGAGCCGGACGGTGGCCATCTCTGGGAGATCCCTGCGAATGGCGACGGCGCCCGGCGCGTGTCGGACGCGGCCCGCTATCTGCAATCCCCCGCCTGGTCTCCAGACGGCGACCGCATCGTGGCGCTGCAGCGACCGGTGCGCGCACGTCTGCAAGGTGCCGGCGGCGGTGGCCAGGCCGACATCGTCTGGTACGGGGCGGGCAGCGGCGCCCCCGCCGCGGCGACAATCGTGGCGGAGGCGCTGGGACGCTCCCAGCCGCACTTCCGCACCGACCAACCCGACCGCATCTACCTGCACGCGGGCACGCGCGGCCTGGTCTCGATCCGCTGGGACGGCACCGACGAGAAGGAACACCTCAAGGTCACCGGCTTCTCGGCCAACCGTAGCGGTCCCCCGGCCAACGCCTCCTCGATTCGGGTGTCACCCGCCGGGGGGCGGGCGCTGGCCAAGGTGGGCAACGACCTCTACCTCGTGACCGTCCCACAGGTGGGCGCCGAGGCCCCGACAGTCTCGGTCCGGAGTCCCTCCGGCGCAGCGGTCCCGGTCACCCGCATCACCGAGTCCGGCGGCGAGTTCCAGTCTTGGAGCAGCGACGGCACCGAGGCGGTTTGGGCACTCGGGAACGCGTACTTCCGCTACAACCTGGCCGACGCGGAGGCATTCGCGGACAGCGTCGAGGCTGCGGAGGCTGCGGAGTCCGACGAGGCCGACCCTGCGGACGCCGCCGACCCTGCGGCGACCGACGATCCAGCCGCGTCCTCCTCCTCCAACCCCCGCTACCAGCCCACCGAAGTCCGCGTCGCCCTCGACGTCCCCCGCGACCTGCCCACCGGGACGCTCCTGCTCTCCGGCGCACGCGTCATCACGATGCGCGGGGACGACGTCATCGAACGGGGAGACATCCTCATCGACGGCCACCGCATCGCCGCGGTGGGCCCATCCGGCACGCTCTCCGTCCCCGACGGCGCCGAGGTCCGCGACGTCTCCGGCATGACCATCACGCCCGGCTTCGTCGACACGCACGCCCACCTGCGTCCGCCGGCCGGCGTCCACACCACGCAGCCGTGGGGCTACCTCGCCAACCTGGCGTTCGGCGTCACGACCACACGCGACCCCCAGACCGGCGTCTCGGACGTCCTCACCTACGCCGACCGGGTGCGGTCAGGCGACATCCTGGGACCGCGCATCTTCTCCACCGGCCCGGGGGTCTTCGGCAACTACCAGGCGCTGGAGGGCATCCGCGACCTCGACCACGCGCGCAATGTCCTCAGGCGCTACTCGGACTACTACGACACCAAGACGTTCAAGATGTACCTCTCGGGGAACCGCCAGCAGCGACAGTGGCTCGTCATGGCGGCGCGCGAACTCGAGCTCATGCCGACGACCGAGGCCGGACTCGACTATCAGGCCGACCTGACGCACGCAATGGACGGCTATCCCGGGATCGAACACAACGTCCCCATCTACCCCCTCTATCACGATGTCGTCCGCCTCTTTTCGGCGACAAAGGTCCTGAACACGCCGACGCTGATCGTCTCCTTCGGCGGCCCCATGGGCGAGATCTACTGGTTCACGACCGAGGACGTGCTCGGCAACGAGCGCCTGGTGCGATTCACACCCCGCGAGACCCTCGACTCCCGCACCCGGCGGCGCGCCGGCGCGGCGGGTTCGGTCGCGTGGGCGATCGACGAGGAGTACGTCTTCGAAGACCACGCCCGCTTCCTGGCCGATGTGGTCGCTGACGGCGGCTTCGCTGGGGTCGGCAGCCACGGCCAGCTCCAGGGCCTCGGGTTCCACTGGGAGCTGTGGATGGTCGCCTCGGGCGGCATGTCGAACCACGACGCGCTCAAGTCCGCCACGATCTTCGGCGCCAACGGCATCGGCCTCGAGACCGAACTCGGCTCGATCGAGCCCGGCAAGCTGGCCGACCTGGCCATCCTGTCGCGCAACCCCCTCGACGATCTCCGGAATACCGAATTGGTCGAGCAGGTGATGATCAACGGGAGGCTGTTCGACGCGGAGACCCTCGACGAGGTCTGGCCGCGGCAGCGGGCGCTGGGATACCGCGGGTTCGTGGAGGACGAGCCCGGGGGTGGCGAGAATCGGTAGGCTGACCGAGGCCGTCTGCCGGGTCAGGCTCTAGACCTTGGGAAGCAGCGGGCGACTTCGAGGGAAGCTATTTGAGCGAAAAAATGTTCGTGCTCGAGCTATTGTCCCACACCGAAATCCAGAGGCCCAATATCGTACCAGTCCACGGCACGGCGTCCTATTCCGTCGGTGTCGGGGTCGCGCTCGACCAGGGCAGCCAGGGTGGAACCATAGAGGTCGTAGCCCAGAAGGCGATCCTTGATCCGCACCGAGCCGACGTGCTCGGTGCCGACATAGAGGTCGAAATAGGAGAACCGGGAACGGTCTCGTTCCGTGGCTACCCAAAGACGGCCTTCATCGTCGTACGCAAGGGACCCGACCCTGAGGTGATTGCGCTTCGGGGTCTCCCTGTACACGTCCAAATCCGCTCGAAAGGCAAAGGGCTGGGTCTGGGCTTGCATCTCCGCGATATCGCGTTCGTTGGGAAACTCTTCGGCATAGGTTGGAGACAGGATGGCGGTAGCGGTGGATGCGTCACGATCGTCGAGGAATGCGAGTTCACGCTGACACGCGGGGAACGTCCAGCCTCCGGAGGGAGAAGCGACTCCCAGTGCAACGCTGCCGCACTCGGTCGCGGCGATGTGGGCGATGTCCTGGCGTTCCCACAGCACGGTGGCGGATGAGAGGTCGATCTCTACCAAGGTCATATTGGCCCCGCCCAGGTAGTAGTTGGCCAGAAGAGTCGTATCAAACGACTTTGCGGCCGGAAGGGGAAAGCCTACGGGTAAGGTTATCTCATCAACCAGATCCCCACCGGGGGTGAAGATGGCAAGCCGGTTGATGGAGATGGCGCCAACCGTGCCGTCGGGTCCGCGCACAAGACTCGGTGGCAGTTCGAACTCCCCTGGGCCCTCTCCCCTGCGACCGAATACACCGACCAGGTCGCCGCGCTGGTCAACACACCGGACTCGCATCTCGAAGGAGTTGTTCACGCATACGAGGTCTTCATCCACTAGCACGATGCGCGTGTCAACGCTAAACGGTGCGGACACGGAGGCGATAGAAGCGAGGGGGACGGCTGGAGTGGTGACCGTCCCGGAGTCACACGCAACTGCAGCGACCGCCACGGAGACGGCCGCCACAGTTGAAAGTGGATGCTTGCCGCCAGGGTGCAGTGTTAGCAAAGGTCGAGGCACAGCTTGAAAATCGCGTCGTTCATGAAGAGCGGCATGCCTTCGTTGTAACGGTCCATTGCGGCTGCATGGCACTCGTCGAAACACGGCGTTGTGGTCTGGGCCGCGAGGAGGGGAGCGAAGACTACGGCTATCGCTATTACGAGGGAGCGGGTCAGGGCAACACGGTTGAAGCGCGACATTGATTCTCCTCACTGTGGGAGTCGAGTAATCGTGGCGAGAGGGGGGTCCTCCGACCAGCGGGCTGAACCCTAGGAGGACCAGGGACCTTAGTCAACCACGTTACGGCGGTTTGTTGAGAGCACTTTATCTGTCCGGTTTTCTAGCACATAGTGTGTCCGGTTCTGAACCTTCGGCGAGGTCAGAGGGTCTATGGCCTGTGGCTGGGATACCGGGGGTTCGTGGAGGACGAGCCCGGGGGTGTGCGCTAGGAGGAATCCGTTCGCCAGGCCCGCAACGTTGAGATGCTGCCGGCGCCCGCCGCGCGGCGCACGTATCGTTCGTCGGCGGTGACGAACACACCATCCAGCTCGAGCGCCACGGCATGGTACCCCGCGTCGTAGAACGCGACGCCGTACCTCACGGACAAGGACACCGCCCGCGTTCTCCAGTCGGCGTCCAGTCGGGCCTCGGTCAGGCCGAAGTCGACCAGCGATGCGAGAAGTTCGTCGGCGTCATCGGGGAACCGTCTCGCCAGCGTGTTTCCCACCTCGTAGATCCAGAGCTGGGGAACGACCAGCTCAAGCTTCCCGCTCACCGCTTCGTCACGCAGGGCGAGCGCCGCGTCCGTGTCCTGCTCGTCGTCGCCCGGCAGAACCCACTTGAGAAGAACCGATGCGTCGGGCGTTACGATCACGGCCGCCGTTCCCGCTCCTCCCGAATCCATTGGACGATCTGGCACGTGTCAACCGCCGGCAAGCGCGCGCGCAATGCGTCCATCCGGGCAGAGGCTTCCCGCCTCATGGAGACACCCGCCCACTCCCGGATGGCGGCGTTGACGGCCCGGCTGCGAGTACCGCGCGGCAGCCTCCCGATAATGCGCCAGGAGTCATCGTCCATCATGATGTTGACCCGTCGAGCCATGTCGTTCACCTCCAGGTGTCTCGGCAAGTGTGTAAAGATTACACATCGAGCGTGGCCTGCCAAGCTGACCCCGTGGCTTGGCGAGCCGAGCTTTTGCCGCGACGAGGTCCCTTGTATTAGTGGTGGGCCACTCACTGCTTATCGACAGGCATTGGAAGCCACCCCCGGAGAACCAAACATGAAGATGAAGTCGTCCCGCAGCGCGTTCCCGCGCACCCTCGCCCTCGCGCTCGTCGCCCCGCTCACCCTTGCCCCGCTCGCCGCCCCTCCGGCCCACGCCCAGGACGCCGAAACCATCTCGGCCGCCCTCGGCGACATCGAGTGGCGGCACATCGGTCCGGTGAACATGGGCGGCCGCGTATCCGCGATCATCGGAGTGCCGGGCGATCCGCGGACCTTCTGGGTGGGGGCTGCCAACGGGGGCGTCTGGAAGACCACCAACGGCGGCGTGACCTTCGAGCACCAGTGGGACGACGAGAACACCTACTCGGTCGGGGCCCTGACGCTCGCCCCCTCGGACCACAACGTCCTCTGGCTCGGTGCCGGAGAGGCGGACCCGCGCAACTCGGTCTCGTATGGCGACGGGGTGTACCGTTCGACCGACGGCGGTGCCACCTGGACCCACCTCGGCCTCGACGACAGCGAGCGAATCAAGCGCATCGTCGTCGATCCGCGCGACCCCGACGTCGCGCTGGTCTGCGCCATGGGCCACGAATGGGGCCCCAACCGGGAGCGTGGCGTCTTCCGCACCACCGACGGCGGGCAGTCATGGGACCACGTGCTCTTCATCGACGAGGACACGGGCTGCTCGGACATGGACATCGACCTGACCAACCCCCGGAACGTCTACGCGGGCATGTGGACCTTCCGCCGCAAGCCGTGGCGCTTCGACGACGGGGGCAGGGAGACGGCGCTCTACGTCTCGCGCGACGGCGGCGTCTCCTGGAAGAAGATCACGACCACGCCGGATGAGCCCATGGCCCGCATCGGCGTCAGCGTGGCCCAGTCGCGCCCCAACATCGTCTACCTGATCACCGAGTATCCCACCGCCGGCACGCTCTTCATGTCCGACGACTACGGCGAGACGTGGACGATGGTCAACGACAACAAGAATCTGATCAACTTCCGACCCTTCTACTACTCCGACGTCTACATCGACCCGTCCGACCACGAGACGCTCTACACGCTCTCGGGCGCGCTGGCAAAATCGACCGACGGGGGCCGCACCTTCGAGCGCATCGCCAACGACGTGCACGGAGACCACCAGGCGTACTGGATCGATCCGACCGACGGCGAGCGCGTGCTCTCCGGCTCGGACGGCGGCATGCAGGTGTCGTACGACGGCGGCGCCAACTTCCACATCTTCCGCAACTTCAGCCTCGCGCAGTACTACCACATCTTCGTCGACGACCGCGACCCCTACTATGTGTGCGGCGGGCTGCAGGACAACGGCAACTGGTGCGGCCCGAGCCGGCTCAACGATCGCCGCGGCATTCTGCCCGGGTACTTCTACACGGTGTCCGGCGGCGACGGCTTCTACACCGTGCCCGTACCGGGTCAGCCGAACCTGATCTACTCGAACGCCCAGGGCGGTTACTTCCGTATTACGGACATCAACTCCGGGCAGATGCGCTCGATCGAGCCGTGGCCGCTCATGATCGGTTCACAGGGGCAGGGCATGTTCCAGGCGCGGTACCGCTTCAACTGGGACGCGCCGATCGTCATCTCGCCGCACGACCCGGGCACCGTGTACTGGGGCGGCAACGTGGTCTTCCGCAGCAACGACTACGGCCACTCGTGGGACGTGATCAGCCCCGACCTCACCACGGACGACCCGGAGAAGCAGCTCGACTCCGGCGGCGAGATCTACCTGGACAACACCGCGGCCGAGTTCCACACCACGATCCTCACCATCGCGGAGGACGAGTTCGAGCCGGGCGTGATCTGGGTCGGCACGGACGACGGCAACGTGCAGATCACCCGCGACGACGGCGCGACGTGGACGAACGTGCGCGACCGCGTGCCGGGCCTGCCGGCCGAGACCTGGATCGGCAACATCGAGGCGTCGCCCACGGATGCCGGGGCCGCGTACATGGCCGTCGACAACCACCGCCTCGACGACTTCACCCCGCACCTGTACGAGACGCGCGACTACGGACAGTCGTGGCGCGACATCTCCGCCGGGCTCCCGCAGGACGACTACGTCAAGGTCGTCCGGCAGCACCCCGCGAACCCCAACCTGCTGTTCGTCGGCATGGAGCGGGGCATCTTCGCCTCGTGGGACCGTGGCGACACGTGGGTGGACATCCGCGGCAACCTTCCGCGCGTGTCGGTTCGGGGGGTGAAGATCCAGCGCCAGTACAACGACCTCGTCATCGGAACCCACGGCCGCGGCGCCTTCATCCTGGACGACATCCAGCCCATGGTCGAGCTGACCGAGGCGATGGGCCAGGACGCCCATCTCTTCGACATCCGCATGGCGACCGAGTGGGAGATGTGGGGCCGCACCAGCAACTTCGGCCAGAGCCGCTTCGCCGGCGAGAACCCCGATCCCGGCGCCTGGATCCACTTCCATCTCTCGGAGGATGCTGCCGAGGCCGCGGGCAACTCCGTCGACGTGCGCATCACCGACAGCGACGGCGTGCTCGTGCGCGAATTCCAGCACCGCGACGTCAAGCCGGGAGTGAACCGCGCGATCTGGGACCTCCGCTGGACCGGCGCGGAGCCGATCCCGGGAGAGGGTCCACCGGGCGGCGGGTTCTTTTTCTTCTTCTTCGGTTCTACGGGTCCGCCCGCCGTGCCAGGCACGTACACGGCGACGGTCGATCTGGGTGACCGGGAGCTGTCGAAGGACTTTCAGCTCCGCGGCGATCCGAACGTGGCGGCGTCGCAGGCCGTGTACGCGGATCGCTTCGCCGCGGCCATGCGTGCGCGTGACCTCGAGACGCAGCTCAACCAGATGATGGGCACGATCCTCGACCTGGATGGCCAGATCGACGGGCTTCTCGAGTCCATCGAAGGCAAGGACCTGGCCAACGAGGAGCAGGTGAAGGCCGTGGCAGGGGACGCGCAGGGGCAGTTAACGGCCGTGTCCAGCGAGGTTCGCCGTCCGCCGGGTTCGATGAGCTACCGCGACTGGCCGCGTCTGATCGAGCAGCTTCGGAACATCTCCCGCGCGGTGTCGGGCCCGCAGGCGCGCCCGACCGTCGGGCAAATGGAGGTGCTCACGGAGATCGAGGCCGGGGCCGCTCAGCGGGCGCAGGAGCTGTCCGGCATCGTGAACGGCGTGATCGCAGACCTCAATGAACTCCTGGAGGATGCCCCGAAGATCATTACGAACTGGCGTCGCACGATCAGTTGATGGGCAGCCGGATCGACGCGACCGAGGGCACGTCCAATTCGTCCCTGTACACGCCCCAGACGCGCGATTCCGAGAAGCGGAAGGCATCGAACCGCTCGGGCAGACGCACCTCGCGGATGTTCCCGTCGGACGCGATTCGTAGCCACGTCGTAGCCCCCTTGAGGCCCCCGGCATCCAGATCGACCGGATTCAGCCACATCGTCCCGTCCGCGCCGCAGCGGAAGTCCACGTAGCGAGGCAGGTAGCTGGCGAGCTCACTCGGCCTTCCGTTGACCGACCGGACCATCTGGTTCATCACCCGGACGCTGTCCTCCGGGCTGAGCCGGCTCCACACGTCTCCCGTCAGCTCGGCTTGCCGGATCGCGAAGACCGCTCCCGCGAACTGCCGAGCCGTGACTTCGTTGAAGGGCACCGGCGGCAGGATGATAGGTGGCAATTCGGCACCCGACCCGTCGAAACCACGGAGTTGATTCGTCACCCGATCGTAAACCCTCACAACGCTATCGCCACAGGAAGCCCACAGCCGATACCACAGCGGGAAACCGAACCCCCCCTCGATGGGATCGAAGGTGCTCGAAGGGTCCTCCAGCACGTCGGCGAGCGCCACGAGGCTTCGGCTCTCGCGGGTTTCCGGATCAAAGGCGACGAAGTCGGGCCGCATGACCGCGAACCGGTAGTTCAGGACGCCGCCCTCCAGCGTCGCGCTCGTGCGGGGCACGATGACCTCACGGCCGAGTCTCGCGGTTCGCACCGAGCCGCCCAGCATGCTCCTGCCGCCCCGCACGGTGCCGGGAAGGAGGGAAGCCGACTGCAACGAAATCTCCTCCCAGTCGGCGTCTGGGTGCGAGATCCGGACCATCGCGTGACGCACGAGGTCGAGGGCCCAGACGTCCCCCCGCCATCCCCCCGCAACGAATCCTGCGGGCATGGGGAAGTCGCGGGGTCCTCTGCCTGATTGTCCATGAGAGCCAAGCGGCTCGCCATCCGGTCCGAATCCCACGAAAAGGGGCTCGGCCGAGTTCAGCACCCAGACGGATCCGTCGTCCGCAATCTCGAGGTCCCGGGCAACGACCAGGGAGTCGGAGCTCCCGAGTATCTCAATGGCCGTTTCGCCCAGCTCGATCGGGGCGCCCGTGACGTTGCCGACGGGTGCGTCTTCACACGCCGGGAGGATTGCCAGGAGGCACAGGACGGTTGCGACACGGGGCATTCTCACCATGTCCAGACTACCCGCGATCGGTCGCGCGTGTTCCGGCCGCTGCCATTGTTCAAGACGTGCCGCAACTCTGACGGCAAGCGCAACGACACCGCCGACTTCGTATGGTGCCTGGAGAACCGGGTCGATACCATGGTCCACCGAATCCGGTTTCCCGGCCTGAACGCGCCGCGGAACCCGAGTTCTACACGGCCGTCGGGATGGAATGCAGACGACATCCGCAAGACATGGATTCAGAACGTGGGGTGACAATGCGCACACTACTGGCGGTTCTCATGATGGCCCTGGCAGCCGTACCGGCAGCCGCACAGAGTGGAAGGGTTCATTTCGGCCTCGCCCTCGCGTCCCTTCACGACCCCGTGTGGGAGGACACGATAAGAGGCTTCTACGGCGGCTTGTCATTCGACGTGCGCGACCACTTTCACCTCGGCGCCCTCTATGTCCAGAGGGGGAGCGGGAGCTACCGGGTGCATTCGATCGAAGTACCCGTGCTCTATAAGCGCCGGCTCGGTGACATCACTCTCACGGCGGGCCCCGCCTTCAGCTACAATGACTATCCGGACGTTGGCGCGTTGGTCGGCCTGAGCGTGCGGGGACGCGACTATCCCGTCGGCGCGGAGGTGGCATTCGTGTATGGCCTCGTGCCCGACCGCAACTGCTGCACCGGAGGCGTCATCCTGTCCGGCCACCGCGTGCTTAGGATCGGCCTGGAGGTTCCGCTGAGGTAGGTCGCCCGCCGCGGCCCCCCGGGGGTCCATCAACGGACTGTCCCGGGACCCGGGGGGCTGCGGTGGCGTCGGCCACCTCTAATGCCAGGCGTGGGGGGGGGTGCAACCCGACCCGCAGTTCCACGTCAAGCTCTTCGGCAAGCGCGACCACCAGCGAGTCCCACTGAGATGTCCCGCCGTGTCAATGACCGAATCCGCGCATGTATTCGGGATTCGTGGACAAGTCCTCCGGCCCGGGAAAGCCCCCGGCAAGATCGAGCCCCAGCCCCGCCAGATGCCCCGCGATCAGCCCACCGTGTTCCCGCCCGTTCTCGATGAAGATCTTGTTCGCGTTGAAGCCCGCCGCGATCACCCCGGCGATGTACACGCCCGGAACATTCGTCTCCATGGTGGCCGGGTCGTGCTCCGGGATGCCGGTCTCGGGATCGGTCTCCACACCGAGGCCGTGCAGCAGAGTCCGGTTCGGACGCCACCCGGTCATGGCCAGCACCCAGTCGTTCGCGACCTCCGTGGCCTCGCCGCCGCCCTTGCGCACGATCATGGCCGTCCCCGGCCCCAGCCGCGCCACCCGCGAACCCCAGTGCATCGGGATCTCGCCGCTCGCGATCCGGTTCTCGATGTCGGGCCGGACCCACGGCTTCACGCCCCGGTCGAAGACGTCCAGGAAGTGCACCATCCGCACCCGCACCCCGTTTCGGTACAGCTCCAGCGCGACTTCCACCGCCGAATTGCCGCCCCCGACGACCGTCACGTCCTGGTCGAAGAAGGGATAGGGATCCTTGTAGTAGTGGATGACGCGCCCCTCCGGATCGCCGCCTTCCAGTTCGAGGCGGTTGGGCTCGCCGAAGCCACCGGTGGCGATGACCACGGCCCGCGCAAACAGCGCGCCCTCCCGCCCGTCGCGGCCGCGCGTGCGCACGACGAACCCAGAGCGCTCCGACTCGTCCCCATCCCGGCGCACAACCTCCGTCACCTCCTCATACTGCCGCACCCTCAATCCATGGTGCGCGACCACTTGCCGATAGTACGCCAGCGCCTCTCGCCGCGTCGGCTTGGGGTCCGGGATCGTGAACGGCACGCCCCCGATCTCCAGTCGCTCGGCCGTGGAGAAGAACGTCATGTAGTAGGGGTAGTGCGTCAGCGACTCGGTAATGCACCCGCGGTCGAGCACGACATGGCGCAGCCCACTCTCCTTGGCCGCCACCGCCGCAGCCAGCCCACACGGCCCGGCCCCGACAATGACGAGGTCAAGCGGATCGGCCTCCGGCCCCGAACTCACTTCGCCCGCCCCGGCTTCAGCTGACCGGCCGGCTGCCCCGCAGCACCACCTCGCCGGGCAGCGCGTCCGTGAACTCGCCATTGTCGATCGTCAGCACGCCGTTGACCATCACGTAGTCCACGCCCTCGCTGTACAGGTCGGGCTCCAGCACGGTCGCGCGGTCCCGCAGCCGCCCGTAGTCGAAGATCACGATGTCCGCCTTGTACCCCTCGCGCAGCAGGCCGCGGTCCGGCAGTCCGATGATCCGCGCCGGCAGTCCGGTCATCGAACGGACGGCGAAGGGCAGCGAAATCGCCTGCAGATCCTTCACGTAGTGCGCGATCTTGCGCGTGAAGGCGCCGAAATGCCGCGGATGCGCACCGGGCCGCGATGCGAACTGCGGCACGCCCGCGACCCCGCTCACACCGGCGTCCGAGGCCGTCGCCGTGTACTCCTGTTTGTAGTAGTTGATGACGTCGACATCATGAATGCCGTATCCCCGGGTCCAGGCCCCACCGATCACGTCCGGGTACCCGTTGAGGGCCATGTGGACCACGACCTCCTGGAAGGTCACGCCCATCTCCCCGGCCAGCTCGGTGAGCGTCTTCCCCACGAACGCGGCGTCGGGATAGTCCACCACCACCACCCGGTCCTCGCCGCCGTTGTGGTCCACGATCCACGCGATGTCCCGCGCGATGCGCGTACGGGTCTCGGGATCGTCCCACCGCCGCGCCAGGTGCGCCTGCGCGTCGCTGAAGATCCCCACCGCATAGTACGCGGGGCTGTCGCGGCCGCCGCTCGTGTCCACGCTGTCGGCCACCAGGCTCCACCGCGGGATCATCGGACGCGCACCGCCCCCGAAGGTCTCGTACGGGTAGACGTCCAGGTAGATCTCGAGCCCCTCGTCCCGGGCCGCGTTCACCACCAGCGTGTCGTGGCCCGAGCGGCCGAAGCTGGAGCGCCCGCGCGCCTTGTGATGGCTCGCCACCACGCGAATCCCCGTCTCGCGCGCGATGTTGATCGTCTCCCGGAGGCCCTGCAGCCCGTCGACCGGCCAGTCGTCCACGTTGCTGGGGAGCTGCCATAGCGGCATCGTGGCCTCGCTGCGCTGGTGCGCCACGTAGAACCCGTCGTACGGCGCCACCTCGGACGCCAGCGCGATCACCTCGTCGGGGGTGCTGAAGCGCGCGGGCCTGTACTCGATCCCCGCCCCGAGCCCCCACGCGCCGGCCTCCATCCCCTGCCGCACCAGTTCCTGCATGCGCGCGACCTCGCGAGCCGTGGCGGGGCGTTCGTAGTCATTCCCCATCACCGCATTGCGAACGGTACTGTGACCCACCATCGGCACGAAATTCATGGCGTGGCCCCGATCCCGAAGCGCCTCGATCTCCGCCGACAGCGGCCACCTTGCGTTGCGCCCGTCCGGCCCCCCGATCACCGTCGTCAGCCCCTGGCTGTTGAGGCTCTTGGCCCGGCGCGCCTCAAGATGGTCCGACGTCATCGCCTGATCGCTGTGCGAATGCAGGTCGATGAACCCGGGCGAGACGTACATGCCGGTGGCGTCGATCTCGCGCGCGGCCGTGGCGTTCGGCATGCGGCCGATCCGCACGATCTCGTCGCCGTCGATGGCGATGTCGGCGGTGAACCAGTCGTTGCCGGTCCCGTCGAGCACCCGCCCGCCACGGATAATCACGTCGTAATCCTGGCCCGCCAGCGGCGCTGCCCCTGCCGCGGTCCCGACGGCCAGCGCAGCCGCAAGAAGCAGCGGGTGCACGGCGCCGCGCCGCCGGTTCGGTCGCGGGGTGCTCATTCGCCCGCCCCTCTTCCGACGATCGCCGTCCCCGGCATCGCATCCGGAACATTCTCCCCGTCGCGCACGACGAACTCCCCGTTCACGAGCACGTGGGCGACGCCCTCCGAGTAGGACAGATCCTCCTCGAAGGTCGCGGTGTCGATGATGGTCTGCGGGTCGAACACGGTGATGTCCGCCGTCGCGCCCGCCTGCAAACGTCCCATCATGGACGCCTGATCTGTCATCCCTTCCAGCCGCTTCGCCGGCATGATCGTGATCCTGGCGAGGCCCTCCATTAGCGGCATCAGCCCCTCGTCACGCACGTAGCGGCCCAGGAAACGCGAGAAGGTGCCTGCGCTGCGGGGGTGCGCGCCGGGCGCGTAGGGCATCCCGTCGGACGCGACCATCACGAAGTCGGTGGCCAGCGCTTCACGGATCCACTCCTCCCTCATCATGTGGATGATGACCGTGCCGCCGCTCGCCCGATAGCCGTTGAACGTCTCCTCGGTCAGCCGCTCACCGGTGTCCTGCCACTGCAGGTCCCCGTAGCCGATCCGCAGCTTGTCCTGCCAGCCGGGGTCGAAGATTGCGGACTGGAGGCCGGTGGAGGCCCCGGTGTAGGGGTAGGCCTCGGTCGTGATGTCGAAGCCCCGGCTCTGTGCGCCCCCGATCAGCTGCAGCACCGGCGTCACGTTCCAGAGGCTGGAGCTGTTCATGTGGACGATGTGCAGGGATGCGCCCGTCGCCACCGCGTTGGCGATGACTTCCTGAATCGCGCTGATCGCCATGTCGCGCACGTGGGTGTAGATCGTGGTATTCGTCTCCGACGCGAACCGGAAGACCTCCAGGATCTCCTCCAGCGACGCGCCCGGGTAGTACTGGTGGGCCATCCCGATCCCGAGTGCTCCTTCGGCGAGTCCCTGGGCGAGGGCGTCGTGGAGCGCCGGGTAGTCGTCGGGCAGGACCGGGTCGTATCGGGCTGCCGAAGCGATCCATTCCAGCCCCCGCAGCGCGATCCCCGCGTTGTCCTCGACCGCCATGAGTGCCCGATGCACATCTTCACGCTTGTCCGGCATCGCCAGCGTGCGCACGGTCATGTGCGACACCGTGGCGCCGAAGTTCAGGATCGCCCCCTTGCCGCGTTCGGCGAGGAAGGCCGCGGGCTTGCCCACCCCGCTCTCCAGCTCAAGCGCCGTCGTGACGCCGTCCCGGGCCTGGAACTCGTTCGCGCGGTTGGTCTGGCCGTGCGCGTGGAGATCGATGAACCCGGGCGATACCACCAGGCCGGTGACGTCCACCACCACCTCGCCGTCGAGCGCCTCTTCCGAGACGGCCGCGATCGTGGAGCCGTTGATGCCCACGTTTCGAACCGCGTCCAGGCCCGTCTCCGGGTCCATCACGCGTCCGCCCGCCAGCACGATGTCGTAGATCTCCTGCGCAGCGGCCGGGGCGGGCAGGGCGAGAGCGACGGCGGAGGCGGCCACGACGGCCACGGCGGCCACCATGCAACCCCGGATGTACCTTGATGCGTTCAACGGGTCATTCCTCCATCGTCCTGGTTACTGCTCCTGGTTACTGCGGCTCGAGCAGCCCGCGGCGGCAACCCGTGGAGGGCGCACGACAGGCTAGTAAAGAGGTACTCTCACGCTGTCCCCGCGTCCAGACTCGTGTGGCTCGTGTGCCTCCACTTGACAGGATCAATCTGGCCAGTAAATTCATCTAGCCTGATAATCTGTCCATAAAATGGAGCCCCACCCATGACCGACTGGAAGCTCCAGGATGCCAAGAACCGCTTCAGCGCCGTCGTCCGCGAGGCCATGGCCGGGTATCCGCAGCGCGTGACCCGTCACGGAAAGCCCGCGGTCGTCGTGCTGGCGACTGCCGACTACGAGCGCCTGCAGCGCCTGGAGGACGCCAACGCGCCTTCGCTCCAGGATCTGCTGCTGGCCATCCCGCAGGGCGGCCCCGGGTTGCGGCGGCTGACCGCGAGGCCCCGGCCGGTGGACCTGTAACTGCCGTGGACAGAATCCCCCAGGCATTCGAGCGGCGATGCGTCCGGGCCGGACGATCGGCCTCGTCCCGCGCCCACGGGCAATCCGCATGTACCTGATCGATACCGATGTCCTTTCGGCGCTCCGCCGACCCGGCCGCAATCCCGATATCGTGGCATGGGTTTCGGCTCAGCGCGCCGCCGACCTCTACCTGAGCGTCGTGACCGTAGGCGAGATCGAGCGCGGCATCGCCAGGGAGCGCACGCGCGATCCCGGGTTCGCCGACCGGCTGGGCGCGTGGCTGGACAACTTCGTCCGCCTGTATGCCGATCGCGTCCTGCCCATCGACACGTCGGTCGCCCGCCGCTGGGGCCTCCTGACCGGGGGGCACCGGCACGACAGCGCCGATCTGCTCATCGCCGCGACTGCACTGGAGCACGGGTTGACGGTCGTCACCCGCGATGTGCGACATTTCGAGCCCACGGGCGTGGCGGTGCTCGATCCGTCCGCGCAACCCTGCATGCCATGAAGACACCCGACGCCGACATCCGCCGAGCACTGAACCGACTCCAACGGGCCCTCGAAAAGGCCCGGCGGGAGATCCGCGGGCTCCGCGAGGCCCTCGAGCAGTCCGAAGCCGACGGCTTTCCGGGCGACGACTACGCGGAAATGGAAGACCACCTCGCTTCCGTCGTCGAAATGGTGAAGCGCGAGCAGGCGCGGCAGCAGCTCAAGATTCTGCGGTCGGGCGGGATCACGCCGGGCAGGTTGGGGGTTGGAGGAAGAGCGACCATGAGGAGCGACGGGACGTGAAGCGACGCGAATTCCTGGCGGGTGGTGCGATCGGGCTGGCGGGGCTGGCAGGCCTCGGGCGGCCTGCCGCGCCCTGGGTCGCGGCCACCCGCAGCCGCCAGACGCTGGTGATCCGCCACGGCACCCTCTACGACGGCACGGGAGGCCCGCCGCGCACCGGGGACATCGCCATCGATGGCGACCGCATCACGGCCGTCGGCGAGGTGGCCGAGACGGGCGCGGTCGAGATCGACGCCCGGGGAATGGCGGTCGCGCCCGGCTTCATCGACATCCACTCCCACGCGGATCTGTCCCTCCTGGTCAATCCTCGCGCCGAAAGCCGGATTCGGCAGGGCGTCACGCTGGAGGTGGTCGGCCAGGACGGCTCGTCGATCGGGCCCTGGAGCGACGGCGCGTTCGAGTCCACGCGCGACCGCTACCGGCGCGATTTCGACGTGGACATCGACTTCCGCGATGTCGGCGGGTTCCTGGACCGGATGGACCGCGTGCGCCCGGCCGTGAGCGTGGCGTCGATGGTCGGGCACGGCACGATCCGCGGCCTCGTCGTGGGCAGCGCGGACCGTCCGGCGACCCCGGTCGAGATCGAGCGCATGCGCGCGCTCGTGCGGGAAGGGCTGTCGGGTGGCGCCGTGGGGCTGTCCACCGGGCTGGAATACACCCCCGGCAGCTTCGCCGGCCGGGACGAGCTGGTGGCGCTCGCAGGCGAACTTCGCGGCACGATCTATCCATACGCCTCGCACATGCGCAACGAGGACGACCGCCTGCTGGGCGCGCTCGAAGAGGCCGTGCACGTAGGACGCGTGGCCGGGGTCGCGGTTCAGGTATCGCACCTCAAGGCGCAGGGAGAGCGCAATCACTGGAAGGCCGACGCGGCTCTCGCGGCAATCGAGGCCGCGCGCGCGGCGGGCGTGGACGTGCACTTCGACCGTTACCCCTACGTCGCCTACGCCACGGGCCTGTCGAACCTCTTCCCCGCCTCGGCGCGGGCCGGCGGCACGGCACGATTCCTGGCGCGGCTCGCCGACCCGGATGAAGGCCCGGCGCTTGAACGCGCCTGCAGGGACAAGATCTCGCTGCTGGGCTCCTGGGACGCCGTGCAGATCACCCGGATCGGCGGCGCCAACGCGGCCGCGCGGGGGCGGCGGCTCGGCGAGCTGGCGGCCGAGCTCGGCGAGGATCCCTACGACCTCACCGTGAGACTGCTGCGGGGCGCGGGCGGCAGCGTGGGCATGATCGGATTCGGCATGTCCGAAGAGAATACGGCGCGCATGCTGTCCCACCCGCTCGGCATGGTGTGTTCCGATGGCGGTGCTTTTGCGCCCTACGGCCCGCTCTCGCGCTCGTCGCCGCACCCGCGCGGCTACGGCAGCTTCCCCAGGGTGCTTGGCCATTACGTGCGCGAGCAGGGCGCCCTGAGCCTGGAGAGCGCCGTGCACAAGATGTCGGGCCTGCCCGCGCGAAAGCTGGGGTTCCGCGACCGCGGCGTGCTGAGAGAGGGCGCCGTGGCCGATGTCGTCGTCTTCGATCCCGACACCGTGCGAGATCGCGCGACCTTCGACGAGCCGCACCAGTACCCCGAAGGCATCGCGCACGTCGTCGTCTCGGGGGTGCACACGATCCGCGACGGGGAGCAGACCGGGGACCTGGGAGGCCGCGCGGTTCGTGGACTGGGTCGGGCCGGGTAGGGTACAATGCGCGGGAAATGACGGGATATGACAGACATGACGGGTCATTCCGGTTCAACCGCGACCGCGTCCATGGCGCAGTTACTGCGGGAACTCGCCGCCCTGTTCGGTGGGTGGGGCCGTGAGGACACCGGCCGTCGAGGTGCCGGCGGGCTCGCAGGGATAACCAGCGCCGCCGAGCTGGCAGACGACCGTGCTTTCAACCGCCTGGCGCTGCGCATTCACGCGATCCAGCGGGCGTCGAATCCCATACTGCGGCGCTTCTGGGACACGGCGCCCACCGGTGGCGCTGCCCCTGGCGCCGCCCCTGGTGCCGTCGCCTTCTGGCACGAGGTTCCACCCCTCCCGGTGATGGCATTCCGGGACGTACCGATCACCAGCGGCACGGCGGAAGCGGTGTTCCGGACGAGCGGGACCAGCGGCGGCCGCGGTGGCCGGGGCAGCCGGGGCAGCCGGGGCGGGCGGGGCGGGCGGGGCGAGCACCATGTACCCAGCCTGGACCTCTATCGCTCGGCCGCGCGCGGCAACTACAGAAGGCACCTGCTGAAGGGCGTCGACCGGATCCGGGTGGTGTCGCTGATCCCGAATCCCGCGGTCGCGACCGATTCGTCGCTCGCCCGCATGGCGGGGTTTATCGCGGACGAGCCGGAGATCACCGGCGCGGTGTGGGCCTTCGATCCCGTGACCGGAGTCGACATCGATTCGGTGCGAAGCGCCGCCCGCGGTCCGGATCCCGTCCTGCTCCTGACGACGGCCTTCTCCCTCGTCCATCTCCTGGACGCGCTGGCCTCGCGGCGACTGCCCCTGCCCCCCGGCTCCCGCATCATGGAGACCGGCGGTTTCAAGGGGAGGATCGCCGAAGTGGACCGCGACACGCTCTACGCGAGGGTCGAACGGGTCCTGTCCGTTCCCGCGTCCGGCATCGTCAACGAGTACGGAATGACGGAACTCCTGTCGCAGGCGTACGACAGCGTGGCGGGCCCCGGCGTGGCCGAACGTGACGTGGCGGGCCCCGGCGTGGCCGAACGTGACGTGGCGGGCCCCGGCGCGGCGGTCGTGCGTCGCCACCGGTTCCCTCCCTGGGTGCGCACGCGCGCGCTCGACCCGGCCACCCTCTTGCCACTGCCGCCGGGTAGGCCCGGGCTGCTGGCCCACTTCGATCTCGCGAACGCGGGCTCCGTCTGCCACATCCTCACCGAGGACGTCGGCTGCACGAGCGCGGACGGCAGCGTCGAGCTGGCCGGGCGCGCCCCGGGCGCCAGCCTCCGGGGCTGCTCGCTCATGGCCGAGTCGTTCCTGCGCGCGGTGGGCCGATGAGCAGCGGCATCCCGGCCGACGGCTGGGTCTGGCCTCCAGGTCTTGCCGGCCCGGACGCGTTCCAAACGGGCACGGCTGGTGGGACGAACATTCGTTACCCCAAGTCCGACCATCACTTAGCTAGTACGGTGATGTCGTGCCTGGCCGAGTCGCGAGAGCGTCTTGCGGCCATGTGCGCCAACGACCTTGTGAATGTCCTCGGCGCCGCCGGGGAGCGCCTGGCCCAACGGCTCGACGACCGCACCGTGGCCGAAGTGGCGGGCAACGCGGGCCTCACACCGGCCATGGCGCGGGTGGTGGTCCACGGCATGGCCGACTCCTGGACCACCGAGGCGCTGGATCGCCTGCTGCGCTCCGAATTCGCCGATCCCGCGGTGCTGGACGGGTTCGTCGCAGATTCCGGCAGGGAGATCCGGGCGGCCGCGCCGGGCGTCACGGTGCACGTCGGAGCGGGGTCCGTGCCCGGAGTGACGGTTACATCCATCATTCGGGCCCTGCTGGTCAAGTCGCCGGTGCTGGCCAAGCCCGGCGCGGGGGACATCGCCCTGACCACCCTGTTCGCCCGGGAACTGGGACGCGCCGACGACCGGCTGCGCGGTGCGTTGGCGGTTCAGTACTGGCCCGGCGGCGACCCGGACTGGGAGGCATGGGAGCGGGAGGTCCTCACACGAGCCGGCCAGGTCGTCGTATACGGCGGCGACAACGCGATCGAGTCTATCCGCGCCAGAACCCCCGCTGCCACCCGGGTGATCGAGCATCCCCACCGCCTCGGCGTCGCGATCGTCGATCCCTGCGCGGCTCCCGATGCCGATGGTCAAGCGGCCCAGGCCGTCGCGCTGTTCGACCAGAAGGGGTGTGTCAGCACCCACCTGATCCTGGTTCTCGGCAGCCACGGCGATGCTCGCGACTGGTCCGCCCGCTTCGCGGCCCGTTTGCAGGCGCTGGCGAACACGCTGCCTCCGGCGGCTTCAGCTGCCGGCGACTGGTCCGCCCGGCACCAGTTGCGGGGGCGGCTTGCGCTGCAACGCGCGGCTTCAGACGACGTCCGGCTGTGGACCGGCGACGCGGGAGCCTGGACCGTCGCCCTCGCGCCGCCCGAGCTCTTCGAGCCGGTGGGCGGCCGCACCGCCTGGGTCGTACCGGTCCCGGACCTGGCCGGGTGCGTCGAGGTCCTGACGCCCCTTGCCCGTGTCCTGCAGACCGTGGGGCTGGCCGGCATGGGCTCTCGCCGCCACGAGTTCGGTGAGGCGCTCGCTGCCATTGGGGCGACGAGGATCGTGCCGCTCGATCAGGTCCCCTTCCCCGATCCGGACTGGCTCCACGACGGAAGCCGTCCGCTCCTGGAACTCGTTCGCTGGGCCGAACTGCGGTGACCGGCCACCCGGGGTCCGTGCCCCGGCGTGATCCGGTTGATTGCGGTCAGTCCTCCGGGTCGGTAACCCTTCTCCACATGACCAGTTGGCGAATCCCCTTCGGATTCTCCTCCACCCGGACCGTCAAGGTGTCCCCCTCCTGGATGCCGCATCGGTCCCGCATCGACAGGGGGATCGTCATTCTGCCCCCCGTGCCCACTGTAATGTCGCCGTAGAAAATGGTACGGTAGATAGCCACTCGAACTCCTTCGTGTACTGGTAGCGCACTCTTAGAATAACCAAAATCTCCCCTGGAGGTCCGGCCGCGTGACGTCATCCCGGATCGGCGTCACGGCGATGGCCGCAATCAGGGCGGTAACTGCAGTCCAATTGAAGGCTTCCGACAGGCTTGGCGTACCCTGTGTTGGCATCCTGACGAATGGTTCGCGTGCCGGCGGGTCCGGTGACCGGACGGCATGCACGCCACGCTCAGGCATGCACGCGACGCGCAGCAGCGCGCAACAGTCCTCCACTTCCACTCGGGTACAGTCTCGTGACGGATTACGCGGTTCGCCTTTCGGGCATCACCAAGCGCTTCGGCGCACACACGGCGGTTTCGGATTTCGACCTCGACATCCCCCGTGGGACAATCCTCGGCCTCCTCGGGCCCAACGGATCGGGCAAGACGACCACGATCCGGATGATCATGGCCATCCTCCTCCCCGACCGGGGCACCGTCGAACTGCTCGGCGGATTCCCGGACTTCACGCGGCGGAATCGGGTGGGGTACCTCCCCGAGGAACGCGGGGTCTACGAGAAGATGAAGGTGCTCGAGCAGCTCGTCTTCCTCGGTGAATTGCGTGGCATGACCCGTCAGATCGTGCGCCGGCGCGCCATGGAGTGGCTGGAGCGGCTGGGCCTCGAGGAGTGGGCGAACAAGAAGGTGCAGCAACTCTCGAAGGGCATGCAGCAGAAGGTGCAGTTCATCGGCACCGTCCTGCACGATCCGGACCTTCTGATCCTCGACGAACCCTTCAGCGGCCTGGACCCCATCAATCAGGACGTGCTGGAGTCCATCGTCCGGGAACAGCACGAGCAGGGCACCACCATCCTCTTCTCAACGCACCTCATGGACCAGGCGGAGCGCCTCTGCGAAAGGGTTTGTCTCATCTCCCGGTCCTGCAAGGTGCTCGATGGCAACCTCAAGCAGTTGAAGCGACGCGAACGAACGGGTGCCATCGCCATCGAGTTCGAGGGCGACGACGGTTGGCTGGTCCGGCAGGGCATCACCAACCCGAAGAAGGTGGACGACACGTATCACATCGGTGCGGATCTCGGGGTCGAGCCCGACCGGCTTCTGGCGGCCGCAGTGGCCGAACGGGTGATGTTGCGCCGCTTCGAACTGCTGGAGCCCAGTCTGCACGAGATCTTCGTGAGGCATGCGGGACAACCGGACCCGGAACCGGCGCTTGGGGTGGCGGGAGGTGCGCGATGAGACAGGTCTGGGTAGTCCTGCGGCGCGAGTACGTCGAGCGGGTCAGAACCAAGGGCTTCATCATCGCGACGATCGCGATGCCGGTGCTCATGATCGGTCTGATCGGCCTGAGTGTGTTCCTCGGCATCCAGGCGGAGCGTAGCGAGCGCGACCTCGCGCTGGTCGACCTCACGGGGCAGCTCGGCGAGGCGGTGGCCGCGGGCATGGAGGCGGTGGGCTACGACGTTGAACTGGTTGACCGCGGTGTCGACCTGCAGGAGATGGACCGGCGCGTGAACGAGGACGAGATCGAGGCCTACGTCGTCCTCGACGACCTGACCATGCAGGAGGGGGTCTTCGCCTATCGGGGCACCGAGGCGCCAGGACGGCTGCGCGCTGCGGTGTTCGAGAACGTCGTGGTGGAGAACGTGCTGGAACTGCGGCTCTCGTTTGCGGAGAATACCGCGGGGCTGCGGGAGCTGCTCGCAGGCGGGCGACTGTCCTTCGAGTCGCTGGGCGAGGAGCAGTCGGAGCTGGAACGCGTGTCGGGGATGGCGACCGGCTTCGCGGGGGCGTTCCTTCTTTACTTCACGATGCTCTTCTACGGAGCCTATGTGCTGCGTTCCGTTCTGGACGAAAAGCGCAACCGCGTCGTCGAGGTGGTGGTGTCGTCGATCAGCCCGTGGCGCCTCATGCTCGGGAAGATCTTGGGGGTGGGTTCGATGGGACTTACCCAGGTGGGGATCTGGGTGGCGTGCGCCGCACTGATCGGACTGCTGGGGATCCCGATGATCGCGGCGAACTGGCCCCAGGTGGATGTCGCGGAACTGGGGCAGCTGATGCCGGGGGTCGGTGCCCTTGGCCTCCTGTTGGTGTTCTTCCTACTGGGGTACTTCCTCTACTCGTCGCTCTTTGCCGCCGTGGGCGCAATGTGCAGTACGGAGGAAGAGGCCCAGCAGGCGCAGTTCCCGGTCATGATGCTTCTGATCGTTCCCTTCATCCTGCAGATGACATCGATCGAGGGCAGCAGGCTTCCGTGGATGGATTGGGCGGCCCTCTTCCCGTTCTTCTCGCCGATCATGATGTATCCGAGGGCCGTGGTGGGCGCGGTGCCGTGGTGGATGGTGGGCGCGTCGCTGGTGCTGATGGTGGCGGCCCTGATCGGGACGGCATGGGTGGCGGGCCGGATCTACCGTGTAGGCATCCTCATGCAGGGGAAACGCCCCACGCTTCGAGAACTCGTGCGCTGGATCAAGCAGGCCTAGCCCTGCGCACGGCGTGCTCGGCGAAAAGGCGGACCAGTCGATTGGCTGCCGGGGTTTCCTCCGTCCGGTCCACGATCTCCTGGAACGACGCGCCGGCAACTTCGGCGGCGTACCTCGGATAGGTGGACAAGCGGGCCAGCAGTCCCGCCGAATCCAGCTCGGGGTGGAACTGGGTGCAGTAGACGGGCGCGTCCTCGAAGCGGTACGCCTGATTGACGACCGCGTTCGACGAAGCAAGCAGTGTCGTTCGGGGCGGCAGTTCCTCCACAAGGTCCTCGTGCCCCATTTGCGCGGCGAACGAAAGCGGAAGGCTGCCGAAGACCGGATCCCGGCGAGCCTCGGCGGTGAGAAACACCCGATGGGTCCCCACTTCGGCGCGGCTCCGGTCCTGAACGACCCGGCCACCCATCGCGGCCGCCATGGCCTGGAATCCCCAGCACGAGGCGAACGCGGGAACACCGGAGCCATGCACGGTGCGCAACGAATCCATGGCGGTGGCGAACCACGGGCCTCCGATCGCGGCGGAATAGGCCCCGCTCCCGCCGAGCAGCAAGAGATCGATGCCGGCGAGATCCGCGCTTCGCAGCCTTCCGCCGAGGAGGTCGAAAACCCCGATCTCCGCCGGCATCGGCGCGAGGGCGCGCTCGAAGGAAGAGACCTCGTGCGACATCATCGGGTCGCCCGGGTCCCGGACCTGGAGCAGCAGGCACCGGAGCGGCGAAAGGGATTGCGGCACGTGCCCCGGCGGATTCAGCTGACGGAGCGGAGCAAGGCCGCCAGGTTGTAGCGGTCCAGATCCAGGGCGGCCTGCCTGACCTCTTCATAGCTCGGCTCGATGAAGATCACGGCCGTCCGTATCGGCTCCTCGTGGTCGGCCTGGTCCGTGGGGATGTAGCAGAGCCGCCCCCGGCAGGATTCCGTGGCCTGGCCTTCGTCCACGAACTCCAGGTGCACATCCCAGAACCTCCCTTCGTGCGTGAAGGTGGTGATGTGCATGGCGTGCGCGGTACCGTTGTCCGCATCGTCGGTCGGGATCGACGGAACCGGCGGGTCGGGGGGCACAGACGAAGGTTCCATGGATTCTAGTCTAGTGCACGAGGCTGTCGCCGCAAAAGGCGGTTCGGGATCGGGACGACTCCGTCGTCGCCCCGGCGGGAAGCGCGGGCACCGGCCACCGGGCCGGCGGGGGGTGCCCCGCGGGATGCCGCTCGCCGACCTCGGCGACCCGGCTTCGTTGACATCGTCGTGGACGATTCCCTACCTTCCTTCGGCTTCTCCGTACCCCTGATGGAATCCCTTCAACTCTCAACGTCGGCCCGGCGACGGGTCCGTGATGCCTACTGCTCGAATGAAAAGGTTGTGGCTCGGGACCGGTGTCGCAGTAGCGCCGGTTCTCTTTACGGTCGCCCTGGTGGCCGGCCGACAGGCTCCCGACGGCGGCGCGATCGATGAGGTCGCCGAGGACTCGGAGCAGTTCCAGCCGATCCAGTTCCCGCACGACACCCACGCGGGACAGTTCCTGATCGACTGTCAGTACTGCCATTTCTCGGCGGAGCGTTCGGTCGATGCCGGGATTCCGCCGGTGGCGACGTGCGTGGGCTGTCACCAGGCGATTCCGGGGCGGAACAACCCCGCCGAGGTCGCCAGGGTTCTCGAATACGGCAATTCGGGGACGCCCATTCCGTGGAAGCGCATCTACAAGGTCGCGGACCACGTGAAGTTCCCGCATATGCGGCACGTTGCCGCGGGGGTCACCTGCCAGACCTGCCACGGAGAGGTGCAGGCCATGGGAGTGCTCGAAGAGATGGCGCCCGAAGCAGGTGATTTGCGCATGGGCTGGTGCGTCTCATGCCACCTGGAGCGCGGTGCGTCGCGCGATTGCACGGTGTGTCACTACTGATGAGCGACGGATTCGGACGGCGTGACTTTCTGAAGGTGGTCGGTGCCGGAAGCGCCGGGGCTGCCGTCGCCGGATGTTCGACCGACAGCGTCGAGCGACTGATCCCCTACGTGACGCCTCCGGAGGAGATTACACCCGGGGTCGCTACCTGGTACGCGTCGACGTGCGGCGAATGCTCGAGCGGTTGCGGGATCAGGGTGCGGACCCGCGAGGGGCGCGCGGTGATGATCGAGGGGAATCCCGAGCATCCCGTTTCCCGCGGAGGGGTCTGCTCGCGCGGGGTCTCCGCGTTGCAGGGGCTCTACAACCCGGATCGCGTCGCCGCGCCGATGCGCGCGGGCCCGGACGGGTTCGAGGAGATTACCTGGGACGAAGCGCTCGAGATGCTGGTGGAGCGCATGGGCACCGGCGGGCGGTCGCTCTTCCTGACCGGGAAGAAGGGACCGACCGAGGGCCTTCTGCTCAACAGCTTCGTCGATGCGGTCGGCGGTCAGCGGGCCATCCATGACGCGTTGGATGACCCCGCGCTGAGGAGAGCCACCGAGATCGCGTTCGGCGTCAATGCGCTGCCCCGGTACGACATCGCGGCGGCCGACTTTCTCGTGTCGTTCGGGGCCGACTTCCTCGAAACATGGCTGTCCCCGGTCTCCTTCGGTGCGGACTTCGCCGCCATGCACGGGGTGGATCACGGCGTCAAGGGCAAGTTCGTATTCGTGGGGCCACGCCTTTCGCTGACCGGCCAGAACGCGGACGAGTGGATTCCGGCCCGGGCGGGTTCGGAGACTCAGATCGCGCTGGCGGTTGCCGGCGAACTCGTGCGGCGCGGTGGCGACGCCGGACCGTACACCGAGCTTGTCGCGGGACAGAGACTGGAGGACGCCGCCGAGGTTGCGGGCGTGGAGGCCGAGGCCCTCGCGGCGCTCGCGGATCAGTTCGAGGCGGGCGTGGGACTGGCGCTGGGACCGGGAGCAGCGGGGCACCATCAGACCGCGACGGCGGCGAACCTCGCCGTCCTCATCCTCAACGCGGCGGCGGGCAGCCTGGGCCGCACCATGCACATCGACGACGCGCCCGACGCCGAGGCTTCGTCGTACGCCGACGTGGCGGACGCGATCCGCGGAATGAGCGGCGGCGTCTACGGCGTGGCGGTTGTGGCCGGGACCAACCCCGCCTACTCCCTGCCGTCCGCATCCGGATTCCGCGACGCTTTCGCGCTGGTTCCCTTCAAGGTCGCTTTCGCGACTGCGCTGGACGAGACATCGGCGCTGGCCGACCTGGTGCTGCCGGATGCCCACGTGCTCGAATCCTGGGGCGATGCCATTCCCGCGCCGGGCACGTATTCGGTCAGGCAACCGGCCATGCGTCCCGTTCCCGCATACGACTCCCGCCCGATGAGCGATGTCCTCCTGGAAACGGGCCGCCGACTGGGCCACGACTTTGGCGCGGCGAACTTCCACGACTACCTGCGCGGCGCGCACGACGCGTGGCTCGCGCAAAACGGTGAGGCGGCAGGACTGGTCGGCGATCCGGGCGCTCTGTGGCGGGAACTGCTGCGAACGGGTTCGGTGTCGTACACGGACCTCACGCCCAAGGTCGGCGCGTTGCAGGCTCCGACGACCGCGGTCGACTTTCGTCTGCCCGGGCTCAGCGGCGATGGCGACCTGACGCTGCTGGTCCACCCGTCCCCGCGTTTCGGCGACGGTACCCACGCAAATCGCCCGTGGCTGCTGGAGCTGCCCGATCCGGTCTCGAAGGTGATGTGGCACTCGTGGGCCGAGTTGAACCCGGCCACAGCCGAGCGTCTCGGCCTGAGGTCGGGCGATGTCGTGAGCATTGCCTCGGCGAACGGCACTGTGGAAGTCCCGGTGTGGGTCTACCCGGGGATACGGGAAGACGTGGTGGCCCTGGCCATGGGCGGCGGCCATACCGACTACGGGCAGTTCGCCAACGGCAACGGCGTCAATCCCATGGAACTTCTCCCGGAGGCCACCGACGCCGTGTCCGGGACGCTTGCGCTGATTTCGACCCGTGTCACCGTGACCCCCACGGGCGCCTGGCGGCGCCTGACCTCGACCGAGGGCTCAAGCGACCAGGACGACCGCAACGTCACGCCCGCCGTGGCGCTCTCCGCCCTTGGACACGCGGCCGAGGACGAACACGGCGCCGGCGACGCACATGACCAGATCCGGGAGCTGCAGGAAGGAGGCGGCTTCCGTCCGGTCGCAACCGAGGGGCTGGCGGAGGATTTCCCGCTGCCCGGGTCGGACTTCGGCGAGTACGATCACGAGGGGCCCCGCTGGGCGATGGCCATCGACCTCGACAAGTGCACGGGGTGCGGGGCCTGCATCACCGCCTGCCAGGCCGAGAACAACATCCCGTGGGTTGGCGAGACGCAGGCCACCATGGGCCGCGAGATGCACTGGATGCGGCTCGAGCGTTACTACGAGACGGTCGACGCGTCGCACTCGGGGCCGGTGGACATCCGCTTCCTGCCGATGCTCTGCCAGCACTGCAACAACGCCCCCTGCGAACCCGTCTGCCCGGTGTTCGCGGCCTATCACACGCCCGACGGGCTGAACGCCCAGGCGTACAACCGCTGCGTGGGTACGCGGTACTGCGCCAACAACTGCCCGTACAAGGTCCGGGTCTTCAACTGGTATCGGTACACCCGGGAGAACATTCCCGAGCCCATGAACTGGCAGTTCAATCCGGACGTGACGGTGCGGGACAACGGCGTCATGGAGAAGTGCACGTTCTGCGTCCAGCGGATCCGGGAAGCGGGGAACCGCGCGGCGGTCGAGGGACGCGACATCCGTGACGGCGAGGTTCGGACCGCGTGCCAGAGCGTCTGCCCGGCCGAGGTGATCAGCTTCGGCAACATCCGCGATCACGAATCGCAGGTGGCGTCGGCCGCGGTCGACGAGCGCGTCTACCGCGTACTGGACGCGTTCATCAACACCCAGCCGGCGGTCCACTACCTCAAGAAGGTCACCCACCACGATGTGGACGATGGCGGGCACTAGCCGATGACGACCGCCGAGATGACCCAGCGGGGAGCGCTCCCCAACCCTGACGTCGGGAAGTACGAGGACGTCAACCGTGATGTCCTCAAGGTGCTGTCGAGGCCGGGGAAGGGGTGGTGGATCCTCTTTACGATGGCCGCCGCAGGGGTCGGGCTGTTCCTCACCTCGTGGTTCTACCAGATCTACAAGGGTATCGGCGTTTCGGGACTGAATGCGCCGGTGGGGTGGGGTGTCTACATCACGACATTCGTCTTCTGGGTCGGTATCGCGCACTCGGGCACCCTGATTTCGGCGATCCTCTTCCTCTTCCGCGCGCCCTGGCGCCAGGCGATCTACCGGGCGTCGGAGGCGATGACGGTCTTCGCCGTGATGACAGCCGGACTGTTCCCCCTGATCCACGTCGGCCGCGTATGGCACGCCTACTGGCTGGTGCCCTACCCGAACTCTCGCTTCCTGTGGCCGAATTTCAGATCACCGCTGGTGTGGGATGTCTTCGCGATCACGACCTACTTCACCGTTTCCGCGGTCTTCTTCTACCTGGGCACCATCCCGGATCTGGCGGCCGCACGCGACCATGCGCGCGGCCTCAGGAAGAAGTTCTACCAGATCATCTCGCTGGGGTGGCGCGGGACGGACCGTGAATGGCATCACTTCTCGAAGGCCTACATCTACCTCGCGGCACTCGCTACGCCGCTGGTGCTCTCCGTGCACTCGGTCGTGTCCTGGGACTTCGCGATGGCCATCGTGCCCGGATGGCACACCACGATCTTCGCACCCTACTTCGTGGCGGGCGCGATCTTCTCGGGCGTCGCGCTGGTGATCACGCTCGCCGTGCCGATGCGGAAGTTCTTCGGCCTGGAGGATTACCTCACGGTCAAGCACTTCGAGGCCATGGCCAAGCTGTGCATGCTGACCAGCGCAATCGTCCTGTATGCGTACATGACCGAGTATTTCCTGGCGTGGTATTCGGGCGAGCCGCCTGAGCGAGGTTCGTTCTGGAACCGGGTCTTCGGGCACTACTGGTGGGCCAACTGGATCATGCTGACGTGCAACGGCCTGGTGCCGCTCATGCTGTGGGTCAGGCGTGTGCGAAGATCGATCGCCGCGCTGTTCGTCATTTCGATCTTCATCAACATCGGCATGTGGTTCGAACGGTACGTGATCATCGTGACCTCGCTGTCACACGAGTACGAGCCCTGGGCATGGGGTCTGTACCGTCCCTCCGTGGTCGAAATGGGCATTCTGATCGGCAGCTTCGCCTGGTTCGGTTTCTGGTTCCTGCTCTTTACCCGGTTGTTGCCGCCCGTGGCGATTGCCGAGATGAAGGAGGTCATCCCGCCACCGCGGAGAGGACGGGTGAAGGAGGGCGCGGCATGATCGGAGCCAGGTTCCGGCGCGGGCACCAGGGGGTTTTCGCCCTCTTCACGCACCTCGACTCGACGGTGGAAGCCTGCAAGGCGTTGCGCGCCGCGGGACACAAGGGGTTCCGGGCCTATGCGCCGCTCCCGGAGCACGAGTTGCTGGAGGAGGGGCTGGCCCTGACCCACAGTCCCGTCAGGGTGTTCACCCTTGCGGGCGGGCTGACCGGCGCGGCGACGGGTTTCGCGTTCACTTCGTGGACGTCGATGGACTGGCCGCTGGTGACCGGTGGCAAGCCCATCCTCTCGATACCCGCGTACGTGATCATCGCCTTCGAGTGCGCGATCCTGTTCGGCGCGCTCTCGACCGTGATCGGCCTCTTCATCAACGCCGGCCTGCCCAATCTGCGGCCGCTGGTGGCCTATCACCCGGAGTGCTCCAACGGCTCGTTCGGCGTCTACGTGACCGCCCCGCCCGCCAGAATCGAGGAGGTCCGCAACATCCTGGCCGGCTTCGATCCGGACGAGTTGCGGGACGACCCGGAGGGCTTCGATGTCTGACCGGGTCCGCGGGCGTGTCGTTTTCGGCCTGGGGCTGGCGCTCCTCGCTTCCGGGGCCTGTGTGCCGCTCGACGACTTCATGGGCGACGTCTTCGGCCGCAGCATGCGCGACCAGCGGTCGTTCGATCCCTACGAGCACACGCTGCTGCCTCCCGAGGGGACGGTGCCCATGGCCGCGGGGAACTATCCGGCGGGCCACTTCGACACGAATGTCGGGCAGCCCGAGGGCAGCTCGGACGTGCCCCCGCCGTTTACCCAACTCGACATGGGCAACCGTCCCGACGTCGTGGACAGCCTCACCAATCCGGTCCCGGCGACGGCGGAGTCGCTTGCCCGCGGGGAACAGCTCTACGAGCGCGTCTGCATCGTCTGCCACGGACCCGACGGCGCCGGCACGACTGCGTACATCTTCGAGGTTCATCCTGCCCTGGCCGCCTACCCGTTGACCGGCGAGGTGGCGATGGCCAGGAGCGACGGCTACCTCTACGGGATGATCCGCGTCGGCCGGGCGCTGATGCCGGCCTATGGTCACCAGATCAGCCACTACGACCGGTGGCACATTGTCAACTATGTGCGCCAGATGCAGGGGCTCGGGCCCGGCTCGGGCGAGGCCGACGAGGGCGGGGACGGCAGTGAGGCCGGTGACGGCAGTGACGGCGAGACGACGCCTGTCGGGGGCGCGGGGAACTGACCCATGGCTCACCACTCGATCCCGTCCGAAGTCCCCCTCCGCTACCTGGACCGCGGCACCACGGCCACCATGATCGTGCGGCTGATGGTCTTCGTCGGCATCGTGTCGTTCTTCGTCACCCTGTCGCGGGATTCGTCGCTGGCCTGGCAGTCGTACGTGGTCAACTGGAACTACTTCGCGTCCATCGCCATGGGCGGGGTGATCGTCGCGGCCGTGACCTGGATCGTGAAGGCGAAGTGGAACTGGTCCGTGCGCCGGCTCCACCACTCGTTTGCCGCGTACCTGCCCATCGCGTTCGTGCTCTTCATCCCGATGCTGCTCAACCTGCGGGAGGACTACTTCCCGTGGATCGAGATGATGGCCGACGACCCCATCGTCCAGAAGAAGGCGGCGTACCTCAACGTGCCCTTCCTGGTCAGCAGGAATCTCGTCGGGGTGCTGGCGCTGTTCACGATGGCGTGCGGGTTCGTGTACCTGGCCCTCAGGCCGGACCTCGGGCGGGTCGGCGCTACTCGCAATCCGGCGGGGGGCGATTCCCGCGTGCGTTCATGGTGGCACGCGCGTTTCACGAGGGGCTGGAGGGGTCTGGCCGCCGAGGAGGCGCGCAGCTATCAGGTCATGACGACCATGGCCCCGGTGCTCGTGCTCGTCTACGCGACCGTGATGACGGTGCTGGCATTCGACTGGGCGATGTCGCTCGAGCCGCACTGGTTCTCGACGCTCTTCGGCGGCTGGTTCTTCATGGGCGCGCTGTGGGGCGGATTCGCGGCCACGGCTGTCGCGGCCGTGCTGCTCAGGCGGCGCGACGCGGTCTTCGGAGAGCACGTGGGCACGTCCGCGTTGTGGGATCTGGGGAAGCTGACCTTCGCCTTCGCGGTCTTCTGGACCTACCTGTTCTTCTCGCAGTACATCGTGATCTGGTACGGCAAGCTCCAGTGGGAGCAGGCGTGGATCAACACGCGGGCGGGAGATCCGTGGGGCGGCCTCTCGGCCACGGTGATCGTGCTGTGCTTCGTGGCGCCGTTCGCGGGGTTGATCGGGGCGCGGCCGAAGAAGACCCCGATCATCCTGCAGATGTTCGCGACGGTGGTGCTGGCGGGGCTGTGGCTGTGGCACTACATGCTGATCTTTCCCTCGCTGCACCACGAGGGCGACCCCGTGTTCTCGGTGGCCACGCCGCTGATCGGCCTCATGTTCCTGGGCCTGTTCCTGATGGCGGTGCGCTGGTTCCTCGCCACGTTCCCGGCGGTGCAGATGTGGCAGCCGGAGGTGGATCCGGAGCCCCTCGAAGCCGAGGGCTAGACCGCGGCCCACAGCCTGGTCCAGCGGTGCTTCACCCCCGGTTCACGGCTTGGTCCACCCCTTAGTCAACTGCAGGCAGAATCCGGTCCTGCATGGCCAGCCAGCTGGAGAACTCGGGACGTTCGTGCAGCGTCCAGCCGTTGAAGACGGAGATCAGATCGTGCTCGGGGACCACGTGCATGAACTGGCCGCCGTATCCGTTGGCCGCGAAGATGCGCGTCTCGCCGTCTTCGTGCATGGGCACCCACCACTGGTAGCCGTATCCGCTGTCCGGGCGGTCGTTGGCCGGATTGACGTCGGGCACGACGGCCGAGGTGGACACGTGCACCCAGTCCGCCGAGACCACCTGGCGGCCATCCCATTCGCCCTGGCGAAGCATGAGGTAGCCGACGCGCGCGAGGTCGTGCGCCGTTAGATAGAGGCCACCCTCCGAATCCACCTCTCCTCCCGGGGTGATCTTCCAGTAGTACTCGTCGACGCCGATCGGTTCGAAAAGGCGCTCTTCGGCCCACTCGTCGATCCGCAGGCCGGTCGCTTCGCGCACGATCTTGCCCAGCATCACGCTCACGCCGTCGTTGTAGTCGAAGCGGGTGCCCGGCTCGACCCCCACGGGACGGTTCACGACATAGTCGATCCAGGCGTCGCTCAACTCCATGGCGGTGGTGGGGTGCGTCCCGTCTTCGTAGGTCTGGCCCGGGGCCGCCCAGGTGATCCCGCTGCGCATGGTCAGGAAGTCCTCGAGCGATGCGTCAACGCGGTCGGGCTCCGACGGATCCACGCCGTATTCGGTGAAGTACGGCCACGCCTCCGCGTCTACCGGCGGGAGGTCTCCGGTGTCGACCGCGATCCCGAAGGCAACCGACATCACGCTCTTGGTGACCGACTGGAGGCTGTGCAGACGCGTGTCGCGGTAGAACGGATGCCACGCGGGATGGTCGTAGTTGTACTGGTGCCCGGCCGTGTCGTCCTGTGCCGCGAGGATCTGGAGGTAGGTGTCGTGGTGGTCCCAGTGATGGTCGGCGATGACGCGGCCGTTGCGGATGAGGAGGAAGTGGTCGATGAGCCCGTAGCGTCCCGCGTCGATGTCGGACACCAGCGCGTCTATCGCTGCCGGGTCAACGCCCTCGGCGGCCGGCGTGGAGACGGGCCACTCGTCGCCGGGCCATTCGGCGCCGGACCCCGCGGCGCCGGGCCCCGCGGTCTGGTTGGCGGGAGGTGGCGTTGCGCGGTCCTCGTCGTATGCGCAGGCGGCGACTGCCAGGCAGGTAGCGAGGGCGCCTGCCGACAGGAGGGTCAGGGGACTGCCGGGCCGGCGGGTCATGAAGGTGAACTCCCTTTTCTTGTGATGCGGTCGAACCGGTTGCGCACCTGGTAGCCGATGGAGGCCAGGAGGCGCGCTTCGTGTGCGTCCAGGGTCGTCCTGCCGAATGCCGTGCGCAGGGTGCGCATGACGCTTTCCGCCTTGCGGGCCTTGAAGAAATCGATCCGTTCCAGACCGGCTTCGAGCGCCGCGTACATCTCCTCCAGCTCGTCCGCGGTGGCGGGTCCGAGCGATCGCTTGCCCACCGGCAGGGACCCGGTCTCGCCGACCCCGGCCAGGAAAAGCTCGTAGGCGACGAGCAGCACCGCCTGCCCCAGGTTCAGCGAGGAATACTCCGGTGTGGTCGGGATGACCATCACCTCGTGGCAGCGGTCGAGGGCCTCATTCGAAAGGCCGCGGTCCTCACGCCCGAAGACGATCGCGACGGCTCCGTCGCGCGCGTGCCGGAGGATGCTCGGTGCCAGTTCCCGCGGCCGGGAGTAGTTGCGCTGAGCCGTCCGCGCGCGGGCCGACGTGCCGACCACGAACGTGGCGTCCGCCAGCGCTTCCTCGAGCGAGTCCACGCGGGCGATGGCGTCGACGATGTGGTCGGTGCGGTGGGCGATGCCCGTGATCCGCCAGGCGTCGAACTCCCGCGGATTCACGACGGCGAGGCGGCCGAGGCCCATGTTGGCCATCGCGCGTACCGCTGCGGCGATGTTGACCAGGTCCTGGGGCTCGTGAAGGACGACGGTCAGGTTCATCGGGTCGCCTCCTCGGGCTGGGTGATTCCGCCGGACACGAGCAGCGCCAGCAGAATGAGGAGTGCTCCGGCCAGATAGGGGAAGGCGAGTCTGACGTCGAAGAGGGCGCCGGCCATGGAAGGGCCAAGCACCCGAGCCAGTGACCCGACGCTCTGACCGACGCCGAGGACTCCCCCCTGGCGGTCGGGGCTCGCCGCCCGCGACAGGAGACCCAGCACCGCCGGCACCGCGCCGCCATAGCCGATGCCCAGCAGGACCAGGCCCGCGAGCAGCAGCCGCAGGTCCGTCGCCAGTCCGATCACCAGAAGGCCGGTCGCGAAGGGCAGTGCGCTGTAGCGGAAGAGCCGACGCTCTCCCATCCGCGGGACCAGCGCGCGAACAATGCCTCCCTGGTACACGGCCGAGACGAAGCCCAGCATGGCGAACAGATATCCCGCCTGGCGCGCTCCCAGGGTGAACCGCTCGGACGCGAGCAGCGACAGCGTGGGCTGCAGGGTGGAGAAGGCCATCGTGATGAACAGGTAGCCCGCGAGGATGATCTTGATCTGGCTGGATCCGCGCACTTCCGTGAGGGCCGCACCGAGATTGAACCTCGAGGTCGCGCGATCCCGCGACTGCCTCGACTCGGGAAGCCACAGTCCTGCCACCAGCGCGTTGGCGAAACAGAGTCCGGCTGCGACGTAGCCCGGTGCGGCGGGCGAATCCGGCGAGACGCCATACAGGATGCCGCCCAGCGCGGGACCGATCACGAACCCGAGGCCGAATGCGGCCCCGATCAGGCCCATGTTGCCGGCTCGGCGCGTGGGGGGCGTCACATCGGCGATGTATGCTTGGGCCACGGGGATGGTGGAGCCGCCGATCCCGCCGACGATGCGCGACAGGAACAAAAGAGCCAGGGAGTCGGCGCGGGCGAAGATGATATAGGCAGCCGCGCTTCCCAGCAGTCCGAGAATGAGGACGCGGCGACGTCCGAAGCGGTCGGAAATCCGTCCCCACAACGGGGCCATGACCAGCTGGACCGCCGAGTACACCGTGACCAGAAGGCCGACCTGCAGCCCCCCCGCGCCCAGGTCCCGGGCGTAGAACGGAAGGATCGGCAGGACGATCCCGAAGCCCACGAGATCGACCAGAACCGCCAGGAAGAGCAGGCCGAGACGCCCGCGGGGTTGTGCCACAGCCTGCTATGCGTCCCGGTCGTCGATGTCCTGGGGGTCCGCCTTCCTGCCGGCCTGGAGAGCCCCCTTGAAGTTGCGGATGCCGGAGCCGAGGCCGCGCGCGATCTGGGGGATGCGCTTGGCGCCGAAAATGAGTGCCAGGACCCCCAGAAGGAACAGGATTTCCGCCAGGCCTATTTGAGGCACGATTCCTCCTTCGGCAGGCTAGCCACGCAAGAGGTCCTTTGCGATGGTTTGCAGCTGCATGTTGTCGGTTCCCTCGTAGATGGTGCCGATTTTCGAGTCGCGGTAGAGTTTCTCCACGGGATACTCGCGAGTGAACCCGTACCCGCCGTGAAGATCGATGCAGCGGGAAGATACCGCCTGCGCGGTCCTGGACGCGAACATCTTGGCCATCGCGCCCTCGCGAAGGAACCGGGTGCCCTGGTCCTTCAGGCGGGCGGCGTTGTAGACCAACAGGCGCGATGCCTCGATGTCGGTGGCCATTTCCGCCAACTGGAACTGGACGCCCTGGAAGTCGGCGACGGGACGGCCGAACTGCTCACGCTCCTGCACGTACCGGAGGGTGTGATCGAAGGCACCCTGCGCCAGGCCCACCATCTGGGCGCCGATTCCGATCCGGCCCTCGTTGAGCGTCTCTATCGCGACCTTGTAGCCCTGGCCCGGCTCCCCCAGCACGTTCCCGGCGGGAACGGGCACGTCGTCGAGCACGAGTTCCGTTGTGGAGGAGGCGCGAATTCCGAGCTTGTCCTCCTTCTTCCCCACCGCGAAGCCGGGCATCCCCCGTTCGACCAGAAAGGCGGTGATGCCCTTGTAGCCGAGCTCGGGTTGCACGTTGGCGAAGACGATGAACAGTCCGGCCTCCGCCCCGTTGGTAATCCACATCTTCCGGCCGTTGAGCACCCAGTCGTCTCCGTCGCGGATGGCGCGCAGGTCCAGAGCGAAGGCGTCCGAGCCGCTTCCCGCCTCTGAAAGGGCGTACGCGCCGACCGTTCCCGTTGCCAGCTCCGGGAGGTAGCGGCTCAACTGTTCCTCGGATCCCCACTTCAGGACCGCGTTGTTGACGAGCGTGTTCTGCACATCGACCAGCACGCCCACCGACGGATCCACGCGCGACAGCTCCTCGACCACGATCGTGGCCGTGAAGAACGTGCTCCCGATGCCGCCGTAGTGCTCGGGGATCTCGATTCCCATGAATCCGAGCTCGAACAGCATCGAAATGAGTTCGGAATCCATCTGCTGAGCGGCGTCCATCCGCGGCACGCGTGGCGCGAGTTCCGACTCCGCGAAGTCGCGCACAGCCTCGCGGAACATGGCCTCATCGTCGCCGAGAACCGTAAGCGGCGGCGCATGGACCATCGTCGGCATGATCCCCTCCTGAGGCGGGCAAAACCGTGACTTGACGCCTGTCCCGGGCGTGTTTTCCAAGGGGTGATAATCTAACCTACGCACTTTGGTTCCGCATTGGATTCGGCGCGGCGGCTTGACGCCCTTCGGTCGCGCGGCTTTTTTTCTGTCGCTTTCAGATCCGAGACATCCAGTTACCAGATCCGCGACATCCAGCACCTCAAGCGAGACCACCATGTCCTTGATCCCCGAAGGACTCAGGTATACGGCCGAACACGAGTACCTGAGAGAATCTGACGAGCCTGACATCTACTACGTCGGCATCACCGACTATGCCCAGGGCGAACTCGGGGATGTGGTGTACGTGGAGCTGCCCGAGCCCGGCGACACCTTCGCCCCCATGGACGTTTTCGGCACCATCGAGGCCGTGAAGGCCGTCAGCGACCTGTACTGCCCGGTCGCGGGCGAGGTCGTGGACGTGAACGCGGCCCTGGACGACGACCCCGAACTGGTCAACAGCGATCCCTACGGGGAAGGGTGGATGATCCAGCTGCGCCTCGACGATCCCGGCGAGGTGGAAACCCTGATGGACGCCGCGAGCTACGGAGCCCACATCGGCGACTAGCCCCGCGGTCCGGCCGCAACTGCCCCTGATGCCACAGCCAATCAGACACCGACCCGATTTCCTCGCCCGCCACCTGGGCCCAAGCGCCGACGATGTCCGCGAGATGCTCGAGGTGGTGGGGTGTGACAGCCTCGATCAGCTGATGGAGGAGACCGTCCCGGCCGCGATCCGGTTCCGGGGCCCGTTGCGAATCCCCGAGGGCGTACCGGAAGCGGAACTGCTGGCGCGGATGCGCGACATTGCCTCGAGCAACGAAGTCTGGCGGAGCTACCTGGGAATGGGGTACTCCGGCACCATCACGCCGGGGGTCATTCAGCGCAACATCCTGGAGAATCCCGGGTGGTACACGCAGTACACGCCGTACCAGGCGGAGATCGCCCAGGGCCGGCTCGAGGCCCTGCTCAACTTCCAGACGGCGGTCATGGACCTCACGGGAATGGAGATCGCCAACGCATCCCTGCTTGACGAGGCCACCGCCGCGGCCGAGGCGATGTTCATGCTCTACGGCCAGGGCCGCAGGCGTCGGGGGTCCGTCTTTCTCGTGGCCGACGACTGCCACCCCCAGACGATCGGCGTCGTCAGAACCCGCGCGGAGCCGCTGGGGATCAAGGTTCGAGTGGGGGCCTACAAGGACTTCGCCTTTGACGAATCGGTGTTCGGCGCGCTCGTGCAATATCCGGCCACGGACGGGGGCGTGCACGATTACAGAGCCATGTGCCGGGAGGCTCACGAAGTGGGGGCCAGCGTCGTCGTGGCCGCCGATCTTCTATCGCTCGCACTCCTTACGCCGCCCGCCGAGTTCGGGGCGGACGTGGCCGTGGGCAGCAGCCAGCGGTTGGGCGTGCCGATGGGCTACGGTGGTCCTCATGCCGCGTACATCGCGTCGCGCGAGAAGTTCAAGCGGAAGCTCCCGGGGCGCATCATCGGGGTGGCCGTCGACGCCCACGGGGACCCCGCCCTCCGGATGGCGCTTCAGACCCGGGAACAGCACATACGCCGCGAGAGGGCGACCTCGAACATCTGCACCGCGCAGGTTCTGCTTGCGGTGATGGCCGGGATGTATGCGGCCTATCACGGACCCGAGGGAATTCGAGGAATCGCGGCCCGCGTTCGCAAGCAGACGGCTACGCTCGCACGCGGGTTGGAGGCGGCCGGGAACGAGATCGTTCACGAGCTTTACTTCGATACGCTGCGCGTCAGGCCTTCTGCCGGATCGAAGGCGGTGCTCGCCGCCGCGCGCGAGGTACGCATCAACCTCAGGGACTTCGGCGATGGCACGATCGGAGTCGCCCTGGACGAGACCGTGACTCCCGCGGATCTGGACGATCTGCTGGCCATTTTCGGCGCCGCCCGCTCTTCGACCGAACTGGCGGCGTCCTTCGATCCGGATCCGTATCCGACAGCGCTCCGGCGCTCCAGCCCGTTCCTGACCCACCCCGTGTTCAACTCGTACCACTCCGAGACGGAGATGCTGCGCTACATCCACCGGCTGGAGTCGCGGGACCTTTCACTCAACACGAGCATGATTCCCCTGGGTTCGTGCACGATGAAGCTGAACGCCACGACCCAGATGACCCCGGTGACGTGGCCCGAATTCGGGGCCCTGCATCCTTTCGCGCCACGGGAACAGGCGCGGGGCTACGACCGCATCATTTCGGATTTGCAGGAGTGGCTCGCGGAGATCAGCGGCCTGCCTGCGGTGTCGCTGCAACCGAATTCCGGCGCTCAGGGGGAGTACACGGGCCTGCTGGTGATCAGCGCGCGTCATCGCGACCTGGGGCAGGACCGCGACATCTGCCTGATCCCCTCGTCGGCCCACGGAACCAACCCGGCGAGCGCGGTGTTGGCGGGCATGAAGGTCGTCGTCGTTCGCTGCGACGACCGCGGCAACGTCGACGTGGAGGATCTGGCGGCGAAGGCCGCCCGTCACGCGGACCGCCTCGCGGCCGTCATGGTCACGTATCCGTCGACGCACGGGGTCTTCGAAGAAGAGATCCGGACCATCTGCGACATCGTTCACAGGCACGGCGGGTACGTCTACCTGGACGGCGCCAACCTGAACGCTCAGGTGGGACTTTGCCGCCCCGGCGACTACGGCGCGGACGTGATCCACATCAATCTGCACAAGACCTTCGCGATCCCGCACGGCGGCGGCGGTCCGGGAATGGGCCCGATATGCGCCACCGGGGAACTGGCCCCGTACCTGCCCGGCCATCCCGTCGTGCCGATTGGAGGCGAGCGGGCGATCGGGCCGGTAGCCGCGGCGCCCTGGGGGAGCGCGAGCATCCTGCTGATCTCGTGGGCCTACATCGCCCTGCTCGGCCGCGACGGAGTCACGGAGGCCACGAGAACCGCGATCCTCAGCGCCAACTACATGGCAATGCGGCTGGAGGACCACTTCGACATCCTCTACTGGTGGGGCAGCGGCAGCGGCCGCGTGGCTCACGAGTTCATCGTGGATCTGCGGCCGCTCAAGAAGGCCACGGGAATCACCGAGGAGGACGTGGCCAAACGCCTCATGGACTACGGTTTCCACGCGCCCACGATGGCGTTTCCGGTGCCCGGCACGATCATGATCGAGCCCACGGAGAGCGAGTCCAGGGCGGAGTTGGACCGCTTCTGCCAGGCGCTGATATCCATTCGGGCCGAGATTCAACAGGTCGAACTGGGACTGCAGGACCGCCTCGACAACGCGCTCAAGAACGCGCCGCATACGGTGAGGACCGTCACCGCCGACGAGTGGGATCACGCGTATACGCGCGCGCAGGCCGCCTTTCCGGCCCCGTGGCTGCTGGAGCACAAGTTCTGGCCGCACGTGGGACGCGTGAACAACGCCTGGGGGGACCGAAACCTGGTTTGCTCGTGTCCACCGGTGGAACAGTACGAAACGCAGGAAGCGGTCGGCTCTTGAGCGGTGTGCACGCTGTGGGCGCCGGTGCCGTCCGCTTCCCTTCAACCGCGCCTTCCGAGATGGAGATGACCCCGTGCCCAAGCTGACTTTTCACGGCCAGTCCACCTTCAGCATCGAGACCGACGACGGCACGCGGCTGGTGATCGATCCGTTCTTCGACGACAGTCCGGTCTCGGACATCAAGCGCGCCGAGGTGGGAGCGGTGGACTACATCCTCTGCACGCACGGCCACTTCGACCACTTTGCCGACGCCTTGCCGCTGGCGAAGGAAACCGGTGCCACCCTGGTGTCCACCTTCGAGATCGTCTCGTTCGCCGAGACCCAGGGAGTCACGAACGGCCATCCCCTGCACATCGGCGGCGGCTTCGACTTCCCCTTCGGCCGCGTCAAGATGACCGCCGCGCTGCACGGGGGCCAGGTTCACGGAGACACGACGGGGCAGTTCACCACCGTGCCCGGCGGCTTCCTGATGCACCTCGACGGGACGCGGGTCTACCACGCGGGCGACACGGCGCTGCTCATGGACATGCAGCTGCTCCGCGGCAAGGTGGACGTCGCCATTCTGCCCATCGGCGACAACTTCACCATGGGTCCGGAGGACGCCGCCGAGGCTGTCGGATTCATCGAGCCCGATGTCGTGATTCCGGTCCACTACAACACCTGGCCCCTCATCGCCCAGGACCCGGAGCGTTTCCGCGCTCTCGTGGGGGACCGCGCGGCCGTGCAGGTCATGAATCCAGGAGATGTCTACGTTCCCTGACGCGACCCGCAGCCGCCCGTCCGCGGCGGCCAATGGATCCGGCGGCCTGGACTGGCGGGTCCTCCTGGACGGGGAGTTGCCGGGAAGGACCAACATGGCGCGCGATCATGCGCTCGCCGCACTCGCACGTCCCGGCGAGGGCACCGTGCGCTTCTACCGTTGGGCATCCGCCACGCTCTCGTTTGGACGCAACGAGCCCGTCACCGTCGGGTACCGGGAACTGCTCCGCCAGAGTCCCGGCATGGAGGCGGTGCGCCGTCCCACCGGCGGCCGCGCGGTGATCCATGACCGCGAGCTCACATACTGCGTCGTCCTGCCGGTGCGGGCATTCGGTGGACTGCGGGCCGCGTACCGCAAGATCAACGGGGGCCTCCTGCGAGGGCTGCGTCGTCTGGGGGTCGACGCCGGGGGTGCCCCGGGACGGGCAGCGGCGCCTGATTCGGGTCCGTGCTTCTTCGAGGCGGCCGAAGGGGAGGTGGTGGTGCGGGGGCGGAAGCTTGTGGGGAGCGCACAGGCGCGCATCGGGGGCGCAATCCTCCAGCACGGGTCGATGCTCCTTGTCGCGAACCAGAGCGCGCTTTTCGCCGGGGCCGATGCCCGCGGAGCCGGAGCCCGCGGGGTTGGTGGCGACGGGGCCGGTGCCCGCGAGGCTGATGGCGATGGGGGGGACTCCGGGCGCCTCACGGGAGTCGTGTCCGCGGCCGCCACGGTCGGCCGTCCGATCACGCTTTCCGAGATTCTCGGCGAGGTTCCGCCGTGGGAGAGCATGGTGGACGCGTTTCGGCGGGGATTTGCCGAGGAATTCGGGGGACTGTGGGCGCGCGGTGAGATGACGCGGGAGGAGATCGCCATGGCGGCGAGGTTGGAAACGAAGTACGGTTCCCCCCAGTGGACATGGCGCCGATGAGCGGCCCCGCGTTTGTCCCGCCGCTGGTTGGCGCCGGGGCATCGCCGGTTTGCACTCTCGCGTCCTTGACAGTCCCCCGAGCGATACTCATTATGGCAAGCCGTTGCGAAATGGGTCCGGAAGTCCGAGACTCCATGGGTCGCGCGCTGGGCGCGGCCGACTTCAACCATCAGCACAGGACCGAAAGCAGGAGGTTCCCTTGGCCAGCTTGATGACCGTTTTCGACGCACTGCTTCAGCTTCCCGGAATGGAAGCTCCAGATCTCACCTTCACCGAGCAGATGGCGCAGTCCTGGGAGGACGCCGGTGACATGCGGTGGCCTCTCGGTGCCTGTGTGGTGGTGGGCATCATCGTGATCATCTGGAAGTTCTTCGACATCTTCCGGAAGAGCAGTTCCACCCGGAAGGTGCTTCGGGCGGTCGACGAGCTCCTGGCGCAGCACCAGATCAAGGAAGCGCTCGAGCTTACGCGCGAGTCCGATTCCCCTGCCGCAAACATCCTCCACGCGGGGCTGGAGCGGCAGGACGAAGGAACGGATCGCGTGATGAAGGCCATCGAAAACCAGGGCCTCATCGAGCTGTCCAAGTTGGAGAGCGGGCTCGTGGTACTTGCGACGCTCACCAACGTCGCGCCGCTGCTCGGCTTCCTGGGGACGGTCATGGGGATGATCGCGGCCTTCCAGGCGATCGAGTTGGCAGGTGAAGTGGACGCCACCACGGTTGCTTCAGGCATCAAGATTGCCCTGACGACTACGGCAGCCGGGCTCGCAATCGCGATACCCGTGAGCATCGCCCACAACTTCTTCGTGTCACGGATTGACCATCTTGTCATCGACATGGAGGAGTCGGCGCAGAAAATGATCGACGCCCTCTTCGCGATGCAGGCGGGCCGGTCGGCCGGCGACTAAGCAGAGATCCCCCGCCCCGGGCAGTCCGCGTGCGACATTCCCGCCTTGTTGAAGCGGGAATCGCGCCGCGGGCTGCCCGGGGTCTTTTTGCGGTGGCGGCGGTCTCTGCCGCGTGTGCCGCGACCTCCCTTTCGGGCCAGGAGCAGCCCGGGGCCGCCGTAGGCGCGTCCATACCCGATTCGATCCGTCGGGATCTGGCCGACGGTCGTCACTGGAAGGCCAGCCGTGCGCTGCGTACTAACCTGGCGCCGGTCGAGTCGGCTTCCTGGGCCGACCGTCTGGTGCTGGCGGAGGCCGAGGCCGGGTGGAAGAACTGGGACGGAGCCGTGTCCGCGCTCGCTCCGGGAGCGGGTGACGCGGGGCCCGTGCCGCCCCGGGCCTGGTTCGTGCTGGGCACCGCGCGCCAGGCCGCGGGTGACGCCGGGGGTGCCGTGTCCGCGTTTTCCCGCTTCGTCGACACGGCCGTCCCCGGCGCCCGCGAGACGCTCATCGCGCATTCCCGTCTGGCGCGCTCCGAGGCGGCGAGGGGCGCGGCGGACCTCGCGGCCGAGCATGTGGGCGCGATTCGCGATGGGGCCCCTGCGCTGGCCGACTGGACGGCACTCGCCGCTGCGCGTGTGCATTCCGCCGCGGGTGAGGCCGGGGCGGTGCGCAACCTGCTTGGCCTGATCGGGGACCCGGCCGTCCGGGAGTTGGGTTGGGCGCTGGAGATGGATGCGTGGGCCGTCGCGGGGGATACCACACGCGCGCTTGCGTCCCTCGTGGCCATTGCGTCCGGGGGCGGGGAGGCCGCAGCGGCGGCGCGCACCGGGCTCCTCGACCGCGAATGGCGTTTCAGGCTGGCGCTGGGAGACACGGCCGGGTCGGTCGCCGCGATGGAGAACCTTCTGCAACGCACGACCCGCGGCAGAGCGGCGACCCAGGCCGCGATGGCGCACTGGCGCGTGGCTACCGGGTCCGGCCCGGAGATACTCCGCCTCGTCGCGGCGGCCATGGGAAGCGGCGGCGAGTTCGGCTTCGCGGTGCGTGCCTGGCGGCTCGTGGCCACGCGGGGAGGCGTCCTCACCGACCGCGAGCGCCTCGCGCTGGCACGTGCCTACAACGGCAGCGCGGACCGCACGCGGGCAGTGGAGGTCTACCGCGAGCTTTCGGGCGCCGAGGACCCGGGGATCGCGGCGGCCGCACTGCAGGCGTGGGCGGCCATCCGGTCCCGGCAGGGACGCTACGGCGACGCTCGCACGCTGCAGGACCGTCTCGTGGAACGGTATCCGTCCAGTCCGGCGGCGCTGGATGTCATCTTTTTCCGGGGCGACGACCACCAGGACGCGGGGCGGCTCGGCCAGGCTGTCGAGCACTACCGGCAGGTCGTTTCCATGTCTCCCTCGGCGGATCGGGCCGGCCTGGCGCGGATGCGCTGGGGGCAGATCCACCTGGCCCGCAACGAGACCGAGGCCGCCCGCCAGGTCTTCCTGGGCTACCTGGAGGACTTCCCGGCCGGGCGTCGCTGGGAGGAGGCGAGCTACTGGGGTGCGCACCTGGCCGACCAGACCGGTGATTCGGCGGATGCCGAGGCGCTGCGGGCGCGGATCCGCGAGGAGAGTCCGACATCCTACTACGCGTTCCTCGCCGATCCGTCGGCCGACTCGGTGTTCCGCCCGGTCCTGACCGACACGGGGGCTCCGGCCGAAGACGCAGTCGCACGGATCGCGGAGGCGGCTGTCGGCGCCGAGGGGGCGGCCGTGGGCGCCGCGGAGGCGACCGTTCCCGCCGAACCCGAATGGCTTGCGCCCGAGCTGGACATCCTGGCGTTGCTGGACGACGCCGGGCTGGAAGAGGCGGTCGCTTCCCGGATCGCCTCGATGAAAACCATGGCCGACGGTTCCGACGACGCCCTGCTCGGTCTCGGGCTGGCCCTCCACGCCAACGGGCACGTGCTCGAAGGGATTCGCGTGGGACTGCAGCTTCGAGGCGAGGGCAGGCCGTGGGACCGGACACTGCTTCAGGTCGTGTACCCCTTCCCCCACCGCGAACTCGTGGAATCCCGTGCGCGGGACCTGGGGCTCGACCCCTATCTCGTCGCCGGGATCATCCGCCAGGAGAGCGCCTTCGTCCCGGACATCGTGTCGCCGGCGGGCGCGATCGGTCTCATGCAGGTGATGCCCGCGACCGGCCGGCAGCTGGCCGGCCGGATCGGGCCCCGCGGCTTTCGCACCGAAACGCTCGAGACACCGGAGCTGAACGTGCACCTCGGCGCCCGATTCCTGGCCGACCTCATGCGCCGCTACGAGGGCGACATCCCGCTGGTGCTGTCGGCCTACAACGCGGGACCGAGCCGCGCCAACCGTTGGCGGCGTTTTCCGGAAGCGGAGGACCCCCACCGCTTCACCGAGCGCATCCCCTTCGCCGAGACACGCGGCTACGTGAAGAGCGTGGTGCGGAATCGGGCCCTGTACCGGTGGCTGTACGGCGAGGCCGCGGCGCCGAGACCGGCCCCATGATCGAGACGCTGCAGCTGACCCGCTACTTCGACCGCAAGGCAGCCGTCAAGGAACTCGACATGCGGGTGGAGCCGGGCGAGATCCTCGGCTTTCTGGGGCCGAACGGAGCGGGCAAGACCACCACGGTGAAAATCCTCACCTGCATGATCAGGCCATCGCGGGGGTCGGCCCGGGTGGCGGGGTTCGATGTGGTGCAGGACCCCATGGAGGTCAAGAGGCGTCTGGGGTACGTGCCGGAAGCCGGGGCGATGTACGAGGCACTGACTGCGCGAGAGTACCTCATGATGGTCTCGAGCTTGCGGGGCATCGAGGCCGAAGCCGCCGGCAGGAGGATCGACGAGTTGCTGGATCTCTTCGGAATGCTCGACTCGCTGGATCAGCTGCTTTCGGAACACTCCAAGGGGATGAAGCAGAAGGTGCTGATCACCTCGGCGCTGATCGGCAACCCGGAGGTGCTCTTTCTGGACGAACCCCTGAACGGCCTTGACGCCAACGCCGCCCTGGTGGTCAAGGAACTGCTGCGCGAGCTGGCCTCGCAGGGGCGGACGATCCTTTTCTGCTCGCACATTCTCGAAGTGGTGGAGCGAATCTGCACCCGGATCGTGATCATCGACGAGGCACGGAAGGTCACCGAAGGCACCGCCGCGACGATCGCAGCCGAGGCGGGTGCCACCAGCCTTGAGCAGGCGTTCGCCCGACTGACCGGCAAGCGTGACGCGGCCGAGGTTACGCGCGGGCTCCTGACCGCGCTGGATTCGGGCGCCCCGGTAGCTGCGCTGCCGACCGACCCAGGACCCCGCTCCGGCCCCACGGATAGCGATACGACCTGATGCTCGGACGGTGGGTGGTCGAAGCGACGGGAGCCGACTACTCCCAGTGGCGCGTACTCACCCGGACGATGCTGAAGAGCCAGCTGCGCACGGCCAAGGCCCTTCAGTCGACAACCGGCAAGGAAAAGCGCGGCCGCAAGATCCCCTGGGGCACGCTCGTGATGTATGGTCTGTTCGGCCTCTACAACAGCTTCATCGCCGTGGAAGTGCCGGGTGCCTTCATGTCGGGCACGCTTGTGCTTCTCATGATCTGCATCATGATCGCGACATCGATTCTGGTCGATTTCCAGTCGGTGGTCGTTTCGGCGAACGACTACGAGATCCTGGGCCATCAGCCCATCTCCTCGCGTACCTACTTCGTCGTGAAGGTGACCAGTGTCCTGCTGTACACCGGAATAACCGGCAGCCTCATGGGGGGATTCGCGACGATCGCGTTTCTGGTGGTCTACGGTCCGCTGGTGGCGGCGGCGTGGATTGCGGCGTTGGCCGGGGTCATCATCTGGACCACGCTGGCGATGCTGTACATGTACGCCGCGATGATACACCTGATCCCGCAGCGACGCCTGCGGCGCGTGCTGTCCTACCTGCAGCTCGTGGCGGGATTCGCGGTGTTCGCTCCGCTGGCCCTGGTCACGATGACGGACTGGCTTCCGACCAACGCGGTCGATCCACCGATCCAGCTCCTGGTGCTGCCTTCGACATGGTTCGCGAGCCTGCTTCCCCTGGCCGAGGGGAATTGGAGCGCGTCGATCCTGGTGTCCGCGGCCGTCGCGTTCGGTAGCATCTTCGTCCTCGTTCGCTACGTCGGGGGCCGACTGTCGTTGTCCTACGCCGAACGCCTGGGTGCCATGGCGTCGAGAAGCACGGGTCCGCGGCGGCCGCGGCGGTCGCGGGGGTCGCGGGGGACTGGCGGATCGGCGCGAGTCCGGATGTCTCCCGAACTGCGCGCCGTTGCGACGCTGGTGCGCGGACAGTTCCGGGACGACATGAACTTCAGGCTCGGTGTCCTGGCCATTCTGCCGGTCACGGTGCTGTACGTCTTCATGGGACTCCGGGAAGGACCGCTCCCCGATCCCTTCGTGGAGCTGGGCTTCGGAGCCAGCAACCTGTTTCTCATTCACTTCGCCGTGCTGGGCATGCCGCTGATGTTGATGGAGAACCTCTTCCGGAGCGAATCCTACAAGGCGGCCTGGGTGTTCTTCGCGGCCCCTGTCGACCGGGCAAGGCTGGTCAGCAACTCCGGCAACTGCGTGACCGTCTTCTTCCTGATCCCGTATCTCGTCATGCTCGCCGGGGTCCTGGCCTGGGCGTTTGGCAATTTTTGGCATGCGGTCGCACACGTGCTGGTGCTCGGCCTCATGGGCCACATTCTGGTCCACGCGGTGCTGATCGCCGCGCCACGTCTTCCCTTCGCGGCGCCGCCCCGCACCGGGACAAAGATCGGTCCGGTGATGGGGGTCATGCTCTTCGGAGCGGTCGGCGTGGGGCTGTTGCCGCTGTTGCTCTGGGTGGCGTATGCGCATCCGCTGAACACCGTGGCGGTGATCGCCGTGCTCACGGTAGCGGCCCTGCTGATGCCCCGGTTCGTGACGCACAGGGTGCGCGACCGGATCGGGACGCTGGAGTTCACCGGATAGCCGTTCGATTGCCCGCGGCCAGTCGCTTGACGCCCTTGGCCGCGCATCCCCATCATGCAGCCGTTATCGCGGGCGCGTTCCTCCCTGGAAGCGTCCGAACGCACAACCAAATCTTCGAAGGATGGCAGGAATGGCGAGAGGGACGGTCAAGTGGTTCAACGATGCAAAGGGCTACGGATTCATCTCCCGGTCTGCGGGCGAGGACGTCTTCGTTCACTTCACCTCGATTCAGGGCGAGGGCTTTCGAACCCTCGCCGAGGGAGAAGAGGTGGAGTTTGAACTCCGGGAAACGGAACGGGGCCTGCAGGCGGCGAATGTGATTCGAGCCTGACCGTCCGGACCGTTCCGCCGGCGGGTGGCACCGGACGCCGCCGCCGGCTAGTGCAGGATATTGCGGGATCGCAGGTGGGCGATCACCGCTCCGCTCATGAAGGGCCTGACCCGATAGCGGTCCGTCTGTGCGTGATCCGGGCCGTTCGATCCGTCGGCGCCGCCGGGGAGCTCGATCACATGCTGGTCCATGAGGGACCGGAAGGTGTGCGGAGCCTGGGGCGCGGGCGCACGGGCCACCTCACGGTATTCGTCGACGGTCAGCGTGCCGTGGTCGAGGATCGCCTTGAGCGCAAAGCTCTGGGTCAGGTCGAGCATGTCCAGCTGTGGACTGAGCGGCTCCAGCGGCTGAACGAGCAGGCTTCCCTCCAGGGTCTGGAAGTCGGCTGACCGCAGCCAGTGGAAGAGCGCCAGACGGATGGAGCCGTGGGCAGCCCTGTGCAGCCGCTCGAAGTAGCTCTTCTCGATCAGGTGCTGTTGCTTGTCGCTTCGGCGCATCTGCTGCGCCCGGGTGCGGATCGCCTCGCGTCCACGAGTCGGCTGGGCGTACTGCAGGGGGAGGCCGCTGCGCAGGTGGCGTGCGAGGATCGCGTCTCGCAGCTGATCCGGGGTAAGGGGCGAGAGAGGGATGCGCTTGACGTCGGTGACGTAGCCCGGCGCACGTTTGCGGACCAGTTGCCAGGCCGATGAAGTCAGCGAAACGACCCAGAAGATCCGGGCCTCGGTCCTGGCCATGAGGCCGAGAAGGCGCTCGAAGAGACGGCTTCCGCCGCGAACGCGGAGGTGCAGGTGCTCGGCGCTTTCAAGGATTACGACGCGGGGGATCGTACCGGCCGGTGTCTCGAGAACGCGTTCGGCCAGGAGGTCGAGGTCGGCGGTCTCTTCAAGTCCCAGCCAGTCGGCAAGGGTCGCCGCGAGCACGGCTTCGTCACGGATTCGTTCACGCAGGATCTTCCTCACGGCGTTCGGCTCGTCGTCGGCGAAGCGTCCGGCCACGACGTTCAGAAAGCTCGTGATGCCCGCGCCCGGCGGGGTCACCACGACCTGGCATCCCGGCCCGCCGGCCTGCCAGCGTTCCCAGTCGGCCGCGAGCTCGGCAAGCGCATCTTCCCTTCCGGCGAGCAGGCCCGGGTCTGTCAGCGGCTCAAAAGCGAACAGGCGGCGGTAGACAATCGGCAGCGTGCGGACGAACTCGGCGGCCGAGGCCAGCGTGTGTGCGCGGAGGTCGGTCGTGCCCGGTGGCGGGGGACGGATGCCCAGGGTGCTGGCCAGGGGGCGGAGCAACCTGCCCAGGCTCCCGATTCCCACGGCGACGCGGCGGCCCAGATCCGCGAGGCGGCTCCGCCAACGCCGCCAATCCTGCACCACTTCGGTCGCCACGTAGGATCGCGCATCCAGGTAGCCTGCGGTCAGGCGGTCCGCCGTGACCCGCCGCGTGAGCCGGTCCGTGCCCTCGTCGACCTCGGCAAGGGCGCGTTGCACCGCGGCCCGGAACCCGCTGTCCAGTTCTTCGCGCGCCCGATTGGCCTTGTCGCCTGCTCTCTCGAGCCCGTTGGAGACGAGGGCGATCGCCTGCCCGGGCTCGGCGTTGCCCGTGTCCGAGATTTCGGCGATCGCCGCCTCGTATCCGTAGGAGGACACTTCAATGAGTTCCGTGACCTGCCCGCCGGCGTCCTCCAGCGCGCGAGCCACCGCCTGCGGCGCCGTGTGAATGCGCTCCATTCTGAGCGTATCGAATGCCTGGACGGCAGCGTCCCGCACTTCGACCTCCCGCACGTCCCGCCCCGGAGCACGGATGGGCTCACCGGCATCGGGAAGGTCGTGGACGGCCAGCGATTCGGGCAATTGCAGGCAGAGTGCCTCAATGTCGGCGACGGCCTCTTCCGCCCCGGCGGTCAGCTTGCGTGCAAAACGGGACGGTGCATCCAGCGCCCCGGCCGACTTGCTCAGCCGATCTACCGTTCTGGTCTGCTCCCGGCGCAACGCCTCCGACAGCTCCGCTGCGACCGACATCGATCGCGAAGCGCGCGCGATTGCGGCGCGCAGCTCACTCTCCAACGTCTCCAACACGCCATCCGCCTCCTGGACAGTGCGTCCCCAGCTCTCGACCATGCGCCGGCTGATCGCGCGGGTGCCTGTCGTTGCCCCCAGCAGGCGGTGAAGAAGCTCCAGGCGCCTTGCCGCCTGCACGGCCCATTCGTCCCACTGGCGCGCCAGATCCCGGGTCTTGCGGACCCCGGAAGTCCCGGAATCCCCGCTGGCGACAAACGTCCCGGCCACGGCCACGGTCGCGTTCAGGCGATGGGTCAGGCCCTCGAAATCCCGGCCTTTCGCGTGCCCCGACGCCTCCGAAATGCCGTCGAACAGTGCGCTCAACTCGCTCTGGAGCTTCTCCGCGGCCGCCGGCACTCCATCGGCCTCCGGCACCGCCTGGACCCCCGGCACTCCATCTGCGGCACGGCCCGCGCCGGTGACAGTCCACACGGACCATGCGCGCTCCATGCGTCCCAGCCATTCGGCCCGGGCGCGCTGACTGGCGCGGAAGGCTCGGGCCTGGGCCGGAATTACATGCGACTCGAGATGTTGACGCGCGAGGCGGGCCACCTCGACATCGTGGTCCTTGCGCCGCCAAACGATGGGGCGCAACGCCCGCGCGGTGAACCGTCGGAGTCGTTCTGCGGCTCCCAGTCCGCGACGATGCTGAAGCGCGGTGGGCGCCAGTGGAGTGCGCACCCGCACGGGCAGTTCCTCCAGGGCGGCGCGCACATCCCCCGTCGTCGCCTCCAGGTGGCCGTGGAGCCGCGTGGCGAGGTCGGCCCGAAGCAGGGCGAGACGGATGGGCTTGAGTACGTCACGCGCCGCGCGGCGGCGGTATTCCTCAGGCGGGCCGTCGGTAGCCGCGAGCTGTTCGACAGCGTCCGCATGCGCGGCCGTTGCGTGTGCTAGGACGTGGCGAATGGGTTGCCAGGCCCGTTCGTCCTGGTCCCGCCACAGGGCGCGGAAGGGGTCGTGAACGGCGGTGGCGATCGCGGCGACGATTTCGTCGTCGGTCATGCCGGGCGGTGCGCGATCGACGGTGCGCGGTGAGGCGGATGGGCTCACGGCGCTGTCGGACCGGCGAGTTCGGCCGCGTCTTCGGGATCGGCGGGCGCGTACCAGTCCTGTGTGGCCGCCAGGCCCTCGGCCCTGAATCCCTCACGCGCGCGCTCGGTGATGTCGCTTCGCAGAAGAAACTCGAAGCGCGGATCGAGCACGTAGGCACGCACCCGCAGGTGGGTCACGAAAGTGGTGCGGAACTGATCCGTGACGAAGACCTCGATCGGCCTTTCCAGGAAGACGTACTGCGAGGTCACGGCAGCGTCGAAGGCGATGTCCTTTGCCCTCTTCTCGTCGACCCGGCCGGGAAGGTAGAGATCCGTGACCACCTGGCAGTTGAGCTTGCCGGCGTTGGCGTTGGCCACCTGTTCCTGCACGACCTGCGAGTTCGGCACGGTGACCAGGTTGTCGTCCGCGGTCACGATTCGCGTCGAACGAAGGCCGATCGAAACCACTTCCCCGTACGTTCCGCCAACCGAGATCTTGTCGCCGACCTGGAACGGCTGGTCGAACACGACGATCAGGCCGCCGAAGACGTTCTTCAGCAGATCCTGCGCCGCGAAGCCGAGGGCGACCCCGAGCGCGGCGCTGGCCGCAAGCAGTCCCTGCGCGTCGACCCGGAAGATCGTGCGCACGATCAGGTAGCCCGCGACCCCCCAGAGCAGCATGCGCGTGATGGGAATCAGCCACTTGAACGTGAGCCGGCGCCTGACGCTGCGTTCGGCGAGGGTCTCCAGAATCCAGATGAGGGCGCGGATGAGGAAGTGGAACACCACGAGCACCACGAGCGACCAGAAGATGCCGACCCCGAGGCTCTGGACTTCATCCCGCGCCTCCTCCAGGTCGAGTCCCTGGGGTTCGGCCGCTGCGACATCGGTGGCCGACGCCGTGTCCTGCGTTCCTGTGGTCTCCATCAGCTCGAGTCGGCCGAGAATGCGCTCCTGTGCGGCCATGATCTCGTTGAGCCTCGCCGACAGGGAGTCCGCTGAAACGGTATCCGCCACAGGCGTCTGCGCGCTGTCGGCGACACCGGCCTGCTCGGCCGCGGGTGCCTCCACCGGGGGCACTTCGGCTGCGGGCACCTCCACCGGGGGCACTTCCGTTGCGGGTGCCTCCACCGCGGGTGCCTCCCCGGCGTCGTCCCCGCTGCCCGCCGGACCCTCCCTTTCAACGCAGCCCGCCAGAATCAGGAGCGGCAGGAGGGGTTTCACGAACTCCCGGCGCCGGGCGGGGTGGCGTGGCCGAAATCGCATTGCAATCAATCTGCCGCGGGATGTCGCATGTTTGGCAGCTCTCGTCTGGTGTCCTGATCCGAATGCATCGCGGCGTTTCGTGCACCGATGCATCCGCCGCGAACTCGTTATATTGCCGTGCTGGTCCACGTGCAAGTTACTCCGGGGCCCCGGACCGGCCCAACCGCAGCCCACCTTCGCCAGGGGCCGCGGGCCGGACCGAGTTCGGCCGACCTATGGAAATCCCACCCAAAACCGCGCCGCGCATCTTCCTGATCGATGCATACGCGCTGATTTATCGTTCCTTCTTCGCGTTCCTGAGCCGTCCGCTCACGAACGCCCGCGGCGAGAACACGTCGGCGCCCTTCGGCTTCGCCAACTTCCTCTACGGCATCCGGGACGACTACGAGCCCGACTACATTGCGGTCGTCTTCGATGCGGGACGGAGTCACCGGGAAGAGCTGTATCCCGAATACAAGGCCACTCGCGAGAAGATGCCCGAGGAGCTGCGCGACAGTCTGCCCCGCATCCGGGAGATGGTCGAAGCCTTCCGCGACCAGGTGGTGGCGGTGGAGGGATGGGAGGCGGACGACGTGATCGGGACCCTCGCTGCACGGGCGGTGGCGGAGGGGCTGGAGGTCGTGATCGTCTCGGGCGACAAGGACTTCTTTCAGCTGGTCGGTCCGGGCGTGCAGCTGCTGAATCCGGGACGCGGCGGGCCGCACGGGGTGGCGGCCAACTGGGTCGACGAGCAGGCGGCGACAACGAAGCTGGGGGTCGCGCCCCGCCAGGTCGTAGACTACCTGGCGCTCGTCGGTGACAGCTCGGACAACGTGCCCGGGGCTCCGGGCATCGGACCCAAGACGGCGGTGAAGCTCCTGGAGCAATACGGGACCCTGGACGAAGTGCTTTCCCGGGCCGGGGAGGTGAAGGCCAAACGCCCGCGCGAGTCGCTGCTGGAGCACCGTGAGCAGATCCTGCTGTCCAGGGAGCTGGTCACGATTCGCACCGACCTCGCGCTCGACACGGACCTCGAGGACCTGCGCACTTCGGACCCCGACAACCAGCGCCTTCGGACCCTGTTCGTTGATCTGGAGTTCCGGACTCTGCTCGACAGGCTGGATGCCGAGACCGGTGGCGGTACGGCCGGGAGCGGTCCTCCGGTGGCGCAATCCAGGCGAGTGCTCGTCACGGATCCAGGCCAGTTGCAAGAGGTCGCCCGGGCCTGCCGGGAGCAGGGGCGGATGGCCGTGGCCGTGTTGAACCGCAGCCTGCAGCCCACGCGGGGTGGTGTTGCCGGCGTGGCTGTCGCCGCCGACGCGGACACGTCGTACTACCTGCCCGTCGGGCACGAGGCCACGATGGCGCTGGCACTCGGGGAGGAGGACGATGCGCACCCGGCCAATCTCCCACCGCTGGATCACGAGGCCTTCGCTCCGATACGGGCCGTTCTGGACGACCCTGCAATCGTCAAGATCGGTCACGACATCAAGGCTTCGCTGATCGCGTGCCGGCGTGCCGGGCTGAAGCTGGACGGACCCTTCCGGGACGTCATGGTGGCATCCTACGTGCTGGACCCGGGGCGCCGCCGTCAGGATCTCGCCGCCCTCGCCACGGACTTTCTCGGCGCCACGGCCACGCCGCCCGCCAAGGTGCTCGGAACGGGCAAAAAGCGGCGCACCCTGGGCGAGGTTTCCGCCGAGGAGGCCCATGAGTTCGCGTGCGAGCAGGTCGAGCTGCCGCTACGGCTCTGGTCCCTGTTCCGTGAACGGCTTGCGGACCCGCCGTCGGGCTCGGACGACAGCTCGCTGGAGACGCTCTTCCGGGAGTTGGAGATCCCGCTGATCCCGGTCCTGGCGGACATGGAGATGAACGGCGTCGGCATCGATTCCGCCTTCTTTGCGGAGATGAGCCGCAAGCTGGGCGATGAACTGCGCCTGATCCGGGACGACATTCACCGCGTGGCGGGCACGGAATTCAACATCAACTCGACGCCGCAGCTGCGCGAAGTCCTCTTCGAGCGCCTTGAACTGCCGGTCCTGAAGCGGACCAAGACGGGTCCCTCCACGGATTCATCGGTGCTCGAGGAGCTGGCCCTTCGCGACCATCAGCTGCCACGGCTGCTCCTGGACTACCGACAACTCGAGAAGCTCAGGAATACCTACGTGGACGCGCTTCCGGCGCTGGTCAACCCCGAGACGCGGCGCATTCACACAACCTTCAACCAGACTGTAGCCGCGACCGGCCGCCTCTCGTCCTCCGATCCCAACCTCCAGAACATCCCCATCCGTACCGCGGTCGGACGGGAGATTCGCCGGGGATTCGTGGCTCCTGGGGGATCCCTGCTCATGACCGCGGACTACTCTCAGATCGAACTGCGCATCCTGGCGCATTTTTCCGGGGACGAGGTCTTTGTCACGGCGTTTCGCGACGGAAAGGACGTCCATCGCGAGACCGCGGCGGTGATCTTCGAGGTGCCCGTGGAGGAGGTGACCGGGCGGATGCGCGACCAGGCCAAGACGGTGAACTTTGCCACGCTCTATGGACAGGGCCCGTTCTCGCTCGCCCGTCAACTGGGGATTCCGATGGAGGAGGCGAAGCGCTTCATCGCGCAGTACTTCGAACGGTTCGCGGGGGTGCGAACCTTCCTTGATGAACAGGTGGCCCGGGCGAAGGACCTGGGGTACGTGGCCACCCTCATGGGACGGCGCCGATTCGTGCCGGAACTCCGCGCCCGTGCCTGGAACGTACGCCAGTTCGGTGAGCGGGTGGCACAGAACACCCCGATTCAGGGCACGGCCGCGGACCTGATCAAGGTGGCGATGATTCGGCTGCGCGATGCTCTGCGCGGGACGCCCGGGGTTCGCATGCTCCTCCAGGTCCACGACGAGCTGGTGTTCGAGGTCGCTGAAGACCGGGTGGCCGAATTGACGGACACCGTTGTGGAGGTGATGGAGTCCGCCATGGATCTCAATGTGCCGCTGCAGGTGGACGTGGGCACGGGGCAGACCTGGTACGACTGTAAGGGGTAGCTGACCTCGGGTCCCGGAACATCGCGGTCATGCGGGCACCGATGCGTCCTCCCGGCGCCGCGCGCGAGAATCGGGCGGAAATCAGTCCCATCCTGCTATGTAGGCGCCCATTGGGCGGGCCCATCTTCCGTGCGCAACGGTCACTGGCATGACGGCGGACCGGGCCCGTCAGGAAGGCCTGATCGTCGGTCGAGCCGACAACAACGGAGGGAACGGACTGTGAGCCGATCTGTCAACAAGATCATCCTGGTGGGGAATGTGGGGAGCGACCCCGACGTACGCGTCACGAGCGCCGGTGTGAAAATCGCCCGCATTTCCCTGGCCACGAACTGGCGCACCGGGGGAGAGCAGCCTGAAGAGCGGACCGACTGGCATCGAGTGAACCTGTGGGGCCGGCTCGCGCAGGTGGCGGAGGACTACGTCTCCAAGGGCGACAAGCTGTTTGTGGAGGGGTACCTGCAGTACGACTCCTACGAGCGGGACGGTGTCACCATACCCACGGCCGAAATCAGGGCCCGCGAGATGGTCATGCTGTCGCCGAGAGCGGAAAGCTAGCGGGGGCCGCAGCCTCGGGCGGGGCGGCCCCGATCCTCAGTTCGCTTTCCAGAACCCCTGGAGGGAGTCGCCGTGCGGGCTGTCGCGGAGTTTCTCGAAGGCGCGGTTGCGGATCTGGCGGATGCGCTCCCGGGTGACGCCGAGAAGCGAGCCGATTTCTTCGAGAGTGCGCTCCTCGCCGTCGTCGAGACCGTAGTAGAGGTAGAGAATCTTCCGCTCCCTCTCCGTGAGGTAGCAGTCGAACATGCTCTCGAGGTAGTCGCGGCGGGCGAGGGCCTCGACATCCTCCTCGATCTCGGAGGCGTCGGCACCGGCGAAGCGCTCGCCGAAGCTGGCGCTGTCACGGTCGCCGCGGTCCAGAGGCGCGTCCAGGCTGAGTTCGGCTGCGGCGACTCTGCGCAGTGCGCGAACCGTATCGACCGGCTCGCCCATCTCGCGGGCGAGTTCCTGGTCCGTTGGTGTACGGCCGAGTTGCTGGGTCAGCATCGTATTGGTTCGCGCCAGGCGGGCAAGATTGGAATTCTGGTTCAGGGGAATGCGCACGGAGCGGGTCTGCTCGGCGAGGGCCTGCAGTACGGTCTGTCGGATCCACCATACCGCGTAGGAGATGAACTTCACGCCCTTCTCGGGATCGAACTTCTTGACCGCCTTCAGCAACCCCTCGTTCCCGATGCACACCAGTTCGGCGAGTCCCAGTCCGCGTCCCTGGTACTTCTTCACATAGGAAATGACGAACCGGAGGTTGGCGGTAACGAGGCGCTCCGCCGCCTCCTTGTCGCCTGTGCGAGCTCTTCGCGCCAACGCCCTTTCTTCTTCGGGGTCCGAGATTAGGGGATAACGTTCCACATCCTGGAGATACTGATCAAAGGAATCGAGACCGCGCGAGGCTGCGAACAATGCCGTCCTCCTGTGTAGGGTTAGCCCATCCCTTGCCTCCCCCGAATCCCGGGGCCGGAATGGTCGCGAAGCGCGGCGGGATCTCTTCGCGCTGGCCCCCGAATTGTGGAGAAAGTGCGATCATTTTATCGCCGAAACCGCTTGAAGTCAAATGTTTGTGGCTGGCGCGGCTCCAAAAACGGCGGTTGGGGTCGGCGTCGTCCGTACCCACGGCAGTCGCAATCCTGGCTGGCGTCAGCGGTTGGGCCGTCCGCCGAGCACGGTGGCGGCCTGGCTGCCGCTACGGCTCCGCCGGACCTGCTCGTCGCCGAACCCCGCCAGCAGGCTGACGGCGTTGTAGCCCACCCGGAACTGCAGGCTGCGGAGCCCTCCCTGCTCCAGTGGCACGGCCAGGTCGAGCCGGGTGACGTTGCGTGCGCCGGCCGGAAAGACGAGACGCAGGCCCATGCCTACGGCACCCTGGAGCTCCGAGTCCGCGGCAAAGGGTACGGTGCCCTGCCATCCGGCGCCTGCGTCAGCAAATAGAGTGAGGCCGAGGTCGAAGAGATCGCTGAAAGGCCCGTCGAGTGTGATGCGGTCCTCCACGTGAGCCACGAGCTTTTGCGCGGCCGGGAATTCCGCGCGGTCATATCCTCTTATTCCGTTCGGACCGCCCAGGTTGAGCTGGAACGGGAGATAGCTGTTCCAGCCCCCCGCGCCCTTCAAGCCCAGCACCAGTGTGTGGCGCGGAACCGCGGTGGTCGGAGTCGAGGCGTCATCCGTACCGGTCGGACCCCGGCCGGGTTGCCAGTAGAGGTAGGCGCCGAATTCCGCCAGGACATCCCGAAACCCACCGTCGGAGCGGCTGCCGGCGACGAGGCGAGCGCCCTCGACGGTGAGCTCGGTGTTGAACACCCAGCTGTCGCCGGCCGCCCCGCCGAAGAGCAGCAGTCGGCCGCGAAGTTCATGGGACTCGTTGCCCGGGGAGGTCTCGAAGGCACCCAGCGTGGAGCCGACCGAGATCAGCGCCTGCGTGCCCAGCCTGATGTCCTGGTGTCCCTGGATCGCGTCCAGGCCGTTGCGCCGGATGTAGCGGATGTTCCTCTTTCCCGCCACGAGGTTCACATGCGCAGCGCGTCGGGGATTGACCTGGGAGCGGACCATCTCGACGGTGGCGGAGTCCGCCGGGGAGGGGTTGGAGAAGTCGAAATCCCGCACGACCGTGACGTCGCCCGGAAACCCGGAGAACGCGACATCCTCCCACGATACGCCCGCGCCGAGGACCGTGAGATCACCCGGTGTCCCGAGCCGCAGGCCCAGTGTGGTTGCGGCACGACGGGTCTGGATCGGCAGACTGACGTTGGTGAACGGCGACCCGACTGGGGCGGCGTACCGGAAGAGGTCCTCGCGGTAGGAGTACGATTCGATGAAGGCCCAGCGTCCCACCTCGCCGACGAACGGATAGGTGAGCGACTCATGAAAGAAGACGCCTGTGCGCGTGCGGCCGCCGCCGATGCGGCCGTCAAGACGCGTGCCGGCCAACTGGTGAGTGCTCAACTCCAGTCCGACATCACGCGTCTCGTCGCGCTCCCGCAGGTAGAAGCCGAGCAGCGTTCCCGTCCCGAACAGGTTCTCCTCGGTGAAGCCGGCGTACGTGAATCTCAGGCCCTGGTCGAACTCGGCGCGCACGTCCAGCTTGAGCGTCCAGTCGTCCTGGGTGTCGACGACGACGTGCACTTCGTCTGCTGCCACGGGCACGGCATAGACGTCCGCATCCGCGAGGAACGGCAGAGCGCGGAGCAGGCGCCCCGATTCGTCCAGGAGCAGGGGATCGAGACAGTCGCCGGGCTCGAAGAGAAGTTCGTTTTCGATGAAGCCCCGCCGGGTACGCCAATGCAGGCGATTGGCGATCGCACGCGCCTTGTCGACAAAGGCGGCCCAGCCATCGCCCTCGCCCGAAGGCCCGCGGTCCAGTTCGTAGATGGTGTGGTTGTCCACGAAGACATTGGCGATCCGCGCGGTGCCGCACCCGGGCTCGAACACCTCGGGCGATTCCTGCTGTGCCGATGTTGCCCGCGGGTCGGCGGAGGCGGCGCAGAGGAGCACCGTGGCAATCGCCCACCGGGCGTTGGCGCGTATCATCGTCTCATGGGAGTGGGGAGGGGCCGCCCCGGAGGGCAGGAGCGTCACGACCAGTCAAGATGTGTAGACCTCGGTGATGGTCAAAGGGGTTGCCGGAGCGCGTGAGATTCACGGACGCCGCAACGAGCCCGGGCGCGGTGACGGTTCCGCGGCGGCCAATTGACGGAACTCCGTGCTTCCCGGTAGGATCACTGCCGGCAGAGGGCCGGGCAACAGTCCGCGAACGGCCACGGCGAAAGAGGGAGAAACCATTGTCGGCACGTGAAAGCGACGCGCTCGAGTATCACGCGGAGGGACGTCCCGGAAAGATCGAAGTCGTCCCCACGAAGGCGGTCGCGACTCAGCGAGACCTCACGCTGGCGTACAGTCCCGGCGTGGCAGAGCCGTGCATGGCCATACACGGCGATCCCGAGGAGGCGTTCCGCTACACCGCGCGCGGGAACCTGGTCGCGGTGGTGTCCAATGGAACCGCGGTCCTGGGGCTCGGGAACATCGGGGCCCTGGCCGCGAAACCGGTCATGGAGGGGAAGGGCGTGCTCTTCAAGAAGTTTGCCGGGATCGACGTCTTCGACATCGAAGTCGGCACCGAGGACCCCCACGAGGTGATCCGCTTCTGCCAGATGCTGGAGCCGACGGTCGGCGGCATCAACCTGGAGGACATTCGCGCGCCCGAGTGCTTCCTGATCGAGGAGACGCTCCGCGATACGCTGCGGATCCCCGTTTTCCACGACGACCAGCATGGGACCGCGATCATCGCCGGAGCAGCGCTCGTCAATGCGCTGGAGATCACGGGTCGTGCCATCGGCGATGCCTACATCGTGTTCGTGGGGGCGGGCGCGTCCGCCGTGGCCACGGCGCGCCACTGTCAGCGCCTGGGCGCCAGCCCGGAAAACCTCGTGATGACGGACCGCGCCGGCGTGATCCATGAGGGGCGCGAAGAGGGGATGAACGAGTACAAGGCGCCGTTCGCCACCCACCGGCCGGTGCGGACTCTGGCCGAGGCCATGGAGGGGGCGGATGTGGTTGTCGGGCTCGCGGCCAAGGGCGTGATCACGCCGGAAATGGTGGCTTCGATGGCGCCGAATCCGATCATCTTCGCGCTGGCCAACCCCGACCCGGAGGTCACCCCGGAGGAGGTGGCCGAGATCCGCGACGACGCGATCATGGCGACCGGACGGTCCGACTACCCGAACCAGGTCAACAATGTCCTCGGCTTCCCCTTCCTGTTCCGTGGCGCGCTGGATGTACGCGCGCGCCGGATCAACCAGGGAATGATGCTGGCCGCCACGCGGGCGCTGGCCGAACTCGCGCGGCACGAGGTGCCGGAATCGGTGGTCAAGGCGTATGGGGACGACGGATTCGAATTCGGCCCGGAATACCTGATCCCGAAACCCTTCGACCCTCGCGTGCTCCTGCACGTGTCCCCCGCGGTGGCGGGCGCGGCCATGGAATCGGGCGTGGCGCGGATCGATCTCGATCTGGAGGAATATCGGGGCCGCCTCGAGGCCAGTCTGGGTCCCGGGCGCGAGGCAATGCAGCGAATCCTGGGGCGGGCGCGGCTGGAGCCTGCCCGCGTCGTTCTCGCCGACGGGTACAACGAGCGTGTGCTCAGGGCGGCCGCACAGGCGGTGGAAGAGGGGATGGCGCGCATCGTGCTGATCGGGAAGACCGACAAGATCCATCGTTTCGCGGCGGACCTGGGGATCGACCTGCAGGGCGTCGAGTGCATTCATCCGCCAGCCGTCGAGGATACGCGCTACGCGTACGCGGAGGCGTTCCATCGGCGCCGCGAGCGCAAGGGACTGACCCTGGCCGAAGCGCGCGCCCGCGCCTACCAGCCCGTCTACTTCGCGGCGATGATGGTTGGCGCCGGTGACGCCGACGCGATGGTCGCGGGCATCGATTCCAACTATCCCCAGATCCTCAGGCCCGCTCTGGAGGTGATCGGAACGGCCGATTCGGTGCGCCGGATTTCGGGGCTCCACATGGTCACCTTCCGAGACCGCGACCCGCTCTTCTTTGCGGACACGACGGTCAACATCGACCCTGATCCGGAGACGCTCGCGGAAATCGCCATCTCCGCCGCGCGCTTCGTCAAGGATCTGGGGATCGAGCCCCGTATCGGGATGCTGTCGTTCTCCAATTTCGGGTCGGTGCGCCACCCCGAGGCGACCAGGGTGCGCCAGGCCGTCGCCTGGATCAAGCGGCTGGCCCCCGACCTGCTGGTGGACGGCGAGATGCAGGCCGACGTCGCCGTCGACCCTGACATCATTCCCAGGAAGTACCCCTTCAGCGACCTCACGGGACCCGCCAACGTGCTGGTATTTCCGACGCTCAGCGCTTCGAACGCCTGCTACAAACTCCTGGCGCAGCTGGGCAACGCGGAGGTGATCGGCCCGATTCTCCTGGGGATGAAGAAGCCGGTCCACATTCTCCAGCGGGGCTGCAGCGTTCTTGATGTCGTTCACCTTATCGGCATCGCATCGGTAGACGCCCGGACCCGAGGCCGTCACATTATCGCGTTGTCGCGCGACCCGGACTGACGGGCCGACGCCGACCCGGAACGCAACACACTCAGGCAGAATCCTGGAGGCATAACAGGTGGACCTTACAGCAATGGGACTGACCCCCACGGGGTGCATTCGGCGCAATCTTTCTCCTGCCGAGCTCTACGAAGAGACGCTGCGCCTCGGCACTGGAAGAATCGCTCAGGGGGGCGGTCTCGTCACGTTGACATCTCCGCACACCGGTCGCTCGCCCAACGACCGCTTCGTAGTACAGGAACCGCAGACCGAGGACATGATCGACTGGGGCCCGGTGAACGTGCCGATTTCCCGGCGTCACTACGGCCGGCTCAAGGGAGACCTGATCGCGCACCTGAACAACGTCGATCTCTATGTACGGGACGCCAGGGCGGGCGCCGATGCCCGATACGGAATCAGCGTGCGCGTCATTTCGGAAAGTCCGTGGCACGACCTCTTCGCGTACAACATGTTCCTGCGGATCGACGAGGCGCAGCGGGACGCCTTCGAGCCCGATTTCGTCGTCTATCACGCCCCCTCCCTGCAAGCCGACCCCGAGCGCCACGGCACCAATTCGGGCGCGTTCATCGTCGTCAACTTCACGGAGCGCGTCGTGCTGGTCGGCGGCACCGCCTACGCCGGCGAGATCAAGAAATCGATCTTCGCGTCGCTCAACTTCCTCCTGCCGGCGCGGGGCGTGCTCCCCATGCACTGCTCGGCCAACATCGGCGATGCGGGCGACACCGCGCTTTTCTTCGGCCTTTCCGGCACCGGCAAGACGACCCTGTCGGCCAACCCCGAGCGCCGGCTGATCGGCGACGACGAGCACGGCTGGAGCGACGACGGGATCTTCAATTTCGAGGGTGGCTGCTACGCCAAGACGATCCGACTCTCGCCGGAGAGCGAGCCGGACATCTATCATGCCACGCGGCGGTTCGGGACGATCCTCGAGAACGTGATTCTGGACGAGAGCACGCGCGAGATCGACTACGACTCGGGCGCGATCACCGAGAACACCCGCGCGTCGTATCCGATCCACTTCATTTCGAATGCGGTGCCGTCGGGGAAGGGAGGACACCCCGAAAACGTGGTCTTTCTGACCGCGGACGCGTTCGGCGTACTGCCCCCGATCGCACGCCTCGATCCCGCGCAGGCCATGTACCACTTCCTCTCGGGGTACACGGCCAAGGTCGCCGGAACCGAGCGCGGGGTAACCGAGCCGAAGGCCGCGTTCAGCGCCTGTTTCGGGGCGCCGTTCCTGCCTCAGCACCCGGCGGTCTATGCCGACCTGCTCGGGGAGAAGCTGCGTACCCATGGAGCCCGGGCCTGGCTGGTGAACACCGGCTGGACGGGCGGCCCCTACGGCGTGGGTTCCCGAATGGAGCTCTCGTACACGCGTGCCATGGTTGCCGCGGCGGTGAACGGCGCGCTCGACGGTGTGCCGGAGAGAGTCGACGCCGCGTTCGGGCTTCGGGTCCCCGTGTGCGTCCCCGATGTTCCGCCCGAGGTGCTACTGCCCAGGGAAACCTGGGACGACGGAAATCAGTATGATGATGCGGCGGCCGAGCTTGCCGCTATGTTCAAAGCGAACTTCGAGCAGTTTGCGGGCCAGGTGTCCCGTGGCGTGAGGGGGGCCGGGCCCGCGTAGCGACAAGCTGCCTGGGAGGTTGATGGTGCAACGACGTTGGTGCCGGCTGGCGGCGCTCGCGGCCGTTGTCGTTTTCTCGGCTTGCGAGCAGGCGGAACAATTGCAGGACCGGTTCCGCGACCTGACGCCCCACGAGGCGTATCTGGCCCGGCTCGCCGATGCCGGGTTGGCGGAGACCGCGTTGGGACGCGACTGGACCGAGGCGGGGCGCGGCGCACTGGACAGCCCGACCACCGTTGCACTGCCATTCCAGGAAAGCGGACACATCTCCCCGGAAGTCCCCGCCGCGGTTGCCTACAGGCTGAGCATACCAAGAGGGCGCAGACTGACCTTCCACGTGTCGCTGGCTTCGGAAGAGGGCACGCAGCTGTTCATCGACCTGTTCCGGGTGCCGCAGGACGAGGAAGATCCGCTCAGGCCCGTGATCTCGTCCGACTCGCTGTCACACACCTTCGTGCACGAGCCCTGGAGGGGCGGCGAGTTCATCCTCCGCGTGCAGCCCGAGCTGCTCCGCGGCGGCCGCTATCAGGTCGACGTGTCCGAGGAGGCGCAGCTGGGATTCCCGGTGGAGGGGTACGGCATGCGCGCCGTGCAGAGCCTCTTCGGCGACGCGCGCGACGGGGGAAGACGCCAGCATCACGGCGTGGACATCTTCGCGCCCCGCGGCACCCCGGTGCTGGCGGCCACGGCGGGAACGGTGCGTCGCGTGAGGGTCACCAACCGGGGCGGAAGGGTGGTCTGGGTGCGCGACCCGGTCCACGACGCGAGCATCTACTACGCGCATCTGGACAGCCAGTACGTCCGGGACGGCCAGCGCGTGGAACGCGGAGACACGGTCGGATTCGTGGGGAACACGGGCAACGCGCGGACCACGCCGCCGCACCTTCATTTCGGCCTCTACCGGCGCGGACCGATCGACCCGTACCCGTTCATCGATCCGCCCGTCGGCGCGCTCCCGGAGGTCACGGCCGATCTGACGCTGCTCGGTGATCGGGTCGTGCCCGCCAACGACGGGATCCGGCTGCGTGCCGCTCCCGGGCGCCGTGGAAGCATCCTGCAGGAACTGAACCGCACCACGCCGCTTCGTGTGACGGGTGCCGCCGGCGAATGGTTCCGGGTTCGGCTGCCCGACGGTACGAACGGCTACGTGGCTGCGCGACTCATGGAGGCCGCGAGCGACAACGCCGCAGTTGCTGCCGACGCCGGGGGGCGCTAGCGGGACACCCGGCCGGCGGCGTATTGCAGGGCGAGCCAGCCGACCGAGGCCAGGCCCAGCACGAAGAACCCGAAGATGGACGGGCCGACGGCGAGGCCCACCGCTCCCCAGGCGACCGCGGCGCTGACCTGTCCGGCACCGACGATGGCGCCGGCTGTGACGTGCACGCCCATGAGGCTCCCGAGGATCCCCAGACAGGCTCCCAGTGCCCCGAGGACGAGGACCGAGTGGCTGCTAAGCGGACTTCCCGGATCTTCCCGGCGAACCAGGGCGGCGGTACAGCGCACGGTCTGGACCAGGGTGAGGATCAGGACGATCCACAGCGGATACTGGATGATACCCAGCGATTGGATGAACGATTGGATGAACGACATCAGGGTTCTCCTTTGGATTCGTGGAACTCTCGGGTCCCGGGCGTCCAGTGTCGGTTCGGCCCGGGGCGCGCGAAGAAGTCGGCGATCCGGCGCTCGATCTCTTCGTCGGAGATCAGTCGGGGCGAGATGGAGAGCCACCCGAACAAGCCGAAGATCGCCGCGGCGAGACCGTTAGCCGCGAAATGCGCCATGGTTCCGGCGGTTTCCCACGCCAGCAGCGCCGAGCTGTCCACCTGTTCGGTGTTGGTCAACACCAGGTAGCCTTCCCACGCGGCGCCCAGCGCTCCCAGGGCAACGGCCGTGACGATCAAGCCGGCCTGTCGCGCCCATAGCCGCCGCCGCTGCCGGGCTCGCAAATCCCCGTGCAGCCAGAGCCGGCTCGCCACTCGCGCCAGGTTGGCGACCAGCAGCGCGAAGACAATCACAAGCGCCCAGGACAGGACCATGGCCGTGCCGGACCATCCGGGCCGGATGGTTGCGACCAACCCCACCGCGCCCCCAAGCACGGCCGCCGCGCCGATTCCGAGCCTGGTCACCCGATCTCCCCTGCCGTCCGCGCGTAGCCAGCGGCGCAGGAGCGGAGCGTGCCGCTCCTCAAGCCGCTGCATCGCTTCGCCAGCGGGCACCAGCCGTCGAATCGCTCTCCGCCGGGCCTCGGCCGGACTGCAACCACGCCGCTCCATTTCCGCCTGCATGGCCCGCACGTCGGCGTCCACCTCTTCGACCAGGTCGAGTCGATGCCGCGGTGCCAGCCCCATTTCGCGCTCGACACGGGCCAGGGGGTGCTCACGCGGCATGTGTCCCCCTTAGCAGGCCCAGCAGGGCGCGGAACTGCCGCTCCAGTTCAGCGGCGCCGGAAGCCAGATCGGCGCGCCCGGCGTCGGTGATCTCGTAGGTCTTGCGACGCCGCCCCACACCGTGCCATTCGCCGCGCACCCGGCCTTCCGCCTCGATCCGATGCAGGATGGGATAGAGCGTGCCATGCTGGAAGGAGAAGGCGCTGGCGGTCCGCTCCTCCACCGACAGGGCGATCTGGTAGCCGTGCGCGGGACCGGAATCCAGTACCGCCAGCACAAGGAGCTCGTTGATCCGCTTGGACAGTGTGATCTGCGTCATGACGATCATGATATATAGATAATCTTTATATCGCAAGTCTCAATATCGACCACCCACCCGGCGCGCCGCCCCGCCGCGTTGTATCTTGGGGCGTCCACAAGCCCCCGAACCCGGCCCCCACACTCGGCCCGCACACCGGGCCCACGCCCCCGCCCACGCCTCAGAGGACTCCGATGGCCCGCCAGTACTGGCTCATGAAGAGCGAACCCTACGTCTACTCGATCGACGATCTCGAGCGCGACGGCACGACCTACTGGGACGGCGTCCGCAACTACGCCGCCCGCAACCTCATGCGTGACAGGATGCGCATCGGCGACCGCGTCCTCTATTACCACTCCAACGCCAAGCCCCCCGGCGTCGCCGGGATCGCCGAAGTCTGCCGCGAGTCCTACCCCGACCACACGCAGTTCGACCCGGACAGCAAGTACTTCGACCCCAAGGCGACCGACGAGAACCCCCGCTGGTTCATGGTCGACGTCCGCTTCGTCGAGAAGTTCGCGCGCGAGGTGAGCCTTCCGCAGATTCGCGCCACGCCCGAGCTCGCCGAGATGGTCCTGGTGAACCGCAGCCGCCTTTCCGTACAGCCGGTGACCGAGGCGGAATACGAGCGCATCGTCGGCATGGCCGCTGCGACTTCCGAGGAGGTGTAGGAGAATGCCGACCACCTCACGCGGCCTCGCCGCCAATTACGTAGCCGGAGAGTGGCTGCCAGGGGACGCCTGCGAGAAGTTCGCGGTCACGGACCCGGCGACCGGAGAGACGCTTGGCGCCGTGCCCCTCTCGGGCCGGGCCGACGTGGACCGCGCGGTCGCGGCAGCCGTTGCGGCCTTCCCGTCCTGGCGGCGCACCCCCGTCGTGGAGCGTGCGCGCGTGCTGTTCCGCCTCAAGGCGCTGTTGAACGAGCACCACGACGACCTCGCGGTGCGCCTCTCGCGCGAGCACGGCAAGAACGTGGCGGAGACGTGGGGCGAGGTGCAGCGCGGCATCGAGAACGTCGAGCACGCCGCCGGCATGCCCACCCTGATGATGGGCGATGCCCTGGAGGATGTGGCCCGCGGCGTGGACTGCGCGACATGGCGGCAGCCGATCGGGGTGTTCGCGGTGATCACCCCGTACAACTTCCCCGTCATGATTCCGCTGTGGTTCTGGCCCTACGCGGTCGCCGCGGGGAACACGGTGGTGCTCAAGCCGAGCGAACAGGACCCGCTCACGCACCAGCGCGTGGTCGAACTTGCCGAGCAGGCGGGGCTGCCGCCGGGCGTGCTCAACGTGGTGCACGGCCGCAAGGGGACGGTGGAGGCGCTGATCGACCACCCCGACGTGGCGGGCGTGTCGTTCGTGGGGTCAAGCCAGGTGGCGAAGGTCATCTACGAGCGGGCCGCGCTCGCCGGGAAGCGGGTGCAGGCGCTGGGCGGTGCCAAGAACCACATGATCGTGCTGCCCGACGCCGATCCGGAGATGGTGGCCGAAGCGGTCGTGGGCTCGGTGTTCGGGTCCGCGGGGCAGCGTTGCCTGGCTGGGTCGGTGGTGGTGGGGGTGGGGGACGCGTACGGGCCGATGCGCGAGGGCATCCTCGACGGGGCCGCGTCGCTCAAGGTGGGGCGGGGTCTGGACGACGGCGTGGACATGGGCCCGGTGATATCCGGAGCGCACCGCGACCGGGTCACGTCGTTCATCGACGAGGGCGAGCGCGACGGCGCGCGACTGCTCATGGACGGCCGCGGCGCGAAGGTGCCCGGGTACCCGCGCGGCCACTGGGTCGGCCCCACCGTCTTCGAGGACGTCACGCCCGCGATGCCGATTGGCCGCGAAGAGGTGTTCGGCCCGGTCGCCGGGCTGGCGCGGACGCCGAGCCTGGAGGCCGCGCTGGAGATGCTGGCCGGCAGCCGCTACGGCAACGCCGCGTCGATCTTCACCAACTCTGGCCGCGCCGCGCGGGAGTTCCGCTACCGTGCGGGGATCTCGATGATCGGGATCAACATCGGGGTCGCCGCACCGATGGCGTTCTTCCCCTTCGGCGGCACCCGCAACTCGTTCTACGGCGACCTCAAGGCACAGGGCCGCGACGCGGTTTCGTTCTTCACCGACCAGCGGGTGGTGATTTCGAGGTGGTAGACCAACACGGGACAGAGCACATGGAAGCAGTGGCAAGCCGAGGGGCCGGGATCTTCGCAGAGCAGCGGAAGTACATCTTCGACTGCGTGACGCCTCTGTACGCGGAGCCGGTGGCGATCGCCGAGGGCAAGGGGTGCTGGGTGGAGGATGCCGACGGGCGGGAGTACCTGGATGCCTTCGCGGGGATCCTGACCACCTCGCTGGGCCACTGCCATCCCGCGGTGGTCGGGGCCGTGCAGGAACAGGCGGCCCGCCTGGGGCACACTTCGACGCTGTACGTCAACGAACGTCAGGTCGAGGCGGCGCGGTCCCTGGCCGGGATCGCGCCGGGCGGCCTTACCCGGACCTTCTTTCTGAACAGCGGCGCGGAGGCGATCGAGACCGCGCTGCAGGCCGCGCGGCTGCACACGGGCCGCACCGAGATCATCGCGCTGCGCCAGGCGTACCACGGCCGCACCAGCTCGGCCATCTCGGCCACCGCGCACGCCCCGTGGCGCGTCCTTCCCAGCACGGTGACCGGGATCACGCATGCGCTCTCGCCGTACCCGTACCGCGCTCCATTCGGGGCCTGCAGCGACGAGGAACTGGTCGAGATCTACGCGCGCGACCTGATCGAAGTGATCGAGACGACGACGAACGGGCGTCCCGCCGCCTTCATCGCCGAGACGATCCAGGGTGTCGGCGGCTATATCGTGCCGCCGAAGGGCTACTTCCAGCGAATGGCGGAGATCATTCGTTCGTACGGCGGCGTCTTCATCTCGGACGAGGTGCAGGCCGGGTTCGGACGCACGGGTGGCCGCTGGTTCGGGATCGAGCACTGGGACGTCGTGCCCGACATCATGGTCATGGCCAAGGGGATCGCGGGGGGCATGCCCGTGGGCGCCACCATCACCACCGACGAGATCGCGGGCAACTGGCGCGGGAAGACGCTGTCCACCTTCGGGGGCAACCCGGTGTGCATGGCCGCCATGGTGGCCGCGCTGGACGTCATGCGCGCGGAAGACGTGCGGACCCGGGCCAGCAAGCGCGGCGAGCAGTTCCGCGCCGCCCTCGACGGCCTGGCGGCCACGCACCACTGGATCGGCGAGGTGCGCGGGTTGGGGCTCATGCAGGCGCTGGAACTCGTCGAGGACCCGGTCACGAAGGAGCCGGCGCCGCGCCTGGCGGGCATGCTGCTGAACGCCGCCAGGGATGAGGGCCTCCTGATCGGGATCGGGGGACTGCACGGCCACGTGATCCGGCTGGGGCCTTCGCTGCTGATCTCGAAGGGCGAGGTCGACGAGGTGATCGGGCGCCTGGGCCGGGCCTGTGCGTCGGTCGAGGCGGCCCGGTGATCGCCGGATCGGCACCGCGATGATCGCCGGCCTCCCCCTCGGCATCTGGCTCCTGATGGTGGTGAGCACGCTGCCGGGTCTGGTGCTGGTCGTGGCGGCGTACAAGGTGCACGCCGGCGCGGATCGCGGACAGCAAAGCGGCGACAGCCGTGGGTGACGCAGGCGCCAGCGGGGCGATTGTCGGCGTCCTCGTCTTCTACTTCGCGATCCTCATCGGGATCGGATGGTGGGCGAGTCGCGAGAGCCGTTCCGTGTCTGGGTTCTACCTGGCGGGGAAGAAGCTGCCGTCGTGGGTGATCGCGTTTTCGTCGAACACGACCGGCGAGAGCGGGTGGCTGCTGCTGGGGCTGACGGGCATGGGCTATCTCGTGGGGTTCCATGCCCTGTGGGTCGTCCTCGGCGAGGTGATCGGGGTGGCGCTCGCGTGGACGCTGGTCGCGCGGCCGTTCAAGGAGTACACCGACCGCTACGACGCGATCACGGTGCCCGACTACCTCTCCGACCGCTTCAGGGACCCCGCGCACGCGATCCGGATCGTGAGCGCGCTGATCATCTTCAGCATGGTGTGGGCGTATACCGCCGCGCAGCTCACCGCCTCGGGGAAGGCGTTCTCGTCGTTTCTGGGCACGAGCTACGAGGGGGGCGTGCTGATCGGCGCTGCCGTGATCTTCGTCTACACGAGCATCGGCGGCTTCAAGGCGGTGGCGTACAGCGACGTCCTGCAGGGCGTGCTCATGTTCCTGTGCCTGCTCGTGCTGCCGATCGTGGGGATCTGGCAGGCCGGCGGATGGAGCGAGACCATGGCGGCGATCGGCGCGGCGGATCCGGCGCTACTCAGGCCCATGGGCGAGCACGGGATGTCGGTGATGGGCGTGATGAGCGCGATAAGCTTCGTGGGGATCGGCCTCGCGTTCCTGGGGGCGCCGCAGTTGCTGACCCGGTTCATGTCGGCGCGAGACCGGGGGCAGATTTCGGAGGGCGGAGTGATCGCGGTGGCCTGCATCATCGTCTTCGACATCGGGGCCGTGCTAACCGGCGTGGCCGGGCGCGTCCTGTTTCCGGGGCTGGGCGACCCCGAGACGGTGCTGCCGGTGATGTCGACGGAGCTGTTCCCGGCGATCGTCGCGGGCGTGATCCTGGTGGTCGTGCTGGCGGCGATCATGTCGACGGTGGACTCGCTGCTGATCCTGGCCTCGTCGGCGGTGGTCCGGGACACGGTGCAGAAGGTGTTCCGGCCGGACTTTTCGGACCGACGCCTGGCGCTGATCGGCCGCGGGCTGACGGTGGTGATCGGGCTCGGGGGACTGGCGGTGGCGCTGCCCGAAAGCCGCATGATCTTCTGGTTCGTGTTGTTCGCGTGGTCGGGGCTGGCGTCGGCGTTTACCCCGGTCGTGCTGTGCTCGCTCTTCTGGCGGGGGACGACCCGCGCGGGCGCGCTCGCGGGCATGATCGCGGGTTTCGCTACGGCGGTGCTCTGGGTGCTGCTGGTGAAGGAGCACGTCTACGACCTGTACGAGATGATCCCGGGGTTTGCGGTCGGGTTCGCCGTAACGATTGCCGTGAGCCTCGTGACGCAGCCGCCGCCCGGAGCGGGGGCCGAAATGGACGATGTGAAGCGCGTGGTGGGTGGCCCGTTCACGCGGGCGGCACGCGGAGGCTGACGGGCGCGGGATGGGCCGCAGGGGACGCAGGGCGAAGCGGGGGAGCGCCGGGAAAGGCACGCGTGCGAAGCGGGGAAGCGCCACGAGGGACAGCGCGAAGAATGTCGCGGGCGCGAAGAAGGGCGCGGGCGCGCCGCGTGAGACGGGACGACGCGGCGGACTGTTCGGATCGGTCCGTTACGTAGCCACGCTGGCCGCCATCGTCCTGTTCATCCGGGTCTTCCTGATGGGCAACTACGTGATCGACTCGGGGTCCATGGAGAACACCCTGCTCGTGGGCGACTTTCTGGCCGTCAACAAGCTCGCGATCGGTCCCCGGATTCCCTTCACGGACGTCCGCATTCCCGGCTACTCGGAGCCGCGGCGGCGGGACATCCTGGTCTTCGACCCGCATCACGAAGAGAACATGACCCTGGTGAAGCGGGTCGTCGGCGTGCCAGGCGACACGCTCGAGATGCGCGACAAGGTGCTGTACCTGAACGGAGAGGCGCAGGAGGAGCCCTACGTGGTCACGGCTGGCCCCCGCGACGACCAACACCCGGACATGTCGTGGCAGCACGCCCATCTGGTTGGCGGGTCCACGGAGGACTACCGGCCGACCTGGGACGACTGGGGCCCCCTCGCGGTCCCGCCGGACCACTACTTCATGCTCGGCGACAACCGCGACGACAGCCTGGACTCGCGGAGCTGGGGACTGCTCGAAGGCTGGCGGTTCAAGGGCCGGGTGGCGTTTATTTACTTCTCCTACGACCGGGATTCGTTCCGGCCCTTTCCGTGGATCACCGAGGTGCGGGGAAGCCGCATCGGGGATCGGGTGAGGTAGTCGGAACCGAGAGCTGAGTCTGGCAGGACCGAGAGCTGAGTCAGGCAGGACCGAGAGCGCCCGTCGATGGCGGGCGGGGAGGCAGGAGGAACGCATGAAGTCACTGACGAGGGGCCAATTCCTGGGGGCGGCCACGGGCACCGTCGGCGCCGGATTCCTGGCCGGTTGCGGAGATGGCCCGGGTGTCGTCCTTCGCACCGACGGGTCCGCGGCGACCACGGCCGACCTGATCGTCCACGGGCGCGTCATCCACACGATGGACGACGACAATCCCGTGGCCGAGTCGTTCGCGGTGAAGGACGGCCGCTTCATGGCGGTCGGCTCGCGTGGCGACATCGAGGCACTCCGCGGGGCCGGCACGCAGGTCTTCGACCACGGGTCCGCGGTGATCACGCCGGGCTTCATCGACGCGCACACCCACCCAGCGGGTGCGGGCGTGCGGGAGCTCAAGGACGTGAACGTCGACGTGCGCAGCATCGCCGAGATCAAGGACCGCATGGCCGCGCGGGCCCGCGAGACGCCGCCCGGCGAATGGATCCAGGGCTTCAAGTACGACGACACCAAGTTGGCAGAGGGACGGCCGCTCAACCGTCTGGACCTGGACGACGCCGTGCCGGACCACCCGGCGGTGGTGGGGCACCGGGGCGGGCACACCAGCGTCTACAACTCGCGGGCATTCGCGGCGGCGGGCATCACGGCCGAGACGCCTGACCCGTTCGGCGGCAGGTTCGACCGCGAGGATGGGGAGCTGACCGGCCTGGTCGCGGAGCGCGCCAACTACGTCTTCTCGTCGCTGATCCCCAGCACGCACACGGACGACGACCGCCGCGCCGGCGTCAAGCTCATCACCGAGCTGATGGCGCAGGCGGGGCTGACGTCGTTCCACGACGCGGGCACGTCGTCCAACAGCGTGCGGGCGTACAGTGCCGCCTACCGCAACGGCGAGCTGAGCTGCCGCGTGTACATGATGATGCGCGGCGCCTACGAGGACATGCGCCAGGCCGGCGTCTCGACCGGATTGGGCGACGAGTGGCTGCGCGTCGGCGGGGTCAAGTACGGGGCGGACGGCTCGGCGTCGGAACGCACCATGCGCATGAGCACGCCGTACGTCGGGCGTCCCGACGACTACGGCATTCTCACCATGACGCCGGACTCCATCCACGACGTCGTCGAGGTGGCGCACCGCTCGGGGTGGCAGGTCGGCATCCACGCCAACGGCGACGTCACGATCGGCATGGTGCTGGACGCGTACGAGCGTGTCCAGGAGCTGTGGCCGAGGCCGGACCCGAGGCATCGTATTGAACACTGCTCGCTTGTGAATCCCGACCTTCTCGCGCGGATCAAGGCCGCCGGGGCGGTGCCGACGCCCTTCTATACCTACGCCCACTACCATGGGAACAAGTGGGTCGAGTACGGGCCGGAGAAGATGGAGTGGATGTTCGCCCACCGGTCGTTCCTGGACTACGAGATTCCGGTGGCGCCGGCGTCGGACTACACGCCCGGGCCCTACGAGCCGCTGATGGCGATCCAGAGCATGGTCACTCGAAAGGACTTCGACGGGCGCGTGTGGGGACCGAGACAGCGGATCACCGTGCCCGAGGCGATGCGGATCTGCACGATGGGCGGCGCGTACGCGTCGTTCGAAGAGGACATCAAGGGATCGGTGACGGCCGGCAAGCTGGCGGACTTCGTGGTATTGGCTGCGGACCCGCACGACGCGGACCCGGACGCGATCAAGGAGATCCCGGTGCTGCGGACGGTGGCGGGGGGACGGGTGACCTGGGAGGGGTGAGTAGCTTCGGGCGCGGGGTCGCGTGGGTGGCCGTCTTCGCAGGTTGTCACTTGACAGGCGACAGGCGTAGACGCGGTGTCGGTTTCCGGCAACTGGCGCGTAACCTTCCGCTTCGAAGACGGCGCTGCGGTCGATGTGGATTACGTGGACTATCACTGAGGAGGCCAATCATGGCCATGCACGACCCGCCGCATCCCGGGGGCATCGTGAGGCGGCAGTGCCTCGAACCGCTGGGGTTGACCGTGACTCGGGCGGCCGAGGGGTTGGGTGTCACCCGGCAGGCGTTGTCCGAATTGTTAAACGGTCACACGGGGATCTCGGTCGAGATGGCCATCCGGTTGTCGAAGGCGTTCGGATCGACGCCGGAGACCTGGCTGGGAATGCAGATGGCATACGATCTGTGGCAGGCCCGCGAGAGCGCCGGGGAAATCGCGGTTGAGCGCTTCGTGGCGGCGTGACATCGACCTCCTGGGGCTCAAAGACAGGGTGCCCAGGAGAGGTATTGAGGACCTGCCTGACACCAAGAGAAGGATGCAAGCCAACAGACTCATTGGATTATCCGCGCGATTGATTGATATTCTAATAGTTACTATCGTGGAATAATGAAAACCACTGTTGATATTCCAGATCAGGAACTGGCGGATGCGATCCGCTTCACAAACGCGAAGACCAAGCGCGAAGCCATCGTGGGAGCCATCGTGTACTTCAACCGGCGCATGCGGATGGCGGAACTGACCAGGTTCGGCGGGACGTGCTCCGACCTGGCCACGGCGGAAGAGATCCGAGCCGCCCGGCGGCGGAGCTGAGGCATTGCTTCTCGTCGATACTTCGTCCTGGATCCACTTCCTTCGGCCAGATGGCGATCCCGGAGTTCATGCGCGCGTTGAGGCCGCGCTCGAAAGCGGCGAAGCCTGCTGGTGCCCGCTGGTCCAGCTCGAACTCTGGAACGGCGCCCGGGGAGCGCACGAACGAAGTGTGCTGCGGGAGTTCGCTCGCGTCCTCCCCGAGCTGGCGATCGACAGTGAGGTCTGGAGCAAGGCGTACGAGCTGACGACCCAGGCACGCGCGCGGGGAGTGACCGCCCCGGCAACCGATGTCCTGGTCGCCGCCTGCGCCCTCCACCACGGTGCGGATCTGGAGTCGGCCGATTCGGACTTCGACCACCTCGCGGCTGTCGGCGGATCGCCTCGGGTGGCGCAGGCGCGAAATGTGGACTAAGTTTATTGAACTAAACTAATCCTGACGTGGGGCCGTCTATGCGCACCTACAACATGCATGAAGCCAAGACCCACCTCTCCAGGCTGATCCGCGAGGCCGTGGCCGGTGATCCCTTCATCATCGCGCGATCGGGAAAGCCACTGGTGAAGGTGGTGTCGGTCGAGGCTCCCGAGCCGGAGGCGGTCCGGCGCACGGGATTCATGCGAGGCCGGATCTCGGTGCCCGACGACTTTGGCACGATGGGAGCCCAGGAAATCCTGGCGACTTTCAAGGACGGAGAGTGACTGTTCTCCTCGACACGCACCTTCTGCTGTGGGCTGCGGGGCTCCCCGACCGGTTGCCGCCCGCGGTGCGCGAGTTCCTGGACGATTCTGCGTCAGAACCGGTGTACAGCGCTGCGTCCCTCTGGGAGGTTGCCATCAAGAGCGGGCTTGGGCGCACCGATTTCACGGCGGACCCCCGGCTGCTCCGCCGCGGGCTGCTCGATAACGGCTACTCCGAGTTGCCGGTAACCGGGGCTCACGTGGCTGCCGTGGACTTGCTCCCCGAGATCCACCGGGACCGGTTCGACCGAATGCTCGTCGCGCAGGCGCAAGTGGAGGGGATCACGCTGTGGACCATGGATGAAGTTGTGGGGCGGTATCCGGGACCGATCCAGGTGGTAGAATGATGATGGTGCCGGCGGTTGCGCTGATGACGGTACTCTTATCTTAGGTTGCCATGCCCGACTATCCGCACCTTGCCAAAGCGCCCATTAGTGAGGCTCTGATTGACTTCCGCGTGCGACTCGCGGCAGATACGACTCAAGAGACCCTGCATTCATTGGTCGATGGACTCGCGGCCCAATACCCCAAGGTCGGCCCGATTCACCAATTCCAGGGGCAGATTCACTTCGGTGACGAGGGGCCTACTTCAGTCCAGAGGGCTCCACAGTTACTTGGCTATCGGATTGATAGCGTCGACGGACTCCATGTTGCGCAGGTCCGGATCGACGGATTCACCTTCAGTCGGTTGGCCCCGTACGAGTCGTGGGATCGAATGCTGGCCAACGCCTGGGTCGTTTGGGATCGCTACTTGGATCAAGCGAGACCACTTGGCGTGGAGAGGATTGCGACGCGTTTCATCAATCGGGTCAATCTCCCACCGTCTGGGCAACTCGCGGAGATCTTGCGAGTACCACTGGGTGTATCTGCGGGTACGATGGAGAGCTTTCTTTTCCGCTACCATCTCGCGCCGATGGATGGCGTGACCGCGATTGTGTCTCTTGCAACCGAGGAATCGGCTGAACCGTCTATTGTACTGGACATCGATTGCTTCGTCCGGAATTCATTCCCGACAGATACCACGACTCTCCACCGTCACCTTACCAGGGTTCGGGATGCGAAGAACCGGATCTTCTTCGAGAGTCTTACGCCGGAGGCGATAAGGAGATTCCAATAATGGCTAGCGTAGCGAGCGTAGTCCTGCCTCGGTCAGGGTTTCTTCAGTGGAGTACGGACCGGGGGATCTCGAACGAAGCCCGCACGGTCCGTCAACGCGTCGCGGCAGTGGAGATGAGCGCTTTGCGCACGGAACAGAGCCGCCTTCGCCGCCAGCGTCAGCAGGCCCTCGACGAGGCCTTCTACGACTGTTCCCAGCCCGACTGGGACGGGTACGGTGCGGCGCCGGCTAGCGAATTGTCTATGGAGTGGGCGAGACAAGTCCTCGCGGCTTTCCCCAGTACACTGGGTGTTCCGGACATCGCGTTCGAGCCGGACGGTGACGCCGGACTTGAATGGTGGCTGGGACCGGATCGAGTTCTTTCTGTCAGCATTGGGCGAAACGGGGAGCTTCGTTATGCCGCTAGGCTGAATGCTGTCCGGGTCATTGGTACTGAGATGTTCGCCGACGGGTTGCCCAAACGCTTGGTCGAAACGGCCCTGGAGCTAGTTGAGTAGCCGGCGCAACTCCCGACTATCGGACACGACACCACTCTCGCGCTTCACGTTTACGCGGAGGTGGATTTCGAAGGCCGACGGTGGGTTCAGGCTCAAATACCACGCCTTCATGCCCAGATCGGCACATGGACGTCCGCTTGAGGTCTCTGTCTTTCATATGGATGCTATGAGCGAACCAGCCATATGGGAGCACGCTCGTCTGCACGCGCTTCCTCGTGGCAGGAACATCCACGGCCGGGCGGACCTGACAGTGGGTGCAGTATCTGCTACACGACCTCTCCGAACAGAACTCGACGAACCGCCACCAAGACACGCCAATGTGGTTGGTTGGCCGAGAGAACGGGACCAGCAGGTCGCCCTCGCCCAAAGTCTGGCGAGCGCGGCTCAGTCAGTCCCTCCGCCGAGAGAGTAGCTTTGCGTGCGTGGTTGCTACGGATGACGCCCTTCCATGCGGCAGTATCCGGGACCGATCCGGGTCGTCCAGCAGCGATAACCCGACGCCGAATCCGCCCTCCCTCACCCCCCGCCGCCACTCGGCCACGGTGTACCCTGGTGTTCCGCCGACACCGGACCCAGGCCCATGTACACGAACTTCTGTATCCGTTTGCCCTCGTACGTCTCGGTCGTGTAGACGTTGCCGCGTGAGTCGGTGGCGATGCTGTGGACGCCGATGAACTGGCCCGCCTGCCGGCCTCCGTCGCCGAACGTCGTCAGCACCTGGAGTGACGCGCGGTCCATCACGTGGACCCTGTGATTGCTGCCGTCGGCGACATACATGTAGCGCTGCCCGGGATCGCGGGAGAAGGCGAGGTCCCAGGTCGAGCCGCCGCCGAGCGTGCGAGGTGCGATCATCACCTCGTCCACGAAGGTGCCGTCCGTTCGGAAGACCTGGATCCGGTTGTTCGGACGGTCGCATACGTACACCAGGCCGTCCAGCGAAGGCTCGGCGCAGTGCACCGGCGTGCGGAACTGCTGCAGGGGCGGCGCATCGGGATCGTACGGCGGGGTGGGCGTGTCGTCGGGCGCGTTGCCGTAGGCGCCCCAGTAGCGCTTGAACGCGCCTGTCGACGCATCGAGCACCGCCACGCGGCGCCCGCCGTAGCCGTCCGCGACGTAGGCTTCGTTGGCCTCGGCGTCGAACGCCACCTCGGCGACCCGGTTAAAGCGCGTCTCGCTGTGGCTGTCGGGTTCCTGTCCCAGCTCCGGTTGCCCGAAGGAGGCCAGAAACCGGCCGTCGCGCGAGAACTTGAGGATGTGCGAGTCGGTCGCCCCGTTGCCGCCGATCCACACGTTGTCCATGTGGTCGACCGTGATTCCGTGGTTTGACTCGGGCCACACGTACTCGTCTGAGGGGCCTCCCCATGAATTGACGAGGTTCCCTTCCGTGTCGAATTCGAGGACCTCGGGCGCCGCGCGGCAGCATTCGGCGGTGGGCGGATCCGCTTCCGCGCCCAGCTCCGTGCGCGCGTCTATGGAGGCGCGGCGGTGAATGATGAAGACGTGGTCGCGGGAGTCCACGCCCACACCGATCGTGGAGCCGAGCAGCCAGTGCTCCGGCAGCGGCTTCGGCCAGAACGGATCCACCTCGAACCTGGGCGCTTCGGCCCCGGCCCCGGCGCCGGTGGAGGTGGCTTCATCGATCGCTTCCTGTCCGCACGCGAGCGCGATGGCAAGGACGGCGCTTACTCCGCCGATGAGGTGTGGTCGGTTCACGCTCATGGTCTTCTCTCCTTCGCTGTGGCCCTGTTGCAAGGCTGGCTTCGACTCCATCGTGGCACGACGGCAGTCGAAGCGCTACCAGACCAGGTGGAAGCGGCTCTGGCGCCGGAAGACCCAGTGCCGCTCGCCTTCGGTGTCGAGGTAGGCCTCTTCCTCCTGTCGGCAACTGGCGGGTTTGTCGCCCCACTCCGGGATCGGCGTCGTCGCCTGCAGCTCGATCGAATGCCAGGTCGACGGCAACAGGATCGCGTCACCGCGAACCGGCACCCCCTCTTGCCCATCCCACCGGCCGATGAGTGGCCCCGCGCCGTGCCCGTGGTCCCCGATCGGGTGCGTGTAGACGGTGCCGTTGATCCCCTCGGCCCGCATCTGCGCCAGCGTGTTGGCCAGGATCGTGTTGCCGCTGAGCCCCGGCTCCATGTGTTCCATGAGTATGTCCTGCAGCCGGTTCGAGTTGGCAAGACACTGCCAAAGCCCGGCCGGCGGGCCGGCTTCACCTTCCCTCAGCACGTAGCCCAGGTGCTGCGTGTCGGTGTGCAGATTCTGCGCCACCACACCGAAGTCGGTCCAGAGCAGGTCGCCGCGCTCGATCACCGTGGGGCCGGACGAAGGCACCTCGCCCGCGCGCTGGACATCCACGTTGGACTGGAACCAGACCGTGTAGCCCAGGTCGCGCACGCGCTGGCGCATCCACCACTCCACGTCCTCGATGGTGGTCTCGCCCGGCGTGATCACCGCATTCGAGAACGCATGCGAGATGACCGCGTGGACGGTCTCCTGGATCTTCCGGTAGCGCGGCATCATCTCGGGGAGGCGCAGCGCGATGTAGTTCATGGCCAGGCGCGGCTCGCGCTTCACCCGGCTGAGCAGGTCGGGACCCAGCGCATCTTCCAGGGCCTCGCGCTCACCCGCGTGGAGGCCGTCCGAGAACGCCCAGACGGGATCGATATTGAGGACGATGTTCTCGGGATCGCGGTCCTCCACGAGTTCGCGCAGGAGCCGCCACTGCTCGTCGCCGACCAGTTCCGCGGTTGGCTGTGTGGGCGCGGGCCGGGTGGAGCGGTACGCCTCGAAGACGCCCCCCTGGCTCGTGCCGCCCAGCGCCAGGCGCTCGACCGTCCCGTCGTCCTGCCGCGTGAAGACGTAGATGGAGCGGCGGCGGGCGGCGAAAGTCGTCGGCGAGGTGATGGACCAGAAGACGGGATCTTCCGCGTATTCGCGCATCGACAGGATCCACATGCGCACGTCGTACTCCGCCATCAGCTTCGGCAGGACTCTTCCGACCCGCAGCTCCAGCCACTCCTGCTGCTCCTCCGCCTGTTCGCGCAGCGTCGGCAGCGGCTGGATCCGCGCCGGTATGTCCTCGGGGACGTTCACGGGCCTCTGGGCTGCCAGGCCGCCGACGGTCGCGGACAGCAGGGCGAGAACGGGAAGGACCGTCCGGCCCGGATGCTTGGCCACCCGAATGCCGGGGGGATTCTGTCCACGGGCTCCCGGGCGATGTCCCTGTTTGAAGAGCTGTCTCATTCACCTGCTCCTTTCAGCTGAACCACGATCACTTCAACGGGCTCGGGCCCCTCGTTGACGTCGCCGTGCAGTTCACCGGGCGGGTCCGCCTCCAGCCAGTAGGCGTTGCCGGTCTCCCAGGTCATGTCGTGGCGCTCGCCGGAGTCGTTGACGACCGTGAGCGTGCCGCCCTTCAGCGCGATGATGGCGCGGGGGTTGTCGTGCCGGTGCATCTCGAGGGGCTGGTTCGGGACGATCACGCTCTTCCACACGGTGACGTGCTCGTTCTCGAACTGCGGCGTGCGGCCGGTGGTGAGTGCCGGCTCGTCCGCCGCGCCGGCCTGGGCGTCCGCAGCCTCGGCGGACTGCTCGCCGGACTGTTCGACGGGCTGTTCGCCGGCCTGGTCGGCGGGTGGGCCGCAGGCGGCGAGCAGGAGGGCCAGGAGGGGTGCGATCGGTCCGGGGGTCTTCATGGGTATGGCTCCTTCGGTACGGGGCGGATTCGGCGATCGGGTGTCGTGGTTGGCCATGGCGTCCCGGGCAACATCGTGCGTACCATCGGTCGGGCGCTACCTTGTGGGCGCTCACCGTGCATCCCTCCGACCCGGTTCGCCATGCCAGCCATTCGCGATTTCCCCACCGTGCTCGCCGCCATCGTCCTTCTCGCAGGCGCCCCGTCGGCCGCCTCCACGCAGGTCGCGCCTGCCGCGTCAGCCGCCACGGCCCACGCCGCCCTCTCATCCACCACCAGCACGCTGCCGGGGCTCAATGCCCCCGTCGAGATCATTCGCGACCGCTGGGGGATCAACCACATCTACGCCGAGACCGAGTACGACCTGTTCTTTGCGCAGGGGTACGCGGCCGCGCGTGACCGGCTCTTTCAGTTCGAGGTTTGGCGGGCGCAGGCGACGGGCACTGTGGCGGAGATGCTCGGCGAGAGCGAGCTGGAGCGCGACATCGGGTTCCGGCTGTTCCGGTACCGGGGCGACATGACGGTGGAGATGAACCACTACCACGACCGCGGCGACCGGATCATCCCGGCGTACGTGGACGGCGTGAACGCGCATATCGCCGAGACGGAGGCGGACCCGTCGCTGCTGCCGGTCGAGTTCGAGCTGCTGGGGATTCGTCCGAAGCGGTGGACGCCGGAGGTGGTGATCTCGCGGCACCAGGGGCTGCTGGGGAACATCGGTGCCGAGCTGAACTACGGGCGGGCGGTCGCGGCCGTGGGCGATGCAATGGTCAAGCGGGTCGCCAACTTTCACCCGGGGGACCCCGACATCGCGCTGGATCCCGCGATCGACGGGGCGCTTCTGAGCCAGGACATCCTGGGGCTGTACAACGCCTTCCGCGGGTCGGTGCGCTTCCGGCCCGAGCACCTGGTGCCGGAGTATCGGGGGAACGAGGAGGCGTTTGCGAGGCTGGAGGCGGCGCTGCACCTGACCGGCGCGACGGAAGATCCAGGCGCGGGAGGCACCGCCGCGGCTGGCCCGGTGAGACATGCAGACGCCCCTGGCTGGCAGGATCCCCTCGCCTGGCCCGACTACGAGAGCCTCGGATCCAACAACTGGGTCGTGAGCGGGCGTCTGAGCGAGAGCGGCTTCCCTCTCATGGCCAACGACCCCCACCGCGCCCAGTCCGCCCCTTCGCTGCGCTACTGGGTGCACCTGGTCGCGCCGGGGTGGAACGTGATCGGCGGCGGCGAGCCCGAGATCCCCGGCGTCAGCATCGGCCACAACGAGTACGGTGCCTGGGGGCTGACGGTCTTCCGCACCGACGGCGAAGACCTGTACGTCTACGAGACCGACCCCGCGGACCCCGACCGCTACCGGTACCGCGACGGCTGGGAGACGATGACGGTGATCACCGAGGAGATCCCCGTGAAGGGGCGCGCTCCCCACACGGCGGAGTTCAAGTACACCCGGCACGGCCCCGTCGTCTTCGAGGATCCGGCCAACAACGTGGCCTACGCGGTGCGGGCGGCGTGGCTCGAGCCCGGCGGCGCCCCCTATCTGGCGAGTCTGCGCATGGACCAGGCGCGCACCTGGGAGGAGTTCGTCGAGGCGTGCAACTACTCCAACATCCCGGGCGAGAACATGGTCTGGGCGGACCGGGACGGGAACATCGGCTGGCAGGCCGTGGGGATCGCGCCCATCCGCCGCAACTGGTCCGGCCTGGTACCGGTTCCCGGCGACGGGCGCTTCGAGTGGGACGGCTACCTCCCCATCACGGCCAAGCCGAGCGTCTACAACCCGGCGGAGGGGTACTTCGCCACCGCCAACAACCACCTCACCCCCGCCGACTACCCGCACATGGACGCGATCGGGTTCGAGTGGTCCGACCCCTATCGCTGGGCGCGGGCCGCCGAGGTCCTCGGCTCGGGACGCCTCCATTCCATGGCCGACATGATGGCCCTGCAGACGGACTACCTCTCGATCCCCGCGCGGACCCTGGTGCCGATGCTGCGGGACGTGGCGCCCGGCGGCGGCGATGTCGAGCGGGCGCGTCGGATGCTCCTGGACTGGGACTTCGTGCTGGCCCCCGAATCGGTCGCCGCGGGGATCTACAACGCCTTCGAACGACGGCTGCGCGGGAACGTCCACGACGTGCTCGTGCCTGCCTCCGCGCGCGCCCACGTGCGCGGCATGGCGATGGTGAAGGTGATCGGCCACCTGACCGCGCCCGGCGGGGAGTTCGGCGACGATCCGGTCGCCGGGCGGGACGCGGTGCTGCTGCGCAGCCTGGAAGAGGCGGTGGGCGATCTGCGCTCCCGGCTCGGCGGCGGAATGGACCGCTGGCAGTACGGCCAGCCGGACTACAAGCACGCCACGCTCTTCCACCCGCTGTCGCGCGCGGTCCCGGCGGATCTGGCCACGCGCTTCACCGTCGGACCGCTGCCGCGGGGCGGCAACAGCTTCACCCTCAACAACACGGGCGGCGGGGACAACCAGACGTCGGGCGCATCGTTCCGGATCATCGTGGACACGGGCGACTGGGACCTGGCCGTCGGGAGCAACACGCCGGGCCAGTCCGGCGATCCCGATTCGCCCTTCTACGACAACCTGTTCGAACTCTGGGCCAACGACCGCTTCTTCCCGGTCTTCTATTCGCGCGAGCGCGTGGAATCGGTTGCGGCCGAGCGCACGATGCTGACGCCGGACAGCTGAGGGTGGCGGACGCACCCGCGCCCGGCGCCACCGCCGACAGTCCCCGCTTCTTCGCCACCCCGGCCGACCTGCGGAGCTGGCTTGCACGGAATCACGACCGGTCTGACGAGCTGTGGGTCGGCTACTACAAGAAGGCGACCGGCCTGGCCAGCATCACCTGGCCCGAATCCGTGGACGAGGCGCTGTGCTTCGGCTGGATCGACGGGATTCGGAAGGCCCACGACGAACAGAGCTACAAGATTCGCTTCACGCCGCGCCGCAAGGGGAGCCACTGGAGCGCCCGCAACCTGGGCCGCATGGAGCACCTGATGGCGGAGGGGCTCGTCGCCGAGGCGGGTCTGGCCGCGTTCCGGGCGCGCGATCCCGAGAAGGAGAAGCGGGCGTCGTACGAGCAGAAGACGGTCGACCTGCCGCCCGAGTACGAGCAGCGGCTCAGGGCCGAGCCGGATGCGTGGGACTACTTCCGGAACGCCCGGCCCTCGTACCGCAAACAGGTGACGTGGTGGGTCGTGAGCGCGAAGCGCGAGGAGACGCGCCTGCGCCGGCTGGGGATCCTGATCGAATCGAGCGCCAGGGGCGAGGTGATTCCGCCCATGAGGTGGTCGGTCAGGAAGTAGGGTCCTGCCGACTAGGACCCCGCCATTCACCAGTCTATTATCGCGGTAATATCACCATGTGATCGTATGGTGGTTGCAAAATGACCCGAATCTATACCGCAAAGCTTGCGTGTCGGTGCATTGATCCCCAATGTGCGTCGCCGATGAGGGCGGATATGCCGCCCTCCATCACAATTCAGCGTGAGAGGAACGCGCCTGATGCGTCTGTCCCATCGTGACATGCGGCCCATGCGGACGGGGGCCGTGCGCCCGGGCTACTCGGACGCCCCGGGGTACATGGACCTCGACTTTGACGTGATGATCGGAAGGCCGGTGTACCCAACCGTCGGGACGGAAACGGAAGCGAGGGGGATCGCCCGGCTGTTGAGGTCGGAACGGTCCCGGGCGGGACGCCTGCACGCCCACCCCCTCGTCACACTGGCGGCACTTGCGCTGGCAGTGCTGGCCATCCTGGCGGGTGTCGAGGGCGTGGGGCCAGTGCTGGCCGTGTTCCCGCTGCTCGCCACCGCGTTTAGCCCGGAAGCGGAAATAGCTGAACTGGCGGGCGTGGATATGACGGTAGACAAGGACTGGAGCAAGGACCCTATCACGGTGGACGGCAACTGGCGCCGCGTGTACACGGCGGCTGTTTCGCGCGGGTTCTCACTGTGCGCGCGGAACGTGAAGGCGGCGATAGCTGACGCCCGACGTATGGGCGGCGACTGGCCGGACCTCGTTACCCTGGGGTCATACGAAACACAAGTGACGGACGGCCCGACCGGCCTTTACTACCGGGACTACACGCCGATACTTGACCGCGCGGACGCGGACATATCCCGGAATCTCGTTTACGTGGTCAGGCGGCCAAGGGAAACGGACGCCAGCGTGATCGCCCGTTTGGTGGACAGCCTGCACGCCCACCCCCTCGTCACGTTGGCGGCCCTTGCGCTGGCCGTGGTGGCCGTCGGGGCGGGTGTCGAGGGCGCGGGGCCAGTGTTGGCGGCTTGCGCCGCTGTGCCGCCACTCGGACCATCAGGATGTGGGCGCTGGGGCTGACTTGGACCCCCGAACGTTTGCCAACGAGATCTCCATGCTCCGGGCGTTATCCCGAGACGACGCCTACCGGTGGACAGCCCGTCGGAGGACCCCCCCGGCCAGCCACCTCTCGGGCGCCACCGCCCGGCGCCGTTCCCTGGGCCGCTTGTTGAACCACGCCACCGTCATGAGCACCTCCGCCGCCGCGTCGGCCTCGAGCGCGCCGTTTCGATCCGCCGCGACGGGACGGAACGCCTCCTTCACGACAGTGTCGGCCTGCCCGCGGGCCTCGTCGCTCTTCGGCCACGGTATCTCGCCGTGCAGGCGGCCGCGCCGAATCAGGTAGATCCGGTCTTCGCCCCGGAATCCCGAGACCGGGTAGACCAGGTTGAGGTGTTCGATCCGGCCGCGGAAGCCGGAAAGATGGTTCCACAGCTTCTCCAGTGTGGCCATGCGGTCCCGCATGGTGGCTGCGTACTCGAACCGGAGGTGCTCAGCCGCCTCCTTGACGGACCGCTCCAGCTCCTGGAGCGGCGCCCGGCTCCGGGCCTCCAGGAACGCCCGCGCCAGGCGGAGACCCCGTTCGTACTCGGCGGTCGTGCAGCGGCCGGCGCAGGGGCCGGGGCAGGTGCCCGTTTCCACGCGGATGCAGCGTGGCACCCTTCTTCCGCCGAACATCTCGAACTGGTCGCCGAAGTGGATGGGGGTGTCGGCGGGACAGTCCCGCAGGCCGGTCGCCAGCGAAAGGTCATGGACGGCCCGCGCGAGCCAGCCGGTCTGGCCGAATGGGCCGTAGTAGCGGGCGCCGTCGCCGTGCACGCGCGACACCGGTATCAGTCGTGGCGCGGGCTCGCGCGTCACCTTGATGAAGCCGTACCGGCGGTCGCGCTTGTGCTGCACGTTGTACTCGGGCTGCCAGACCCGGATCAACCGCATTTCGCGGAACAGGGCGGCGAATTCGTTGGGCGTGTAGTCCCAGCTTACCGCCTCGGCCTCGGCCACCATGCGCGCCGTCTTGCCCGCGTCCTCGCGAAAATACGACAGGAGGCGCGACCGCACACGGACGGACTTGCCGACGTAGAGGATCCTGCCGCGCCTGCCGAGCCAGCGGTAGACGCCGGGCCGATCTTCGGCACTCGAGCGCACCCGTTCGCGGAGTCCGGAGGTCGTCATGGCCCCCCAACTTCGCCATTTATTCGGTCACGGTCAACGCGCTCGACCGACGGCCCGCGCGCCGACGCGGACCCGGTAGCCGGCGAAAAAAGTCCCGTACAGGCATTGCAAGCGCCCATCCAACACGCTAATGTCGCCCTCCATGTTCAGGCATGGGCGTTCCCGCATCATTCGTGACCCGATCTGGAACACGATCGCGCTCGACCCGGTCGCCGTCGCGATCGTCGACACGGCGGCGTTTCAGCGGCTCCGCTACATACGCCAGCTCGGCCTCGCGCACCTGGTCTACCCAGGCGCAACCCACACGCGCTTCGATCACGCGCTGGGGGTCTATCACCTCGCCGTGCGGGCGCTCCGCATCCTCCGGGACGGCGCCGATGTCCCCGCAGACGTGTGGCGGGGAGCTGACCTCATCCCCTGCGCCGCCCTTCTTCACGACATAGGGCACTACGCCTTCTCCCACGCCCTCGAGGAGCTCGAACCCGAGAGAATCGTGGGGGACCACGAAGAGATGAGCGCGCGCTTCTTCGAATCGGCCGAGCTTCAGGCCGCGATGGCGCCGCTCGGCCCGGGAGCCGCCGACGAGATTCACCGGATCATCAAGGGGGAGGGCGACAACGCGCTGCGGGGCCTGGTGAGCGGCAGCCTCGACCTGGACAAGATGGAATACCTGCGCCGCGATGCGCGCTTCTGTGGCGTGCCGTACGGCGAGGTGGACGTGGAGCGGCTGCTGCAGGGGCTCATGCTGCTGCGGGATCCCGCCACGGGGGAGTGGGAGGTCGGCGTCGGGATGAAGTCGCTCAGCACCCTCGAGTCGCTCCTCTTTTCGAAGTACCAGATGTTCCGCACGGTCTATTGGCACCACGCGGTACGGGCGGGCACCGGGCTCTACAAGCGCATTGTGGAGACTGCGGTCGAGGCGGGGCTCCTGTCCCCGGAGGAGCTGATCGGCCCCACCGACGAGGAGCTGCTTTACGACCTCCGCCGCAGAGCCGCAGCGAGCCGCGATCCGGTGGCGTCGCGTCTGGCCGACCGGTGGCTGCCGGCGTTGCGCGAGAGGCGCCTGCCCAAGCGGGCAACGGAAATCCCCGCCTGGCAACTCGAAGGAAGTGCGGTGCCGGAGTGGGTCAGCGGAGACACGGCCGAGAAGCGGCGCCTGGAAGACGGGATTGCAGTGGAGCTGGAATTGGAGCCGGGCGAAGTGATCCTCGATTTCCCGGTCAAGAAGGCCATGTTCCAGCTGGATGTGCTGGTGGACAGGCCGGGTGGCGTGGTGCGCCTGGGAAGGGAGGGCATCACCGGTCTCATGGATCTGCCGAAACTTGGACGGGAACTCTACCGTACCGCACGAGTGCTTCGCCTGTTCACCTTCGAACGGCGCGAGGTGGATCCGGACTGGCTGCTGGAGAGGCTTGCGATGGCCCCGGCGGGCGCCGGGGAACGGATATGCACGACGAACGTAGATACAGTACGGAGCGCGACTGCAGGGCGTCCTGCCGACGCACACGAAGCAGTAATTGACACAGAGAAATAACAGCCCTACGATTAAAGGCTGTACATGCCGCGCGCACGCCGGACTCGGCAAGCCGGCTCGCTACGGAAGAAACGGGACGAAACCATGGCCACGAAAACTCGGCGGAAGAAGGGACGGGTCAATCCCCTCACGGGGTTCGACGCCAGCCTGGACGAGCAGACCGCACTGGACCAGTACCTGCGGGACGTAAGCCGCCACGAGCTGATCACGCCCGAAATGGAAAAGATACTGGGTGCGCGCGCCCAGAAGGGCGACGAAGAGGCGATCCAGGCGCTGGCCAAGGCGAACCTTCGTTTCGTGATCAGCGTCGCCAAGAAGTACCAGAACCGGGGCGTCTCCCTGACGGATCTCATCCAGGAGGGGAACGTCGGTCTGGTGACTGCGGCGCGGAAGTTCGATCCCGAGCAGGGCGTGAAGTTCATCTCGTACGCGGTGTGGTGGATCCGGCAGGCCATTCTGGCTTCGCTGGCCAACCACGGCCGTCCGGTGCGGGTGCCGCTCAACCGGGCGTCGGACCTGGCGCGGATCTTCCGTGAGAAGGAGCGGCTCAAGCAGGAGCTGGGGCGTGATCCGACCAGTGAGGAGCTGGGCAAGGCGACGTTCCTGACCCCGCAGCTCGTCGAGTCGCTGCAGACCCTCAACGCGGCGGAAATCCGGCTGGATGCTCCGATCGGCGACAGCGAAGACTCCCAGCTGGTGGAGCGCTTCATCACCGAAGAGGCGGCCGAGCCGGAGCTCGAGGTGGAGAACCGGCTTCTGACCGAGGCGGTCACCAACGCCCTGGGGACGCTCGAGCCGCGGGACGCCCGGGTGCTCAGGCTGTACTTCGGCCTGGAGGGCGAGCGGGAGCACACGCTGGAAGAGATCGGCAACCTGCTTGGCGTGACCAGGGAGCGGATCCGGCAGCTTCGGGACCGGGCGTTGCGGCGCCTTCGCGAAGGCGACAAGGGCAAGGCCCTGAAGTCCTTCGCGGCCTGACCGCGAAGCATGCCCCTGGAGGGACCGGGGGCGTGGGCGTGAATGCCCGGCGCGCCGCGGTACGGGGCGCGGTCGCGGGTCAGGTGATCGAGGCGGTCGGCGGCGTGTACCGCGTGCAGACCGCAGAGGGCATCGTGGAGGCTTCGCTCAGGGGGCGCCTCAAGTGGTCCGGTCCCGTTCCCGGCAAGGTCGTGATCGGGGATCATGTGGAGGTCGCGGCGGGGGCGGGAGGCGCTTTCGTGATCGAGGCCGTGCGGGAGCGGAGGACGTTCCTGTCGCGGTGGACCTCTTCGGGCCGGGCCGCGAAGGTGGTGGCGGCCAACCTGGACACGCTTCTGGTGGTGGCGTCGGTTGCGGACCCTCGACCCAGCCGCGAAGTGATCGACCGCATGCTGGTGATGGGCGAGTCGGGAGGCATGGACGTGCGCCTGGTGCTCAACAAGGTGGACCTGCCGGGGAGCCGCGCGATCGAGGCCGGGTTGGGGCGTGCGTATCGCGCGGCGGGGTACGCCGTGCTGGCCACGTCGGCGGTGACGGGCATGGGCATGGAGGCATTCCGTGCGGTGATCCATGCAGGGTCGTCGGCCCTGGCGGGGCCGTCGGGGGTGGGGAAGTCGTCCCTGCTCAACGCGGTGGAGCCATCGCTCGACCTTCGGACCCGCCGGGTCGGCCGGCGCTCCAGGATCGGCAAGCACACCACGGTGTCCAGCCGGCTGATCGCGCTGGCCGACGGCGGGCACGTCGCCGACACGCCGGGGTTTTCCGACGTTGGACTGGGTGGCGTGGCGCCCGCCGAGCTCGATGGTTGCTTTGCGGACTTCCGTCCCTTCCTTGGAACGTGTCATTTCAAGGACTGCACGCACGTGCACGAGCCCGGCTGCTCGGTGCTGGCGGCGGTGGCGGATGGGAACATCCAACCGGAACGGCACCGCAGCTACCGGACGATACTCGCGGAACTGTAATGGAGGGACGCCGATGAGTCGTGAACCCTCGATGCCGCTGGGGCAGGCCCGGTTCCGCAAGATCATGGGACACTATCCCACGGGCGTGACCATCGTCACGGCAATCGGCCGCGACGGCGCGCCCGTCGGGCTGACGGCGAACTCGGTCACCTCGGTCTCGCTGGATCCTCCGCTTGTGCTGGTGTGCGTGTCGGAGAAGTCGTCCTCCCTGGGCGCTATCCTCGCGCACGGCTCGTTTACGGTGAACATCCTCGGTGCCGGCGCGGCCTCGATGGCGGTCCGGTTCGCCGAGGAGAAGCGCAGGGACCGCTTCCGGAATGTCACCTTCTCCGTCAGGGGTGGGGGCGGTCCCGTTCTGGAAGGCGCCGTGGCCTGGATGACCTGCGGCCTCTATCGCACCTTCGAGGCCGGGGATCACGTGATCCTCGTCGGCGAGGTGAACGACGGAGAGGCGGCAGGGGGCGATCCCCTCGTCTTCATCCGTGGCCGGTACGAAAACCTGACAACGGCCGGAGACCCCCACGGCTCCCGGCACGGCGACGGAGTCCCACCATCCTCGGAGGAGCCATGACCCGGGCGCGCCGTATGCTCTGGATACCGGCGTTGTTCGTGGGAACGTCTCTCGCGATCGCGATCGCGACGGGCGCGGCCGTGCTTCTCTACGACGCCCAGTGGCTGGTCAGGGGACTGGGAGCCGGCGCGGCCGACCCCTTGTACGCGGCCGGGGCGGGGGCCGTGCTCGACGGAACGCAGGGTCTGCTGCGGGCCATGGCGGTGCTGCTTGGAATCGCGGCCATCTCCCTGGTGGCCGGGCTATGGGTGGGCAACGGCAGCCAAAGCGAGGAAACCGTCCCCGCGGCGGCTCGCGGATGGGTGGGCTTTCTCGTGGCCCTGCTCGTTGGCGCGGGTTTCACGGCAGTATGGGAGGCGATGGCGGGGTTCGAGGGCGTGGCCATGGCCCAGGGGGCCGGACTCGCGCTGACCGCCGCGCTTCCGGCGTACTTCGCGGGAGGGGTTCTCGGCCGGCTCAGCGGTTTTGCCGCGGTGCTCGAGCCGAACGGCAGGCGGCAGATCGGGCTCGGCGGCGTCACGGGTCTGGTGCTCGGATCCGTTCTGGCCGGCACCTTTCTGGGCCGCCCGGTGCTGGCGGTCACGGCTTTCCTCGGGGCCACGGTGCTGGCCGCGGCGGGCGCGCGCTTCCAGGGCTGGATTTTCGACCGGGTGCCGCGGCGGCGCCTGGTGCTGCACAGCCCCGACCGTCCCGAACTCCGATTGGAGGCGTGGCACACCCTGGTTCCGAAAACAACGATTCATGCGCTGTTCGAGGACGGGCGCGACCTTGCGGTCGATCGGCCGCCTGCGGGGGATTGGCGAAGGGCGGTCGAGAGCTCGCTGGGCGAGGACGATCCTGTGTTCTTTGTTGGTGCGGGCAGCTGGTCCGAGCAGCCGGACGGGCGGGCCTGGACGATGTATGAGCCGGATGCGGCCATTCGGGCTCTGGCGTCCCGGGGATTCGGGTGGGACGATGATCGCATGGCATCTTCTCTTGTTCCCGAGGCTCCGGGCCTCACGTACGTGGCCGAGTGGGGGGCCCTGGGTGAGTCACTGGCTCGCTCCCAGCCGCTGGGGGACCTCCTGCGTTCGTTGCGCGACGCTGAGATCGAACGCGTCTGGATCCGGGGTCCGCGCGGGCGTCTGCCCGACTCGCTCGCGGATGCCGGGTTTGCAGCGGGAATGGAGGTCTTCCGCTACACGGGGTTCGTGGAAGGCTCTCGGGGGCCTCCTCGGCTGGCTCCGCGCAGGGACGAACTATGGTGTTTCAGTGCGTCGGCCGAGCCGCCGGGACCCTTGCCGGGCATGAAGCCGTCGCCACTGCCGGTCCAGGCCGAGGCCGGGGCCGAGGATGGGGCCGAGGGCGGCCCACGGGCGGGTCCGGAATGAAACTGGCGCATATTTCGGATCTGCATTTGGGGTACGCCGGTGGCGGAGCCGGCCGGGCCCGCGACGTGCTGCGGATCTTCGAGGCGGCGCTGGCGCGGATCGCGGAGATCGGCGTGGAGCTGGTGGTCGTGTCGGGTGATGTCTTCGACCATCCCGATGTAACGGCCACGCCCATCGCGACCTTCGGACGGGCGGTGCGCACCCTGCGCAAGCGGCTCCCCGGGGTGGTTGTGGCGGTCGTGGCAGGGGCGCGGGACACACCGTTGGATGCAGACCGGGACGGGCCGCTCACGGTGGTCGGGGCCATGGAGGCGGTCGAGGTCGCGTCCACTGCGGTACGTCGCCTCAGCCTGCGTGACGGCAAGGTCAGCGTCACCCTGGTGCCACACCGCACGGTGATGGGGTCGCGTGCCGTCGATGTGTCCCCGGATCCGACTGCCCGGTGCAACGTACTCGTCATGCATGCCGCGCTGGCTTCGGGAAGGTCCCACGCCGTGCCCATTCCCCTGGGCGGATGGGACTACGTCGCGCTGGGTTCCGATCACACCCATACCGAGGTCACCGAGCGAGCCTGGTACGCCGGCTCCCTCGAGCGGGTGGGTGCCGATCCGTGGGCCGAGGCCGCGACAGCCAAGGGGTTCATCACCGCGCGGCTCGCGGAGGACGAGTCGCGGTCGGGCGGTGGCCGGGGGCCGGGCGGTGGCCGGGGGCCGGGCGCCGAGGTGACCTTCTGGCCGGTGGAGGCGCGTGCCGCCGTGAGTCTGGCCCCGGTGGAAGCGACAGGTGGCGGGACTGCAACCGTGACGCGGCGCCTGAGCGAGGCGCTGGGCGGAGTCCCCGGGGGGATCGACGGGAAGCTGTTGCGGATTCCCGTGCGGGGCCTTTCGGCAGACGACCTCGCCGTTCTCGACCGCGAGGTGCTCGCGAGGGTACGGCGCCGGGTGGCCGAGCTGAGGATCGACGCGCTGCCCGGTCAGGGCACCTCGCACGGGAAGGGCGGGATGGACGCGCGTCGTGGTCACGGCGAGACCGTTGCCGACGTGCCCGGGATGGCCGCTCCCGCGCCGGGCGCGGTCCCGTTGGCAGGGGGGGCGCAGGCATGAAGATCGATGTGCTGCAGGCGGGCCTGCGGGGTCAGGTGCTCGACCTTCAGGACGCGCGTGGCCTGGTCGCATTCGTCGCCGATGGCGGTTCGCTGTGGGGAGAGTTCATGTCTTCGCTGCGCGAGGGGTTTGCGAGGCCGGGCCGGCCGGGTGGCCCCCGGGTCCTGGTACGCACCGGCGACGGCACGATGGAAGTGGGCGGCCGGGCCTTCGAGGAGGTTCTGGCACCGACCCTGACCGCGCACGCCCTGTCCCGGGAGGAGTACGCGGCCGTCTGGTTCGGGGGCGGACCCGTGACGACGTGGCTGTCGGCCGCGGGCACGCTTGGCCAGGGTCCCGAGACGACCCGCCAGGTGCGTGAATTGGGGCGCATGCTCGCGCCGGAGGGGAGCGGCGGCCCGCGGGGCGGCTCGCGGGACGGCGGGGCGCTGGACGGGTTCGTGCGCCGCATGATCCGCGAGGCAAAGGACGATGTGGCGCGTCTGCGCCAGTCCGGGGAAGGCACGGAAGCCCTCGAAGCGCAGTTGCGGGAGGCTCGCGGGGAGGCCGCGGAGGTGCATGGGGACGTGGAAGCGGGGATGATGGCGTGGGTGCGCGAGCGCCAGGACGCCGAGACGCGGCTGCTTCTGTACCGGGATCGTGAACTCGAACTGCGGCAGCGCCTCAGACGCCTCGACGAAGAAGGGGACGCGGCTGCGTGCGGGAGCTGTGGGCAGCCGCTGAAGGATCGCGCCGAAGCCGTGCGGAAGGCGCGCCGCGAGGAGTGGGAGGCCGTCGTGCAGGACGGACGCTGGTGGCGCAGGCGCAGGGACCAGCTCGAGCGCAAGCCCGACGATCTCAGGGCGATCGAGACCAGGGCGATGGAGCTGGACAGCGCCGTCAACGAGCTGTCCGAGGAACTGGAGCGCCGGAAGATTCGCGGGTTGGAACTGGAGGCCGCGCTCGGGCGCCTGGACGAGTTCGTGGCCCTGGAAGCCCGGCTCGGTGGCCAAGGCGGGAGCGCCGAGATGGAGGATACGCGCGCGAGAATCGTGAGCGCGACGCGTGAGAGCGTCCGCGCGCGCATCCACGGCAAGGTCCTGTCGTTGACCGGAGGGCGTTTGGCGGGGGTTTTTCCTGCGCTCTTCGCCGACTGGGCCGACGGGGGACGCCGGGGCGGCAAGGAGTTCGCCGCCCTCGAACTGGCGGTGAGGATCGCGCTGGCGGAACTGGCCGTGGATGCCGGCGTAACGTTGCAGTCAGTGGTCTTGCCCGCCGGTCTCGACCGACTCGGCCGCGAGGACGTGCACAGAGCCCTTGTGGAACTGGTGCGCCTGTCGCGGCGGATCCCGCTGCTCCTGGTCAGGACCACCCACGGAGTCGCTTCGGCATTCCCGGAATGCTTCGATCTGCTCTACAGGGTCGAAGACGTCCCCGAGGGGCGCCGGCTGCGCCGCGACAGATCGGGCCTGGGTACGATCTGGCTGCAGGTCGACTAGTTGGCAGCGTCGCCGGGCACCGGGACGGCCCCAAGGCGCGTCCACGCCTCGACGCGATCCTGCAGCACCGCCATGTCGTCGATGTCGTCGCGGAGGACGGCGTCCTGACGGAGCGCGCGATAGACCCACGCGTAGTAGTTGGGGATTCCGCGAGTCGAACGATCCGGCCAGTGGTCCCAGTTGTCCGGGATCCCGGATCGATGAACGAACACGCTGTCGGCCAGCAGCCGCGTGCGCGGAATGTCCACCCACGGTCCGATCACGCCCGAGTACGGCGAGGTACCCAGGCTGGCCGCGACCCCCCGCGATAACAGCTCGGCGGGATCTCCGGGCCACAGGCGGAAGGCCAGGCCCTGCCGGATGACCTGCGGACGCAGACCGAATGTCTGGGCGGCGCTGCCGCTCGACGCAAAGTAGACCGGCCGGTCCCCGAGGGAGTTCGCGATCGCTGCGAGCGCGAACTGGTGCCAGGGGTAGAGGTACTGTCCCGCCGCCATCCTCGCGGTTACCGCACCCAGGTTCACGTCACGGGGCTCGTTGATCGGAACGTAGCTGCGCACCACCTGGTCGATGGTGGCGTCGTCCAGATCCTCGCGGAAGATCGCGCGCGTCGGTGCCTGCAATGGCTCGTCCACGAGAATGGGCACCTTGCCGGCAGCGTCCGCTTCGGCCGCATCGTGCGTGTACATGGCGCCCGTGTTCCCCGCCGTGTACGGACGCTGGCACACGATTCGGGTGGGGTCCGCGTCGGGATCCTGCTCCGGGGTGCAGGGACGCGTCAGGTCGCGCAACTGCTTCACATACCAGTCGGTGTTCAGGTACGAGGTGACCGCCACGGTAACGTCGCGCCGGATGCCCTCCACCTCCTGCAGGTACCAGAGCGGAAAGGTGTCGTTGTCGCCGTTCGTGAAGAGGAGCGCATAGGGCTCGACGCTCATGAGGAGGTTGTAGGCCCAGTCGCGGGCGGCGTAGTCTCCGTCCCGGCTTGCCCAGCCGAAGTTCAGCACCAGCGGAATGGCGGCCAGCGCCAGCACGGGCGCGGTTCGACCGGGGGACCTTCCCGATTTTCGGGTCAGCCGGTCCCACAGCGAGACGATGCCGATGCCCGCAATGAGCCCCCAGACGGAGAAGCCGACCACGAAGAAGTAGTCGCGTTCGCGCACCTCCTTCACCTGGTCCGGCGTCAGCACGCCCATGCGGTCCATCGCCCGCTGGAGGTCATCGGCCTCGAGGTTGGGCATCGAGTACCCGTACTTGAAGTTCAAATAGAGGACGAGTCCCGCCGAGAGCACCCCGAAGAGCGTGATCATGTACAGCCAGCTGGCGCGGTCGCGCCGATAGTGCTCGGCCAGACCGAACACCCCCAGCCCGATGAAGAGCGCCGTCAGCGCAAGTCTGCTGTTGCCGAAGAGCACATCGTTGGGGGAAAGGCCTCGCGCCCACTGCCAGTCGAAGTACTGGAGCCAGTTCTGAATCTGTGACGCGAAGTGCGCCTGACGCGGGATCAGCGGAGGCTTGTCGTACTGTTCCCGCTGGAGCGCTTCGGACAGGTCCTCGCACCCGGCGTTGCCGTAGGTGACGATGCTGGCCAGGGCCTGGCCCACATTCTCGCAGGTCGGCTGGGCTTCGTTGATCACGGGGCCGAGCCCCGAACGCACGGGAAGGAACAGGTGAATACTGAGACCCGCGACGACGGCCGCGATCCCGACCGGGTACAGCCGTGGATTGGCGAAGACGCGCGGTCGGATCGCGAGCACGAAGACCAGCAGCGCCGGGGCCGCCAGAAACGCCATCAGGTGATTGCCGACCGAGAGCGCCAGGAGGAACACGATCAGCACGAGAATATTGTCGTTTCCACGCCGCCCGATCCGCTCTCTCCATCGGAAGGCAAGCCACGAAAGGAGCGCAATCGTGAACAGCGAGACGGTGTAGACCTTCTCGTTGACGTTGGACTGGTTCCAGACGGTGAAGGCCGTCGCGCTCACCAGGACCGCTGCCGCCGCCCCGACGAGCCTGAAACGGTGGCTGTCGGAGAAATGGCGGAGCACGTGGTGCACGACCAGGAACCACAAACCGTGAGACAGCGCGCCCATCAGGGCGGAGAAGAGGTTGACGCTTACGGCGGTGGACAGCCCCAGGGGACTGAGAATGATCTCCCAGGTGCGGGCCAGGACCACGAACAGCGGATTCCCCGGGGGGTGGGGGATTCCGAGGATGTGAGCGGTAGCGATGTATTCGCTGGTGTCCCAGAATGCCGTGGTGGGGGCCAGGGTCAGGGCGTAGAGCAGCCCCACGCCCGCCGCCGCCGCCGCGGCCCAGAGGTACGGAGGGCGACTGCGGGTGGCTGCCCCTGTGGTTGTATCCGTCGGACGCATCGCGGTGTCTCCTTCGCTTACATTCCTTGAAGATAGTCAAACGTCTTCGGTCCGAATCATCCCATCGCGGTCTGCGATCATTGAACGTCGAGCCTTCCTTCGAGTCCTTCCGCGCGCTGGCCGCGCCCGGCGTCCGCGTTCCCGTCTGGTCCGAACTCCTCTTCGACTCCGACACGACCGTCACCGCCTATCACAAGCTCCGGGGTGGGGGCTTCGGCTTCCTCCTGGAATCGGTGGTGGGAGGCGAGCAGTGGGCGCGCTACAGCTTTCTGGGCAGCCGTCCGCAACAGGTGTGGATGTTGGAGGGTGACCGGGTGTCGGTCTGGAGTGCGGCCAGCGGCTGGGTGCGGCATCCCACGGACCATCCCCTCGAAGACCTGCAGGACCGCCTCTCGGCGGCTCGGGCCCGGCCGGATCCGCGACTGCCGCGCTTCTGGGGCGGTGCCGTCGGCTACTTCGGATACGACCTGGTCCGCCGGATCGAGCGCCTGGGTCCGGCACCTCCCGACGACCAGGGTCTGCCCACCGCCGTGGTGATGTTCTCGGATGTCGTCGTTGCCGTGGACAACCTGTACGGCCGGGCCAAGGTGATCACCACGATCGAGACCCGCGGCGACGAGGACCCCGCCGCGCTCGACCGGCTGTACCGGGAGGCGGTCACCCGCCTCGAGGATACGGTCCGGCAACTGCGCACGGCCAGCGGTCCCGCGCCTCTCGACCCGGCGTTGGCGGGAAGCGACGGCCAGACGGCCTTCACAAGCAATTTCGAGCGATCCGCGTTCATGGACGGGGTTCGCAGGATCAAGGACTACATCGTCGCGGGCGACGCGTTCCAGGTCGTCCTCAGCCAGCGGCTGTCGACGCCGTTCGAACGCTCACCCTTCGAACTCTACCGCGCGCTGCGCACGGTCAACCCCTCACCCTATCTGTACCTCCTCGATCTCGACGGCTTCAGCATCGTGGGCTCCTCGCCCGAGGTCCTGGTGCGCCTGGAAGACGGGGTCGTGACCGTGCGGCCCATCGCGGGGACCCGCAGGCGGGGACGGACGCCCGCCGAAGACCGTGCGCTGGCCCGGGAACTCGCCGCGGACGAGAAGGAGCTCGCCGAACACAGGATGCTGGTGGATCTGGGCAGGAACGATGTGGGACGCGTGGCGGAGTACGGCACCGTGACGGTTCCGGAGCTCATGCAGGTCGAGCGCTACTCCCATGTCATGCACCTCTGCAGCCAGGTGGAGGGACGCGCGCGGCCCGGCCTGACCGCCCTGGACGTCCTGAGCGCGTGTTTCCCCGCGGGAACCGTGTCCGGCGCGCCGAAGATCCGGGCCATGGAGATCATCGACGAGCTGGAGCCCACGGCGCGGGGCCTCTATGCCGGCGCGGTCGGGCACATCGGGTGGGGAGGCATGCAGATGGACACCGCCATCGCGATTCGTACGATGCTCGTCCGGGACGGCGAGGCGTCCGTCCAGGCCGGGGCCGGGATCGTAGCCGACTCCGATCCGGCGGCCGAATTCGAGGAGACGGTCAACAAGGCGCGGGCGCTGCTGCGTGCGGCCGCGATGGTTTCGGGATCGTGATTCGCTGCCGCTCTGGGTGCTCGAGCGGCTTCATCCACAGACTACCTAGACCCGCGCCAGCTCGTCGTAGAGGTGGATCAGGGTGTCGATTCCCTTTTCGAAGCAGTCCGTCGCGAACCATTCGTTGGGGGCGTGCATGTTCGCCCCGGGGAGCGCGAATCCGAGGAGCAGGGAGTTGGCCCCGAGGATTTCCTCGAGTTCGACGACGATGGGGATGCTGCCGCCTTCGCCCGTGAGCACCGGACGCGTGCCGAATGAGCGCTCCAGCGCATCGGCCGCCACGGTGAACAGCGGCCCCTCCAGCCGGGCCAGCCATGGCCGACCGCCGTGCAGTTCGACCACCGTGACGTCCACGCCGGGAGGCGCCACGCGCGCCAGGTGTTCCTCCAGCAGCACCTTGACCCGTTCCGGAGACTGATCGGGAACCAGCCGGAAGCTGATCTTGGCGGCCGCCCTGGCCGGCAGAACGGTCTTGGCGCCTTCACCCGTGTACCCCGACCACATGCCGTTGACGTCGCAGGACGGCCGGATCCAAAGACGCTCGAGGGGCGAGAACGCATGCTCCCCGCCGGCGGGTATCGTGCCGACCTCGCGGGCGTAGCCGTCGGCGTCGAACGGAAGGCCGCGGATCCCGTCCAGGGTCTCCTGCGGCGGGGTGCGCACGTCGTCGTAGAAGCCGGGAATCGTGATCCGTCCGGTGTCGTCGTGCAGCTCTCCGATGAGTCGGGCCAGCGCGTTGGCCGGGTTGACGACGGCCCCGCCGTACGCACCCGAGTGCAGGTCCGAAGAAGGTCCTGTCGCATGGATCTCGAAGTAGGCGAGTCCTCGGAGCGAGAAGAGGAGCGACGGAATCCCGGGGGCGAACATGGCCGAATCGGAGATGACGACGGTGTCGGCCGCGAGACGACCGCTGTGTTCCCTGACGAACGGAACGAGGTTGGGCGATCCCACCTCCTCTTCCCCCTCAGCCAAAACGACGACGTTCACCGGCAAGCGGCCCCGTGTGGCGAGGTGGGCCTCGAGCGCCTTGATATGCAGAAAAAGCTGTCCCTTGTCGTCCGCGGAACCCCGGGCGTAGATGCGTCCGTCGCGGATGTCGGGCTCGAAAGGCGGCGTATCCCACAACTCCAGGGGCTCCGGCGGCTGCACGTCGTAGTGGCCGTAGATGAGGACCGTCGGGGCCCGTGGTCCGGCGCCGCGCCACTCTCCAACCACCACCGGATGACCCGGGGTGGCGATGACCTCGGCATCCAGTCCGGCGTGTACCAGTTGCTTCCGTACCCAGTCGGCGGCATGAGCCGTGTCGGCATCGTGCTCCGACTTCGCAGAAACGGATGGAATGCGCAGAAGCTCGTCGAGTTCCCGGTAGAACCTTGCGCGCTGCCGCGCCGCAAAGTCGATGGGGTCGGTGGTCGCGCTGGCCAAGGGTTGTCTTCCGCTCTTCAGGTGAGGCCCCTGATCCCCCATCGATAGACCCAGGTCATGAGCGCGGCAAAGCCGACCGCGCCGGCCATTCCGCCGATGCTGAGCGCGACCGGGTCGTCGAACTCGAGAATGCCCACGCCCAGCATGCCCCCGATGACGGCGGCGAAGGAGCCGAGCAGACAGAGGAGGCGCGTGTGCCCCGCGGTCGTATCGGGACGCTTCACCACCAGCTTCATGGCGAGACCGATGGCCGCGCCCATCACGATCCAGATGCCTACACCGATCCAGTTTTCCATGGCACCAATCTACTCTCTTCCCATACGGCGCTTCAACTCGTCAAGACGCGAATCGATCGCCTCTTCCCTGCGCGACCGATCGAGTTCCCGGTCAAACTCGCCCGCGTCGTCGAAGAGCGAGCCGCCCGCTTCGGCGCCGGCCTCAGTGTCTCCGATCTTCTCCGCCATGCGGTCCAGTTCTCCGAACAGGTCGTCCGCCCCGCGAACCGAGTCGCGCGCCTTCGTCCTGCCCGACTGCGCGGCCATGGCGCTCCGATTGGCCCGCGCCTTCTTGATCTGGGCCAGCATTTCGGCGTACTCGGTTTCGTAAAGGCGGATCTCGGCCTCGATGGCCGTCGCCTTGTCGTTCAGCACGCGTTCGCGGGCGGCGTGCTTTTCCGCAAACTCCGCCGCGACCTCGGCCGTACCGGCGTCTCCGATCTTGCGGGCCATTTCTTCGCGCCGCCGGCACACCTGCGCCTCCCGCGCTTCCGCTTCGGCCCGCTTGCGCGCCCTCGCCAGCTGTTCCTTGAGCCCTTCGAGGCCGGCCCTGGTAGCGACGGCCTCCTTTTGCATTCCACGGATGAGCCCGTCCACGGCCTCCGGCACGGCGTCCCGTTCCAACTCGCGGTTGAAGTTGTCAACGGCCTCTCTGAAGGCCCGGCGAAGATTCTCGAACATGGGTTCAAATGTAGCAGTCGGGCATGGACAACGCCGACCCTGACGTCCCGCCCGGGGTGGTCATTCAGTCCAGCCGGTGGGCGAGGCCGTGCAGGACGCCGCCTTGTGAGACACCCTCGAAGAGCGCGTGTCGTGGTTCAGGCGTCTCTGCGCGCGACTTCAGAGCGCGTTCCGCGGCCGCTTCGACCGCCGCGGTGGCGTCCGCCTCGACTTCTGCGAGGGCTTCCGCCGTGACACCCTCTTCGAGCAGGTAGGCTTCGTAGAGTCCGACGGGGTCGCGGCGCCCCCAATGCCGGAACAGCTCGGCCGAGAAGGTTTCCCTCGCCTCGCGCTCGTCGTGGGTCGCATGGCCACCCATGCGGAAGGTCTCGGCGACGAGGACGACGGGCCCCTCCCCTTCCAGGCACAGTCGACGCGCGACCGCCGTGGCCGCGTAGACGTCCAGCACGTTGTTCCCGTCACAGTTGAGCGCCCGGATACCGTGTGCGCGCGGAATGTCCTCCATGCGGCCGGCGCCGTGCTGGTCGAGGCGGGTTCCCAGAGCCACCTGGTTGTTCTGGACGACCACGATCGCGGGGACCCGCAGGCGGGCGGCCACGACCAGTCCCTCGTGGCAGGCGGCGGTACGGGTCGCGCCGTCACCGGTCCACGTGAGTGCGACGCGCGACTCGCCCCGGGTCTTGAAGGCGAGCGCGGCGCCCGTGGCGACGGGAACGCTCGTGCCCATGTGGCTCACGGGCTGGATGACCCCCCTGGCGATGTCGCCGTAGTGGAAGTCCCGCCCTCCACTAGGGCTGTCCGCCGTGGCCAGGTAGCTCGTAAAGCCGTGCTGGAGCGGCAGGCCCATCATGTGTCCGGCGCCCGCGTTGCGGATCATCGGGATGACCACGTCGCGGTCGCGGTCCAGCGCCGCCACGCATCCCACCGTGACCGCCTCCTCGCCGACGCCGAGCCATGCCTTGCTGATCACGCCCTGGCGCACCCACCGCTTGAGCCCGATGTCCTGCAGTCGCGTAACGAGGAGTTCGCGATACAGACGCAGAAGCGCGGCGGTGCCCAGATCGCCAACCGCGGCGGCCCGTTCAGGGTCTTTCTCAATCCGGTGGCGATACTCGCGCGTCAGGGCGGCATCGGGTGCCCAGTCCCGGTATTCCGGAGGGTCGAAGGCGGCGTATCGCTTCAAGGGTGGCCTGCGTAGTCGTGTCGTGGAGTCGATCCGGCGCGGAAACTAGGATGGCGGCCTCGCGCTCGGCAAACTCGGCGGTTTGCCAGTGCACCGCTCTCTGACGACATTCGAACGATGGCCGCGACGGCGCCGACTCGCTTGCACGCAACAGGACCGACCGATTGACAAAAGCCGAAAAGCCGTCGATAGCCGCGAAGGTGGCCCTCGCGTTGCTCGAAGCGATCCGTTCGGTCGACCGTCCCTCGGACTGGATCGATGACGAGGTGTTTTCCCGGACCATGCCCCGCAGGCTCGGGCTGAGTGTGGTTGTCGAAAGGCAGATCCAGCTTCACGAGGAATACGTCCGGGAGGGCAGGAAGCTGACCCTGGAGGAACTCGACGGGTTCCTGCGTCTGGTCAACAAGCGAGCCGACGCCGGCAAGGTGTTCTTCGAGATGGGATCTCTTCTGGCGGATTCGGTGGGGACGGCGCACGCGCGCCTGCTTCCGCGTCGCGTGAGGTTGTTTCGTGCCAAGCGCTCGGTGGTCCGCGCGTTCTCGAAGCTCTTTGGCCGCCGTCTCGGCGGCTTCGTATCCGGCCCGTTCACGCTGGAAGTATCGGCTTCGCCGCTCGTGCAGCTCGATTCCAGCGGCGCCGCCTGTCAGATACTGACCGGATTCTGTCAACGTGCCCTGATTCGGGGTGTGGGAAACGACCTGCAGGTCACCAAGAGCAGTTGCGAGACCCGGGGTGACCGGTGCTGCCGATGGACCCTGGCGGACCAGGAGGCCGAAGCCGCTGCGCGTACGCGTGGTAGTGCCGCTACGCGTACGCGTGGTAGAGCATGAAGTAGACGAACAGGCCGGTCAGCGAGGTATAGAGCCACGCCGGATAGGTCCACCGGGCCAGACGCCGGTGTGCCTTGAATCTCCTGTGTCGGGCCAGGTACAGAAGGCGGATGGCCAGCGGCACCACCACGGCCGCCAGGATCATGTGGCTGAACAGGATGACCAGGTAGACGCGGCGCACCGAGTCCGGGCCGGGGAAGGCGTGCGTGCCCGTGAGCGCGACGCGCAGGAGGTAGAAGACGAGGAAAAGAGCCGCCGCGGCGACCGCTCCCAGCATGCATCTCCGATGCTTTCGGATTTCCTTGCGGCGAATGTAGATCAGGCCCGCGACGAGCAGCATCGCGCTGGTCAGGTTGAGACCGGCGTTCAGATGGGCAAGACCGTCCCCGAGGACCTGGCTGTTCATGCAGCGCTGTTCATCCAGCTGCCTGCTCCCGGCCGTGGGCGGCCATCGCCACGCCCAGCGTCAGCAGGGTCGCGGCGAGCACGCTGTGGGCCGAAACCCACGGCACGCCGAGCTGGAATGCCACGGACAGAAAGCCCAGCAGCATCTGTGCGACGACCCCGATGGCGGCGGCGGCCGCCAGTCGTCTGGAGAAGGTGTCCCGGCTCCGCGTCAGGATCGTTCGCGCGAACACCACCACGGCGATCACCAGACCCACCCCCAGCACCCGGTGCGCGAAGTGCAGCTGCACGGATGGATACTCCAGCGGTGGAATCACCCTTCCCAGGCACAGGGGAACGTCGGGACACGCCATCCCGGCGTCGGTGTGGCGAACCACCGCTCCCACCAGCGACTGCACGAACACGAGGCCGGTGATCCAGCACCCGAGCCGCCACGCCAGGCGTCGTTCGGCGCGCGGCATGGCCTGCCGGTCGGGGACCCGCGGCGCGGTTCGCACCAGCATCACCGTCACGAGCGCCAGGAAGATGAGCGCCATCGCGAGATGGGACGTGGAGATCGCGTCCGGCAACCGATAGATCACCGTGAGGCCGCCCAGCAGGGCCTGAAAGAAGAGCAGTGCGATGCCCGCAAGGCCCAGGCGGAAGAGCTCCCTGCGCTCGGGGTGGGAGCGCCGCGTGAGCACCACCGCGACCGGAAACAGCACCAGCAGGGCGCCGGCCCAGAGACGGTGCAGGTGCTCCCAGAACACGCCGCCCGTCATTTCGGGCATCATCGTGCCGAAGCAGGTGGGCCAGTCGGGGCACGCGAGACTGGATTCCGTCGCGTGCACGATGCTCCCGAGCAGGACCAGCGCCAGGGTCCACAGGAGCACCAGCAGCAGGAACGGTCGGGCCATCAGGCAGGCACTGCGCTCTTCGGCTGGGCGTCCGGGAGTGGTTCCTCACGTTCAGCCGGCTCGGCCGGCGGCGTCAGGACGATGCCCGCTTCCAGCCACTCGTAGCGGTCGGCCATCGCTCCGCGCGCCACCTTGTAGACCGCGGTGTCGTCGTTCCGGAAGACGGCTCTGAACCGGGCGTCGATCCGGCGCCGGGCGAGCCTGCACGCGGCGTCGGCCAGTTCGAACGGCGTCCGGTCGGCGGGGTTCTCCTTCACGAGCTTCATGGCCCGTACGCAGCAGGCGATCATGGCGAGCAGGTCGCCGCCGTTGTCCACGAGGCGCCCAAGGACTGCCTGTCGCCGTTCCAGTCGGGGTCCATGCCGTACGATCGCGTGGAAGAGTGTGCGTGCGAGTTTCCTTGATTTGCGGTCGGCGTAGCGCATGTGCCCGGCCAGACTGCCGAAGGCGCCGTAGCGCGGCCAACGGCCCCATCCCAGCCAGCGCCCCGGATACCATACGGTGTAGTGTGCCGCGGCCTTCAGGAACGCCGCCGCGCGTTTGCCGGCCGGGACCTTCGGGTCGATCACGGCTCCCGCCACGGTCAGATGGTCGTCCACGGCTTCGCGGGCGATGAACAGGCGCATGATCTCGCTCGATCCCTCGAAGATGAGGTTGATCCGCGCATCACGCATGGCGCGCTCGACCGGAATCGGGTCCTCGCCGCGCTGCCGCAGGGAATCGGCGGACTCGTAGCCGCGGCCGCCGCGAATCTGCACGGCGTCGTCGATGAGGCTCCACGCCTTCTCGCTGTGCCACAGCTTGGCCATCGCCGCCTCGAGCCGCATGTCGAGGGTCCCGAGGCCGGACATGGCCGACGCGAGTTCCACGACCGCCTCCATGGCGTAGGTCTCCGCCGCGATCCTGCCCAGCTTCTGCGCCACGGCGTCGTGCTTGCCGATGGGCGCGCCCCACTGCACGCGCTCGGCCGCCCACTTCCGGCACGCGGCCAGGACGCACTTGCCCGCGGCGGTGCAGAACGCCGGCAGTGCCAGCCTGCCGGTGTTCAGCGTGATCAGCGCGAGCTTGAGTCCCAGCCCCTCTCCCCAAAGCAGGTTTTCGCGGGGAACCTTGACGTTTCGGAACCGGAGCACGCCGTTGGAAATCCCCTTGAGTCCCATGAACCGGCAGATCGGGCCGACTTCCACGCCGGGCCACGCCGTTTCCACGATGAAGGCGCTGATCGGGCGTTTCCCCTTGACACCGGGCCGCGGCGGCGTGCGTGCCATGACGACGAGCAGATCGGCGCGGGGACCGTTGGTCGTCCACAGCTTCTCGCCGTTGAGGATGTAGTGGGACCCGTCTTCCGACGGTTCCGCGAACGTGGACATGTTGGCGGGATCCGAGCCGACCATGGTCTCGGTCAGTGCGAAGGCCGAGAGCTCGCCGCCTGCGGCCCTGGGCAGGTATTCCCGCTTCTGCTCCTCGGTGCCGAAGAGGACCAGGGGCGTGGGGACGCCGATGGACTGGTGCGCCGACAGGAACGCGGCCGTCGAGGCGCAGCGGCTGGACACGATGGCCAGCGCCCGGTTATAGGACGTCTGGGACAGTCCGAGGCCGCCGTATTCGCGGGGCACCTTGATCCCGAAGGCACCCAGATCGGCGAGGCCCTTCAGGACCGCTTCCGGGACCCAGCCCTCGCGGTCGAAGGCGTCGCCGTCCACGTGTTCCTCCGTGAAGCTCCGTATCCGCTCCAGAAACGGGGCCGCCCGCGCCGCCTCGTCGGGGTCCTGGGCGGGGTGCGGATGGACGAGGTCCAGCGAGAGCCGGCCTCCGAAGAGCTCCCGCATGAAGCTGCGCTTCTCCCATCCGGCTTCGCGAGCGCTCTCGGCAACATCGCGGGACTCCTGCGCGTTGCTGAGTTCCCGGGCGCCTTCCTTACCGGTCGTCATGATGCACCTCGCATTCGGGTTCCAGCAGCGCCACCAGTTCGGCCTCGCGCGCCTCCGCATCGGCCTCTCCGACGCGGATCAGTTCGGCCAGGTAGTCCGGCTGGAACATGATCAGACTGAGGAAGTCTGGGGCCTTGGTGTCCCTCGTACCAAGTCCCCGGGTCATGAACCGGAAGGCGCGGGGCAGCTGTGGCTCGTACTTGTTGGCGAGCTTGCCCAGGTCCACCGACGGCCGGATCGTCACGCGCCGCACGATTCGCATGCCCATTCGGGACTCCGGTTCCAGCCGGCTCAGCAGCTGGTTGAAGCGGTCCAGGCGCAGGCCGTCCTCGTCGAGCAGGTCCAGGAAGACGGAGTTCATCAGCGTTCCCGCGACCTGGACCGGTGGGGGGTAGCCGCTGACCGATGGCTCGTCCGCCTCGTCGAACGTGCGGGCGCGCCTGGTGCTGATCGCCAGGATGCGCCTGGCACCCAGGTGAAGAGCCGGAGACAGCGGTGCGGCAAGCCGGATCCCGCCGTCTCCGTACCAGTGCTGGCCGATCCGAACCGCGGGGAACACGATGGGAGCGCCGACGAGGCCATGACGTGTTCCACCGACAGAGTCGTGATCCGCGAACGGCGGTTGGGGCGCTCCCACTCCTTCACCCCGTGACCCTGGACCCACAGAATGGACTGACCCGTGGAGTAGTTGGTCGTGCTGAGCGCGGCCGCCTTCAGCCTGCCCGTCTCCAGATTGTAGTGGATTCCCGTCAGTTCCCCGTCGATCGCGTGCATCGTGTCGGTCAGATACTCGCGAAGCGGCTGCGTGTCCAGGAGACCTCGAACCCTGGGCTCGCCCCCGGCACCACCGGACAGAAGCTGTCGGCCCCAGCGGACTACGTGTTTGCGCAGCGACCTGAGGTCCGTTCTGAAGACCTTGTCCACCCCCAGGTTCGACCAGAGGTGCGTGAGTTCTTCGGCGCACTGGGCAAACGTGCCGTGGTGGGCCGCCAGGTGGGCCGCGTTGATGGCTCCGGCGCTGACCCCGGTCAGGATCGGCACCGACAACTCCGGAAAGCGCCGGGAGAGATACTTCACGACACCGGCCTGGTAGGCGGCTCTGGCGCCCCCGCCGCCCATCACGAAGGCCAGGTCGCCAGGGTTCTCGGTGCTGGAATCTGGTGTCATGGGTGGTGAGCCGTTTGAAACGGGCGCCTTTGTGACGTATAAAGATTGGCGGAGGGATTTTCGCCGATCCGATCCGGCAACGTCAACTTCGAGTGTCGTGCCCCGGGGTTTCGCGAGCGACCGAATGGCCGCGACGGGTCCGGGAAGCAACACCAGAGAGGTTCGGAGGCTTGAACACGGCTACCCTCGGCACGGTGGGACTGATCCTCGCGGCCGGCGCCACGCCCCAGACGCCTCAGGGGATCGCGGGTTCCGAAGCCTGCCGGACGTGTCACCAGGAGCAGTACGACGCGTGGGCGGAGTCGACGCACGGTCAGGCCGGCGGCCCACCCGGCCCGGGCACCGTCATCGCCCCCTTCGGTGGCCCGCCGATCCGGTTTGCCGACGCCGTCGTGTCCCCGGTGGTGCGGGACGACGGCCGGTACGTCTTCGTCGTGGAGCGCAACGGGCGTCCGCCCATGGAGCTCGAGGTGACGGGGGTGATCGGGGCCGGACACATGGTGGGAGGCGGGACGCAGGGCTTCGCGTCGCTGTTCCCTGACGGCACCGAGCGGTTTGTTCCCTTCGATTATTCGGAAGACGGCGACACGTGGTTCTGCAATACCGCATTCGTGGGTGGATTCTGGGTCCCGGGTGCGGATCGTGCGCGGCTGCGGGCCGACGCCGGGTGGCTTCCCATAACCGAATCGATGCGCCTGACGGAGTGCGGCGACTGGCCGCCGGTGCGAATCCTGGGGACCAACCGCCGGTTCGCGAACTGCCAGAACTGTCACGGCAGCCAGGTCGAAGTGCGGTACCGGGCCGACCTCGCGCGCTACGAGACCCGCGCGACATCGCTCGCGATCAACTGCGAATCCTGTCACGGCCCGGCCCTCGCGCACGTCGAGGAGGCGCGTGCAGTAGCCGCCGACCCGTCGCGGGCACGGCAACCGCCCCGCGAAGCCCCGGCGGCCGAGCCCGGCGCGCTCCCCGCAACGCTCGCCACGCTGGACCCGGACGCGTCGCTGCGCGTGTGCTTCGACTGCCACGCCCTCAAGCGCGCGCTCGGCGACGATTCGGGTGCCGACACGGGCGACGCCCCGACCGCCGGTCCCCGCGAATACAGCCTCGGCCTCCCGCTCATCGGGGACTCGCCCTACCTGCCCGATGGCCGGATCGCCACCTTCGGCTACCAGCAGACCCATCGCTCCAGCGCGTGCTACCTCTTCGGCTCGATGACCTGCGTCGACTGCCACGACCCGCACGGTCAGGGCTACCGCGATGTCTTCGGCAACGCGCTCGAAGGCAGGTTCGACGACGGCCAGTGCACGGCGTGCCACGCCAGCAAGGTCGCGGATCCCGAGGCGCACACCTTCCATCCGGCGGGCTCTCCCGGGGCGGCCTGCACATCGTGCCACATGCCTTACGTCCAGCATCCTGAACTGTCACCGGCTATACCGTATGCAAGAGCGGACCATACGATCTCGATTCCGCGCCCGGGCTTCGACGAGGAGGCCGGGCTGCAGTCGGCGTGCGCGGGATGTCACAGCGACCGATCACCCGCCGAACTGGCCGTGCAGGCAGCCGCGTGGTGGGGCGAGACCGCGCCGCACCGCCCCGAGGTGGCGGCCCTGGTCGCCGCGACCGCGCCCACCGCCTCACCCGGCGACCTTGACCGCGCCCTGGCCACGGCCGCCGCGCGGGGACCGCGGCACGGCATCGCCAAGCTGATGGCCATCGACACGTGGGTGCGGGGACGCCACGCGGGGACGGGCGACCCGCGCCGGAACGGGACCGGAGCAGGCCGCGCCGGGCGACGGCCGCGCGGCCGGGCTCGATGACGCCCCGGGGCGCGCCCTGGCCACCCTTGTCCGCGACGACGACGAGGACGTGCGCGCGGCGGCCGCCGCCGCCCTGCACGCCACCCGGGGCGATGACCCCGACGTGCGCGCGCTCCTGGACGCCGTGACGCGCGGGGCCCCGGACCAGGGGGCGCTCCGGGCGAGGTGGGCGGCGGCGCTGATGCAGTGGGCGGCCGCGGTGGACAGGGTGGAGGGCCCCGCGGCGGCGCTGCCGTTTCTCCAGCGCGCGCAGGAGGTGCGCCCCACGGCGCCCGAGGTGCTGGTCGCGCTGGGGGCGGGGCTCGCGGCGGCGGGGGACATGGCGCAGGCCGTGCAGGTGTATCTGGAAGCGCTACGCCATGGACCCGGAGACCCTGTCGCGCTCGTGAACGTGGGCCTGGCCCTCGAGACGCTCGGCCGCGAGGACGACGCGGCCGCCATGTACGAAGAGGCCGTCCGGGTCCGGCCCACCGAGGCTCTGGCACACCTCAACCTGGGCAACGTCCGGTTCCGGCGCGGCGACTTCGAGGGCGCGATCACGGCCTACCGCGCCGCGGTCCGCAACGACGCCGGACTCTCGCGCGCCCACTTCTACCTGGGCGTGTCCCTGGCCAACACCGGCCGTGTGGCGGAGGCGCTTCCGTCGCTCTACACCGCACTCGAGTTCGCCCCCGGCGACGCCGAAATCCAGGACGTGATTCGCCAGGTAGAAGCCGTGTTACGTTATTAACCGTCATGACCGGAACCCGCCCCCACGCCCTGTCCGCCGAGCGCGCGCACCACCGCGTCACGACGGCTGCCGCCGCGTTGTGTGCCACCGTCCTGGCCAGCGCCTGCCACACGTACTCTCCCGTGACCCTGGCCGACGTCACCCCGGGCGACCGCGTGCGCACACTGTTGACGCAAGCCCAGTACGAGGAGTTCGACGAGTATCTGCTGGGCGGCGACCGGGTCATGGAGGGAACCGTTGTCGAGGCCGACGCCGGCGCCCTGCTGCTCGAGGTGCCGCTCGTCACGGTCGCGGAGGGGATTCGGGTCGACTCGTACAGCCAGCGGCTTCGGATCCCCGCCCAGGGGCTGGCCGACGTCGAGGTCCGATCGCTGTCGCGCGGCAGGACCTACGCTGTCGCCGGGATTCTCGGTGCTGTGGTGGGAGCGATCGCGTGGGACCAGTTCCGGGGTTCGCGCCGGGGTGAAGCCCGCCCGCCGATACCTCCCGAAGAGGACATCGCAGTGGTCATCCGGATTTCGTTCTAGCGACTATGACAGGAAACGCGTCACGCCCGCGCGCCCTCGCGGCGTCCACGTCCGCCGCATCGGCTTCGCGCCGGTGGTGTTTCGCCCTCCTGGCGTGCCTGTTTGCCGTCGCGGCGGGCTGCATCACCGACGACGAGATCGGGACGCCCCTGTCGGTGGAACTGATCGGGCCCGAAACGGGGCTGGTCGGCGACCAGCTGTCCGTGCTCTACAACGTCAGCGGCCGCAGCCTGAGCGGCATCATCTTCACCTGGGGCGACGGCGCGGTGGACTCCCTTGGCACGGTGGGCGCCCAGACCGCGTCCGGATCCATGCAGCACGTTTACGAGATGCCGGGGCTGTTCACGGTCACGGCTCGGGTGGAAGACGCCGTCGAGGGGGTGGCGAGCGCCACAGTTTCCATCAATGTTCAGGGCCGCTGATTGCGTCGGCGGCCCATGCCTCCGGCCAATCGGCGTCCCGCCATTGGCACGGCGCAAATTGACATGTAGTATGTTCATCGCCAGTCGGATCGTTCCGCAGGTGTGCACTGCGGGACGGGCGGACCGGGAGCGCCCCGGTGCCGGGCCGGCTGCAAACAGGTTTGGCAAGGAGTAGAAGCATGACAAACCGATTGTTCGATGCACTCCGTTCCCGCATGGGCGGAGTCGGCGCGGCGGGGGTCGTCATCCTCGCGCTCGCGCTCGCCGTCCCGGGCGCCGCGCAGGCGCAGGATGGGGCGGTTACGGGCACGGTCACCGACGGGACGAGCGGCCGGCCGGTGGGATCCGTCCAGGTGTACCTGGATGGCACCGGACTGGGAACGCTCTCCCGTGACAACGGCCGCTTCGTCATCCTCAACGTGCCGGCAGGCGAGTACACGATTCGCGCCGAGCGCATCGGGTTCGCGTCGGCGGAGGCGACGATCACCATCAACGCGGGTGCGACCACACAGCACGACTTCGCCATCGCAGCCCAGGCGCTGGGTCTCGACGAGATCGTGGTGACCGGGACAGCGGGGGCCGCGCGCCGCCGTGAGGTCGGCAACTCGATCTCGCAGCTCGACGTGCAGCAGGAGGTCGTCGGGCCCCCCGTCAACGTCGACGCGCTGCTTCAGGCGCGCGTCCCGGGCATGTCGATCACGCAGAGTTCGGCAAGCTCCGGCGGCGGCGCCATGATCCGGTTGCGTGGCAACGTCTCGATGACCCAGTCCAACCAGCCCCTCATCTACATCGACGGGGTGCGGGTCCGAAGCGAGGGGTTCGCCAAGAACGTGCCGCCGATCGGGTACTCCGGCCGCAGCAACAACGACGTCTCCAGCCCGCTCAACAGCATCAACCCGCAGGACATCGAGCGGGTGGAGGTGATCAAGGGCGCGGCCGCGACGACGCTGTACGGCACCGAGGCCTCGGCGGGGGTGATCCAGATCTTCACCAGGCGCGGGTCCGTCGGCGATGCAACCTGGACCGGTCAGCTCGAACAGGGCCTGTCCCGCAACCTGACCTTTGGTCCCGATCCGTCGCTGCGGCCGCCGTCAGAGAACCCGACCTCGCTTTCGGGCGGCCGGTCGGACTTCCTCTTCATCAACCCCTGGCTGCGCGGCCACAAGCCGATGTGCGACGACGCGATCGTCGTGCAGGACCAGCCCTGCGACAGCGGGCTCTTCAGCGACATGGGCGCGCACCAGCAGAAGTACGCGCTGAACGTCGGCGGCGGCGCCGAGACCGTGAGGTACTTCGTGTCGGCGTCCTACGAGAACGACGACGGCGTCCTGCCCAACGACAACGAGAAAAAGGTCATCCTCCGGGGGAACTTCACGTTCAATCCCATGGAATCCCTGCAGCTCCAGTGGAACACGTCGTACACGAACGACCAGCTGGCGCACACCGCGGGCGGGAACAACGCGCACGGGATGACGCTGAACACCTTCCGGCGCGACCGGAACTACCTCAACGACGAGTCGTTCAACGCCATCAACCCCTTCCTGAACCAGGAGATCACCACCCAGATCGATCACCTGATCACGGGGCTGACGGCCACGTATTCGCCGCTGGCGAACTTCAGCAACCGCTTCAGCGTCGGGTACGACCTGGCCCAGCAGGACAACCGCAACCTGCGGCCCTTCGGCTTCATCCGGGCGCCCACGGGGATCCTCGCCACGTCGCGCTTCGAGTTCAACACGCTTACGGCGGACTACGTGGGCTCTTTGGACTTCAGCCTTCCCATGGGAATCCGGTCGGCCCTGTCCTTCGGTGGGCAGAGCGTCACGACGCGGAGCGAGCGGACGACGGCATACGGGGACAACTTCCCCGGCCCCGGTGATCCCGACGTGGACAACGCCGGGAACACCCTGGGCTTCGAGGACCGCACCCGGATCGTGAACGCCGGCCTGTTCGTGCAGAACGTCTTCGACATCTCCAACAAGTACTTCATCACGGTCGGCCTCCGGGTCGACGGCAACTCGGCCTTCGGTGCCGATTTCGGGCTCCAGGCGTACCCGAAAGTCTCGGGTTCCTACGTGATCTCGGACGAGGACTTCTGGGACGCCGGCTGGGGGAGCATGAAGTTGCGGGCCGCCTGGGGTCAGGCGGGACGCGCGCCGGGCGCCTTCGACGCGGTCCGAACCTTCGCCGCCGCCGGTTGGGGCGGGGTGCCGGCCTTCCTGCCCAGCAATGTGGGCAACGCGACGATCGGTCCCGAGACGACCTCCGAGCTCGAGCTTGGTTTCGAGGGTTCGTTCGTCGACGACAGGCTCGGCCTCGACTTCACCTACTTCGCCCAGACGACCCAGGACGCGCTCTTCAGCGTGCGCCAGGTTCCGTCGCTGGGCTTTACGAGTTCCCAGCTTTCCAACGTCGGCGAACTCGTCAACAACGGCCTCGAGCTCGGCTTGAACTACAGCATCATCCGGAATGACACCTGGACCTGGGACATCAACGGCACCCTTTCCAAGACCGACTCCGAGATCATTTCGCTGGGTGGATCGCCAGAGTTCTCGATCGGCGGCTTCGGCTGGGTGACGGAGGGCTATCCGGCCCCGGTCATCCGGTCCGACTGCGTGACCAATCCTGATGAACGCGCCGACCCGATCATCCTGGACCGCACCGATGAGCAGTGCGTCCACGGACCCAACCAGGCGACGACCATCGCGGGCTTCGGCACGACCTTCGGGCTTCCCGCGGGAATCGTGCTGACCGCGCGGGCCGAGTACCAGGGCGGGGCCTTCATGTACAACGGGCCGCAGGCCGCGGCCACGCGCCGGTCGGTGCGGTGGGCCGGATGCTTCGAGGCCTACAATACCTGGGAGACCCAGGGGTACGCGGCCCTGACCGCCGAGGAGCGCGCGCGTTGCGACCTGAAGTTCTACCAGTCGGACTTCGCCGTGCAGCCCGCGGACTTCTTCAAGATCCGCGAGATCAGCGCGCAGGCGCCGTTGCCGGACGCGTGGGCCAGCATGGTCGGGGCGTCTCGCGCCACGGTCACGCTGTCGGGCCGGAACTTCTTCCGGTGGGTGGATCCGCTCATGCGGACGCTGGATCCGGAGGTCGGCGGCAACGTCGGCTACAACACGCGGGTGCGCAGCATGACCGAGCACGTTCCGCCGCCGGCGTTCTACACGTTCTCCATGCAGCTCGTCTTCTAGAGGAGGGGAGAGACGAATGAAATACATTTCGATGAATACGTCATGCGGCATGCGACGGGGTGCTCTCCTCTCCGCCGCGTTGCTCGGGCTGCTGGCGGCCTGTGATACCACGGTCGTCAACCCGGGCCGCGTTCAGGAGGTCTTCCTTTTCGAGACGGAAGCCCAGGAAGCGATCGTAAGCGGGATCGGCCGTGCCGCCGCGGAAGCCCAGAACTATGTCGGCTACACCGGGGCGGCGGTCACGCGCGAGATCCATCCGTCGGGCTCGACGGGAAGCTTCGGGATCACCGTCGAATGGCAAAACGGGGAACTCGACTACGAGACGGTCGGCACCCACTGGAACCTCTCCCAGCGCGCCCGCTGGTGGGGTGACGACGGGATCGCCAAGATCATGGAGACGGGCGCCGAGGACCAGGCGACTCTGGCCGAGGCGTACCTGTGGACCGGGTACGCGCACCGCCTTCTCGGCGAGAACTTCTGCGTCTCGGTGATCGACGGCGGGGGTGCGGGCGCGCGCAGCGTGTACTACGACCGCGCGATCGCCCGCTTCGACCAGGCGGCCTCGCTTGGATCGGGCGACGTGGCGATGGCGGCGGTTGCGGGGCGGGCGGCCGTCAAGGCGTTCATGGGCGACTGGTCCGGGGCAATGGCCGACGCGGCCGGCGTGCCCGACAACTTCGTCTTCCACATGCCGTACTTCGCCACCGAGGGCAACGCGACCCGCAACCGGATCCAGTTCGCAAGCCAGGCGGAGCCGTACAAGGCTCACACCCAGAGATACACGAAGTACGAGGACTACAGCATGAGCGAGAACAACCCGGACGGTGACCCGCGCGTCCCGTACCGGGTGACCGACGAGACTGGCGACGCCGCGGTCCAGTGCTGTGGCCAGGTGCCCTGGTGGCCGCAGACGAAGTACGCGGATTCGGGAACGGACATCCCGCTCTCAAAAGGCACCGAAATGCGCCTGATCGAGGCCGAGGGCATGCTGGTAAACGGTGACTGGGAAGGCGCCATGGGCAAGATCAACGCCCTGCGCATGGCCGCAGGCGTGGAGCCGGCGATGGCGACCAACACCGCCGAAGCGTGGACGGCGCTCAAGTTCGAGCGCGGCGTGGTTCTGTGGCTGGAGGGACGCCGCCTCGGCGACTTCTTCCGCTGGAACCGCGACAACACGCCCGGCGATTTGCATTCGCTGGAGCAGCCGTCAGGGAGCCAGAACGAGGGCTCGCACCTGGTCCAGCAGGACCTGTGCTTCCCCATCGCGCGCGGTGAAGTCGACACGAACCCGAATATCAACGGGCCCACGGGCTGACGCTGACGCGCTAGCCGGTTTCCGGGACATGGAGGGCCCCTCCTTCGCGGGGGGCCCTCCTTGTGTCCCCCTCGAATTGTCCAACCACTCATGATCGCTGCCAGCGCGGCACCAGGAGAGAACGGGGATTGAACAGAAGACGGAGACGGATGAAGCAGAACGCCGCGTGGCTTGCGCTTGCGGCCATGGTGGCCTTGACGAGCTACGCGTGCGCTTCGACAGGCGAGGGTACACCCGGTCCGAGAAGCAGGGGCGACATCACACCGGCCGAACTGGAGGCGACTTCCGCCACTCACGCGATGGATGCCCTCCTGCTCCTGCGCCCACAGTGGCTCCGGGCGCGCAACGGATCCGCTACGGTGGTCGTCAACGGTCAGCGCAGCGATCGGGATCGGCTTGTCCAGATTCCGATCCGGTCGATCGCACGGGTCACCTTCATGACCCCGGCGGATGCCACGACACGCTTTGGAACGGGCTTCTTCAACGGGGCGATTGTCGTCACCCTGCGTTAGCGTCAGGCGGATCGCCCTTCCTCTCCGCGGCGTTGCCCGAGCCGGCCGGAGCCCCTCCTTCGCGGGGGGCCCTCTTCTACATCGTGCTCTGCAGCAACCCCCGGCCGATCGCCATGACGCCCGCGGCCACGAGGGCCAGCGCCGCAAGCCCCCCCACAAGGTGGGGTCCGTAGCTCCTCTGCTCGGGCGGGCGGCGCTTCGTCACGCTGGTGGTGAACTGTGCCACGCCCGCTGCCAGGAGCATCAGGAAGAAGTGACCGATCATCTGCGTGTAGAACGGTCGTGAAAAGAGCGTGGCCACGCCCGTCAGTATCTGCAGGTGCAGCAGTCCGGTGAAGACCGTGGCCAATCTGGCCATTGCGGCCGAGTACTCGCGTTTTCCGAAGAACCCGACGAGCGCGTAGAGTACGACGAAGAGGCCAGCCACCAGCACGAGGTAGCGCAGGCCCGAGTGAGCTGCGAAGAGCATGGGGGGGCTCCGGAATCCTGGTTCGTGTTTGCCTGGGACACCGCCGGCAGGCGCCCGCAGGGTCCATCGGAGTCTGCCGCTTCCGTGGTCGGTGGGCAAGTCCTTGAAATATGAGTGTTTAATACTCATTTTTCATACATGTTGATATCCCGACCCTCCCATTTGGCCGAATTGCGCCGAAAGCTGGGCAACAACCCCGTCGTCGCGCTCCTCGGTGCTCGACAAGTGGGGAAGACCACGCTTGCACGGGCGCTGGCCACCGAAATGGGTGCCGCAGCTCACTTCGACCTGGAGGACCCGCGGGACCTCGCACGCCTCGATGAGCCGACACTCACCCTCGATCCCCTCCGGGGTCTTGTGGTCATCGATGAGGTGCAACACCGGCCCGACCTCTTTCCGGTACTGAGGGTGCTCGCCGACCGCACACCGCTGCCGGCTCGGTTCCTCGTCCTCGGCAGCGCGTCGCCGGCGCTGCTGCGGCAGGGATCGGAGTCCCTGGCCGGCCGACTGGGATATCACGAACTGGGAGGCTTCGACCTGGCCGAAGTCGGGTCCGACAGATGGGACAGGCTATGGCTTCGGGGGGGCTTTCCCCGCTCCTGGCTCGCTCCGGACGAAGCGGCGAGCCATGAGTGGCGGCGCGATTTCATTCGATCGTTCGTCGAACGGGACCTGCCCGGCCTCGGGATCACCCTGCCGTCCAGGCTCCTGCACGACTTCTGGACGATGCTGGCCCACTACCATGGCCAGACATGGAACGGGTCCGAGTTGGCGCGTGCCTTCGGGCTGGCACAAACCACGGTGCGCCGGTACCTGGACATCATGACCGGGGCATACGTCGTTCGCCAACTGCGCCCGTGGCGGGAGAATCCCGGGAAGCGCATCGTCAAGTCCAGCAAGGTCTACATAGCGGACACGGGATTGCTGCACGCGCTCCTGGGCCTGGAGACAGCGCAGGACCTTCGAAGACATCCGAAAGTCGGAGCGAGCTGGGAGGGCTTCGCTCTGGAGCAGGTCGTGCGGCAGTTGAAGGCGCGCCCCGAAGAGTGCCATTTCTGGTCGGTGCACGGCGGTGCGGAACTGGACCTGCTTGTCGTGCGGGGACGGCAGCGACGCGGCTACGAGTTCAAGCGGACCGACGCCCCGCGAGTCACACGGTCGATGCGGTCGGCCATGGAGTTCCTCGGCCTGACCAGCCTCGACATCGTTCATGTCGGACGCGACACCTATCCGATGGCGGCGGGAGTCCGCGCCGTGGCGGGCCGGGACATTCTCGCCGAGATCGAGCCCCTCTAGGCTCAGGCGCGCATAGGTCCGGCAGCCCCCAGGCGCCGCATCGCGCATTGCTCCCCACCCCGTCCGCGCATACCGTCAACGCATGTTCAGGACGGGCTATATCCTGAGTCCCCGTGCCGACGCGGTGTGGTTTCTGGGGCTGCCATTCGCGGCGGTCGCGCTCGCGCTCGGCTTCCAGGCGTGGCTTCCGTACGTGGCGGTCGCGTCGATCAACCTGTGGGTGACGACGCCCCATCACTACGCCACCTGGGTGCGCAGCTACGGCATGCCCGAGGTGTGGCAGCGCTTCAAGGCGCGGCTGATCGTGGGCCCGATCGCCATCTTCTCCCTGACCGCGGCGGGCCTGATCTGGGCGCCCATTACGCTGCTTCTGCTGGTGTCGGCGTGGGACCACCAGCACAGCATCATGCAGCAGCACGGATTCAGCCGCGTCTACGACTTCAAGGCGCGGACGGGACTGGAGAGCACCCGCAAGTACGACCTCGCGCTCCACTGGATCCTTTACGGGAACATGTTCCTGCAGGCGCCCATGTTCCGGGGCCTGTGGATCCGCGAACTGCACCGGATGCAGATCCCCCTTTCCGTGGGGTTCGTGGACACGCTCCTGACGCTCAGCTGGATCGTCACCTTCGGCTACGTCGTCCTCTACCTGCTGCACCTGCGCAAAACCGTCGCTGCCGGGCAGCCCATCAACCCCGTCAAGTACGGGTTTATCGGGGCGAGCTACTTCCTCTGGTACTTCGTGGCGTGGCACACCAACTCGATCCTCCTGTACGCGGTGGCCCACCGGGTCATGCACGGGGTGCAGTACATCGTGATGGTGTACGCCTTCATGCAGCGGTCCCAGGCCACCGGCGCCTCGCGGCCCGGATTCTGGAGCCGCCTGGTCGGTACGGGACGGCTGCGGTGGTTCCTGGTCCTGGGCGGCGCCTATGCGGTCGCTTTCCAGCTGCTGATCAACCGTCCCCTGGACGAGTTCGGCTTCGGGGTCGTCAACTTCGCCCCGTATCCTGCGATTCCGCAGTTCAACATTCCGGCGCTCGACTACGCCGGGGGCTACGAGCTGTGGTCGCAGATGATGCTGTACGCCTACGCGCTCCTGCACTACTATGTCGACTCCTTCATCTGGAAGGTGCGCGACAAGCAGGTGCAGGGAGGGTTGTAGCGAATGGCCCGGAGGAAGCCCGCCAGGTCGGCACGCCCGCGCGCTCGCGGATCACGGGGGCGTGCGGGAGCGGCGCGCGGACAACCCGCCAGGTCGGCACGCCCGCGCGGCGCCACCCCTCGGCCGTCCGCCCTGGCCCGTGTACGCGCCGTATTCCAGGGGTACCGGATCCTGTTCGTCATTTACGGCGTGGGGACGGTCGTGGGGTTGCGCGAGCTCTACCTGGCCCGCACCGGCGATCCCGTCGACTGGGACAGCGAGGAGTGGGCGGAGATGACCGAAGTCCTCTCCGAAGTCAATCCGGAAGACCCGGACACGGATTTCCTCAAGGGCGTGCAGTCGATCATGCAGGGGGACCAGCCGGGCTTCGTGACACACTTCGAGGACGCGCTGCGGGCCGACGTCAAGCACAACGAATTCCTCCTGCACGACTACGCGCGCCACCTGCTCGAATCGGGGGCGGGATGGCGCGAGGTGAACGAAGCCTTGAACCGCTGGCGCGAGAACTACCCCTTCTCGGACGAGACGCTGACCCTGGGGCTCGGGACCGGGCCGCGCACCCAGGCCGATGTCTCGGTGCTGCGCCGCGAGCTGCTCGCCGTGCCGTGGATCGGCGATGCCGAGCTGGAGAGCTACGAAGCGGGTGGCCGACGGGGTTGGCGCGTGCACATCACGTTCCGCCCTCCGCTCGAGGTCGACGTGCGGGAGGCGGTCGCGGCGGTCTCGATCCTGTCGGTGCCCGAGGCGGACAGGACGCGCCTCACGGTGACGTGCAGCACCCTTACCGACTGTTCGGTGGCCCCGCGGTCCCGCCGCTGAGGGCTCCTGGCCCGTCCCACGGCCGCGATTCCTGCTTGCGCCTGGCCGAGGCGCGCCCCATGATGGCAGTTGAGGTATTCCAGGGAGGCACGCCACCAGTGTGTCCCCGCATCAGAAAGGAGGGCCCATGCGGCTTCTTCCACCGAAAGGCTCCGTGCACATGGTCGTGCTCGGAGCCTCGCTTTTTCTCACCGTCGGCAGCGCCCAACTGGCCGCGCAGAACGGGACGGTGACAGGGAGCGTCAGAGACGCGGTCAGCCAGGCGCCGCTGGCGGGCGCCCAGATCTCCATCGCCGGGACGACGCTGGGGATGCTGACCAACAACGTGGGTCGCTACCTGCTCGTGAACGTCCCTGCCGGCGAGCAGACCGTGCGAGTCGACCTTATCGGCTACGGCAGCACGGAACTGACGGTGACGGTGCCCGCAGGAGGGGCGGCGACGGCGGACTTCAACATCCGCCAGGACGCCATTGCCCTCGAGGGCGTTGTCGTGACCGGAACGGCAGGGCAGGCCCGCAGGCGCGAGGTCGGCAACAGCATCAGCCAGGTCGTCGCCGAGGACATCCAGTACACGGCGGTTACCGACTTCGGCGACGTGTTGCAGGGACGCACCACCGGCATACAGGTGAACGACCACAGCGGGCAGGTCGGCGCGGCCAGCCAGATCCGGCTGCGCGGCAACAACTCCCTGCAGCAGGGCAACAACCCGCTCATCTACGTCGACGGGGTCCGTCTCGAGAACAACCCGATCGGCTCGGACGACGAGGGCGCGCAGACGCCTTCGGCCTTCGACATGATCAACCCGGCCGACATCGAGCGCATGGAGGTGATCAAGGGGCCCGCCGCGACGACGCTGTACGGTACCGAAGCGTCCAGTGGCGTGATCCAGATCTTCACCAAGCGCGGGGTGGCGGGAGCTCCGGCGTGGACGGCCTCAGTCGAGCAGGGTCTCAGCGTGATGCCCCACCAGGGCCCCGGCGTTGACGTGAACCCGTCAGGGCTGTTCCTCAACACCTGCCGTGATCCGGGTATCCTCAACCACCAGACGGGTGAGATGGGGGTCGACGAGCCCGGCTGTCCGGAAAGCGGAAGCTGGTTCCGCAACGCCCGCCACCAGGTGTACAACCTGAGCGTGCGGGGCGGTGGACAGAACGCGACCTACTTCGTGTCGGGCCAGTACGGCGACCGGCAGGGCGTGGTGGATCCGCAGGGGGCGGACAACTACAACGTTCGCGCCAACATCACCTTCCAGCCGGCCGAAGGGTTCAACGTACAGCTGAACAGCAGCTATGCGCGCCGGAACATCACCTGGATCCCCAACGGCAACAACGCATCGGGTCTCTACCTGAACGTGCTGCGCGGGGACCGTGGGTACACCCCGGGCAACGACGACTCGCTGGTACTGGAGAACGAGATTCTGACCCATCTCGACCAGTATGTGACCAGCCTGTCGGTTGGATGGGCACCGAACAGCATGTTCTCGCACCGGATGAACGTGGGGATCGACTACACTTCGTCGGACTTCATCGACTTCAAGGGATGGGGCTTCTACGAGGAGGCGACCGGCGACCGGGAGATCGATCAGCAGTTCGATCGCAATCTGACCTTCGACTACAGCGGGACCTTCTCCTACAGTCCGTTGAACAACGTCACTTCGGACTTCTCCTGGGGAGGCCAGGTATACGAAGAGTTCAACTACACGATGAACGGCTTCGACGAACTGTTTGCCGGACCGGGCGAGCAGGTTCTGGGCGATGGCAACAATCCCAGGGTTTTCGAGAACCGAATCATTGAACGAAGTGGTGGTTTCTTCCTGCAGGAGGTTCTGGGGCTGAACGACAAGCTCTTCCTGACCGGTGGAATCCGGTGGGACGGCTTCAGCACGTTCGGCGAGGGCTTCGGTCTCGCCGCCTATCCCAAGCTTCAAGCCGCCTACACCGTCTCGGACGAGGAGTTCTTCCCCTTCGACTGGACCGAAACCTTCAAGTTGCGTGCGGCATGGGGCCAGTCCGGCAAGGCGCCCGGTGCATTCGACGCCAAACGCACCTACGAGGCGACATCCGCCGACGAGCAGGTGCCCGCCGTCATCATCGCCAACCTTGGCAACTCCGATCTGGGCCCCGAAGTGTCTACGGAACTGGAGTACGGGGCCGACGCGTCTTTCCTGAACGGTCGGCTGATCGTCGAGTTCACGGCGTTCGACCAGACCACGCGGGATGCACTGATCTGCGTTCAGGAGGCACCCTCCGGAGGGACGGAGGAATGCACCTGGCGCAATCTCGGTGAGGTCAAGAACTGGGGTACGGAGACCATGATCAACTTCGTACCCGTCCGGACCGACAACCTTGAGTGGGACATCGGTGTGAACTTCACCACCAACGACAGCGAAATCACCGATCTCGGTCCCCTGGAGGATCTGGGAACCTCGCGCCAACTGGGCTTTCCGCTATGGATACGCTGGGACGACACCCTGACGAATCCGGATGCGATCGGGGAGCTTCCCGACTACGAGAAGGGGAACATCGGCAACCTGTTCCCCACCGAGACGGTGGGTCTCAACACCCGCCTGACCCTGTGGCGCTCTTTGACGATCGACCTGGTCGGCGAGGGCCAGTACGGCATGGTCAGGCCCATCGGGATCGCGTACCAGAACGTGCGCAGGCGCGTGTGGCCGGGCGACGGATGCCCCGCGATCCAGGACATGTATTACTCGCTTCGCGGGTCGGGTTCGTCGCGGGTGGCGCAGATGGGCCTGCCGGCCTCGGACATTGCCCGCTGCATCGGGCCGTACTCGGACCAGGGCATGTGGACCGATCTGGCGGACTTCTTCAAGATCCGCTCGGCATCCATAACCTACCGTCTGCCGGACGGCATGGTGCCGGGCGCCCGCAGCGCCCAGATCGGAGTCGCCGGCAAGAACCTGATGACCTGGACCAACTACCGCGGTCTGGATCCCGAGGCCAACGACAACGGGTTCGGGGACTCGACGCCCAACGAGTACTACAACATGGCGCCGCCGAGGATCTTCATCCTGAACCTCTCCGTGAACTTCTGAGGGGGGGACGAATACGATGACGAAACGAACGCGAAAAGCTGGCATCGGCAGCGTCGCCGTCCTGCTGTGCGGCGTGGGTCTGGCGGGTTGCGAACTCGAGGTCCTGAACCCGGGGAGGATCCTGGACGAGGACCTCACCACGCGGGAGCTCATGCCGATCCTGGTTTCCGGGGTTTCGGCCGAGTTCAACGACATCGGCGACTTCTACGCCTTCGATATCGCCCGTCTCACCGACGACCTGGCCGGCACGGGAAGCTACTTCTCGACCGGACAGTACCGGAGGGGCGTCTTCGACAACGAGAATTCGGAGGGGCACTGGGAACAGGCCCACGAGGCGGCCTGGGCCGCGGGAGGGGCCTGGGAGCGGCTCCAGGACGTGCTTGGTGGGGAAGCCAACAGCTTCGACGGCTCCGCGCGGGTCTTCCTGCTGATGGGACTGGCGCACCGGATGCTGGGCGAGAACTTCTGTGACCTCGTCTATGACAAGGGCCCGCTGCAACCGCGTACGGCCGCCTTCGACAGCGCCATTGTCGCGCTGAACCAGGCGGTCACCATCGGCACGGCGGCGGGTGCGAGCGACTACGTGACCGCCGCACATGGCGGAATCGCCCAGGCGAACGTGGGGCTCGGCAACTGGTCGGCGGCTGTGCAGTCGGCGTCCATGGTGCCCACCAACTTCATGCACAGCGCCATCTACCACCTCACCGCCAACAGCAACGGAGTGTGGAACGAGTCGTGGGGACGTGCGGAGGTGGGTGTCTGGGCAACGCCGGCGCAACGTGTGTTCGACGGCGACCCTCGGGCGCCGTACACGATCTGCGGTGCCTGGAACGACCCGACTGATCCGTCGAAGGGCGTGACGCCGACGGGCGTGTGCACCGGGCAGGGCAGCGGCGCGCACCAGGGCGCGGACGGACTGACCGCGCACTACAGGCAGGACAAGTACAATGAATCCGGGAGCGACGTCCCGATCGTCACCGGCACGGAGATGCGCCTCATCGAGGCCGAGGCCGCGTTGGTTGGCGGCGACCTTGCGACCTTTACGGCCAAGGTCAACGAGGTGCGCGCATTCTACGGCGCGGATCCGATCGAACAGCCGGCTGCGGCCGGAGCGCTGGAGTTTCCGAACGCCCAGGACGACGCCTGGTCGATCCTGGACCGGGAACGCTACCTGACGCTGTGGATCGAGGGGCGTCGCCTCTTCGATCTCGACCGATGGCAGCATCCGTTCCTGCAGGGCGGGACCCTTATCGGTCCGGGCGCCGAACCGCGCGTGTCGTGCATGCCGGTTCCAGAGATCGAATGCACCCTCAATCCGGAGATTCAGAACTCCTCGGTGTGTACGTAGGGAGCCGGACAGCAACAGAGGGACAAGGCGCCCCCGCCGGCCGGCAGGTTGGCGGGGGCGCCTTACGTTCCGATCGGCACGCCGTCCTTCGACTTGCCGGTCACCAGGAGCGAGATGATGACGGATGCGCTCATGAGAATGCCCGCGACGATGATCGAGGCACGGGTGCCGTCCATGTCGCTGACCAGCACCTCGCTGACCTCCGCCAGGGGGAAGGCGACCGTGGTGATCTGTCCGTGATCATCTTCGCCGGGTGCGTGGACGACGCCGGTAATCACCAGGCTCGTTTCCGTCCACCGCACATCGTGCACCTCGGAATACTCGAACAACTCGCACCCGGTCGCCTCCGGCGGGCATTCGCCGAGGATCACACCGCGGATATCGAGGCCGTTGCGCACCTCGGGTCCGGGGACGGGCGCCCGCTGCACGGACATGCAACCCGATACCGTGAACGCAACCGCCACGACGGCAGCCAGTGCAGTGTTGGGCTTTCTCAATGCGGTCCCTTCCTTCTACCTTGGGGACTCGTTTCGTCAACAGCTACGGGGACTGCGGGTGTCAATACTGGGACTGCGGGCGTCAACTTGAAGAAACGGATTCGGCCGGTATTCCGCAATCGCCGGCCGGGAACGGAAGGCAAGACGGAGGTGTACGATGCTGACGCGAACCCATTCGCCCCTGCTTTTGGTGGCGGTACTGCTGTCGACGGGCTGCGCGTCGTCTGGAGAATCAAGCGGTGCCGGCCGTTCCAGAAACCTGATTACAGCCGACGAGTTGATGGCAGTCCCGCACAATACCACTTTCGAGGCCGTCCGGGCACTGCGTCCCCGGTGGCTTCTGGCACGCAGCGTGGCGTCGCTTCGGAACCAGCAGCGGCACACGCCCCGGGTCTACGTGGACGGCCAGCTTCGTGGCGAGGTCGAAGAGCTGAGGAGGCTGGCACCCCACGAGGTGGAGGAAATTCGCTACATGAGCGCGTCCGACGCGACGACGCGCTTCGGCACCAACCATGTCGCCGGGGCGATCGTCGTCACCACGTGGCGCCGCTGATGCCTGCATGGCCTGATCGGCTTCCTGAGTGCTGAACCGGACTGAAGCGCCGCGGCTCCTGCGCGGTTCGGCGGCTTCCTGCGCGTTGTTCGGGCCTGTGCTTGCCCTGGCGCTGCTGGCGATGCCCGCCGCCGGACAGGAAGAGGCCGGGCAGGACGGCGAGTGGATCAGCGTCTTCCTGGACTGCGCGAGCCGCAACTGCAACCAGAACTACTTCCGCACCGAACTGCCGTGGGTGAACTGGGTGCGCCTCCCGGACGACTCGGACGTCCACGTCATCATGACGAGCCAGACCACGGGCGCGGGAGGGCGCGAGTACCGGCTGGATTACATCGGGTCGGGAGACTTCGGATACGAGCGTCAACTGACCTATCAGGCGCCGCCCACGAACACCGACCGGGAAACGCTGGACGAAATCGCCCGCACGATCGGCGTGGGGCTGCTTCACTTCGCCACGGTCAACGGGTTCTTCGACGACATCGCGGCCTTTCAGGAAGTCAGCAGCGTGCTGCTGAACGGGCAGGGCCCCGATCCTGGGGAGCGCGTCGTCGCGCAGGAGGAGGTCGACGATCCCTGGGACTTCTGGGTCTTCCGGCTGGGGGGACGGACAGAGCTCCAGGGCGAGCAGACGCGGCGCACCCAGCGGATCGACGGCAACTTCAGCGCCTCGCGGGTGACCCCCACCTGGAAGATGAACTTCCGGGGGAATGTGAATTACAACCAGCGGGAAATCGACCTTGCCGACGAGTCGACGTTCAGCGATTCCAGGACCGATTGGGGATTCAGCCATCTCATCGCGTATTCGCTTGCCGACCACTGGTCGGTCGGGGTCCAGGGCGAGATGCGACGCATCGTACGCTTCAACCAGGCCTTCCGGGCCGAGATCACTCCGGCGCTCGAATACAGCTTCTTCCCCTACGAAGAGGCGACCCGGCGGGCGCTGACGCTGTTCTACAAGATCGGGCCCGCCTACCGGCGCTACATCGAGCAGACGCAATTCCTGCAGACGGTTGAGACCCGCTGGGAGCAGTCTCTCGAATTCGAACTCTCGCAGAGGCAGCCGTGGGGCGACGCGTCCATCAGCATGACCGGGTCCCACTTCCTCCACGACATCGGCCTCTACAACGTGAGGCTGGGGGGCGACATCGACTTCCGGATCGCCCGGGGAGTCAGCATCAACGCCGAGGGCAACATCTCCTGGGTCAACGACCAGATCTACCTGTCGGCGGAGGGCGCGACCGACGCCGAGGCGCTCCTGAACCTCCAGCAGCGTTCCCAGGACTTCAACTACTCCCTCCAGCTCGGCTTCTCGTTCCAGTTCGGCTCGATCTACAACAACGTCGTCAACAACCGCTTCAGCGGCGGCGGCGGGTGGTGGTGGTTCCGCTAGACGGCGCCTGAACGGCGGGCTGGCGGGGCCATCACGCGCCGGTATAGCAGGCCGTTGGCGACCGCGACCGTCGCAAACGCGATCACCGCGTCCAGGATGTTCCAGAGGTAGAAGTCCCGCGGGTGGCTGTAGTGGTTCATGTAGATGGCGCTGACCGCGGCGAACATCAGCCACATGAGCCCGAACGACTTGAGGCTCGCCACCACGTCTCCGCCCTTCAGAACCGGTCTGAGCAGGTGGAAGACCCACGCCGCGACGCCCCACATCACGAAGTTGTAGGTGTAGGAAGTGATCCAGTCCCACGTCGCGAATTCGGTTCTGAAGTACTCCGGGCTCTCCGCCATGGCTCCGAAGAGGTGCGGCAGCACGAGCGCCTGCTCGATGACGCCCGCGACGAGGTAGCGGACGACGTTGAGCAGGACGACAAGGACGAGGAAGCGGAGGAAGGTCACGCGTCGGCCACCAGCCCCTGCCGCCGCAGCGCACGCTTGATGCGTTCCAGCTGTTCGCGCTGGGTGGCCGTGGGGGGATGCAGCGTGCCCTGGCGCACGCCGCCGCCGTTGATGGCGCCGTACAGCTGCATGAGGTCGCGGCGGTGGTCGGATGCGGCGTCTCCGGCGTCTTCGAGTTGCTCGCCCAGCTCCAGGATTTCGAGCAGGAAGGCTTCGCGCTCGCGGTAGTCCTCGACCGTGAGGGGCAGGTCGGGGTCGCCGCCGACGGACACGTTGCCGGTACGCATCTCGCCACGCGCCGACAGCTCCACCGTGTAGACGCCCGGTGAGACGAACGGGCCGCGCTGGCCGAGCGGGCGGGGCACCACCGCGGGATCGTGGGCGGACCACTCCGCGTCGTCCCCTTCGCTCGGCAGGCCGTGGCGCAGGTCCCAGTCGACCCGGTGCAGGCCCGGCCCGGACGGGACGGCCATGCTGCGAACCACCTCGCCGGCGGCGTTGCGCACCGTGAGCCGGGCGGGCCCCGAACCCGGTCCGAGACGGTAGGTGATCACCGTGCCGTCCACGGGGTTGGCGCCCATGAAGACCGACTGCGCCCGGTACGAGGTGTCCTTCCAGTAGTTCATGATCCGGCCGGGGCCCGTGTCGTACAGCGCGACAGCGTCGGCCGCAGTGGCGCCGTACCGGGCGAGCGGCCCCACGTCGTCGATAATGATGATCGAGCGGCCGTGCGTCCCCAGCACGAGGTCCTTCTCGCGCGGGTGGATGACCATGTCGTCGTAGGCCGTGGTGGGCAGCGTCGTGAACCTCGCCCACGACGTGCCCCGGTCCGTGCTGGCGAAGACGTGGTGCTCGGTGCCGATGAAGAGCACGTCCGCGTTGTCGGGATGTTCGACGATCACGTTGATGGAGCCCGCCGGGAAGTCGTCGTCGCCCGACGGCAGCCCGCCGTGCAGCGGGGTCCAGGTGGCGCCGTAGTCCTCGGTGCGGTAGACGAACGGGCGGAAGTCGCCGTCCCTGTGCGCGTCGAAGGTGGCGTATGCGGTGCCGGGCGCCTGCCCCGAGGCGAGCACGCGGCTGACGTAGGTGCCGTCCGGGAGGCCGGGCGCATTGCCGGAGACCTCGTTCCACGTGCGGGCACCGTCCACGGAGACCTGCACGTTGCCGTCGTCGGTGCCGACCCAGAGCACCGCCGGGTCGTGGGGCGACTCGGAGATCGTGATGATCTCGCCGTACGACGAGGTGCCGTCGTTGCGGGAGAGCGTGATGTCGGCGCCGCGCACGCCCATGATCTCCAGCTCGTCGCGGTCCTGGCCCCGCGTGAGGTCCCCGGTGCGGGTGAAACTGTCGCCGCGGTCGCGCGATATGAACAGCCGGTTGCCGCCCAGGTAGACCGTGTTCGGGTCGTGCCGGGAAATCAGACTCGGGCTCACCCAGTCCCAGCGATACGGCTCCTCGCCTTCCGGCGCGGTCAGGCGCAGGCTCATCATATCGCCCGTCCTGTTGTCAAAACGAGTCCAGCCCCCGTTCTGCGTGTTGATGTAGATCGTGCGCCCGTCCGGGTCGGCCTGCTGGTACATGCCGTCGCCGAAGCCGCTCTGGCGCCACTCGTCGTCCACGATACCCTCCCAGGACCGTGTCGCGGACGGGCCCATCCAGGAGTGGTTGTCCTGCATGCCGCCGTAGATCCAGTACGGGTCCCGGTTGTCGACGGTGATCCCGTAGAACTGTCCGATCGGGAGGTTGTTGATGCGCCGGAAGGTCACGCCCCGGTCGTAGGTCTCGTGCAGCCCGGCGTCGCCCGCGAGGTAGAAGTGGTCGGGGTCGGCCGGATTGATCCACATCGTGTGGTGGTCCGCGTGCACGCCCACGTCGTAGGTCGGGCGCTCGGCGATCTCGACGAAGGTGCGTCCGCCGTCCTCGCTGCGATGCGAAGAGGTGGCCAGCGTGTAGACGCGGTCCTCGTCGGTGGGGTCGATGAAGACGTGGGAGTAGTACATCGGCCGGATATTCTGGTCGCTCACCTTCTCCCAGCTCTCGCCGCCGTCCTCGCTGCGGTAGCCTCCCGATTCCGTGGAATGCTGAACAAGAATGTTAAGTATCCGGGGATTGGTGGGCGCGACGGCGATCCCGATGCGGCCCTTGTCGCCGCCGGGCAGCCCGTCGGTGAGCTCGCGCCAGCTGTCGCCGCCGTCGGTGGTCTTGTACAGGCCGCTCCCGGGACCGCCGCCGTTGAAGCCCCAGGTGCGGCGCTGGCGCTGGTACATGGCAGCGTAGAGCACGTCGGGGTCGGACGGGTCCATGGCCAGGTCGATCGCACCGGTGTGGTCGTCGACGTACAGCACCCTGTCCCACGTGCCTCCGCCGTCGCGCGAGCGGTACACGCCTCGGTCGGGGGCGGAGCGCCACAGGTTGCCCAGCGCGGCCACGTACACGATGTCGGGATCGGTGGGGTGGACCTGCACGCGGCCGGTGTGGTGTGTCCCTTCGAGGCCCAGGTGACGCCAGGTGGCGCCCGCGTCGTCGGAGCGGTAGACGCCGTTGCCCCACGACGTGCTCTGCCGGTTCTGCTGCTCGCCCGTCCCGGCGTAGAGGATGTCGGGGTTGGAGGGCGCGATGGCCAGGTCGCCAAAGGTGCTGACCGGCATGTGCTCCCAGAGGTTGGTCCAGGTGATCCCCCGGTTGACGCTCTTCCACAGCCCGCCCGAAGCGGTCGCGACGTAGATGGTCGAGGGGTCGTACGGAAGCGCCTCGACGTCGTGAATGCGCCCGCCGGTGACCGCCGGCCCGACGTGCCGCGGCTGGAAGGCGGCCAACTCGGCTTCGGTGATGGCCTGCTGGGCGGTCAGGGGCGTGGCCAGGAGCATCGCCAGAGGCGCTGTCAGCGGCGTCGCCAAGGGCGATGCCAGAGGCGTCGTCAGGGGCGTGGCCAGGGCCAACCCGGCGAGACCGAGCAGGGCCGGGAGGTGGCGGCGGGTGGGCGGTTTCAGCGCGGTCATGGTCTGGCCTGCTCCTGGGGAAGGGGGTTCGGCTGTGGGGGATGTGGCCATCACGGCCCGCGGGTCCTCGCGAGCGCCTGTCCGACCGCCTCCAGCACCTCGGCCGGCATGTCGTCGGCGCCCATCATCCACTCGAGGTAGTCGGGGGCCGACCGGGCGACCTCGTCGAGCAGCGAGCCCTTGTGCTTGCCCCGCTTGAAGGTCAGGCCGTCCGCGGTATCGGAGAACCAGCGGTCGAATTCGGTGAGAAAGGGATCCCTCTCGTCGCAATAGGCGTGCAGCCCGTCCATGTTGCGGGGGAGGTGGCCGTACTTCTGCAGCTGCGCGGTCAGGACGGCGGCCGTCGTGCGGATGTCGCCCAGCGCGGTGTGCGCGTCCTCGTGGTCGCGGGCCAGGTAGAAGCGCGCCGCCGCCGACAGGTCGCGCGGCTCCTCGCGGTGGAAGATGATCTTCATGTCGATCAGGCGCCGGTCCCTGACCTCGAAGGGCACCCCGGCGCGCCGAAACTCGGCGAGGAGGATCGGCAGGTCGAAGCGCCGGATGTTGAAGCCCGCCAGATCGCACGGCTCCAGCAGCCGGGCCAGCGACTTCGCCGTCGCGCGGAAGGGGTGCTCGTCGGCCACGATGTCGTCGGTGATCCCGTGGACCGCGGCGGCCTCGGCGGGGATCGGCATCTCGGGGTTGTAGCGCCGCACCTTCTCGAAGACGTCGCCCTGTGGTGACACCCGGATGATCGCCAGTTCGACGATTCGGTCGCGGGACAGGCTCAGTCCGGTGGTCTCGAGGTCGAAGAACGTGACCGGGCGGTCGAGGTCGAAGGGAAGTTCCATGGCGGACTATTCTAACCGCTCGGAGGCGGGCGCACACGCATATGCGCACACCCGTGTACATTACCTGCCATGCGTGCCGTCGTGATTCCCGAATTCGGCGAAGCGGACGTCCTGCGCCTGGAGTCCCTGCCGGACCCCGAGCCGTCGGGCCGCGAAGTGCTGGTCGGGGTGAGGGCGTCCGGCGTGAACCGGGCGGACGTGCTCCAGCGCCGTGGGCTGTATCCGCCGCCGCCGGGGGCATCCGAAGTGCCGGGGCTCGAGTTCGCGGGGGTGGTGGAGCGCGTGGGAGCCGCCGTGACGCGATGGGTGCCGGGCGACCGCGTCATGGGCATCGTGGCGGGTGGGGGCTACGCCGAGCGCGTCGTGGTGGACGAACGGGTGGCCGTGCAGGTGCCGGCCGGGATGGACATGACGGTCGCCGGGGCGATTCCCGAAGTCTACATGACCGCATGGGACGCGGTCTTTCGGCAGGCCGGGCTCAAGCGGCGGGAGACCCTGCTGGTCCACGCGGTGGGGAGCGGTGTCGGGACCGCCGCGGTGCAGCTGGCGCGGCGCGCGGGCGCGCAGACGATCGGGACGTCGCGCACGCCGTCCAAGCTGGAACGGGCCGCCGAACTGGGTCTCGGGCTGGGCCTGAACGGTGGGGACGCGTGGGACGAGGCCGTGATGGCCGCGACGGGCGGCAGGGGGGCGGACGTGATCCTCGATCTCGTGGGGGCGCCCTATCTTGCGAGGAACCAGGCCGCGATCGCGGTGGGAGCGCGGCACGTGGTGGTCGGCGTGCCGGGTGGGAGCCGCGCGGAGATCGACCTGAGGTCCCTGATGGCGCGACGCGCGCGCCTCTTCGGGACGGTGCTGCGGGCGAGGGGGGTGGGGGAGAAGGCCGACCTGGCCCGCGACTTCACCGCATCGGTGCTCCCCGGCTTCCAGGACGGTACCCTTGCGCCTGCGATAGACCGCGTCTTCCCCGCGTCCCGGGTGGCGGACGCGCACCGCCGCATGGAAGCCAACCAGAACTTCGGGAAGATCGTGATCGTGTGGGGTGCGGAGGGGCGGGGCGGGGGCTAGGTTCGACCCCCGTTCGAGCGGCATTTCATCCACCTCCAAGACCGGGAGGCTTGACAGAATGGACTTCGGAACGAGCCCTGGCGCCTTCATGTGGATCGCGGTCGTGGCCACGCTTGCTCCGGCCGGCCTGACGGCGCAGGTGCCTCCTCAGCTGGATCCCCGCATCTACGACATCGTGGAGGCGGCGTCTCCCGAACGGGTCGAGGCGGACATCCGCATGCTCGCGGGGTTCGGCACCCGCAACACGTTCTCCGACACGCTGTCGGCGACGCGGGGGATCGGGGCGGCCCGCCGCTGGATCAAAGCAGAGTTCGAGCGCATCTCGGAGGCGTGCGGCGGGTGCTACGACGTGGTGTATCAGCGCAATCTGGTCACCGCCGACTTCAGCCCGCGCATCCCCGGCGACACCTGGATCGTGAATGTCCTGGCAATCAAGCGCGGGACCGTCAACCCGAACCACTACGTCATCATGTCGGGGGACATCGATTCGCGCGCATCGAGTGGCAACGACGCCGAAACCGACGCCCCCGGGGCCAACGACAACGCATCCGGAATGGCGGGAGCGATCGAAGCCGCGAGACTCCTCGCCGACCAGGAGTTCGGCAACTCGGTGATCCTGGCCGGACTGTCCGGCGAGGAGCAGGGGCTCTGGGGCGGGCGTCACATGGCCGCGGTCGCGCGGGAAGAGGGCTGGGAGATCATCGGCGTCCTCAACAACGACATGATCGGCAACATCGAGGGCGTTGACGGTGTGATCGAGAACAACACCTTCCGCGTCTTCTCGGAGCCCACGCCGGTGACCGACACGGAGGCGGAACGGCGGCGCTATCGGGTCTTCGGCGGCGAGGTGGACGGACCCTCGCGGCAACTGGCGCGCTACGTCGCCGCCACGGCGGACGCCTACATCCCCAACCTGGACCCCATCATGATCTACCGCCTCGACCGCTTCGGGCGCGGCGGCCACCACCGCCCCTTCAACGACGAGGGCTTCGCGGCGGTGCGGATCATGGAGACGCACGAGAACTACACCCGTCAGCACCAGGACATCCGCACCGAGAACGGCATCGAGTACGGCGACGTGATCGAGGGCGTCAACTTCGACTACGCGGCACGAATGACCGCGGTCAACGCGGCGGTGCTGGCACGCCTCGCCTGGGCGCCGCCGGCCCCGACCGGCGTGCTGATCGGCGGGGCCGTCAGGCCGTCCACCACACTGGAGTGGGAGGCGGTCGACGACCCGCGTCTGGCTGGATACAAGGTTTATTGGCGCGACACCACCGCGCCCCGGTGGCAGCACTCCCGCTGGGTCGGCGATGTGACCAGCCACACGCTCGAGGGACTCGTGATCGACAACTACCTGTTCGGGGTCGCGGCGGTCGGGCGGGACGGCAACGAAAGCGTCGTCTCCTTCCCAACCGGCCAGATTCGGCGGCGTTGAGCGGCGAAAACCGGCGATAAGCGGCGATAAGCGGCGGACAGCACCACTTTGGTCCGGCGGCGATCGGAAGCCGACGCGTTGATCGGGGCGCGGTGGATGGCTTACGTTTTTGTAACGTGGGCGCCCTGTTGCGCCTGTAACCAGCTGCGAGACGAGCTTGTTCCCAGGAAAGAGAGGACTCTGAGGTGACGACTCGCATTGGCGGCGGAGGAGAGGGCGAGGGGCGACAAAAACGGTCAGGCACGATGACCCGCCGGTCACTTGTTCGCTCGGGACTCGGGGCGCTGATGGCGGCACCGTGGGCCGGAAGGCTCGGGGCGTCCGGCGTCCATTCGTATCCGGGGCCGCGGGGCCGTGTGGGTGCGACCGTTCAGGACGACGAGATCGTCCTTGGCGTGTCCGCCGCGTTCTCGGGTCCTTCGCGGGGACTCGGCACCGAGCTGTACCGCGGCGCCATGGCGTACTTCAACCACGTCAACGAGAACGGCGGGGTCAACGGCCGCCGGATCGTGATGAAGCTGCTGGATGACGGATACCAGCCCGACCCCTGCGTCGCCAACACGATCGAGCTCATCCAGGACGAGTCCGTCTTTCTGCTCTTCAACTACGTGGGCACGCCGACGGTCACCCGGGCGCTCCCCGTGCTGAAGAAGTTCCGCGACCAGCAGGTGTATCTCTTCTTCCCCTTCACCGGGGCGGAGCCGCAGCGCGAACCCCCGTATGGCGAGTTCGCGTTCAACCTTCGCGCCTCCTACCGCCAGGAGACGGCCGGGCTGGTCGACAACTTCCTGAGCATCGGGCGCCGCCGGGTAGCGGTCTTCTACCAGAACGACGCCTACGGGCGCAGCGGCTGGGCCGGGGTGCGCGAGGCACTGGCCAGGCACGGCGAGACCATGGCCGGCGAGGCGACCTACATGCGCGGTACGCAGTTCGGGGCGAGCATGCGGGGACAGGTGGAGATCCTGCAGGCGCGTTCCCCGGATGCCGTGATCTGCATCGGCGCCTATCAGGCCTGCGCGGCCTTCGCCCGGGACGCCGAGGATCTGGGGCTCCACATACCGGTTGCCAACGTGTCGTTCGTGGGCAGCGAGAATCTACTCGCGTTGATGCGCGAGGGTCGCGCGGATGCCGATGCGCACACGCGCTTCCTGGTCAACTCGCAGGTGGTCCCGAGCTACGAGGACACGTCGCTCCCCGCGGTCCGCGAGTACCACGAACTGATGGCGCGCTACGATCCGCCTCCTCCGGACGACGTGGAGCGGATCACGCCCGGTGAACCGTATACCACGTTCCCCCAGAGCTTCGTGAGCCTGGAGGGATTCGTGAACGCGAAGCTGATCACCGAGATCATCCGGCGCATGGGCGACAACCCGCAGCGATCCGGGATCGAGGAGGCCGTCTTCGCCGTGCGAGACTACGATCTCGGGGTCGGCGAGCGGGTGCGCTACGGTCCCGACCGCCGCCAGGGGCTGCAACGAGTCTACTACACGGTCCCGGAGGGCGAGCGTTTCGTTCCGCTCGAGGACTGGGAGGGCAGGTTCCCCGTCTCATGACTGCCATGATCCAGAAGGGTGAAGAAGTCCTCAAGGTTCGAAAACTCTTCCGCAAAACGCGTTTCGGTTTCTTCGCCCTCTTCGGGATCGTGGTGCTGGCGATCTCGATCCTGTCGATTTCGTCGGTCTCCCGCGAGTTGCGGGACGAATACGTGAGCAACAGCGAGAGCATTGCGAAGAACATTGCGGACTCCAGCGTGGACATCCTGCTCAATCGCAACCTGGCCACGCTCCAGTCGCTGATCGACCAGTTCGTCCAGATCGAGAGCATCCGCTACATCTACATCACCAGCGACACCGGGGAATTCCTGGCCCACACCTTCATTCCCGGCATCCCCGAGGAGATCCTGGCCAGCGATCCGTCGGCCACCGAAGCCGTCGAGCGCAGCCTGCCCGGACTGGGCGATTTCGTCGAGGTTGGGAGTCCGATTCTGTCCGGCGTGGCGGGCACGGTGCACGTGGGCATGGACCTGGAGCGTCTGGGCCTCAAGATCCAGCGCGCGGTGGGCCAGCAGGTCTACCTCCTCTGCATCATCCTCGTCACCGGGGTCCTCGCGTCGATCTGGCTGGTCAACCTCGCGTCCAGGCCCTTGACCGAGCTGCTGGAGTACGTCGTGACGCTGGCCCGGGACAAGGAGAGCGACGGGACCACCCACGGCGATGTCCTGGTCCGCGACGACGAGATCGGCGACATGGCGCGCATGATGCAGTATGTCGCGGACGACCTCGCCTTTGCGAAGGACGAGGGAACGGGGTCCGGGGGCGGCGACTAGCGTGTCCACCCCAGCCACGCGGGTGCCCAGGAGCGTCATCGCCGTCTTCTGCACCCTGCTGCAGGTCTGCCTGGGGACCGTGTACGCCTGGAGCTTCTTCCAGACCATGCTCGTGCGGGACGTGGGCTGGACCTTCAGCCAGACGGCCGCCGCATTCAGCATCACCATCTTCACGCTGGGCGTTTCGGCGGCGCTGGCGGGGCAGGCCTTGCCCCGGGTCGGCCCCCGGTTCCTGGCCGTAACGGGCAGCTGCCTTTTTTCGGCCGGCTACCTGGTCGCGAGCCTGGCCCTGTCCCTGGATGCGATCTGGCTGTTCTACCTCGGCTACGGCGTGATCGGCGGGGCGGGAATCGGGATGGGGTACGTCACGCCGGTGGCGACGGTGGCCAAGTGGTACCCCGACCGTAAGGGGCTGGTCACCGGCATCGTGGTGATGGGCTTCGGTGTCGGGGCCTTCCTGCTCAGCAAGGGTCTCGCTCCGCTGCTCGTCGTTCAGGCCCAGGGGGACCTGCAGGTCGTCTTCCTATGGCTGGGGATCGTCTTCGCGTGCATCCTGATTCCGAGCAGCTTGGTGCTGAGCGATCCGCCCGAGCCCGTGGCGGAGCGGCGGCCGACCTCGCCGCGGGCGCCGCCACCGAAGGCCGAGGCCACGGCTCCGTACCTGCGCACCAGCCAGTTCGCGATCATGTGGACGGTCTTTTTCTTCAACATCGCCGCGGGCATTTCCGTCATCAGCTTCCAGTCCGAGCTGCTTCAGGAGGTCTGGGGGCTGGCCGACCCCTCGATCGATCCCGCGACCCTTGCCGAGTACGGGGCCACGCTCATCGCGGTCAGCTCGCTGTGCAACGGAGTGGGCCGCATCTTCTGGGGACTGCTGTCCGACCGCCTCGGACGCGTCGCGGTGTTCAGGATCCTGCTCTCCAGCCAGATGGTGGTGTTCGGCATCCTGATGACGAATTCCAACCCCTGGATCTTCTCGATCCTCGTCTGCTACGTGCTGCTCTGCTTCGGGGGCGGTTTCGCGACGATGCCGTCGTTCATCGTCGACGTCTTCGGCTCCCGGAACATGTCGAAGATCTACGGTACGGTGCTCACCGCGTGGTCCGCGGCGGGGATCATCGGACCCATGTACGTGGGATACCTGAAGGACACCTACCCGGACCGGGCCGTCATGTACTGCTTCCTGATCGGGATCCTGATGCTCGGCGCCGGCTACGTCTTCTCGTTCCTGCTCGATGACAGCCGTGTGCGCCTCGGCCGCCCGACGCTGAGGGCCACGCTGCTGCAGTACGGGATCGCGGTGCCCGAAAAAGGCTGACCCCGCGCGCGGGTGCGCGGGTTGTCAGGCGAGCGCCTCTTCCACGATGCGCCTCTGTTCGGCCTGGTGGTCGCCAGCGTCTCCCTCGGCCGGACTGGCCCTCTCGGGCCGGGAGACGTGCCTGATCGCGACCGAACCGGGCATTGCGTCGCCCAGGCGGGGCAGCATGTAGGTCAGGGCGCCCATGTTCATGGGTTCCTCCTGGACCCAGACCACCTCCTCGATGTTGGGATAGCGGGCGTCCAGCGCGCGGATTTCGTCATCCGGGAACGGGTAGAGGGCCTCGACCCGCGCAATGGCGGTGGTGTCGGCGGCCGCGCGAGCATCGGACCCGGCCAGATCGTAGTACACCTTGCCGCTGCACAGGATGAGGCGGCGGATCCGCTCGGCGTCCTCCCAGTCCTGGAGCCCGGGGTCGTCGATCACGCGTTCGAAACCACCCTCGACCAGTTCGCTGACCGGCGACGTGGCCATCGGGTTGCGCAGGAGGCTCTTCGGCGACATGACGATGAGCGGCCGCTCCGGTTCGCTGAACGCCTGCACGCGAAGCAGGTGGAAGTACTGGGCGGGCGTGGTCGGGTAGACCACGCGCATGTTGTCCTCGGCGCAGAGCTGGAGGAATCGCTCCAGACGGGCGCTCGAATGTTCGGGTCCCTGGCCCTCGTAGCCGTGCGGCAGCAGAAGGGTCAGTCGCGAACGTTGCCCCCACTTGGACCATCCCGCGGACAGAAACTGGTCGATCATGACCTGGGCCACGTTGACGAAGTCGCCGAACTGCGCCTCCCACAGCACCAGGTCGCGGTCGGCGGCGACGGCGACGCCGTACTCGAAGCCGATCACCGCCGCCTCGGTGAGGGGCGAGTTGTAGACCTCGAGCCGCGTATCCGCGACCTGAGCCAGGGGGGTGTGCTTCGCGCCCGTTGCCGCATCGTTGAGCACGAGGTGCCGATGGCTGAACGTGCCGCGCTCGCAGTCCTGGCCCGAGAGCCGCACCGGAATCCCGTCCTGCAGGAGCGTGCCGATGGCAAGCGCCTCGGCGTGCGCCCACTCGAGCGCGAAGTCGGGACCGAACCCCTTCCCGCGCCGATCGAGCTGCCGCTTGAGCTTGGGATGAATATTGAAGCCCTCCGGGACCGTCAGCAGCGCTCCGTTGATCGCCTCGAGCTGCTCGAACGGCACTTGCGTGTAGGGATCGAAGTCCTGCATCACGGCCCCGAAGTCGGGATGCGTCCAGGGGAGCATGACCTCTTCGTCCGGAGCCTCCCGCCGAAGGTCCTGGGCCTGGCGCAGCTCGTCGGACAGCGTCCTGGCTCCCTGCGCGACCTCGTCGCCGGTCACCAGCCCCCGCTCCATCAGGGACTGCACCCAGCGCGCGCGCGGCGTGGGGTGGTCGGCGATCGCCGTGTATAGCGTCGGCTGCGTGTAGCCCGGCTCGTCGGCTTCGTTGTGGCCGTGCCGGCGGTACCCGACGAGATCGATCAGAGCGTCGTCGTGGAACCTCTTGCGGTACGCCATGGCCAGCCGGATGGCGGCGAGACACTCTTCGGGCGCGTCCCCGTTCGCGTGGATGACCGGGATATCGTAGCCCTTGGCCAGGTCGCTGGCGTAACGGGTGGAGCGGCCGTCGCTCGGGTTGGTGGTGAAGCCGACCTGGTTGTTGGCGATGATGTGGATGCTCCCCCCCACCTCGTAGCCGCGCAGACGGGCCAGATTCAGGGTCTCGGCCACGACGCCCTCGGCGGCGAAGGCCGCGTCTCCGTGGATCAGCACCGGCACGACCCTTGAGGTGTCCCGGTCGGTGCCGTTGTCGTCCGGGTACTGTTGCGTGCGCGCCATGCCGAGAATGACCGGATTGACGTACTCGAGATGGCTCGGGTTGGGCGCGAGCGTGATCCGGATCGAGTCGCCGGAGCGGAGCGTGTAGTCGGCCGTGGCGCCGTGATGGTACTTGACGTCGCCGGTACCGGGGTCGGGGACCCACAGCGCGCTCCCGGGGGTGGCCCGGCCCTCGAACTCGCCCAGGATCTCATCGTACGAAACGCCGAGGATGTGGGCGAGGACGTTGAGCCGGCCGCGGTGGGCCATGCCGACCACGACCTCGGTGGCGCCGTCGGCGGCCGCAATCTCGATCGCCTCGTCGAGCATGGGCACGATCATGTCGGTACCCTCGATCGAGAAGCGCTTCTGCCCGAGGTAGGCGCGGTGGAGGAACTGCTCCAGCCCCTCCACCCGGGTAAGCCGGTCCAGCGTGTGCAGGCGATCCTCGTCCGTGTAGCCGGCGAAGTGCGTCCCGCGCTCCACCTGCTCCCACAGCCAGGCGACCTTGCCGGGATCCTCCAGGTGCTCGAACTCGTAGCCGAGCGCGCCGCTGTAGGTGGCCTTGAGGCGGTCCAGTGTGGAGGCCAGGGGGGTATCGTCGCCGTCGTGGAAGAGCACCGAGGTGGGGATTTCGGCCAGCTCTTCCATGGTGGTGCCGAAGTAGGCCGGATCGAGTTGCGGGTGGCCGGGGGGCTCGCTCCCGAGCGGGTCGATGCGCGCTGCCTGGTGGCCGTGCTCGCGAAACGCCTGCAACAGATTCGCGGCCCGCGCAACCAGCGAAAGAAGGCGCGCGTCGGGCCGGGTCGGGATCACGGGCTCGCGAGCGGTGGGCGGGGGGACCACGGCTGCGGCCACCGGGGCGAGCGGCGCGACGCGCTCCGCGGGGGTGCTCGCGGGCGCCGGAGCCCCGTTGGAGTCGCCCTCCACCGTCAGGAGCCCGTCCTCCACGAGAGCCTTGTGACCGCGCTCGAAGAACTCCCGCCACTCCGGATGCACCGCATCGGGGTTCCGGGTGAAATCCTCGTAGAGCGCCTGAACGTAGGCCGCGTTCTGGGCGTCGAAATGGGTGCTGCTCATGATTGCCACTAAGGTAGTTGTTTTTACCCCGGTGGCGGAACCGTGATCACGACCGTCTCCGAGGACTCGGAGCACCCGGCCTTGTTGCACGCCTGCACCTTGTACGTGGTGGTCTGGTACGCCCCCAGCGACGTGTTCGGATGGTTGTCGTAGTAGCTCAGGGCCGGGGCGGACACCTCGGCGTCCAGGTCGTTGTCCTGGTACACCCTGTAGTACGTTGCCCAGGGCACGGCGTCCCAATGCACACGCGCCTTGTCGGTGCCGAATGCGATGTTGACCTTTTCTCCCCGTATTGTGGGCACTGCGGGAATGTCAACCGGCCCGACGACCTCGGTAAGGCCGCCCCACTCGTCCGATTCATCCGAGCAGATCGATCCATTGCAGGCGACCGCCTTGTAGTAGTACACCGTGTTGGGTTCCAGACCCATGTCGGCGTAGCTCGTCTCCTCACCCGACGCCGAGAGATCCCGAACACGACTGAAATCCCCTGCTTCGGAGCGCCTGCGGTAGACCTGGAAGCTCGTCTGGCCCCCCCCGCTGGCAATCCTGCTCGTCAGCGACTCGTGGGTTCTGTCGACAACCTCGCCGAGCGGGGGCGGCAGGAAGACCTCGACTCCCGCCGCAACGGAGCAGTTGTTTTCCGTATCGATCTCGTCGGGCAGCGGATCGACGCATGCCCCGTAGTACAATGTCCCGAGTTCGTCGCGGGGGGGCTCCACCCTGATCCTGACATCGTCCTCCCCATCAACCGCAAGCGTGTCGGTGAACTCCGAGCCTACGACAGCATCTGCAGTGGTGATGGCCTGATCGGCGGAGTGCAGGAAAAACACCTGCGTCCTGCCCGCCGTCGTCGTTCCCCGGTTGAGCACCGTGACCTCCAGAGAGAATGAGCGTCCGTAGGCTACGCTGGGCGGAACGTCGGGTACGGAGACGATGAGATCGGGCCCATCCGGCGGCAGCTCGGTTGCCGAGTCTCCGCAGGCACAGACCACGGCCAGAGCAGCCACCGCGAGTCGCATTCGCGTCCTGGGCGTCCTGGTTGGGGTGCGCCGTGCGGTCATTCCTCGCCTCCTCTCATCGGGTTTGGCGGTAGAGACAAATATAGCCGGGGGACCTTGCGACCCGGCATCCCCTTTTTTGGGGGACCCGTCAGACGAGCCAATGCCCGCCCCGACAGCCCGGTCCGAACGGCTGGAATCCGGCCGGCCAATCTCGTAACGTTCAACGCCCATGAACAGATACGACTCCACGACCTTGCGATCGTTCGGAGTGACCCCGGTGATCCCGGTGACCCCGGTGGCGCCGTGGGAGAGGCGGTTCCCGAGGTTGCTCGCCGGGACGACCAGGCGGACGCGCACCGCCGACACCGCCGGCATGCGCGCGGCGACGGCTGGGCACTCGTCGCCGAGCGAGACGCCCGACAGCGTCGACCTGGCCCTGGCGGCGGACTGGCGCGCGGTCGTGAGGAGCCGGCAGGTGCATGGTCGGTTGATCCAGGTACATGGCCGGCTGCCGCGCGGCGTGTGCTTGACCGGCGAGGGTGACGGCCACGCGACCGGTGCGTCCGGGGTGCTCCTGACCGTCACCCTGGCCGACTGCGTGCCGGTGTTCATCGTGGATCCTACCCGCCGGACCGTGGCCCTCCTGCATGCAGGCTGGCGGGGCACCGCGGCGGGCGTGGTGGAAGCGGGGCTGGACACGCTGTCGGAGGCCTTCGAGAGCCACCGCGGGGACCTCCTGGTCCATCTCGGTCCGGCCATTTGCGGGCGCTGCTACGAGGTCGGCCCGGAGGTCTTCCGCGCCCTGGGCGAAGCGGCGCCCGACGTTCCCGCGGCGATCGATCTCAGGTCGGTGATCCGGCGCCGGACCCTCGCGGCCGGGGTACGGGCCGCAAACGTCACGGTGAGCGGCGAGTGCACCCTGTGCGGCGATGGCCGCTACTTCTCCCATCGGCGCGGCGACCGCGGCAGGCATCGGGGCTACATCGGAATCCGGGAATCGGATGACCTCGGGGACGACTGACCCGGACCGCGTCGGCCTCTGCCTCGGGTGCGCCTGGATGCGGCGGATCGTTTCGGGCCGCGGCTCGCGCTTCTACCTCTGTGGGCGCCACCGCCACGACGATACCTTCCGCAAGTACCCTCCGCTCCCGGTGTTGCAGTGCCGGGGCTTCGAACCGAATCCCACGGACCCGCCTGAATGATCGATCTGCTCAGTGTCGTCGCGGTGTCACTGTACGCAGGCGTCCTGGCGCTTCTCCTCCCCTTCGCCGCGCACCGCATGGTGCTCCTGTTCCAGTCGCGGACAAGGAGTGGGGAGGACGGCGTCGGCGTGGACGGGGTCGGTGTGGACGGGGTCGGCGCACATAATATGTATTTTACACAAAATACGTATTCTCCCGCGGCGGCGGCTCCTGTGGCGGCGGCCAGGGTGACCGTGCAGCTGCCCGTCTTCAACGAAAAGCACGTCGTGGAGCGCCTGATCGACGCGGCGTGCCGGCTGAGGCATCCGGCCGGGCTTCTGCAGATCCAGGTGCTCGACGACTCCACGGACGAAACCACGGCCCTGGCCAGGCGATGCGCCCGCAAGTGGCGTCGCCGGGGCGTAGAGGTCGGCGTCATCCACCGTTCCGTGCGGACGGGGTACAAGGCGGGCGCGCTGGCGGCCGGCCTGGAGGAAGCCACAGGGGACTTCATCCTTATCCTGGACGCCGATTTCGTGCCCGCGCCGTGCCTGCTGGAGTCGTTGCTTCCCACGATGCGGGACCCCGGCGTCGGCATGGTGCAGGCCCGCTGGGACCACATCAACGAGCGCGACTCGTGGCTGACCCGGGCCCAGGCCCTGCTCCTGGACGGCCACTTCCTCGTCGAGCAGCGGGGACGCTACCTCGGCGGCCGCTTCTTCAACTTCAACGGCACGGCGGGGCTGTGGCGCAAGCAGGCGCTGGTGGACGCGGGCGGCTGGCAACACGACACCCTCACCGAAGACCTCGACATCAGCTACCGGGCACAGATGGCGGGGTGGCGGTTCGTGCTCCGCGACGACATCGGCGTCCCGGCCGAGCTTCCCGGCACCGCGGCGTCGCTTCTGGTGCAGCAGCGGCGGTGGGCCCAGGGTGGCGTCCAGACCGCGCGCAAGGTGCTCCCGGGACTGCTCCGAGGCCGGTTCCGCCCCGGCGTGAAGCTCGAGGCCCTCCTGCACCTGAGCGGCCACCTGGCGCATCCGCTCACCTTCGTCCTCGCGCTGCTCATCGTCCCCTCCGCGATCGCCCGGAGCGCGCTGGGCGCCGACCGTCTCTGGTGGCTCGATCTGGCCGTGTTCGGCAGTGCCACGGGCCCGTTCGTGCTCTTCTACCTGACCGCGGCACGGAAGCGCGGCCGACGCTGGGGACACGCGATCAGGGGCGCGGCGGGCACGCTCACGCTCGGTGCCGGCATGTCCGTACTCCTCAGCCGGGCGGTCGTGCGTGGGCTTGGCCGGTTCCGCGACCCGTTCGAGCGGACGCCGAAGGCTGGAGCCGCGCGCCGTTCCAGCTACGAGGGGTCCCGGGGCGCGTTCAGCGGACAGGCGCTCGCGGTCGCCGCGGGGTCGCTGATGGTCCTGTCGGGCACCGTCGCGATCGCACAGGGGTACTGGGCGTCACTGCCCTTCGTCGCGCTCTTCGCCTCGGGATACCTGGCGTTGGGGCTCAACGCCGGCCAAAAGAGACATTTGTGAGTCCCGCGAACCCATGGCGCCACGGCCCCGGGCACCGCCGATCAGGCCTGCGGCGGACGCCAGGAGCAGGGCCCACACCGGAACCCACATGACCACGCGGGTCCACGCGGGCTCCGGCCAGACGCCGGTCAGCTGGTACGCCGCCAGCCCCCAGTAGCCGAGAAACGCGAGGCCGCTCAGCAGGAGGAACGGCGCACTCCCGCGGAGCGCGGCCATCGGAAGCACCCAGAGTGCATACCACGGGTGGAACGTGGGTGTGAAGAGCAGCCCGGCCCCCATGATCCACAGGAGCGCGCGCTCGACGGCGAAGCGCCGCCACGTCGCATACGCGATGACCGCCAGCACGGGAACGGCGGCCGCGGCGCGGGCGTGGAAGGGGTCGAGGAAGAGCTGCGCGATGAGCGTGAAGGCGCCCTGGTTGGCCGTCCAGTGCTCGGCATAGGTGCGCAGCCCCTGGGTCAGGGCCCCGAGGCCGACGCCGGCGAAGGGCAGGTAGAGGACGGCGCAGACCGCGGCGAAGGCGAGGGCCACGGCGGGGCCGTGGCGGCGGACGAGGGGTGGCAGGGCGGCGGCGGGAGCGAGCTTGGTCAGCGCGGCCAGGCCGAGCAGCGACCCGAGCGTGGCGGCCCGGACGGAGCGCGTGCGCCGGTGGCTCGCGCGGCGCCCGCGACTTGTCCCGCCCGGGCGATTCCTGCGGCCGGAAGCGACCCAGATGAGCGCCGCCAGGATGAAGAGCCCGGCCGCATCGAAGTGCGCGCTCCAGGCCGTCTCCACGATCAGCAGCGGCGACCACAGGTACCACACCAGGACGGCACCCGGGTTGCGGCCCGTGCGGCTGGCGATCCGGGACAGCAGGAACCCGCACCCGAGATCGAGGCACAGCCACGCCAGCTTGGCGCTCAGGATCGTGCCGCCGAGCGCCCCGACCGCTCCGAACAGAAGTTGCGCCAGGGGCGGATAGATGGTCGGGATCCCGGGGTGGTTGATCCTGTCGTGCCAGGGCGTGCGGATCGGCGCGTAGGCCTCGTGCGCGGGCTCGTGTCCGTAGGGGTTGAGGCCCTCGCCGAGCACATGGCCGTCCCAGAGATAGCGGTGGATGTCGTCGGACAGCTCCGGCGCCAGGGGCAGAAGGACCAGCCGGGCAAGCGTCCCGATACCCCAGATGAGGGGGATGGAGAGCGGCCGTCTGGTCGCGGCGACCCCGGCCGCGCCGTAACAGAGCAGGGCGGCCGCGGGAAAAAGGAGGCGGGGCAGGGGCAGCGCGGCGCCCGTCAGCCATCCGAAGGCCGCCAGCGCCGCCACTTCGAGGAGGCCGAGGATGAGCAGCACGCGCATCGGAGATTTCATGCGGCACCATACCCCGGCGGGCGGTGCCGCGCCAACCGGGTGGGGCCGCCGGTCTTCCGGGGCCGCGCCGGCTTCGTGGGGCCGCCGGTCTCCCGGCGCCGCGCCGGCCGAGGGGGGCTACGGGTCTCCCAGCGTGACGATCCGGCCGCCCCGGTCTTCCAGTTCGGCGGCCATGGCCGGGTGGCAGGTGAAGACGAACACCTGGCGCCGTTCGGCCATGCGCTCCAGGAGTCCGAAGGCGCGGTCGCGACGCCAGGCGTCCCAGTTGACCAGGGTCTCGTCCATGAAGAGCGGGAGGCGCTCTTCGCCGGCGTCGAGGTGATCGATGATCGCCAGCCGCAGCGCCAGGTACACCTGCTCCCGGGTACCCTGGGAGAGCGCCGGGCCCACCTTCCTGGGCGTCGGCGCGGCGGGGCCGGTCAGCTGGAAGGAATCGTCACCCGTCTCGCCCATCTCGATGTGCTCGTAACGGCCGGCCGTGATGTGCCGGAGGTGGTCCGCGGCCCGGCGCAGGAGGTCGGGCTGGTGCTCGTCCCGGAAGCGGCGATCGGCCTCGCGGACGATTCTCGCGAGCACGAACGACCGGTCCCGGGCCTCCTTCGCCTCGCGGATCTGCTCCTTGACCGCCTCGATGCGCCCCTCGACGCGGTCGGGAGTCTCACCCTCCTGCAAGTGGCGGATCTCGGTGTCGAGCGTCGCGATCGTGCTGCGCAGCTCCTCGCCCTCTGTGGCGAGCGCGTCGAGCCGCCCGGACGCGTCACGCAGGGACCCGGCCAGCGACTCCCAGGCCGTGCCGGCGGCGTCCGCCTGGCGGATATCGGCCACGATCCGGTCCAGTTCGGGCCACTCCCGTTCCAGCTCGGCCTGCATCTGGTCGGCCCTCCGGGCGGCGTCCGTCCGCGCGCCCGCCAGCGCCGCCCCCCGCTCTGCGTCGCCGCCGCCGAGTTCCGCCAGCCTCGCCTCGAGTGCGCGCAGGCTGCCGGCCGCCGCCTCGTGGTCCCGCCGGGCGGCCGCCAGGTCGTCCTCCACTCGCTCCAGGTCGCGGCGCGCGGCGTCGGTGCGCTCGTCCCGCGTGGCCAGCAGCTCCAGCATGCGCTCGATCCGGGCCGGAAGATCCATGTCGGGAGCCGCGAGAATGGCGTTGCGGACGGGCAGCCCGGCAAGCGGGCTCACGGCGTCGGCGCGCGCGGCCTCCTCGGCCTCCCGGAGCTGCGCCACCTCTCCGGACAGGCGCCCCTTTTCGGCGCTGGAGGCCTTGCTGTACCGCCGCGCCCGTCGATTCGCATCCCACCACAGAATCATGAGGATGAATCCCGCGATCGCGGCGACGGCGCCTACGCGGAGCGCGACGGCATTGCCGAGTGGGAGCTGGACGCCGACCTGCGGCGTCGTCAGGGCTGCGATGGCGACCCCCGCCAGGATCAGCAGAACCCCGGCGGCCAGGCGGCCCCTGCCGGGCTTCAGCGCCCCCGGTAGACCGGCGTGCCCGCCGCGCAGGAGACCCTCCTCCGCGACGCGGCGCTCCTCGCACGCGGCCGTGTACGTCCGCACGGCATCGCGGAGCGCCTCCATGGAGACCGCGGCGAGCGCCTCGCGGCCCACATCGTCGAGTGGCTCCGCGAACAGCGATTCGGCGTGCTCCTCGCAACGCGCGTCGAGGCGCTCGCCTTCCGCCCCGGCGGCGGCCGTTTCGCCCAACCTCCCTTCGAGCACGGCCACCCGGTCCTTCGCGGCCCGCGCTTCCTCGCGCAGCTCGTCCAGCCTCGCGGCGGGATCGTTCGGAAGCGCTTCCACATGGCCGCCGCCTCCCGCTTCGGCACGAAGTTCCTCGATCCGCGTCAGCGTCCGCCGCACGGGCAGCAGCCGGTTGAGGCGGTGCTCGATGGCGCCGTGACGCTCCTGCTCGCGGGATCTCTCCGCGCGCAGCGCCTGAAGCCCGGCCTCGGCTTCGGCCCTCTCCGCCACCTTCTCGCGCACCAATCGGTCCCGGTAGAGCGCCTCGCGCTTGCGTTCGTTCAACGCGGTCAGCTCGCCCGCCAGCACGCGCACGCGGGGGCGGCCGCGCCGGTCGGGGCGCCACAGCCGTTTCGCCTCGTCCTCCAGGTCTGCCGCCACGGCCCGTGCGGAGGCCAGATCCGGCGCGGCCATCGCACCCACCAGCCGATCCTGCACCAGGTCCCAGCTCTCGCCCTCGAGACCTGCGAGCTCGGCGAGGGTAAGGGCGTACACCTGCCGGAACACCACCCGGGTTACGTGACTCGCGGCGGGCAGGGGCTGGTTGCGGATATCGTCCACCCGTTCGCCGGTGTGCAGTCTGCCCCACGCCTGCGACCGGAGGCGCCGGTGGATCTCGATCACGGAGTCGTCGCCGCCGCGGTCGAGACGGATCCGGGCCCGGCCCTCGGGATCTCCCCCGGCCCACGGAGTAAATGGGTGCCTGGCGCGGGTGGCAGGGCGAAATCCGTAAACTAAAGTTGACATTAAGTCAAATAAAGTTGACTTTCCGCTCTCATTGGGGCCGAGCACGACCACAATGTTGGGGAGCGGGTCATCGCCGGTGGAGAGGTTCGCCAGGCAGCCATAGCGTACGGCCTCGATCGACTCGAATCTCATGGCGCACCCCCGCCGGCGGCGGTGCCGGTGAGCATCCTCGCCATGATCTCGGCGTCCGCTCCGTCGAGCACCCGCTGCAGGTACGCCTCGAGAGACCCGTGGCGCTCCCGGTCGAAGCCGGCGAGGTCGGCCTCCGTGAGGCCCAGGCGGTCGTCGCCCGCCGCCACCCGATGGCACAGGCGGAGCGAGGCGCCCAGCGCGTCCTGCCGGTCGACGTGGTCCGCAAGCCGTACCACCGCGTGCGTCCCTCCGGCCCGGATCCGCACCGACATCGCGCCGATGCAGTCCGCGCACTCCTGTTCCAAGGCCTCCAGTTCGTCCCGTTCGCGCAGCTTGCGCCAGACGGGGGACGGACCCGACAGGTCGACGGTCACGACCCACTCGGTCGCTTCACTCCCGGGATCCGCCGATCGGGCGCGGTCCCACGAATCGACGACCAGCTCCACGAGCGCGTCCATCGTGCGCGCTCCCTCGGGTCCCGCGAGGGCGAGCTTCTCCCAGCGCACGCGCGTGAACTCCCTGAATTCCACCTCCGGATGCCCAGGGTCGTGAAGATCGACGAGCAGGCCGCCCTTGGCCCCCGTCTCGCGGGGGTTGCGGCCCTGAAGGTTGCCGGGGTAGTGGACGGGCGGATCGGTCGAGAGCTCCTGACGCTGGTGGACGTGTCCGAGCGCCCAGTAGTCGAAGCCCGCGCCGCGCAGGAATTCCAGGTTGGACGGCGCGTAGGGCTGGTGAAGCTCGCTGCCGCTGGCGGACGTGACCTGGGTGTGGAGCAAGGCCACCCGGGGCAGCCGGCTCGTGGTCGTGGCGGGCGGCCTGAGGCGGCGGGCGAGGTCTGCGGTCTCGCGGGCGGTCGCGTGCCCCGCGCCGGTCACGTACCCGACCGGATCGCCCTCGCGGTTCACGATGGCTGCCGTGACCGGTTCGCCGTCGGCAATCACCGTGACGTTGTCCGGCCAGGCCAGGTCCCGCACGCTCTGCCCGCTCCCCGGGTCGTGATTGCCGGTTGCGAATACCACCTGGATGCCCGCGCGTTCCAGGGCGCCGAGCTGCCGCAACAGGAGACCCTCGTCGCCGAACGACAGACGCGGCCCGTCGAAGAGGTCGCCCGCGATGAGAACCGCGTGAACTCCTTCCGACACTGCGGTATCGACGCACCTCGCAAACGCTTCGCGGGCGGCCTTACGCAGCCGGCTTCGCACGTCTTCCGACCGGCCCGCGAAGGCGGTGTCGAGGTGAACATCGGCGATGTGGATGAAACGCAATGCGCCGCCTCGGGGTACGGGTAGGCCGACCGTTCTAAGGTAACGTCTGGCGGCATCGGTCGGGTTTTCCGAGATTGCCATGACGTCCCGCCACCGTCCACGCCGAGCGAATCCGCGACGAATGACCCAGACAGGCGATCCTTCCGCGTCCCCGGCCAGCACCCAGGCAATTGCAGCGGTGCTCGAATTCCTCAAGGACTCGGTGGAGGACGATCGCTATCGACTCCTCCGGAAGTTCGTTCCCTTCTTCCTCGGCAAGGCCACGATGGAGCTTCTGGAGGAGCGGAAGCCGGAGGACCTGGCCCGAATGTGCGTGGAGTCGCTCGACTTCCTGGATCGCAGCCGTCCGGACCGGGTCGATGTGGAGGTCCTGAACCCCGACCTGGAGGACGCCGGCTGGCAGGCGCCGGTCACGATCCTTCAGACCAACGTTTCCGAGCGGCCGTTCATCGTGGACACGATCCGGGAGTTTCTGTCGGCGCAGGACCTCCAGATCGCGCACTTCGTCTACCCGCTGATGACCGTGGAAAGGGACGAGGGCGGGTGGATCACGGACCTGAACGCGCCGGACGCCCCCGACAACACCGAATCGGTGGTGTACGTCGAACTGGCCCGCGTCGCGGACGAGGAGGCCCGCGAGTCTCTCCGCGCGGAGACGGCCCGGCGGCTGGAGGACGTGGTGAAGGCCACGGACGACTTCGGCCTCATGGTGGACAAGATCGCCGATGTCGTCTCGGAGCTGGGCTTCCGGATGCGCGACGTGCGGGACCGCCGCGACGAGTTCCGCGAGATCCAGGCGTTCCTGAGGTGGCTGCGCGACGGGGGCTTCGTCTTCCTCGGCTACCGGTCCTACACCTTCGGGCCGCATGAACCGGGTGGCGAGGACGCCGTGATGGTCGACGTCGGGTCGGGACTGGGCATTCTGCAGGAAGAGCAGGCGTCGGCATTCGCACGTCCCGTGCCCATGAGCGCGCTGTCCGACCAGATGCGCGAGCGGGCGCTGTCCGGGCCGCTCTTGATCATCAGCAAGACCAACGCCGAGTCGACCGTTCACCGTCGCGCGAGGATGGACTATATCGGCGTCAAGAAGCTGCGCGCCGACGGCTCGGTCGCCGGCGAACACCGCTTTTTGGGGCTGTTTACCTCGCGGGCGTATTCGGAGCCGGCGCAGGACATTCCGATCCTCCGGCAGAAGCTCGAGGAGGTGCTGGAACAGGCGGGCGTGTCCGAGGGACAGCACGACTACAAGGAGATCATCACGATCTTCGGGTCGCTGCCCAAGGAGGAGCTCTTTCTGGCGTCGGCGGAGGAGGTCGCCAAGGATATCCGCACGATCCTGACCCGGTACAACACCGCCGAGATCTTCGTCTCGGTGCGTCACGATGCGCTGGGGCGCGGCGTGTCGATCATGGTCGTCATGCCCCGGACGCGGTTCTCGGGGGCCTTCCGGCGGGAATTCGAAGCGTCGCTGGGGAAGCGCTACAAGGTCGAGGTACTCAACTACCATCTGGCGTTGAGCGCCGGGGACCAGGCGCGGCTGCACTTCTACCTCGGCGGTCCGCCGAAGCGGCTGGCGGAGATCGACTGGCGCGATCTGAAGGCGACCGTGACCAGCCTGACGCGGTCGTGGCTGGACGAGGTGCGGGACCTCCTGGGCGAGATGCGGCCCCCGGACGAGGCCCGTCGCATGGCCCGCCACTACGCCGGTGCGTTTGCGCCGGAGTACCGTGCCGCGACCGAGGCGGCGGCGGCGGTGCGGGACATCGCCCAGATCGAGGCCATGAAGGTGGACGGGCGCATGGAGTCGGTCCGCTTCTTCGAGAACGCGGAGACGGTCGACGGTTGCGAGCTCAAGATCTATATCCGGGAGCACCAGATCGTTCTGTCCGATTTCATGCCGGTTCTGGAGAACTGCGGGCTCCGCATCATCAACGTTTCGCTGTTCGAGCTGCGGGAGGGGGGCGGTCATGCCGACTCGTCGATCTACAGCTTCGACGTGCAGACCGCGGACGGCACCCGGATCGATATCGAGGCCCGGGGGCCTGTTCTGTCCGAGGCGATCCTGGCGATCCGCAACGGCGAGGCCACGAACGACGGGTTCAACCGCCTGATCCGGCCCACCGGGATGGCCTGGCGCGAGGTCGAGGTGTTGCGGGCGTACGCGCACTACGCGTTCCAGATCGGGGCGGTCCCGAGCCGGCAGGTGCTGCGCGCCGCGCTCGACAGCCACCCGGCGATCGGATTGCTGCTCTTCCGGCTCTTCGAGGCGAGATTCGACCCGGACGGTGCCGCGGGCGGCGGGACGGACGGCCGCCGGGCGCGGGAGGTCCGCCACCCCAGGGCCCCCGACCTCGCCGACCGCATCGCCGAAGAGCTGGTCGGGGTGAGCTCGCTCGCTCATGACCGCGCGCTGAGGGCGTTCCAGAAGGTGATCGAGGCCACCGTGCGCACGAACTACTATCGGACCGGCGGCCGGGCGCCGACGGTGCGGTCGGGCGGAGTCCCGTACATCTCGTTCAAGTTCGACTCCGAGCTTCTCGAAAGCGTGGTCAGGAGCCGTCTCAAGTACGAAGTATGGGTGAGGTCGTCGAGGATGGAGGGCATTCACCTGCGTGGGGCATCGGTTGCCCGGGGCGGGATACGGCACTCGGACCGGCCGGACGATTTCCGCACCGAGGTGCTGGGGCTGGTGCTGACGCAGATGGTCAAGAACGCGGTGATCGTGCCCAGCGGGTCGAAGGGCGGCTTCGTCTGCCTGCGGTCGCTGCCCGACCGCGACGCCATGGCCCACGAGGCCCGTGAACAGTACTGCACCCTGATGCGCGGACTGCTGGACATCACGGACAACCTCAACGGCGAGTCCGAGCCACCCGACGGCGTGATCCGGCACGATGGCTTCGACCCCTATCTCGTCGTGGCGGCGGACAAGGGCACGGCCCCCTTCTCGGACACCGCCAACGGGGTCGCGGCGGACTACGGCTTCTGGCTGGACGACGCCTTCGCCTCGGGCGGCTCCAACGGATACGACCACAAGAAGGTGGGCATCACCGCCGGCGGCGCCTGGGAGTCGGTGAAGCGGCATTTCCGGGAGATGGGCAGGGATATCCAGGAAGACGCCTTCACGGTGGCGGGCATCGGCGACATGAGCGGGGACGTGTTCGGCAACGGCATGCTGCTCTCGCGGGCCATCCACCTGGTGGCGGCCTTCGACCACCGCCACGTATTCCTCGATCCGAGTCCGGATCCGGAGAGCTCCTTCAGGGAGCGCGAGCGTCTCTTCCGGCTGGGCCGCTCGTCATGGGACGACTACGACCGCGAGAAACTCTCGCGGGGCGGGATGATCGTGCCGCGCGGGGTGAAGTCGGTCGACCTGAACGATGAGGTGCGGGCCGTGCTGGGTCTGGAGCCGGACGTCGCGACGCTGGACGGTGAGAGTCTCATCCGGGCCGTGCTGTCGGCACCCGTGGACCTGCTCTGGAACGGCGGGATCGGCACCTACGTGAAGGCGACCACGGAGAGCCACGCTGACGCCGGAGACGCGTCGAACGACGCGGTGCGCATCGACGTGGGCGACTTGCGGGCGAAGGTGGTGGGCGAGGGCGGGAACCTGGGGTTCACCCAGGCGGCCCGGGTCGAGTACGCGCTCGCGGGCGGGCGGATCAACACCGATGCGCTCGACAACTCGGGCGGGGTGAACCTCTCGGACCGGGAGGTCAACCTCAAGATCCTCCTGAACGAGGCACTCGGCGCCGGACTGGTCACGCGGGAGGAGCGCAACGAACTCCTGCACCGCCTCACGGACACGGTCGCCTCGCTCGTGCTTGCGGACAACGAGTCCGGCTGCCAGGCGGTGTCGCTGGACGAGTACCGCGCCCGCCGCGGCATGGACCACTACTGGGCGCTGATGGGGCATCTGTCCCGCACGGGCCTCCTCGACCGCGACGCGGAGGGACTGCCGTCCTGGGACGAGCTCACCGCGCGCCAGGAGGCCAACCAGTCGCTCACGCGGCCGGAGCTGTCCGTGCTGCTGGCCTATGCCAAGCTGTACCTCAAGTCGGCGCTGCTCGCCTCGGATCTCCCCGACGACCCGTCGGCTTCCGGCTATTTCCACGAGTACTTCCCGGGCGAGGCCCTGGAGCTGGTCGGCCTTGAACGGGCGGCCAACCACCGTCTGCGCCGTGAGATCGTGGCGTGCCAGCTCACCAACGACCTCGTCGACCTCATGGGGTCGGTATTCATCGACCGCCTGATGCGCGAGACCGGCCGCGGCGCGGCGGAGATCGCGCGGGCGTGGCTGGTGGCCGCGAGACTCACCCGGCATGACTCGCTGCTCGCGGACATCCGGTCGCGCGAAGGACAGGTGTCCGCCGCCGTGACCTACCGCTGGACGATGGGTCTGGCGCGGGTGCTGGAACGGACGACGCGCTGGGTGTTGACCAACTGCGACCCGGAGGAGTCGACCACCGCCCTCATCGAGGGCAGCCTGAACGGTCTCGAAGCCCTGCGCGGGCAGTTCCACGACATCGTGGCCGGCGAGGACCGGGCGAACTTCGAAACGCGGGTGGCCGCGCTGATGCCCCAGGCCGGGGACGAGGCCTTTGTCCGGAACCTCGTGGCGCTGCGCTTCCTGGATCACCTGCTCGAGATCCTGCGGCTGGCGCGCACCACCGGAACCAATCCGGTGAGTGCCGCGCGGGTCTACTACTGGGTCACCGAGGAGCTGCGGATTCCGTGGCTGACCGGCTGTATCGAGCGTGTGAGCGGCGAGGGCAAGTGGCAGCAGCGCTGGGCGCTCGGCCTGATCAACGACCTGGGTGCGATTCGGCGCAACCTGACGCAGGACGCCCTGGGGGGCAGCGACGCGCTTTCGGGGGCACTCGGTTTCGACGAAGACGAGTCACAGCTCGCCCGGTTCCACGATATCCTGTCCGAGGTCGAGGCCGAGGAGCCAGTCAGCCTGGCGGGCCTGTCGGTCGCGATCCAGCAGATCCGCTACCTGGCGTGGGGGCGGTAGAAGCGGCAACCGGCACGTCGAACTTCGGCCGCGCCGGCCGCGCCGGCCGCGCCGGCCGCCCTGGTGTGCGGACGGTTGCATACAGACCCGGGTTGGCCGCCACGTCGAGAAGCACCCCCTCCTTCACGCCCACGCTCGGCACCACTATCCGGTCTGCGCGGGCGAGGTCGGCGAAGTGCCGGTAGACAAGCGCCGCGGGCAGGATGACGTCGGCCCGGTCGGGGCGGAGCCGCAGCTCGCGGATCGTCTCGGGGACGGTCATCGCCGAGAGGAGGTGGATGACGGCGTCGAGGCGGTCGATGGACAGCAGCGCGAGCTTCAGCGGATCGACGTAACTGAGCGCCAGTTCGGCGATGGCTTCGATGTTGCCTCCGGTCGCCGCCAACCCGGTGGGACCCGGGTAGGCCTCCGGCGGCGGTATCGTCAAGGGGCGGAGCTGGCGGCCGACCCACTCGCGCAGGGAGTCGTGGCAGCCCTCGGCCTCGGCGAGGGTCTCCAGGAGGCGCACGGTGCCGACGCGGTAGGATTCGCTCCACAGGATGCCCGTGTCGTCGACCAGCGAGACCTCGACGCTTCCGCCCCCCAGATCCACCAGGATCCAGCGGCCCTGGGAGAGGTCGACCCGGCTGCGCGCGGCCAGGTGAACGAGGCGCGCTTCCTCGGCCCCGCTGATGGGCTCGAGGACGATGCCGGACTCCTCACGGATTCTGTCCAGGAAACGGTCGCGGTTGGCCGCCTCGCGGGTGGCGCTGGTCGCCACGGCGCGGAATCGGTCGACGCTCAGCGCCTCGATCTCGCGGCGGAACTGGCGAAAGGCGGCCACGGCCCATCCCATGGTGTCTTCGTCCAGCTCCGCGTGCGTGAAGACGCGGTGACCCAGGCGGATCGGCTGGCGGATCTTGTGGACGATGTCGTACCTGCCCGGAGCGGTGAAGTCGGCCGCGACGAAGCGGATGGCGTTGGAACCGGCGTCGATGGCGGCCACGCGCACCGGAAACGGCGACCGGGCCGATTCGGTCACGGAGATCCTTCCACGGACGCGGCCGGGTCGTCCTCGGCGGCGGCCGGGTCGTCCTCGGCCGGGTCGTCCTCGGCCATATACGGGATCGCGGCATCGCGCTTCGGCCAGAAGCGCCACACGTACCAGATCAGCACGGGCAGGGTGACGAAGACGAGGAGGAACCCGAGCCAGCCGTCGCCGTCGATGATCACGGCCGTGTCGGAGCCGCCGGGCAGGTACATGCCGACGGCTCCGATCGTGTTGTTCGTGGCGTGAAAGGCGATCGGCACGATCAGCGTGCGGGTCCGGATGTACAGGATGGCCGCCACCAGCCCGACCACGCCGATGCCGATGACGTTCGCGTGCAGGATTCCGAACGCCACCGCCGACACCGCGATTCCGGCCCCGAGACCCCACTTGACCCCCCAGCGATTGACCAGAACGCCCCGGAAGAGAACCTCTTCGACGAGCGGGGCCGCGACGACGACGATGAGGACGGTGAAGATGTCGTGACCCAGGTTGCCGGCCGGCCTGTCGGGCAGCATCTGCACCAGCCAGTTCAACACCTCCGGCGCCGCGCGCGACAGAATCCACGCGACCAGCTCCCACGATCCGTACGAGAAGGCCATGGTCACCGCCAGCAAGGCCCCCGTGACCGCCCAGTCGTGCCCGGCGGGTACGCGGCCGATCAGCCGTCGGAGGTTCACCCCCGCACGCCGGCATGCCCACAGAAGCCAGGCGACCATGCCTCCGTACCCCGCAAGCATCGCCAGGATCTCCCTGGTCGCGTCGTCGTCCCCGAAGGCGCCCCCCGTGGCCAGGCCGATGATCCCGGTCGCCAGCATCAGCAGCAGGAGGACGGCCACGGCCGCGCCGAACGCGCACGGGAGGAGCCAGCGGCTGCGAACGCGTTCGAACGGATTGTCGCGTGGGCCCTCGCGCGGCGGGTCCTCGCGCGGCGGGTACGCGTCGGGGCCGTGCGGAGCGGCGGTGTCGCTCACGTCAGCTCACCGGCCTCCGTCTGGCGGCACCATAGTGGATTCCGTTGAAGAGAAGCGGGAAGGTGCCGTGCGGCTGGGACCGGAACGTGACCTTGGGCCCGAAGAGAAACAGCTTCCCGGCGCCGAGGTCCGCCTCGACCATGCTGGTGCCGCCCTCCAGGTGTTCCTGTCCCCAGGCCCAGCCGCTCACCAGCGGCTCGGCGGTGTCGTACCACGCGAGGCGGCGGACGTTCGCCGCGCCGTCGTCGATCTGGAAGACCGGACTGTGGCTGTGCAGCACGTGTACCCGTTCGCCCAGGCCGTGGGTGATCGGGCTGCCGTGATCGACGCGGATGTCGTGGATCGATCCCGGCGTGAAGTAGTCGTCGCGGCTGAGCGGGTTGCCTTCGTCGTCGACCATGAAGTTGGAGAGGGGTAGTCCGAGCCGGCTTCCCAGGGCCGTGGAGGACCCGATCGCGACGACCGCCCCACCGTTCTCCACGAACTCGCGGAGCGCGGGCAGACTCGTGTCGTCGCTCAGCGAGCCCAGCCGGCCGCGCAGCGAGTCCGGCAGGCTGGCCATGAAGTCCTCGTCGGGTCCGCCGAAGCGGAAGCCGCGCCCGCCGCCCAGGGCGCCGTCGGGCAAAACGATCACGTCGAAGCGATCGTTGAGGTTGCCCGCGTCGATGTCGGGCGGGTAGACGACCTCGAAGTTGAACTCGAAGTCCTCCAGCACGTAACGGGTCCAGCCCGACGGCATCGAGCCGCCGTAGCGGTCCCAGAGGCCGACCCGCGCGTGGGTCAGTTCGAACGCGGCCTCGGGGGCCGCCGTGACGCCATGAAAGCCGATGCCCAGTTCGCGGGCCCAGTCTTCCAGCTGGGACCGGGTGGTGGCCCCGGCCGGGATGTAGAAGGCGCCGGGCGCTAACGAGATGCCCGCAGCGTCGAACGTCCCTTCGATCCAATGAACCTCTCCACCGGCGGCGAGCACGCGGTTGACGGCCGTGAAGGCCTCGTTGACGTGATCGACCACGTAGCCTGCCGGGGAATCGGCACCCGCCACGGTTCCGGGAAGCGGCTCGGCGAGCCAGGCGATCGGCTCGAAGGGTCCGCTGAACCCGTCGAGGACGCGGTCGAATTCGACGCCCATCTGGAGCGCGAGCGTCCATCCGGCGTTGTCGTAGGGCGCGATCGGGGGACCGCCCGGATACTGGAAGTCGTTGGGGTGGTTCTGCGGCTCGAACATGTCGATCACGTGCGGCCGGAAGGCCTGCGCCGTGACCACGACGTACGACCCGGCGGGGTAGTTCCTGCCCGCGACGGTGAAGTCGGCGGTGGCCTGGTGCACGGTTACGCCGCCCTTGAGCAGCGCGTTCACGAAGCGGGTCGCGGTCGAGAAGCTGCGCTGGTCCGACGGCAGGATGTACCCGCGGGCGTCGCGCTTGCCGGGGTCGCGAAGATAGGCGTCGTAGTCCTCCTGCGTGGCGCGCGCGCCCACCTCGTCGGTCACCTCGTCGATCCACTTCGGCAGGACGGTCCACGAGTCGCGGCTGCCCCGCTCGATCGAGTTCATGCCCATGCGCCAGATGTTGAAGAGGAGGTGTTCGCGGTTGCGCGACGCGTAGTCGAGCACCGCCCGGTTGGCCGTCTGCGAGTAGTCGACCGACTGGCGGAAGTGCCAGCGCCCGGGGGTGACCGGAAGAGGCAGATCGGCGTGCGTGATCTGGCGGTTCGGCAGGAAGGGAATCTCGATGGGGGTGGGATGGCCGATGGTCTCGGTCAGCAGGCCGATCATGTTCTTGAAGTAGGGCGTGGTGCGCAGACCGCCGTTCCACCAGGTGGAGTAGCTGGCGCCGCGCCGCATGGTGGTGCCGCCCTTGCCCTCCATGACCATGCGGTGGTGCATGGCGGAACCGACCTGGTCGAGGCTGGTGATGATGAGGGGATCGAGGTTGTGGTTCGGCGGATCGCGGAAGGGCGGGGCGAACATGACCGTGCCCTGGGGACCGGTCTGGTGATGGTTGTAGACGATCTGGGGGAACCACTCGCGGTACATCACCCGGTTCATATTCTCGGTCTCGGAGAGCGAGGCCATGTAGAAATCGCGGTTGTTGTCGTGACCCGCGTACTTGTTGTAGAGGACCGGCACGCCCTGCGAGGAGCGCTCGAGCGGATCGTCGTGGCGCATGTACCAGTTGGCGACCAGGGCGTGGCCGTCGGGGTTGGCGTGCGTGGCCAGAAGGATGACGTCGTCGAGGAAGCGCATCGTTTCGGCGTCGTCCCGGCTGACCATCTGCCACACGAGCTCCATGAGCTGCTGGATTCCCAGGACTTCGGTGGCGTGGAGACCCCCGTCGATCCAGACGACGGCCTTGCCCTCGGCGGCCAGCGCGCGTGCCTCCTCCTCGGTGACGCCCTCCGCGTGTGCGAGGCGGCGGGCGATCTCCCGGTAGCGGTCGAGATTGGGCCGATTGGCCGGCGATGTGATCGTGGCCATCCACTGCTCGCGACCCTCCTCGGAGAGGCCGATCGACTCCAGCGTCATGCGGTCCGACTGCTCCGCGAGGAGGTGCCAGTACTCGGTCAGGCCCTCGTAGTTGACGAGCTGGTAGTCGGTGCCGAGGCGGTAGCCGAACTGCTCCTCGGGGGTGGTCAGCTGGGCGGCGGCCGGCGCCTGGGGCGTAGCCAGGGCGGCGATGGTCAAAACCGCGGCGAAGGAAGCCGCGAATCGGGGCAAGGGAAGGGTGTTGCGGCCCGCTGTCATGGAGACTCCTCGGTGCTGTTGGGCGTAATACGGGGTGAAGCGGATATGTTTGCCGCCTACATTAGCGCCGGGAGGCAGGACGGGGAAAGGCGCCGGGGCGGGAAGTTACCTGTCCGCGGGCCGCTATTCCTCTTTCGCCGGACCTCCGCCGAGTGCGTCCTCCAGAGCGTCGAAAGGGAGCACCGCACAGCGAATCCGGCTCGGAAAACGCCGGACTCCGGCCAGGGCACGAAGGTCTCCGAGTTCCCTGGGGAGGGTCGAGCCCTTGGCCGCGAGCCCGTCGACGAAGGTCTGCCGAAGCCTCGCGACGGCGTCCACGTCCTTTCCGCGCACGACGGCGGTAAGCATGGATGCCGCGGCCTGGGATATCGCACACCCGCGGCCGTCGAAGGTCACTTCGGCAAGGCAGCCGTTCTCGACGCGCGCCCAGATGCGCACCGTGTCACCGCAGAACCGGTTGTGGGCGTGCCCTCCGGTGGCGGGGGGCTCGAGGGAGCCGCGATTGCGGGGCCGCCGGAAGTGATCCCGGATGACGGCCTGGTTTAGCTCATCGCTGCGGGTTGCCGTCAATGTTGCGTTCCATCCCCCGAGGGGTAGCTTCCAGTCCCATGAACCAATCGAACAGCAGGAACACGAACGCCGATCCCGTTCTGGCGCAAGCGGCCGCATGGCTCGAAGAGGGCCGACGGGTCGCGCTCGCCACGGTGACGCAAACATGGGGATCGGCCCCGCGGCGCGCCGGAAGTCACATGGCGATCGCCGCGAATGGCGACTTCTCCGGATCGGTATCGGGTGGGTGCATCGAGGGCGCGGTGATCGAGACCGCGCTCGATGTGATCGAGTCGGGCGAGCCCCGCACGATGGAATTCGGCGTCACGAACGAGATGGCGTGGGAGGTGGGGCTGGCCTGCGGAGGCAGGGTGCATCTGTTCGTCGAGCCGGTCGCGGGGTAGCCGGCCGGATGCCAGGTGCGGGCGCGGAGGCCGCCGCGTGAGGACGGCGGTGCTGCAGGGCGTGGTCGAGGCACAGGAGGCGGGGCGCGACGTGCTGCTGGCGACCCGCCTGACCGACGGTGTGCAGGAACTGATCGAGGCGGGGCACGCGCCCCGCCGGTTGTCGCTCGATGCCACGCAGGTCGGCGACGCGCTCCGCACGGGTGAGTCGCGGACGGTCGAGACACCGGAGGGGGCGGTCTTTCTGCGCCCCTACATCCGCTCGCCGCGGATCGTCGTGGTGGGCGCGGTCCACATCGCCCAGGCACTCGTCGGGATGGCCGCATCGGCGGGCTTTCGCGTGACGGTGCTGGATCCGCGGGAAGGCTTCGCCACGGCGGAACGGTTCCCCGGAGCGGTGCTGCTTCGGCAGTGGCCCGACGAGGCGATAGCCACGCTTCAGCTGGACGCACGCACGGCCGTCGTCGCACTCACCCACGATCCCAGGATTGACGACCCGGCGCTCGTGGCCGCGCTGCGGAGCGACGCGTTCTACGTGGGCGCGCTGGGGAGCCGCAAGACGCAGGCTGCCAGACGGGAGCGGCTGGGCGCGCTGGGCTTCAGCGCAGCCGACCTGGACCGCATCCATGGCCCCATCGGGTTGCCGATCGGTGCGCGCACACCCGAGGAGATCGCCGTGGCGGTGCTGGCGGAGGTGATCGGCGCGCTGCGCCTGTAGGGACTCAGGACTCGGGACGCAGGACTCGGCACTCGGGACTCAGGGTGAGGCCGTGAGGCGGGGCGGTGTGCCCAGCCGCGCGTGTGCCGTCCCGAGCACGGCTTCCACCGCGCCCGCCCGCTCCAGGAGGACGTGGTCGCCGCCCGACGGGCCGATGAGCTGCAAGCCGACGGGGATGCCGTGCTCATCCAGGCCGGCGGGGAGGCTCACGGCGCACATGTCCAGCATGCTGGCCGGACCGGTGCCGGACAGCATGTCGCGGTTGACCGCGCGGTAGACATCCAGCCTGGACAGGGCGGACAGCGGGGGCGGGGTGATGGGGAGGGTGGGCGTGGCGAGCACGTCGATGCGCCCGGCTTCGATTCTGGCATGGATGCTTTCCGAGAGCCGGCGGCGCGCGCGCAACACGGCCACGTAGTCCACGGCGCTCACGTCCCGGGCGGACTCCAGCCGCTTGCCCACGGTGGGGTCCAGGATGGGAGTCCAGCCGGGAAGATCCCGTTCCAGTGACTCGAAGCGCTCCGGCTGCACCAATTCGCCCGCCAGGTACCGCTCGCCGGCCTCGTCCAGTTCCGGGGCTTCGACTTCGAGGACGTGCGCGCCCGCGGCCTCCAGTTCGCCGAGTGCGCGGCGGACGACGGCGGCGATATCGGGCGCGGCCCGCCTCCACAGGTCGGAGCGGGGAAGGCCGATCCGGAGGCCGGCGACGGTCGTTGCCGGGTGACCCGGGCCGCCGGCGGGCGGGGGGGCGTCCCCGGCACCGCGGCCTGCCCCGGGTGGGCTGGCGGCCCGCGTGTCGATCAGCCCGAACGCGTATCGTGAATCCGCCGCCGTGCGCGTCAGGAGCCCAACCGTGTCGAGGGTGGTGCTCAGGGGGACGACGCCACTGGTCGGCCACCTTCCCGTGGTATGGCGGTGGCCCACCACCCCCGTGGCCGAAGCCGGTATCCTCACCGATCCTCCCGTATCGCTTCCCAGCGCGATGAGGGCCGATCCTTCCCACAGACTCACACCCGCACCTGCCGAAGAGCCTCCCGGCGCGCGGTGTTCGTCGGCGTCCCAGGGGTTTACGGGGGTTCCCGTGTTCGGGTTCAGGCCGACGCCTCCGAACGCCAGTTCCACCGTGTGCGTCTTTCCGACGATCACGGCCCCGAGTTCTCGCATGGTACGGACCAGAAAGCCCTCCCGGCGCCAGTGTGCGGGAAGCTCCCGCCTGGTCCCGGCGCGGATCGGCAGGCCCTCGACGCCATACAGGTCCTTGACCGAGACGGTGACTCCGGCCAGGGGTCCGGGGTCCTCTCCGCGCGCCACTGCCGCGTCGATTGCGCGGGCCCGGGCGCGGGCACCCTCCGGGTCGAATACGATGTAGGCGCCGAGATCGCTCTCCTCGTGGCGCCGGATGGCCTCTTCGACAACGCTCCGGGCGGTGATGTCGCCGCGCCGTACGCGGGCGGCGGTCTGCCGGAGGGAAGGTGGGTTCATGGGCTGGCGGGACAGGGGGCGTCGGGAGTGCGGACCGGGAATATCGGGCATATCGGCACACGTCGCCAAGCATTGCGGACCCGCGCCCCGGCGCCCGTGACGGCGCCAGACCGCCGGGCGGGTGAATCAGCGGGTCCAGGTCTCGAAGAACCCGTCTCCCGATTCGAGAATCGGCGAGCCGCGCAAGCGGCCGGACAGCACGGCCGTTCCACGCATCTGGAAGAAGAGGGGATCCAGGGTGCTTGCAGCGACCGGAACCTGCGTGGAGCGCGCGTGCACGATTGTGATCTCGAGCGCGAGGGAATCGGCCCCGTTCGTCGCCAGTATCGCGATCGATTCGGGGGCGGTCCGCCTGTCGCCGCCCGGACGCTCGACGCGGAGCTGGCGAATCGGCAGGATGCCCGCGAAGCCGTTGTCGTCCGCCAGGTAGAGAATGCGTGGCCCGCTGGATTCATCCGGCGGTTCGTCCGCGGCGGGCCCGGGGGCGTCCGAAGAGGCGACGCCTCCATACAGCACCGAATAGTCGCCCAGGTACGCTTGACCCCAGTCCCAGGTCACACCCGACCATGTGCCCCAGTTGTGGTCATGGTAGGCACGGGCGCTGTCGAGCGACCGGCACCGGGTACCCTCGCACACCTGGCCGGTTGCCGCCGCATCGAGCAGCGGGACGGTGTAGCCGGACACGATCTGCTCCGTGCCGATATCGACCGGCGGGAGATACCGGCGCGAACGGGCCGTGACGGTCAGGTCGACCCCAAGCGGCGCCCCACCGGTCTCGGAGGGAATACGGGCATGAAGGCGATAGCTGCCGTCGTCCTGGACCGCGACGCTGGAGCGCCCGATCGAGAGGTCGGGCTCCCCCTCCGTAAAGCGGACCTCGGACGCCGGCACCGTCTCGAGATACGCGCGTTCCGCGGTCCCCGGCTCGACGCGGGTCGCGAGCAGGCGGCCACCCCAGCGGCCGTCGGGAACCTCGCCGGCGACCATGTAGGTCAGGTAGAGCCATCCCGCGTCCGGGATCAGGACGTTGAAGTAGTGCCACTCGGCCCATGTCGAGTCGGACGCGGCCGCGCCCCGCGGCACGTGCAGCGCGTCCAGCGAACGGTAGAGCTCGGCGTCGGACGGACTCCGCCAGCTGAGACCGTCATCGAGGTCGCGCCAGGTGCCCTCGAGCAGCTCGGGCGACACCGAGAGCTGCTCCGCGAGCCCCGGGATCGTGGCCCCGGCGGAAAGCGCCACCACTCCCGTGTCCGCTTCGAGGTAGAGCAGCTCGTCCATGATCCAGGGGACGGCAGCGTCGACCCGATCCTTGAAGCGGGTGCTCAGCACGTCCCGATACAGCAGGGAAGCCTGCTCGATGGTGAAATACATCGAGCTGACGCCTCCGGTCTTGAGCGTCTCCAGGTCGATGCCCGCCGGGAGGACGACCAGGTCGCCGCCGCCCACGAGTTCCCTGTCCCTCGCCTGGTCCTCGAGCGCGCCGCCCACCGAGAGCAGGACGATCGTGACGCCGACGCCGAGCGCGTAGCCGGCCAGCAGCAGGAGACTGCGCCCGGGGCGCTGCAGGAAGGAGGCCCGGACGAGACGCGCGATCATCGGGAGTCCGCGGAGTTCCGGGCGATCCGCCCATCGACGACCTCGATCCGGCGGCGCGCGCCCGCCGCGAATTCCAGGTCGTGGGTGGCGACCACGAGGGTCGTTCCGGCGGCGTTGAGGTCGCGGAAGAGGTCCAGCACGCGGCGCGAGGCCGCGCGGTCGAGTTCGCCTGTGGGTTCGTCCGCGAGGACCAGTGCGGGTCGGTTGACGAGAGCGCGGGCGATGGCGACGCGCTGCCGTTGCCCACCGGAAAGCGCGGCGGGACGATGGCGCAGACGATCCGCGAGCCCCACGCGTGTGAGCACCGCGGCAGCGCGGTCGCGACGCTCCCGGCGCGGCACTCGCGCCGCGGCCAACGGCAACTCCACGTTCTCGAGCGCGGTGAGCATGGGCAGCAGGTGGAAGCGCTGGAACACGAGGCCGACTTCGCGGAGGCGCAGCGCGGCACGCGCCTCCACCGTCATCTTTGCCAGATCCCGGCCCAGAAAGCGCACCTCGCCCGCCGTGGCGACATCCACGCCTCCGAGCAGGTGCAGCAGGGTCGACTTGCCCGATCCGCTCGGGCCCGTCACCGCCAGGAAATCACCCTGGTCCACCGTGACCGAGATGCCCCGGAGCGCCCGCACGACCGTCTGACCCTGGCGATAGTCACGCGTGGCGTCGCGGACGACGACGACCGCTCCCCGGTTCACGGTTCCTCCCGGTGGAGGAGCGTCGTCACCTCGAGCCGCGTGGCGCGCAGTGCGGGCAACAGACCCGCGACGACCCCTGCGGCGACCACGAGGCCGTACGCGGCAGCGAGGCTCCCAGGGCTCAGCACGAAGAAGCGCACGGCGACGGGGAGCCCCGGGAAGTCGGCCAGGATCGACTCCAGGTAGTGCGCGACCGCGATCGAGAGCCCGATTCCCAGCCCGCCGCCGACGCCGCACAGAACCGCGCTCTCGGCCGTCAGGTCACCGACGATTCTTCGCCGCGACACGCCGATGGCGCGGAGAGCGGCGATGGTCCCCAACTGATCGCTCACGGACACGGCGCTGATCGTCCCGATGAGGAGTGCGGCCACCAGCAGGCTGACGCTGGCGAGAATCGCCGAGAGCTGCCGGAAGTACGAAAGCCGTTCGTCGACCTGCTCTGCGATGCCGGCCAGCGTCACGACCTCGACGCGGTCGGTCGCGGCCGTGATGGCCTCCCGAACGGACTCGGGAGCGTGGCCCCCGCGCACGCGGATCATGGCGAACGAGGCCTGGTCCACGCGACCCGAGATCGTCTGCAGGTCGGCCAGCGGAAGGGCGACCGGCATGTCTCGCCGGGTGGCGAAGATGAACTCGGCGGTCCCGGAGACTTCGGCGGTCGCGTCGCTGCCCCAGGTGCCGAACCGGCTGCTGACACCCAGGCTCAGGCGGTCGCCGGACCGCACGTCGAGGAGCGCGGCCATCGCGGGATCGAGCAGGATTTCCCCGGCGCCGGGCGGACGGCCGGCGAGCAGTGTGTAGAGTCCTTCCTCTTCCGTGTCCAGTCCCAGCGCCAGCGTCTGCCGACCGGCGTCCGCCGCGGCCGGTCCGCCGCCGCCGGCCACGATGGTCAGCGTCTGCGCCAGCACCGGCACCAGGCTTTCCACTCCCGCAACGGATTCCACGGTGTCACGAAGTCCACCGATCCCGCGGATCGTGGCTTCCGTGTCGAACGGCAAGGTGCCCTTCGGGGACAGGCGCAGTTCGTATCCGACCGACTCGAGCGCCTCGCCGAAACTCCGCTGGATTCCGCCTCCGAGCATCAGCATGTCCGAGAGCATGGCGGTGGCCACGGTCACGCCGCCAAGGGTGAGCGCGGTTCGCAGCGGCCGGTACCGGAGTTCACGAATCGAATTGAGCGCGAGCATCATGGCCGTGGACGACTACACGCCCAGCTGTTCGAGCGGGTCGGATGCGAACATTCGGAAGCCGGCGACAACCCCTGCGGCCATGCCGAGGACCACGGCGAGCAGGAGCGCTTGCACGACCATCTCGCCGGTGACGACCGAGAACACCAGCGTCGTGTCGTAGGCGCGCTGATAGTACGCGTTCACCGCCGCCGACCCCGCGAAGCCGACACCCAGCCCGGCCCCTCCGCCGAGGGCTGACAGAAGCGCCGCTTCGGCGACCGTCCACCCCAGCAGAATGCGGCGGGGGATGCCGGCCAGCCGTGCTGCGGCCACGGCGTCGCGCCGCTCCTGCACCTTGAGGACCATGATGCACGCCAGAAAGACCCCGCCTGCGACCAGCGTGATGCCCGCGATGGCCGCGTGGAATCGGCTCACGACGCGAAAGGTCTCCGAGGCCCGATCGGTGACCTCGGTCGTGAGATGGACCCGGGTGCCGACAAGGAGCGGTTCCAGCTCGCCGGCGACCACACCGGGATCGGCTCCGCGTCGAAGCTGGACGGTGAAATAGTCCACCTCGTCCGTTCGTCCTGTCAGCGCCTGGAGATGGGCAAGGTGAAGCAGGACGCGCGGCCGCGTGGCCATGAGCCGGGACGGGTCCGCCGCCAGTTCAAGGATGCCCGCGACCCGCGCCGAGCACGGACTTGCATCGGGTCTGGCACGGACGAGCACGGTGGACCCGACCCCGATTCCCGCCCGCGCCGCATAGGGGCGCTCGACGAGGAGTTCGAGGTCGGTGGGACAGGCGACTTCCTGAGCGTTGCCCCGCGTGGCAGGCCCGCACAGGCCAGCGACGGTCCCCGCCGCCAGGGCAAGGACCACACCGGGCCGAGACAACCGGCCTACCGACTGTTGCCCGTTGCCGTCATTCCGTCCGGGAAGATCTGGTTCCAGGCCGTCAGGAAGCGCTTCATCTCTTCCTCCGTGCCGATCGAAACGCGCAGGTAGTCCAGCATCGGCGGGAAGTCGCGTCCCACGGCAACGTCATGCTTGCGGAACTCGGCGCGGACCTCCGAGGCGGGCCGGCCGGTGTGCACCATGAAGAAGTTGGTCTCGGAGGGGATGACCTCGAAGCCCTGGTTGCTAAGCTCGTTCGCCGTGGCCTCGCGCAACGCGATGGTCGTGTCCCTGACCCAGGCTTCGGACTCGTTGTCTTCGAGTGCGGCCACGCCGCCCCATTTGACGAGCGCGTTGATCGTGCCGGTCGTGTAGGTCCGCATCTCGTCGATCATCTCGGGCGGGGCGATCCCGTAGCCGAGGCGCAGGCCCGCCATGCCGTAGATCTTGGAGAAGGTGCGGGTCACGAGGACTTTGCGCCCCTCCTTGATGTAGGGAACCGCGGTCGCGTAGCGCGGATCCTGCACGAAGTGATGGTACGCCTCGTCGATCAGGACTGGGATGTCCTCGGGGATGTTGTCGAGGAGGCGCCGGATGTCCGCATCGGGGACGACCACGCCGGTCGGGTTGTTGGGGTTGCAGACGTATACCATGCCGACGTCGCGGTAGTTGCGCTTCGTGACCTGGATCAGGTCGTCGATGTCCTGGGTGTGGTCGGGAAGGAGCGGACGGGTGATCGCATCGGCGTCCACGCCCGAGGCGGCCCGGTACACGGTCAGGTACGTGGGCTCGACGCCGACCACCTTCTCTTCGTGCCGCAGGAACGCGAGCGCGGCGACCTTCAGCGTCTCTCCGGACCCCGCATGCATGATGATGTTGCGGGTGTCGACACCGTGGTGTTCCGCGATCTTCTCGAGCACGTCGCCATCGGGGTACCCGTACCGGTTGGAATACTTCCAGGCGGCGTTCATGGACGCCATCATCTTTTCCGACGGGCCGTACGGATTCTCGTTCGAAGAAAGCTTCGCGAGGTCGTCGTAGGGATCGCGCGGCTCGATCCCCGGAGGCGGGGGCCGGATGCCGGCGCCGAGGGCGGTGGCGGGCCGCAGGCCGAGGGCGCCCAGCGCCGCTGCGGCACTGCCCATGAAGTGACGGCGAGAAAACCTGGTGTTCATACTCAACTCTCCTCATGCGGTTGCGAGTGCATCCGAGTGCATCTTAGGCGAGTACGGGACACCGCGCCAGTGAGTACGGGACACCGCGCCGGTAAGAGCGGGCCGCCGCGCCGGTCATCACGTCCGGGAACACTTGACGTCCGCGTGGTTGCCGCGTCATTGCCGCGTGCGCGCCTCCCGCCTATTTTGCTGCGATGGTCGGCTTATATTGTGGGAAGCGGAAGACGAGGCGGCGACTGAAGGAAGCGCTGGCAAGCGTCGATTGCACGGCGACGGACTGTCGAAGGACGTTTCAGGAGTCCCTGCTCGGCGGGGCGAGCGTGGCTGTCGTGGTCCTGGAGCAGTATTCCCCCGAGGATATCCAGTGGCTTCGGACCTTGTCCGCCCAAGGCGGACCCGCGGGTCCTTCGTTTGTGCTGATCGTGCCGGTGTCCCTGGATTGGGTGCAGTGGATGCGCGCGTCCGGCGACAGCGAGCGCCAGATCGTCTGGGCCGAGGAAGCGCAGGAGCGATTGATGCGCGTGGTCGCGCGAATCGACCCGTGGCACAGGGATCCGGTTAGCGTCCTGGGTCGACGAATGCTGGCTCACCGTTCGCTGCACCGTTCGCTCGCGGACGTGATTCGACGGGTTTGCCGGACCGATGCCGATGACGATTCGCTGGTGCCGGTCACAAGCGTCACCGCCTTGGCCGAGCAGGCGAAGCTGAACCCGAGAGCTCTGCGGCGCTATTGGAACACGGAATCGCCAGTCCAATGCACGCTGAAGGAATTCCTGAGCTGGGCGACTCTCATGTGGGCGCTGCGCGAGCGGCAGCTGAACAGGTGGAGCACCGTTGCCCGGAGACTGGGTGTGCGCCGGCGCACGCTGGAGCGATACAGCGCGCGCTTCCTGGATTGCACCCTGGCGGTGGCCGGACAGGACTCGCAGCGGGTCATTCGACGCTTCAGGGAATGGGCCACCGAGGTCGTTGCGCTGCCTGCCTCGGAGATTGCCGATGGCCCGGAGCCGGGCGCACCGGTATTCGTTCCCGCGACACACGCCGGGCAGGCGAATGGCGAAACCGGACCAGGGCCGGAGGTGCCCATGGTATCGTGGCCCGCGCCCCCGCGCTACCGGCTCCCGCGGCGCGAGAAACAGGAGCTGATCGTCTTCACCCAGCAGCGTCCTCAACGACTCCATCCCTGGCGTTCGCTCCCGGCAGCCTGACGGCGGTCGGGCGCGGTGGGTTGCGGCCGCTCAGCGCGTCGGCCAGGCGCTCCAGGCTGTCGAGGTTGTGCACGGGCCGATGTTCGTCCACCTCCGGGAGAAGCGCACGGATGCCGGCCGCCTTGGGGGCGAAGTCCCGGTAGCGCAGCAGGGGATTGAGCCAGATCAGTCTTCGGCACGACTTGCGCAGGCGGCGTGCCTGCAGTCGTATCCCCGTCCCCCCCTCCCGATCCAGTCCGTCCGTCACCAGCAGCACCACCGCCCCCTGTGCGAGGAGCCGGCGGGACCAGAGCAGGTTGAATGCGCCCAGCGCGGCTCCGATCCGCGTGCCCCCGTACCAGTCGGTGACGGTGCCTCCCACGCGGTCTAGCGCGCGGTCCACGTCGCGGTCCTTCAGGAGTCGCGTGATGTTGGTCAGCCGCGTGCCGAACACGAACGTGTGGACGCGGTCGCCGGCGTTCGTGAGCGCGTGGAAGAAATGGAGCAGAATGCGCGAATAGGCCTCCATCGACCCCGAAATGTCACAGAGCGTCACCAGGACGGGGCGCCGTGTCGCCATTGACCGGCGCTGGAGCGGCAACGGATTGCCACCAGTGCGCACGGTCGTCCGCAGGGTGCGCCGCAAATCGATCAGGCGTCCTTCCGGGTCAGGACGGTGCCGGCGTGTGCGCACCGGCCGCAGGTCGAGTTCGAGTCTCCGCATCGCGTCCCTGGCCTGCCGTACCTCGGCGGGAGTCATCTCCTCGAAGTCCTTGGTGCGGGAGACTTCGCCCGGCGAGAACGCCATTCGCAACGGAAACTGCTCGACCGGGTCGCCCGCGAGCTCGCCGGCGGGCAGGTTTGTCGCCTCGTGCTCGGGTGCCAGCCGGGCCGGTGCCTTCCGCGTCGGCTTCTCGGCCGGGATCTGCGAGCGCGAGAGCAGTGCGGCCAATGCCTCGTCCGCGCCGAACGGGTCGCGCCAGAACAGCCGGAACGCGCTCTCGAAGATGTGGTGGTGCTCGTGGCGCGAGACGAGGGTGCCGTGGAGAGCCCAGAAGAACTGTCGCTTGCTCGTGATGTCCACGGCCGCGAGCGCCCGGGCGGCGGTGATTGTGTGGCCGGGTCCCACAGGCAGCCCGGCGGCGCGCAGAAGGCGTACGAAGTGTGCGACGTTTTCGGGGAGGCGGCCGGGGTGGCTGAGAGTGCTGGTCATGCTCAATCAATACGGTGCAACATCGGCGAAGTCGAACTCGTCGGCGAAGTCGAACTCGACGCCGGGCGGTCGAATCGTGCTGGACCGGTGTCCCCGCCAGGGGCCTTCCCTTTGCCCGGTTGCACGATCCCGCCGTAACCTGTCCGCGTCGTCCTCGTCACTTTCAGCGATTGGAGTTCCACGATGAAGCCGGTCACCCGCCGCCGCCCCGGCCGCCACGTGCGGTCCACCCTCTGTGCCGCAGTCCCGATCCTTATCGCAGGCTGTCAGGCGTGGGGACAAACCACGGAACTGCGGCCGGGCAGCATGGTGGCGGGCGCTCTCTCCCACGGACAAACGGTCCGCTACACGATCGACGCCGACGAGAACGAGTTCTTCCTGGGCGAAGTGGACCAGATCTCGGTTGACGTGGACATTCGCATTCTCGACCCGGCCGGGGAGCGGATCGGGCAGTTCGGCGGGCTCGGGCGCGGCCCCGAGCGCTTCAGCGCCCGCACCGGGAGCGCGGGCACGCACACGGTCGAGCTGGTTGTCGCGGGGGACGAGGAGGACGAGGATGCCGCCGCCGGCAGCTACGAGATCACCCTGCTGCGCCACGAACCCATAGCCACCGACCCGAAAGAGCTCGCCGACCAGATGATGGCGCGCTTCGACGGCCCCGAGTCGCCGGGCGCGGCGGTCCGGGTGTGGCGGGACGGCGAGACCATCTACTCGCAGACCTACGGCACGGCCAACCTCACCTACGGGATCCCCTTCGGCCCCGACACGCGCACCAACATCGGCTCGACCTCGAAGCAGTTCACCGCCTTCGCGATCATGCTGCAGGCCGAGCGCGGGCTGCTATCCCTCGACGACGACACCCGCACCCACATCCCCGAACTCCCCGAATTCGACGGAACGATCCAGGTTCGGCACCTCGTCACCCACACGTCCGGCCTGCGCGAGTTCCTCAACCTGCTGCGCATGACGGGCCGCCGTCTCGACCGCGGCGACTGGATCGACCGTTCGGAGCTCATCGACATCGTGCAGCGGCAGCCGGCGCTCCAGAACGCCCCCGGCGCCGAGTGGAACTACAACAACACGGCCTTCGGGCTCGCGGCGACCATCGTCGAGCGCACCTCGGGCCAGGACTTCCACGTCTTCATGGAAGAGCACGTCTTCGGGCCGCTGGGCATGACCGGCTCGATGGTGCGCCCCTCGCCGCGCCACATGGTCCCCAACATGTCCGAGGGCTATACGCCCACCGGGGACGGCTACCGCCAGATCGGCGACCTGGGCGGTGCGGTCGGGGCGGGGTCGGTCTACAGCACGATCGGGGACCTGCAGATCTGGATCGAGAACTACGCCAGCCCCCGCGTCGGCACCCGCGGGAGCATCGACAAGATGATGACCTCGTTCGTGCTCACCGACGGGGAGGAGACGGGGTACGGCTACGGTCTGTTCATCGACGAGCAGGGGGGACTGCGGCGTGTTCACCACGGCGGCGCGGACGTGGCGCACCGCTCGATGCTCGTGTACTACCCGGAGATCAACGCGGGCATCACCACCCAGAGCAACCACGCGCAGTTCGACAGCGACACGGCCTTCGAGCTGGCCGAGGCGTTTTTCAAGGATGCGATGGAGTTGGAGGAGGAGGGCGACGAGGCCGACGCCGCAGCCACCGACGACTTCGACGTGGAAGACTACGACCCCGAGGACTTCGACGAATTCGCCGGCCGCTATGCGCTGGACTCATCGCCGGCGATCATCTTCACCTTCACGCGGGATGGCAGCACCCTCTACGGGCAGCCGCCGGGACAGGAACGAATCGAAATGGTGCCCGTGTCCGACTCGACGTTCCGTCTGCCCGGGACCTCGGCGTCGGTCACGTTCGTGCGCGGAGAGGACGGAGCGGTTGAAGCGGCGGTGCTGCACGGGAACGGTGGCGATCAGCGCGCAACCCGTCTGGCCGACGACGCCGAGGCGTGGGAGCCGGGGGCGGAGGATCTGGCCGACTTCGCGGGCCGGTTCTTCAGCGAGGAGATCGAGACGTTCTACACGTTCGCGGTCGAAGAGGGCGAACTGGTCATGCATCAGCGCCGGCTGGACAGCGCGACGCTCATGCCCGGCGAGAAGGACAACTTCTCCGGCGGCGGCATGTCGTTCGCCTTCGAGCGCGACCGCAACGGGCTGGTAATCGGGTTCTACCTGTCGAATGGCCGGACGCGGGATGTGAGGTTCGGGCGGGTGCGTTAGCGCACCGTCCCCATCACCTCCTCCACCCCGCCTTCCGCCATCTGCTCCAGGTCGTCCTGGTACTTGAGCAGCACGCCCAGCGTGCGGTGCGCGGTCTCCCGGTCGAGCGTGTGGCGGTCCAGCGCCATCAGCGCCCGCGTCCAGTCGAGCGTCTCGGCCACTCCAGGCCGCTTGAACAGCTCGAGCTCGCGGACCTTCTGGACGAACGCGACCACCTGAAGGCCGAGCTGCTCGGGAGCATCCGGAACCCGCGAGGCCAGAATCTCAAGCTCGCGCGCCGCCGTCGGGTAGTCGATCCAGTGATAGATGCAGCGGCGCTTGAGGGCGTCGTGAATCTCGCGGGTCCGGTTGGACGTGATCACGACGTGGGGCGCCTCTGCGGCGGTCACCGTGCCCATCTCCGGAATCGTGATCTGGAAGTCGGAGAGGACCTCCAGGAGGTAGGCCTCGAAGGGCTCGTCGGTGCGGTCGAGCTCGTCGATCAGCAGCACCGGGGCGACACCGTCCGCGGGGTCGAGCGCCGAGAGCAGGGGGCGGCGGATGAGGAAGTCGTCCGAGAAGACATCGCTGGCGAGGTTGGCGGGCGCGGCGCCGGTGTCGGCGGGCGGTCCGGCGGCCGCACCAGCCTCGCCAACCCCCGAAGCCGGGCCGCCCCCACCCTCCGCCGCCCGGATATGGATCATCTGCTTCGCGTAGTTCCACTCGTAGGCCGCTGACGCCAGGTCGAGCCCCTCGTAGCACTGCAGCCGGATCAGCGGCCGCCGAAGCCCTGCCGCCAGCGTCTTCGCGACCTCGGTCTTGCCGACGCCGGCTTCTCCCTCCAGCAACAGGGGACGCCCAAGCTCCAGCGACAGGAACAGGGCCGTGCCGAGGCCCACGTCGGCCACGTAGCCCTGGCCGCGCAACAGCGCGACCGCGTCCTCGACCGAGGCCGGACGCGGCCCGGGGGCCTGCTGGCGAGGCGTCACGCTACCGTCGGCCCGCAGCCAGTCTCGCAGGCGGCGGCGCCCGCTGTCCGCAGGCTTCCAGCGCCCGCCGCTATCCGCAAGCCTCCACCGCGCGCTTCGCCATGACCGTCACCAGGTGCGCCCGGTAGTCGGCGCCGGCCGCCGTGTCCGACAGCATCCCGTCGGACGACACCGCAACCCCGGCGACCGCCTCACCACTGAACGACGCCCCCAGCGCGGCCTCCATCTCGGCCACCCGGAACACGCCGTCACCCGATGCGCCCGTCACGGCCACCCGCACCCCGGCGGGCCCGTCGGCGACCATCACACCCGCCACCGCGTACTTGGACGCGGGGTTGGCGAACTTCGCGTAGGCCGCGCGCGCCGCCACCGGGAACCGCACCGCCGTGATCACCTCGTCGTCGGCCAGGGCGGTCGCGAACATGCCCTGGAAGAAGTCGTCGGCGTGGACCTCGCGCCGGTCGGTCACGATCGTCGCCCCCAGCGCCACACACGCCGCCGGGTAGTCCGCGGCTGGGTCGTTGTGCGCCACCGACCCGCCGATCGTGCCCGCGTTCCTCACCTGCGCGTCGCCGATCCCGTCGGCCATCGCGGCCAGCGCCGGAATCCTCGCCCGCACGACCGCCGACCCGGCCACCTGCGCGTGGGAGCACATCGCCCCCACCGTCACCGAGTCGCCTCCGTCGGCGATGTCCCCCAGCCCCGGCACGCCCGCCAGCGACACCAGGTCGGTCGGTGCGGCAAGGTTCAGCTTCATGACCGGCAGCAGGCTGTGACCGCCCGCGATCAGCTTCGCGCCGTCACCGCCGCCGCGCAGGGCCGCGAGCAACTCGTCCAACGATGTCGGTGCGTGGTATGTGAAATCGTTCACAGGTCTCGTCTCCCGTTCGTCTCTGTCCGCGGGCCGCTAGCCGCGGGCCTGCTGAATCGCCTGCCACACCTTCTGCGAGGTGGCGGGCATCGCCATGTCGTTCACGCCGAGCGGGCGCAACGCATCGATCACCGCGTTGATCACCGCCGGAGGAATCCCGATCGATCCCACCTCACCGACCCCCTTCACGCCGAGCGGATTGTGGGTGCAGAGCGTCGTGTTGTGGTTGATGCTGAAGGACGGCAGGTCCGCCGCGCGGGGCATCGTGTAGTCCAGGTACGACCCCGTCTGCAGCTGCCCGTCCTCCTGGTAGAGGCATTCCTCGAGCAGCGCCTGCCCGATCCCGTGCGCGAGCCCCCCGTGCAGCTGGCCGGCCACGATCATCGGGTTGATGACGCGCCCGACATCGTCGGCCCCCGTCACCGCGACGACCTCCACCTCGCCCGTCTCCGGATCCACCTCGACCTCGGCCACGTGCGTGCCCGCCGGGAAGGTGAAGTTGAGCGGGTCGTAGAACGCCGTCTCCTCCAGCCCCGGCTCCAGCCCCTCGGGGTAGTTGTGCGGCACGTAGGCGGTCAGCGCCACCTCGCCGAGCGACTTCGACCGATCCGTCCCGGCCACGGTAAAGGACCCGTTCTCGAACTCGATGTCCTCTGCCGAAGCCTCCAGCAGGTGCGCGGCGATCTTCTTGCCCTTCTCGATGACCTTCTCGACGGCCAGGTAGATCGCGGTCCCGCCCACCGCCAGCGAGCGCGAGCCGTACGTCCCCATCCCGAACGGGATCTTGGCCGAGTCGCCGTGCACCACGTCCACCGCATCGAAGTCGACCCCGAGCATGTCGGAGACGATCTGCGCGAACGTGGTCTCGTGCCCCTGCCCGTGGCTGTGCGTCCCGGTGAAGACCGAGACCGAGCCCGTCGGATGCACCCGCACGCTGCCCGACTCGTACAGCCCGGCCCGCGCGCCCAGCGACCCCACCACCGCCGACGGCGCGATCCCGCACGCCTCGATGAAGGTCGAAATCCCGATGCCGCGGCACTTCCCGCGCGCCGCCGATTCGGCCCGCCGCGCCTCGAAGCCCGCCCAGTCCGACGCTTCCAGCGCCAGATCGAGCGTCGCGTCGTAGTCGCCCTGGTCGTACTGCAGCGCGACCGGCGTCTGGTACGGGAACTCGCGGATGAAGTTCTTGCGGCGAATCTCCACCCGGTCCATCCCGAGCTCCGCGGCCGCCTTGTCGACCAGCCGCTCGAGCAGGTACGTCGCCTCGGGCCGTCCCGCGCCGCGCAGTGCATCCACGGGCACCGTGTTCGTGAAGAACGACTTGACCTCGCAGTAGACCGCCGGCGTCGTGTAGGGCCCCGCGAACAGGATCCCGTACAGGTACGTCGGCACGCAGGTGGCGAACGTCGACAGGTACGCGCCCAGGTTCGCCCTGGTCGAGACGTGCAACCCCAGGAACTTGCCGTCCGCGTCCATGGCCAGACGGGCCGTGCTGATGTGATCGCGCCCGTGCGTGTCCGACTTGAAGGCGTCGATCCGCTCGCACGTCCACTTCACCGGCCGCCCCAGCTGTCCGGCGGTCCACGTCAGAATCGCCTCTTCCGCGTAGTGCGGGATCTTCGAGCCGAATCCGCCGCCCACGTCCGGTGCCACGATCCGCAGCTTGTGCTCCGGCAGCCCGAGTACGAACGCACCGAGGAGCAGACGGATCAGGTGGGGGTTCTGACTTGTGGTATAGAGGGTGTAGTCCCCCGTCGCGGGGTCGTAGTTGGCAATGGCGGCACGGGGCTCGATCGCGTTGGGAATGAGCCGGTTGTTGACCACGTCGATCGAGACCACATGCGTGGCTTCCTCAAAGGCCGCGTCCGTGGCCGCCCTGTCGCCCACCTCCCAGTCGTAGCAGACGTTGCCGGGCGCTTCGTCGAAGACCTGCGCTGCCCCCTCGGCCTCGGCCGCCTCGATCGAGGCCACCGCCGGAAGGTCCTGGTAGTCCACGTCGACCAGGTTCGCGGCTTCCTTCGCCTGCTCCCTCGTCTCGGCGACGACGATCGCGACGCAGTCCCCCACATAACGCACCTTGCCCAGCGCCAGCGCCGGATGCGCCGGCTCGACCATCGGCGAGCCGTCCTTGCTGTGAATCAGCCACCCCGTCGGGATGCCGCCCACGCCCTCCATGTCCTTGCCCGTGAAGATCGCGTGCACACCCGGCGCCGCCATCGCCGCGCTGGTGTCGATCCCGCCGATGTTGGCGTGCGCGACCGGCGAGCGGAGGATGTACCCGTACAGCTGCCCGGGCAGATTGATGTCGTCGGTGTAACGGCCGCGCCCCGTCAGAAAGCGGGTGTCTTCCTTGCGCTTGACCGATGCGCCGATTCCGGTGCCGTTGCCGCTCATGACCCACCTCCCATGGCCTTCGCGCCCGCCTGGACGGCCTTGACGATGTTGTGGTAGCCGGTGCAGCGGCAGAGGTTGCCCTCCAGCCACTCACGGACCTCGTGCTCGCTCGGTTCGGCGTTCCGGTTGGCCAGATCGACCGCGCTCATCACCATCCCCGGCGTGCAGAAGCCGCACTGCAGCCCGTGGTGCTCGCGGAAGGCCTCCTGCATCGGGTGCAGCTCGGAGCCGTTGGCCAGCCCCTCGATCGTCGTGACTTCCGCGCCGTCCGCCTGCGCCGCCAGACAGGTACAGCTCTTCACCGAGGTGCCGTTGACGTGGACCACGCACGCGCCGCACTGGCTCGTGTCGCATCCGACGTGGGTTCCGGTGAGACCGAGATGTTCGCGCAGGAATTCGGCGAGGAGCGTTCGGCTCTCGACGTTTCCCGACCGCTCCATCCCGTTCACGGTCATGGTGACGGTTGGCATGGGCGCCTCCAGCAAAGGGTAGTTGGACGAGTCTGCGGCCCGCGCCGACCGACTCCTCGCGCCTGAGCAGCGCCGCCGCAGACCGGGAGGACAGAATGGGGCAGGGGTGGGCGGGGGCGCAAGCGGATTGGGGGTGATTGGCGGCGAGGGGGCGGGGTGACGTGGGGGAGGGTTGGGTGACTACACTTGCAGCGTGTAGCGCCTCACCTTACAATCTCCGATGAAGATCAGGCACAAGGGGCTGCGGGCGCTGCACGAGCGGGACGATCGGGCCCGGTTGCCACCGCATCTCGTGCCACGGCTTCGACGGATTCTCTTCCGGTTACAGGAAGCGACGCATCCCGGCAGCGCCGATGCTCCAGGCTTTCGATTGCATCCGTTGAAGGGCGATCGATTGGGCCAATGGAGGGTGCGCGTATCCGGCAACTGGCGCGTGGTGTTCCGTTTCGAGGATCGCGAAGCCGTGGATGTGGACCTGATCGACTACCACTGACCGATCAGGAGAATTGAATATGAGTGCTACCGGCAGCGAGCACGTAGGTCCGATGCTGAATCCGCCGCACCTGGGCGAACTGATCCGGGAGAGCATGGAGGAGGTCGGATGGAGCGTCACGGAGACGGCGGAGCACCTGGGGTGCGAAAGGGGAACACTATCGCGCCTACTGAACGGCCGGGCAGGAGTATCTCCGACAATGGCCTTGGCATTAGAGGCCATTGGTTGGGGTAGCGCTGATCACTGGATGCGAATGCAGGCGAGCTTCGAGTTGGCGAAGGTGCGCAGGGAACGCGAAGAGGCCAAGGGCGTCGTGGCCCAGGCGCGTTCAGGCGCCAGACTGGATGCTGCGGAGGCAAGGGCAATCGCGGTGCGGGAGACCAGGAACCATCGCCAACGGCGGGGGGGCTGAAACGGGCGGTCGTCGTTGTGGGCGCCAACTCCCCCACTTGCCCCCGCCCCACAACCTGCCAGCTTTCCCGACCAGCGCCACACCCTCCCCATCCGCCCGGAGTCCCAGCCGATGTCCCACGCCGCCCCATCCCCGCGCCACCCCGCCCCCTCCCCGCGCCACCCCGCCCCGACCCTCACCCTGGCAGGCTCGGCCTCCCTCGCCGTCCTGCTGACCGCCCTGCTCACCGCTCTCACCCCCGCCCCCGCCCACGCCCAGGGCACGCGCTTCCTGCGGCAGCCCGACGTGAGCGCCACCCACATCGTCTTCACGCACGCCAACGACCTCTGGCTGGTCGGGCGCGACGGGGGCGACGCGACACGGCTCACCAGCTCCGACGGCGCCGAGACCGACGCCGCCTTCAGCGCGGACGGGCGCTGGATCGCGTTTTCCGGCCAGTACGGGGGCAATACGGACGTCTACCTCATGCCTGTCGAGGGGGGACAGCCGACGCGGCTCACCTGGCATCCGTCGGCGGACGTCGTGCAGGGGTGGACGCCCGAAGGGGACATCCTCTTCCAGTCGGGGCGCGACGGAGTCCCCACGCAGCTCTGGAAGTTCTACACGGTCTCGCCCGAGGGCGGGCTGCCCGCGCCCCTCGCGCTGCCCCAGGCCTATCTGGGCGGCATGTCCGCCGACGGCGCGCACATCGCGTACCAGGAGATCGGCTACTGGGACCCGGAGTGGCGGAACTACCGCGGGGGCCAGGCGCAGCCGATCGGCATCGTGTCGACGTCGACCTGGGAGCGCACCACGCCGCCCTGGGAGGGGGAACGCCACATGGACCCGGTGTGGATGGACGGCGTCGTCTACTACATGTCCGAGCGCGACTGGGCGAGCAACGTGTGGTCGTTCGACCCGAACACCGGCACCGAGCGGCAGCTCACGCGCCACGCCGACTTCGACGTGAAGTCCCTCGGTGCGGGCGACGGCGCCGTGGTCTACGAGCAGGCCGGCTACCTGCACGAACTCGACCCGGCCAGCGGCGCCTCACGCCAGCTCGTGATCAACGTGACCGGCGACATGAACTGGTCCCGCCCGCGCTGGGAGTCCGTCCCGGCGGTCCAACTCCGCGACGCCCGCCTCTCGCCCACCGGCAAGCGCGCGCTATTCGAATGGCGCGGCGAGCTCTTCAGCGTGCCCGCCGATGAGGGATCGTGGCGCAACCTCACCCGCAGCCCCGGTGTGGCCGACCGGCACGCCGTCTGGTCGCCGGACGGATCGCAGGTCGCCTGGTTCAACGACGACGGCGACGAGTACGGCCTGGTGATCGCCGCGCAGGACGGATCGAACCCGCGGCGAATCGAGATCCCCGAGCCGTCCTTCTACTTCCGCCCCGAGTGGTCGCCGGACGGGACCAGGCTGGCGTTCACCGACACCCACTACCGCGTGCTGGTGCTGGAGCTCGAGTCCGGCGAGGTGGACCACGTCGACACCGACCGCTTCGCGCACCCGCAGCGCACCATGAACCCCGTGTGGTCCCCCGACTCGCGGTGGCTCGCGTACGCCCGGCGGCTGGACAACCAGCTCCGCGCGGTCTTCGTGCACGACACCGAATCCGGCGACACGCGCCAGCTCACCGACGGTATGTCGGACGCGATCACGCCGGTATGGGACGAGTCCGGCAAGTACCTCTACTTCCTCGCCTCCACCAACTTCGCGCTCAACACCGGCTGGCTGGACATGACCTCGTACGAACGGCCGGTGACGCGCGCCCTCTACCTCGCGCTCCTCAGCGCCGACGAGCCGTCCCCCTTTCTTCCCGCGAGCGACGAGGAGGCCGGCGGCGACGACGCTGGCGACGACTCTGCCGACGACCCCGACGACCCGCCCGCAGTCGTCATCGACTTCGACAACATCGCCGCGCGCATCATCGACGCCCCGGGTCTGGACGTGGACGACTACGCGGGCCTGGTGCCGGGACCCGCCGGATCGGTCTTCGTCCTGGAGAGCGGCGGCTTCGGCGGTGGCCCCGTGCTCAAGTACTCGATCGAGGAGCGCGAGGCCGAGGACTTCCTCGAGAGTGGCGGGCGCCTCGCCGTCTCCCACGACCGCGGCAGCCTGCTCTACTACAGCGGGGGCTGGAACATCGTCAGCACCGCCCGTCCGCCCTCGGGCCGCGACGGCGCGCTCAGCCTCGGCAACCTGCGCGTACGCGTGGAACCGACGGCCGAATACGCGCAGATGCTCCGCGACGGCTGGCGTTTCATGCGTGACTTCCTGTACGTCGACAACCAGCACGGGGCGCCGTGGGACGACGTCTGGGACTGGTACTCGGAGTGGCTCCCGGACGTGCGGCACCGCTCGGACTTCAACCAGCTGCTGGACATGCTCTCGGGCGAGATCGCGGTCGGGCACTCCTACGTGCGCGGCGGTGACTACCCGGACCTGGACAACCCGCGCACCGGCCTCCTCGGCGCCGACCTCGAGGAAGAAAACGGCTTCTACCGGATCACCCGCATCTACGACGGAGGCGACTGGACGCCCGGGCTGGCCGGACCGCTCTCGCATCCCGGGATGGACGTGCACGAAGGCGACTATCTGCTCGCGATCGACGGGGCCGAACTGCGCGCGCCCGCCAATCCCTACCGCCTGCTCGAAGGCACCGCCGGCCGCACCATCACGCTGACCGTGGCGTCCTCACCCTCCGCCGACGACACCCGCAACGTCGTGGTCGAGCCCACCGGCAACGAGGGCCAGCTGCGGCGCTGGGCGTGGGTCGAGGCCAACCAGGCACGCGTCGACGAGATGAGCGGCGGCCGTCTGGCCTACGTGTGGCTACCCAACACCGGCCAGGGCGGGTACACCTACTTCAACCGCATGTTCTACGCGCAGCAGGACCGCGAGGGTGCGGTCATCGACGAGCGCAACAACGGCGGGGGGTCTGCGGCCGACTACATCGTGGACATGCTGGACCGCGAGCTCACCGGCTACTTCAACTCGCGCGCCGGCGACCGCAAGCCCTGGACCCAGCCGATGGCCGGTCTCTTCGGACCCAAGGTCATGGTGATCAACGAGCGCGCGGGGTCGGGGGGCGACCTCCTGCCGTATCTGTTCCGCTTCCGGGGGATCGGTCCCCTGGTCGGGACGAAGACGTGGGGTGGGCTGGTCGGAACCTGGGACACGCCGCCGCTCATCGACGGAGGCGGGTTCGTGGCCCCGCGGGGCGGCTTCTTCGACGTGAACGGCGAGTGGGCCGTGGAAGCCGAGGGCGTGGCGCCCGACATCGAGGTGCGCAACGACCCCGCCCCGGTGATCGCCGGTGGCGACCCGCAGCTGGAGACGGCTGTGCGCGAGGCGTTGCGCCTGCTGGACAGCGGCGGCAAAGTGACCTTCGCGGACGAGCCGCCGCCGCCGGTGCGCTGGCGCAGGCCGAACGGGGGACGGTAGCACGGAAGACGGAACGCCGACCGGGTCGGCGTTCAGGATACCTGCCACACGAAAGGGCAAATCATGAAACGCTGGGGACTCTTCCTTCTGCGGGTGACCATGGGCTGGCTGCTGGTCATGTGGGGACTCGACAAGCTCGTGAACGTCGCGCACGGACAGGCCGTCGCGGAGGCGTTCTACCTCGGGATCGGCACGCAGGCGATCGTCCAGAACGTCTTCGGCGTCCTCCAGATCATCCTCGGGGCCCTGGTCGTCCTGGGCTTGTGGCGCAGGCGCGCGTACCCGGTGGCGTTCATCGTCGTGGCCATCACCGCGCTCGGCGTCTGGAAGTCGATCATCGACCCGTGGGGCTGGGTCCTGGAGGGCTCGAACGTGCTCTTCTACCCGTCCGCGATCATCGCGGCGGCGGCCCTGCTCCTGTGGGGCACCATCGACGAGGACGAGATGACGCTGGACGCGAAGATGACATCATGATGCGGTGATGTTATGATGTTACACACCATGAGAACGACACTGACGCTGGACCCTGACGTCTACCGAGCGGCCCGGAGTATCGCCCGCGAACGCGGCGAGAGCATGGGGACCGTACTGTCCATGCTGGTTCGGGAGGCGCTCCGTCCGCGCGAGCCCGCTGTCCGCGCCGACGGATTCCCGGTCTTCGATGTGGGGCCTGATGCATCGCCGCTCACCTCCGACATGGTGCGCGACGCACTGGAGGACGTCTGACCAGCCTCCTGGACGTCAATGTCCTTGTCGCTCTGGCGTGGCCGAATCATGTGCACCACGCCGCTGCGCATCAGTGGTTCCGGGCGAATCGGAACCGTGGCTGGGCCACCTGTCCAGTCACCGAGTCCGGTTTTGTGAGGGTCTCGAGCAACCGGCGCGCCATACCGAAAGCATGCACGCCAGGTGAAGCCATCGCCCTACTCCGGCGAATTCGGGGATTGCCAGGCCACGTCTTTTGGGCGGACGAAATCTCGCCGGCTGATCCGCAGGCCGCCCCATTCGGGCGCGTCACCGGCTACCGGCAGGTCACCGACGCCCACCTGCTCGCACTGGCCCTTCGGCATGGCGGACGCCTGGCATCCTTCGACCGTGGCTTGGCTGAACTCGCTGGTCCGCAGGGACGCGACGCGGTGGCGGTAATCCGGTTGACGCCGTCTCTCAGCGACTGACGCGCGCCCATGCCGCTCTCCACCCCCCCGGTTGGCCGGATCGCCCACCCCGCCGTATAATGTCAGCCAGATTACCGGCCCCGCCCTTCATCCGTGAGTGAGGTGCAGAGCGAGATGTTGCAACCCGAAGTCATCCAGTCACGCCGAGGCGGCTTCACCCGCCGCAAGTTCATCAAGGGGGTGATCGCCACCGGCGCCACCGCATCGGCCGCGGGCTACCTGTTCCGCGGCAGTGGCGTGCTGGCGCCCATGCTCTCCGCCCAGGACGCGGTGGAGCGGCTCATCACCCTCAACATCAACGGGCAGCAGCGCCGCGTGGACGTTCCCAAGCACGAGACGCTCGCCATGACGCTCCGCTACCAGCTCGGCCTCACCGGCACCAAGCTGGGCTGCGACCGCGCGGAATGCGGCGCTTGCACGGTGCTCCTCGACGGGGTCACCCACTACGGCTGCTCGATCCTGACGCACTCGGTGGCGGGCCGGGAGGTCACGTCGATCGAGGGGCTGGAGCAGGACGGAGAGCTGCACCCGGTCCAGCAGGCGGTCATCGACGAGGGCGGCTTCCAGTGCGCCTTCTGCGCGCCGGGCTTCGTGATGAGCATGGTCGGCATGCTCGACAAGAACCCGGCCCCGACCCGCGAAGAGGCGGCGGTCCTGCTCTCGGGCAACCTCTGCCGCTGCGGCGACTACGACAAGATCCTGAACACGGCGATGCGGGCGGCCGAGCTGTCCCGTTCCCGGGCCTGAGAGGAGAATCGAGATGGCTGAGAACGTAATCGGCACCGACATCTCCCCACCGGATCTTCACGCGAAGATCACGGGGCGGGCGCGCTACGCCGAGGACTTCCACGCGGAGGGCATGGCCTTCGCAAAGCTCCTGCTGAGCCCGATGCCGCACGCCAGGGTCCGCAGCGTGGACACCAGCAGGGCCGAGGCGATGGAGGGCGTGCTGGGCATCCTGAGGGCGTCGGAGCTGCCGCGGCCGGAGCAGGGCACGCGCGAAGGCGCGCTGTCCGACGAGCCCCTGTACGAGGGAGCGCCCATTCTGGCGGTGGCGGCAGTGGACGAGACGACGGCGGCCGCGGCCGTCGAAGCGATCCGGGTCGACCTGGAGCCGCTTCCCTTCGTGCTCGATCCGCTCGACAGCCTCCGCGAAGGCGGCCCGAACGCGCGCCTGGACGGTAACGTCCCCGGCGAGGACGGGCCGACGTCGCTCAAGTGGCCCGGCAGCGTCTTCGAAGAGGCGGGATCGGACCGGCTGCCCATGGGCGAGCCGACGGCCGAGTGGGCCATGGGCGACGTGGACGCGGCGTTCGGAGAGGCCGATGTGATCGTCGAAGAGACCATCGTCCACCAATCGGTCACTCACCACCCCATGGAGCCCCGCTCCTGCATGGCGTACTGGCAGAACGGCAAGCTCTTCCTGCACGGCTCCACGCAGAGCACGGAGCGCACGCGGGGACCCGTGGCCGCGATGGCGGGCGTCGACGTCGAGGACGTGGTGATGATCGGCGAGTACTGCGGCGGCGGCTTCGGCAGCAAGATCGCGGGCGTGCCCATCATGGCGGTGCCCGCGGTACTATCCCGCAAGATCGGCCGGCCGGTCATGCTGCGGATCACGCGCTACGAGGAGAACTACATTGGGCGGGCGCGCGCCGGCTTCCAGGGATGGGCCAGGATCGGATTCCGCAGCGACGGCCGCATGACCGCGCTGGACCTGTATCTGGTTCAGGACAGCGGGTCGTACGGGGCCAGCGACCTCTTCACGGCGGCGACCGTGGCCACCGCTTCGTACCAACCCGAGAACATGCGTTTCCGCGGCGTGCCAGTGTACACGAACACGCCCCCGCGTTCGGCCCAGCGGGCCCCGGGTGGCGCGCAGATCGTCGCCATGCTGGAGCCGGTGGTGGACAAGGCCGCGCGAGAGCTCGGCGTCGACCGACTGGAGATCCGCAAGATCAACGCACCGGGCCACGACGGCTGGCTGGGACAAAACCGGAACCCGTTCACCAGCGCGTACGTGCGCGAGGCGCTCGATCTGGGCGGCGAGCTCTTCAACTGGGAAGAGAAGAGTCAGCTTTCCGGACAGCGCAACGGCACCAAGGTCACCGGCGTCGGCATGGGCCTGAGTCCTTTCACCGCCGGAAGCGCGGGCCGCGACGGCCTTCTGGTCATCCGTCCCGACGGCAAGCTCCATGTGCACCAGGGGATCGGCAACCTGGGCACGCACTCGATTGCCGACACCGCCCGCCCCGCAGCCGACGTCCTCGACCTCTCCTGGGACGACGTCGTGATCGTTTGGGGCGACACCAGCAAGCACCTGCCCTTCAGCACGGTGCAGGCGGGCAGTCAGACAACGCATGCCCACACCCGCGCCAACCACGCGGCGGCAACCGCCATGGTAGGCCTGTTGCAGGAGTTGGCCGCGGGCGAGCTGGGCGGCTCACCGGGCGACTACCGCGTCGCCGACGGTCGGGTCTTCCGCGCCGGGAACCGCGCGTCCGGCCTGAGCTTCGCACAGGCGGCGGAGCGCGCCATGGCGCGAGGCGGCAAGTTCAGCGGCGAAGTCGTCCCCGAAGACCTCAACGACGCCACCAAGGCGGCGGTCGCCGGGCTGGCGGGCCAGGGCCTCATCGCCGCGGCCCGCGACAACTACCCGCGCGAAGGCGCGGTCTTCACCTGGGTGGCCACCTTCGCCCAGGTCGAGCTCGACATCGAAACCGGCGAGGTCGAGATCGTGGATATCGCGTCGGCGACCGACTGCGGCACCGTGATCCACCCGCGCAGCCTGGCCGCGCAGACCAACGGCGGCGTCTTCCAGGGGATCGGGATGGCGAAGAGCCAGCGCTGGGTCTTCGACCCCAAGTGGGGCATCCCGTTCACCAAACGGTTCTACACGGCGCGGCCCCCGGGCATCCTCGATGTGCCGTTGAGCCCGCGCTTTGCGGCGGTCAACGAGCCGGACCCGCACACCCCGGTCGGAGCCAAGGGGATCGGCGAGCCGCCGGTCGGAGCCGGGGAAGCGGCCTACGTCTGCGCGGTGGCCGACGCCATGGGCGGCATGTGCCTCTGCCGGACCCCGCTGACCTCCGACATGATCCTGGCGGAGCTGGAAGACCGGCCCCGTCCCTACGGGTTGCTGGACACCCACGTCTGACCGTGAACACGCACGGCTGACCAAGGAGAATCAAAGTGGCTGTCATACGTGACATGATCCCGCCGTTCGAGCTCTATCAGCCGGCGGGCGTCGACGACGCGGTGCGTCTGATGGACGAGCACGGAAGCGACGGATGGGTGCTGGCCGGCGGACTGGACACCTTCGACTGGTTCAAGGACCGCATCAAGCGTCCCGCGGCGGTGATCGACCTCGGGGGCGTGGACGAGATCCGCGGCATCGCGGGCGCCGACGACGGCGGGCTCGACATCGGGGCCATGACCAGTCTCACCGACGTGGCCGAACACACCGACGTGCAGAGCCGGTACCCGCTCCTCGCCGATGCGGCCGGCCTCGTCGCCACGCCGCAGATCCGCAACCAGGGCACGCTCGGCGGCAACATCGTGCAGGATACCCGCTGCTGGTACTACCGGAGCGGGTGGCCGTGCTACCGCGCGGGGGGCAACATCTGCTACGCCGCCACGCGGCGCTCGATGAACCGGGAACACTGTATCGTGGGCGCGGACCGCTGTGTTGCGGTCAACCCCTCCGACACCGCCCCCGCACTCGTCGCCCTCGACGCCGAGATGGTGGTGGTCAGCACCTCCGGCGAGCGGACCTACCCGGCCGCCGACTTCTTCATCGGCCCGGACATCGACATCGAGCGGATGACCGTGCTCGAGCCCGGCGACCTCCTCACCCGCGTTGTGTTGCCCGCCCCGTGGGAGGGCGCGCGGTGGTACTTCGAGAAGATCCGTGACCGCAAGTCATGGGACTTCTCGCTGGTGAGCGTCGCGTCGGTGATCAACGTGCAGGGCGGCGTGATCCAGGACGCGCGGATCGTGGTGAACAGCATCGCTCCGTACCCGGTTCGGATGGGCGCGGTCGAGGCGGCGATCCGCGGACGCGAGCCCAGCGACGAGACCGGACAGATGGCCGGGGAAATCGCGGTCGAGGACGCCCGCGCGCTCCGGCACAACGACTACAAGATCGCCCTCACGCGGAACCTGGTGCGGCGGTCGATTCGCGACGCGGTCTGACGGAGAGACTAGACCATGGAATTCCTTCGGCGGGCACTGAACCCCTGGGGCGAAGACGTCCCGATCGGGGTCTCGTGGGACCTGATCTGGGCGGCCGTGATCATCGGTGCCGTCTTCGTGGTAGTGCACGCGCTCATGGTCCCCAAGAAGGTCGGCACGGGCGAGATCGACCCCGACGAGGCGGAGGGGCTCCCCGAGAAGCTCCAGCGTCACAAGCCCGGCGCGCGCGGATTCCACTGGTCGATGAGCGCGACCATGTTCGCGCTGCTGATCACCGCCTTCTTCCCGGTGATCGGGATCCAGTTTCCCTGGGTCACCATCCACTGGATCGCCGGCGTCCTGCTCATTCTGACGGTCATCTACCACATCTACCACGTCTTCGCAAAGCAGGACTTCTGGACGATGTGGATCGACCGCCGCGACATCGAAGAGGGCAAGCTCGGCCTGAAGGCTGCGCTGGGCCAATCCGACGCCGAACGCCCGCGCTCCGGCAAGTATCCGGTGGACCAGAAGATGTTCCACCATGCCGCCATGGTCGCCACGCTCGGCGCCGTTGTCACCGGCGTCCTGATGATGTTCCGGATCGACAACTTCCTCTGGGCCGAGCGGACGTACATGTTCAGCGACACCGCCTGGGGCTGGATCTACGTGATCCACGGCATCTGCGGCATCGGCCTGATCTTCCTCGTGATCGCGCACGTGTACTTCGCGATCCGCCCCGAGAAGCGCTGGATGACCTGGTCCATGATCAACGGCTGGATCGACCGCGACCGCTACCTCGAAAACCACGACCCCGCACGCTGGACGGTCCCGGAGGCGGGCACGCAGGCGGCCGAGGCTGAGGGCGACTGACCTGGACGACCTGAAGCGCAGGATTGACGCGATCGAGGAGGGCTACGAGTTCTTCCTCGCCTACGCCGCGCAGGGCCTGGCGGACGATTCGGCCAGTAAGGCGGGGGAACAGGTGCGGACGTTCCTGCGCGGCTTCGAAGAGGCTCTCGACGGACTGGACGAGGCTTTCCGGGGGCGCCTGCTGGAGGCTGGAGCGGGCGGCGCGGCAGGGTCGGCCGAACCTGGCGGCGGTGAGGGCGCGGCCGCGGGCGCGGCGACGAGCGACGCACCCGGCGCGGACCCTGCGGCCGTGGAGGCGGCGCTGGACGTGCTCCGGCGAGACGCGGAGGCCTCCCGGGCGCTGGTGAGGCTGGTGGCGGCGCAGGCTTCCGTTTCGTCCCAGCTGATCGACAACCTCAACGCGTCGATCCACGTGAGGGCACTGCTCACCGACGTGTTCGTGCTGGGGGAGCTGGTGGGGGCTTAGGGGCCCGTGGACAAGATCCCCCCGGCATCCGAGCGGCGAAGCCGGGTGTGGGCGGGGGCGGCCGCGGCAGTCATCGGATGCTGGAAACCGGGCCCGAGGGTTTGACGAGGGATTGGAGTAAGGCCATACTATTGAGTATGGCCATAACTACCATCAAATCCACCTATTCCCTCGACGTGGACTCGGTCCGCACCCTCGAGGCGCTCGCACGGCGTTGGGACGTGTCCAAGTCCGAAGTCATCCGCCGTGCGCTCCGCATTGCGCTGGTAGCGGGTGACGACGGGGACGAGAGCGTCGCTCTGGAGGCGCTCACCCGGCTCCAGGACACCGTGCGCGAGCGCGGGGTCGACCTCGGCCAGTGGGAGAAGGACCTCGGTGCCGAGCGTGCCGCAGCAGGGGGGCGGCCCTGGGTCGGATCCGAATGATCCACCTCGATACGAGCTTCCTGATCCGCGCCCTCGGTCGCGGCACACCGGAGGATCGGGCGCTTCGGCGATGGATTGCCAACGGCGAGTCGCTGGCAGTGTGCTCGGTGGCCTGGGCCGAGTTTCAGTGCGGGCCGCTGACGTCGTCGGAGTTGGCCGTGGCGGGAGCGATCATCGATGAGCACCGGGATTTCACCAGGAGCGATGCGGAGACCGCCGCACGACTCTACAACGAATCGGGTCGTCGACGGGGGTCGCTCATCGACTGCATGATCGCGGCGGTGGCCCTGGCCGACGACGCGCCGGTTGCCACCGCTAATCGCGACGACTTCACGAGGTTGAGCGAACTGGGAGTGTCGACGGCGGATTGAGCGCGCCCGCCGTCCGGACCCCTACCCGATCGACAGCACCTCGATCCGGAAGATCATGATCGCGTTGGGAGGAACGGGTCCGCTGCCACGGTTCCCGTACCCCAGCTCCGGCGGGATGATGATCCTGCGAATCCCTCCGACGCGCATCCCCTGTACGCCTTCGTCAAAGCCGGGTACGACCTGGCCGGCCCCGAGGAGAAACGCGAACTCGCCGCTGTCGAACTGGGCGCCGCTGGTCAGCCAGCCGGTATAGGCGACGCGCACGCTCTGGCCGGAGGCCGCCGGGTCGCCCGTCCCCGGCTCGACATCATCGTAGTAGAGGCCGGACGAAGTGCGCGTAAAGTCCGCAAGGTCGATATCCAGCGAGGCCGCGAACTGGGCCTGCTCGATGCTCTCAGGACCGGTCATATCATCTCCGCATGCTATGGGCGCGGTTACGGCGATCAGCAGACCGACCGCTCCACGGACCCGTTTTCTCGATTCCTTCACCGACGATCTCACGAATGTGCGCCCGCCGTCCGCAGCCGCCGATACTCGCGAAACGAGATCAGCTTCCGCCGTCCCTCGTCCCACAAAGCCAGGCGAAGGGTCTTGAGTCCGTCCCACAGCGTCATCGTCGGGGCCTGCCACAGTTCCGGGTTCTCGTCGTGGCAGCGCTGGAGCCGGTAGTTGGGGATCCGCGCGCTCAGATGATGGACGTGGTGGAGCCCGATGTTCGCCGTGAACCACTGCAGGACCTTCGGGAGGCGCAGGAACGAGGACCCGTGAAGGCCGGCGTCGAAGTAGTTCCAGTCGTCGCGCCAGTGCCAGTATGCGTCTTCGAACTGGTGCTGGACGTAGAAGAGCCACACCCCGAACGAGCAGGAGATCAGGGTGATCGGCAACTGGACCATGAGGAAGGTGCCAATCCCGATCGTGAGCCACGCAACGGTCAGGATCGCGACCAGTGCGGCGTTGGTCCACCACACGGAGAGCCACTCCCGTTTCCATCCTCTCGGCGCATCCCACGGGAACCGATGCTTGACGAAGAACTGGAACGCCGCGCCGGGACCGAAGAGGATGAATGGGTTGCGGTAGAACCGGTATCCGAAGCGTTGCAGGAACGACATCGCCTCGTATTCCTTGACGGTGACCGTGACGATGTCACCGAAACTGCGGACGTCCAGGTCGCCCGAATGCGCGTGGTGGATCGCGTGCGTCTTCCGCCAGTAGTGGTAGGGGGTAAGCGTGAGCACGCCGATCACCGAGCCGGTGATGCATGCCAGCCGCCGCGAGTTGAAGTAGGACCCGTGCCCGCAGTCGTGCTGGAACATGAAGAGGCGCATCGCCAGGCCCGCGGCGGGGATCGCCAGCAGCAGCGTCAGCCAGTAGCCGACGCCGAGGCTCCAGTACATCAGCGCCCAGGCGGATGCGAAGAGGATGGCGGTGTAACCCATCTGCCACGCGCTCCGGCGATCATCCGGGCCGAAGTAGGGAGACAGGACTCGTTTCCAGTGTCGCACCTGCTCGCGGTCGATCTTCATTCGGCCTTTCAGTGTCACCGTCGCTTGGGCGGCGTTCCGTAGGGATACTGTTCGCTCAGATTCGCGTGCTCATACGATAACGCGTCCAGGAAGGTCGTTCCCACGAAGGGCTCGGGCGCCTCGACGATGACGATCGTGCGGGCGTAGCCGGTCTCGTCGAAGCCGCGGCGGAAGTGGACGCGTGACTTGACCACGAAGACGTCGTGGTCGTCGGGCTCAATGTCGCCGTAGCGGAAGGCGTCAGGGTAGAGCACCTGCGTGTAGGCGGGCGTGAGGAAGACGACGTTGCCGTCGCCGAAGGAGACCGCGGCGATAGCGTCGTAGCCGAAGCCTTCGCCGAAGTACTCCACCGTGCCGACGATGCGCCGGGGTGAACCCCCCGACGGCGTGAAGCCGCCGATCTCCATGTCGAAGGGGTCGCCGGCCCGGGCGTTTGCGGCGCCGAGGGCCTCCAGGGTGGCGGGCGAGGTGATCGTCCCGTACAGCACGTTGCCGATCCCGGCCGCCTCGAAGGCGTTCAGGATGTGGGTTGCGTCGCCGGGACGGTCGCTGTGGTCGCCGACGGCCACGGGGGTCTCGCCGCGAGCGACGGCCGTCGCGACGATCCGGGCGGCCTCATCCGGGCCGGGGTAGCCACCCACCGCGAAGTCCTCGCGCACGCGCCAGATGAAGTCGTCCATGTCGTCCGCGATCCGGTCGGCGAGCGCCTGGTCGTCGTTGGTCATGACCTGCACGGTCGCGCCGACGTCGGGTACGTCCGACCAGGGATAGCCGTAGAAGACGCTCACGTACACGTCGTTTTCCCGCGCCTCCCACCGCCGGGCGCGCTCCATGATGTCCATCGATGGGGACTGCCCGGTCCACTGCAGCACGGTGGCGGTGATGACGCCGGGCTTGCGGGTGGCCGTGGTGGACCGGTATTCGCCCAGCGCCGCGAGCCTGAGCGCCCGGGCCGCGCGCTCGCCCTGGATGTAGGAATCGTAGTGGGGATACCGTTTGGTGACGAAGGAGAAGTCGCCGTGCTCCAGGAACTCGGCGTCCTCGTTGCCGTGCAGGTCGAAGGCCCCCGCGATGGGGACGCCGAGCCCGACCACCTCGCGGAAGCGGCGCGCGATCTCCGCCTCGGGCCGCGGGACGTCGCGCACCGCCATCGCGCCGTGCAGGGCCAGGTAGACCCCGTCGACGGGGAGCTGCTCCCGCAGTTCGGCGAGCATGATCTCGAGGAAGTGGTCGAAGGTCTCCTTCGTGTTCCAGCTCCTGGACGACCCGCCGTAGACGCCGACCGGCGAGGTCAGCGGCACCAGTTCGACGTCGCCGAACTCCCGCGCGCGCTTGACGAACCCGCCCACGTACCCGCCGGACGAGAGCAGCGCCTCGCCGGACAGGGGTTCACTGGCCCGCAGCCAGTCGTCGACTTCCGTGTCGCCGCCGGGACAGAAGGTGCAGGTCTCGTGCTGGAAGCGGGCGACGGCGAAGCGGAGGGGTTCCGGCGAGTCGGCGGAGCCAACACGGATGCGGGTGCCCTCCCCTTCGTCGTCCTCGTAGGCAACGGTGCACGCGGCCAGCACCGGAACAAGAGCGAATACGAGCAGTCCTGCCAGGTAGCGGACGGATCTGTACATCAATGCGCCTCCGGAGTTGGAGTTCGTGGCCGCAACACTAGCCGAGAACGCCCCGCGGCGCCAAGAGGTGTGCGTCTGGGGACCCTGAGGGGGTGGCAGCCGCAAGGCGTGGAACCTGGAAACAATGGGACCCGGCCCGTGTACGGTGACATACCTAATCCCTCGCCAGGAGGTGACAATCATGAACACGCAACGACAATACATCATCGCCCTCATCGCCCTGGTCGCGGCCGGCACCGCATCCTGTGACATCCCGCCCGTAGCGCCCGAAGTCCCCACGGCCACAACCGTCCCGTCGTCTGACGACGCCCCTGACCCTGCGGCCGCCGCCGCCGACGAAACGCCCCATCAATTCCAGTTCGACATCGTTCTGATGGACGAGGGCGCGCGCGAGCTGGCCGCCCGAATCCGCGCCCAGGCGGACCGCTGGGCCAGAGTCGTGGAGGGCAGCGACCTGGAGGACATCGAATGGGAACCGGGCACGATCAGCTGTGGAGGCCTTCAGCACGACTATCAGAAGGATGTGCTTGACGATGTCTTCATCATGATCTCGGTCAGAGACTATTTCACGGGACCCACCACAGGTTCGGGGGTGCGGATCTGCGGATACCGCGAGTCCTCCAAACTGCCGCTGGTCGGGGCCGTCTTTCTCGACATCGAAGGGGTCCCCGAGGACCACGTGGACGATTTGATCCTCCACCAGTTCGGACACATGCTGGGATTCGGCCTGTCCTGGGAAGATCTGGATCTGCTGCGCAACCCGGCATGGGATAACGAAGGCGCCGACACCCACTTCACCGGATCCAGGGCGACCGCAGCCTTTGTCGCCGCAGGGGGTGCCAACTACACCGGCGGCAAGGTCCCCGTCGAGAACTACTGGACCAATGGCACCGTGGACTACCACTGGCGGAAGTCGGTGTTCGGCACCGAGCTGATGGCTCCCTGGCTGGACCAGAATGTCGCGGATCCGCTCAGCGCGATCACGATTCAGTCCCTGGCGGACATCGGCTACACGGTCGATCTGGCGGAGGCGGACAGGTTCATCGTGCCGGGGTCCAGCGCGGCGGCGCGTGCGGCGGAGCTCACTCCTGCCACCGATCTGACCGGAGATGTGGTGGCCTTCCCGGCCGCTTCCTACGACCGGCACGGGAGCGTAGTGCGGATGATTCGACGCTGACGCCAACGCGACACCGCCGGTGGAACTTGACGGATGGGAATCGCGGCCACCACCTTCCCGCGTTGACATAGACCTGCGGCCATTCGCGCCGGGCTCGAAGCCCGCCGTTGCCAGCCTCCCGCTCCCAAAGAGAGACCCATGGAATACAATCCCGACAACCCCTGGTACAAGCGTCTTCATTGGCAGGTAGTGATCGCGATGATTCTGGGCATCGGCATCGGCCTGTCTCCAGGGGGGCCAGCCGTCGCGGACAACGTCGGCTGGGTTGGCGGCCTGTTCATGCGTCTGCTGCGAATGATCATCGTTCCGCTGGTCATCGCCTCGATCATCTCGGGAGTGGCATCGGCCGGCAGCGGGCGCACCGTGGGCCGGATGTTCGGCAAGACGCTGGGGTACTACCTGGTGTCGAGCCTCCTGGCCGCGCTTACCGGGCTGCTCCTCTTCAACATCATCAATCCGGGCCGGGGCTATCCGGTGACAGACACCGGAGCGGAGCCCCCCGACCTCGCCACGCCGGAGTCGTTCGTCGATCTGCTGTACACCATCGTTCCGGACAACTTCCTCGGGGCGGCCTCGGCCGGCGACATGCTGATGGTCATCTTCTTCTGCATCGTCTTCGGAGCGGCCGTCACGACCCTGCCCGAGGGTCCCCGCACGAAGATCACGGACCTGATCGGCGCGCTCTTCCAGGCGATGATGGCGCTGACGACGGGCATCATCAAGCTGCTCCCGATCGGGGTCTTCGGGCTGATGGTCACCATGGTCACCGAGACGGGCCTGATGGCCTTCGGCAACCTGGCCCAATACGTCGTGGGACTGACCTCCGGTCTCGCCATCCACTTCTTCATCACGCTGCCTCTCCTGCTGTACTTCTGGGCGCGCGTGTCTCCGTGGAAGCACGCGATGAACATGAGGGAGCCACTGCTGGTGGCGTTCTCGACGAGTTCGTCCGCGGCCACTCTGCCGGTCACCCTGAAGACGGTGCAGGAAAAGGTCGGGGTGTCCGATCGCGTGTCGTCGTTCACGCTGCCGATGGGCGCCACCGTCAACATGGACGGCACGGCGGTGATGGAGTGCGTGGGCGCGCTCTTCATCGCGCAGGCGCTGGGAGCCGACATCGGCTTTGCGACCCAGGTCGTCGTCGTCCTCACGGCGCTGCTGGCGTCGATCGGTGCCGCGGCGGTTCCCTCTGCCGGGCTGGTGGTGATCTTCATCATCCTGGGCGCGATCGGAATCGGCGACAATCCCGAGGCGATGCTGATCGTCGCCGCGATGCTCTCGATCGACCGGCCGCTGGACATGGCCCGGACGGCCGTCAACGTCTACAGCGACTCGTGCGCGGCGGCGGTGGTCGGCAGATGGGAGGGTGAGGAGGGAATTGACGCGGAGATTCGAGGGTAGAGGGGGATGGCGAACACCAGTCCGCTCTCCCAGCCACGGACGTCGCCATTTGCACTGGCGACGGCCCTTGTCATGCCCCTCGGGGCCGCCGTCGCGTGCTCTGCTCCCGAGCAGGCCAGCGACGCCGCAACCGAGTCCGCGGCGCCAAGCCCGTCCACCGTGGTGGAGTTGATCGGCAGCGAGCAAGTTGTCTTCGCCGTCTTCTCGGGAGCAACGACCCCGGGGGAAGGCGCGCTCGCGGGCCTTGGCGAGGAACTCGACCTGGTGTTCCACTCCCTGGAGGCAGGTCCATTTGACCCTGTCGTCCTGAGGATCCCGCCGATCCGCGACGGCGTGGAGACGGCCGAGGCGAACGTGGCCGCAGCGCTCGACGAGGGCGTGGCGGCGATCTTCTTCCCGCACGTGGAATCGGCCGAGGACGCGGCCGTCGCAGTTGCCGCGATGGGCGATGACCACTGGCCCGGCAACCCCTCGGGCTCGCGATTCAGCATGCTCATCGTAGAAACCCGGGCCGGAGTGGAAAGGGTCGACGAGATCGTTGGCACCGAGGGCGTCAGCGTGGTCTTTGCGGGTCCCGACGACCTGCGCCAGTCCTATGTGGATGACGTGGAGGCCTTCGAGGCCGCCATCCAAAGCGTGCTGGCCGCGTGTCAGGCCTATCAGGTTCCGTGCGGCATCACCGCCGGTGTGGACGACATCGCCGAGCGCATGGAGCAGGGCTTCCGGATGATCATCGTGAGCGATTCAGCCGCGCTGATGGCGGGGAGGGCGGCCGCGGGTTGGTAGAGGCGGGACGAGGCGTCACGGCAGCGCTGGCTCTTGTGGCGCTGCTTTCACTCTTCGCTTGTGAGCAGCAGCCCACACAGGTGCCCTCGCCGCCGTTCGAGGAAGTCTTCGAGTTGGTGGAGGTCATCGAGCTGGGTGAAGATCCGTCCGATTCGATCGCGGCCGTCGGCGAGTTTGTCGAGAGGCGGGATGGCGGGTTCATCATCGCGGATCGATACCTTCCGCGGGTGCGGACCTACCGGGCCGACGGGTCGCTCCAGGCCGGCTTTGGGCGCTTCGGAGACGGCCCGTGGGAGTTCCGTAGGGTCCGGAGTGTGGCGGAGATGGCAGACGGTCGAATCGTCGTGACCGGTGCGCAGAGCGGGGCGCTGACTTACCTGGCTCCGGACCTGACACCTGACAGCATGGCGCTGATCGAGAACCATGTGCCGCAGATGGTCCTGCCATTGTGGCGAGACATGGTTTTCAGTGGGCTGCGAACGGATATCGATGTCACTCAAATGGCCGGCAACTTTCACCGGTTGGTTGACGGGGCGGTTGCGTGGACCAGTTGGAAGTCGCCGGGTGGCGGCAAACCGTATTGGGGTGGTCTGGGTGGTCTCCACGCTGCGATCCGCGGGGACTCCCTGTACGTGATGGAAGGTCTCCTGTACCCAGCGACTATCCTGAACGGCGCCGGCGACTCGGTTGGCACGATCGGGACGCCCCCAGCGGGGTTTCGCAGGGTGCCCGAGATCGAGGCGGGGGCCTTTGCGTTCACCAGCGCCGAGGGGCCGGGGGCCCAGGCGGGCAATCCGATCAAGCGACTGATCGAGAGCTTTGACCTCGTCACGAGCATGGACATCGTCGGTGACAGCTATCTCGTGTTCACGGTCGGCAAGCTGGATCCGGCCAGGCCGTGGTTTCTTTTCAGGGAACTCGATGTGTCCGTCGAAGCGTACGATCGCCACACGGGGCGGAAGCTGTTCGAGACCGTGCCGTTGCCGGAGGGTGCGAAGGTGCTGGGCGGTGGCAGGTATCTCCATGTGCTGCTGAATCCGGACATCCCGCCGTGGCGAATCGCCAGGTACCGGCTGGTGTTCTGATAGGGGCGCCAGGATTGGCCTGGGTGGCCAATCCATTTTCTCATCCCGGTTCCTCGCTGTGTCCGGCGCGTCTGTCCTGCCTCAGCTGATCCAGCTCCCCATGACCTCGACCACCCATCCTTCGGGTTGCCGGGTGACCAGCAATTCCTCGCCACCCAGGACTGCGCGGTGCCCGCCTTCCCGTAGGGCAAGGCTGCTCAGCCATTCGACGTGGACCTTGTACCCCTCCTTGCCCGCGACGGGCTGCACGACGAATCCGTTGGCCGAAAGCGAGGATGCATCACCAGCGTAGTCTTCCTCTCCGGGCCAGGGCCACACGGCGAAGCTCAGATGCAGTTCCGTCGGATCCTTCAGTCGGCAGAAGTCCGTTGGGAACCTGCAATTCTCCGTAGTGAGCGGGTTTTCCGTGGACCACCGCCAGTTGCGGGCTTCGAAGGCTGTATCCAGGAAGCTGCGCGTGGACGCCGTAAGCGACCTTTCGCCGTCATGGGCGATGGCCGCCCTCCCGCCCACTACAATCTCCCGCTCGGGCTCCCACATGATCTCGGCCACGTGTTCAAGCGCTGCCAGAATGGCTTGGCCCTCGACGGTGTCCGAGCCCGCTCCGACGACACGGCTGGCACAACCGAGTGTGAGCGCGCTCGCCAGGGTGACGGCGGCGACTCGCGCTAGCCGCCAGCGGCAGGGGCAGGCGGGCGCGTCGCCGGAGCCATTTGGTCCTTGACCGAAATCGGTGGCACTGATCATGCTTGAGTCCTTTGCCGAGCCCGGCCAGTCCGCCCCTACCAGCCCGCACCCGCCATCACCACCACCAACGGCCGGAGCGTGTGCAGCACCTTGACCGTGTCGCCTTGGGCGGCCAGCACCTCGGACAGCCTCCGGTACACGTGAGGACTCTCGTCCGTTCCGCCGCCGCGCAGCACGACACCTTTGCGATCCACCCAGTCGTTCATCATCTCGCGGGACACCTTCCCGTGCTTCAGCACCTTGCCCGTGCGGCGGTGGCGCTTTCCGCGCGCGGCGGTGCGGCTCATGACGCGGCCGGCACCGTGGACGGTGGAATACAGGGCCCGGGCCTGGAGTGTGTTGGTGGTGGGGAGCGGGTCGCCTGAAGGCCCGCGGCCGCGGCGTCCGCCGTGCTCGCGACGGCCTGTCGGGCCCTCGTCTACCCGCGTCCCCTCCAGAATCACCGAATCATCCCCCATCGAGCCGCCCACGAACCCCTTCTGACCCGGGAACGCCGGCGTCGCCCCTTTGCGCACCACCACGAACGTCTCGCCGAAGTGCTCCTCTTCCCAGGCGAAGTTGTGGTGGTTGTGGACCAGTTCGACCTCGCGCCCGCCGACGATCTCGACGGCCTTGCGCACCGCCCACTCGCGCCCGGCGTACGCATAGCGGCCCGCCAGGTTCATGAGGTGCCAGTAGTCGTGGCCGACGGGTGCGTTCAGGTCGAGGATGATCTCCGCCTCGGGCACACGGGTGCCCCATTCGGCGCCCTGGCCGATGGCGAGGAACGACGAGGCGACGGTGTGGCCGAAGCCGCGCGACCCGAAGTGGACGCCCACCCAGATGCGGTCCTGTTCGTCGGCGAAGACGTCGACGTAGTGGTTGCCCGACCCCACCGTGCCCAGCTGCTTGCGGGCCTTGTCGCGCAGGGCCGCGCGATGCCGGGACGGGACGGCTTTCCAGGCCGGGTCTTCGAAGAGGGGGTGGTCCGCGGGGGCATCGGATGACTTGTTCGTGCCGCCGATCCCGAAGGTGAGGCCATCCTGAATCTCGTCGCCGATGCGGTCGAGGCTGCGCCGGAGACCGCCGGGACGGTCGCCGAGGTCGTCCAGGCCGAGATCCGTGCGGATCGCCGCGTTCCCGCACGCGATGTCGAACCCCACGCCCGCCACGCTCACCTGGTTGCGGTAGGCCGCCACGCCACCGATCGGCATGACGTAGCCGAGGTGGCCGTCTGCCATCAGCGCGGCGTGTTCGGCCCGCTGCGCGACGCGCGTGAGCTGGCCCAGCGTCTGCTGCTCGTGTTGCCCGAATACCTGCATGGGTTCAGAGTCCAAGTGGGCGTCGGCACGAGGGTCGCAGGAGCGCGGCCCCGGCCGGGGCGTCCAATGTACGCTCATGAGGAGGGACTCGTGAAAACTCATCGCCTTGGACGGCTTCTGTGGACACTGGCAGCGGTGGTGGCCGCGCCGGGAACAGCATCGGGACAGGCCAGCGCGCCCACCCCGGGCCTGGAGGGAATCGCAGCCTTCCAGGAATCCAGCCTGGCGCAGGTCGTCGAGCGCTTCAGCTCCGACCTGGGTGTACTGGAGCGCCGGTGGGCCGACATCCCCTATTCGGCGGCGCGCCAGGACCGCATGCGCGGATTCCTGGCCGGGTGGGCCAAGGAGCTGGACGCGCTTCGGGTCGCTCCCGACGACGTGGACGGCAGCATCGATCTCGTTTTGCTCGGCAGTGAGGTGCGGTATCGCCGCGAGCTGCTCGAGCGGGAGGGGCGCATGGTGGCCGAGGTGCTTCCGCTGCTGCCTTTCGCGGACGACCTCGTCGGGTTGCTGGATATTCGCCACTCGCGCAAGGAGGTCGACGGGCAGACGATCGCAGGGGAACTGGCGGCGCTGGCCGAAGCGGTGGCCGCCGCCGACCGCGCGCTGAAGTCCCGCGCAGCCGCCGGGGGGGCTGGGGGGGACGGGGATGGGCAGCCGACCCCGACGCCGATCACCGGACTCCGGGCCGTGCGGCTCCTCGAATCCTACACCAGGGCTCTCGGCGCGTGGTACCGCCACTACGAGGGCTACGACCCCCTCTTCACCTGGTGGGCCCGGCAGCCGTACGGAGAGGCCGACGGGGCGCTGGACCGTTACCTGCTGACGCTGCGCGAGCGGATTGTCGGCTGGCCCGAGGGCGCGGAGGAGCCGATCGTGGGCGACCCGATCGGGCGGGACGGCATGGAGGCGGACCTGATCTACGAGATGATCCCGTACACGCCCGAAGAGCTGATCGCGATCGCCGAGCGCGAGTTCGCGTGGTGCGACGCTCGCATGCTGGAGGCGTCGCGGGACCTGGGGTACGGGGACGACTGGCGGGCGGCGCTGGAGCACGTGAAGACGCTGCACGTGGAGCCGGGCCGGCAGCCCGAACTGATCGTGGAGCTGGCGCAGGAGGCGGTCGACTTCCTCGAGGAGCGGGACCTGTTGACGCTTCCGCCGCTGGCGGACGAGGTGTGGCGGCTGGAGATGATGTCACCCGAACGTCAGCGCGTGGCGCCGTTCTTCCTGGGCGGCGAGGTCATCCGCGTCTCGTTCCCGACCGACGGGATGACGCACGACGAGAAACGCATGAGCATGCGCGGAAACAACATCCACTTCGCGCGCGCGACGGTGCACCATGAACTGATCCCCGGGCATCACCTGCAGGGCTTCATGACCGAGCGCTACAACTCGCACCGCAACCTCTTCCGGACGCCGTTCTGGGGCGAGGGGTGGGCGCTCTACTGGGAGATGCGGCTGTGGGACATGGGGTTCCCGTCGACGCCCGAGGACCGGATCGGGATGCTGTTCTGGCGCATGCACCGGGCCGCCCGGATCATCTTCTCGCTGAGCTTTCACCTGGGCGAGATGACGCCCGACGAAGCGATCGCCTTCCTGGTGGACCGGGTCGGCCACGAGCCCGCGAACGCGACGGCCGAGGTGCGCCGCTCCTTCAACGGGAACTACTCGCCGCTGTACCAGGCCGCGTACATGCTGGGCGGCCTGCAGATCCGCACACTGCAGGAGCAGCTGGTCGGCGGCGGCCAGATGACCGAGCGGGAGTTCCACGACACGATCCTGCAGGGAGGGCGCATGCCGATCGAGATGGTGCGGGCGCGGCTGCTTGGCGAGGCGCCGCCGCGGGACTTCCGGGCGGCGTGGCGGTTCTATGGGGACCCTACCGCGCCTTCCACTCCTCAAGGATCGCCTGATCCCGCTCCAGGTTGAGTTCGAAGGCGTTCCGGCGCTCCTCGGGCAGCGACTTGAACCAGTGCAGCGTGTCCAGCGCCGTTTCCGCCAGCGGCCGGAACTTGAGGCCGGCGGCGACCGCCTTGTGGGACCGCACCCGTGACAGGCCGCGGATCGGGCCTTCGGTGGGCGGATACCACAGCTGGAAGCGGGCTTCCCGATCCGCCAGGAACTGCTCGTCGATCCAGGTGAACGACAGCGGCGTGCCGGTGATGGCGCGCACGCCGTACAGGAACTCGGCCATCGAGGTCGGGTCGAGGTTGGGACCTGCCGCGTTGTAGGTGCCGCCGATGTCGCGCTCGAGGCACAGGATCATGAACTCGGCCAGGTCGCGCACGTCGATGTACTGCACCGGCGTGTGCTGGCTGCCCGGCGCGATGATCTCGCCGCCATGGTCGATCCGGACGGGCCAATAGGTGTATCGGTCGGTGGTGTCGCCGGGCCCCGCCACGACGTGCAGGCGCAGCACGGTGCCGCGCTCCCTGAAGACGTCGGTGACCGCGTTCTCACACAGGATCTTGAGCGGCCCGTAGTAGCGGTTGACGTCCTCGCTGTCGGGGTCCTCGATGGGAAGCAGCACGCCGTCCTCGGTGATCTCGTCCTGGTCGAAGCTGTAGACCGATCCGGTGGACGTGAAGAGGTAGCGCCCGACGGAATCCTGCAGGAGGGCCACCGAGTCGCGCACGTGGCGGGGAACGTAGCCGCTGTTGTCGATGACGGCGTCCCATGTGCGGCCGCGCAGGGCGTCGAGCTGGCCGTCGCGGTCCCCGATGAGTGCCTCCACGCCAGGGAAGAGGTCGGGAGCGGTGCGGCCGCGGTTGAAGATCGTGACCTCATGGCCCCGGTACATGGCGTACCGCACCTGGTGCGGGCCGATGAAGCCGGTGCCGCCCAGGATGAGGATCCGGAGGGGGTTGCGGGAGGAGGTGGTGGGCGGGGCGGGGTGTGGGGCGGTGCCGCCCCGGGAGCCCGCCCGCGAACCCTCAGCGGACAACGCCTGGCCAGGCGTGAGGGCGGCAGCGCCAGCAGCGGCGGCGGAGGTGGCAAGGAAGCGGCGGCGCGTGTGAGTCATGTCGGATTCCCTGATTGCACGTTCTCGGGCCTGGAGCTGTTAATCAGATATCGGGGCGGGAATGGGGTTGTCGCAAGCCCCTGGGGGTCGGCCGATCCGGCTGACCGACCCCCTTTGAAGCGTCGGAAGCTTGCCGGGGTCGCTCAGCAGCAGGGGCCGCAGCAACAGCCGCCGTCGCAGCAACAACCGCAGACGTTTGTCATCGTGTCCTCCATGATTGGGGTTGACGTGTTGGTCCTGCTTTCATCCGGTCAGCAGTCACAGGCTGCCTCCCGCGCCAGGCTGGCGCCGAGCCGACCGAGGTCCGCCATCATGGCCCGGACCTGTTCCGCGTCGATGCAATAGCATGATCGCGTTCCATCCACTTCTCCCTTGATCAGGCCTTCCTCGCGAAGCACCCGCAGATGCTGGGAGACGGTCGACTGCGCCAGGGGAAGGTCGTCCACGATCTCACCGCACACGCACGTTCGCCGCTCGGCAAGCAAGGTCAGAATCGTCACGCGGGCGGGGTGCGCGAGCGCCCTCCCCCAACGCGCGGTCCGAACGACCTCGGCAGCAAAGCCGGTCTTGCGTGTTCTGGTGACTCCCATCGGTCTCCCGTTCTCCCGTTTGCGTGGTGAGATCGTTTATCGTCAATATACGATATATGTAATCTACCATACCTGTCAATACCGGTCGGTACGACGGGCCTACCCGGAGCCCGCGAGCCTCAGACCTCCCAGCCCGCCCGATACTCGCGCGTCAGATACCGGTTGGCCTCCTCGACGTTCGTCACGCGCATCGCGTCCGCGTCATAGCGGATCTTCTTCCCCTGTCCGGTGCGGAGCGCGACGATCCCCAGGAGCATGACCTCGGTCAGACGGGACGCGTAGTCGAAGGGGCATGACGCCTCGCCGCCCTCCTTGCAGGCCTTCACCCAGTTCATCTGGTGGGTCTCCTCGATCCGCGGCTGGGTCTGGGGGACCTCTGCGGCTTCGGCGGCCAGCGACTCGGGGAAGAGCCGGGGATTCCGGCCATAGGTGCCGTGCATCAGGATGCCGCGGTCGCCGACGAACATGACGCCGCCCGTGCGGTTGAGGTCGACGTCGTCGGGAAGTGCGGACGGGCGGGGGGGCATGAGGCCGCCGTCGTACCAGTGCAGGTCGAGCGCCGGCATGGAGCCGCGGGCCGGGAACTCGTAGTGCGCGCGCATGGCCAGCGGGAAGGAAGCGGGATCGTCCTGCGGGCCGCCCCAGGGGGTGGAGGTGGCCTCGACGGTGGTCGGGTAGGTGAGGCCGAGGGCCCAGTAGGGGTGGTCGACCAGGTGCGCGCCCATGTCGCCGAGCGCGCTGACCCCGAAGTCGACCCAGCCGCGCCAGTTGAAGGGGTGGTAGATGGGATGGTAGGGGATCTCCTTCGTGGTCGGCCCCAGGTAGAGGTCCCAGTCCATGCCCTCGGGCAGGGCGTAGCCGGCGTCCATGACGTCCGCCGCCACCGACAGGATCGCGCCCTGGTGCCACTGCTGGTACCAGCCGGGGTTCAGTCCTTCCTCCCAGCGCTCCGGACGATGGATCCCCTGCGGCCAGATCGGCCGGTTGGTCCAGATGTGCACCTCGGTCACGTCGCCGATGACCCCGGCCTGGACCCACTCGTTGACAAGGCGCGCGCTGTCTCCCGAATGGCCCTGGTTCCCCATCTGGGTGACGACGCCTGTGCGCTGTGCGATCTCGGCGAGCGCGCGAGCCTCGTGGACGGTGTAGGTCAGCGGCTTCTCGACGAAGATGTGCTTGCCCGCTTCCATCGCAGCCTTCGCGATGGGGGCGTGGAGGTGATCGGGGGTGGCGACGAGGACTGCGTCGAGGTCGTCCTCGCGGTCCAGCAACTCGCGGAAGTCCGTGTACTGGCGGGCTTCGAAGAACTGGTCGCGCCAGCGGTAGCCTTTTTCGCGTGGATTGCCGTCGCCATCGGTCATGCGCTCCTGGACACGTCTGTGCACGACGCCGAAGTCCACGTCGCAGATCGCGGCGATGTGCTCGGTCCCGAACTCCTGGGCGTTCTCGGTGCCCTGCCCGCCGACTCCGATGATCGCGATGTTGAGGCGGTCGGACGGCGCCTGGTATCCCGGGCCGCCCAGCACGTGGCGAGGGACGATCATCGCGCCCATGGCGAGCCTGGACCCGTGGTCGACGAAGGTTCTGCGAGTGATCTTGTCGGACACCTCTAGCTGCTCCCTGGCCGGGGGGCCGAGCGCTGCGGCTTTCCGGCCGGTGTGAGTGCGGGGCCGCCTTGCGCGACCGGTTCCGTTCTCGAACGTTTGTCGACTCAAGAACGCCAAAACGGAGGTTATGATGACCCGCTACGGTTTGGGACGGCAAGCCCGCGGCCTGCTCGCTTCGCTCGTTGTGCTCGCGCTTTTCCCCGCGTTGCTATCCGCCACGTGGTCCGTGATTGCGATCGATACGCGCACCGGACAGGTGGTGATCGCGTCGGCGACGTGCGTGGCGCAGGGGCGGTTCCCCAGATTCCCGGCCAAGGGCCTGATGGACATTCAGGCCATCGTGGTGCCGGGGGTGGCGGTCGCGGCGGCGCAGGCCGGAGTCGATCGCACGCGTGCCAACCAGGAACTGATCTACCGGGAACTCAGGGCGGGCACGGCACCCGAAGAGATCATCGAGATGCTCTCGGAGGATCCGGATTTCGAAAGCCGCCAGTTCGGGATCGTGGACCTGCAGGGACGCTGTGCGGGCCACTCGGGGAGCGGCAACCGGGAGGCGTCGCTGGCCGTGGCCGACAGCGTTCCCGATGCGGGGATCCATTTCTCGGTGCAGGGCAACATCCTGGCCTCGGACGACGTGGTGCACCTGGCGGTCGAGGCGTTCAAATCCGAGGGCGGCACAATGGCCGACCGGGTCATGGCCGCGATGGAGGCCGCTGATGCGGCGGGTGGCGACGGTCGCTGTACCTGCGAATCGGAGCCGGTACTCGACCACGTCCCCTGCGACGGCAAGACCTCACACGTGGCCTACATCCTCGTGGCGAACGCGGACGATCCGGAAGGGGAGTCGTTCAACGACGGCGAGTATTCGCTCTTTATCGACGTCACCGACGAGAACATCGAGGAGGGCGAGAACGCCAACCCGGTGGTCACCCTGAGAATGCGGTACGACCGCTGGAAGGCCGGGGCCGGGCCCGACTAGGCCCGGCTAGGAGCGGCTGCCGTTGATCGCGGCGACGGCCGCCGCCTCGGATTCGTACACGGTGATCATCTGATCGAAGCCGCTGGCGGCCAGCACCTTGCGCACCGCGCGGGTGAGGGTGGAAATGCCGAACGCCTGGTCGGGTCCGTCGAACTGCCTGGCGGTGGTCAACAGAACGCGCAATCCCGCGCTGCTGAGGTACGGGACCTGCTCGAAATCGACCACCATCGCATTGTCGCCCGGCTTGATGCCGGACTCGAGTTCACTCTGCCATTCCAGGTAGTTCGAACTGAAGATGCGCCCCACGGGCTTCGCGATCAGCACACCTTCGTTCCGCGACCAGTTCACCTCCATGTCAGCCTTCTCCTCGTCTGTTCCTAAGCACGCGCTGCCCAGGCCTCGAGCAGTGCCGCCTCGATTTCCATCATCTCCTCGATCGTCACGGGACCCGGCCGCATTTCGGAGCCCGGCTCGGGCCGTTTGCGCAAGCCGCTCCGCATTCCGCCGCCGGGCCGGTCCTCATCGGTCAGTCCGTTCCACCACGCCAGCGTATCGCGGATCGTGTCGGCGATCGGGCGGCTCGTGTACCCGGCCGCAATCGAACGGGAATGGTCGACCAGGTGCGCGCCGCCCCAGTCTCCCGTCGTGGGGTTCCATATGGGGAACATGCAGCCCTGATCCTCGACGAAATCGGCGTCGACCCAGTGAAACGCGGTGTCGCTGCCGCTCACGTCCCGGCAAGCCTCCACCATCTGACGCATATTCACGGACTCGGCCGGGCCCACCCCGTTGAACACGCCGCCGACTTCGTTCTCCAACATGCGCACCATCCACCCGCCAAGGTCGCGGGCGTCGATGAACTGGACCGGGTCCTCGGGCAGACCGGGCACGACCATGTCGCCACCCGCCGCCACGCGCACCGGCCAATAGGTCCACCGGTCGCTGCCGTCGCCGGGCCCTACGATGTAGCCGGGGCGCACGATGTTCGCCCGTTCGCCGAAGATCTCCTGAACGGCCTCTTCACACAGGGCCTTGAGGGGGCCATAGGTGGTGTTGGTCATCTCCTCGACCGTGGGGTCCTCCATCCGTCCGACCTCGTAGTCCTCGGTGATGCCGTGAGGGGTCAGGTCCTTGTAGGCGGAAATGGACGACACGAACATGTAGCGGCCCGAGTCGGCGAGCAGCGTGGCCGAGTCGCGCACGTGCCGGGGGAAGAAACCCGAGTTGTCGATGACCGCGTCCCAGCGCCGGCCCTCCAGCGCGGCGAGGTCGCCGTCCCGGTCGCCGACGAGCTTTTCGAGGTCGGGGAAGAGGTGGGTGTTGGTGCGGCCGCGGTTGAAGAGCGAGACGGTGTGTCCCCGTGACACCGCGTACTCGACCATGTGGGGGCCGATGAACCCGGTGCCGCCCAGGACCAGGATGGTCATGGGGGCGGGGGAGCCGTCACCCTGGTCTGCGTATGGGGCGCAAGCCGCGCCGAGGCCGAAGGCCCCTGCGGCGGCCGCGGTGGCTTTCAGAAAATCGCGGCGGTTCTGTACGAGCATTCCTCTGCCTGCCTTTGCACTGCGGGGGCATTGCGGACAGAAAAGGTACGGACTCGCTACGCTTTCCGAAACAACCGTGCTTCTTGCAGGGTATTTTCCGTCTGTCCAGCTTGAACGGTGCGGGTGTCGTGCGCGTCTCGTGAACACTCGCCGGCCGAGAGGTCGCTGGCCCCTCAACCGCAAACGACGCGGAGTTGCCCCAAATGGACGCGGAGTCCCCCAAATGACAATAGCCCGCCGTACCTTCCTCAAGAGGTTTGCCACGGCGAGCGGAGGGGCCATACTGACGCCCTCGCTCGCCGGACTCGCCATCCACAGCCGCGCCGGCGCCCAGCACAGACCCATGCGCGCCGGAGGTGCCCGGGGGGAGGCCGCCGCCTCGGGTCCCTTCATCAAGCCCTATGGTGAACTGGTGCCGAGCGTCGATTGCCCCGAACTGGAAATCCCGGAGAGCTTTCGCTGCGTGAGAATCAGCTCGGGCGGCGTGCCGTCGTCGGTCCGGGATGGCCTCACCGTCCCCAACGCATTCGACGGCATGGCCGCCTTTCCGCTTCCCAACGGGAACGTGCGTCTCATCCGCAACCACGAGATGGTCGACGACGCCGACGGGGCGCAAGCGATCGGTGCGCCCTATTACGATGACCGGGGTGCGGGGGGCACGACATCGCTGGAGGTGCGCGTTTCGGAGCGGAACGGTGACCTGGCGGTGGAGCTGGTGGACGAATTCGTGTCGCTGGCGGGGACCCGGGTGAACTGCGCCGGAGGTCCCACACCCTGGGGGAGCTGGCTCTCCTGCGAGGAGATCACGGACGGGCCGGACGCCGGATTCGGCAAGCCGCACGGCTACATCTTCGAAGTGCCCGCGGACGCCACCGGTCCGGTCGACCCCGTGCCGCTGAAGGCCATGGGGCGGTTCATTCACGAGGCCGTGGCGGTGGATCCGGACACGGGCATCGTCTACGAGACCGAGGACACATGGTACGTGCCCGACCGCCTGCCCGGGGCCGGACTCTATCGCTTCATCCCGGACCAGCCGGGCGTGCTCGCCGCGGGCGGCAGGCTGCAGATGATGGCGGTGACGGGCCAGCCGGAATATCTGACTGCGCGGGGCCAGACGCCGGGCGAGGTGCTGCCGGCGCACTGGGTCGACATCGACGACCCGGACCCGGCCAACGCCGAGGAGGACCGGCTGGCCGTGTTCAGACAGGGCGTCGCCAGGGGCGCGGCGCGGTTCGCGCGGCTGGAGGGCGCGTTCCACGGCGACGAGGGCATCTACGTAGTGTCGACCAACGGCGGTGATGCCCGGGCCGGACAGGTCTTCCACTACCGGCCCACGTCGATGGATCGTGGCGAACTGACCCTCGTCTTCGAGTCGCCCTCCAAGGAAGTCCTCGACAGTCCCGACAACATCGTACTGAGTCCGCGGGGCGGGCTGGTGATGTGTGAGGACGGCGAGGACGACCAGTTCGTCCGGGGACTGGACCGCGAAGGCAAGATCGTCAACCTGGTGCGGGCGCCGCGGCCGGAGGGCGCGCCGCAGCCGGGCGAGTTTGCGGGGTCGTGCTTCAGCCCCGACGGGCGGGTGATGTTCTTCAACGTGCAGGGTTCCCGGGAGCGCGGGGGCCGCCGGCCGAGCGGGACCTATGCCTTGTGGGGACCGTGGGGGGATGGCCCATTGTAGTCGCCTTGAAGCCCGGCCGGGGTAGTCCACCGTAGGGTGACTGGCCGGGGAGTGCGAGCAGCGGGACGCCAGGAATCCAGCGGACACCAGGACCATGAGTGACGACAAGCTGCCCAGAATTCCATCCTTCGCGGAGTTGGGGATCAGCGAGGACGAAATCGAGGAGCTGGAGCGCGAGATCGCGAAGGAGGCCGAGGAAGGGGGCGGCGAATCGGAATCGGATGACCCGGGGCCGGAACGGGACGCTTCCGGGGGCGCGGGAGACCCGCCAGCGGAGTCGGAAGCCGCCTCGAAGCCCCGTCCGGCGGCGGTCCGGAAGGCGGCCGCGGGTCCCGGTGAGGCGCCGCGGCGAGCCCGCGGGGGTGGAGCTGGACGGTGGTCCGCGCGGAAGGAAGCACGGCGGAAGACTGCGCGGGATGACGTGGCTCCGGGGGCTGAAGAGGCCCGCGGGGAGACTGCGGGAGCGTCGGCTGCCGGCAAGGGAGATGTGAGTTCCGCCCCCTGGAGGGGAGCGCGGGGGCCGGTGACGCTGCTGGTGCTTCTTGTCGCCGCGTGGCTGTCTCGTTCGGGCGGCATGATGCCGGATCCGGTCCCGGCGAGCGCGGCCGACACGGTGTTCTCGTCGGCTCGCGCCATGGCGCATGTGCACCGGATCGCTGCCGAGGCGCATCCGCCCGGTTCCCCGGCGCATGCCGCGGTGCGTGAGTACCTCCTGGAGGAACTCCGACGCCTGGGGCATGAGCCGACCGTCCAGACCGCCACGTCGATCACGGGGGACGGCGGTTCCTTGACCGCGGCCACCGTGCGCAACGTGCTGGCGCGTATTCCCGGATCCGAAGCGGGTGGCCGGGCGGTCCTGGTCACCGCCCACTACGACAGCCGGGAGATTTCACGCGGCGCGGCAGACGACGGTTCGGGCCTGGCCGCGATCCTGGAGTCTCTGCGGGCGCTGGCCGCGGGGCCGGGCCTGCGCAACGACCTCATCGTCCTTTTCACCGACGCCGAAGAGATCGGCCTTCTCGGCGCGCGCGCCTTCGTCGACGAACACCCGTGGATGCAGGACGTAGCAGTCGTGCTGTCGTTCGAGATGCGCGGCGGCGGCGGCGCCTCGATGATGTTCGAGACGGGCGCGGCCAACGGCTGGGTGATCGACGCGCTGCGCCAGGCGGATCCGTATCCGTCCGCGAATTCGGTGGCGTTCGAGATCTATCGGCGCATGCCGAACGACACGGACTTCACACCGTTCAAGGAAGCCGGGACGCAGGGGCTGAACTTCGCGGGCGTCGGTCGGCCACACGTGTACCACCAGGCGTACGATTCGCCGGAGAACCTCTCCGAGGCGACGGTGCAGCACCACGGCACGCACGCGCTCGCGATGCTCCGACACTTCGGAGATGCCGGGCTGGCGGCCGTAAACGCCCCGGACGTCAGCTACATCTCGATCAGGTACGTGGGTCTGGTGACGTACGGCCGGCTGTGGATATGGGTGCTCGGGTTCGCGACCGCCGCGTTCTGGACACTGGCATTCTTCCTGGCGAAGCGCGGTGGCGCACGCCCGGCGAGAATGCTGCTCGGCTGCGTGGCGTCGGCGGTCTGTCTCGCCCTGACGGCCGTGGCGGCCGGCTACCTCCACGGGTGGCGGGTTGACGCGCACGTCGAGGTCGGCGCGCTCCACGCGGGCTCCTTCCACAGCGAAGGCTGGTACGTGCTGGCCGTCGTGGCGTTCGGGTTCGCGCTGGTCCTCACCACGCTTCCGCTGGTTCGCCGGTGGTGTTCTCCATCGGAGTTGACGGTGGGCGCTCTGTTCGTCCCCACTGTGCTGGCGGCCCTGGCGACCGTGATGTTCCCGATGGCCGCGGTCAACCTTCAGTGGCCGGTTCTTGCGGGGTGCGTCGGAGCCTTTGCGGTGGCGGGGCTGCCGGGTGATGGGCGGATGGGAACCCTGCGCTGGCTCGTGGCCCTGCTGGCCACGCTGCCCGTTGTCGCGGTGCTGGTCCCGCTTACCGAAAGCGTCTGGCTTGCCATGGGACTGACGCTGGCGCCGGCGATCGTGGCGCTCGCATGGCTCGTCTGCATCCTGGTCTTTCCCGCGCTTGACGTGGTGCGGGAGCCGAACGGATGGTGGGCGCCGGTGGCGGGGTTCGTGCTCGCGGGCGCATTCCTCGCGGTCGGGATGTCGACCGCCACACCGTCTGCCGCCCGTCCGGCCCCCTCGACGCTCGTGTACGCCCTCGACCGGGAATCCGGCTCCGCCTACTGGGGCACCGACCCCACACGGGACGACTCCGACCCGGGCGTCACGTGGGCAGTCGCGGCGGTGGGCGCGTTCGGCGAGGTGTCGCAAAGCGACCTCACGCCCGGGGGCATCGCCTACGCGCTCGCGCCGGCGGACCCGGTCGACCTCCCCGCTCCCGCCGTCGCGGTTGTCAGCGACACCACGGTCGCGGACGGGGTCGTTCGCGTGAGCGTCTCGTCCCAGGTCGGCGCGGAGATGCTGCTACTCCGCCTCCCCACCCAGGGCCCGCCCCTGGTCGCAGTGAACGGCAGGCCGATACGTGGCGGAGATCGCCCCGGGCAGATCACGTACTGGGGCACGCCTGAAGGGAGCATCCTCCTCGACTTCGACCGCAGCGGCGCGGGCGCCAGCGTCAGCGCCAGCCTCGATCTTGTGGTCGTGGAACATCACCTGCGACCCGGCGAACTGGTGGGTCAGCGCTACTTCATGCGTCCCGCCGAACTGGCGCCCAACATCCGCATGTTGTCGGATCGGGCGATGATTCGGACCGCTGTGGCCATTGACCCCGAGAGCGGCGAGGTGCGGACGGTGACGCTTCAGGAGGGCACGGAGGGGGAGGGTGAGCCCGCGACCGACGCAGATCCGGATGCAAATCCCGACGCAGGCGGCGAGATTGAGCCGGGCGTGGCCACCGACTCGGCCGGTACTGGTCAGGCGGGCGATACCGGGGCCGGGGCCGCAACCGACTCGGCCGGGACTTCAGCCGGGGACACCATTCGGCCGGACACGACCCGCGGCTCTTTGGGCTGACGGCTCGTACCCGGCGTGGTCCCTCAGTCCTGGGGAGCCCCGAAAATCCCCTTCGGCACGTGCATGCTCACCAGCATGTGCGGCACGTCCACCGTCTCCGAGATCTTCAGGTCGCCCACCAGCGAACACAGCACATAGGCCTCGTTGCGGGTGAGTCCGTGTTCGGCGACCAGATAGTCGATCATGTAGCGGGTCGCCTTGCGGGCCGCCTCGTCGATCGTCGTGGCGAAGCCGGTCACGGCGTAGAAGTCGTCGGTCTCGTACTGGGGCTCGACGATCCCGCGGGGGTTTTCCATGACCTCGACTTCGAGCACGAGCCGCATCGGGGTCTCGATCGCGGTGCCGGAGACCTCGCCGTCGCCCTGGGTGGCGTGCGCGTCACCGACCGAGAAGAGCGCGCCCTCCACCTGAACCGGGAAGTACACGGTAGCGCCGGCCTTCATGTGCCGGTTGTCCATGTTGCCGCCGTTGGCCCGCGGGGGAATGGTCACGAGCATGGAATCGGTGGCGGGAGCGACGCCCATCACGCCCGCGAACGGGTCCAGGGGGATCGTGATGTTCTCGTTGAAGGCGACCTCGGTGGCGCCGGACTCCATGGGGAAGCCGCGAATCCACGGCTCGGTGAACTCATCGGCGAGAAAACCGAACCCGGGCAGGATCGTCGCCCATCCCCACCCTTCCACTTGGACGTCGTGCACGGTCACCGCCAACAGGTCGCCCGGGCTGGCGCCCTCAACGTAGATGGGTCCCGTCAGCGCATGGATCAGGCCGAAATCGACATTGGCGAGGTCGTCAACGACCGTCGACTCGGTGATCTGGCCGTCCGAAGCCTCCTTCGTCCACACCTCGACGACGGCGCCGGAGGGGACGGTGAGCTGCGGAGGGATCGTTGCGCTCCACCGGTTATGCGTGTTCTCGGTTCCGAGCGTGAAGTCGGGGACCGGAATCTGCGAAGCGGACTCGTCCGGGATCGGCTGGATCTCACAGGACGCGAGCGCCACGGCCGAGGCGAACGCGATGACTGCCGGCATGCACCGGCTCGCCGTGCCACGGACTTGTTGGACCGTTGAGGAGAACATCGGGACAGCTCCTTGGCGTGGGGTGACGGATCGAATCAGGCGGGGAGCCCTTCGAGGACTTCGGCCAGGCGATCGATCTCGGCGGTGGTATTGTACACGTGGGTCGAGATCCGGATGGCGTTGTGGCCATCGCGCTGATGCTCGTCGATGTGGACTCGGCCACGCTCGGCCACGAGGCTCACGGCCTCGACCGCGTCCACGCCCTCCTGCTCGAAGATCGTGGAGCCGGGGCACGAGGTTGCCGGGGTGGGCCCGCTGAGAATCGTGACGCCCCGCATGGCCGTCAGACGGGACTTCAGGTGGTCGGAGAGGTAGCGTGCGCGCGCGGCCACATTCGCCGGATCCATCGCCTCGGCGAGGTCCAGCGACGCCGCCAGGGCCGCCCGCAAGGGGAGACTCGACGTGCCCGGCGGCTGGTAGGCGGCCATGCCGCTGTCGCCGGCGGGCGGGGAGTCCCCCTCGGGCGCGAAGGCCGACTGAACACGGTCCCGGGCGCCCGCACGGACGTAGAACACCCCGGTTCCCATCGGTCCCAGCAGCCACTTGTGCAGGCTCGCGGAATAGGTGTCGCATCCGAGCGCCTGCAGGTCCACGGGGAACATGCCGACCGCCTGGGCCCCGTCCACGTGGCTCACGATGCCCCGCTCGCGCGCCAGCGAGCACAGCTGCCGGACGGGATACAAGTGGCCTCCCCGGGTCACGTGGCAGAAAGCGATGACCCGCGTGGCCGGCGTAAGCGCCTCTTCAACCAGCGCCACCGTCTCCTCCTCGCTATCGAGGGGGCTGGGAACGAAGACCGTGTTGACCCTGATCCCGTCCCGCGCGGCCCGGTAGTCCCACGGCCGGCGGCCGGCGGGGTGCTCCTGGCTGGTGACCAGGACCTCGTCACCGCGCTCCAGGCGAATGCCGACGGTCCCCATGTGAAGCGCCTCGCTGGCGTTGCGCGTCAGCACGATTTCGTGGGCCGCCGCGCCCAGATAGGTGGCCATCCGCGGCACCACGTTCGACGCGATGAACGCGCCGAGTTCGTTCTTGCCCCGGAGAGGTTCCCGCGACAGGGCCTCGTATCCGGCGGCCACGGCCTCCGCCACGGATGCGGGCGGCATCCCCAGGCTGGCGTTGTTCATGTACGCAGTGCCCGGTTCGAGGATGAAGTGTTCGCGGATATGGGCCCAGGCGTCGTCCTCCACACCCTCGGGGCGCGTCAACGCGGGTCGCCTGCGGGAGGCGCCGGAGTCGGATGCGGCGGCGCACCCTGCGAGCGAGGCGCCCGCCAGACCGGCGGCACCGGTCGCCAGGAAGCCACGGCGGGACACGCCGGTGCTCGCCCTCCGCCCCGAAACCGGGCCTTCCGTCATTTGCACGCTCCTGGGTTTGGCGCTTCACGGGGTTCCACGATCTGCCGTGCGATGCAACGTTTCAGCAACGCCGCGCCCTCGCAAGCACACGAAGCCCTTGCGAGCGCACGAACCCTGCCAGGCGGGACGATTACCGATGCGATTCGGACTCGCCGGATTTGCCGGCTCCGGAAAGACCACGCTTTTCAACGCCATGACCGGCCTCGACGTGCCGGTGGGCTACGGCGGCGAGATCCGGGTCGGGACGGTCCGCGTGCCCGACCCTCGCGTTGATTTCCTCTCCGGCGTGATCTCGCCGAAGAAGACGACCTACGCGACCATCAATCTCCGCGATGTCCCGGGCGAGCACGGCGCCGGGGCCCGCTACCTGTCGCCCAACAGTCTGCAGGAAATCAGGGACCGGGAAGCGCTGTGCCTCGTGTTGCGCGACTTCCTCAACCCCGCCCTCGACACGGAACCGGACCCGCTTGGCGACCTTCGCGCATTCCACGACGAGTGCGTCCTCGCGGACCTCGCGGTCGTGGAGCGCCGTCTCGACCGCGCGCGGAAGGAACGGGCCGACGTTCGCGAAATCGACGCCTTCGAGACGATGATCACGGCCCTGGAGAGCGGTCAGGCCCTCCGTCTGCTCTCGGAGGCCGAGTTGCACCGGGGTTTCCTGAAGGGCTATGGACTGTTGACCGATCTGCCGTTGCTGGTGGCCGTAAACGTCGAAGAGGAGCAGGCGGGGGAAGCGGTCGCCCCCGCCCTTGCCGCGGAGGCAAACGGAATGGGGGGTGCGGCGATGGTCCTGTCGGCCGGTGTCGAAGCGGAGATCGCCGCCCTCGACGCGGAAGACCAGGCGGAGTTCCTGGAAGACATGGGACTGTCCGAGCCGGCGCTGGCGCGTTTCATCCGCGCGGCCTACGCCATGATGGACCTGGTGTCCTTTTTCACCATCGGCAAGGACGAAGTGAGGGCGTGGACGGTCCGCCGGGGCACGGTCGCGCGCAAGGCCGCCGGGCGGGTCCACAGCGACATGGAGCGAGGCTTCATCCGTGCCGAGGTCATCCCTTACGAGGTCTTCGCGCAGCACGGGTCCGAACAGGCCGTGAAGGAGGCCGGGCTGATGCGCGTAGAGGGCAAGGACTACGTCGTCGCCGACGGAGACCTGTTGCACGTCCGCTTCAACGTGTAGCCGGCCCGAGTTGTGGCTGGCCGGAATCGTGGTTGACTCGGGGACCCCGCTCGGGCGATCTTGCGTGGCCTCATCGTTTTTCCCGCGTAGCTCAGCTGGTAGAGCAGACGGCTGTTAACCGTCGGGTCGCAGGTTCGAGTCCTGCCGCGGGAGTTTCCCTGGCGCTCTCGGTGTTCTGGCGCTCCCCTCGGTGTTCTGGCGCTCCCCGTTGGCCCGTCCCTCGTGCCGCCTCTTGAGCCGTCTCTTGAGCGTGTGTCCAGTGGCCCGCCGCGCCACTGCCCCCTATTCTGACCGGGTGTCCCACCGCTCCGCTCCAGCCTCGGAGGCACCCATGTCCCGCGTCGCCGCCAGCGTCTCCCCCACGGTCGCTCTCGCCCTCGCCCTCGCGGCGACCGCCGCCACCCTCTCCGCCCCCGCCCCCGCCCTCGCGCAGGACGCGGACCGCACGGACGGCTCCGACGCCGCCGACTGGGACGTCACGCTGGCACGGGGCGACACCCGCGAAATCGACTTCGAGACCGACGAGGGGACCTGGATGTCGGTGGACATCTCGTCCGACGGACGGTGGATCGTCTTCGACCTCCTCGCGCACGTCTACCGGGTCCCCGCGGAGGGCGGGCAGGCGGAAAGCCTCACGCAGGAGAGCGGCGTCGCGGTCAACTACCATCCCAGCTACTCCCCCGACGGCACGCGCATCGCGTTCGTGTCGGACCGGGGGGGCCAGAGCAACCTCTGGGTGATGGACGCGGACGGCTCGAACCCCCGCCAGGTGCAGTCCAGCATGGACATACGCGTGACCATGCCCGAATGGACGGCCGACGGCGAGTACATCCTGGTGGCGCAGGGCGGCGGGATCTGGATGTACCACCAGGACGGCGGCACGGGCGTCGAGGTCGTGTCCGGCGACGACGGCTCGGCGTCGTGGCCGTCGGTGTCCGAGGACGGGCGGTACCTCTTCTACCACGTGCGCACACCGGGGCAGACCGTGCCGTGGGCGCTGGACAACATCGACGGCGCCCTGCTGGACGACCGGCTCGTGCGCGACGCGCTGCAGGGCACCATGAACCTGCGCCGCATGGACCTGAAGACGGGCGAGGTGGTCAAGGTCACCAGCGGGGTTCCGTCACGTCAGTACAGGCTGTCGGGCGGCGGCGGCTTCGCGGGCGAGATCTCGCCGGACGGCCGCCACGTCGCCTTCGCGCGCCGGCTTCCCGATGCCACGATCGAGTGGAAGGGCCATGAGTTCGGTCCCAGCACCGCGCTCTGGGTCCGCGACCTGGAAACGGGTGCCGAGCGGATCGTCATGGACCCGATCGCGCAGGACATGACCGAGGGGATGAAGACGATCCGCATGCTGCCCGGCTACGCGTGGGCGCCCGACGGGGCGTCCATCGTGATCGCGCAGGGAGGCAAGCTGCGGCGACTGGATGTGGCCAGCGGCGAGGTCTCCACCGTCCCCTTCACCGCGCGGGTCCACAGAGTGATCTCGGAGCAGGCGTACGAGCCCTTCCGCATCGACGACGGTCCTGTTCCCATCAACTTCACACGCTGGGCGACGGGCTCTCCCGACGGTGAGCGGCTCGCCTTTGCCGCCGCTGGCCGCGTCTGGGTCATGGACCTGCCCGACGGGACCCCGCGCCGCCTCACCTCCGACGCCGAAAAGCGCTTCGAGTACTCGCCCTCCTGGTCGCCGGACAGCCGCTCGATCGCCTACACGACCGTCGACGAGAACGCGACCGGCCATGTGATGACCATCAGCGCCGACGGCGGCAGCGCCCGGCAGGTCAGCGCCGAGCCCGGCGAGTACGCCCACACCCAGTGGAGCCCGGACGGCACGGAGATCCTGGCGACGCGGGGGTCGGGCGCCACGGTCCGGTACCGCTCGGTGGCGCACAACCCGTGGTACGACCTGGTGCTCTTCCCGGCGACCGGTCCCGGGGGCGGCGCCGAGACCGGCGACGAGGCGGGCATGGGGTCCGCCGGCCAGCACGTCGTCCGCGTCCCGGGCAACACGCTGCCCACCCGCACCCAGTTCGTGCGGGGCGCCTTCGGCCCGGACGGCCGCATCTTCTACCGCACGATGGGCGACTCCACGCGGCTGCGTTCGGTCGCCCGCGACGGCACGGACCCGCGCGTCCACCTCGTCCTCCCCTGGGCGGACGAGGTCATGATTTCCCCCGACGGCCGCCACGCCGCCTTCAACGAGGGCGACAACACGTACCTGGTCCCGGTGCCGAGCGGGGCGGCGGGGATCGGCGGCGCGGTGGCGGTCGCCAAGAAGGGCGGCAGGCTCCCCGTGCGGCAGCTGAGCCGCCGGGGCGGCATCTTCCCCGGCTGGCGCGACGCCAACACGGTCGAGTTCGGGAGCGCGGCGAGCTACTACACGCACGATGTCGCGGCCGAAACCACCGACACCTTCCGGATTGCGCTCGAAGTCCCCCGGGGCTCGCTCGGCATGGGCACGGTCGCCATCACCGGCGCCCGCATCATCACCCTCGAGAACCGGCAGGTCATCGAGAACGGCACGCTCATCGCCACGGATGGCAGAATCACCTGCGTCGGGGCAATGGCCGAATGTGACGCGACCGGAGCCGGTCACACCATCGACGGCACCGGCAAGACCGTGATCCCCGGCTTCATCGACATGCATTCGCACTTCTTCCGCGAGTACCGGGGCATCATCCCGCCCAATGCCTTCGAAATGGCGGTCGCGCTGGCCTACGGCGTCACCAGCAACCTCGACAACTCGCAGTGGTCGCAGGACGTCTTTCCCGCCGCGCAGATGATCGAGGCCGGGGTCCTGGTCGGTCCGCGCACCTACACCACGGGCGACCCGCTCTACCGGGGCGACGCCGTCCGCCAGAACGAACTGACCAGCTACGAGGTCGCCGAGGACAACATCGCGCGTCTGCAATCGTGGGGCGCGGTGTCGCTCAAGCAGTACCTGCAGCCGCGCCGCGACCAGCGCCAGTGGGTGTCCGACATTGCGCGCAAGCGGGGCCTCATGGTCACGTCCGAGGGCAGCGACCTGGCGTTCAACATGGGCATGATCATGGACGGCCAGACCGCGTGGGAGCACCCGATCAGCTACGTGCCGATGTACTCGGACGCGGCCCGCTTCTTCGGGCGCGCCGAAACCGTCTACTCGCCGACCTTCGTGGTTGGCGGCCCGGGGCCGTGGAATGACGAGTGGTTCTTCCAGGAGACCGAGGTCTGGCGCGACGAGAAGCTCCGCCTGTGGATGCCGTGGAAGCAGCTCGTACCGCATTCCCGCCGGGCTTTCAAACGTCCCTTCACCGACTACAGCTACCCGATGCTGGCCCAGGTGCTGGTGGACTGGATGGCCGAAGGTGCCCATGGAGCCATTGGCGCGCACGGTCAGCAGCATGGCCTTGCGTCCCACTGGGAGGTGTGGATCGCCGAATCCGCCATGGGGCCGATGGCCGCGCTGGAACTGGCCAGCGTCGAAGGAGCCTACTTCCTCGGTGCCTCGGAAGACCTGGGCACGCTGACCCCCGGCAAGCTCGCCGACCTGATGATCCTCAACGCCAACCCCCTCGACGACATCCGCAACACCACCGACATCATGCTCGTCATGAAGGGCGGCATCGTCTACGACGGAATGACCCTCGACGAACTCTGGCCCAACGAGCGGCCCTACGGCGCGCGCCCGTGGATCCACGAAGGGGTCTGGAGGTCGGGCCCGCGGCCGGTGAACCGTTAGCGGCCCGTGGACCCAAAGGAGAACACCATGATCCGCAAGTCGACCAGGAACCTGCTCGCGTTCCTCGCCATCCTGGCCCCGTCCGCTTCGTCCCTCGCGGCCCAATCCCCGTCCTTCGGCAACTCGGTCGTGATCGACGGCGGCGAGATCTTCATCGCCGAGCCCAACCCCAACTTCCGCTCCGGCGCCGTCCATGTCTACGAGCAGTCGGACGGCGAGTGGCGGGAATCCGCCCTTCTGCGCGCCCCGGACTCCGAGCGTGCCGACGGCTTCGGAACCGTGCTGGCGAAGAACGGCAACACCCTGTTCATCGGACAGCGCAACGGCCCTCTGCACGTCTTCGAGCGTTCCGCGGACGGCGGGCCCTGGCAGTCCACGGGCGCGGTCGAAGGCGACGGGGTCGCCGGCCTCGACCCTGGTTGCGGCCAATACGGCTATTGTGGGACCGACTTCGGCCTGGTACTGGCGTCAGCGGACGACTGGCTGCTCGTGGGCGCTCCGGGCGCGGCCCCGGACCCCCAGGCGCGACAGCGCAACGAAACCGAGGCGCTTCAGGTCCCTGGCGCGGTCCATGCCTACCAGCGCAGCGCTTCCGGCCGGTGGATCCAGCACGCCACCCTGCAGCCCGCCGACGGCATGCCCGGGGACGGATTCGGCACCGCGATTCTCCTCACGCCCCACGGGGTGTTAATCGGCGCACCCCGGTGGACCGCCCCGACGAGCGACCTTCGAGGCCTCGAAAACGCAGGCCGCGTCTATCATTTCCGGGTGGTGAAGGGAGGTTGGGAGGAGGTCGGCGCCCTCGACGCGGCTCCCGAGGCGAACGCCAACTTCGGGTCGGCCCTCGCGGCCGCCGAGGGAAGGGTCCTGGTCGGCGCACCCGGTACCGACGATAGCCGTGGCGCCGTCTTCACCCATTCCTGGAGCGACGACCTCGCGCGGTGGGTTCCCGAGGTGAATACGCTGGCACTCCCGAACGGTGAGAGCGGCGACCGCTTCGGCGCCGCGCTGGCCTTCGCCGGTGGCGACATCTGGGTCGGGGCTCCCACCCTGCGCGGCTACGAGACCGGTTCGGTCTACGTGTACACCGGCGCCACCGACACGCCCGGCGCGTTTGCCGCCGCACCCCACCGCATCCAGCTCGCGCAGGCCGAGACCGTGGAGCAGGACCGCTTCGGGGGCCTGATCGTCGCAACCGCCGACGTTGTCGCGATCGGCGCGCCCGGCATGCATCACCAGTCCGGGTCGGTCCACCTCTACGAACGCGGCGACGAGCCCGGCTGGCACGACGCCGGCATGCTCGTCAGCGCCCCCGACGCGCTCGGCGCGCTTCTCGGCGAGGAACGGCGCTGCAATGACGGCGCGGTCGGCCCCTTCGACTGCGGCGAGGTCGAGCTGCTGTCCTTCATCCCCAACTCGATCCTGCGCGCCGGCGTTCGCGCCCGCGGCGTGCGCACCAACGACAACTGGGGCTGGACCGATCCCGTCACCGGCCAGGAATATGCTCTGGTGGGACGCAACGACGGCACCTCCTTCATCGACATCACCGACCCCTCCAACCCGGTGCTGGTGGGCGACCTGCCCAAGCCGTGGGGGACCCCGCCGTCACAGCTGTGGCGCGACATCAAGACCTACAGGGACCACGCCTACATCGTTGCGGACGGTGCCGGCGAGCACGGCATGCAGGTCTTCGATCTCACCCGTCTGCGCGACGTCGCCGCCGCCGACATGCCCGCGCTCTTCGAGCCCGACACGCATTACCGCGGCATCGCGAGCTCCCACAACATCGTCATCAACGAGGAGAGCGGCTTTGCGTACGCCGTCGGCAACCGCGGCGGCGGCGAGTCCTGCGGCGGCGGCCTCCACATGATGGACATCCGCGACCCGAAGAATCCGGTGTTCGTCGGGTGCGCCACCCACGAGCGCGGCACCCACGACTCCCAGTGCGTCACCTACGACGGCCCCGACGGGCGCTACCGGGGCCATGAACTCTGCCTCAACTCGAACGGCGCGTTCTTCGAGATCTCGGACGTGACCGACAAGGACAACCCGGTCGCGGTCGCCCGCGCCTCGTCCCCCAATGCCGCTTACATCCACCAGGGCTGGCTGACCCCCGACCACCGTTACTTCTACCAGGACGACGAGAGCGACGTGATCCGTGGCGCCGTGGAAACCACGCGCACCCTGATCTGGGACCTCACCGACCTGGAGGAGCCCATCCTCATCCGCGAGTTCATGGGGTCGATGCCCGCCAGCGCCCACAACCTCTACCTGAAGGACGGCTACGCCTATCAGGCCAACTACCGCTACGGGCTGCACGTGCTCGACATCTCCGACCCGGTGAACCCCCGCGAGGTCGGCTACTTCGACACCTCGCCGCACCACGAGGGCCCCGGGTTCAGCGGGGCATGGAGCACGTACCCGTTCTTCGAGAGCGGAACAGTGATCGTAACGAGCCTCCAGGAGGGGCTGTTCGTGCTGAAGAAGCGGGATAGGCCGGTCAGTTGAGGAGGAGAAGTCGGATGAGAGAGCGACGAATCCGATCGCTGCCGGCGGTGCTGATCCTGGCGGTGGCCTGCGGCGGGTGCGGCGAGAGGGATGCCGGCGACGCGAACCCGGCGGCCGAGTCCACGCCTGGCGTCCCCGCCATGCAGTCCGGGTCCGGCCAGTTCACCTTCCACGACGCCCGCGGCAACTCCGACCGCCCGATCACCGTGCGCTACCACATGCCCGACGGTTACACCCCCGAGACGCCCATCGTCTTCGTGATGCACGGCGCGTCCAGGACCGGCCAGCGGTACTTCGACGACTGGGAGGAGCACGCCGCCGCCCACGGTTTCCTGCTCGTCGTGCCCGAGTTCGACGCCGACAACTACCCCGGCAGCCAGTGGTACAACCTTGGGAACGTGTTCCCGGACACGGACGCGGCCCCGGATCCGGACGCCGACCCGGACGCGGTTGACGGGGCCGCAGCCACCGGTGTCGACGCGGCCCCTGCCACCGGACCCGCCCCGCGCAACCTCGAGTCCGCCTGGAGCTTCAGCGCCATCGAGCACCTCTTCGACGCGGTCCGCGCCGCCACCGGCAGCACGCGCACGACCTTCCGCATCTTCGGACACTCCGCGGGCAGCCAGTTCGTGCACCGTCTTCTGATGACCAGGCCCGAGACACCCGTCGAACGCGCGGTCGCGGCCAACGCCGGCTGGTACACCATGCCCGACGAGAGCGTGGCGTGGCCCTACGGCCTCGGCGACTCCGGCTTCGATGTCGCCGGACTCGCCGGCTTCCTCCAACTCCCCGTCACGGTGCTGCTCGGCGATGCCGACACCGTCACCACCGCCGGCAACCTTCGCCGCACGCCCGAGGCCATGCTTCAGGGCCCGCATCGCTTCACCCGCGGCCATACCTTCTACGCCGCCGCCCGGTCCGCGGCCACTGCCCTCGGGGTCGACTTCGGCTGGGCGCTCGACACCGTCCCCGGCGCAGGCCACAGCAATGCGCTCATGGCCCCGCGCGCCGCCGAAATCCTCGCACGCTGACAACCGATGCTAGCAACCCATGCTAGCAGTCCACGCTAGCAACCCACGCTCACAATTCTTGTCGGAGACACGAACATGATTTGCGCACACACCATTCGCGCGCACACCGCCCGCCTTGTGGCGGGGCACACCCTCGTGGCCGCTGTATTTGCCGCATCCGCCGCGGTTGCCGCAGTTGCCGCCCCGCCGCTCACCGCCCAGTCCGGCGCCTTCGGGCACGCGGTGGTGATTGACGGCGACGAAATCCTCATCGCCGAGCCCACGACCAGCTTCCGGCCGGGCGCCGTGTACGTGTACCGCGAATCCGGCGGCACCTGGCGGCAAGCCTCCATGCTGCGCGCCCCCGATTCCGAGCGCGCGGACGGCTTCGGCACGCTGCTGGCCAGGACCGGCAACACGCTGTTCATCGGCCAGCGCGGCGGCCCGCTACACGTCTTCGAGCGCGGCGAAGGCGGTGCATGGGCGGCCGCGGGCACGATCGACGACGAGGAGATCGCCGGACAGTCTCCGGAGTGCCGCTTCGACGGACTCTGCGGCACCGACTTCGGCCTCAGCCTGGCCGCGGACGGCGACTGGCTCCTGGTCGGGGTGCCCGGCACCGCTCCGGCCCCCCGCCGCGGGCCCAACCAGGCCGCCGAAGCTCCGGCCCAGGGTGCCGTCTACACATACCAGCGCGACGCATCGGGCGACTGGGTGCAGCGCGGAGTCCTCCAGCCCGGCGATGGCACCAGCGGCGACGGATTCGGCTCGGCGATCGTCATGACCACCCACGGCGCGCTGATCGGCGCACACCGGTGGGACGCCCCCACCAGCGATCTGGAAGGCCTCGAAGCCGCAGGCCGCGTGTATCATTACCGCCTTGGGGCAGGGGGTTGGGAAGAGGTCGGCGCCCTCGACGCGGCGCCCGAGGCCAACGCGAACTACGGGTCGGCCCTCGCGGCCTCGGGTGAAAGGGTGCTGATCGGAGCGCCGGGAACGGACGACAGTCGTGGCGCCGTCTACGCGCATTCCTGGAGCGCCGACCTCGCCCGGTGGGTCCCCGGCGACGGACGGCTCACATTCGCGGACGGCGAGAGCGGCGACCGCTTCGGCGCGGCCGTGGCCTTCGCCGGAAACGACGTGTGGGTCGGCGCGCCCACCACGCGCGGCTACGAGACCGGCTCGGTCTTCGTGTACGCAGCCGCGGCGGACGGCTCGCTGCCCACCGCCCCGCGCCGTATCCAGCTTCCCAGCGCGGAGACCGTCGAGAGCGACCGTTTCGGCGGCCTGGTCGTCGCGGACGCCGGGGTCGTGGCCGTCGGTGCGCCCGGCATGCACCACCAGGCGGGCTCGGTCCACGTCTTCGCACGAGACGGCGACGGCTGGGACGACGCGGGCATGCTCGTCAGCGCGCCCGACGCCATGGGAGCGATGGTGGGCGAGGAGCGCCGCTGCACCGATGGCCAGGTGGGTCCCTTCGACTGCGAAGAGGTCGAACTGCTCGCATACATCCCGGCCTCGCTGCTCAGGGCCGAAGACCGCGCGCGCGGCGTGCGCGCCAACGACAACTGGGGCTGGACCGACCCCGAAACGGGACGAGAGTATGCGCTGGTGGGACGCAACGACGGCACGTCCTTCATCGACGTCACCGATCCGACCAACCCCGTGCTGGTGGGCGACCTGCCCAAGACGCCCGACACCCCGCCGTCGCAGCTATGGCGCGACATCAAGACGTACATGGATCACGCCTTCATCGTGGCCGACGGGGCGGGGGAGCACGGCATGCAGGTCTTCGACCTTACGCGGCTGCGCGACATCTCGCCCGCGGACATGCCTGCGCTCTTCGAGCCCGATGTGCACTACACCGAGATCGCGAGCTCGCACAACATCGTCATCAACGAAGAGACCGGCTTCGCCTACGCGGTGGGCAGCGGGAGCGGCGGCGAGGCGTGCGGCGGCGGTCTGCACATGATCAACATCCAGGATCCCAAGAATCCCCAGTTCGCGGGCTGCGGCTCCTCGGACGGGATCCACGATTCGCAGTGCGTGGTCTACGACGGCCCCGACGAACGCTACAGCGGGCGCGAACTCTGCCTGAACTCGAACGGCCGCGTCTTCCAGATCACCGACGTCACCGACAAGGACAACCCGGTCGAGGTGGCGAGCGGCTCCTCGCCGAACCCGGCCTACATCCACCAGGGCTGGCTCACCCCCGACCATCGCTACTTCTTCCAGGACGACGAGGCCGACGTCATCGCGGGCAACGTCGAGACCACCCGCACCCTGATCTGGGACCTCAGCGATATCGAGGACCCGGTCCTCATCAGGGAGTTCATGGGTTCGCAGCCCGCCAGCGCCCACAACCTGTACATCAAGGACGACCTCATGTACCAGGCCAACTACCTCTACGGCCTGCACGTGCTCGACATCTCCGACCCCGAGAACCCTCGCGAGGTCGCCGCGTTCGATACGGCACCGTACAAGGAGGGCCCCGGCTTCGGCGGCGCGTGGAGCAACTACCCGTACTTCGAGAGCGGCACCGTGATCGTGACCAGCATGCAGGAGGGCCTGTTCGTGCTGAAGAAGCGGCCGCGGCCGGTGAGTTGAGGGCGGAACCGGGCGCGGGCGCCGGGATTCTCGGATGACAAACGACCAATTGTGGGAAGGCTGGAAGCTGGCCGGCCGGTACGCCTTGCCTACTGCGGCGCTGATCCTTGTCGCCATTTTGGTCGGCGTCTTTGGCCCGGTGGGGATGGCTGCCGGGTTCGTGGTTGCGGGTGCGATCTGGGTTGTCGGCAGTGTCGTGGGGGTGTCCAGGCTTCGGGCATGGTATCGAAAGATCACGGTAGATCATTGACGAGTTGCGGACGGACGCTCCGAGTATTCCCGGAGATACCCAGCGTCGAAATGCGACATGCCCAGCGATTCTGCAGACTGCCATCGGAGACAAGCCAGTGATCCGATCCGTATCCGGCCTCTGGATGGCGATGATCGCCAGTGCGAGCCCGATGCTGGTTCTCGCGTCCTGCGATCGACCCCCGCAGACCGTGGTCTCCCCGCCGTTTCCCGAGGTCTTCGAACTCGTTGAAGTCATCGAACTCGGGGAGGATCCGGCCGATTCGATCGCCGAGATCGGTGTGCTCGTCGAGCGGCGAGAGGGCGGTTTCATCATCGGCGACCGGTTTCTCCCGCGGGTGCGGACGTATGCTGAGGATGGCAGCCTGGAAGGCGGATTCGGGCGTTTCGGCGATGGCCCGTGGGAGTTTCGACGGATCGATGGCGTGGCGGAGACACGCTCGGGGAGAATCGTGGTGGTCAGCTGGCGGAATCCCGGATTGGCCTACCTGACCAGTGAACTCGCACGCGACACGATAGTCCCGCTTGATGGGTACGTGGTGTTCAACGTTTTCTCGTTTGGATCGGATCTCGTGCTGGAGGCTGTCGGGGAGGACTTTCTTGCGGAGGGACGGGCGGACGATAACGGGCACTACCACGGCTATGTGGATGGCGGCGTCGTATGGAGCAGTTGGCAGAACCCCTTGGTTGACAAGCCCTACTGGGGCGGCCTGACCGGGGGAACCAGCGGTGTGGCGACCGCAGGCGATTCACTGTTCATCATGACCGCGTTGCTGTATCCGGCAACCGTCATCGACGCATCAGGCGACTCGGTCGGGACGATCGGGACTCCTTCATCTTCGTTTCGTCAGATTCCCGAGATCGAGCCGGGCGCTTATGCCTCATTCTCACCCCAGGGGCAGGACTTCGGAGATTTGGTGGGCGCGTTCGACCTGGTGCCGCGAATTGACGTCGTTGAGAGCGACTACATGGTGTTCACCCTGGGCACACTCGACGAGGCAATGCCCTATCCGCCCTTCCGAGTTCTCCACACCCGACTCGAAGTCTACGACCGCCATACCGGCACCAAGCTCTACGAGGACGTGCCACTGCCCGACGGCGTCAAGGTGATCGGCGGCGGCCGGTATCTGTACGTGCTCCAGAACCCGGACATCCCGCCGTGGCGGATCGCGAAATACCGGCTGCGGGCGGCGGATTGACTCGAGGCGCCCGGCGGTGTCCTCGTCCCTGCCCGGACCCAGCACCGCCACAGCCGGTGTCGGCACTGTTGTCCAGTAGGATCAACAACTAGAATATTAGGAGGGAGGCGAACGCTCCGAGTACACTCTCATGGATTGCAGGCTGCAACGGGAGACCAGTCAGTTGATCCGATCCGTATCCGGCCCCTGGATGGCCACAATCGCCGGTGCGAGCCAGATTCTGGCCCTCGCCTCCTGCGGCCGACCCCCGCAAACCGTCGCCTCCCCGCCCTTCCTCGAGGTCTTCGAACTCGTGGAGGTCATCGAACTCGGCGAAGCCCCGGCCGATTCGATCGCCGAGGTCGGTGTCTTCGTCGAGCGGCAGCACGGCGGCTTCGTCATCAGCGACTGGATCCTGCCCCGCGTGCGAACGTACGCGGAGGACGGCTCGCTGCGAGCCGCATTCGGACGGTTCGGAGACGGCCCCTGGGAACTGCAACGAATCAGCAGTGTCGCGGAGACAGCTTCCGGGCAGATCGTCGTAGCGAGCCCACGCAATCGGTGGCTGACCTACCTGAACAGCGACCTGAGTCCAGATACTATGGTGGGAATCGGCGGCAATGCCGTCTTGCAGATGTTCCCTTTCGGACCGGACATAGTCTTCTATGGAATCGGGCCGGCGGGGACGATTCACGACGTGGCCATGCAGGACGGGTACTTTCACCGGCTGGTCGACGGAAATGTAGCGTGGACGAGTTGGACTACGCCGATCTTCGGGATGCCGTATTGGCACAATTTCGGAGATGTGACTGGGGCAGTGGCCGGTGATTCGATCTTTGCCATGGCCAAGCTGCTCTACCCTGCGACGATTCTGAACGGAGCCGGTGACTCGGTGGGTACGATTGGCGCACCATCACCCTCGTTCCGCAGAATCCCAGAGATTGAGTTTGGTGCGTACGCTACTACGTCTCCCAGAGGTCAGGATGCCAGCGATGTGCTGGGCACGTTCGACCTTGTCTCTCGCATCGATGTGGTCGCCGGTAGCCACCTGGTCTTCACACTGGGTCAGCATGACGAAACGAAGCCGTTCTATCCCTTCAGGGTGCTCCATACCCGACTCGAGGTCTACGACCGCCACACCGGCACCAAGCTCTACGACGACGTGCTACTTTCCGGCGGCGTCAAGGTGATTGGCGGTGGACGCTACCTGTACGTCCTCCAGAACCCGGACATCCCGCCGTGGCGGATCGCGAAATACCGGCTGCGGGTAGCGGATTGAATCGGGGCGCCCGGCGGTAGCCTATCCCGCCACTTTAGCTCGGCTCGCACTCAGTGCCCGCTCGGCGGGGTGTGATTGCACATTCGCGAGCTAAGAACTGGTGAGTAGACAGGGCGTGTTCTGCTTCCGGGAGCGTGGCTCCCGGTCCAGACCGAAGACCTCGGAGGCCTTGCAGGCCTGCCCAGCCCCCTCGGCCCAGCGAAAGCCCATGGACGCGGAGAGGAGTGCCTGTCGGCAAATGACAGTATCTCCTGGGCTGCCGCAGCGTTAAGAAGGGTGGCGTGGCGAGTTGGAAGCGCGCCAACGCCCGAAGCCGGAGGAACTTCTGAACCCCAACTGCAGCGAGGCCATGGACCATCCAGAACCGGACTACACAACCGAAATCCAACCCTTCCTCAACGCGTGCCCTGGACCGCCGATGTTGGGTGCCGCCCTGCGAGTTGCGGCGCTCCAGGACGTCGATGGCATCCCGGGTCTTTCCTCTGGGGACCGGAAGAACCACGGAGGTGTCAGCATACATGGACTCCCCGGTGGCGGGGCAACGGCCAACGGAGCCTATGTTCGAACCGTCGCAGATGTGGCGAAGATCCTCGATTGCAGCCCCGAGTACCTGTCCGATACGGCGCTGAGACAAGGATTTTCGATGTCCCTCGGGCTGCGGTGGATCCGGCTCAGCCATGGGGTGGCCCTTCGGAACGCCGGGGTTGGAATCACCCAAATCGCGTGGCGTCTGGGCTTCAGCGACCGGGCGGGATGGCATCGTTTCACGGTGACGCTCGTGGGCAAGACACCTGTCCAGCTTCCGGTGATGCCCGTCTCTTTCTGGGCCCGGGAGGCGGTGAGGGCCGTTTTTCTCACCACTCCGAAGCTGCGGGGCACGCCCGTTGGAAAAGAAAGCATGGGAGACAACAACGCTGGACCGTGAAACGACATAGGAGAACGGCTAGCGAGTGACTATTCTTCCCGTCGTCCAGACGCCCACTTGCGATTATGGCGGCTGCTCACAGGCGCAGAGACTAGGGATACCACCAACCGAAAGGGTCCAGCGTGATCGGGAATCTGGGAAGTCGCAGGGTCGCGACCATGGCGACCGCATCGCTTCTCCTGGCGGCGTCGGTCTTCGTTGTACGCGCCACCGGCATCAACAGCGAGTTGCGCGCCAGTCTGGCCGGCCAGAGTGCGATGGCTTCCCGGACCGCCGTCCACGACCGCCTGGTCGGCAGTCGAGTCCCGCTGACACTCCTCGGTCTATCGCCATCGCTGGCGTCCGGAACGCAGCGGACTGCCGAAGCCCACCTCCTGTGGATTGTCGATCCCGGACTCTGTCCGCAGTGCCTGAACGAGGGTTTTGGGCCTTGGAACGCACTCGGCGCCGACCGCGGTCTGCGTCGGCGTTTGATCATTGCCGGCAGTGGAGAGGTGCCGGCCATGGCCCGGCGTGCGCTACGCGACACAGAGATCGTATCGATGTCGAAAGAGGAACTGGTAGCGGCCGTTGGCCCGCTGCTTTCCAATACGAAGTTGCTGGTTGACGGCAGTGGAATCGTTTTGCTCGCCGATGCCAGATCCGGGAGCTCGGAGTGCGGCTGGAGCTTCGATGCCCAGGTGGGCGCCCTGCGCGGGGTGCTCCCCAGTCAACTCGTCCGCAATCAACCTTAGATCCGAAAGGGGATCGACAATGGACCGGTTACCGGTTCATCAAGTTCTTCCAGGCTGTGGGTGTGGCCGCGCTCGTGGTCGCGATCACGGTGGGGTACGGCACGGTGCAGGGGGCGTCGGCGCAGTGGCCGTGGTGTGGGGACACGCCGGAATGTCATGAGGATACGCCAGGAAGCGTCGGGCACTATGCCTGCCTCACGAATGACTGTGACACCCGTCATCAGACCTGTTGTTTGGACGGGATCAGCAATTAGGCTGTTGTGGCGCCGGCCGCGCGCCGCTAGTACACTGCCTTTACACTGCCTTGCTGTGAGTCTCGAAAGGCGATGTTCTAGCGGGGCTTGTCGTGGCCTCGGTGGAAGCCAGCTAGTGATGCAATCCCGATCTGTAGTGTCGGCTCTGGTTGTCAGCACGAGCGTTTCGCTCGCTTCCTGTGATCAGCCGCCGAGGGCCGTTGCCTCCCCATCCTTCTCCGAGGTCTTCGAGTTCGCAGAGGTGGTCGTATTGGGCGAAGATCCGGCCGACTCGATCGCCGAGGTCGGTGTCTTCGTCGAGCGACAGCACGGCGGCTTCGTCATCAGCGACTGGATCCTGCCTCGCGTGCGCACGTACACGGATGACGGGTCCCTGGAAGCCGCATTCGGACGCTTCGGAGACGGCCCCTGGGAACTGCAACGTATCAGCGGTGTAGCGGAGACAGCTTCCGGGCGAATTGTCGTATCGAGTCCGCGCAACCGATGGCTCACCTATCTGAACAGCGACCTGAGTCCGGATACTCTGGTGGGAATCGGCGATAACTGGATTTTTCAGGTTTTTCCCTTCGGGCCGGACATTGTCTTCTACGGCATCGGCCAGGCTCGGTCGATACACGACGTGGCGTTACAGAACGGCTACTTTCACCGGTTGGTCGACGGGGGTGTTGCGTGGACGACTTGGACGACGCCGATCTTTGGAAAGCCCTACTGGCAGGGATTCGGGGATGTGGTAGGCGCCGTGGCCGGGGACTCGATCTTCGCCATGGCTCAGTTGCTCTACCCTGCCACGATTCTGAACGGAGCTGGGGATTCGGTGGGCACGATTGGGACGCCATCACATTCATTCCGCAGGGTTCCGGAGATTGAGCCGGGTGCGTATTCCACCACTTCGCCGGGAGGACAGGATTTCAGCGATCTACTAGGCACGTTCGACCTTGTTCGTCGCATTGATGTGGTCGCCGGTAACCACCTGGTCTTCACGGTGGGTCAGCTTGACGAAACGAAGCCGCTCTTTCCCTTCAGGGTGGTCCACACCCGACTCGAAGTCTACGACCGCCATACCGGCACCAAGCTCTACGAGGACGTGCCACTGCCCGACGGCGTCAAGGTGCTCGGCGGGGGCCGGTACCTGTACGTGCTACAGAACCCGGACATCCCGCCGTGGCGGATCGCGAAGTACAGGCTGCGGGTAGCGGATTGAGTCAGTCGGGCGCAGTCGGCCTCCGGGTAGTGGAGTCCTAGGTGGATTGGCACCTTGGGGCATTCGGAATGGCATGGGCTAATAGGCCTTGGGCTTGGGTCGCTGCCTCGATGCTCGTCACAGCAGGGGTGCTCGCTTCCTGCGATCAGCCGCTTCCCAGCGTTCCTGCACCTCCCATGGACGAAGTATTCCAGCTCACGGAAGTCATCGAACTTGGCGAACAACCGGCCGACTCGATTGCCGAGATCGGCGTGTTCGTAGAGCGGCGCGATGGAGGTTTCATCATCGCTGACCGAATCCTGCCTCGTGTCCGCACCTATTCGGAGGACGGCGCACTCGAAGCTGCATTTGGACGCTTCGGCAGCGGCCCCTGGGAGTTTCGAGAGATCGTCGGTGTGACCGAAATGCCCTCGGGACACGTTGTTGTGGCAAGCCCCCGCAACCCATGGCTGACCTTCCTGGACAGAGACCTAACCCCCGATACGATGCTGGCTGTGAACTATCTGGTGGGGGACCTCTTTGCGCTCAGGGAAGACATCGTCTTCTTTGGTTTGGGACCGCTGTCTGGGGAGACCCTGACAAGTCCCGAGGTGGCAAGGCAGCGCGGATTCTACCATCGCTTGGTCGACGGAGAGGTCACATGGAGCGCGTGGCGCTCTCCCGTCTTCGACAAGCCATATGTGGGTGCGTTTACAGACATACCCGTTACCGTCGCGGGCGACTCGATATTCGTCATGGCATCTGTGTTGTACCCGGCTACGATCTTGGACGGCGCTGGGGATTCGGTTGGCACGATTGGTCTCCCGTCGCCTTCGTTTCGAGAAATCCCAGATATTCCGCGGGGCTACTTTGCGACAGAGCAGGGTGGCCCGAAGGTGGCCCGCTTGCTGGCTAGTTTCGACAACGTCGCGCGAATCGATGTGGTGGGCGAGGACTATCTTGTATTTACGATCGGCCGCCTGGACGAGACGAAGCTGGTTCCTCCGTTCCGTGGTTTTCACACTCGGCTGGAGGTTTACGATCGCCACACCGCCGCCAAACTCTACGAGGATGTCCTGCTACCCCAGGGCGCCAAGGTTCTCGGGGGAGGCCGGTACCTGTACGTCTTGCAAAACTCGGACTTCCCGCCTTGGCGCATCGCCAAGCACCGACTAAAGGCCCGACACTGAGATGGCCAATCCGCAGCACCGACTCAAGTAATCCCAAAGGAGCTCAGAACGTGGACAGACTCATCAAGCGCATCAACCTTGCCGGCTTCATCGCACTCTTTCTGGCGATATCCGTCGGATACTGGATCGTGGACGATGCCTCGGCTCAGGCACCGTGCGACCTCGATCCGTACTGTCACCCGGACTTGACGATAGGTACGTTCCCTAGGTTACCCTGCGTCGTTTATGGCTGTGATACCCACAACCACATGTGTTGCCTTGAGGGGGTCGGCAACTAACGCCCCGGTCCCAGTAGCACCGCGTTCATGAACAGCAGTTGCGTCGCCTCGGCATACGCGCGGTAGTTCGGATCCTCCGCGAACGCCACGAGTTGCCCGCGTCCGACGGGCTGGTGGATTAGAAAGGCCTTGTTGGCCAGCTGAGGCCGCGACTCCTCCCACACGATCCCGCCGAGAACGAGATTCTCGAGGTCGGCATAGCGGCCCACGTTGGTACCGTCGTCGAGGGTGATCGGGCGGAATACGCGTGAGCCCTCGACCAGAACGCCGATTTCGCCGTCGGTGCCCGCCGATAGCCAGTGCTCGGTGTCGAGCACGGTGCGCAAAATGGCCCCCGGCACGCCTTCGGGCGATTCGTCGTCGGGAGAAATCGCGTCGAGGTACTCGATGGGCTGGTCCGGGGTCCCGGGATCGGGCGGATCATCGCCCGCGGCCCGCCCGCCCCGGCGCTCCGTCTCGGTGGCCAGAAGCCCCGCCCGCGACGCCCAGCGCGAAGACTCGGCCATCGTGATCACGGTGCCGCCGTCGCGCATCCAGGCCTGCAGCCGGTCCACCATTCCCCCGCCCACGGCACTGCCGTAATTGCCGCTCGGAAAGACGACCACATCGTAGTCGGCCAGCGTCGCCCGGCCGAGGCTCGATGCCCGCACGGTTGTCGTGCGCTGTCCGTAGCGCCGCTCGAGCACGTAGCGGGCCCAACCCACCGAGTAGCTCTGCCCGGGAGCATCGTAGACGAGCAGCACACGTGGTTCACGCAGCCCCCGCACCCGCCCGCTTCCCAGCGACATGCCCTCGCGCACGTACGCGTCGTCGATCGGGACGACTTCGGCACTGTGCCGGGCCGCGATCCGTGCCAGGCTGGTGCGCAGATCCGGGCCGTTCTCGGCTACACGGACGATTACGGTGCCGGTCCCGTAACGGCGCCCGCCCAGGGTGAACTCGGCGCCCGCCGCCCGCACGCGAATGCCTTCCCGCAACGCCTCGACGACGGCGGCGGCCCCGTTGGTGCCCCACGGCATCAGGTAGCCGACGACCGCTTCCGGCAGGGCGCCCACCGGCTCGCCTTCCGCGGCGTCACCCAGCACTTCCGGGCGGGCGGCCGCGTCCTCGGCGGTCACGGGCTCGCCCCTCGCCCCGGTCGCGTCGGTCTCGATCGCCTCCACGTCCCAGAGCAGCGACTGGCTCCACGCCGTCAGGTCGTAGATTTCATCCGACTGACGGTTGGCGCGGCGCTCGATCTGCCGCCGCACGAAGTCTTCGGCCATGGGAACGTGGGCGTCGAGCAGGTTGTGGATGAACCCGTGCATGGGCTGGTCCAGCGGCACGATGAAGCTGGAGCCGGCCGACAGCGTGCGGTCCCCGGCCGTCACCGGCCCCGATGCGCGGAACACCTCGACTCCGTTTTCCACCAGCATCATGGCGAGGCGCTCCGCCATACCCGGGTCGTGCGCCGAGTGGAGCACGATCTCCGCCGGGCCGCTCTGCCCCGCGGCCACGCCGTCACGCCGGAACGCGAGGTAGTCGCGCAGGATCCTCTCGCGGTTCCGGGCGGCGGTCAGCGCCGTCTCGATCGCCGCCGTGAAGTGGTGCAGCACCCCGTCGCCGTAGGTGAGCAGGTCGCCGTCCGACTGCCGTAGCCTCAGCGCGCGGGCGCTTGCCTGCTCGTAGGTCATGCCGAGCCCGCCGTACCCCATCGGCCACATGTCGACGTAGCCGGGGTAGAAGAGGTCGAAGACCTCCCGGTTGAAGTACGCGAAGCCGCGTTCGTCGAAGCGCGCCGCGGTCGCCGACCCGAACACGTCCATTAGCGCGATCTGCCGCTCGCCGTACCAGGGGTTGGAGGGCGGTGCCGTGGGCGGAAAGAAGTAGGTGGCGTCCCCGCCCATCTCGTGCAGGTCCGCGACGATCTGCGGCCGAAACTCGAGGAGCACGTCCACCTTCCCCCGCGTCTCGGGCTGGCTCTGGATGAAGAGGTCCCGGTTCAAGTCGAAGAGGTAGTGATTGGTCCGTCCGCCCGGCCACGGTTCGTCATGTTCCGCCGACACCGCGGCCTCGTCCGGCCAGCGGGCCTGCGCGATCTGGTTCTGATACACGAAGCGGTTCCGTCCGTCCGGGTTCTCAAGGGGGTCGATGAGGACCAGCGACTCGGACAGGATCAGGTCGACATCGGCATCCCCGGTTGCCGCCAGCAGGTGATAGGCCTCCGCCATGGCCGCGCCACTCGAACTGATCTCGTTGCCGTGGATCGAGTGCATGAGCGCGGTGACGACGGGGAGCTCGGCGAGCAGGGCCTCCGCGTCGTCGTCGGACAGACTGCGGGGGTCGGCGAGACGCGCCAGATCCGTCTTGACGTCGTCCAACCTCGCCATGCGCTCCGGTGATCCGATGACGAGGACGACGAGCGGGCGACCTTCCCAGCTCTCCGCGTAGCGGATGAGGTGGGTGCGTTCCGGCGCGGCGGCGGCCAGCGCCTCGATGTACCGGATCACATCGTCGGGCGGCGTGATGACCTCCCCGAAGTCGTGACCCACAACCTCTTCGAGCGTTGGAATGGCCGGATCGTAGCGGGTCCCGGGCGCCAGTTCCGGCACCTGGGCGGGCAGTTGGATTGCTGCGGCGAGTGCTAGCGTGGATAGCAAGGGAGCATCTCCCGGTTCAGTGAACGGCTCAGTGAACGGCGTGGAAGCTGACTAATAATCGCAGGAACCTCGGGCACGCCACTACACGGTCTCGGCCAGCGCCTCCGCGAACTGGTCCACCTCGTCCAGTGTGTTGTAGAAGTGGGGGCTCGCGCGCACCACCCCGGGCCGGTTGTCCACGATGATGCCCCGTTCGGCGAGGTGGGCAACGGCGGCTCCGGGTTCGTCGTGCCGCACCAGAACGATCGCCGAGCGCATCTCCGGCCGATCACCCACACGAAGCGAAAACCCCTCGGCCGTGCAGCGTTCAACCAGCCGCTCGGTAAGCGCCACGTTCTGCCTGTGGATCTGCGCTATCCCGACCTCGTCGACGATCTCCTGCCCTCCGAGCGCCGTGTGCACCGTGGCCAGCGCCGGAGTCCCCAGCTCGAAGCGCCGCGCGTCCCCGTGGTAGCGAAAGTCGCCGGGGTTGAAGAGGAACTGGTCTTCGGTGGCGAACCAGCTGGTGATGGTGGGTTCGAGGTTGGGGATCAGGTCGTCGCGGACGTACAGGTAGGCCAGGCCAGGCCCTCCGCAGAGCCACTTGAGCGGCCCCGAGGTATGGAAGTCGACTCCCGTCGCGGGGAGGTCGATCGGCACCTGGCCCGCTCCCTGGTAGCCGTCGATCAGGCTGTACGCGCCCGTGCGCCGCGCGATTTCGGCGATGGCCGCCAGGTCCTGCACCGCGCCGGTCGTGAAGAAGACGTGGCTGGTCGCGATCGCGAGCGTGCGGTCGTCCACCGCGTCCGCGTACTGCTGCGGGTCGATGTGCACCCCGTCGTGACTCTCCAGCACCACCATCTCGGCGTCCGGGCGGACCTTCCACTGGTACAGGAGCGTGGGGAAGTCCAGCTCGGTCGTGACGATACGGTTGCGTTTGGACCAGTCGAGGCTCGAGGAGACCGCGGCCAGGCACGCCGAGGTGGAGGGCATCAGCGCGACTGTGCCGGCCGGAGCTCCAAACAACGTCTCCACGCGGCCGCGCAGCTCGCCCAGCGCGCCCCACCAGTGCTCGTACCAGGCCGAGGCCCCGAGGTCATGCCACTTGGCGACAAACTCCGCGAGCCGGCCCTCCGCGCGACGCGACAGCGCGCCCAGCGAACAGGAATTGAGGTAGTTGCGACGCCCGAGGATCGGGAATTCGTCGCGGATTGGGTCGAGGTTCATTCGTGTGATGGGGGTGGACGGTGTGAGTCGCGTGTCCCGGAGCCGCACGCCGACTTGCGTACGCGCGCACGGCAACCACGGCAACCCTTGCGTACGCGCGCGCAGCAACCATCTTCGCTGCAGTACGCGATGCCGACAACGGGTTGTCCCAAACAAGCATGGGTGTTTCCCGCCCGATGTGCGACCTTCCATCCTGGCCGGCCCGAACGAGGCGGCCGGATGGAAGAGACGGGGAGGCAGGGGAGGAGGGAGTGACGGACGGTGCCTGGGATTGAGTGGGTAGGATTGGGCGCGGAGATCGTCGTGCTGCTGGCTGGCCTGACAGCCATCGCCGTTTGGATGAGCAAGCGGTTCGAGTCCGTGGACCAGCGGTTCGAGTCCGTGGAAAAGCGTTTTGACGATATGCAACGCTCCATGGACCGACGGTTCAAGGAGGTCCGCGGCGAGATCGCGCTGGTGCGCACCGAGAGCCGGGAAGCACACGCGGCGATCGGTGAGAACATCAGGGATGTCGACCGACGGATTGGCGAAAACATCAGGGATGTCGACCGACGGATTGGCGAGAACATCAGGGGCCTCGAACGACAGATTGGTGCGCGGTTCGACGATATGCAGGGATTCATGGCGGCCCGGGTTGAGGACTTCCGAGACGTGACGGCCGCGCGGATCGACGACCTCCGGGACGTGACGGCTTCCCGGATCGACGACCTGAAGGACGTTCTGGCGAACTGATCCGGGGCCTGCGGGCGGGGTTGTCTCGACTCAGTCCATTCCGGCCACGCGCAGGCGCACGATGTACTGCACTCCCGCTTCGTCCTCGGTGACGCCCGTGATCGTGCCGTGGCCGAATACCGGCGATGGTGCCGTGGCCAGCAATGCGGGCGTAGCCGCCTGACCCAGGTGGTAGCCGTTGCCGTCGAATACTTCCCACCTGCCCCACGTCTGGCTCACGTACGGGTTCCATACCCAGATTCTTCCGTCCTGCGCGACGTGGAAGGATGTCAGAACCGCCTTGTATCTGGGGAGCGCGTTCGACGGCAGCCCCCATGCCGCGCCGAGGCTGTCCCTCTCACGGCCCGCGAGCCGGGGCGTCGGGCGGCGCAGCTCCACGGCCAGGACTGTATCGCGCCCGGCGGTGACCTTCAGGAACCGGAACCGGTTGGTGTTGCCGTGCCACATGCTCCCGTCGGGGTCCGCCGACCACAGCGGCTGCCAGTTGGTCGGGATCGAATCGAAGTGGGGTCCCCGCCGGGCGAGCAAGATCGTGTCCACCGCAGCCAGCGTGAAGTCGCCCATGAGCCGGTGTTTGAATACGCGCCGCGCCCAGGACGGCGAATCCCGATCCTGTTCGTAGAGGAAGCCGAGCGTATCGACATCGGCCCGCCAGGCCGAACCGAGGCTGCCGGTCCCTTCGTGGTGTCTGGTGGTCGCAAGAACCGTCCCGAGAGAGTCGAAGGCGGTGATTCGCCGCGCGCCGATGTCCATGGCCAGGAGGACTCCGGAGGGGTGCCATACGACTCCGCGCAGACCCTGGAACTCGCCGGGAGCGTCCCCCCGGCGGCCGAAACGCCGCAGGAAGTCCCCTTGTGGATCGAAGACCCGGATTTCCTGAGCTGCCTCTTCCGCGACGTAGATCCTGCCGACATCGTCCAACGCCAATCCGACGACGTTGCCGAAGGCTTCAGGTCCCTCGCTGCCGGTGGGGCCGGACGCCTGCCCCAGCCGCAGTTCCTCGACCAGCACAAAATCGGGCTCCGGGCTGGACCTGAGGAGATCCCGGTTGTAAACGCGGACAAGCCCGGTCGATAGCGTGTCCACCCAGATGTCGTATTCGCGCGAGAATGCATCGCACGCGGAGGAGAAGACCAGGGCGAGGACCCAGGCGGATGCCGCAACGCAACGAGACGCCGCGAAGCAACGTGACGCCCCAGCGCAACGTGACGCCGCAACGCAACGAGGCGCCCGGGACCCGGAAGCAAGCTGCAACGTCTCTCCTTCGGGCTGGGGATGGGGTCGCTCGCCCACTCGCCGATGTGGCGGTTGGGGACCGAACCGACGAACTATGGTAGCATGACCCTGGACACTGCACACGCCGTCGCCGAGGCCCGCGCCATCGGCTTTGACATGGCCGGCGTCCTCACCCGGGGCGACAGCGATCACATGGCTCACTTCCGGGCATGGGTCGACTCGGGGCTACACGGCGAGATGGCCTACCTTGCCCGCACCGACGCGGTGAGTCGCCGATCCGATCTCGACCGCACCCTGCCCGGCTTCCGCAGCGCACTCGTGGTTGCCCACTCGTACGGCGGCGGCGAACCCGCCACCCCACCCGGCGGCGAGCCCGCCACCCCCCACGGCGACCCCGCCCGCGCGATCGTCGCCCGCTATGCACGCGGCCGCGATTACCACCACGTCGTCGGCGACAAGCTGGAAGCCCTCGCGGACCGCCTCGAACACCTCGCGGGGCGTCCCGTCCGGCACCGCGCCTACGTCGACACGGGACCGCTTCTGGAACGGGAACTCGCCGCGCGCGCCGGGCTGGGATGGTTCGGGAAGAACACGATGCTCATCCACCCGCGCCGGGGCTCGTACTTCTTCCTGGGCGTCCTGCTCACCGATCTGCCGCTGGAACCCAGCGCCCCCTTCCGCGAGGACCACTGCGGCACGTGCCAGCGCTGTCTCGACGCCTGCCCGACCGGCGCCCTCCTCGGGCGCGACGAGCGGGGTGCGCCGGTGATGGACGCGCGTCTCTGCATTTCGTACCTGACGATCGAACTGAAGGGCCCCATCCCCGAGGAACTGCGTTCCGCGATCGGCAACCGCGTGTTCGGCTGCGACATCTGTCAGGAAGTGTGTCCCTGGAACGAGAAGTTCTCGGGGCCCGCCGCCGAGCCCGCCTACGCACCGCGCGACGGCCTGGACGGCGTATCGCTGATCGACCTCGCCGCGCGGCTGCTGGACATGTCCGGCAAGGCGTTCATGCGAGAGTTCCGGGACTCGCCGGTCTCGCGCGCCCGTCGCAACGGCCTGCTGCGGAATGTCTGCGTGGCTCTCGGCAACTCGGGCTCGGAAGCGGCCGTCCCGGTGTTGGAGCGAGCGGCCCGCGACCGCTCGGAACTGGTGCGCGAGCACGCGCGGTGGGCGCTTGAGCGGATGGCTCGGCCTCGAAGCCCTTCCCTTTGACGAGCGGGCCGCCGCGCACGATCATCGTCTTCCACCCCTCCACAGCGATCCCTTCGATCGCGGACTCGTCTCCCAGGCCATCCTGTACGGAATGACCATCGTGACCCCCGACGAAATCATCGCCCGCTATCCCGCACCCGTCCTATGGTAGACATCATGCGCCAAATCACTCGCTCGGCCGCGCTCCTCGCCGCCGCCGCCGCCCTCGCCGCCATCACCCTCGCTTTTCCCGCCGCCGCATCCGCCCAGCAGTTCGACCTCCTCATCCGGGGCGGCATGGTCCTCGACGGGTCGGGGAGCCCCGCGTTTACGGCGGACGTGGGCATCAACGGCGACCGGATCGTCGCCATCGGACGGTTGCCGAACGCCACCGCCGTGCGCGTGATCGACGCCGCCAGCAAGTACGTCGTGCCCGGCTTCATCGACATGCACTCCCACGCCGACCGCGCCTTCGCGTCCGACAACGTCGAGGGCCGCCGCGCGCACAACCTGGTCATGCAGGGGATCACCACCTCGGTATTCGGCCCGGACGGGCGCAATCCGGTGTGGCCGATCCCGGCCGAGATGGAGGCCTACCGTACCCCGGGCGTGGCCACGAATGTGGTGCCGATGGTCGGACACGGTACCGTGCGGGGGCTGGTCATGGGGGATGACTACGAACGCTCCGCGACGGCCGACGAGATCGCGCGGATGGCGGAACTCGTGCGCGCCGGAATGGAAGCCGGAGCATGGGGGCTCGGCGCCGGACCCGAGTACCGGCCCGGCCGATTCAGCACCACCGAGGAACTGATCGCGCTGGCGAAGGAAGTCGCGCCCTACGACGGGTTCTACTACTCGCACCAGCGAAGCCAGTCCCCGCTGCCGCTCTGGCAGATTCCCTCGATCGTGGACGGGCAGCCGCTCACCGGCACCGAGGGGATGCGCGAGACGATCGAGATCGGCCGGGCGGCCGGAATCCGGGTGGTGGGAACGCACATCAAGGCCAAGGGGACCGACACCTGGGGTCATTCGCAGACGGATGTCCTCATGATCGAGGCCGCGCGGCGCGACGGGGTGGACGTCTACCTGGACCAGTACCCGTACGAGACCTTCGGCGGCGGGCCCGTCGACGTGCTGCCGGATTGGGGCTACGCGCCTCCCGGGACCGATCGCAGCGGCGGGCTCGACGCGCCGCTCTGGCGCGACCCGGAGCTGATGAGCGACCCGAAGGGCAATCTGCGCGCCAATCTGGCCGATCCCGCCGCCGCGGCCGATCTGGAGCGGGACACGGAGTACATTCTGCGCCTGCAGGGTGGCGCGGACAGGCACATCGTCGTCTCCGCACCCGACTTTCCCCAAACGGTGGGCCGGCACCTCGCGGAGATCGCCGCCGAATCAGGGCGGTCGCCCTTTGAACAACTCGTTCATTTTGCCCTCGAATCGACCGAACTCGCGCCAGCGGGCGTGCGCTTCCGGCCCGTGGCAGGCCACCGCTTCGATGTCGAGAACTACATGCGCCAGGAGTACACGGCGACCTCCACCGACGGCTCGGTCTCGCTCTGGACGCGGCCGGGGCAGCACCCCCGCTCGTACGGGGCGTTCGCGCGCAAGATCTCCCACTACGTGAAGGAGCGCGGCGTGATCACGCTGCCGTTTGCGATCCGGTCGTCGACCGGGCTGGCGGCGCAGATCATCGGGCTCGGCGACCGCGGGTACCTGCGGGAAGGCTACAAGGCCGACATCGTGGTTTTCGACTACGACGACATCACCTCGCCGGCGACCATCATGGAACCGGACCTCTACCCGACGGGTATCGAATTCGTACTCGTGAACGGCCGGTTCACGGTCGACGGCGGGGAAGCTACCGGGGCCCTGCCGGGAGCGGTGCTCGACCGGCGCGACAGGGACGCGCGGGGCAGGGGAGTGAGCGATTAGCGGGAAGGCGGCGACGATGACAGCGAAGACGATTGCACTGGCGGGAGCCGTCGTGCTGGCGGGGGCCGTGTCGCCCGGCGGCGCGGCAGGCCAGCGGAACGACGCGCAGTTCGCGGGTGGCCCGGAGCCGCTCAGGGCCGAGTTCCATTTCCATGGCGCCCTCGCGGTGCCCGTCGGAGAGTTCGGAAACCATGTGAACCTGGGTGGGGGCACCGGACTGGCCGGGCTGCTGTTCCTGGACGAGCGGGGTCTTGCGGCCATCCGCGTGGAAGGGTCGTTCGTGGTATACGGGCACGAGTCCTACCGGACCTCGCTGAGCCCCACGGTCCCGTTTGTGGATGTCGACGTTTCGACGACCAACTCGATCTTCGCCCTGGGTGTGGGTCCGCAGGTCTACCTGGGGAGCGGTCCGCTCCGGCCGTACTTCTTCGGCACGGCGGGTTTCTCGTACTTCGTCACCGAGACCAGCGTCAGCGGGGACAGTTACGACGAGCCGTTCGCGTCCACAACCAACTTCGACGACTTCAGCCTGGCGCTCGCCGCGGGCGCAGGCCTGTCCGTGTCGCTGCGCGAGGGCGAGAAACCGATTTCGCTCGACCTCACGGCGCACTATCAGCACAACGGGCTGACCGAGTACCTGACCGACGGCGCCCAAAACCTGCACCAGCTCCCGCGTGGTGGCTGGCGGGCCAATCCCGTCGTCAGCGACGCCAACCTGTTGACGTACCGGGTCGGCGTCTCGCTGGGTACCCGCTAGCGGGCTAGCCTCCCTCTGCCAGGCGCCGGACCGCGTCCGCCAGCGTCGCAGCCCTGTCCCGGTCCGCGGCTCCGCCTGCCTGCGCGTCGAGTTCCGCAGCCAGCGAGCGCAGAGCCTCTGTGCGGGCACTTCCCGACATGCCCTCGGCTCGCGACAACGCGTCACGTGCCGCCGCGATCTGCGATGCCGTCATCCCGTGCCAGCGCTCCAGCTGGTCCAGATACGCGCGCGCCAGCGCAAAGGTGGCCGGCCACTCGAAGATCGGCTGGCCCTGCGAGTTGAGCTGGGTCAGCACGACGGAGTTGGCGGCGTCGATCTCGTTCTGCGTGAGCGACTCGCTCGGCACAAGTTCGAAGATGTCCAGGCCGCGTGAAATCTCGGAATTGACGATGACGCCGTTGTACCAGTAGACCGACCAGCTGCCGCCGGACCCCTGGCGGGTGCCGTCGGACGGGCCGCGGTCGTGGAAGCCGATCTCGACCGGGTTGGCCGGGTCGGTCCAGTCGATCAGCGAGATCCCGCCCTGATACCAGCCCTGGATCATGATGTCCCGCCCCGGGATCGGGATGAGCGATCCGTTATGGGCGACACAGTTCTCCAGTGAACTCTGCGGCGCCGGCAGCTTGTAGTAGGCCTGGAAGATCATGTCGCCGTCTTCGATGGTGAAGGTCGCGTTGGCGCCCCACTCCTTCGGGTCGGAGGCGCGGCACTTGGGCTGGCCGCCGCCGCCCCACTCGTCGGTGAACATGATCGTGGTGCCGTCGTTGTTGAAAGTCGCCGAATGCCACAGGGAAAAGTTCGAGTCGGCGACGGCCGCCAGGCGTATGGGGTTTGCGGGGTCGGTGATGTCGAGCAGCAGCCCGTACCCGCCGCAGGCGCCGCCGGCGAGGCCGATCGCGGGGTAGACGGTGATGTCGTGGCACTGCGTGGGGCCCGGACGAGGTTCGTCGGCCTGTTGTTCTGCCTGCTCGGCCTGCATGCGGCCCTGCTCGTCGAGCGCGGCCTGCAATGCCGCCCGGTCTGCCGCGGTGGGCTCGCCGGTGCCTCCGCGTGCGGCCACCACGCTGTCCAGCATGGGTCGGACCATCCGATCCGGGAGCACCCTGGGCTGGCCCCGGCGGTAGCCGATGAGGTCGCCTCTTGCACGCGCTGCATCGAGCTCCTCGTAGTCTGCCGGTGACAGTCCGTGCCTTGGCGGCGCGACCAGGTCATGGAAGATCCGTGGCGAACTTGCAATTTCGGCCGATTGCGGGTCGTCGAGCGGGACGCGGATCACCTCGATCCGGAAGAGGGCCGAATTGGGGTCCTCGTCGGGCGACAGGCCCGAGCATCCGGCGAGCTCCTCGGGCGGACGCACCCCTGCCGAACCGGACACGTAGATGTAGACGTTGTCGTCGTCACCGGGGTGCTTGAGGACCGTGTGCGTGTGCGAGCCCCGGCAGGTCTGCACGTTGGCGACGTATTCCGGATTCGCGATGTCGGAGATGTCGAAGATGCGGATGCCGCGCAGCCGGTGGTGGCTCACCGCCTCCTCGATGCCCTGATCACCGCAGTCCAGCCGCCCGGCGAGCCCTTCACCCGAAACGAACATCAGGTTGTTGTAGACCGACACGTCGCTCTGCGAAGCCGGGCAACTGTAGGTGATGACCGACACCGGATTGCGCGGGTCGGAGATGTCCCAGACCTGTATGCCGTCATAGTTGCCCTGAATCGCATAGTCGCCGGTGAAGGCGAGGTCGGAGTTGGTGGAGCCCACGAACGGGCGCTCGGGAGGCGTGGTCGACAGCATGCGCATGTTCCAGATCGCCTCTTCGGCATCGAACAGCCCGGGCGCCAATCCGACGCGGGGGTCGGGATCGGGCGCGTTGACCATCAGGCCGGGGGGATGCGCGAACGTGGCCTGCGGGGCGTCGCTCAGCGGCGGGGGTGCATCGGGTTCACCCGCCGGCGCCGGGGCGTCCTGCATGGGTTGCGAAGCGCACCCCGGGAGCATGGCCAGGAGGGCCGCCAGGGGAAAAAGCGCCGCAAGGCGAAGAAGGGTTGGCGAACGGTCGTTCGCGGCGTCGGTCGGCGTCATTTTGACTTCTTCCTGAAACAGTGTGGGATGCCGTCGGAGTATCTCCTGTCAGCCGTTGGACCCACCCGGGGTCATCGCTTCCAGCATCAATTCCATGCGTCTTATCTCGGAGGTCTGGTCGGCCTGTATATCTGAAGCGAGCCTGAAGATCAGGTCGTCACCCTGGGCGGCGCCATCGGTGGCGAACAAGTCGTCCACCATGGTCACCGCACCCTCGTGGTGCTGGATCATGTACACGAGGAAGAGGCGATCGAAGTCCTGTCCGCGCGCGTTGCGCAGGTCGTCCACCTGCTCCGGGGACAGCATTCCGGGCATGTGGTGCGCGTGTTCGGGCCCGTGGATCATCAGTTCGCCATCGGCGATGTGGACTTCGGGGACCTCGAGGCCGCGATCACGCAACCATCGCTGCATCAGGTTGATCTCGTCCTGCTGCGAGCTGATGATACGCTCGCACATCGTCTGCATGTTGGCGCTGGCGTCGTTTCCGGGCGCGAAACCGCACATGAGCAGCGCCTGGGCGTGGTGTCCGATCATCCCGGTCATGAAGTGGACGTCGCCTTCGTGATAGTGCCGCAGCACCTCTTCGGCTCGCTGCTGATAGATTGCCTCGAGTTCCGCGATCCTGGCGGCGTCGGGACGGCTGGGGGGAGGGTCCGGCTCGGCAGCAGTGGTGGTCGCCGCCGCCGCACCAGCCGGCGTCGGGGATCCGGGTGAGGCGCCGGGTCCAGCGGCACACGCTTGCAAGGAACCCGCCAGGATCAGGACGATGAGGGGCGACCAGGGTCTGCCGGGGTGGGTCACCGGGTGGGCATCCTGTCTGCTCTTCATGTGCACCATACTCCTATCCGGCGTCGGCCAGTCGCTGAACCGCGTCAATCAGTTTTGCAACCTTGGCGGGGTCGCTCGCGCCGGATGCCTGCCCGTCGAGCGTCGCGGACAGGGACCGTAGCGCGTCGCGCCGTGCCGACCCTGATGCGCTCTCGGCGGCGGCCAGCGCCGCGCGCGCCGAGGCGATCTGTGGGGCCGTCATGCCGTGCCAGCGCTCCAACTGGTCAAGGTACGCCCTGGCCAGCGCAAAAGTCGCCGGCCATTCGAAGATGGGCTGGCCCTGCGAGTTGAGCTGGGTGAGGACGACCGAATTCGCCGCGTCGATTTCATTCCGGGTGAGGACATCGCTGGGCACCAGCTCGAAGATGTCCATCCCACGCGCGATCTCCGAGTTGACGATCACGCCGTTGTACCAGTAGACGGACCAGCTGCCGCCGGGCCCCTGGCTGGTGGCGTTCGACGGGCCACGGTCGTGGAACCCGATCTCGACCGGATTGGTGGGGTCGGTCCAGTCGATCAGCGAGATACCGCCCTGGTACCAGCCCTGGATCATGATGTCGCGGCCGGGGATCGGAATAAGCGATCCGTTGTGGGCGACACAGTTCTCCAGCGAGGTCTGAGGCGCAGGCAGCTTGTAGTAGCTCTGGAAGACCATCTCGCCGTCTTCGATGGTGAAGATCGCGTTGGCGCCCCATTCCACCGGGTCGTCGGCTCGACACTTCGGCGCGCCACCACCACCCCATTCGTCGGTGAACAGGATCGCGGTTCCGTCGTTGTTGAAGGTAGCCGAGTGCCATATTGCGAAGTTGGAGTCGGCCACCGCCTGGAGACGCGTCGGGTTGGCGGGGTCCGTGATATCGAGAAGGAGCCCATAGCCGACGCAGGCTCCGCCCGCCAGACCGATCGCAGGGTAGACCGTGATGTCATGGCACTGGGTCGGGCCCGGTGCCGGACCGTCGCCGCCGCCGGCCGCGCCCATCATCTGCGCAACCATCTCGTCGACGTACTCGCGCAGCGCGGTGCTGTCGGCGGCGGTGGGGGCGCCTTCGCCTCCTCGTGCCGCAACGATGCTGTCGAGCATCGGCGTGACGAACTGATCGGGAAGGACCTGCACCTCTCCCTGGATCTCGATCACGAAACCACCTGTTGCAAGGGCCTGCTCACGCGCCTGCTCCGCGGCCGCTATATCGGCGGGCCCGGGTCCGTGCCTGGGCGGCGCCACCAGATCCTGGAAGATCCGGGGTGAACTCACGATGGCGGCGGCCTGCGGGTTGTCCAGCGGCACCCGTATGACCTCGATTCGGAAGAGGGCGGTGTTGGGGTCCTCGTCGGGCATGCCGCCGGAGCACCCGGCCAGTTCCTCGGCGGGGCGCACCGGAGCGGACCCGGAGACGTAGATGTAGACGTTGTCGTCGTCGTCGGGGTGCTTGAGCACGGTGTGCGTGTGCGACCCCCGGCAGGTCTGCACGTTGGCGACGTACTCCGGGTTCGCGATGTCGGAGATATCGAAGATGCGGATGCCTCGGAGCCGGTGGTGGCTGACAGCTTCCTGCACGCCTTCGCCGCTGCAATCCAGCCGTCCCGCAAACCCTTCGCCGGAGACGAAGAGCAGGTTGTCGTACACCGACACGTCACTCTGGGAGGCGGGGCAAACGTAGGTGATCACCGACACCGGGTTCGCCGGGTCGGAGATGTCCCAGACCTGTATGCCGTCATAGTTGCCCTGGATGGCGTAGTTGCCCGTGAAGGCCAGGTCGGAGTTGGTCTGTCCGACGAACGGCTCCTCGGGCGGCGTGGTCGACAGCATCCGCATGTTCCAGATCGCCTCGCCCGCGTCGAAGAGTCCGGGCGCCAGGCCGACGCGCGGGTCGGGAGTGGGCGGGTTGACGTGGAGGCCCGCGGGATTGGCGAAGGTGGCCGGAGCAGCCGGGGCCATCTCGGCGGCCATGCCGGAAGCGCCGCCGGGCTGCGATGCGCAGCCGGACAGCGTCGCGAGGAGAGCGGGGAGTGCGAGGAGCGCGGTGGAGCGCGCGCGCGTGATGAAGCGGTCGGTCGGGACTGCGATCAAGGTCATTGCGATGTCCTGGTGTGGAGATTCGGCATACTTCAGGGGGCAATTCAGGGGACAATTCCCGGCAACGGTTCGTTGGAGGCCGGTGCTGCGGGAAGTCCAGGGTCTCAGGTCATCCATACTAGGCCTTGGCGCGCCGGGTTTCCAGACCACGGTGCTCGCGCCACTTGACCCGCCCGGCCGATCGGCGGAAGCTCACACGGATCACAGGCCAACGGAGAGCGACTCAACGTCTGCCGAGGACAGCTTCGACTCTGAAGACTCCCGACCCAGCCCTCGTCCCGGGCAAGGCGAAACGCAGCCCGGATTCCGCGGGCGTTTCCGCGGGCGTTTCCACCGTCCGAATCACCGTCATCATCGCGCTGGCCCACGGGATCAACGATGCCTACGCCGCGTTCGTGCATCCCCTGTTGCCGCGCATCATGGACGGAATGGGGATTTCGATTGCGGCGGCGGCGTCGCTGGGGGTGGCGTTTGCCATCGCGACGGCACTCCCGCAGCCCTTCTTCGGGTACGTGGCCGATCGTTTCGGCCGCCGGGCGCTGGCGGTGGGTGGCGTGGTCGTCAGCGGCGTTTTCGTGTCGCTCATGGGCTTCGCGTCGTCGTACTGGATCCTGATGCTGCTTCTCGTCGTCGGGGGACTGGGGGGTGCGGCCTTCCACCCGCCCGGCGCGTCCTATGCGGTGCGGCTGACCGCGGGGAAGGGCGGCGGCGGCCGCTATTCGATCTTCTCGTTCGGCGGAGCCGTCGGCTACTCGGCGGGCCCGCTGGTGGCCGTGGGACTGGTCGCCTGGGGCGGGATGGAGGGACTGTGGGTCGCGATGATTCCGGCCCTCCTGCTCGCCCCCCTCTTCTTCTTCGGACTCCCCAGCGGTCGGCTCGAAGTGCGGAACGCGGCACCGGCTCCACCGCCGTCCTACGTCGTCCGTCAGCTGGCCGGCCCCCTCGGGATCATCTTTGGCGTGAGCGCGGTGATGACCTTCGTACAGCGGGCGTTCCTGACGATGGAGCCGATCATCGTCGCCGAGATGGGTGGGTCGGAAGCCCTCGGCGCGGCCGCGCTGTCGGTCTATCTGGGCTCGCAGGCCTTCGGCACGCTGGCTGGCGGGCTTCTCGCCGACCGGATGGACCGTGCCCGCCTCCTGTTTCGTCTTTGCGCGCTCGCACTTCCTGCCCACCTGGCTGCGGTCTGGCTCGGACCCTGGACCGGCCTCGGCTTTGCCGCGATTGCGGTGGCGGGTTTCCTGGGAATGGCGACGCTGCCGCCCATCGTGGTCATGGCGCAGGAGATGCTGCCACGGGCGCCCGGGGCCAGTTCCGGCATCGTGATGGGACTGGCCTGGACGGTCGGCTCGATCGGGGTGATGGGGACGGGGGCGGTCGCGGATGTGTTGGGCCCGCACGCCGCCACGCTCATGTCGATGCCGGCGGCGGGGATCGCGGCCCTGCTTGCGCTGCACCCCGCGCTGAGGTGGCTGCCGACGGGGAGGTCACGTTGACCGGGCGCGAACGACGCACAACCTTGCGGCACCCGGAGTCCCCGAAGCCCCACCGCAGCCCAAAGGACGGCGAACGATGAAAGACGACCGCGACACCATGCCGACCACCGCCGGCCGTGCTGCCGACGGTGCTGCCGACCGTGCTGCCGGCCTCGATCGCCGCGACTTCCTGAAGGTGGGCGCCCTGGGCGTGGCTGCCGGGGCGGTTGCCGGCTGCGGCGAGCCCGGATCGGGCACGGGTGCGCTGACCCGCTCGGCCGCCGTGCCACAGGACCTGCCCGCAGCCCCCGCGCACCCCCTCGCCGCCCCGGCGATCGACCACGTGCGGATCGGCTACGTGGGCGTCGGCGGGATGGGCACCGCGCACGTCCGCAACCTGGTGCGCATCGACGGGTGCACGGTCACCGCCGTTTGCGACATCCGCGAGGCCCACGCGGAGCGCGCGGCGGCGATCATCGAAGAGGCCGGCCACCCGCGGCCCACACTCTACACCGCCGGCGAGACCGACTTCGAGCGCCTCTGCGCCGAGGCCGACGTCGACCTCGTCTACACGGCGACGCCCTGGCGCTGGCACGTCCCCGTCTGCGTTGCGGCCATGGAGAACGGCAAGCACGCGGCCACCGAGGTCCCCGCGGCCTACACGCTGGACGACTGCTGGCGGCTGGTCGAGACGGCCGAGCGCACCGGGCGGCATTGCGCCATGATGGAGAACGTCAACTACGGGCGCGCCGAGCTCCTCTGTCTGAACCTCGTGCGGCAGGGCCTGCTCGGCGAGATCCTGCACGCCGAGTGCGGGTATCTGCACGATCTGCGAGGCATCAAGTTCGCCGACGAGGGGGAGGGACTCTGGCGCCGGGATCACTCCTGGACCCGGAACGGCAACCTCTATCCCACGCACGGGCTCGGTCCGGTCGCCAACTGCATGGACATCAACCGCGGGGACCGCTTCGCCCTCCTCGTCTCGATGAGCAGTCCCTCGCGCGGCCTGCAGGAGTGGGCGGCCGCCAACTACCCGGACGGCCATCCGAAGCGCGCCGAGACCTTCGCGCTGGGCGACGTGAACGGCAGCCTGATCCAGACCGCGCTCGGCAAGACGATCTACGTGGCCCACGACACCAACCTCCCGCGCCCGTACGACCGCATCAACAAGGTTCAGGGGACGAGGGGGATCTTCCAGGGCTATCCCGACCGCGTGTACATCGAGGGCCGCAGCCCGTCGCACCGCTGGGAGGAAGCCGGGACCTACCAGGACGAATTCGAGCACCCCCTGTGGCGCGCGCTCCGCGAGGCCTCGATCGGCGCGGGCCACGGCGGCATGGACTTCATGGAGGACTACCGGCTCATCAAGTGTCTGAGCGAGGGGCTTCCGCTCGACATGAACGTCTACGACGCGGCGGCGTTGAGCGCGGTGTGCGAGCTGTCCGAGATCAGCGTGGCGAACGGGAGCCAGCCGGTGGAGTTCCCGGACTTTACGCGTGGCAAGTGGCGGGAGTGGGAGCCCTGGCCGGTGGTGGGGGCGTAACGTCCGAGGCCAGCCGGCCCCCGGGCCGCCGCGCTAACCGGGCCAGACAGGTCGGGTCGGTTCGGGGTCCGGACCTGCCGACAGATCGCGCGGCCAGATCTCCGGCTCGCCCTTCAGCGTGACCGCGCCGAAGTCGCGCACGTCGAGGGTCATTATCGCGCGGGCCTCGATTCGCTCTGCCACGGCCATGACGACGCAATCGACCAGGCCCAGTGACAGATCGCGATAGGTGCGGTCAAGTTCGAGTGCTCTCCGCAGGTCGTCGCCTTCACCCCACTCGACGAGGTAGCGGCCTTCCGCCAGGTCGGCCCGCAGGGCGTGGACGGACCTTGGGCCACCCCTCTGCAACACCATGTAGTCGAGTTCGGGCAGTATGGCCCATGGCAATACGCATTCACTTCGGTAGGCGCGAAAGGCCTTTCGCACCGGCGTATGGCCAGGACTGCGAGAGTCCAAAAGCGCGAGAACCGCACTCGTGTCGGCAACGATCACCGGGGCGTGCTACTCCGAAAGTCCATGGGGCTTTTTCACCGCGTCCTCGCCGGCACCATCGGACTCCAGGCTCGCGAAGTAATCCTCCAGGCCGTCCTCCCCGAAGCCATCGAGATAGTCCTCGTAGTTCTCGGCGAAGTGCGGATCGCCGCTGTCCATTATCCCGATGGACCTCGGCCACTCGCGCTCCGTTGCGCGCGCCGTGTACTCGGCCACCGCCTCGCGCACCAGTTCCGCCGCCGGGCGCCCCTGATCGGCTGCCAGCGATTTCAGCCGGCGGTAATCCGCTGCGTGCAGGTACACCGTCGTCTTGATCGTCGTCATGCCATATATGGTATATGGCAGCCATATATCATTCAAGGGTCGGGTCCCGGACACCAGGGTCGTCCGTGCATCTGCAGGACGCACCCGGCAGCAACGTTTGGAACGGGTCCCCTGTCCTAACGGTATGAACATGGGCATGGACTCCGCACCACAGATCCGCATTGGGCCGGCACCCGCGACTGGGCGGCTTGCGCTGCCGATCGCCCTCGCTTGCGCAGTGGCGTGCGTCGCGCCGGCGCTGTACTTGCCGGCCGCGCTCTCCGCTCAGCAACAGGGGACGATCGCCTACACCTTTTCCCACCAGTACGACTTCGAGGTGCCGGAGGGGTGGGAAGAAATGATGGCGGACTCCGAAACCGGCACCGTGGTCCTTCACTTCGGCCCGTCGGCCTCGCTCATGACCCCGGCACCCGACAAGGGGGACGACTCGGCCGGGTCGAGTGGCCGGATGGTCTCGGATCGCTGGCTTCGGCGGATGCTGTGGATGAAGAGGCAGTCCGCGTCGAGGCGCGACCAGGAGATCGTGCGCGATACCTGGGTCAGCTACGAGCAGGGGACCCTGGTCGAGACCCGCGAATTCATGGGACGGACGTTCCGCATCGCGGGGTCGCCGCCGCAGTACGCGTGGCGTCTCACGAGCGAGCAGGCGGAGCACCTGGGGCGCATGGTCATCAAGGCCACGGTCGAGCAGGACGGGACCTCGATCGAGGCGTGGTTTACCCCGGAGATCCCCGTTTCCGGGGGTCCCGCCTCGTACGGCGGTCTGCCGGGGATGATCCTGGTGCTGTCGCTGGATGGCGGCCGCACGCAGTACTTCGCGTCGGAGATCGTGCTAGGGGAGGTGGACGTGGGGCTGATCCGCGCGCCGGAGGACGGCGACGAGGTGTCGCGCGAGGAATATGAAGGCATCGTCGAGGAGAAGCTCGACGAGATCGAGAGACTGAATCGGCGTCGTGGGGGCGGCCGGGAGTAGGAGACAGAGGGTGAGACGAGGATTGATACTTGCAGCGGCGTTGGTCTGCCACGCCGTATTCACGCCGGTGACGCCGGTGAGCGGGCAGGAGGAAACGGCGGAATACAGCGTACAGGGCGTCGTTGCCGACTCGCTGGGCACCGGCCTCCAGAACGCGATGGTGGTCGCGCTGACGCGGCCGGATTCCGTGTTGACCAGGTACACGCTCAGCTCGGGCGACGGCGGCTTCACGATCCCGGGGCTGACGCCGGGCGCGTACATCCTGCAGGTCACTCTGATCGGATACCAGACGCTCCGCCGCGACTTCGACGTGGCGGACGCCGATGTGGACGCCGGAGAGGTCGTGCTTTCGGTCACGGCGCTGGAGATGGACTCGCTGGTGGTCAGCGTGGAGCACGTCCCCTTCGTGAACCGGCGCGATACGCTCAGCTACAACGCGCTGGCCTTTCCGACGCCCCCCAACGCATCCGTCGAGGACCTCCTGCGCAGACTTCCAGGGATCCAGGTCGGCACGGACGGCACGATTACGGCGCAGGGCGAAGAGGTGCAGAACCTCCTCGTGGACGGCAAGGAGTTCTTCGGCGGCGATGCGACGGTTGCGACCCAGAACCTGCCGGCCGATGCGGTCGCGCAGGTCGATGTCTATGACAAGCAGTCCGACATGGCGGAGTTCACCGGGATCCCCGACGGCGAGGACGAGCGCACGATCGACCTCAGGCTGAGGGAGGAGGCGCGCCGTGGATACTTCGGCCGGGCCAGGGGCGGCGTCGGCGGTGACGTCAACGCCCAGGGCCGGCTCGCGGGACCGGTGGGCAACGAGGCGCGCTACGACGGCTCGCTGACGCTGAACCGATTCTCGCCCAACACGCAGCTTGCGCTGACCGCGAACGCCAACAACGTCAACCGGGCCGGGTTCAGCTGGCGGGACTTTGCGGACTTTGCGGGCGGCGGCGGACGCGGAGGCGGGGGCAACGACGGCTTTACCGAGACGATGAGCGTGGGACTCAACGCGAGCCGGGACTTCGGCGGCGGCGACGACACCTGGGTACGGGGAAGCTATTTCGTCAGCCAGCTCGACAATCTCCAGGACCGGACGCTGCAGCAGCAGGCGCTCTTCGGATCGAATGTCGCGTCGTTCGTCGACCAGACCAGCAACCAGGAGACCGGCAACCTGAACCAGCGGGTGAACCTCAACGCGCAGGTCACCTTCTCGGAAGGCCACGACATGCGGTTGCGCATGGACGGAAACACGCGTGCGTCGTCGCTCACCTCCTTCGCGAACCGGCAGACGCACACGCTGAGCGGCAGCATGCTCAATTCGGCCACCACGGACTATCTCGTGGACGGGGACGACCTGGGCGGCAACGCGCGCCTCACGTGGCGCAAACGGCTGAACGGGGACGGCCGCAGCCTCGTCGCGGAGCTGCGAAGCGGCCTGCAGGATTCGGACCTGGTGTCGGACCTGTCGTCGGTGGTGACGGGCGAGGTGCGCGGCGAGCGGGATCACGACGGGGATCTTGAGGAGATCCTGCAGGAGCAGACGCGGGTGGGGCGGACCTGGAACAACTCGGCGCGGCTCTCCCTGACGCAGCCGCTCGCCGATGGCCACACCATGGAGCTCTTCGGCCAGCGCAACTCGACGCGCGAGGACCGCAGCAACTCGGTCTACGATCTGGTCGACGGCGTGCCCCTGCTCAACGACCGGCTGAGTTCCGGGTTCGAGCGGGCGTACACGTATCTGCTGGGCGGGGCGCGCTACAGCCGCAACAACGACCGCTCCTGGTTCACGGTCGGCCTCCGGCTGCAGAGGTCGCAGCTCGACGGCGTCATCCTGGACCGCGACCAGACGATCGAAAACGGCTACACCCACATCCTGGCGAACGCCCAGTTCAAGAACGAGATCAAGGAAGGACAGAACCTGGAGTTCCGTTACAGCGGCTCCAGCCGCGAGCCCTCGCTGACGCAACTCCAGCCCTACTCGGACAACCGCGATCCGCTCAACGTCTATTCGGGCAACCCGGACCTGCGCCCCGAGTACCGGCACCGGCTCAACGCCGACTACCGTTTCTTCGACCAGTTCAGCTTCATCAACCTCTTCACCTTCGCCGGCTTCACATACAACGACAACAGCATTTCGACGTCGCGCTTCTTCGACGAACGGGGGTTCCAGACCCGGATGCCGGTGAACACCGACGGCGAGTGGTCCGGCAACCTGGGAGCGAGTTTCGGCACCCCCGTCAGAAAGCTCGGTATCGACCTCGACCTGGAGTACCGGGTCACGTATTCGGAGGGCACCGAGCTGGTCAACCTCGCCGCCAACGAGAGCCGGATCCTGCGCAACACCGTCGAGATCGGCGTGGACAACCGGGTGAAGGACCGGTTCGATGTGGAAGTGTCCGCGGAATTCGGTTTCAACGATGTCAAGTACTCGCTGAACCAGGAGCTGAACCGGAGCTACGTGAACAGCGAGTACCAGGCCGAAGGCACCTGGTATCTCGGCGCCTGGGAGCTGGAGACGGACTTCCGCTACCGCACCTATGACCAGGGGCTCTTCGCGGAATCGCGGAACATTGCACGCTGGGACGCCACCATCACCCGGCGCGTGATCGACGGCCGGGCCGAGATCGAGCTGCAGGCCTACGATCTGCTGAATCAGAATCAGGGCGTTGCCGTCACCAACTCCGCGAACTACATCGAGGAGTCGCGCACGGAGTCGCTGGGCCAGTATTTCATGCTCAGGGTCATGTACCGGCTGGGGAATCAGATGGGCGGCCGGGGCCGCGGGCTCGGGCGCAGGGGGCGGCGGTAGGCGGTAGGAGTCCGGTGGACCAGCTGGAGGCGCTCGCGAAGTCGAGTATCTTCCGTCCGAGATCGAGCATGGAGCCGTCCGCCATGTCGCTATGCGCCTTGAAGGAGGTGAAGGGTGAGAATCCGGACTGAGTATGAGGTCGGTGGGTCCTGGTGCAAGACAATCGTGAGTGCGGAGCAGGCCGTGAGTGCGGAACAGGCCCGGGCCGGGGCGACGCGTTGCTTCCTGCTGCTTGCCACTGCCTTCCTGACGGCGTGTGGCGAGCCGGATGGCGACGCGGGCGCGCTCCCCGCGTTCGACCGCGTGCAGCCGGAGCTCTTCGCCACCCCCGGCGCCCAGCCGAACGCATGGGCCGACTTCGACCGCGACGGCGACCTCGACCTCTTCGTGGGCATGCGGTACTCGGAGAACCGACTGTACCGGAACGACGCCGGCACCTTCGTCGACGTCGCGCCCGAGTTCGGTCTGGCCGACTTGGAGGACACGCGCGCCGCTGCGTGGGGGGATTATGACGGCGACGGCGACCTGGATCTCTACGTCGGGCATTCCGCCACGGCCGAGACACCCAATCGCCTGTACCGCAACGACGATCAGATCTTCGCGGACGTGACGAGCGGACTTGGCGTTGACCTGCTGGGCAATACGAGGCAACCAAGCTGGATCGACTACGACGGGGACCAGGATCTGGACCTGTTCGTGGCGATGCGCGACCAGCCCAACCGGCTGTTCCGGAACGACGGGCCGGCGGACGATCCGGCCGCCGATGACCTCGCCGCCAGCGACCGCGGCCCCGGTGACCCCGTCTGGACCTTCACCGACGTGACCACGGAGTCGGGCCTCGGGGACCCGCGTCGAACGGTGGGAGTCGTCTGGTTCGACTACGACCGCGACGGCGACCTGGATGTCCACGTCTCGAACCAGAACGGCGACGAGGACGCCTTCTACCGCAACGAGGGCGACGGGACGTTCGTCGATGTGGCACCCGCGCTGGGGATGAACCACCCGAACCGGGGTGAGGAGTACGGCAGCGTCGCGCCGGCGGTGACCGACTACGACAACGACGGCGATCTCGACCTGTTCATCGCCACCTACGGCCCGGACATCCTGTGGAGCAACAACGGCGACGGCACATTCACGGACGTCACCGATCCGGCCACCATGGGTGTGGACTACCATTCGACGACGGCGGCCTGGGCGGATGTCGATCACAATGGCCTGCCCGATCTGGTCGTGACTTCATACCTGTCGGGCATCGCCGCCGTCGAGGATCATTTGTTCATGAACGACGGCGACGGGCGGTTCCGAAACGCGCTTCCCGCCAACCTCCTGGAGCACGGCCCCAGCCACGGCGTAGCCTGGGCCGACTTCGATCGCGACGGCGACCAGGATCTCGCGATTGCCAACAACGACCAGACGGGCGGCACACACCACCTGTCCCGGAACCTGCTTTCGGCCGAGGCTGCCGCGCGCTCGCTGCAGGTTGCGGCGACCGACGCCGACGGGCGGACCATGGTGCCCGGCGCCGAGGTGCAGCTCCTGGACCACGACACCGGACGGATTCTCGGTACGCGGCTGGTGGACACCGGCGGCGGCTACTGCTCCCAGGGCGCCACGCCGGCGCACTTCGGGATTCCGGCGGGCGTCGAGCGCGTCGATGTCCGGGTCACCTATGTGGGCGGCGGGCGCAGGACGACGGTGGTGCGCGAGGGGATCTTCCCGCCCGACTACCGGGGAGGGTGGTTGATCGTGCGGCAGGGCGGCTGATGGGGTTGCCGCGGGTCGCCCTTGTCGCCCTGACCCTCGGGTGCGCTGCCGAGCCCCCCACGGAGCGGCCCCCCATCTGGACCGACGGCGACTTCGACGACTGGGAAGGGGTCGCGGCGCTGGTGGTCGACCCGACCGGCGACGTCCCGGCCGGCTCCCCGGTGGACCTGGGCGCCGTTGCCGTACAGGACGACCCCCGCTTCCTCCACTTCCTGATCGACCTGGGCGACACGGTGACGGTGCAGGGTATGCGCGGCTCGGTCGAACTGGTGCTGGACACGGACGGGGACGCGGGCTCGGGCGGGGACAGGGGCACGGGCGGGGACAGGGGCACGGGCGGGGCCTACGGTGGTGTGGATGGCGCTGATCTGGTCGTCATCCTGACGCGCCAGCCCGAGCCGGATCGCGATGGTCACGGAGCAGGGGTGGGGATTCGCCGGATCGGGCCGGATGGGCCGGGCGAGATGGAGCAGGCGTCCCGGGTGGGCCTGCTGGTGTCTCCCACGCACTCGTCCGACCGTTTCGAGGTGCGGCTGGACCGGGCGGCGGTCGTGAAGGCAACCGGGGGGCGAGGGGTGGTGGGGCAGCGAGCAACGGTCGGGCCGGGGGACGCGGTGGCTGGCAGACTGCGCTACCTGCGCGCCGGCGCAGTCGTGGACGAGACGGCCGTGTTCCGGCATGCGCTCACAACTGCCCCGGGTGAACCGCCGTCCCTGCTCGGCGCCGACGCGGTGGCCAGGGTTCCGGGGGCCCTCCGCGTCGTGGCCTGGAACGTCTCCAGCATGAGCTTCCGCAACAATCAGGATGCGTTTCGCCGCGTGGTCGCGGCGCTCGCACCCGACATCCTCCTGCTTGATGAAATCCACTTCACCGTGACACCGGAGGATCTTGCGCGCTTCACGCGGGACCTTGCCGGAGAGCGAGGAGGCTGGACGTGGTGGCTGGCCTCGGGCGGCGGACGGCAGCGGACGGCTGTCGGGGCCGGCGGTCGGGAGGTAAGGGGGGAGGGCGGAATGGGCAGGATCGGCTACCCGTTGGGCGCGCTGGAGCGCTGGCTGGCCGAGGTTGGGGATGAGCCGGAGGTTCCCGGGATGGCGCCGCCGTCGGTCCTGGCGCGCGCAGAAGCGGAGGGCGGTCTCTCGGCGACGGGAGCCTGGGTGACGGTCGGCGGGCGGGACATCCTGTTCGTTCCCGTTGACCTGCAGAGCGCGGGGTACGACGGCTCACCGCGGGACCGGCTGCGCGAGCTGCAGGCCCGCACCCTGAACTACGCAATTGCCGCGGCGCTGGCCGATCGGCCCGGCGCGGGACTCGTCGTGGCGGGCGACCTCAACCTGGTGGGGTCCGCGCGTCCCCTGGACGAGCTGAGGCGCGGACTGGGCGTTGGCGGGCGCGATCTGGAGGTGGCGCGCCCGGAACGGCTCCGCGACCGCTCCCTGGCCACCTGGCGCAGCACCTGGGGAGAGGACCCGTTCTCTCCCGGCAGGCTGGACTACCTGCTGTACCGTGGGGCGGTGCTACGGGTCGAGCGGGCGTTCCTCTTCGACGCGGCAGACCTGTCGGGGAGTGCACGGGACGCACTCGGGATCCTCGAGTCGGATACGGAGAAGTCGGATCACTTGCCGCTGGTGGTGGATTTCGGGGTGAGGTGAGTCGCCAGGGCTTTCCGGTCTCGATGGGTTGGACGATGACAGCCGAATGATCAGGGGAAGCGAGATTCCCTGACGCTTTACCCCGAGCCCTTTCTTTTCGGAGCCGATCGCTGTGGCCCAAACTTGCTGTGTGTACGGTAATACCGTACGTTTGTGGATCTAGAGCATGATCGTTTGTTCCGTGCGGCATAGAGGACTTCGAACGCTGTTGGAGCAGGATGATCCCAGATTCCTTCAGGCCACCCAAGTCGACCGGGTGAGAAAGATCCTGACGGCATTGATAGTCTCAAAGTCGATTCACGCTTTGGTCGAAGGTGCGCCGCCGGGTTGGCGGGTTCATCGGCTCTCGGGCTCTCGCCATGGTGTCTGGAGCATCTCCGTGTCCCGGAACTGGAGGATCACCTTTGTGGAGGAAGACGGCTTACTGAGGCACCTGGACCTGGAGGACTACCACTGATGGCGATAAGCAGGACCGAATCATCCATTGCAGTCCGGATGACTCCGTCGAATCCCGGCGATTTCATTCGGACAGAGGTTGTCGAGGCACTGGGACTCAATGTGACGAGGACGGCCGAGATACTTGGAGTACGGCGGGCCACAATCTCCGATCTGCTTCACGGCCATGCCGCCCTGTCCCCCGAGATGGCTCTCCGAATCGAAAAGGCGTTCGGCGTGGACATGGAAATGTTGCTGAGGATGCAAGCCTGGCACGACGCTGCCCGGATGCGGGCGCGGGCTGCCGAGATCACGGTCGAGCGCTACCAGCCGGAGTGATTCACGGGTCGGTTTCAATCAGCAGGTAACGCTCTACCGACTCACTGAAGGTCTCAAGTTCGGCGTCGACACCTGCCAGGATATCGGATGCCGTGGCTCCCGCGTCCACGCCTTCCCGTAGTTCCGGGCTACCCCACAGGATGTCGATCGGGGCCAGCGTTTCCTCGTACTCGTAGGGTGGTTCGAGCCAGGCGAAGTCGTCGGGGGCGAGATGACACGCCGCAACGAGGACCTCCACCGCCGTGCGAACCGGCTCGAACGTGCCGGGATCGGTAACGTGCAGCTGTGCACCTCCGCAAAGCGCGCCTGCTTGCTTCTGGAAGGTCGGCTCGAAGTGGCAGGGGCGGAACGCGACGCCGGGCAGGTGGGCGCGGCTCAGGCGGGTGACGAGCGCGGTGGGGTCGAGCCATGGGGCGCCGAAAAGTTCGAAGGGCCTCGTGGTGCCACGGCCTTCCGAGAGGTTGGTGCCTTCGATCAGCACCATGCCGGGATAAACGACGCAGGAGTCGGGCGTGGGCAGGTTGGGGCTGGGCATCACCCAGGGCAGGCCGGTGTCGTCCCACGACATGTCGCGCCGCCAGCCTTCGCACGGGATGACCGTCAGGTCGCAGCCGATGCCGCGTTCCCCGTTCAGCCACCGCGCCATCTCGCCGCAGGTCAGGCCGTGCCGCAGCGGGACCGTGTGGAGGCCGACGAACGACCGGTAGTCCTCGCGCAGCACCGGCCCCTCCCGCCTGACGCCGCCGATCGGATTGGGACGGTCCAGTACGACGAACCGTACGCCTGCCTCGGCACACGCCTCCATCGCCAGCGCCATCGTCCACATGAAGGTATAGACGCGCACCCCCACGTCCTGGAGGTCGAAGAGCAGGGCGTCGATTCCGTCGAGCATGGCGGGGGTCGGCTTGCGAACCTCGCCGTAGAGGGAGTGGACCGGGAGACCGGTCACCGGGTCGGTGTAGGGGTCCGACTCGATCATGTTGTCCTGCTTCTCGCCGCGGGCGCCGTGCTGGGGGCCGAAGAGGGCGCGCAGGTTGAATCCGGTCGCGCGGACGGCCTCGGCGGAGAACTGCAGCTCCGAAGTGACCGAGGCGGGGTGGGCGATCAGTCCCAAACGAGCATGGCGGAGCCCGGCGACCGCGGCACGAACGCCCGCCGCGTCGCCGCCCCCGCCGAGGAAGACGTCGAGACCGGGGATGACGGTCGATCGGGTTGTGGCCCGTTTGCTCACCGCCCGGGCGGGGCCTCCCGCAGCCAGTAGAACGGCCCCGCCGTCACCTGGTCCGGCCAGACCTGGTCCAGCGTGTCCCCGTCGTACAGCCGGCCGTTCATCATGACGCGGTGCACCGTGTTGCTGTTGCGGATGTCGTCGAGCGGGTTGCCGTCGAGGACGACCAGGTCCGCCAGCTTGCCCATCTCTATGGAGCCGAGGTCGCGGTCCAGACCGATCGAGTGCGCTCCGAGGATCGTGGCCACCTGCAGCGCCTCGTGCTCGGTCATTCCGCCGGCCTGGGTTGCCCAGAGCTCCCAGTGGTAACTGAGCCCCTGGAGCTGGCCGTGACTGCCCACGCCGGCCCTTCCCCCCGCCCGAATCACGTCGCGTACGAACGCCGACACCTGGTCGAAGGTGTGTACCTCGGGGTGGAACCAGCCGGAAGGCCCCGGTCCGGGTCCGGGACGGCGCAGCGCCTTCTGGAGGATCTCCTCCATGGGCGTGAAACGCGCGAGCTTCTCGTCGCCGAGCACGTCCTCGGTTACGTAGAAGTAGTTCTCGGCCCAGGGGCCGCCGTAGGTGACGAGGATCGTGGGCGTGTAGGCCATCGTGGAGCGCGCCACGAGTTCGACCATGTCGGCGTACATCGGGAAGCCCGGCATGTTGTGCTCCACCCCCGAGTAGCCGTCGATGGCCATCGTCATGTTGACCTTGGTGTCGAGGCCGCCCTCGGTCGTGGGCATCAGCTCCAGTTCGCGGGCCGCCTGGAGTATCCACTGGCGCTGCTCGCGGTTGCCCGCAGCGTACATCTTGATCGTCTTGGTGTCGTAGTAGTCGCTGTATCGGCGCAGCACATGCCGTGCATGGTCCAGGTCCTTCACGTTCTCGGACGAGAAGACGCCGGGGCCGGTCGAATAGATGCGCGGCGACAGGATCCGTCCCGCGCGCACCAGGTCCTCGTAGCTGATGACGTCGGTGGTGCCGGTCTGGGGATCCCGGGTGGTGGTCACGCCGTAGGCCAGGTTGGCCGCGTAGGACCACGGCTGGGTACGGAGGATGTTGATCTGGGCCCTCAGGTGGGCGTGCGTGTCGACGAAGCCGGGCACGATGGTCTTGCCCGCAAGGTCGATCACGGTCGCCTCATCCGGGTGGGCGACCGTACCCGTGGCCCCCACCTCGGCGATGCGGTTGTTGCGCACGACGATGTCGCCCCGCTCCAGCACCTCGTCGCCGTTCATGGTCACGACTCGCGCTCCCGACAGGACGGCCACGCCGCTGGGGATGTCGCGGGGGAATTCGACGCGGATGCGAACTTCCTCCGGGGCGTAGCGGGGGGCGTCGTGCTCGGTGTCGGACTCGTCGCTGCTCTCGCCCTCTTCCTCCTCCTCAGCCTGCGCTGCGCCGGGGTCGTCCCCGCCCTCGTCCGACTCCGCCGCCGCTGCGACCGAGTCCTCGAAGGCGCGCGCGGCGTCGAGGTCGTACACGAGGTGGGCGTTGCCGATCGTCCAGTGGATCTTGCGGCCGTCCGATGCCCACGCCGGGAACTCGCCGCCGATCTCGGTGACCTGGCGTGCCGGGACCGAGGCGTTGTCGGGGTTGCCGACGTTGATGGTGGGGACGTCGCCGCCCACCACGGGCACCGTGACCGTGTAGAGGTGGTTGTACACGCGGGCGAGCGCCTGGTCGCCACGCGGGGCCATGGTGACGAGCGTCGCGGGGGGCGGCGTGCTCGAGCCGGGGGGACCGGCGCCCACCACGCGCACGTGCTGCTTGCGGTCGGTGCCGTCCCAGCGGAAGGAGACGAGGCCGTCGCCGGGATTGTATGCGTAGATGCGATCAGCGTTGCTCGTGAAGTGGTGGTTGCCGTCGCGCGCCGGGGCGATCACCGTCGCGTCGCCGCCCGTGGCCGGGATCCACACGAGGTCGTCGGCGCCGCCGGGGACGCCGCGGGTCAGGGCCTCGTCGTAGGCGCGGCCGGGACCGCGCACCGCGATGATGCGCTCACCGTCGGGTGACCATACGGGGTTGTTGTAGAGCCCCGGCGCGGTGGTGAGGCGGGTGGGGTCGCCGCCGCCCGAGTCCACGCGGTAGAGGTGTCCGCCGGTGGCGTCGTCCCAGGTGGTGTAGGCGATGTCCTCGCCGTCGGGCGACCAGGTGGGCATGTGCTCGTTGGCGTCGGACCCGGTGAGGCGCTCGGGCGTTCCACCGGGCCACTCCATGACGTAGACGCGGGCGAGCAGCGAGAACGCGATGCGGTCGCCGCTGGGCGAAGGCACGGCGTCGCGGACCTGCTTGGCGACGAAGGTCTCGGTGTCCTCGATACGGTAGTCGAAGTCGACATCGGGGCCGATCGCCATGTCCACGTCGACGCGGAAGGGGATCGGCGTGGGTTCGGAGCCGTCGACGGGAACGCGCCACAGGCCGCCGCCGTAGTAGGCGATCACCTCGCGCGAGTCCGGGGTGAAGGACATCCCGGGGTAGGCGTCGCGGGTGGCGCGAGACTCCTGGTCGTCGCGCTGCACGGGGAAGGCCAGCCAGCGCTCGTCGCCCGTGTCGAGATCGCGGATGCGGAGGCCGGTGTCCGCGATGTGCCGGGAACCGTAGACCAGCCAGCGGCCATCGGGGCTGAGCGTCGGGCGGAAGGCGCCGCCGTAGCGGAACGAGCGGGTGGCGGATTCGCCGGTCTCGCGGTCGTAGACGGCGAGCTGGTATTGCCGCATCGCCGAGTTGTACTCCCAGCTGCCGGTGCGGTACGCGTACCAGATGTAGCGCCCGTTGTTTCCGAAGGCGGCGCCGGTGGTGCGGCGGTTGGCGGGCTCGTCGATGAGCTGGATCCCCGTGCCGCCGTCGACGTGGTAGAGCCACAGCTTGCCTTGGCCCGGGCCCTGCCTGGTGGCGATCACGTAGTCGCCGTCGGGGGTCCACTCGGGGGACTGGTAGGAGCTCGACTTGCCCTGCGTGACCTGCACCGTGTCGCTCTTGTCGAGCGAGATGATGTGGATCCCCTCGCCGCCGCTCCTGTCCGAGGTGAAGACGACGCGGGTGCCGTCGGGGCTGAAGCGGGGCTGCCCGTCGAAGGCCATGCCCCGGGTGAGCGGCGTGGCGGTGCCCCCGGTGATCGGCATCGTGTAGAGGTCGCCGAGGAAGTCGAAGACCACGGTCTGGCCGTCGGGGCTGACATCGACCGACATCCACGAGCCCTCGGTGAAGCTTGTGGAGATGGTGCGCCCGGGGACGAGGGGGAGGCCCTCCTGCTGGGGATGGGTCTCGTCCTCGCCGGCTTCCTGGGCGCCGAGGGGGCGGGGTGCCGGGTTGAGCGTGGTCGCGCACAGCCCGGCCGCCAGGAGCATGCGAACGCCCCGGCGCCGGGCCGTCGCCATCACTCCTGCCCGGGGAAGAGCCGCGATATCGTTTGTTCGAGGGCCTTGCCGGTCTTGCTGCATCGCTCTTCATCCAATCCGTAGGCCGAAAGCCACACACCCATCTTCCATCGCTCGCCGGAGCCTTCCAGTTCGACGTGCAGTATGCCGTCGTTCAGCGAGCTCACCATTCCGGCGAACGCCCAGGGGCGGTCGGACAGTACGGTTGTCCCCTCCAGCGCCGTGCCGTCATCGAGGCGAAGGCTGAACGCGTCGCCCGTCCGCGCGGGCACGGTCCCGACGCCGTCCTTCCCGAAGATCGTGTCCCAGACGACGTCGCGCGTCCCCGTCACCCAGGGCCGCTCGCTGATCATGGTGCGGCGCGTGTCCGAATGGCGCTCCAGGTAGTGCCTGAGGTTCCAGAGGAAGAAGCGCCAGCCGTTGGTCATCATGTGGAACGCGTCGTCCCAGTCCTTGCTGGCCAACAGTCCCGAGTTGACGAGATGCACACGCGTGCCGCCCTCGCGCGGCTCCAGGTGGTAGTCGAGGACCATGGGAACGGCACCCTCCGCGGCTGCGTCTTCGGGCGGATTGTCGACGAGCTGCAGGTGTTCGGCGGGACGCCACACCGCAATGTCGCTCGTCCACGCGGCTCCCTCCGCCCAGGCCACGGTGACCGTGCCGCCCTCCCCCGGGTCGACCGAAGCGATGGGCGAGAACCAGCTGGCGAGCCGGTCGCTCTCCGACAGCGCTTGCCACACCGACTCGGGCGACGCGCCGATGTCTACGGACAGCGCGATCGTCCGAGTGCCGGGAGCTGCCGCTGATCCGTTCTTCACGGCCGATTGTTTCCGGGGTTGCCTCCCCGGTTCGCGCCGTCACGCGCCCGGCTGCCCTCGTCGCGCGACAGTGCACGATAGTATTCCTCGACCAGGGCGCGGTATTCCTCGGGGACGTCTCCGGACTGGTACAGGAAGATCCGCTCCTCGTCGCCGGCGGCGAACTCACGCCGCAGACGGAACTCGAGCTGCTTGATCGTCTGCACCAGCTCGCTCTGAAGACGCAGTACTTCTTCCGTGTCGGCGTAGGTGCCCTGGCGGTCGAGCATGCGCATTGCGTCGATCATGGCCTGCAGTTCGCGGGGGTCCGCGCCCGCGCGCTCGACCAGACCCGCCAGTGCCCGCGCGTCGCCGGCGCGCTCGCGGATCTCCCGGCGCATTTGCCGGATCGCGTCGGGGTCGAACTGGCGTGGCCCTCCCGCGCCGACACGGTCGTCGTAGTCCCTCGGTCCGGGGGCACCGGTGCGAGCTCCCGGGTCCCCTTGCCGGGTTCCCGGATCGCCTGCGCGCTCGCCGGGATTACCCCCGCCACGCTCGCCCTGCTGCTCGCCACCCTGGCCTTCCTGGGCGTTGGCCTGGCCTTCCTGGGGGTTGCCCTCACCTTCCTGGGGGTTGCCCTCGCCACCGCGCGCATCGTTTTGCGTGCGGCGCTCCAACGACTCCAGGCTTCGCATCAGGTCCCGCGCCGACTCGAGCGCCTCGGTCGCCAGGTCTTCGGTGACCCGGTCGCCAACGGCATCGGCGGCTTCTTCCAGCCGGTTCGCAAGCGACTGAATGGCTTGCGCATTCTGGTCCTCGAACGCCTCGGCGTATTCCTCCTGGCCCTGACGTCCCACCAGGCTGCGCGACCAGAGGATCCGTTCCCGCAACTGGGTCTCGCGGATCGTCTCGGCGGCTTCTTCCAGCTCCCTGGCGCCCGCCGTGCCGTCCCGCCTCGCGCTGGCGCCGAGCTGATCCAATTGGGACAGCAGGTCGCCCACCTCTTCGGCCATTTCTTCCTTGGTCTGATTGATCCGCCCGACCTGGTCGGCGGAAGGACGCCCCGCCCGCCGCATGGCAGCCATGCGATTCTGGACATCCTCCTGCTGGCGGGACAGGCCCGCCACGCGCTCGCGCGCGTCCGCCAGATCCCGTTCCAGGCGGTCGTCCTGCACTCCTTCCAGGCGGTCCCGCGCGTCGCGCAGCCGCTCGAGGGCCGAACGAGCCTCCGTCACACCGGTATTCCCGCGGTTCGCCGCGGACCGGCGCATCGCGTCGGCCGCCTGCTGCAGCCCGCGCGCGACCTCTTCCAGCTGGCGGTCGCCCGTCTCTCGTGACAGCCGCTCCAGTTGGCGCGCCGCCTCTTCGGCCTCGTCCGCGAGGTCCCGGGCAGCCTGGCTCCCGCCGCCACCGCCGCCCTGCTGGGCCGACGCCCTGAGCCGCTGGCGTTCCAGCTCCTGTTCCTGGCGCCTGGCCAGTTCGCGGAGCTTCTCGAGGGCCTCGTCGACACCCTGGTCGGCGCTTTCCTGCTGGCTTCGCTGGACGGTTTCATACTGGTTGCGAAGTGCGTCGGTCTCCAGCTCGAACAGGTCGGCGAGGTCCTCGGCGCTGGGGCCCTGCTGGCCACCGCCACCGCCGCCGCCCTGCTGCCTCTCCATCGATACGAAGCGCTCGTACGTCTCCTCGGCCTTCTGGAGCTGGCGGAGCCCGCGCTGCTCGGCGGCGATCGCGCCCGCGGGGTTCAGTGCCCGCAGCGAGTCGATGGCTTCGGACATCGATTCAACCGCAATCGGCAGGGTCTCGGCGATCCGCTCGAACGTCTCGTCCGCCCCCGCGATGCCGCGGTTCACGATCCGCTGCCGCAGCGTCTGCACCTGCTCCCGCAGCCGCTCCTGGTTGAGGGCGACGCTGACGACGTTCTCTTCCCACACGTCCGGCGAATAGCTGTCGCGGTCCCGCACGAGGTTGAACGAGGCCGCGATGATCTGGCGCTGGATGGCCGACAGGTCCTGGTCCATGCCGCCGCCGCCGCCACCACCGCCGCCGCCGCCCCCGCCCTCGGCTTCCCGGAAGTCACGGCGGAACGGCCGCACCTTCAGGAAAAAGATGTCGGTCATGGCCTCGCGCGGCGCAGGCGCGTTGTCGCGCGCGATCCCGTGGTAGGCCACGAGGTCGCCGGTCTCCAGCTCGAAGTCCTCCAGGAAGAGCGTGTGACTCGCCGTCAACTCGGTGACGGGCGCTCCCCCGGAGGCGTACAGCCGCACGGTGTCGGAGGGCCCGCCGTTCACGCTGTAGACCAGCCGCACGTCCGCCACGCCCAGATCGTCGTCGGCGCGCGCCTCGATGAACACCTCCTCGATGGCGCTGACGTCGGTGTCGCGTCCCGGCTTGCTGAACGAGATCGACGGCCCCTGGTCCGTGAGCACGTCGATCCGGTAGTCCGGCGCGCCCGTGACCCATGCGCCATCGTGCGTCTGGAGGCGGATGCCGTAGAACCCTTCGTCGCGCACGGTGAACGCCCCGCCGAAGGTGCCCTCCGGCCCGGCTTCCATGGCAATCGTGTCGCCCGCGTCCATCACGATCAGGGCGCCGGGCGAGGGGATCGTGGAGGTCACCTCGAGCTCGACCCGGGTCCCGGCGAGGGCCGCCACGTCTCCGCCGTATTCGAACCGGCGCGGCGCCAGGCCCGTGTAGCGCGGGAAGTGATACACCATCGCCAGCCGGTCCACCGCCGGTAGGTCGGCGACGCCCAGGGTGAAGGTCCCGGACCGGACGCCGTTGGCCTCGACATAATACGTGGTCTCTTCGGCAACGTTCAGGAGCAGCCCCTCGAACGCACCCGCGCCGTCCTCGATCATGGGCGTGTCGACGAAGCCGTTGGCACCCGTCTCCCGGGTGTAGAGCACGACATCGTCCGAGGCGAAGCCGTGCAGGATAGCCGAGACGAGGAGGTCGGAGTTGCGTGAGATGGTGGTGTCGCCGGGCGTCACCGCGACGCTGTACGGGTTGACGGACTCTGCCGAGCGGTTCGGGAAGAGCAGGGCCGACATGCCGTGGCGAAGAAAGCCCGGGCCAAGGAGAAGGACGGCCACCGACGCCAGCGTGAGGCCGCCGAGCGCTCCCGCGGAGCGACGGAGGGATTGCTGCTCGATACGGCTGCCATAGTCGATGCGTCGGCATTCCTTCACCGCGCGCTTCACGACCTCCTGAAGGAGGGGCGAGCGCTCCAGTTCGTCGGCGTTGCCGGCCGACTCCACGGCAGCCAGGACACGGGCCTGCAGGGAGGGTTCGTTCTCCTCCAGGTACAGTGCGACCCTCTCATCGGAGATGCGCCGCAACAGGGGCCAAAGCACCCAGCGAACAAGGAAGAAGCCGACAACCAGCCACAGGACGATTCGAAACGCGGTCACGGCTTCCGGCTGAAAGCGCAGGAATTCGAGACTGGACGCCGAGACCAGGAAAGTGACCAGCGCCCCGGCGATGGTCAGGGCAAGGCCCCGCAGGATGAGCTTGAGGCGCCACCGGCGCCGGACGCGCCGCACGACGCGCAGGATCTGGTCTCTGGAGCGCCAGTTGTCCGCTATGGACATGTTCCCCCCTTCAGTCTGTCACGGAATCGCTCACGACTCCGTCTTCACCTCCCGCGGGCGTCGATGTCGGGCGCCTCCCGCCCTTTCTTTGATTCTGTTCCTCGACAGGCGGTTGGCCAACACCGTCTCGGAGACCATCAGCAGGAAGGCCGCGACAAGCAAGTAGCGCCAGAAGGACTGTCGCTTTTCGAAGTCTTCCTCCGGTACCTCCAAGATGGCCTCCGCGTCGTCCGTCGCCAAATCGGCTGCGGTGCCGGCCCCGATGGCCGACTGGAACTCCTCCACGTCCACTTTCGCCAGATCCGATTCGCCGACGTCGACGTTCGCTGCCAGCGCGAGCGGATGATCGGAACGCTGCCCCGGCGGGCGGATCTCCCAGATTCCGCGCTTGTGCAGCCGCAGAATGGAGGTCGCGGGGTCGACCGCCACGGCTCCGCCCCCCGGCTCCATCGCCGCCGCTCCCGCCGGGATCTCCACCGAACCGGCCGCTTCGGCAAAGGTGGTCAGGTTCACGGTCGAGCCGGCCAGGTACCAGGGCGGCGCCTCGCCGCGCCCCCCGAGATACCGGGTGACGCGGTGCACGAACGGAAGGTAGACCGGCTGTAGCGGCAGATTGTTCCAGAAGCGGTCCAGGCCCGTCGCCCATACGAGCACCCGGCCCCTGCCGCGACGGCCCTCGACCAGTGCGGCGCCGCCGTCCGCGAAGCGTGCGAGCACCTGGCCGTCGCCGACCGAGAGGGTGCGGGTCCGGTAGAAGGAAGCCTGGGAAAAGTCTCCGGACCGGGGGCCTCGGAACGCCTCGAAGACCGCGTGATCATAGTCCACGAAACCGAGGCGGCGTTCGCCCGCGGCGTCCGACACCCCACCGACCGTTGCGGGCAGGAAGTCGGCGTGTACGGCGGGCACGGTGCTGCGCTCGCCAAGGACCATCAGCAGCCCGCCGCCGTCCTCCACGAAGGCGCGCAACCGGTTGCCCGCGTCTCCGCCGGGAAAGGGACCCGCGTTCAGGACGACCACGTCCGCGGCGTCGAGCTGCGCCGCGCTGGGGCTGCCGGCCTGCACCGTCGCCGTGAAGCCCGCGTCCTCGGCGATGCCCAGCGCCCCGCGCAGGTACAGGTTGGACTCGCCCGTGCCCAGAGGATCGACGACGAGCACGGCGAGGTCGCCTCCGGGCGAGGTCACGAAGCTCAGGGTGTTGTCCGCCGGGAGTCCCACGCCTGCGGGATCGGAGATGCGGACCTCTCCCCGGGTGAACATGTTCGTCAGCGTGAACGGATCGAAGCGAACCGGGGCCGCACCGCCGCCGGATACCACCGCGGTGGCCGTGGCGACCTCGCTCTCGTCGATCCACAGCGACACCTCGGTTGTGGCCTCGTCGGCGCCCGAGTTGACGAGCCGCGCCTCGACCGCCACGCGCTCGCGGCCGCCCTCGGACCGCCGCCGCAGCGCGAGGTCGGTGAGCGCCAGATTCCCGGCCTCCGCGTCGCCGATCACGACCGGTTCGACCGTTACCGCGCCCGGGAACGTCGCGTCCGGGTCGGGCTGCCACCCCGTGCGCTGGAAGTCGCTGATCACGACCACGCGGTGCCGCGACAGGGTCGAGGCCGCGAGGGTCGTCGCCGCGAGCTTCACGGCGGGCGCGATGCGTGTGGAGAGGGAGCCGGGCCGGAGGGTGTCCAGGGTGGCCAGGACACGCGCCGGGTCGCTCTCGGAGCGGTGCAGCAGCGTCGGCGTTTCGGCAAAGGCGATAAGCGACGCGCGGTCCTGTGCCCTGAGCGACCCGGCAACGGAACGCGCGTGTGCCACCGCGTCGCCCCAGCTGTCGCCCAGTTCCATCGAGTAGGAGACGTCGAGCAGGATCACCACCTCTTCCGGACCCGGCCCGCCGATGGCCGCAAGGCTTCCGCCCCGCACGAACGGGCGTGCGAACGCGGCGACCAGCACCGCGAGCGCCGCCAGCCGGATCAACAGGAGGAGCCAGTGCCGAATGCGGCGGCGCGCGGTCTCCTCGAAGGGGATCCGTTCCAGGAACATCAGCGAGGGGAACCGGATCGGCTTGCCGCGTTCCTGGCGCGTGAGGTGGATCAGGACCGGGATCGCCAGTCCGGCCAGCGCGATCAGGAAGAGGGGCGTCAGGAATCCCACGGGCGGCTAGCGGACCCTGGTCGACTTCTGCCGGAACGTGAGGTACGCGTAGAGCGCCTCGTCCAGGGGCTTCCCCGAGTTGAGGAGGACGTAGTCCACCCCGTGCCGTCCGAAGCCCCTGCCCAGTTCCTCGATGTGTGCGCGCACATGGCCGCGGTAGGCCTCGACGAACTTCTCGGGCACCACCTGCAGGACTTCGCGCGTCTCGAGGTCCTGGAAGTTGGAGGCCTGCGCAAACGGGAAATCGATCTCCGCGGGATCGAGCACGTGGAACGCCACCACGTCGTGCCCCTGGGCCTGGAAGAACCCCAGAGTCGCCGAGATCTCGTCGGGGTCGGCGTAGAAATCCGAAATCACGACCATAATGCCGCGCCGCCGAAAGGTGTTCGCGACCCGTGCGAGCGGCTTGTCCCAGCTTCCCTCCCGCTCCGCCTTCACCCGCGCCACGGCGTAGAGGACCTTGTCCAGGTGTGCCGCCGAGGGCCGGACGTGCTCCACCACGTCGTCGTCGAACGCATACAGTCCCACGCGGTCCTTCTGGCCAGCAGAAAAGTACGCGAGGCTGGCGGTCAGGAAGCGTCCGTAGTCGAGCTTGCTCGTCTCGCCGGAGCCGTACCCCATCGAGGCCGAGACGTCGAGGAGGAAGCCTACGTCGGCGTTCGTCTCCGCCTCGAACTGCTTGATGTAGAACCGGTCGGTGCGGGCATAGAGCCGCCAGTCGATCTTCCGGATGTCGTCGCCCGGCATGTACGGCCGGTGCTCCGCGAAGTCCATGCTCACGCCCAGGTAGGGGGAGCGGTGGATCCCCTGCAGAAACCCGTCCACGACGGTCCGTGCGAGCAGCTCCAGGTTGTCGATTCTCGCCAGGACGTCGGGGTCCAGGAAGGACGCCCTGGACGCGGGCGAGGCGGTCACGCGGCCCTCCCTACATTCCGGATTGCGGAACCGGAACCGCTTCGAGGAGCCTCGCAACCAGCTCTTCGGTCGTGCGCCCTTCGGATTCGGCGTGGAAGTTGGTCAGGATCCGGTGACGCATCACCGGCAGCGCCAGGGCCCGGATGTCGTCGAAGCTGACCGTGAGGCGACCCTCGGTGAGCGCGCGCGCCTTCCCGCCCAGGATCAGGTACTGGGCCGCGCGCACGCTGGCCCCGTAGGACACCCACTTCTTCACGAAGTCGTGACTCCCGTTCGGATTCGGCCGGCTCGCCCGCACGAGGTTCACCGCGTAGCGCATCACGGGCTCGGCCACCGGCACGCGCCGCACCAGCTCCTGGAAGGCGATCATGTCGGCCTTCGACACCACCGCCCCCAGCTCCGGTTCGACCTCGTCGGTGGTCTCCCGCACGACCTCCATCTCCTCGTCCTCTTCCAGGTGGTCCATGCGGATGTGGAACATGAAACGGTCCAGCTGCGCCTCGGGCAGCGGGTAGGTCCCCTCGAGCTCGATCGGGTTCTGCGTGGCGAAGACGTAAAACGGAGGATCCAGCTCGTAGGTGTTGGCCTGCACGGTGACGCGGTGTTCCTGCATGGCCTCCAGGAGCGCCGCCTGGGTCTTCGGCGGCGTACGGTTGATCTCGTCGGCCAGGACGACGTTGGCGAAGATCGGTCCCGCGGCGAATTCAAGTCCCCGGCTGCCGTCCTCGCGCTGCTGGATGATGTCCGTCCCGGTGATGTCGGACGGCATGAGGTCCGGCGTGAACTGAATGCGCGAGAAATCCAGGTCCAGCACCTGCGCGATCGTGTGTATCAGCAGTGTCTTGGCCAGTCCGGGCACGCCCACGATCAGGCTGTTGCCCCCCACGAAAAGGGTCAGCAGGACCTGGTCGACCGCCTCGTCCTGTCCGACAATGACCTTGCGGACCTCGGAGAGGATCTTCTTGCGTCCTTCCTGGATGCGGCGGGCGAGGGCCACGTCGGCCTGGGGTTCGGGTGCGGCTTGCAGGGTCTCGTTCACGGGCAGCGGATGGTGTAGGTGGGATCAGTCGCGGCTGACCGTCCGTGCTCCGTGGACGGACGCGCCCGTCGGCGCGGTGCCGTGGGAAACAAACGTAATCGGTGCGGCGGACACCGGACAGCCGAAGCGGAGTGCGGCATCGCCACGGCTAGCGGTTCATCGCGTAGATCACATAGTTGACACCGAACTTGTACGCTTCGTTAGACAGGTCGATGGGGTAGTAGCCCATGTCGGAGTACTCCCAGTAGTCGCCGATGTCGTTGTTGAAGTTGGCGATCACCATGAGGCGCGCGTCCGGATCGTCACCCTCGTGCAGCCCGAGAAACTGCGGGCGGTACTGCTGAAAGGTGGGCGGGGGCAGGTCCAGCGTCTCGATCTGGAAGAACGCGTTGAAGATCGGCTCCTCCAGCACCAGCGGCCGGAAGCGGTGGTCCGGGAGCATCGCGCGGAAGATCGCCTCGACGTTCTGCCACTCGCGGATGCTGCGGAAGTCGTCGAGGATCAGGAAGCCGCCTTTCCGCAGGTAGGCGGTCACGTTGTCGATTTCGGCCTGCGACGGCGACCACTCTCCCGGCTCGGAGACGTACGCGATCGGGTAGCGGTGGAGTTCGGGGTCGTCGGCGTCGATCACGTTGGTGCCCTCGGTATTCGGTCCCAGCAGGGTCACCTCGTCCAGAATCTTGATGAAGTTGTCGTCTGCGTACGGATAGTCGTGAGCCCACCCGGGCCCGCCGCCGCGCCCGAATCCGGCCGAAAACCCCCGCCTGCGAAAGGTGTTGAAGCGCACCCGCACGAACGTGTAGCTGCCGTCGTAGGGGACATTGAGGAAGTGCTGGGGAGGAGAGGAGAGCGATGTCCCCGGCGCGGCCGCGACCGTTGCGCCCTGCGGCGCCCGAATGGCCGCGGCGGCAAGGGAAAGGGTCAGCAGGGTGGCCCCGGCAGCCATTGCCGCGCCCATGAGTCGGTTTGCCCGGCTCATCGCCCGACCTCCCGGCTCATCGCCCGGGGCTCCCGCGCCGAAGCTCCAGCAGCAGATCGAGCGCCTCCTCGTAGTTGGGCGCGATCTCCAGCGCCGCGAGGACGGCGCTGCGGGCGGCGGCGGCGTCGCCGCTGCTGTGCAGCACGCGGGCCAGTCGGAAGTGCGCCGACGCCAGGTCGACGGGGTCCAGCGCGACGACGGCCCTGCGCTCCGCCACCGCGCCCTCGAGGTCGCCGATCCTCTCCAGGAGCGCGGCCAGGCGCTCGTGGTCCTCGATCTCGTAAGGGTGAATATGCGCCAGCTCCCGAAGCACCTCGGCCGCGGCCGTGATGTCTCCCGCGTTCCCCGCGCCGCCCGCGTCCCCCGCGTGCCGCGTGTCCCCTGCGCCGCCGGCGTTCCCCGCGAGCAAGCCCCCGAGCGCGAGCCGCGCGTCGTAGTGGCTCTCGTTGAGCGCGAGGAGGGCCCGGTAGTGCGCGATCGCGGCGTCCGCGTCACCCTGCTCCTCCCGGATGCGCCCCAGGAACCAGTGCGCGCCGTCGGGGCCGCCGTACTGGGGGAACAGCTCGAGCGCGGCCTCGAAGTGCTCCGCCGCATCGGCCCTGCGGCCATCGCGGAAGAGGGCCTGCCCGAGGGTCATGCGGGGCACGAAGCGGCCCGGATCGCGCGCCACCGCGGCCTCGAGGGTCGCAATGTCGAGGACCGCCAGCGGGTTGGCCGGCGCGATCATCTCGCTTCCCTCTCCGCCATCGCTCCCCACCGAGGCGATCGCCGCCGAGAAACGCTCCTGCAGGAAGTCCTCGAAGTCGGCGTCGAAGTCCTCCAGACGCACGCCCAGGGCGCGTTCGAACACCTCTTCGTTGGAAGCGCCGTCGCGGTATGCCCGCAGCATGTCCACGATGGCGCCGAAGCCGTGCCGCTCCTCGATCAGCTCGAACACCAGCGACGACTGGTAGTAGCTGTCGCCCACCTCGCCGGGATGCCGCGGGCTCGAAAACCCCCTGTCCAGCTCGCTGACCGGGCGCAGCTCGCCCGCCGCCAGTGAACGGACGAAGCTCACGCCCGCCTGGTGACCCCAGCCCTGACCCTCGATGTCGGCCTTGCGCTGCTCGTGTACCGCCAGCCCCTCCGAGAACCAGCGCGGCACCTCGCTGTCGGACACGGCGATGTGGAAGGAGTGCGCGATCTCGTGCCACAGCGTCGAAGCCCAGTTGAAGTCCCCCCGCGTTCGCGCAGTCGGCGAGTCTATGGCGAGCGCGGGCCCGAAGCTCACGCCGAGCGCCCCGATGCCGACCAGTCCGACGGTGCGCACGGAGAAGTCGGCGTGGCGCGGATAGACCTCGACGCGGATGGGTTCTTCAGGGGCGTAACCGTACCGCCGCGACATCTCTGCATACGCCCGTTCCGCCACCGCTTCCATGTACGGCGCCAGCAGATCGGCCTCGGATTCGTGCAGCACGAGGCGGAAGTGCGGCGTCTCGACGACGCGGTATTCGGGGAAGGTGTCCAGGAGGTCGAGCGTGTTCTTGAACCAGAGGTTGAAGGGATCGCCGGCGAACGCCCGCTCGAGGTTGGTCCGCCCCTCGTCGACCCTGCCCAGGCGGACCTGGTTGAGCCCCATGAGACCCCACGCCGTCCAGCTGGCGGGGTCGGCGTTGGCGGCCTGGCGGGCGAAGTCCAGCGCGTCCTCGTACTTGCGGTGGTCGGCGGAGAGTTCCGAAAGGACGACGAGCGCCGCGGTAGGGGCGTCGGTCAGTGCGCCGATGCGGTCCATCACGGTGCGCAGTCCCGCGTCGTCTCGCGCCAGGTGGAGGATCGCGGCCTTCGTGCCCAGGGCCTCCAGGTGCGCCGGATTCACGTCGAGCACCCGGTCGACCTGCTCCAGCGCCTGGTCCCGGCTCCCGCCCAGCAGACGGATGCGGGCCAGCAGGATGCGCGCTTCCGCCAGATCCGGGTTTGTTTCCAGGGCAGCCTCCAGCGCGGCCGCCGGGCTGCCGCCGCCTTCCAGCCTTGCCACTCGGGCCAGTCCGAGGAGGGCGCGCGGGTGCGCGGGATGTTCGGAGAGCACCTGCTGAAAGGCCTCGGCGGCCTGTCTCGCGTCGTAGCGCTCCAGGAAGAGTTCGCCGACGGTGAGTTGCGCCGCGTGGTCGAGCGGGCCGGCCGCGATGGCTTCGTCCAGGGCGGTGAGGGCGTCGTGGGCGTACTCGTAGTTCCAGCGCGAGAGGTGGACGAGCGCGCGCCCGACAGCCGTGAGTTCTGCCGTCGTGATTTCGGCCGCCGTGCGGCTGGCGGCGCTGTTGTAGTAGTCGATGAAGCCGTCGAAGATGCCGCGGGCGCGGTCGCGGTCGCCGTAGTCGTATTCGAGGATGCCCAGTTCAACGCGCGCGAGCGCCCCGGACTCGCCGGGGTCGGCGGCACCGGTTTCGAGCGCGGCGCGGGCGTCGGGGACTCGGCCGAGGTCCAGCAGGGCGGCGCCGAGGAGTGCATGCGCGCCCGCGACGTCCCGTTCCACGCCCTGCTCGGCGGCCCGAACCGCACCCGCGTAGTCGCCGGTCTCGCGGAGGGTGGTCACCCATCCAGCCAGCGCGGGGCCATTGCCGCCGAGTGCCTGCGGGCGGAGTGTGCGCACGGCTTCGTCGTACCGGCCCGCGCGGAGGCCGGCGAGGCCGGCGGCCTCCTGGGCTGTGGCGGCGGCGAACGGAGTGGCCGCGCCCGCGCCGGCGCCCAGCCAGAGCAGCGCGAGAAACACGATCCGCCTGATCGGCGTCAACCGGGGGATGTGCCCGCGGTCCGGAGTCGGGGCATGGGTCATGCCCAAAGGTGTAACGGTCGGCCCGTGGTTGCCAATGTGGGGGCGCTCGGAGGTCGGTCGGGCCCTCGCACGGGGCGTGGCCGGCTTGTGGTCGTCCAGTCGGCTCGAACTGACGCCCGGCCAGAGAATGCAGGCGCTTCCGTTCAAGGGGCGGGTGGAGTTGATTCCCCTCGAGCCGATCGAGGCCGCGCGAGGGGACCCGCCCACGGTGCCTTGCCGGCCCGGGTAGTCGCACGCCGGCTTTCCCGGCCTGTCCGGTTGTTTCGGCTGTCCCGTTGACCCCAGCCCGTCCCATCCCGACATGCCTGTGTCCCTGGATTTGCCGCGGAAACGCGGGACTCAGGCGGCCTGGGCGGGTGGCGGGGTGTCCTCGCGTCGGCGGTCGGTTCTGCGGTCGGCCCTGCCGGCCTGCTCCACCGCATCGCCTGGCTCGCCGGCCTGCTCCACCGCCTTGTCTGGCTCGCCGCCCGCCTCGCCCACCTCGCGACCGCCGCCCCGCTGCGCGCGAAGAACACCGCCCGGCCGTGCCGGTCGAGCGCCATCCGGACCCTGCCCTCGTGCACGAGCCGGTGGTGCCGCCGGCAGAGCAGCACCGTGTTCGCCAGACTCGTCTCGCCGCCGTCGGCCCAGTGCCGGACATGATGCGCCTCGGTGAACCGGCTCCCGCAGGCCGGGTACCGGCAGCCCCGGTCCCGTTCCTCGAGCGCCCGGCGGAGGTGCGGCGGGATGGTCCGCGTCTTCCGCCCCACGCTGACGACCTTGCCCTCCCGGTGCAGCATCCCCACCAGCGACGCATCGCACGCCATGCGCCGCGAGGTCTCGGCGCTCACCCGCACCCCGTCGAGCTCCGACCGGCCCCCCTCGCCGCCCTCCTCCAGCGTGGCCATCTCGGTGTGCACCGTCACCTGGTACCGCTCGGCCCGCGTCCCGCTCGGCGTCGCTTCCGCGATCGCTTCCCCCGCGTCGGCCTCCTCTCTCGCATCGGCCCCCGCTCCCAGCCCCGCCGCCAGCGCCCGCTCGGCGACGAGCCCCATCGCATCGGCCCTGCGCTGGCGGCTCCGTGGCCGCGCATCGGGGTCCTCGCCCCGGTACAGCGCGTCGCTCGCGGCCTCGATGGCCCGCATCAGCACGGCCCCCGCCTCGGGCTCGAGCCGGCCCCGCACCACGTACGTCCCGTCCGCGGCGATGACGACCGACAACGTGCGGGCCCGGTGCCGGGCCTCTTCGGCCCCGATCTCGCCGTCGCGCGACAGGTGCTTCACCCCCCGCACCATGCGCTCCACCGCCGCGGCCGAGCCCTTGCGGGCGTAGTCGAGGAGTTCGGCCTCGGTCCGGGGCGTGGCCACCCGGGTGATGGCCCGCGCCTTGGCGTAGGAGAGGCGCCCGGCCTTCATCTCGGCCGAGGTGGCGGGCAGGTCCTCGAGCGCATGCGCGACGCGCACGTTCTCGCGGCAGGTGGCGACCGTGCGTCCGGTCCGCCAGGCGAGCCACTCGGCGCAGGAGTCGAAGGCGTCGGCCCATCCCTCGCGGCGGTCGAACTCGGCGACGAGGGTGAGCATCTCGTGGGTGGCGATGTTGATCCGGGCGGCGAGTTCGGCGATCCGTTCTCCGAGTTGCGTGGTGTTCATGTGATCCTCCAGGTTCAAGTCCGGCAACGGCTTATGTGAATCGTGCTTCCGCGCACCTGAAAGATAACGGCCGATTTCCGGCCCTCTGTGATGGCCCAGGACGCACGATCTCGGGTCGGGATGACGTGGAAGGGTCGCCGATGCCCGATCGCCCGCCAGCGGGCCGCCGGTGGCTCCTGGGGGTCATCCGCCAGCGGGTCCCGGACCTCGCCGAAACCGCCGTTTCAAAACCCGTCTATAGCAGGATCGGCCTGTGTTTCGGTGGTTTGGGACAGCGGCGTGGCGTTGGAGGCCGGAGAGATGCGCACGGGCGGGCCGACTGCCTCGCCTCAGGCCAGCGCCGGGCATCGGCGTACGGCACCACAGCTCCTGGGCTCGCCCCCCCCACGTTTCCGCGGCAAATCCCGGGACACAGGCATGCTCGTATGGGCGCCCGCCCGCCGACGCGCCCGCCCGCTGGACGCGCCCGCCCGCCGACGCGCCCGCCCGCCCGCGCCCACAGCCCGTCCGCGACCCACCGTCCGCCGTCCGCACTCACCCGTCAGCTTCCCCTCAGCTCCCCTCCGCCGCCCTGATCTCCCGGTTCTTGAGCGCCAGTTCGATGAGCAGCGCTTCCAGTTCGTCCTCGTAGCGCGCGATCGGCAGCTGCGCCTTGACCCGCCGCAGCTCCGCGATCCGCGCCTCGATCTCGGCCTTCTCCTCGTACAGCGCCCTGAGCGCGGGTGATCCGACCGCTTCGCCCGCCGCGCCTCCGATGGACCCCAGGAACACCGTCCGGGCCAGCGCGCCGTCGCCTTCAAAGTCGTCGAGCTCGCGGCTTCCCTCACCGTCGCCGTTGTCGTCGAGCATCGCGTGCTCGGTGAGCAACTGGTTGTCGCCCTCGTACTGGCGCTCGACCTCGCGGAGGGCGTAGCCGAAAGCCTCGAACATCGAGATGCGCTCGTCCCTGTCCACGTCGGCGCCCTCGTTGGCGAACGCGTCGACGAAGTGGAGTCCGAAGCGGGTCAGGTTGCGTTCGCGGCCGCTGCGCGTGGCCGTGATGATCGTGCGGTTCGGGCCCGAGAGCGCTTCGATGAACGGACCCGAGGCGCTGGCCGTGTTGACGAAGGTGATCCGCCGGTCGCCGAGGCTCGCCAGCATCGCGTTCCACTCGTCCGGGGTGAGATCCGGTCCGGGGATGTTGAAGCGTGCGGTCCCGTCCCGGAACGTCCCGTGGCCGGCCAGGAGAACGACGAGTTCGTCCCGCGGGGCCATTGACCCGCCCAACTCGGCGAAGACCGCCCGGATGTTGTCACCCGTCGAGCGTGCGCGGATCCGAGTGGGGTCGAGTTCGGTCGTCTCGCCGAGGTACGTGATCCTCGCGGCGGGTACGCCGTGCTGCTCCGTCGCCGCGTCCGCGAACCGGCTGAGCCAGCCGTGAAACGCCTCGGTGTATTCGGGATCGCCGCCGAGCCCCGAGATCAGGAGCACGTGGGTGTTCCGGGCGTCCTGGGCCTGAAGGGCAGGCGGAAGGAGGGCGGCGAGGGCCAGGAGGGCGGCGGCGCGTGCCAGGGCGGCAGCGCGTGCCAGGAGGGCGGCCAGCCACGGCGCGTGTGCCGCACCCCCCTTCACGCCATCCCCCGCTTCCGGCGGTATCCCCACTCGGCCCCCAGCAGTCCCGCCAACAACAGGAAGAGGATTGGCATGTCCCACAGGTCCCTTTCCTCTGTGACGGTCACGCCGCCGCCGGTGAACTGCAGGTCCTCGGGCAGGCGGTTGGCGGTTTCGAGGGTGTAGTAGCGGCCGCCGGTTTCGTCGGCGATCCGTTCCATGAGGCTGCGGCGCTGGTGCGGGTCGCGGAACTCCTCGAGGCCGGGGGCCACGCGGATGCCGGTCTCGGATTCACCGAGGGTCAGGGTGTCGCGGCCGGCGTGCACCGACACCTCGAAGATGCCGTCCATTTCGGGGGTGAAGGTCGCGCTGTAGCGGCCGTCCTCGGTGACGGACCAGTCCATGGGCAGCTCGCGCGCCTCTCCGGCGGGATTGGTGATGCGCGCGGTCACGCTGGCGCCGTTCACTTCGACGAAGCCCTCGTCGAGAACGGTCGCCTCGAAGGTCACCGGCTCGCCGGCCTCGACGGATTCGCGGGTTGGGGCGGCCTCGACGGGGTCGGGGGTCTCGGCGACCAGCCATCTCAGCAGCTGCTTCCAGAAGTTCTCGTGGCTCTGGTCTTCGAGCGCGACGGTGTGGTCCATCTGCCACAGCCACGTGTCCTGCACCGCCAGCACCACCGCGCGCCCCTTGCCGTAGCGCTGGAACGCCATCACGACCCGGTCGCTCTCGTCGGCCGCGAACTGCGCGTCGGCCCCGTCGGCCATGGGGTCCTCCACCACGGTCCCGCTGAGCAACTCGGTGGCTCCCGCCTTCAAACCGGTCAGGATGTTGGTCGTGGACACGGGCGGGAGCGAGTCCCAGCGGGCGGCCGACGTCTCCACCGACCCGTCGATCCGGGTCACGGGATGGTTCGCGCCGGCGGGCGTGGGCGCCACCTTGACGAAGGCGAGGCGCTCGGTGGGCGTGGTCCCGGTGGGTTCGCCGAGCACGACCGGGAGGACGTCCTCGAGGGGTGTGCCCTTGTAGCCCCCCTCGGTGAAGGCCCGGCGGCCCCCCAGCATGAGCAGGGCGCCGCCCCGGGAGGAGACGAAGTCGGCGATCATGTCGAGCTGGTCGTGGGTGAAGAAGCTGGCCTCGACGGATCCGAGGATGAGCGCGCGGTAGCCGTAGAGCTCCTCGCGGGTGGTGGGGAAGCCTTCGACGAGCTCGAGCGGATCGTCGAGGTTGCGGCGGAAGAACTTGTTTTCGGCGGTGCGCTGGAGGAGTACGACCTGCAGGTTCTCGTCGGCCTGGATCGCGCGCAGCGTGAAAGCGACCTCGTGGCGGGGCTCGCCCTCGAAGTACAGGACCTTCTCGGTGCGGTCGCGCACCTGGACGACCGTGTGCAGTTCGTTGTTCTGCAGCACCCGTTCGCCGGGCTGCCCGGGGATCCGGAAGGTCAGCTCGCGCGCGCCGGCGGTCTCCAGGGTGATCGCGATCGGGGCGACCAGGGTCTGGCCGTCGTCGGGAAGCTCGACCTCCTCGCTGGTCACGATGCGCCCCATGTCCTCGACGATGATCGGCACCGTGCGTCCGTCGTAGCCCCGGGCCTCGACCGTGACGTTTACAACCATTGACGTGCCCGTGAGCGCGTGACCCGGCACGTCCGCCCGGCTGGTCTGCACGTCGGCCTCCATCTCGTCGTCGCCCAACCCCACGGTGAAGACCGGGACCGACGCCGCCCGCAGCGGCAGCAGCGCCTCGCCGATGGCCTCTTCGGTGTTGTCGCCTCCGTCGGAGACCACCACGATCCCGGAAAGCGGCACACCCTGCAGTTCGTCGCGGGCCTGGGCGAGCGCGTCGCCGATCCGGGTCTGGCTGCCGTCGTACGTGAGCGCGTCCACGCCCCCCACCCGCGCGGTCGCCGACGAGAAGCGGAAATAGCGGAGCGCGAAGTCGTCGTGCAGCGCGGTGACGAGCTCGCCTTCGGGGTCGAGGAGCCCGGCAGCCTTGTCGGCGCGCGAGGTTCCGTCGCGGTCGTCGATGGTCATGCTGCGGGAGTCGTCGACGAGGACGGCCAGGAAGTTCCGCTGGGGCACGACCGAGGTCAGGACGAGCGCCGGCTGCATCACGATAAAGAAGAGGAGCAGGAAGGCGGCGCCGCGGAGCGCCCCCAGTACCCAGCGGTCGGTCGCGCTGCTCTTGGCGCGGGCGCGGGTATAGCTGAGGACCGCAGGCACGGCCAGGAGCGCGGCCAGAGCACCGGCGATCGCCAGCGGCCACGGCGACAGGAAGGTGAAGTCGCCCTCCTGGTACAGCACGGGCCGGTATTTGAAGAGGAATTCGAAAAAGCTGCTCATATACTCATATGCTCAGTGACTCATCACTCAGTGACTCATCGCGTAGATGATCATGTTGACGCCCATCTGGAACGCGAAGGTGGAGTACTGGACCGGGTAGTCGGGGCGTTCCGCCCACTCCCAGGCGTCGCCCAGGTCGGTATTCCAGTTGATGATGACCATCAGCCGGCCATCGTCGTCCAGAATCCCCTTCACATAGGGCACGTACCCGTCGCGCTCGCTCGTCCGGCCGCGCCAGTACCGCCCGTAGGCGGGCACCTGCAGGATCTCGTCGATGTCGTAGAAGGTGTTGAAGACCGGGTGATCGAGTTCCAGGTCGATGATCGGATGACTCGGAAACACGAGGCTCATCTGATACTCGAACTGGGCCCACTCGCGCGTGCCCCAGAAGTCGTCGATGACCAGGAACCCGCCTGCCTTGAGGTAGTCGCGGAGCCCCTCGATCTCGCCAGCCGAGAGACTCATGTACCCCACTTCGAGGGCGTAGAGGAAGGGGTAGCGGCGGATGTTCTCGTCGGTTAGCAGGATCGCGTTTTCGTAGCTGAAGGCGTCCAGGTTGGTGAGCCGCTGCAGGACGGTCAGGAACTGGCGGTCGGACTTGGGATAGTCGGTGGACCACGACCGGCGTCCCCATCCGTAGCTGCTGTATGCCGCCCGCGTGAAGTAGAACTCGTGCCACTCGGGTGGGGGACGTTGGGGAGGACCCAGGGCGACCGTGGCGTTCGCGGCCAAGGTGGCGGGCAGCGGGGCGACGAAGCGGGTCGTGCGGGGCGGGGGGAGGGCCGCCGGGGCCGGTGCGGCGAGTTCGGGCTCGGTGGGGCCGTCCTGGTCCGGCGCGGGCGGGCCTCCGGGCAGAAGTGCGGCCAGCATCGCGGTCAGTATCCCGCCCGCGAGCGGCACACCGAAGAGCACGGCGGTGGTCCACCTCGGACGTGCCCGCTCGGGCCATGTCGAACGTGCCAACTTCGCGCTTCCTCGTTTCAACGTCTCTTCTTCCTGTACACCAGCCGCACCGCGAACAGTCCCGCCAGGGTCAGCGCCGCCACCAGCGGCCAGAAGGTGTCCGCCTTGACCTTCCAGTAGAAATGGAGGACGCCCAGCGATGCCGCAACGTAGGATAGACGGTGCAGCCGCTGCCAGCGTTTGCCCAGGCGCCGGATCCATCCCTTCGTGGAGGTGACCGCGAGCGGGACCAGCAGGACCAGCGCCGTGAAGCCCGCCGTGATGTAACGCCGCTCCAGGACGTCCTCGACGATGATCGAGAGCGCGAAGAGGTGGTCGATCCCCACGTACGACAGGAAGTGGACGCACGCGTGGAAGAAGGCGAACAGTCCCAGCAGGCGCCGCAGCTGGACGATCCGGTTCCAGCCGGTGAGGCGGCGGATGGGCGTCACGGCCAGCGTCGCGAGCAGAAAGACCAGGGTCCAGCGCCCCTCGACGAGGATGATCGTCTCGATCGGGTTGATCCCGAGCGTGCGGCGGAAGAGGGCCGTGGTCAGCCAGACGGGCGGGGCCAGACCGACGATCCAGATCGCAGTCTTGGCGAGGAGGATCCGGCGCTTCGGGTTGGCGGGGCTTCGCGCACGCGGCGGGCGCGATTGCGTGGACTCCTTCGCCTCCACCGTCAGAAGTTCTTCCGGAGGTCCATCCCTTCGTACAGGTGCGCCACCTCGTCGGCGTAGCCGTTCAGGAACTGCGTGTCGATACGGCGGGACCCGAACAGCTTGCTGCTATCGATCCGCTTTTCGGTCTTCTGACTCCAGCGCGGGTGGTCGACGTCGGGGTTCACGTTGGAGTAGAACCCGTACTCGCGGGGGGTCTGGGTGGCCCAGGTCGTGGGCGGCTGGTCCTCGGTGAAGGTGATGCGCACGATCGACTTGATGCTCTTGAACCCGTACTTCCATGGCACGGCCAGCCTGAGCGGCGCCCCGTTCTGCGCGGGGAGGTCCCTGCCGTAGAGGCCGGTGACGAGGAGGGAGAGCGGGTGCATGGCCTCGTCCAGCCGCAGCCCCTCGCGGTAGGGCCAGTCGATCCGGGGACGCCAGCTGCGCTCGGGCATCTGCTCGGGGTCCCACAGCGTCTCGAAGGCGACGTACCTTGCGGCGGCGGTGGGCTCGGCCCGGTTGATCACGTCCACCAGCGGAAAGCCGCGCCACGGCACGACCATGGACCACGCCTCCACGCAGCGCAGGCGATAGGTGCGGTCCTCGATGGTCGAGGGGTTGATGAAGTCTTCCAGGTGGTAGTCGGCGGGGTTGTTGCAGAGTCCGTCCACCTTCACGGTCCACGGATCGGTGATGAGCCGGTCGGGGGCGTTCTTCGCGGGATCCCCCTTGCCGGTCCCGAACTCGTAGAAGTTGTTGTAGCTGGTGATCTCTTCCCAGGTGTTGGGCTCGTCGTCCTGGGGGGCGGCGTGGGCCTTGCCCGCGCCCAGGAACGTTGCCGCGCCGATTCCTGCCGAAGTCCCCAGGAACTTGCGGCGGTTGATGTAGACCGACTCCGGAGTGATCTCGGAGGACGGGACATCGCTGGGCTTGCGGACCTTGATGATCATATTGGTGGCTCCTGCTGCCAGGGGCGGGTGTTCGTGTTGCTGTATCGGGGTACACCCGTGGGTGGATGTTCGGTCCCGGGTTCCGGGTGTGTCAAGCGTGGAGGGACTGCCACAGCTCCCGGAAGCCCGCCGCCATCCTCGGCCCCGCGCCCGCGTCCTCGTGCTTGAAGAACGCGAAGACGTCGCTCCACTCGGGTTGCCGCAGCGCCTCCGCCCAATCGCGCAGTTGGTCGTCGGTGTAGCCGGGACGCCGCAGTCTCGCGTAGCCGAACGGGGCGGTCGCCACGACCGGGGCCTCGCCCTCGCCGGTGTCGGCGGTGACGAGCGCCGCGCCGTGATCGGCCAGCGCCTGGTAGACCTCGTCGCTGAACCAGCTGGCGTGGCGGAACTCGAAGGCGGCGCGAAAGCCCTCGGGCGCTCCCACGCCTTCGGAGAGGAGGGCCAGGAAGTCGCTGAGGCGCTCGACATCGGCGCGCAGGTACGGGGGCAGCTGGAAGAGGATCGGGCCGAGCCGGGGTCCGAGAGCCCCGACCGCGGTCGTGACCAGGTATTCCAGGGGATCGCCCGCGTCCTTGAGGCGCTTCATGTGGGTGATCCTTCGGCTCGCCTTCAGGACAAAAGCGAAGTCGTCGGGCACCTGCGCTGCCCACTTGTCGAGCAGCTCGGCGCGGGGCAGCCGGTAGAAGGTGTTGTTGATCTCGACGCTGCTGAGCCGGCGCGAGTAGTACGCCAGCATCTTGTTGGCCGCCAGCTTTTCGGGGTAGAAAGGGCCCTTCCACTCCTTGTAGGAGAAGCCGCTGGTGCCGGTCCAGAGTCTCATTGTGTTCGCCCCTGCCTCCTGCCACGCCACCAGCGCGGCGCGGTTGTCGCGTGCACGTCGTAACGATGCCGCAGGTCGATGATGTCGCGGGGCGAGCCCAGGATCGTCAGGCGGTCGCCCTGCTCGACAATGGTGTCGTCGTGGGGCACGACGAGCTGCCCGCGCCGGCGGATCATCGCGGCGAGCGTGCTCTCGGGCAGTGCCATGTCCGCGATCGTCATCCCCGCCAAAGCGCTGCTCGCCCCCTCGGGCAGCACCTCCACCACGAGCATGCGTTCGTCGCGCAGCATGACCTCGCGCAGCTCCAGGTTGTCCTCGGCCTCGAGCCACTCGGTCAGGAAGCTCTCGTCGTCCACGCGCCCGGCGATCTGGGCCAGGGTGCGCAGATGGCGGCCGTGGTCGGCCGCGGGGCTCGCCAGGAAGAAGGCGGCCTGGATGAGTTCGTCTTCGGCCGGGGCCACGTCGGGCTCGCCGGTGTCGATCACAATCCCGTCGCGAACGCGCGCGAGCACCATGCGGGGCCCTGGAATGGAGTCCAGATGCAGGTGCGGCAGGACGACGCCCTGGGACATCGGCGTGAGGCCGGTGCCCACGCCCTCGAGAAGTCCCTGCGCGAGGATGGTGGCATTCACCCCCAACTGTCGCGAAAGCGCCTGTGACGCGCGGTCCACCAACTCCGAGAAGGGAACAGCGCCCTCGTAGTCCAAAACATCCGAAGACGCGATGAGTTCCTCGAAGGGGTCGGCGTCGCGCACGCCCTTCTCCTTCAGGATCTGGCGCAGTTCACGCTCCAGCCCCTGGTTGCGCTGCTGCCCCAGCCGCTCGAATACGTGGTAGATCGCGCCCTCGCGGCGGACGTGGTTGCGGGCGTAGACGTTGTACCAGAGGATGCCGAAGGCGACGAACACCACGCTCAGGAGGGTGGCCATCCAGCCCATCTGGACGATCAGCGGCAGCGGAATGACGATGCCGATGATCTGAACCCATGGGTAGAACGGAGCGCGGAAGCCGGGGTCGTAGGGCGCGAGGCCGCTTTCGCGCATGACGATCACGGCCAGGCACGCCAGCGCAAACATGATGAGCTGGAAGGCGCTCGCCAGCTTCGCAATGCCGGACGGGTCGAAGAGCGACAGCCACAGGACGATCAGGCCCACGGTAGCGAGGACGGCGACCCAGGGGGTGCCCCAGCGGCTGATCCGGCGCAGGGCGGCCGGCAGCACGTGATCGCGGCTCATGGCCAGCGGGTAGCGGCTTGCGGACAGGACCCCGGCGTTGCCGACCGAAATGAAGGCGAGGATCGCGGCCACGGTCATGACGGCCTCTCCGGCGGAGCCCGCGACCACTCTGGCCATGGACGCCGCGGGCGCCAGGTTGCCCTCGCCCACCGAGAGCGCCTCCACGCCGACCGCCCCCACCATCGCCCACGTGCCCAGCACATACACGAGCAGCACCGTCGCGAATGCCAGCAGCATGCCCAGCGCGAGGTTGCGGTCCGGGTTCTTCACCTCTTCCGAGACCGACGCCACGTGGGTGAGCCCCATGTAGGACACGATCACCAGTCCCACGGTGGCGAAGAACGGCGAGGTGCCGAGGTCGAACGCACCGTCGAAGGCACGTGGGTCCACCGCCGTCACTCCGGTGCCGATCAGCCAGCCGAGCATGGCCAGGAGAACCACCGTCAGGACGCGCTGCACCGCGCTTGTCGCCTTGGCGCCGAAGAGGTTGACCGCGGCGAAGGCCGAAGCGAAGGCGAGCGCGATCGGGCCCGCGGGCGCCTCGGGGTAGTAGACCTGCAGGTAGGCGCCGAGGCCCACCAGCGCGAAAGCGGACTTGAGCGTCAGCGTGGTCCAGGTGCCGAAGCCGCCGATCGCTCCCACCCGCTGGCCCATGCTGCGGTCGAGGAAATAGTAGATGCCGCCGGCCCGTGGCATGGCGGTCGACAGCTCCGCCATGCTGAGGATGCCCGGCAGAAGCACGAGGCCCGCCAGCAGGTACGCGAAGGGGATTGCGCTTCCGGCCTGCGCGGCCGCGAGACCGGGCAGCAGGAAGAAGCCGGAACTCAGCGTGGCGCCGGTCGCGATCGCGTACACGTCGAAGAGACCGAGTTCGCGCTTGAGTGTCGCCATTGGCCGTCCGTGCCGGTGGTGGGTGATCGCCCCCCGAAGGATAGCCGGGCGCTTGCTCCGCGGGCGAATCTCCCCGAGTATGCCCCGCATGAGACACGCCCCCAGGAGGCCTCGCGCCGTCACGCTCGCCGCGCCCGCCGGCCTCGTCACAGTCCTCGTGACCGCATGCGCCGGCTCGCTCGAACTCAGTCCCTCGGACGCGGCCACCGTGCTGTCCGGCCACCACCTCGACCACCCCAACCCCGCCCTTGCCGGCCCCCACGACGTGCTCACCCTCTACTACGGCAGCGGCACGGACAGGAACCGCCCCGAGTACCGTGACTCGGTAGCGATCGTGACCGAGACCGTGGACGCCTCCAGGCTGGTCAGCCTCGGGGCTTCGGCGGAGTCTCGGAACAGCTATTGGGGGTTCTCGCCCGACAGCTTCCCCATCAACGCGCGTGTCTGGTACCCGGACGATCCCGGGCCGCACCCGCTCGTCCTGGTCGTGCACGGCAACCACAACATGCGCGACTTCTCGGACCCCGGGTACGACTGGCTCGGCGAGCTCCTGGCCAGCCGCGGCCATATCCTCGCGTCGGTGGACATGAACTTCATCAACGGCGGCATCCGCCAGGAGAACGACGGGCGCGGCTGGCTGCTGCTCAAGCACCTGCAGGCCTGGCAGCGCTTCAACGAGGACCCGGACGGGCCCTTCCACGGCCGGGTCGACATGGACAACATCGCGCTCATCGGCCACTCCCGCGGCGGCGAAGCGGTGGCCCTCGCGGCCGCCTTCAACCGGCTGACCCGCTACCCCGACGACGCGTCGCTCGAATTCGATTTCGGCTTCGACATCAGGTCGGTGATCTCGATCGCCCCCGTGGACGGCCAGTACCTGCCCGCCGATCAGCGGGCCCCGCTCAGCGACATCAACTACCTGGTCTTTCACGGCTCGCACGACGGCGACGTCACGAGTTTTCACGGGTTGCGGCTCTTCAACCGTGTGCGGTTCACGCGCGGAGCGGACAGCGGCATGTTCAAATCGGCCGTCTACGTGTACCGGGCCAACCACGGACAGTGGAACACGGTCTGGGGGGCGCACGACAACGGTCCGCGCAGCCCGCGCATCCTCGAGCTCCGCGGCCTGCTCCCGCCCGAGGACCAGCGCGAGTTCGGCCGCGTCTTCGTCTCGGCGTTCCTGGACATCACGCTGAAGGGAGACGACCGCTACAGGCCCCTCTTCCGGACCACCGCGTGGCGGGCGGCTGGCTGCCGAAGACCATGTATATCACGCGCTCGGCGTTTCTCTGGCCGACTTCGAGGAGGACATCGACGTCACCACCGGATCGGCAGCGGGCGTGACGCTCCACGGCGCAGACTTCAGCACCTGGCGCGAAGGCCGCATGGATCTCCGCTCCAGCAACCGTGCCAACACGTCGTCGTCCCAACTCAACCAGGCACTCTGGCTGGGCTGGAACAACAGCTACCGCGGCTCCGACGAGCCCGCGCCTCCGTCCGTTTTCACCATTGCACTGCCCGCCGGACTATCGCGGGAGTGGGCCGTCGGGGCCGAACCACGCTCGAGATGCACGTGGGCGGCCTCGACGACGAGCCGGGGCCCCGGAGGCGTGGATACGAGACAGAGGGGGAGGGGGATAGAGCGACCGCAATCGCGCTGCAGACGATGCGACACGGACCGCCGCGGAGACCGCGCCGGCGACGAGGAAAAACCGCCTCTGCACGGACGACGCGGACGGCGATCGCGCGCGTCCTCACCGACTACCGCGCCCGCTCACGATCCGGCTGCGACATCGAGGACAACCGCTTCGAATCCCTGGGAGTTGATCCTCCAGCATTTTTCGATCCCGCTCGCCGACTTCGCTGCCGACAACCCCGCCTTCGATCGGCAGCGGTGGCGCTGACGGAACCAACGCGGGTCCACGGGGGTTGGCGCAGCTCCACCAGGGGTTCACTTGCAGCACCTGGCGCGAAGGCCGCATGGATCGAGCCATCCGCTCCAGCAACCCCGTGCCAACACATCGTCGTCCCAACGTCGGACGCGGCAGTGGCGAAAGCCACGGTGTCCGGCGACGCAGTAATCCTGTCCGGGGTTGCAGAGGGAGTGGCAACGGTCTCGGTAACGGCACGCGACCCGGACGGGGCGTCGGCGACACAGAGTTTCAGTGTGTCCGTGTTTCCGTTCCTGTCATCCATCACGGTATCCCCTTCCGCCGACACCATTGCGCCGGTCGAGGTGCTGTGGCTTGCCGCGAAAGCCAGGGATGTGAGCGGCTCCGACGAGCCCGCGCCTCCGTCCGCCATCGGTTTTCACCATTGCACTGCCGCATACAGGGAGAGCTGCCGGACTATCGCGGGAGTGGGCCGTCGGGGCCGAGACCACGCTCGAGATGCACGTGGACATCCATCACCGTGTTGTCGGGCTCTACCTGCAGAACAACGCGCGCGGTGAGATCCCGCCGGATCTCGGCAAGCTGACGAAGGAACTGGCCCTGAGCGAGAATCCGGACCTGTCCGAGGCAGTTTCGGGGAACTTCGGGTGTTGCGAGTGTTCCGACGAGACAGAGGGGGAGGGGGATGAGAGCGACCGCAATCGCGCTGCAGACGATGCCAGACACGGACCGCCGCGGAGACCGCGCCGGCGACGAGGAAAACCAGCGCCAACGCCGAGATAGATGGAACGACCGTGCAGCCGCCTGGAAATCGTGATCGTCGATCGGCGATCGAAGCGCGGACGGCGATACCGCGCGCGTGACCCTCACCGACTACGCGCCCGTTGCGCAGACCGCTCACGATCCGCGTGCTGCCGCCGCCGCGACATCGAGGACGACGGGTCGCGGACCACCACGGGCGAGCGTATCAGCCGTTCAACCTTCTCGGTGGTCGATCGCGGGACACGTTCGGAGTTCGTCATCGCCCACGAGCTGGGACACAACATGAGCCTGCAGCATCCGCCTGGATGCAGAGCGGGAAATCCGGATAATGCGTTTCCGCATTCCGGCGGTTCCGGGGCCACGACAGTTTTCGATCCCGCCTCGCCGACTTCGCTGCCGACAACCCCGCCTTCGATCCGGCCGCGCTGCGAGCGGTGGCGCTGGTCTTCGACGGAACCAGCGCGGGTACCGTAGGGTCGTGGTAGGCAGTCCTCGACCGTACCAATCGGGTTGGCGCAGCTCCACCAGGGGTTCAGGGCGGCGCGTGTGCCGCGGGGGTGAGCCCCCCTACCTGAACGCGATCCCGATGCTGTGGGACGACGACGCCAGATCCTCGTAGGCGTACTCGCGGTGCGCGTAGTCGATCCGGATGCGGTCACCCTCGAACCCGAACCCGAAGGTCAATGGCGAGCTGCGGCCGTCCACCACCCGGACCGCGCCGATCCGCACGATGAAGATGCGGCGCTGCACCGGCCACCACGCGACCTCCAGCCCCGCACCCGGCGCGATGTCGCCGTCGCCTTCGCGCGCGACCTGGACCGCGCCGCCAATGTCGAGCGGCCCCACCGGAGCCCGCCCGGCCGTGCCTGCGCCGACCACCACGCGCCGCGCCAACGGCACCTCGTGGCGGCCCAGCTTCAGCCCGCGGCCCAGATTCTGCACGGTCAGAGCGGTGACCACGCGCCCGATCGACTTTGCCGCGCCGAGATCCACGGCCACCGTGTTGCCTCCCAGCCCGCCCAGGCGCTGGCCGACCAGCTTCGCCGCTACGCCCACGTCCACGCTGAACACCTCGTCGGCGAACCCCAGCGCCGCGACGTACTCCGACGCGGACACGTGGCCGCCCCCGATCAGGGCGGACGCGTCGCGGGGCAGCGCCAGCGGCGATTTTGCCGAGGTCCCGTACTCCAGAAAGGAGACGCCGGCCGCGACGGTGCCCCCCAGCCAGGCCCGGCTTCCGCTCAGCGCGAGGTGCGTGGCCCCCCCGATCCTCGTTCGGAAGCCGCCGAACCCCTCGCCCGCGATCAGGGCCGGGTGGTGCAAGACCGCGTGCGCTCCGTCCCCGGCCCAGAACGCACCGCCGAGGCCGATGGCCCGGGTGCTGGAGGACAGCCCCAGGACAAGCGGGCCCGCAACGGGGTCTTTGCCATCTGCGACCTGAGCCCGCACCGGCCCCTTCGTGAACGCTACGAAGACGACGACCAGGCTGGCGGCAGCGAGCCCGATTCGGCGGTTGTGGCGCACCATCGCGACTAACTCCGCGTTTCGAGAATCGGCGGCGTCAACTGTGGGGACCACGTGCCCCGCCCGTCAATCGCCCCGCCCGTCAATCGCCGCGCCCGTCCAGGTACCCGGCCTCCAGGGCCAGGGTCCGCATGCACCCGGAACACCGGATCACGACCCTGTCCCTCACGTAGGAGACATCCTTCCGCGCCCCGGTGCGGATCACCGAACAGCGCCCGCCGCAGCGGGGGCACGCCGGATTCGCGGCGCCGCCGGCGACCATCTCAAGCAGCGCCCGCTTTTCCCGATCGCGAAATGAGTCCATCTTCAACGGTGTCGTCATTCGAGGTGTCCTCTGGGTCTGGTAGCGCGAATCCTGCGCGTCCGCACCCTTGTCTCCACGCCCCGACACCGGTCCACGCTCCGGCACCGGGACGGCCAGTTCCGAACGAAAGATCACGCATTCGATGATAGCACTTCTGGCGACGATGACCGTCGCAACGGCGGGAGTGGGGCAGGACGCCGCGCTCCGCCATGACAACGCTCCCGTCCGCGGGACAGGCGATCCGGCGGAAGCCGTCATCTACGACGGCAGCGCGGGGCAGCTGGACGTACCGCACCCCTGGGTGGCGGATGCCTCGATCGACATCGATGGCGAGATCGACGAGGCCGCCTGGGAGAGTGCCCCGCTCCTCACGGGCTTCACGCAGTTCGACCCCGTCGAGGGCGTGCCCGCAACCCAGCGCACGGAAGCGCGCGTGCTGCTCACGGACGATGCGATCTACTTCAGCGTCAAGGCCTACGACGACGTCGAGGGCGGCGTCCGCGCCACGTTGGGCGACCGCGACTCGTTCGGCTTTTCCGACGACTACGTGCGGTTCATCGTGGACACGTTCAACGACCGCCGGCGCGGCTACGTGATCATGGTCAACCCCTACGGCGTTCAGCAGGATGGACTCTGGGTCGTCGGGGGTGGCGGCGGCCGGGAACGCCGGTTCGGCGCGCCCATCGACTGGAATCCCGACTTCGTATGGGACTCCGACGGCAAGCTGCACGACTGGGGCTACGCGATCGAGGTCAAGGTGCCGCTGAAGAGCATACGCTTCCGCGAAGCGCCGGTGCAGGACTGGGGACTTCAGATCGAGCGCAGGATCGCGCGCAACGGCTATTCCGAGTCCTGGGCGCCCGTGACGGCCAACGTGGCCAACAAGATGGAGCAGTTCGGCAAACTCACCGGTCTTCGCGAACTCGACCCCGGGCTGTTCCTCGAAATCAACCCGGTACAGACCCTCTCGAAGCAGGGGACGTACGACAGCAATTCGGGCGGGCTCGAGCGGGGGGGCGTGGACGGCGACTTCGGCCTCAATCTCACCTATGGAATCACCTCCAACCTGACGCTGGACGGCACGTACAACCCGGATTTCTCACAGGTCGAGGCCGACGCCGGCCAGATTGCGGTCAACGAACGTTTCGCCCTCTTCCTGCGTGAGAAGCGCCCGTTCTTCCTCGAGGGCACAGAGATCTTCCGGCTTCCGCAGCAACTCGTGTACACGCGCTCGATCATCAACCCGGTGGCGGGCGCCAAACTGCAAGGCAAGATCGGGAGTTTCAACGCCGGCTACCTGGGCGCGGTCGACGAAGTTGGTGACCCCGACAGCCCCGGCGGCACCGCGAACCCGGTCGTCAACATCTTCCGGCTGCGGCGTGATATCGGCAGCACCTCCAACGTCGGCATGGTCTACACGGACCGCACGTATCACGGGAACCGGTTCAACCGCGTCGCGGGCGTGGACGGGCGGTTTCAGATCAGGGATCGGTACACGGTCACGCTCTTGGCCGCCGGCAGCCGCACGTCATCGGGGCAGCCGGACGCGGCGAACGGCGGGCTGTTCTCGATGCAGCTGGCCCGTTCCGGACGCAGTTTCCAGTTCGACCTCGGTCTTCAGGACCTGAGCAACGAATTCGTTGCGGGCAGCGGCTTCATTCGGCGAAACGGGACCGCCCAGTTCAGGTCGCGGGTCAGCTACAACTTCCGCGGACGACCGGGGGACTTGATCGAGCGCTGGGGACCGAGCATCGAGACGGAGGGGTTCTGGGATCACGACGATTTCTGGGGTTTCGGCCGACCGGAGGAACAGCGGATCCGTCTGGGCGGGAGCGTCTCATTCCGCCGGAACATCACGGTCTTCGGCAACTTCTCCCGGACCTACTTTTCCGTGGGGCAGGAGGACTATCGGGGGCTCTACGTCCTGGGTCCGGGGGGGCACTACGAGCCCTTCTACCCCAGTCAGTCGCTGTTTCAGGGACTGAATTCGGGCACGGTGTTCCTGTGGTTGAACTCGTTCGACCGGCTGCGCGGGACCATTCGGCTCACACGTTCCGAGTCACCGCTCTTCGAGTTCACGACCGACACGCCGGTGGACCTGGCGGATTCATGGTCGGGCGACGTGAGCCTGAGTCTGTTTCCCACCGCGAACCTCAGCGGCGAAGTGGGTGTCAGGCACACGAGCCTGTTCCGGAAGCGCGACGGATCCCTTTTTTCCAGGGCCACGATCCCGCGTGCCCGGGCACAGTACCAGTTCAACCGCGCGCTGTTCGTTCGGGCCATCGTGGAGTACGGGAGCCAGCGGCGTGGCGTGCTGCTGAGTCCGCTCGCAGGACGAGAGCTGTCCCTGTGCCCCGACATGTCGTGCTTCCGCGGCACGACCGAATCGAACGATTTCTCGATCGAGACGCTGCTCAGCTACGAGCCAACCCCGGGGACGGTCTTCTTCATCGGATACACACGCCGCATGGAGGACATGGAGGCGTTCCGCTTCCGTGACATCCGTCCCGAGGCCGAGGGGGTCTTCGTGAAACTTTCCTACCGGTTCAGGCGGTAGGGGGACGCGTAACCGCCAATACAGGAGATCAGGAGATGCAGATGGTGAGGACTTTGGGCGCGGTCGCGGTCACGGGGGCCGTGAGCGTCGTGTTGTTGAAGCTGCTCATGACGGCCGCAATTCCCCTGCTCGGGATGTTGTTCGGCTTCATGGCGCTGGCCTTCAAGATCGGTCTGTTCGTCGCGGCCGGCTACTTCCTTTACCGGATGTTCCGCCGCCGCCGGGACGAAATGGCGGTCTGACCGGGCGCTGACCCCCACGGGGCGATCGGCCACCATGGGGCGATCGGCCACCATGGGTCGGTCGGCCGCCGCCGGCTGGCCGCCTGTCCTTGGCCCGGTCGTAGTCGACGCGCAGGCTGCGCCCGCCCAGCGTGGTGCCGTTCAGCGCGGAGATCACCGCCTTCGCGTCACCTTCCCGCACCTCGATCAGGGAGTGGCTCTCGCGCACATCGATTCTGCCGACCCTGTTGCCCGGAACGCCGGACTGATTCGTCAGCGCTCCGAGCAGTTCGCGCGGCCCGACTTCGTCGCGCTGGCCCGCAGACACGAATAGCCTGACCCAGCTCTCGGGAACCGCTCCGACGCCGGCGCCCACCGCGGCCTTGCCCTTCTTCGGCGTCTTGCGGTCGAGCAGGAGAAGCGCGGCGGCGGCCAATTCGGCCGGCGCAAAACGGTCCAGCAGGGACTCGACGAGCAGGTAGTAGGGCGCGATCTCCGGAGCCCGCACGGCTTCGTGGAGGTCGTCCGCCAATTGATCCAGCGTGGCCGAGACGCGTTGCGGGCGCGCGGGACGCATCCTCTTCACGGCGAAGCCCGCGTCGGCGGCGACATCCTTCAGGTGCCCGAGTTCGCGTATCTCCGCCAGCACCCGGGCCGGCCCGCCGGCGGCGTGGCGGATCGTCGCGATGGCCGCCCCCGCGGGGACCGACGCCGACAGCGTTGCGACGGTATCGGGATTGATCGCGGCATCCAGCGCCTCCCGGGCCGCCACGTCCTCGCCGGGGGAGATCCACACGGGCGCGGACGGGTCGCCCGGCGGCCCCGGAAGGTAGCCGTGGGTCGAGAGGAAATCGCCCAGGTCCGCCGCCTGATCGGCCGAAGCCGTGAACACCAGCAGGTGACGCACCGGGTCCTGAAGCAGCTCGGTGGCCTGGTCGAGCACGGCCTCCCAGCGGTCGCCGCCGAACGCCACCACCTGCAGCTGGCGGGGCTGGTCGCCGGCGGCCGGGTGACGTCCCGTACCCCCGGGGGCTCGCTTCGGCGGCTTCCGGTCGCGCGCGGTCGTCGTGCCGGGACGCGGCCGCGGCGGGACGCTGACGGCACGCCGCGTGAACCGGGTGGCCAGCGAGTGGAGCGCCGGGCCGAAGGGCAGACCGCACACGATGCGCTGACAATCGCCGTGCAGGCTCCCGAGAAAGGTCTCCAGCTGGTCTGCCGCGACGCTGGCGACGACGCCGTCGCCGTCGTGGAGGACCACGGCCCTGAGGTGTTCCAGTACAACCGTGCCGTCGTACGCGGCTCGGAAGCGGTCGGCGGGCACGACGAGGAAATCGGCCCGCTCGGGAAGGTTCCACCGGTCGGTCAGCGCCGCCGCGCGGGCACCGGCCGCCTCGCACAGGCCCGCGAGCGAACGCGCGAGTTCGGTGGCCTGACGCTGGCCCGTGCAGAGGATGATGCAGACCGGGGAGCCCGCGCCCCGCTCGAGGCGCTCGATCAGGGGGGCGGCGTAGGCCACCATCGTGCCGCTGCCGGGACCCGCGCGGCCGAGGAGATCATTGCCCCGGGCGATGACGGGGATGGCCGCGGCCTGAAAGGGGGTAGGCGTCTCGATCCCCTCGGCCGCCAGCGCGGCCACGGTCTCGGGACCGAGCGGCAGTTCTTCGAAGGACATGGGGTCCGCTTCGGTCACCCGTCCGGATCGCCCGAGCCGGGACCGCCCGCGTCGCCGTATTCGTACGGCAGGCAGTTCAGGAAGCGCTGGATCTCATAGTCCATGCGCGAGGTTCGCAGGCGGTCGGTGCGGGCGGTGACCTCGGTGAAGGGACCGTGCCGGTGTGCGGTCAGCACGACCGTCCCCTCCTCGCCCGTGTAGGTGGCTCCATGGGAGCTGCCCTTGGACCGCTGGAGACCGATGTAGTCCGGCAGATGTTCCTCAGCCTTTTTCAGCACCTCCGCGGGTGCCAGTGCCGTCTTGCGCTCGTATCCCGCCATTTTGTCGGCCGTCACTCCTCTTTCTCTGCAATCAGTTCGCTCTCTGCAAACCGTCCGGTCCCGACGCGCCGCGTCCACCGCGACACGTCCGCGTGCGACTTCAATCCCTCGATCCGCCACGCGCCGTGAACGAGAGCCGGAACCTCCGCCACGTTCCAGTTCTTCGCAAGCTCGCGGTGCGCCGACAACGCCGCGGCGAGGCGGTCGACATCCAGCGTCGCCTTGGCGCCGGAGCGGTCCAGCCCGGACGCGGACGCGACTTCAACCAGCAAATCTATCCGCCCAATGTCACTGCGGTCGACAAAGTGGGCCTCGAAAAGTGCGATCTTCACGGCCTGGTAACAATCCTGCTCGCGGGCGAACTCGGCCAGTTCGTGCGCCTTGCGGGTCCAGGGAACGAAGCTCGGCGTGTTCATCGGGAGGCCCCGCTTCCCCGCGCAGTCGGCGATCAGCGCATGGTAGGACCGCCAATCGGGGTCCGCCGGATCGACGAGTGCGCGGGGCGGGGGGCGCAGCTCGAGACCGCGCCATTCGCAGCGTTCGGCGACGCCGGCCTCGTGCAGGAGATGGCTGGCGAGGTAGGATCCGGGATCCGTGAAGTCGAAGAAAAAGACGGGCATCGGCGTGGCCATGTGCCGGAGCGGGGATCAGCGTGTTCGGGGTTGCCAACGCACCGGGCTGTGCCGATTGTCGGACGTGCGCAGGCGATTCGTCGGACGTGCGCGGGTGGGAATTCACTACCTCTAAGACTAACCCATGACCTATTCCGAAAACATTGCGAAGCTGCGGCCCTCCGCTACCGTTGCCGTCAGCACGCTGGCGAAGAAGCTGGCGGCCGAGGGGCGGGACATCATCAACCTGAGCGCGGGCGAGCCCGACTTTCACACGCCGGAGCCGGTTGCCGGGGCGGGGATCGAGGGCATTCGCCAGGGACGCACGCGCTACACTCCAGCGGCGGGTCTGCCGGAGTTGCGAGCTGCCGCGGCCGAGTACATGACCGCCGGCACGGACTACCCGGCCGATCCGGCGCGCGTGGTGATCTCGGCGGGGGCGAAGCAGTCGCTGTTCAACGCGTGCTTCTGCCTCTTCGGGCCGGGCGACGACGTGCTCATCGGCTCGCCGTACTGGACCTCCTATCCCGAAATGGTGACGCTGGCCAGGGCCGACTCGGTGCCCGTGATGGGCAGCGAGAAGCGCGACTTCCTGCTCACGCCCGACGACCTGGAAGCGGCCGCCACCGCGAACGCCAGGGGACTGATCCTGTCCACGCCCTCGAACCCGACCGGAGCCGTCTATTCGAAGTCGGAGCTGGCCGCGATCGCGGAGTGGGCGGGCGCGCGCGGCATCACGCTGATCTCCGACGAGATCTACCAGGAGATCTACTACGGCGACGGCGCGAAGGCCCCGGGCGCGCTCGACCTGGACCCCGACCGCGTGGGTGACCTGGTCGTGACGAACGGCATGTCGAAGGCCTTCGCCATGACGGGGTGGCGGGTGGGCTTCTCGTACACGACCCGCGAACTGGCGGCCAGGATGTCCGCGCTGCAGAGCCACGTGTCGCTGAACGCGGCCACGCCGTCGCAGATCGCCGCGCTCAAGGGCCTGACGCGGGGCGATGAGGGCGTGCGCGACCGGGACCGCATGGTGGCCGCGTTCCGCCGCCGCCGTGACCTGGTGGCGCGCCTCTTCGACGACCTCCTCCCGGGATGTTCGTATGTCCTCCCGGGCGGCGCATTCTACCTGTATTTCCGCGTGGACGGGCTCTTCAATGGGGAGGTGACGTGCGCCGGCGACGTGTGCACCCGCGTCCTGGAGGAGGCGGGCGTGGCCATCGTGCCGGGCGAGGCGTTCGGTGACGCGCGGTACGCACGCATGAGCACGGCGTCTTCGGACGAGGAGATCGAGGAGGGCGTGCGGCGCATGGCGCGGGTGCTGTCGCGGCGGTGAGCGGGCAGGGCGATTCGGCGCGGCCGGCCGAACGCGTCCCGTCGGGCGCGCCGGACCCCTCGGAGCTGGATCACGACGCGCTCGATCGGTACGTCCAGCGCCACTTTTCGGGCGAAGACGCCGTGCTGCGCGAGATACGTCGCCGCGCGGACAGGGCGGGGATGCCCCGGATCCAGCTCCCGCCCGCCACCGCGCGCGCGGTTCAGGTGCTGGTCCGGGCGGCCGGCGCGCGCCGCGTGCTGGAGGTGGGCACCCTGGCGGGTTACTCGGCGGTCTGGATCGCGCGGGCGCTTCCCCCGCAAGGCCGCTTGATCACGATCGAGATCAATGCCGACCACGCCGCGGTCGCGCGCGAATCGGTCGCGGCGGCGGGCGTGAGCGACAGGGTCGACATCCGCCTGGGGGACGCGGTGGCGGTGATGTCCGAGCTGGGACCCGACGGCTCGTTCGATGTGGTCTTCCTGGACGCCGACAAGGAGCGCTACACCACGTACCTGGAAATGGCGGCGGGACTGCTGCGGCCCGGCGGGCTGCTCATGGCGGACAACGCGTTCTGGGCGGGCAGGGTGCTCGACCCCGACTCCAACGACCTGGCGGCCGAGCTGGACCGCTTCAACCGCGTGGTTTCGGCGGACGACCGGTTCGACGCCACGATCCTGCCCGTCGGCGACGGCCTGCTGCTCGCAGTGCGGCGCTAGCCGGGAAGCCGCCCGGCCCGGCTGGAGGCGTCGATCACGGCCTGGGCGGCCCTGGCGACCGACGCCACGTACCCGCCGCCGAAAAGGCGCGCATGCACGAGGAGAGGGTAGAGCTGGTAGGCCGGCAGGCGGCGTTCGTGATCCGGCTGCAGTGGCCAGGCGGCGTGGTAGGCGTCATGGAATGGCGCGGCGAACCCGCCGAACAGCCGGCACATGGCGAGGTCCACCTCCCGGTGACCGATGTAGACGGCCGGGTCGATCAGGAACGGCCGGGGATCCGTATCCGGCGCCGTCCGCCTCCGGCCGAACAGGACATTGCCGGACCAGAAGTCGCCGTGCAGCAAGGAGGGCCCGTCCACGGTGGCCGCGGGGCCAAGAAGCTTGCTCATCCGGGCCGCGGCCCGTTCCACCAGGGCGAGCCGGCTCCGCGACAGTGTTCCGTTCGCCCCCAGCTCCCGGGCCAGCGTCAGGATGCGCAGTTCGGTCCAGAATGCCGGCCATTCGTCCGTCCAGCGGTTCGGCTGTGGCAGTGAGCCGATGACGTTGTCGCGGTGCCAGCCGAAGCCGGGCGAGGCCGGTCCCGGCGGCGGGAGCCGGCGCGTGCGGTGCAACCGAGCCAGTCCATGCCCCAATCGCCGCCAGTTGTCTCCGGTCGCGGCTGCCTCCTCGATCCACTCCAGAAGCAGCCAGGGGACTTCGTCGTCGTCACCGCCGACAGCGATGACACGCGGGACGTCGACCGCCCCGGCGTCTCCCAGCGCCGACAGGCCCTCCGCCTCGATCCGGAAGAAATCCCGGCCGGCCCCGGTGTTCCCGGCATTCCACTTGAGGCAGTAGTCGCCTCCGGTTGTGCGGACCCTCAGCGCGTTGCTGATGCATCCCCCACCGATGGGCCGCGCGGACTCCACCGACGACCGGTCCAGACCCGCGCCCCGGCAGGCGCTTTCGAGTACGGCCTCGATCACCCCCGCCACACCCTCAGCGGTTCGGGCCGGCCAGTTCGTCGAGTAGCGCGGCGCAGGCTCGCTCCAGAATGTGATAGACCTCTTCGAAGCCTCCGGGTCCCCCATAGTAGGGGTCGGGCACATCCGGATCGCCGCCGCCGGGGTCGTGGTCGTAGTCGCGCATCATGACGATGCGGGCCCGATCCCGGTCTCCCTGCGGCCCGGCTCGTCCTTCACCGCCGCCACGGTGCTGCCGACGACGACGCCGCTGACGACGCCGACGCCTGTGGTCCCACTGCGCTCCGCCCTCGCGCAGCCCTTCCAGCGAGCGCTGGTTGCTCCTGTCCATCGCCACGATCAGATCGAATCGTTCGAAGTCGTCCATGGCGACCTGACGGGCGGTCCCGAACAGCCGCACGCCGTGAGACGCCGCCACGGCGACGGAACGGGAGTCGGGAGGCTCGCCGGCGTGGTAGGCGCCCGTGCCGGCGGAGTCCACCTCGAAGCGGTCGGCCAACCCGCGTATCTCCGCCTGGTGGCTGAAGATTCCCTCGGCCAGCGGCGAGCGGCATATGTTGCCGAGGCAGACGAACAGGACCGAGGTCCTGGAGCCGGTTGTCGAGTCGGACATTCCTGAAGGTATTACATTGGTCGGGGACCGAAACGCGTGGTCGGGGACCAAAACGCGTGGCGGACCTCTTCAAACGGGGGACCGCAGCGCATGGGGCGGATCCCTCCACCAAGAAACAGCATTTGACCGAATCAACAGAATTCTCGGGCTTCGGCCTTTCGGAAACGCGCCTGGCCGCGGTGGAAGCTCAGGGCTGGACGCAGCCGACTTCCATCCAGCGGCAGGCGATCCCCCTGGTCATGACGGGCAGGGACGTCGTTGGCATCGCCCGCACCGGCACCGGAAAGACCGGTGCGTTCATGCTTCCCGCGCTGGAGCGGCTGGAGGAGGGTGGGGGACTTCAGGTGCTGGTCCTGTGCCCCACACGGGAGTTGGCGCAGCAGGTCTGCGACGACACGGACGCGCTGGCTCTGGGCACGGGCGTGCGCGCAACGGTGGTATGCGGGGGCGTTTCCTATGGTCCCCAGGTGGCGGCGTTCAAGGGCGGGCATGAAGTCATCGTCGCCACGCCCGGCCGGCTGATCGACCTGCAGAATCGTGGGACGGCGAAGCTGAAGAGCGTGCGGTTCCTGATCCTGGACGAGGCCGACCGCATGCTCGACATGGGATTCCGTCCCCAGATCGAGGACGTGGTGCGCGGTCTGGGCAAGCGGCCACAGACCCTGCTCTTCTCGGCGACCATGCCCAACGCTGTCCACGACCTGGCGCTGCGCATGACCAGGGATCCCGCATGGGTCGAGGTGACCCCTTCCGGCACGCTGGCCCAGGGTATCTCCGAAATCGCCTATTCGGTTCGGCCCGACAGGAAGCCCGACCTCCTGATTCACCTGCTCGGCCAGCCCGGCTGGGAACAGGTGCTCGTCTTCACCCGGACGAAGATCGGCGCGGACACGCTGAAATCGCGGCTGGACGGCGCCCGGATCTCCTCCGACGTGATCCACTCGGACCGGCACATGCGCCACCGCACCCGCGCGATCGACCGCTTCACGGCGGGCGAGGTCCGGGTTCTGGTCGCCACCGACATCGCGCAGCGCGGGCTCGATATCGAGGGGATCTCGCACGTGGTGAACTACGATGTCCCCCTGGACCCCGGCGACTATGTGCACCGAACCGGGCGCACGGGCAGGGCGGGCGCGACCGGCGAGGCCGTCACGTTCGTCACGGCGGCGGACCTGGGGGCGTTCCGTACGCTGGAGCACCAGCTCGAGCGCAGACTCGACAAGGTGCACCACCCCGACTTCGACTTCGCGGGCGGGGAGGCGATGGAGCGGAAGGAGCCCGCGCGCAGGCGCTCACGGTCGGGACGCGGCATGGGCAGCAAGGCGGGCAAGCGTCTGGAGCCCGAGGAACTGGCCGCGCTTCTAAGTCATGACACACCAGGACGTAAACGATGATTCTGCGGCGATACGGCAACGCCTACCACAGCGTCGAAACGAACTTCAACCCGACCGCGATCAACGAGATCGGCTTCATGCGCGACCGTGCGTTTTCGGTGCCCGCCGCCGATTTCGATGCCCGCTACGAGGAATTGGAGACGGGCGAAGTCGGAGCCGAGGCCGACGCCGAGGTGCAGCGGCACGCGGAGAGGGACCTGTTGCGCAACCTGGAGCAGGCGCTCGCGCAATGGGTCGCGCGCCTGGAGCCCGGACAGGTCCTGGTCGTCCACAACGGGCGCGACGACTGGCCCAAGACGCGGGAACGGCGCGAAGCGGTAATCGTCGAAGGCGAGAACCGCTTCCATTTCCACTGGTGGGTCGACCCGCCGCTCAGGCTGGGAATCTACGCGGCCCGGTAGGCCCGGCAGGCCCGCCAGGGCGACCCGCAGGCTACTGGTCGGTTACGCGTCCTCCCCTGCGGTGCTTCTCGAACCACTCGCGCAGGTAGATGTGCGTGCGCAGGAAGTTCGAAGGCATCGAGCTCGTGCCGTGCCACTCGTTCTTGAAGCGGATCATCGCGGTGGGGACCTTCAGGACCCTGAGCGCCTGGTAGTACTCCTCCGTCTGGGGCATCGGGGTCCGGAGATCGCCCTCACCGGTCATGAGCATGGTGGGCGTGGTGACGTTGCCCACGTACATGAGCGGCGAACGGCGCAGATGCTCGGACGGGTCATCCCACGGGAAGTGCTCGAAGTTGCGGTACCAGCTGGCGCCGTCGGTGGTGCCGACGAAGGACAGCCAGTTCGTGACCGGGCAGTTCGCCGAGGCCGCCGCGAAGCGGTCCGTGTGACCGACGACCCACGAGGTCAGCACGCCACCGCCGGAGCAGCCGTACACGAACATGTTCTGCTCGTCGATGTAGCCCCGCTCGACGACGAGGTCGACGCCCGCCATCAGGTCGTCGAAGTCCTTGCCGGGATAAGCGTTCTTGATCGAGTTGCCGAAGGCGCTGCCATAGCCCGATGAGCCGCGGGGGTTGGTGTAGAGCACCACGTACCCGTTGGCGGCGTGGTTCTGCCAGCCGAAGTTGAATCCCACGTTGTACATGCCGTGCGGCCCGCCGTGGATCGCGAGGATGAGGGGGTATTCGTTCGACGGGTCGAAGTCGGGCGGCTTGATGATCCACCCCTGGATGTCGTAGTCCTCGACCGACTTGTACCACACTTCCTCGACGTCGCCCAGCGTCACTCCGGCCAGGACATCCGAGTTCACGTCGGTCAGCCGGGTGACTTCGTCCGGGCTGTCGAGGGCGAACGCCACGACGTCACCGGGCTGGTGATAGTCGGAGAGCGTCCCCACGGCCATCCCCGCCGCGACCGACGCCACGCTCAGCATGTGATTGCCTTCCGTGACCTGCCTGACGCCTCCGTCGACGGACGCGAAGTGGAGGTTGCTGGTCCCCTCGCTCCTCACGGTCATGTACACGCCGCTGTTGTCCGGGGCCCAGATCATGCCCGAGGCCTGCCGGTCGAACCCGTCGCTGATCATGCGCGAATTCGAACCGTCGCGGTTCATGACGTAGATCTTGCGCGTGATGTAGGTATCGGTGGTCAGGTCGTTGCCGGTATAGACGATGAGGCTGCCGTCGGGCGAGGGCACGGGTGACCCGTCGGGACCCGACCGATCGGTCAGGCGGGTGATGGCGCCGCTGGCCACCGCCACCGAATAGATGTCGGACTGGCGCCATTCGTGGTCGGCGTCCTCGACACGGAGCGAGGTGAAGAGGATTTCCGCCCCGTCGGGGGTCCACGCCACCCCGTTGTGATTCCAGTCGCCGTCGGTGAGCTGGCGGGCGGTGCCGCCGTCGGCCGGCACGACGAAGAGGTGGGAGTAGCCCTCGTCGATGTAGCCGCGCCTGTCGCGCCGGTAGACCAGCCGGTCGACCACCTTCGGCGCCTCGGTCCAGCTGGCGCCGTCGGGCCGTCCGGGCAGGCTGATCGGCCATGGGTTGTCCGAATCCACCGACATCGTAAAGGCGATCTGCGTTCCGTCGGGAGACCACTCGACGCTGCCGGGGCTGTTCTCGAGATGCGTGACCTGCGTCACGGCCCCTTCCGCGTCCATGTAGCGGACGAAGATCTGGGTCCCCTCGGGTTCGCCCTCGGCGGTAAACAGGATCCGGTCACCGGAGGGCGACCACTTCGGCGAGGAGCCGTCCTCCACGAGCCGGCGCCTCCGCTCCCCGTCCGCGTCCATGATGTAGATCGACGAACTGCGGCGGTCGTTCTGCTTGTCCACCCAGCTCTGCGTGTAGATGATCTGGCTGCCGTCCGGAGAGATCCGGGGGTCGGCCACCCATTCCCAGTCGAGATAGGTCTCGAGCTTGAGCGTGCCGTCCGGTTCGTTCTGGGCGGACAGGCCCGCGGGTATCGCGAGGGAGACGAGGGCAAGGAGCAGCAGTCCTGATGTGGTGGACCTGGCCATGGAATTCCTCCTACGGTGTGGCGTACGGCTGGTCGTTTGGCCTTTTTCGGGGAGAACAAGGTATGCGCCGGTGCCGGTTGTGGAAAGCCGTCCGGCGCCGTGCAACGATGTTGTTGCCGCGAACGTCCAATTGTCTGAGCATCTCACTGTCCCTCGACCACGGGTCTGCCTCCGATGCGTAACCATCCATCCTTCCTGCAACGCACGCTCCCGATCCTCGCGGTGGTCTGCCTCTTCCCCCTCGCGTGTGGGGAATCGGGACCCGGCGCCGGGGAGGCCGCCGCCGATACGCCCCTCGTTGCGTCGATCGAGGAAGTCTTCACCGCGGGCGCGCTTGCCGGAGACGACTGGGAGAACTTCGGCATCATCGCCGGGACCGTCTTCGATTCCGACGGCAACCTTCATATCGTCGACGAAGGCGCTCGCCGCGTCGTCGTGATCGGCCCCGACGGCAGCCACGTGCGTACGTTTGGGACGCAGGGCGACGGCCCGGGGGAGTTCAGCAACCCCACGGCGGCGGCGGCGCTCGATGACGGCAGCCTCGTGGTTTACGACTTCAGCCTGCCCGGTGCCTTCGAGATCTTCGACGAGCTGGGCGAGTTCGTCCGCAGCGTGCCGGTCGACCTCTCGCGAGGTGGGCCGGGGTCGATGCTCCTTCCGCTGCCGGACGGGCGTCTGGTGTCTGCCGGCGGTCCCACGTTCCGGACCGGTGCACCCGGCGAGGAGTCGGAGGACGACGGTGAGGAAGAGGATCATCGCCGCCCCATCGACGTCTTCTCGCTCGACGGATCCGAAAAGACGGTGCTGTACCGTGCCTGGAACCTCCCCCCCACCGAGTCGGGGGACGAGGTGACGGGCAGGGACGAGGAGGGGCGGAGCACCGTGGAGATGCGCTTCGGCAGGATGCGCGCCTTCGATCCCGGACTTCACGTCGGCGTCCTCTCCGACGGGCGGGTCTTGGTGGCGGACTCCACCGCGTACGAGGTCAAGCTGATCGGCGCGGACGGGACGGTGACCGGCAGCGTCGGCCGTGCGATCGCACCCGAGGCCGTGACGGACGCCATCATGGAAGCAGAGCGGGCGCGCCGCCGGGAGTCGTTCAGCGAGTCCGGCGGGGGTCCTCGCATGCGCATCGTGGGACCCGGGGGATCGATGGCCATGGACGAGGGCTTTCAGCAGCAGATGCGCGAGATGATGCTCGCCCAGGTCGAGTCGATGGCCTTCGCGCAGGAGATCCCGGTGATCGCCGAGGTGGCGGTCGATCGCGAGGACCGCATCTGGGTTGCGCGCACCGGAGCGGGAGGCGACGGAGAGGGGCCGACGGATGTGCTGACCCCGGATGGGCGCTACCTGGGCACCCTGCCCGCCGATGGGCTCCGTATCCCCGACGGTTTCGGACCCGACGGGTTGATGGCGTACATCGAATCCGACGAGATGGACGTTCAGACCGTCCGCGTGGTCCGGCTGTTGGGGCTGGAGCCGTCATAGCCGCCCGTGGGCTCCTGCATGTGACTCCCGGGCGGGGCGCCGGGGCGGGTCAGCGAAACAGCGCCGGATGTCCCCCGGTGTGCACGAAAACGGCCTGGTCGGACGCGGGTATGCGCCCTTGTCCGAGCCAGGTGATCATCGCGGCCGCAGCCTTGGCGGTGTAGACCGGGTCGAGAATCAGGCCCGTGCGGGCACCGAAGACCCGTGCCGCCTCGTCACCCGCGGGCGTTGCCGCGCCGTACCCCTCCCCGACGAAGGCGTCCGTCGTCACGACGTGGTCGGACAGGGCGCGAACGCGGTCGGCGAGTCCCTGATGGCCGAGCAGGCGGGCAGCGTCCAGCGCCAGGCCGACCGCCTGGTCCCTTGCCGCCGCGGCGGGTTCGTCGGCGCTCACCCCCACCAGCCGCACGGGCCAGTCCAGCAGGGCGCACCCGAGAATCAGGCCGCCGAGAGTGCCCCCCGACGAGGTGCACACAAAGATCCAGGCTCGCGTCGGCGAGTCGAGTTGCCGGTGCATCTCCACCGCCGAGTGCACGTAGCCCAGCGCGCCCCTCGGGGTCGACGCGCCCACCGGGACCACCAGTGCCCTGCCCCCGGCCGCGGCTGTGCGGCGGGCCTCCTCCTCCATCGCGGGATCCCGGTCCTGCCGTTCCGCGACGGTCACGATGCGCGCCCCGAGGAGCCGGTGGAGGAGGGCATTCCCGCGCGTCGGGTCGTCTGCCTGGCCGTTGATGACCAGTGTGCACCGAAGGCCGAGCTGGGCGGCCGCGGCCGCCACAACGCGGCAGTGATTGGAGTGCGGGCCACCCGCCGTGACAAGCTCGGTCACGCCGTGAAGCCGCTCGGGGGCCAGTTCGTATTCCAGCTTCCGGACCTTGTTGCCACCCAGTCCCAGTCCGGTGCGGTCGTCGGCCTTGACGAAGACGCGCACCGCGGTCCCCAGGTGTGCGGCAAGGGACGGGACGGCGATCAGCGGCGTCGGGACGCTGGCCAACTCGGTGCGCGGGATTGCGGCCAGACTGCTCAACACGGCGCCGTCAGGGCTGCGGCAACTCCGACACCGTGACGCGCTGCGCGACCGTGCCCTCGATCCATACGGGCTCGGTTCCCGCACCCACGACCACGGCTACGGAATCGCTGTCGGCGATCGCGTCCGTGACCGCCACCTGCGCCCCCGGCACCAGCCCGACGGACTTGCAGTAGCGCAGGCGATCGCGATTGTTGTCCGGGACCGACCGGACCAGGACGCGTGTGCCCGGCAGGACCTCGTCGAGAGAGCGGCTGGGGGTGGGGTCGATCTTGCCTTCCCGCGTGGGGATCGGCGCGCCGTGCGGGTCGGTCGCCGGGTTGCCGAGCGAGTCGGCCATGCGATCGATGAGGGTCTCGGAAGCGGCGTGCTCGAGCCGCTCGGCCTCGTCGTGGACATCGTCCCACGGGTAGCCGAGGCGCTGCACCAGAAACGTCTCGATGATCCTGTGACGCCTCAGGATCCTGAGCGCCTCGCGGTGGCCCTCCGGGGTGAGGCGGACACCACGGTAGGGTTCGTGCTCGAGAAGCCCGTCTTCAGCCAGGCGGCGGATCATGCCGCTGACCGACGCGGGCTGGATTTCCAGCGCCCGCGCCAACTCGTTCGTTCCGGCCGCACCGCCCCGTTCGTTCAGCGAGTAGACCGCCTTCAGGTAGTCTTCGACGGAAGGGGAGAGCACCGGGAATGTCATGGCGGGAAGATAATGGGTCCGGGCGCCCGGCGGACAGCGGCGTGCGAACAACAGGTGTCCGTTGGCAGGTGTCCTTGGAAACGGCGATACTTCGTACTGTACCGGCTGTTGCAGTCCCTTAAGGAGGCCCGCGTGGAAGACTCGGTAGCGATCGATGCCAAGCGCATTCTGCTGCGTTATGGCACTCCGATTTCAGTGCTGGACAAGGTGAACAAGGAAGAGCGAATCAGACTGGCGCGCGCGATTGCCCGGACGGCCCTCCCGGACCGGGAAGCCAGGCTTCGCGAGCTGCTGGAGGAGGCCGGCCACGTGCAGTAGCGGCCACCGGCCAGCGACCGGGGTCACGGAATCACGCGCGCGGCCTCGGCAAAGTCTCCCGCCTTCACGAACGTCATCTTCTCCGGGTCGATCCAGCGGCGCGCGGCGGCATTGATCTGTGCGGCGGTCAGGGAACGAATCGCTTCCTCCTGGTCCGCCTGCCACGCCATGGTGCGGTCGAAGTAGAGGTTGTTGCCGAGAACACCGGCCAGAATCGGATCCTGCGCGCGCATGAGGCTTGCGTTCTCCAGGTAGCCGTTGATGCCGGCCTCCACCTCGTCCGCGGTGAAGCCCTCGTCGAGCATCTTGCGGACTTCGTCGCGGAACGCGGCCTCGACCTTGTCCCGGTTTTCGGGAGCGTAGATGGCGAAGGCGATGAACTGGCCGACGTCGTCGATGGGGTGGAAGCCCAGCTGTGACCCCACGCCGTAGCTCAGCCCTTCCTCCTGGCGGATCCGCGTCGCGAGCCGCGAATTCAGGAATCCGCCGCCGAGCAGGTAGTTTGCCATCGTCAGCGCGGCCACGTCCTCGTGGGCGTCGGTCATGGGGAGGACCTGGGCAGCTACGAAGAACGCGTTGGCCTTGTCCGGCGTCTCGATCTGGAGGTCCTCGGGGGCGATCTCCTCGAATCCCCGGCCGATGCGGGCGAAGGCCACCGGCGCGGTCCAGTCGCCCAGCCCCTCTTCGACGATCCGCAGCGCTTCGTCGTCGTCGAAGTCGCCGACGATGGACATGGTCGCGGCCCCGGTGCCGTAGAACGTCTCGTAGAAGTCCCTGACATCGTCCAGGGTCAGCGCCTCGATCTCGGCGATCGACTCTTCGATCGTGGCCGTGTACTGGGGGTGACCGGGCTCGCGGGGAGTCATGTGCCGCTGCAGAGCCAATATCGCCTGAATCTGTGGCTCGGACTTCTGGCTCTCCAGGGCCGCGAGCCGCTGTTCCTTCAGGGTCTCGAACTCGTCCTCGGGAAATGCGGGCTCCCGCAGGACCTCGGTGAGGAGCCGCAGGGCGTCCGGGAAGTTCTCGCGCGTGGCCTGCACGCGTCCCGATGCCGTCGTGCCGCCGCCGCCGACCGACACCTGCGCCTGAAGCCGGTTCATCTCGTCCTGGATCTCCTGACGCGTGCGGTTCGCGGTCCCGCGCATCAGCATCGAGGCGGCGAGCGACCCCGCGGATCCACGGCCCGTGAGGGCTTCTTCGTTTCCGAACCGCAGCGTCACCGACGCCACGACCGTCTCGCCGCGGGTGTCCTTGGGGAGCAGCGCGATTTCCATGCCGCTCGCGAACGCGCTGGACATCGTGCGGCGGTCGATGTTGGCGGGCGAAGGATCGAAGGCCTCGCCCTCGGCTACCGCCTCGTCGCCGGTGTAGCCTTCGACGATGGAAGCCACGTCGGGCGCCACGGGGATCTCCGCACGGTCGGGGTTGTCGTCGGGGATGAAGATGCCGACGGTGCGGTTCGACGGCTTCAGGTAGCTGACCGCGACGCGCTGGACGTCCTCGGCCGACACTTCGCGCAGACGGTCCCGATGGACGAAGAAGAGGCGCCAGTCACCCATGGCTCCCCACTCGCTCATCTGGAGGGCGATGGCGCGGGAATCGTTGAAGAGGCGGTCGATGGAGGACAGCCGCGCGGCCCGCGCCCGTTCCACCTCTTCGCCCGTGACGGGGCGCGTGAGCACCTCCTGGATCGCGTCGGCCATCGCGGCGGCCACGTCCTGCTCCGAGCCGTCGTCGCGCACCACTGCGAGAGTCGTCAGCGCTCCCGGCTCACGCCGCTGACCGGCGCCGGCGCGAACGGAGGCGGCCAGTCCGGATTCGACGAGCGCCTGGTACAGCCGGCCCGAGGGCTGGTTGCCGAGCACCCACGCCAGCAGGTCGACGGCCGCAAAGTCCTCGTGATAGCCGGCCGGGACGTGGTACAGGTGCGAAACCAGCTTCGTGTCGCCGGTGCGGCGCAGCGTCACCATCCGCTCCCCGTCCTGTACGGGTTCGGCGGTATACGTGGGATAGATGCGCATGTCGCCGGTGCGGTCCGGACGCGGGATGTCGCCGAACTTCTCGGCGACGAGCGCCAGCGCCTCGTCGGTGTCGAACTGACCGGCGATGACGAGCTGGGCGTTGTCGGGCTGGTAGTACTTGCGGTAGAACGCCTGCAGCCGCTCGATCGGCACGTTCTCCAGGTCGGCGCGGGCGCCGATGGTCGAGTTTCCGTAGTTGTGCCACAGGTAGGCGATGGAGTTCATGCGCTTGGAGAGCACCCCGAACGGACTGTTCTCGCCGGATTCCCATTCGTTGCGCACCACCGTCATCTCCGACTCGAGATCCTCGGCGGCGATGAACGAATTCACCATCCGGTCCGACTCCAGGTCGAGCGCCCACTCGAGGTTGTCCGACGTTGCCGGGAAGGTCTCGAAGTAGTTCGTGCGGTCGAGCCAGGTCGTGCCGTTCGGCAGCGCACCCCGCTCGCTCAGCTCCTGGGGGATGTCCGGGTGGTTGGGCGTGCCCTTGAAGACCATGTGCTCCAGGAGGTGCGCCATCCCCGTCTCGCCGTATCCCTCGTGACGGGAGCCGACGAAATAGGTGATGTTGACGGTGGTCTGGGGCGCGCTCTGGTCCGGGAACAGCAGGACTCTCAGCCCGTTCTCGAGACGGTACTCGGTGATGCCCTCGACACTGGCGACCTGCTCGGGCTCCTGCGCGGAGGCGGTCGTGGGGAGGACGACGGCCAGGGCGAGCAGAAGAGCCTGGACGGGCACGCGACCGGGCGCGGCGGCGCCGGCGACGCGCGACGCGACACGTGATGTGGGGAACTGCGTGCGTGTACGGGGAGTTTGGCGCTTCGAACGTTTCACTTTCCTTCTCCAGTCAGCGTTAGTGTTCGCAGACGACCCAGGGCGGCCGCGATGTCCTGCATACGGGGAACCGCGAGGTCTCCGCGCCGGCCCGCGTCCAGGACGTCGAGACCATCGCGTTTCAGCAATTCGGCGAGCGAATCCAGAATGTCCTCTACAGCCATTCCTTCGCCCATCAACTTTCGCGCAACAACGAGTGCCAGCGCAATCGCCCGGGTCTGGGAACGGGAGACGATCTGACGAACCCCGGCCAGTTCGACGCGGTCTTTTCCGAAGTCCACGGTGCGGCGATCCCGGACCTTGATGTACTGCGCCCTGCGTCCCCGGCGGGGATTGACGGAGCGGGGATCCGGAACACGATGCCGCGAGGGCCAGGCGACGGGGCGGCGGGAGGTGAGGCGGCCGGTGGGGTGGGCGGCGGCCACGTCCCGGGCAGCCATGGACACGTCGTGCGGACGGTAGCGGATCATCGCGAGTACGCGGTCGGCCACGTCCAGGTAGTCTCCCGAACCACCGATGACGAGAATCGTGCTGGTCCCCACATCTTCATAAAGGGCCCGCACACGGTCGATGAACGGGGTGATCGGTTCATCGTCGCTCTTCACCAGCGCCTGCATGCGCCGGTCCCGGATCATGAAATTGGTGGCCGCCGTGTCCTCGTCGATCAGCAGGAGCCGCGAACCGGCCTCCAGCGCTTCGACGATGGCGGCGGCCTGGCTGGTCGATCCCGAGGCGTTCGGGGTGGAGAAGGCCGTGGTGTCCTGGCCGCCCGGCAGTGTGCCGATGAATGGCGAGATGTCGACGCCCGCGACCGAACGGCCGTCCTCGGCCTGGACCTTCATCGCGGTGGGATCGGTGACGACGAGTTCGCGCCCGTCGCCGGGACAGTGGTTGTAGACGCCCCGGGCGACCGCGTCCAGGACGGTGGACTTGCCGTGGTAGCCGCCTCCCACGAGCAGGGTCACGCCGCGAGGTATTCCCATTCCGGTGACGGGAGGACCGTTCGGGCGCTCCAGCGTGACACGCAGGCCGGGTGGCGATTCGAAGCGCGTGGCCCGGTCGCCGGCAAGGGGACGGTCGTCGACGCCGCTCCGGCGTGGCAGGAGGGAGCCGTCGGCGAGGAACGCGACGAGGCCGCGCTCGCGGAGCAGGCCGCGCAGGAAGTCCGCGTCCTCGCTGGCCTCCACATGACGGGCGACCACGGCGGGTGCGTGCGCGCGGGCGACGAGGGAGCGCTCGACCAGCGCGGGAAGGGTGTCCAGCAGGAGGCGCTCTGCCGTGCGGCCCAGGATGCGGCGCCCGGCAGCCGGGAGCCCGACCGTGAAGCGTGCCTCGGTCGAACCATCGTCGCCGACGACAACGGCCGTGTTGGCGAGAACCACCTGTCCCGGATCGGCCATGGTGATTTCGCCGCTTCTGCCGCTGCCCGCGCGTTTGCCGCTGCCCGCACGCGTGCCGCGCGTTTCCCGGGCCGCGGCCGCGAAGGTGCGGGCGAGGAGGCAGGAAAGGCCGACACGCCTGGGTGGCGTGGAAAAGGCGGCCGCCTCGAAGTCCGCCGTGGACGGATCCAGGATGACCGCGACGGCGCTGGGAGCCGCAAAGGGGTCGCCTTGGACCCGGCGAACCGCGAGAGTGTATGGGGGAAGACGCCAGTTGCCCCTCAGGTCCCGGTACGCGGGGTAGGCGCGACCGTCGATGCGGCGCAGGGTCCGTCGGAGGTCGTGTTCCGTTCCTGTTGGCATGGGCTCCGGTCCAGGGAGGTTTCGATGTCGCGCATTCAATATGGTTACGCGACGGCCGTGATCGTTGCACTCGTTATTCCGGCGGTGGCGTGCCAGGGCGACATCCGGATCGGCCAGGTCCCCGAAGATCTGGTTTGCGGTGATCTCAATCCGGCCTATCTCGCCGATGGTGGCGTCGGCCGCGACGGCATCCCGGCGCTCACGGAACCGGCGTTCGTGCCGGTCGAAAGCGAAGGGGAGACCACGTACCTGACTGACGACTCCCGTGTGATCGGCGTCTTTCTGGACGGCGAGTGGCTGGCGATACCGCACAACATCATGTACCGCCACGAAATCGTGAACCTGAGCCGCGGCTCCGAACAGGTCGCCGTCACCTACTGCCCGCTGACCGGTTCCGCGCTGGCTTTCGACCGGTCCTCCGTGGACGGCGCGGAATTCGGGGTTTCCGGGCTGCTGTTTCAGGCCAACCTGATCATGTACGACCGGAACTCGGACGACTCGCTGTGGCCGCAGATGCGCGGAGCCGCCGCATGCGGATCGCGGATGGGCCAGGCGCTGACGCGCCATCCCGTGGTGGAGATGACCTGGGCCGGCTGGCGGGATCTGTTCACGGGCTCCACGGTCGTGGGTGTGGATCTGCTCGACGTGGACCGCTACAGGGTGAACCCCTACGGGAACACATACGAGCTCCCGGACAACCCGGACTACCTCGGATTCCCTATTCCGCGCGAAGACAACCGGCGTCCGCCCAAGGAGCGGGTGCTGGGATTGCCGGCGATCAGCGGCGCCGACCCCATCGCGTTCCCCTTCCACGCAATGGAAGCCCGCGGCAAGGCATGGGTTCACGAATTCGACTATGCGGGTGCGCCGGCGGCTGTCCTGTGGGATTCGAACAGATTCGCGGCCGTGGCTGTGAGGCCGGTCGTGGGAGAACAGCGGCTTACCTTTCGAATAGAGAACGACGCGATCGTGGACAACGAGACGGGTTCGACATGGACTGCCGCTGGCCAGGCCGCTTCCGGGCCTCTCGAAGGCGGCCGACTCTCCATCATACCCGATGCCTACGTGGCGTTCTGGCTCGCGTGGGCCGGGTTCCATCCCGGCACGGAACTGATTGTGGAGTGACCGCTCCGCGCGTAGCACCGGCGCTGCTGGCCCTTGCCCTCGTTGCCGGCGGCGCGAGGAACGCCACACCACAGTGGGTCGAGCCGCCGGGCAAGGGATGGGTGGCGCTGGCAACCTATCACCAGGACACGCGCGAGCACTTCGGGACGGGCGGTGAGCTTCGTTCGTTCTTCGCCGAGGGCCATGCGGTCACGACCTCCTCGTTTCTCACCACGGCGATCGGGCTTGTGGGCGGCGTCGACCTCTGGACCCAGTTCTCGTTCAGCCGTCTGCGCTACGACGACGTCGGCGGGCGGCGGGAGTCGACCGGCTTCGGGGACACCCGCGTGTGGCTGCGGGTTGCGCCGCTTGCGTGGCTGAACCCCACATTGCCGTTCGCGATCCGCGGCGGCGCGAAAGTCCCGCTCGGCGACTTCGACGTCGATGCGGAGATCATCCCGTTGGGAGACGGGCAGCGCGACTGGGAGGTCATGGCCGAGCTGGGTCACTCGTTCTGGCCGCGCTCGGTGTACCTGTCCGGCTGGGCGGGATACCGGTGGCGTGAAGAGAACATGGAATCGAGGAAGGACTTCGGGAACGAGTTCTTCTATTTCGTGCAACTCGGCGGACGGGCGGGTCGGGCCGGATACAGGCTGGCGGTGGACGGATGGGATGGAGCATCGGGCGTCACCGAGGGGATCCCGATCCCGAGCTTCCAGCGGGAACTCGTGCAACTCCAGCCCTCCCTGCTGTATGATATCGGGCCCGGGACGCTCGAGCTGGGTGCCCGGTTTGCGCTGCGTGGGCGCAGCCTGCCGGCGGGGACGGCATGGATGGCACAGTACTTCAGCAGATGGGAGCCCTTCTGATGTTCGACCTGTTCGACCGGAGACATTGGCGCGCGGTCGGCGCGTTTGCGGTGGCGGTGGTGGGCGTGTGGAGTTGCGCGCCTGCGGACAGCGCGCCGGGTGCGGCGGAGGCCGTGGCGCCGCAGGTGGCGTCGTCGACGGACGGTGTGGTGGTTGCGGCGCAGCCGCTGGCGGCGGAGGCGGGCGCGGAGATGCTTCGGGCGGGCGGGAACGCGGCTGACGCGGCCGTGGCGGCGGCCTTTGCCGTATCGGTTGTGGAGCCGTCCATGAACAGCATCGGGGGCCGGACCCAGATCCTGTTGCGACTGCCGGACGGGACCTTCGCCGGGATCGACGCGACCACCCAGGCGCCAGCGACGTACGATCCGGAGACGGCGCCGCAGGCGTCGTACGGGTATCCGACGGTGGGTGTGCCGGGGGCCGTCGCCGGACTCACAAAGCTCCTGCGCGAGCATGGCACGAAGTCGCTGGAAGAGGTGATGGAGCCGGCGATCGCGCTGGCCGAGGAAGGGTTCCGGCTTCTTCCCGGCGAAGCGGCGCGTCACGGGGCGGGCGTCGACCAGCTCGCCGAATTCGAGGGTTCACGCGCCCACTACCTGACGCCGAGCGGTGAAGCGCGCGCCGCCGGCGACCTCTTCGTCCAGCCGGACCTCGCGGCGACCCTGCGCGCCATCGCCCGGGGCGGCGCGGACGCGTTCTACCGCGGTGCGATCGCCGAGCGGATCGTGGCGGACATGGAGGCGCATGGGGGAGCGGTGACCGCCCGGTCGCTGGCGGACTACCAGGCGGTGGACGCCCCCGTCGTGCGCGGGAGCTACCGCGGCTACGACCTCGTGGGCACGGACATCCCGGCTTCCGGCGCGGTCACGATCGGAATCCTGCACATGCTCGAGAACTTCGACATGAGTGCGCTGGATCACGACAGTTGGGCCGGTCTCGTGGGCGCGGCGGTCGCCCAGGCATTCTCGGAGCGCGCCGAGGCGCGGGCAAGCGGGAGCGGCGACCTGGCCTTCATGACCGACAAGGGCTGGGCGGCGGACATGGCGGCCGAGCTGGAGGTCCCGGGCGCGGTACGCCGAGCGGCTGCGGCCGCCGGGTCCCCTGCGGCCGCCGATGTGCTTCTGGCCGCGGCCGACTGGGACGACGCGGGCTGGGGGCCGGCGCACGGGCACACGACCCACCTGTCGGCGGCCGACGGCGCCGGCATGTACGTTGCGCTGACGCAAACCATCGGTCCGAATCTCGGCTCGAAGGTCGCGACGCCGGGGCTGGGTTTCCTCTACGCGGCCACGCTGGGCGGCTACCTGGGCTACATGGAGCCCGGTGAGCGGGCGCGCTCCAGCATCTCTCCGCTGATGGTCGTGCGGGACGGCGAGCCCGTGCTGGTCCTCGGAGCGGCGGGCGGCGCGAGGATCATCTCGGCGGTGGTGCAGGCCGTCCTGCGCGTCGTCGACCAGGGCATGAGCCTTCCCGATGCGCTGGCCGCGGCCCGGGTCCACCCGATCGACGGGGGCATCGCCATGGAGACGTCACCCGGGATCGGATGGTCGCCCGAGGTGGTCGCCGAAGTCGAGTCGTGGGGCATGGAGGTCCAGGAAGTCGAGCGGGATGGCGCCTTCGGGCGGATTCACGGCATCTGGGTGAACGGCGAGACGGGCGAGAAGGTGGGGGTGGCCGATCCCGACTGGGAGGGCGCCGCGATCGTGCCTAGCCGATAGGGAAATCCAGCCCGGCCTGGAGCGTAATGGCACGATTCCTGGCGGTGGTTTCCGTTGCGCTCTCGAAGAAGGACCGGAGGCCGCGTGAGTAGATGAAATCGACCCTGAATCCCAGCCGCGACGTTGTGGCCAGGCCGGCGCCGACGCCTCCAAGCACTGCATAGTCGACGGCCGCGGTCCTCGAGTCGGCTTCGGGAGCGTCGCATTCCACCAGGTAGGTGATCGGCTGCAGCACGAGCCTCGCTTCCCGCTCGCAGGAGGTCTCGAGGCGGAGCGCGGGACCCGCGAGGAGGTGAACCGACAAGCGCTCGCCGATCACGGGTACGCTCGCCTTGCCCAGGGCCGAGAACTGGAGATACTGGATCCTGTAGTCGACATCGCCGAGTTGCAGCAAGGTCGAGGTGGAGCCGCGCCGGATATGGCCGGCAGCGAACTCGACGCCGAATCGCCGGGACAGGGGAACCGCCGCCGACAGCGACAGCGCGGGGCCGCGGCGAGGCTCCTGGGAGTCGATCGCAAGGCCGGTCACGATCAACTCCGATGAGCTGGCGCCCACGCCGATCCCGAGAGTGACCTGGGCAGCGGCGCCCGGGCTCGCGAGCACGGGTAGCGCGGCCGCCAGCAAGGCGGTCCAACGGATTCTCATGGGGCCTTCCTGCGAACGTGGACGGTGGCAAGACATGGACGGCAGCCATGACGACCTGCACAATCTAACCGTCGCACCGTCCTCATCATCCGGAGTAGCACGATGAAGCCGCTCTTCAGAACGACAGCCGCCGCCCTCCTTTCCGTGCCCTTCCTCGCGGCGTGCTCGCCCGCCCCCTACGACCTCGTCCTCCAGGGCGGCCGTGTCGTGGATGGGACGGGATCACCCCCGGTCGTGGCGGATGTCGGTGTGCGCAACGGCCTCGTCGCGGGGGTGGGTGACCTGAGTGACGCCGCTGCCACGACCATCCTCGACGTGACCGGCCTGTACGTCGCGCCGGGATTCATCGATACGCACTCGCACGCGGGACCGGGGCTCGCGACCGCCGAGCTCAGTCACGGGGAGCCACTCCTGGCCCAGGGACTGACTACGGTCGTGGTGAACCCGGATGGCGGCGGTCCCGTCGACCTCGTGGAACAGCGCGCCGATCTGGAAGAAGAAGGCCTTGGGGTGAACGTCGCCCAGCTCGTCGGCCATGGGTCGGTGCGCGGGCGGGTCATGTCCAGCGACGACCGCGCTCCCACGGAGGCCGAGCTGGACGAGATGCGCGCGCTTGTCCGGGCCGGAATGGAGGCGGGCGGGTGGGGCCTGTCGTCCGGCACGTTCTACACGCCCGGCAGCTATTCGGAGAACGCGGAGCTGGTCGAACTGGCCCGTGTGGCCGCGGAATTCGGCGGCATCTACACGAGCCATATCCGCGATGAATCGAACTACACGATCGGTGTGCTGGCCGCGGTCGAGGAGGTCATCGACGTGAGCCGGCAGACCGGGATTACCGGCGTTGTGACCCACATCAAGGCGCTCGGCCCGCCCGTCTGGGGTTCCTCGGCAGCCATGGTGGAGCGTATCGAGACCGCGCGCGACGAAGGGCTGCCGGTGTATGCCGACCAGTACCCCTATCTGGCTTCGGCAACCGGGCTGTCGGCGGCACTGCTTCCGCGCTGGTCCCAGGCCGGGGGCAGCGGAGCCTTTGCGGAACGGGTGGCCGACCGCGACACCCGCGCGCGAATCCGCGAGGCCATGGTCGAGAACCTCGCGCGCAGGGGTGGCGCGGACCGGATCCAGTTCCGCCGCTTCGAGGAGGACCCTTCCATCGAAGGACGCCTGCTGTCCGATCTTGCGGCGGAACGCGACGCGGACCCCATCGACGTCGCACTCGAACTCATTCTTCAGGGCGGCCCCTCCATCGTCTCCTTCAACATGAGCGAGGAGGACCTGTTGACCCTGATGACCCGTGAGTGGACGATGACATCGTCGGACGGCGGGCTCCCGCTGTTTGGCGTGGGCGTGCCGCATCCGCGGTCCTATGGAGCATTCGCCCGCAAGATCGGCAAGTTCGTCTTCCAGGACGAAGTGATGTCCGTGGAGGCGGCGGTGCGCAGCATGACGGCGCTTCCCGCTGAAGTGATGGGGATGGAGGACCGCGGCCGGATCGAGGAGGGCATGGTCGCGGACCTCGTGGTGTTCTCCGACTACTTCAGGGACAACGCGACCTTTACCGAGCCGCACCAGCTGTCGTCCGGAGTCGTCCACCTGTTCGTGGGCGGCGAGGCGGCGATCCTCAGCTCGGCGTTCACCGGAGTTCAGGCCGGGCAGGTGCTCGTGAAGTGAGCGAAGTCACTCCCGAATCACGCCGTAGCGGCGCAGGACCTCCACCGTCTCGTCGATCGGGAGTGCCTCGCGCGTCCCGAAACGGCTGCTGACGGTCTCCGCCTTGAACATCGAGTTGTAGATCGCCTCTTCCGTGGATTCCACCGTCGCCTGAAAGAGCGCCGACATGCGGTCGTTGGCGAGGTCCTCGACCGTTCGCACCTCGTCTCCCGGCCGCCGTCGCACGCCGGGAGCGGTGGAAAAGCTCAGCACGTAGTCCCCCGATCCGTTGCTGGCAAAGGATCCGGTTCGCGACAGCCCCATGACGGCCCGCATCGCCAGGCGTTCGAGGTTGCGCTCCGAGAGCGGCGCATCGGTCGCCACGACCATCATGATCGAGCCCTGCGACTCGCCATCACGCTCCTCCACCTGGTTGCGAAAGGCGTATCGGCCGAGCTCCCGTCCGACCGGCGCCCCCGCGATCTGCAGGATGCCGCCGAAATTGGACTGGACCAGCACCCCCACCGTGTACCCGCCGAGGGACTCGGGCAGCACCCGCGAACTGCTGCCGATCCCTCCCTTCCAACCGAACGCCGACGTGCCCGTGCCCGCACCGACCGCCCCCTCCTCGACCGGACCGGGCATGGCGCCGTCGAGCGCCGCCCGGACGTGCCCGGGACCGATGGGACGATTGCGAATGTCGTTCAGGCCCCCGTCGTTCGTCTCGCCGACCACGGGGTTTATGGAGCGGACGCGTTCCATGCCCTCCATCTCCAGCGCCCATTCGACCATTGCGTCGGCCGCCTTCCACACGCACAGGGTGCAGGTCAGCAGGATGGGGGTCTCCAGTTCGCCCAGTTCCCGTACCTGTGTCACGCCCAGCAGCTTGCCAAAGCCGTTGCCGACGTACATGGCGGCCGGGACGCGGTTGAAGTAGAGGTTGCCGCCGTGCGGCCGGATGGCCGTCACGCCGGTGCGGATGTCGTCGCCTGCGATCCGGGTGACCTGGCCCACCAGGACGCCCCCGACATCGGTGATGGCATTGTGCTGTCCGGGTTCGAAGACCCCGACGGTGATTCCCAGGTCGCGGGCGCGGGGTCTGGCGGTCTGTTGAGCCATGGCGGATTCAAGGAAGCTGGTGGACAGGAGCAGAACCGCCCATGCCGCCATCGTGGCCGGGCTGAGCGAAGCGGCGGGTTGGCGCGGATGCCGGACTGGTCGGGGCATTTCGATCTCCGGGAGCAGGCAGTCTGTCAGAGGGCCCCGGCGACCATCGTGCCGAGGAGCAGGGGGTGATACAGCAGCGAGCCCACGAACACGCGATTGCAGTTCCGCCTCGTGGGGTTGTGCAGGAACGCGACCGCGACCGCGACCATCCCCGCACCGAGCACGATCGCGGCCCCGAGGTAGCCGCTGCCGGCCATCCCGAGAACGGTGGGCAGAACACTCACCAGTGCCAGAAGCGCGGCGTACCCAACCATCAGGCCGGCGACCAGCGCCGCAGACCCGGGCGGAATGAGCTGGAAACCGGCGCGCTCGTAGTCCGTCCGCAGATTCCAGCCGAGGGCCAGGACGTGGATGAGTTGCCAAAGGAAGAGGATGCCGAAGAGGGTCACGCCACGGGCGTCGATGCTTCCGGTGTGGGCCGTCCAGCCGATGAGCGCGGGCAGGGCGCCGGGGACCGCCCCGACCGGGGTCGCCAGCGGAGACCGAAGTTTGAGCGGGGTGTAGACGGCATCGTAGAGCAGGGCCGCCATCGCCGTGACCAGCGCGGGCAGCCAGCCCAGCCAGAACCAGATGTGCCCCACGCCGGCGAGCAGCAGGGCCCACCCGAAGAATCCGGCGTGCGCGTGCGGGATTCTGCCGGACGGGATCGGGCGCCCCATGGTGCGGATCATGACCGCATCCGGGGCGCGCTCGAGGTATTGGTTCAGGGCCAGCGATCCGGCGGTGCTGAGCGCGGTCCCGAGCGCGAGGTGGAACAGGTCGAAGTAGAGGACGTCGGGCAAGGCGGCCACCAGGTAGCTGGCCAGGGCCGTGATCGTGACGAATGCCGTGATTCCGGGCTTGGTCAGCTCCAGGTATGCACCTGCCCGCCCGCCCCCGGCCGCCTGAATGCGCTCTTCGATGCTCATCGCCCGGGCCGCCCGCGGATCCTGCCGCAATCCATCGTCACAGCAATCCCTGCACGAGCCCGCCGTCGATCTGCATTGTGTGTCCGGTGATGTAGGACGCGGCCTCGGACGCGAGGAACACGACCCCGTTCGCGAACTCCTCGGGCCTTCCGATCCGTCCGGCGGGGATGTCGGCCGCGATCCCCTCGAGCACGGTCTCGCGGCTCGTCCCCCTTGCCTCGGCCTGCGTGGCCAGAAGAGACTCGACCCGGGCCGTGTGGATGAAGCCCGGCGCCGCGACGTTGCAGAGAATCCCTTCGGCGGCCAGATCCCGGGATATGGTCTTGATGAACCCTACGACGCCCGGGCGCGCGGTGTTCGAAAGCAGCAGGTTGTCGACCGGTTGCTTCACGGCGACCGAGGTGATCGCCACGATTCGCCCCCAGCCGTTCCTCCGCATCTCCGGCAGGGCAGCCAGGGTAAGCTGGACAGTGGACATGAGGTTCAGGTCCAGGGCCGCTCTGTAGGCCTCGGGGGTGAAGTCGTCGACGCCCCCGGGCGGTGGACCGCCGGCGTTGGCGACCAGAATGTCGAGGCGTCCGAACGCGGAAACCGCGCGCTCTACCAGGTGCGAACAGAACGCCTCGTCGGCGACGCTGCCGGCGGCGGCCACGACCCGCCGGCCGGAATCCCGCGCGATCTCGGCTGCCGTGGCTTCGAGCGCTCCGGGGGACCTCGAGTTGATCAGGACATCCGCCCCCTCTCGGGCCAGCCTCTCCGCGACTGCCCGGCCGAGTCCCTTCGATGCGCCGGTGACGAGCGCTGCCCTATCTTTCAGTCCGAGGTTCACGAAGAGTTCTCTCCTTATGGCAAGGGGCGGTTCGTTGGAAGATGCGTGGTCGCCGCCGGGTGCGAAACTCTGCACCCGTCCCGGTTGTATGGAACGTATCCGCGCAGGGCCGGCCGCATTCCGCGCAGGGCCGGCCGCATTCGGGGCGGGGCCGGCCGCATTCGAGCACCCAGGCTGAAAATGGACGTTGCCAACGTAAGGAGTCGCCGCCAGCAGGAGCGGGCGATGTGGAGGCGCGGGCTCGTCGTGTCCCTGCTGCTGCACCTTGCCGTGCTGCTGATCGCGGGCGGGCCGCCCATCCCCCCGTCGCCGTTCGCGGCCGCGGGGCCGAAGGCAGGCGACAACCGGGCGGCCGCCGGCGGCATGCAGTCCGTCAACGTGGTCGTGCCGCCCCCCCGCCCGATCCGGCCGCCGGAGATTCCACTGCCCGTGGAAATCGAAATGGACGTCGTCGACCTGGAACCGGAACCGGTCATCGAGATCGCGTCGCTGCTCGGGGAGCGTCCCGGACCCCCGGGGCCTCCGGGACTGGAGACCGGAGACGGCGCGGGCGACGGTGGCACCGCCGAAGAGGGACTTCGGCGCGTGATGCCCCCGACGCCGCGCGGAATGATCATCCCGCCCGCCAACAGGAGCCTCCGCGGGACGACGGTCGACGTATGGGTGTTCGTCGATGAGATCGGCCAGGTCGTTCCCGACTCGACCCGGCTGGATCCGGCAACGCGGGACCGGGGCTTCAACCGCCAGCTGATTCGGGAAGCTGCCGAGTGGATCTTTCGACCGGGCACGCAAAACGGCGAACCCGTGGCGGCGTGGTTCCGCTATACGATCAGCATGTAGCAGCTTCGCCGGCACGCGACTGCGCTTGTCGGCCGCCGTGGGGGCGGCGGGGCGCGAGCCGTGCTAACTTCCGGTAATGCGACGTTCGGCCAAGCGGATTCTATGGGTGGACGACGAGATCGACCTTCTCCGTCCTCACCTGCTCTTTCTTCAGCAGCGGGGCTATCACGTCGACGCCATCACCAACGGCGACGACGCGCTGGCCCTTCTGCGCGGGCATACCTACGACCTGATCCTGCTGGACGAACAGATGCCGGGCCGGCGCGGCCTGGAGGTCCTGAAGCTCATCCGCCGCGACGATCCCTACGCACGCGTCGTCATGGTGACGAAGTCCGAAGAGGACCGCACGATGACGGAGGCGATCGGACGCCACGTGGAGGACTACCTGGTGAAGCCCACCAGTCCTCGCCAGGTGCTGTCGGTGGTTACCCGCATTCTGGAGGGGTCCTCCATCCAGCAGCAGCGCGCAGCCCAGGACTTCGCGGCCCGTTGGCCGGCGCTGTCCCGAATGCGCGAGCAGGCGTCCAGCCCCTCGGCGTTCGCGCGTGTGTATCAGGAGCTCGTCGACTGGCACCTTTGGCTGGAGCGGTCCGGCGAGACGGGTCTCCTCGGAACGGTGGAGTCTCTGCAGGAGGACCTGCGGCATGACTTCGGCCGCTGGGTAGCGCGCGTATATCCGCGCTGGATGAGGGGCGACGCCGGCCGTCCGGAACTGTCGGTCGACGTGGTCGAGCGGCGCCTGCTTCCGCTGCTCGGCAAGGATCCGGTCTACTTCGTGGTCCTGGACTGCATGCGCCTGGACCAGTGGCGCGCCATCTCGCCGCTGATCGGCGAGTTCTTCGATGTGGACGAAGGATACCACTACTCCATCCTGCCGACCGCGACGCCGTATGCGCGCAACGCCATCTTCTCCGGCCTGTTCCCCGACGAGATCGCCCGGGCGCGGCCGGAATGGTGGGACGCCTCGGATGACGAGGGGTCGCTGAACGCCTTCGAGGACGAACTCCTCAGGGAACAGTTGCACAGACTCACGGGGCGCGCCGTTCCGGTCCACTACGAGAAGGTCTTCACCGATCGCAACGAGGCGCAGGTGCGAGGTCGGCTGAGGTCGGCGTCCCGGGTCAAGGGCGGTGTGATCGCCGTGGTGTTCAACTTCGTGGACCTGATGACCCACGGCCGCTCCGAGTCGCCCATTCTGATGGAAGTGGCCAAGGACGAAGCCGCCCTCAGGCAGCTCACCCGCTCCTGGTTCGAGCGGTCGACGGCCTTTGCCGTGCTGAAGGAGGCGGCGGCCCAGGGACACCGGGTGGTGCTGACCACGGACCACGGCTCGATTCACTGCCGCCGTCCGGCGACCATCTACGCACGACGAGGCGCGAGCACGAGCCTGCGCTACAAAATGGGAAACGACCTGCGCGCGCAGGATCCGAGTTCGGCCTTCACGACGAGGCGCGCAGCGGATCTGCGCCTTCCGCGCGGGAGCCTGCGGATGAACTACATGGTCGCGCTGGACGACTGCTTCTTCGTCTACCCGACCAAGCTGCGCGAACACCAGCGGCGCTACCGCAACTCCTTCCTCCACGGCGGCATATCGCCGGAAGAGATGATCGTGCCGGTCGCGGTGCTGCGACCCCGGCCCCGCTGACGGCCGTCCGCGCGGTCCGCGAATGACCACCTGGCGCAGGATTCTCGCCCACCTCGCCCCCCACCGGGGCGTCCTGCTCCTTTCGGTGGCCGCAAGCGCCGCCTACTCCGCGCTCGACGCGTTCTCGTTCGTCGTGCTGATCCCGTTCCTGGCGACGGTGTTCGGCGAGAGCGGTGCGGCCACGGCGACGGGCGAGGCGCCGGCACGGGTGGCGCAGGTGCTCGAGTCCACGGTGGGACGTTTCGTGGACCTCCAGGGCGACCCTCAGTCGGTCGTGGGCGGGATCATCCTTTTCCTGCTGGTCCTGGTCGCGCTGAAGAACGCCGTCGACTTCGCGCGCGCCTGCCTCGCTGCGCGCGTCGAACAGGGGGTCGCGCGCGACCTGCGCAACCGGGTGTACGGCCACCTCCTCGACCTGGACCTTGCCTTCTTCGCGAGGGTGCGTACCGGCCAGATCGTCTCGCGCCTGACCCACGACGTGGAGCAGCTGCGCACCCTGGTCACCAGGGAGCTCACGCAGACGCTGGCGGCGGTCCTGCAGTTCACGGCGTGCCTGTACTGGATGATCGAGATCTCGGCCCGCCTGACCGCGGCGGCCTTCGTCGTCGTCCCGCTGGCCATGGTGATCTGGGGTCCGCTGGTGCGTCGGCTCAGGCGCGGTGACCGGCGCGTCCTCGATCTGGCGGGCCAGGTCGGTTCCCATATTCAGGAGACCGTGTCCGGAATCCGCATGGTGAAATCCGCGTCGGCCGAGCCGCTGGAGCGACGTCGCTTCCGCGACCTTACGCGCGCGTACTTCGACACCTTCCTCCGAACCGTCCGTCTGCGCGCCCTCGCGGGTCCGATCACGGAGTTCCTGGTGGTCGCGGGTACTGCAGTCCTGCTCTGGTACGGCGCCAGCATGGTCGTGGTGGACGATACCCTGTCGGGCGCGGCCTTCCTCGGCTTCATTCTGCTCAGCACGCGCCTGTATGCGCCGGTCAAGTATCTCGCCAAGCTGCCCGCGCTGATTCAACCCGGCCTGGCCGGTGCCGAGCGGGTCTTCGAGTTCCTCGATGCGCCTGCCGAGGCCCGGGGCCGGGAGGGAGTCCGCGAATTCAGGGGTGTCTCCAGGGAGGTCCGCTACCGGAGTGTGGGCATGGAGTACCGGAGCGGCGACCCGGTCCTGAAGGACGTGGACTTCCGTGTGCCGGCGGGCTCGTTCGTGGCGCTGGTGGGGCCGAGCGGTGCGGGGAAGACCACCATCGTGGACCTTCTCTCCCGCTTCTACGACCCCGTGACCGGCGCGGTCGAGATCGACGGCGCCGATGTGCGGGAATTCCGGCTGGCGTCATTGCGGGCGGGCCTGGGCGTGGTGTCGCAGGACACGGTCCTGTTCCACGATACGGTGCGCGCCAATATCGCATACGGAATGCCGGAGGCGTCCGCGGGCGAGGTCGAGGACGCGGCGCGTACGGCGCGCGCCCACGATTTCATATCGGCCCTGCCGGACGGCTACGAGACGGTCGTCGGAGAGCGGGGAACCACGCTCTCGGGGGGACAGCGCCAGCGGATCGCGATCGCGCGCGCCTTGTTGCGCGACCCGCCGATCCTGATTCTCGACGAAGCGACGAGTGCGCTCGACACGGAGTCGGAGCGTCTCGTGCAGGGAGCGATGAAACGGCTCCTGGAGGGTCGCACGGTCTTCGTCATCGCGCACCGCCTCTCGACGATTCGGCGCGCCGACCTGATCGTCGTGGTCGACGGGGGCCGTGTCGCGCAGCAGGGCACCCACGCCACCCTGATGGAGGAGGACGGCCTGTACCGGCGGCTGCGGGAACTGCAATTCCAATGAGCGCGCGAAACGGCGAGCCGCTCAGGCGCAGATTGCGGCACCGCCTGGAGTTTGCCCTGGTGCGTGCGGTGGCGGCCGTGTGCGGCGGCCTGCCGGCCGTGGTGGCCGATCGCGCGGGAACGCTGCTCGGCTGGGTGGCCGCGCGGGTGGGACGTCCCCGGTGGGGGGTGGTGACGGCGCAACTGCGCATTGCCTTTCCCGATGCGACGGAACGGTGGCGGCGCACCGTGGCGCGGCGCTGTTATTCGCACTTCGGGCGCGAAGCGGTGGCCATGTTCCGCCTCGCCGGAGCCAGCCGGGCCGAAATCCTGAAGCGGACCCGCCTGGTGGGGCGCGAACTGCTGGAGAAGGCCGCGCGCGAGGGCCGGGGGATCATGGTGGTGAGCGGGCACCTGGGCAACTGGGAGGTAGGGGCGGCGGGGGTGGTCGCGCGCGGCTTTCCGATGGACATCATCGTGGCGCGGCAGCGCAATCGTCACTTCGACCGGTACCTGACCCGGGCGCGCAGGAGACTGGGCGTCGGCGTGATCCCGAGGGGGGAGGCGGTGGGGGGGGCGCTGGCGTCGCTCCAGGCGGGCCGGGTTGTGGGGCTCATGGGGGACCAGGACGCGAGGGGGGCGGGGGTGTTCGTGGACTTCTTCGGGCGGCCCGCGTCGACGGCGCGTGGTCCGGCCGTGCTGTCCATGCGGGCCGGGGTGGTGCTGGCGACCTTCCGCGCGATTCGGCTGCCGGGATGGAGGCCGCGCTACGAGGTGCGCATCGAGGCGATCCCCGAGGTGGAGCGGGAGCGTGATCGCACCGAGGCCGTCAGGACACGGACCCGGGCGTTCACGAGTCGCCTGGAAGAGCAGGTCCGGAGGCAACCGTGCCAGTACTTCTGGCATCATAGGCGTTGGAAGACACCGCCACCCTGAAGCGTTTGGTGTAGATTCATTCTCCACCATCCGACCGAACTCCGGACCGATGATCCACATCTGTATTCCCTGCAGGGACGAGGACCGCACCATCGGCGTGCTGCTCTGGAAGATCCGGCGCGTCATGGGGGAATTGGGGCGCGACTTCCACGTCCTCGTGCTCGACGACGCCTCCACGGACGGCACTCGGGCATTGCTGGAAAAATACAGGCGCGTGATGCCGCTGACCGTGCTCTCCGAGCGGCAGTCCATCGGGTACGGCCGCGCCATGGAGAAACTGTTGCGGGCGGCGGTGGAGAGCACGCGCTACCCGAAGCGGGATGGGATCGTCACCATGCAGGGCGATTTCACGGAGCACCCGGAGCACCTGCCCGCGCTTGTCAAGACGTTCGAAGGTGGCGCGGATATCGTGGCGGGCGAGTCCGCGGCGGGCGTGGCGGGCGATTCCGCGGCGGGCGTGGCGGATGTGCCGCGGAGAGAGCGTTTCGCCCGTTGGCTGGGTGCGCTCGCGATCGGGCGCATCGTGCCCGACGCGTCCGGTGGCGACTGGCTTGCCGGGTTCCGCGTCTACCGGGCCATCGTCGTCAGGAAGGCGATGCGGGAGGCTGGCGGCAAGCGCCTGGTCAGCACCGACGGCTGGGCCGCCAACGCCGAGTTGATGAAGGTGCTGACCCCGTTCGCCCGCAGGGTCTCACACGTGCCCCTGACCCGCCGGTACGACCTGCGGCCGCGCCCGACGCGGCTTCGCATCCTGCCGACATTGCGCCAGATCCTGCGGTTGCGGAAGTCTCCGCCGCTGGAGCCGAAGGGCCATGGCGCGGCATAGCGGTCGGCGGCATCGTGGTCGGCGGCATGGCGGCCGGTGGCTTGGCGGCTGGCGGCATCGCGGCTCTCGGGTGCTGATGGCGCTTGCCCTGGCCGGTGTGGCAGCGCGCGCCGATGCCCAAGCGCCGACAGCGGCGGACTCGCTCGACCGGGCGTCGCCCGAGATGGTCAGCGTCCCGTTCGCGCCGGGCGAGCACCTGAGGTACAAGGTCAAGTACGGCATCTTTTCCGTGGGAGAAGCCCACATGACCATCGCCGGGATCGACACGATTCACGGCATGCCCGCGTACGTGGCCGAGTGGCGACTCAAGGGCAGCGTGCTGGGATACGGCATCGACGAGACCTTCACCTCGTGGATCGACACCGAGGGGCTGTTCGCCAGGCGCTTTGTGAAGGACCAGGGCGAGCGCTACCGCGAATACGAGTTCTTCCCCGCGGAGCACCGCGTGCAGAGGATCGACCACGACACGACGTGGGCGCTCCCCGACCCCGAGCCCCTCGACGACATATCGATCGTCTACTTTACCCGCACGCTCGCGCTCGAGGTGGGCCAGAGCTACGCCTTCGACCGTTTCTACAAAGACGAGGGGAACCCGATCGTTCTCGATGTGCTGCGCAAGGATCGGCGCGAGGTGGGGGCCGGTGAGTTCAACACGGTGGTGGTGCGGCCCATCATCCAGACGGACGGCCTCTTTTCGGAGGGTGGCGACGCGGAGATCCACCTATCGGACGACGAACGCAGGATGGTGGTCTACATGAAGGTCGACGGGCCGTTCCTGCCCCTGAACCTCACATTGCACCTGGAGGAAGTCCTGCACGTGGAGCCGGGGACCGCCGCCGCGACGCCGGGGGGGTGATGGCCGCGGTTCGGGTGTACGCAGCCGGGTGATGGCCACCGCCCGCAGCCTCCGGTTGCCGCTGGCCTGGGTGCTCGGCATCGCATTCTTCTGGATGGCCCGGCCCGTCGCGGAGTCCGTCTGGATCGGCGGAGTCATCGTGCTCGCGGGACTGGCGATTCGCGGGTGGGCCGCCGGCGTTCTGGACAAGGACCGGAAGCTGGCGGTGTCGGGGCCCTACGCATTCACGCGCAACCCGCTGTACGTGGGCAGCTTTCTGTTGGGCACGGGGGCTGCCGTGGCGGGCGGGCGGCCGTTGCTGGGCGTCGTCTTTCTCGGCTACTTCGCGCTGGCCTACCGGACGGCGATGGCGCACGAGAGCACCAGCCTGGAGACCCGGTTTCGGGACGGCTACCGCGACTATCGCGATTCGGTCCCCAGCTTCGTTCCCAGACTCTCGCCCTACCGTCCGCAGCCCGGTCTCGGGGTCGCAACGACGGACTTTTCGCTGGCTCGCTACATGCGGAACCGGGAGTATGAAGCCGCGCTCGGAGCCGTCGCGGGAATGGTCCTGCTCGTACTCAAGGCGACGGGTTCCCTGGCGCTGCCTTCGCTCTAGCAGCCCGCGGAAAGCCAGCAGCCCGCGCACTGCCAGACCCGCGCCCCACGGCTCACGCCGTCTCGGCCGGAACGTGCACCAGGTGCAGGACCGGCCCCGGCATCACGTGCCCCTTGACCCGGATGTCGAAGTCGTAGCGTCCAGGCACGGGGAACACGACATCCTCCATCGGCATCACCAGCTGCGTGCGCGGGGGCGGCCGTTCGGGGGGGCGCGGAGTCACCTCGGATTCGCCCTCGACCGTGAGCGTGGGACGTCCGTCAGGGCCACGCACGTCGACACGAAAGTGATGGCGGCCCGCGTCGTCGCGATCCCACTCGATGCATACGACCAGGGTCATCCTGTCCTGGCGCGCCGGAAAGCCCGGAGCGTAGAGGTCGTGGAAGACTCCGTGAACGTCGAGCTTCCCGTCCGGGGTGGCGTCCGCGTGGTCGCAGACGGCGAAAGCAAGCAGTCTCACGCGTCCGAACCGGTGGAATCACCCGGCCTCAGGTTCCTGTTTCTTGCCATAATTCGCTTCTCACCTACTTTATTGGCTTCGCTTGCGGGTCATTTCAACGGCCCGGTGCGTCCGCGGGACCCCGCGGTGAGAAACCAATTATGAGGAGGAGTAGTGGCGAAGCAAGAACCGATGGACCGAGCCCGAGACGAGCTGTTCAGTCACATTCACCGCTGTGGCGTGCTGCAGGCCCACGTGGATGACCAGGACTCCTGGATGACGGAGACCATCGAATACCTGGCGGAACGGTATCCGGATCTGGGGGTCAGAGAGCTCTCCGAGCTGAAGGCCGTGGGAATGCAGTTCTGCAAGCCCGTCATCTCCAGGCTCAGGCGTGAGGAACCCGCCGACTCCCCCGCCGTCGATGGCGGGGCGGGCGAGGCGATCCTGGGAGAGCCCAGGGACGCCTGACCACATTCGCCAATCGAAGTACCCTTCCCAGCAGGAGTGCGACCGATGACCAATCGCCGTGATTTTCTCAAGACCTCCGCGGGGGTCGGCGTGGGTGCCGCCGTCGGCCTCGGGGGAACCGCGCGGCCGTTGCGCGCCGCTCCGGCCGTGCACAAGCGCGTGGTTGTGCCCGTTGCCGTGGCGAGCGGGAACGGGCTCGAGGCCGTGGAGACGGCCGTCCAGAGCGTAACCGGGGGCGGCGACACGCTGGATGCGGTCGTCGAGGGTGTGAACATCGTGGAGCGTGACCCCGGCGACGCGTCCGTGGGCTTCGGCGGGCTCCCCAATCTGGACGGTGTCGTGCAGCTCGATTCGTCGGTCATGCACGGTCCCAGCAGGGGGGCGGGCGCGGTGGCGTGTCTGGAAGGCATCAAGACGCCCTCGCGCGTGGCTGTCGATGTCATGCGGTACACGGACCACGTGCTGCTGGTCGGCGAGGGCGCGCAGCGCTTTGCGGTGTCCATGGGACATCAGCTGGAAGATCTGTTGACCGAGCGTTCCAGGCGCCGGTGGATCGAGTGGCGCGCCCGGATGAGCGACATTGACGACTACCTGAGGCCGGAGGAATCCGGGATGAAGGTGCCGCCCTTCGAGCAAGAGGACGACTACGGACTGTCGCTGCTCGACTCTCACGACGGGGTGCGCCCGCAGGGAACGATCAACTGCAACGTCATCAACGCGGACGGGGACATCTCGGGCGTGACGACCACGTCGGGACTGTCGTACAAGATCCCGGGACGCGTGGGCGACTCCCCGATCGTGGGAGCGGGCCTCTATGTGGACAACGATGTCGGCGCGTGCGGCTCGACGGGACGGGGCGAAGCGGTCATCAAGACGTGCGGGTCCCATTCGGTCGTCGAACTCATGCGCGCGGGGATGTCGCCGACCGACGCGTGTCTGGAGGCGCTCCGGCGCATTGTGACCTTCACCACCGAAGACCGGCTCCGGAACGAGGAGGGCCGTCCGAGCTTCAACGTGAACTACTACGCGATCAATAAGAACGGCGAGCACGGAGGCGCGGCCATCTATTCCGGTGGCCGCTACGCCGTGTGCAGGGACGAGGAGACCCGTCACGAGGACCTGGCCTACCTGTTCGAGCGGAGGGGTTGATTGGACGCGGACGACAAAAAGCCCGGACCGGTCGGGTTCGGGGTCGATGAGTTGCCCGAAGTCAAGAAAATGGAGCGCCTGCATTGCAGCGGACGCCAGGTGCCTTCGCCCATGGGCGGATTCCTGATGGACCTTGGCGTGCGCGAGGAGCCCGACGGTACCAGCACCGTCCTTTTCGAATGCAAGACGTCTGCGCTGCGGTTCCAGCTGCCGTTGCGGATCAGTACGTGGCGGGAGCGGCGCAAGGTCAGGATGCAGGCGGACGAAGGCCTGGATCCGATGTGCCCGCGGGGCGAACTGGGCCCGTCCCTGGTGCGGCGCGGCAAGGACTTCTTCTGTCCCCGCTGCAACATCATGTTCGGGAGGGTACCGTAGAGGCACATTCGCGCGTGGCCCGGATCGCGCTGATCCCAGGGGACGGAATCGGTCCCGAAGTCGTGCGCGCCGCCAGCGAGGTGATGCGCGCCGCCGCCGAAAAGCACGGGCTCGACCTCACGCTGGACGACTGGGATCTGGGCGCGGACCGCTACCTGCGCGACGGCACCACCCTGACGCCCGAAGACCGCGACCGCCTCGTCAACGAATACGACGCGGCGCTTCTCGGCGCGCTCGGCGACCCTCGCGTTCCCGACAACGTGCACGCCCGCGACATCCTGCTGGGCCTGCGGGTGTTCGCGGACCTGTACATCAACTATCGGCCCTGCAAGCTCCTCGTGCCGGCCCTGTCTCCGCTCCGGAACCCCGATCCCGCCACCGACATCGTCTTCTTCCGGGAAAACACCGAGGGGCTCTACGCGGGCATCGGAGGCAGCTTCAGGACCGGCACGACGGACGAGGTCGCGATCGAGGAGAGTCTTAACACCTACAAGGGCGTGGAGCGAATCGTGAGGGCCGCCTTCGAACACGCGCGGGCGACGGGGTGCACCCGCGTTACGCTGGTGGACAAGGCCAACGTGCTCGCGTACGAAGGGGGACTGTGGCGGCGTGTCTTCGACGAGACCGGTGGCGAATTCCCGGAGATCGACCGCGACGCCATGTACGTCGACGCCATGGCCATGGACCTGGTCCGCCGGCCGCAGCGCTACGAGGTGGTGGTGACTTCGAACCTCTTCGGCGACATCCTCAGCGATCTTGGCGCGCAGGTTACCGGCGGCCTGGGTCTCGCGCCTTCGGGCAACATCAACCCGGGCTCGTGGGCCCTCTTCGAGCCGGTACATGGGTCGGCACCCGATATCGCCGGCAAGGGCATTGCGAACCCGGTGGCAGCGGTGGCGTGCGTGAGCCTCGTGCTCGGGTACCTTGGCCTGGAAGAAGCCGCGGCCGATGTGGCCGACTGCATTCTCGCGTCTTTCAACGAGGGCGTCACAACACCCGACCTGGGGGGCAGCGCCACCACGCGAGAAGTCGGGCGATGGATGGCAGCGCGGCTGCTGGCAGTCCGTGGATAATGCCGGGGGGACTCTATCCACGAACTGCTCGGCGCGGAATCGGGTTAAGTTGAACGGTGTTTCGCGCGTTTCGGCGATCTGGTCGACGTATTCATGGAGCTGACGTAGTCATGGAGCTTAGGGATGGGGACTCAAGGATTTGATACGGAGGTCGTCTTCCTCTCGGGGAAGCGGACTCCCTTTGGAACCTTCGGCGGCTCGCTGAAGGACTTCACCGCCACGGATCTCGGGGTGTTGTCGGCCGAGGCGGCGTTGGAGGCCGCAGGCATCGAGCCCGCTGAGGTGGGCCACGTCTTCTACGGCAACGCACTGCAGACCTCCGCCGACGCGATCTACCTCGCGCGGCACGTCGGCCTGCGCGCGGGCGTGCCCCGGGAGGCAGGCGCCCTCACGGTGAACCGGCTGTGCGGCTCGGGTTTTCAGGCGGTCGTGTCGGGCGCCCAGGAGATCCTGCTCGGCGGCGCGGCCGTGACCCTGTGCGGCGGCACGGAGTCCATGAGCCAGGCCCCGCACGTCGTGCGCGGCGCGAGGTGGGGCGGCTTGCGGCTCGGTCCCGCGGCGAACGGGTTCCACGACGTGCTCTGGGAGGCCCTGACCGACTCGCACTGCGGCCTGAGCATGGCGCAGACCGCCGAGGAGCTCGCCGACCGGTACGAGGTGACCCGCGAAGAGGCGGATCGGGTCGCCGTCGCCAGCCAGCAGCGCGCGAAGGCGGCGTGGGATGAGGGCCGCTACGACGCCGAGGTCGCGCCGGTCACCGTGAAGACGCGCAAGGGCGAGTCGCGGTTCGCGGTCGACGAGCACATGCGGCCGGATACGACCATGGAAGACCTGGGACGGCTGCGGCCCTACTTCCGCAAGGACGGACTGGTCACGGCGGGGAACGCCAGCGGCATCGGTGACGGCGCCGCGTCGGTCGTTCTCGCCGAGGGGGATTGGGCCCGGGCGAACGGGACCTCCCCGATCGGACGGCTGGTGTCATGGGGATTCGCCGGCGTGGACCCCAGGATCATGGGGATCGGCCCCGCGCCGGCTGCCCACGCCGCCCTGTCCGCCGCGGGTCTGGGCCTGGACGACATGGACCTTGTCGAGGTGAACGAGGCCTTCGCGCCCCAGTACAAGGCCGTCGAAAAGGAGCTGGAACTCGATCCCGAACGCACGAACGTCGATGGCGGCGCGATTGCGATCACCCACCCGCTTGCGGCCTCGGGAACCAGAATCACGCTGCACCTGCTTCACGAGCTGCGGCGGCGGGGCGCACGGTATGGCCTCGGCGCGGCGTGCATCGGCGGCGGGCAGGGCGGCGCGGTGGTGGTGGAAGCGTTCTGATACGGTCGGTGCATGCCGGATGGACGAATGAGCAGCAAGCCAACGCTGTCGAGGCGAGACTTCGACGAAGTGATGCGGCGGGCCTCGGAACTCGCCGCAACGGAGCCGGGTGCGCCGGACGAGGAGTTCACGGAGGCCGAGCTGGTCCGTATCGGGCGAGAAGTCGGACTGCCGGACCGACATGTGCGCAGAGCCCTGGCCGAGTTCCGCTCGGACCGCGGCCGGCTCGTTCGGGGGCGCGGGCGCATTCGGGCGCTTCTGGCCACCGGAGAGATCCATTCGGGCCGGACGGTGAAGCGGTCGCGCGCGCAGGTTCATGGCGAGCTGGACGAGTTCATGGTCGGCAGCCAGCTCCTGCAGCGCGTTCGCCAAAGGGAAGATCTGCTCCAATACCGCCCCGCGATCGATTGGGCGTCGCGGGTGGCGCGGGCGGCGAGTTCGACCTCCCGGCAGCACTACGTGGCCGCGTCGCGGCTGGTGGAGGCGCGCCTGGACGAGCTGGGCCCGGACTCCACGCAGGTGGACATCGTCGTCGATCCCGGCATGGCGGGCAAATACAGGACGGGTGCCGTGCTGGGAGGCGGGACGACCGGTGCAGCCGTGGGGATCGGAGTCAGCACCGGCCTTGCCTTGCTGGCAACGCTGCCCGTGGCGGTTGCGGGCGGCCTGGCGGCCGGGATCGTCTCCGCAGTGGCGGTGATGAGCATGGTGGCCCTGGGCTTCGAGCGGCGCCTCGGCGAGGTACGCCTCGAGGTGGAGGGCATCCTCGACGGGCTTGAAAGCGACGGAGGACTGGAGCCTCCGCCGCCGGCCTGGCGGCGATGGGTGCGGCGCCACTTCCACGGCGTCGCCCGCGAGGTGATGGGCCGGGACGATTACTGACACTGAAGGCAAAGGAGATTCGGGTTTGGAGATCAACAGACTGGGCGTTGCCGGTTGTGGACTCATGGGCAGCGGCATCGTGGAGGTCGCGGCGAAGGCCGGGTGCGACGTGGTAGTGTGCGAGGTGGACGCGGCGGCGGTCGCCGCGGGACGCTCCCGGATGGTCAAGTCGCTCGACCGGGCCGTGTCGAAGGGCAAGCTCGATGCGGCCGGGCGCGACGAGGTGCTCGCGCGCATCACCTTTACGACCTCGCTGGACGACTTCGCCGACTGCGACATGGTCATCGAGGCCATCGTCGAGTCGCTCGAGGCGAAGAACGACCTCTTCAGCCACCTCGACGGCGTTTGCCCCGAAAGGACGATCTTCGCGTCCAACACCAGCTCACTGACGGTGACGGACATGGCCGCGGCCACGTCGCGGCCGGATCGCTTCATCGGCATCCACTTCTTCAACCCGGTGCCGGTCATGAAGCTGGTCGAAGTCGTCCGGACCATCGCCACCAGCGACGAGACCTTCGAGACGGCGCGGGCCTTCGCCAGGCGGGTCGGCAAGGTGCCCATTGCGGCCAGAGACAACTCCGGCTTCGTGGTCAACCTGCTTCTGGTCCCGTTCATGCTCGACGCGATCCGGCAGCTGGAGCGCGGGGTGGCCTCGGTCGAGGACATCGACACGGCTCTGACCCTGGGTTGCGGGCACCCGATGGGTCCGTTCGTACTATGCGACTTCGTGGGGCTCGATACGCTCTACCAGGTCGCGGAGATCATGTATGACGAGTACCGGGAAGAGCGCTATGCGGCGCCTCCCCTGCTCAAGCGTCTCGTGACCATGGGTCGGTACGGGCGGAAGAGCGGCGCCGGATTCTACGATTGGACCCCTGAGGGGCCGGTGGCGCTGAAGATCTGAGGATTCTATCGCCGCGACCGGCGCTGGCGTCTCCGCTCGCGGCGGATGGCCGCCTCGCGCCGCCGCTTCCGCTGCGCGCTAGGCTTCTCGTAGAAGCGGCGCTTGCGGAGCTCCGAGTACAGCCCGGATCTCTGCACCTTCCGTTTGAACCGGCGAAGTGCCCGCTCCAGGCTCTCGTTCTCTTTGACGAAGACTTCCAAGTGAAATCACCCTGCGTTGAGGGACTCGGCCGTGTGCCGATCGCGCGGCGGACCGAACCGGCGGCTCGGTGACCATGGGCCCCCGAGTCCCGGGAACTTGTGGCAAGACCTTAATCATAGCCGTGAGCGGGTAGGGAGAACAAGAGCCGGTTCTCCAACGCCAGCACAGGCCCCAGTGTCGGCGAGCGTGTCGGCCATTGTGTGGCCCGGCGTGTCGGCGAGCGTGTCCGCCGGGCGCCTTGCCCGCCCGATAAACATATGGTTATTATCCCGCCCCATGCACCGGATGACTACGACGGAAAGTCGCCCAGAGGCGATGGCCGATGTGCCCGGCATTTGTGAGCTGCCGCTTACGAGGGCCGTCGTGCAGTACCGGCAGGCCCACGAGCTGTACCAGCCCGGCGGCCGGATTCAGGACATCGGACTCGCGGTGGTCCTGGAAGGCCGGTTCGCCTCGTCCGCCCGCGCGATCGATCTGGGGTCGGCAAGGATCAAGTACCTGAACCTTGCGTCCGAGCTCGTGGTCCTGGATTGGGTATACGGCCCCACGCTCATGCATTTGAAGACGCTCGCCTCTCCCGGAGAGGGTTCCGGGGCCATGGGAGCGCCACAAGCGGCCGCGAAGACCGAATCCGCCGACCGCCCCGACGGCCGGCAACTCCGCCGCTACTGTTTCGACCTGGCACTCAGGGTCCTCAACCGCCGGGGCTTTTCGCCGCTGACCCGGCCCACGCTGCTCCGGATCGGCTTCCGCGACATCTGCAAGGATCTGGACCTCCACGAGAACACGGTCGTGCGCATCGTCACCGGGCGCGGGGCAGTCACGCGCGTGCATCTGGACTACGAGGCGAATGCACTCGTGTTCCGCGCGGCGACGGCCGAAGCTGCCCGGACGCTGGACAGCGTGCTGCGCGAGGTCTTTCCTGGCTTGCCGATCGGCCGCCCGTCCGTGGCTGCCCGGGGCGGGGACGAATCGCGCCAGGTACGCTTCGGGATACCCGTGGACTTCGACGAGTTGCGGGTGAGCCTGCAGCGGATGCGGGGCGGTCTGAGTCATCTGATCGCGCGTTTCGAGCCTGAGCGGTTCAGGGCGGTCGGCGGCATCGTGTCGACTTTTGGAGAACGGGCGACCCTGAATCGGCTTTCCATCGGGGATGCCGATGCAGTGGGTGGAGACGCGGCGGACAGCGGACTCGCGGTGCACTGACCACCGGGCGGGGGTCCACGGGGGTGGAGGGGGGCGCTGCGGACCGCTGCGGGGGAGTTCTCCGACGCCGAAACTCGGCCGCGACGAGCGTTTCACGGCTTTTTCGATCGTGGCGCACGGTGATGATTTTTTGGCAAAAATCTGTTTCCCATCGCCCTTCGATCCGACTTCGGAAGAGGCATCCAACTGCTTATCAATTTGTCACTTAGCGCGTGTCGGAACGGTACTCTCGGGACCTGGTGAGTCGTCCGGAAACAACTGGATTCCAAAAGTGGCCTATTCTCGTAACATGTTGACACATAATGAGTTAGGGGATTTGGATACAGAACCGGGAACGTGCTTGCGGGTCGCGTTCGAGCCTTGTATCGTTGAAGCCCGTCCTTCGGAAGGAAGGGTTGCCCGCTCGCTGCCGGCGCCACGCTCCTCCCCGGGGCTTGTCGGCTGAAATTGGCGAGAATTACATCTCCTGACTTAAGGGTGTGGTGCGCATGTGGAACACGCGGTCCGTGCAACTCGACGTTCGCCTGCCGAACGACCTGGCTGCGGAAGCCGAGGAGGTACAGCGTTCGGATCCGGACTTTCTGAGCCGGGTCGTCCAGTACGGTCTCACGCGACGTTCGATCTATCGCCGACTTAGGGATGCCGAGGGCAGCCACGCCGGTTCCATGCGCCACTCGGCGGACTCGGGCACGGACTTCGCGCACCCATAGGGGCCTTCAAGGCCTCACCGCTTGCCATCTCCGGCGTGCCGCCGCGCCGCTGGCAATCAACCTCGATACGGCGGGGCCACTGACCGCTCGCGTGGTTGCCGCCAGCCTTGACGCGCCGTGGCTGACACGGAAAGTTGTGAGTTGGCCGACCCGGGTCTCCGGAGTCAGACCCCTCCGGAGTCAGACGCTGGGGTCGCGAGTCAGGCACGAGGGCAAGGATGGCGGAGCGAGACGGGGACGACGTACTTAGGGCGAAGTACAGGGACTATTGCTCTGCCCGCGTTGCCGACGCCGTGCTATCCCTCGATCCGGACGAAATCTATTCGCTGGCCGAATCGGAGGCGCGCCGGGCCAGGGGGGTAGCACCCGCCTCGTACAACGACGCCATCCGCTACGCGACCGCCAGGGTGCGCGAGCGACTCGACCTGCCGGAGTTCGAAGAGTGGCGCAGGCAGTACCGGGAACACCCGGAGCGCTTCGATCCCTACCTGCTCGGGCTCTGGAAAAGCGAGGAAGAGGACTAGGCCCTCAGAAGGACTAGGCCCTCAGAAGAGGAACCAGGCCCTCACTTGTATCGGTAGGTCACCCTGCCTCGCGTCAGGTCGTAGGGCGACATCTCGACCTTGACCCGGTCTCCGGCCAGGACGCGGATATAGAACTTCCGCATCTTCCCGGACAGGTACGCCAGAATCTCGTGCCCGTTCTCCAGCTTCACCCGAAAGTTCGCGTTGGGCAGGACCTCGGTTACGGTGCCCTCCATTTCGATTGCGTCGTTGGCCAAGATCCTGTCCCCCGGCAGAAATGCCGTCTGCGCCCCGCTAGAAGGGCAAGTCGTCCTCGGGTTCCGTGATGGGTTGCCTGGGAGGCGGACTGTACCCCCCGCCGCTGCGTGCGGGGGCCTGCGCGTCCATCCGGTCGCCACCGCCCCCCCCACCGCTCGACCCGAGCATGATCATCTCGTTCACGATGATGTCGGTCCAGTAGCGTGTGGCGCCCTGGTCGTCCTGTGTCTGGGAGTACTCGAGCCGCCCCTCGACGTAGATTCTGTCGCCCTTCTTGACCCATTGCTCCACCACATCCACCAGTCGCCCGAAAAAGGTGAGGCGGTGCCATTGGGTGCGCTCCTGCTGCTGTCCCGAACGGTCCTGGAAAGACCGGCTGGTGGCCAGCGAGAGCTTTCCGACGCGCGTACCCGAAGGTGTCGTGCGCACGTCGGGGTCACTCCCGGTATTCCCGATCAATGTCACCTTGTTGAGAGAGCGCGCCATGGTTCCTCGTGAAGAAGCGGTTCTGAGCGTCCGGACAGGAGCGGCCGGACAAGGAGCGTCCGGACAAGGAAGGTAAGAAGGGACCGCCGGTACCGCTACGCCCGAGGGCTGATTGCGTCCCATTGCGACTTGGCGATGTCCCAACGAGACACATAGGTTCCCATCGCGCGGTCCACGGCCTCCCCCGTGGCCGAACAGGAGCCCGACGGAGAGCACGGCCGATGAGCGAAAGCCAGTACGTACGAACCCGGGTGTCCGGGTCCATCGCGACGGTGACCATAGACCGGCAGTCGAAGCTGAACGCCCTCAACCCGCAGGTCGTGGCCGAACTCGATACGGCCTTCGGGGGTTTGCGGGACGACCGGAGCGTGCGTGCCGTGATTCTGACCGGAGCGGGCGACAAGGCCTTCGTGGCCGGCGCGGATATCGGGGTGCTCGCCGAGATGGGCACGCTGACCGGGACGGAGGTGAGCCGGGCCGGACAGGAGGTCCTTCGCCGGATCGAGCGCTTCCCCCGGCCGGTCATTGCCGCGGTCGGAGGTTATGCGCTGGGGGGCGGGTGCGAACTCGCGCTGGCCTGCCATCTGCGCGTCGCAAGCGACCGGGCGCGCTTCGGCTTGCCGGAGGTTGGCCTGGGCATCATTCCCGGCTATGGCGGGACGGTGCGCCTCGCGCGCCTTGTGGGCCTGGGACGCGCGGTCGAGATGATCGTGACGGGCGACATGGTCGGGGCCGACAGGGCGGCGGAAATGGGGCTGGCGAACATGGTGGTGCCCCACGCCGAGCTGATGGAGCGAGCGACCGCGCTGGCCGGGCGAATCGCGAAGAACGCTCCGGTTGCCGTGGAGATGGCGCTGGCGTCGGCGTACGGGGCCATCGAGAGCACGATGGATCACGCACTCGAGTTCGAGGCGTCGCTCTTCGGACTGCTGGCCTCCACCGACGACATGCGCGAGGGAATGGCGGCGTTTCTGGAGAAGCGGAAGGCGAACTTCAAGGGATCGTAGAGACGGACCGCGGCAGGGGTTCGAAGGGCGGTTCCGCAGACCGTTCGGCGGACCGTTCGGCGGGTCGGTCCGACCGCCGCCGGAGGTGGGTCCGATCCTGTTATATTCATGGCATGTCCGGAGTCTCTCGCCACCGGTTCCAGCGGCGTTCGTGGTCTTGAGTGAACTGGAGTTGCGCCACTTCCGCAACCTCGGAATCCAGGAACTGCGCTTCCCTCCGGAGGGTGTTGCGGTAGTCGGCGAGAACGCGCAGGGGAAGACCAATCTCCTGGAGGCGATCTACTACCTGGAGAGCTTCCGCTCCTTTCGCGGGGCGGGCGATGGTGAACTCACGGAATTCGCGAAGGATGTCTTTCACTTGAGAGGGTCCGTGAAGGGAGACAGGCCGACCACGGTTGCCGCCGGATTCGACCGCAAGCGGAGGAAGAAGCGGGTCTCCGTGGACGGGAACGATTCGGTCCGCATCTCCGAAGCGCTGGGACGCCTCGGGGCGGTCGTCTTCTCGCCGGCCGACGTGGACCTCGTGAACGGGGGTCCGCGGTTGCGGCGGCGCTTCCTGGACATCCTCCTCTCTCTCAACCTGGGCGGGTACGTTGAAGCGCTGTCCGGATACCGGAAGGCGCTGGCGCAGCGAAACGCGGCGCTCAAGGCGGACGCCGGAGCCATGGCCGTGCGGGCATGGGACGGACTGCTCGTGGAAAACGGCGCGCACGTGACCCGCGTACGCGGCCAATGGGTCGCGGATTGGGCGGGGACCTTCGCCGGGTACTGTACGGCCGTCTCGGGCGACGACCCGCTGGCCATGACCTATCGGCCGGATCTGTCGTGGCGGGAAAGCGGTGGCCGGAGCCGTGAAGGCGATTCGGGCGACGAGGCCTCCGTGCCGGACGAGGCATCGATCCGTGAACGGTTCCAGGCCCGGCTGGATGAATGCCGGGCCATGGATCAGCGCCGCGGGGTCACCACGTGCGGGCCGCATCGCGACGACCTGATCTTCACCATCGCGGCACATCGGGGGGCGCCCCGCAGGTCCCTCGCGGCGCGGACCTACGGATCCGGGGGACAGCGCCGCACGGCCGCGCTGGCGCTGCGCCTCACCGAGGCGGCGACGATCCGGAGACGGCGCGGCGTTGACCCGATCCTCCTCCTCGACGACGCGTTCGCGGAGCTGGACGAGCGGCGATCCGAGCGGGTCATGACCCTCCTGCAGGAAGAGTGCACGGGCCAGGTGATTCTCACCGCGCCCAAGGAGTCGGATGTGCGGCTGAGGGGACCTTCGCTGGCACGGTGGAGTATCCGGAAGGGGATAATCGAGGCGTGAACGCGGCGGCGAAGAGCGGCGGGCGCGGCGGGCGCGGCGCCGCGTTCAAGGCGGTGGGCGAGGTGCTGGAGGGATACCTGGCCGAGTCGGGCCTCGGGGAGTCGCTGGCGCGGCTCGACGCAATGGACGAATGGGCGGATACCGTGGGGAGCAGGGTGAGCGGGGTCACCAGGCCGGTGGAGGTTCGTGGCGACACGCTGGTGGTGGAAGTGCTCTCGAGCGCATGGCTCAATGAGCTCTCCATGATGAAGGCGATGATTCTTGAACGACTGAATGCGAGTCGCGCGGATGCGCCCATTGGCGGTATCCGCTTCCGGCTCGCGGAAAAGGCTTCGGGGCGAATACATGGCGGCGGATAACAAGAGCGGAGACTACACTTCCCGGCGGATCCAGGTTCTGAAGGGACTGGAGGCCGTGCGGAAGCGGCCGGGGATGTACATCGGTTCCACATCGGGCCGTGGACTGCACCACCTCGTCTACGAGGTCGTGGACAACAGCATCGACGAGGCGATGGCGGGGCACTGCAGCTCGGTGAGGGTGGTGATCCATCCCGGCGACATCGTCAGCGTCGACGACGACGGGCGGGGCATCCCGGTGGACATTCATCCCACCGAAGGAGCGCCCGGCGTCGAACTCGCCATGACGACGCTGCACGCGGGCGGCAAGTTCGACAAGAGTTCGTACAAGGTCTCGGGCGGACTGCACGGCGTGGGCGTAAGCGTCGTCAATGCGCTCTCCGAGTGGCTCGAGGTGGAGGTGCGCCGCGGCGGGAAGCGCTACCACCAGCGCTATGAGCGCGGGATCAAGGTTTCGGAGCTCGCCATGCTCGGTCCCGCCAGCGGCACCGGCACGCTCGTCACGTTCAAGTCCGATCCGGAGATCTTCACCGTTCTGGCCTACAACGCGGACACGCTGTCGGCGCGGCTGCGGGAACTCGCGTTCCTCAACAAGGGGCTCCGGATCGTCCTGCGCGACGAGCGGACCGAAAAGGAGACCGAGCAGACCTTCCGATACGAGGGCGGACTCGCCGAGTTCGTCGAGTACCTGCGCGGTTCGCGGCTGCCCATCCATCCGAAGGTGATCTATTTCGAGACGAGCAGGCCGGAAGCGGAGATCGAGCTCGCCATGCAGTACGACGAGGGCTTTTCGGAGAACACCCACACCTTCGTCAACAACATCAACACGCACGAGGGCGGAACCCACCTGACCGGCCTCAAGGCCGCGCTGACCCGCACGATCAACGACTACGCGCGCAAGAACAACATCTTCAAGAAGGACGAGAGCCTGTCGGGCGACGACGTGCGCGAAGGGCTGACCTGCGTGCTCAGCGTCAAGGTCATGGAGCCCCAGTTCGAGGGTCAGACGAAGACCAAGCTGGGCAATTCGGAGGTGCGGGGCGCGGTCGAGGCGGCCGTGAACGAGCACCTCTCGGCCTTTTTGGAAGAGAACCCGCGCTCCGCAAAGCAGCTGATCGAGAAGTCCCTGCAGGCGGCGCGGGCCCGCGAGGCGGCGCGCAAGGCGCGGGACCTGGCGCGCAAGAAGAGCGGCCTGGAGGGCGGTGTGCTGCCGGGCAAGCTCGCCGACTGCTCCATCGCCGACCCGGCGCTCTCGGAGATCTATCTGGTCGAGGGCGACAGCGCCGGCGGTTCCGCGAAACAGGGCCGCGACCGGTCGTTCCAGGCGATTCTGCCGCTCAAGGGCAAGATCCTCAACGTCGAGAAGGCGCGGATCGACAAGATCCTCTCCAACGACGAGATCCGGGCCATGGTGACGGCCATCGGCGCGGGAATCCGGGACGACTTCGACCTCAGCAAGGCGCGCTACCACAAGATCATCATCATGACCGACGCCGACGTGGACGGCGCCCACATCCGCACCCTGCTCCTCACGTTCTTCTACCGTCAGATGAAGGAGCTGATCGAGGCGGGCTACGTCTACATCGCACAGCCGCCGCTGTACCGGGTCCAGAAGGGCAGGATCGAGCGATACGCGTACAGCGACGAGGAGCGGGACCTGGAAATCCGGAAGATCACCAACGGCAGGGAAGGGAAGGGCGTGTCGATCCAGCGATACAAGGGGCTGGGCGAAATGAACCCCGATCAGCTGTGGAAGACGACCATGGACCCGGACGCGCGGACGATCCTCAAGGTCACGGTCGAGAGCGCGGTCGAGGCCGACAGGATCTTCTCCCAGCTCATGGGCGACGAGGTGGAGCACCGCCGGGTCTTCATCGAGAAGAACGCCAAGTATGTGCGGAATCTGGACGTATAGGTAAGTTGTCTCCCCGGCCTTGACGCCGCCGATCGAGAGAAGGAGAAAGGAGATGCGCAACGAATCCAGACATTGACCGTATCTGGAGCGGAGGCTCCACCACCTTTTTGGAGGCGCCGAAACGATTGGCGCTTCCACCGAACTCGAGTCATAAAGACAAGGAAGGACACCATGCAACTCAGTCGACTTGCAAGCAGTGCGGCAGGGGGCCTGTTGGCGTTTCTGGCGCTGACGGCCGTCACCGCGTCTCCTGCGCTGGCGCAGACGGGCGTCGTGCAGGGACTGGTCGTGGACGCGGCCTCGATGCGTCCGCTCTCCAACGTCCAGATTCTGGTCGCCGGCACCGGGATCGGGCAGCTCACGAACTCGTCCGGCCGCTACGTGCTTCTGAACGTGCCCGCCGGAGAGCATACGGTTCAGGCGACCCTGATCGGATTCGACGAAGCGACGCAGACCGTCACGGTCACGGCCGGCCAGACGGCCACCGCCGACATCCAGATGGCCTCGACCGCGATCTCGCTCAACGAAATCGTCGTCACGGGCGTGGGTGCCGAGACGACACGGCGCGCGCTGGGCACCTCGGTCGAGGTGCTCGCCGCGGAAGACTTCGAACTGGCGCCGGTGCAGTCGGTCGACCAGCTCCTTCAGGGCCGGGTCGCGGGCGCCACGGTGAACGCCACGTCGGCGCAGCCCGGAACCGGGTCCCTGATCAACTTCCGCGGCGTCTCATCGGTGTTCGGGGCCCAGACCCCCGTCATCTACGTCGATGGCGTCCGCGTCGACAACGACCAGTCGACGGCGGCGGGCACGGGCGGCGAGCAGTCGTCGGCGCTGGCGGACATTCTCGTCAGCGACATCGAGCGTATCGAGGTCACAAAGGGCGGGGCGGCCTCGACGCTCTTCGGATCGGACGCGGCCACGGGCGTGATCCAGATCTTCACCAAGAAGGGAACCCCGGGGGCGCCGAGGATCACCGCGCGCATTGAACGGGGAATCGAGACGCCCGAGCTCAAGTACATCTTCGACATGGGCCTCATCTTCCCCGAGCGCGTCGAGTCCGGCGAGATCACCGAGCGGTTCATGCGGGATCTCTACTTCAAGAACGGCCAGACCCAGAACTACTACGTGGGTGTTTCCGGGGGGACCGCGGACGTTACGTACAGCGTCAGCGGCCGTCTGGAGGACCTCACCGGCACGCAGCCCAGGGACGCCAGCACCAACTACAACATCCGCGGCGGCCTGCAGGCATCGCTGTCCGAGGACTTCACCCTGGAGTTCTCGGGCAACTACGTCCGGCACAACTTCGAGCGGCTCTACAACGGGTCCGCCATCGCCGATCCGCTCACCACCTTCGAGGTCGGCGACGCGCTCTTCTTTTCGGGCGCTTCGACGCTGCACGAAGCGCTGGACATCTTCCTGCTGCCCCAGATCGACGAAGCGGTCAACCGGTTCATCTTCTCGGCCGGTGCCCGCTGGAACATCATGGACGACCTGTCCTTCAGGATGACGCTGGGCACGGACAACCGGAACAACCAGCAGCGCACCTACGAGCCCATCGGCTTCACCCCGGGTGAACCCACCGGTGAACTCCGCCGCTGGGACCGCTCCTTCACGTCGGTGTCCCTGGACGGCGGCCTGACCTATGGCTGGGAAAGCATCGGCGGGACTGTCGGATCTTCGACGACGGTGGGTGTGCAGGGGTTCCGCGAGGAAGAAAGCGTGATTTGGGGCATGGGACGTTCCTTCGCGCTGCCCGGCACCTTCGACTTCGACGCCGCCGCGGTCATCACCGCGGGTGAAGGGAACGTCGAGGTCTTCAACGGCGGGTTCTACGTCGACGAGCGGGTGAGCCTCTGGGACAAGCTGTACGTGGGCGGAGGCTTCCGGATCGACGCGGGTTCCAGCTTCGGCGACAACATCGACACCGAGCTTTACCCGAAGGCCACCGGGTCATACATCCTGTCGGAGGACGTCGGGCTGCCTCTCGTGGACGAACTCAAGGTTCGCGCCGCCTACGGGCAGACCGGCAAGTTCCCCGGAGCCTTCCTGAAGGACCGGACCTTCTCGGCCACCTCCTTCCGGGGCGAATCGGCACCCCGGTTCGCCAACCCCGGCAACGAAGACCTGCGCCCCGAGAAGACCTCCACGATCGAGGCAGGAATCGACGCGGCGCTGTGGGACAATCGTATCGGCCTGGACTTGACCGCTTACGAGGCCCGCACGACCGACGCGCTCTTCTCCGTTCCGCGCCAGCCCGTGACCGGTCAGGGCACCCAGCAGGAGAACGTGGGCGAGATCCTGAACCGGGGCGTGGAGGTAGCGCTGAACCTGCAGCTGCTCAACACCCAGTCCCTGGCCTGGAGCATCGGCGGGACCTTCAACTACAACCACAACGAAGTGACGGATATGGGCGGGGTTCCGGAGTTCAGCGCCGAGGGTGGCCAGAAGCGCGTCACCGGCTGCTGGACGCAGAGCGATCCCAACGATGAAAGTACCTGCCGGGGCGGGCCCGTGGGGGCCTGGTATCTGACGATGCCGGTGGACACGAACGGCGACGGGCTTACCGACGGCTCCGAGCGCGCGTTTACCGGGAGCTTCCCGGTGCCCGACAAGAGTGGCAGCGCCAACACCACGGTTTCCATCGGCAACGACCTCACCATCACGGCCCTGGCGGACTGGGCCGGGGGTCACGACGTGTTCGACTACGGGTCGGTGTGGGCGACCTTCAACGGCATCTATCGTCGTGAGCTGGTCCGTTGCGGCATGGAAGAGGGGGCCGCGGAGGGATGCGCCTACGCGTTCCCGACGCAGTACCGCGCCGACGGCACGGTACGCGGGAAGTACAGCCAGAGCGCGGCACGGAGCGGCTTCCTCTACGACGGCGACTACTTCAAGCTCCGGGAGGTCTCGCTGCGGTACCTTCTGCCGGAGGACTGGGCTGATGCCGTGGGGGCCGGACGCGCCACGGTCTACGCCAACGGCCGCAATCTCTGGATCTGGTCCAGGAACCAGATGATCGACGGAGAGCTGAACGGCCTGAGTGGCGGTGGATTGCGGCTGGGAGGCGAGAGCAGCATCACCCTGTCCCCGAACCGGACCTTCAGGTTCGGTGTCGAGGTCGTGTTCTAGACCGCTCTGACAAGGAGACCAGACAAATGAAAAAGAAGAACATGTCGATCTTCGCAGCGGGCGGTCGCTCTGTTGCCGCGGCGCTCCTGACCGTGCTGGCGGTCGTCGCCTGTGACGCCATCGATCCGACCCAGGTAAGCAACCCGACGACGACCGACGACGACCTGGCCGAGGCTGCCAACCCCACGGAGGCGCTGCTGCCCGGACTGAGGGCGCAGTTCGCGCGGATGATCAACGCGTACGTGGTCGCGGCCGAGGTCATCAGCGACAACTACTCGATCCATGGCACGGGGATCCCCGTGGACATGGACGAACCGCACCTGGTGACGTCGGACTACGTGAACGGGACCGGAACCAGCGCCAGTGGCGTGTACTGGAACGTGCAGGAGTTGCGCGCGCTGGCGGACTTCGTGATTGACGAGATCGCGCCCAACGATCCCGGGGCGCCGCCGGCACTCGTGGCCGAGGCGCACTACTACCGGGGCATGGCCTTCCTGACCATGGGCGAGGTCTTTTCCAACGTGCCCCACGAGGAGGACGGGTCGCCGCAGTCTGCCGACGTCGCCTTGACCAGGGCGGTCAGCGACCTGCAGGCGGGAGCCGGCTTCGGACCGCAGGCCAACGCGGCGCTGGCAAGGGCCCACCGGCTTCTGGGCGACGCGGGCGCGGCCGCCTCGGCGGCGAACGCCGTCCTGGGAGCGTCTTCCGATTTCCTCTTCGCACCCTCGTACGACGAGCAGTTCCTTGCCAACACGTCGGTATTCTTCCTCGTCCTCCGTGCGCTTCAGGAGATGCAGCCCCTCCCGAGGCTGGACTTCCTGGATCCCAAGTACACGGAGCGCGATTCGCCGATCCCGGTCGCCAAGGCCGAGGAAATGCACCTGATCCTCGCCGAGGCCGCGCTGGCGGGTGGCAACGTCGGCGAGGCGCGCAGCCACCTGGCGAATGCGGTCACGCTGGCGAAGAGCCGGAGCATGGTGTCCTTCGACGACATCGACGAGCGGCGGAACGCGGATCTCAGCCTGCGCCCGCGGAGTGCGGAGATCCTGGTCAGGGCCGATGCGGACAGTCCCTACAGGGCCGGACTGGTGCTCAATCGCCCGAGCGACGGGCTGGAGATTCCGAACATCTCGGGCACCTCGCTGAGTGCGGACAGCATCGCGGGGCTGGGCAGCGCGAACGAAGTGTGGCACGCGTTGTGGCTGGCCCGGCAGGAGATCCTCCTGCTGGAGGGCCGCCGCCTCGCCGATCTCGGGATCAAGCTCCCGATGATGCTCCGCGAGATCGACCAGAACGACAACATCAACGAGGGAGATCCGGGAACCATGCCGATCGTGCCCGCCTACATCCCGCAGAATCCACGCTACGCGATGGACATCTACACGCCTCTCGACCTCTACGACGGTGTGGACCCGGGTGCTCCCCTGGTCAAGATGGAGGTGACGATCCACGTCGACATGAACAAGGTGCTGGTGGCGAACAACGCGTCGCCGTTCAACTAGCCGATTGGCTTGACCAAACACATCGCCGCGCTTGCGGCCGTGCTGGCGCTGACGGTCGGTGCCACGCCGGCCACAGCCCAGACGGGCGTCGTCCAGGGCCAGGTCCTGGACGACGCCTCCGGGCGGCCGCTCTCCAACGCCCAGGTCCTGGTCGAAGGGACCGGAATCGGACAGATCACCAACTCGTCCGGACGCTACCTGCTGTTGAGCGTGCCCGCCGGCGAACACGTCGTGCGGGTGACCCTGATCGGCTACGAGGGTGTCGAGCGCACGGTGACCGTAGCCGCCGGCCAGACGGTGACGACCGACATTGAACTGGTGTCGACGGCGATCGCGCTCAACGAGATCGTGGTCACGGGCGTGGGTGCGGAAACCACCCGCCGCGCGCTGGGAACGTCGGTCGAGGTGCTCAGTGCCGAGGACTTCGAGCTGGCCCCGGTCCAGTCCATCGACCAGGTTCTCCAGGGCCGTGTCGCCGGAGCGACCATCAGCGCGACGTCCGCGCAGCCGGGCACGGGTTCGCTGATCAACTTCCGGGGCGTGTCCTCGGTCTTCAACCCGCAGACCCCGGTCATCTACGTCGACGGCGTGCGCGTGGACAACGACCACGCCACCGCGTTCGGAACCGGCGGCGAGCAGTCGTCCGCGCTGGCCGACCTGCTTATCAGCGACATCGAGCGGATCGAGGTCACCAAGGGCGGCGCGGCCTCGACCCTCTACGGCTCGGACGCGGCCACCGGGGTCATCCAGATCTTCACAAAGAAGGGGATGCCCGGGGCGCCGCGGTTTACGGCCAGGGTCGAGCAGGGCATCGAACAGGCCGAACTCTGGAACATCCTCGATACGCGATTGGTCTTCCCGGAGCGCGTGGAGAGCGGCGAGGTCGCCGAGACCTTCATGCGGGACAACTACTTTCAGCAGGGCAGCGTCCAGAGCTACTACGCCGGCGTGTCCGGGGGAACCGCCGACGTCACCTACAGCGTCAGCGGCCGTCTCGAAGACCGCACGGGGACACAGCCCAAGGACGGAAGCACGAACTACAACCTGCGCGGCGGCATGCAGGCCTCGCTGAGCGACGACTTCACGATGGAGTTTTCGGGGAGCTACGTCCGGCACAACTTCCAGCGTCTCTACAACGGTGCGGCGATCAACGACCCGCTGACCACCTTCGAGGTCGGCGACGCCCTCTTCTTCTCCGGGGCGTCCGACCTGCACGAGGCGCTGCGCATCTTCCTCATGCCCGATATCGACGAGGCGGTTTCCCGGGCCATCTTCGCGGGCGGGCTCCGCTGGAACATCCAGGACGACCTCTCGGCCCGGCTCAATGTGGGCGTGGACCACCGGACCAACGCCCAGCGAGTGTATCAGCCCATCGGCTTCACCGTCGACGATCCCACCGGCGAGATCACCCGGCGCGACCGCTCCTTCATCTCCGTGTCGATGGATGCGGGTGCCACCCACTCCTGGGAGTTGGGGGACGGCTGGCTCGGGTCCACGCTCACGGTGGGCGTGCAGGGGTTCCGCGAGGACATGAGCCTCATCAACGGCTACGGGCGGACGTTCGCACTCCCGGGAACCAACGACTTCGACGCCGCCGCGCTCATCACGGCCTACGAGGGCAACGTCGAGGTCTTCAACGGGGGCGCGTACCTCGACGAGCAGGTGAGCCTGTGGGACAAGGTGTATCTGGGGGGCGGCTTCCGGATGGATGCGGGCTCGAGCTTCGGGGACGACATCGACTTCGAGCTGTATCCCAAGGCGACCGGCTCGTACATGCTCTCGGACGACATCGGCATTCCGTTTGTCGACGAACTCAAGGTCCGGGCGGCCTACGGGCAGACGGGCAAGTTCCCGGGTGCCTTCAGCAAGGACCGTACGTTTTCCGCGCGTCCCTTCCGGGGCGAGTCGGCGCCGCGCTTTGCGAACCCCGGCAACCTCGAGCTGAGACCCGAGAAGACCTCCACGATCGAGGCGGGAATCGATGCCGCTCTGTGGTCGGACCGCATCGGTCTCAACGCCACGGTGTACGAGGCACGGACGACGGACGCGCTGTTCCGCGTGCCCCGGCAGCCGGTCACCGGCCTCGGTACGCAACAGGAGAACGTGGGCGAGATCCTGAACCGGGGCGTCGAAGTGACGCTGAATGTGCAGTTGATCAACCACCGGATGCTGGCGTGGTCGCTCGGCGGCACCTTCGCGTACAACGACAACAAGATTGCCGACATGGGCGGAGTTCCCGACTTCTCCGTGGACGGGTCCCAGAAGCGGGTCACCGGCTGCTGGATGATGTCGGAGGAAGGGAACGAGGACACCTGCCGCGGCGGGCCCGTCGGGGCCTGGTGGGTCACGATGCCGTCGGACACCAACGGCGACGGGCTCTTCGACGCCTCTGAACGCCAGTTCACCGGCGGATTCCCGACACCGGACAAGAGCGGCGGCATCCACACGACCATCTCGGTGGCCAACGACCTCACCATCTCGGCGCTGGCCGACTGGGCCGGCGGCCACGAGGTCTTCGACTGGGGCTCGGTGTGGGCGACCTTCAACGGCATCTACCGCCGTGAGCTCGTACGCTGCGGCGCCGAGGACGGGGCGGCGGCGGAGTGCGCGTATGCCTTCCCCGTGCAGTACAACAAGGACGGCACCGAACGCGGCAGGTACAGCCAGAGCAACGCCCGCAGCGCATTCATCTATGACGGCGACTACTTCAAGTTGCGCGAGGTCTCGGTGCGCTACGCGCTGCCCGAGGGGATTGCCGGGCGCATCAACGCCGACCGCGCCACCGTGTACGCCGCCGGCCGCAACCTCTGGATCTGGTCGCGCAACGCGCTGATCGACGGCGAGCTCAACGGCCTGACCTTCGGCAGCGGGCTGGCCCTCGGGAGCGAGAGCAGCATCACGTTGTCGCCGAACCGCACGTTCCGGCTCGGCGTCGAGGTGGTGTTCTAGGAGTCCGTGGATACGGGCTCCCGGTCCGTAGCGAAGAGCCGGCTGCTCGCCAGGCCGGTCGAGCACATCGACATCACCGCGTTCGACGGCCGCGTGGTGGTCGACACCTACCGGAGCGCCGCCTTCCAGGCCCGCAACCTTGCCGAGGGGGCCGACATCTTCGCCGAGATGCTGGAGGAGCACCGCGGCGTGGTCATCCTGACCCTGGCTGGCTCGCTCGTCTCCGCCGGGCTCAAGGAGGCGCTGCTGGCGCTGGTGGAGCGCGACATGGTCGACGTGGTCGTGGCGACCGGCGCGATCGTGGTCGACCAGGACTTCTTCGAGGCGCTCGGGTTCCGGCACTACATGGCTCCGGGGACGGTCGAGGCGCCGGCGGCGAGCGACGAGGAGCTCAGGGAACTCGGCATCGACCGGATCTACGACACGTACATCGACGAGGCCGAGCTGCAGGTCTGCGACGAGACCGTGGCCGGGGTCCTGGACGGGATGGCGCCGCGCGCGCACTCCAGCCGCGAGGTCGTGCGGGAGATGGGCGCGTACCTGGCGCGCAACCATGGCGACGCCCGCTCGATCGTGCTATCCGCGTACCGCAGGGAGGTGCCGATCTTCGTGCCGGCGCTGAGCGATTCCTCGGCGGGGTTCGGGGCGGTCGCGCACCGCGTGAGGGCGGCCGGCCGGGGGTTGCCCCATGTCGCCTTCGATTCCGCAAAGGACTTCCACGAGCTGGCGAGGATCAAGCTGGCCGCGGCCGAGACGGGCCTGCTGATGGTGGGTGGGGGCGTGCCGAAGAACTTCGCGCAGGATGCGGTGGTGGCCGCGCGGATGCTGATGGAGGGGGGTGGGGAGGAGGGCGGCGATCCCCGCACGGCAGAGATCCCCATGCATAAATACGCCGTTCAGCTCACGGTGGCGGATGTACGCGACGGGGGCCTCTCGGGCTCCACCCTGCGCGAGGCGACCACCTGGGGCAAGGTCGAAACCGCGCGGGAACGCATGGTGTACGGAGAGGCCACCATCACGCTCTCCCTGCTGGCCAGCGACGCCTACCACCGGGGCATCTGGCGGCGGCGTAAGGCGCGCCGGCTGGGGCGGCTGTTCGGCGAGCACGCCCACCCGGAAGCCGGCGCCGCGAGTGGCCCGGCGTGAGCCAGCTCTACCTCGACTTCGAGAGAGGCCGCGGCCACCCCACCCCACCCCCCTCCGGCGGCGACGCCACCGCCTGCGGCCTTGTGCAGGAGCTGGAGCGCATCGCCCGGCGCGGCGGGCGGGACCGCAAGATCCTGATCGCACGCACGCGAGGCGAGGGGAAGGAGCTGCTGCGGCAGGTCGCGTTGCGCGGTCAGTCATGGATTGGCTTTGAAGTCAACACGTTACGACCCCTCGCATCAAAAATCGTTGCGCGTGACCTGTCGGGGGCTGGCCGCACGGTGATCGACTCCTTCGACGAGCACGCGCTTGTGGAGCGTGCGATCGACGAAGCGCTCGAAGCGGGGCGCGGCTTCCGTTTTCCGACGCTCCGCGAAAAGGTTGGCTTCCGCGACGCGGTCCGTCACTCGGTGGCGGCCCTGCGCCTGGGGGGCATCGATTCCCGCGCGATCGAGCGCCCCGCGGGGGCGACGGATCGGCAGGCGCTGATCACTGCCGTGCTCTGCCGGTACGAGGAACTCCTGGAAGCCAGCAACCTCGCGGACAATGCGATGGTGCTGAGTACCGCCACACGGATTCTCGAAGACGAGACCGCCGCCCCGCCCCTGAGCGATCCGACGTTCCTGTTGCCGGGCCTCCCCGACCGCGGGCTGGCGGGACGTTTCGCGCGCGCGCTGCAGGTCCGGGGCGCGTCCCTCCTCAGGACGGACCCGGTCGAGGGCATGCGGGTGCCGAAGGGCATCCTCTGGGACGTAGCGCCACCCACCGCGGCCGGAAGCTATCTGCACGCCGTCGAGCGCTTCGAAGGGCCGCGGCCGCGCATCGAACTCTTCGCCGCGGGCTCGGTCTGCGACGAAGTGCGTGGAGTCCTGCGCCGCGCGATCGACCTGGGGGCACGCTGGGACGAGGTCGAGGTGATCGCCGCGGATCCTTCCCTCTACGGGTCGGCGCTGCATGCGCTGGCGGAGGCCCTGGACATACCCGTCACCTTCGCGGTGGGCCTGCCCGTAGAACGCACACGCCCCGGCCGCGTGGTCACGACCTACTTCCAGTGGATCGAGAACGACTTCCATGAATCGCGCCTGCGGGCCCTGATCGAGGCCGGGGACGTGCAGCCGCCACCGCCGGCCGACCGGCTGCGGGGTCCCGGCCTGGCCCGCGAACTGAGACGGCTGCGGATCGGGTGGGGCAAGGAGCGCCATATCGCCCGGGTCGAGCGGGCCATCGAGGGTCTGGACGGCCTGAGGCGGCGCCCCTTGCAGAACGAGGAGAGCTTCGAGCGGCTCAAGCAGCGAAGGCGCGAAAACCTGCTCGCCCTGCAAGCGCTCATTCGGCCTCTGCTGGAGGCCACCCCGCCAGTCGACGGCACCGTGTCCCCCGCCCGGGTCGCTACCGGCGTCAAGAGCATCCTCGCGCGCGTCGCCCCGGGCACCGACACCGACGACACCGCCCGGGACCGGCTGCTCCGCCAGCTCGACCGGATCGAGGCGACGCTGACCCGGCCGACCGACTACGCGTCGGCCGCGGCCATCGTCAAGTCCTTCCTCCAGATCCGCATTCCCGCGCCGAGAGCCGAGGGGATGGCGCCCTGGAGCTCGGCTGCCGGCCACCTCTACCTGACCGACTTCGCCCACGGCGGAGCCACGGGTCGGCCCTACACCTTTGTCGTGGGAATGGACTCGGGGCGCTTCCCCGGGTCCACGATGGAGGACCCGCTGCTGCTGGACAGGGAGCGGTGGCACCTCGGCCGCGGCGAGCTTCCCCTCGCGCGCGACCGGACAACGGAGGCCCGCTTCAACTTCGCCCAGCTGATCGCGCGTCTCCGGGGGACGCTGACCCTCAGCTACTCGCGCTGGGATCCGGCCGAGGCGCGCGAACTGGCACCGGCGCCGGAACTGCTCCAGGCGCTGCGCCTGCGCGAGGGTGACCGGACCCTCAGCTTCGAGGACCTCGAGGCTCACCTGGGCGCCAGCGAGTCCCGCCTTCCGCGAGCCGAACTTGCCACCGACGTGGACGCGGGAGATGTCTGGCTTCGCACCCTCGCTTCGGCCGACGGCAGGCTGCTCGACGGCCTCGAGGCGGTCGGGCATGCCTATCCCCGACTGGGCCTGGGGATGGCGGCAGCTGAGGGGTTGCGGAGCGATCTGGCCTCGGTGCACACGGGGTTTCTGGGCACGCCGTCTCCCCCGCTCTCGTACCAGGACCTCTCGGGGCACACGTTCTCGGCGAGCGGCCTGGGAAGCCTGGGCGCCTGCCCGCGCCGCTTCCTGTTCAGTTATGTCCTGCGCGCCTATCCGCCCGACGACCCGGAGTTCGATGCCCACCGCTGGCTCAACCCGCTTGAGCGGGGCAGTCTCCTGCACTCGGTCTACCAGCACACACTGGAGTTGGCGCGGGAACGGGGACTGGACCCCAAAGACGAGGGTTTTGTCGCGCTGGCCCTGTCGCTTGTCGACGACGAGGGGGCGCGGAAGCTGTGGCAGGTGCCCGCGCCAAGCCGTGCCGTCCACGAGTGGGAGATGGCGGCGCTGCGCGACGACGCCCGGTCCTTTGTCGAGATGATCCGCAGCGAACCGCCGCCATGGATCGCCCTGGAGATGCCCTTCGGGATGACCGACGATCCCGTGGCGATCGACGCGGACGGGCGACCCGTGCAGGTGCGCGGCTACATCGACAGGCTCGACGACCACGGGGCCGAGCTGCGCGTGGTCGACTACAAGACCGGCACCGACCACGGCTACGGCGGGAAGTCGGGGATCTACGACGGCGGCCGCCGCGTGCAGCACGTGATCTACACCCTGGCGGCTGCCGCCGTCCTGGACAGAACCGTCAGCGGGATGGAATACCACTTCCCGACGCGTCGCGGCGAGAACCGCGTGTGGCCGTTCGAGACGGAAGAGCTGGAAACCGGCGGACTCCTTGTCGCGACCCTGCTCGAAGGCGTCGCCGCGGGGGACTTCCCGGCGACCGACAACGCGAAGAACGACTGCCGCTTCTGTGACTACGGCGAGGTGTGCGGGGTGCGGAGCGGCAACTGGGGGCAGGTGTCGTGCCGCTTCGCCGACTGGACGGCCCGCAATCTGAAGGATCTGCCGGAGCTGGCGCCGCTGCGGCGGGTGCGCAACTGGGAGGACGAGTGACCGAGCTGATCCTCCCTCCGGACCAGGCCGCCCGGGATCGGATTGGCAGGGACCTGGAACGCAACCTGCTCGTCGAAGCGGGGGCCGGGTCGGGGAAGACCACGTCGCTGGTGGACCGCATGGTCGCGCTGGTGCGGAGCCGGGCATGCACGGTCGACCAGATCGCCGCGGTCACCTTCACCCGCAAGGCGGCGGCCGAGCTGCGCCAGAAGTTCCAGGTGGTGCTGGAACGGGAAGCGGCGAAGCTCGCGCGCGGGCACCCGGATCTCGATGCGCTCGAGGCCGCGGTCCGCGACATCGATCACGCCTTCCTGGGCACCATCCACGCCTTCTGTGCCAGGCTGCTCCGCGAGCGGCCCCTGGAGGCCGGGCTCGATCCCGGCTTTCGCGAAGTGCTGGAGTCGGAGGCGGAGCGCATGCAGCGCGGCGCCTGGGTCGAGTACCTGGAGCGCCTGGCCACGGACGGGGATCCCCGCCTGGAGGAGCTCGATCGGCTCGGCATTGCACCCGACCACCTTCAGGACACATTCCGGGAGCTGGTGGAAAACCCGGATGTCGACTTCGGTTTCGAGCGCGTCGAGTCACCCGACGCCGAGACCGTCCGCGCGGTGCGGGCCGAATTCGAGACTCTCCTCGACCGCGCCCGGGGACTGATGCGTGGCCGCACGCCGCCGGACGGATGGGACAACTTCGGCAAGCGGATCCGCACGCTCCTGTACTGGCGCCGCACTCTGGACTGGAGCGACCCGAGGGCCTTCTTCGACGCGCTGGCCCGGGTGCACCTGAAAAAGAGTGGACTGGTTCAGAAGCGGTGGGCGGACGACGGGGCGGGCAAGGCACAGGCCAAGCGGCTTTTCGAGGATTTCTGCGACTTTGCGGGGCCCGGAGGGCCGGCGGACAGGGTGCTGCGCCAGTGGTGGGCCTACCGCTATCCGGTCGCCATCGACGTCGCCAGGCACGCGGCCGCGGTCTTCGCGGGCCAGCGCAAGGACCGCGGCCAGATCAACTTCCAGGACCTGCTGGTCCTCTCGGCGGCGCTGCTCCGCAACAATCCCGAGGCTCGCCGCGACCTGGGCCGACGCTACCCACGCCTTCTCGTCGACGAATTCCAGGACACCGACCCCCTGCAGGCGGAGATCCTGCTCCTGCTCGCCAGCGACCCGGAGACGGGCGACGACTGGCGCACCGTGGTGCCTCGTCCCGGCGCGCTCTTCGTAGTCGGAGATCCCAAGCAGAGCATCTACCGCTTCCGGCGTGCCGACATCGCGCTGTACCAGCTCGTCAAGGAGCGCTTCGAGGATTTCGGCGACGTGCTGGTCCTCGAGGCCAACTTCCGCTCGCTCGGGGGCATCGAGGCGCTGGTAAAGGGGGTCTTCGACCGTGAGGACCGGTTCGGAAAGGACGACAGCGACCGCCAGGCGTCCTTCGCCCCTCTGCTGACGCAGCGCGAGGGGACGGGTGTCCTGGCAACGTACTCGGTCTCGGGCAGCAGGCAGGACGAGGTCGCGCGGGACGACGCCGACCGGATTGCCACCGAGATCGCGCGCCGCGTGGTGGCAGGCGAACGCGAAGCAGACGACTTCCTGATCCTCACCCGCAACCGCAAGTACCTCTCGGTCTATGCCCGGGCTCTTGAGGACCGAAACCTCCCCGTCGACGTGTCGGGCGCCGGGGTGGGCTTCGAGGACGAACTGGCCGCGCTCCTCCTCCTCTTCCGCTGTCTGGAGGATCCGGCGAATCAGCCGCGGGTCCTTGGCGTGCTGACGGGTCCGCTCTTCGGGATCACGCTGGACCGGCTGGTGGCGTACCGGGACCGCGGCGGCCACTTCAGGATCAACCGTCCGGTCGAGGGCAAGGGCGAGGTGGCGGGCGCGATCAACCTGCTGCACGGGTGGTGGAAGCGGGCGCTGCGCGAGCCGGCTGACGTTACCGCCGAGCGCCTGATCGGCGAGACCGGGCTTTTCCCCCTTGCCGCCGCGGGGAACCTGGGAGGGTTGCGCGCCGGGGCGCTCTCCTACCTCCTCGATGCGGTGCGTGCCCGGGCGCTGGAGGGCGACACGTCGATCGCGGGTGCCGTCGACGCCCTGGCGACCGCGCTGGACTGGGAGGACGCGGAGGCGCCGCTGGTGCCGGGGCGGGGGGACTGCGTCCGGGTGATGAACCTCCATCGGGCCAAGGGCCTGGAGGCGAATGTGGTCTTCCTCGCGGCGCCCTTTGGTGAATTCGACCGCAAGCCGCGGATGCGCGTCGCCAGGGACGAGACGGGGGCCGCCCGCGGGACGATCCCGATTGTGGTCAAGCGCGGTTTTGCAACCGAGATCATCACCCAGCCGGCCACCTGGGAGGAGGACCGGAAAGTGGAGGCTACGTTCGAAGAGGCGGAGAGGGTGCGTCTCCTGTACGTGGCCGCCACCCGAGCGAGGGACGAGCTGTGGATCGCGCGGGGTTCGGGGCTGCGGGGACGGAATTCGTCGCCCTGGAAGGTGCTGGAGGAGTGGGTGGCCGGGGTCGTGCCGGGTATCCAGCTGCCGCGCGGTGCCGCCCCCGAGCCGGACCGGCTGGACCCGGGCATCGACCTGACGGAGCCGATGGCGGCGCTGGCGTCGGCCGCGGCGCGCACCCGCAGTCCCACCTACCGGTTGGAGACCGTGACGGGGAGGGCAAAGGCGGGGGCCGTCCCGGACCCCGGTCCGCGTGATCCGGCCGTGCGCACCGATCGCTTCGACCCGTCCTCCGTCGGCCCTTCAAGCGGCGGCTACGAATGGGGCAGCGTGGTCCACGACGTGCTGGCGGCGGCGGGCGAGGGCACCCGTGGCGAGGCCCTCGCGCAGTACGCTCGCGGCCTCCTGATCGAATACGAGCGCCCGGTTGACGCGGCGGGCGAGCCGACCGAACTGGCCGCTCTGGTGGCGCTCGTCGAAGCGGTGCGCAGCTCCGACATCTGGGCGCGGTCGATGGCCAGTAGCGAGCGCCACAGCGAGGTCCCCTTCGCCATCCACCGCAACGGCGGTGATGGCCCGGAAAGCGGCGACCGTGCCCCGCAAGTCCTCGAAGGCGTGATCGATCTCGTCTTCAAGGAGGACGACCGCTGGGTCGTGGCCGACTACAAGACCGACAGCGGCGACGACCCCGACTTTGCCGACCGGGTGCGCCGGTACCGCGCCCAGGTCGACCTCTACGCCGAGTGCTGGGAACAGCTGACCGGCGAAGAGGTCGGCGAGCGGGTCCTTGTGTTCACCGCGCAGGGAAGGACGGAGTCATGGTAGAGCGAGTGCCCCCGGTTGCTTCAGCCATGCTGCTGGTCATGTGCATTGGGTGCGGCGGCGCGCACGATTCTGTCGCGCGAAAACACGAAGAGTGGCGGACCGAGCTGGAGTACCGATTCACCGGCACGGTCGAACAGGGCGTGCTGTTCAACTGGGCCTTTCTCCGAGCCGACCCCCGCCGAGAGAGAATCTTTGTCGTCGACCCGATGGAGACCCAGGTCAGCGTCTGGAATCCGGACGGATCCCTGCAGTTCGTGGTCGGGAGGAAGGGCGAGGGGCCCGGCGAGTTCAACCAGCCGTCGCGAGTCTACTTCAACGAGGATGGCGGGTTCTCGGTGCGCGAGGGTTGGGGCACACGGTTCACTCACTACACTGCGGATGGGGTGCTGAAGGGCACGGAGATCGGCACGACGACAGCGCTGCGCTATCGGAATACGCGCGTGGGCATCGAAACACCCACAGCCGACGGAGGATACGTGGTCAGGCCATTGTACTCCGCGTCCAGGATGGCGGGGTTGCTGGGAGGCCCCCCGATGGTGCGCCAACCTCTCCTGCTCGTCCGGCGCTCCGATGCGGGACAGTGGCTGCCACCCGAAGAGATCTTCTGGCAGGACACACGCAACGCGCAGCTTACCGTCGTAATGGATGACATGCGCAGCTTCACGGCCCAACGCTTCGGAGACTATGACTATACCGCGTTCGCGCATGGGAGAATCCTGATCATGCGGCGGTCCGGCGGACCGCCCGGCTCTCTCGACCTCCTCGAACTCGACGCGCGCGGAGATACGCTGTGGGAGCGGCGCCTGCAATTCGATCCGCTGGCACTCACGCCGGATCGGATCCAGGAAGTGGTCGATATCCGAAAGGGCCCTGAGTTTCAGAGACCCGGTTGGTCACCCGCACAGCAACTCAGCTACCTGCAGGCATTCGAGGAAGCGCTCTACAAACCCGAGTACCTGCCGGCCGCAGAGAGCTTCCTTCTTGCCGCCTCGGACGACGTGTGGCTCAAGACCTTCGAGAGGGTGGACACGCTGCGGGTGTACTACACGATTCCGCGGGGCGACACGTCCGGTGAGCCCCGCCGGGTTCTGCTGCCCGAAGGCCTGCAAGCCGCGGACGCGACGGCCACGCACGTCTGGGGAACCCGTGACGATCCGCTTGGCGTGCCCCATGTGGTCGGGCGGCGCCTGAACCCCCCGCGATGACCGTTTTTCGGCCGGAGGGCTTGTCCCGGACCGGCGAGCCCACCAGACTGGGCTGACCGACGGGGGATCGATCCCCAGGAGCCGTCACGGAACTCCGAGCCCCGCCGACACCTCTTCGATACCAGGACACCACATGTTCAGAAAGACCTGCTTGCCCACCACGTCGATCGCGCTCGCCATCGCCGCATCAGCCTCGGCGCTCACGGCCCTCCCCGCCGCCGCCCAGGACGACGAAGGACTGCCCTTCCCCGAAGGCTGGCAGGTCCGCTTCGACCGCGAGGGCGCCAGCATGGACGACCTCTACCTCGTCACCATGACTCCCGGCTACCACGTCACCACCGGCCCCGCGATGATCGCCTGGCACCCCGATTCGGTTGCGACGGGAGACTTTCGCATCGAGTCCGAGACCTTCCTCTTCGACCCACAGGGACGGCGGGAGGCGTTCGGCTTCTTCATCGGCGGCTCGGACCTCCAGGGCCCGGATCAGCGCTACACGTACTTCCTGCTGCGTGAGGGCGGCGAATTCCTTGTGAAGAGTCGCGCCGGCGGCGAGACCCCGGTCGTCCACAACTGGACCGCCCACCCCTCGATCGTGTCCTACGCTACGAAACCGGAGGGCTCGGCCACGGCGAAGAACGTGCTGGTGCTCGAAGCCGCGGGCGACGAACTGAGCTTCTCGGTCAACGGCGAGGAGGTGTGGAGCGGGCCGCGGGAAGGCCTTGCCACGGACGGCGTCTTCGGCCTGCGGGTCAATCACGGACTCAACCTGCACGTCACGACGATCACTACGGCCTCGGCGGACGGGGGTGAACGTGCTGAGTGGCGCAGGGTGGCCAGGGAGATTGAGAATGAGTGAACGGAATATCGCAGCAGAGGTGCTCGAGGCACTTCGCGAAGTTCAGGAGCACCGGGCAGGGAAACGCACGCTCCGGACGACGTGGGTACCGGGACCGTTGCCAAGGCTATCGCCCGCACCGGGCCACCCTCGTGAAGGAGTCTGTTCGTGAAGATCATCGTGTCGGCAGCCGTTGGGGCGTGGTGTTTGATCGCATTGGGCGGGTCTGCCGGTGGAGTCGGGCCCGCCGGTAGGATCGAGCCCGCAGGTGGAGTCGAGCTCGCAGCCGATGAAGTGCTGGCGCTCGCCTTCGTACAGGACACGCCTGTTGTCCAGCGAGCCCAGGAGCCGCCGCAGCAGCAGCGCAGGCGGTGGCGCTACCGCAACCGGTACCCTGGCCCCATCCCCACGCCCGCTGAGTGGCAGCCGCCGGACGGACCCGTACGCATCGGCCTGCAGGTGGGTCACTGGCGGGCGAACGAAGCCCCGCGCGAGCTGTCACGGCTGCGCGGCAACGGCGCCAACTGGAACGGCACCGCCGAATGGGAGGTCAATCTCGTGATCGCCCGCCGCACGGGCGCCATGCTGGAAGAGTTGGGCTATGTGGTTGACATCCTGCCGGCCGTGGTGCCGCCCGGCTACCGCGCCCACCTCTTCCTTGCCATCCACGCGGACGCGAGCAACGACCGGAACGTGAGAGGCTACCGGGTGGCGGCGCCGAGCCGCGATGCGACCGGGCGGGCTCCAGGCTTCGTCGACCTGCTCAAGCGCACCTACGGCGCGGCCACAGGCATCCGGCGGCTTCCGGACACGACCCGGCGCATGCGCAACTACTACGCCTTCAACTTCCGGCGCTACGAGCACGCGCTGCATCCCATGACCATCGCGGCGATCATCGAGACCGGCTTCCTCACCAGCGCTGCCGACCGCGAACTGATCATCGGGCAGCCCGACCGCGTGGCTCGCGGGATCGTCGACGCCATTGTCGAGTTCCCGATCACGTCTCCGCCGGGAGGTTGAGCTGGAGATCCGCCCTTACCGCGAGTCGGACGAAGACGCCGTCGTCGCGCTATGGCACAAGTGCGGTCTGAGCAGGCCGTGGAACGATCCGATCAAGGACATCGGACGCAAGCTGCGGGTCCAGCGGGAGCTGTTTCTCGTAGGACTCCTTGACGGCCGGCCGGTCGCGACCGTGATGGCGGGGTACGAAGGCCACCGCGGCTGGATCAACTATCTGGCCGTTGCCCCGGACAGCAGAGAGCGGGGCTTCGGACGGCTCCTGATGGACCAGGCCGAAGAACGGCTCCGCGAGATGGGCTGTCCGAAGATCAGCGTGCAAGTCAGGAGATCGAACACCGCAGCCGTTGGGTTCTACCGCTCGATCGGATACGCGGAAGACGACGTGCTGAGCATGGGCAAGCGCCTGGTTGAGGACTGAGTCGGCTGTAGAGATCGTGACGATCGGCTGGAGCTGCGCGCATCAACGCTCCCCCACGACGACATCGCCTATTTGAATAGTCGTATATCGCCCTTATGTATACTGAACCTTACATACCGCCGATTTCCGTCACCAGAAACTCCTCGAAGAAGCCCAGCATGTCGTGGAGCTTCTGGATCGTGTTGTCCCGCCCGTACACGTAGTATCCCTCGCCCGGGTAGGCCTTGTAGCGCACGATCTTGTAGTGCTGATCGAGCTTGCGCGCGAAGTCGAGCGCTGCCTGCGGTTGGTCCTCGCGCAGCCGCCAGTCGGCCGCGACCCCCTCGCCCTGAATCACGAAAGTGGGCGTGGTCACCTCATGGGCCTTCAGGATGGCCGAGCTGTTCAGGTAGACGTCCCGGTTCTCGGGGTAGGGACCGAGCTCGTACTCCAGGAGCTTGATGTGCTGCAGCTCGTGCACCCTGGTGTGGAAGTCGGTCATGTCGCCATAGCCCGACAGCGCGATCGCGGCCTGGAACACGCCGGGCGCGAACGCCACCGCGTCCATCGTCATGATGCCGCCGTAGCTGGTCCCTGTCACCGCGATCCGGTCGGGGTCGACGTCGGGCAGTGTTTTCAGGTAGTCTACGCCCGCGAGCACGTCTTCCAGGTCGCAGTGGCCCCAGCAGCCGTTGTTGAGGTCCTCGAACTCGAGGCCGTATCCCGAGCTCCCGCGGATGTTGGGCATGAGGACGACGTACCCACGCTGCGCGAAGAAGTGCACCTGCTGGTGTCGGCGGAACTGGTCGTCGAATTGTGACGTGGGCCCGCCATGGATCCACATCACGCCCGGGAACCGCTCACCCGGCTCCGCGCCCGGCGGCCGGTGCAGGTACGCCTCGATCGTGAGGCCGTCGCTGCTGGGATAGCTCACCTTCTCGGGCATGTGCAGCTTCTCGGCCGAGCCCGCCGCGACGGTGCTGTGAAGGAGCGTGCTCTCGCCGGACTCGATGTCGAGCACGAACAGCTCGGCGGGGCGCGTGGGCGTCTCCATCGTGTAGCTGATCCGGCTGCCGTCCGGTGACCACTCCGCCCGCAGCGCGGCGCCCACCTCCGGGTCCACCAGCACCCTGTGCTTCGAGCCGTCGGCCGAGACGAGGCGCAGCGAGTGCACGCCGTCGCGGTTCTCGGTGTAGCTGATCCAGTTGCCGTCGGGGGACCAGCGCGCGTCGCTCTGGTCGTAGTTCGATGCGGCGATCTGGCGGGGCTCGGCGCCGCCGGGCTCGCCGCCGCCGTCCCGCGGCACCACCCAGAAGTTCAGCCATCCGCTGCTCTGCGACCGAAACAGCACCGTCTCCCCGTCCGGCGACACCTGCGCCGACGCGAAGGCCCGCCCGGCCCGGTAATCGAAGAACCCCCGGTCCTGCACGACCGTGCGCGGGTTCTTCCCGTCCGGGTCCACCTCGATGACATCGTGGTCCACCCAGCGATCGTCCATGCGCACGTAGAGAAGCCGGCTTCCATCGGGCGTCCAGCTGGGATAGCCCTCGTAGAGCGGGTCGTCGGTCAGGCGGCTTACCTTGCCGTCCGGCACGGACACGGTCCAGATGTCCATGTTGCCGAACCGGTCGCCGGAAAACGCGATCCGGGTGCCGTCGGGTGACCACGCCAGCCCGTTGGCCCGCGCCGACAGCCCGGTCAGCTGCACGTCGGCGCCGGCCCGCATCCCGTCCCCCTCCACGGCCGACCAGAGCCAGATGTCCGGCGCGCCGCTCTTGTCCGAGGTGTAGCCGATCCAGCGGCCGTCGGGCGACCAGATGGGCTGCGGCGCCCCCAGCGACCCGACGCCGCTCAGCGACAGGTCCTCGGTCAGGATCTCGAAGGCGCCGTCTTCCGTCCTGACCGCGCCCAGGTCGCCGCCGGAGACGAACGTGATCCGCGAGCCGTCCGGCGACCACCTGGGCGGATGGGTGCCGCCCACCGCCGCGGTCAGGTCGACGAGTTCGGCGGCGGAGATGGCTCCGTCAGGCGCCGAAGCGTCCGCGGGTGTTGCCGAACCGCCCGCATCTCCCCCGGCCGGAGCGTCGGTCTGGCAGGCGAGTCCCCCCGCGAGGATCAAAGCCACAAGGCTGCGGGAGAGGGTGTCAATGCGTCTCATCGGTTCATCCTTTCGCCCGTGTCCACCATTTCGTCGTTCAGGAAACGGCGGAAGAAGTCCAGCATGTCGAACAGCATCTGGCGCCGGTTGGCCTTGCCCCGGACGTAGTAGTTCTCGTTCGGGTACGTCGTGTACTCGTACGGCTTGTAGAAGTTCTCCAGCGCCTGCGCGAAGATCTCGGACTGGTCCGACCCCGGGTACCGCCCCTCGCCGTGCACCATGAAGATCGGCGTCGAGACCTTGTCGATCTCGAAGATCGCCGAGCTGTTGCGCCATACGTCCTGGCTCGTCTCGAAGGGCCCGAGTTCATGCTCGAGCAGCTTGATGTGCCGCAGCTCGTTCTCGCCGGTGTAGAAGTGGATCCAGTCGCCGTACCCCGAGCCGGGGATGATCGCGCGGAAGGCGTCCGGCGCGAACGACGCCGCGTACATGCTCATCACGCCGCCGTAGCTGGTGCCCGTCAGGCCGATCCGGTCCGGATCCACCTCGGGCTGCGTCTTCAGGAAGTCGACGCCGGCGAGCACGTCTTCCAGGTCGCAGTGGCCCCAGCAGTTGTTGTTGGCGTCGGCGAAGGCTTTCCCGTACCCGGAACTGCCCCGGATGTTGGGCAGCAGCACCGCGTACCCGCGCTGGGCGAAGAACTGCACGTGCTGCTGGAAGGTGTCGTTGAACTGCGAGGTGGGTCCGCCGTGGATCCACAGGATGCCGGGCGCCCGCTCACCCGCCGGGACTCCCACCGGGCGGTACAGGTAGGCGGGGATCGAGTATCCGTCCGTGCTGGGGTAGTGAACCTTCTCCGGCAGGATCAATCGCGCCCCAAAGTTCCCGGCCGGCATGGACGAGGTGAGCTGGCGGCCATGGCCGTCCTCCAAAGACACCACATACAGATCCTGAGGGGTCAGAAGGTCGGCCATCGTGTACGAGATCGACCGTCCGTCGGGCGACCAGGAGGGATTGGACGCGACGCCGCCTGCGGAATTGCCGCCCATTCCGCCCGGCGACGCCAGCACGCGTGGCTTCCCGCCGTCCGCGGCAACAACGCGCAGGTCGTGATGGCCGTTGTGGTTCTCGATGTACGCGATCATGCTGCCGTCCGGCGACCAGCTGGCGCTGCTCTGGTCGGCCTCGGCGGCGGCGATCGGACGGGGTTCTCCACCTCCGATCGGGGCGAGCCAATAGTTGATCCAGCCGCTGCGGTGGGAGCGGAAGAGGACCTGGCTGCCGTCGGGGGAGACCCGCGGATAGGCGAAGGTGGTGCCGGCGCCATAGTCGAAGAAGTCGGAGTCCTGGAGCACGGTGCGCGCGCCCGAGCCGTCGGGAGCGACCTCGATCACGTCGTGGTCCTCCCAGGTGTCGTTGAGGCGTACGTAGAGGATGCGCTCCGAGTCGGGGGTCCAGGTCGGGAAGACCTCGTAGAGCTTGTCGCTGGTGATGCGCTGGACGCGCCCGGTGGCGACCTCGACGGTCCAGATGTCGTAGTTGCCGTAGCGGTCGCCGGCGAAGGCGATCGAGCGCTCGTCGGGCGACCAGGTCATCGAGTTGATGCGCCCGCCCAGGCCGGTCAGCCGCCTCTCGGTGCCGTCACGGGTGGACCAGATCCAGATCTCGGGCGAGCCGTCCTTGTCGGACACGTACGAGATCCAGTTGCCGGACGGCGACCAGCCCGGCAACTGGGAGGCCAGGAAGTGGCCCGAGCTGCCCATCTCGATCGGCAGGCGTGTGGGGAAGCCGCCGTCGGGGGAGATGGTCATCAGCCCGCCCGAGAGGGACGACTGGAACAGGATTCCCGAGCCGTCGGGCGACCAGGCCGGCGAGCCGGAGACCACCGATTCGATGGAAAGCAGCTGGTCGATGGTGAGGATGTCGGGCTTCTGGGCCTGGAGACCTGTGGCCGCTGTCAGGATTGCGACGGCGGTGAGGGTGAGGGCGGCTCCGGGCACGCGGCGGATACCCGCCGGTTTCCGATGGCTGGTCATGACTGCTCCTTGGTCAGTGTTTCTCTTTTCAATAGATCCACAGGCTGGACTGGCCCAGCACGTTCTCGAGCCTCCACCACACGGTTTGTCCGGGACGCACGTAGATCACACTGCTGCGGTATGGCCGATCGCCGATGGGATCGGCCTGCAACCGGAACCCCGAGCCCATGAGCAGGCTCCGTGGCAGGGGCACCGAGTCGCGCCTCATGCTTGTGATCGTAAGAAGGGCCATCCGGTCCGCCCCGCGCAACGCGTAGATGCGCATGTCGAGCCAGTTGCGGTTGTTTACGTGCAGCTTGCTCTGGGGCGCACCCTCCCACGCCGCCTCGTCGCCCATGCCGGGCGGTTCGCCGGAGCGCTCCGAACTCGAAGCGCATCCGGCGACCGCCGCGGCGATAAGAGCGGCGACAAGCCGGAGTCCGGCTGCTCCTACGGGATGACACCCTGCTGAGTCATGCACCCCGCCGGAACCTCCGGTTCGCGCGGGAGGCACTCGCTCAGCGGGTAGGGCATCGCGCTGTGAAGCCGCTGGTCGGCACTGGGCGGACCCAGCACGGGGATATCCAGCAGCTTGTCGTAGCGGTTCATGTCTATCCACGTGTGCCCCCACTCGAAGACCAGCGAGAACCGCTTGTTGTAGAGCAGTTCGTTCAGCAGGTCGTCGTCAGATCCGGGATAGGGATCCGGCAGCGGCTCGAGGCCACCCGAGTTCATGCGGATGAAGTTGATGTCCTCGATCGCCGCGGCGCGGTTGCCCGTTGCAAGGTTTGCCTCGGCGCGAATCAGGATCAACTCCTCGTTCTTGACCCAGACGAACGGAGCGCTCGGACTCTCGTACAGTGTGTACTGCAGATCCGAAGCCACTTCGAGCAGCTGATACGCCCCAACCTCCTTGAACTTGGTCTGGAAGCGGAGGTCGGGTGATCCGTCCGCACGGGCCTGCGCCTCGGTGCGGAAGCGCGTGTTGGCGTACAGCAGGTCGGGCCGGTTCGCCGGGTTGACCAGGTCGCCCGAGTTGACCGACCAGCTGTGCTGCGCCCCGTAGGCAAGCGGCACGTTGGTTCCCGCAAAGGACTCCGCCACCGCCTGGAGGGCGCCGGACCAGTTGTTGCGATGCACCTCCGCGCGTGCCTTGATCGCGCGGTTGAGGCGGATGAAGTCGCCCGGCGAGGCGAAGTTGGCAAGCCCGGCCGTCACGCCGAAGGGGAAGGAAGAGGCGGCCTGCAGATCGCCGCGCGCTTCGTCGAGCAGGCTGATCACGTGGCCGTAGACCTCGTTTTCTCCCACAATCGGAGCCGGCGGCTCGTTGGGGTCGGTCCCGACCGCGACGGGTGCCCCCAGGTGCCGCCGGGTTACCGCGATGTGCAGCAGGTCGTACGCCTGGATGGTCTTGGTGAAACCACGCACCGCCGCCTTGTCGGGTTCGGGTATCTCCGCGCCCGCCAACGCCTCCAGAAGCAGGTTGGCGTTGCGCATGTTCTTGTACGCTTCGGCCCAGACCTGGGTCCCCACGAAGAGCGTCTGGGTCCAGGGGTCGCGGACGCTGCCCGGCAGGGAAGAACCGGTGGGCGCCATGGGGTAGACTTCGCGGCCGAAGGCGCCGACCCAGTGCACCATGTCGGCCGCGGTGAGACGCGTGTCGAACAGCAGGCCCTGCGCCGCGGCCGCGATGGCCGCCGTGTTCGGGTTGTTCTGCAGATCCTCAACGCTTGGGTTGTTGAAATCGGGTACGGTCAGTTCGCACGCCGTGAAGACGGTGGCGAAGAGACCTGCCGTCAGGAGACGGCCCAGTTGTCTAGTCATTGGTCTCATTCTCCCGTTCACGTTAGAAGCCCACATCCACCGAGAACCAGAAGCTCCGGCTCGGCGGGTAGGGTGCCACGTCCTGGCCACGGCCGACCGCTTCGCTGCCGAAGTTGCTGACTTCGGGATCCAGGCCGGCGTAGTCGGTGAAGGTCAGCAGGTTGCGGCTGCTCAGGTTGAGTCGAATGTGCCGGGCCGCGCTCCAGATGTTCGCGACCATGTCGTCGGGCATGTCGTAGCTGACGGTCAGTTCGCGCAGTTTCACGAAGGATGCGTCCTGGAAGTAGGTCCCGGTATTCTGGGGGAACTCCCGGTTGCGCTTCACGCAGACGCTCTCGCCGTTCACCATGTTGTTGCAGTCTTCGGTGTTCCGGGTGAGGTCGAAGAGGAACTGGGTCAGATTGTTGGCCGTCCCGCCCTTCTGCCAATCCAGCGTCGAGTAGACGTTGAACCGTCCGAAGCTGATGTCGTTCGAGAAGCCCATGCGGAAGTCCGCGTTGGATTCCGCCAGCGGGCCTACGCCGACCTCGCCCGTTTCGGGGTCGGGGCCGTTGCCCCAGAGCAGCGTCAGTGACCTGCCCTCTTCGGCCACGGTGGTGCCGTAGAAGTACCCGAATCCCTGGATCCGGAAGCGCGGCACCGGGAGCGAGATCACCTGGCTGCGATCCATGGTGAAGGTGGTGCGCGAAGTCCACTGCAGGTTGCTGGTGTAGAACGGCACCACCGTCAGCGCGGTCTCGATACCCCAGATATTGATCTCGCCGCCGTTGAAGATGGATTCCACGAAACCGGTCGACGGGGCGAGCGAGCGCTCGAGGATCACGTCCTTGACGGTCTTGTTGAAGTAGGTCAGTTCGAGCGTCGCGCGGTCTTCGAAGAGCGTCGCGTCGACCCCGCCCTCGATCTCGGTCTGGCGCTCGGGACGCAGGTCCAGCGCCGCCGTGGCGCCCTGTACGCGCAGGGCTGGCAGTCCCCCGATGTTCCTGCCCTCGTACTCGGTGAACTTCTGCCCGTAGACCGGCTGGTTGCCCGACTGGCCCCAGGCGCCCCGGAATTTGACCTCTTCCAGGAGGTTGCTACCTACGGGGAAGCGGTAGGAGGCGGCGAACTTCGGATAGAAGTGGAACGATTCGGTGTCGGAGTTGTTGGAACTCCGGTCGGCGCGCGCTCCCGCGGTCAGGAGCAGCCGCTCGTCCATCATCAGCAACTCTTCCTGAGCGAAGATGCCGAAGTCGAGGATCCGTTCCCGGTCCTGCCTGACCTCGGTCGCAGTGCCCCGGTCGATGTTCTGCAGGCCCCCGATGAGGTTCTTCGCGATCGTGCTGCTCACGTCGAGGTCGCGGATCTCGTACTGGGTACCGAAGGACGTCGTCGACTGGTATGCGTCGGAGTTGAAGGTGTAGACGGCGTTCAGGTTGGCGTTCATGTACTGGCTGTAGGCCGACCCGAGCACCGACGTGCCGGGAAGCCCGTCGCTTGGCTCGAACTGGGATTCGGGCGGCGAGAACAGCTCGTTCTTCTGGTTGTAGAAGTCGATTCCGCCGGTGGCGCTCAGCCGCAGATTGTGAGTGGACGAAGTGATGGCGTCGAAGGTGAGGTTGCCGGACCCGACGAAGCGCCACACTTCCTCGTCGTTCCGCACGAGCGATGCCGTCTCCAGAATGTTCGATCCGGCGAACGGGTTCCTGGGGTAGGTGCCCGTGCCGCTCGGACAGTTGTCGATGTCGGCCTGGCGGCTTCCGTCGGCGCAGACGGCCCGCAGATCCACGAAGCTGGGCGTGGACGGGAGCGTCATGTAGTAGCTGATGCTCCGGTTGTCGTTGTTGGTGATGCCGCGGCCCGCCAGGGTGTGAATCGCGTTCGTGTTCAGGCTGAAGGAAACTCGGTCGCCCAGCGTCTGGTCGATGTTGAGCTTCAGCGACTCCTTGTTGTAGAAGGTGTTGTCGATGATGCCGCCATCGTGCTTCACCAGTCCCGAGGCGTAGTAGCGCGTGTCCTCCGTGCCGCCGCTCACGCTCGCCTGAGTCTCGTAGGAGAGGGGTTCGTTGCCCGCCAGCAGCTCCTCGTGGTCGAAGAACTTGCCGGCTTGCCAGTGATCCCTCGCCTGGGGTCCGAAGAACTCCACCGCCTCGTCCATCGAGGTGAACTCGCGCAGACCGAGCTTGTTGGCGAGCTGGAAGACGCCGAAGCGCTGGGTGACGTTGAACTGCGGCGCGCCGACCCGGCCCCGCTTGGTGCGGATGATGACCACGCCGTTGTTCGCCTTCGATCCGTAGATCGCGGCGGCCGAGGCCCCCTTGAGGATCTCGATGCTCTCGATGTCGTAGGGATTCAGGTCGGCGATTCGGTTTGCGGAGTTGTCCTGCGAGCCTCCACGAACAGGGTTTGAAGAGGAGACGGTAACGGTGTGCACACCCGACGGAATTGTCTGGTCGCTGACGATCACCCCGTCCACCACATAGAGCGGTCTATGTGCGCCCAGGATCGTCGATACACCCCGGAGCTGAAGCTGCATGCCTCCGCCCGGGGCTCCCGAGTTCGACTGGATGTTCGCCCCGGCGACCTTGCCCCGGAGCGCCTGCTCAACGGACCACGTGGGCACCCGCTCAAGGTCCCGCGCGTTCACCGTCGAGACCGCGTTGGCGAGGTTCCTCCTGGAGATTCCGGTCGCCTGTCCCGTCACCACGATCTCGTCGAGGTTGAGGACGTCGACCCTGAGGGTGACGCTGATGTTGTTCGTGCCCTCGGGTACGGTGACCGATGCCGGCTGGTATCCCAGCATGCTGATGTCGAGAAGGACCTCGCCCGCCCCCACGGAGACGGCGAAGTTGCCGTCCTCTGCCGTGAAGGTGCCGAGGGTCGTTCCCGTGACGGCGACGGCCGCGCCCGAAATGGGCTGTCCGGTGGTGGCGTCGGTGACGGTGCCCGTGAGGACACGCGTCTGGGCGAGGGCTTCTCCCGTGCCCAGAAGCGTGATCAGGCCCGCCAGGATGCCGTAGCGCAATCTCATGAGGCTCCTCCTTTGCTGACTGCGTACAACGTGGGGGACGTGTCCCGTGTCGCGGCGATCTGCGTACCGATTTGCATACAGACAGGGGCAAAAGGGGTGGCCGATTTTGCTGCTGCCGCGTAGTCTTCCGACATGATCAGGCCCCAGCCCCGCTCGAACGCTCGGTGTACCCTCTCACCGTTCAGCCTCCCACTGCTGGCCCTGATCATGGTGGCGGGCGGGGGCGGTGGGACCGCCGCCCAGGAAATCCCGGAGGACCGGTTCGCCCGCTTCCGGCAACTTATGGCTTACCCGTCACTTGTGAAAGGGGGAGTGGTCGGTGCGCGGTGGCTGGGCGACGGCCAATCCTTCTGGTACACCTCCACTCTCGAATGAACCGGACACTCCTTCCCGGATGCCTCGCGGCACTCTTGATCGCGGGGGACGGCCGCGCCCAGGAAACAGTCGAACTTCCAGGCGAGGATCGACGCCTGGCCGCGGAACTCGTCGAGGTCTACCGCATCGGGTCGGTCGATGCTGTCGCCGAATGGCAGGTCTTGGGGACGGTGCCGGCCGCGGGCTTCGACGAGGCCGGGAATCTGTATTTCCTGGACGCGCCTGCTCGCGTTGTCGTGGTCGACCCTGGCGGCAACCTCCTGGGCGAGATCGGTCGCCCCGGCGAGGGCCCCGGCGAGTTCCGAAGACCAGAGCAGCTGGATGTCTTGCCGAGCGGGCGAATCGTCGTCACCGACTCCTTTGTCTTTCAGATCTTCGGCGCCGACGGCGTGTTCGAACGAACGGTGAGCGTGAAGGTCGACCCATCGAACATCTCGGGTATCGGGGCGTTTGTGCGGGCCGCGAGCTTTGGTGCGCGCCCGGCCCGCGATGGCGCTGCGATCCTCTCGGATGGCATACGCAAGATCGTGCGGACCGATCTGTCGTCGGATGAGGCGCGGATCGACACGTTCGTGGAAGCATGGGCGCCGCCAGGGACCGAAGAAGTGATTTCCGGGAGTGCGGCCGATGTGATGAGCGGCACGGTGTGGGGATTTGAGCCACCTCTCGTTTTCGACGGGCTCGCTGCGGGCGGGGTCGCGTTTTCGGACTCCTCTGCCTACGCGATCAAGGTCACCGCGCCGTCCGGCGAGGTGCTTCGGGTTCTGCGCCGCCCGATCGATCCCGAGCCGGCCACCGACCGCGCCAGACAGGTGGAAAAGGACCGCGAATTGGCGAAACTGGGCTTGGCGCGGGACCCGAGTGGCAGGGTGCCCCCGGATATGGTTGCACTGGCCGGAGTATTCCGTGCGGCGCATGCGAGAGCGATCGAGGACATGCAGTTCTTCCCGGAGGTGCCGGTGCTCCATGCGTTACGCACCACCTGGGAAGGCAATCTCTGGGTCCAGCGCCGCGGAGAGGAACCGGAGGTGGACCGCGGACCGATCGACGTGCTCACGCCAACCGGCCGCTATCTGGGAACCATCGACCAGCGAATGCGGATGCCCGACGAATTCGGCCCTGACGGCTTGGTGGTCTTCCTCGAAAAGGACGAATTCGATGTCCCGGTCATCGTGGTGAAGAGGCTGCCGCCGGACATCCGCTGACCGGCCGCGCACCGATCGCCGCTCAGAAGTCCAGCCAGTAGCTCGCCTTGATCAGGAAGACGTTGCGCATGGGGTCCGAGAAGAGGCCCCGCAGGCTGCCCACGCCGTCGAAGTCCGGGTCGCGGAACCAGTCGCGCCGATCCTGGCTCCACACCAGGAAGAGGGTGGAGCCCGGAAGGTATTCCCAGCGCAGCACCACGTTGCTCCGGAAGGAACGCGTGCGGAAGTCGGGGTTGCCGAAGCGGATCGGTGCGGCGGACCCGGTGTCGTCCGCGATGACGGTGTAGGCGTCGCTGCCCAGTGAGTACCCGATCGTGGCGGCGCCCTGGCCATAGCGCAGGAAGTCGTAGGTCCGGGGTTCGCGGAGCGCCATGAAGTTCTCGTAGTCGCCGGTCGCGATGAAAGGCTGGCCGTAGACCTGCAGCGTCATGCGCGGAGTGAGCGCGAGGTCCATGCGGATCGTCACGTCGAGCGAGTGCTGCTCCAGTTCGGCGAAGATGTAGCGGCGGCCGAAGGTCGCGTGCGCGGCCGGGTCGTCGCCCTGCGTGACGTAGAAGGCGGCGCTCCTGCTCTTCCTCAGGGTGGGCCGGATGCTCCAGCTGAACAGGCCCTCGCCGCGGCCGAAGAGGGTGGGGCCGCCCGCGATCGAGTAGGAACCCTCGGCATCACCCGAGAAGTTGACGGAGAGGCCTCCCGATACACGCTTTCGTCCGTCGGTGTTGAACCAGAGGTTGCCGCCCCAGTTCGCGGGAGTGACTATTGCGGGACCGCCTCGCGTTGCGCGGTGGTCCAGGGTCTCCACTTCGTAGCGCAGCGAGCCGCGAAGGGAGTGGAAGCCCACCGTCTGGCCGTTGCCGCGCAACGAGAGTTCGCGCTGAGAGACCAGGTTGCCGAAGTTCCGGCGTTCGGACCCGCCCAGGGTCAGGCTGGCGGACCTGAAGTAGCGGCCGGGCTCCACCCAGCGCCGCGTGCCGCCGACGGTGAGCGCGTAGATGTCCGCGATCGTCTGGAAGCCGGCGTCGTTCATCTCGAAGCCGGGTGAGATCATGCTCGCCTCGAAGCCGTAGAGCCACTCGCCCGCGATCTTGCGCATCGCCAGTTCACCCGCGTAGCCGCCGAGCGACGTCCGGTCGGGGTCGAAGGTCACGTAGTCCTGGTTGGGCCGCTGGTAGTAGCGCACGGACGACCGTTGCGCCCGCTGCATCGCGTGCGGGCTGCCGCTGACGTGCGAGCCGCCCACCCAGCCCTGCAGCGCGTAGGTGCGGTTCGCGAAGCGATGGAGAAAGTCCACGCCACCGGTGAAGGCGCGGTCGCGCAGGGACACGACGAAGATGCCGTGGTTCAGGTCTCGGTCCACGCCGGTCGCGATCATGCCGATGTAGCTGTCGCCGTCCCGCATGTCGCGGCGGACACGCAGCGCCGTGATGTTCGACAGCGGGTCCACCGGGACCTCGGTGACCGGCGCGCCGGCACCCTCGGCGACGCGGGCGTTTTCGCGCTGCGTGGTGGCGTTCATGAAGGCGACGACCCACCCCGAGTCGGTCCGGCCCGAAATCTTGGCTGCGCCGAGGATGGTCGACTGGGTCGGCTGGTCGACGAAGGAACCCCGGCCGCCGCCGGCCCGGATCGCCGGACGCTGACCGACCCGACGCGAATAGAAGAAGCGCAAGCCCTCGAGCCCGCCGAAGCCGAAGAGACCCGCGCCCTCGACGAAGAACGGCCGGCGCTCCTCGAAGAAGGTCTCGAAGGCGGTCAGATTCACCACGGCCGGGTCCGCCTCCACCTGCCCGAAGTCGGGGTTCACGGTGGCGTCGAGCGTCAGTCCTCCGGTGAGCCCGTACTTCAGGTCGAGCCCGACCGCGCCTCCGTAGACCGAGCCATCGTCGAAGGGACTCGCCGGGTCCGCGCGCTGGTCGAAGCTCGCGCGCGTGACCGCATAGGGAAGGACTTCCAGGCGCGACGGCCTGCGCACGTCTTCCAGTCCCAGCAGGTGTCCGAACGACGAAGCGAGGCCGCTCTCCGTGGACGGTCTCCACGCCCAGTCCACCGCCTCGCCCGCGTGCAGGATGTCGCGGCGGAAGTTGACGCCCCAGACCTGGCGGTCGCCCTCCCGGAAGCGGAGTTGCGAGAAGGGGATGCGCATCTCGGCCACCCAGCCCAGCGAGTCCACGCGGGTCGCGGCGTCCCACACCGGATCCCAGCCCGCGTCCATCCCCTGGAATCCGTCGTTGGGCGCGACCAGGTCGTTGCGTCCGCCCGCCGGGGTCACCCCGAAGACGAAGGTGGTGCGGTGATCGTGGTAGGAGTCGAGCTGGATCAGGAACTGGTCGTTGGGCTGCATGAACGAATCGCGCCGGCCGCGGAGCAGGGATATCCGGGACGGGTCGCGGTCGAACATGCGCGCCCCGACGTAGAGCGCGTCGTCGGTGTAGGCGACCCGCACCTCGGTCCTCTCGGCCGCGGGGAGGCCGTCGCCGGGCCGATCGCGGCGGAATCCCGTGACGGGGATGGCCCTTTGCCAGACCGGGTCGTCGAGGATGCCGTCGAGGACGGGGGCCGGATCGGCCCGCACGGCGGTAACGGTCGGCGGCACCACGCCGTCGGTGTGCGTGAGGATGGAGTCGGTCGCCATGCCGACCTGCTGGGGAGATTGCATGCCCGTCGCGGCGGCGAAGAGAAGTACTGAAGGCAGGGTCATGGCGTCCGTCTCACCGGTATCCGTGAAACCGCCGGATCATCTGACCGATCGCCTCGCCCGCCCCCGGCCGCTCGTATCGCCCCGACTCCTGGTCGTGCCAGCGCTGCCACAGCGCCTCGCCGAAGGCCGACTGGATCTCGCCCGCGTCCGGTCTCGCGGCGACGACCTCCTGCAACAGACTCTGGTAGCCGACGCGCGCCATGCCCACTACCGCCACCAGGCCGTCGTAGGCTTCGCGCATGTCCGAGGCCGTGAAGCTGTAGGTGTCGTCGGCGTACGCGGGGCCGGTTCCGTCGCCCCCATCCAGGCCGGGGATTCCCTCCAGAAAGCGAAGATTCGCCGGCGGCACCGCGTGCAGTGACGCCCGCACCGGCAGCACCGCCCGCATCGACTTCGCTTCCGCGAGCCGCTCCACCGCCCGCCGCGCCCCGTCCCGCAGATCCGCGCGGGCCTCGTCGACGGGGCGGGTGATGGCGGTGTCGGCCGCCGGAGCATCCTTGACCGTCACGTATTCGATCCAGGGCATGGTCGCGAGGTCTCCGCGCAGCTTGTCGTCGCCGGATGCGAAGATGACCGGCACGCCGAACCGACCCCAGGACAGCGCGACGAGCTCGGTCTCGGTGATGGGCTGGCCGTTGATCAGCAGGTCGATGCCCAGGGTGAAGGTGTGGGCGGCAAACCCGCCGCTTCCCGTCCTGGAATGCATGCCGACCACGGCCACCGCGTCGAGTTCCTCCGACTCGGGGAGGTCGAAGTAGGTGTCGAAGGGCTCGTCGCGGATGATCTGGACGGCGCGCGCGTCCAGCAGGTCGGTGCGCAGATCGGGGTCGGAGTTGCCGCTCCCGTGCCCGTCGGCGATCACCACTTCGGTCGCGCCGCCGGCGAAGAGCCCGTCCACCACCGCGTTGACGTCCGCGGCGAGCATCTCCTGGCCCGACGGATACTGCTCGGTCCCGAACCGGTAGCTGCGCGGATCGTCCTGGCCCGACAGTCCCTCCATGTCGTGAATGATCAGGACGCGGATGCCGTCGTCGGTGTTGGGCGTGACGTCTTCCAGTGTCCATGGCTCGGCGGGCGCGGGCGAGGGCGCGGGCTCGCAGGCGAACGCACCTCCGCAGAGAACCGCTGCCAGCGGGAGGATCGTCGCTCTCCCACCCACCTTCATCTGCTTCATCTCGACTACCTCCGCCATTCCTCGACGAAAGCCTCACCGAACCGATCGGTGGCTTCGACCACGATAACGCTTTCCTCACCCGTGAGCGGCGCGCGGAAGATGTGATCGGTCGGGACCGGCTCCACCCAGGTCCGCCGTGGCGGCAGGTCGGGTCCCGTGTGCAGTTGCGCGCTAAGGGGATCGAAGCCCGGATGCCTGGGCATCGCACCCATGGGCTCACCGTCCGCGAACCACCGAACCGTCCACTCCGGATCCCAGTTCCAGATGTTGGCGACCAGTTCGCCTGCTGACGACGGGCCGCTTGGTGACGACGGGCCGCCGCCGCTCAGGTGGAGCCGCATCTGATGGTCGTCCGGATGCCCGGTCGCCTTGTAGCGCCAGCGGACTTCCTCGCCGCGGACGGTGTACACGCAATAGCCGTTTGGGGTGCCGTCATGGCAGATCGGGCCGCTCCACCACGCTCCGCAGATCGCCCCGGTAACGTGCTCGTGCGTGCCCTGCTCGAACACATGCTCGCACTCGTGCGTGTGGCCGGTGAGAATATGCGCCTCGAACGGCTCCAGCAGCCGGTAGAGGGCCTGGCGGTTCATGATCGCGAGCGCCGTGCCCGGACGTTCCTCGCCGCGGCGCAGGTGCTGGCTGCCGAGCACGGGGATGTGCGTCGCCACGATCACGGGCGACCCCGGCTCGACACGGGCAAGGTCCCGCTCCAGCCACGCGAGCGCATCGGCCCCCAGGTAGCCGATGTAGCCGCTGCCGTGCCAGAACACGTCGTCCAGGACCACGTAGTGCACGGCCCCACGGTCGAACGAATAGTACCGGGGCCCGAAGTGCCGGCTGAAGGTCTCGGTCGAGGCCTGGTCGGTCAGGTTGTCCATGTCGAGGTCGTGGTTGCCGACGACCTGGAAGAAGGGGATGCCGGTCTCGCCGACCCCGCGCTCGTAGTCCGGGTAGAGTTCAAGGTTGTCGAACATGATATCGCCGCAGGAAATGCCGAAGGCATGCTCGCCGCCGAGTCCCGCAACCGTCTCCCGCAGGTCCGGCACCGACTGCGAGAGGAACCACCCCATCTCCGTGGGGTCTTCCGTCTGAATGTCTCCGAGGAGCAGGAGTGTGTGGTTGTCGTGGGGCACCGGATCGGGTTCGAGTTCGAAGACGGCCGTTTGCTCCCGCCCGTCGGACAGCGGCTGGTAGAAGCGGGCGGTGCCGGGGGCGTTAAGCGGGATCCGGTAGCCCGATGGCGTCGTGAACCAGACGAAGCCCCGGTCGGGCGTCGTGATGAGTTCGAAGGTGCCGTCGTCCGCGGTGTCGACGACCTGGACGCCGTCGGAGACCGGCACACGGGGAAGCCCCACGCCTTGCGAGCGCACCACGCCCTGGACTCTGATTGGGGATGAGAGAGCGGCCGCCCCACGCCCGGAGCCGGGCCGCGCGGGGTCGGGATGCACCGTGAGCGGTGCGTAGGGATCGGCGAGGATGCGCTGCGGGGCGATCATCGCGCCGGTCAGCGCTGCGGTCCCCGCCCTGAGGAAGGCGCGGCGGGAGGTGGGGTTCGTCGTCGGTCTCATTGGCACGGTTCCTTCTTCGGGGCGCGGCGGCTGCGGGCGCGGCGCGGCGGCTGCGGGCGCGGCGGCCGACCGTCTCAGTTCAGCGTCGGCACCAGTCCGGAGTCGACGATGTGACGGTCGTGCGTGAGCAGCGTCGCTCCCATGATGCGCCCGGTCGCAACGAGAATACGGTCGGCGGGGTCCCGGTGAAAGGAGTCCGGCAGGGCGGCCACTTCGGCCGCGATCGCCGGGGAGATGCCGTAGCGCCGAACGAGCGGCGGCGCGACCGCCTTCTCCAGCCACTCCCTGGGCGGAAGCGCAAGCCGTATACGGCCCAGGCTGTGAAGCGTCGCGATCTCCCAGAGGGATATGTCGGATACGCGCAGTGGCGAGTCCGCGTCGGCCGCATGGAGGACCCGTCGTTGCTCGGACGACAGTGGACCACCACCCTGAAGCCACCAGATCAGGATGTGGGTGTCCAGGAGGACGCGGGTCTTCGGGAGCGTCGTCACTCGCCGCCCTTCCACGGGGTTCGCTTGCGTGCGTCGGCCTCACCTGCAGCCTCACCTGCGGCCTCGCCGGGCGCTGCGTCGGCGGGGGTCGTGCCGGTGCCCGTCAGGCTGTCCCAGTGGTGCTCCGGCACGACCGGCCCGACGATGTCACCGAGCACCGTGACCGTGCCCTTCAGTTCCGCTTGCGGATACCGCGATTCCGCGCGGCTGGGCGGTCCGAGCTCCGCCACGGGCTCCCCCCGCTTGAGAATCACGATGCGTTCGCCCGTTTCCCTCACACGGTCGAGGATCGCCAGGCAGCGGGCCTTGAAGTACGATGCGTTGATGGTCTCCATATAACCAGTCTCGGTGACTGGTCATATGTTGTCAACCTCTGCGAACATTGGCGGCGATCACCGCCGCAACCTATTCTGGCAGTCCGGCGTGCCGACAATGGTCCGGTGCGCAAGAACCACGCGTTCACGGCCGAACCACGCGTTCACGGCCGCGGCCCAGGAGAATGCAAATGCCCGCCCGCAAGAGGTCGACAAGCACCCGCAGGGACTTCCTCAGGACCGCCGCGGTCGCGGCGACGGTGCCCCCGGTTGTCGGCGTCACGGCCTGTGTTCCGGATTCGCCGGCACGCACGCGGCCTGCAAGCGCGCCCGCCGGAACCGACCCGGCGCTCCAGGCCGACCTGGAGGAGGCGCTGGCCCGCCACGGGGTGGTCGGCGCGAGCGCGGCCGTCTTCGCCAACGGCGAGATCCGCACCGCCGCGGCGGGACTCGTGAACGTCAGCAGCGGCGTCACGATGACCCCCGAGACCGTCATGCACATCGGGTCGATCACCAAGATCTTCAACACGACCCTCCTCATGCAGATGGTGGACGACGGGCTGGTCGAGCTGGACGCCCCTGTCTCGACCTACCTGCCCGAGCTGCGCCTTGCCGATCCGGAACACCTGGCGCGCATCACGGTGGCGATGCTCGTCAACCACACGAGCGGCATCGACGGCGAGATGGTGCCCGAGCAGGGCCACGACGAGGAGACCATCGAGAAGGCGATCCCGCGTTTCGCAGGCATGGGCAAGATTCACGAACCGGGCGCCGACACCTCGTACTGCAACACGGCCACGGTGATCGCCGGCTACCTGTGCCAGAGGATCCGGGAGCGCAGCTGGTACGACCTCGTGAAGGAGCGGATCTTCCAGCCGCTGGGCATGGAGCACGCCGCCGTGCTACCCGAGGACGCGCTCCTGCACCGGGCGAGCGTCGGGCACTTCACCGACCCCGAGACGGGCGAACCGGTGCGGACGTCGTTCGCCTTCCTGCCGATCAGCTTCGCGCCGGCCGGTGCCACGGCGATGATGTCCGCCAGCGCGCTGGTCACCTTCGCCGCCGCGCACATGGCCGACGGCACGGGCCCGAACGGCGCCACGATCCTGTCGCCCGGGAGCGCCCGCGCCATGCGGGCCGAAACCACGCGGATGCGGGGCGAGGGCACGCCGGTCGCGTTCGGTCTGGGCTGGATGCTCTCCGAGGGCGGTTTCGTGTCGCACGGGGGCGGCGGGCCCGGCATCCTGGCGAACCTGACCGCACACCCCGAAAGCAATGTGGCGGTCGCAGTCCTGGGCAACTCGTCGCACAGCGGCGGGCTGACCAGCGAGCTCTCCGCCAAGTGGATGGAGGAAGCCTCGGGAGTGGCACCGCCGCCGCCCGTGGTCCGGCCCATCGTCGACGACGAGGTCGACATCGCGCGCTACGCGGGACGCTATGAGAACGTCGCCCAGATCTACGAGATCGCGGAGATGCCCGGCCAGATGGCTGGCAGCCTCGGCGTGTCCCTGTGGGCCAAATTCCCCTTCTACGACGACACGCCGATGGAGCCGACGCCGATGGTGCCCCTGAAGCCTGTCGGCAACGACGCGTTTACGTTCCCGGACCCCGAGGGGAACCCGACCGCGGCGGTCATGAGCTTTCTCGACCCGCGTCCCGACGGGCGCATGACGTATATCGCCCAGGGCGCCCGCATGGTGCCGAGGGCCGACTGAGGGAAAACCGAAGGTACCGAAGGACCACAAGGAGTCAGCCATGTCCACCCACCGAGCCAACGCGCTTGCCCTGTTTCTCACCGTCGCGCTCGCCCCCGCCGCGCTCGCCCCGGCCGCCGCCGCCCAGACCGTCGCCGTCACCGGCGGCACCGTGATCGACGGCACGGGGGCCGCGCCGATCGCAGACGGCGTGGTCGTGTTCACCGATGGGCGCATCACCGCCGCCGGGTCCGCCGCCTCGACCCCTGTCCCCGCGGGCGCGACCACGATCGATGCCGGGGGCAAGTACGTCATCCCCGGGCTGATGGACGGCAACCTCCATCTCTTCCTCAACCTCGACCTCGAGACGCTCATCCTGCATGAGCACCGGCTCCACGAGATCGTGCTCGAGGCGGCCCAGATCACCCTGAAGACCGGACAGACCACCGTCTTCGACACCTGGGGACCGCGCGCGGCCCTCGGGAAGGCGCGCGACATGATCAACGCGGGCGAGGCGCCGGGCAGCCGGATGTACATCGCCGGCAACATCATTGGGTTCAGCGGACCGCTGGGACCGGACTTCCGCGAGTCGCACGCGCCGTACGTGAGCCAGGCCTTCGTCAAGCGGATCAACGACACCTGGGAAGAGAAGACGGGGCGCGAACTGCTGTGGATGACCCCCGATTCGGTGGCCGACGTGATCCGCAACTACACGACGCTGGGGATGGACTTCCTCAAGTACGGCGCCAGCGGTCACGTCGACATGAACCTGATCTCGTTCTCGGAGCGCGTGCAGCGCGTGATCGTCGAGGAGGGCCACCGCGCCGGCATGACCGTGCAGACCCACACGACCTCGGTCGAGAGCTTCGACATGGCGATCGAGGCAGGGGTGGACATCATCACGCACTGCGGTATCTCCGGGCCCGAGATTCCGATCCCGATGGAATCGATCCGGAAGATGGTCGACCGCGGCATTGCGTGTTCGGTCCTGCCGATCACGGCGCGGCGTCTGGCGGCGCTGGAGGCGCACAGCCCCGCGGGGCTCACGCCCTACATGAAGATCGGCGCGATCAACCGGGCCAACATGATCAAGGCGGGCGCGAAGCTGCTGATGTCCACCGACGCAGGGATCCAGAATCCGGTGCTGCTGGCGGAGTCCGCGACCCTGGCGTCCGATACGGTCGATTCGCGCGTCAAGCTGGGCGAGGGGCACTTCAATGCCCTGGTGGGCCTGGAGGAGTTGGGGATGGACCCGATGGAGGTGCTCAAGTCGACCACGAGCAATGTGGCGAGCGCGTACCGGCTGGAGGATGAGATTGGGACGCTGCAGCCGGGCCGGTGGGCCGACATCGTGATCCTCGACGCCAATCCGCTCGAGAGCGCGTACAACTACCGCGAGATCCACATGGTGATCAAGGAGGGGAAGGTGGTGGACCTGGATGCGCTGCCGGTCGCGCCGATCATCAGTTCGATGAAGGTGCCGGAGTGAGGATCGCCCGCCTGGCCGCGGCGGCCCTCACCGTCGCCCTCCTCGCCTGCGATCCCGCCGCGCAGAGCGCACCCGGACCGGATGTTTCCGCTCACTACCTGACCGCGGCCGACGGTCCGCGGCTCGCCGCCGACGTCTATCTCCCGGCGGAGGATCACGAGCCGCCGTATCCCGCCCTCCTCACGCTGACCCGTTATCGCCGCGGCCTGGAGGATCCCGAGACGGGCGAGCGCATCAACACGCTTTCGGGCCTGGATCGCCATTTCCTCGAGCACGGCTACGCGCTGGTCAAGGTGGACGCGCGCGGCAGCGGCGCCTCTTTCGGCACGCGGCCTGTGGAGTACGGGCGCCAGGAAGTCCTCGACGCGCACGATGTGGTGGAGTGGGTGGTGTCGAGGCAATGGTCGGACGGGACGGTGGGTGCCTACGGAACCTCGTACACGGGCACCACCGCCGAGCTGCTTGCGGCCGTGAATCACCCCGCCGTGAAGGCCGTGATTCCGGGGTGGTCGGACTTCGACGCCTATCCCAGCCCGATTCGTCCTTACGGCCTGCTGGCCCGGGGCTTCATCGAGACGTGGGGCGATCTGGTGGGTCACATGGACGACAACAACGTGGAAGTGATCGGCGCCGGCGTGGCCCGTGTCGACGAGGACGAGGACGGCTCGATGCTTGCGGCAGCCGTGGCCGAACACGCGGCCAATCCCGACGTGTTCCAGGCGGTGTTGGCCACGGAGTACCGGGACGACGTGGTCGGCGGGGACCAGGCGTGGGCCGAGATCGGCCCGATCCACTGGAAGGCCGAGATCGAGGCGTCGGGTGTGCCGATGCTGGTCCTGGTCAGCTGGATGGACGCGGGCACCGCTGACGGCACGCTGCTGCGCTTCCGGCACTTCTCGAATCCCCAGAAGGTGCTCATCCTGGCCTCCACGCACGGCGGGGGCTACAGCGCCAGCCCCTATTCCGTGGGGGCAGCGCCTCTGCCGCCCCAACCCTCGGTGGACGAACAGATGGAGTTGCGGCGCCTCTTCTTCGACCACCACCTGAAGGGCGACGACAACGGCGTGGACGATTGGCCGGCCATGCGCTTCTTCAACCTGGGCGAGGAGGCGTACCACGACACCGAGGTCTGGCCGCCGGCGGGAACCGTCACCACAGCCCTGTTCATGGACTCGGGCGCGCGCCTGACCGGAGATTCGGAGGCCGTGACGGAAGGCAGCGACGAATATGCCGTCGATCCGGAAGTCACCACCGGCTCCGACAACCGCTGGATGGCCCAGATGGGCACCCCGATCCTCAACCTGGACGACCGCGCCGACATGGACGCCCGCATGCTCACCTATACCACCGAGCCGCTCGAATCCGACCTGCAGATTGCCGGCTATCCGGTGATCACGCTGAAGCTCGCGTCGGACCGGGAGGACGGCGCGCTCTTCGTCTACCTGGAAGATGTCGATCCGGAGGGCCGGAGCCGCTACGTGACCGAGGGAGGGTTGCGGCTGATCCACCGCAAGGCCGTGCCCAACCCGTATTTCGAGGGTGAGGAGCCATACCACTCCTTCGCGCGCGCCGACGCCGAGCCCATGCCGCCCGGCGAGGCCGCGACGGTGAGCTTCCGGCTCTGGCCCATCGCCACACTGGTCCGCGCGGGTCACCGCATCCGGGTCGCGATCGCGGGTGCCGACGCCGGCATGTTCGACGCGGTGCCTGCCGACGGCGATGCCACCCTGACGGTGTACCGGGGCGGCGCGGACGGGTCACGTATCGAACTGCCGGTGGTGGAAGGCGGACTGCCGGGCTCGGGGGGCGCCTGATGACCGGCGAGAATCCGTCCGAGGGGCGCCCGGCCGCTGCGGCTCGCGACCTCCACCGCCGCGCCATCGTCGTAGACGGTCACAGCGACATCCTGATTCCAGTCACGGAGGGCAAGATGAGCCTCGGCGACCGCGTCGAGGTGCCCGGTCTCGACTGGGAGCCGCCGCCGGGGCTGGAGCACAACCCCCTCGTCCGCTTCGGCATGGGTGCCCACACGGTCTGGTTCGGTCCCATGGGCCAGTACGATCTGCCGCGCTGGCGCGAGGGTGGCGTCACCGCCCAGCTCTGCGCGATCTACCTCGACGACGACTGGCTGCGCGACCCGGTTCGGCGAGGCATGGAAATGGTGTGGAATCTGCACGACCAGATAGGCCGCCACGACGAACTGCTGCTGGCCACGACGGTCCGGGACATCCGCCGCGCCAAGGAGGAGGGGAAGGTCGCGCTGGTCCTCACTTTCGAGGGTTGCGAGGCTCTGGGCACCGATCCGCGCTTCCTCGACCTGTACTATCGCCTGGGCTTGCGCTCGGGGAGCCTGACCCACACCCGCCGCAACATCTTCGCCGACGGCTGCTGGGCGGCGGACCGGCGCGGCGGCCTGACCGCGCTCGGCGAGGAGGTCGTCCGGCGGATGGACGCGCTCGGGATCGTGATCGACCTGGTGCACATCGGCGAAGCCGGCTTCAGCGAGATCCTCGAGATCACCCGCAATCCCGTCATCCTCTCGCACACCACGCCCACCATGTTCCCCGACACGGCGCCCGAGGCGCAGGATCTGCTGGACGGCAAGCTGCCCCGCCCGCGCCTCGAACTGCCCCGCGACCGCTGGATGCTGGATGCGCTGGCGGCGAACGGCGGCGTCCTCGGCCTCATCCATGTGGCGCACCGTGATCTCGACAGCGTCGTGCAGGACATCGAGACGGCGCTGGAGGTGATGGGACCCGACCACATCGGGCTGGGCAGCGATCACTACGGCCAGGAGATGGCCCCGGCCGGCCTCGAGGACATCTCGAAGCTGCCCCGCCTGACGGAGGCGCTGGCCGCGCGCGGCCACTCGGACGAGGTGATCCTCAAGTTCCTGGGCGAGAACTACCTGCGGGTGTTCGAGGAGGTGTGGGGGGGATAGGCCGCACTCTGGCCCGGTTCACCGTCCCGATTGACGGGACGACGTCTGTATCGCAGGCACCCCATACTCCTCAAACACCTCGTCGTCGTGCTCGCCCAGGGCCGGGGCCGGACGGCGGGCAGCGGGCATGCCGAGAGGCGTACGCACCTGCAGTGCCCCGGGCACCCCGCTATCCCCGATTTCAAAGAAGAGCCCGCGCTCGCGGTGCAGGGGGTGGTCGGCTACCTCGTCCAGCTCCAGCACGGGCTCGCAGCAGCAATCGTAGTCCGCGAGCACGCGTACCCATTCGTCGCGTGTCTTCGACGCGATGACCCTTGTGAGCTGGCGGCGGAACTCGTCTTCGCCCGGCGCCCCTGCGGCGTGCGCCGCTGCGGCTTCGGGCCCGCGCGGCAGCTCCAGCCCCGCCGCAGCGGCCAACCGGGCGAGAAACTGCGGCTCCAGCGCCCCCACGCTCAGGTACTTGCCGTCGCTGGTCCGGTAGACGCCGTAGCGCGCCGCACCACCGTTGAGGAGGCCGGTGCCCCGCGTGGGGACCTCGGGTTCCGCATCGAGGATCCCGAACTCGCTGGCCAGGAGCGCCAGGGCGCCTTCGGTCATGGAGATGTCCAGGTGGGTCCCCACCCCCGTGCGGTCCCGCTCGATCAGCGCGGCGAGGATGCCGATCGCACCCCACATCGCACCACCCGCCATGTCCGCGATCTGCACGCCCGCCATCCCGGGCGGGCCACCGGGCGCCGCGCCGCTCATCGCGAGCACGCCCGCCAGCGCCAGGTAGTTGATGTCGTGGCCGGCGCGGTCCCGGTACGGCCCCGTCTGTCCGTAGCCCGAGATGGAGCACAGGACGATGGCGGCGTTGCGCTCGCGCAGCTCCTCGTAGCCGACCCCGAGCCGATCCATCACGCCCGGCCGGAAGCTCTCGACGACGACATCGGCCTGGGCGGCCATGCGCAGGAATCGCTCGCGCTCCAGATCGTCCTTCAGGTCCATCGTCACCGACCGCTTGTTGCGGTTGACCGTCAGGTAGCGGCCCGACATGCCTTCGCCACGCGGGGGGAAGTCGCGCATGTAGTCGCCCACGCGGGGCTCCTCGACCTTGACCACGTCGGCGCCGAGGTCGGCGAGGACCATCGTGAGGAAGGGTCCCGGCAGGAGACGGGAGAGATCGAGGACGCGAACGCCGTCAAGCGAGTGGGCAAGGGACATGGGAGTAGCTCGTGTGGGTAGAGAGGAGTGATGACGGTGACACCGGGTGTTGTGCAACGATGCGGGATCCGCCGTGGCGCGCAACTCCCGATGACGCGATGTTCAGCATCCTCATGCCGAAATCGATCCCGCCGATGCTCGCAGCCGCCACCATCCTGGGGGCCGCCGTCACCATCCCTGGCGGCTGCACCGTAGCCGACCGCGCGCCCGAATCGCCCCCGGGCGTTCTTCCGGTCACCGGGGCCCCGGTCGACTTCACGGTGGTTGACGAGAGCTTCGAACCGGCTGCCGACATCGAGGCGCTGATCGCCCCGTACCGGGACCGGCTGGGACAGCAGCTCGCCGAGGTGCTCGCACACGCTTCGGGGGGCTTCCGGAAGGCCGACCCCGAGGGCACGCTGGAGAACCTTGTTGCCGACGCGCTGCTCGATGTCGCGCAGGACCTCGCCGGCGAGCCGGTACACATGGCTCTTCTCAACGACGGCGGCCTGAGGGTTCCCCTCGCCGAGGGCCCGATCCTGATGCGGCACGCATACGAACTGCTGCCCTTCGAGAACTACGTCACCGTACTCTCACTGTCGGGATCCCAGCTGGAGCGCCTGGCGGACGAGGTCGCGCAGAGCTGTGGCGAACCCGTCGCGGGCTGGACGATGGAGCTGAGCGGCGCCGACGCCGTGAACGTGCGGGTGGGTGGACAGCCCATCGATCCGGAGCGCACCTACCGCCTTGCCACCGTCGACTACCTGGCGGACGGGGGCGGCACCTGGACCGTGTTGTGGGAGGCGGGCGCCCAGGGGCGCGAGGACCTGGACGTGCTGATCCGGGATGTCCTCGTCGCATACCTCCGCGAGCGCGACACCGTGACTCCCGCGCTGGACGGACGCGTCCGCCGTGCGGCGGACAGTGAACACGAGGAGTGCACTCGATGAAACGCCGCGATTTTGTGCGTTCGCTGGGTCTGGGAGGGGCTTGGGGGCTGGCGGGTGCCGCGGGTCTGGCCGGCGCTACCGGTCTGGCCGGCGCCGCGGGTCCGGGCGGCATTGCGGGACTGGCCGGACCCCGGCCGCTGCGGGCGGCGAGCCGCACCCCCCGCCGCTACGGTCCCCTGATCGACGACGAGTTCCGCCTGGTCGTCCTTCACACCAACGACACGCACTCTCGCATGGACCCCTTCCCCATGGACGGCGGCCCCTTCTCCGGACTGGGAGGGGCGGCTCGGCGCGCCACGCTGATTCGCCGGGTGCGCGAGGCGAACGAGCACGTCCTGCTCCTCGATTCGGGAGACATCTTCCAGGGGACGCCCTATTTCAACTTTTTCGGCGGCGAGATCGAGTTCCGCGCGATGACCGCCATGGGCTACGACGTCGCCACCCTGGGCAACCACGACTTCGACAACGGAGTGGACGGGCTCGTGTCGATGCTCCCCGAGGCGGACTTCGAATTCGTTTCGGCCAACTACGATGTGAGCGCGTCGGCGCTGGCCGGGCACGTCCGGCCATACACAGTACGAGAATTCGACGGTGTCAAGGTGGGAATCTTCGGGCTGGGCATCGCTTTCGAGAAGCTCGTGCTCGCCAGCCTGCACGAAGGCGTGCGGTACACCGACCCGGTCCAGGCGGCGCGCACCGCCTGCCGCGAGCTGCGGGAGCAGGGATGTTCGCTGGTGATCTGCCTGTCACACCTCGGGTATGCCTATGCAGATCCGAACCGGCCGAGTGACCGGACGATGGCGGAAGCGGTGCCCGAGATCGACCTGATCCTGGGCGGCCACACCCACACATTCCTCGACGAAGCCGTGGTCTTCGGAACGGATCGGCCGGGGTTCACGGTGGTGAACCAGGTCGGCTGGGGCGGCATGCGCCTGGGCCGCATCGACGTGACCTTCGACCGCGGGCGGCAGGCATCCGGATGGGCCGCGGCCGGATACGACATCGACGGGCGACTGGACGCCTCGCAGGGCTTGGCATAAGCACGACCGCCCCCTGAGCCGATCGCGGACCTGGCTTCCGCATCCGCCATCCCGGGGGCTCCTAGCACCCGTGGCGGCGGTCCGGCTCAGAGAGCGGTCGTCGTTGAACCTCAGGGCCGGTTCCAGCCCTGAGGTCGTGAATGAATTAGTCGCCCCCCCCCGTGGGTGCCATTGTCATGACGGCACCGCTGACGCCGTAGACGATGGCGCCGGTCAGAATGGCGCCGATGAGGCCCATGACGTCGAAGCCCATGCCACCGATCTGGCCGGCAAGGCCCAGGAGGACACCGAATGTCGCTCCCGCCTTGCCCGCGCCAGCGGCGTCGCTGGCCCCGTTCCAGCCGAGCACCGTCGCGAGTACGGCACCTGCGAACAGGTGACCCACGATCGAGTTCGCGGTGAACGCGGCTCCCATGGAGGCAGACAGCAGATCGACATTGATCGCCCCCAGGATCAGGTTGACCACGAACATCGCGATGCCCGCGACAACGGATCCTACTACCCAATTCTTGTCCACGGTTCTCTCCTCTTTGGAGTGGACTGGTTGGGGAACGGGGCGAAAATGGGGATTGCACCTCCGGTGCGCAAGAGTGCGCAAGCTTGTGTATACGATTTTGAGCCCAAATTTCGATTTTTGGGACTCAGCGCGCCCGTCAAGCGCCCCCGTTCGGCGATACGACGGGGCCGGAGTTGGATTTTTCGGTGATCGAAGCCCCTGTCCCGGGCGTCGACGCGGGTTGACGCGCCGGGCTCAGTCGCCGTACACGAAGCGCTCCACCTCGCCGTGGACCCTCTCGACGGTCGCGTCCGATGGCGGGCGCGTGAAGCGCGACACCCCAACCGTGACCGCGAAGTTGGCCACCAGCGACCACAGCGCGGCATGGATGCCGAGGGGTTGCGGCCAAACCACCTGGGTCAGGTAGACGGTGAGAAGGCCCGTGCAGATTCCCGCGATCACCCCTGCGGAGGTCGTGAGGCGGCGTCCGGGATAGCACACACCAAGTACAGCCGGCAGCAGCTGCAGCGCGCCCACTCCGGACAGCGTCACCAGCGTCACGAGGAAGTCGAAGTTGTACACGGTAAGCACCCAGCCGACGCCGAGCAGCGCTACCACCAGCCAGCGCCCGAAGGCAAGGTAGTGCCGGTCGCTGCGGCCGCGGGCGACGTAGCGCTGGTACACGTCACGCGTCAGCACGGTCATGTTGGAGTGCAGAATCGAGTCCAGGGTGGACATCGCGGCCGCCGTCGCGCCGGCCAGGATCAGTCCGGTGAGCCACGCGGGAGCGTAGGCGGTCAGCAGTTCCGGGAAGATGCGATCGGCCGTCTCCAGCTCGGGCAGGATGAGCGCCCCGCCGAGGCCGACGAACGCGGCCGGTATGAAGAGCGTCATCAGGTAGATCGGGGTGGTGGCGCCCAGCAGCTTCATGGTCTTGTCCGACGCCGCCGTGAAGTACCGGATCATCATGTGCGGCTGGAGGATGATCCCGAAGGAGAGCGCGACGGTCATGCCCACCCAGACCCCCGGCGTGAAGAATCCCTCCGGGCCGGGCAGCGAGAGCAGGTCCGGACGCTCGGCGGCCAGCCTCCGCCAGAGTGCGACGGGCCCGCCGAAGAGCTTGTAGGTCAGGAGCAGGCTTCCCGCCCACACGGCGATGTACATCCAGATCCCCTGGATGACGTCGGTCCAGTAGACGGCCCTCAATCCCCCTACCATGAGGTACCCGGCGGCCACGACCAGAAGCAGACCCGACGCCCACGCGAACGGTATTCGGTCCCCGGTCGCGACGGACAGGATGATGCCCAGCCCCTGCGCCTGCACCTGGATGTAGATCAGGGTGAAGACTACGGACACCAGCGCCACGATCACCCTCACCGTCTCGCTCTCGTAGAAGTCGGCGATCAGGTCTGCGGGCGTGATATGGCCGAACTTCTTGCCCAGCACCCAGATCCGCGTCCCGAGCGTGTAGGTGATCGCGCCCACCAGCACGGTCCACGTGCCCGCCATCCAGAACCCGATCCCGTGGGTATAGAAGAACCCGCCGGAGCCGAGAAACGCGAACGCGGAGTGAAACGTGGCCACCACCGTCAGGTACAGCACGATGAACCCGGCCTGGCGTCCATAGAGGAAGAAGTCCTCCATGTTCGCCGTGCCCTTCCGGTTGGCCAGGACCCCGATCACGATGGTCGCGATCAGGTAGATGAAGATCAGCCCGGTTGAGACGACCCAGGGTTCCATCTACAGCCCCTTCCGGTGCGCCCAGATGAGAACCGCAATGCCCACCATGTACGCGGCGAGCAGGTACGCGAAGATGAAGGGCATCCCCAGGATCCAGGGCTCGGTCCGGTTGACCAGGCCGTGGACGATCGGCGGCTGGGCCAGCGCCATCGCCACGATGAAGGCTACGGTCGCGATCCGACCGTTGCGCGTGCGGGGGAGGTAGTGGGAGCGCGGGATCTTCATGGGCGCATGGGGTTGGGGGGTGTGCGCGTGGGGTGTCGGTTGGGACGAAGCTAGTCGCAACCCGTGGCGACCGCGAGTGCGCGGCAGACCTGAGCCATCCTGTCGTCGTCGAGAGACCCCATGTAGTGCTTCAGGCGCCGCTGCTCGACCGTCTGCACCCAGTCGAGGTTCACCACTGAGTCGCGCTTGAGACCCTCGGCGACCCCCACCCGCACCTCGCTGGGCAGACCGCGGATCGTCGAGGTCACCGGCGCCACCATGGCCGTGCGGAGAAGCGGAAGCACGGATTCACGTGTCAATACGACTACAGGGCGCCGCTTGTCCGGCGGTTTGAAGGCATACAGCCAGACTTCGCCTCTTCGTGGCCGGCCGTTCATTCTCCGGGCCACACTCCCTGGGCGGCCCAGTCCTCGAGCTCTCCGGGCCGGTCCCTCAGTTCGCAGTCGCCCCTGGCGGCGTTGGCGTAGCCGGCACGGTACAGGCGGTCGATCTCCTCGGCCTCCTGGCGCTTCAGGAAGTCCGCGGCGGCCTTGCGCAGGACCGCGGACCGCCCGCGCTCACGGACCATGGGATGCCGGTCCAGCCTGGCAAGCAGCGTCTCGTCGAACGTGACCTGGATTGGTTTCATGGGAGAGAGGTATTCAACATAAAGTATCCATAATCTAATGTATATAATTATATAGTATACGATCAAGGGACGCGGCCGGGATCAGGACGCGGCCCTCGACCCGGGGCGACGCGGCTGCCCGTATCCGGTGCGGCCCCGTATCCGACGCGCGGGCTCCGTATCCGGCGCGGGCTCCGGTGGGTCCGCTTGACATCCAGCGGCGGTCCTTGTGACAATTAGGGCCCTATGAATACCTGTGTCTGCTACGCCACGCATCATCATCACGGCCACCTGGGAGAGGCGGCCGCGTGACGGTGTAGCCGTACGAAAGCACGGGATACCCAAACGCCGGCTTCCTCGGGGGGGTCGGCGCTTTTTTGTGCGCCGGCCGGTTCCGGGGCAGGCCGGCGAGGAGACGAAAACCGGAAATGAGTGCTGCAGCTTGCCCCCCGATCCACATCGGCCTGCCCAAGGGGCACATGCAGGGCGGGGTCTTCGCGCTGCTGGCCGAGGCCGGGATCGACGTCCACCTGGGGTCGCGCAACTATCGGCCTGTGCTCTCGTGGCCCGGCTTCGAGGCCAAGCTGCTCAAGCCGCAGAACGTGGTGAAGATGCTCGATGCCGGGTCCCGCGACATCGGTTTCGCCGGCGCGGACTGGGTGGCCGAGCTGGACGCCGACCTGGTCGAACTGCTCGACACCGCGCTCGACCCGGTGAAGGTCGTCGCGGCGGCGCCCGAGTCGCTGCTCGACGGCGGAGCGTTTCCGGCCGGCCGCCGCCTGGTCGTGGCGACCGAGTACGTGCGGCTGGTGAGGGAGTGGGCGGCGGACCAGCCCTTCGAGGCCGATGTGGTGCGGTCCTACGGGGCCACCGAGGTGTTCCCGCCCGAGGACGCGGACCTCATCGTCGACAACACCGCAACGGGAGCGACACTGCGCGGAAACGGCCTTGTCGTCGCGGATACGCTGATGCTCTCCTCGACCCGTCTCTACGCCAATCCCGCAGCCCTTGACGACCCGGCGAGCCGGGCCCGGATCGACGACCTCGTCCTCCTCCTCAAGTCGGTTCTGGAGGCGCGGCGGCGGGTGATGCTCGAGCTGAACGTGTCGGAAGAGGACTTCGAGCGGGTCATCTCGGTTCTGCCCTGCATGCGCGAGCCCACGGTGTCGCGGCTGCACGGCGAGAGCGGGTATGCGGTGCGCGCGGCGGTGCCCAGGACGGCGCTGCCGGCGCTCCTGCTCGAGGTGAAGGCGCGGGGCGGCACCGATCTGGTCGTGTCGGAACCGCAGCAGATCGTGCCATGAGCGGGGCCATGAAGGGAGCCATGCGGGACGTCATCGACCTCAGCATGAACGAGGGCGAACCGCCTCCGCGGGAGTGCTTCGACGTGCTGGAACGGATCGGGCCCGGGATTCTGCGCAAGTACGCGGACCCCAGGCCGCTGGAGGAGGCCTACGCGGCGTACCTCGGCACCGATCCCGCCAACGTGCTGGTCACGACCGGCGGGGACGACGCCATCGACCGGGTTTTCCGGGCGTTTCTGGGTCCAGACCGGGAGATGGTCTTCCCCACACCCACCTTCGAGATGATTCCGGCGTGCGCGCGCATGGCGAAGGGGCGGCTTGTTCCGGTCGAGTACGAGTGGGGGACGCTGCCCCACGACGAGATTCTGTCCGAGGTGAACGAGACGACGGGTGTGGTGGCGGTGCTGACGCCGGACAACCCGACGGGCCGGGCGTTCACGACACGCGAGTTGCTGCGGCTGGCCGACGCGCTGCCGCCCGAAGTGGTGCTCCTGGTGGACTCGGCATATGCGGAGTTCGCGGACGAGGATCACACCGCGGCACTCCTCGAGATCCCGCGCGTGGTGATGATCCGCACGATGTCGAAGTCGTGGGGGCTGGCGGGGCTGCGTGTGGGCTTCGCGGTCGGCGCGAAGGAGCGGATCGACGTGCTGCGCGGTTACGGGGGACCGTACGCGCTGACCGGACCGTCGATCGCGATCGCGCTGGACCGGCTGGAGAACGGCGTGGACGAGATGCGGGGATTCGTCGACTACGTGCGGGAGCGGCGGAAACGGCTGGCCGAGGTGATCCGGGGGATCGGCGGGGTACCGCAGCCGTCGCAGACGAACTTCGTGTTCTCGTCGTTTCCGGACGCGCGCTGGATCCTGCGTGGCATGGCCGCGCAGGGGGTGCTGGTGCGCTACTTCACGCACCTGCCGGAGTACGTGCGGATCACGGTGCCGCGGGACGACGCGGAGTTCCGCCGTGTGGAGCAGGCGCTGGGGTGCCTGGAGCGGCCGGACGCGCTGCTCTTCGACATGGACGGCGTGCTGGCCGACGTGCGGCGGTCGTACCGGGAGACGATCGTGCGGACGTGCGCGTCGTTTGGCGTGGAGGCCGGACACGACGTGATCAGCGCCGTGAAGGCCGCCGGGCGCGCCAACGACGACTGGGCGGTGACGCACGGGGTGCTGGCCGGCGCGGGGGTTGACGCCTCGCTGAAAGAGGTGACGGCGCGCTTCGAGGAGATCTACCAGGGCACCGACGATGCGCCGGGGCTGCGCCGCCACGAGACGCTGATCCCGTCGCGTGAGCTGCTCGAACGGCTCGCGCGGTCGTACAGGCTGGGCATCGTGACCGGGAGGCCGCGCTCCGACGCCCTGCGCTTCCTGCGTGAGCAGGGGGTGCGGGGATGTTTCAGTGCGGTGGTCTGCCGTGAAGACGCGCCGCTCAAGCCCGATCCGGCACCCGTGCGAGGCGCGCTGGAGCAGCTCGACGCGCGGACCGCGTGGATGCTGGGCGACACCCCCGACGACGTGAGGGCGGCGGTGGGGGCGGGGGTGGTGCCGGTGGGGGTCGTGCCGCCGGGACAGCCCGAGGAGGCGGCGGCGGCCCTGTGGACCGCGCTCGAGGACGCGGGGGCCGCCCGTGTCGTCAAGGCTGACAGCGATTTCGGAGGATTGTTCGATGGGTGACTCAGGCAGAGGCGGAGACGGCGGAGCGGTTTCCGCAAGCGAACGGGCGCGAGTTGCGCGCGTCCGACGCGAGACCGGCGAGACCAGGGTCGAGGTGCGCCTCGACCTGGACGGGCGTGAGGCGGGGCCTGCCACCGTCCGGGTGGAGACCGGGATCGGCTTCTTCGATCACATGTTGCACGCGCTGGCCTTCCACGCGGGGTGGGGGCTGGAACTGACCTGCGACGGCGACCTGGAGGTCGACGACCACCATACCGTCGAAGACACCGGACTGGCGCTGGGTCAGGCTGTGGCGCGGGCGCTGGGCGATCGCCGCGGCGGCATCGTGCGCTTCGGGCACGCGTATGCGCCCCTGGACGAGGCGCTTGCGCGCGCCGTCGTCGACGTCTCGGGCCGCCCGTTCTTCGCCGGCGAACTCGATCTCCGGCGGGATCGCGTGGGCGCGCTGTCGTGCGAGATGGTGCCGCACTTCTTCCAGTCCTTCGCCCAGACCGCCGGCCTGACGCTGCATGTCGATGTGATCCGGGGCGCCAACGACCACCACCGGATCGAGGCGTGCTTCAAGGCTGTGGCGCTGGCGTTGAAGGCCGCGCTGGCGCCGGCCGGCGGTGACGATGTGCCGTCCACGAAGGGGGTCCTGTGACGCCACGGCACCCTGCGGTCACCGTCGTTCGCACCAGCACCGCCAACCTGGCCTCGGTCCTGACGGGATTCGAGCGCCTGGGATGCCGCGTTCGCGCGACCGACGACGCCGGCGATGTGGCCGCGGCAGAACGGCTGGTGCTTCCGGGGGTGGGCGCCTTCGCCGCGGCCCAGCGCGCCATTGCGGCGCACGGTCTGGAGGATGCCCTGCGGGAACGCATCGAGCGGGGCCGGCCCACCCTCGGCATCTGCCTCGGCATGCAGTTGATGGCGACCGGCAGCGAGGAGGCGCCGGGCGTCGCCGGTCTCGGCGTGTTCGACGGGGTGGTGGACGGCTACGAGAGCGGGGAGGAAGGCTGGCGAGTCCCGCAGATGGGGTGGAACCTGGTGACCCCGGACGACCGGTGCGAGATCGTGCCGCGCGGCTACGCCTACTTCGCCAACTCCTATCGACTCGCGACCGCCCCGGACGGCTGGCTGCCCGTCTGGTGCGAGTACGCCGGCCGCTTTCTGGCGGCGGTGGAGCGCGGCCCCGTGGTCGGCTGCCAGTTCCACCCCGAACTGTCGGGCGACTACGGCAAGGCGCTCCTGACGCGCTGGCTGGAGGCCTGACCCGTGCTCCCCGTTCGCATCATCCCCTGCCTCGATGTCCGAGACGGACGGGTCGTGAAGGGGGTCCGGTTCCAGGGTCTGGAGGATCAGGGCGACCCGGCCGCGCTGTCCCTGGCCTACGAGGAGCAGGGAGCGGACGAGGTCGTCGTGCTGGACGTGACGGCCACCCCCGAAGGACGCGGCACCCGTCTCGACACGGTGGCCGCCGTGCGGGCCCGGCTGTCGGTGCCGGTGACCGTCGGGGGCGGGATCGGCGGGATCGAGGACGCGGCGGCGCTCCTGGAGGCGGGCGCCGACAAGGTGGCCGTGAACACCGCCGCGCTCCGGCGCCCCGCGCTGCTGACCGACCTGGCCGGGCGGTTCGGGTCGCAGTGCGTGGTGGTCTCGCTGGACGCGCTGCGGCGCGGGAGTGGAGCGGGCCAGTCGGGAGGGCCACGTGGGACGGGTGGCGGGGACAGCGGCTACGAGGTGGTCGTGCTTTCCGGGACCAGACCGGTCGCGCGGGACGCGGTCGCGTGGGCGCGGGAGGCGGTCGAGCGCGGAGCCGGCGAGATTCTGCTGACCAGCATCGACCGCGACGGCACGCGCAGCGGCTACGAGCTCACCCTGCTGGGCGCGGTGCGTTCCGCCGTGCATGTGCCGATCGTTGCGTCGGGGGGCGCCGATTCTCCCGAACACATGGCCGACGCGGTTCGCGCCGGGGCCGATGCCGTGCTGGCGGCGTCGATCTTCCACCAGCGGAACTGGACGGTGGAGGAGGTCAAGCGGGCGCTGGCCGGGCTCGGGGTGTCGGTGCGGCCCGGGTACTCCGAAGCGCGCGGGTTGGCGCGGGCCGCGGGCCGGATCGGGGAAAGCGCATCGGCCCGGGAGGACGCATTGTGATCATTCCCTCGATCGACCTCATGGACGGTCAGGCCGTGCAGTTGGTGCAGGGCCGCCGCAAGGTGCTGGAAGCAGGCGATCCGCGGCCGCTCGCCGAGCGCTTCGGCCGGGTGGGCGAGGTCGCGGTGGTGGATCTCGATGCCGCGCTGGGGCGGGGGTCCAACGCGGCCGTCATGGAAGAACTGTGCGCGATCGCGCCGTGCCGGGTGGGGGGCGGCATCCGCGACCGCGATGCGGCGCTCGATTGGCTCGATCGGGGCGCCGTGAAGGTGGTGCTGGGCACGGCGGCCGTACCGGAGGTGCTGGAAGGGCTGCCGCGCGACCGGGTCGTGGCCGCACTGGACGCGTGGGAGGGCGAGGTCGTGGTCAAGGGGTGGACCAGGCGCACCGGCCGCACCGTCTACGAGGGCATGCGCGAACTGAGCGGCCTCGCGGGGAGCTTCCTCGTGACCTTCGTCGAGGGCGAGGGCAAGGAGGGCGGCTTTCCCCGGGACCAGATTGCGCCCTTGGTGGAAGCCGCGGGCACCTCACGCCTGACCGTCGCGGGAGGCATCACTACCGCGGAGGAGATTGCGTGGCTGGACCGTTCGGGCGCCGATGCCCAGGTGGGGATGGCGCTGTACCGCGGCCACCTCGGACTGGCCGAGGCGTTCACGGCCCCGCTGCGCAGCGAGCGGGCCGACGGGCTCTGGCCAACGGTCGTGTGCGACGAGCGCGGTGGCGCGCTGGGCCTCGTCTGGTCCGGTCCGGAGAGCATCCGCACCGCGATCGACGAGGGCATTGGCGTGTATCATTCGCGCACGCGCGGGCTGTGGCGCAAGGGTGCCACCTCGGGCGCGACCCAGGCGCTGCTCGGCATCGAGGCCGACTGCGACCGCGATGCCCTGCGGTTCGTCGTGCGGCAGGCGGGCGGCGGGTTCTGCCACCAGGGCGACTGGACGTGCTTCGGTCCGGCGCGGGGGCTCCGGAAGCTGGAGCGGACCGTGAAGTCGCGGCGGGCCCGGGCGGTGCCCGGGTCGCTGACGGGGCGGCTGCTCGAGGACGGTGCGTTCCTGCGCGGCAAGCTCGTGGAAGAGGCCGGCGAACTGGGGGAGGCGGCGGGTGCCGAGCCGAGCGGGGAGGTCGTCGCCGACCGCGTCGTCGAGGAGGCCGCGGACGTGATGTACTTCCTGACGGTGGCGCTGGAGCGCGCCGGGGCCAGTCTGGCCGATGTGGAGCGGGAGCTGGACCGGAGAAGCCTCACGGTCAGGCGCAGGGTGGCGTCGGAGCCGAAGCGGCCGGGCCGTGCGTGACGATCGGGCGGCTGATGGGCCGCCGCGCGTGCGCTTGAGACGAGTTGCCGCAGCCGACGTGGGCCGCGCCCGCCAGCCTGCCGTGCCGCCCGGGATCATCCCGGCCGTGCTGGAGATCGTCGAAGCGGTGCGCAAGGGTGGAGAGGAGGCGCTGCGCGAATTCGCGGAGCGGTGGGACGGTATCGAAGCCGGCGGGGTGCTGGTCAGGACTCCCCGCGAGATGGAGGCTGCCCTGGATTCACTGCCGCGGGCGGATCGCGACGTGCTCAAGCGCGCCGCCGGCCGGATCGAGCACTTCGCGCGCGCCCAGATGGCGGCGGCCGCGCCCGTGTCCGTGCCGGTCGAGGGGGGGACGGCCGGCGACCGCGTGGTGCCCGTGCGGGTGGCGGGGTGCTACGCCCCGGGCGGGCGGTTCCCCCTGCCGTCGTCCGTGCTCATGACGGCCGTGACGGCCAGGGTGGCCGGGGTGCACGAGGTGTGGCTGGCCTCGCCGAGACCGTCCCGCGAGGTGATGGCGGCGGGGGTGGTGGCGGGGGTGGATGGGCTGCTGTGCGTGGGAGGGGCGCAGGCCGTGGCGGCCATGGCGTACGGCGTCGGCCCCGTGCCGCGATGCGATGTCGTCGTCGGGCCCGGAAACCAGTGGGTGACCGCCGCGAAGCTCCTCCTGTCGGGCGTGGTCGGCATCGACCTGCTGGCCGGCCCCTCCGAGCTGGCCGTCCTCTCGGACGAGGAAGGCGACCCCGCCCTTATCGCGGCCGACCTGCTGGCGCAGGCCGAGCACGACTCCGCCGCGCTACCGGTCCTCATCACGACGTCCGCGAACCTGGTCGGGGGCGTGGAACGCGAGCTCGACCGGCAACTGGCCGGCCTGCCCACCGCCGAGACGGCGATCGCCGCCCTCAAGAACGGCTTTGCCGTGGTGGCCCCTGAAGCCGCCGCCCTGCGCAGCTGCGAGGATCTCGCACCCGAACACCTGCAGCTTCACGGGAGCCGCGCCGAAGCGTGGGCGGAGACGCTGACCACATTCGGGTCGCTGTTCGTCGACGAATCCGTCGCGGAAGTCTTCGGCGACTACGGCGCAGGGCCCAACCACACGCTCCCGACGGGAGGCACGGCGCGATTCACCGGCGGCCTGTCCGTGCTGTCCTTCCTTCGGCGGCCCACCTGGCTCCGGCTGGAACCGGGCCCGGAGCGCGACCTGCTGGCTAGGGACGCGGCCGCGCTCGCCCGCATGGAAGGGCTCGAGGCGCACGCCCGCGCGGCGGAGATGCGCGGCGCTAGCAGGAGCCCACCGCAGTCGGCAGAAACCGGATCCGGGCAGCGCGCTCCATGAAATGGTGGGTGTAGGCGCGGACCAGACTGGCTCGCCCGTAGACCTCGATCATATGGAAATCCTGGGGACGGTACGCCGCGAGGGCGTTCCAGCCATCGATCGTCGGGGTTTCGTCGATGCAGACGGTGGGACGCATCCGTCCGCCGCGTGAGAAAACGCACTCGAACGCCCCATCGTCGCACCGGGTCCGCTGGACCGGAATGCGCTCCTCCAGCATTTCGGCCGCCGAGCGACTGCTGCTGGCCGCCAGGTCGTGCTGGCCGAACTCGCTGACCCTCAGGCCTGTGGCGCGCCGCCGTCTCTCGAAACGCCGGCCGACCACCTCGAGGCCCTCGAGAACGATGGGGTCCGGTTCGATCCCGAGCCGCAGCGGAGCTGTCTCCGTCCCGGCATGCACCTGGGCGACAAGCGTGTGGTAGCCCAGCTGCTCGACCGACACCCGGTGCGGTCCGGGGCGCAGGCCATGCAGGATGAAGCGCCCTTCCGAGTTGGTCACGGACATCCACTCGGACGCCGCGACGGACACCCGGGCGCCGGGCACCGGTGCGCCTGTGGCATTGTCGACGACCTGGCCCACCAGGTGGAACGAGATGTCGTCGTCGGGGTCGGTCTGCGCAAATGCGGTGGAAAAGGAGACGAGGAGGGCAGCCGCGATGGCAGCCGCGAACGCAGTGGCGGTCGGCAAGGTGCTGGGCAAGGTGCTGGGCAAGGCAGCCATTGAATGTCCAGCGGGCTGGGTGGTGAAGTCGGTATTCCTCCGCCCCTGATACACTACCGGCGGCGGAGAAGGTCCGCGACGGGGCGGGGCGACAGGGGCCGCTCTCTGGTCACATGCATACGCGGACCCGTGCGCAGAGGGTCGCCCGTGCGCAGAGGGCCGCCCGTGCGCAGAGGGCCGACGGACGTTGTCGACTCGGTCGCCTGTGCCGATGCGGGAGCGCAGCGGTCGCCGCGGTGGGAGGGGATGCCGGCGAGCCAGGAGTCGAATTCCGAGAGCACCGGCACGCACAGTCCGTCGTTGTTCTGCCAGTAGAACTCGCGGAGGCGGCGGAGCGAGACCATCGACCCCGGGACCGCCGAGGTCAGGCGGTTGCCGACTACGATGAGCTGGCGGAGACTGTGCAGTTCGCCGAGCTCCGGGGGCATCGGACCGGAGAACTCGTTGCTGCAGAGGAAGAGCTGGGTCAGCCGTCCGAGCTTGCCGAACTCGGGCGGGATCCGTCCCTCCAGGCTGTTCGGGCAGGCGGCGAACGAGGTCAGGCGGGTCAGGTTGCCGATCTCGGCCGGGATGGGCCCATCGAGCGCGTTCGAGCCCAGTTCGAGGTTGGTCAGCGAGCGGAGGTTGCCGATCTCCGGCGGGATGGGCCCGGAGAGCTGATTGCCGCCCAGGTCCACGTGCTGGAGGCCGGTGAGGTTGCCGATTTCCGGCGGAATGGAGCCGGTGAGCAGGTTGCGGCCGCTCGCCCATCCCCAGCCGATGTGTAAAATACGCAATTTGTGTAATTTGCCGATTTCGGGCGGAATGGAGCCGGTCAGGCGGTTCCCGTAGAGCACGAGCCATTGGAGGCTCTCGAGGTTGCCGATCTCGGGCGGGATGGCGGTCAGCTCATTGCTGTAGAGCAGAAGCGAGTCGAGCGCGGCCAGGTTGCCGATCTCGGGCGGGATGGGGCCGGTGAGGCGGTTGGCCCCCAGGCTCAGCAGGCTGAGGTTGGTGAGCTTGCCGATTTCCGGGGGGATTTCGCCGCTCAGGCGGTTGCCCTCGGTGGGGTTGGCGTCGATGCCGCAGAGCGCGAGTCGCTTCAGGCTGGCGAGGTTGCCGATCTCGGGCGGGATGGGGCCGGTGAGGCGATTGTAGCAGAGGTCCAGCGACTCCAGTTTGCCGAGGTCGCCGATTTCGGGGGGGATTTCGCCGGTGAACGCGTTGCCGAACGCGCCGAGCCATTCCAGGGACTCGAGGCTGCCGATTTCGGGCGGGATGGGGCCGTCGAACGCGTTGTAGGTCAGCTCGAGGGACTTGAGCCGCTTGAGGTGGGCGATTTCGGGCGGCAGGGGCCCGGTCAGGTCGTTGAGTCCAATGTGCAGGGACTCCAGGTGGCTGAGGCTGGCGATTTCGGGCGGTATCGTGCCGATGAGCCCGTTGTCGGTGAGCAGCAAGTGGACGACCTGGCCGTCTTCGTTCAGGTGGACCCCGAACCATTCGGCGAGCGGAGCGTCGGTGAGCCAGTTGGTGTTGTCCTTCCACAGTGCTCCACCGCCTGCCTCGTAGATCGCCTGGAGAACCGTGCGTTCGGGCAGCGGCAACAGGGTCAGGGCCGCCGACGCACGGAGTTCGCCGAGAATGGCGGCGATTTCGGCCGATCCGGGGGCGCGGGCACGCACCCAGCCATCGTCGTCGACGGTGGCGACCGCGGGGTCGCTCGATTCCCAGGAGAAGAGGGCGCCGACCACTTCCGATCCGACCGCATCGGTTGCGTGGGCGGTCATCTGCACGGAGTCGCCGACCATGAGGGAGTCGATGGGCGCGGCGACTTCGACGGTCGTGGCGACCTGTTCGACCTGCACGGTTGCGGTGCCGCTCGCGCCGCCCGCGGTAGCGGTGATTCTCGTGCTGCCGTCCGCGACGGAGGTGACCAGCACGGAGGGGGCGCCCTCGGGTGGGGTGCTCCCGGAGGGGGAGATTCGGGCCACTTCCGCGTCCTGGGAGAGCCACGTGATGGTGGCGGCCGGCATGACTTCGCCGTTCTCGTCGCGCACGGTCGCGGTGAGGCGGGCGGTGTCGGCCAGCGAAGCGAAGGTGAGGGCGCCGGGGACGACCGTCACCGACGCCGGCACGGGAGGCGCTGCCTCACCCCCGCAGGCGGCCGCGGCGAGAGCCAGGATGGGAACGATGCGCCCGAGGACGGGAACGGGCCGTCTGCGGACGGGAATGCGCCGTCTGCGGATGGGAATGCGCCGTCTGAGGGTGTGCATCGGAGTGCAGGTCATCGGGCCTCCACGCGCACCGTCACGATGTCCGTGTCGTGGTACTGTCGATGCCGCACGGACGACGCCAGGTGGCGTAGGAGGCGCAGAGAGACCTCTCGCTCGACCAGCGCCTTGTCCTCCACCTCGGCGAGCAGGGCGACCCTGTCCTGGAGGTTCTCGCCGACGGGCGCGACATGGAGGTCGAGAACCGCGTTGTCCGCTTCCCGGCGAGCCACGATCAGCAGTCGCCGCCGACCGTCCTGCCGGGTCTCCGCGGCGCCCGCGGCCCCTTCGCCGAGCGTGAGCAGCGCCTCCTCCGTCGCGGCCGCGAGCCGGTCGGCCATTTCCGGGCCCCACCCGCTCTCGGCCGCGAAGTCGCTCAGAAACCCCCTGACCGCCTCCAGTTCCGACAGGTCGGCCGAGGTTTCGATCCGGCTGCGGCGTGGAGCCGTGGCTCGCAGGAACAGGGTCATGAGGATTGCGGCGAAGCCCCCCGCGTTCATGCCGTTCGCGAGCAGGCCGCCCGCGAATCCCGAGACGTGTTCCGGGAAGATCACGCCGTATTGCAGGCTCACGCCGGTCAGGAAGGCGATGCCGACGACCAGGCCGTCGCGATAGCCGAGCCCGTCCTGCAGGACGATCTTCATGCCGATCGCAAAGAGCATCGCGAGCAGGATGACGAGATAGCCGGCGAAGACCGGGTCCGGGATGGCGAGGATGGCCGCGAACGCCTTTGGGAGAAACGCCAGCGCGATGAACGCCGCGCCGGCGACGACCCCGACCGCCCGGGCGGCCACGCCGGTGAGCTGTGTCAGCGGGACGCTGGTGGTGGTGGCGCTGCCCGGGACGGTCCCGGCCAGCCCGGCGAGAAGATTACCCACGCCGTCCACCGCCACCGCGCCCTGAACGGCGCGGAAGTCGATCGCCCGGTCCTTCCGGCGCCACGACACGCGCTGAACCGCCACCGCGCTGCTCATCGTGCGAACGGCGGCGATCACGGCCACGAGCAGGAAGGAGGGGAGAAGCGTCCAGAAGGCGGGGCCGAGGCGTAGGTCGAGGCCGGGCGGACTGGGCCTGGGGAGGTCGATCCACGCGGCCGCGCCGACGCGCTGAAGGTCATAGAGGCCGTGTTGGGCCGCGATCACCGAGCCTGCGACCACGCCGATGACGGGTGCCCAGAGCTTCAGGGGGCCGGTGGCCTTCAGGGCCAGGCCGCCGATGACGATGACGGTCACCAGGAAGCTGAGCGGCGCACCGGTTGCGCTTGCGCCCTCCTGGGTCCCGGAGAGGAGGCCGGAGATGAACGGCAGCACCGTGACCGGGATGAGCATGATCACGGTCCCGGAGACGGCGGGGGTCAGGATCCGCTGGAACAGGGACAGTCGCCACGAGAGCACCAGCGGGACCAGCGCCGAGACCACGACAAGGGTGGCCAGCAGGGCGGGGCCGCCCTCGACCAGTGCCATGATCGAGGCCGGGATGAACGCCCCGGAGGTGCCCATGACCATCACGTGTCCGGTGCCGATGCGGCCGGCGCGAAACGCCTGGATCACCGTCGTCAGGCCGCACACGGTCACCGAGGCGAGCACGGCCCATGCCAGGTAGGTGTCCGACATCCCGGCAGCCCGCATCACGACCATCGGGATCAGCATCACGGCGGCGATGTTGAGCACCGCCAGCTGCAGTCCCACGCCTGCCGCGAGCCCGGGCGGCGGCGTCTCGTCGGGCTGGTAGCGGACGGTGGGGCCGGCAGCAGGCGATGCGGTGGGTGTCGGGGTCATGGGACCTTGCTCGGCCGTTTTGGGGAATTCCGGATTCCTGACTTTGGATTCTTGACTTTGGTATCCGGGCACGGCACTATTTTACCGACTGACTTTTCGGATCGTCCAATTTCCCGACACAATTCCCAACACCTGAGGACCAGCTACCGATGGCCGGAACCGAGAGCCGACTGAGAGCACTGATCGATCAACACCTGGATCTGGGTCACGAACCGAGCCTTGACGGAGGCTTCGCCGATTCAGGAGTCTCCTCACTGGATGCGGTGGCCTTCATGCGGATCGTTGAGCGCGAGTTCAACGTATCGATTCCGCCCGAGGACTGCGGCAAGATTACAACCTTCGGCAAGCTGGTCGCGCACCTCGATTCGAAGATGGGCTGACCCTGCCGCTGCTCGACCGCCCCTCCCGGGGGTCGGGCAGTTTCCAGTTCTGACCGCAGGAACCAGAGGGGTTGCCGGGGTGTGAGTTCGCGAGCCGTGTGGGAGGTACCCCAGCCGCATTCGCTGTGCCGTGTTCGTCACGCTGACGGCAGCGTCACGATCGTGCGCCGGCACGGGAATCCCGCCGGGCCCCGGCTTCTGCTGTGCCACGGCAACGGGCTTGCGATCGATCTCTACTACCCCTTCTGGTCGCTGCTTGTCGACGACTTCGATCTGTTCGTCTACGACCTGAGAAACCACGGGTGGAACGAGGTCGGTGATCGCGACGAACACAATGTGCCCAATCTGGTCCGGGATCAGGAGCAGGTGATCGATGCGGTGGCGGCGAAATACGGGGATCGGCCGACGATCGGCGTGTTCCATTCCCTGTCGGCGCTGACCACGCTGCTGTCGCCTGAGCTTTCCGAGGGGCGCAGCGGGACCCTGTCCGCCTGGGTCCTGTTCGATCCGCCCCTGTACAGGCCCGGTCCGGGCGACCCGGACTACGACGCGCTGGCCGACCGTTCCGCCGGGTTGACACGGCTACGCACCCATCGATTCCGCCACCGAAGCGACTTTGCCGATCTCATGAGCTACCTGCCGCTGCTGCTGCGGGCAGTTCCCGGCGCTTCCGACCTCATGGCCAGAACCGTTCTGACCGAATCTCCCGGGGAAGACGGCTTCGAGCTTCGGTGCCCCCGGGAGTACGAAGCGCAGATCATCGCGTACATACGGACCTACGCCTTCCTGGTGGACTTCGGAAACCTCCCGTGTCCAACGAAGGTGATCGGTTCCGACCCCACGTCGACCTTCGCGTATCTGCCCACGTTCAACCTCAGTCACATTCAGAGCATCGACTACGACTTCATCCCGGAGACGACGCATTTCCTGCAGTTGGAGAAGCCTGAGGAATGCGTAGAGACCATGCGCGGGTACTTGGAGGAAAAACGGCTGATCTGAGTGTTCCGAGCGCTCAGCCGTCCACTTCGATCTCAGCCGTCCACTTCGATCCAGTGACGCCTTCGCTCGAACGGGTAGGCCGGGAGCGATATCCGGCGCCGCGTTTCCCCGGCGAACAATCCGTTGAACGAAACCTCGACACCGGCTTCGTAGGCTCTTGCCACGGACTCGGCGAACGTGGGGTGCGACGCCTCCGCCGGCTCCGGCCAGGCGCTCTGCGGGGTCGGCCTCCCGACCGAATGCGTACCGATCTCCAGGACCATGTCGACGTCCAGCGCAGCCAGCTTGTCGGCAAGGTGGTCGGACGGCTGGCCAGCGCGAGCGTGCGCGCGCCAATGGTCGAGGTCGGGTGCCGTTGCGGGGTCCAGCCTCTGCCCCGTGACCTGGCTGAGGAACGATAGCGTGGGAGGCGAGAACTCGACCTCCTGCAACGCCGCTTCGAGATCGGCCAGGGGGTCCTCCGACGGTCCGTCAGACTGCATTGCGGCGGCCATGCGCGCCCTGGGGCGGGCAAGATCCGTTCCTCGTGCCGAGGCCAATCGAAGCCCGTCCTCCAGCGTGAACACGTCGGCGGCCCACGCCGCGGCCAGCTCTCCGGCTCCGTGTCCCGTGACCACGCCTGGACGGATTCCGACGCTGGCCCACAGCGCCGTCACGGCGGTTGCCAGCGCGTAGACGGCGGGCTGTGCCCACTCCGGCGCGCGGAGGGTGCCGCCCGCGCCCGGGCGGCCGAACATGACGTCGAGCAGCGATGCTCCGTCCCTTTCGTCCCTCAGGACCGCGTCGCATCGGTCCAGCATGGCCCGCACGACCGGTTCGCGATCGTAGAGGTCCCGGCCCATGCCCTCGTGCCCGCTTCCTTCGCCGGTGTAGACGAATGCAAGTCTGGGCGGGGTGCCCGATGCGGGGTGGACGGGCCGCGATCCGGCCGGATCGGCCTTCGCGGCGACGAGGCGCAGGCCGTCGCGGAGCGACGCACGGTCGCGGAAGACGACGCCGGCCCTGTGGGCGAAGTGGCTCCGGCCGATGCCGGCCGTCCACGCCATGTCCGCGAGCACCGAGGCGGACGCGGCGTCTTCGGCAGACCCATTGGCATGACACTGGTCCAGCCAGGCCAGATAGCGCCCTGCAAGTTGACCGAGTGCCGGCGGGGACTTGGCGGACAGCGGCAGGACGCGGGCCGCACGCGGGCTGAAATCGCCGACGGGTGCCTGCAGGGCGGCCGCACGGCCGGGGAGCGCGACCGCGACGGTCTGCGGGGAGCCGGCGGGCGATGCCAGGTCACCGGGCGGCGCGGAGCCGTCTTCGGGCGCACGATTCCCTTCCACCACGACGTGGGAGTTGGTGCCGGAGATCCCGAACGAACTGACACCGGCCCGCGGGGGACGATCGGGGTGGGACGGCCATTCCGTGACTTCGTCGGTCACCCGCACCGGAAGACGGTCCCACTCGAGGTGCGGGCTGGGGTCGTGGAAGTGCAACTGCCTGGGGATCCGGCCCTCGTTCATGGCCAGGACGGCCTTGATCAGGCTGGCCACGCCCGCGGCAGCCTCCGAGTGTCCGATGTTCGTCTTCACGGAACCGATCAGCAGGGGGTGGCCGGGATCCCGCCCGCGCCCGTACACGGCCGCTGCGGCGCGTACTTCGATCGGATCTCCCAGGTCCGATCCCGCCCCGTGGGCCTCGAGGTAGTCGACCTCGGCGGGCTGGACTCCGGCAACGGCCAGCGCGTCCTCGATCACGCGCTCCTGGGCCGGCCCGTTCGGAACCGTCAACCCGGCGCTGGTCCCGTTCTGGTTGACCGCGGATCCCCGAATGACGCCCCAGATGCGGTCGCCGTCCTCCCTGGCCTCGGTCAGGCGCTTCAGCACGACCACGCCGCACCCTTCGCCGCGCACGAATCCATCCGCCGCCGCGTCGAAGGTGCTGCAGCGGCCCTGTGTGGACAGCATGCCGGCCTCTCTCATGAAGGTCGTGATCTCCGACGACAGGATCGCGTTGACGCCTCCGACAAGTGCCGAATCGACCTCGCCCTGCCGCAGCGCGGAAGCCGCCTGGTGAACGGCCGCCAGCGACGACGCGCATGCGAGGTCCAGTGGGACCGCCGGGCCGGTGAGGCCCAGCGCGAACGAGATCCTCCCCGCGGTGACGCTGATGGTGGTGCCGAGGTATCCGTGGGTCTCGCCGCCCGCGACGACAACATCCCGGTAGTCACCGTTGCCGGTTCCGACATAGACGCCGGTGCGGCTGCCCTTCAGCCGTTCGGGGTCCACGCCCGCGTCTTCCAGGGCGTGCCAGGTGGTTTCCAGCAGTAGCCGCTGGCGGGGATCCATCATGCGTGCTTCGATCGGCCGAATCCCGAAGAACCTGGCGTCGAACTTGTCGATGTCCTCGAGAAACGCTCCGCGCCGTGAGAAGCGGTCGCCCTCGCCGGGGTTGCCGGCGACGCCGTTCCAGGGACCCGCATCCCGGCGTCCGTCGGTCACCAGGTCCTTTGCGTCGTCGAGGAGACGCCAGTACGCAGCGAGATCGGGGGCGTCGGGGAAGCGGCACGCCATGCCCACGATCGCGATCGCATCGTCGTCGGATTGCACTGCCGCTTGGGCGTGGGCCTGTGCGGCCGGTTCGGCAGAGGACTGCGCCGCAGGTTCCGGTTGAGGCTGAGGCGCGCTCGCCCCGCCGTCATCGACGAGCTCCTCGACCAGGTGTGCGGCGAGGGTGGCGATGTCCGGATAGTCGAAGACGAGGGTGTTGGGTGCCGTGTAGACGCCGGCAAGCGCCCGGTTGAGCCTGTTGCGCAGCTCCACGGCCATCAGCGAGTCCATGCCCAGGTCGAAGAACCCGACCTTGGGCGCGGGAGCGGATGGCAGACGCAGGACGGCCTGGACCTCGCCCTGCAGGAAGGAGACCACGACGTTCTCGCGCTCGGACGCGGGTGTTTCCCGGGCGCGCGACAGCAGGTCCCTGGGGACGCTCGCGCCGTCGTCCGCGGTCTCGTCGGCCGCCGAAAGCAGGTCCTCCACCAGGGGCGGGCGCTCGTCCACGGCCTTTTCGAAGACCGACCAGTCCATGGACATCACGACGGAGTGCGTGACGTCCTCGCGCACCAACCGGTCGAAGGCCTTCAGTCCCTGCGCCGGTGTGAACCAGCGACCGCCGAGTGCCGAGCGCTGCCGGTCGATCCGCTCCCGCTGTTCCGCCGCCTCGCCAATCTCCGACCAGGCCCCCCATGCGATGGCCTGTCCCGGCAGTCCGAGCGCCCTGCGGTGACCGGCGAGCTGGTCGAGGAACGCGTTGGCGGCGGCGTGGTTGGCCTGGCCCGGATTGCCCATGACTCCGACGCGGCTCGAGAAGAGGACGAACATGTCCAGGTCACGGTCCAGGGTCGCGCGATGCAGGTGCCAGGCCCCGAGGATCTTGGGCCGGAGCACCGTCTCGAACCGGCCCCAGTCCTGGTTTGTCAGCGCACCGTCCGACAACACGCCGACGCTGTGGATCACGCCTCCGAGCGGGGGCAGCTCCCTGTCGATTCGTGACAGAATGCCGTCCACCGCGCGGGTATCGGTGACGTCCGCGAGTTCCACACGCACGTCCACACCACGTTCCCGAAGCTCCCGGATGGTCTCTTCGGCCTCGGTGTCGGGGGGACGGCGCCCGTTGAGCACGATGGCGCCGGCGCCCCGATCCGCCAGCCATCCCGCCACGGCGCACCCGATCCCGCCGAGACCGCCGGTGACCAGGTAGGTCCGGTCGGGCCGCAGGCGTCCGTTTTCCACCGGCGGCGTGGTCACGACGATCTTCCCAAGGTGCCGCGCCGCCCGCATGAAACTCAGTGCGGCCCCGGCCTCCGCCAACGGCCACCTGCTGTGGACGATCGGCTTCAGCTCGCCCGCCGCGACTCGTCGCATCACCCCCCGCAGGACCCTCCCCACCCACTCCGGGTCGGTCTTCTTGAGCACGTCCAGCTCGAGAATGTCATACCCGACGTCGGGGCGCGCCGCGGCCATTTCGTCCTCTGTCAGGATGTCACGCCTGGCCATTTCCACGAAGCGGCCGCCGTGTTTCAGGCAGGACAGGCTGGCGTCGATGAAGCCCTCTCCGGTCAGGCTGTTGAGCACGATGTCGACACCGGCGCCATCGGTTGCCTCCATGATCTCGGCGGCGAAATCCGTGGCGCGGCTGTCGAATACGTGCTCCACGCCCAGCGACCGGAGATAGGCCTGTTTCGGCGCGCTGGCAGTGGCGAAGACCTCGGCTCCCGCGGCCTGAACGAGCTGGATGGCGGCGAGGCCCACCCCGCCCGCGCCGGCGTGGATCAGCACGCGCTCCCCGGCCTCGAGCCCGGACAGTTCAAAGGACAGTACGGCCGACACGAATGCGCTCGGTATCGTCGCCAGCCCCGTCACCGAGATTCCGGCGGGTGCGGGCGCCACCAGCTCCTCGTGCGTGATCATCCTGGGGCCGAAGGCGCCGAACCCCAGTCCGACGACCTGGTCGCCAACGGAGACGGTGGTGACTTCGGACCCGATATCGAGGATGTGGCCGCACATCTCCCTTCCCAGGAGTCCCTCCTCGATGAAGCCGAGCGACCTGAAGACGTCCCAGAAGTTGAGCCCGGCGGCCGCGACCGCGACCCGAACCTCGCGGGGCTCCAGGGCGCGTGCCGGCAAGGGCTGGACATACGGCCGGTCGAAGATTCCGGCCGGATCCGGCGCCAGAACCCACTCCGGATCGTCGGGCAGGGTCAGTCGCTCCGCTCCGTCGCCGGCGCGCACGAGGCGAGCGACCTGACGGCGTCCCGAGCGGAAGACGATATGATTCTCGCTGTCGGGATACATCAGTTCGTTGGCGAGGTCCGGTGCGGGCGCGCCCAAACCCGGGTCCAGATCGATCATTCCGGGCTGCAGGTGTCCGGCCTCCCGGGCCACCGCCTTGCCGAAGCCCCAGAGTGCCGCGCCGCACAGCTGTCCGCCGCGTTCGCGCTCGAGCACCTGCGCGCCGCGCGTTACGAACCAGACGCCCTTCTCGGGGGTTGCGTCCGCGTCGCCCACGCCCTGCACCATGGCCAGCGCGCTCGCGCCGGACCGCGCGACGTCTTCTCCGACCTCGTCGGTCGTTGCGCCACCATCGTGACCGTCGAGCGACAGGAAGTGCGCGAGCCCGCTGAGCGCCGTGCCGGGCGGCAGCCCTTCGACCACCGACCGCCACGACTCGCGCCGCTCCATGTCGACCCGCACGCGGAAAACGCCGGGACGCGCCGCGTCGGGCAGCGCATCTTCCGGCCCTTCGCCACTTGCCAGCAGGACTGTCTGGTTCCTGGCCGCCAGGTCGGCAGCCAGCGCCGCCGCCCTGCCGCCCCGGTCAGCAGCGAGAATCCACACACCCGCGGGCTCCGTCACCCTCGTCGGACCCTGCGTGACGATGACGCCCTTGTCGGGGATGCGCGTCGAGTCCGACTCATCCACACCCAGGACTTCGGTCGCTTCGAACCCCGCATCGGAGAGCGCCTGCCGCCACACGGCGGGCGACGCGAGGGCGTGATGCGGGCGGTAGTCGTCGGCGAACCGCCACCAGCCGTCGAGCTGGCCGAAGGTCAAGTCCATCCACCCCAGCCCACTGAGGTTCTCGAGGGCGATGATCTGCCCTGATGGCGCCAGGAGTCTCCGGCAGTGGGCGAGCGTCTCTTCGAGATAGCGGGTTGCGTGCAGCACGTTGGACGCGATGATCACGTCATAGCCGTGCGCGTCGAAACCCTGGGCGACCGGGTCCTTTTCGATATCCAGCGGACGGTACTCGATGCAACCCCCGCCATCGCCGAATCGCGCCTCGGCCTCGGCGAAGAAGCCTGCGGAAATGTCGGTGTAGACGTAGTCGAATCGTCCTTCCGGCAGTTCGGGAAGAACGGATGCCGTCGCCGACCCGGTCCCCGCTCCGACCTCGATCACCCTCAGGCGACGGCCCTCCGGCAGGGTCGCCACAAGCGCCTGCACGGCCTCGGCCAGCATCTGGTTCGCCGCTCGCGCCACCGGTGCCTTGAGGTAGAGGTCGGCCGCGGTCGGCTCACCACTGCTGAACAACAGCGTCAGAGGGTCCTCGCGACCGCGCAGCACGTCGGCCAGCGCGCTGCCGGACCTGCGGAACAGCCCGACCTCGATCAGTCCGCTGGGGTAGCGGTCCGTCATGACGGCGGCGTGGTCTTCGGGTTCTCGCGGCAACGTTTCGGGCCACGGATCTTCCGACCCCGCGAGCACCGCGAAACGGCCGTCGTCCTCTTCACGCAGCACGCCCGCCTTGGCGGCCATCTCGAGCATCCGGCGGAAGAGCCGCTGGTGATCCGCGTCTACTGCAAGCTGCTCACGCAACTCCTCGGCATCCACGAGCGTGCCCGGCCGGCGGCGCCATCCAAGTCGGTCCAGCGTGGCCAGCGCGTATGACCACGACCATGTCTCCAGATCCGCAAGCAGCGCGTCGCGGTCGTCGGGATCCACGCCGGCGTCCGCAAGGTACCCCGTGAACAGCTGTGCGCCGGCCTTGACGTCTGCGGGGGCCGGGAAGAAGTCGGCGGACGGCATTCCCGGTGGAAGGGGACGCTCGCGCCACTGGACGTCGTACAGAAGATCCTTGACGCCGTCGACCGCCGAGAGCAATGCGGCCGGAGTCGCCCGCTTGATCGTATAGCCGCTCAGGCCGCCGAGCTGCACGCCGCTCTGGCTGTAGATGCGCAGTTCCGCGGTCAGGACCTCCGGTGCGTCGCCCTGGTCGGTGTCGGCGTCACGCGAGTCCTCGCTCAGGCGCACATGGCACATCACCCGGTCCGGGAGTCGCCCGCTCGTCAGCCAGAACCTCTCCCAGCCGAAGGGCAGGTAGGTCACCGAGCCGTGCGGGCCGGAGAGATCGCGCGCGACCCCCACGGTCTGGAAGCAGCCGTCCAGCACCAGGGGATGAACGTCGAGGCCGTCCGGCGCAAGGCCCTCCGGCAGGGAAACCTCGCTGAGCGCCTCCCCCGGTCGGGACCATGCCCTGGCCAGGGTTCGGAAGGAGGGGCCGAGATCTACGCCCGTGTCCGCTCTGGCACGGTAGTAGCGGTCCACTTCCACGGGTGCGAGACCGGCCCTGAGCCCGTCGAGATCCAGTCGCTCGTCGGCCTCCGGCACCCGGCCGCCCGACGAAATGCGCCCTTCCACGTGCTGGGTCCAACCGCCTTCGCTTCCCTTGCTGTAGATCTGGACGCCGGCCGACGGCTCGTCGGATGCATCGAGCACCAACTGGAGCCGGCGACCCGCGTCGCCGCTGCCGTCGGCCGAGTCCTCTTCGGGGAAGACCAGTGCGTTGTGGAGCTGGAAGTCCTCCACGACAACCGTTCCGCCGCCCTCGACGAGAGCAGCGGACGCCGCCATCGCGCCGTAGAGCGCGCCCGGGGCGATCACCCTGTCGAAGACGCGATGGTCGTCCAGCCACGGGGGGTCCGACGGGAACAGTTCGGTCTCGAAGGTGAGTTCCCCGCGCGCGGACTCGTGCCGGTCGCCCAATAGAGGATGTCCGGCTCCCCCGCGCCGCCGCCTCGGGGCCTCCAGCCAGTGATGCGTGCGCTGGAAGGGGTAGCTCGGGAGCGAGATCCGCCGACGTGATTCTCCTGCGAACAAGCCCTCGAAGCGAACCGGAAGGCCCGCCTCGTACGCCTCCGCGACGGCCTGAACGAAGAAGCCCGAACCCGGCGTCGCCGACGCATCGGCGGACGGCGGTTGCAGGCTTGACAGCACACCTGGCGCGGGTGCGCCGGGGGACTCGGGCCAGGCGGACAGCGCCATTGGGGCCAGCACCGGGCGCGGACCGATTTCAATGACCAGATCCACCCCGAGCTCTGCCAGGGTCCTGACGCCGCCGGCGAAGGCCACGGCCCGCCGCGCGTGGCGACGCCAATAACTGCCGTCGAGCGTCTGACCTGGCTCGACAGCCCGGCCGGTCAGATTGCTCACGACCGTGAGCGTGGGCTCGGAGATCTCCATGCCGTCGAGTGTCGCTCCCAGCGCGTCGAGAATCGGCTCGACCAGGGCGCTGTGGAACGCCTTCGTCGTATTCAGCCGCCGGACCCGAACCCCTTCCGACTCCAGCTGCCTGGACACCGCCTCGATTCCCCCTGCCGGTCCGCTGACCACCTGGTGCGCGCCGTTGTCGGCGGAAATATCCACACCGACCCCGTCCGAAGCCGCATTCAAGGCGTCTACGGCCGCCTGAACCCGTTGAGGCGGCGCGAAGACCGCGGCCATGGCACCCGGCTCCATGCCCGACATCAGCGCTCCGCGCGCACACGCGAACCGCATCCCGTCCTCCAGGCTGAACACGCCCGCCGCCTGGGCCGCGGCAATCTCCCCGACGCTGTGTCCCAACACCACGGCGGGCTGTACCCCCACGCTCGCCCAGAGCGCTGTGAGTGCGCTCTCCAGAGTGTAGAGAGCCGGCTGCTCCCAGGCGGTTTCGCCCAGGTCGCCCTGTTCCGCTGCGGCCCGGCCGAACATCACGTCCAGCAGGGATGCTCCCCGTTCCTCCCGGAATACGGCCTCGCAGCGGTCCATGACCGATCTTGCCACGGGCTCGTTCTCGTAGAGCGCCTGCCCCATGCCCGACCACTGGCTGCCCTGACCGGTGTATGCGAAGGCGACCCTGGTTGGGGGAGTTGGGATGCCGTCGGCGCGGGCCGTTTCCGCCACGGACTTCAACTGCTCTCTCAGCGACCTGACGTCGCGGAAGACGATGGCCGCACGGTGGTCGAAGTGACTTCGTCCCACGCCTGCGGTCCACGCCATGTCCGACAGCAGCGGATCGGGAGCCCCTTTGTCGGAGGCCTCGCTGCGCGGCGCGAGCTCCCCGGCACGTTCGTCGAGCCAGGACAGGTAGCGCTCCGCCAGCTCCTGCAAGGCGGCTTCCACCTTGCCGGACAGAGGCAGGAGGCGGCCGGGCCGCTGCGTGGCCGCAGCCGCCGCGCCCGCTACACTGCCCAGGTGTGCCGCCGCCTCCCGGGGCCGGTACTCCTCCACAAGGAGATGGGCGTTCGTTCCGGAGATCCCGAAGCAGTTGACTCCCGCCAGCCGCGGCCGCCCGGATCGGTCCGGCCAGTCCATCATGGTCGAGGTCACCCGCAGCGGCGCCCGATTCCAGTCGAACTCCGGGTTGGGGTCATGGAAGTGCAGGTGCTTCGGGATCACCCCGCGCTTCACCACGAGCGCCGCCTTGATCAGGCCGGCGACCCCCGCGGCGGACTCCAGGTGGCCGACGTTGGTCTTCACCGAGCCGATCAGGATCGGGTGGTCCGCCGGGCGCGCCGGCCCGTAGACGTTGGCCACGGCATTGAGTTCGATCGGATCCCCGACCGCCGTTCCGGTGCCGTGCGCCTCCAGGTAGTCCACCTCCGTCGGCGCAACGCCGGCCTGGGCGAGCGCGTCCGTCATCACCTGCTCCAGCGCGGGGGTATTGGGGACCGTCAGCCCGACGCCGGTTCCCCCGTGATTCATCACCGCACTGCGGATCACCGCCCAGATCCGGTCACCGTCGGCTTCCGCGTCGCTCAGGCGCTTCAGAATGACGACACCGCAACCCTCACCCCTCACGTAGCCGTTCGCGGACGCATCGAACGTCTTGCACTGTCCATCGGGGGACAGCATCATCGCGTCCGCGCGCAGTTCGTAGATCCGCCCGTTGAGGATGGCTTGCACGCCGCCCGCAATGGCCAGATTGGCCTTGCCCTGCTGGAGGTCGGCCACCGCGTCGTGGATGGCCACCATTGCCGACGCACAGGCCGCGTCCACAGCCTTCGCCGGCCCGGTCAGCCCGAGCACGAACGAGACCCGTCCGGCGGTGCCGTTCAGGTTGGTGCCGCTCAGCGCGTAGAGGCTCGCGGCGGCCTCGGAGGGTTTGGCGGACTCCACGACCAGCATCCGATACTCGTCGTTGCTGATCCCGCTGTAGACACCCGTGCGGCTGCCTCGCAGTCGATCCGGGTTGATCCCGGCGTCCTCGAGAGCCTGCCAGGTCACCTCAAGCATCATGCGCTGCTGCGGGTCCAGGAACTGGGCCTCGACCGGTGAAATCCGGAAGAACGAGTCGTCGAACTGGTCGATGTCTTCCACGAAGGCGCCGAAGCGGCAGGCTTCACTCTGGACCGCTCGGTCCCCGAAGATCTGTCCCCACCGTCCGATCCCCGAACCGGGCACCCCTTCCGCGACTGCGTTGCCGCCGGATTCGAGCAGGCGCCAGAAGGCCTCGATGTCGTCGGCTCCGGGGAAGCGGCACGCCATGCCTGTGATCGCGATAGGTTCGGAGGTCGGATTCGACATTTCGTCAGCTTTCAGATCGAACCGCGGGTTTGCGGTTTGTCGGAGAGAGCCGGGCGGAATAGCGTGGCAGCGTTCCCCAAAATAGCGTTCCGGTGCAAACGAAGATAGCGTTTTGACCCTTGGTGACATGTCCTGGCTGATTGCCGCCGCACTGGCCCTGGCAGCGGGTCCCGTACTCGAAAAGTGCACGGGGCATCGACGCGGATTCGCCCCGGTGCTGGACGGCCTCGTCATGGTCGCCATCCCGGGATTGATCTTCCTGGAGTTCGTGCCCTCGGCGTTGGGGGAGGGGGACTGGAGCGTCCTCCTCGCTCTCGCGGCAGGGTTTGCAATCCCCGTTTGGGCCGAGCGAACCAACCGGTGGGCGGGCGCGAGGACTCACCGATGGGCACTGCTGGCCGGTCTCACCGGGGTCGCTCTCCACGCGGCGCTGGATGGGGCGGTGCTGGCGACTCTATCTCCTGAAGCGCCCATCTCGCTCCCTCTGGCTGCCATACTGCACCGTCTGCCGGTGGGCGTGGCGGTGTGGTGGCTTGTCACGAAGGAGGAGAACAGACGGGCCGCGACCGGTGCGCTCGTCCTGCTGATGGCTGCGACCGTGGCCGGCTATGCGCTTGCGGGTGCGGGTGCGCTGGCGGGCGCGCTGAGCATGGCGGATGTGGGGGGAGCACGACTGTTTCAGGCGGCCGTCGGCGGGTCTCTTGTCCATGTCGTGATGCATCAGCGCGAGGTGGTGCACGGGTCGCGGGACCGGCGCCGTGAAGGTTGGGGGGCGGTCGTTGCCGTGGCATTGCTTCTGGCTGTCCACACCTTGCGCATGGAAGCTCCACCAGGAGGGGTGGAAGAGGTGGGCGGGGCCACGGCGTTCCTTTCGCGCCTGTACGTCCTGTCTGCGGAAAGCGCGCCCGCGCTCCTGCTGGCGTACCTGTGCGCGGGGTTGCTCAGCGCGTTCCTCCCGCAGCGGTCCGTGCGCTGGATGGAGCGGGGCGGCGCGATGTCACAAGCGGGGCGGGGCATGCTCATCGGGCTGCCCTTCCCCATCTGTTCGTGCGGGGTCGTGCCCCTTTACAGAAGCCTGATCAAGAGAGGCGCCCCGCCAGCCGCCGCCATCGCGTTCCTCGTGGCCACGCCGGAACTGGGCCTCGACGCGATCCTGCTGTCCATCCCGTTGCTGGGACCTCAGGTGACCCTGTTGCGGCTGGGGACCGCGGCCCTGGTTGCGCTGCTCGTGGGGTGGTGGATCGGAGGCCGGCTGCGGAGCTCCGAACGTGCTCCGGAGTCGGTGAGCGTGCCGGGTGACCGGCCGGACGTGCCCCGTCGTCTTGCCGCCGCGCTGCGGACCGGGACCGGCGAGGTCGTCGATCACACGGCTCCATGGATCCTGCTCGGGCTCGGCGTGGCCGCCCTCGTGACCCCGCTCCTGGAAAGCGGCTGGCTGGGCAGTCTGCCGCCGGTGGCCGATGTCCTCCTCTTCGCCCTTCTCGGTTTCCCGACCTATGTGTGCGCCGCCTCCGCCACGCCGCTGGTCGCCGCGTTTCTGGCGACGGGCCTGTCTCCCGGTGCCGGTATCGCCTTTCTCATCACGGGACCGGCCACCAACATCTCCACGCTGGGTCTGCTGAGCAGCCTGCACGGCAGACGCGCCGCGATCTCGTTCGCCGCAACCATGGTGCTGCTGGCGGTCGGATCCGGGATCGCGGTCAACACCGCCTTCGGTGCCCTATCCGTTCCGTCGCTGGCGGCCCTTACGGAAGAGTTGCCCGGCCTGCTCCAGCAGATCAGCCTGCTACTGCTGGCAAGCCTCTTTCTCCGCTCGGTCGTGCGCCGCGGACTGCGCACCTTTGTGGGCGAGCTCCGGGAGGGGCTTGGGTGGGCGCACTAGACCAGCGGTGGGCGCACGAGCGGTGGGTGGACCAGCGGTGGGTGGACAAGGCCGCCGCAGCGGCGCTAGTCCCAGATCATCATGGGAGCCAGCCGAACCGTTGCAGCCCGCTTCATGAAGTGGTGGGTGTAGGCCCGAATATGGGTTCCCCTGCGGTAGACCTCGACCATGTATAGCATGCTGGTCGGAATCGTCTCCAGCTCCGACCACCCCCCCATCAACGGGAATTCGTCGAGGTACACGCGCGGACTGACCCTTTGTCCCCGGTAGTAGACGCACCGGCTCATGCCGCACGGAGTCGTGATGACCCCCGCACGCAGGTCCACGAAGTCGGCGGCCGACCAGTAGCCGCTGCTCGCGATCGTCTCCTCATCGAAGGCCCTCACCGAGGTCGCCACAGCCCGCCGCCGGCGCTCGAATCGGTCGGAAACGATCTCGAGGCCTTCCAGAAGCACCGGGTCGGGGCGCATGGGAAGGGCCACCGGCTCCCCCGTTGCGTTGGCCTCGATCGGGGACTCCAGCGTCACGTATCCCAGCCTCTCGACGGTAACCACGTGGATACCCGCCCCGAGCCCGCACAGCAGAAAGCGGCCATCGTCGGTGGTCAACGATCCCCACTCCGAGACTTCCACCGACGCGTGCGCACCCGCCAGCGGAGCTTCGGTCGTGGCGTCGACAATCACCCCGACGATCCGGGCCTCGTCGTCGTTGCACGCAGGCTTCTCCTGCTGAGCGTTGGCCGGCAACGCAGTCGCGGCGGACGCGCACAGGACGGCCAACGAGGGGATGAGCGGGTGAATCGGGCTCGGTTTCGTCATCGGGCGGACTCACATCGGGAGGATCCGGGCGGGGCGGAGCGACCCCACTGACGCACAGTACTCCAAACGGCAATATATGGTTCCCTGGCGCCCTCTGCACGGTGCCGTGTGCTGGCAGCCCGTGGACAAAATCCCCCCGGTATTCGAACGGCGATGCATCCGGGCCGGACGCTCGGCCTCACCACCCCACACTGTAAAGTATAGTGTACATAATGTCATGTTTACTATACATATTGGCTTGTCGGGGCCGCGCTCTGCGTTGCTCCTCGGGCCCGTAGCGCTGCTACTGGCCCTTCGTCGCGCCTTGCCGACCCGGCGCCTCGCCGCTCTCGGTGCTCGGGCGGCTTTATCCACGGACTGCTGGCGCAGCCGCCGGGGCCGGCCCAGCTTGTTGTCGTCGCATCACCGAACGCCATCTGAACGAGTCCGTGCCATGATTCTCCGCCGCCCGATAGCCGTTCTCGGCGCCTTCGCCGCCTCCCTCGCCCTCGCCGCCCCGCTGGCCCTCGCGGGCGCGATCGCCCTCCTCCCGGCCACCGCCGCCGCCCAGTTCGTCGAGCCGGCACCGGACCGCGCCGAGGGCGACGGCCCCTTCGACCGCCTCGTCATTCGCGGCGCGATCGTCATCGACGGCACCGGTGCGCCACCCCGAGGCCCGGTCGATATCGTCATCGAGGGCAACCGCATCACGCAGATCGCGGGCGTCGGCTACCCAGGCCTCCCCATCGACGAGTCGCGCCGTCCCGCCGCCGGCGACCACGAGATCGACGCGCACGGCATGTACGTGCTGCCCGGCTTCGTCGACATGCATCTGCACACCGGCGGCCTGCCCAAGACGCCGCAGGCCGAGTACGTCTACAAGCTCTGGTTGGCGCACGGGGTCACCGCCGGCCGCGGCATCGAGTACGGCCCGGTCGACTTCTCGCTCTCCGAGCGCGAACGCGCCAACAACAACGAGATCACCGCGCCGCGCATGTTCGTCTACCAGCGTCCGGGACAGGGCTGGGACCGGGGCCCCGTATTCACACCGGAACAGGCCCGCGACTGGGTCCGCTGGGCGCACGACCAGGGCATCGACGGGATCAAGTTCGTGGCCTATGCGCCCGAGATCATGGAGGCGCTCCTCGACGAGGCCAACCAGCTCGGGATGGGCAGCGTGGCCCACCTCGCCCAGCTCGGCGTCGCGCAGATGAACGCCATCGACGCCGCACGCCTCGGCCTCGGCACCGTCACGCACTTCTACGGGCTCTTCGAGGCGCTCTACGACGACCACGATGTCCAGCCCTGGCCGTCCGACATGAACTACGCCAACGAGCAGCATCGCTTCGGGCAGGTGGCGGCTCAGTGGGATCTGATCCACCCGCAGGGAAGCGACGAGTGGAACGCGATGCTCGAGGAGCTTCTTTCGTACGACGTGATCCTCGACCCCACCATGACCGCCTACCTGGCCAGCCGCGACGTGATGCGCGCCCGCACCGCCGAGTGGCACGAGCGCTATACGCTGCCCAGCCTGTGGGACTTCTACGAGCCCAGCCGCGCGAACCACGGTTCGTACTACTACGACTGGACCACCCACGACGAGATCCGGTGGAAGAACTTCTACAACATCTGGATGGCGCTGCTCGACGACTACAAGGACATGGGTGGCCGCGTCACCATCGGCTCGGACGCCGGCTTCATCTACAACCTGTTCGGCTTCTCGACGATCGAGGAGATGGAACTTCTTCAGGAGGCCGGATTCCATCCGCTTGAGGTCATTCGCGGCGCCACCATGCACGGCGCCCAGGCCATCTTTGACCCCAAGGGCATGATGCCCGAATTCGGGATTGTGCGCGAAGGCCTGCTGGCCGACCTCGTGATCTCGCCCGAAAACCCGATCGACAACCTCAAGGTTCTGTATGGCACGGGCCACGAGCGCCTCAACCCCGAAACGGGCGTCAAGGAGCGCATCGGCGGGATCAGGTACACGATCAAGGACGGGATCATCTACGACGCCAGACAGCTTCTCGAGGACGTGGCGCGCATGGTGGAGGAGCAGAAGAGGGAACGCGCGTCGGTATCGGGCGGGTGAGGGCGGCGAGCACGGACAGGGGCCGGGCCTGCGCATAGTGCCCACCTGCCGGGTGTGCCGGAGCGTGTCTTGAGCGAGGCGGCGCAGGGCCGCGTGGCCATTTTCGGCCCAGGAACGCGCAAACTGTTTGTCGCTCTCGCCATGTTGACCATGGTGGTGCCGCTGGCCATCAATCTGTACCTGCCCGCCCTTCCGGAAATCGCGCTGGTCTTCGGCGTCGATGTCCCGCGCATCCAGGTTTCCCTGGGCGTGTTTCTGCTGGGGCTGGGCCTGGGGCAGTTCGCGGGTGCTCCCGTTGCCGACCGGCATGGCCGGAGGGCCACGGCCCTGACCGGTATGGCAATTTTTGCCATTGGCACGGCCGGCATCCTCTTCTCCGACTCCTTCGAGCTGTTCATCGTACTCAGGACGCTGCAGGGGATGTGCTGGGCATGATCACGGGCAACGCGGCCCCCTGCTACCTGGAGTATTTCCCCGGAATCCGTGCGACCGCGTCGGGGGTTGCGGGGAGCTTGCAGTTCCTCCTGGGGGGCGCGGCCGGCACGGCGCTCAGCGTCTTTCACACGGGGACGCTCGCCACGGCAGCCATTGCATCGACCCTTTGTGCCTTCCTCGCGATCCTGACGCTGGCACGTGCGAGACCCGCGCCCGCTCCGCAGCCGTGACCGTGAAGCCGCCGCTCTGGACCCCCTCACGGGAACGCACCCGCGCGAGCAACCTCGCGGGCTTCGCGGCCTCCCTGGCAGAGCGCGGTGACGGTGCTGCAAGCGGCGCGGAAGCCCTGTTTGCCGCGCTGACCGGCCCCGCCCTCGACGGCGCGCCGCACGACCTCCCCTCCCCCTTCCCCGACCACCCCCACCCCCACGCCCCCACCGCCCCCTACCACGCCCTCTGGCGCTGGTCGATCGAGGACCAGGAGGCGTTCTGGAGCGCGGCCTGGGACTGGTTCGGCATCGTTGGCGAGCGCGGCGGCCGCGTACTCTTCGACGGCGACCGAATGCCGGGGGCCCGCTACTTCCCGGACGCGCGGCTGAACTTCGCCGAGAACCTCCTGCGCCGCCGCACGGACGACCCCGCCATCATCGCCTGGGCCGAGGACGGCCGGCGCCGGGTGGTGAGCTGGCGGGAGCTGCACGACCTCACGTCGCGCCTTGCCCAGGCCATGCGCGAGGCGGGTGTCGGCCCCGGCGACCGGGTTGCCGCGCTGCTTCCCAACGTGCCCGAGGCCGTCGTGGTCCTTCTCGCGGCCGCCTCGATCGGCGCGGTCCTGTCCACCGCGTCACCCGACTTCGGCGCGCGCGGCGTGATCGACCGCTTCGGCCAGGTAGGCCCCCGCCTCCTCTTCGTGACGGACGGGTACAGCTACCGCGGCAGGCAATACGAGACGCTGTCGCGCGTTCCGGAGATCCTGGAGGGGCTGCCCACCGTAGAGCGCACGGTGGTGGTGCCGAAGGCGGGCGCGCCGCTCGCCGGCCACGCGCCCATCCTCCCCGACGCGATCCCGTTCGCCACCTTCATCCGTCCCTTCGAGGCCCGCGACATCGACTTCGCGAGGCTTCCCTTCGATCACCCGATCTACATCCTCTTCTCCTCCGGAACCACGGGAGTGCCCAAGTGCATCGTGCACCGGGCGGGCGGCGTGCTGTTGCAGCACCTGAAGGAGCATCGGCTCCACTGTGACATCCAGGCCGGCGACCGCGTCTTCTACTTCACCACGCTCGGCTGGATGATGTGGAACTGGCTGGTCTCGGCGCTCGCATCCGAGGCGACGATCCTGCTGTGGGACGGTTCCCCCGCGCATCCGGGGAACGAGGCGCTCTTCGACTTCGCCGACGGCACCGGCATGACCCTGATGGGCGTCTCGCCGGGCTACCTGGAGGCGCTCCGCAAGGCGGGCGTCAGCCCGCGCCGGACGCACGGACTGTCGTCGCTGCGGACCTTTCTGTCGACCGGCTCGCCGCTGGCCGCCGCGGGGTTCGAATACGTATACGAGCACGTCAAACGCGACGTCCACCTCGTGTCGATTTCGGGCGGCACCGACCTGTGCGCGTGCTTCCTGGGCGCGATCCCCGGCTGGCCCGTCCACGCGGGCGAAATCCAGGGGCCGGCGCTGGGGATGGCCGTCGACGTGTTCTCGCCCGGCGGTTCTTCGATGGATGAAGGAAAGGGCGAACTCGTCTGCACACGGCCCTTTCCGTCGCTGCCGCTGGGGTTCCTGAACGACGACGACGGGAGCCGCTACCTGAGCACGTACTTCGAGCGGTTCCCCGGGGTCTGGCACCACGGCGACTACGTGGAAAAGACGCCCGCCGGCGGGTACGTCATCCATGGCCGCTCCGACGCGACGCTGAACGTGCACGGGGTGCGGATCGGCACGGCCGAGGTCTATCGGCCGGTCGAGGGCCTGGACGAGGTCGCGGAGGCGCTTGCCGTGGCCCAGCGCCGGGGTGAGGGCACGCGCATGGTGCTTTTCGTCCGGCTGGCGCCGGAACTGCGGCTGGACGAGGCGCTCAGCGGGCGGATTCGCGCGACGTTGCGAGCCCAGGCAAGCCCGCGGCACGTTCCCGCGAAGATCGTCCAGGTCGACGACATTCCGCGGACGCGGAGCGGCAAGATCGTCGAGCTGGCCGTAGCGGCCGTCGTGCATGGTGAACCGTTCCGCAATGTCGAGGCGCTGGCCAACCCGGAGGCGCTGGAGCAGTTCAGGGGGAGGGCGGAGCTGGAGGGGTAGCGGTGCGTTTCCCCCGTTATGTTCGCCGTGTGAGCGTTAGTCCAGCTTAGATCATAAACTGAACTAAGAGCCGGACACCACGGGGCATACATTGCGTCGCCCTCAGTTCGCGTCGCTCACCGCCTCGTCCCGCGCCAGCAGCAGCGCCGACCCCTCGGCCATCTCCCGGTAGTACCGCATGAACCGGCGCGTTTCCATGGCGTCGTAGCCGGCCAGGTTCTCCGCCCAGCGGTAGCCGATCGGCTGGAACCAGAGTTCGGCCTCGACTGTGAACGGGCCGTCGGCCGGGTCGACGGGGACCGTGTAGTGGATCCTGTCGGAGCCCGCGGTGAAGTCCGGGTCGCCGTCGGCGAGGCCGATGACGCGCACGCGGGGGTCGGCGCGGGCGGGGTCGAAGCCGTCGGGGAGGATGCGGTTGTCCTTCACCCAGGTGTGCGCGGACATGAGTCCGGTGGTCACCCCGCCGTCGCCGTCGGCCATGACGCCCTGGTAGACCTGCACTTCGTCGGGCGACGTGATGACGGTGTAGTGCGGCTCGTAGCGCGAGCCGTCGGCGTCGTGGTCGTCGCCGATGACGCGGCCGTCGGGGGAAAAGGCGCCCGATTCGAAGACGCGCTCGCCCCACTCGGTCGTGACCGCGAACCGCACCCACGCGCGCCGCGAAGGATAGGCGGTCGGGAACTTGTGGCCGGCCAGGTTGCGCACGGTCACGGTGGCCTCCAGCCGTGCCCCGCCGACGCCCACCCCGCTGAGCTCGACCGTGGCGGTGGCGGTGCGGAGGTGGTCGGCCGTGCGCTGGGCCGCAAGTTCCATTTCCTGAGGCAGCGCGGTGACGCCGAGTTCGGCCCGGTAGCGGTTGAGCATGTGCAGCATGAAGAAGTTGCCGCCGCGGAACACGTGCCGGGAGACTTCGGGGCGGGCGCGGCCCAGGACACGGGTGACGGGCACGTCCTCGCCGACTACGGGCATGTGGCAGTCCTGGCAGCTGTGCTCGCGCTCGCGGCCTTCGGCGTAGATGCTCGCCTGCCATTCCAGGTAGGGAGACTGCTCGGGGAAGGGGGGTGCGGCGGGGCCACCGGGACGGGCGTCGCCGCCACCGGAGCCACCAGGCGCCACAGGGTGCGTGATCACCGTGTGGCACGACGCGCAAAGCCCCGACGACGTCACATGCTCGCCGAGCGTGGGCCGGAAGGCCGTCGCGGAGTGCATGATGCCGACCCCGCCCTCGTCGGGCTCGAAGGGGCCGAACACGGGGCGGCCCTCGGGAGGCGTTTCAGCTGAAACGTGGAAGCGGGCGGTGAAGCTCTCCTCCGTGCCGAGGCCGTCCGGCTGGATCTGGTGGCAGAGGGAACAGGAGACGCCGTCGGCGGCGAGGTCGGCGTAGGGTCCCTCCGCGCCGCCGATGGGCAGGTTGGCGAAGACCTGGCCGGAGCGCCCTTCCCACTGCGCCGCGACGGTCGCCATGGGCATGTGGCAGCGCGCGCACTCCCCCTCGATCTCGGCTGCGGCCTCGGGGTAGTCCATGATCTCGCGCCGAACCGCCGCCTGGAAGTAGGGGTCGCGCGCGGCGTTGGCCATCATGGAGGCGCGCCAGTCGAAACCGATGGAAACGTCGGTGCCGTCCGCGGCCGTGACGTCCTTGTGGCAGGCGATGCACCGGTCGGCGGTGCGGAAGTGGCCGGCGGGATCGGCCACGGTGATCGTGTCCGGCGCATGGAGCACGGAGCGGCCGGGTTGGGGCACGCCGCCGCCCGTGCCGCCCGTGCCGACCGGGGCGACCGGACCGGCCGTGCCGGCCATCGCAAGGCTGCCGGCGGTCAGGCACACGATGCAGGAAACCGTATAAGCTGCCTTCGCCAGTGGGCGCCGTGGTGTTCGCATCGTCACCAGCCCTCGAAGAACCCGCCGTCGAACCAGTCGAGCAGGATGTAGGTGACCAGGCGGACGGGTCGCGCGTGGCCGTGCCTGTGATCGCTTCCGACCGGCAGCAGCACCCCGACGTTGGCCAGGACGTGCTGCCTCGTGTTCAGGGAGATCTGCGCCTGGGGCAGGAGATCGAACTGCGGCTCCTCGCCCGCCTCGAAGTCGTGCTTGACCTGCACCTCCAGCATGGGTGTCCACGCGCGCCCCCACTTCCCCTGTGTGAAGCTCCGTCCCAGCACGACCCGCCCGAACCCCTCGTTCGCGCCGTTCGCGTACAGGGGCGCCTTGTAGCCGGCCTGCGCCTGAAGGAAGGCGTCGCCGGGCAGGATCTGCCCCAGCGAGGCGAAGGCTTCCAGCGCGCTGCCGGGAGCACCCAGGCCGATGCTCTCGTCGCCGGTCGAGAGTATGGCCTCGCCGCCCACCGAGAAGATCGTACCCACCTCCAGGTCGTGATAGAGGGCGTGCTTGACCCCAACCACGACGTCACCGAGACCGTGGCGCATCCCGTCAGCGGCCCCAACTCCCCGCCATCCATAGGGGATCACGAGTTCCACCTGGCTGCGCGGCCCGAACCGGTGCTCGTACACGTACGCTGCCGAGGCGTCGCCCTCGCTCTCGAGATCCAGATCCATTTCGACCACCCATTCGTCCTCCGGGTACGCCTTCTCGGTCAGCAGGGGACGAGGCAGGTTGAGTTCGCCGCGCGGCCAGTTGTCGTCGGTGCAGAGCGTGCGAATGTAGCCCATCACGCGGGCCAGTTGCTCCTCGGTCAGCGCGCCGCGGAAGGCGGGCATCATTTCGCTGAAGCCGCGGACCGGGCCGCCCTCGTGAGCCACCGCAATCCAGTCCGCGTCCGGTTCGCGGGCGGCGAAGTCGCAGTCGGTGAAGTCGGGGATCTCCTCTTCAAAGGCGAGCAGGGAGGGAGGGAGGCCGGTCCCGTCGAGGCCGTGGCAGTTGGCGCATGAGGCGGCGTAGATGGCATCGCCGGACGCGTCGGCGAGGTCTTCGCCGTTGACGGCCTGCGGGAACTGGGCGCCGGTGGCGGGCAGGGCGATGGCGAACTGGAGCGCCGCAGCGGTGCAGGCTCCGGTCAGGGAGCGCCGGGGCGCACGGACATCGCTGGCCGAACGCATGCGGCTCCCGGTCAGATCTTCTTCAGAAGCCAGCTCAGGATGGCGCGCGCGATCGTCTTGAGGATCTGGACCATGGCCTTCGTCCCTTCGGTTCGGTTCCTTCCGGCCGGATGTCGGCAGTTCACTCATGCGGAACAAGCGACTCTACGATTGGCGGGGCGTCAAAGGTTCACCGCTCTCCTCTCGTCCCTCTCCTCCTGTCCCTCTCCTCTTGTCCTCCATTGCCCGGAAGAACATACGGTGGTTGCGCACGATGCGCTCGGTCTGTACCGGGTCCGGCTCCAGACTCTCGACCCCGCGTTCGAACGTGCCTCCAAGCAGAATGCCGTCATCGCGGGGGAACATGTACTGGCTCCCCTCCGTGGAAAACCGGCCGCCTCCGACCGTCAGGTAGTCGACGTCCGGCTGGGGCCGCAACACCACGAGCTGTCCCTTGACGGGAACCATCGACCGGTCGCCGAAGAGCGCCTTTGCGCCGAGGCCGGTACAGTTCACCACGACGGACTCGGGAAGCGCAGCCAACTGGCGCAGGTCCGCGATCTCGCCCACGACGACGCGCCCGCCGGCGATGCGAAAGTCGCGCAGGAGCGCTCGCAGATACCGCGGCGGCTCGATGAACATCGTGGCGACGCGGCGTGCGTACCGCGTGGGGAAGGGATGCTCGTCGCCCTCCAGGTCCTCCCACTCCGGATAGAGGTCGCGGATGCGGGACTGGTAGTTCGCGACACGCATCGGACGGTCGGAAAGGAAGTAGTTGTCGACCCAGCGGACGCCGTAGTCGGGGCCCACGAGATTCTGGAAATGGCGGTGCGCCAGTCGCGACGCCCGTTCGAAACGGCTGCCGAACGGTCCGTCCAGGCTGTCCGAGACCGATGTCGGCGACCACTGCGCGCCCGCGATGTTCGAGGTGGTGTTCGGCGGCAGATCGCGCGCGTAGATGGTCACCGCGCGGCCGCGCCGCTGCAGCAGGCGGGCCGTCGCGAGCCCTACCGCGCCGGCTCCGATGACGGCCGCCTCGCCCGCCCCGCCCGCGCCACCGTCGCCCCGCGCGCTGCCATCCACAAGGTCCGCCGCCATCTCGGCGGTTCCCCAGGACAGGCTCACGCCACCGCCGCCGTGGCCGTAGTTGTGTACGAGAACCTTGTCCCCGAACGACTCGGCGCGCACCACGAAGCCCTCGGGGCGGTAGGGCCGCAGCCCCGCGACGACGCGGATGACCCGGTCCGGCGAGACCAGCGCCGGCGTTACGCGGGCGCGAGCCGGCGCGGCCCACGTCCAGCGCGCCGTCCCCCCGGTCGAGCACCCGGCCGCCCAGCCGCCGGCCAGCGCTCCCCCGGCGAGCCTGAGCCACCGGCGGCGATCCAGACCGGGCCGGGGCGGGCCGGCTACACGATCGCCAACTCCGTCGTGATCTCGATGCATCGATGCAGCGTCCGGTAGACGGGACATCGCATGGGGTGCAGTTCGAAGGCCCGCTGAACGGCGCTACCGTCGGCGTCGCCCGCCTTCAGCAGGTACTTGCAGTGAATCCGCCGAATGACCAGAACGCCGTCGTCCTTGCCGACGCTGCCGTGCACTTCCGCCGTGAGCTTGCCTCCCGACGCATCGATCCCGCGTGCCTCCAGCACGCCTCCGAAGGTGCCGACGAGTCAGCCGCCGGTTGCGGCGATCACGTAGTCGAGGGTGGTCGACGTCTCCGTTCGCGGGCGGACGCCGTAGTGCTCGGCGATCGCACCGTGCACGCCGAACTCGACGGCGCCCTCGTGGGCCGGGATGTAGGCAAGCCGTTCGGGGCCGCGCACGCGCTCGATCCCGACGCTGGCTTCGTAGACGATGTCGCTCATGTGTTGGCGGCTCCTGCGGTGCAGGGGTGAGTGGGAGGAGGCCCGGTTTGGGGCCGGGGCCAGAGGGTTCCGGTGATTCTCAGGCGGGCCACAGCCAGCCGAAGATCCCGGCGGTGAGAAGGGCGTAGGCCAATCCGTCGATGCTGTGCTTGAACGCGACGGAGCCGGGCAGTCCGAACCAGATGCTCTCCTGGTAGCCGATGAAGCCGTAGGCCATGAAGGCCGCGGTGCCCGTGACCTGGAAGACCGACAGGTACGAGGCGCCGGGATCCAGCGTGACCGACGCCAGGTAGGCGACGAAGACGCCGACCACCAGGTACAGGACGACCGATTTGGCCATGGCGGGCTTCATGTCGAGGACGCTCTGCGGATCCCGAACGCGCAGGATGCCGACGGGTCCGGCCTTCAACCGCTCGCGGTAGGCCTCGCTGTTCACCTCGCTGTCCGGCGCGTGCGGGAACATGTACATGCCGGGGCCGCCCGTGCCGTCGCGCACCGCGTCCATCAGGCCGTCCTCGTCATCAGCTCGCGCGAAGTCTTTCTTGTGGTGCGGCATGACCATCCAGACCATGGCGCTCACCACGAAGACGACCAGCGCGGAGAGAAGGATTGGGACCCACAGGGCCGTAATCGTAACCAAGGGGGCTTTTCCTTTCCGATAGATGTCATCGCCTGTCGGGTTGGCCTGTCGGGCTGGCTCCCGACAGCGCGGCACAATAGTGTTTCCGGCGCACGGGGGCCAGTTTACGAGAGGCGCCCGGAAGTCGTGAGGATTGAGGAGACAGATATGAAGAAGCCGTCGATCCGGTTCATCCCTGTGGGAGCCGTGCCCGCGGCCAGCGCCGTGCTCGCGGTGGGTGCCGTGCTCGCGGCCGCACCGGTTGCAGCCCAGACCGATCCGGAGATCCTGGAGATCATCGACGATGTCGACCGGATGATGCAGGGCGCGTCCAGCGCGGGCAGCATGCTCATGGAGATCGATACCGAGCACTGGTCGCGCTCGCTGGAGATGGAGATCTGGTCGCTGGGGACGGAGTATTCGCTGATCCGGGTGGAGAGCCCGGCGCGCGAGGCGGGCACGGCCACGCTCAAGGTCGAGAACGAGGTCTGGAACTACCTGCCGCGGGCGGACCGCACGATCAAGATCCCGCCCTCCATGATGCTGGGCTCGTGGATGGGCTCGCACGTGACCAACGACGACCTGGTCAAGGAGAGCCGGCTCATCGAGGACTACGATATCGTCATCTCGCACGAGGGCGACCGGGATGGCGAGGATGTCTGGGAGTTCACCATGACGCCCAGGCCCGAGGCGCCGGTGATCTGGGGCCGGATCGAACAGCGGATCCGCAAGCGCGACCGGATGCCGCTGTGGTCCCACTACTACGACGAGGACGGCACCCTGGCGCGTAGGATGACCTTTTCCGACATACGGACCATGGGCGGCCGTACCATTCCCACGCGGATCGTGATCGAACCCGCCGACGCCGAAGAGCGTACCGTGATCACCTACGTCGAGATCGAGTTCGATGTCGGGCTCGACGAGGACTTCTTCAGCCTACGCAACCTGCGCGCGCGCCAATGACCGACCGGGTCGGGCCGCCGTGAGCCTCGGCACCCGGGACATCTGGTGGCGGATGGCGTGGCGGAATCTGTGGCGGAACCGCCGCCGCACGGTCCTCACTGCGTCCGCGCTCTCCTTCGGCTTCGTCGCCGCGGTCCTCATGATGGGCTTCATGAACGGCATGATGGAGGAGATGGTCTCCAACGGCACCGAGGTGGTGACGGGGCAGATCCAGATCCATGCCGAAGGATACCGTCCCGAGCGCAGCATCCATGACACGATGGGGGGCCGCGAAGGCCTGGATGTGAGCGCGCTGGTGGCCGCCGCGGCGCAGGAGGGCGTGGCCGGGGTCGCGCCGCGCCTCTACGGCGGAGGGCTGGTCAGCTCCGGCGACGAGACGGTGGGAGCCGTGCTGATGGGCGTGGACCCGGAGCGCGAGCCGCGCGTCAGCCGCTTCGGGAGCGTCTTCGTGGAGGGGGGGATGCCGGGGCCGGGCGAGGTGGCGGTGGGGGCCGCGCTGGCCGAGAAGATCGGCATCGCAGCGGGCGACGAGGCGGTACTTGTGGCGCCGGCGGCGGACGGTTCGACGGGCAACGACCTGTTCACCGTGTCGGGGATCTTTCGCCTGGGCCTCGGCGGCTTCGACGACAGCTACGCGCTGCTCGAACTGGGCACGCTGCAGGACTTCCTGGCGATGGACCGAGGCCGGATCCACGAGGTGGCGATTTCGGTGGACCGCGTGCGCGACGCGGACCCCGTGGCGGAGCGGGTTGCAGTTGCCGTCGCGGGGCTGTCGCCGGACCTGGTCACGGAACCGTGGTCGGTGTTTCTCGGGCAGCTCTACTTCGTGGTCAGCCTTGCCAGCGCGATGAACTCGGTCGTGGCGTTCATCATCTTCGGCATGGCGGTCTTCGGCGTCGCCAACACGATGCTCCTGGCGACCTTCGAGCGCCGCCGCGAGTTCGCCGTGGCCCGGGCGCTGGGGACTTCGGGCCGCGCGCTGGGGCGGATCGTCGTGTACGAGGGCATTCTGCTCGGCGTGGTCGCCCTGGCGGCGGGCGCGGTCCTGGCGTTCCCCCTCATGGCCCACGTCCACGCGAACCCCATCGACCTGAGCTCCTTCATCGGCACCTATTCGTTCATGGGCTCGGCGATCCGGCCCCAGCTGACCGTCGAGTACTCCTTCCTGGAACCGCTGGTCAGCGCCGTGGCGCTGCTGGGCACGGGCATCGTCTCGGCGCTTCTCCCGGCCTGGCGCGCAGCGCGCCTGCCCCCCGCCGACGTGCTCGCCGACCGATGATCCGCTCCCCCACGCTGGTCTGGCTCGCGCTGCGCAACCTGGGGCGCGAAATGCGGCGGAGCGCGCTGACCGCGGCCGCGATGACCGTCGGGCTTGCCCTGCTCATCCTCTCCCGGACCCTTGCGGACGGCGCGCATGAGGACTGGATCGACTCCGGCGTGAGGCTCGCGTCGGGTCACGTCTCGTTCAACGCGCCCGGCTACCGCGACAGCGAGAGCCTGGACGACCGCCTGACCCCTGGACAGGTCGAGGCTTCGCTGGGGGCTGCCGCCCTGGCACCGCTGACCGGGCCGGCGATCACGACCGTGCGGGTCGCGACGCGCGGACTCGCATCGTCGGCCGACGGGGCGCTCCCGGCGCTGATCGTGGGCGTCGATCCCGCCTCGGAACTCGCGTTCTCCGAGCTGGGCGCCGATCCCGCCACCGGGCGCTATCTGCAGCAGGGCGACCGTCTGCACGCTTTCATCGGGGCGGGGATGGCCGCCAGGCTCGGCGTGCGGACCGGGTCGAGAATGGTGCTGACCGCCCAGGCCGCGTCCGGCGACATTGCGGGCCAGCTCGTCCGCGTCGCGGGAACGTACCGCACCGGACTCGACGAACTGGACGAATCCCTGGTCCACATCCCGCTCGCGGTCGCGCGCTCCTGGCTCGGGGTGGAGGGCGCCACAAGCGTCTCCATGGTCCTCCCCCACTCCACCCTCACCGATCCCGTGCTGACGGAGGCGCGGGCCGCGCTGGAGGGCTCCGGGATCGAGGTGGCCGGGTGGCCGGAGACGGCCCGCGAGCTCTACTCGGCCGTGAAGATCGACGACGCTGGGGACTGGGTCTTCCACCTGATCCTCTTCGCCATCGTGACCCTGGCGATCCTCAACGCCGTATTCATATCCGTGCTGCACCGCAAGCGTGAACTGGGCCTCCTGCGCGCCCTCGGGCTGAGCGGGGCCGAGACGGGCCTCGTGGTCTTTGTCGAGGGCGTGCTGCTGACGCTGGCGAGCGGATTCGCGGGAGTGGCGCTGGGATTCGCCGTGGTATGGATCTTCTTCCGCAACGGACTGGATTTCACGGACCTGATGCCCGCCGACATCACCTTCGGAGGCATCGTCTTCAATCCCGTCATGTACCCCGCAATCGAACTCGCGCACCTGGTCCAGAGCGTGGTGCTGACGACGGTGATCGGGCTGTCCGCGTCGCTGTATCCGGCGTGGCACGCCGCCCGTCTGGACCCGGCCGAATCAGTGAAGGTGGAATAGAGTGAAGGTGGAACAAATGGAATCGACTACCGGCTCCGGGGCGCGCGCCGCCTCCGACCACGCGGTCCGCACCGAGGACCTGTGGAAGATCTATCCGCAGGATCCGCGTCCGGTCGAGGCGGTGCGGGGCGTCGACCTCGTGGTGGCCCCGGGCGAATTCGTGGTGATGGCGGGACCGTCGGGGTCCGGGAAGACCACCGTGCTCAACCTGCTGGGAGGACTGACCCGCCCTTCACGGGGGAAGGTGTGGATCGAGGGCCGCGAGATCTCGGCGCTACCGGACAAGGCGCTGGCGGAAGTACGGCTTTCGCGGATCGGATTCGTCTTTCAGTCCTACAACCTCCTTCCGGTGCTCACGGCCCTTGAGAACGCGGAGTTCACGCTGCTGCTGCAGGGCGTGCCCGCGGCGGAGCGGCGGCGGCGGGTGCGGCGTCTGTTCCGTCAGATCGGGCTGGAGGGCATCGAGGACCGCAGTCCGCTCAAGTTGTCGGGGGGGCAGCAGCAGCGCGTGGCGGTGGCGCGGGCGGTGCTCGGCGAACCGGCGCTCGTGCTGGCCGATGAACCGACGGCGAACGTCGACTCGGCAACGGCGGATGCGTTGCTCGACGTGATGGAGACGCTCAATCGCGACAACGGGACAACATTCGTGTTCTCGACGCACGACCCCAGGGTCATGGAGCGTGCGAGCCGGCTGATCCGGCTGGTCGACGGGCGTGTCGCCGAGGAGATCGTGTCCGGTGATGCCGCGTAGACGATGGCGGCTGCGGCGGGCGGCCCTCGCGGTGCCGCTGTTGGCGACCCTGGTGCCCCACGGTGCGGTGGCCCAGCAGCGGGGGCTGTCGGGGTACTACCTGAACCTGTTCACGGGCGTCACGGAGAGTTTGCTCGCGCCCGCCGGAATGACCGACTTCCAGCGGCTCCGGCTCATGTGGAACGGATCGGCCGGGCCCCTGCGCCTGGACGCGGCCTACGAGCACTCGCTGACGCTGAGGCAGGAGGGGGTGCTGGGGGCCCAGCTCTTTACCGCGGCGGGAACCGCGTCGGGTGGGGACTGGCTGTCCCTCGGAGGCGAGATCCGGTCGAGCGCGCGAACGCTGTGGCGGCACCGGGTGGACCGGCTGAGTGCGCGGATCGACCTGGGCAGCAGCGCGGATCTGGTGATCGGACGGCAGCCGGTATCGTGGGCGACGACGCTGATCCTCACCCCGGCCGACCCGTTCTCGCCCTTCGACCCGGCGGACCCCTTTCGGGAGTACCGGCCCGGGGTGGATGCGGCGCGGCTCCGGTACTACCGCGGTTCGTTCACGCAGTTCGAGGTCGTGGCCCGGCCCGCGCGCCAGGGCGACCGGGAGACTCTGACGATGCTCGGACGCGTCAGTTCGAACCGGGGCGGCTGGGACCTCGGTGCGTGGGGCGGCGTGGTGCACGACACCTTCGGGGCGGCCGCGTTCCTGAGCGGTTCCGTGGGCCTGTGGGCCCTACGGGCGGAAGGCGAGGTGCGCGACCTGGAGGATCGGCTCGTGGCGCGGGGCACGGTGGGGCTGGACAGGACGTTCCCCGTGGCGGGACGGGACCTGTACGTGGTAGTCGAGTACCAGCGCGACGGCTTCGGCGCCACCTCGCCGGACGGGTTGCTGGACGCCGCGCGGAGCCGGGCGTTCGAGCAGGGCGAGATGCAGGTGCTGGGGCGCGACGTGGGCGCGCTGCAGATGTCGTACCCGGTGCATCCGCTGGTTTCGGTCAGCTCGCTGGTGCTGGGGAGCCTCCGGGACGGCTCGTTCATTTTCGCTCCCGCCCTGGCGTACTCGGCGAGCGAGAGCCTGGGCCTGAGCGCGGGGGCGTTCTTCGGGGCCGGGGAGGGGCTGTCGCTGGACGGTGTCGACCTGTCGCTGGGGTCGGAGTTCGGGGCGCTGCCCCGCGTGGGCTACCTGTCGGCGACCGTCTTCTTCTGGTAGTCGCGTGCCTCGATGGCAGCTTTGCGAAGCAGCCCCAGTACGCGGGCGGCCGTTGCCCGCGCCACGCCGCGATGTTGTTCCATCGCCCGGCGGGCGCCTTCGGCCACCACGGCGGCGGCCTCGGGGTCGGCGAGCCAGCCGCGGATGACCGCCATCGGGTCGGGCGCTACCGCGATCCCGCCTTCCTGCTGCAAGGCGTCTACCACGCCGGCAAAGTGCTCGTGGTGGGGGCCGGTTACGACGGGCTTCCCCAGAGCCGTGGCCTCCAGCGGATTGGAGCCGCCGAGCGGGATGAGGCTGCGGCCGACGAAGACCGCGTCCGCGAGAAGATAGGCCGAGGGGAGGTCGCCGATGGTGTCGAGAAGGAAGACGCGGGGGGTCTGGCGCACCCGCCCCGCGTCGGCGTGCGATCGGCGCGCGTCGGCCCGCGACACCCCAGCGTCGGCCCGCGATCGGCGCGGCATCCCGGGAACCAGGCGCGCGACGGCGTCCCAGCGCTCGGGCTTCCGCGGGGCCAGGAGCAGCTGGCACCCGTCGGGAAGGCCGCGCAGCAGTGCCTCCTCCTCACCCGGTCCGGTCGACCCGGCGACGATCAGGGGACGTGACCGGTCGATCCCGAGCCCGGCCGCGAGGGCGGCAGCCGCGGCCGGATCGGGGTCGGCGCGCGCGGCGTCCCACTTCAGGCTGCCACCCACCACCACGCGGCCGGCCGGCACGCCCATGGCCGCGAACCGGTCCCGGTAGGTAGGCGTCTGGGCCGCCACGAGGGCGAGCTGGCGGAACATGGGGCGGGCCAGCGCGCGCAGCCGCCGGTAGCCCCGGAAGCTGCGGTCCGACAGCCGGCCGTTCACGACGCAGACCGGAATGTCCCGGCGCGCGCACGCGGCGAGGAAGGACGGCCACAGCTCCAGCTCGCCCAGCACGACGAGGTCGGGGCGGACCGCGTCCAGGAAGCGGGCGGTCATCCACGTGAAGTCCAGCGGGAAGCGCACGACCTCGCGGCCCGGGGCGTGGATCCTGCGCGCCCGTTCGAATCCGGTCGCCGTGCCGGCGCTGACCACGACGTCCGGCGCGGCCGGGGAGGCCGCCAGCGCCTCGACCAGGGGTTCCAGGGCGTGGATCTCGCCGACGCTGACGCCGTGTACCAGGATCCGCGGACCGCGCGCCCGGCGCACCCCGCGCACGGGTCGGGGCAGGTGCCCGCTGCGGCTGCGCAGGTCGGCGGGCCAGCTCCCCTTGCCGATGCGCTTGCGCACGGCGTAGGCGACGAGACCCAGACCCAGTGCGAGGTCGCGAAACAGTCCGATCATGCCTGGTTGGGGAGTTGTGACGGCAACAGCCAATCATAACCTTCATTCGATGATTCCTCGAACCGCTCGGAAGATCCTGATCGTGCGCCTGTCCGCGCGCGGCGACCTGGTCTTCGCCTCCCCTCTGGCGGGCGCGCTGCGCCACCGCTGCCCGGATGCCCACATCGCCTGGGCGGCCGAAGAGCGCACGGCGGACGTGATCCGGCACAACCCGCACCTGGACGAAGTGATCGTGTGGGAGCGCGCGGCGTGGAAGCGCATGCTGCGAACGGGCCGCTGGGGGGCGCTGGCGCGCGCCGTGGCGGATCTGCTCGACCGCCTGCGGGGCGCGCGTTTCGATGTCGTCATCGATGCGCAGGGACTTCTGCGCAGCGGCCTGCTGGCGTTTCTCTCGGGTGCTCCTGTGCGCATCGGGCTGGGATCGCGGGAGGGGTCGCGCGCCCTGATGACCCAGGTCGTGAGTCGCGGCGGCGATGCGCGGCGGATCGCGTCCGAATACCTCCACCTTGCCGGCGTGCTGGGCCTCGACACGCGGTCTTTTGCGCTGGAGATCCCGCGCTCGGCCGCCGAGGTGAGGATGGCCGCGCGCGTCGTGGAGCGGGAAGGGCTCGAAGCCGGGTTCGTGGCCGTGTGTCCGTTCACGACGCGCTTCCACAAGCACTGGTCGGAGGAGCGCTGGTCCGGGGTGATACGCAGGCTCCGCGACGGGATGCGCGTGGGCGTGGTGATGCTCGGGGGCCCGGGTGACCGGGGGGCCGCGGATCGGATCCTGGAAGGGGCGGGTGGGCCCGATGCGGGTGTGGACGTGCCCGATGTTGGGGCGGGTGGGCCCGTGGTGGACCTGGTGGGCCGCACCACGCTGGGGGAGGCGGCCGCGGTGGTGTCCCGCTGCAGCGCGCTGGTGGGCGTGGATACGGGACTCAGCCACATGGCGCACGTGTACGGCCGTCCGGCGGTGCTCCTGTTCGGGTCGAACACGCCGTACATGGATCCGCCGGGTCCGGGCGTGAGGATCCTGCACTCGGGGAGGAGCTGCTCGCCGTGCCGGGGGAAGCTGACGTGTGACGGGCGGGTCGATTGCATGAGGGACATCACGGTCGACGAGGTGGTGGGGGCGGTGGGGGCGGTGCTGCGTGAGGCCGGGTCGGCGGCGCGGTCTGGTGGGCCCGAGGCGGGCCGGGCGGATCCAGCGGGCGGGGCGACCGTTGACATGCACCTGCCGGTCGCCGTGAAGGCCTCGTGAGCGTCGTCCATGTCGAGACCGGGCGGCACCTCTACGGTGGCGCCCTGCAGGTGCTCTACCTCGCCCAGGGGCTGCAGGAGCGCGGCATCGAGTCGGTGGTGATGGTGCCGCGCGGCTCGGAGGTGGCGGCGGCGGCGCGGGACCGGTGGCTGCGCGTGGAGGAGTTCCCGTTCCGTGGCGAGGGCGATGTCCTGGCGCTGGGGAGGATGGCCGCGCGCTTTCGCCGGGCCGATGTGGAGCTGGTGCACCTGCACTCGCGCCGCGGAGCCGACACCCTGGGCGCCGTGGCCGCCACGGTCGCCCGCGTGCCGGTCGTGGTGACGCGCCGTGTGGACAACCGGGACGTGGGGTGGATCGTGGGGGCGAAGTACGGGCTGTACCGGCGCGTGGTCGCGATCTCGGCAGCCGTGCGGGAGGTTCTGATCGACCAGGGCGTGCCTCGCGACAAGATTTCGCTGGTCCACTCGGCGGTGGAGGCCGGCGACTGGGTGGAGCCGGTTGCCCGCGAGGCGCGGGACGGCGAGTTCGGGCTCGTGCCGGGTGAGCCGGCCGGGGCCATGGTGGCCCAGTTCATCCCGCGCAAGGGTCACTGGGTGCTCGTCGATGCGCTGGCCATCCTGAAGCGCCGGGGCATGACCCCCAGGGTGGTCCTCTTCGGCCGGGGCCCGATGGGGGAGAACGTTGCGGCGCTGGCGGAGGTCGCCGGGGTCGCGGACCAGATCCGTTTCGCCGGCTTCCGGACCGATCTCCACCGATGGCTGGGATCCTTCGACTTCTGCGTGCACCCGCCGCTGCGCGAGGGCCTGGGCGTGGCCGCGTTGCAGGCGGGCGCGGCGGGCGTGCCGGTGGTGGGGACCACGGCCGGGGGGATTCCGGAGATCATCGAGGAGGGGCGCACGGGGCTGCTCTGTCCCCCTGGAGACGCCAGCGCGCTCGCCACGGCGCTCGCGTCGGTACTCGCCGACCCCGAGGCCGCACGGGCGATGGGAAGACGCGCCCGGGAACGAGTCGAAAGCCGCTTCTCGGTGGACGCGATGGTGGACGGCAACCTGGAGGTCTACCGCGAAGCTGTCCGGAGGCGAAACAACCCATGAACACTCCCCCATGACTCTCCCATGAACACTCCCCCACGAACCCTCCCGCAATCGTATCGGGACGAGTTCCCGGTATCGCGCACCCACATCTTCCTCAACCACGCGGGTGTTTCGCCGACTTCGACGCGCGTCGTCGAGGCGGTGCACGGCTTCATGGACGCCATGGCACGGATGGGCCGGCCGTCGTTCGACGACTGGGAGTCGCTGGCGCAGTCGTGCCGCGAACGCTTCGCCCGTCTGGTCGGCTGCGAGGCCGACGAAGTCGCGTTCGTGCGCAACACCTCACACGGCCTCTCCCTTCTCGCGGCCGGGCTGGATTGGCGTCCCGGCGACCGCGTCGCGGCGGCGGCCTCGGTCGAGTACCCGTCCAACGTCTACCCGTGGATCGATCTGGACCGGCGCGGAATCGCGTCGCTGGACGTCGTTCCCGCCGACGAGGCGGGCACGGTGACCGTGGAAGCGGCGGCCCGCGCCCTGAAACCGGCGACCCGGGTGCTGGCGGTCAGTTCGGCCCAGTACGCGACCGGCGCGGTCACCGACCTGGCCGGGCTCGGCGAACTGTGCCGCGAACGGGACGTGCTGCTGTGCGTGGACGGCATCCAGACCGTGGGCGCGCTTCCGACCGACGTAAGGAAGGACGGTGTTCGCTTTCTGTCGGCAGACAGCCACAAGTGGATGCTCGGCATGATGGGGATCGGGGCCGTCTTCGTGGACCGCTCGCTCGTGGGCCACGTCCATCCGCCCCTGATCGGGTGGAGGAGCACCACCGATGCGTTCAACTTCGACCGCGTGCACTACGAGCTGCTCCCGGATGCCGGCCGTTTCGAGGAAGGGAGCCTGGCATACCCGCTGATCGCGGGCTTTCTGGCGACGCTGGAGCTGCTCGAGGAGGCGGGGATCGACGCGATCGCGGCGCACGTCGGCGGGCTGATCGACGACCTTGCCGAGCGGCTCGAGGCCCTGGGGTGCGTCACCGCGCCCGACCCGGGCCAGCGCCGGCACATCCTCACCTTCCGCCACCCGGATCTCGACGGAGAGAGTCTGGAGCAGGGGCTGGCTGAAGCGGGGGTCGTGGTGTCCCTGCGGAGGGGCCGCATCCGGGTCTCGCCCCACCTGTACAACACGGCCGCGGAGATGAAGCTGGTGGCGGAGGCGGTGGGCGCCCAGCTTCGCAGGAGCACCGGCAACGGATAACGGCAGTTCAACCCTGGAGGACAGTACGATGACGAGCATTCGCGTGGGCCGCGCCGCGGCCGTGACACTATTTGTGGCCCTGGCACAGGCGCCGGTTTCGGGACAAGCGGAGGCGCAGACCGGCGGAGGGGTGCCGACGATCGAGGAGAAGACCGCCTCGATGGATCTGATGGACGGCTTCATGCCGCTCTACTGGGAGGCTTCGACGGGCAGGATCTGGCTCGAGATCGACCGGTGGGACACGGATGTGCTTCACGCCTCCGGGATCGGTGCCGGACTCGGGTCCAACGACATCGGCATCGACCGCGGACAGCTCGCGGGATCGCGGGTGGTGCGCTTCCACCGGGTGGGGCCCAAGGTGCTGATGATCCAGCCCAACCACCGGTTCCGCGCATCGAGCGACAACGCGGCCGAGCGCAAGGCCGTGGAGGATGCCTTCGCGCCATCGACCCTGTGGGGGTTCACGGTGGGGGCGGAGACCGACGGCCGCGCGCTGGTGGACTTCACGCCGTTCCTGCTCCAGGACATCGCGGGCTTCGCCGGACGGATGCGGCCGGGGACCTACCGGCTGGACGCGAGCCGCAGCGCGGTGTACCTGCCCATGGTCATGAACTTCCCCGAAAACACCGAGATGGAGGCTTCGCTGACCTTCGTGCGTCAGGGGGGCGGGGGTGGGGGATTCGGCGGATTCGGAGGCGGAGGCGGCGGGTTCGAGGGGGTCGGCAACGTGGCGGCTTCCGGGGCGGCGGCGACGATCCGGATGCATCACTCCTTCATCAGGCTCCCGGAGCTGGGGGAATACACGCCGCGTGCCCACGATCCGCGCGCCGGGTATGGAGGACTTTCCTTCCAGGACTACTCGACGCCCCTCGGCGAGCCGATGACGAAGCGCTTCATCCGCAGACACAGGCTGGAGAAGAGGGACCCGTCCGCGGCGATGAGCGAGCCCGTGGAGCCCATCGTGTACTACCTGGATCCCGGGACCCCGGAACCTGTCCGTTCGGCGCTGCTGGACGGGGCCCGGTGGTGGAATCAGGCCTTCGAGGCCGCCGGCTTCATCGACGCCTTCCGGGTCGAACTGAGGCCCGAGGACGTGAGCAGTCACGACGTCCGCTACAACGTGATCAACTGGGTGCACCGCTCCACGCGGGGGTGGAGCACCGGTGGTTCGATTACCGACCCGCGCACCGGCGAGATCCTCAAGGGCAACGTGACCCTCGGCTCGCTGCGCGTGCGCCAGGACTACCTCATCGCCGAGGGTCTGCTGGCACCGTACGAAAACGGCGACGAGCCCGCCGACCACGTCGCGGAGTGGGCGCTGGCCCGGATCCGCCAGCTTTCGGCCCACGAGGTCGGGCACACGCTGGGGCTGTCGCACAACTACTACGACAGCGAGGCGGGCAGGATCTCGGTGCTGGACTACCCGCACCCGCTCATCACCCTGGACGGGGACGGATTCGACTACGACGAGGTGTACGACACGGACATCGGCGAGTGGGACAAGGTCGCGATCCGGTACGGCTACGAGGTCTTCGCGCCCGGCACGGACGAAGCGGCCGAACTGGAGCGGATCCTGAACGAGGCCTGGGACGAGGACGTCCGCTTCTTCACGAACCAGGACGTCTCGGCGCACGCGCGGGCCGATCAATGGTCGAACGGGACGGACGCGGGGGCCGAGCTGGACCGCATGCTCGATGTCCGGCGCGCCGCCCTCGACCGCTTCGGCGAGCGGGTGATTCGTGCGGGGCGTCCCATGGCGGAGATGGAGGAGGCGCTCGTCCCGCTGTATCTGCACCACCGCTACCAGGTGACCGCTGCCGCGTCGGTGCTCGGGGGAATGCACTACACGTATGCGGTCCGCGGCGACGGACTCGACCCGGTACGGCCGGCCTCGGCCGCGGAGCAGAGCCGGGCCCTGGACGCGCTCGTGCGCGCGCTGCAGCCCGCCGAACTGACCATTCCCGAGAGCGTCCTGGCGGAGCTGCCGCCCCGGCCGTCGGGGTACGGACGGACGCGCGAGCTCTTCCCGCGCTACACGGGGCCGATGTTCGACGCGGTCTCGCCGGCCGTCGTCGCCGCGGCGCATGTGGTGGACGCGGTGTTGAATCCGAGCCGCGCGGCGCGGTTGCTGGAGCAGCGTCTTCTCGACGCATCGCTTCCGGGGCTGGGCGACGTGATCGCCGCCCTGGTGGAGGTCGGCGAGCCGAACGGTGCCGACGGGCCGTACGAGGCGGAGGTGCGCAGGGCGGTGGGGCGGGTGGTCGCGGACGGACTGATGCGGCTCGCCGACGGGGCGCCGATGTCGCAGGTGCGAGCGGTCGCGGCCCGGCACCTCGGCCAACTGGGGTCGATGGCCGCCAGCCTGGCTTCGGACGACGGCGCGCAGGGCGCCCACTTCGCGCTTCTGGCCCGGGACATCCAGCGCTTCGAGGATCGTCCCTATGCGCCCTGGACGCCGGTGGCGACGCCGAACGCGCCGCCCGGAGCGCCGATCGGTTCGCCCGGGATGGACTGGATCGGCGACTGGGTTCGCGACTGGACCGGTTGGAGTTCCGCCGGCAGTCCCGGGAGTCCCGGCAGTCGCGCTGGCAGTCCCGCTACGCGAACCGGTCGATGACGACGACACCCAGCACGTTGTATTCGTCCATGCCGGTCAGGACGTCCACGCCTTCCTCGAGGGAGACGGTCTGCGTGACGAGCTTCGCCGGCTCCACCGAGCCAGACGCGACCATGCGCAGGATGCGGTCGTACTCGTGCGCCTGCAGCCCGTGGCTGCCCACCATCTCCAGCTCCCACGCGATCACCAGATCCCACGGGATGCCCGCGTGCCGGTGCTCGGCCGTCATGAGACCCACCTGCACGTGGCGTCCCCGCTTGCGCAGACACGCCACCGAATTGAAGCAGGTGTCGGTGTGACCGAGGGCGTCCATCGACACGTGGGCGCCGCCGCCGGTGACCTCGCGGACTTCCTCGACCGGGTCGGCGGACCGGGAGGCGTTGATGACCTCGGCCGCGCCCACGCTGCGTGCCATCGCGAGGGCTTCGTCGCGGATGTCCACCGCGACCACGCGGGCCCCGAGGCTCGCCGCGATCATCACCGCGGCCAGCCCGACCCCGCCGCACCCGTGCACGGCGACCCAGTCGCCCCCCGTCACGCGTCCCTGGGCCTGCACCGCCCGGAACGAAGTCGCGAACCGGCAGCCCAGACTCGCTGCGTCGACAGGGTCGACCGCGTCGGGGAGCGCGGCCAGGGTGAGGTCCGCATGCCTCAGCGCCACCCTCTCGGCGAACCCGCCCCAACCGTGGAATCCCGGCTGGAACTGGCGGTCACAGACCTGCTGGTTGCCTGTCCGGCATGGCCTGCACCGCCCGCACCCGGCAATGAACGGTACCGAAACGCGGTCACCCGCCTTCCACCGCCTGACCTCCTTCCCGACCTCTTCGACCACCCCGGCGATCTCGTGCCCTGGCACGTGCGGCAGGACGATGTCCGGATCATGTCCCACCCACCCGTGCCAGTCGCTCCTGCAGATTCCGTTGGCTGCAACGCGCAGCACGACCCCGTCCGGCTGCGGCACGGGATCGGGCAGGGTTTCGACGGTGATCGGACCTCGGTATTCCCGATAGATCGCAGCTTTCATGATGATCTCACGGTTGGACGTTACTCGGCGATCCCGGCTGGCCCCTTCCATTCCGAGGCGTTTTCCGTCACAGTGATACGCGGGAACTCTTCAGGGGATCAACCGAATGGAGAGTTTTTGGCACAGGGCAGGATGGTAGTGTAACAGAAGCACGACGCGCTCGTCGGTGCGTCGCATCGGTCCGAATCCCGCGACAAGCGCGGGTGAAGGCAAACCCCCCAAAGGAGCAAGAGCAGATGAACAAGTCCGAGATGGCCAGGAAGGTCGCCGCAAAGTCTGGTTTGACCCAGGCGAAAGCCGCGGAGGTCCTGGACCACGTGTTCGACCCCGTCCTCGGCGTCGTTGCCGACGAACTCGACGCCGGAGGAAAGGTCTCGATCGGAGGGTTCGGGACCTTTGAGGCCCGTCATCGAGGGGCCCGCAGCGGCCGCAACCCGCGCACGGGCGAGAGCATTACCATCGCTGCGAAGAGGTATCCCGCGTTCAAGGCCGCCAAGGGCCTCAAGGACAGGATTTCGTAGGGCTCCGACAAACAGCGGCGCCGGAGAACTGTGGCGCCGATGAGGAGGCGGCTTCGGAAACCGGGGCCGCCTCCTCTTCGTTGTATATTGAGTGGTGCTCCTTCTATCCACGGACTGCTAGGTGTCAGAAGTCGTTGCTCCTGCGCTGGTCGGCGAGCTGGTGGTCTTCGTGCTGCTGCTCGCGGTGACCTGGATGATCTTCAAGGAGTTCGCGCGCATCGCGTTGCGGGTCCTCGTGCCGGCGGCCATCCTCATGGCCGTGGCCGTTTGGCTGGGTCTGCTCGACAAGACGATGGCGGGAGACATGCTTGTGGCGGTGGGTGAGGGCGTGATCACCGGGATTCGGACGGTAGCGGACTGGATTGCCGTGACCGCGTTCTCCGGCTGAGCCGGAAGGTTGGCACCAGCGGGGCGACGGGATTCCGCCTCGGTACGGTCGCGGCCGTGCTTCTGTGGGGTTGCGCTCACGCTCCGGTTGTCGGCGAGGCGACCCTCGATCCGCTGGGCGAATACGAAGTAACCCTGTCGTCCGAGAGTCTGGTCTCGGAAGGAACGATGACGATCGAGGGGGAACCGGGGGCGTACCGGGGCGCGTTGGTGGCCGGACGCATGACGGCGCGCATCGTCGGGGTGGAAGTGGGTGTGAACCTGGTGATCGTGACAGCGACCGTCGAGTCCGGCAGGCTGGTGCTGAGGCTGGCGGGCGACGAGTCGTTTCTTTCCGGAAACTGGGTCCTGGGCACGCGCCGTGGGACGGTGACCGCCAACCGCTCGCGTTAGCAGGCTCGCGCCGGCAGGGCGCGGGAATCAGCGTTCGCCAGGTGGCCTGGGCGTGGGCGGGCCGGTATCGACCGGGACATCGTCGCGTCCGCCCCACTCCGACCAGGATCCGTCGTAGATCGCCACGTCCTTGTGGCCGGACCGGGCCATCATCCAGGCGAAGGCGCACGCGCTCGTCCCCGAACCGCAGGTGCCGATCAGGTTGCGGGCGGGATCGATGCCGGCCTCGCGCAGCGCGGCCGCAAGCTCGCTGCCGTCGATGGCCAATCCAGTGCCGGAGTCCACGAGGCTGGTGTAGGGGAGGTTGCGGCTCCCCGGGATGTGGCCGCCACGCAGGCCCGCTCTCGGCTCCGGTGCGGTTCCGGCGAAGCGCCCCGGCGGGCGGACATCGACGATCTGGGCGTCGGCGGCGCCCATGGCCTTCACGACATCGTCCAGCGAGCGAACGAGGTGCGGACGCGAGGTTACGGTGAAGGGCGCCGGTGCCTCGAGGGTTCGTATGGACGGGCCCGATTCGACCGGGTGTCCGGAAGCGATCCAGTGGCGAAGTCCGCCATCGAGAACCGCCACTCGGTCGAACCCGAAATAGCGGAACATCCACCAGACGCGGGCGGCGCTGAGGTTAACGCCCGAACCGTCATACACCACCACGCTGGACGCGTCCGATACCCCCACCTCCTCGGCGTATTCGGCGAAGAGCGCCGGGGCTGGAACCGTGTGCGGCAACTCCGCCCCGGGGTCGCTGCAGCGGTCGATATCGAAATGGCGCGCTCCCGGTATGCGCGCCTCCTCGAACTCGCGCAAGGGATCACGGCCCGAGCCGGGCAGGTACCATGATCCATCCAGCACCACAAGGCCGGACGACTCCCGGTGGGCGGCCAGCCAGGTGGCGGAGACCGCGGGTCCGGGGATTTCCGGGCTGGAGAGGGCGGCGGAATCGTGCATATGTCGATTCTAACCCGACGTGGTCCGGATCGTTAGAGTATGTGACATGAACAACTGGACGCGGCTTGCACTGTGCGCGCTTGTGGGCGCCTGTGCGTCGGCACCCGCGGATCCGAACCCGGGCTGCGAGGCGGGCGACGGCGGAATCGGATATCCCGAAGCGTTGCTGCGCCTGGGTTGCGATGGCGAGCCGGGGCCCGGCCGAGCCGGGTGGGTCGCCGCGGAAGGCGTGGTTACGCTGGACTTCGACTCGGCCTCGCAGGGGCTGGTGGGCAGGGACCTGGTGGCCCGGTGGCCGCCGCTGGACCAGCCTCCCTGGATCGGGCACCGGGTGGAGGACATCGTGGTGTCGGGCGACCGGGTGAGCGTTTCCTTCCGGGATCCGGCGCCAGGAATCGCCCGATTGTTCGCAGACCCGAGACTGGGGGGGCCGGGGACCATCGTGGAGGACCATGACGTGCGGGACGCGATCGACCGCGGCGAGCCGGGAATCGTGACCCGGCACGGTGCCTCGATCGAGTACGCGAGGTCCGTCGGGATCCCGGTCCGGCTGGTGGCCTTCGACCGCGCCTATCTCGTCGCTGTGCCGGGAACTTCGGGGCCGGGGAACTCGGAGGCGCTGGCCTGGGCGGTGGGCGCGGACTGGGTGCAATGGGGCCCCGTAGGGACGCGGCGCCCGTCGGCGCTCGACTGGGACAGGATGTCTGCCGACTGCGCGCCATCGCGCCCGGGCGCTGCGGCGGATCCGGCGGCGGATCCTTCTGTTCCGGATGTCGGCGGACCGGTGCGCGACGAGGCCGGAGGGGCCCGGACGGTGAGCTACCCGGCAGGCGACCTCCCCGCGCGACAGCTCGCGGAGCGCCTGGCTTCGACGGCGTTGCGGGGGGGCGCCATGGCCGCGGTGCTGGCCGAGTTCACCGGCGCGCCGGGCCGACTGACGGTCCGTGCGGCGGACGCGGCGGGCGCGGGGCGGGTGCCCGGAGACGTGGCCGCCGTGGTGCGGGTGTCCGCCGGCCCCGTGCACCCCTGCTCCCTCTACGCGGAAGCCGTGCAGGCGCTGGCCGGGTGGGGGGCCGGGGAAGACGGAAACGGGCCCACCGTGCTCATCGTCGGTGAGACCGGAGCGTTTGCGCTCGGGGACGCGCCGAGGGACCTCCCGTGAGCTTTCGGGCCCGCCTGGTGATCGGTGCGCTCATCGCGGCCTGGATACCGGTGCTGTGCATGGGACTGCTGATGCGGTCGGTCGGCGCCAACCGGCTGACAGAGGCCAACGAGCGGAGGATGGAGGAGCGCCTCGACCGGATTGCGCGGAGCTGGGAGCGTGACACGAGCCGGCTGGAGGGGCGCCTCGACGCGTTGGAGCGCCTGCTGTCCGAGGACAACACGGCAAGAATCGCGCTCCGGGCGGGAACGGCGGGCGCGCTGCAGGGGACGATCGCGCGTTTCGCGGGGTCGAGCGGAAGCACGATCACGTATGTGACCGACAGCGAGGGGACGATCCTGGCGGCCAGTCACTTCCCGGGCGACGCGGGTCGGCGTGATCCGGCCCTCGCCGGGCTGGCGGACGGGGTGGCGGACCTGGTGGCCGGGCCCGTGGTGGCCCGCGTGCCGCTTCCGGGGGGCGACGTTGCCGCGGTGGTTCTGGCGCGCCGTCTCGATGTGGGCGGGGTCGGCGCCGTTGCGGTCGTGGGGGCCGGGCTGGGCGACCTCGCGGCCGTGCAGGGTGACAGCGAGGTGTCGCTGCTCGCCGTCCCGGCTGCGGGGGCCGACCGGGCGCCGCGCAGGATTGGCGGGAGCGGGTCGGTCTCACCGGAGGCCGCCGGGTTTCAGGGGCGTCGCGGTATCGCGCGTATTGCGTGGAGCGGCTGGGACGGCGGGACCGAAATCGTGCCCGTCGACCTGGTGGTGGCATGGCGGGACCCGTTGCGGGCAGCGATGGTGCGCTCCTGGGACCGAGCCCTCCTGGTCGCGCTGGCGGGGTCCGCCGTGCTCGCGCTGCTCCTCGGCATGGTGATGGCGCGCCGTCTGTCGAGTCCCGTGGAGAAGCTGGCGGCCACGGCGCGCCGCGTTCACCTGGGGCGGCTCGATGTCGCCTTCACGCGCGGCGGCGCCCGCGAGCTGGATCGCCTGGGGCTGTTTCTGAACGGGATGCTGGGACGCATTCGCGATGGCGTGGCGCGGGTGCGCGATGCCGAGAAGCGGGCCACGCTGGGAGAGCTGGCGCGGCAGGTGAACCACGACGTGCGCAACGGCCTCATCCCGATTCGCAACGTGATGCGGCACCTCGACGAGGCGCATCGGACCGGTGCCGGCGCGCTGTCGGAGACGTACGAAGCGAGAGCGGCCACCGTGACCGAGAGCCTCGACTACCTGGGTGAGCTGGCGGACCAGTACCGGGCCGTGGCCGTCCACGGGGCGAGGGAGCGCAGCGATCTTCGCGCGGTCGCCCAGTCGGTGGTCGAGGCCGGGGCGGGGATGGGGCACGGGGTCAGGTTGGTGCCCGGGTCTGGAACCGGGCCCGCGTGGGTGGAAATGGACGGCGTCTCCCTGCGCAGGGTGATCGAGAACCTGGTTGCGAACGCGGTGGCGGCCGCCCGCAAGACGAACGGCGAGGTGCGGATCGGGGTTGAGGCCGTCGCCGACTCCGTGCCGCCGGAGCACCGTCTCTTCGTTGAGGACGATGGCCCCGGCATTCCCACCGAGTTGCGCGCCCGGGTGTTCGAACCCTTCTTCACGACCCGTTCCGAGGGCACCGGCCTCGGCCTTGCGATCGCGCGCAGACTGGTGGCGGATGTCGGTGGCAGGATCGTCCTGGAGAGCGACACCGGGAAGGGCACACGGATCGAAATGATCCTCAAGGCGGCTGGAGAGGAAGCGCGATGAATCCGCTGGTATTGATCGTCGACGACGTGAAGCCCCTCGCCACGCAGTACGCCTATGACCTCAAACGCCTTGGGGACTTCAGAACGCGCGTTGCGGCGGGAGGCTCGGAGGGGCTCGACATCCTCACGAAAGAGGCTGTGGATTGTGTGATCCTCGACCTCGAGATGCCGGGACTGGATGGCTTCGACGTGCTCAGATCGATGGAGCACCGGGAAATCGATGTTCCGGTGATCGTGTACACCGGCACCGGCAGCTTCGACCGGTGCGTGGAGGCCGTACGTCTCGGCGCGTTCAGCTTTGTGGACAAGGCCGAGCCCATGGAGCGCGTGGTGCACGAGGTTCGGCTGGCGCTCCGCCAGACCGATCTCCGTGAGCGCCTCGAGGAGGTGGAAGGCGGTGCCCGGCGGCCGACGATGATCGGCGAGAGCACGCCCATGATCGACCTGCGTTCGGCCATCGGGAAGCTGGCCGACATACCCAGCCCCGTGCTGGTCCTGGGCGAGAGCGGGACCGGAAAGGAGCTGGTGGCGAGGGAGCTGCACCGGCAGAGCCGCCGCCGCGCGGAAGCGTTCGTCGCGGTCAACTGTGGCGGCATGGCGGAGGGGCTGGTCGACAGCGACCTCTTCGGCCACGACCGGGGCGCCTTCACGGGTGCGGTCAAGGCCCGCCGGGGGGCCTTCGAGCGCGCTTCCGCGGGGACCCTCTTCCTCGACGAGATCGGAGAGTTGCCGGGCGCATTGCAGGCAAGGCTCCTGCGCGTGCTGGAGGGGGGCGAGATCACCCGGCTGGGCGGCGAGGACCCGATCACGGTGGAAACGCGTGTTGTGGCCGCGACCCATCGGGACCTCGACGCGGAAGTGGAGACCGGCGCGTTCCGGAGGGACCTGTTCTACCGTCTCAACGTGCACGTCGTCCGGGTGCCTGCGCTCCGCGAACGCGGCGAGGACATCGGGCTTCTGGCCGACCACTTCGCGGCAACGCTCGCCGCGCGCCTGGGCCGGTCGGCCCGTCCGGTATCGGATGCGGCACGCGGTGCGCTCCAGGCGCGGGACTGGAGGCGCAACAACGTCCGGGAGCTTCGCAACACGATCGAGCGGATGATCATCGCGTCGGATGGGCCGCTCCTCGACGTCGATCATCTCCCCCCGGACCTGGGACCGGGCGCAGCGCCTGGCGGGGGCACCCGGCCTGTGTCCTCCGACGTGCTCATCGGCGGGCAGGGCACCTTTCGCGATCAGAAGCGGGAGGCGGAGCAGGCCATCGTGCGACGTGCCCTCGAGGCCCACGACTGGAAGATCGGGCGGACCGCGGAAGCGCTGGGACTGGCCGATCATTCCAGTCTCCTGAAGATCATGAACCGGCTGGGGGTCCGCCGCCCGACGTGATATGACGTCCACGTCCAGGTCCGCGCAAGTGTCCATCCGGACACGATTAGGGATGAAGCAGGCCGGCTGAACGATCCCATCCACGCGCTCAAGTCGTTTCCGCGCAACGGCTTTGGCGCCCGGAGCGTCTGCTGCAAGCCGGTTGGCCTGTTCGTTGCTCCTTCCCGGGCCGTACACAACCGCCTCGCGCTGCAGCCGACAGCGATTCGGACTCCGGCCGGGGCCAGGCTTCGGGAGGGCCGGAAGATGAAGTACACGACGAAGGAGCGGGATCGGTCGGAGGCGTTGCTGCGCTGGAGTGCTGTGGGGCTGGCGCTCGCGTTCTTTGGGGCAGTCGCGGCGTGCACGGACGAGGACGAGGGATTGCCCGTGGGCGAGGTGGCGATCGCGGAGATCGGGGCAGTCACGACGATCGGGGCCGTCACGGAGGCCGAGACAGTCACGGAGATCGAGGCCGTCACGGAGATCCAGGCGGTCCCGGAGGCCGAGACCGTCCCGGAGGTCGAGGCCGTGACGGAGATCGAAGCCGTCACGGAGGCTGATGCTGTCGCCCCCACCGACCGCTATTCCCTCGGAATCGCGGCGTGGCGTGGCGGCGATCCGGAGAGCGCCGAGGCCCACCTGCGTGCGTGGGTGGCGCACAGGCCCGATCACGCGAAGGGCCGCGTCAACCTCGCGCGGGCGCTCATCGAGATCGGCCGTCCCTACGAAGCGCGGGAGCACGCCGGCATCGCGACCGATCTCGATCCGGGGTCGTCCGCGGCGTGGCGCACCCTGGCCCGCGCGCAGGCCGAGAGCGGTGACTGCTCGAGCGCGCTCGCCAACTACGAAGAGGCATTGCTGGCCGACCCCGAGGACGTGTGGGCGCTGAACAACATGGGTTATCTGTTGATTGAGCACGGCCGCTTCGAGGACGCCATCGGGCCCCTGGCGCTTGCCGTCACCCTCGACGGTGGGAACCCGCTGTTCCGCAAGAACCTGCTGGTGGCCCTCGAAGGTGTCGGCAGGGACCTGCACGAACTGGATGCGTTTGTGACGGGTCAGCTGGCCGAGAAATACATGCGCGAGCGACGCCATCCGCCGAACGGCGATCCGTGGCCCCACGGCCGGAGCTTGTAGCGGACCGGCTAGCAGCGGTCCGGCCTGTAGCGGTCCGGCCCGTAGCGGGTCGGCCCGTGCCTGCGCTACCCTTGGTGCGGAGTGCCACCGAACGCAGAGGGCAAGGGTCGTGACGGAGAAGAGGAAGCTGAAGCGGGCGAGGGTGTGGAGAGAGGCCAGGGCGATCATCTGGCGGTACCGCCGGCGGGTCGCCCTGGGCCTGTTGGTCATGGTGACCGGCCGTCTGGCCGGGCTCGTGGCGCCCGCATCGTCGAAATTCCTGATCGACGACGTGGTCGGCCAGGGGCGGACCGATCTGCTGTTGCCCCTGGCCCTTGTAGTGGGAGCGGCGGCGCTCGTGCAGGGGGGAAGCTCCTTCGCGCTTTCCCAGATCCTCGGCGTGACCGCTCAACGCGCCATTACGGAAATGCGAAAGACGGTGCAGGCCCACGTCGCGCGCCTGCCGGTCAACTATTTCGATTCCACGAAGTCCGGTGTCCTGATTTCGCGGATCATGACCGACGCCGAGGGGATCAGGAACCTCGTGGGCACGGGGCTGGTGCAGCTGACGGGTGGTTTGGTCATGTCGGCGACGTGCTTCGCCATCCTCCTGTATGTCAACTGGGTCCTCACCCTCTTCACCATGTCGATCCTGCTGGTCTTCGGCGGCGCCATGGCCATCGCCTTCAGGCGCCTCAGGCCGCTGTTCCGGGAGCGGGGCAAGATCAACGCGGAGGTGACCGGCCGGCTCGGCGAGAGTCTGGCGGGCGTACGCATCGTGAAGGCGTACACCTCGGAGCGGACGGAGGACAGGGTCTTCGCGAAGGGGGCGCATCGGCTCCTGCGCAACGTGGCCAAATCGGTGACCGGCGTGTCTGCCGTCACGTCGTTTTCCTCCGTGATCATCGGGCTCATCAGCGTCGTGATGATCCTCGTCGGGGGCCGGGCGATCGTCACCGAAGCCATGACTCTCGGCGACTTCGTCATGTACCTGATCCTCACGGGGATGATGGCGGGGCCGCTCGTCCAGATCGCGAGCATCGGCACGCAGATCACCGAAGCCTTCGCGGGTCTGGACCGCATCCGGGAACTGCGGACGATGAGCACCGAGGCCGACCGGGACCTGGACAAGAAGCCGCTGGGACTGATCCTGGGGTCGATTTCGTTCGAGAACGTGTCCTTCGCGTACGACAGCGATGTGCCTGTCCTCCGGAATGTCTCGCTGGATGCGCCGCCCGGCACCACGACGGCGCTGGTGGGGTCGTCGGGCTCGGGGAAGAGCACCCTGGCCGGACTGGTGCTGTCGTTCAACGCGCCGGATTCGGGCCGCGTGCTGGTGGATGGCCGCGACCTCGCGGAGATCCGGCTCGACGAGTACCGCCGGCATGTGGGCGTCGTCTTGCAGGACAACTTCCTCTTTGACGACACGGTCGAGTACAACATCCGCTACGGCCGCCCGCGCGCTTCCCGGGAAGAGGTCGTGGAGGCCGCGAAGCTGGCGCACTGTCATGAGTTCATCACGGGCTTCCCGAATGGCTACGACACCGTGATCGGAGAGCGCGGCGTAAAGGTCTCCGGTGGCCAGCGGCAGCGGCTCGCGATCGCCCGCGCGATCCTCGCCGATCCTCGCATTCTGGTACTGGACGAGGCGACGTCGAGCCTCGACTCGGAGAGCGAAGCGCAGATCCAGGAGGGGTTGCGGGCGCTGCGTTCGGGCCGCACGACGTTCGTCATCGCGCACCGCCTGTCGACCATCCGGAGCGCGGACCAGATTCTGGTGATCGAGGAGGGTCGGGTGGTCGAGCGCGGAAGCCATGACGAGCTCATGGCCGCTGGCGGGCGCTACCGGGAACTGCACGACCGCCAGTACCGGATCGAACTGAACCGTTTCGTGAATCCGGGCGAGGAGTTGCGCCCGCTGACGGGTCGGGAGTCCGTGGATTGAAGCATGTTGGCGGGGCTGGTGGTACATTGGCCGAATGGGCGAGGAATCCGAAGGAACCCGTGACACCGCCGCGGACGGCGGCGCCGCCGCGCACTGCAACGAGGCCGCGGGCCGCAACGCCGCCGCGGGCCGCAACGAGGCCGCGAGCGCAGCGTCCGACCGCGAGGCCGGATTCGAGGTAGACGAGGACTTTCGCCGTTTCTCACAGCGGGACGACATCTTCTGCCGCTCGTTCTGGGACCCCGAGGTGCGCACGGACCGTTCGGACATGTTCTACGAGACCTACCGGACCCCGCGGATGAAGTGGCGGTCCGTGGACGGGTTCACGCAGCGGGACTACGCGCTGCGAAACGCCTCGTGGCATGTCACAGACATCTTCGCCGAGCTCAAGGGGGATGCCGACCGGCGCGAGGGCTTCCTGGACCCGTACACGGTCGTGCGCGACGGCCCCGGCAGTGCGCTGCCCGTCGAGTCACCGGAGGAGATGGCCAAAGAGGTCAAGCACGCCGCCCGCATGCTGGGCGCCGATCTGGTCGGGATCACCGGGTACGACGAACGGTGGATGTACACGCACGCGTACAGCCGCGATCGCGAAGCCGAGAAGCCGCAGGAAGTCCCGGCCGACCTCGGCAACGTCATCGTGATTGCGCAGTCCATGGACCTCGACGTCCTGCAAACCGCGCCATCGGCGCTGAGCGGCACGGCGACCGGCGCCACCTATTCGCGCGACACCATCGTGCTTCTGGCCATTGCCCAGTACGTCACCAACCTGGGGTATCGGGCGGTGGCCAGCATGAACGACTCGGCGCTGGTCATCCCGCTTGCGATCAAGGCGGGACTGGGGGAATACGGGCGCCACGGCCTCCTGATCACCCGCGAATTCGGACCGCGCGTCCGCATCGGCAAGGTCTTCACGGACATGCCGCTCGCCCACGACCGGCCCGTGCGCTTTGGCGTCAGGGAGGTATGCGACATCTGCCGCGCCTGCACCGAGGGATGTCCGGCCAGGGCGATCGACGGGGGTGAGCCGTCCAGGGTCGTGCACAACCGGTCCAACATCCAGGGCATCCGCAAGTGGACGACCGACGCCGAGAAGTGCTTCCGCTTCTGGGCCAACCAGAACACGGACTGCTCGATCTGTGTGCGCGTATGTCCCTACAATCGTGACTTCCGCGGTTGGCCCAACCGGCTATGGCGGTGGCTGGCCGGAACCCCGCTGAGGCGTCTGGCCCTCTGGCTGGACCGCGCCAGCGGCCGAGGGAGGCGTCTGAAGCCGTCCAGGTGGTGGCACGCGGCGACGTAGCGCTGTCTATTGACTGGTGAGGCATCGGTCGGCGCCGGACACCGGTCGGTACGCGGAGACCGGCCAGGGACGCGCTCGCGAATGGAAAGGCGGCATCATGAACAAGAGGTATCTGATGGAGAAGTATCCAACCGTGTTCGCGGTAATCTGTGCGATCGCGCTGGCCGGATGCGCACCGGGCGGCGCGGGCGACGGCGAGGCCGGAGAGGCCGCGGAGGCCGCCGAGGCCGGGGCCGCCGACGAGATGGCCGCCGGGGCCGAATCCACGGCCGCTCAGTCCACCGTGCAGAGTGAACTGCTGGGGGACCTGGGGAACCTGCGCGAGAAGTACGTCGGCCTCGCCGAAGCCATGCCCGAATCCGACTACGGATGGCGGCCCGCCGAAGGTGTGCGTTCCGTCTCGGAGGTGTACATGCACGTGGCCGCCGCGAACATCGGGCTCGTTGCCCGGGTCATGGGCACCGACCCGCCCGCGGGTGTGGAAGCGTGGTACGGCGATGATCCGGAATCGATCACCGACAAGCCGACCGTTGTGGCGGCGCTTGCCGCTTCGTTCGACTACATCGCCGAGGCGCTGGAGGGGACCGCCGACGATGACTGGGGGGCGGCGGTGGACCTGTTCGGTCCGACGAGCGTGCGGGGCGCGATGACCTTCACCCTGGCGCATTGCCACGAGCATCTGGGCCAGTCGATTGCCTACGCGCGCGTCAACGGCGTCGTGCCCCCGTGGTCGGCGGGAGGCTGAGCACGATGTGGGAGATGACGGGAATCCATGACCCCCTGCCGGACATGAATTGACGCTGAAAACCCGGGATTTCGACCGCGTTTGCCACTTGTCGCTGGCGCTGTTCCGCTTCTCCGGCGATATTGGTACTGTCTAGCGAAACACCGTCTCCCCGTGCGTTGGATACGACAATTTCGGCCAGGATACGACAGAATCGGACAAATTGCGACTTTTTCGGACAGTTTTGGCTTTTCCAACCCTCTTTCCGGGAGGCTGCACATGCGTAGACGCGATTTCTTCATCAGGGCCGGAACGGTCTCGGGCGTCGTAGCCGGCGCCAGCGCGTTCGGGGGACTCGGGAGCCCCCTCGAGGGACTTGTCGGCGCCCCGGGGCGGAGGATGAGCAATGGGGCGGTGCGCCTCAACTCCAACGAGAACCCGCTGGGGATATCGCCCGCGGCGAAGGATGCGCTGGTCGAGGCCATCGTGCTCTCCAACCGCTATCCGTCGGACCAGCAGGGCGAACTCCTCTCGAAGCTGGCCGCTGCCCATGAGGTCGCCGAAAACCAGGTCGTGATCGGCACGGGGTCGGCGGAGGTGCTGCAGATGGTCGTGCAGGCGTATGCCGCGCCGCGCGCCAGGCTCGTCATGGCGGACCCCACCTACGAAGCGGTGACGAACTACCAGCGCACCGAGGCCTACGAGCTCGTCAAGGTCCCGCTCACTGCCGACCACGCACACGACATCGGGCGGATGCGCGAGGCGGCAGAGAGCACGGGACGCCCGGCGCTGGTCTACCTGTGCAACCCGAACAACCCGACCGCGACGATCACGCCCAGCGCGGAGATCGATGCCTGGATCGCCGAGGCCCCCGACCACGTCTTCTTCCTCTCGGACGAGGCGTACATCGAGTACGTCGACGACGAGCGCATGTGGAGCTCGCTCCCGTGGATCGAGAAGAAGCGCAACGTGGTCGTCGTGAAGACCTTCTCGAAGATCTACGGGTTGGCCGGGCTTCGCATCGGGTACGGGATCGCGCACCCGGACACCGCCACGCGACTGATGGACTTCGCCTCCAGGAACAACGCGAACCAGCTGGCCATTGCGGCGGCCGGCGCGTCGTTCCGTGACGAGGCGCTCATCGCCAGGAGCCGCGAGGTGAACCGCGAGTCTCGGGAGATGGTCGAAACCACGCTCGACGAGCTGGGGCTGGAGTACATGCCCACGCAGGCCAACTTCCTGATGCACCGGATCAGCGGTGATCTGGCCACCTATCGAAACCGTATGGCTGAAGAGGGATTCCTGGTGGGACGGGACTTCCCCCCGATGCTTGACTGGAACCGGCTGTCGTTCGGCCTGCCCGACGACATGGACCGGTTCTGCGACACGCTTCGCTCCTTCCGCGGAAAGGGATGGATTTGAAAATGACGAAGAAACTGCTCCTCGTCGGCGCGCTCGGCGCGCTGCTCTTGCCGACGGCGGCGATCGCGCAGGCGGGAACTCTCGAAGGCACGGTGACCATGCAGGGCACCGGCGCCGCGCTGGCTGGCGCGCAGGTGTCGCTCCCGGATTTGAACCTGGGGGCGAACAGCCGCGCTGACGGCGGCTACACGGTCTCCGGCATCCCGGCCGGCACGCACAACGTGGCGATCGTCCTGATCGGCTATCAGACCTATCGGACCCAGGTCACGATCACAGCCGGCCAGACCACCCGGCTCGACGCGGCCATGATCACGGCCGCGCTGGAGCTCGAAGGCCTGGTTGCCGTCGGCAGCCGCGCGCGGCCGCGCACGGTGACCGAGTCGCCCGTTCCGGTCGACGTGATCCCCACGACGGACATCGTCCAGCAGGGCGACACAGACTTCGCCAACCTGCTGCGCAACGTCGTTCCGTCGTTCAACGTGAACATTCAGCCGATTTCCGACGCGGCCACCTTCGCGCGGCCCGCGAACCTGCGCGGTCTCGCGCCGGATCACACGCTGGTGCTCATCAACGGGAAGCGGCGTCACCGCACGGCCGTCATCACCTGGTACGGCAACGGCCTCGCCGACGGCTCCCAGGGCCCCGACATCGCGCTCATTCCCGGACTTGCGCTTGAGCAGGCCGAGGTGTTGCGTGACGGCGCGGCGGCCCAGTACGGCTCCGACGCAATCGCGGGCGTGATGAACTTCGTGCTCCGGAACGACCGCTCCGGCGGCTCGATCGAGTTCAAGAGCGGCGGGCACCTTTTCGGCGACACCAGCAACCGGGTGGACCGTGGCGTGCTGCCCGGCGACGGCGACATGTACACGCTGTCCGGCAACATCGGGCTCCCGCTCGGCGAGACCGGATTCCTCAACCTGACCGGTGAGTACGGCAACGCGCTGCCGACGGACCGCAGCGTGCAGCGCGACGACGCGGTCGCCCTCATCAACGTGCAGGGCAACAACAGCGTGCGCGACCCGGCCCAGATCTGGGGATCGCCGGAAGTGTCCGACGAGATCAAGCTGTGGGCCAACACCGGCTACGTCTTCGGGGACCAGATGCAGTTCTACGGTCACGGCAACTACGTCAGCAAGACGGTCGAGGGCGGCTTCTACTTCCGGAACCCGAACACCCGGAGCGGCGTGTTCGGCACCAGCGACGACGACGGTGCCTTTCTGCTGGTGGGCGACCTGCTCGACGCGCAGGACGGTGTGCTCGACGGCTCCGCGGGCTGTCCCCGGGTTGCGGTTTCCGGGGGCGTGGTGACAGACCAGGCCGCGTGGCAGGAATTGCTGGCCAACCCCAACTGCTGGACCTTCCAGAAGATGTTCCCCGGCGGGTTCACGCCGCAGTTCGGCGCCAACGTGCTGGACGCCTCCGCGGTCGTGGGCCTGAAGGGCGCGGGCGAGAAGCTCTCCTGGGACGCCAGCGCGGCCTGGGGCAAGTCGAACATGGACTTCTACATGTACAACACGGTCAACTCGTCGCTCGGGCCGGACCAGCCCTGCGCCACCGACCAGCGTCTCTCGCCGCACGTCCCCGACCAGCCGTGCACCCCGTACTTCAACCCGGGCATCTACGACCAGCAGGAGACCAACCTGAACGTCGACCTCTCCTACGCCGCGAACGAGAGGGTGAACTTCGCCGGCGGCGCGGAGTTCCGGAACGAGCGCTTCGAGATCGTCCCGGGTGACCGGGCGAGCTGGACCGAGGGTCCGCTGGCCGAGCAGGGCTTCACGCCGGGATCGAACGGGTTCACCGGCTTCGGTCCGCTGACCGAGGGCGTGTGGAACCGCAGCAACGTCGCGGTCTACAGCGACCTGGAGATCCGCGAGCCGGAGGGCGCGTGGACGTTCGGCGTGGCGGGCCGCTTCGAGAACTTCTCCGACTTCGGCAGCACCATTAACGGCAAGGTGGCCGCCCGCATAAGCGTGTCCGAGGCGTTCGCGCTGCGGATGAGCGCCAGCACCGGCTTCCGCGCCCCCACGCCCGGTCAGTCCAACGCCTTCAACATCTCCACGATCTACGACCCGGTCATCATGGACCTGACGAACAACGGGACCATCCCGTCGACCTCCGATCTGGGGACGGAGTTCGGCGGCGAGCCGCTGACGCCGGAGACCTCGGTCAACCTGGCGGTGGGCGGCGTGGTCGAGAGCGGCAACCTGAGCATGTCCTTCGATGCCTATCAGATCCGCATGTCCGACCGGCTCACCTTCACCCAGGATTTCAAGCTCGGCCCCGCCGACATTGACCGGCTGCTCGCCGAGGGCATCATCCGTCCCGGCGGCGTGCTCGCCCGGTTCCGCTTCTTCATCAACGACTTCTCGACGAAGAGCGAGGGAATCGACTGGGTGGCCGCGTACCGGGCCGCTGGCGGCGACGGTTCCGCCACCACCTTCAGCACCGCGTGGAACGTGAATCGCACCGTGGTCACGGATTTCAATTCGGAGACGCTGAGCGCAGGCCGTATCCGCATCCTGGAGGAAGGCCTGCCGAACCTGCGCGGCAACATCTCGGTCAACCACGACTTCGCCAGCGGGACGCGCGTGCTGGCACGGATCAGCCATTGGGGCGGCTACTACGACGGAGAGCAGCCGTACTACGAGGGCAGTTCCGACAACACGATCGACTATCCGTCGCGAAGACTGGTCGATATCGAGGCTGCCCGCACCTTTGCCGACAGCTGGACCCTGACGGTCGGTGCCCAGAACGTGTTCAACACCTTCCCGCAGGAATATCCGGGGGCCGCGGCCGGCGTGGGCAACACCTACGGCCAGTTCACGCCGTTCGGCTTCAACGGCGGGTTCTACTACACGAGGCTGGGGTACCGCTGGTAGGGTGACTCCAAGGTTGCCCTCGGATGAGTCCAGGGGCGGCCGGACAAACGGTGGCCCCGGCCCGGCTTCGTGCCAGGCCGGGGCTTTCCCGTGGCGAACGTGGGACCCTTCGCTGCGCTCGACCTGTGGGTCTCATTTGAGTTGCGGAACGCCAGCCCACCAACTACGCTGTGCATACAACGGAAATGCCCGTTGACAGCAGAAAAAAAGGGTGCATCTCGCATGGTTGGACGGCGAGACCGGAGAATGGATGAAGCGCGACCGGTTGCGGATGCCGACACCGCTGCCTCCGCCAGCGTAGCCCCTGCAAACTCGAGCCTGCTGACACGCCGATCGCTTCTGCGCTCGGGGTTCGCCGCGCTGGCCGCCATTCCCCGGGCAAAACCGCTGGCCGCATCCTCCCTGCCGACTCACCGGACCCGCTGCCAGGCCGTCACGCAGGCCGATGAAATCCTGCTCGGCGTATCCGCCGCGTTCTCGGGCCCCTCTCGCGGCCTGGGGAGGGAGCTGTATCGCGGCGCGATGGCCTATTTCAGCCATGTGAACGATACCGGGGGAGTGAACGGCCGCCGTATCGTCCTCAAGCTCTACGACGACGGATACCAGCCCGAGGCGTGCGTCGCGAACACCATTCGGCTCATGCAGGAGGACAACGTCTTCCTGCTCTTCGGGTACGTTGGCACCCCGACCGTCACGCGGGTCCTGCCTCTGCTGAAGCGATTCCGCGACCAGCAGGTCTACCTCTTCTTTCCCTTCACGGGAGCGGAGCCGCAGCGCGAACCCCCCTACGGCGAGTTCGCCTTCAACCTGCGGGCCTCCTACCGCCAGGAGACGGCCGGGCTTGTCGACAATTTCGTCCGGATCGGGCGCCGGCGAGTGGCGGTCTTCTACCAGATCGATGCGTATGGACGCAGCGGCTGGGCGGGAGTGCGAGAAGCGTTGGCCCGGCATGGAGAAACGATCGCCGGCGAGGCCACCTACGAACGCGGCACGCCGTTCAATGCGAGCATGAGACGCCAGGTGGAGATCCTGAAGGGGCATTCGCCAGACGCCGTGATCTGCATCGGCGCCTACGCCGCATGCGCCGCGTTCGCCCGGGACGCCGTCGATCTGGGGTTGCACGTGCCGGTCGCCAACCTGTCGTTCGTGGGGAGCGAAAACCTGCAGCGGACTGTGCGCGAGAGACGCGCGAACCCGGATTCGTACACCCGGTTCCTGGTCAATTCACAGGTCGTTCCCGCCTACGACGACGCTACGTTGCCGGCAGTCAACGAGTACCATCGGTTGATGTTTCGGCACGATCCCCAGTTGCCGGAGGACCTGGAGCTGCTCACCCGGGGTGAATCCTACCAACCCCTTGCCCGTGGCTTCGTCAGCCTGGAGGGGTTTCTCAACGCGAAGATAATGACGGAGATCCTCCGCCGCCTTGGCGGACGGCCGGACAAGTCCCGGCTGGAAGCGGCGGTCTTCAGCGTACGCAACTTCCCCGTGGGAATCGACGAACGCGTGTCCTTCGGGCCCAACCGGCGGCAGGGGATGCAGAGAGTCTACTACACCGTTGCCGACGGCAGCCACTTCGCGCTCCTCCGCAACTGGGAAGCCAGGTTCGGTGTGTCTTGAAGCACGGCATTGTTCCGGAACCGCCATTGCAGCAGAAAAGAGACTACAGATGGTGCGAAAAGCGGCATTCATCGGCACATTCTTCGTCCTCACGCTGGCCGGTTCGGCCGCCGCGCAAGGGAGTCTTAGGGGAAGGGTCACCGCGACGGGCACGGGTAGCGCCATCGCGGGGGCGCAGGTCAGCCTGGCAGACCTGGCTCTGGGGGCCATCACAGGTCCTGACGGCACCTATGAAGTCGGGGGCATACCGGCTGGAATCCACGAAGTGGTGGTCGTGCTGATCGGCTACCAGACCGAGCGACGGCAGGTGACGGTGGTGGATGGCCAGCCCACCACCCTGAACGTGGCGATCAGCGAGACGACGCTCGAGCTCGAGGGTCTGGTCGCGGTCGGAAGCCGTGCACGGCCCAGAATCGTCACCGAATCGCCGGTTCCCGTAGACGTGATCTCGACCCGCGAGATCGTGCAGCAGGGGGACACCGACTTCGCCAACCTGGTGCGCAACGTCGTTCCGTCGTTCAACGTGAACATCCAGCCGATCAGCGACGCGGCCACCTTCGTGCGGCCGGCCAACCTGCGCGGCCTCGCCCCGGACCACACCCTGGTGCTCATCAACGGGAAGCGCCGACACCGCGCCGCGGTGATCACCTGGTACGGCAACGGCCTCGCCGACGGCTCCCAGGGGCCCGACATCGCGCTCATACCCGGTATGGCCCTGGAGCAGATCGAAGTGCTGCGCGACGGGGCGTCCGCCCAGTACGGCTCCGACGCGATCGCCGGCGTCATGAACTTCGTGCTGCGGAACGACCGGTCGGGCGGCCTGATCGAATTCAAGACGGGCGGGTATCCGCTCGGGGCAACCAGCGAGCCGTTCGAGGAGGGCGCTTTCCCCGGGGACGGCGAGATGTATGCCCTGTCCGGGAACGTGGGCCTGCCGCTTGGCGAGACCGGCTTCCTGAACCTGACCGGCGAGTACGGCAACGCCAACCCCACGGATCGCAGCACGCAGCGCAACGACGCCCTGGCGCTTCTCGCATCCGGCAACAGGAGCGTGCGTGCGCCCGCGCAGATCTGGGGCTCTCCCCAGGTTTCCAACGAACTCAAGCTGTGGGCGAACACGGGCTACCTGTTCAGCGACAACCTGCATTTCTACGGCCACGGCAACTTCGTAAGCAAGCAGGTCGAAGGCGGCTTCTACTTCCGGAACCCGGGCACGCGCAGCGGCGTCTTCGGAACCCGGAACGCCGGTGACGAGCGGATCCTCCTCATCGGCGACATGCTTGACGCGCACGACGGTGTGCTGGACGGATCGGCGATGTGCCCCGAGGTCCGGGTCACCGACGATGGCGTGGTGATCGACACACCCGACAACAAGGGTGCATACGCCCGGGTCATGAATGATCCCAACTGCTTCACCTTCCAGAAGCTCTTTCCGGGAGGGTTCACCCCGCAGTTCGGCTCCTATCTGCTGGACGCGTCCGCGGTGGTGGGGCTCAACGGCACGAGCGGCGACCTGAACTGGGATGCGAGCGCGTCATGGGGCAAGTCCAACCTGGATTTCTACATGTACAACACGGTCAATGCCTCGCTCGGACCGGACCAGCCGTGCGCCGGCGCGGACAGGACGTTGTCTTTCCTAGTGCCGGATCAGCCCTGCACCCCCTGGTTCGAACCAGGGATCTACGATCAGCAGGAAGTCAACCTGAACGTCGATCTGTCCTACGCGATGAACGAGCGGGTCAACCTCGCCGGCGGTGCCGAGTGGCGCAACGAACGCTTCGAGATCATTCAGGGAAGCACAGAGTCGTGGACCGAGGGCTCGCTCGCGACGCAGGGATTCACCCCCGGCTCCAACGGATTCACCGGGTTCGGACCGCTTACCGAGGGCATCTGGAATCGCAACAACTTCGCGGCGTACGGCGACCTGGAGGTCCGTGAGTCCGAGGGTGCCTGGACGTTCGGAGCGGCGGGGCGCGTCGAGCGGTTCTCGGACTTCGGAACAACGGTCAACGGTAAGATCGCGGGACGCGTGAGCGCGTCGGAGGACTTCGGTCTCCGCGCCAGCGTCAGCACCGGGTTCCGCGCTCCCACCCCGGGACAGCAGAACGCCTTCAACATCTCGACGATCTATGATCCTGCGATCATGGACCTGACGAACAACGGCACAATCCCGTCGACATCACCCCTGGCGGTCGAATTCGGCGGCGAGCCGCTCAAACCGGAGAAATCCGTCAACCTGGCGCTGGGTGCGGTGTACGACGATGGTCCCCTAAGTCTTTCGATGGACTTCTTCCAGATCCGGGTTTCAGACCGTCTGACGACGAGCGAGGACAGGTCGCTCAGTCCTGCGGAGATCGAGCAACTGCAAGCCGAGGGCATCATCCGGCCGGGTGGCGTGCTGGCGCGGTTCCGCTTCTTCATCAACGACTTCGCGACCCGGACCGACGGGATCGACCTGGTTGGTGCGTACGAGATCGAGGGAGCGGGCGGCTCCAACACAACCCTGAGCAGCGCGTGGAACTGGACCCGGACCACGGTCACGGATTTCAACCCGACCACCCTGACCTCTCACCGGATCCGGATCCTCGAGGAAGGGCTCCCCGGCGTGCGCGGCAATCTCGCGATGAATCACGTGTTCGCCGGCGGGTCTCGCTGCCTGGTGCGCGGCAGCTATTGGGGCGGCTACTTCGACGGCGAGCAGCCCTACTACGAGTCGAACCCGGACAATACCATCGACTACCCGTCCCGCATCCTCTTCGATATGGAGGCGGCCCACACGTTCGCCGACCGCTGGACGCTCACGGTCGGTGGCACCAACGTGCTCAACACCTACCCCGAGGAGTATCCGGGGGCGGCGGCCGGCGTGGGCAACCGATTCGGCCAGTTCACGCCGTTCGGCTTCAACGGCGGCTTCTATTACACGCGGGTGGGCTACAGTTGGTAGGCGGTTGCTGACGGTCTTCCGGCGGGCGGCGGCCCCGGGATCGGCTTCGTGCCGGCCCCGGGGCCGTTGGCTTATCTTAGAAGATCGGATATGAGCCAACAACTGACCTCTCCGCCCGTCGGCCTTGTCATCGGTACCGATCCGGCTGCTTCGAAATGACCGTTGCCGCGAGCCGCCCCTTCATCGGCGTCGAACCCTTCGACGTGTCCCATGGCGCCGGCTTTCGCGCCGACGAGGAGGATGAGCACACGGTCGAGTGCCGGATTGTGGAGGACGGAGGCCGTTTCCGGATTCACCAGCCTGCGGACGCGGGTCCACCGGTTCACCTCTGCTTCGTGGACGGAGTGAGGCGAACCGAGGCCCACCTCACCCACACGAACGCGGAGGGGGAAACGATCACCGGGCTCGCGGGAGCGTGGGGGGCGGGCGCGGTCCTGATCGGTCCGGACGGCCCGGCAGTCATCCGAAACGCGGAGATTGGTCGCGCGGTGATCTTCTCCGGCGGGCAGCAGGTGCGGCTGAGACCGCATCCTGGAGGGTGGCGCTGGACGCCCCTTTCGGTCGACAGCGAGGAACCCCACGCGGCGTCGCAGCACCTGCAGCGCCTCATGCGGGACACCGAGGCAGACATCGCCGACGGCCTGGTGGCGGACGACTGGATGGTCGTTTTCGATGGGCCGCTGCACGGTATGCGTCGCAGCCGCGCGACGCACGTGGTCGGGTACGTAAAGACCCATCATCGGCGCACGCTGGCGGTCGAGCACTGGCAGGCCGTACCGCGCCTGGCCGTAGGCGAGCGGACAAGCCTGTTCGCCATGAAGGACGAGCGCTACGCGTGCTACATCCGGGTGGGCGACGCGGGTCCCTGGGCGGGACCATGGGCGGGGATCGCGCGCCTGGAGGTGCCCGCGAGTTCGGGCAGCGGCCAGGCCGTTGCAACGGTCGACCGCGCCGCGAGGTGGATTCCGGCCTTCGCTTCGGCGCCGCACCGCAACGCCCGCGCGCCTGTAAACCTGACCCCCGTCGCGGCGCTCGAAGAGCACCTTCACCACCTCCTGGGCGACTCGCGTCTCGCGGTGCGTGCCGTTCGAGAAGCCGTCATGCAGCACAACCTCGACGAGGAGGCCGCGTGAGCGACCCCCGAGACCCCCGCATCGGGCTCGTGGACGGCGCGAGCGGCACGAATTCGCGCGACTTTCGGGTGGTCCTCGATCCCGGCGTGACCGTCCAGCTGGACGAGTTGATCGCGGTCCGCACCGAGCTTCCCGGCGGGACGAACGTCACTCACTACGGGATCGTCACCGAACTGCGCAGCCGATTCGAGGGCGCCGACCTGCCCTCCGACACCGCGCGCGTCGTCGACCGCATCATGCCTGCCGAGCACCTGAGACTGGCGGAGGTGCGGGTGTTGCGGGTCGTTCCCGAGCTCTTCGTGGCCCCGAACGCGGGCTCCGCGGCCATGCGCGCCGTGGGTGCGGACCGCGCCATGGCCCTGTTCGAGGACGAGATGAAGCGCGGCAAGCTACCGGTCGGCGTGGACATGGGGGGCGAGCCCGTCTACGCCGACATGCGCTTCGTGGACGGCCGGTCCGGCGGGCACTTCTCCATCTCCGGCATCTCGGGCGTGGCGACCAAGACCTCGTACGCGCTCTACATCCTCTACCAGCTCCTGGAGACCGACAGCGGGATGGCGCTGCTCGGAGGCCGCGCCGAGCGCGAGAACGTGCGCGCACTCGTCTTCAACACGAAGGGCGAGGACCTGCTCCACCTGGACCGTCCGAACTCCGAGTTCCCCGGGCGGCCCAATGCTCGCACGCAGTGGCGCGCCCTCGGCGTCGACAACCCCGGTCCCTTCCGCTCGGTACGCCTGTATGCCCCCCGCCGACCCGGCGTCTCGGGAACCGTGCCCGGGGTCAAATCCCGCGACACCGCCGACGTACACGCCTACGGATGGACCCCGGAGCGTTTCATCCGTGACCAGCTTCTCCAGTTCTGCTTCACCTCCGAGGACGACCGCTCGACCCAGGTCGGCTTCATCGAGCAGCAGTTCCGCATTCAGCTCTTGCGGCACCTTCGGCGGCTTGAGGGTGGCCGGACGGGCTCCGTGGTGATCCTCCCGACCGTCCCCGAGGACACGAGCTTCGACCCGGACCGACTCGCGGCGAAGGAGCCGGAATCGGTGCCCGCGGCCCTCGGCCATGTCATGGAAGACTTCGGGGATTTCGTCGACTTCACCGAAAAAATGGCCAACCGGGACGACGACGAGGCCCTCAAGGCCTGGTTCGGACGCACCCAGTCGGGCACCCGCCAGGCCTATCTGCGTCGGCTCCTGCGGCTCCGCAAGCACATCGGACCGCTGATCGGCTGCGGGCTGGAGCCCGTGTCGTCGGAGAACGCCCGGCTGCACGTGGTGGACATTTCCACCCTGCACGACGACGCCCAGCGCTTCGTGGTCGGCTCACTGCTGGACGGCGTGTGGCGCGAGAAGCAGGGGACCGGTCGCGTGCCGCTGCGGTTCGTGGTTCTGGACGAGCTCAACAAGTACGCGCCCGCGAAGGGATACTCCCCACTGCGGGAGCTGCTCGTGGACATCGCCGAGCGCGGACGGTCCCTGGGCGTGCTCCTCGTGGGCGCCCAGCAGGCCGCTTCGGCGGTCGCCCCGGCGCTTCCCCGCAACGCGTCGCTCAAGGTGGCCGGACGGCTGGACGCCAGCGAGGCCGACGCCTACCGCTTCCTCTCGTCTGCGCTGCGCGAGCGCGCGTCGCGCTTCATGCCCGGGACCATGGTGCTGTCACAGCCGATCGTTCCCGAGCCGATCCCGCTGCGCTTCCCCTTCCCGCCCTTTGCCACGAATCCCGACGAGGCCGAGGCCGACGAGGCGGGGGACAGGGGGCGGACGGATGCGATCCAGTCCAACCTCACGGCGATGTCCGGGCCGAAGGTGGAGCTGTAGGGTCAGAACCTTGAAGCTCCTCCACACCGCCGACTGGCACCTCGGGGCGAAGCTGGGACGCCACGACAGGATTGAGGACCACCGCGCAGCGTTGCGGGGGCTACTGGACGTGGCCGCCTCCGAGCGCCCCGACCTGATCGTTCACGCCGGCGACCTCTTCGACGCATACCGGCCTCCGTACCCGGCTCTGCAACTTGGGGTCACGGCCCTGCAAAGGCTGGCCCGCATCGCCCCGACCGTTGTGATCAGCGGCAACCACGACTCGGCGGCACTCTTCGATGTTCTCGACAATATGGCGGGCGTGGCCTCGCCCCGGCGCCTGTGGTTCGTCACCGCACCTCGCGTCCTGGAGTTCGACGAGCTCGCGGAAGTCCCCGTCGCCCTCGCGTGCGTCCCGTTCATCCCACCCGGCGCGATCACCGACTACGCGACCGCCGATGCCTCGCGCTTCGAGGGCGACTACGCCGACGGCATCCGCAGCCTCAACGACCAGGTGGTCGGCGGTGCGCGTGAGGCGGCCGGCCCGCAAGGCATCGTCCTCTACACGGCGCACCTGCATGTCGACGGCGCGCGGCCGGGCAAGTCCGAACGCCGCTTCACCGTGGGCGAGGACCACGCCACGCACACGAAGGGCCTGCACCGCGCGCTCTACTGCGCCTTCGGGCACATCCACGACCCGCAGCAGCTCCCCGGGAGCGCGCGCGGCCGGTACGCCGGGTCGCTCGTCCCGCTGGACTATGGCGAGAGCCAACAGAGCAAGCACGCCGTCGTGGTCACGATCGGCGACGATGTGCGGGTGGACCAGCGGGAATTGCCCCCGGGCCGGCGCCTGGAGAGCTTCGCCGGCACACTCGGCGAGCTGGAGGCCCGGGCTCGCGATGGTGGGCTCGACGGGTGTTTCCTCAAGGCCGTGGTCACCTCCGACGACCCGATTCCCGATCTGGCGGACCGCGTGGCCGGGTGGTCACCGGGGTGCGTGGTCTTCAACCTGGTGAACGAGGTGGCGAACCGGCGGGTCAGGGCGATCTCGCAGGCGGAGACGGACGACCGCGGCGAACCCGCGATCGACGATCTGTTTGCCGAGTGGCGGACGACGGCAGCGACCGGCCGGGCGACGAAGGCACCACTTGCGTCGGTCCAGGAGCTTTTCCGGGAGGCGGTGGCCGGATCCGGCGGCGAGGAAGGACCGGACCTCGGGGTGACGGCGCTCACGATACGCGCCGAAGCGGCTCTGCGCGCGCTGAGCCTCGGGTCGGAGCCGGATGTCCCCGGGGACGCCGGCTGATCGGATGCGCCCGCTACGAATCTCCATTGAGGGACTGCGGTCCTTCCGGGCCGAGGCGAAGATCGATTTCGGCCATCGCACGCAGATCGCCGTCATCGGCGATACCGGCGCGGGGAAATCCTCGATCCTTGAGGCGATGACCTACGCCCTGTACGGCCAGACCTCGGTAGGCGGCCGGTCCAAGCAGGAACTCATGAACGACACGTCGGACACGATGCGCGTGGTGCTGCGCTTCCGCGTGGCCGGCCAGGAGTGGGAGGTCACGCGCGTGGACCGGAGGGCGGGGGCGGGGGGACTCCGGCCGGCCCGGGCCCAGCTGGTTTGCTTCGGCCCCGGCGGAGAGACGCTGGAGAAGGTCGAGCAAGTGCGGCAGGTCAACGACCGCATCGAAGCGCTGATCGGACTCGACAGCGACGCGTTCCTCCGCACCGTTGTGTTACCGCAGGGGCGATTCGCACGACTTCTGGTCGAAGACAAACCGAGAGACCGCACCGAGATCCTGCGCCAGGTGTGGCGCACCGGCGATCTGGAGGCGGCAGGCGAGGCTGTGGGGCGGCAGCTGCAGGAGGTCAGGACGCTCGGGGCGCGCCTGCAGGACGGGGTGGCACGCTGGCCGGACGACCCGCAGCAGCATCTTGACCGGCTGACCAAGCTTTCCGACGAAGCCGCTCGGCACGCAGGGGCCCTGGCCAAACTCCGGGAGCGGGCCGAGCACGCGCGCGGCACCCTGCGGCAATCCGATGCCGTCATCGCGGCCGCGCAGCACGTCGACGCGACGGTCGCGCCCGAGGCGATGGACAAGCTCGCAGCCCGGCTTGCTCTCGTAGCCGAAGCCCGGCGGCGCATCGACGCGCAGCAAGCGGAGCTGGAGAGCCGGCACACCAAACTGAAGCGCGACCTGAACAGCATCCCGACCGACGACGGCCCCGACAATCGGACGGTGGCACAGGCGCTGGCTGCGCTGGACGCGCTCCCGGAACAGGCCGCGAGGGCCGTCGAGGGCGCCGCGACGCTGCGGGCGCTGATCGCCGACGAGGCCACGGCCAGCAGGAACGCGGACAGCTCCCTGCGAACGCTCGATGCCGCCAACAATCGGCTGGCGCGGCACTCCGTGCAGCAGGCGCCCCTCGGAGATGCCGTCAAATCCGCCCGCGATCGCCTGTCGGGTGTCGAAGTCTTGTATGACAAGTGCGACGAATTGCTGAACCGCCTCCTCTCGACGCGTGGCGAGCGGGCCCGGCGGCGCGAGGAGATTGCCGACATGGCAGCGCGGCTCGTCACCGCAGCGACCAACGAAGGTCGCGCGAAGGACGAAGCCGGGCGGGCGGAAGCGGCGCTGGCCGCCGCGCAGCGCGGGAACGCCGCTGCTGCCGCCGCCCACGGATTGTACACGGGCGACGAATGTCCGGTTTGTTGGCGCGACCTGCCCGAAGGGTGGGCCGCGCCGCCCGATCAGGGTCTTGACGCCGCGCAGCAGGCGCTCGAGGCGGCGCGGTCGCGAGTGCGCGACGTGAGCAGAACCACGGCCGGGCTCAAGGCACGGGAGGAATCCGCGCGGCAGACGATGGCGGACATCGAGAAGGGGCTGGAAGAGCTCGGCTCCGAGACGAGCGCCGCATTGGAGCGGCTGCGACGCGCGGCCGGGTTGGGGGAGCCCGTTTCGCGCGGCGATGACGAACAGCTCCCCGATCGGGAACGGATTCTTGCGCCGGTGCAGCGACGGCTCAGCGACGCCGAGGCCAGGCTGGACGAGCACAGCAAGGAGGCAGCGAGCCTCCTCGATGCGCAGAAGCGAGCCCTGATCGACGAGAACTCCGCCCGGCAGTCCCTGAAGCACACCAGGGGACAGATTCGCACGACCCGCGACGCCGTTCAGTCGGTTGTGGACGGCTTGAGCCGCAACGTTGAGTCCATTCCTTCGCTCTTCCGTCCTCGCCTGGCCCTGCCGCTCGATCCCGTGGAGCTGGAAACGGTGGAAACCACATCTGTGGATCGCGCCCTGTATGCAGTCCGCGAGCGCGAGGCGATCCTGCGGCAGCGCGAGCAAGAGCGAGACCGGTTGCGCACGAGCATCGAAGAAACGGGAACGGCTCTGAGGCAGGTCGGCGAGACTGCCAGGACCGAAGTCGAAGCGCCGCTGCAGACAATCGTGCGCGCGGTCGCCGACCAGCGGGCGGTGCTGACGGACGCCGTCCGTTCATGGAGTTCCGAATCGAGCTCCGACGGGTCCGGATCCCCGTTCTCCGACATCACAATCCCCGCCGCGCTCTACTATCCGGTCGAGACGGACGCCCTCAGCGACGGGATCGACCGGCTCCGCGACGCGATGGCCGAGACGTTGACGCTGGCGGGAGACCTCCGTCGCCGTGCCATCGCCGCCGCGGACGAAGCCCGGAAGGAAGCGCGCCAGATCGCCGGCCAGCTGGATCCGTCCGCCGATGCCACCGACCTCGACGCCCTGGCTCAACGCACCGACACGCTCGCCGACGACGCCCGTTACGTTGCCCGGGACGCGCAGCGTGCCCGCGACGCGTTCGCCGCGGTCCTCGAAGATGTTCTGAAACTCCGGAATACCGCCGACGAGGTCGCCGCCCTGGAACTCGCGCTGGGCGACCTCGACGCCGCGCTCAAGCCGGGAGCTTTCCTCAAGTGGCTCACGCTGCGGCGCTCGCGCGACCTTCTGGTTTACGCGTCCTGCATGCTGGAGGAGATCACCGGCGGCCGCTACGCGTTCGCCGACCCGGGCGACCACGAGGACCAGGAGTGGCTCGTGGTTGACAGCGACTCCGGCGAGGCGCGCTCTCCCGCCAGCCTTTCCGGCGGCGAGCAGTTCATCGGGTCGCTGGCGCTCGCGCTGGGCATGGTTGAGATGATGGCCCGAAGCGGCGGCCGCCTCGAGTCGCTCTTCCTGGACGAAGGCTTCGGGTCGCTGGACCGCAGCAACCTCGATGCCGCCATCGAGGCGCTCTCGACGGTGTCGGGGAAGGGCCGGATGGTGGGAGTGATCTCCCACGTGGCTGCCGTGGCGGAGCAGATCGACGATGTGCTCGCCGTGAGGCGGACCGTATCGGGCAGCCAGGTGACATGGCTTTCACGCTCGCAGCGGCACGAACTTGCGCGTGGAGATGCCGGCCTGGAGGGGGCTTCGGCACTGGCGGGGCTGCTGGAATAGCGGGGTCCGAACATTTCGCCCTCATCACAGGCGCATTCTTCTGGACCTCACACGTGCTCGCCTTCGTCGCCAAACAGACGGTGCCGGAAGCGTGGTCGTTCATCTGGATGGAGACGGGCTACCTGCTGCTCCAATTCGGACTGTTCGGGCTGATCATCGCCGTCATCCACCGTGGAGGGCCGAGTCGTACTCAGCTCCCCAGCCGCTCCAGCGCCGCGCGGGCGTCCTGATTCCCTGCTGCCGCCGCCCGCCCATACCACTCCCGCGCCGCATCGAGGTCACGTGTCACCCCACGCCCGGCTTCGTATGATTCGCCCAGGCGCAGCTGCGTAATCGCATCACCCCGCTCGGCGGCCCGCGTCCACCACACCACCGCCTGCTCGGGGTCCTCGGCCACCCCGCGTCCCTCGCTGTACTGGTTGCCGATGTTGTGCGCACCGAGGACATGGCCGCGCTCGGCCGCCCGTCGGTGCCATACCGCCGCGAGTTCGTGATCGACCGGCTTCCCCAGCCCCTCGTCGTAGGCCGTTCCCATCAGGAATACCGCCTCCAGGACGCCGGATTCCGCCGCGCGCTGCACCTCCCGAATCATCCCGGCGGCGATGTCGCGGGCCTGTTCCTCGTCGCGCGGGAATCCCATGCGTCCGGTCGAGTGAACCCGGGCCAGCCACATCATCGCGAGCGGGCCTCCGCCCGCCATTGCCTCTTCCAGCAATTCCCGGGCGCGGTCGTTGTCCACCGAGCCAGCCACGCCGGTGTACCAGTCGATGGCCTCGAGCAGAACCGGATCGGGCTCCTCGGGGATCGCGACGCAAGCGGTGACGCAAGCGACGGCGAGGAGGATGAATGACGTTGGGCGGGGTCGCGAGCTGGATATAGTCATGGTTTTCAGGGGAGATTGTTTTGATTTGACACGAAAAACAGAATTATTGGGTCGGGTTATTGCAGAAAACAGAATAGCAACGTCGCCGGCGCCCACTTTCGACCGCGACGGTGTCGTTATTATGTTTTTGGATCTCAAACAGAATAACAACATTCGCTATTCGCTTCTCTGGAATAACCGAAACCGGCAGCGAGGTCGCAACGATGCACCGAGGACCGACCGGAAAATACGAAATCACCGTGACAGGTGGTGAGCGGGTCAACGCATTCGTACCCCTGCCGTTGCCGCCGAAGCCCGGGCTGGTACTTGACGGGCCGCTGCGGTCGGCGCTGGAAGCGGCCGCGATCAGCCTCGGCCGGCTGGACGGCATGTCCACCATGCTCTCCGACCGCACGCTCTTCATGTACGTCTTCATCCGCAAGGAGGCGGTGCTCTCTTCCCAGATCGAAGGTACACAATCCTCCTTGTCCGACCTGCTCCTTTACGAGGCGGACGAAGTCCCGGGTGTTCCGGTCGACGATGTAGTGGAGGCTTCGAACTACGTGGCGGCGATGGAGCATGGCCGACTTCGGCTTGCCGGGGACTTCCCATTTTCGAACCGGCTGATTCGGGAGATCCACGGGGTACTCCTTTCGCGCGGGCGAGGGAGCCACAAGGACCCTGGCGAGTTTCGCCGCTCGCAGAACTGGATCGGGGGTACGCGACCGGGCAACGCTGCCTTTGTGCCCCCGCCCCACACGGCGGTACAGGACTGCATGGGGGACCTGGAGCGTTTCCTTCACGCACGGAACGACGGCTTGCCTACGCTGGTCCGGATCGGGCTGGCACATGCTCAGTTCGAGACCATTCACCCGTTCCTCGACGGTAACGGGAGGGTGGGAAGGCTCCTGATCACGCTCCTTCTGATCCACGCCGGCGTGTTGCAGGAGCCCCTCCTGTATCTGAGCCTGTACCTCAAGCAACACAGGAGCACCTACTATGAACTCCTGGACCGCGTGCGCGAGACCGGCGATTGGGAGGCGTGGCTCGAGTTCTTTCTGGAAGGTGTGCAGGTCACGGCGGCGGGGGCGGTGAACACTACCAGAAGGCTATTGGAGCTCTTCGCGAACGACAGAAACGCAATCGAGAAACTGGGACGCCGCGCTGGCTCTGCGCTTCGCGTCTACGCCGCGCTCAGGGAACGGCCCATTCTGTCGATTACCGAGGCTGCCGAGCGCGCGAGCCTCTCCTTTTCCGGTGCATCCTCAGCGATGGAGTTGCTGGTCGACCAGGGCATCGTCGGGGAGGTTACGGGCAGACGCCGCGGCCGGCTGTTTGCGTACCGTCGGTACGTCGCGATTCTCAACGAGGGGACGGAACTGGAAGGGAGTTGAGTTGAGCGTTGGCTGGCGCCCCTCAAGCCAGATCCTCCCCCGCCAACCCCAGCCGTTCCAGCACTTCGGGCGGCGGCCCGTCGAAACTGGGCAGCGGGATGTTGCCCACGTAACCAAGGTCGCGCATCCCCTCTTCTGTGGTCCAGAATCCGGTCGAGCACATGTCGCGGAAGGCGTCGAAGAAGCGCGCCTGGGGCTTGAGTTCCTCGGGCGCGTCGGGCTCGAAGCATATCTCGTCGCAGATCTCGTGCTTCTGGGCCGCCGCCAGGGCGGGGAAGTCCTCGGCGCCGAAGCGTTCCCGCGCGGTGCGGTTGAGCCAGGCCAGGCCGCCGCGCAGCTGGGTCAGCTGTTCCGTGTGGGCGGGTGCGGATACGAACTCGTTGACGTAGTCGGGCACACCCACGGCGCTGGCTGCCGGCGATGCCGCGTCCGCCGGGATGATCACGTCGGCCAGTGCAGCGATCTGGCGTATCTCCTCGTCGGTGAGGACCATGTCCCAGGGGACCACGGGCGCCAGCATGTCCGGATCGGTCGGCGTGCCCGCAGCGCGGGGATTGGCCGGTGGCAGGGGCTCGAAGCCGGACAGGGCCTCGTGGGCGGACTCGGTAGACCGGGCCGCGTTGTCAGGGGCACATGAAGCCGCGGTGCCCAATGCCGCCGTGGCCGCGATGACCTTGAGCGCACCGCGGCGCGAAATCGCGTCCGGATCCGGCGCGCCCCTTGTTGCGGCCGACTCGCCGGCAGCCGCGACGCCGGACTCCCTTGGACCGCCCTTTGGATCCTCGCTCATCCGATGCTCCTCTGCCGAAGCTGCTCGACGATGTAGTCACTGGCGCGCCACGCGATCGCCATGATCGACAGCGTCGGGTTCTTGTCCGCGTTCGATACGAAGGGCGCTCCGTCCGTCACGAACAGATTGGGCACGTCCCACGACTGGCCGAACTCGTTCAGCACCGACGTCCGCGGATCGTCACCCATGCGCGCCCCGCCCACCTCGTGGATGATCTCACCTCCCCTCGAGATCGCGTCGGCGCCGTTGCTCGCCACCGTGGTCAGCAGCTGGCCGCCCATCTCGTCCACGATCTCCGCGAAGGTGCGCTGCATGTGCAGGGCCTGGTTGAGTTCGTGGTCGGCCCACTTCCAGTGGAACCTGAGGACGGGTATGCCGTACCGGTCGACCTTGTCCGGATCGATCTCGCAGTAGCAGTCCTCGTTCGGGATCATCTCGCCGCGCCCGTCGAAGAAGAGGAAGCTGCCGTAATAGCGGCGGCAGTCGTCCTTGAAGCGCTGTCCGTAGCTGCCGCCCGTGAGGGGTTCGAGGCCGGCGAAGGCCCCGTAGCCGGGCATGCGGCGGCCGCCGCCGAACTCGATGTGGTAGCCGCGCGGGAAGTCGAGTTGGCCGGCCAGCTGCTGGCCGTACAGCCACCACGGCATGTACATGTGCATCGCGCTCGCGCCGTCCTCATTGTGCGGGGGCAGCGCCTGCAGCGCGGGGATGTGCGCGTACACGCCCGCGCCCACAGTGTCCATCACGTACTTGCCGACGAGGCCGGAGGAATTGGCCAGGCCATCGGGGAAGAGGCTGCTCGTGGAGTTGAGCAGGATGCGCGCGGACTCGCAGGCACTCGCGGCAAGCACGACGACGCGCGCCGAGGCGAATTCGTCGAGCAGCGTGGCCTTGTCGACGTAGTGGACCCCGGTCGCCCGCCCCTGCGAATCGACGGTGACCTCGCGGACCATCGCTCCCGTGCGCACCTCGAGGTTCCCCGTGGCGAGCCCGGGGGGCAGCAGGACGGTCGTCGACTGGAAGTTGGCGCGGATCGAGCAGCCGCGTCCGCACGGCGTCGCCCAGTAGCACGCGGCGCGCCCCCGCATGGAGTCGGCGGTCACGCGCCGGGCCAGGTCGTTGCCGGGGAAGATCTCGCCCGGCAGCCGGTCCGCGTCCTGGGTCTGCGTCATGATCGCCAGATGGGCCGGAATCACCGGGATTCCCATGCGGCGGCACGCCTTGCGGGTCAGGAGCTCGTACGCCCGCGGCCGCGGAGGCGGCTGCAGCACACCCGGAGACGAGTTGGGCGTGTTCTCGAGTCCCTCGTTCGACCCGTAGACGCCGATCAGCGCTTCGGTCCTGTCGTAGTACGGCGCGAGGTCCTCGTAGTCCATCGGCCAGTCGAACCCCAGGCCGTCGCGCGAGTGCGGCTTGAAGTCGTATTCGCCCATGCGGAGCGAGATCCGGCCCCAGTGGTTGGTGCGTCCGCCCAGCATGCGCGAGCGCCACCACAGGAATTCGGAGCCATCGGCCACCGAGTAGGGCTCGCCCGGGACCTGCCAGCCCCCGTCCACCGTCGCGTCGTAGAAACCGAAGGGCTTCTCCGGCGTGCCCGCGGCCCGCAGGGGGGCGTCCTTCGGCAACTGGAACATCGGGGTCTCGCGGATCGGGTCGTAGTCCCGTCCCGCCTCCAGCAGGAGCACGCGGAGCCCGGAGGTCGCCAGAATGAGCGCCGCCATGCCGCCACCCGCTCCCGACCCCACGACGATCGCATCATACGCGGGGCTCTGACTCATGCTCGGCTCCTTGCTGGCGGCCTCGGGCCCGACGGCCCGCAACGACCGCCGGACATCTGTATCAGCTGTCGTCCGGCGGCGCGGGAGCGATCCTGTCGGCCCGGAAGGGGGGGATCTCGATAATGTAGGGGCCTGCCGACGTGGAGACCCGGAAGTTGCCATCCTCCTCCACGAGCGCGATTGAGGCGACCTCGCTCCCCGCCGCGTCCATGGCCTGTACAAGTCGATCGGGCTCGGCCGGCATCTCGGCATCCTGCGGGGCGAAACCGCTTGCGCGCAACCCGGCCAGCTCCTGGAGTATGTTGCGAACCGTTGTCGGATCGGCCTCCTCGCCGCCCGTCGTCCAGACGGAGTCCTGCCGCTCGTAGAGGATCTCCTGGCCGTCCCTGTTCACGCGAATACTCGTCACTGCAGCCGTATCCGCCTGCAGCACCACCTTGTTGCGCCAATCGAAGAGCGGCCTTGCCGCCGCAGAACGCAGGTCACCCTCGATCAGGCTGACCACGTCGGCATCCGGCAGCCGGGCGTACGAGGTTCGGAAGCGATTGCCGGTCTTCCCCAGGAGCACCGTGCCGCCACCGTCGGCGGTCAGTGTCCACGCGCTGTCGGCGGTGATCCCAAGGCGCGCGTGATTCGCCGGGTTGGTGGCGGCCACGCCGGCCACGTCCACCTCGTCGATCGCCCTCAGAAGACGGGCAACGGCGCTCGAGTCGGCCTCGAAACCGTTCACGGTCCACGCATCGCCGGCCCTCTCCAGCCGTATCGCGTCCGTGGGACCGGCGATTTCGATGACCGAAAGGACCTCCGTGTCGATGGACCCGAAAGCCTCCGCGAGGTCGGAATCGGTCGTTGTCGCGCCTCCACCTGCGCCGCCGGCCAGCCGAGCCACCACGTACAGTGCCACGACCGCGCCGAGGAAGTACAGCGACGCGCGCAGGGACTTCTCACTCATCGTTGGCACCCCCCTCTGCGGTCTCGTTCCATCGGCGTTCGGCCCGCGTGGTCCGCCCGTTGACGCGCAGGAAGCCGAACAGCATGAACAGCACCGGCACCCCGACCAGGGACCCCCATTTCAATGCGTTCTTCCCGGCCTCGGACTCGAACGCGAGGGTAGGCGGTGTGCGGTCCTTGGAGCGGATCCCGATCAGCGCTTCGTCCTGAGCGAGCCAATCCACCGCGTTTGCCGCAAACACCAGGTTTTGCGAGTTGGACTGGACGAATCGGTCTTCCAGGAAATCCCCGTCCCCGACCGCGATGATCCTGCCTCCCGGTATGGGGCCGGCGGATTCGTCCGCGTCCGCCTCGTCACCGATGGCCTCCGCATCACCGCCGTCCGCCGCGTCCCCGCCGTCCGCCGCGTCCCCGCCGTCCTCCACCGCCTCCTCGCCGGTCTCCGCGTCCACGGCGTCCGCCGCCGACGGATCCACCGCGACCGCGAACGTGTGAATTCCCAGATCCTCCTCGGTCACGCCGAGGTCCATCCCCGGCGCGATGAGGCCTCCGGGCGGCTGGCGCGCGCCGCCCTCGGTGGTGTTCCACAGCGCGGTCACCGCCGGATCCCCCTCTTCCCAGGTGAAGGGCGCGGCCCAGCCGAAGCTGACGTTGTCCAGGTCGCGGCTGGTGGCGTGATCGTCGCCCCGAAACGCCACGGGCCACAGCGGATACGGCCGGATCACGTTGAAGATCCCCTGCCGCATCGAGACGCGTTCGGCCGACGCCAGGTCCACGACCAGGTCCCCGGAAGCCTCCACGCCGCGCGCCGCCAGAAGGTCCTCGAGCCCGGTGACGATCGGCATCGATGTCGGCGCCTGCGGGTTCATCCCGTGACGCTCCATCAAGAGTAGCGCCGCGCCCCCGCCCCGCAGGTAGCCGTCGATCGCGTCCGCCACATCGGGCGAAACCGGCTGCGCCGGCGCGGCCACCACGAGCACGTCGATGGAATCGGGCGTGAGCGCACCTGTCGAATCGTTCTGGATGTCGATGGTGGTGACGTCGTAGCGGTCGCCGATGCTCTCGCGGAAGCTCCGGTAGTAGAACGGGTCCTTTGCCTCGAATCCGCTCATGAACGCCAGCGTGGGGCGTTCGTCCATGGTCATGTTGGCGATCGCCGACACAAGCCGGAACTCGAGGTCGTCGGCCCGGTCGATGACGGGGATCGTCTCCTGCTCGTCGGCGTAGGTGACGGCCAGCCCGAAATAGCCGCGCCTCACCTGCAGTTCGTCGTCACGGAGGACATTGAACTCGATGGGTGCGATGCCGAGGGAACTCGCCTCGTCGGCCGCGTCCTCCCCGTCGTCCGGATTGACCACCGAGACCGCGAGCATGTCGTTCGACGCGTTCTCGAGGTCGGCGATCAGGTCGCGCACGTCGCGCTCCGTGAGCTGGATCTCCTGGGGCAGGTCGTCGCTCACGAAGAAGCTGAGGTTCACGACGTCGTCCAGGCTGCCCAGGATCTCGCGGCTGCCCTCCGAAAGGGTGAAGAGATCGCCCCGGGTCAGGTCCAGGCGCCCCCGGACGTGTCCGCCAAGGAGGTTGAGGACGAGGACCCCGAGCGCGATGACGCCGGTCCCGAGTCTCAGGCGGCGGAAGGCCTCGCTTTGGCGGCTCAGACGTTCGTGGCCGAGCGCCGCGACCGCCAGCAACAGGAACAGCCCGCAGGTGGAGACGAAGTAGAGCAGGTCGCGCAGGTCGATCACGCCGCGCGCCACGTTCTCGAAGTGGCTCAGCACCGAGAGCTGGACCGCCCACCCCCCGATCAGGCGCGGCAGGCCGATCTGGACAATCGGCGTCCCGATCAGCACCAGCATGAAGCAGGTGAACGCCCCGGCGATGAACGCGGTGATCTGGTTGCGCGTCATGGACGACGCCCAGATCCCCACCGACAGCATCTGTGCCGCAAGGAGCGACGCGCCCACATACTGCGCGACCATGATGCCCGGATCCGCCTCGGAAGCCATCAGGACGCCGACCGCCATCGGCAGCGTGCCGGCGAACGTGATCAGGATGAAGAGCCAGCTTCCAAGGAATTTGCCCAGGACGATCTCCGTCTCCGTCAGCGGCTGCGCCAGGAGCCATTCCAGCGTTCTGCCCCGACGTTCTTCGGCCAGGCTCTTCATCGCCACGGCGGGAACGAACACCACGAGCAGCCACGGGAGCAGGTCGAAGAACGGCCGCAGGCTGGCCGCCGACACCGCATAGAGGGACCGAAACGCCATGTACAGCCCCAGACCCAGGAAAGCCACCGCCAGGACATAGGCGATGGGCTGGTCGAAGAAGCTCCGGAGCTCCTTGCGGGCCACGAGCACGATCTGCTTCATCATTCCTCGCCACCCTCCTCTCCTGGCTCCCGCTCATCTCCGCCGTCCGGCTCCCGCTCACCCCCGGTGTCCATGGTCAGTTCGCGGAACACCTGCTCCAGCGTGGCCCGTTCGCGGTGCAGTTCCCACAGCACCCAGCCACGGGCGGTCGCAAGGCTGAAGATCTCCGGGCGAAGCTCGTGATCGCCCGTCGTCTCGAGACGGACGCGCGTGCGTCCATTGACGGCCTCGGCCGCCTGGTCGGCCACACCGGGCAGTTGCTCGAGAGCCTCGGCGACGCCATCCCCCTCGGCCTCGACGGTGTAGCGCGAGATGCCACGTCCGGCGTCCATCAGCTCGGCCACGGTGCCGTCGGCCGTGATGGCGCCCTTCGAGATGATCAGCAGCCGGTCGCAGGTGGCCTCCACCTCCTGCATGACGTGCGTGCTCAGGATGACCGTGCGATCGCCCCCAAGGGAGCTGACCAGCTTCCGGATCTCGACGCGCTGGTTGGGGTCGAGGCCCTCGGTGGGCTCGTCCAGGACGAGGATCTCGGGCTCATGCAGGATCGCGCCGGCCATCCCGGTGCGCTGCCGGAACCCCTTCGAGATTTCGCTTATGGGCCGAAAGAAGACCTCCTCCAGCCCCGTCTCCTCCACCGCCCGTTCGATCCCCGTCCGGCCCGCGGCGTCGTCCATTCCGCGCAGCCGCGCGACGTATTCCAGGAATTCGCAGACGAGCATGTCGTCATAGAGGGGATTCGCTTCGGGCAGGTATCCGACGCGCGCCTTGGCGCCCGTCAGGTTGTCCGAGATCGGCCGGCCGTCGAACCGAATGGTGCCCTCGTCGGGCTGCAGCGTTCCGGTCAGCATGCGCATGGTGGTGGTCTTTCCGGCCCCGTTTGGTCCCAGGAAGCCCACCACTTCCCCTCGCTCCACCTCGAAACTGGCCCGGTCGACCGCCACGATGGAGCCGTAACGCTTGGTGATCCCTTGCACGGATATCATCCATCCTCCTTTGTTGCCGGACGGATTCTATGCGGTTCCGCGATTCGTGTCCAGATCCCGTCCGGCCGTTCGAAAGAGCGACTCAGCGCTGGATGGCCGGGGTTGCCCGAAGCTCGTCAACCGACCCTCCGCGGGCTTGTCACGCGAACCCGCAGACCGCACTTTGTGGAACAATTGGAGTTACGATTTCGTTACGGTCTCTTGACCCTTCCGTTCCGGTGTCGGGGTATCATCCTGGGGCACGGCGGCAGGGGACACGGGACCGCCGGGAAGGACGGGGGAATCGGCGCGAAAGGCGTTGCCGCCGTCACCTTGAACCTGGGACAAACTGGGAGAGAAGGGAGATCCGAATGAAGCTACTTCGTTCAACATCATGCCTGCTGGGTGCAGCCCTGTTTCTGGCGCTGCCGCTGAGCGCCCAGCAGACCGGTACGGTGACCGGAATGGTCACCTCCGATGGATCGGGCCTGGGGAGCGCCCAGGTGGTGCTGGTACAGGACCAGACCGGCGCGCAGTACGGCGGCCTGACCAACGACAGCGGACGGTTCAACGTGGTGGGCGTGCCCGCCGGCTCGTACACCATTTCGGTGGAGCTGATCGGATACTCGTCCGCGAGCCAGTTGCTCACGGTAGAAGGCGGCGGCACCGTGGTCGCCGACTTCGCGATGACCTCGTCGGCGCTGGCGCTGGGCGGCATCGAGGTGTTTGCAGAACGTGCCGAGGAGCGGCGTACGCCAGTGGCCTTCACGGATGTCTCCAAGGCGGAGATCCAGGCTCAGCTCGGGTCGCGTGACCTGCCCCTGGTCCTGAACGTCACCCCGTCGGTCTACGCGACCGCACAGGGCGGCGGGGCGGGCGACGCGCGCATCAACGTGCGGGGCTTCAGCCAGCGCAACACCGCCGTGATGATCAACGGCGTCCCCGTGAACGACATGGAGAACGGCTGGGTCTACTGGTCGAACTGGCAGGGGGCGGGTGACGTCGCCACCAGCATCCAACTCCAGCGCGGTCTCAGCGCGGTCAATCTGGCCACGCCGTCCATCGGCGGCACGCTGAACGTGCTCACCGACCCGAGTCCCGCGAATCCGGGGTACATCTTCAAGCAGGAATTCGGCAGCGGGAACTTCCTGAAGACGACAATGACCGCCGCAACGGGGCCGGTCGGCGATTTCTCGATGTCCGCTTCGGGGGTTCGCACGACCGCCGACGGCATCATCGACGGGGTCTGGCAGGACTCATGGTCCTTCTACGTCGCGTCGCAATACCGGTTCAGCGACCGCAACCGGCTGGAGTTCTACGCTCTCGGGGCGCCCCAGCGCCACGGCCAGAGGTCCTACAGGCTGAATATCGCCACGCTGGACCGCGAGTTCGCGGCCTCGCTGAGTGACTATGATCCAGCTGGCCTTGCCCGATTCGCCAACGAGGCCGGGCGCTTCTGGAGTCCCAACGTCGCAGGCGTGGACCCCAGCTACAACGGGCGCCAGTTCAACAGCAGCGGTCCCGGCGCGGGCGTCTCCAGCCGCTACAACCGCAACTTCCTCAACGAGCGGGAAAACTACTTCCACAAGCCCCAGGTCAACCTGAACTGGTACTCGTATCTCGGGAACGGACTGACCGCCAACACCGTCGCGTACTATTCCGGCGGCAGTGGTGGAGGCACCGGCACCTACGGCTCGCTGCGCTGGGACAACACCTACAATCAGCGCGTCGCCGACTGGAACGCGACGATCGCGCGGAACCGCGGAAACGATGACGGCGCGTCCTACGGCATTCTTCGGAATTCGGTCAACAATCAGACCACATGGGGCGCCATCGCCAAGCTCCAGAAGGACTTCGACGACGGGTTGGTTGCCAACTTCGGCGTTGATTGGCGGACTGCCACGATCGCGCACTATCGGGAGGTGCGCGACCTGCTGGGCGGCACGTTCTACAACGACTGTTTCCGTGGGTGCAGCTCGGACTTCTGGACCGAAGCGGAGGGCAACCGCAGCCTGGGCGACAAGATCAACTACCACAACGAGAACGACGTAAACTGGGTCGGCGTCCACCTGCAGGCCGAGAAGTCATCGCTGGCGGGTTCGTTCTACGGAATGGCGGGTGTCTCACGCATCTCCTACGACTTCGTCGACTTCTTCGCCAGGGGCGGCGGCAGCGGCGGCTTTCACCAAGTGAGCAGCGGCGGCCTGACCGGCTATCAGGTCAAGGGCGGCGCGCAGCGCAATCTCGACCCCGAGTGGTCGGTGTACGGGAACGTCGGCCTGGTGTCGAAGGTTCCGATCTTCGACGGCGTGATCGACGACCGTGAGGGCGTACTGCTCGCCAACCCCCAGAACGAGACCTTTTCGTCGTTCGAAGCGGGGACGCGATTCCGCTCGCTGAACCGGCAGTTCTCATTCGACGCAAACGTCTACTTCACCCAGTGGAACGACCGGACCGGCACACGCTTCGCGAGGGACTTCTTCGGGGAAAACGAGCACGCGATCATCCGCTTGCTCGGAATGGACGCGCGCCACATGGGGGTTGAACTGGAGGGCGCTTTCCAACCATCCGACTTCATGCGCTTCGATGGTGCCCTGTCCTTCGGCGACTGGAAGTACACGGACGACATCTCGGGCAGCTTCCGCGCCGAGGACCGGCAGTCGGAGACGCTGGACTACACCTTCTATGTGAAGGACCTCTACGTGGGCGACGCACCCCAGTTCCAGGTGGCGTACTCGCTCTCAGTGTTCCCGAGCGGCGGATTCTATGGTCGGCTGGTCGGAAGGACCTACGGGAAGCACTACGCCAACTTCGACCCCTTCTCGCGAACCACCGACGCTGAAGCCGGCGTCCAGTCGTGGCGTCCTCCGGGGTACACGATCTTCGACGCCCACATGTCGTACAGGCTTCCCGCGGAGATGGCGGCAGCCTTCGGCGGGAACGTGCAGATCTTCCTGCACGCGCTCAACGTGCTCGACAGGGTGTTCATCCAGGATGCGCAGGACAACTCCCGCTTCAACGCGTACTGGAGCGCAGCGGAACGCGAGGCGGGACGGCTGAGTCACAAGGCCGACGACGCGGAGGTGCACATCGGTATGCCGCGCCGCTTCAACTTCGGGTTCCAGATTTTCCACTAGACTGAAGGGCGGCGATGACCTGGCGGCAGCCGGGTCGTCGCGGGACTCAGGGGCCCCCGCGCCGATGCCGGCGCGGGGGCCCTCGCTTTTGCGGTAGCCCGCGCCGGGAAGCTGTAGGCCTTCAGTCCAGCCCCGCCACCAGCAACTCGTGCAGCGCGTCCGGGTTCTCGGTATTGACCCAGTGCCCGCCCTCCACCTCGTGCAGGCACACATGGCGATCGTCGCCAACCGCCTCGCGGATCCGGGCCACCGCCACCTCGTCCAGCACCCGCGACCCCAGCGCCCTCACGAAGTGGACATCGGTCCCGGCCGTCGGGTTCAGCGCCACGTCCCACACATCCGTGCGGAAGTAGTCCCGCAGGTAGGCCTCCATTTCGTCCGCATCGAGGCGCCACTCCAGCCCGTTGTCCGTCGGCACGGCGTTGGTGGCCATCCATTTGGCTACGAGGGTCGAGAACCCCTCGGACTCGACGGCGGCGACCGCCTCGGCGCGGCTGCCGAACGGGCCCGGATGCCGCCTGAGCACGCCCAGCATCCGCCATGCGCTGCCACCGGCCCGGCCCGCTCCGGGTGAGGCATCGACGACCCACAGTTGGCGAAGGGGCCGCAGCCGTGCATACACCAGCGCGACCTTCCCCCCGAACGAGTGTCCCAGCACGGCATCCGCCCGGCGGCCCACGTCGTCCTCCAGCCGCACCAGGTCGCGCGCGCAGGCTTCGACCGTGTGCGGTGACAGCCGTGGCGACCGCCCGTGCGAGCGCAGATCCACCAGCACCACGCTCCACTCGGGCCGCGCCCTGACGAGCCGCCGCGCGACGCTGCCCCAGTTCCTGCCGGCCCCGTAGATGCCATGCAGCACGAGCAGTCGCCTGGTCGGCGCGGCGCCGGGCGCCACAACAGTTTCATGGTGGATGTGGGTCATGAGGTATGTTATCACAAGTGCGCGGAAGCGTTCTTCGGGGCCGACCGGTCCCACGCGTCGCCGCGCCAACCCCGACCCCCAGGGCGGTCAGCCACACGCGACAATGACTCGAAGCTCCCTCCTGACGGGCGCAGGCCTGGTCGCAGTCCTCGCGACGACGGGCGGCCTTCACGGCCAACTCCGCCCTCTGCAACACTCACCCGACTCCCCGATCACGATTCCCCGCCTTCCGGGCGAGATCGTGCTGGACGGCGTCGTGGACGAGGCGGCGTGGGACGAACTCGCGCCATTCGACATGTACATGTACCAGCCCAACTTCGGCGGGGCGCTCACGGAGCGGACGGAGGTGTGGGTGGCGCACGACGACAGCTACCTCTACGTCGCGGGACGGATGTGGGACTCCGACCCCGACGGCATCCGAACGGGGACGTTCTACCGCGACCAGTACAGCGGCGATGACATCCTGTCGGTGATCATCGACAGCTACAACGACTACGAGACCGCGGTCTGGTTCACCGTGAACCCGTCGGGGGTGCGCCAGGACCGGACGATCTCGAACGACGCCGAGTTCACCAACGGCATGCCGATGAGCTGGGACTGGAATTCCTACTGGGACGTGGTCACCACGCAGACCGAAGAGGGGTGGTTCGCCGAGTTCCGGATTCCGTTCTCGACGCTGGGCTTCCAGGTCACCGGGAACGAGGTGGAGATGGGGCTGATCCTCTACCGCGCGGTGGCCCGCAAGAACGAGCGTCAGACCTTTCCGCCGATCGAGCCCAGGTGGGGACGTCTGGGGTTCGCCAAGCCGTCGCGAGCGCAGCGCGTAGTGCTCCGCGATGTGCAACAGTCCGCGCCGGTGTACCTGACCCCGTTTACGCTTGGCGGCTTCAAGCAGAATCCGGTGCTCGCCGAGCCGCCGGACGTGCCGCGGGCCGAATGGCGGAGCGAGCGCGATCCCACCACCGAGGCGGGGCTCGACCTGAAGTACTCGCCCACCTCGAACCTCGCGCTCGACCTCACCCTCAACACCGACTTCGCGCAGGTCGAGGCCGACGACCAGCAGATCAACCTGACCCGCTTCGCGCTGTTTTTCCCCGAGAAGCGGCAGTTCTTCCAGGAGCGTGCCTCGACCTTCGACTTCAACACGGGCGGGATGTTCAACCGGCTCTTCCACAGCCGCCGGATCGGGCTGGACCAGGGCGAGATCGTGCGCATCTACGGGGGAGCGCGGGCCGTGGGGCGCTGGGCCGGAACCGACTTCGGCTTCCTGAGCATGCAGACCGCCGCGCACGGCGACCTGTCGTCCGAAAACGTCGGCGTGTTTCGGCTGCGCCAGCAGGTCATCGACGACTTTTCGAGCGTCGGCGGGATGCTGACCACGCGCCTCGGGTCATCCGGGCGCAACAACACCGCCTTCGGCCTTGACGCCGTCATACGGTGGTTCGGCTACGAATACCTGATCGTCCAGTGGGCCCACACCTTCGACGAAGCGGCCGATCAGGCGGGCGGGCTGGAGTCGGGCCTCGGGCGGGTCCGTCTGGAGCGACGCCGCGACGAGGGGTTCTCGTACTACGCCGAGGGGATCCGGGTTGGCGAGGACTACCTGCCGGGCCTGGGGTTTCAGCTGCGAAAGGACTTCACCTACGGGGGCGCCCAGCTGCGCTACCGGCAGTTGCGGGACGACTCATCGCCGCTCCTCGCTCGCGCGCTCCAGATCAGCACGGCCCAGTACTTCCGCAACGCGGACCGGACGGCCGAGTCCCGCGAGATCAAGCCGGAGCTCGAGTTCGATTTCCGGGACGGGTCCAACCTGACCCTGGGGACGCTGTCGAGCTTCGAGAGCGTGCAACATGCGTTCCCGATCTCGGACGTGGTGATTCCGGCGGGCGAGTACTGGTTCCACGAACTGACCTCCACGCTCAGATTCCCGCGCAGCGACCTCCTCAGGGGCGACTTCGAGGCCTCGGTGGGAAGCTTCTACGACGGCACCCGGGTCAGGCTGTCGCTGAAGCCCGTCTGGGTCGTGTCGAAATACCTGGAACTGGAGGCGGGCTACGAGGTCAACCGCCTGAACTTCGCCGACCGGAGGGTCGCCACCACCGCCCAGCTGGGAAGCCTGAGAGTCAAGACGGCGCTGAACCCCAAGGTGTCGATGAGCACCTTCGGCCAGTACAACGGCGCCACCGACCAGACGAGCCTGAACGTGCGCTTCCGCTATCACTTCCGCGAGGGCACCGACCTCTGGATCGTGTACAACGAGGGCTTCAACAACGTGCGCGACGACGGGCTGGGCCCGCGTCGCCCCCTGTCATCCGGACGGGCGCTGCTGGTGAAGTACTCGCATACGTTTGCGAGGTGAGAGGGAGCGGGGGCCGATTGCCGGAGGCTTCCGACCACCAGGAGGCCGAGGAGGCCGAGGAGGCCATCGGAGGTCGAGCGAGCCGGTTTTCCCGTTCGGGCAAGTCCGGCTGTGATTCGCCGAGTCGCCGGTAGGGTTTTCCCGTTCGGGAAACCTCAGGGTTGACTTGGGCTATCAGCGCAACAATCTTTCCCGTTCGGGAAAGGACCTACCAAATGACGCCTGCGGAAATCGGACGCATCGTACGGGCTGCCAGACGGGCACAGGGCCTCCGTCAGGATCAGTTGGCCGGCGCCGCAGGGGTGGGGGTCCGATTCCTGTCCGAGCTGGAGCGGGGCAAGACGACGGTTCGGCTTGAGAAAGTCATCACCGTGCTCGATGCGCTCGGTTGCACTTTGCGCGTTGAGATGCCCCGGGTCGAGGCGGAATCGGCCGCGGCAGCGTCAAGTGAGGAGGCCGGGCATCGATCGGTGGCCCCGACCGGTGCCGGCCGGCGACCGGCGTGGTCGTCCGAGTGAGTCGATCGCTGACCGTCTGGTGGGCCGGGACGACAGTCGGCCGACTCGCTTTGGATCGACATGGCGCGATGCGTTTCACCTACGACAGCGGGTGGATCGAAGACGGGTCGGCGCCGCCCATTTCGTTCTCCTTGCCCAAGCGACCGGAGAGCTTCAGTACGCGGCTTTGCCTGCCGTTTTTCGAGGGGCTCTTGCCTGAAGGCGCGCAACGCGATGCCGTTGCCGTCGCACTCGGGGTTTCGCCTACCAACACCTTCCGCATTCTGGCCGGATTGGGTGCAGAGTTGGCGGGTGCACTCACCCTGCTGTCTGACAACGAGGAACCGCCCGAGGCTCCGGCGGAATCCGAGCCCGTGCCACTCCTGGACGACGAGCTGCTGCTTCTCCTGGAGACGATCCGCACGCGGCCGTTTCTCGCCGGCCTCGGACAGGAATACGAGGGGCTGGCAGACGCCCCGGGGGAAGGCTTGCGGATGTCACTGGCCGGAGCCCAATCCAAACTTCCGGTCGTGCTGGCCGATGAGCGTGTCGCCCTTCCCGTCCCTGGCCAGCCCACCACGCACATCCTGAAGCCGCCAATCCCCGGCCTCGACCATCCCACCGAAAACGAGGCGTTCGCGATGCGCCTTGCGTCACGGATGGGATTGAAGGTCGCACCGGTGCGACCCGCGGTTGTGGCGGACAGCACCTACCTGCTGGTGGAACGCTACGACCGGCGAACCGCTCCGGATGGCACGGTGGAACGGCTCCACCAGGAGGACTTCTGCCAGGCTCTCGGGTTTGTACCCCAGAGGAAGTATGCCTCGGACGGCGGGCCCGGATTCCCGGAGTGCTTCGATCTGGTGCGAAGGGTGTGTACCCGTCCCGCGGTTGCTGTGCTCGGGTTGCTCGATGCAGCGATCGTTCACGTGTTGCTGGGCAACGCGGATGCCCACGGCAAGAACTACAGTCTCCTCAGAGGACCGGAGGGCGAGGTAGGACTGGCACCGCTCTACGACCTGCTGTCGACCGTTGCCTATCCACGTTATACGCCAAGGTTCGCGATGAACATCGCGGGTCGCCGTACGCTGGCAGAGTTGCGCCGAATCGATTGGGACCGGTTCGCCAGACGGTGCGGCATGGCACCGCCCTTTGTCCGGCGACGAGTGCGGGAGTTGTGTGATCTGGCGAGCCGGCGAGCCAGGGCAGTGGCGGAGGAACTCGCGCTCCCGGGAATCGGCGAAGAGGCTCTTGTGAGCCAGGCCGAACTCGTCGGCGAACGCGCGTCGCGACTGGCGACCACGGTGCGATGAAGCGCGTGGTCGGCAAGCCTGTGCGACGTTTCCGCGGCCCCTTCCTGGTCGCGGCCCTCGTTGTGTTCTCCACGCTCTTCGCGGTTCCCGCGCTGCGCGACGCCGCCACCCTCCAACCCTTCCCCCCCGCCACCCTCCACCACCCGCCCGGCTACCTCCTCGGCGCACCCCTCTTCGGCCTCTGGGACACGCTGACCCTGCTCACGGTCAGCCAGCACTACGCTGTTCTGACGACCCTGATCGCGCTGTACGCGGCCGGCCGCCTCGTCGCGGCGGGTGCCCCTGGCCGCCGGCCACCAGGTCTGGCCCGCCAACCCGGCGCGGCCCAGCCCCGGCGCACCCCCGCCCCCCCCACACCCGCCCCCCGCACCCCCGCCCCCCGCACCCCGCTCCCCCGCCGCCTCATCCGGGAAGCCCTCCTCGCCGCAGCCGCCCTTGCCGCCCTGCTCGCCTTTTACGCGGCGGCCGCTCTCGTCCCGCGCCCCATGGCCGCGATCCGGCTGGCATCGCCCGACCTCGTCGCGGTGGACTTCCATTCGCACACCAACCATTCCCACGACGGGTGGTCGCGCTTCACGGCGGCCCGGAACCGCGCGTGGCACGAGGCCGGCGGCTTCCACGCGGCCTACGTCACCGATCACTACACCTGGGCGGGCGTGGCCGAGGCCCTGCCCGCCAACCCAGAGCTCGCGGGCGGGCGTACCGGCGGGCGCGCTGGCGGACGCACCGTCCTGCTGAGCGGCATGGAGGTGCGGCTGCGCGACGGCCACACGAACATCCTGGGGGACCGCGCGCGCTACGCCTTCGCGCTGGACGGCACCTGGCACCACCTCGACCCGGACTCGATCGCGGCCGCGCACGACCGCGGCGCCCGGCCCGCCACCATGCTATACACGATCCCCGGCCCGCTCGACCGGATCGTGCCGTTTGGGCCCGGCTCGCCGGCCGGCGTGATCGGCGTGGAGCTCGGCGACGGGGCGCCGCGCGGCCTCGAGCAGGGCCGTGCCGAGCGGGAAGAGATCCTCGCTCTGGCCGACAGCATGGATCTGGCCGTGGTGGCCGGCTCGAACAACCACGGATGGGGGCGTGCCGTCGCGGCCTGGAGCGTGATGCGGCTCCCGGGCTGGCCCCACATGTCGCCGGACGAACTCGGCAGCGCGATCGAGGAGGTGCTGCACGGGGAGCGCCGCCGCGCGGTGACGGTCGTGGAACGCACGATGCCGTACCACGAGGGGTCGGCGGTCAAGCTGGCGGCCACCGTCCCGTTGCTGTTGTGGTCGCACTTCTGCACCCTCACACTCCGCGAACGCGTGTCATGGCTGGCCTGGTGCGCGATCTGGGCCGCCGCAAGGGCCGCGCGCGGGCGCCGGGCCGCCTCCCGCCGCAGCACCCGCACCGCACCTGCCACCGCTGACCCATGACCACCTTCACCGTCTATCTCCGCCTCGGTTTCGAGCACCTGCTCGACCTCCAGGGGTACGACCACATCCTCTTCCTGGCGGCGCTCTGCGCGGCGTATTCGCTGGCGCGCTGGCGCGAGCTGCTCGTGCTGGTGACCGCTTTCACGGTCGGGCATTCGGTGTCGCTGGCGCTGGCGACGCTGCGGCTGGTGCGGGTCGACACGGGGCTCGTGGAGTTCCTGATCCCGGTGACGATCGTGGCCGCGGCGGTGACGAATCTTGTGGCGGTGCGGCGCGAGGATCCGTCCGAGCACCGGGTCGCGGCGCGCCCCGCCCGCTATGTGCTCGCCCTGGTCTTCGGCGTCATCCACGGCCTCGGCTTCTCCAGCTTCCTTCGCCTGGTGCTGGGCGAGGAGCGCAACCTGCTGCTGCCCCTGCTGTCGTTCAACATCGGCCTCGAACTCGGGCAGATCGTGGTTGCGGGGGCGGTGCTGGTGCTGGCGCTGGGGGCCACGCGCAGTCTGCCGCTGTCGGAGAAGGGGTGGAATGTCGTGCTGTCGGCCGTGACCGGAGGCATGGCGGCCTGGATGGCGGTGCAGCGGCTGCCTTGGTGATATAACCTTGCTAATCACGCATGCCATACTAAATTAGCAAGGATGATACCAAGAATTGCGTTCTCGGCGGTTACGACGGCACTGGATCGCCAGGCTGCGGTCGGTCTGATCGGCCCCAGGCAGGTCGGCAAGACCACACTGGCCCTGGAAATCGCGGCAACCCGAGAGGCCCTGTATCTGGACCTCGAGTCCAGCACCGATCGCGCCAAGCTTTCCGATCCGAATCTGTTTCTTGGCCAGTTCGAGGACCGCCTCGTCGTGCTCGACGAGATCCACCGGGCGCCGGAGCTGTTTGGCGATTTGCGTGGGCTGATCGACCGTGGGCGCCGGAGGGGTCGGCGAACCGGGCGATTCCTGATCCTGGGTTCCGCCTCGATCGACCTTCTCAGGCAGTCGTCGGAATCCCTGGCCGGGAGAATCGAGTTCGTCCGTCTCAATCCCGTCAACCTTGTGGAGATCGAGCACGAACCGCCGCCGCTCCTTTCCCTTTGGGTCCGCGGGGGATTCCCCGACAGCCTGCTGGCGGCGACGGATGCGGACAGCACCGCGTTTCGCCGAAACTTCATCCAGACGTACCTGCACCGGGACATCGCCGACCTCGCTGGCGTCCGGCTCCCCGCCGAAACCATCGAACGGCTCTGGCGGATGCTGGCCCACAGCCAGGGCAGCCTGCTCAACTCATCGAAGCTGGCAGGGAGCCTGGGGGTCAGTTCTTCCACGATTTCACGGTACGTGGATCTGCTTGTCGATCTCCTTCTGGTCCGTCGCCTGCAACCATTCCGCACAAACGTCCGGAAGCGCCTGATCAAGACCCCGAAGGTGTACGTGCGAGACAGCGGACTGGTGCACGCTCTCCTCGAGATCCGCGACTACAATGCCCTGGCCGGTCATCCCGTCGCGGGTTCCAGCTGGGAGGGCTTCGTGATCGAGAACCTGCTGGGGGTCGCGCCTCCGGGAACGCACGCCGGGTTCTACCGGACTCGGGCGGGCGCCGAAGTGGATCTGGTCCTCCGTCTGCCCGGTGAGGAAGCTCCATGGGCGATCGAGATCAAGCTCGGGCTGGCCCCCACGCCCAGCCGGGGGCTCCACCACGCGCGTAAGGACCTCATGGCCAGCCGCACCTACCTGGTCGGGTCCGGGAATGACCGATATCCTGTCAGCGACGGCATCGAAGTGATCGGGTTGCGGGAACTGGTGGAGATCGTAGGGAGCTAGCCTTCCTTGTTCCGCCCGCTCACTCTCCCGTAGTTTTCACCAACGCACCCGATTGCAACGCGAGATCCAATTCCCTGGAGGTTGAGGCCATGTCCCGTCGTCCGCTCCCTGCACTCACCGCCGCTGTTTTCCTGCTTGCCGGCCTCTCCGCGCTGGCCCCGCCCGCCCACGCCCAGTGGACGGCGTCCAAGCCGGGCAGCGACAACATGGACATCCTGGGGCACATCCCCCTGGGGCCGCGCCTGTCGGTGGCCGACATGGACATCGAGCAGGAGCTGGACCGCCCCTACGCGTACGTCGCGCGGATGGTCTACGGCGACGTCGGCCCCAAGGGACTCGACATCGTCTCGATCGCCGACCCGGAGCACCCCGAGGTGATCTACGAGTGGAGGATCGAGAACCAGGACCTCCACATGCGCACCGGCGGCATGGACGTGAAGCACTTCAAGATCGGCGACCGCTACTACGTGGTGCAGTCGCTGCAGTTCGGACAGGGCGGCCCCAACACCGACATGGGCGCGGTGGTGCTCGACGTCACGGGCCTGCCCGATCCGTCCACCGTCCGCGAGGTGGCCCGGATCCGCGAGCCCGACCTGCCGGGCGGGTTCCACAACATTTTCGTCTACAAGCACTCCGACGCGCGGGTTCTCCTCTTCTCGACCGTAAGCGGGCCCTTCGCCCACGTCTACGACCTCGGCCGGGTGGTCGAGGGCGACCTTGAGAACGCTCTCGTCGGCCGGGTGCCGGTACCCGAGACCGAATTCAACCGCGGCGGGCGCGGATACCACGACTTCTACGTCGGATACCACCCCGACACCGGCGAGGACCGGTTCTACGGCGGCGGCTCGGGCGGGTACTACATCTACGACGTCACGGACGTCGAGAACCCCGAGCTCAGGATCACGCTGGTGGGCGTCAGCGGCGTGCGCGGCGGGCACACGTTCACCCCGAGCCCCGACGGCCGCTACGTGGTCGCCGAGACCGAGTACCAGTACGCGCCGATCCGCATCTTCGACCTCCAGCCCGCCCTCGACGGCGAAGTGACCAACATCCGCTCCCCCATCTCGGCCTGGACCGCCGACTGGCAGAACCTGGTCCACAACCACGAGGTCCGCTGGCCCTACGTCTTCGCCTCGGGCTACCTCGACGGCCTGCAGATCTTCTCGCTCATGGACCCCGAAAACCCGGTCACGGTCGGCTTCTACGACACCTACGTCGGCCCGCCCAACCGTGACCGCACCCCCGTCTTCAACGGCGCCTTCGGGGTCGACGTCCGCAACGCCGACGGCCTGATCGTCGTCAGCGACATGTCCACCGGCCTCTGGACCTTCCGCATGGACGGCTTCAGCGGCTGGAACGGCGAGGACTGGGGCGTGCCCAACATCTCGTCGGTGCAGGACTGGGACCGCGGTCCGATCCGCCGGCCCGTGAGCTGACCGGCGGGGCAGGAGCAGGATGATGACGATGACCGGACCCGGGGCACCGGGAGGATTCGCGGCGCTGGCGGCGCTGCTCGTCGTCGCGGCGCCCGTCCGGAACGCCGAAGGTGGCCCGCGGGTGGCCGACTCGCCGGCCGAGGTGGCGGGGGGCGTCGGCGTCTGCGGCGCGTTCGCGGCCGCCAGCACCGGCCCGGAGTACTACCAGTTCCCCATGGTCTCCACCAGGCGGGTTCCCGGTACCGGCAACGCCGCCGGCGTCGGCGAGGTCGCCTTCGCTCATTCGCCGTACGGCGTCGCGCTGGGCGAGGACGGCAGCTACCGGTACGACTTCACGGTCCGCTTCGAGCGTCTGGGCCCGGCCCGCGACGGTACCTACGTGGTGTGGACGACCACCCCCGAACTGGACCGGATCGCGCTGGCCGGCGAGCTGACCGACCCGGCAGGCTTCTCCGGCCAGGTCGCCTGGAACAAGTTCCTGGTGGTTGTCACGCTGGAACCCGCCTTCGACCCCGACGCGACCATGTGGACGGGCCCGATCGTCATCCGCGGCATGTCCCGCAGCGGCATGATGCACACCATGGCCGGCCACGGCCCCTTCGAAGAGAAGAACTGCGCCGCCTACGGGTATGAGTAGGGTTGTTGCGCCTGCGGCCGCCGTGCTCCGCGCGGCCGCGACGGCCGTCCTCCTTGTCGCGCCCGGCACCGTCCTCTTTCTCGCGGTGCCGCCCGCTGCCGCCCAGGAGATGGACCACGCCGCCCACATGATGCATGACATGGGTGGCGGCTGGCGCATGCCCCCCATGGACCCGAACATGCCCATGATCCCGGGTCTGGAGATGGCGCTGCCGCCGGTCGAGCCCTTCCTCGCGGCGGCGGGGATCGACGTCATGACCCTGCCCGAGGCGCGGCCCAGCGAGGTCGTGCACCTGGCGGCGGGCGACACCTTCGATGTCGATGTCACCATCGTGCGGCGCACGCTGAACGGCCACACGGCGGCGATGTACGGCTACAACGGCCAGTATCCCGGGCCGCTGATCCAAGCGCCGCAGGGCTCGACGGTCGTGGTGCGCGTGACCAACCGGATCGAGAGCCCCACCACCGTGCACTGGCACGGCCTCCGCCTCGAGAACCGCTTCGACGGCGTCGAGACGCTCACCCAGGACCCCATCGAGGTCGGCGAGTCGTTCACCTACGAACTGCACGTCCCCGACGCGGGGATGTTCTGGTACCACCCCCACATGCGCGAGGACGTGCAGCAGGACCTGGGCCTCTACGGCAACCTTCTCGTCTCGTCACCCGACCCGGACTACTATGGCCCCGCCCACCGCGAGGAGATGCTGGTCCTGGACGACATCCTGATGGACGACCAGGGTCTGATCCCGTGGGGAATGGAAGCGCCGACCCACGCGCTCATGGGGCGCTTCGGCAACGTGATGCTTGTCAATGGCGTGACGGGACACGGGCTCCAGGTCCGCCCGGGCGAGGTCGTTCGCTTCTTCATGACCAACGTCGCCAACACCCGCACCTTCAACGTCACTTTCGGGTCGGGGCGCGTGAAGCTGGTCGCGTCGGACGTGAGCCGCTTCGAGCGCGAGGACTGGGTGTCGAGCGTGGTGATCGCGCCGGCCGAGCGGTACGTGGTGGACGTGGTCTTCCCGGAGGAGGGTGAGGTGGCGATCGCGAATACGATCCAGGCCATCAACCACTTCCGGGGCGAGTTCTACCCGCACGTGGACACCCTGGCGCGGGTCACGGTCGCCGGGCCGCCGGTCGCCGACGAGGTCACGGAGGCGTACGAGACGCTGCGCGGCATCGAAGAGGTGGCGGCCGAGGTGGTGGCCATGCGCGTGCACGCGGGCCGTGCGCCGGACTACACTCTCGAGGCCACCGTACGGGTCCAGGGGCTCCCGCTCCCGATCATCCGCTCGATGGAGATGGACACGCTCTATATCCCTCCCATGGAGTGGAACGACGCGATGCCCATGATGAACTGGCTGTCGTCGGGCACGCAGGTCACCTGGGTCCTGCGGGACCTCGCCACCGGCCGCGAAAACGCCGATATCCACTGGACCTTCCAGAGGGGCGACCTCGTGAAGATCCGCGTCTTCAACTCGCCCGACTCCTTCCACCCCATGAACCACCCCATCCACGTGCACGGGCAGCGGTTCGTAGTGCTCGCCCGCGACGACGTTCCCAACGACAACCTGGTCTGGAAGGACACCGCGATCCTGCCCGTCGGCTCGACCATGGACATCCTGGTGGAGATGTCGAACCCCGGCGACTGGATGCTGCATTGCCACATCGCCGAGCACCTTAGCGCGGGCATGATGTTCCACTTCACGGTGGAAGGGTAGCGCTTCGGGGACGTTTGCGGTCAAGTTGTGAGTCGAGGGAGGGTGCGGGCGGCGGAGTGCGCTCGCCGGGTCTTCGGATTCCCGGCGGCAGCGCGGGAGGAGCTTCATGGAGGAGGGGGTGAGGGCGGCGATCGTGCCGAGACTCAGCCAACCCGTTCAACTGGGGCACTTCGTCCTGGTCGTGGCGGTCACGGTAGGGGGCGGCGTCTGGACGCTGTCCCAGGCGCTCGCGGATCTGCGAGGGGAGCTGCAGGAATTCCGGATTGAAACCCGGCTCGAGATCCAGAAGACCCGGCTCGAGATCCAGGATGTCCGGCTCGAGATCCAGGATGCCCGGATCGAAACGCGCGATCTGATTGCGGACCTGAGAAAGGAACTGCGCCTGGAAATCGGGCAGGTCCGTTCGGAACTGACTGGCCAAATGGGGACGTTGCGAAGCGACCTGAGTGGACAAATCGCGAGTTTGCGAGACTAACGACAAGTGTCGAGTCGGTGAGCTTGGCGTGGCCTCACCACTCTCCGTGCTCGCGCGAGGTCGTCCACGGACCCCTCAGGGGACTTTTCAGGTCTTCCCGGAGGGCTTCCATCCCGTCTTCTTGTGAATGCCTACTGCCGCCACGACCATCAGCAGCGCGAACAGGATCTTGAACCAGAGGGGCGAGAGCACCCAGACCCACGACCATTCGATGTGACCCGTCAGCTTCAGCCCGATGAAGAGCAGGGCGAGGAGCGAGAGGAAGCCCGGACCACCGCGCCCCCGCTTGGACTTGAGGTGCCGGCGGACGGTGTCACGCGCGATGTTCCCGCTCTCCTGGCACTTGCTGGAGTCGGCCATGCGGGTCCTCCGGGTTGCGCGTTCGGGCGCGGAAGTCGGGCGAGCCCGTTTCGCGTCAGGTCTGTCTACGAAATACGCACGCGGGCTGGAGGGTATTCACCTTTTTTTTTGCGGCCAGCGGTCAACGGGGGCCAGAAGATGCGCTCGCGGGGGTTCATCATTGAAAAACGAACGATCAGCGCTCAGATCTCAATGATGACAAGCCCCCCTACCACCGAAACCAGAACCGCCGCCACAGTTGATCCTGCCGCTCCTGGAAGACATCCTTGCGGTCGCCGGTCCGGTCGACGGGCCGGATCCAGAAGCGGCACCCCATCGGGCCAAAGGCCTGGGTTCGGGACACACCCAGGGTGTAGAAGGGCTGGGTGAGGCGCAGGAACTCCGCCGACGCGTACTCCCGGCCGTCCTCGATCGCGGCAGCGTACCCCGCGGCCTCGGGGTCGCCGGTGATCCTGTGTCCGGGGGCGATTCCGAACAGGCGCATGCCGCCGTCGGTCAGCTCGATCCGGAAGATGTACTCGGGATTGCCCTCGGGGTCGAGCCAGCAGGGCGGGGGATCGATTCCGCTGCCCTGGCGAAGCTGCTCGAGCTGGGCCTCCCTGTATTCGGCCCTCCCGACGGCGTCGTTCCGCTCGCGTTCGGCGTCCCAGACCCGGCTGCGCAACGTGTCCTCGCGGAAGCGGCTCTCGCTGAGGCCGGCACGGAGTGAGTCGACAAGCGAATCGGGGTCTGCGAGCATCTCTGCCCTGGCGGCCCTGAGTTGCTGATCGAGGGCTCCGATCGTCCTTTTGGCTGCGTCCAGCGAGTCGCGCAGGTCGGCGGACCGTGCCGCCTGTCCGATGATGCCTTCGGCTTCCTCTGGAGTCAGGCCGTTGGCCCCGGCGAGACCGTCGCGAAGCTCGTCGGCGACCCTTTCCGTATCGGCCAGGCGCTGAGCGAGCGAGTCTCGCAGGGCGGTCGCCTCCCGCAGACGCCGGTCGCTCTCTGCCGCGGCGGCCCTCAGTGAATCGCGTTCGCCTGCAAGGCGCGCGGCCCGGTCCGCGACCTCTTCCGATATGCCGTTTTCGGCCAGCAGTGAGTCTGCCTGCGCTACGCGTATGCTGGCCTGGTCTCGCGCGCGCTCGGCGTCAAGCACCCGGGCCTGCAGCGCTTCCACGGTGTCGCGAAGCTGCCGCGCGTATTCGTACCAGGCGTGCGCGTTGCCCCAGGAAACGGTCTCCGTGTTCAGCAGTTCCTGGGTGAGGTGGAGATCGACTCTGGCGGTGTCGAGCTGCGCTTCGGCCGTGTCCCGCTGGAATTGCTCGAAGCGGAGCAGGACGGCGCACGCGAGCAACAGGATGAAGACGACGATGCTGAACGTCTCGGCCAGGGTCAGCCCCAGCGCCAACCCCTTGCGATAGTGCTTCTTCTCGGCGGGCAGCATTCGTCGGGGCCCGAGGTCAGTGCTGCCGCCGGAATGCGGTCACCCGCTTCCACGCCCGCCAGGTACCCGCCACCGCCCGCCGAGGCGCTGCCATCGCCCGCCGGATCCGGCTGGCCGGCTCGGCCGACGGCTCGGCGTGCAGGTCCTGCGCCACCGCGTGAAGCGGCGCCAGGCTCGTGGTCAGATCCGGCCTCGTTCGGTCGAGCTGCTCGGTGATCGAGCGGGCTGAGCCGGGGACGGACGCGAGCCCCTCGCGGGCGGCCCGCAGGGATGCCTTGAGCTCCTCGAACTCGGCGTTCATTTCGGCCGCGCGCCTGGCAATGCCACGGATGCCCCGGGTCCCTTCGTGCAGTTGGTCCACGGACTCCTGCCAGAGGGGAAGAGCCTCGTGACTGTCCACCGCATCGGCGATGCCCGCGAGCGCCTTCCCGGCCTGCTCGGCACTTCCGCGCATGCCCGAAAGGGACCGGCCGAGCGCGGACGCGGCGGCGGCGGTGCCCTCCACCCCCCGCAACGTATCGGCGACTCGCTCCGCGGCGGGGCCTGCCACCCTGTTGATCCCGTCGAAGGTGGCTTCCGCCTTCTTGAGTTGGGCCTGGGCCCTGTCGAAATGACTCCCGAGGCGGGCCGGCACGTCGTCCAAATGGGTCCCCAGCTCCCTTGCGGTTTCCTGCAACGAGAGGAGAGCGCTGGCGCACAAGCCGCACACGCCCTTCAACTGGTCCATCTGATGGGTGAGCGACTCCGCAGCGCCGGCGACCTGACCGGTGTACGCGTCCAGCGCTTGGTACGTTCCCGCCGTTCTCTTTGTGCTCTCCACGATGGTTGCGGCCGTCTTCGCGAGACCCGCGGACGAGTCCCGGAACTTGTTCGCCATGATGTCCAGGTCGTCGCGCGCCCGGTCGAGACTCTCCTTCATCAGGGATACCGTCTCTTCCAGCTCCGACCTGGCGGTGTCCGCGATGTCTCCGGGCGACTCCTGCGACATCGTGAACCAGACGCGGCCCGCCAATCCCACGATCGTCGTCAGCAGCGCGATGCCGAAGTTCCGGATGGATCCGGTGGTGCCGTCTGCATCCGTGCCCGCCGCGCCCCAGTCGAAGGTGATGAGGGCCGCGACCAGGGCCGCAAAGGTGAAGAGGAGGCCCAGGTAGTAGATCGAGTCGCCCTTGATGTCGCCGGGCACGTCGCCGTCGTCGACGTAGATCTGGATGCCGAACCCATAGATGACCATGCACACGGCGACGGCCGATGCGAGCCACCAGGCCCCGATGCCGAAGAGATTCCCGAAGACGATGATCGCGCAGCCGATGGCCAGTACGATCAGCCAGGCGTCGCGGTGCTGCCTGCGAGCGTCTTCGGAGTTTGAGGCGAGCCGGTACGCGGGAGCGGGCGTCATCCTTCGACCATGATCCACCTGGGCCGGGCGAGCGGCGACGCTCCCTGGTCCAGGAAATAGTCCTCCCAGAAGCCGCGCAGCGTCCCGCCCTGGATTCGCCCGGCCCGACCCCGGCGCGCGAGCAGGAACACCGAAACCTCGACGCCGGAGAGGTCGACGCGCAGGGTGCCGTAGTCCGGCGTGCGCGAGAGCGGGCCGAAATCCACGGGATCGCTGTAGAACGAGAGGTTGCGCGAGTTCTGGATCATGTCGGACACGACGAAGAGCTGGCGCGGGATGTCGGCTGCGCGGGGCTGGAATGCCCCTACCGCGGCGACCTGTATTCCCTCCACGATCGGCGAGATCGAGTCGCCCGCGACGTTGAGCAGCGCGTCCAGCGTGCGCTCGAGCGGGGCCAGGAACTCGTCGCGGTACCGCCGCTCCGCCAACTGCGGATTGCCCGTCACCGAAGAGACATCGTCCGGGTGAGCCGGCTTGCACACCCTGAGCACGGCGCCCGTGTTGCCCCTGCCGGCCTGCCCGACGGTGTAGATCCGTATTTCGGCCGTCTCGGGCGCGCCGTTCTGAATGAGCTCCAGGACCCGGGGTGCACCCGAGCCCTCCTGCACGTTGGTGAGCGTGTCGGAGGGGTCCACCAGGACCGCGATCTGCGCGGCGTACCGGCCGTCTTCGGGACAGTTGGCGGCGTCGAATGCGCGCCGCGGGCGCTGGCCGCGAACGAAGAGGGCGATCAGAATGAGCGCGGCGACTACGCCGATGACCGCCCCGGCAAGGTTTTTTTGCTTGTTCGCGCGTCTGCGCCGGTGCCGTCTCATGTGGGGACGGCCTTGTCGTGGGGGTCCAGTCTTGTGATTTCGTTCACAAGCTCGCGGCACTCGTCGTGGCAGTCCCTCAGCCTGCTCTCACGCTGCTCCAGCGCCTCATGCATGTGCCGGCTGCGCTCCTCCGCCTCCGCTTCGCTCATCAGCCGGGAGCCGTCCGGTGGCTCCGGCAGATCCCAGTCGGCCACCCACGGGGTCTGCCAAACCTGGGGCTCCGGGGTAGTCCGCGCTTCCCGGTTTGCGGTCCGATACATGTCCAGGGCTCCTCGGCAGCTCTTCTCGAGGTCGCGCGCAAAGCCGACCAGATCGGTGTGCCGGGCATCGAGCTTGTTGAAGTCACTCAGGGCGAGTTGCCGTGCCTCGACCGGGTCTCGGAAATCGGTGCGCAGCTTGCGCGCGGCACCGTCGTGGAGCTCGTTGAGATCACCGAGAAGCTCGCGGCGGTCGTCGAGGAGCCGCTCCTCGGTGTTCCGCCGGCGCCTTTCCCGCTTCCCGTAGCCCGGGTACGGGTCGTCCGTCTTGAACCAGTCCATCGCGGCCGCCGCGCACATGGCGAGCCCGATCAGCAGAAGCATCCACGAGTAGAACCCGGTCAGCCCGAACGGACTTGCCCGGAACAGGCAGAGAGCCTCCTGGTCGGCGTGGGTCTCGTCGGGCCCGCGCCAGCAGGTTTCGGGCACGGAGTCGGCGGCGGGCACCTGAGCGCCGGTCTGATCCGCTGGCGGTTCTCCGACCGGACCCGGCTCGAGCGGAGACGCGTCAGGCGGGACCTGAGGGACCGCAGACTGCTGCGCGACCATGGTCGTATCGGGCGGTACGGGGTAGTCCGGGGGCAGCGCCTCCCGGTAGTGGGCAACGAAGAGGTTCCAGGTGACCGCGACCGCGGCGACCACCGTCAGCGCGGCCAACCCGCCTACCCTCCGGCGGGGGTCACGGTGGTGAATCAGGCGCACCAGGGCGGCGATCAGCCAGCCGAGCACACCCACGTTCACGACACTGATCAGGACCGCGTAACTGGTGCCGGCCAGCAGCCCACCTTCCACGTTGGCCCCGAAGAACAGTCCGTTTACGAGAGTCTCGACAACGATCAGAGCGACGAGCAGTCCCCAGTGCCAGCCGCGGCTTTCGGGGAAGTCGGCGTCTGCCGTCCGCGCTTCGTCACGCCTGAAGCGGTTGACCTCGCCAATCGCGTGCTGGGCCTCCCTGGCCAGGCCCGCAAGGTCCGGACGCTCCTCGGCGACGGCGTCCTTCATCTCCTTGCAAGCTTTTTCGACAAGTGGGTCGGCGCCACGGTTGGCAGGTGGCGGCCGCAAGCGTTCCTCAAGCGCGGAGCGGTGGCGGTGGTACTCGTTGCGCCTGTTTGCGTACAGGTCGTCGCAGTAGGCCACAACCTCGGTCTCCACGTTGTCGAGCGTCGGCTGGCTGGGGTGTGGCTGGCCTTCATGACCGCGTTCCCGACCGCGTTCCTTGAGCCTGAATCGTTCAACCAGAGATGAGGCGGTCGGCGTTGGCGCCATGGGTGTCCCCTGGTGTGAGGATTACCAAGTGTGGGCTCGGCAGCATCTTAGTGTAGCATTGTCCGACTGTTGCGCGAATTCCGGCGCGCCGGATTCGCCGCGTTTTCTCCGGGCGGAAGACCCGGTGCGATAACATCAGATACGGAGAGTCACCGCCGGAAGTTGCCGCAGGCCGGCGCGGGTAGCTGCGCGTTGCCGTGACTGCCGTCCCAGGCAAAGTCAAAATGGAAACTCTGATTTCCATTATGTAAACATTACTTTACAGTCCGGGGCTCTTGTTTCGCTGGTCTCACAGGCTTGCCTGCTGGCGTTTTGCACCTTTCCCGTAATCCCGGTAACTTTTGCAGTCCCCCAGTTCAATCGGGCCCGCCGGAACTGCCAAAACCGGCGCCCGAGCGCACCCTCAGACGACGAGGAACGACACCCGATGGCCCACTCCGCGAAGCCCTTTGATTCCGTCAACGCCGTCCGCACCTGGACCCCCGCGTCCAGGGAACCGTACCACCTCGCCGAGGTTTTCGGCGAAGACGCTTTCGGGCTCTCTCAGATGCAGGATCGCCTCGCCGAAGGCATCTACAAGCAGCTCATGGCGACGATCGAACACGGCGACAAACCGACTGCCGATGTCGCGGACGCCGTTGCCGCCGCAATGAAGGACTGGGCTCTCTCGCGAGGCGCGACCCACTTTACGCACGTCTTCCAGCCGCTGACCGGCCGCACGGCCGAGAAGCACGACACCTTCCTCAAGGTCGGCAGGGACGGCCGTGCACTGACCGAGTTCGGGGGCGATCAGCTGATCAAGGGCGAGCCCGACGCGTCCTCCTTCCCCTCGGGCGGACTGCGCTTCACGCACCAGGCCCGCGGCTACACGGCCTGGGATCCGACGTCGCCGGCGTTCATCCTGCACGGCGAGAGCGCGACCTACCTCTGTATTCCCACAGCGTTCGTGAGCTGGACCGGCGACAGCCTGGACTACAAGACCCCGCTGCTCCGGTCGATCGACGCACTGGACCGGGTCACCCGGCGCGCCCTGGCGCTCTTCGGAGACGACACGGGCCGGGTGTCGGCCAACCTGGGGCCCGAGCAGGAGTATTTCCTGATCGACCAGGAGTTCTACTACCGCCGTCCGGACCTCATCAACTCGGGCCGCACGCTGTTCGGCGCCAGGCCGCCCAAGGGCCAGGAACTGGACGACCACTACTTCGGCGCGATTCACGACCGCATGATGGCGTACATTCAGTCCGTCGAAGCGGACCTCTTCCGGCTGGGCGTGCCCATGCAGACGCGTCACAACGAGGTGGCGCCGCAGCAGTTCGAATTCGCCCCGGTCTACGAGAACGCCAACGTGGCTGCGGATCACCAGCAGCTCATGATGCGGGTCATGGAGAGGAACGCGGCGCGGTACGGGCTGGTCTGTCTGCTGCACGAAAAGCCCTATGCGCGCATCAACGGCAGCGGCAAGCACCTGAACTGGTCGTTCGGCACGCCGTCGCAGAACCTGATGGAGCCCGGCAAGTCGATCCACGAGAACGAGCAGTTCCTCTTCTTCTGCACGGCGGTCATGCGGGCGGTGGAGCGGCACCAGGACCTGTTGCTCGCGTGTGTGGCCAGCGCCGGCAACGACCACCGCCTGGGCGCCAACGAGGCCCCGCCGTCGATCATTTCGATCTTCCTTGGTGACGAGATCCAGGGCATCTTCGAGGAGATCGCGGACTCGGGCACGGCTTCGGAAGGCGGAGGCGGCGGCCTCATGGACCTGGGGGTGAGCATCCTCCCGGATCTGCCCAAGGACTCGGGAGACCGGAACCGCACGTCACCCTTCGCGTTCACCGGCAACAAGTTCGAGTTCCGCGCGCTGGGCTCGGCGGTCAGCATCTCGTTCCCGGCGACGGTCCTCAACACCATCGTGGCCGAGTCGGTCGACGAGCTCACCAGCGCGGTGGAAGCCGCCATGGCCGATGGCGCGGGACTGAGCGCGGCGCTGGGCAGCGTGCTGTCGCGCGAGGTTTCCGGATTCCGCCAGATTCTCTTCAACGGCGACAACTACACGCAGGAGTGGGTCGAAGAGGCGGCGCGGCGCGGGTTGGTGAACAGCCCCAGCGGCGCGGAAGCGCTCCCCGACATCGTCTCCGCGAAGAACACGGCGCTGTTCGTCAAGTACGGCGTGCTCTCCGAGGAAGAGGTGCACTCCCGTTTCGAAGTCCTGGCCGAGCAGTACGTGACCAGGATCACGACCGAGGGCGAGACCGCTCTGAGCATGGGGCGGACGATGATTCTGCCTGCCGCGGTGCGCTACCTTGGCGACCTGGCGGCGGCCCGCAGCGGCGGCGCCGGAGCGAACGGACTCGATTCGACCGCAGGGACCGTGGGCGGCCTGGTCGACGAACTCGTCGCGGCGCTCGACGCGCTCGAAGGGCAGCTCGCGCACGAGGACGACGGAGACGACATGAACGCGCACCTGCAGCATGTGCGCCACGGGGTGGCCCCGGCGATGGATGCCGTGCGGGACGCGGCGGACCAGCTGGAGGGCGTTGTCCCGACCGACCTGTGGCCGCTGCCGTCCTACCGGGACATGATCTTCGTGCGGTAGGTCGGAAAGCGAAGGAAGTCGGAACTGGCCTGTTGGGGCCGCGAGACCTGGCGGGGCGTCGTGGGCAACCGCGGCGCCCCGTCGGTTCGTCGAACCAGGAGCGTTCGGAGACAGGAGCTGCGGACAAGTGAGGAGTGAGGAGCAGGGATGAAGACGATGCTGTCGATTCTGGGAGGGGTCGGGCTGCCGCTGGCCGGTGGCGTTCTGGCCGCGCAGGAGCCCGTGACGCTGGGTGATGCGGAAGCGGTGTATGAAGAGTCGTTCTCCGTGGTCTCCACCGTGCGTGAAATGCCCGACGGTCGGGTGCTGGTGGCGGACGCCCTGGGTCAGGTGCTGATGCGGCTGGACCTGGACGCGGGCACGGCCGACACGCTGGGACGCGTGGGGGAGGGCCCCGAGGAATACCGGCAGCCGGATGCGGTGTGGCCGCTGCCAGGCGGCAAGACGTTGCTGGTCGACCTCGGCAACGGCCGGCTCACCGAGCTGAGCCCCGAGCTCGAGTTCGGGGACACCCGGCCGTACGCGATCGGCGAACTCGGACCCGGCCGCGAACTGGTGCTCGCCATTCCGCAGGCCGTGGACGACCGGGGCCGCCTCTACTTCCGCAGCTTCGGCCGGATGGGTGGTGGTGAGCTGGCCTCTGACTCGGCGTACATCCTCCGTCTGGACCTGGAATCCGAGGTGGTGGACTCGGTTGGCCGGATCAAGCTGGCCGGAACCACGACACGTACCAGCGGCGGGCCGAACAACCAGAACACCTCGGTCAGTCCGATCCCGCTTTCGGCGGCCGACGCGTGGGGAGTCGCTGCCGATGGGCGCGTGGTGATCGTCCGGTCCGGGGACTATCACGTCGACTGGATCGGGTCCGGTGGGGACGTGGTGAGCGGACCCGCCGTGGCGTACGAGCCTGTCCGCATCGGACGTGGAGAACGCCAGGAGTGGGCGGATTCGCGATCGGAGACCGGCGGGGGTCTCGGCATCTCGCTGTCGGTCTCGAACAACGCGATGACCATGACCGCCAGCCGCGGCGGGGCTTCGAACGACGACGATCTGGACCAGTATGAGTGGCCGGACTACGCCCCGGCGTTCTACGGGCGCCCCGTACCGGTGGACCCGGCGGGCCGCGCGTGGGTAAGGCGTCATCTCGATGCCGGCGAGGCACCCGTGTACGACGTCTTCGACGGGACGGGCGAGCGAAGGATGGTGGTGCAGCTGCTACCCGGGCGCCGGGTCGTGAGTTTCGGCGACGGGAAGATCTACGTGGTGCGGATGGACGAGTACGGGCTGCAGTACCTGGAGCGTTACGCGCTGCCCTGACGGGGATGCCCTGGCGGGGATGCCCTGACGGTGAGAGGCGAAGGCCCGCCTCCGACGCTCAGCCCGGGCCAGCCGCCTCCTCCACCTCTACCGCGCCGTCGCTGATCGTGGCGCGGCGCCCGTCGGCTCGCGCCAGGCGCTCGATCCCGGATTCGTCGACCTGCACGACCGGCACCGTAGGGTACCCCAGTTCACGGGCCACAAGGATGCCGAGCATGAGAATGGCGTCCGGGCGGCCGAGCACGATGCCGGCGGGCGACACGTCGTTGCGCAGCAGTTCCAGCATGATCGCGCTGGACGAACTGGACCCGATCGTGCGCTCCATCACCAGGATGCGGCCGCTTAGCGGTGCCCCGTGCTGAGGGTGGCGCGGATCGGCGACGATCCCCTTCACGGGATCCACACCGCCCCAGAAGCTGACCGGCTTGCGGAGGACGAACAGGGTTCCCGCGGCGGACCCCCCATGCAGTGCGGTGCCGTGGATCGTCGCAGGCTCGCTGCCGCGCGCCGCGACCGGTGCGTCGCCGGTTGGGCCGCTGGTCAGCTCCACAGACTCTCGTCCCTGACGACTCGACCCCTCGCCGCCGACCGCACACAGTCCTCCAGGCTGCCATAGACCACCCCGTACCCGGTATTGGACGGGGTATAGTGCGCGAACTTGCCCGAATTCGTCATGAGGACACCGTCTTTCGGGGGAAGGATGGGCGTGACGACGACACATGTATCGACGACGATCTCCACGCCCGCGTCGCGGAAGTGGTCCAGACGGCCTGCGGATTCGAGGCGGCGGTACTCCGAGCGACCGGTGCAGACATAGAAGGGCACGTCGAACGGGGTGCCCGGCAGGAGCGCTTCGAGGCGGTCGAACTCGGTGAGGGAGAAGTGCGGGCTGCCCACCGCCACGGCGTCGATCCGGCCCGCGCCGGCCGTGCTCAGCGTATCCCGCACGGTACGGAGCTCGTTCGGGCGCGGTGCGAAGACGGCGCCGGCCCCGGGGGAAGCCCCGCCCAGTGCGGTCGCGAGGTCCGGCGCCTCGGGGGTGACGCCCACGACGTGGAAGAGCCCGACCGCGCCCGACGATGCCGCGGCGGCTCCCATGGCCTTGAGCTGATCCTCGGTGACGTCTCCGGGCAGCCCGGTGATGGCGGCCACACGGTCGTCCACGGCAGCACCCAGCCATGTGCCGAGCACCGGGTAGAAGACATCGCGCGTCTTCAACTCGGGCGCGACGGCGCCTGTGTCGACCACGACGGTAGCGCGGCGTGCGCCGTCCAGGTGGAGTCCGGTGCGCGGCGCCCGTCCCGCGAGCGCGCAACAGATGTCCATGAAGTCGCCGTAGCGGTTCGTGCGCGCGCCCAGCACCGAGTTGGCGAAGCACACCGCGTTGCTCTCGCCCCATGCGACGTGCTCGCCCGGCGCGGGACGGTGTCCGGCCTGGTACGGTGCGCACGTCCATGTCGGGGTGCAGCCGAGCGCCTGGTACGCGCGCATCTGGCGGAGCGCCATTTCGCGCTTGTGGCCCCGTGACCGCACGCGCGAGGGGTGGAGCAGGTCGAGTGCGCCCACGTTCAGCGTTGCGGGGACGGAAACCCTGCCTTCCAGGTCCACCAGCCGCTCGGCGAATTCCACGCCACCGTCGCCGTGGTAGAGGCACCCGTCGATGTGCGAGGAGGTGATCTCGACGAGGTCGCGGGCTCCGAGGATCTCTCCCATGCGCACGACGATGCCCATGGCGAGCTGCACCGCGGGGTCGGATGCGCCGTCGAGGAGGCCGGCCTCGAAGTGGGACAGTTTCAGCGATGTATCGGTCATTCCGCGGTTAACGTAGAACAAGCACGCACCTCCGGGGTAGGACGCAGTTGAAGGACTGTCCCGTGTACGGCTGAACACAAGGGAGGCCGCAATGTCAGCGCATCAACGGTGTACAAGGTTGGGCATGCTCTTCATGGGCGGGCTTTTCACGACCGCGGTGATGGCGTGTGATGACAGCACCACCGCTCCGGCCGAGCCGCTCAACATGGACGAAACCGAGGCGCTCTACCTCGGAGTCCAGGAACTGGCCAGTGACACGGCTGCGAGTTTCGTTGCCGTGACGCCGGATGGCGGCGTGATTGCCTGTCCGCTGGGCGGACAGGTGACGGCGGTGGTGGGCATCAGGGAAGAGCAGGCGGGCGACACGGCCCGCGTCGTCACGAACGTCACGCTCAACCCGGCAGGGTGTGTGCTGTCCAGCGAGGGCTATGAGTTCACTCTGGACGGTAATCCGAATGTGCAAACGGTCGTAGCCCTCGGGATCGCCGGACCGACCCTGGAGTTCCAGATTGAGGGGTCGATTACCGGCGGGTTGGACTGGCGGTTGGACGGCCGCTCCGGCACGTGCATGATCGATCTGATCCTCAGCGCGGACATCGACCCGGCGGGAACGGATCCGACCCCGAGAGCCACCTTTTCCGGGATGATGTGCGGTCTGGAGGTGGAGTTCGACGCGATCGGCATCGGGGTGGAGGGTTAGACGTGCGGAGGTTGGACGTGCGGAGGTTGGACGTGCGGACGCGTGCAAACCGGCTATGGGCGATCCTCGCAGTCCTGGTCACGACTGCGTCTGTGGCGTGCGGCGACGGCGCCACTGAACCCGGAGAGCCGCTCTCGCCCCGAGAGGCGGAAGCGCTCCTGCTGGGGATGATGGCACTGGTAGGCGACACGGCTCCCAATGTCGTTTCCGGGACGCTGTTTGACGGGGTATTGGCATGTCCTATGGCAGGACAGGTGACGAGAACGTTCACCAGCACCCTGGAAATGTCGGGCGACACGACCCGCACGACCGTCGAGTTCACTCTCGACCCGGACAGGTGCTCGCTGTCGAGCGAGGGCTGGGAGTTCACGGTGGACGGCAACCCCGAGTTTCGCGTCGAGATGACCATTTCGGGAACGGGAACGGACCTTGAGTTCCGCATGGAAGGGACGGTTGGCGGTGCGGTGGACTGGGAACTGGACGACCGCTGGGGGACGTGCGTGTTCGACATGGCATTCAGTGCTGGTGCCGTCCAGAACTTTGCCGAGCCACAGCTGTTTGGAGAACGCGCGGGAACGGTGTGTGGGGTGGATGTCGAACGGATTGACCCGGGCCCCGGCGCGGCCCTCGAGGGCGGCTAGCGTTGGCGGCAACCATCGACCGCATCGTCAACTGTGACAACCCCCGGCCACCGGATGCCGAGATCGGCCGCACCCGCGAGGGGCGGCCGATCCTCGCGTATACGATCGGCAGCGGACCCCTGCGCGTCAGCCTGATCGGGGGTTGCCACGCCGACGAGCCGGTGGGGCCGCGGTTTCTGGACCGCCTGGTCCGCTACCTTGCCGGTCCGGCCGGGGCGCAACTGCGCGGCCTGGCCACCTGGTCCGTGATCCCGCACGTGAATCCCGACGGCGCACGCGCCAACGCGGCGTGGCAGACGCCCGGTGCCGACAGCTACGACTTCGTCGCGTATCTGCGCCATCGGGTGCGGGAACTTCCCGGCGACGACATCGAATTCGGCTTCCCGCGCGGCGACGACGACCCGGGCGCCCGCCCCGAGAACCGGGCCGCGTGGGAGTTCTGGCGGGCGGGCGCGCCGTACCACCTTCACGTGAGCATGCACGGCATGAGCGTGGCCGCTGGCCCATACTTCCTCGTCGAGCGGTCCTGGTGGCCTCGATTCGGAGACGCAGCCGCGTCGCTCACCCGCGCGGTCGAGGATGCCGGCTACACGCTGCACGACGTGGAGCGCGATGGCGAGAAGGGCTTCCACCGCCTGGGGCGCGGGTTCTGCAGTCGCCCGGACAGCCGCGCGATGAGGCGGCACTTCCTCGACCTCGGGGACCGCGAGACGGCCGCGCGTTTTCGTCCCAGCTCGATGGAGGCGGTGCGCGCGCTGGGCGGAGACCCGCTCACCCTGGTGACCGAAATGCCGCTCTTCATCACCCCGGGTGTGGGGGCCGAATTGGGGCCGCCGGATCCCGTGCTGATGAGGTGGCGCGAGCGGATCGCGGACTGGGAAGCGCGCTTGAGGGCGGCCGGCAGTGCCCAGGCAAGCGCGGTAGCCGGAGGCGAGGAGATGGGCGTGCCTGAGGAGGCAGCCGTACGCGAGCAAGTGGCCGCGGCCGGCCTTACAGCCATGCCCGTCCGCGACCAGATGCGGTTTCAGTGGGCGTTCATCCGGGCGGGACTGCGGGTCGCGGTGGAATCGGGTGCCCCCGGCTGACTTCGATCCACCGGGGTCGCCAACTCTATTCCGCCTCCTCAGGTTCCGGGTCATCCAGGAGCGATTGCCAGATGCGCCTGGTGATCTCTTCCGAGACCTCCCGAGGGCTGGTTACCGGCAGGCCCATGTCCCGGCTCGCGGCCATGCCCTTGTCGATATCCATAACGTGCCAGAACACCAGCGTCGGCTCTCCGTCGAACATCGTCATCGTAACGCCCTTCACCATTTGCCTGCTCCTGCCTGTCCGTGAAAAGATCCCCTCTCTACTAACAAGAACAGTCGACGCCTCCATTCCGTGCAAACTGTGCACAACGCCGTGACCGGCCCAGGGCGCCCATCGCACTGGCGCCGAGCTCCGTAGGGGACGAACATCTCCACATGACGTTCGACATCGTATTCGTGCTCGGCCTGACCCTTGCGGCTCTGGTCCTGTTTGCCCTCGACCGGCTGCGGCTGGACCAGGTCGCCATGGCGGTGCCCGTGGTCCTCCTCCTGAGCGGCATCCTCACACCCGCCCAGGCGGTGTCGGGCCTATCAAGCCGTGCGACCGTGACGGTCGGCTCGATGCTCGTGCTCGGGCTGGGGCTCCGCAAGACGGGCCTCGTGTCCGCGATCGGGGCGTGGGCGCGAACCGCTCCCCTCGGCGGCAAGTACACGCGCCTGCTCGTACTCTGCCTCGTCTGCGCGTTCCTCTCCCCGTTCCTCATGACCACCGCGGTCGTGATGGTGTTCATTCCCGTCTTCATCGCGCTTGCGGATCAGGCCGGGGAGCCGCCCTCGCGGTACCTCATGCCGCTCTCCTTCGTCTCGATCCTCGGAGGCACCGTCACCCTGATGGGGACCTCCACCAATCTGGTCGTGCACGGCGAAGCGATGAGCCGGGGGTTCGACGAACTCCGCATGTTTTCGATCACCCCGCTGGGCCTGATCTGTCTCGCCGTGGGGCTGCTGTATCTCTTCACCGCCGGCCGGGTGCTCCTGCCTCGGCGCAGCCGGCCGCCGGACCTGGCCGGAAAATACGATGTCCGCCGGTTTGTCACGGAACTGCACGTGCCGGAGGATTCGCCCGCGAACGGCCGCACGCTGTCCGAGCTCGGGTGGGGCGAACGCTACGACGTCACCGTGCTGGATATCGAGCGGGATGAAGAGGAGATCACGGCCCCCCATGGCGACCGTCACATCCGGCCCGGCGACATCCTGTACGTGCAGGGGTCCGCCGAGAGCCTTGTCGACCTCGTGCGCAGGCAGCGGCTCAAGACGCCACGGGAAGGGGATGAGCAGGAGCTGGACCTGACCGCCGGGCGTGGTCGGCTGGTCGAGGTGCTCGTGGCGCCCGGCTCGAGTCTCGTGGGCCGGACGCTGCGCGACTCGGACTTCGGGCAGCGCTTCGATTCGACGGTGCTCGCTGTCCAGCGCACCGGCGTCACGGTGTCGGAAAGGCTCGCGGAACTCTCGCTGCGCGTCGGCGACCTGCTCCTGGTACACGGAACGACGCACGCGCTCGAACGCCTCGCCGACGATCCCGGGTTCGTGCCCATGGCCGAGGTGAAGACGCCGGCCGGGGGCAGGCCACGGGCGGGCGTCGCCGCGGCGATCATGGCCGGCGTGGTGCTCAGTGCCAGCCTTGGGATCCTCGACATCATGACGGCCGCCCTCACCGGCGTCGGCCTCATGGTCTTCACGCGTTGCGTGCACGTGGAGGAGATCTACGCGGAGGTGGAGTGGCTGGTCATCTTCGTGCTGGCCGGGCTTATTCCGCTCGGCGTGGCGCTCGAGGCCACCGGGGCGGCGGAGTTGCTCGCGAGCTGGGTGGTGACCCTGACGGCGCCGCTGGGAGAGACCGGACTCATCGCGGCCTTCTATCTGGTGACCGCCATCATGACCGCCATCGTGTCCAACGCGGCGACGGCGGTGATGCTGACACCCGTCGCGATCCTGGCGGCCACGCAGGCCGGCGTGAACCCCTACGCGCTGCTCGTCGCCGTCATGTTCGGGGCATCGGCCTCGTTCGTCACGCCCTTCGGCTATCAGACCAACGTCATGATCTACGGTCCGGGCGGATACCGCTTCTCGGATTTCGTGAAGGTGGGCGGCCTGCTCAACCTCATCCTCCTGGTCACGGCCAGCCTCTTCATCCCCCTCTTCTGGCCCAGCTAGCCGGCAAACGGATTCCGCGTCTTCAACTCCGGGAACAATGCGAAGTCGCGATCCCTGGTCAGCAGCTCCTCGACACCGTGGGCCAGGCAAATCGCGGCCACGCGTGCGTCGTGGACGACCGGGCCGCGCACCCGGGGGCGACGCACGAAGCGCTCGAGGACGGCCGGGAACCCGCGCGCCTCCCCGATCAGGCGGTTCGAGGGCGAGTCAATCCAGGCCTGCAGCTGGCTCCACGCCTCATCTGGAGACGACTCTGCGCCCCGCCAGATCCGGCGGTTGGTCACCACGCTGAGAAACTCGTAGCAGCAGGGCCAGGGAATCGCCCACCGCCGACCTCCCTCGGCCAGCGCCCGCAGCACCTCCTCGGCCGCTTCGTGCGCGCGGCATTCGCGGCGGTGCGCGTACACCAGCACGTTGGTGTCGACCGCGATCATTCGCCCTGTGGGTGTCCGTAGATGATGTCGGACAGATCCTGCCAGCTGTAGGCTTCCAGGGGGTCGTCGCCGTTCGGGTCGCCGACGCCGAGGTCCGGCATCCGGTAGCCCTCGGTGGGCTGGGGGGCCTGCAGCACCAGACGGAGCCCCTCTTCGACGACGGCCCTGAGGGGCACCCCGGCGCCGCGGGCGTGTCGCTTGGCCCGAGTGAGCAATTCGTCGTGTATATCGATCGTGGTCTTCATCGTACCATACTACCCATATGGAGATATATGGGCAATATGGGTAGCGAGCGGCCGGCGGTCCGTGCAGGCGCTCATCACTTCGCGGCGTCGACGGTCCGAAGGTGCCCGGCCGCCGAGTACTCCAGAATCTTCCGGTCGGCGGTCAGCAGCGGTGCCTTGAGGTGACGCGCCGTGGCGACGATGAACCGGTCGGCGGGGTCGGCGTGGAAGTTGCCCGGCAACCGCACGCTGTCCACGGCAATATCCGGTTCGATCGGGACGAGCGTGACACCCGGCCGGGCGAGAGCCTGCGCGATCCATTCGCCCACCTCATGACCGAGCCGCAAGCGCCGGCGTTCCACCAGCAACGCGATTTCCCAGGGCGTGATCGCCGCCACCGCCACTCGATCGGTCCGAGCAGTACGCTCGATCAGGCGGGACGCGCCCGCGCCGAGTTCCCGGTCGCCTTCCACAGCCCATATGAGCGTGTGCGTGTCGAGTACGATCAACCGAGCGACGCCCACTCAGAGGGATCGGCGGCCGGTGCCAGAGGATCGTCGTAGGCCAGAACCGTGCCTTTCATCGTGCCGATGATCGACGCGCGTGGCGCCTGTTCGGGCAAGGGCGAGAGTACGGCGACGGGTCGGCCCCGGTTCGTGACGGTTACAGGCTCCCGGTCCTGGTTCATCTGCTTGATCAATCGCAGACACCGAGCCTTGAACTCGGCTGCGCCAACGATCTTCATCGGAAAGTCCCTCTTGTTAGATGTACATATCGAGATGTACATGTCGAAATGTACATCTCCTGGCGGGTGTCGCAAGCGCCAGTTCGCGATGCGGCTTCACCCACGGACTGCTAGCTTCCAGACACCTACCAGCCACACCCGTCCCGGCGACGACGCGGCGGCCGGGCGCAACCGACGACGCCCATGATCAAGCCAATCGACACCCTGCCCACCCCAGGCACCCCTCCCGTCGCGTACGGCGACGCCTTCCCCAACTCGAGCCGACTCCACGTCGACGGCCCCGGCGGCATCCGAGTCCCAATGCGGGAGATCTCCCTTTCGGGCGGCGAGCCCCCCCTGCGCGTCTACGATACCAGCGGCCCGCCCGGCTTCGATGTCCGCGAAGGCCTGCCCCCGCTCCGCGAGGCCTGGATCACCGCCCGGGACGTGCGCGTCACGGGCCGCGCCGCCACCCTGTCCCCCGGCAAGCGCGACGACCCCCTCGAGTTCCCCCCCGGCCTCCACCGCACCACCCGGCGCGGCAACGGCCCCGTCACGCAGATGCACTACGCACGGCGCGGCGAGGTCACCCCCGAGATGGAGTTCATCGCGATCCGGGAGGGCCTCGACCCGCGTTTTGTCCGGGACGAGGTGGCACGCGGCCGCGCGATCATCCCCGCCAACATCAACCACCCCGAGCTCGAGCCCATGATCATCGGCCGCGGCTTCAAGGTGAAGATCAACGCCAACATCGGGAACTCGGTGGTGGCGTCGTCGATCGACGAGGAGGTCGAGAAGCTGCGCTGGGCGACGCTGTGGGGCGCCGACACCGTCATGGACCTCTCGACCGGGAAGAACATCCACGCCACCCGCGAGTGGATCATCCGCAATTCCCCCGTGCCGATCGGCACCGTGCCCATCTACCAGGCGCTGGAGAAGGTCGGCGGCGTACCCGAGGAGCTGACCTGGGAGGTCTACAGGGACACCATCATCGAGCAGTGCGAGCAGGGCGTGGACTACTTCACCGTGCACGCGGGCGTGCTGCTGCGCTACGTGCCGCTGACCGCGGACCGGGTCACCGGAATCGTGTCGCGCGGCGGCTCGATCCTGGCCAAGTGGTGCATGGCGCATCACAAGGAGAACTTCCTGTACACCAACTTCCGCGAACTCTGCGAGATCATGCGCGAGTACGACGTCTCCTACTCGCTGGGCGACGGGCTGCGGCCCGGCTCGATCGCGGACGCGAACGACGAGGCCCAGTTCGCGGAGCTGCGGACGCAGGGCGAGCTGAACCGGATCGCGTGGGAGTACGACGTGCAGGTCATGAACGAGGGGCCGGGGCACATCCCCATGCACCTCATCAAGGAGAACATGGAGAAGCAGCTCGAGTGGTGCGACGAGGCGCCGTTCTACACGCTCGGGCCGCTCACGACCGACATCGCGCCGGGCTACGATCACATCACGAGCGCGATCGGCGCTGCAATGATCGGGTGGTACGGGACGGCGATGCTCTGCTACGTCACCCCGAAGGAGCACCTCGGCCTGCCCAACCGCGACGACGTCAAGGACGGCGTGATCGCGTACAGGATCGCGGCCCACGCGGCCGACCTCGCACGCGGGCACCCGACCGCCCAGCAGTGGGACGACGCGATCTCGAAGGCGCGCTTCGAATTCCGCTGGCGTGACCAGTTCAACCTGTCGCTGGACCCGGTGACCGCCCTCGAGTTCCACGATGAGACGCTCCCGGCGGAGGGGGCGAAGGTCGCCCACTTCTGCTCGATGTGCGGCCCGAAGTTCTGTTCGATGAAGATCAGCGACGACGTCCGCAGGTTTGCCCGCGAGCGGGGGCTGGATTCGGCTCAGGCGATGGAAGAGGGGATGAGTGAGAAAGCGCGGGAATTCCGGCGCGGCGGAGGGAAACTCTACGTACCGGCCGGCGAATCACCCGGTGTGCCTGCGGGAGGTGCGCGGTGACCGCCCGGCGGCGGTGGCCGCGCGTGGCTGGCCCCGGCGACGCGGCCTGCCTCTGCCCACACCGCCCGAGGCTGCCCCTGGCGCTGGCGGCGGCGCTCGCCGTCCTGCCGGCCTGCGCCCCCGCGCCCTCCGCCGAGTCCGCCGAGGACCTCGTCGTCTACGGCGCCCGCGTCTGGGACGGCACCGGCGCGGGGCTCAGCGAGCCGGCGGTGCTGCGGGTTGCGGCGGGCAGGATCCTGTCGGTCGAGCCGCTCGCCGGGGACATCGACGTTGCGGCCGCCGCCGAAGGGGCCGGGGTCCCCGCCATCGACGCAACCGGGCAGTTCATCATTCCGGGGCTGATCAATGTGCACGGGCACGTCGGCGGGACCTGGATCCCGGGGAGCGGGGTCGAATACGCCGAATACGCCGTCTCCGAGCTGGCCCGCTACGCCCGCTTCGGGGTCACGACGGTGAACAGTCTCGGCGGAGACCGCGAGCCGGTCTTCGCGATCAGGGACGCGAGCTGGGGCGCGGACACCGAGGAGGGTGCCGGCGCGGCCGAGGGTACCGGCACGGCCGAGGGCGCCGACCCGGCCGGTCTGTCGCGGGCCCGCCTGCTCGTCGCCGGGCCGGTTGTGACCGGCGCCTCGCCCGAGGAGGTGACCGCCGCCGTCGACGCGGCCGCGGCCCTGGGTCCGGACTGGATCAAGATCCGGGTCGACGACAACCTCGGTACGGCCACCAAGATGTCTCCAGAGTCGTACCGCGCCGTGATCGCCCGTGCCGCGGAGCACGGACTCCGTGTCGCCTCCCACCTCTTCTACCAGGAGGACGCCAGGGGTCTGCTGCGGGCCGGAACCGGCCTGGTGGCCCACAGCATCCGGGACGAACCCGTCGACGACGAGACGATCGGACTCTTCCACGAGACCGGCGTCTGCTATGTGCCGACCCTTACCCGCGAGGTGTCTACCTACGCCTACGGCGGACGCCCGGCCTTCTTCGACGACCCGTTCCTCATGTCGGATGTGGATTCCGCCCAGGTTGTCACGGTGAGCGATCCGGCACGGCAGGAGCGCATCAGGGCTTCCGGCGCCGCCGAGGCCTACGGGCGAGCCCTCGAGATCGCGCAGTCGAATCTGGCGCTGCTTGCCGAGGCGGGCGTGCCCATCGGCTTCGGTACGGACTCGGGACCGGTCGGGCGCTTCCAGGGCTATTTCGAGCACATGGAGATGACGCTCATGGCCGAGGCGGGGCTGTCACCCGAGCAGGTCCTGCGTTCGGCGACCGGCGGGGCGGCCGACTGTCTCGCCCGGGACGACATCGGGACGCTGGAGGCGGGTCGCCGGGCGGATTTCGTGCTGTTGCGCGCCAACCCCGTCGAAGACGTGTCCAACGTGCGTGCGATCGAAGGCGTGTGGGTCGGAGGCGAGCGGGTTGCCAATCCTTGAAGTCCGCGACCTCTCACTCCGCTTCGGCGGCGTCACCGCGCTCGCCGGGTTCAGCATGGAGGTGCGAAAGGGCGAGCTGCTCGCGCTGATTGGGCCCAACGGCGCGGGGAAGACGAGCGTGCTGAACTGCATTTCCGGTCTGTACCGCGCCCAGGAAGGGACGATCGGCCTGAAGGGGCGTGACGGCGCGAGCCACGCACTGCACCGCCTCGCTCCGCACCGCATCGCCGCGCTGGGCGTGGCGCGCACCTTCCAGAACATCGAGCTCTTCAAGCACATGACCGTGCTCGAAAACCTCATGCTCGGGCGCCATGTCCACATGCGCGGCGGCGTGCTGAGCGGCGGGCTCTACCTGGGTCGGCAGCGGCGCGCCGAGATCGAGCACCGGCGCTACGTGGAAGAGGTCATCGACTTCATGAACCTCGAACCTCTGCGCAGCGCCGAGGTCGGGAATCTGGCGTACGGCAACCAGCGCCTGGTGGAGATGGGCCGGGCTCTGGCGCTCGATCCCCTGATCCTCCTGCTTGACGAGCCCACCGCCGGCATGAACGCCGAGGAGAAGGAATCGATGGCGCGGTTCATCCTCGACGTGCAGGAGGAGCGCGGCGTCACCGTCGTGGTGATCGACCACGACATCGACGTGATCATGGACATCTCGGATCGGGTGATCGTGCTTGACTTCGGGCGCAAGATTGCGGAGGGAACGCCGGACGCGGTGCGGAACGATCCGGCCGTGATCGACGCGTACCTGGGGCACGCGCGGGAGGAGACCGCGGCTTTGGGAGCCGGGCCGTGACCGCGGAGCAGGGGGCCGCGCAGCACGGCGCGGCGGAGCACGTGACCGGGGAGCACGGCGCGGCAGAGCAAGGGACCGCGAGCGACGGCCGGCGCAGCGGTGGCACTCTTCCCGGACTGCTCGCCCGTCACGCCGCCGACCACCCGCACGAAGTCGCTCTGCGCGAGAAGGAGTTCGGCATCTGGCAGGAGACGACGTGGGCGGAGTACCGGGCCCGCGTGGAGTCGTTCGCGCTGGGGCTGGTCGATCTGGGCGTCGCAAGGGGCGACCGGATCGCGATCATCGGGGACAACCGACCCGAATGGGTGATCGCGGAACTCGCGGCCCAGTCGATGGGCGCCCTGCCGCTGGGCCTCTACCAGGACTCGATTTCCACCGAGTTGGCGAAGATGCTCGAGGTGGCCGGCGTCCGGATCATTGTCGCCGAGGACCAGGAGCAGGTCGACAAGGTGCTCGAGGTGCGTGACGGACTGCCGGGGCTGGAGGCCATCGTCTACTACGATCCCCGGGGGATGTACGCCTACGAAGCGCCCGGCCTCATGTCCTTCGAAGACGTGGAAGCCCTCGGCGACCGATATGGTGACAGATTCCCCGGTGAATTTGACCGCAGGCTGGCCGAAGTCGGGTCCGGCGACACAGCGCTCCTCTGCACGACGTCCGGGACGACGAGCATTCCGAAGCTGGCCATGCTCTCGCACGCCAACCTTCTGGCCATGGCGTCGCAGCTTCAGGACGTGGACAGGATGGAGGCGGACGACGAATTCGTCTCCTTCCTGCCGATGGCGTGGATCGGCGAGCAGATGGTCGGGGTCGCGAGTGCCATGCTTGTCGGCTTCACGGTCAACTTCCCGGAAGAGACGGAGACCGTGCGGAGCGACATGCGCGAGATCGGCCCCGCCTTCCTGATGTCGCCGCCCCGGATCTGGGAGAACATGGTCTCGGACATCCAGGTGATGGCCGAAGACACGACCTGGCTCAAGCGCTGGTTCTACGGCTGGGCGATGAAGGCGGGAGCGCACGCCGCCGAGACGAGGGTGCGCGGCGGCCGCCCTGGTTTCCCCACCCGAATCCGCCACCGAGTCGCCGACTGGACGGTGTTTCGGCCCATCCGCGATCAGCTCGGTCTCGACAGGGTGCGACGCGCGTACACGGGCGGTGCGGCGCTGGGTCCCGACGTGTTCGGGTTCTTCCACGCCATCGGTGTGAATCTGAAGCAGCTCTACGGCCAGACCGAGGTCTCCGGCATCTCGGTGGTGCATCGCGACGGAGACATCCGCTTCCACACGGTCGGGACGCCGTTCCCGGCAACCGAGATCAGGATATCGGACGAGGGCGAGATCCTCTGCCGCAGTCCCGCGGTGTTCCAGGGCTACTTTCGCAATCCCGCGGCAACTGCCGAGACCCTCGAGGACGGCTGGCTGCGGTCAGGCGACGCCGGCTACTTCGAAGAGGACGGCCACCTGGTCGTCATCGACCGCCTGGCCGACGTGATGAAGCTGTCCGACGGGACGAACTTTTCCCCCCAATACGTCGAGAACAAGCTCAAGTTCAGTCCGTACATCCGCGAGGCCGTGGTCTTCGGGGGTGCCGATGCCCCGTTCGTCACGGCCATGATCGCGATTGACATGGAGAACGCGGGGCAGTGGGCGGAGCGCCACCGCATTCCGTATACGACCTTTACCGACCTGGCCCGCCGTGCGGAGATCTACGAGCTGGTCCGCGACCACGTCGCCAACGTCAACGAAGACCTGCCCACGGCTGCCCGCATCCGCCGCTTCCTCCTCCTGCACAAGGAACTGCACGCCGACGACGCCGAGCTGACGCGCACGCGCAAGGTGCGGCGCCGGCACATCGCCGCCCGCTTCGGCGACATCATCGGCGCGCTGCAGGGCGACCGCGGTTCCGTCACGGTGGCGACCGAGATCACCTACCAGGACGGCCGCACCGCCGAAGTCGCCCACGACCTCCGCATCGAGACGCTGGGCTGAGCCATGGACGTCTTCCTGCAGCTCACCGTTTCCGGACTCAGCACCGGAATGGTCTACGCCCTGGCGGCGGCCGGGTTCGTGGTGATCTACAAGGCCAGCGATGTCATCAACTTCGCACAGGGGGATCTTCTGCTTTTCGGCACGTACCTGGTCTTCTTCGCCGTGGCCCAGGCCGGACTTCCGTGGAGCCTTGGGGTTGTCGTGACGGTGCTGCTGGCCGTCGCCGTGGCACTCGCCATCGAGCGGCTTGTGCTGCGCCCGCTGATCGGCGAGCCGATCATCTCGATGATCATGGTGACGATCGGGCTGTCGTCCGTCCTGCGCGCCGCCGTCAACGCGATATGGGGTCCGGCGCCGCGCTCGTTCGAGTCGTTCCTGCCGGCCGGCGATGTCGCTCTGGGTCCGGTCATGCTGTCCACGGGGCGCCTTCTGTCGATTCCGATCGCGCTGGCCGTTCTGGCCGCGCTGTGGCTCTTCTTCCGGCTCACGCGCGACGGGATCGCCATGCGGGCCATCGCCGACGACCAGCAGGCGGCGCTGAGCATGGGGATCAGCATTCCGCGGGTGTTCGGCATCGCCTGGGGGCTCGCGGCCGCGTCGGCGGCCATCGGCGGGATCATGCTCGCGGGCATCGTGGGCGTGAGCCCGAACGTGGCGTCGATCGGACTCAGGGTCTTCCCGGTTGTGATCCTGGGTGGACTCGATTCGATCCGGGGGGCGGTGATCGGTGGTGCGATCATCGGTCTGCTGGAGGTCTACACCGGCGGGTACGTGGGCCACGGGCTCAGTCTCGTGGTGCCGTACGTCGTCCTCGTTCTGGTGCTGATGGTCCGTCCCTACGGCCTCTTCGGCAAGGAGATCATCGAACGGGTATGAGCGGGTCATGAGTCTCGAGTGCGGCGTCTTTCACACCCGCTACGAGTCCGACATGGGGCTGCGCCCGCGGCCCGTGCAGCGGATCCGGCTGGCGGCTTTCGCGGTCTTCGTGCTCGTGTTCCCGTTCGTGGCCGGGACCTATTGGCTCGACCTCGCGAATCAGATCGCGATCGCGACGGTCGGAGCGATCGGCCTGAACATCCTGGTGGGCTACACGGGGCAGATTTCGCTGGGGCAGGGCGCCTTCATGGCGATCGGGGCCTACGCCGCCGGGCTTCTGACGCTCAACCTCGGGCTGCCCTGGGGTGTGAGCATCGCTCTCGCGTGCGTCCTCACCTCGGTGGCGGGCACCTTCTTCGGGCTGCCCTCGCTGCGGCTGAAGGGCCTGTACCTGGCGATCGCCACGCTGGCCGCCCAAGAGATCGTCGAGTGGGGCATGACGCACTGGACCGCGCTGACCGGGGGCACCGAGGCGATCGTGTTGCCCGCGCCGAGCCTCTTCGGCGTGCGCCTGAACAGCACCTTCGCCTTCTACTGGTTCGGCGTGCTGATGGCGGCGGGGACCGCGCTCTTCGCGGCCAACCTCTTCCGCACGCGCATGGGACGCGCATTCGTGGCGGTCCGCGACCAGGACATCGCGGCCAGCGTGATCGGCGTCAACCTCTTCCGCACCAAGCTGCTGGCGTTCGCCACGTCGTCGTTCTTCGTGGGCCTGGCGGGCGCCATGATCGCCTACTACCGCACCATCATCACCTGGGAGCGCTTCACGCTGGAGACGAGCATCATCTACCTGGCCATGATCATCGTCGGGGGACTCGGTTCGATCCGCGGGTCGTTCTTCGGCGCCGCGCTGATCACGCTGCTGCCGGCGCTGATCACCAACGCGGGGCGCTCGCTGCAGGACACGGCGCCGGTGGTCGCCAACCTGCTGCCTTACGCGCAGCAAGCCGTGTTCGGCGTCGTGATCATCCTGTTCCTCATCTTCGAGCCCAAGGGACTGTCCAAGTTGTGGGGCAACGTGAAGGACTACTTTCACGTGTGGCCATTCGCGTACCGGCGGGGGTGAGGCAGCCTCGGCTTTCGGATTCGGGTGGCCAGCCCCTATTTTCAAAAGTCCTTGATTCCTCACCATTTTTCCAATCCAGGTGCGTCAATGGCCAACCGAACGATCACGGCGGCGATGGTCGCCATTCTCGTCACTCCCGCCCTCGCGGTCGCGCAGAGCCTCTCCGACGAGGAGCTGGCGCCTCTCGTGGACCGTGTCGAAGAGGGTGTTCTCGAACGCGCCAAGCTGGCCCAGGTGATGGTCGACAAGATCTTCTCCTTTTCGGAATTGGGGCAGCAGGAAATCGAGACGTCGGCGTACGTCACGGGCATCCTTGAGGAGAACGGCTTCACCATCGAGCGCGAGCCCGCGGGCATCCCGACGGGCTGGTTTGCGCGGTGGGGCAGCGGCAGGCCGGTCATCTCCTTCGGGTCGGACATCGACGGGATCCCGAAGGCCAACCAGAAGCCCGGCGTGGCGTATCACGACCCCCTGATTCCGGGCGCGCCCGGCCACGGCGAGGGTCACAACTCCGGACAGGCCGTGAACGTGGTGGCGGCGCTCGCCCTCAAGGAGGTCATGGAAGCCGAGGGTATCCAGGGCACGCTGGTACTCTGGCCGGGCGTCGCCGAGGAGCAGCTGGCCTCGAAGGCATGGTACGTCCGGGACGGCTACCTGAAGGATGTCGACGTCACCCTGTTCACGCACGTCAGCAGCAACCTGTCGGTGAACTGGGGCCAGGGCGGCGGCACGGGACTGGTCTCGGTGGAGTTCACCTTCGCGGGCGAGGCGGCGCACGGTGCGGGTGCTCCGTGGCGCGGCCGCAGCGCCCTGGACGCGGTCGAGCTCATGAACGTCGCCTGGAACTTCCGCCGCGAGCATCTGCGGCCCGACCAGCGCTCCCACTACGTGATCAGCGACGGCGGCGATCAGCCGAACGTCGTGCCGCCGAGCGCCTCGGTATGGTATTTCATCCGCGAGATGGACTACGAGGACATCAAGCGCAACTTCGATACTGCCGTGCGCATCGCCGAGGGCGCGGCCATGATGACCGATACGGAGATGTCGTACCGGATCATCGGGGCCGCCTGGCCGAGGCACTTCAACAAGGTCGTGGCCGAGACCATGTACGAGCACATCCAGGACGTCGGGCTCCCGGAGTGGACCGACGACGACCACGACTTTGCGAGCGCAGTGCAGCAGTCGGTCGGGAGCGTACCGTCGGGGATGCCGACTGCCCTCTCGCAACTCGGCACGCCGGGCCCGCGCCGGAGCGGCGGATCGGACGACATCGGCGACATCTCGTGGAATGTGCCCACAGTGACGCTCCGCTTTCCGTCGAATGTGCCTGGGCTGCCCGGTCACCACTGGTCGAGCGCCATGGCGATGGCCACGCCCATCGCGCACAAGGGAGCGGTCGCCGGCGCCCGGGTGATGGCGCGCACGGCCCTCCAGCTCTTCGCGCAACCGGAGCTGGTCGATCAGGCCTGGACCTACTTCCGGGAAGACCAGACTGCGGGTGTCGAGTATATTCCCTTCATCGGACCCGACGATCCGCCGCCCATCGATCTCAACAGGGAAATCATGGATGCGTTCCGTCCCCTGCTGAGCCAGTACTACTACGACGAGACCCGCTTCGAGACGTACCTTGAACAGTTGGGCATCAAGTATCCCACTCTCACGCGGCCGATTTCCGAGGATGACCAGGGATCGGATGACCAGGGATCGCGCTGAAGATTCTGACAATCGGAGGTTTCTGATGAAAGCAGCCAGCCGCAGACGTTTCTCGGCGGTGGCCAGCGTGTTGCTGGCGGCCGTCCTTTCCGGGGCCGGCAGCAGCCCGGAGGGTGTCATCGGGTCCCCGGACGACCCGCGACCCCCGGTGGACCCGCTCCCGGCGGTGTCGCCGAACGAACCCACCGAGGTGGGCTGGCGGCTCCTCGCCAAGCTCAACTACCGGACGGGCGAGAAGAGCGAAGAGCTGGCCGCTCTCGAGGGCAAGCTTGTCAAGATTCCCGGCTTCACGGTTCCGCTCGAGGACTTTGCGTCTTCGGCGACGGAATTCCTCCTCGTGCCCTACGTGGGCGCCTGCATCCACACGCCGCCGCCGCCGCCCAACCAGCTCGTGTACATACAGATGGACGAGGGCAAGCGTGCGAAGATGGACGGCTGGAACCCGGTATGGGTCGAAGGTGTGCTCAGCATCGAGATGACGGAGAGCGTATACGGGTACGTTGGGTTCACCATCTCCGGCCAGCGGGTCTATCCGTACGAGTCCTAGCGCGGTGAGTCGCCGCTCGAAGACCGGGTGGGCAATGTTCTCGGGCTGTCGCCGATGAGCCTCGCGGTCGATATCCGACGCCTTCGTTTCCGGTATGACGGAGGTCCGTGGGTGCTCGACATTCCCGAACTGACCCTTGAGCGTGGGACGCGCGCGTTTCTGTACGGCCCCAGCGGGAGCGGCAAGACTACGCTGCTCGGCGTCCTGGCGGGTGTGCTGAAGCCTCATGAGGGCGAGGTCAGAGTGCTCGACCGCGACCTCGCCTCGCTCTCGGGCGCCGAGCGGGACGCTTTTCGCGCGGAGCACATCGGCTACGTCTTCCAGATGTTCAACCTCATCCCCTACCTCTCGGTTCTGGACAATATTGCCCTCCCGGCGCGGATGAACGCCGCACGGCGGGCGAGGCTGGACGGCGTGGGCGTGCAGGAGACCGCCGCGCAGCTTGCGGACCACCTTCACATTGGCGATCTGCTGAAAAAGCGGGTGACGGAGCTGTCGGTGGGCCAGCAGCAGCGGGTTGCGGCCTGCCGGGCGCTGATCGGGGCGCCGGAACTCATCGTCGCCGACGAGCCGACCTCGTCCCTGGACTTCGACCGCCGGGAGGCCTTCCTGGAGCTGCTGTTTGCGGAGTGCGGGCGGGCCGGTGCGACGCTGGTGTTCGTCAGCCACGACCGGACGCTCGAGGAAATGTTTTCCCGCAGGATCGCGCTCCCCGACATCAACAGGGCCGCCCTCTGATGTTCAGCCTCGACCTCGCCCTCAAGTCACTGCGCAACCGCGCTTTCAGCACGTCACTCACGGTCGGTTCCATCGCACTCAGCGTCGCGCTTCTGATCGGCGTCGAGAACGTGCGCGTGGGAATGCGCGAGAGCTTCTCCAACACGATCAGCCAGACCGACCTGGTCGTGGGCACCAAGGGGGGCACCATCCAGCTGCTGCTGTATTCGGTCTTCGGCATGGGATCTCCCACGAACAACCTGTCCTGGGACACCTACCGCGAATGGGCCGAGCACCCCGCGGTCGAATGGACCATTCCGTACGGACTCGGGGACAGCCACCGGGGCTTCCGGGTCATCGGCACCAATGAGGACTTCTATCGCCACTATCGCTACCGCGGAGGGCAGGAGATTGCGCTGGCCGAGGGCCGCGCCGGCTCGGAGGTCTTCGACGTGACCCTGGGTGCGGATGTCGCCACTGAACTGGGTTACGGGCTGGGCGACCAGGTCGCGGTGACGCACGGGATCGGCGAGGTGGGCTTCCTGAACCACGACGAAATGCCGTTCACGGTGGTGGGCATCCTCGACAAGACGTTCACGCCGGTCGACCGCGCAGTCTACGTCACCCTCGAGGGAATCGAGGCCATCCACTTCGGGTGGGAGGATGGCGCGCCGCCCATGCCCGGCGAAGAGCACACGCACGCGGAAGTGCTCGCCATGGAGGAGATCGAGATCACCCAGGTGACGTCGTTCTTCGTGGGCGCGACCAACCGGAGGGACGTGCTCCGGCTGCAACGCGAGATCAACGACTACGAAGGCGAACCGATGATGGCGGTCATCCCCGGCGTGGCGCTCAACGAGATGTGGCGGGGGATCGGCTACGCCGAAACCGGGCTCCGTCTTGTCACGATCTTCGTCGTGCTGGTAGGACTGCTCGGCATGCTGGTCTCGCTCTACACGTCCCTCAACGAGCGCCGGCGAGAGATGGCGATCCTGCGCGCGGTCGGGGCAGGGCCGAAAAGGATCGTCACGCTCCTGGTGCTGGAATCGGTGTGCCTTGCGGCGGCGGGCGCAATCGGCGGCATGGCGCTCGCGTACCTGATGCTCTCGGTTGGCCAGCCGATCGCCGAGACGCAGGCGGGTCTCTTCATCCCGATCACGCCGCCCGGCTTCGTGGAGTGGCTCTTCCTGGGCTCGGTCGTGGTCGCGGGGTTCCTGATCGGTTTCGTGCCCGCCCTCAAGGCCTATCGTACCGCTCTCCACGACGGGCTGGTGGTGAGGGCGTAGAGGGACAGTGCACGTGGCCAGGAGGCGAAGGGGCAGCAGCCCGTGGACAAAACCCCGCGAAACCAGGAGCAGGGCCATGACCAGACGCCAACCGACGCGGCCCATCCACCCGCTCGTCGCTGCCTTCGTCGTTGCCACAGCGGCCTGCGGGGGCGATGGCGGTGAAGGCGGACCGGCCGACAACGCAATCAAGGTCGGCGCGATCTTCGACCTTACGGGGCCGACGGCCGACGTCGGGACCGATTACGCCGACGGCATGCGCGGGTTCGTGGACTGGACCAACATGCAGGGGGGGATCGAAGGCAGGCCGATTGAGCTGATCTACCAGGACTACGCCTACCAGGTCGCCCGTGCCGAACAGCTCTACAGCCAGTTCGTGGCGGAGGGTGCGGTGGTCTTCATGGGATGGGGCACCGGCGACACCGAAGCGCTGCGACTCCGCATCACGGAAGACGAAGTCCCGTTCAGTTCAGCCTCCCTTTCCCACGTGCTGGGCGACCCGGCGGACGCCCCGTACAACTTCCTGGTCGCACCCACGTACACCGATCAGTTCCGCATTGCGCTCGACTGGATTGTAGCCAACCACGGGGAAGGGACGCCGGTCGTGGCGCTCATGCACAACGCGAGTCCCTTCGGGTTGTCTCCGTCGCGGTACGGCGGCGTGGAATACGCCGAGGCCGTCGGCGTCGACCTGACGCTCTACGAAATGCCGCGCGCCGCGGTCGACTTCACGGGCGAGTTCTCGCGGATACGCCAGAGCGGCGCCCAGTACGTGGTCTTCCAGAACACCTCCGGGCCGGCCGCGGTGGCGCTGCAGAACGCGAGCAGCCTGGGTCTGGACCTGACCTTCATCTGCCTGAACTGGTGTGCCAACAGGCAGCTGGTGGATCTGGCGGGCGAGGTGGCCGAGGGGGTGATGGGGACGATCCCGTACGCGCCGCTCAACGTCGACGTGCCCGGAACACGCGTGATCCGCGACTACCTGACCGGCAAGGGGGAGACGATCGAGGGGAAGACCAACGCCTACACCCAGGCGTGGTGGACGTTCGCCGTCTTCGCCGAGGCAATGAGGCGGGTGCTGGCGTCGGGGCGGGAGCTGACCGGGGCGAATATCAAGGGTGCGCTCGAGACCTTCACCGACCTGGACATGGGCGGCGTGACGGTGCCGATCAGCTTCACGCCGGATGACCATCTCGGAGCGAAGGGGCTCAGGCTTTTCCGGGTGGAAGCCGGTGAATGGGTGCCCTTCACCGAGTTCATCCGGGCGCCGACGGTGCCGTGACGCGGTGACCGCGACGACGACCGGCAACGGCGGGCCCCGCGAGAGTGCCGCCCCCCTGCTGCGTCTCAACAACATCGAGGTCCTTTACGACGACGTGATCCTGGTGCTGCGGGGACTCTCGCTCGAGGTCGGCGAGGGCAGGATCGCGGCGCTGCTCGGATCGAACGGGGCGGGGAAGACCACGACCCTGAAGGCGATCTCGGGGCTCCTGTACGTCGAGGACGGCGAGGTCACCGACGGCACGATCGTCTTCGACGGCCAGGAGATCCAGGGGGTCGACGCGCACCGGATCGTGGAGAAGGGCATCTTCCAGGTCCTGGAGGGCCGCCGGGTGTTCGAGCATCTGACCGTGCGCGAGAACCTCGCCGCGGGGGCGTACACGCGGCACGACCGGCGGGGTGCCGAGGCCGACGTGGAGAAGGTCTTTCACTACTTCCCGGCGCTTGCCGAACGCCGTCGCCAGACCGCCGGCCACCTCTCCGGCGGTGAACAGCAGATGCTGGCGCTGGGCCGCGCCCTGATGGCCCGCCCGCGCATGATGCTCCTCGACGAGCCCTCGCTCGGCCTCGCTCCGATCCTGGTCGAGAGCATCTTCGAGATCATCCGGCGGATCAATCGCGACGAAGGGACCACGATCCTGCTGGTCGAGCAGAACGCGCGGCTGGCTCTGTCCGTCGCGGACTACGGATACGTGATGGAGGGCGGCCGCGTGGTCATGGAGGGCACGGCCGACGAGCTGCGCACGAACGAGGACGTGAAGGAGTTCTACCTCGGGCTGGGGGATGCCGGGCGGCGCTCGTACCGCGACGTGAAGCACTATCGCCGCCGGAAACGGTGGCTGTCGTGAGGTCGCAGCCGGGGGCCGGAAGGCCGGGGGCCGCGGTGCCTGGGGCCGCGTTGCCGGGGGCCGCATGGCCGTCGCTCGAATGGCGTGACGCGCAGGACCAGGTTGCCGTGGCCGCCGTTGGCCACGGGGCGGCGCACAGTCCCGAGATCGCACGCCGGCTGGCGGGCGCCGGGGTCTCGGCGGAGGACGTGAGAGGCGTCGCGGACCTTGCCGGGATCCCCGTGCTCGCCAAGGACGACCTCCCGGCTCTGCAGGCCGCGGATCCACCCTTCGGCAGGATGCTCGCCGTGCCCGTGGCCTCGCTGCGCAGGGTTTTTCGCTCGCCTGGCCCGATCAACGACCCCCAGGGGGACCAGCAGGACTTCTGGAACATGGCCGCTGCCGTGCGCGCGGCCGGACTCGGCGCGGTCGACGTGGTCCTCAACACCTTCTCGTATCACCTGACGCCCGGCGGCCTCATGCTCGACGGCGGCCTCCGCGCGGCGGGGTGCACCGTGATCCCCGGCGGCGTGGGCAACACGGCGGCGCAGGTCGAGATCGCGTGTGCGGCGGGCGCGACGGGTTACACCGGTACGCCGCAGTTCCTGCTGACGCTGCTGGAGCGCGCGCGCGATCTGGGACGCGATTTGCGCTTCGCACGCGCTGTCGTCACCGGGGCGCCCCTGCCGCCGCCGCTACGCACCCGGCTCCAGGACGAGTTCGGCGTCGATGTCTACCAGGCGTACGGGACGGCCGACGCCGGGCTGCTCGGCTACGAGTGCGAGGCGAAGAACGGGTGGCACGTCCCGAGGGGCATGGTGATCGAGGTGCTCGTGCCGGGAGAGGACCGTCCGGCTGCCGACGGCGAGGCTGGCCAGGTGGTGGTGACAAGCCCGAACGACGTCTATCCGCTCGTGCGGTTCGGTACCGGAGACCTGTCCGCCTGGAACCCGGAGCCGTGCCGATGCGGCCGCAGCAGTCCGCGGCTGGTCGGGTTCCTGGGCCGGGTGGGCGAGGGCGTGAAGGTCAAGGGAATGTTCGTGCATCCCCGCGAACTGGCCGCGGCGCTGGCGCCGGAGCCGTCGGTGGCGCGCTACCAGGCCGTGGTGACGGAGGGAGACGGCGGACAGGACGTGCTCACCGTACGGATCGAGGCCGCGCCGGGATGCTCGCTCGACGCCGCTGCGGTGGACGGGCTGGGCGCGCGGATCCGGGAGGCCGTGAAGGTGCGGGCGGGGGTGGAGGTGGTGAGGGCGGGGACGATCCCGGAGGACGGGCCGGCCCTGGTGGATGCGCGGGGTGGACCCTGACAGAGCAACATCCGGCGGGGATCATCGAGAACGCTGGCGGGAGGCCATCGTCGCCCTGCCGCTCAACCTTTCGCCCGCGCCGGGGGCAGGCCTTGCCTCGTCCGGTCCGACTTGGCGGTGGACAATCTTCTTGTTCGCCTGGTCGATAGCCGGCCCCGGCCCCCGGGGCCGGCTCTTCGTCAGGCCGAGTGCTTCTCGAAGAAGCGGTCCATGGCCTCGACGGCCCGGTCAACATCTTCCGGGATATCGTAGAGCGAGACGTGCGTAGCGCCGGAGATCTCAACCAGCTCCTTGGGCTCAGACGCTTTTTCATGGAATGAGGTGGTCAAAGTTGCGGTGCCGGCGTGTTCACCATGGATGCCAATGAACGGCGTGTAGAGATAGGGCGCGTAGCTCATCGCATCGGCGAGCATCGGTGCTTCCAGCATGAAGGACGGTGCCAGGTGGTTGTAGTTTGGGTAGGTCTGGGCACCGGCCCGCTCGGTCATGTAGTAGTCGTAACCGTCGCGCAAGGCGCCTTCCGGGGCATCTTTGCCCGCTTCCAGCCCCAAGGCGTCCACATACTCGACCTCACCGGTTTCGTAGGTCTTTTGCCGACCGGCGTTCTGTGCAGTGATCAGCGCGGTGATCGTCTCTCGATCCATCGTACCGAAGTAGGACTGCTGGTTGCCGAGCATACCGGAGACGGTAGCGATGGCCTTGAGGCGCTTGTCCGTCGTGGCGGCGAGGGCGATGTAGCCGCCCGAGGCGCAAACGCCCAGCCCGAAGAGCCTCTGACGATCGACGAAGGGCAGCGTTCCCATGAAGCTGATCGCGTCACGGATGCTCTCGATCTTCATGAAGGAGTTCTCGTTGTTGCGAATCTCCCCTTCGCTGTCGCCGTAGCCGATATGGTCGAAGACGATGGTGACGTAGCCGCGTTCAGCCAGTCGAGGACCGTAGACGGCGCCGGTCTGCTCTTTGACCTGGTTGAAGGGTCCGGAGTAGATGATTGCCGGGTAGCTGCCGTTCTCGTCGAATCCCTCAGGGATGTAGAGGTGAGCAGCGAGATTGTTACCCAGGCTCTTGAACTGGATGTCGTTCTTGCCGGGGGCGAGGGTCTGGTTCGTCATGGTTCGTTCCTTTGGTTTCGTTGCGGTGGTCCTACTTCGTTGGACAGTCCAGCCACCGAAACCCGTAAGTCCAAGAATCAAACAAGATACAACCCCCCTTGACTCTGACGTAACGGCGGGAGGTCACAGATTCTCATCGTGTTGCGATGGTTGAGGTTACGGGATTGGAGGTCAGGATTCCCGCCGATCCGTTCCCGCTAAACGGGATCGAGCGCGCCGTTGCGGCGGCTCGCGAGCGCCTGCCGCAGTCGGTCTTCGTCGGCTCTCTGATAGCACTGAAGAACGGTCTTGGCCGTCTTCCAGCCTCCCAACTCGCAGAGCACCTTGAGGGGCTGGTCCATCAAGTCACTGGCGAACTTCCGTCTCAGCGAGTGCCAACCTCTGCCCCGTTGCGGTTCCAAACCCGCGAGCTTCTCGGCTCGGTTCCACCAGTAGCGGACCAGCGAACGGCCCACGCACCTTGAGGTGTCCGTGGATGCCGTCAGCACCGGATCGTCCCCGTTTCCGGGATTCTTCCTTCGCGCCTCTTCCAAGGCGGCTAGCGCCTCGGCGGTCACCGGCGTGTAGTGCTCGTAGCCGGTCTTCTCGTGCTCAGCGCGCCACCGCACCACTCCGCCCTCAAGGTCGATGTCCGGCCACCGGAGCTTTCGGATGGCCCCGATTCGGTGTCCGGTCTCGTGCGCGAGGACCAAGGCGACATGGAACCGCCAGTCCATCTTCCGGGAGACTCCGAGCAACGCGTGGTATTCCTCCTCCGACAACACCACTCGGGTGGGGTTCTTCTCCGTGGGCGTCTTCAGGCCCTTCAGCGGGTTCGAGCGGAGGAGCAGCCTCCCCGCCTCGTCCCTCGACTTCGCGGCCCAGTTGAAGACTGCGATCAGGAACTTGAGGTCGTGTTCGATGGTCCGGTCGGACACGGGCCTGCCGCTCGGGCCGATCTTGCCCGCGCGCCGCGCCCGGATGAACCGGTCCCAGTCCCTCCGCGACAGCGTCTCCGGCCTCCGGTCTCGACCGAAGAACCCGAGAAACATCTTCGTCGCGGCCCGGTCGGACCTCTGAGAAGTCTCCGCCTTCATGGGCGTCACCTCCTCACCGTAGATTTCAAGAAGCCTTCCCAGTGTGAGCGGCTCAGGCTCGGCGTCCTTCCGACCGTTCAGCCCCAGCCCCGCAAGGCCAGCGGCGGCCTCGTCGGCCTGCCTCTTGGCCCGCGACCAGTCGCGGTGCTTGAGCGACCTCGTGAGTCTGCGCCCGTTCTCGCGCCACTCGATCTGGTACAAGCCGGTCTTGGGATCGGGAAACACCCGGACCCGGTTCCGGCCCCATTCACCGGCGCCGTAAGAGCGCCGACTTCGTTTCGTGCGTGCCATCGTTCGATTCCTCTCGATTCGATGGACTGCACGATCCGCCTGCCCGGAAGCTCGCGGAGCGAGTGCGCCCGCGCCAGACTCACGGCTCCCGTTTGCGAACGCGACCATCAGCGGCTCGGTCCGGCATCGCGGTCCGGCCCGGGCGTCGGCGGCCTTATCACCAGCCGCGACCGCTCGGTCTCGCGGCGGCGGATGTCCCATAGTACTCGGCCAAGCGTGTCACTTGCCCGTCGAGCCGCTCGATTCGCCGCTGCAAGACTTCGTTCTCCCCGCTCAGCCGCTCGACGTGCCGCCTCAAGGCTTCGTTCTCTCCGCCTTGCCGCTCGACGTGCCGCCGCAAGGCTTCGAGCTGCCCGGATTGCCGCCGCTGTTCCGTCTCGTACTGCGCGGACAACCTCCGCAAGGCCCTCGTCAACTGCTCCTCTAACGCGGTCATAGACCTCCTTCACTCGTTCGACAGCTTCAACGCCGGGCGACCGTCCACCCTCCAGGGCGGATCGTCCAACGCCGCGTCCGGCACCACCACGAACCGCTCGCCCTCGATCTCGTGGAACACGAGCCCCCAAGTGTCCACCTCCAGTTGGGCAAGCGTCCGCCGGGCGTCCTCGATGTCCCGGCCCAGTTCGGTGCGGGCCTCGATCCGGGTCTGGATGCTCCCCGCCAACCAGCGCATCGTCGCCCAGCTTCCGCCGAAGAAACCGAGCCAAAGGCTCAGGCCGACGATCAGAGGCCGTTGCCACGCCTTGACGAGCAACTCGCGCATCCGCCCGGTCGCCTCCTCCGTATCGCGCTCGATTGTACTGAGCGCGTTCCTCGCAACGCGCCGCGAGTTCTCGGCGAGCCGCTTCAGCTCGCTCGCGGTCAACTCCTCGATTTCCTTGCGTTCGCTCTCCAGCCGCTTCCTCAGCCGGTCGCTCAAGTCGTTCGCGGTCGAAGTCAAGTGCGTACAGTTCTCCTTTCAGCCGCCACCGGCCCCCGGTCTCGGGGTCCATCGCGGTGAGATAGTCCTTGCCTTGGCGCGGCACTTCGAGGCCGGCCTCCCGCAGCGCGGCGAGGACATCGTGGCGGTCCCGCACCATGCCGTGCTCGACACGCTGGATCAGGTAGTCGCGGATCAGGTCGCGCGGTGAGGCTTCGAGCCGGAGCCCGGTCCGCAACTGCGCCGCCTCGATGTAGGCGCGGTGTCCGGGCTGCTGCACTCTGGCCCTCGCCGGATCGTCCGGACGGCCCCAGCCGTGCTCGTGGTTGAAAGCGTCGCGGAGCGGATCGAACGTTCGCTGCCAGCCCGGAGGCGCGATGTTGAGGCTGCGGCCGGTCTCAAGGTCGCAACGCGCCGCAAGGACATGGACATGGGCACCCCCGCCCTCTTCACGGTGGAGCACGGCCGCCCATGCGTAGCGGTCGGGCTCCATCCCCGCCCAGGCCGTCTTCTCGAAGTCGTCGAGGACGCGCTCGATCTGCTCGTCGGTGGGATGGTCGTCCGGCGCCCAAGCGATCACGCCCGACGTGTACCTGTGCTCGAAGTCGAGCGAGTCGGCGACCGCGGCCACCATCTCCGGATTCCCCCGCAGCACCTCGACGCCCTCGCGCGGCTTCCCGGCCGCATCCTGCTCCCCGAGGAGGTACTTGGCCGCAGCCCACGCCGACCCGGTCCCGTGCGCGAGGAACTTAATGTGCATTGTCGTCCTCCGGGCTCTCGAAGCGGGCCAGCGCCGTAAGCGCCCGCTCGATGGAGACGAGGCGGGCGAGGACCTCTACGGCCTCGGCCGCCCCCTTGTGGCGATTGGCCCACCGCGCGATCTGGTTCAGGTTGTTCCCGATCCGCGAGACCTGCCGGGTGCGCTCGCGCTCGACCTCGGCCGCGCGGGCGGTCCACGTCCGCGTGCGGGCCATCGCCCGCCGGATCAGCGCCGACAGGGGCACGCCGGCGGCCTTCGCCTTGGCCCGCCAGTCGGCGGACTCGGTCGCCGACACGCGGGCGGTGACGACGGCGGTGCGGCGCTCAGGCATCACGCCGCACCGGCACGGGGGAAGGGGGGCGGAGCCCCCGTCCGCGACCTCCACGGGAGCGCGAAGAGCGGGGGGATCGAAGGGGGGGCGGAGGCCACCCCTCGCCAGCCCCATTGTATGACAATGGGTAGGCTGGCTGAACGACCTTAGACGCGCCAAACACCCCCGTGGGCGCCGCGCCCGGGACCCGGCGACCGACGCCGCCGATGCGGTGGCGAGGCACCTCCGCCAGCGCTCGGGGAAACCCGTTCAGACGCACCTCGCGAGGCGCGGCTGGCGGTCGGACGAAGGCCGGCGGTGCCGGGCCGTCCACGCACTCCGGAAGCCGGAGCGGCGAACGATCTCGCCAGCGCCCATGTCGCTGGGCATGGGCACCGGTTCCGCCTTGGGGTGGATCAGTCTGGCTACTTGCGACTCCTCCGGTTCTCGCCTCGATGCTTGGTCGTGCCGCCCTTCACCCTTCGGTGACCCGAAGGGCGGCATCCTACGAGTCTCATCCGTCATGGGTTTCAATCCAGCCTCGGAGCCGAGGGCAGCGGAGGCCGATCCCTGCCCATGTCGAGAGCTTCCGGGGGCCGAACCGTCCGCACGGTTCGGATCGGGAGCTTCACCGCGAATGCCGTGGAAGACGGTGCGGAGGTGTCCATCGGGGATGTGCAGACCCGCGCGTTGAACTGGTGTTTCGGCGCCTCCATGCTTGGACGCTGAAGAGCCCATGCGGGACAGTCAACCCCTGGGGAAACGCCCTAATGTGTCAAGAAGTATCAGGATGTTTCAGAAGGTATCCGGCCCACCGCAGGTTGTCGCCAACTGGGCTGGAAAACGCCCCCCGATAACGTCTCAGCAGGCCACCCGCTCTCGTCAGTCCGCCGCTTCGTAGGCCAGCCTGAATGCCGTGTCCGCCAGCCACCGCCGGAAGTCTGGATTGTCCGCGAACAGCTTGAAGAGTCGGGTGTTGTCCCGCACGACCTCAAGCACCGCCCTCTCCGTTGCCTTGTCGGACTCGATGCGGGCGTTCGCCCTGTCCGAGTTCTGCCGCGCGTTCTTGAACCTTACGTCCTTCGCCACCGAGGCCGGAATGTCCACGGTGGCCGTCTGGATGACACGGTCGCGGTCCCCCCACTCGATTCCACCGAACAGGTCGTTGAACTCCTCAATGATCGCTGAAAGGCGGTCGGTCTCGATCTCGCCCTTGCCGCCGCCCTCGCCCGTGCTGACCGGATCGATCTCCGAGTCCTCGTCCTCAAGGATGATCTTCCGCATCTGATGCTTCTCGACGCGGTAGCTGTCCATGTCGATTTTCTCAAGGATGCCCTTCGACAGATCGGGCTCCTCGGGTGCCGGCAGCTTCGGGATCAGGAAGTTCAGGAAGATCGAGCGCTCCTCCCAGCCCAGGTTGTTGTAGGGGAGGATCGAGGACAGGAAAGCGTAGGCGCGCGCGAACGCCTTGGCCCTGCCCTTGAACCGGACCTGCCCGTCCTCGTCCAAGTCCTTGAGATACACCGCCACGCACCGATCGAGGATGGGGTCGAGCCGATCTCGGTCCGCGCCGTCCAGATACAGCTTCACGAACGCCCGGACCAGATCGGGAGAGTAGACCTGCGCACCGTCAAGGTCGGCCTGTAGGTCGTGGAGCCGGTCGGGGTCGGTCTCGTCGGACAGGACCGTGGTCCGGTAGTAATCCGAGAAGGCCTTCGTGATGGTCTCGGTGTCGTTCAGGAAGTCGAGCACGAACACGTCTCGCTTCTCTGGGTGCGACCGATTCAGGCGCGAAAGCGTCTGGACCGCCCTAATCCCCGAGAGCGTCTTGTCCACGTACATGGTGTGCAGCAGCGGCTCGTCGTAGCCGGTCTGGTACTTGTCCGCGCAGACGAGGAACCGGTGCGGGTCCTCCCGGAACGTCTCTGGGATCTTCGACGAGGGGAGGCCGTTCAGGCTGGCCTCGCTCACCCGGTCTCCCCCGTAGTCGTGCTCGCCCGAGAACGCGACAAGGGCTTCGTAAGGACTCCTGCGCTCCGTCAGGTAGTTTCGGATGGCGTGGAAATACTGGATCGCGCGCTCGATCCCGTTCGTGACCACCATCGCCCGCGCGTTGCCTCCAAGCTTGTGCTGGGCGATCACCTGCTCGTGGAAGTGGTCCACCATGATCTCGGCCTTGAGCCGGATCGCGTGTTCGTGGCCCTCGACGTAGCGCCGGAGCTTCTTACCGGCCTTCCGGACGTCGTACTCCGGGTCCTCCTCGACCGTCTTAGCGAGCCTGTAGTAGCTCTCGACGGGTGTGTAGTGTTCGAGCACGTCCAAGATGAACCCTTCCTGGATCGCCTGCTTCATGCTGTAGTTGTGGACCGGAAGGCGCCTGACCGTGCCGTCGCTCTGCGGATCGGGCTCGCCGAACAGCTCCAGCGTCTTGTTCTTCGGCGTGGCCGTGAAGGCGAAATAGCTGGCGTTGTCGAGCATCTTCCGAGACTCGATCTCGTGGTTGACGCGGTCCTCGTAGGTCTCGTACCCGTCCTCGCCGTCCGCCTCGCCGAGCGCGGCCGCCATCGCTCCAGCGGCCTTCCCGCCTTGGCTCGAATGCGCCTCGTCGATGATGATCGCGAAGCTACGCTGACGGTGCCCGCTCCCGATCTCGTCGAGGATGAACGGGAACTTCTGGATCGTTGAGATGATGACCTTCTTGCCCTGCTCGATGAGGGTTTTCAGGTCGGCGGCCCTGTCCGCATGCCCAACCGTCGATCCCACCTGCGCGTACTGCTTGATCGTGTCGTGGATCTGGCCATCGAGGACCTTGCGGTCGGTGACTACGATGATCGAGTCAAAGACCGACTTGCCGTCCTTCTTGAGGGGGATCATCTGGTGGGCGAGCCATGCGATCGAATAGCTCTTGCCGCTGCCCGCTGAATGCTGGATCAGGTATCGTTTCCCGGCCCCGTGACGCCGCGCGTCGTCCAGCAGGCGGCGCACCACATCGAGTTGCTGGTACCGGGGCCAGATCAGGATGCGTTTCTTCCTCCCCGCCTTGGCGTCCTTCGGGGTCAACATCTGGGCGTAGTTTTCGAGGATGTCCGTCAGGCTCCCGCGGGCCAGCACGTCGCGCCAAAGGTACTCAGTCTTGAGGCCGTCCGGGTTGGGTGGGTTGCCCGCTCCCTGGTTCCAGCCTCGGTTGAACGGCAGGAACCAGGAGGCTTTGCCCTCCAGGTGGGTGCAGAAGCGGACCTCGCCCTCGTCCACCGCGAAGTGCGCCACGCAGCGTCCAAGCCGGAAGAGCGGCTCCCTCGGGTCGCGATCTCTCTGGTACTGGCGGATGGCATCGTGGACCGTCTGCTTCGTGAGATTGTTCTTGAGTTCGAGGGTGAAGACGGGAAGGCCGTTGATGAACAGCGCGATGTCGAGTGCGCGCTGGGTCTCGTTCCGGCTGTAGCGTAGCTGGCGGGTGACCGTGAAGCGGTTCAGCTCGAACAGCCGCCGGGCGGTCTCGTTCCCGGCCGATGGGGTGCCGTGGAAGAGCTCCAGGTCGTGGGGGCCGCGCTTGACGCCGCGCCGGAGCACGTCGATGGTGCCGCGCTTGTTGATCTCGCCATGAAGCCGCGACAGGAACTTCCGGCGCGCCGCGCAGTCCTCGGCGAGCCGGAGGGCGCGGGCGGATTCGGGCTGCGTGGCGTGGAGGAAGGTGCGGAGTTGGACGAGGTCGACGCAGTACTCGCGGTCGTAGTCGCGACCGTTACCGGGAGACCAGCCGACGCCGCCGTATCCGGGGGACGGCTCACCGACCGTTCCGCTCGACGGCGGCTCGCACGGATCACCAGTAAGCGCCTCGCAGATCAGGCGTTCAAGGCTCCGTTCGGAAGTGTCCGTGGTCATGGAATCCAACGTAATGTCATCTCGGCAATTCGCCATCGAGGAATCGCACGAGGCGCGGCGCGAGCCCCTCAAGGTCGGTCGTCTCGCACTCCCAGACCACCATCGCTTCCCACCCGAGCTTTCCAAGATCCGACAGGTTCAGTCGGTCGCGCACGATGTTCCTCTCGAACTTGTCTTTCCAGAAGGAAGTGCGTGTCTTCGGGGTGGTTGTGCGTCGGCACCCGTCGTGCCGGTGCCAAAAGCAGCCGTGAACGAAGATCGCCTTTCTACGACCGGGGAAGCAGATATCGGGCCGCCCAGGAAGATCACCCCGGTGAAGGCGGTAGCGGTAGCCCAAGCGATGGAGGAGTCGCCGAACCGCGAGCTCCGGTCGCGTGTCTTTCGCGCCGATGCGGGCCATGTTGGCGCTACGTTCTGGGGACGGTGCGGACTCGGCCGTCGGTTCCCTTCCGGCTTTGTCCGACAAGTGTCAGGCAGCGGCCCTGATGGCCGCCGTTCCCAGCGCCTCGGCAAACGATACGGGCACGGCGTTACCGATCCACCCGGCGATTCGGTTCCTTGTGCCGAAGAACTCGTAGTCGTCGGGAAACGTCTGGAGCGCGGCTGCTTCCCGCAGGCTGATGGCTCGGTCCTGCTCTGGGTGGCCGAACCTGCCATTCGAGAGGCTGTTGCACCGGCTGGTGAGCGTTGGGGCCACGCGGTCCCACCACATTCGTCCGTAGACATCGCTGAACCCGAGAGTGCGGCGGTGACAGTCGAGCGTCAGGCGTTCCGGCCAATTCCGTCGGCTGCCGCCGTCCGCAGGCGTGGCCCGTATTCTCTCCAAGTTCAGCGGCGACAGGCCCGCAGCGACGTGATTCGGGATGCAGCGGTGAGCTTCGCCCGCCGCGATGGCCGGAAACCGTCCGATGCTGGCACGCACGGTCGCGCCACCTTGGGCGGGCTCGCGCATGATCGGTGTCGGCAACCTCGCCTCCAACTCGTGCAGGGCCAGCAGTACGCACCGGCGGCGATGCTGCGGGACCTCGAAGTCGCAGGCGTTGAGGACGCAGTGCTCAAAACCGTACCCGCAATCGCGGAGGATCTTGAGAAAGCGCCGAAAGGAACTGAATCCCGGCACGGTTCTGATGCCGGGGACGTTCTCCATCAGCACCGCGCCAGGCCGCAATGCAACCACGAGGCGAGCGAACTGACCGAGAAGTGTACCGTCGGGACATCGGGCTATCCCCCGCCGTCGTCGCTGTTTGGAGAAGGGCTGACAGGGGGCGCATCCCGCTAGGAGCAGCTCGCGGCGAGGGGTATTGCCCGCCAACGAAAATATGTCCTCTTCGGTCACGGATCGCAGGTCGGCTGCCAGAAACCCGGTGTTGGGATTGTTGCGCCGATAGGTCTCGCCGACGGCCTCATCGACATCGATGCCGACAAGAACGTCCCAGCCCGCGCGCCTCAGTCCGAGCGTGAGTCCCCCGGCACCACAGAAGAGATCGATCGCCTTCACGGATGCACCTCTTGCTCGAAGTGATCAGAGATATCAGTCAACCACTGCTGCACGTCAATCTCGGGGAGTCCCGGTCGACCGGTCACGCGCAGGTAGGCCCACACTACCATTTCGCGAAACGGGCTGTCGGTGGAAGCCACGCGCTCGAACTCGAAGTCCTGCGCCTCCTCATTCCCGCCGATTGGCACGGGCGATACCCTCTGCCACTCAATCAACTCAAGTGCCTTGAGATTCGCGACCATCAGCGGCACATGACCCTGGAACTTGGGAATGGGCAGGAAACCATCCACCATTCCATCGTTCAGGAACCCCCGGACCCGCGTTTCCCTCTTTCCCTTCAGCCGTTCCCCGGGCTTCAGTTGAATCCTCCCGAGCCGCGTTAGCTGTTCACAGCAAGCCACCAGCACGCGGTGGGCCTTGGGCTGGCCCGACTCTCCTGGCACGAGATCGCACGAAGGAGTAAGCACGACCCGAAAAGACTCCTCGCTGTGCCACTGCGCACCCGTTTTCTTCAGAATGTCGGCGATCAGAAGGTGGCCGCCCAGCGGCGGGATGACAAATCGCTCCCAAGGAGCCATGCCCTCAGCTCCGACATCACCAACATCAACTCCTGCTGCGACCAGCCGGCGAACCGCCCGGCGAAGGACGGGCTCATCATCGCTTTCCTCCCCGATCTGCTCGCGGAGAGTGCCTACTGAGTCGTGCAGAGACTTCCTGATTCGTGAGTCGAACTCGTCGTGGACGGATCGTATCGCTCTTGCCATCGGAGCAAGCTCAGCCAGGCACATCAGGACCTTCTCCATGGCATCCGCGGCCTTCACCACGGTGTGGACAAGAGGGTGGCCGAAATCCTGCGTGTTCGGAAACGCCGAGTACACCACTACCGGACAGAACCATGTGTCCCGGATCTCGCGGAAGCGCACGTTGCCTTGCGGTTGACCGTCAGGTGGTTCGCCATCCACCAAGTCCAGGATCACCACGTCGGGACGGATGGCAAGCAAAGAGTCACGCACGCCTTCGAAGCCATAGTCGAAGACTTCCCACTCCTGCTCCGGTGGTTGTGCGATAGCAGTCTCGAGAGTCATGCGAACCCTCTCGCGCACCGCTTCGTCGTCGTCGATTACGAGCACTCTGAGGCGCATCACGTCTCCTTCTTCGATGGAACCAGCGGCAGATCGAACTCGAATGTCGCTCCCCCCAACTTTCCAGGCACTTCCGTGCGCATCGTGCCCCCGCGGCCGCGCACCAACTCGGCGGCGACGGTCAGACCCATTCCGAACCCGTCTGCCTTCCGGGTTACGCCCGGCCAGAAAACGCGCTCCGCATCATCCGGGTCTATCCCCGGCCCCGAGTCGTCAAAGCGTACCGAGATGCGATCCGGCGACGGTCCGGGCTCTAAACTCACGCGGAGCAGGCGCTCGCCGTCAGTGCGCCGAATCCAGTATAGAGCATTCAGCAGAAGGTTCGTCATCACCGTGTCCAACTCGCCCGGATCGATGCGCACCACCGTGCGGGTGTCGGGCGGCAGTTCTACGGCGATCCTGCCACTGCGAACTTGTCCGGCCTGCATCTCGAAGCACCGTGCGATGGACTCCTCCAGCAGCGAGGAACGGCGTCCCGGCCGGTATCCCCGGCTTGCGAGCGGAGCAAACCGGTCGGCAAGCGCGTCCAGGGCTTCCAGGGACCTCCACGCCATGTCAGCCGCTCGTTTGAACGTGGCGTCCGCGACACGGCCAGCCAGTTTCCCCGCCGTCTTCAGCGCCGGGCCGATCACGGAGGTGCGGTTTCGTATCTCATGGATCACCATCTGCGCGATGGTGCCGATCACCGCCAATCGGCTATAGTAGCCGAAGCGTCTCTCGATCGCTGCACGCGTTCCCTCTAGCTCGCGATTGTGTCGTTCGGCAAGCTTGATGGCGGCGCCGATGCCTCGCTTGCCGTCGCGGACTTCCTCCAGTCCCTCAACTAGGGCTTCTGCGTTAAGCCTCGCGAACAGGTCAACTGCCGGCCCTTTATCCCGTTCTTCCAAGCGATCCGCGCTACGCTCGACTTCGAGCAGTTGGACGATCCGTTCCATTCGCTCGCGGAATACCTCCGCCGCAGCATTGGACACCAGGCCCTCGCGGTCGCTGGTGTCCACAAGACCAGGATTGTCAGCTTTCGTAATCCGCACAGATCCCACAATCTGGCTAGTGCTGAGACGAGGGCCGACCCGACTGACTCGTCTAAGGTCGAGGCCGAGCCAGTCGTAGGACTTTTCTGACTTGGGCAGCACAAGAACATGGTCGCGGTAAACCGAGATCCCGTAGTGAGACCTTATTGCAGCTCGAACAGCGCTGCGTTGTTCGTCATAGTGCTCCGCGATATCCCGGGTGTCGTCACGCGTGAGATCCCATGCTCGAATCTCGAACTCGAACGGCCCACAGGCCGATGCTGCGTAGTTGTCCCGGCCGACCCCACGGCGAGGGTTATCGGTCGATGGCGCGGCCTCGCAGACCGAGCGGTCCCGACCGGGGCGGATGTCAAGCGGTCGAAAACGGTACTCGGCCCGGATCATCCCCTCACGGTCAACCCGTCCTGTCATCGAGTATTTCGGTGCGGACATGAATTCGGGTGCGGCGATCTCCAGCGGGGCTGTCTCATCGGTGTCGTCTGTGTGCAGAACAATCCGGAAGTCCTCAGCGCCCGCGAACGGGGATACCAGACGAGCGAGCCCTTGCCGCAACTCGCGAATCCGATCCTCCGTCCAAACGCTCCGCAGAGCACCAATTCGAATTCGCGTTCCGTGGCTGCCGCCGAACTGCTCTGGTAGGGCTTTCTCGACTGGGAACGCTACTTCGGCGAGTCGGTCGGCGTTCAGGAGTGCATCCCAATCCAGTGAGAAGCGGAGCGAGGGACCGCCCGCGACACGGGTGATCATTTCAAGGGTTCCCCCGAGCCTGGCGGCCGAGAGGCGTCCGAGTCCCTTCTCCCCGGTAACCTGCCGCGTTCGCCTACCGGCCGTCGCAATCGGTCGCCTGGCTCGAAACGGTGTCGCGACGACGCACCACACGTTGGCGATGGTGTCGTAGTCCATGCCGTGTCCGTCATCCTCGATTTCGATGTAGACATCGCCGCCACTGGTGTCGTCTCTGCGGATTCGTACCGCAACCCTCCGAGCCATCGCGTCGTAGGCGTTCTTGACAAGCTCCATGACGGCGACCACATCGTTGGTGACCAAGTCGCGGCCTAATGCAGCCAAAGCGCGGGCGTGGAATCGGAAGGAGAGCGGGGCATTAGGCGCAGGTGACGAGATGCTCGGCGAGTTGTCGCGGCGCTCGGGGGTGGAGCGGGCACTCATCGTGACAGCGCCTGCGTTCGGGCCACAGCTTGGGGCGACGCGGGCTTCCGGTCGTCTGACTCGACGGGGGAATTGTCGCCCGGGAAACGGACCACAGCCTCCCGTACGTCGAGCTTGCCGGTCACGACATCGGCGATGAGGCGGGTGCGGTACTCGTCAAGCAACTCCAAACCACCTGCTGCCGCCGCTATCAATCCCTCGATCTTTCTGACCTCGATCCTGACGTACTCCAGTACGGAAACCTGTTCGTGTTCAGGCGGCAGAAACACGGTCGTTGAAAGGAACACGTCATCATACAGACGGAGGAAACCAGCGGTCCCCGTTCCCAAGCCCTTGGAAACCCGCCGGAAGTGCGAACGATAGGTCGATGTCCTCAACAGATCGCTCAAGTACTTCATCTGGAGCGGTGCGGTCTTATCGAACACGGAGTAGTCGGGGCTGACGAGACCGTCGACACCCGAACAGAACACAAGTCCGTTGTTGGCCTGTAGGCGATTAACCACGAGCTGTCCTACAGCAAGCTGCTTGTAGCCTACGAGGGTTCTGCCTTGTGGCGGCCGGGTGAAGTGCTCAGAGTAGACCACCACGCCGTGGTCTCGCCGCAACGACAGCAGCGTCTCATCTCCAGTACTGGACCGCCGGTCGACGACGCGGAGGAGGGTCTTCAACCGACGTCTCTCCCAATGCTCTGGCACCTTCCCCAGCCATTCGACGCCGGAGTCTTGGTAGGCGGGATAGGGTTGGCCGGTTCGGACATCGATCCGGCCCGTGACGACCGCGTGGATCAGCGCCCGCTTCCACTCCTCCAATAGCTCGATCAGCCGCTCCTTCGCACGGATGTAGCGTCGGATGCGGCGGTCGGCGGAGCCTAGATAGAGGACGATGGCGCGCTGTTCTCGACCCGACGGTGCTGGGACCAGTTGGTTTCCAAAGGCCGCGAACCGAAAGTCGGTCGATCGCTCCCGCACGCCTCTCGAAAGAGCCATGATCCACCGACTCCGAGCCATCTCGCGAACGCAAAACGCGTAGTATCGGGAGCTCACTCCCTCATCCTTAGGGGTACAGACCGAATACACGGGCGTACTCTTCCCGTCCGAATCGGAGACACCACAAGCACCGGCGAAGGCATCCATCGCATGAATGACAAGATCACCGCGGCGGACCCCTTGGTAGCCGATCTCTTTCAGGGATTCGGTGAACCCCAGTTCTCGTCGGTTTTTTCGGAGCGTCACCGTGCCATCGCGGAAGCAGGTAACGACCTCGTCACTCGGCCTAACGGCACGATCCATCTTGGTGAACAGCCACTTGGCCCGCACTAGGCGCCAATGGTCGGGGAGCATTCCCATCCACCGCACGTCTGAGTCCCGGTAGGCCGGATAGGACCCGAGGCCGTTGACACTCATTTGGGCCGTCCCAGTATCTCAAGCAGCAGTCCCTCGGTCTCCCGCTCGACCGCCAAAATGTCGCCCCTGATCTCATCGAGCGTCCGCATCGGCTCGGGCTTGTGGAAGTACCGGTTGAAGCTGATCTCGTAGCCGGTCTTCACTCTCTTGGCGACATACCACGCGGGCCCGGCATAGGGAAGCACCTCCCGTCGCAGGAAGCCCTCGATTCCGCCCTCTTCTAGGAACGGAACCTGCTCGGTGTCGCGGAGCACCCTGTCAGGTTCGTACTCGACGACGCTAGGATTGGGGCCTTCCCCAGACTCGAACAGTCCCCGGATTGGGTCGGGCGCAGTTCCGCGACGGTAAACCCTCTTGACTACCGGCTCCGCCGTCTCGTCCCGCTCCGCCAGCACAGTCTGCAACAGCTTCCTGCGCTTAGCCGTCAGCTTCGCGCGACGACCAGACATGTCGGCCTTGAGCGCCTTCAGAAAGACGTTGAAGTCTAGGTGAGGCCCTGGGCCGAGTGTCTCGGCCACCCGCTCGACGGAGTTCGCGAGCGGCCCCTCTCCCGCTTGGCGGCACGTCTCGGACAACACGAGGCAGCGCGCGGGCGACAGATCCACCTTCAGGCGGAGTGGCCGCTCGACGGTCACCTTCCAGTAACCGAACACCTCGTTGTCGAAAATGCGGCTCTCCTCCGTCTCCTCGAAGTCGAGGAACGTCCGGCAGATCCGCTCAATGTCCTCCGGTCCGAGTTCGCAGCTCTTCTTCCCCAGGTTCTTCCTGAGCGGACGGAACCACTTCGTCGCGTCGATCAACTGCACCTTGCCCCGCCGGTGCTCGGACTTGCGGTTCGTGAGCACCCAGACGTAGGTGGCAATCCCCGTGTTGTAGAACATGTTAAGCGGCAGCGCGACGATGGCCTCCAGCCAGTCGTTCTCGATGATCCACCGCCGGATGTTGCTCTCGCCCTGGCCCGCCGACCCGGTGAACAGCGAGCTTCCGTTGTGGACTTCAGCGATCCGGCTGCCGAGCGGCGTGTCCCGCTTCATCTTCGACAGCTTGTTGGCGAGGAACAGCATCTGGCCGTCGCTGGAGCGGGTGACCAGCGAATACTCTGGGTCGCCCGCGTGCTCGATCAGGAAGCGGTGATCCCGCATCCCCTTCTTGCCGCCCATGTGCTCAAGGTCGGTCTTCCAACTCTTCCCGTACGGCGGGTTCGAGAGCATGAAGTCGAACTCCCGCGTCGGAAACGCGTCGTTCGAGAGCGTCGAGTGCTCCGGGCCGCCCACGATGTTGTCGGCGGCCTCGCCGTCGCCCTTCAGCAGCAAGTCGGCCTTACAGATCGCATAGGTCTCTGCGTTGATCTCCTGGCCGTACAGATGCGTGGACACCTCCTTGCCCCGTCCCTCTGCGAGCCCGTGCAGCACGTCCTCGGCCACGGTCAGCATACCGCCTGTCCCGCAAGCCCCGTCGTAGAGCAGGTACGTGCCGGACTCGATCCGGTTGGCAAGGGGCTGGAATACCAGCTTCGCCATCAGAGTCACGGCGTCGCGCGGCGTGAAGTGCTCGCCCGCCTCTTCGTTGTTCTCCTCGTTGAAGCGCCGGATCAGTTCCTCGAAGACCGTGCCCATGCCGTGGTTGTCGAGGCCAGGATGCCGGACCCTGCCGTCGGTATCCATTACCGGATCGGGACCTAGGTTGATGTCCGGCGACGTCAGTTTCTCGATCAGCGCCCCCAGCACGTCGGCCCTGGAGAGCTTCTGGATCTGGTTTCGGAACTCGAAGTTGTCGAGGATGTCCCGCACGTTGGGTGAGAATCCGTCGAGATAGTCCACGAAATCGGCCTTGAGTTGTTGCTGCTTCGGCTGCGCCCGCAGGTCTCTGAGCGTGAACTTCGAGGTGTTGTGGAATGCCTGCCCTGCCGCGTGCCGAAGCGCGGCGTCCTGGTTCGCGACCCCGGCTGCATCCAGCGTGGCCTTCATGTCGAGGACGGCCTGCTTGGTGGGCTCCAGCACGGCGTCCAGCCGCCGGAGCACAGTCATCGGCAGGATCACGTCGCGGTACTTGCCGCGCACGTAGACATCGCGGAGCACGTCGTCAGCGATGCCCCAGATGTAGTTGGCAATCCAGTTCAGGTTGGGCGCGGTCATGTCGTGGCGTCGTGGGTCGCTCTCCGGTCGGGTGTCATCCGCATCGCGCGGGAACCCTTGTACGATAACGTACCGGCCACGATGCGGCGTTGGTAGCGTGAGGGAGCGCCGTCAGCGAGCCGACCGACGAGTCGATTCGACGGGCGACCTTCTCGCGTCGCTGGCCGATTCTGGCCCGGATGCGGTTCGTGTGGACCGGGGGAGGATCGTACCCACTACTTGATCTCGGGCGTACTCGTCACGGGGATCCGTCATGTCCGTAGCACGCCTCCGGGAGGCGGGGAAGTCGTTGCTGGTATTGGAGAAGCGAGGCCGTGGTACCGTGCGACGCGAAGGACCCTATTGAGTGCATGCTCTCAGAGGAGCGGCCCGACAGCGCGTACCGTCGCTCTGCTCATTAGTCGCTCCAGTACACCTCGGTCCCGAGGTATTCGAGGAGAACGGACCTGACGACGATCCCGGAGCGCTGCTGTAGGCGGAACCGATAGACACCGTCCTGTACGATGACCCAGCCGTCATGCATATCCTGCCCGGTGAGCACGCGCGTCATCATCCGACTGCCCACTTCGGGCCAACCTGCCAGTTCTCCGGCCATCCGGTCGTTTTCGAATCCTTCGCGCGCCGCCGTCGGCATCGCCACTAGGGGCAGGGTCCGGACGTGTTGCGGTTCGCTCAGCATCGGTTCGCCGTATTCGTAGAAGACGTGACCGCGCGCGTTCTTCACCACGATACGCTCTACTCTCTCCTCTTCGGGCTCCCAGACACAACGCGTCTCGCCGCCAATCGTCCGGTACTCCGTCTTTGATCGCTCGATCCTCGCGCGGAGTTTCCTGTGGCGCTGTAACGCCCGCGCGGTCTTGGCGTCCGAGTGCTGTTCCGGGTCCGTGGAGCCCCTGAGTACGCAGTGCAGGAACAGGTGCAGGTATTCCTCGTCCGCCGAAAACCCGTTGTTGCAGTCTACGCAGGTGTCGACGACGGGAAGGTTCTCCGGGTAGGGCTCGCGCAGGAGAACCTTGGACGGCACGTGGTCCCGGTTGGTGTCCACGTCCCCGATCCCCGCGCCGCACTGGATGCACCACGCCTTCTGCCGTTCGTCCACGAATTCGTTGATTTGGTCCATCCGTCGGTTTCTCAGGTCTGGTTGTGGCAATCCAACTTCGGGGGCACTGAACCGCACCGGGCGCGTGTCCACGATCCGCTCGTGGGTCGCGAGGTGGTCTTTGATGAGCTTCGCCCGCGTCGCGGGGGAGCCCTCGCAAGATAACCTACCAGGCACGAGGCGGCGCTGGTTGGCACCAGCGAGTGCAGTCACGGAGCGGGCGACCGAGTCAATCGGCAGACGGGCTTCTTCGCGTGGCTGGCCCATCCTGGCCTGACGGAGGTTGGTCGAGACCCAGGGGTGGAGTCTCCGTCCGACGGCAACCCCAGATTCGCTAGCTTAGCTTGGAACCCTGATCGCCACCGCCTGCCAGGATGACAACCACCAAGGCGGTCCATGCACTCTGCTTCGCCGGGTCAGCGGCGAGCGTAGCCCGAGGGCCCCGACTCCGTGCGCTGAGGGAGAGGAAAACCGCCATGTCGGACAAGACCAGACAGAAATACATCGACAAGCTGGGACCTGAGGTCGGTGAGATGCTCGATGCCATACACGAGGAATGGACCATGGCTCTTGATCGCTACCAAGAGCTGATGGAAATGTTCGGTAAGGATGAGAAGCGAGTGGCCATGCTCAACGCCCTCGGAGCCGCGTTCGTCGGCGACCTTCAAGAGGTGCTGTCGAACGACCTGATTCTCAGGCTGACCCGGCTAACGGATACGGGGAAGCGTAGCGTATCGGTCCATCACCTGCCGCGATTCCTTCGCAAGCATCCCCACCTCCAGAAGGAGGTGGAAAAACATGTTTCCGATGCGAAAAAGCACGCAGAGTCGGCCAGGGATCGGAGGAACCATCATATCGCGCACCGAGACAGGTGGCAGCGAGGAAGACCGGTTAGGTACGGAGATCTCAAGGCGGGGTTGGATTCTGTGCACGCCGCTCTGAACGTCGTGGAAATGGGCTTCTGGAATAGCCACCTGATGAACGAAGTCATCAACGAGATGAGAACCGCGCAGTTCGTGGGACGTCTCGAATCGCTGGTCGAAGCCGGGCTCTTCATCGAATCCAAGATAGATCCGACGAGCGAGACCAGGTCATTTGACCGTGATGTCGCGATAGCGTTTCTGGCGAAGATCGGAGGGGACGCGGACGAAGACTTGGGAGCCATCTGGAACCTCAGAAGGACCGCGAGGATCATTAGCGAGCGGCTCAAGCCAAGCGTCGCCGAAGGAGGGGACGAGAGCTGAGCCGGGGAAGGTGCGACGGGAGGCGGGACCGCAACGGGAGATTCCAGGATTCCCGCCATTCTGGTACGATTCTCCCGCTGTTACGCGCGGGTGGGATGGGACGCGCTCCAACGGCAAGGATGGCAGATCGTGCAGTCCCAGTTCAACTTGGACGATTCCTTGCCTTGATCCCCTCCCCCCTTGACCATGACGTAACGTCAGGCTGAGCCCGTCCACGCACGCAAGCCGTCCGCGTCAACGCCCTTCCACCGGAATCACCCTGACGACATTGCCGTCCCGGTCCACGACCATGAGCGGCATCCGCAGGATGTGGTCGCCGAGATCGATCGCGCCTTCCTGGGGGCTCTCCCGGGCGCCCGCCCGTGCATCCTTCGCCACGGGGTAGAGCGGAGGCGGCAGCACGAATTCGTCCGCCGTGCTGTAGTCGACGCCCTCGTACCCCACGTCCACAAACGACGCCAGGCTGACCACGCTCAGTGGATTGTGGCCGCGGTCGGGGAAGGGGGTCATGAGTTCGGATCGGAAGACGAACTCGCTCCAGTGGCCGTTCCACACGCCCTCGCCGCCCACGCTCTGCACCGGCACGAGGTCGCTGTCCGGGTAATAGTCACCGCGGATCCGATCGAAGGCCGCGACCGCCGAGTCGCCGACGAAACGGGTGTCCGCGCTTCGCCCGTGTCCGGCCGGATCCTGCAGCAGGCCGAGGTGGTCCCAAAGGGTCCCGAACCCGATCACGTGCGCCATCTCATGGAGGATGGTGCCCTCCAGGTGGCCGTTGGACTCGAGGCCCTCCATGTCGCCCAGGTCGAAGAACATCACGCCGACCACGGGCAGTGAGTTGCCCACGCGGATCTGACACGGACCGGCTCCGCCGAAGACGCCCGCCGGACCGTCGATTTCCTTGATCTGGACGTAGATCAGCAGGTCGTCCACCACGCGGTCGCCAGGGATCTCCTCGGTGATGTCGTTCCTTGCGAGGCAATGCTCGAGGGCCGGCTTGCGGACCGTGCTCCAGGCCAGGTTCCCCGTGATCGCACGCTCCCAGTACTCCTCCGCCTTCTCGAAGGCCTGGCGCTGCGACTCGGTCAGAAGCGAAGCACTCACATGAACGATTTCGATGTCGTATACGGCTGGCGTCGCGGTCGCGGTGAAGACCAGAGGGTCCACGTTGCCGGGCACGCCGGCCACGTCGGCTACGCTCGCGGTGAGCCTGTACGTCGCTCCGGCCGTGGTTCCGAGGACCCATTTGTCGACTGCGGCATGCCCGGCCGAGTCGGTCATCGTTTCCGTCGGTATGACTTCGCTGTCGCCGCTCGCGGAGAAGTTGACGGTGACGCCCGCGGTGGGATTGCCGTGCGCGTCCTCGACCCGGACCCGGGGCGCGATCCGCACGGGCAGCGTGGTCTCCGACTCCTGCCCGTCGCCTTCGACAGCCACCACGCGCGCGGCGGGCCCGGCCACCGCCACGGCTTCGAAGCGGATCGGGTTTCCGGTGATGCCGTCGCCGTCCACGCTTGCGAACAACTGGTAGACCCCGGTTGAGGTACCGAGCGTCCATGCGCCGGGGCTGGCGCGGCCCTGGGCGTTGGTAAGCGCATCGGGATTGGCCACCGAGGCGCCCATCCCGGTTGCAAACACCACCGAAATGCCGGACAGCGGCACGCCGCTGGCGTCGGTGACGAGCACCTCGGGCACCACGGGGACCGCGGTCGCGACGGGTGCCTGCTGGTCGGCCCCTGCGACGATCGCGATCTCTGCCGGGATCCCCTGCGCGGTGGCGCGGAACACGACCGGATCCAGCCCGGGCACGCTCGCGCGCAACTCCTGGGGCCCGGGCGCGCCCATGGTCCAGCGGCCCGGCGACGCGATCCCGTTGGCGTCGGTCACGGCGGTGGACGACGGCACCGAGCCCCCGCCGACCGTGACCTGAAACGCCACCGGGACGCCGCTCAGCCCGCTGCCGGATTGCGCCGTCACCCGCACTCGCACCGGCTCCGCGGCCTCGGTTCCCGTACCGGCGGTCTGCCCGTCTCCCGAGTGGATCACCAGGGCGGCGGGGGCATCGGGGGTGACCTGGTCGCCGTCGCCGCCGCACGACGCCAGCGCGAGCGGGGCGAGGACGGCGACGACCGCGGGGACGGCGAGGCGATCACCGACGCGGAGGGTCTTCATGTTGGGTAAGATGGAAGACGTACATCCGCCCGCAACCCCACTCCCGTTCACCGACAGGAGGCCCCATGCATCACAGTCGCACCGCACGACACGCGCCGCCCTTCATCCAACCTCTCCTGGCGATCCTTTTCGCGACGCTGCCCGTCGGCACGGCTTCGCTCGCCGCGCAGGCTGGACCTCATGACGGCGGCCCCAGCCGGCCCGGCATCGATATCGAGGCGTACAGGTTCGAACTCACCCTGCGGGACGACACGGAGGAGATCGCGGGACGGACCACCGTCACCCTGCGCTTCACCGCCGACGGCGTCACCGAGGTGCCCCTGGACCTGATCGGGCGCGGCGAGGATGGGCGCGGCATGGAGGTTGTCGCCGTGACCCGCGGCGGCGCTGGGGATCCGCGCAGCGTTGGAGATACGCGCGGCGCTGGAGATCCGCCCGGCAACCGCGACTCGCTTGCCCACCGCCACGAGAACGACGTCCTGACCGTGAGCCTTCCCGAGCCCGGCACGGCCGGCACCCGTGCCACGTTCACGGTCGGCTACCGCGGCATTCCCGCATCCGGCCTCCGCATCGGCCCGAACAAATACGGCGAGCGCACCTTCTTCAGCGACAACTGGCCGAACCGCGCGCGCAACTGGCTGCCCACCGTCGATCACATCGGCGACAAGGCGACGTGCGAGTTCATCGTCACCGCGCCCGCCCACTACCAGGTTGTGTCGAACGGCCGACTGCTGGAGGAAACCGACGTCGACGGCGGCATGCGGCTGACCCACTGGCGGCAGTCGGTAGCGATTTCACCGTGGCTCTACGTGGTGGGCGTGGCCCGGTTCGCCGTGCAGCACCTGGGCGAGTTCAATGGCCTGCCGGTGCAGACCTGGGTGTACGCGCGCGACCGGGACGCGGGCTTCCACGACTTCGCCGTCCCCACCATGGAAGTCCTCCACTTCTACGACGCGTACGTGGGCCCCTTCGCGTACGAGAAGCTCGCCAACATCACCTCGCCGGCGACGGGCGGCGGAATGGAGGCGGCGACCGCGCTCATGTACGGCGAGAACTCGGTCACGGGCGAGCGTTCGGTGCGGTGGCGCAACGTGGTCATCCACGAAATCGCGCACCAGTGGTTCGGCAATTCGGTGACCGAGTCCGAGTGGGACGACGTGTGGCTGAGCGAGGGCTTCGCGACGTACTTCACGCTGCTCTTCCGCGAACACGCGTACGGGCGCGACGACTTCGTGGCGGGGCTCAGGGAGGCTGCGGACCGCGTATGGCGCTGGTACGACGAAAACCCCGACTACCGTATCGTCCACGACAACCTCACCGACATGTCGCGGGTGACCAGCATCGCGACCTACCAGAAGGGGGCCTGGGTGCTCCACATGCTCCGCAGCCGGCTCGGCGACGAAGCCTTCTGGCGCGGCATCCGGCTCTACTACGCGCGCCACTTCAACGGGACCGCGACCACCGACGAATTCATGCGCGCCATGGAGGAAGCATCCAACGACAACCTGCAGGCGTTCTTCGACCAGTGGCTGCGGCAGGGCGGGAACCCGCGGCTGGCGGGCTCGTGGCGATACGATGCCGCTGCGGGGGCGGTGGAGGTCGAGCTGCGCCAGGTGCAGGCAGTGGGCCGCTTCCGGTTTCCGCTCGATGTTGGCGTCTACCTGGACGGCGAAGCGCTGCCGGCGCAGGTCACCGCCATCGACGTGGGACCCGGTGTGAGCCGCATCGTCATCCCGGTTCCGGCCGAACCGTCGGATGTCCGTCTCGATCCGAACACCCGGGCGCTCTTCCGTGCGGAGTTCGGGCGGGTTGGGATGGAATACTAGACCCTCCCCCGCTGGCCCGTGCCTGCCGGGCTCCGTACTGTAGGACCCCCTGGGCAGCGGCCCGCGCCGCTGATGCCGCCATCCGCCCGCCGCAGGGCCCCAAACCTCACCGACAGAAGGAAAGACCATGCGTAGCGCGACCACCTCGACACTCGCGTCACTGATCCTTGGCTCCTGGCTCCTCGTCACGCCCTCCGATCTGAACGCCGCACTGTTCGCCGTCCCGTTCGCCGCACCGCTGCCCGCCCCGGTCCCCCAGGAGCAGGAAGAAGCCGCCGGCGACGAAGAGGCCCAGGACACGACCACCTCCTACTCCGATGTCATCACCGAAGACGCGATCACCAGCGAGGGCCTCTTCGACACCCACATGATCGACCGCGACCTCTTCTACGAGATCCCGCTCGACATGATCGGCCGAGAGATGCTGCTGCTGACCCGCATCGCGCGCACCCCCGACGGCGCCGGTTACGGCGGCTCCAAGGCGAACACCTCGACCGTCCGCTGGGAACACGACGGCGACCGTGTCCTGCTGCGCCTGGTCAGCTACGAGAACGTCGCCGACGATACCACGGCGATCGCGGGGGCCGTCCGCAACTCGAATTTCGAGCCGATCATCATGGCCTTCGACGTGGAGGTGATGAACGAGGATTCGACCGCCCTGGTCGTGGAAGTGACCGACCTCTTCACCGAGGACGTCACCCTGCTCGGCCTGCAGAGCTTCCGGCGCCAGGCGTACGGCGTTCGGCGGGTGGACGCCGACCGCACCTACGTGGTGCGCGCGAACGCGTTCCCCACGAACGTCGAGGTCCGTCGCGTCCTGACCTACGACGCCACCGAGGCTCCTTCGAACGCCGCCAGCAACACGCTGTCGATGGAGATGCACCACTCGATGCTTCTGCTCCCCGACGACCCCATGGAACCCCGCCTCTGCGACGAGCGCGTCGGGTTCTTCAGCACCAGCCAGATCGACTACGGCCTGGACGAACAGCGCGCGGTCACCCGCTGCCTCGTCACGCGGTGGCGGCTGGAGCCCAGCGACCCCGAGGCCCACGCGCGCGGCGAACTGGTCGATCCGGTCAAGCCGATCGTCTACTACATCGACCCGGCCACGCCGCCCAAGTGGGTGCCCTACCTGAAGCAGGGCGTCGTGGACTGGCAGGTCGCGTTCGAGCAGGCCGGCTTCAGCAACGCGATCATCGCCGCCGACGCGCCAACCGACGACCCCGACTGGAGCCCCGAGGACGCGCGCTACTCGGTGATCCGCTACCTGGCCTCGCCGATCCAGAACGCGTCGGGTCCGCACGTGCACGACCCGCGCACCGGCGAGATCCTCGAGAGCGACATCCAGTGGTACCACAACGTGATGAACCTGCTGCGGAACTGGTTCTTCGTGCAGACCGCGCCGGCCAACGAGGACGCCCGCGGAATCGAGTTCGACGACGAGGTGATGGGCGAGCTCATCCGCTTCGTCTCGGCGCACGAGGTCGGACACACGATCGGGCTTCAGCACAACATGCAGGCGTCGGCCGCCTATTCGGTCGAGGACCTGCGCACCCGCTTCGTCTGCGAGATGGGCGTCGCGCCCTCGATCATGGACTACGCGCGCTTCAACTACGTCGCGCAGCCCGGCGACGACACCTGCTACATGCCGCTCGTCGGACCCTACGACAAGTTCGCCATTCAGTGGGGCTACACCTACTTCCCCGGCAAGGACCGCCTGACCGAGCGCGAGGACCTGCGCGCGCTGGTGGCCGAGATGCAGGAGGACCCCGTCTACCACTTCTCGAGCCCGACCGGCTCCGATCCTTCCGCGCTCACCGAGGCCATCGGCGACGACGCCATGCGCGCGTCCGACTACGGAGTCGAGAACCTCAAGCGCATCGTCGACAACCTGACCGACTGGACCTACGAAGAGGGCGAGGACTACGCCCAGCTCCAGGAGCTCTACAACAACGTCGTGGGCCAGTGGGGCCGCTACACCGGGCACGTGGTCGCCAACGTGGGCGGCGTCGTGCGCACGCGGAAGCGCCAGGGACAGGACGGCGTCCCCTACCAGATGGTCGACCGCGATCGTCAGGAGCGGGCGCTGGAATACCTGAATCGGCAGGTCTTCGCGACCCCCGAGTGGCTGCTGGAGGCCGACATCCTGGACCGCTTCCAGGGGACCGGCGCCGTCGAACTCGTGCGGACCCGCCAGACGCAGGCGCTGAACCAGGTGCTCAACGTCGACCGCATGAAGCGGCTGGTGGAGCAGGAGGCCTTCAACGGCGACGACGCCTACTCGCTGGGCGAGATGCTGGACGATCTGCGCACGGGCGTGTGGTCCGAGGTCGGCTCGGGCCGCGCCACGGACGCCTACCGGCGCAACCTCCAGCGTGCCTGGCTCGCGCGAATGGCCGAGTTGATGGAGGAAGAAGAGGCGATGCAGTCCGACGTGGTCCCGTTTGCGCGCGGCCAGCTCGGCGCTCTCCGCGGTGAGCTTGCGGCCGCCTTCGGCGGCACGTCCCACAGAGCCACGCGGCTCCACTTCGAGGACGCGATCGCGCGCATCGACGCGGTGCTGGACCCGGCGGGCTGACGGGGCGCACGGGCGCCTGCGCCGTCAGGCGCCCGGCAACACCCTGATATCGGGACAGCCGAGGAGTGTCCTGTCGGCGGTCACCAGCGTGAGCCCGTGAACCATGGCGGTCGCCGCGATGAAGCGGTCGGCCGGGTCGTCATGGGGAAGGCGGACGCTGCGGCTGCGGAGCGCGACTTCGTGCGTCAGGGGGAACTCCCGCATGGTCCTGTTCGCGAGGGCCATGCGGATCCAGCTCCAGGGATCGGGAGCAAGATCCACCCGGCCCTTCTCCGCGAGAAGAAGCGCCTCCCAGACGGTCACAGGGGAAAGCGCCAATGTGTTTGCCGGGTTCGACAGAGCGTCGCGGGCACTGGTCGAGATGCGAGCCGGGCTCCCTACGCTCCAGATCCAGATGTGGGTGTCCAGCAGCAGGGTCACGACGGCTCGTCGCCCTCCTCTTCGCTGGACTCCTCCCCGAATGTCGCGTCCGAACGGTACACGTCCCAGTCGGACAGCTCGGACACAGGCGAGATAATGTCGCCCTTGATCGCGGTGACATCCCGCATCGCGCCCAGCCATTCCACTCGCTCGGCCGCGGCGTCCGGAGGTGGATCGGTGGCCTCGGACGGTGAGTCGGGCGTAGGGTGTTGGGCTGCCGGCGGCGCACCGTAGGCGGCGCGAGCCCGCTCACGCATCAGGCCGAGGTTGGAGTGGGGGGTCGCAAAGCGGCTCAGCAGGTGGCGAAGTTCACCCTCCAGCGAGCGGTGATTCGCCTTGGCACGCGCCTTGAGCGCGGCGATCACCTCGTCGTCGACGTTGCGAATGGTGAGTACGCCCATTGGTGCCGCGCCTCCGTGCTGGAATGACGAAAGCATAGTGTAGACATTTCGCATTCATTATGCAAGGAGCGATATTTTGTCTATCGCCTCGATCCGATCCTGGACCGCCGGGTGCATGGCCCCCTTCTGCTTCAGAGGCGTCTTCTTCAGGGTCGCGAGCTTTTCGAGAGCCGAGGCGAGCGACGCGCCTTCTCCGTCCAGGAGTTCGACTGCGAGACGGTCGGTCGCGTACTCGACGCGGCGCATCATCACGCCCAGGGCGACGAAGTACAGCGTGTTGGCGGTCGCCGTCGCAATGACCCCGAACACGTGGCGATCGGCCTCGTAGAGCGGGGCGATCACAAGCATGGTACATACGGTCATGCCGACCGCCCACCCGAGTCCGGAGAGCAGCAGACGCACATGGTCCCTTCGCAGCAGATGGGCGACCTCATGTGCGAGCACCCCCCGCACCTCACTGTGCGACATCGCCTTCAGCAGTCCCTCGCCGACCAGCAGCCACGGCCTGCGGAGCCCCCACAGCACGAACGCGTTCACCAGGCCGCCCTCGTGTATGCGCACCGCCATCGGTCGCCTGCCGTGCCGGGTCATGACGTCATCCACCCAGGCCTGCAGATCTCCGGAATCGGACGACTCGGCCAGGCGCGGCAACCGAAGGAACGTCAGCCAGGGCACCACGAACGACTGGGCCACGAAGAACAGGGTGTAGAACAGGCCCATGCCGACCCACAGGAGCCCCGCGCTACGGTCTTCCACGGCTTCCAGGAGGGCCATCCCCGAGCCGAACACGAGGGCGAAGGCGGCGACGAGAAGGACCGCCATACGCACACCAATCCGCCTGGTGGGCAGTTCGAGAGGACGGCGGAGCACCCAAAGGGCCAGCGCAGTGGCAAGCCACATTCCCCCCGCGACCAGTATTGCGAGCAGCGCTCCCATGAGCGCGCCGCCGATGAATGGAGGCAGATTCGCGAGATCGGGCCCGTATTGAAGTTGCAATACGAATCCCATTCCGACCGGTCCGTCGACGGCGCCGTAGGCCGCCAGGAGGACGCAGACCTCGGTCAGTCCTTTTGCCTCGCGGTCGGGACGCAGGGTGCGGACGGAAGCCAGGGTCGCAGTCCCGACCAGGGTGACGACGGTGAAGACGAGGGTCGGCATGGTTCCGTCGAGGCTATTGCCGGGGGCGCACGCCTACGGCGACGGGGAACTCCGCCCACGTCGCACTTGAGGCTCCCTCTCCCGTGACCGCGGAGAACGTCATTGTTGCGACCAGGTCCAGCGCGTACGCCTCCAGGTGACCCCAGCGTTGGGAAAACCCTCGTTTCTCACTCATTGTGGCATCCTCTCGCACAATTGTGAGTATATACTCATATGAGTATGCTTTGCCGTCGCTCAGGCCAACGCACCACACCTCGGAGCGCACCGATGCCATCATATCGCCTGCAAGTTCTGATTCCCCCCCGTCTCGACAGTCGCCTGCGCAGGGCCGCGGAGCGCGCTCAGGTCTCCAGGGGCGCGTGGGTGCGCAGCGCCATCGAAGAGAGGCTCGAACGGGAGGCCGGTCCGGCCATCCGGGACCCTCTCGGCGAACTCCGAAAGCTGAACGGGCCCACAGCCGACATCTGCGCCATGATCAGCGAGATCGAGGCGGGACGCTCGTGAGGGTATTCGTCGATTCCAACATCCCGATGTACGTCGCCGGGGCCGAACACCCGAACAAGGGTCCGGCGACACGCTTCATGGAGAGTGCCGCGGACGAGGGATTCGAACTGTGCACGAGCACCGAGGTGCTGCAGGAGATCCTCTATCGGTACACGGTGCTGGGGAGGCCCGAACTGGCCGACCAGGTGTACGACCTTTTCGTCGCGCTCATCCCGGAGATCTTCGAGGTCACCCTGGCCGACACCGACCTGGCGAAGAAGATCCTGCTCTCCACGCCGGGCCTCTCCGCGCGCGACGCCGTGCACGCCGGGGTCATGATCAACCGGCGTGTGACGGCGATCGCGACCTTCGACCGCGGCTTCGACCGGATCGAGGGGATCGAGCGCGTGGAACTGGCGTAGCACGATGACCCGTACCCTCCTCCCCCTCTACGAAGCCGAATTCGTGCGCTACAAGCTCCTGGGCGAGCGCGCCCTGCGGCAGGTTCGCCCCGAGGAGCTGAACGTCCGCGGCGATGACGGCAACTCGGTCGCGATCATCGTGTGGCACGTGGCCGGCAACCTCGAGTCGAAGTTCACCGATCTGCTGACGACGGACGGCGAGAAGCCGTGGCGCAACCGGGACTCCGAGTTCGAGCCGCGCGGTGTGTCTCCCGCGGAGGTCACCGGGAAGTGGGAACGCGGGTGGCGGGTGCTTCTGGGCGCGCTGGCGGAGCTGACCGACGACGATCTCGCCGCGCCGATCACCATCAGGGGCGTCCCGTTCCGGGTCGACGAGGCGCTGCTGCGGTCGCTGGCCCACCTCGCCTACCACGTGGGACAGATCGTCCTGTTGGCCAGATCCTTCCGGGGCGAGGACTGGGAGTACCTGAGCATTCCGCCGGGGCAGTCCGAGGCGTACAACGCGAACCCGGTGCTGGAGAAGTCCTCGATGTACGCGGAGAGCGTGGAACGGCTGGAGGACGAGGGGTAGCGCGTCCCCGGGGCGGGGGCCCGGGCGCGGCGGATCACGGGTTGCGTCCCCTGTCCGGATCGGATCAATTCCGCATTCCGGTTGGCCGTGACCGGCCGGCGGGCAGTCCCCGGTCGCGGCGCGGCCACCCGAGGCCATGAGACTGCCTCGGCCACCGAATCCACGTCATCAGCATCCAGCAGGCGCACAAGCATGAGAATCCCGACGATCGTCACACTGGCCATGGCCCTCGTGGCCCCCGCCGCCCTCGCTCCCAACAACCCCGTCGCCGCACAGGAGGGGGGCCATGCGATGCACCACGGCATGTACGACGGACCCACCGTGCTGCGCGCCGCGCGCATGCTCGATGTGGAGACGGGCGAGATGCACGCGGACGCCGTGCTCGTCGTCGAGGACGGCCTGATCACGGCGGTAAATCCGGAGACCGTGCCCAACGCGATGCACGACATGGACCTGGGCGACGTGACGCTGCTGCCCGGGTTCATCGACGCGCACACGCACCTTGCCGGACAGATCAGCGCGACTTCGTTCACCGACGCGGTTACGCGGACGGAGGCGTGGGGCGCCTACAACGCGGTCGTGTACGGCGGGCGGACCGTGCGCGCGGGATTCACGACGGTGCGCGACTACGGCGGCGACGTCACGGTCGAGCTGGGGCACGCGGTCGAGAGCGGGCACATCGTCGGGCCGCGGGTCGTGCCTTCGCGCCACCCGCTTGGCATTACGGGCGGTCACTGCGACGTGACGGGGTTTGCGCCCGGCGTGCGTGAAGGAGGGACTGAGGAGGGCGTCGCGGACGGACCCTGGGAGGTCGTCGAGGCGGTCCGCTACCAGATCAAGCACGGGGCGAAGGTGATCAAGACGTGCGCGACGGCGGGCGTGCTGTCCATGGAGGGGCCGGTCGGCGCGCAGCAGTACACGCTGGAGGAGCTGACGGCCATGGTGGACGAGGCGGCGCGTCACGGGATCAAGGTCGCCGCCCACGCGCACGGCTCCGAGGGGATTCTGGCGGCCGTCCAGGCCGGGGTGGCCTCGATCGAGCACGGCTCGGTCCTGACCGACGAGATCATCGACCTGATGATCGAGAAGGGTACGTACCTTGTCCCAACCACGTATCTCGCCGACCGGATCGACCTCGATGCGCTGCCGGCCCTGGTGCGCGGCAAGGCCGAGGAGATCCTGCCGGTCATGCGGGTGAGCCTGCGGCGCGCGATCGAACGGGGCGTGCCGATTGCGTTCGGCACCGATGCGGGCGTGTTCCCGCACGGCGAGAACGCGGGCGAGTTCGGGATCTACGTGCAGCTGGGGATGAGCGAGCTGGACGCGCTCCGCACCGCGACGATCCACGCCGCCGACCTGCTGGGCACGCCCGACCGGGGCCGTCTGGCGGAGGGGATGCTGGCCGACATCATCGCCGTGCCCGGCGACCCGCTCGACGACATCGAGGTGACGAAGGACGTGCGGTTCGTGATGCAGGGAGGCCGCGTGATCAAGCACGTGATGGGCGGGCGCGACATGCACTCGATGGGACATTGAGCGATCCCCTACAGGACCAGCTCCGGACCGCCGTCCGGGCCCTCTGCGCCGACTTCGGCAACGACTACTGGCAGGCCGCCGATGACGAGCGCGCCTACCCGCACGAGTTCGTCGACGCGCTGACCGAGGCCGGCTACCTGGCGTGCCTGATCCCCGAGGAGTACGGCGGGATGGGGCTCGGGGTGCGGGAGGCGTGCGTGATTCTCGAGGAGATCAACCGTTCGGGCGCGAACTCCGGGGCCTGCCACGCGCAGATGTACACGATGGGCACGCTGCTGCGGCACGGCTCCGACGAGCAGAAGCGGCGCTGGCTGCCCGGGATCGCGGCGGGCGAGCTGCGCCTGCAGGCGTTCGCGGTCACCGAGCCGGACGCCGGGTCCGACACGACGCGCATCCGCACCTTCGCCGAGCGCCGGGGGGACACGTACGTGGTTCGGGGGCAGAAGGTGTTCATCTCGCGGGTGCGCCAGTCCGACCTGATGGTCCTGCTGGCCCGCACCACGCCGCTTGCCGAAGTCGAGAAGCGGACCGCCGGGCTCTCGGTGTTCATCGTCGACCTGCGCGATGCCGGGGACCGGGTGCGCGTCGGCCCCATCGACACGATGATCAACCACGAGAGCTGCGAGGTCTTCTTCGACGGCCTGAAGGTCCCGGCAGCGAACCGGATCGGCGAGGAGGGCAGGGGGTTCCGCTACATCATGTCCGGGATGAACGCTGAGCGCATTCTGCTGGCGTCCGAATCCGTCGGCGACGGCCTGTACTTCGTCGACCGCGCATCGGACTATGCGAGCGCCCGCAAGGTCTTCGGCCGGGCGATCGGCGAGAACCAGGGGGTGCAGTTCCCGATCGCGGACGCGTACATGGACGTGCGCGCGGCGGCGGCCGTCCGCAACGAGGCGGCGCGCGAGTACGACGCCGGCGAGACCCGGGGCCACGGTCCCAACATGGCGAAGTACCTGGCGTCCCGGGCGGCCTGGAAGGCGGCCAATGTAGCCATGGACACGTTCGGCGGGTGGGGCATGGCGTCGGAGTACGGAATCGAGCGGAAGTTTCGCGAGGCGCGGCTCTACATGGTGGCGCCCGTCGCGAACAACCTCGTGCTCAGCCATGTGGCGACGCATGTGCTCGGCATGCCGAGGTCGTTCTGATGGCGGAGCGGATGTCCGGGCCGCGACGGCTGTTCCCGCCCTGCAGGTCCGTCCTCTTCGTGCCGGGCGACCGGCCGGACCGATGCGACAAGGCCATGGTTGCGGGGGCCGACGCGGTCTGCGTCGACCTGGAGGACGCGGTCGGACCGGCGGCGAAGGCGGGCGCGCGGGACGCGGTGGCCGCTTTCCTCGCGAGATGGGAGGGACCGGCCGTGACCGGTGCCGACCCGGGCCGCGGGCGCCGGCCGCCCGTGATCGTGCGCGTCAACGACCCGGACTCGGAGGGGGGCCGGCTGGATGCGGAGGCGCTGGCCGGTGTCCCGAGGCCCGACGCGCTCATGATCCCGAAGGTCACGGGCGCGGACACGATCCGGAGCGCCCAACGGCTCCTGGGCGACGACATCCCCCTGTTCCCCATCATCGAGACTGCCGCCGGACTGGAGAACGCGGCGCAGATCGGTGCGGCGTCTCCCGCGGTCGCAGCGCTCATGTTCGGCGGCTTCGATCTTTCCGCCGAGCTGGGCGCCGAACCCGAATGGGAGCCGCTCCTCTACGCGCGCTCCCGGGTGGTGCACGCGGCGGCCCTGAGCGGACTGGACACGATCGACATGCCGTCGCGCGACTTTCGCGACGTGTCGCGCCTGCGCGCCGAGGCCGAGAACGCCCTCCGGCTCGGAATGACTGGCAAGGTGGCGATCCATCCCGCGCAGATCCCGGTCATTCACGATGTCTTCACGCCCTCGCCCGAGGAGGTGGAGCAGGCCCGCAGGATCGTCGAGGCGGACCGCGCCGCAGGCGGAGGCGCCGTGTCTCTCGACGGCAGGATGGTGGACCGGCCGGTGGTCGAGGCGGCGCGGCGGGTCCTTGCGCGGGCGGGACCTCCGCGCTCTGGAGCGAGGCCGTGACGGAGTCGCACATCCCGCAGGCGCACCGCACGACGGTCCGGACGGACATCCTGGGGCCCTGGCCGTCGCAGGCCATGGCCGCCCTTCTCGACAGAGACCCTGGAACGCTCGCCGAAGGAGATCCGCTGCCGCTCGGGTGGCACTGGCTCCACTTCAGGAATCCCGTGCGCGCGTCCGGTCTCGGTCCGGATGGACACGAGCGGCGGGGCACCTTCATGCCCGAAATAGACCTTCCGCGGCGGATGTGGGCGGGGGGCACGTTGCGTGCTCTTCGGCCGGTGCGGATTGGAGCACGCGCGGAACTTCGGTCCGGCGTCCGTGAGGTGGAGGAGAAGAGGGGAAAGAGCGGCCGCCTCGTCTTCGTCACGGTGGACCACACGTTGCTGCAGGACGGCCACGCGTGCGTGGAGGAGAAGCAGGTGATGGTCTACCGGGAGGCTGCTTCGCCCCGGCCGGCTGGCCCGCGCCGGCCGGCTGTCCCGCCCCGGCCGGTTGCCCCGCCCGGCACGCCGCCTGCCGCCGCGTGGACCGAGACTTTCGTCCCCACTCCGGTCACGCTTTTCCAGTTCTCGGCACTGACCTACAACGGCCACCGCATCCACTACGACCAGCCGTACGTGACCGGCAAGGAAGGCTATCGCGGACTGCTTGTGCACGGCCCGCTGACGGCGCTTCTGCTCCTCGATGCGGCCGGGCGGCACTGCGAGGCCGCGGTCTCCAGCTTCCGCTATCGCGCGCTGGCGCCGCTGTTTGTCGATGAGCCGATCACGCTGGTGGGTCGGCCGGTGTCGGCGCCGGTGCCGGACGCAGGTGAGGCCGGCCCGGGCGGTGGCGCGTCACCTCCTGTGGAGTGCGTCGTCGAAGCGCTGGACCCTGCGGGATCGGTCGCGATGCGCGGCTGGGTCGGATGAGGTTGGGGGGCGGGCGCTGATCGCACTTCCGGACCAGCGTGAGACGGGTCAAGCCCCGTCGGCCACGCCCACCTGCACGATTCGTGGACAGTCCACACCCGCAACACCCACATACTGGAAGACCTTGCCATCGAGTTCGCGAGGTTGCGGATCCTGGATCACAACGTCCGTAGTCCCCTGCAGTAGAGCCGCGAACGGCGCTCCCTGGCTGTCCCCGTCGGGATCGCTGGGGAACACGAAGTCCATGGGTTCCGAGCCGAACACGATGCGACCGGTTTCGTCCGTGATCCAGAACTCGGACATCCCGGACCGGCGCACCACTGCCGCGAGCGCCGTCTCGATTGCCGTCCGGCTCATGCCGGCCTGGAGGGCGGCAGCAAGGTAGTGGGCGGCCGTCATCGCGGCGGCCACCATCGCTTTCTCTTGACGGTTGCGGCCCCAATTCATAGTGGTCATGCCAATCGCGGACTCCAGGGATCCAGCAGAAAGTGAACGCAAAGTGAGTACAACCAGAAATCTACCAGTTTGTGGCGTTTTCGGGAGCGTGTTGTTGCTTCTGCTGGCGTGTGCGGTTGTTCCGGCGTCCGCCCAGAAGCCGCGGGCACGCGACCTCGGAGTCCCCTTCGAGGGCACTCCCGGCGCGCTCAACGCGATCACCGATGTCGAAGGCGTCGAGGTGGGTCACGCGACGATCGTTCGCGGACGTGGGCCGCTGGTGATCGGCGAGGGCCCGGTGCGGACCGGGGTTACGGCGGTGTGGCCGCGCGGCCGGGCCGAGCCTGACCCCGTATACGCGGCGTGGTTCACGCTGAACGGGGACGGCGAGATGACCGGCACCACCTGGGTGCGCGATTCCGGCATCCTGGAGGGTCCGGTGATGATCACGAACACGCTGAGTGTGGGGATCGTGCATCATGCGGTGATCCGGTGGGGGGTGGCGAAGGGCGTCGAACGGGGTGAGGGCAGGTGGCTCGCGGCGCTGCCGGTCGTGGGCGAGACCTGGGACGGGACGCTCAACGACATCCGGGGTCAACACGTTACCGAGGAAGACGCGGTTGCCGCGATGAACGCGGCGCGCGGCGGACCAGTGGCCGAGGGGAACGTGGGTGGCGGCACGGGAATGATCTGCCACCGCTTCAAGGGCGGGATCGGGACGTCCTCGCGGGTGGTGGAGGTCGCGGGCGAGCCCTACACGGTGGGCGTGCTGGTGCAGTGCAACTACGGAAGCCGCGACCTGTTCCGCGTGGCCGGTGTGCCGGTGGGGCGGGAGATCGCGGACCTCATGCCGGAACGGCCTGGCGGGGAGCAGCTCGAGGGGGTGGAGGGAGAGGCGGACCGCGACGGTTCGATCATCGTCGTGGTCGCGACGGATGCTCCCGTGCTGACCCATCAGCTCGAGAGGATGGCGCGCCGGGTATCGCTGGGACTGGGCCGCAACGGGAGCATTTCGTCCAACGGCTCGGGCGACATCTTCATGGCCTTCTCGACCGCGAATCAGGAGGCGGCTTCCGAGCGGGCGACGGCGGCGGACGCGCGGGTGCTGGCCAACGGGCGGTTGAACCCGCTCTTCACAGGCACGGTCGAGGCGACCGAGGAGGCGATCATCAACGCGCTGGTCGCGGCGGAGACGATGACGGGCGCGAACGACGTGACCGTGCACGCCCTCCCGCACGACCGGTTGCGAGAGGTGCTGCGGAAGTACAACCGACTGGAGGGTTGAGCTACCTCCGGTCCCAGTAGTCCACCGGCCGGTTGTCCATCAGCCACGCGTCCGGGTCCACCCACCAATGCTCGCCGTAGGGCATCTGGTTGGGCCACACCTCGTCGAGGGTGAGTCCATCCCGCACGATGCCGCCCTGTACCACGTACATGATGTCGGTAGTATTGCGGATGTTGTCGAGCGGGTTCGAGTTCAGCACGAGCACGTCCGCCAGTTTGCCGACTTCGATCGAGCCGATGTCCTGCTGTGCGCCCAGGAAGACGGCGCCGTGGAGGCTCGCGACTTCGAGCGCGGCCATGGGCCCGGCGGCGGCCTCTACCATCCAGACCTCCCAGTGCGACGCGATGGCGTGGGCCTGTCCGTGCGAGCCGATCGCCCCCCAGCCACCGGCCTCGATCACGTCCATCATGCCCAGGGCGATGAGCGGGTACGTGTAGTCGGTGTCGGGGCGCTCCCAGCGGCGGCGCATGTGCGGAATGACCTGGCGCCACGGCAGCCATTCGCGCTGCTTCGGGTCGAGCCAGACCTCCTGCTCGGCGAAGAAGAACTCCTCGTTCCAGGGACCGATGCCGCCCACGACGAAAGTCGGCGAGTAGGTCGACTCGGCCTGGCCCAGGAAGGTGCTGAGGTCGCGGTACATCGGCAGGTACGTCATGGGGTGCTCGAACCCGGTCTGCCCGTCCATCATCATCCCGATCGTGTACGGGATGTCGTTGTTCTCGGAGGTGACCATGAGGTTCTTCCGGCGCGCGATGTCGGAGACCCACTGGCGCTGGTCGCGGCGCGGCTGCAGGTACTGCTTGAGCGCGGTCGCCCCCCACGACGCCAACCGGTTGATGTTCTGCTCGGCGACCTCGTAGCTGGAGATCTCGTTCTGCCGGGCGGCGTCGCCGCGGTACATGGGGTCGCCCGTGGAGTACGTGCGCGGCCCGACCACCGCGCCCGCGCGGATCATCTCGGCGCTGGCAAAGACATTCTGCGACCACATCGAGTTGTCGAGGTTCGCGGTCACGCCGTACGCCAGGTAGATGGCCGACTCGAAGTCGCGCTTCGGGATCAGGCCCTTGTGCTCGCGGTAGTGGTGGGCGTGCATGTCGATGAAGCCGGGGATGATGGTCTTGCCGGTCATGTCCATGGTCCTGTCGGCCCCGGAGATGTCGCAATCGCCCACGCAGGCGATCCGGCTGCCCTCGATGAGCAGGGTGGCGTTCTCGTGGACGGCGCGGTCGTCCAGGGTGACGACGCGCGCGTTGGTCAGCGCGAGGGTGCCTTGGGGGACGACGCGGTCGACACTGAGCCGGATGGACATGGTGTCGGTCTCGCCGGCGTTTGCGTCGTGGATGAAGAAGCGCTGCCCGCTCCCGTACTCGAGCCGGTCGTTGTCGAGCCAGCGCGGGTACAGGCCGCCCTCGGTGGTGAGCTGTGTGACCGGCACCGGTGCGCCCCTCTTCCTGAGCGCGACGGGATCACCGCCCGCTCCGCCGGGTGGCAGCGGCGCCCAGAACACGTTGTCGCCCTCCTGGAAGGCGACGCGGTCTCCGTCCGGCGAGATCACGAACTCGTCACCCCAGGGGATGGTCGCGTGCACCCGCGCATCCGAGCCGTCACCGCGCACCGACATGAGGGCGATCGCGCCCTGTCCTTCTCCCGCATCGTGGCCTGCGGGGAAATGGATGCGCCCGCCCGGTCCGAACGACGCCCGCGTGATCTGGCGCCGGTTGCCGAGCAATCCGCCCGGGCCCCCGGCGGGGATCGTCATGATGCGCTCCTGTGATCCGCCTTCGGCCGGGACCCGCCACAGTTCCCAGTAGGGGTTCTGCGTGGCGGACCGGGCGCGGGAGGCGGCGCCGCTTCCGCGTGTCACCACGATCTCGGAGCCGTCGGGGGACCACACGGGGTGGGCGTACTCGGAGGGCGAGGTGGTGAGCTGCTGTGGCTCGCCACCGCCGGCGGGGATCCTCCACACGTGCCCGCCCTCCTGGCCGCCCCAGGTCGTGTAGGCGATCCAGCGGCCGTCGGGTGACCACGATGGCGAGAATTCGTGTGGGCCATCGCCGCTGGTCAGTCGGGTTGGCGTGCCGCCGTCCACGGGCGAGGTCCATATCCTGCCCACCGCCTGGAAGGCGATTCGCGAGGCGTCGGGCGAGGCGCCGTACCAGCGCAGCATTTTCGCCTCGAAGGGTCCATCGTCAATTCGGAAGTCGGCGCGGGCGAGTTCGGAGATCGTGCGCTGCACGTGGGCGGAGAAGGGGACAGTGGAGACGTCGCCGCTCTCGACGTCCAGCATGCGGATCTTGCCGCCCTGCGTGATCACGATGCTGGATCCATCGGCGCTCCAGCTGTAGCCGGGGAGGATGCGCATCGTCTTGATCCCCTCGGCGTTGTCCACGGTGATGGGGTCCATCGCGACGCGCTCGTGCCCGGTCTCCAGGTCGCGGATCCAGAGCGCGGCGCGGGGGCCGAAGGTGTGGCCGCGGTAGGAAACCGTGCCGCCGGCGATGCGGCGGGCGAAGGCGAGGTGGCGGCCGTCGGGAGAGATCTCGGCCGCGTAGGCGCTCCCGCTCGAGGCGCGGACCTGCTGCGAGGCGGTCCCTGCCGTGATGTTGACGACCTCGCCGGTGCGGAGGTCCTTGCGCCGCACCTGCCAGTGCCCGGCGAGCGCGTCGCGGCCCTGTAGCCCGGGCGGACCCGTATAGACGTGGAAGTACAGGTAGCGGCCGTCTTCTGACGGTGAGGGCCACGCCGCCTGCGGCTGATCCCCCACGACCTGGATCCCGTCGCCGCCATCCACATGGTACATCCAGATTCCGCTGCGTCCGGTCTGCCCCCGTCCCGCCGCCACATCCTGCAGCTTGACGAAGATGTACTTGCCGTCGGCGGACCAGGCCGGCGAGACAGCACGCGTCGCCATGTCGCTGAAGACCTGGCGCGGGTTGGAGCCGTCGGGGTCCATGAGCCACAGGTTGTTCTGCCCTTCGCGGTCGCTGACGAAGGCGACGGTGGAGCCGTCGGGCGAATAGCGGGGATGGTAATTCGTTGCCACCCCGGTGCCGCCGGTCAACAACTCGGCCTCGCCGCCCCCGTCAACCGGCACCCGGTAGACGTGAGCGAGCAGGTCGAAGATGACCCAGCGCCCGTCCGGCGAGATGTCCATGGACATCCACGTCCCTTCTTCGGTGGTGAAGTCGATCTCGCGGGTCTCGCCGCGGGCCAGGGTGACGTCCCAGTCGTCGCCGGCGCCGTCCTGGGCGGCGAGGGGTGCGGTGAATGCGAGCGTCAGCGCGCCGGTGAACGAGGTGGCGATGGTGGGGACAAAGCAGCGCATGGAGTCCTCCGTTGGGTGCGCGGTGGGCTGACACCCTGACGTAACGTCAGGTTTGCCACCGGATTGGGCCCTGACGCTGGACATTGGGGCCCTGGCCAATGCCCTGGCAAGGCACGGTGCGGAGCACAGCCGGAGCGCTCCAGTCAGGCCACGCGCGGCCGAAGACCTCCTCGGGCTCTGTCGAGGCCGAGACGTCCGTCGCTCGTTCCCCCCTCCGAATCGACAAATCGCGTCCGGAGCTTGCCCCCCACACAGCGACGGCGTCCTGTCGCGCAGTTATCATGTAATATAACGATATAGTCGTGATTCCATCTCTAAATGACCTGTAAGACACCATTGGACCCTTGCATACCACATCTGAACACCGTCTTGTTGCCCGTAATGAAGGAATAGTCATGTAATCGTCGGCCTTTGGGGAGGGTGGGGGGACCAGCACATCGTGTGGGGGAGTGGCCGAATCGAGGAATGCGTGGCTTTGCGCCGCCGGCTTATCGGCCTGTGGGCCGCCCTTGTCACCTCGGCCCTGGCCAATGGATGCGGAGACGGCGACGGTTCCGTGGCACCACCCCCCGACCCACCTCGTCCCACGACGGTGGCAGTAAGCCCGGCCACGGCTGAACTCGCTGCCCTGGGTGCGACTGTCCAACTGACGGCAGAGGTGCGCGACCAGCGCGGCCAGGTGATGGCCGGGGCGGTCGTCACATGGTCGAGCGGAAACGCATCCGTCGCGACGGTGGACGCGACGGGTCTGGTGACTGCGGCGGCCAACGGAACGGCGACCGTGACGGCGACCTCGGGCCCCGTTTCCGGAAGCGCGAACGTGACGGTCGAGCAGGTGGTGCGCGCCGTGACCGTCTCTCCCGCCGCCGACACGCTACTGGCTCTCGGGGACACGGTGCGCCTGGGTGCTGAGGCCAGGGACGGGAACGGGCACGCCGTGACCGGGGCGGAGTTGTCGTGGGCATCCAGCGACACGTTGGTCGCGATGGTGGACTCGACGGGCCTCGTGACGGCGGCCAGCAACGGTGTGGCCACGGTCACGGCGACCTCGGGCGCAGCCTCGGGAGGCGCGACTGTGACGGTGGAGCAGGGGGTGCGCGCCGTGACGGTCTCTCCCGCCGCCGACACGCTGCTGGCTCTCGGGGATACGGTACGTCTTGCCGGGGAGGCCGCGGACGGGAACGGGCGCGCTGTGTCCGGAGCGCGGTTCTCGTGGGCGTCCAGCGACACGTTGATCGCGATGGTGGACGAGACGGGCCTTGTGACGGCGGTGGCCAACGGGCTGGCGTCCGTAACGGCGACCTCGGGCTCCGTATCGGACACGGCACGGATCCTGGTAGAGCAGGCGCTTGCGGCCGTATCCGTGTCGCCCCGCTCACTGGCGATGGTCGTGGGAGATACGGCGTATCTGGTGGCGAGTGCGCACGACGCCCGCGGGCACGAGATGCCGGACACCATCGAGTTCGCCTGGTCGTCCAGCGACGCGACGGTCGTGTATGTCGATGCGACCGGGCACAGCCGCGCGGGCAGGGTAGGTGCGACAACGGTCACCGCGACCTCGGGAGACAAGCGAGGCTCGACCGTGGTGACGGTGCATTCGAACGATCCCGCGGATCGGCACGCCGTGCTCACGGCGGGGTTGCCTGAACGCCCGTTCGCCGGCCTGACCGTGGGTGGGACCGAGGGTTCCACCAACACCGTCGGCACATTGCGGCTGGGCCTGGATGGCCACGCACTTCCGGTGGTCCTCGGCCAGGGCGGCACGGGCCGTTCCGTGCTTGTGGCCGGGTCACGACGTGGCAGAGGCCGGGTGGTCGCCTATTCCGGGCAGGATTTCCTTTCCTCGGGGAACCGGGCGACACTTCTCGGCAAGGCCGCCGCAGACCGGTTCCTGGCAAATGCTGTGCGTTGGGTCGGATGGCAGGCGGGCCCCGCACCACTTCGGATTCTGGCGGACAATCAGCGGATCGCCGATGCGCTCAGCGGGCAGGGGCTGAACGGGGTCGACGTGGTCGGTCGGAGGGGCGGGCACGTACGCGACTGGAGCGTGAGCGCGCTGGCCGACGCGGATGTCGCCGTGGTTCAGACCAATGAATGGGGCGCGGCGTATCTGGTCGAGGACTTCGTCGCGCCGCTCCGCGCTTTCGTCGAGCGAGGCGGCGGAGTGGTCATCGCCGGCTCCGCCCAGCATTGGAGTTGGTGGATCGAACAGCACCACGGTCCCTTCACGGCCGACGCGCTCCTGCGCGGCACCGGCATCTCCTGGAACCACGATGCCATCGACGAGATCGCGTCCGCCACCACTCGTTTCGACGTGGGTGCCGTGGCTCCCGCTTCACTTTGGGAGACGTACGTCGGGGGTGGCCGAGTCGCGCCGGACCGGATGATGCTGTTGCCAGGCCTGTTTCGTACGGCGCTCGAACTCGGTCGCACGGAGGAACTGGACGTAGCCATGGGCCGCCTGGTGCGCGAGACGCCCGGCCTGCCGACCTCAAGCGCGATTCCCGAGGCCCGCCTCTCCGCAGAGGTTGCCGAGACGCTTGGCCCGCGCGAATGGCCTGAGCCGCATCCGTGGGCGGCCGAGTTCCCGGGCCTCCCCGCGGCAGGCGCGCGCCGCGTCGACGGCGCCGTGACCGTGGACGCTACCCGGAGCGAGTTCCCACCCGATGCTCGCCGGGGCGAACGCCACCTGCCCCTCGGGTTCTACGCGCCTCCAGGTGCGCTCGTGACGATCGAAGTCCCGGCCAGCCACGCCACGGGAGAACTGCGAATCGCGGTGGGGCAACTGCATGACGACCTGGGTAGGAGCTACTCGGCGCACCCCGTCTGGCGACGGGCACCGTGGCTTCGTCGCGAGTTCCCGCTGGCGGCCAGGCAAACCGGGGTCACGAACGCGTACGGCGGCTTGATCGCGCTCGTCGTCCCGGCCGACTACGCGGGCACCATCCCGGTCACCGTCCGGGGCGCCATCCCCGTGGCCGTGTACACCGCCGGTGAGTCGGACCCGGCCGAGTGGTTTGCGGCTCTGGACGCGGGGGCGCCGCAAGCCGTCATCCAGCAGCGGGGCGGCATCCAATTCGTGATCTCCGCGGAGAAGGCCCGTGGCATCACGGATCCGGGTGAAGTGGCGGCTTTCTGGGGCGGGTTCCAACGCCGCCACGCAGAGCTTGCCGGAGGGCCGCGCCGGGCGTATGAGAGCATTTGGATCTTCGATCCCCAGGTCGGAGCCGGCTACGCCAACGCGGGACCGGTGCGGATCAACTATCCGCTTCACGGCGAAACCTGGGTGCTGCTGCCGGGCACGGCAGAGGGCAGGGAGTACATCGCCACGCTTCCCGATCTGGGACCGCAGCCCCACGTCCATCCGCCATCCGCGGGCTATTCCCCGAGCGCGCACGGCGTCGATTGGTGGATCTTCGGCCACGAACTCGGGCACCAGTGGCAGACCGACGACTGGAGGGGGCACGGGATCACCGAAGTCGGAGTGAACCTGTTCACGATGTACACGCTGAACGACCACATCTACCACGGCGGCGACTTCAATGTCTACACCGAGCGCAAGAGCCACGGCTGTGCCGCGCCGTTGGACCCTGCCGCGCTGGCCAGCCTGAGGTGGTCCTCTGCGGACAACTGCGAGCGTCTGGCCTTGTACCGTCAGCTCATCAGCGAGTTCGGGTGGGACTCCATGAAGGCCGTCTTCCACAGCTACTACGATTCATCCTATCCGCGATCGGAATACGGCGGTTCGCTCGACGGCTTCGCGATCCGATTCAGCGCAATCGTCAAGCGCGACCTGGTGGCGTTTTTCCGAAAATGGGAATACCCGATGTCCGAATCGGCCGCGGCCACCATCCGCTCGTTCGGGTACGAGGTGTGGCTGCCGCCGGGATGGTAGGATCGACCCTTCGAGTGGGGGCGCCTGCGCCACCGCATCCCAGCCTACCCCCCCCTTCTCGGCATCTCCACCGCCTCGCCCGTCTCCGGCCGGACGCCCTCTGCGTAAACCCGCGCCTGCACCGCCGGCAGCCGCTCCGTGACCATCTCGTTCACGCGCTCGATGACAGCGGGCAACTCCTCCCAGGAACGGTCGATCTGCCAGAGCTGGTCGGCGGTCGGAGCGTGGGTCGCGGACTCCATTGTGCGCCATACGGTTGCACCCGCCGCGGCACCACTACCGCCCCCGAACCCGCCGAAGCCGCCACCGCCGATCTCGTCCTGCAGCGCTTCCAGGTCCTCGCGGAAGGCCTTGATCTCGTCGGTCAGTGCTTCGGGTGCCTCGGCGGCTGCAGCAACGCGCTCGTCGATCTGCTCCAGCTGTTCGCGCATTTCGCCCATCCGGTCCCGCGCGTCGCTCACCGGGCCGAACAGACGGTACGAATCCATCATCGCCGCATGGCGGGCCATCAGGTCGGCGCGGGAAATGGTGACCCGCGGGTCCAGCCTGACCTCGACGGGCGTCTCCAGGGTCGCTTCGCCCGCGGTCAGCGCCACGGTGTAGCTCCCGGGCAGCACGCGCGGCCCCGGATCCATCGCCTCGCCGTCCCCGCCCTCGGCGGTCAGCCGGAGGTTCCAGACGACCTCGTTGAGGCCGGCCCCGCCTGGCCCCTTCAGCTCGCGGACCGTGCTGCCGTCGCCGCCCCGGATCACGATCGTCACGCTGTCCCCGTCCGCACCGAGGTGATACCGGATCCGCGCCCCGGCGGGCGGATTGGGGGCCGCGTAGATGCCGGGCGTCCAGCCCTGCGGGGTGTACAGGTTGTAGGAGGTGGCGCGCCGCGCTGGGTAGAGGTGGGCGCCCGAAGCCATGACCTCGCTGCTCAGGTGCTCGAGCGGCGCGATGTCGTCCATGATCCAGATGCCGAGCCCGTGGGTGCCGATCACGAGGTCGTTTTCACGCGGGTGCACGACGATGTCGTCGACGGGCACGGTGGGGAGGCCGTTCCTGAGGTCGTGCCAGCTCGCGCCCCGGTCGATCGAGAAGTGCACCCCGACCTCGCTGCCCGCGAAGAGGAGGTTGTGGGCGCGGGGGTGCTGGGCGAGCGCGTTCAACGAGGTGGCGGGCAGGCCGTCGGTGATGCGCTCCCAGCTCTCGCCGAAGTCCGAGCTGGCGTAGACGTACGGCTCGAAGTCGTCGCTGCGGTGCCCGTCGAAGGCCGCGAAGACCTCGCCCTGTGCGCGTCGCGACGCCACGATGCGGGTCACGTAGGTGTACGGCGGCAGCCCGGGCACGTTGCCGGTGATGTCCGTCCAGGTCGCGCCCCCGTCGCGGGTCACATGCAGCCGCCCGTCGTCGCTCCCCGTGTAGAGCACCGCAAAGTCCAGCGGCGATTCCGCGATGGCGGTCAGGTTGCCGTAGTTGGACTGGCCGTCGTTGCGCGACATCTGGGGCTCCGCGCCCGCGACGCCCATCAGGGTGAGCGTGTCGCGGTCGATCGCATGCGTCAGGTCGCCGCTGATCTCCTCCCAGCTCTGGCCCAGGTCCGTGGAACGGAACAGCACGTTCGCGCCCGCGTACACGACCTGGTCGTCATGTGCCGATAGCAGCATGGGCGTGTCCCAGTTCCAGCGCAGGCTGCGCTCCTCTTCCTCGTCCGTCGGGCGGGGCAGGGGACGGATGCGTGCCCGCTCTCCCGTGCCGAGATCGACGCGCATCAGGTTCCCCCCCTGAGACTCCGCGAACATCAGGTCGGGGTTCGTGGGGTGCATGACCGTGAAGAAGCCGTCGCCCGATCCCACGTTGTACCAGTCCCGCGTGCGGATGCCCTGATTGGACCAGGTGTCCGAGGGCGCGCACCACGATCCGTTGTCCTGCAAGCCGCCGCAGACATGATACGGATCGCGCATGTCCACCCCGATCTCGTAGAACTGACCGATGGGGAGGTTGCGCAGCTGATACCAGTTGTCCGAGCGGTCCCAGCTGACCGAGACGCCTCCGTCGCCGGCGAGGATCAGGTGGTCGGAGTCGGCGGGATCGATCCACAGGGCGTGGTGGTCGAGGTGGACTCCGGCGGCCGCGTCGGGGGTGAAGTTCCGTCCGCCGTCGGACGAGCGAAACAGGCTGGAGCCACCCAGGTAGATTCGCTCGGGGTCGTTCGGATCGACCCGAATCTGGCTGTAGTACATGGGGCGGTTGTTGGTGGTGCTCAGGTGCTCCCACGTGTCGCCTCGGTCGGTCGAGCGGTAAACGCCGTTCTTCGCGTCGCTGCCGGCCCCGCCGCCGAACCCCTGACCCGGCGCGCGCGCGTCCGCCTCGACCAGCGCGAACACGACGTTGCCGTCCCGGCGGTAGATATCGAGCCCGATACGCCCCTTGTCGCCCTCGGGCAGTCCCTCGGTCAGCTCGGTCCAGCTGTCCCCGCCGTCGGTGGTCCGGTAGATGCCGCTCCCTGGGCCGCCGCCGTTGAACCCCCAAGCCCGCCGCCGACGCTGGTACGTCGCCGCAAATAGCGTGCGCGGGTCGCCGGGGTCCATGACCAGTTCGGTCGCGCCGGTGTCGTCATCGACCGAGAGAACGTGTTCCCACGTCTCCCCTCCGTCGGTGGTCCGGTACACCCCCCGCTCGGGGTTCGGGCCCCAGAGATGGCCGACCGCCGCCACGTACGCCACGTCGGGATCGCGCGGATGCACCTGGATGCGCGCAATTGTGTGCGTGTTCTCCAGTCCCAGATGCGTCCATGTGCGCCCGGCGTCGGTGGAGCGGTAGACGCCGTTGCCCCACGGCGAACTCTGCCGGTTGTTGGGCTCGCCGGTCCCGGCCCAGACCACATTCGGGTTCGACGGCGCCACGGTCACGTCGCCCACGGACGCTGTCGCCTCGTCCCTGAACACATGCGTGAACGTGATCCCGGCGTTCTCGGTCTTCCACACGCCGCCCGTGGCGACCGCCACGTAGAAGATCCGCGGATCGTCCTCGACAACCGCCAGGTCCGCGACCCGACCGCCCATGATCGTGGGGCCGATCGTGCGGAACTCGAGCGCGGCGGTGGCCTTCGCCATCGGGTCGGAAGGGGCATTCTGGGCGTACAGGGGCAGGGCCTCGGCAACGGCAGACGCGAGGACAAGGGCGGCCAGGGTAGCGCCAGCGGCTGGCAGGGCACGGTCCGGGCATGAGCGACGGTGTTCGGTGCGGTCCACGGTTGTTCTCCGGAACAGAGGGTCTGCGCGGGGAGCCGGTGGTCGTTCCTGCCCCCGGGTGTCGTCTATGCATACAATAGGTGCATGACCCCGGCCTGCAGAAGTATTGTGCGAGAGAGCGACCGGGACAGCACCAACACGCGAACCAACCAGGAGCACTCACGAATGACGACACGGCGCGAGTTCATTGGGCACACGGGCATCGCGGCAGGGGCCGCGGCACTTGGCCTCGGATCCACGCCGCCGCCGGCGGCCCGGCCAGGCTTCGGAGGCCTTGGGGGCGATCGGCACCGGCCCCGCCAGCAGGGCATGACCATCCTCATCCTGGGCGGCACCGGCTTCATCGGCCCCCACGTCGTGCGCCATGCGCTGGCCCGCGGCCACCGGATCACCCTCTTCAACCGCGGCCGCACCAACACCCACCTCTTCCCCGAGGTCGAGAAGCTCGTCGGCGACCGCAATAGCGACCTCACCGCGCTCGAAGGCCGGCGCTGGGACGCCGTCATCGACAACTCCGGCTACACGCCCCACCAGGTCGGCCTCTCCGTCGACCTGCTCGAGGGCGCCACCGACCAGTACCTCTTCACCTCGACGCGCGCGGTGTACACCGACTTCACCGCCGACGTCATGGACGAGGACGCGCCGATCGGTCCCAGGGACCTTCCCGAAAGCGAATGGACCGCATACGGCCCCGCCAAGGTGCTTGCGGAGCGCGCCGTGGAGGAGGGTTTCGGCGCACGCACCCTCATCGTGCGGCCCCCGGTGATCGTCGGCCCCGGCGACCGCAGCGACCGTTTCACGTACTGGCCCGACCGGATCGACGCGGGCGGCGAGGTCCTCGTGCAGGGCGATCCGACCGACCCCGTCCAGTTCATCGACGTGCGCGATCTGTCGGAGTTCTACATCCATCTGCTGGAGCAACAGACGGCGGGCATCTTCAACAGCGTCGGGCCTGGGGCACCCCTTTCTTCCGCCGAACTCGTGTACGGAATCCGGGCCATCACGGCCACACCCGTCTCCTTCACCTGGGTCGACTGGGATTTCCTTGCCGAGCGCGACCAGATGCCCCAGCGGCAGCTTCCCTTCTGGCAGCCGCCGAGCGGCCACTACCTCAACTATGGCCGCATCGACAGCGGCCGCGGGATCGCGGCCGGGCTCACGTTCCGCTCCCTGGCGGTGATCGCGCAGGATACGCTGGAATGGCATCGCAGCCGGGAGGCGGGTGGCGAGTACCCGTTGCGCACCGGGCTCGACCGGGCGACCGAGGCGAAGCTGCTGGCCGAGTGGAGGGAGGCGGGGGGATAGGGGCTGGAGCGCACCATCGTACAACCTCGCGGGGTGCCGGGGGTGTCTCGCAGATAGACCATGTCTCGCAGATAGACCATGTCTGGCGGATCGAGCGGCAGACCTGTCGATCGAGAGGAGCACGCAGTGAAACGCGACCCATCGAAGCCGACCTGGCCTGCCCCGGCCTGCACGCTCATCCGGGCAGCGGTGCTGGCCGCCACGGCGCTGACGGCCGGTTGTGCCCCGGACTCGACCCCCTCCTCCTCCTCCGACCTGACCACCACCATCGACACCATCAACGGCGTCGTCCGGGTTGTGAACACCGGCACTGCGCCGGAGTGGGACCTGACTCGCCTGGTCACCATCGGCCCCCGCGGATTCGGTGTGGGCGAAGGCGGGCCGGAGGAATTCGGGGTCGCGTCAAGCGCTTCCCTGGGGCCTGACGAAGCCGTGTACATCTCCGACGCCTACAACGCCGAGGTAAGGGTCTTTGGACTCGATGGCGACCACCGCCGCACGTTTGGCCGGCACGGGGACGGCCCCGGAGAATTCGCCTCCATCGAATCGGTGGCGTGGGTCGGAGACCGCCTGTTGGCCCTCGACCTGATCGGGGGCCGGATCAACGAGTTCTCTTCGGAAGGTGACGTGCTCGGCCGACGGCCGGCGACCGGGTATTGGGGTGGTTCAGGCCGTGGCGGGCTCTATCCCGTGGGGGACGACGAGGCCTATGCCGAGGCGATGATCGGAGACGCCGCCGGTTCGAGTTTCGTTTACGTGGGCCAGAACACGGCGGGCGAGACCGGCGACACCCTTCATCCTCCCGCAGCCCCGTGGGACCACGGGGTTCGCTGCGAATGGGACGACGGATGGTCCAGGGGCTTCGACATCATCTACAGTCCCAGGCTTCTCGCGCATCCGGGGCCGGGTGCCTCTATGTACTCCGCGAAAACCGATGTCTACAGCATTGCGGTGACCCGTGGCTCCGACACGCTGCGCGTGATCGAGCGCCGATTGCCCTCGGAGCCGGTCACGGACGAGGAATGGGGTCTGGCCACGGCGGATTTCGAAGCGTTCCGGGACGAATTGCCCCGTGCGACCTGTACGCCCCGCCGTCCCGAACGTCCGGTGGCCAAGCCTTTCATCAATGAGTTTTTCGTCGCACCCGACGGCAGAATCTGGGTCGAAGTCATGCGCACGGCCGGAAACCGCTGGGAGGTGTTCGATCCCGAGGGGCAACTTCTGGCCAGCCTGCCCGTGCGCGAGTGGAAGGCCTCGTCCGTGCCCGCTTTCGGTCCCGATCACATGGTCACGATCCGCCAGGACAGCCTGGAGATCGACTACGTGGACATCTGGCGCATCGACACCGGCGCCACGGTCAACTGACGCCGAATTCGCCCGTCCGCAGGAACTCGATCACGGCCTCCGCGGTGTACCGGCTGCTCGTGATGAACGCGTGCGACCGGGGCAGCACGATCACCGGCACGCCCTCGACCCTCGTCTGCTCGACACTCACGATCCCGTCGTCGGGGCCGGGGATCGCGAGGTGGCCGATCGGCTGAATGCTGCGGTTTCCGGCGATGATGCCCATCTCGTAGTCGGGCGGGGGCAGCGTCGCGGGAATGTGCGTGCTGTCGGTCCCCAGCGCGCTCCCGACCGGCCCCAGCACTTCCGTGGCAGCCGGAATCTCGCCCAGCCAATCGACGAAGAGGCTGCCCTGGTTCGGCGGCGCCACCAAAACCACCCTGCCAAGCCGTTCCGGCGGAGTCTCGGCGAGGTACCCGCGGATGACCAGCCCACCGAGCGAATGCCCGACGAAGTGAATCCGCGGCGAATCGGCGCAGCACCGCTCGACCGCCGTCCGCACGGTTGCCACCGTCTCGTGGAACGGAGTACTGAGTGACTTGTACCCCACGGTGACGACCCCATAACCGGCCCACTCGAGCCGCTGGGCCAGGACCATCATCGACGCGCGCGAGCGCCCCAGCCCGTGGACCAGCACCACGGCCTCCTCTCCAGGCTCGGGGCCGCTGCACCCCCCGAGCGGGAGCGCGAGCGCCAGCAGGAACAGGAATGCCTTCTTCATTACGCGACACCTCTCGGACACACTAATGATACTCGGTGTACACCTGAAAGGTTGCCAGACGCGTCCCCCGGCCCTGCCCGCCCGGGAGGCACACGCCTCAAGCAACTGGCTCGTGGCGACGGCGTGTCTAACCCGTGTCGAAGGTGCCGCCGAGCACTTCGCTGCACCACGAAAACGAGGAACCGATGAGGAAAACGGGGAACCGATGAGAGAATCGCGAATCCGCTTGGCAGGAGTGCTGGTCGTGCTGTTTGCCGCCTGTGACACGGGGGGCGACTCCGGGCCGGAGCTCCGGTCCGAGGTCCGCGACAGCGCCGGGGTCACGATCGTCGAGAACGCGCGGCCTGTCACGGGATCGCGGCTGGATTGGCGGGTCGGCGAGGTGCCGGCAGTGTCCATCGGTACCCTGGAAGGGGACGAGGGGGACATGCTCTTCCTCGTGCTGGACGCGACTAGGCTCCCGGATGGCAGGATCGTGCTGGCTAACGCGGGTAGCTCCGAGTTGCGCGTCTTCTCGGCCGACGGCGCCCACCTGGCGACCTGGGGCGGGCAGGGCGAGGGTCCGGGCGAATTCGGCCCCTACACACCCGAGACGGCGAGCCGTTGGCCCGGTGACTCGATTGTCGGCGACGACATGTTCCGCCGGCAGATTCAGATCTTCGATGCCGACGGCAACCACGGTCGAACCGTAACCCTCGCCGATGGCTATCAGTCGTTCCTGGGCGTTATGCCCGACGGAACCCTGCTGGTGAAGCCAAGCACCGTGCTGAGCGGTGGTGTGTTCGGAGCCGCCGAAACGCTCGTTCGCAAGGACGAGGAATTCGGCCTCCTGCTGCCCGACGGTGAACTCCGGGTGTCGCTCGGCGCTCATCCAGGAGAAGAATGGTTTTCGTCGCCGGCCGCCGCCATGGCGAGGCCTCATCCTTTCGGCCGGAGCACGATCTCGACCATATGGGGAGATGTCGCGGTGGTTGCGCCCAACGACCGCTACGAACTGAGGGCGTATTCGAGCGACGGGTCGCTGACGAGGATCATCCGGCGTGACCACGAGCTCCGCTCGCCGACCCGGGCGGAACTGGACGAGTGGCTCGCCGACCGCTACGCCGACCTTCCCGAGGAGCGGCGGACCCGGCTCTTTCGGGAGCTTGACGGGATGGCGCCCGTGGAGTCTTACCCGGCTTTCGAGGCGCTGGAGCCCGACCCGCTGGGATACCTCTGGGTGCAGGAGTACCCGCTGCCCGGAGAGGAAGACAACGTCTGGACCGTCTTCGATCGCGATGGCCGGGTACGGGGGTTCGTCGAGACGCCCCTCGGCCTCGACGTGTTCGAGATCGGAGAGGACTATGTTCTCGGGATGGCGGCGGACGAAAACGATGTGGAGCGCGTGCAGCTCTGGCCGCTGGACCGGAGTCCCGAGTAGCTCGCCCCGTCTGGCCCTGGTCGGGACCAGGCGCGGGGATGGCCCTTCGTCGCCAGGTAAACGATCCGCACGCCGCCGGCGTCCCACTTCCCAAACCCTCACAAGTGGACTAAGGACCGAGAGCGCCATGCTCTCCGACCAGGAGACCTTGGAGTTGGCCCAGCGGGCCGGGAAGGGAGAACGGGAGGCGCTCGGAAGGCTCGCGGGTGCGCTCCGCCCCTTGATCTGCCGTTGGGCTCTGGTGATTACCGGCGATCCTGATGACGCCGAGGATGTCGCACAGGTCGTGTTGATGAAAATGGCGGGATCGATGGAGGACTTCGATGGCCGATCGAAGGTTACGAGCTGGGTCTACCGAATCACCCGGAACGCCAGCCTGGATCATATGCGCAGACGCGGGCGGAACCGGCGGCTGGCCGACAAGCTGGCGCGGCTCGCCCAGGCCGCGAAGCCCCGGATCGCGGATCCGCTCGACGACATTGAGATGAAGAGAACAGTGGGGCTGATTCGGACGCTGCTCGGGGAGCTGCCCCTGAAGCAGCGAGAGGTCTTCGATCTTGTCGACCTGCAGGGGCTCAAGCCGAAGGAGGCTGCCGAGATGCTGGAGATGAACCCAAATACGGCGCGGGTGCACCTGCTGCGCGCGCGGCGCACGATGCGCAGTGCGATGCTGGCCCGGGACCACGGACACGGAGGGGTGGGGAGATGACGAAAAATCGTGACGAACGGAATATGGATGCGGTGCTCGCGGCGATGGCGGAGCAGATCGCTGAGGGGCTGCCGGCAGCGGAGGACGGGCGGGGGGCACTCGCGCGTCGCAGGGCTGCGTGGAGGTGGCGGGCGGCTGGAACACTCGTTGCGGCCGCGGTCGTCGCGGCGTTGATCCTGGTGGGGGACGAAGGAATCGAGGACAGCGGCGAGCCCATCGCTTCAACGGGCGCGCAGCGCGTCCCGAGCATGATGGCCGAGATGGACGTGGAGGCGGATGGGCCCTTCGTGGTCTTTCCCACGAGCGACCCCGACATCGCCGTGGTTTGGCTGCTCAATCCAAAGGAGAGCGACTGATGTATGAGTTGGTGAAGAGAAGTATCCGATGTGCGCTGATCGCGGCACTGGCCGTGGGGAGTCTGGTCGCAGTAGCAAGCGCGCAGGCAAATCAGTATTCCACCGAAGACATCCGCAACGTGCTGCTCACTTTTCAACTGATCCAGGCGGACGGTTTCACTGAGCAGGATCCCGAGATCAGCGACGTCGTAAGCCAGCTCAGGAAGCTCTTCAGCTTTGAGGGGTACCGGCTCCTGGCGACTTCGGTCTTCAACGTCGGCATGATGATAAACAACCGCCAAGAGTCATACGTGACCGGCGAGGGATCTCAGCAAATCATCGCGGGCGATTCCGAGACGCCGTTCACGATCAGGGCGGACGTCAGATCACCGCGTGGAACGGGAGCCGTCCGAGCCAGGGTTACCCTCACCGACATCATCACGCGGCAGTTGAACCCGCGGGTTGGTAGCACTGAGCGGGCTCCGCTGCTCGAAGCCTCGGTCACGATACGGGACGGCCAGACGGTGGTGTTGGGATCGGCGCGCCGAACCGCCGGAGAGCCCGTGTTGATTCTCGTCGTGACACCCCGGGTCGACCCGGAGTGATCGTGATCATGCGATCCACAACGATCAGCAGGTGCTGCACGCTGGCCGTTTTCCTCCTGACCGCACCTCCGCTCTCGGGCCAGGAAACGGTCGAGATCACCACTGATGACCGATTCATCGAGGCCGAATTCCAGGAGTTGTACCGCGTGGGGTCGATGCAGGGGGACGGCTGGGACGTCTTCGGGCGGGTCGGCGAAGTCGCATTTGATGGATCGGGCAACCTGTATGTGCTCGATACCCAGGCCGCGCGCTTTTCCGTTGTTGGCCTCGATGGGAGTCTGCTACGCCAATTCGGGCGCTTGGGCGAGGGTCCCGGCGAATTCGGCGGGGCCACCTCGTCCGCGATCAGCTTTGCCGTTTTGCACGATGGGCGCATCACTGCCTTCGACCCGAGTCGCCGGCACTTCGTCATCTTCAGCCCGGAAGGCGAGTTCGAGAGACAGATCCGGTTGGCAGCCAGCGAATGGGTGATCATGCCGGCTTTGCAGGCCGAATCAGGGTCCGCGGCCGTGGTCTCGACCGGCGAAGTGGGATACCTGGGATCGGCCCCGGACTCGGATGGGCCACCGCTCCGGCACGTCATGCGGTATGGCCTGACCGACGACGAGGCCTCGGTCGACACGGTGGCTGCGGTGTGGGCTCCCCCGGAAGACCTCGAGTTCGCGCCCCGGCTCAGCGTGGGGGTACTCCCCGATGGGGGCGTCGCCTTCGTCGATTCATCCGCCTATGCCGTCAAGGTTACCGCGCCGGTTGGGGGCGTGTCCCGCGTCCTGGGCCGGCCGTTCCCCGCTCTACCCGTGACGGAGTCCATGAGAACCGGGCACATCGAGCGCGAACTGGAGGATCTTGAGGCCATGGGCAGTCGGGGCAACGCGACGGAGCAGGCCATGGCCGAGTTCCTGCGAGCCGAACTCGAGTCGGCGGAGTTCTACCACGAAATCCCCCTCGTTCGAAGTCTCCGGACGAGTCCGCGAGGTACGATCTGGGTACGACGCAGCGGTCCCGAACCCGGCAGCAACGGGCCGATCGACCTGATCACGGCGGATGGCCGCTATCTCGGATCCTTCGCGCCGGACGCAACAGGCCTGCCCTCCGCTTTCGGTCCGGACGGACTGGTCGCCTTTGTTCGGAGAAACGACCTGGACGTCCAGACGGTGGTCGTGCGCAGGCTGCCCGCGGAGATTCGGTGACCCGTGTTGCGGGCCGTCCTCCCTCCGGTGCCTCTGCTGGTCGTGACAGTCGCGCTCACAGCCTGCGATCAACACGGCACCGCCTCAGGCGCCGGCAGCCTCACCACCACCGTCGACACCATCGCCGGCGTCGTCCACGTGACCAACGCCGGCACCGCGCCCGGGTGGCGTCTCGTGCCGGTTGCCTCGATCGGGCCGACGACGCTCACGGACCAGGCCGCCCCCGACGAATTCGGCGGGGTCAGCGCGGTCGCGTTCGGCCCCGATGGGACCGTGTTCGTGGCGGACGAATACAACCGCGAGGTGCGGGTGTTCGGTCTCGACGGCACACATCGGCGCACGTTCGGTCGTGAGGGTGAGGGACCGGGCGAGTTCCGGAGCCTCTATTCGCTCGCCTGGGCAGGCGACCGGCTGCTCACTCTGGATCCGCGCCTGGGCCGCATCGGCGAATTCTCGGCCGAGGGGGAGTGGCTCGGTCAGAGAACGACGGTGATGGCCGGGTTCTCGGGATCGCCCGCCTTCATCCGCTTCTATCCCGTGGGCCCGAACGAGATCTTTCGCTTTGCCTACAGCCTTGAGCGCGAGGCGATTTGGGTGGGCCACCACGCAACCGGAGACACGGGCGACACCGTGCCTGGGCCGCGCAGTCCGGAGACCCCCCTTCCCGGCGCGATTCCCCCCATGTTCTGCGAGGGCGGCGGCGCGATCGGCTACTTTGCCGCCCCATTCGCTCCGAAGTCCCTCCGGCATCCGGCCTCCGGCGGCATCGCCTACTCCGCCTGGGGATACTTCTATCAGATCGCCGTGACGAACACGGCCGGCGACACCCTGTGGGTCATCGAGCGCACCCTGCCGACCGAGCCGATTTCCGACGAAGAGTGGGCCGGTGGCAGAAGCGAAGAGCACGACGTGTTCCGGGAACGGTTTCCAAACGCCTCCTGCAATCCCCGCACCTTCGCCCGGCCGGACCGCAAACCCTTCATTGACGAGATCTTCGTCGCGCCCGACGGCAACCTGTGGGTCGACGTGATCCGCACCGCCGGCAACCGCTGGGAGTTCTTCGACCCGGCCGGCAGACTGGTCGGCAGCGTGCCCGCCGTTCCGTACAAGGACCGCACCGTCCCCGTTTTCGGCGGGGACTACGTCGCTACGATCCGCCAGGACGAGCTGGAACTCGACCATGTCGACATCTGGAGGCTCGAACGGGCGAAGGAATGATAGCAAAATAATAGCATAATGCTATCATACACGCGCCCGCCAGCGGGGGGTGGCCCGCGTGCCGCGACCCGTTCGACCGTCCGTTCCTCGAGCTGGCTGTCGTTGGCCGAGCGGACGCGCTGGTGACCGGCGATCAGGACCTCCTGGTTCTGGCGCGCGATTTCGAGATACCGATTGTCACGCCGGACGAGGCACGACCCCTCCTGGCACGGCCGCCGACCACCTGACGCATGGGTGCAGGCAGGAGCGACCTGGGTGGGTCTCATCCGTCGTCCCGCTTCTTGCGCACCGACCCCTCCAACCCGCACTCTAACGGCAAGGGGGAACAGCAAGAGGGCGCACAAACAGGGCGCGCCTGACAGATGGACCGCCCACTGAGGGGCGGGGCGCGCCGAACCAGGGAGGCCACTCCATGCCGCGACGTACAGGCCTGAGCCGCAGGACATTCCTCAGAAAAGCGGGAACCACGGCCATCGTCGGCGCAGCCGGCGCGGCCGGTGCCTCGACGGCGGCAGCGCATGCCCCCTCCCGGCCGCACCCGCCCACCCCATCCTCCCCCCCCAACCCCGACGACTACGACTTCGACGAGGTCTACGACCGCATGGGCACGGACAGCGTGCGCTGGGACCGCGCGGTCGACCAGTTCGGCGACGGGATCGTGGCCGGCATGGGCGTCGCGGACATGGACTTCCGCGCGGCACCCTGCGTCACCCGCGCGCTGGCCGAGCGATGTATGCACGAGAACTGGGGCTACATGCACCGCCCCGGTTCTTATGCAGAGGCGGTGGCCGAGTGGAACCACCGCCGCTACGGCGTCGAAGTCGACCCCTCCACCATCGTCTTCACCACCGGCGTCCACCCCGGCCTGATCGCGGCCCTCCACACCTTCTCGCCCCCCGGCACCCGGGTCCTCCTGCAGACCCCCACCTACTCCGGCTTCTACACCGACGTTCGCTTCAGCCGCACGGTGGCCGACGACAGCCCCATGCTCGTCGACGCCGACGGCCGCTACTCGATCGACTGGGACGACTTCGAGCGCCGCGCGCGCCGGTGCAACACCTTCATTCTGTGCAACCCGCAGAACCCGACCGGCAACTGCTGGTCGCCCGAGGACCTCACCCGGATGGGCGAGATCTGCCTCAGGCACCGCGTGATCGTGCTGGCCGACGAGATCCACTGCGACTTCGTCACCGGCGGCAACACCTACACGCCGTTCGCCAGCCTGGACAGCGAACTCGTCGACAACAGCCTGACCTTCAAGTCTGCGAGCAAGTCGTTCAGCCTGGCCGCGATGAAGGTCGCGTGGTACCACGCCACCAACCCCGACCTGCTGGCGCGCATCAAGCTCAACACCCGCGCCGACCTCAGCACGCTGGGCATGGTGGCCACCCGCGCCGCGCTGAAGGAGGGCGAGCCCTGGCTCGACGACCTGCTGGCGTACCTCGACGCCAACCACGACTTCGCCACGTCGTTCGTCCGCGACAACCTGCCCGGGATCACCCACCACAAGGGGCAGGGCACCTACCTCGCGTGGTTCAACGTCGCCGAGTTCGCCGACCGGATCGGGGCCGCCGAGACCGCCGCCCGCGAGACCGCCGAGGGCACGGACGAGGTCACCGCCGAAAAGATCGTGCAGCGCTGGTTCGCCAAGCGCGCCGGCGTGTTCCTCAACCCGGGTTCCAACTATGGAACGGGGGGAGGCGGATACATGCGCATGAACCTGGCCTCTCCGCGTGCTATTGTAGAGAGGGCATTGAACAACATGGCCGCGGCAGTGGCCGAAGCATGAGGATGATCGAAATGAAGAGATCGAGCACGACCGTTCGCTGCGCGGCCGCCGCCGCTGCCCTTGTCCTGGCTGCCCTGGCCGCCCCGCCCGGAGCGCAGGCGCAGTTCGACGAAGTCGGCGTCATCGACTTCCCCACCTCGGCGACCGGCGAGGCGCAGATGCACTTCCTGCGCGGCGTCGCGATCCTGCACAGCTTCGGCTGGAAGCAGGCCCGCGAGCAGTTCCACGCGGCCCAGGCGATCGAGCCCGACTTCGCGCTGGCCTACTGGGGCGAATCGCTCGCCTACAACCATCCGCTGGTCACCAACATGGACCCGACGGAGCCCAGGAAGGCCCTGGAACGCCTCGCGCCGACACCCGAGGAGCGCATCGCCAAGGCGCCCACCGAGCGGGAGAAGGGGCTGATGCGCGCGGTCGAGATCCTCTGGGGCGACGGCGACCACACCAAGCGCCGCTTCGAGTACATGGAGGCGATGGGTGACCTGCACGAGGCCTACCCGGACGACCCCGAGATCGCGGCCTTCTACGCGCTGTCGCTGCTGGGCGTCAACCGCCTGAACGACAACGTGACCGAGCGCTACAACATCCGCGCCGGCACGATCGCGCTCAAGCTCCTGAATGACAACCCGGTCCACCCGGGCGCGGCCCACTACACGATCCACTCCTTCGACCATCCGATCAATGCGCCGCTGGCGCTGGAGGCCGCCTACGCGTTCGCTGACATCGCCCCGGCGGTGTCGCACGCGCGCCACATGCCCACGCACATCTTCATCCAGCACGGCATGTGGGACCTGGTCTCGGGTCACAACCAGTCGGCCTACGATGTCGCGGTCGAACTCTGGGAGCCGGGCGACGCGCTGGGCGACGCGGTGCACTCGCTGGACTGGGGACAGTACGGCGACCTGCAGCGCGGCGACTACGAGAAGGCACGGCTGTGGATCGAGCGCATCGAGTCGATGGTCGAGCACGAGGGCTTCGAGGTCGGCGGGGCGCGTGGCGCGGCCGGGGCGGCCCGGGCGCGGGGTGCCGTGCCGCTCCTGAAGTCCCGCTACACGGTCGAGACCGAGGAGTGGGACGTGCGGCCCATCACCGATGACATGCGCACCAACGAGCTGCTCGCCATCGGCCTCAGCGCGGCCCGCACCGGCGACCAGGAGGCCCTTGCGGCCGCCGAGAAGGCGCTCGCCGAGCAGTCCGACGGCACCGGCTACGACCATGTCATGCACATGCAGGTGAGCGCGCTGCTGCACCAGGGCATGGGCCACGCCGACATGGCCACCGGCTTCATGGACAAGGCCGTGGAGACGGTCGAGGCCATGGCGCCGCCGCGCGGCTCCGCCAACCCGGTGAAGCCCGTGCACGAGCTCTATGGCGAGCTGCTCCTCGAACTCGACCGGCCCGAGGAGGCCGCGGAGATGTTCGAGACGTCGCTGATGCGCATGGCCGGCCGCCCGCGCTCGCTTCTGGGCCTGGCCCGGGCGAACGCCGCGATGGGCAACACGATGGTCGCGCTCGAGAACTACTCGAAGGTGGCTGCGCTGTGGGAGGAACGCAGCGGCATCGCGGGGCTCGACGAGGCGCGGGGCTTCGTGGAGGAACAGGCCGCGGCCGGCGGAAGCGGGAGCTCGAACCGGTAGCGGGATCTGGCAGAAACCTTCGGGCTGTGATTATTTATTGCAAAAATAGCTGATATGTGATAATATCCCCCACTCTGTGAAGATCCACTGACAGATGGGGAGATCTGTGAGTTGACGGTTTCCGCCAGGAACTTCCCTGGACGGGCACTGCCCGAACCAGGGACGCCAGCTGGCTACGCGGCACTTGTCGCCGAGTACGACCTGCCGGTTCCGCTGCCGTCGCGTCTGGCGGCGATCGCCAGGCGTCGTCACCCCGTGTCTACGCACGAGTGGCGGATGTTCGCCCCCGGTGTTGCCCCCAGGAAGAGCCTCGGCGGCCAGCTCGAATTCGCTCTCAAGTGGGAGGGTGTGAGCCTCTCGGTATTGCGGGCTCTCTTCCGACGAATCGAAGCGGCCGAGGTGGTTGCCATCGTGCGCGCCAAGCCCACCGGCGCATACAGCCGCCGGATCTGGTTTCTGTACGAATGGCTCATGGAGACGCGGCTGGACCTGCCGGACTGCGGCAAGGTGAAGGCCGTTCCGGTCGTGAACCCCAGGCTGCAGTTTGCTCCAGAAAGCGGGCCGCTCTCACGGCGTCACCGGGTTCGGGACAATCTTCCCGGTACCAGGCAGTTCTGCCCGATGGTTCGCCGGACGTCCCAACTGGACAGCTTTGTAGACAGGCGGCTCGAGGCGGAGGCTCGAAGGGTCATGGGGCGGACCCACTCCGATATCGTTCGCCGCGCCGCCGCGTTTCTTCTTCTCGAAGACAGCAAGGCGTCCTCTCAGATCGAAGGGGAGCGCCCACCCCACAGCCGACAGCTGCGCTGGGGTCAGGCCATCGCGGAAGCGGGACGGAACGATCCTGGTGTCGACGAACTCGCCCGCCTCCAGAAGATCGTCATTGGCGATGACAGGTTCGTGACCCTGGGCCTGCGCACCGAGGGCGGATGGATCGGCGAGCGCGACCGGAGGACCATGGACCCCATTCCGGTGCACATCAGCGCCCGCCCGGAGGATCTTCGCGGGCTGATGCAGGGGCTCGTGGACTACGCGCGGCGGGCCCTGGCGGCACCGCTGGATCCCGTGGTGGCGGCGGCGGCCCTGTCGTTCGGATTCGTCTACATTCATCCGTTCGAGGACGGAAACGGACGCCTTCATCGCTGGCTGATCCATCACTTGCTGGCCCGGGCGGGCTACAACCCGCCGAATCTGGTCTTCCCCGTCAGCGTCCCGATGCTGAGGCGGATCGCGGAATACCGTGAGGTCCTGTCGAGCTATTCGCTGCAGTTGCTTCGCCTGGTCGAGTGGCGCCCGACCACGGGGCGCAACGTCGAAGTCCTGAACGACACCGGGGACTACTACCGCTTCTTCGACGCTACGCCGCACGCCGAGTTCCTCTACAAGTGTGTCGAAGAGACGGTGACCCTGGATCTCCCCCGTGAAGTCGCGTACCTCGAGGGATACGACGAGTTCTCGCGACGTGTTCAGGACGAAATCGCGGACATGCCCGAAAGGACGGTTACCCTCCTGGTGAGCTTTCTTCGGCAGAACAACGGTACGTTGTCGAATCGAGCGCGCACCCGCGAGTTCGCGCGCCTTTCGCAGCGTGAGGCGCAGGTGGCGGAGGATCTGTACAGGCGGTGCTTCCCGGCGCAGCAGTCCTGACCCAACCGGTCCGCTACTGCAACCCGATCGTCAGCGCCAGCGCGATCGCTCCCAGGGCGAGCGCGACCAGCCCCAGGTAGAGCGGGAACGCGTGGCGGACCCAGTCCTCGTATCGGATCCCGGCCGACGCGAGGATCGCCATCAGCGCGCCGTTCGTGGGGGTGAGCAGCTCGCATAGCCCCGCGCCGTACTGGTAGGCCAGCACGGTGACCTGCCGCGACATCCCGAGCAGGTCGGAGAGCGGCACCAGGAGCGGCATGGTCAACACGGCCTGCCCGCTTACGCTCGGCACCGGCACGTGAATGGCTGTCTGGGCCGCAACCATGCCGACGCTGGAGGCGAGTACGGGCAGGCCTTCGAGCGGCGTGAACATGGCGTGCACGATCGTGTCCACGACGCGCCCGTCCTGCAGCACCACGTAGATGGCGCGCGAGAACCCGATCAGCAGGCCGGCGTAGGCCATGCTGCGGAAGCCGCGCACATACGCCTCGGCGGTGCCGCCGATCCTCATCCCCGACAGCAGGCCCACGATCACACCCATGATGAAGAACGCGGCGGACAGCTCGTTGAACCCCCAGTGCCAGCGCATCATCCCCACGACAACGACGGCAAAGGTACCGAGCACGAGGGTGAAGATGCCCAGGTCGGCGGGCCGCACGCCCTCGTTCGTCCCGGCGCCGTCCCCGCTTTCATCCCTGCGTGCGCCAGAATCCCGGGTCCGCCGCGCATGGCGCATCGTCATCCCGATCCAGAAAGTCAACGCGATCAACAGGAAGACGATCCGGAAGGCCGCGCCCGACATCAGCGGCAGCTCCGCCAACTGTTGCGCGATAGCCACCTGGAAGGGGTTGATGGGGCTGAAGGCCGATCCCACGAACGCGGCCCCCGCGCTCATCGCAACGGCCACCATCGGCTTGAAGCCGAGCCTGCGGGTGAGTATGAGGAGCACGGGGATCAGCGGGATGATCTCCTCCTGCATGTTCTCGACGACGCCCCCCGTCGCGAAGAACAGCGACACAATCGGGATCACGAGCAGGTCCCGCCCCCTGAGTGACCGGATTAGCGAGGTGACGCCGCGCTTGAGCGCGCCGGTCTCGTCCACGACGGTGAACGCGCCGCCGATGAGAAAGACCAGGAAGATGACTTCGGCGGCGTCGGCCATGCCGCGTGGGAGCGCTACGATGGCGTCGAAGAGGCTGACCGGGCTCGGGTCGACCTCGTGATAGGTGCCCGCGACGACAACGCTGCGTCCGGTGGCCTCGTCGTCGCGGCGCTCGTATTCGCCCGCCGGCAGCACGTGACTGGCGATCGCCGCCAGGATGACGCACGCGGTGAGCAGGACCAGCGGGTGCGGGACGGAGAAGCGGAATCGGCGCGGCATGGGGTTAGCGCCCGCCGGGCCGGTTGGCCTGCCGGGGCGGTTGCCGGGGGTCGGCCGGTGGCCGCTCGGGTCCCGGAATCACCCGCACAACGTTGCCGTCTCCGTCGATCACCATGACCGGTCCGCGCTCGAAGTCGCCGTGCAGGTCGACCGTATGAGCCGGCCCGGCGAGGTCGGCGGCGTGGCCGGAGGCCAGTGTGAATGCGGTTGCGAGCGACGCATTGACGCGGTACCCCATGTCCGCGAGCGCCTGGACAGTGATCGCACTCAGTGGGCTGGCCGTCCCACTCCGCAGGCTGGGCGTCATGACCTCATGACCCAGGACCGACTCCCGCCAATGGCCGGTGTCGCCGGCACTCTGCACCGGCACTTTGGCACCCCCGTAGCCCCGGCCCCCGGCGGCGTTGAAGGCGGCGGTGGCACGCGTTCCGGCAAAGTGCGGGTCCGGGTCGGCGCCGGAAGTGCCCCGAATCAAATCCGCCCAGTCGGAAGTGAGGCCGATGCCGAGGATGTGTCCGATCTCATGGATCGCCACGGACGTCAGAAGACCGGCCCTCTCGAGTTTGTCGAGGTCGGCGCTGTCGAAGACTATGACGCCGACGGCGGGCGTATCGCTCCCCGTTCGGACCGCGCAGAGCCCGGCCTTCGCCGCAATGCTCGGCGATCCTCCGCCATCGATTTCGCCGGTACCCACGGCAATCACGATGTCGTCCACGAACGTGCCGGCGGAAAGGGTGTAGCTGACTCCCGTGAGCGTGCACGTGAAGGTCGAGTTCGCGGTCACATCCGTGAAATCCGTGGCGGACAGGATCGACTCCCAGCGCGAAGCCGCGTTTTCAATCGCGGTTCTTACGGCGGCGGGGGCCGAAGAGAGGTACTCGATGCTGAGGCTGAAGCCGGCGCCCCCGCCGCGGCCGGTGACCGTGAGCCGCGAGGTCTGTGTGGCCGTGAGACCCTCGGGGTCGGTAGCCGTCAGCGTCAGCGTGGTCTCCCCGGTCGTCACGCCCCTGAGCGTTACGGTGGTGCCCGAGACGGATGCGCGGGCGACCCCGGGATCGGCGGTGGTCGCCGAGTAGGTGAGGACATCCCCGTCCGGATCGGAGAAATAGGCCGAGATCCGGAACGTCCGGGTTTCGTCCTGGACGACAGTGAGGTCCCGGAGCCGCCCGACCGCCGTCGGCGCCCGATTGGCTACGATCACGGCGAAGCTCTGCTCGGCCGTGAGGCCGCTGGGATCGGCGGCGGTCACACGCACCCGGGTCGTCCCCTTCGCTCTCGGGCGCAGAACGACGCTCGTCCCTTGTACGGTAACCCCGACCACGGTCGTCGAACGCGCGCTCGCCGTATACGTCAGGGCGTCGCCGTCGGGGTCGTCGAAGTGGGCCGAAAGGTCGACCGTGGTGGGTCGCTCCGACCGGATGGTCTGTTCCGGGATCGGGGTGGTCACGATCGGCGCGCGATTCGGCACCGTGACCGCGAAGCTCTGACTCGCCGAAAGGCCACCGGGATCGGTGGCGGTTACGGTGACCGTGGCCTCGCCCCGTGCTCCGGCCTGCAGGGTCAGTAGCGGTCCCGCGACAACCGCCCCGGCCACGCTGCTGTTCGTCGTCTCGGCAGTGTACGTGAGGGCATCGCCGTCGGGGTCGCTGAAGTGGTGTCGAAGGTCCAGCGGCCCCGTTTCGGGCTGGAGGAGCGTCTGCGCGGGAATCTCGTCCGCGACGACCGGTCCCCGGTTCGGTACGGTGACCAGGAAGCTCTGCGCGGCGGTCAGGCCCTCGGGGTCGGCAGCGGTCACCGTCACTTCCGACTCCCCCTGGCCCACGGCGGTCACAACGAGTGTGCCCTCGGCCGCCGACACTTCGAGCGCCACCACGCCGCGGTCCGACGCCTCGGCGTCCCAGGTCAGCGCGTCACCGTCGGGATCGGTGAAGAACCGCGCCAGGGCGAGCGTGTCGGCCTCGTCCTTGAAGAGTGTCCGCGCTGGAATCGTGTCCGCCACCAGCGGCGGCCGGTTTGGCACGGTCACCGTAAAGCGCTGCTCCGCCGACAACCCCTCGTCGTCGATGGCGGTCACCGAGATCTCCGCCTCGCCCTTCGCGAGCGCCGTCACGATCACGGTGCTCCCCGTCACTTCCGCCGACGCCAGTGTACTGTCCGACACGGTGGCCGCGTAGGACAGCGAGTCCCCGTCCGGATCCGTGAAGAACGGGGCGACATCCAGGGAGTCGGCGCGGTCGACTTCGATGATCGTGGCCGCTATCGAGTCAACCGCGACCGGGGGGCGGTTGGGTACCGTTACCACGAAGCTCTGCGTGGCCGAGAGACCGCCCGGATCCGCTGCCGTCACGGTTACCACCACGTCCCCCTTCGCCACCGCCATGATGGTCAGCACGGCCGCCTCCACCGTGGCTGTCAGACGGCTCGAATCCGAGACCGCCACCGCGTAGCCGAGTTGTTGCCCGTCCGGCTCACTGAAGAACGGTGCCACGTCGAGCGTGGCCGAGTCGCCGACCATCAGCTCGCGGTCGGAAATCGTGCCCACGGCTGTCGGCGACCGGTTCGGCACCACCACGCGGAAGCTCTGCTGCGCCTTCAGGCCGGTCGGGTCGGTGGCGATCATCGTCACCAGGGCGACGCCCGGCGAGACCGCCGTGACCGTCACCGTGCTCCCGGCCGCGACGGCCGTCGCCACCCCGGGATCCGAACTCACTACACTGTGGTCGAGCATCTCCCCGTTGGGGTCGTCGAAGCACAGGTCCACCGTAACCGACTCGCCCACCGTGATCGTCTGCTCGGGGACCGATCCGCACAGAACCGGCGGCTGCGGATTATCGCAGGCGAGGACCCACGCCGTGGCCGCCACCGCGAGCGCCGCAGCGCAGCGAGATCGTGTCGGCCGAATCGTCTGCTCAGCTCCCGGGATCGTGCGTGAACTCGTTCTCGGTCTTCCGACGGATGCGGACGGGGTCCATCCCCTCTTCGGCGATTGTTACCTCGCCAACGACGCGGTAGGTACCCGCGGGCGCGGGACCGGGGGTCCCGTCTTCGCGGTCCGCAAGGTCCTCGTATCCGCAGATCGCGTCCTCGTCCTCCGTCGTCGGCTCTTTTCGGGTCCCGGGAACCCGCACCCACCCGGTGCCCTTTCTGATCTGCCATTCGGTCCAGTGGATCGTCTGTATCCCCAGATTACTGGCGAACACGTTCACTAGCTGCAGGCTGAAGCATCCGGTGAGCTGTATCGTCCCTCCCAAGGCCGTGACCACCCCCATGTCATTGATCGCCAGCCCTTCCCACACCTCATAGCTCTCGGAGGACACGACCACGTCCACCTCCTGCGTAACGGAGAGCCCCGCCGGATCGGTTGCCGTCACCATCAGCGTCACCATCTGTACGCCTTCCTCGCCCGCCGAAACGCCGGTGGTGGTCACCACGGACCCGTCGACGGAGGCGGTCGCGATCGCCGCATCCGAGGTTTCGGCGGAGTACGTCAGATCGTCGCCGTCGGGATCGGTGAAGTACGCGGACATGTCGAGTACGACCGCGCTGTCCACGACCACGTCGTGAGCGGGAATCGAGTCGGCCTCCTCGGGCGCGCGGTTCGCGGGCGGCTGCACCGTGACCGAGAACTCCTGCTCGGCGGTCAGCCCCTCGGGGTCGCTGACGGTCACGGCCACGGTCGCGCTGCCCGCCGTGATGGCCGCGAGCTGCACCGTGTCGCCCATCGCCAACGCCTCGACGACGTCCGTCACCGAACTGACGGCTTCGTAGCTGAGTTCATCGCCGTCGGGATCCGTGAAGTACATGGACACGACCAGCGGGACGGTGTCGCCGATCTGCAGCGTCTGCGCCGGGATCGCGTCGGCAACCTCCGGCGCCCGGTTGGGCTGCTCGACCGTCACCGTGAAGGCGACCTCGGCGGAGAGGTCCCCGGTATCCGTGGCCGAGACCGTCACGCTAGCGCTGCCCTCCGCTACCGCCTCGACCGTCAACGTGTCTCCGGAAACCGATGCGGTTGCCACGGCCGCGTCGGAACTGGTCGCGGCGAAGGTGAGCGCGTCTCCGTCGGGGTCGGTGAACAACCCGGCGACATCGGCGGTGAAGGTATCGCCGACATTCAGGGTCTGGTCCTCCACCGTGCCGGTGATCGTTGGCGGGCTGTTCACGGCCTCCACCGTGACCGCCATCGTCTGCGTCGCGGTCAGGCCGCCCGGGTCGCGCGCCGTGATCGTGATGGTCGCGGTGCCGGCTGCCACGCCGGTGGCGGTGACCTGACTGCCCGACACGGTCGCGGTGGCCACGGCGGCGTCCGAAGTGGCTGCCGAATAGGTGAGCGCATCCCCATCGGGATCGTTGAAGTTCGACGCGACGTTCGTCGTGACCGAAGCTCCGACGGCGATGGTGAGGGCCCCGATCGAGCCCTGCGCGACGGGAGCACGGTTCTGTGGTGCGGGGGGATCAACCGGAGGAACCGTTGTTCCGCCATCGCCGCCGCACGAGGCGGCCAGGGCTACGGTGGCAAGGGTTGCGAACAGACTCGTGGTCGTGCGAAGGCGCGTCATGCGACAATTCCGGTTGAGGTTACGACAATTTCGGACAGTGTACGACAATTTCGGACGGTGATACGACAATTTCGGCGAACGCCGGATTGATCCGGAAGAAAAAGTCTACGGCGGCTTCCGCGCGCAGGGCAACCCGGGACACGGCCCGGCACCTCGTCGCCGACCTCAGGCTCCTCACTCGCTGATCCCCACCCGGCCCCGCACGTCCTCCAGCATGCCTGGCGAGTCGTACCCGACCCCGTCCTTGAAGACGATCGTCACGTTGCGGATCACCGAGGGGTCCGTCGTGAGGTCGCCGCTCATCACCACGAGGTCGGCGATCTTGCCCGCCTCCACGGTCCCCAGGTCATCGAACACGTCGAGCACGCGCGCCCCGTTGGCGCTGAGCACCTGGACCACCTCATGTGGGGCGAACCCGCCCTCCGAGAGCAGCTCGTAGTTGCGCTGGTCCCCATAGCCGGGAAGCGCGCCGCCGTTGCCCGTGGGGTCGACACCCGCTGCGAGCACGCCGCCCGCATCGTAGAAGGCCTTCTCGTAGGCGATGGCGTTCTGGAACTCGTCCGGCGAGCGCCCGATCTCGTCGACCTGGGCCTTGGCCGCCAGGTAGTCCTCGCGCACCGCGGGCGACATCGCGTCCAGGGAGCGCTGATCCCGCGTGGGCCTGCCCTGGATGAAGAGTTCGTAGACCGCCAGCGTGGAGGTCATGGCCACGTCCGCGTCGATCATCGCCTGGAAGGTCGCCTGCGCTTCCGGCCCGTCCACGTCGATCGCGGTGGCGTCGTCCCACAGACCCGGCGGACACTCGTCCCTGCCGCGCCCGGGCGTATAATCGCTGTTGGTGGCCAGGCCGTGCTCGATGTTGTCGATCCCCAGCGCGACCGCCTCGGTGAAGCTGATCGAGCAGAGGTGCCCCGTGACCTTGATCCCCTGTCTGTGGGCCTCGTCGATCGCGGCGCTCAGCTCCTCGGTGCGGATATTGGTGTACGCCTTCAGCCAGGTCGCGCCCTCGGCCGCCCAATACCGCACGAAACGGCGGGCTTGCTCGGGCGACTCCAGCATGGTCATCCCCGAGATGCCGCCACCCGCCGTGATGTACGGCGCCGTGATGTGGATGCGCGGCCCCGGCGTCCTGCCGGCCTCGATCTCGGCGCGAAGGTTGAGTTCCGCGTACGGCTGCCGACTCCCCGTGGTGCGCACGGAAGTGACGCCGCTGCCCAGGTACAGCCTCGGCGCGCTGTAGGTGAGCTGCGCCGACCGCCCTCCCGCCGCGGTGTAGAAGAGGTGATTGTGCAGCCCGATCATCCCGGGAATGACCGTGTGGCCGGACATGTCCATGACCTCGGCGCCCGCCGGGATGTCCACCTGCCCGTCGGGACCCACCGCCCCGATGCGGCTGCCCCGAATCACGACCGTCTGTCCATTGCGCGCAGGCGTGCCCGTGCCATCGATCAGCGTCACCCCGGTCAGCGCGACGGCCTCGGCGTCCACGACGGCATAGCCGGCTGCGGCGGAGCCTTCTACCGGGCGTTGGGCCGTCAGGCTGGAGGCGGTGAGCGCGGCGGTGGCACCCGCCAGCACCGCGCAGCCGCACGCACCGGCCTTGGCAATCTCTGTCAACGTCATTCTTCCATCTCCCTGGTTGATTCCCACTCGCGCTGGCTGATTCCCACTCGCGCTAGTTGATTCCCACCCGCCCGTTCACATCGTTCAGCATCGCGGGCGAATCATAGCCGATACCGTCCTTGAACACGACGGTCACCTCGCGGACCACCGCCGGGTCCGCGGTCAGGTCGCCCCGCATCACCACGAGATCCGCGAGCTTGCCCGCCTCCACCGTGCCCAGGTCGTCGAACACGTCCAGCACGCGCGCGCCGTTCGCGCTCAGCACCCGCACGGCCTCCTCGGGCGAGAACCCCGCCTCGATGAAGAGCTCGTAGTTGCGCTGGTCCCCATAGCCCGCCAGCGCGCCTCCGTTGCCGGTCGGGTCCACGCCTGAGGCCAGAACGCCCCCGGCGTCGTGAAACGCCTTCTCGTAGGCCATCGCGTTGAGGAACCCGGCCTCCGGGCGCCCGATCTCGTCGATCTGCGCCTTTGCGGCCAGGTAGTCCTCCCGCACCGACGGAGCCATCGCGGCCAGCGTCCGCGCGTCACGCGTCGGCCGCCCCTGCACGAACAGCTCGTATACGGCCATGGTCGACGTCATCGCCACGCCGTTCTCGATCATCGCATCGAACGTCGCCGCCACCTCGGGCCCTTCCACGTCCACCGCTTCGGCGTGGTCCCACAGATCCGCCGGACACTCGTCCTTAACCTTGTCCGGCACGTAGTCGCTGTTGGTTCGCAGTCCGTGCTCGATGTTGTCGATCCCCAGCTCGACCGCCTCGATGAAGCTGATCGAACACAGGTGCCCCGTCACCTTAAGTCCCATCTTGTGCGCCTCGTCGATCGCCGCGGCCAGATCCTCGCCGCTGATCGTGGTGTAGGCCTTCAGCCACGTCGCGCCCTCGGCCGCCCAGTAGCGTACGAAGCGTCGCGCCTGCTCGGGGCTCCTGAACCGCGTCATGATGTTGAGGCTCTCGTTCCCGGTCATGTATGGCGCGGTGATGTGAATCCGCGGTCCCGGCTGCAGCCCGCGCTCGATCTCGTCCTTCAGGTTGAGCTCGGCATACGTCGCAAGACTCCCCGTCGTCCGGATCGTCGTGACCCCCGAACCCAGATAGAGCCGCTGGCCGGTGTAGCTCATCGGATGCATCCGGCCGCCCGCAGCCATGTAGAAGAGGTGGTTATGGAGGCCGACCATCCCGGGCATGACCGTGTGGCCGTCCAGATCCATCACCTGGGCGCCGTCGGGGATCGCCACGTCGCCTGCGGCGCCGACGGCGGTGATCCGCGTGCCCTCGATGACGACGGTCTGGTTGCGTGCGGCGGGTGCGCCGGTGCCGTCGAGCAGGGTGACGCCCTGCAAGGCCACGGCGCCAGCGTCGACGGCGACGTACGCGGCAGCCTCGGAGCCGGGGGCGGGACGCTGAGCCTCGGCAGGCTGGACGGCGGCGGCAAGCAGGACGATCGCGGTGGCCGCGAGCGGGGCGAGCACGGTGGCGCCCCGGCGGGCAGGTGTATGCGAGTGAGCTGTCATCCGGGTCTGCTCCTTCCGGTGGGTCGGCGTTGTCGCGGCGGGCAGGTGTTGTCTCCGGGACACCACACTCGTTCCGGTTTCCGCCTGCGCTCAAGGCATTGTGGTTCGGGCACGGGGTCCGCGCCAGTGGGGCGTGACTCCGGCCGGGCGGGACGGTATCATGCCGGGCACCCTGGACGGAGGGCGGAAGACGTTGATCACACGAGATCTGCACCTGCGACGACGGCGGACCGCGACCCGGCTGGCCCGGACCGCGACCCGGCTGGCCGCAACGGCCGCCCTGTGCGCCGCGGCGTCGGGTTGCGCCGCCAACGACCCGACAGGCGGCACGGGTCCCTACGGTATCGGCGCGACGATCGAAGTCGGCGCCGCCCCGCACGGCATCCGCTTCAGCGCGGACGGCGACACCGCGTACGTCGCGCTCAGCGGCGACGGCCAGATCGCGGTCGTCGACCTCACGGGCCCGT